>CBDCIX010000006.1:0-42250 GCA_965217575.1 Pyrinomonadaceae bacterium | reverse complement strand
TAAAATCAGGCGGCATCGTTTTACGCGCCGCGCCGCGCACGGCGGAAGACGCTTTATTTATCGAAAGCAAATGGAAAGCCTGCGGCGGACAACAGATTTACACAAACGCCACACAGCAGACCACGACCACCGCGAGACCTGTGGCGGAAACTACCGCGAAACCTGTCGTGGATACCACGACGCGCCGCGACACAAATACAGGCGAAGTCGCCATTCCGGTAATTGAAGAACAGTTAAACGTCGGCAAACGCACGGTCGAAAGCGGCGGCGTAAATGTCAGAACGACAGTTACGGAAACTCCGGTCGAAGAAACGGTAAGTTTGCGCGATGAAAACGTAACCGTCAATCGCCGCGTCGTTGATCGAGACGTGACCGATGCTGATATGGCGGCGATTAAAGACGGTAATTTTACCGTTACTGAAAGAGACGAAGAAGCCGTCGTCGGTAAAACAGCCCGCGTCGTCGGAGAAGTCGTCGTTGGCAAAGACGTTACCGAACGCACTGAAACCGTCAGCGATACGGTCAAACGAACCGATGTTGATGTCGAAGATTTGACTGACAAAAATCGTCGTTAAGAAAAACTGTAAAACGGAAGCGGGTTAAACACATTGCTTTCGGTTTATTTGGGGCGTGGTTTTACCGAACCGCGCCTCATTGGTTTTAAAGAAGAAACCATCAAAGTAGTACAAAATAGAATTATATCTAGCCGCAGATATTCACGGATAAAGTCAGATTAGTGAACTTAATTGGGACGAGTCCCGATTTTTATTCATTCTTTATTTGTGCTGATCCGTAAATATCTGCGGCTAAAAAACTCTTGAAAATACTTCTGTCCGATCACTCATCCCGAAATTTAATGAATGAAAAATTAATAACAGCCGAATTGTCTGAATCTGATCAGCCGCCGGCGTTTTGGTCGCCGCAAATGATTTTCGCCCAAAAAGTGTTGATCGCGGGCGGCGTTATCACGGCGTTAGTTTTGACTCTGGCGGTTTTGTGGGCGGGCGCGGATATTTTTCTGCTCGTCTTCGCCGGTTTTCTGCTGGCGGTTTTTCTTCGTTCTTTAGGCGGATTTTTGAGCAAATACACGCCGCTGTCGGACGGCTGGGCGTTAGTGGTCGTTTTGGTGTTTTTAGTTGCCGTCATCGCGCTCGGCGCGTGGCTGCTCGCTCCGTCGGTCGAGCGGCAGTTTGAAGAATTGTCCGATCAACTGCCCGTCGTCTATGAAAATGCCCGATGGCAGCTCGCGCAATATCCGATTGGGCGAAAGATTATTGAGCGCGTTCCGTCGGCGCAGCAGCTTATAATGGGCGGAGAATCGGTGAGTTTGTTCGGGCGCGTAACCGGATTTTTTTCGACCGCTCTCAACATTATCACAAATTTGCTGATAGTTTTGATGATCGCCCTTTATCTGGCTTTTAGCCCGTCGCACTACAACGAAGGCATCGTCAAACTCGTGCCGAAAAAAAGAGAAAAACGAGCGCGTGAGATTCTCCAGATGATTGACATCACGCTCGGACGATTTTTGGCGGGAATTTCCGTTTCGATGATTATCAACGGGACGCTGACTATTTCAGGCTTGTGGTTTCTCGGCGTTCCGTTTGCGATCCCGCTCGGCATTATCGCCGGTCTTTTGACGTTCATTCCGAATATCGGACCGTTTATCGCCGCCGCGCCCGCCATTTTGATCGCCCTGTCGCAAAGTCCCCGGCAAGCGGTTTATGTTTTGGTTTGTATCTCGCCGTGCAGAATCTCGACGGTTTTATCATCTCGCCGCTGATTCAGCAGCGAGCCGTTTCTCTGCCGCCCGTGCTGGTCATCGTTTCGCAGATTTTACTCGCTGTTTTGTTCGGATTCACCGGTTTATTAATTGCCGTGCCGCTGGTCGCCGCGATTTTAGTATTGATAAAAATGATTTACGTCGAAGACATTTTAGACCGAAAAATCAAAATCAAAGGCGAAGAAAACGCGGAAGAAATCGTCGTTGATTCACAAGTCTGATAAAACTGAAACCCGCGCGTGGTTAAGGACGGAGCGTTCAATTTGAGCGTTCCGTCCCTGCTCACGCGCGGACTTTATCGTGCCGTATAAATGACGTTTAGATTATGTTACACGGCGACCCGTAACGAGTTTGTAAACCAATACAACCGCCGCTACGACTAATATCAAATGAATCAACGCGCCGCCGATGTGAGCGATAAATCCGAGCAGCCACAAAACCAATAAAACTACTATAATTGTCCAAATCATTTCTTTTCCTCCGTTTTGTTTGGCGGGCGGCAAGCGAATTTTTCATATTTTCCTGCCGCCCGCTGCCAATTGTTTAATTATTTTGAACCGCTGACTTTATTCGCCTGCAAATAAAGTTTCGTCTTTTCAAGATAATTGCGTTCCGTGTCGGTCAATGCGCGAAAGCGGTTACTTTTGATGTCTTTTATTTCATCCATTTGTAAACGCTCGAACGTGCCTCCCACATTCACTCTATCACCTTTGTCAATTTTCCCCTGTGTGCCGACACCGCGAGCCGATTCGTCGTCGAGCATTACATAAATTTCATCATTGCCGGAAGCAATCGTAAAAGTGCGCGGTCCGACCACTCGGACGACTCGCGCGTTGTCAAACATCGCCGACTTGCCCGCGAGCATTGATTTGTCCGCCGTCGAAGCGTAAACGCCGGTGTCGGTGATATTATCTCCCGCCGCCATTTTTCCGTTGTTCGCTCCCGTCATCATCTGACTGTTGCCTGCGCCCGCTCCCATTGTCTGACCGCTGCCCGCGCCTGCCATCGGCTGACCGTTATTTTCTCCGGTCATCGTATTTCCGGCTGTCGCGGGCATCATATTTCCATCTGTCGCGGTCATCGTGTTTCCGGTAGTCGTGGTCGCGGTTGTTCCGCCGCCATTGCCGGCGCGGAATTCGGCTTTGCTCACGATTAAAACCGGCTTGTTATTAAATGCCGAGCCGATATTCGGGTCTAAATCCCAGCCGATGTCTTTTTTCACTTCGTCGGCGTTGAACATTTTTATCACGCCCGTTACCGTCGCCACATCGTTGATAACATACGCGCGGCTTTCGTTTCCGGGAATTTGGGGAAACGGTTCGCGCCCGACGACGAGCAGTTCGCCCAAACTCGTGCCGCTGTCCATATTAAATGCCCGCGGTCCGTGAATTTCTTCGACATCGCCGCTGACCGTGACGGTTTTACCGACATAAGCCGACGGATTTTCGATAATTTGCTGCGCCGTTACGCCGCCGACCCGATCAGCCTTTTCGCTCGAACTTTCGGCGCACGAAGCGACGAAAAGCATCGGCAGTAAAAGCGCGACTGCCAATAATGAATGGTTAAATAATGAATTGCGGAAGCTCAAAGATTTAGCTCCCAAATTTTTAATTTGATCTAATGTCATAATAAACTTGTCTCCTGTTTCCCTGCTAGTTTAAAGTATTAGACGGTCGAACAAATCCGTATTACCACTTACTCAATCTAAGTATTTCCGCTTATAAGTTATTTATTCAGACTTCGGCAATTTGAAATTTTCCGAAGTATTTGATTTGTAATCCGTCGCTGAAAAATAAATAAAATCAGTGCGAATCGTCGGATTTACAGAATTTTTTTTGAGAAAGAAGACTTCGCTTTACTCGCTTTAGAAGCTAATATCCCGAACCGATATAACGGGCGATTTCGACGCGGTTGGAGAAACCTTTTTTGGCGAGAATGTGCGAAACGTGCGATTCGACGGTGCGGACGCTGAGTTTGCGCCGCGCCGCGATTTCCTTATTGCTCAGCCCGTCGGCGACGAGCGCGGCGATGCGCGTTTCGGTTTCGGTCAAATTTGACGGATTGATATTATTGGGTGTCGCACAACTTCCGGCGGATTTTTTCGCCCCTGAATTAGCGTCGTGCGCGACGCGGCTTTGCGTTCGCTTAACGCGATTCAGGATATTTTCGATGGTTAAAACCAGTTCTTCCGGCTCGAACGGCTTGGTCAAATACGCGTCAACTCCGGCGCGAATGCCGTTCAGACGATTGCCGCGCCCGTCTTTCGCCGTCAGAAAAATAAGCGGAATCAGTTCGGTGCGCGGATTCGAGCGCAGATTTTTGACGAGCGAAAAACCGTCGCCGCGCGGCATCATTATATCGCTGATAATCAAATCGGGAATTGTTTCCGCGATCAGCACAAAAGCGTCATTGCCATTGCGGGCAGTCAGAACTTCGTAGCCTTCCTGTTCCAGACAAATCGCCATTGCGCCGAGCAGTTGCGCGTTATCTTCAACCGCGAGAAGTCTTTTCTTCGGGGTATTTTTCGTCGAATTCATATTCGTCAATCGTATCCTTTTCGTTCAATTCTTCGTTCCAAACGGGTAAAAACACGGTAAAGCAACTTCCGCGCCCGACTTCCGAATTCACTGCGATTCGTCCGCCAAGCCCGTTAATCAGACGCTTTGCCAGATATAATCCCAAACCGACACCGGGCGTTTCGGCTTTTCCGGCGGCATCGTCGGGCGTGCCGTCGGTCGCGCTATCGGCGTTCGGTTTCGCGCCGCGATAAAATTTTTGAAAAATTCGCGGAATATCTTCGGGCAAAATACCGCGTCCGCTGTCGCAGATGATGACGGCAATCTCCGCGCCCGATTTTTCTCTGCCGACTGAAAAATTCATCTGCGCGGGCAAATCGCCGAATATCTCCGCGATGATTTTTTTATCCGCTTGCATTTTGTCCGCTCCGGTTTTCAAATGTTCGACGAGCTGCGCCCGAACGCTGATTATTCCGCCTTCGGGCGTATATTTGACCGCGTTTTCGATGATCGTGCAGAGCGCGCGGCGAATCGCTTTTTCGTCGCCGCGCACCGGCGGCAAAGATTCGTCCCTTTCCACTATGAAAACCTGACGACGGGAATCGGCGGCGGGACGCTCGATTTTGTCGCACGATGTCAATACGCGGTTGATGTCAACCGGTTCGTGTTTCAAATCCACATCGCCTTCGTCAAGCCGCGAAACGTCGAGCAGATTTAAGATCATATCAACCTGCCGGTCGCATTCCGAAGCGATGGTTTCGAGATGTTTCTGCCGTTCGGTTTCGGATTTGCCGTTGCGCTGTAAAACTCTGACCAGCGTTTTGATCGTCGTCAGCGGCGTGCGGAATTCGTGCGACACCATTTGCAGAAATTCGTCTTTGGCGCGGCTCGCGTGTTCGGCTTTGATGAGCGCGATGTCGGCTTCGCGGCGCGCTTCCTGTTCGCTCAAAAACAACTGCGCCAATTCTTTCTGCGTCTTTTCGCGTTCGACTTCGGTCTCTTTACGTTTTGTTATGTCGCGCGAAACGGTCTGAAGCTGCAAAATTTCGCCGTTCGGCGCGGCGACGACCTGCGCCATCGTTTCAAACCAGCAGTATTCGCCCTTTTTATCGCGCATTCGGTGTTCGATAATAATTCCGCTGATTTTGCCGCTCAAAAGTCTGGCGTAAGCCGCGTCGCGGATGATTTCGATGTCTTCCGGGTGGAACAAATTATCAAAGGGCGAAACGCCGACGAGTTCTTCCGGCGGGTAGCCGAGCAGCAGTTCCGACGACGGCGAAACATAGAGATATTTCCCGTCGAGGTCTTGCAGACAGACGAGATCGTGCATATTTTCGGCGAGCAGTTTGTAACGGTTTTCCGATTCGCGCAGTTTTGTTTCGGCGCGGGCGCGTTCGAGCCGCGTCCAGATGCGTTCGGTCAGTTCGCGGATCAATTTGATTTCTTCCGTTCGCCAATCGCGCGCCTTTGAATCATAAACAACGAGCAAAAACTTCCAATTTCCCTTTCGGATCAGCGGAACACTGACGAATGAGCCAATTTGCAAAGCCGTGTATCGCGCCGTGTCGGTGCGCGAATCGGTCTGTGTGTCGCGGACGACGAACATTTCTCCGGCGCGGACGGCATTCAGAAATTTGTCGGTAACGAGATCGGAAATACGATAAACGCCGCGCAAATCGGGCGCGTCCGTCCGATGCCATTCGTGCGTAATGACCGCTTCGTCCGCCGCTTCTCTGATTTTGGCAAACGAGCAGTTTGAGAGATTCAAAAACGTGCCGATTTTCGCCCCGACGGTTCGCATCATTTCGTCAATATTTCTGACGTTTACAAGAATTTGACTGATCTCGGCGAGAAATACGAGATTCATTTCCGCCCGATCTTTTTCGGTGATGTCGGTTATAAAACCTTCGAGCGCGGAGATTGCGCCGAGCGAATCGTGGACGAATCGAAATCTTTCGTGGACGTGCTTGACCGATCCGTCGCGGGCGACAAGGCGATAATGAATCTGAAATTGTTTATTTTCAATTCTCCGTTCATCTTCAACAAACCGGCGCATTTCACCGAAAATGCGTTCGCGGTCTTGCGGGTGAATTAATTCGTTCCAACTCGTCACGGCATTCACGCCGTTGAGTTCGGCAGCCTGAAAACCCGTCAAATCGAGACAGCCGTCGCTGACAAATTCTTTGGTAAATTCCGCGTCTGTTTTTGAGCGATAAACCGCACCCGGCAAGTTCGTAATCAGCGTTCGCAAAAAACGCTCGCGTTCGCGCAGCTGAAACTCGATGTCCGGCTGTTCATATTCGCTTTTTCTCGTCATTTTATTCGTCATCAAAAAATAATTATTGATTTTACCGCCATTTTGTCTATCAGAGAAATTACTGATGAATTAACCGCATTTACACTGTATATTTTATAACACGCGGCAATATAATATTGAATTGTACAGCGCGAAATAAATAACATAACACGGGATTTAAAATGATTTTTCGAACAAAAAATAAAGACTATCAAGGTGAAACGGCAGTTGAAATCGTCAATCAAATGGCGCGCGATACCGTCGAATTCTCCGCAGTCACCGTTAATATTTTTCAGGAATATCTAAAATGGTCGCTGCAGAAGATGAGCGACAGCGTGCCGCCGCGCGAATTAGACTTGAGCGAGCGCGTCAGCGACGAATTGCAGGCGCAAAGTTATCTCTCACTGCGCCACGATTACGGAATCGGCGAACTCGTCAAATAATTTTATCAAGCCAAATTTTTAATCAAACAAATTCTTCATCATAATTTTCAAACAGCGGCAAAAGTGTTAAAATTCACTGCTTTTCATAAATTTGACTGAGGAAAAAAGTCTGTGAAGAAAAATCAAAAAAAGTATGACGAACACAGTTTAGCGCAGCCGCTTCAACTGGTTCTGTTTCAATTACTGGAAGAGTCCGACAAACATCCGGTCGGGGATTATTCGCAGACAATCGAACTTTACGACTTTATGCCGAAGTATGTCTGGGATCGCCGGAGCGAAGCCGACTCTGCGAACGCATTGCCGGTTATTATGCGCGAATTTGAGTGTCGCGGTGTCAAAAGACTGCTGGCGATACACCCCGCCGGATTGATTAACCCTGAAACGCGCGAGATGAAGTATTTTTATCCGGGGGCGAGAGAGCAAATCCTTGAAGAAGTGTTGAGAAAGTTGGCGGTGGATGGAGCCGGAAAGTTTCTCGACAATCAGGCGGGAGTAGCTTTTAGCATTTATCAGGTTCGAGTAGAGTTGGAAAAGCATAATCATACGACAAGTCACAATCAAATTCGGGAATCTCTGGACATTTTGGCTTTGACGCGTCTCGAACTGATCAACGCCAATAATAAAAAAGACAAAGTTATTTTTAGTCCCATCGAAAATCTGGGCATCAGCGGCGAAGGCGACGAGACGCAGACGTTCGTTGTTTTCTCTCCGTTTGTCACGGAGAGTATTTTACAGACAAATTTTCGCCTTTATAACTATACTCAGGTGATGAGTTACCGGAGCGCGATTTCCCGGCAGCTTCATAAACGATTGTCACATCATTTCACACAAGCCTCAGTTTCCACCAAGTACAGTATTCTTTTGTCAACGATAATCAAAGATTTTGGTTTGACTCCGCAAAAGCGCATCCAGTCAAATCTGAAAAATGTTGAAAAAGCGCTCGTTGAAATGAAAACCGGCAGTTATCCGAAGAAAATGGCAAAAGGAACGGCGATTCGTAATGACACGGACGGAGAAATGCCGATCTCCAGAAAGCAGAAGCAATTTTTTTCCAAGCAGTCACCGGTACTGCTCGATTACAAAATTGAGCCGATTTTTGACGGAAAGAAAAAAAACAAAATTGTTGATTATATGATTCACCTGATTCCTTCGCCTACCTTTTCCGGTGAAACGATAAAAGCCAATCAAATCGAAAAAAGCAACAAAATAAAAAACGTCGCGTTGAGTGAAAATTCTTCTTCTTAGGTTAAAAATAAGATTAAAAGGATAAAAGAAAGGATAGCCGCCGAAAAATTGCGGGAAATCCCTTTTTTTTGTTATGTTTAACAGAAAGCAAGTGAGGTTCAGAACTCCCTAAAAGTGAGGTTCAGAACTTCTTAGCAGTATCCAAGTGAGGTTCAGAACTCCTTACAGTGAGGTTCAGAACTTCCTATTTTTCGACAAAGTGAGGTTCAGAACTTCCTATTTTTTGGCTAAGTGAGGTTCAGAACTCCTTATAGTGAGGTTCAGAACTTCCTATTTACCTGTGGAAAACTTTGCCCGGATTGACAAGTGAGGTTCAGAACTTCCTAAAAGTGAGGTTCAGAACTTCCTAAAGTGAGGCTCAAAACTTCCTAAAGCGAGGCTCAAAACTTTTCGTCCGTCCGGTAATTTGATACGGCTTGATCGGCAGGTTTGGAGATTAGGCGGCGAGTTTGATTTTTGCCCTGAACAAGAAGCGATGATTTGAGAGTGCGCGGAGTATCTGAGAGTTTGTTTAAATTTGAAAATAAAAATTGAAAAACGAGCATCCGGTTCGCTAAACTTGGTTTTAGACTAATAAAATTCAAGGAGTTAGCGAACAAATGAGTTATGAAACAAATTTAACGGATGCCCGATGGAAAATTATAGCAGAGTTTATTGAAGATGGAAGAAAGCGCAAGCACAGTTTGAGAAGAATTATTGATGCTGTATTGTATGTCGTTAAAACAGGCTGTCAATGGCGATATTTACCACTTGATTTTCCCAAGTGGCAGTTGGTTTATTATTATTTTCGGAAATTTGAAACGACCGGCTTGATCGAAATCATTCACGACACTTTACGTGAGAAGGCGCGCGTCAAAAAAGGAAAGCAAAGCAGTCCGAGTTTGGGATTGGTGGACTCGCAAAGCGTTAAAACGGCTTCTGTAACCGAGGAAAAAGGAATAGACGGGAACAAGAAAGTAAATGGGAGAAAGCGATTTATTCTGACTGATACGCTGGGGCTGATGATGGGGATTTTGATCGTCGCGGCAAATGTCGGAGAACGCGCCGGAGCGGAAAAACTGTTTTATCAAGTGCGGGGCAAATATCCGAGATTGGAGAAAGTTTTAGCGGATCAAGGATTTGATGGAGAAAAGTATGTCCGCGGAATCGAACAATTGTTTGGGTTCGTGTTTGAAATCGTCAATAAAGTGTTAGGAGTTGGCGGCTTTCAAGTGCAGCCGAAACGCTGGATCGTCGAAAGAACTTTTGGTTGGTTAATTTGGAATCGTCGCTTAGTTAAAGATTATGAGGAAAGCACGGAAGTTTCAAAGGCATTTATCCAACTGGCAATGATCCGAATTATGCTCAAACAACTGGCTTCTTGAAAATTTAAACAGACTCTTAATTTGTCAAAAATACACGCGCCGCAGCGAGAAGTGTTGATGAGAATTTAACCGACACGCGCCGCTTTATTTATCACTTTGCAAGTTACGAAATTTTCAGCTGATGAGAAGAAAGAAAGTGCATAGAACAAATCAAAAGGCGCATCTGATAATAAAAAATGAACGTCGGCTAACGCATTATTCGTGAATTCTCATTATGTCAAACATTACGATCAGTATTTGCACCAGCCGACGTTCATTTTTTCGCTCGGCAGCTCTTATGGTCTGCAAATCTTCGGGTATCTTTATAGTGATTATGCGCGAAAATCGCTCAACTATGAAAAAGCGTTTGTAAGATGTTCGTCAGCATCAGCAATTTTCTCGTTTCCCGACTGTCGGTTGCTTGTTCACGTGAAACTTAAATATAAAGGGATACAGTTGGTGTGTATTCTTTTTCTTTCTTGAATAAATTGAAGAAGATCAAATGGAAAGGCTGGGACTTTCAAGATACTAAAGATATTCTCGCCTCTTCCGTATAAAGTTTGGTTTTTATTTGTTATCAGACGCAAACTGACTGTATGCGATGAATTTGCTTTGTTTAAAAAGATATTTATCAAACATTACACTACATCCGAGAAAACGATTATACTGTCAAAAATATAGAGCGTATAGACTCAAAAGTTATCAAATGTCCGAATTAAATGATTTACAAAATCGGGGAAAAAATCAATCGGAAAACTCTTCCGCCGATTTGATCGAATTTTTGCCGGTCGCCGTTTACCGCGCCGAGCCGTTTCCGCCTTACGCGCCTATTTATATCACAACACATAAATTATGAAAGCGGTAAAATTGAAGAATACGGCGATGAGAGCGTTTTGAATTATACGGAAACGGAACGTCCGTAACCGAAAGCCGATGAAGTTTTGGTAAAAATCAAAGCGGCGGTCAATCCGGTTGACTGGAAAATCCGCGACGGATTGGGCGAAGAATTCGGGATGAAACTTCCGATCATTCTGGCAGGGCTTTTTGCGTCAGGAAAAATGTTCCACTAAAATGAATATTTATTAATTTGTCGAACAGTTCTTCGGCGGTTTCGGGAAAGGGCGCGTAAATACCGATTCCGGCGTTATTTGCCGGAAGAGCGAATTTTGATGTAACAGTTAAAGAGATGAAAAAAGAGAAGAAAAGCGAACTGAAAATGGTTGATATTCACGACATCAGAAATATCAACCAGACTTTGCTGCTGCATTTGATTCGGGAAAAACAGCCGATTTCGCGGGCGGAAATCGCCAAGGTTTCCGGCTTGCAACCGGGAACGGTGTCTTCGATTGTCAATCGCCTGATTCGCAAAGGCGTGATTTACGAAGGCGCGGAAGGTCCTTCGAGCGGCGGACGTAAACCGACTTATCTGTATGTCAACGGCGAAAACGCCTACGTGCTGGCGATTGACATCGGTGTGCGCGATACGGTTTACGCGGTCAGCGATTTTAACGGGCGGATTTTGAAACAGAAGGCTTTGATGACCGAAGGCAAGCCGCCGGAATTTTTGGCGAAATTGTCGGCGGAAATCAAAAAAACCATCGAAAAAACTTATCCGCGCGCCAAGTTTGAAGCGGTCGGCGTGAGCGTTCCGGGTTTGATCAAACGAGATACGGGCGAAGTGATCGTTTCGCCGAATCTCGAATGGAACGATACGCCCGTCAAAGCGATTCTCGAAAAACATCTGAAGCTGCCGGTGTTCGTCGAAAACGACGCGAATGCGGCGGCTTTTTCCGAGTTGTGGTATGGTCCGCTCGATGAAATTAAGGTCAAAAGTCTGCTCTACATTTTGGTTGTGGACGGACTCGGCACGGGTTTGATTATCAACGGCGAACTGCACGTCGGCTCACAGCTCGGACTCGGCGGCTTCGGGCATATGTGTCTGGAGCCGAACGGCGAAGTCTGTTCGTGCGGGCGCAAAGGCTGCTGGGAAACGCTCGCCTCCGAAAGCGCGACGATTGCGCGTTATCATCGTTTGATGAACAATAAAAACGGCTCGATTACGACTTCGATCACCGACATTATCGCGCAAGCGCAGCGCGGCGACGAAAAAGCGATTGCCGCGCTGCGCGCCACGGCGGAATATCTCGGCGAAGGCATCGCCAGTCTCGTACACGGTTTGAGTCCCGAAATCGTCGTCATCGGCGGCGAAATTTCCGCCGCGTGGGATTTGCTCGCGCCGATTATCAAGGAAAAAGTGAAAAGCCGCTACCTGATTCCGTCGGTCGTCAAAATTGATATTCGTCCGGCGAGCGTCCAGCGTCCGAGTCTGTTCGGGGCGATTCCAATCGCGCTGCAAAATTTCTTTTAGTGCGGCAAACAAACGAGTTAAGAATAAAAAATCTTCGGCTGTCGAGCGATTTACTCGCCAAAGAAGTAGATTACTGCGCGATTTTGCCGGAAAATTACGAAAATTACGACGGCGAATTTCCGGTTTTGTATCTGCTGCACGGACTTTTCGGACGCTTTGATAACTGGCTGACCGAAACCCGCATCGTCGAATACGCGAAAGATTTTCCGGGCGTGATAATCTGCGCCGATGGCGGCGATAATTGGTATTCGGACGCATTAAATTTGAAAGAACATTTTTACGAAAGTTTCTTTTTCGACGAATTGTTTCCCGCCGCCGAGCGCGATTACAAGATCGGTAAAAGCGAGCGGCGCGGGCGATTGCCGGACTTTCGATGGGCGGTTACGGCGCGTTCAAATTCGCGCTGCGGCGACCGGCAATGTTCTGTTTCGCCGCGTCAATGAGCGGAGCGTTCCACGCGGCGGAAGTTTGCGGCGGGGCGAAAAGCGAAATTTGGCGGGAAATAAACTCGTCGGTTGACTATGTTTTCAGCGATGAAAATGTTCGCGCTGAAAACAATCTTTTTCAAATCGTCGAAAATTTTCCGGCTGAAAAAATCCCCGAACTGCCTTTTTTCTATTTCGACTGCGGTCGGGAAGACGCTTTTTTTGCAGTTAATCAGCGGCTCGCCGCCGTGTTCCGGCGGCGCGGCATCGCTCACGAATTCCGGCAGTTTTTCGGCGGACACGACTGGTTTTACTGGAACAATCACCTCGCTTCCATTCTGCAATCGGCGGCGAAAACCTTTTCAAATCTTTCGCGCGAATCAAAATAAATTTACAAAAAAGGTGTTGACAGACTGAAAAAGGAATGTTACAAATTACTTAATCACCAGCGATAACAAAGTATTTTGAACGCGTTTAGCGAGCGATTATCACTACTCTGATTATTATTTCTAATCAAATTTTTGCTGGTTAGACCGAAATTTACAATTAAATAAACTTTTACTTAGCTCAAAACTAAAACCGCAAAATTATGCAGCTTTCGACTCTCGATCAGATCATCGTCGTCATTTATCTCGCCGCTATTATGAGCATCGGGTTTGCGATGAAGCGGAAAGCGGCGAAGGGAATGTCGTCTTATTTCCTGGGCGGACGACAGCTTCCGTGGTGGGCGTTGGCGATGTCTGGTTCGTCGTCGTATTTCGACATTACGGGAACAATGTGGATCGTTTCGACCTTTATCGCATTGGGTTTGAAGGGAATGTGGGTGCATTGGCTGTGGGGATTTCCGATCACGGCTTTTTATCTCGCGTATATGGGCAAATGGATTCGGCGTTCGGACGCGATGACCGGCGCGGAATGGATGAAAACCCGTTTCGGCAATTCTAAAGCGGGCGATTTGGCGCGGCTTTCCTACACTTTGTTCGCTATTCTAACTATCTCCGCGCTGCTCGGTTATTCGGCAATCGGGATGGGGAAATTCGGCGCGATTTTTCTGCCGTTTTCGCCGAATGTCTGCGCGATTTTAATTCTCGGCGTGACCGGATTGTATGTTATTTTAGGCGGTTTTCACGGCATCGTGCGCGTCGAAATCGTCCAGACGATTGTGTTGAGCGCGGGCGCGATTATTTTTTCGATCATCGGTTATCTGCACTTCGACGCGGCGCGGTTCGCGGCGAAAATTCCGAACGGCTGGATGGATATTATGCCGTCGTTTCGCCCGGAAGCGTTTCAGGGATTGGTTTCGGGCGGCACGGATTATTCGTTATTCGGCGCGCTGGTCGCGGTGTGGCTGGCGAAAGGTCTGCTGCTGTGTTTCAGCGGTCCCGAACAACTTTACGATTTTCAGCGTTTTTTGGCGGCGAAAGATGAACGCGACGCTTCAAAATTGGGCGCGTTGTGGGGCGCGATTCACACCGTGCGCTGGTGTTTTGCGATGGCGATTGCGGTAATGGCGATAATGGGCATCGGCAATGCGGTTTTGGACGCGAAATTAAACGCCGACCCGGAAACCGCTTTGCCGCTGATTATCGGTTCGATGCTGCCCGTCGGTCTGGTCGGATTTATGCTCGCCGCGCTGCTTTCGGGGTTTCTGGCGACGTTCAGTTCGACCGTCAACGGCGGCGCGGCGTATCTCGTCAAAGACGTTTATCAACGCTACATCAACCCGGACGCGAACGACAAAAAGCTCATTTTCGTCAGCTACATTTCTTCGGCACTGTTAATCATCGTCGGGCTGATTATTTCGGTTTTCGGCACTTCGATCAACACGGCGTTTCTGTGGATTTTCGGGACGCTCGCCGCCGGAATTCTGCCGCCGAACGTGCTTCGCTGGTATTGGTGGCGTTTGAACGGACAGGGTTACGCGGCGGGCGTTTTCGGCGGAATGATTCTGTCGCTCGGACAAGTCGTTTTAGATACGACGTATCTCGATCAGCCTTTGCCGCTCTACATCGGATTTCCGGTGATTGCGATTCTTTCGACGATTGTGACGATCACCGTTTCGCTTTTGACGCAGCCGACGGACATCGAGACGCTGAAGGTTTTCTACGCGAAAGTTCAGCCGGCGGGCGCGTGGCGACCGGCGAAAGCGGCGGTTCTGGCGGAAAATCCGCATTTCAAAAAACAATCGTCGTTCGCGCGTGATTTTACGAACACGATCATTGCGATGATCGGTATTATCGCGCTTTATGTTTCGATGCTGTATCTGGTTCTGCACCGGCTCGAAATCGGTTTTACGCTGCTCGCCACGACTGCGGTAAGTATAGTCATTCTTTACTTTACGTGGTATCTGCACCTGCCGCCGCCCGCGCCGGTCGCGCCGGAAAATGTGGAAAACGCGGCGGCGAAAAGCGAGATCAATCCGCTCGAAAACGACGAAAAATACGGGGAAAATATATGAGATTTGATGAAAAAGTAATTGTCGTCACCGGCGGCGCGCTGGGCATCGGGCAAGCCGCCTGCGAAATTTTCGCCGAGCGCGGCGCAAAGGTGGCGATTCTCGACTGGAACGACGAAGCCGGAAACGAAACCTGCGAAAAAATCAAACAAAAGGGCGGAAAAGCGATTTTTGAACGCGTCAACGTCGCTGATTTTGACGCGGTGGAAGCCGCCGCCGATTTTGTTTACACCACCTTCGGGAAAATTAATTCATTGGTCGTCAGTGCCGGAATTCAGCGTTATGGCACGGCGGTTTCGACTTCGGAAGGTGAATGGAACGAAGTTTTGAATGTCAATCTGAAAGGCGCGTGGAATGCCGCGCGCGCCGTCATTCCGTTTTTGGAAGACGCGGGCGGCGGCACGATTGTCAATGTTTCAAGCGTACAGGCGTTGGCGAGTCAGCAGCACGTTTTGGCTTACACGGTCAGCAAACACGGGCTTTTGGGTTTGACGCGTTCGATAGCGATGGATTTCGCCAAAAAAAACATTCGCGCCAACTGCGTTTGTCCGGGAACGGTTGATACGCCGATGCTCGAATGGGCGGCTTCGTTAGACCCGAATCCGCAGTCGGTTTACGATGCCTGCAATCAGATGCACCCTTTGGGACGCATCGCCCAGCCGCGCGAAATCGCCGAAGTCGTCGCGTTTCTGGCGCACGAAAGTTCGTCGTTCGTGACCGGCGCGATCTGGACGGTGGACGGCGGACTTTTAACGCAGATCGGCGGCGTGCCGCAGACCGAGTAGTTAAAAGTTAAAAATCAAAAGTTAAAAAATTAAGAAATGAACCGCAGATTTACACAGATAAGAACCAAATGAATAATCTTGCTTTTAATCCTTTAAAACATCCGTGTTTATCTGTGAAAATCTGTGGCTAAAAAATAAATTGAATAGTTTGGAGCAGCAAATATATGAGTCAAACAGCAGCAACGGGAGAAAATCAATCGTTGGTCACGGAATATAATCCGCCGCCGCAGCTCGACGCGGCGATTGCCGCCGTGCCGCTGGTCAAAGCGTCGAAAACGCCGAAAAAAATTGGTTATCTGACGAATTACAGTTTTCACATCTGGTATCAAATCATCATCGAAATTCTGAAAAGGCGCGGGGCGCAGTACGGTGCGGAAATCGTCGTCAAAGATGCCGATTTGAGCGTCGAAAATCAAATCGAACAGGCGCGTGAAATGTTGAAAGAAGTTGACGCGCTGATTTTAACGCCCGCCGCGACGGAAGGTTTGGAAGAGATTTTGAAAATGGCGCGCGAAGCCGGAAAACCCGTCGTCGTCGAAGCCAATCCGATTAACGGAATGGCGACGATGGTGGCGATTTGCGATTACGACGCGGGTTACGATCTCGGCGTGTGGGTCGGCGAAAACGTCAAAAATGAAGATAATTCGCCGCTCAGAATTTTGGATGTCGGTTTGCCGACACTGCGCCCGTGTCTGCTCAGAAGCGAAGGATTTGCCGCCGGAGTGAAAAGTATCCAATCCGACGCGCTGGTCGTCGCCTCGATCAACGGCAAAGCGACTCCGCCGATTGCGCGAAAAATCGCGGCTGAAACTCTCAAAAAAACCGGCGATGTGGACGTGATTTTTGCGATGGACGACGAAACCGGACAGGGCGCGTATCAAGGATATTGCGATGCCGGATTCGATGCCGATAAAGTCGTTCTCGCCGGTTTCGGACTCGCCGGCGAACACGAAAAAGACTGGCTGATGAAAAAGGAAGCGTTAAAAGTCAGTGCCGCGATGTTTCCCGAATACGTCGGTCTGCGCTGTCTCGACGGCGTGATTAAATTATTCGACGGACAGCCGGTTAATCGGCGCGATGTCGTGCCGACGCTGCCGATGACGGCGGAAAAACTCGAAAGATATTACCCGAAAAAAGACGGCGTATGGACACCGGACTTTCAAGCGATTGCCGAAATCCCAACTAAGGACGATTGCGAAAAAATTTAAAAACGAACAGAAATTGGAGATTTAAGATGAAAAATTTATACAGCGGCAAAATCAAACGAGCAAGTAACCTTTTAGCAATTATATTTATTCTTGCAGTGGGCGTTTTCGCGCAGTCGAATACGGGTTCGATCACCGGATTTATCAACGATCAAAACGGCGCGGTCGTGCCGAACGCGACCGTGACCATCGTCAACATCGGCACGAACGAAACGAAAACCGTGCAGTCCGACGACAACGGACTCTACACCGCGCAGGCTCTTTCGACGGGCGTTTACACGGTTAAAGCGGCGGCGAGCGGTTTTGAAGAAGCGTCTGTAACGGGCGCGCGGCTGGCGGTCGGCGAAAAACTCCGCGTTGACGTGAAAGTCGGCATCGGCGCGGTCAGCGCGGTCGTCACCGTTACCGATCAGACGAAAACCGACACGGAAACTTCTGCCGTCGGCGACACGATTTCGACCGCGCGCATCGAAGATGTGCCGGTCAACGGGCGCGATTTTACGTCGCTGCTGGCGACCGTTCCCGGTTCGGTGCAATCAACCAACCAATTTCAGACGAGCATTAACGGAATTCCTTCGACCTTCGGCGGCGCGAGCGTTTTAGTTGACGGCATTGATGCCGGACGCGTGGACACCAACGGAACTTCCAACGTTCTCGGTCGCATCGAATCGCGCGTCAACCGCGTTTCGATGGACAGCATTCAGGAAGTACAGGTTTTGGAGCAGAATTATTCGGCGCAGTATGGTCAGGCGATCAGCGCGGTCATCAATCCGATCACCAAAAGCGGCACGAACGAACTGCACGGCGGATTTTTCGATTATTTCCGCAACGAATCGCTCGACGCGAACGATTTTTTCAATAACAAATACGGTTTTCCGCGCTCGAAATTCCGGCTCAATCAATTCGGCGGCAACATCAGCGGTCCGATTATCAAAGACAAATTATTTTTCTTCGCCAATTACGAAGGCGTGCGCCAGACGCGCGGAATTCTGCTGCGCGGCTTGGTTCCGACGGCGGCGTTTCGCAATACATTCGCCGCGTCGGTGCGTCCGGTGCTGCAATTTTTGCCGCTGCCGAACACGAATAATCTGCGCGCGCCGGACAGCAGCGGCGTGTTTACGCTCGGCGAGTATCAGGCGCAGAAAGACGGCGAGCTGCGCGAAAACACCGGCTCGGTCAAACTCGATTACAATTACAGCGACCGCAGCCGATTTTCCGTCCGTTATAATCTGAACGACTCGAAAACCGAAACGCCTTACGGAGTCGGCACCGATCAAACCGCCGACGGCAGTCTGCGCGTTAATTTGTTCAAGTTTTCGCATAATTACGTCGTGTCCGCCAACGCCGTCAACGAATTCGCGTTTGGCATCAACCGCAACGCGACACACGCCGGCGCGGGCAGTTCGACGCTGCCGATTTTCAATTTTATCTTCGCCGACGCGTCCATCGCCGGACCCGGACCGGCGCAGTTCGACCAATATCGCACGGGATCGGTTTACCAGTTTCTCGACACGTTCAGCTTCGTGCGCGGCAATCATTCGTTCAAAGCCGGAACGGACATCCGGCTGAATCGCCGCGATGCCGAATCGCTCAATCAATACACTCTGTTCTTTTTCTCGGCGAACGATTTCGCCGGCGGCGCGCCGTTGATCGGACAAAGTTCGGGCAATCCGAAACTGAGCTACGCCAACGAAAACGTTTCGTTTTTCTTTCAGGACGACTGGAAAGCGCGACCGCGTTTAACGCTGAATCTGGGTTTGCGCTATGATGTCAGCACGGTCAGCCGCGAGAAAAACGGGCTGCTGCAAAATTTCGATCTGGCGACGCGAACCTTCACGCCAATCGGTCAGAAAATCTACAACGCCGACAAAAATAATTTCGGTCCGCGCCTCGGTTTCGCCTACGACGTGTTCGGCGATCAGAAAACGGTCGTGCGCGGCGGCTACGGCATTTTTTACAATCAGGAACTGCCCGCCAGTTTCGGCTCGCCGCAGGCGAACACTTATCCGCAGACGCAGATATTTTTCCCGACTTACCCGATTGTTCCGGCGGAATACAATTCCGATACGCTCGACGGGCGGTCGGTTTATATTATTGACCGCAATCTGCCGACGACTTACGCGCAGCAGTGGTCTCTGAACGTCCAGCAGGATTTCGGATTCGGCGTTTTGCAGGTCGGCTACATCGGCAATCACGTTCTCGATATTCTGACGAACGGAGTCGTCACGCCGCGCAATCTCAACCCGCAGCTCGACGCTTTCGGCACACGCCCGATCTCAGGCATCGGCAATATCTACGAGATCGGAACTTATCCGCAGTCGAATTACAACGCGCTCCAGACGACTTTCAAACGCAATCTGTCGAGAGGTGTGCGCTTTAACGCCAATTACACCTGGTCGCACACGATTGATAACGTCATTCCGTTTTTGAGCGATTATCAAAATTATCAGAATTTGAACGCCGACCGCGCGAGCAGCAGTCAGGACGTGCGGCATAATTTCACGTTCGACGCGAGTTACGACGTGCCTTCGTTCCGCCGTCTGTTCAAAAACGACGATATTCCGCGCTGGATCGGCGACGGCTGGCAGTTGAACACGCTGACGCAGATTCGTTCGGGTTTTCCGGTCAACGTCACCGTTACCGGCGGAATTTTCGGCGGCGCGCTGCGTCCGAATCTCGTTTCCGGCGTTGATCCGTATTGCTCCAATTACAGCGTTCCCGGATGTCAGTTCAACGCGGCGGCGTTCACGATTCCGCCCGCCGGAACTTTCGGCAATCTCGGACGCAACGCGCTGCGCGGTCCCGGTTTCGCGCAGGTTGATTTCTCGGTTTTCAAAAACACGCGGCTGACCGAAAAGACGGCGATTCAGTTGCGACTGGAAGTTTTCAACCTGTTCAACCGCACGAACTTCGCTGATCCGGCGGGCGGTTTGAACGCCGACACGACGGTCGGCAGTCTCAATCAGTTGTGTCCGTTCGGTCAGAGCTGTTCGACGGTCGGCAGTCAGCTCGGCGGACTGCTCGGCGCGGGCGGACCGCGACAGATTCAGCTTTCGGCGCGATTTATTTTCTAATAATTTCGCGCGCTAAAAGTTTCGAGTTTCGCTGACCGAACCGGCAACAAAAACGTGAGCGAAACTCGAAACTTTTTATACAAACGCCGTTTAACTTTTGAAGACAAAAGATTTGCCTTGCAAAAGTATAGGAAATATCCGCGTTTATCCGCGAAATCTGTGGTTGAGAAAAAATTAAATTATGAGTAAATTCAAACGCCGAGATTTTCTAAAAACCACGATGGCGGGAATCGCCGCCGGCGCGATGCTGAAAAATGATATTTTCGGCAAAGAAAATCCGATTCCCGAAGTCGCGCCGGCGAATTCGCCGATTCCCGATATTCCGACGGTTGATTCAATGCGCTCGATTGTGATGACGCACAAATTCGGCGATTTATACGCGCTGCCCGGATTGACCAATCAATGGGGCTGCGCGCAGGCGGCGATGGATGCCGTCGGCGTGCGAAGCATCGCGTTTCCGCCGTTCGCGCAGGGCGAAATGAACGTCGCGCCGCTCGGCGCGGGCGGCGAACTTTTGACCGGCGTGTTATTCGTTGACGGAGAATATTTCGCGGCGACGAAAACGCCGGTTGAATTCGTCTGGCAGCCGGACAGAATCGAACGCAAAACCGTTTACAAAGACTTGGAAATCACGAGCGTGACGATTGTACCGTTCAAAACGATGGCGGTCGCGGTCAAATTCAGCGTCAAAAATATCTCGAATTCGCGGCGCAAAACGGAAATAAAATTAGCGATTAACGGCGGCGCGGCGAAATCGGTCAAGCCTTGGAACGCGGCGTATTCTCCCGGCGAATACGATAATGCGCGTTCGATTGATAAATCGCGTAACGCCGTTTTGTGCAAAGCCGTCAATAGCGAAGCATTCGTTCTGCAGGGCGCGAGTCCCGCACCGACACAGGTTTTGCCGTCGTGGTTGATTTACAATCTGGAACTTGCGCCGAACGAATCGAAATCAATCGTGTTCGTCAATTCTTTGGGCGAAACGGCGAACGCCGCGCAGAATGATTTCGATCAGATTATCAATAATTTCGATGCGGTTGCAAAACAAACTTCCGACGAATGGAACGCCGAACTGCAAGCCGCATTCACGCCGGACAACGCGCGTTTTTCCGGCTATCTGCCGACGCTCGTGACGACCGACGAATCGGTCAAGCGGCTGTATCATTCGGCGGTGATGAGCGCGTTGTTTTTCAAACGCACCACGCCGCACTCGGTTTACGGCACGACTTACGTGACGCTCGCGCCGAGATATTGGGAGACGACGACGTTTTTGTGGGACATTTCTCTGAGCGCGATGCTGCTGGCGATGCTCGACCCGCAAATTCTCAAAAGAATGATTGAAACGTGGATGACGCTCGACATTCACCAGCATTTCGGCACGGAATTTTTGACCGGCGCGGGAGTCGGTCCGTGGTATTCGGTCAACGACTACGCGATGTCGCGGATGGCGAAGGAATATCTGCGCTGGACGGGCGACAAAGCGTGGCTCGACAAAACCGTCGGCGGCAGAACGGTCTTCGATTATCTCGTATCCTACGCCGAACACTGGCGCGAACTGGACAAAAACGGTCACGGTCTTGCCGATTACGGCGGCGTGAATAATCTGCTCGAAGCCGTTTCGAGCTACGTTCACGAAGTCGCCGGATTAAACGCGGCGAACGTCTATAATCTGCGTTTCGCCGCCGAACTGCTCGATCATAAAAATCAAAAGGCGAAAGCGGACGCGATGCGAAAAGAAGCCGCCGATTTGGGAAAGCGCGTTCAGAAACTTTACGTTCCGGGCGAAGGCATCTGGAAATGCGAACTGCCCGACGGCAGTTTCAATATCGTCCATCACTGCTACGATTTCGGCACGACTCTGATGAACATCGGCGATTTGATGCCGCCGACCCAGAAAAGTGAAATGGTCGCCTTTTTCCGCCGCGAACTGCAAACGCCGACGTGGATGCGCGCGCTTTCGACCAGAGATTTGGATGTTACGTTCAGCATTCGCCCCGATCATCAGTGGACGGGCGCGTATTGCGCGTGGGCGGCGTTGGCGTTGAGCGGATTATATGTCGCGGGCGAAGCCGACATCGCGCTCGACTGGATCAGAGGTCTGGCGAAAACGACACGGCAGGGACCGCTCGCGCAGGCGCATTTCACCGAAGCGTTCTACACGCCCGAATCAAACGGCGCGGCGGCGAAATCCACATCCGACCAGCCGTATATCAACGATTGGGCGTGTGTTTCCGGCTGTAATTATCTCGAACCGATTGTTGATTCGATTTTCGGCATCAACGCCGGATTATTCGGCGAAATTACGGCGCAGCCGCAATTCGGAAAATTCGACGCGAATGCGGAATTACGCAATATTAATTATCAGGGCGCGAAATATACGGCGACGAAAAACGGCATCAAAAAGGCGTAAAAATATGAAACAGACATTCTCAATTTTAATTCTATTACTCTTTTCGGCGTTTTTGGCGAAAGCGCAAAATCAGCCGACGACTCCTTTTGCCGTCGAAGCGGGCGCGAAATATTGGGTGCAGCCCGACATCGTTTACGGGGCGGCGAACAACACGCCTTTGAAACTCGACGTTTGGTATCCGCACGAGAGCAATACGCCGACTCCGACGCTCGTTTATTTTCACGGCGGCGGCTGGATTTTCGGCACGAAGGAAG
Source organism: Pyrinomonadaceae bacterium (assembly GCA_965217575.1). Taxonomy (GTDB): domain Bacteria; phylum Acidobacteriota; class Blastocatellia; order Pyrinomonadales; family Pyrinomonadaceae. Next base: position 19,651 of record CBDCIX010000006.1, on the reverse strand, counting down.
GAAGTATTTTGCAGTTTCTGCCGTTTTTGGAAAGAGGCTGGCGCGTCGTCAACGTCGAATATCGAATGGCAAGCAATTCGCTCGCGCCGGCGGCGGTCGAAGATTCGCGCTGCGCTCTGCGCTGGGTTTTTCGCAATGCGAAGCAGTATAATTTCGACACTTCAAAGATTGTTCTGACCGGACATTCGGCGGGCGGTCATCTCGCGCTGATTACCGGAATGCTGCCCGACGGAACGGGACTCGACAACAATTGTTACGGCGACGAAAAATTAAATGTCGCGGCGATTATCAATTGGTATGGAATTTCCGATGTCAACGATTTGATCGCGGGCAAAGATTTGAAAAATTACGCCGTGATGTGGATGGGAAGCCAAAAAGACGCGCCGGAAATCGCCGGACGGGTTTCGCCTTTAACGTATGTCAGAAAAGATTTGCCGCCGATTTTGACGATTCACGGCGACGGCGACGACGTGGTGCCGTATTCGCAAGCCGTGCGCCTGAAAGACGCACTCGACAAGGCAAACGTGAAAAACGAACTGTTCACCGTCAAAGGCGGCGGACACGGCGGATTTAAGCAAGCCGACTATATCGCGGCTTACGAAACAGTCTGGAAATTTTTGAAGGAAAACAAGATTTTTGAATGATAAATTGATTACCGATGAAGTCGGATGGACACAGACTTTCAAAAGAGTAGTTGAGAAATTAAGCGTTATTCGGGGTTTCATTCTTTTTCCGTTGAATAATTCAAAAAAAAATTCTCTTCGTGTCTGTGTCTATCCGCCTTCATCGGTGGTTAATTTATCGCTCGCAACACGACATTATTATGAAAATCACCGACATCAGAGCGACAACCGTGACCGTGCCGCTCGAAGCTCCGCTGAGACACGCGGCGGGCGCGCACTGGGGCAGATTTGTCCGCACGATTATTGAAGTCGAAACCGACGAAGGCATCATCGGTTTGGGCGAAATGGGCGGCGGCGGCGAATCGGCGGAAGCGACATTTCGTTCGATGAAAGCGTATCTCGTCGGGCATAATCCGGCGAATCTCGAAGAAATGCGCTTCAAGATCGCCAATCCGACGGCTTCTTTATATAACAATCGAACGCAGATTTTAGCCGCTCTGGAGTTCGCCTGTCTCGATATTTTGGGACAGAAATGGAACGTTCCGGTTTACGATATTCTCGGCGGCAAACTGCAAAATGAAGTGCCGTTCGCGTCGTATTTATTTTTCCGTTACGCCGATGCAAAAACGGGCGAAGGCGAAGTTCGTACGCCGGAACAATTAATTCAAAACGCGAAAGATTTGAAGGACAAATACGGTTTTACGTCGCACAAATTAAAAGGCGGCGTGTTTCATCCCGAATACGAACTCGAATGTTACCGCGCTTTAGCCGAAGCGGTTTCGCCGAAAGACGCGCACGGAAAAATTGATAAAACGCGCGGCGATTCGTTCCGTTTTGACCCGAACGCTTCGTGGTCGGTCGAGCAGGCGATCTGGTTCGGGCAGAACATCGAAGACATTCGCAACGATTATTACGAAGACCCGTGTTTCGGTTTGAACGGAATGCGCCGGACGCGCGAAATGGTCAGAATTCCGCTGGCGACGAACACCGTGGTCGTCAATTTCGAGCAGTTGGCGACGAATATTTTGAACACGGCGGTTGACGTAATTCTTTTAGATACAACATTTTGGGGCGGAATTCGTCCGTGCGTCAAAGCGGCGGGCATCTGCGAAACATTCGGGCTTGGCGTGGCGGTTCATTCAAGCGGCGAACTCGGCATTCAACTGGCGACAATGCTGCACTTGGGCGCGGTGATTCCGAATCTGAGTTTCGCGGCGGACGCGCATTATCATCATTTGACCGACGATATAATTGTCGGCGGCAAATTTGAGTATTCGGGCGGCAAAATAAAAATTCCCGACGCGCCCGGATTGGGGATAAAACTCGACCGCGACAAGCTAAACGAATACGCCGAATTATACAAAAAACTCGGCGGCTACAATTACGACAGAGACCCGCTGCGTCCCGATTGGTCGCCCGTCGTCCCGAACACGCGCTGGGCTGACCCGAAAGATGATCGAATTCCGCAGATTTGACTTGTAAGGGCGACGGCTTGTCCTCGCCCGTTTGCGCTGTTCAAGACGGGCGACCACAAGGGATCGCCCCTACAATTGAATTTATGTCATTCAAGATATTAAGTTTTATCTGCCTCCTGATGCTTGCTTTTCAGAGCGTTTTTTCGCAGTGTGAAATTTCGGTCGGCAAGGGCGAGAGCGCGGAAGACTGGAATCAAATTTTCACGCAAAACGGTCCCGGCACAGGATTAGAACCGACCGGTTCGGCGGGCTGGACGGGCGCGGACAGCACGATTTCCATCGAACTTCCGAACGGTGATTCGGCGTTTTTCTTTTCCGATTCGTTCATCGCCGAATCGCCCGAAAAACCCGGCGACGGCAGAGTTTACACGAACGAAAACGGTTTGCGGCTGAGAAAACCGAATTGCCTGCCGCCGATTTGCGGCGCGGAACCCGAAAGTATTCACTACGTTTACAACAGCATCGTCGTCCGCTCGAAAGACGGCAAAACTTTGAAAACTTTGGTCGGCGAAAAAGATAAAAACGGTTATTCGACTTCATTTTTTAAGCCCAAAAGCGATAATCCGAACGCGATGTTTTGGATGGGCGATCCATTTTTGGTTGATGTCAAAGGCAGAAAAAAGATTTGGATATTTTTGAACGAATGGTTGGTCGCCCGACCGTTTGATAAAAGTTCTTTTCTCAAATTTCGCGGTCAGTCAATCGCGCAGCTCGATGCCGAAACGCTCGAACTCGAAGGCATCAATCCGCTGAAAAACCTTGTAGATGAAGGAGTTTGGGGAATTGCGACGTGGCTTGACGGAAATAATTTGTACATCTACGGGATGAAAAATACCGACGACATCAAAAATGCGAAAAAAGGCGATTTAGAAATCGTCAACAAATACAAGAAACTATACGTCGCCAAAACCGACGTTTCAAAAGGCATCGAAAGTGTCGCCGACGAGAGAAACTGGACGGCGTGGAACGGCAAAAAATGGGTCAAAGGTTTGCAAAATCGCGTTTCCATTATTCCCGAAAAAGATTCGATCAGCGACGAACTGAGCGTTAAAAGACTGAATATCGGCGGCAAACCGATTTTTGTGATGGTAACTTTGGACACGTCGGTCGGTTATCACGATTGGAAAGACCTTTATTTGTATTCCGCGTGCGAGCCGCAGGGACCTTTTGACAACAAGTATTTCGTTTACCGAACGCCGACGGCGGGACAGACGAAACTCGACGGAATGACCGGTTCGCAAAGTCTGCAAACCGGTTTGAGCGTCTATAATCCGCATCTTCACCCGCAATTCACCGCAAACGGCGAACTGCTGATTTCCTACAACAGCAATCTGCCGTTCGGCGCGAAACCGGGCGATTCGATTTACGCGGATTTTTACAAACCGCGTTTTGTCAGAGTTCCACTCGCGGGACTAAAATAATTTTATGAAAATCATCACTTTTAAGGATCAAAAAACGCCGGAAAATTACCGCGTCGGCGCGCAGGTTTCGGAAACGGAAATCGTTGATTTAACTTCACTCGCATCGAACGAAAGTTTGAGCGCGACTGAAATTTTAAGCTGCTTCGATCTGGAAAGCGGATTTACGGAGAAAGCGCAAACGGCGATTGAAAAAAACAGTCTGCCGAAATTAAACCGCGCCGAAATCGAAATACGCGCGCCCGTTCCGCGTCCGGGAAAAATCATCTGTATCGGTCTGAACTACCGCGATCACGCCGAAGAAAGCGGCGCGGAAATTCCCGAATCGCCGATTATTTTCTCGAAATTCGCCACTTGCATCATTGGCGCGAAAGAGGCGATAAAACTTCCGAAAGGCAGCGAAAAAGTTGATTACGAAGCCGAATTAGCATTCATCATCGGACGACGCGCAAAAAATGTTTCCGAGGAAAATGCGATGGAACACGTTTTCGGCTACACGAATTTCAACGACGTTTCGGCGAGAGATTTTCAGTTCGCCGACGGACAGTGGACGCGCGGAAAATCGTGCGATACGTTCGCGCCGACGGGCGAATTTGTCGCCACGAAAGACGAAATTCCCGATCCGCATAATTTGCGTATTCAATTTCGGCTGAACGGCGAAACTTTGCAGGATTCCAACACGCGGGAATTGATTTTCAAAATTCCAGAACTGATCGAATTTTTGTCCGCGTCAATCACGCTCGAACCCGGCGACATCATCGCCACCGGAACGCCGCCCGGAGTCGGTTTCGCCAGAAAGCCGCCGGTTTTTTTGCAAAACGGCGACACGGCGGAAGTCGAAATCGAAGGCTTGGGAATTTTAAGAAACAAAGTTTCAACGGATAATGGATAGTTGAAAGTGGATAATTAAGACAAATGTCTAATTTTTCCAGTTTTCGTATATTATCAACTATCCATTAATTTTTATGTTTGATTTAACCGGAAAAAACGCATTGGTAACGGGCGCGGCTTCGGGCATCGGCGCGGCGATTGCGAAAACTCTGGCGCACGCCGGAGCATTCGTTTACGTCGCCGATCTGGACGAAGAAAACGGCAAGCGAGTCGCGTCGGAAATCGGCGCGGAAAATGCCGAATTTATTAAATTAAACGTCGCTGAAAAATCGGAATGTGAACGAGTTTCAAAAACCGTTTTGGAGGAAAAAGGAAAACTCGATATTTTGGTAAACAACGCCGGAATCGGACACGTCGGCACAATTTTGGAAACTTCCGAAGAAGATTTGGAAAAAATTTTCGCCGTCAACGTGCGCGGCGTTTTTTCATTGACGAAAGCGTTTCTGCCCGCGATGATCGGGCGAAAATACGGCGTGATAATCAATCTCGCGTCCATCGGCGGCATCGTCGCCATCAGTGATCGTCTCGCTTACTGCACGACGAAATTCGCCGTCGTCGGTTTCACCAAGTGCGTCGCGCTCGACCACGCCAAACAAGGAATTCGGGCGAATGCGATTTGTCCCGGCAGAGTTGAAACGCCGTTCGTTACACAGCGCATCGGCGAATATCCGAATCCGCAAAAGGCTTACGAAGAAATGGCGGCGACGCAAGCCGTCGGCAGAATGGGAACGCCCGAAGAAATCGCCCACGCCGCGCTTTATTTAGCCAGCGACGAAGCCGCGTTTGTAACGGGAACGGCATTTGAAATTGACGGCGGTTTTGCCGTCGGAAAATGATCGGACAAATTAAATCCTCAAAATTTTATCCCGCCGGATTTCAAACTTTCAAGCATTTGTTTTCAGCAAACAATCAAATCCGCACGATTTTTGCCGATTCCGCATTTCGGTTTTGTTACAAGAACTTCACGAAAATTTAAAGTTAAATTTTATTTTGCGACGCATTTTATTAACTTTGCGCGATTAGTCTTGTCTTTCTCCACAAATTGAAATTCAAAAAATGAAAAATTTCCGCGCCGAAAGAATTGAAAAATTCTTCGAGCTTTGCCGGAAACTTAAATTTACAGGAGTCAGAAAGATAAAAATGTATCAAATTACAAAATTAAACAATAAATTTATCAGAGCGGCGGCGATTCTCTGTCTTGTGATTTTCGCGTCAAACGCAAACGCGCAGTTCGACAGCGCGACGATGCTCGGCACGGTGCGCGATGCGGCGGGCGCGATTGTGCCGAACGCGAGCGTGACGCTGAAGAATAAGGAAACGGGAATTACCGCGACGACCACAACCGACGGCGAAGGTAATTATCAATTTCTGAACGTCAAAATCGGAAATTATCAAGTCGCGGCGGAAGCGGCGGGTTTTTCAAAAGTAATCGTTGAAGACATTTCAGCCGAAGTCAACGCCCGCCAGCGCGTTGACGTAACACTGCCGGCGGGCGCGGTTTCGGCGACGGTGACGGTCAACGACACGCCGGAACTGCTCGAAACCGACACGAGCGAGCGCGGGCAGGTCATCAAACGCGCGCAGATCGTCAATTTGCCGCTGAACGGACGCGCTTACGCGGATTTGGCTCTGCTGAGTCCGGGCGTAAATCAGTCGGCGATTAATGTTCCCGGACAATCGGGCGCGCGCGACGCTTCGTTTAACGTCAACGGGCTGCGAAGTTCGCTGAATAATTTCATCATTGACGGCGTGGACAATAATTCTTACGGGACGAGCAATCAGGGATTTTCCAATCAGGTCGTGCAGCCGTCGCCCGACGCGCTCGAAGAATTCAAAGTGCAGACGAGTAATTTCAGCGCGGAATTCGGACGCGCTGGCGGCGCGGTGATCAATGCGGTGATTCGTTCGGGAACGAACGGTTATCACGGCGCGGTGTGGGATTACGTCCGCAACACGGCGTTTAACGCGACCGGATTTTTCAAACCCGTCAACAACGAAAAGCCGGTTTTGATTCAAAATCAATACGGCGGCACGTTCGGTGGACCGATCATCAAAAATCGCTTGTTCTTTTTTATGGATTACGAAGGTTATCGCCGCATCGCCAAACAGGTCGCCTTCGCCACTCTGCCGACGCTCGAACAGCGGCAGGGCATTTTCCGCAGTGCCAACGGCACACCGATTCCGATTCGCAATCCGCTAACCGGAACGGTTTACGCCAACGGAATCGTGCCGCCGAGCGACATTACGCGATTTGCCGGACAGGTTTTCGGCGATCTGCCGCTGCCGAATCTGCCGGGTTTGGCAAACAATTACGCGGTGCTGCCGCGCAGTCAATTTTACAACGACAAAGGCGATGTCAAACTCGATTACACCGTCAACAATAAATTAACCGCCTTCGCCCGCGGCAGTTCGCGCAAAGTTTATAATTTTGAAGCTCCGACGATTGAAGGTTTGAGCGGCGGCAACAGCAATTCAAATGTTTTCGTCATCAACGAACAAATCGCGGGCGGCGCGACTTTTACGGTTACGCCGACTTCGGTGCTGGAATTTCGGCTCGGCATTTCGCGTACGCAAGCCGGAAAAAGACCGTATAATCTCGGTGTCGGAAATTTGCTGACCAATTACGGAATTTCCGGCTTGCCGACCGATCCGAGCATCGCGGGCGGTTTGAATTCGCAGTCCATCAGCGGCTTTACGGCTCTCGGACGACAGTCGAGCAATCCGCAGTTTCAAAATCCGACGGTCATTGATCCGCGCGTCAATTACACGTTTATCGCCGGTCGCCACAGTTTGAAATTCGGCTACGAATATCAGCGCATCAACACGGCGATTTCCGATTCGCACCCGAAATACGGGCAGGATACATACAGCGGGCAGTTCAGCCGTCCGACGGGCGCGGCGAGCAACAGCATTTACAACGTCGCTGATTTTCTATTCGGCGCGCGCAGTTCGTATCAATTGACCGACACTTTCGTCGCGCAGTATCGCCAGCGGATGCACTTCGGCTACGTGCAGGACGATTTCAACGTCAATCAGAATCTGACGTTCAATCTCGGTCTGCGCTACGAATTCGCCACGCCGCAGTATGAAGCCGAAAATCGGCTCTCAAATTTCGATCCGCAGACCAATTCGGTCATCGTCGCCAGAGACGGCTCGCTCGCCGACCGCGCTTTAGTTAAACCGGATAAAAATAATTTCGCGCCGCGTCTCGGTTTCGCGTGGAAAGCCGCGCCGCGCACGGTTATGCGCGGCGGTTACGGCATCAGCTACATTCATTTTAACCGGCTCGGCGGCGAAAATATTCTGTCGTTGAATCCGCCGCAGGTTTTCAACGTCACGATTGACCAAATCGCTTCGCAGCCGCTCTGCGCGGGCAATAATTTCACCAACTGTTTTCGCCCGACGCAAGCCGGTTATCCGGTCGGACTGCTCGCGCCGACTTCGTTCAACGCGCTTCGTTCGCGCGTCAACTACACGCCGTTCGACAATCCGACGGCGTATGTCCAGAGTTTTCATCTGACGATGCAGTATGAAATTTTGAAAAATCTGCTCGTTGATTTCGGTTACGTCGGCAACCGCACGAATAATCTGATTATTCTCACCGACATTAATCAGGCGCGCCCGAACGCCGTCGGCGAAAACACGCCGCTTCAGCAGCGTCGCCCGATTTCCGGTTTCTCGTTCGTTCAAGGCTCGCTCGCGCAAGGCGAAGCGCAGTATGATTCGTTTCAACTGAAAGTCGAGAGACGTTTTACAAAAGGTTTGTATCTGCTGAATTCATTGACTTTATCAAAAGCGCAGGACAACGCGCCCGGACATCTCGAAGTGTCGAACGGCGACAACTCCCGCGCCAATTACCGCAATCTCGGCGCGGATTTCGGCGTTTCGAGCTACGATGTGCCGGTCAACGACACGACGAGCATCGTCTATGATCTGCCGTTCGGTCGCGGTCGGCGATTCGGCGGCGGAATGAACCGCATTCTCGACGCGATTTTCGGCGGCTATCGTCTGACCGCGATCAATCGCGTGACGAGCGGTCGTCCGGTCAATTTAACTTATTCGCCGACTTCGCAGTTTTCCGTCGGCGGCGATTTGAGTTATCGTCCGAACATTATCGGTCAGGTCGTTCTCGACAATCCGACACCGAACGCTTATTTCGACCGAACGGCGGTGGCGATTCCGACCGATCCGTCGAATCCGTTCGGCGACGCGCCGCGCAACGCCGTGCGCGGTCCGGGTTTCTGGCAAGCCGATGTCGGTCTGCACAAACAATTCAGACTTTACGGCGAAAACACACGGCTCGAACTTCGCGCCGAAGCCTTTAACCTGTTCAACCGCACCAACTTCGGCGCGCCGAACGGCAATATTTCAAGTTCCGCGTTCGGCACGATTACGAGCGCGTATCCGGCGCGGGAAATTCAGTTTGCCGCGAAGATTTTATTTTAATTTGTCAGGGCGACGGCTTGTCCTCGCCCGCTTACGCAACAAAAAACGGGCGACCACAAGGAATCGCCCCAACAATTTTATGAAAGAAGAGAAAAAAATTATAATGCCCCGCCGCAAATTTTTGGAGCGCGTCGGCGGCGGTCTGACGGCGATTGCCGCATTGAATATTCCGATTTTTGCGGGAAATTCGGGCGGCGAAATTTTATCAAATAACACGATATTGGCGGAAAACGCGGCGGATAAAAACGTCTTTCGCTTCGCCATTATCGCCGACACGCATATTATTGACGAGTTTTACAAAGGTCCCGAAGGCAACGCGCTCGACACGGAATCAATTTTCAAGACGACCGAACGCCTGCAGGCGGCGCGGAATTTGATTAACAGTCTGCATCCGCCGTTGGAAAAAGTGTTTCTCGTCGGCGATTATTTCCACAATTATCCGTCGCCCGATTACGATTTTTATTTCAAAAACAAAACCCGCATTGATAACGCCAAAACCTTGACCGACGGATTTAAAATGCCCGTTCACGTCGGTTTCGGCAACCACGATTACGACGTGCCGCGCGTTTCGCGCGAAATGTCGCACCGGCTTTTCAAAGAAAAACTCGGACTCGAACCGTATTATTCGGTCGAGCATCGCGGCTATAAATTCATTCATCTGAACAATTTCACCGGCGAAACGTGGAACAAAGACAGCGCGGATTTCAACAAAAACGTCGGCTCGCTCGGCGAAACGCAGCTCAACTGGTTTGAAAGCGAACTGAAACAGCACAAACCGACGTTCGTTTTCATCCATTATCCGCTGTTCAGCGTCAAGGATGTCGAAGTCAAAGATTACGGAATGCTGCCGATTCTGAAGAAATACAAGGACACGATTCAAATGATCGTCTCTGGTCACTGGCATCGCTGGTTCGATTTCGCCCATACGTTCGGCGCACAGCATTATGTGATGGGCGCGACGCGCTACGACGAAGACGCATATATGATCGTCGAGGTTGATACGAAACGCGCGACGCAGCGCATTCTCAATCTCAATCTGGTTGATTGGGCGACGCACTACAGTCTGCCGTATAAGGAAAGTTAAATTGTGAATTAAGTTGAAAAATGGAGAGTAATTTTTTGTAATCGGTCAAGTACGCGAACAAACAGGAAATTACTCAGGGCAAACCGACAGGCGCGAAAATGCCTATTCTGTTGTCAATATTCCATCGAAAACAAACGTTGACTTACGGCATTTGTACAATTTCTTTTTACACTTTTGAGTCCGGGAAAATGAGTAATCAGCTATATCAAACCGGATAAATAATCGGCAAATTTGTCGTAAATTTCTTTTGGCAGCGGCAAAGTTTCCAGTTTGAAAACAAAGTAGCTGCTGCCGTCGTGCGGTCCGGGCTTTGCTTTTTTCTCAACCAATTTCAATTCCGTCAACCATCTTTCCTGTTTATAGAGCGTGGCGATGCCTTTGATTCCGGCTTTAGACATTAATTCGTGGTTTTTCACCCGAACCCTTCCGCGCGAATCGGCAAGCTCAACTAAAGCGGCGTAAAGTTTGAGCGAACTTGCCCGCAGTACATCTGACAATTCATATATTTCATCAAGGTTATCCGCATCAAGAATCCGCAAAAGCTCGGCTTCGGTCATTCTTTCGGTTTCCGTAGATTTTTCGTCCGATTTACCGGGATTTGAATTCTTCATTTGAGACTTTTCGCTTCCCTTCTTATCTGCGATTTCCATATTTGATTGTTTTGTACGCTTCAACCGGCTCGTCAATTTGCTGCGGCTGGCTTTCTCGTCTTTTAATGTGGGAACATCCGCTCCGCTCTTTTTATCTTTATTAATTCGCGCTGATTCCGCCGGAGCGCTTTCAATCAGATTCGTAAATCCGTCGGTTGTTTTGATAGGCTCTGATAACGTAATCGGTACCAGCGTAAAATCGCTCTTTCTATTTGTTTTTTTCTTACCCGGCATACGTTTTTTTCTCCTTCTTAAACCATTTTATCAGAGCCTTCGCCATTTTCGCGTAATCTTCCGCTGAACGACTGCGGCTGTCATATTCGAAAATAGTCTGCCGGTGTCCGCGGGCGTGTCCTAGATTTGTATCGGTTCTGATTTGAGCAAAAAATTTATTTGCAAAAGATTTTTCGCAATGCGATAAAATCGTGTCCGTCAGCGTCAGCCGCCGATCAACTTTAGTCATTACCGCACCCATCAGCCGCGTATCAATTTCCACTTTTTGGCAAATCGCTTCTTTTGCTTTGATAAAATCGTCAACTCCTTCAACCGAGTCAACTCCGATTTCAATCGGCATCAATACGTCCGTCGCATAAACCAAACCATTGATGTTTACGATTGTGGAACCCGGTCCGCAATCGAGCAAAATATAATCGAATTCTTTGAGGTCTTTCATCGCTCGCGCCAGAATTTTCTCGCGTCCGACTTCGCTTGCCAGTTCGGTTTCGAGCAGCGCGGTAGTTCTGTTTGACGGCAAAAGGAAAAGATTTTCCCGAACCTTGCCGATACTTTCTTCGGCGCGGCTTATTCCCTTCATCACCGTATAAACCGTCGGCGTAACTTCGCTTACTTCATAACCTAAGCCACGCGTCGTATTTCCCTGCGGATCTAAATCCACGATCAAGACATCTTTTTTCTGCAGAGCCAAAGCGTGTCCGAGATTAATTGTAGTGGTTGTCTTTCCGACTCCGCCTTTGAAAACTCCAATCATTACAATTTTTGTTGATGTTTTACCCATAGATAACAATTCTCCAGCTTGTTACTTATAAAACATATTTAGTCATAGTTCAAGTAATACTTAAACTTTTGTTATCCCTTTCGGGTGAAACAATATTACCAGCTTAATTATCATTACACGTAATAGTCGGTTTATATTATCATTTCTGTAGATCAGCTGTAGATCAGCTGTATTTCAATCAGTCTACTTTGCCGACAAATGCAAAAAGCGAATGATAAAAAGTGATTTTCAATGGAAATTCAGTTCGGTTTTTCCAATCACATCGCTTTTCCGCCCGTTTTATGGCGCGAAATTCTCGATTCGGACACTTACGCCAAAGGAAAAAATTCGACCGTCGGCAGAGTCATTGACGGCAGTTTATTTCATCAGAAATTAACCGGAATCGCGGCGGTGGCGAACACCGGAAGCGACCGGAATTGGACGGGAAACGACATTTCGCAGTCGAACTGGTACGGCTTCGGGCGGCTGGCGTGGAATCACGATCTCGCGCCGTCGCAAATCGCCGACGAATGGACGAAAATGACTCTGACGCGCGACCCGCGAGCCGTCGCCGTGATAAAAAACATCCTACTCGAATCGCACGAAGCGGTGGTTGATTATATGACTCCGCTCGGTCTGCATCATCAAATGTGGGGCGGACATCGTTACGGTCCCGCGCCGTAGTGGAATTCTTATGAACGCGCCGACTGGAGGCAATCGGGACGGCGGCGGCGTTTGACGAAAATCTCGTGCGGCAGATCGCCGATGTCGTTTCGACCGAAGCGCGGGCGAAGAACAACGAATATCTGCGGCGCGACGAACGCGGACGTTACAAAGGTTTGACGTTTTGGTCGCCGAACATCAACATTTTCCGCGATCCGCGCTGGGGACGCGGAAGTTTTGCTGGGAAATTACAACGGTCAGCCGTCGGTTTCGGTGACTGCGCTCGAAGGAATCAGGGAAAAACTGCCGAAGGCGAAAATTTTGTATTCGCAGGGAATTTATCCGACCGGCGTTTTCAACGAACCGGTTGCCGAAAGCGCGTTTTCAAATCTCAAAGGCGAAATATTTCAACAACCGCGAACTGCAAGGCAAGCCCGCGCTCGTCAAGGACGACAAACAAATTAATTACAACTGGGGTTCGCTCAGTCCGGCGAAAGAAATCGGCGCAGACAATATTCGCAAAAATTGAGCGGGATTTTAATGACTGAGAAGAATTGCTGCTTTCGAGATTTTAATCACTAAATTTGGCGTAATTCGGTTTTCGATATAAATAACTTTCTATAAGTGGCATTATCATAACTTATTTTTGTTAATTTTATTCCTGCAGATGAATGACAATCTTTCAATTTGCTCAAAATTGATTTTAAGATTGCTGCGGTTAGTTTTACGCAATTTACAGACCGTCTTTTCGTGAGATGGTTCGGTTTTTCAAGAGAAACCTCTCTGCAAATGAGTGAATAAAAAAATACGACAAGGAAAATCAAAAAAGAACCAGCTAAAAAGTATTTGAACGGAGAGCGCGAGGCTCTCAAATATCTCGCCTTCCGTCTGTGCCGGAAAAGGCGAAAATCGGGAATTGTCGGCTCGTCCGGCTGCAGATTGTGTTCGTTATTCAAAAATATCCGCCCGTAAGTTCATTTTGCAGGGCTTTTCGCCTGTTCTCCGTATAATTACCGATTCGGAAACGGTATTTTCACGGATTCATTACGCCTTTTTTCCTGTTATCATTTTAGATATACAAACGATTAACGACACGAAAATCCGAACGGCGGAAATCGTGTTTTGATTTCAAAAATTTGACGGCGAGCAGGAAAATAATGACCAAAGAACAAGAAATACTTGAAGATTTGAACGCGCGGACAAACGAGAGCGGCGAAATAGTTGTTCCGTTGATTGCCGAAGAAATACAAATCGGCAAACGCGTTGTTGATACGGGCGGAATGCGCGTTCACAAAACGGTGCGCGAAGATGTACAGACGATTAACGAACCAATTATCAGAGAATATATCGAGGTCGAGCGCGTCGCCGTCAATCAGTATGTCGAAACCGCGCCCGCCATTCGCTACGAAGGCGACGTGATGATCGTGCCGGTTTTGGAAGAAGTCATCGTCACGGAAAAACGTCTGCTGCTGCGCGAGGAACTTCATCTGGTCAAGCGGCGCGAAGAAGTGTCCAACGTGCAGGAAGTAACTCTGCGGCGCGAAGATGTCAGCGTCGAGGAGTTTGCGGCGGAAAATCCAGCTGCGGAATTGCAGGGAAAATAAAATAACGAGCGGGAAAACAAAAGTTGATTATTCAAATCACGCCTGCGGAAACAGTTAAACAGAAATAGAGAAGGAAAAAATTATGAACAAGACAATAGTAGGAATATTCGACAATTACACGGAAGCGCAGGCGGCGGTCAAAGCGTTGAGCGGCGCGGGCGTAAAACAGGGCAATATCAGCATCGCCCGCAACGAAGGAACGGGCAAAGGCTACACGACTTACGGCGGCTCGAACTCAAAAAATTACGACACGGGCGAATCGGTCGGCGAGTCAATTTCGGACTTTTTCGGCAATTTGTTCGGAACGAGCGATGATAAAGATTATTCGGTTGCGCCGGAAACCGACGTTTACGCCGAATCGGTCAGACGCGGCAGCACGGTCGTTACGGCGCAGGTGGCGGAAAATATGGTTGACAAAGCCGCCGATATTTTGAACGACAACGGCGCGATTGATATTGACCGCCGCGCGGCGCAGTATCGCTCGTCGGGTTACAAGAAATTTGACGCGAAAGCCAAGCCGTACACCGCCGAACAGACGAAAACCGAGATGAAAACATATAGCGATCAGGGCGAAGTCGCGCTGCCGGTTATTGAAGAAAAAATGGTCGTCGGCAAACAAGTCGTCAATCGCGGCGGCGTGCGCGTTCACACGAGCGTTACCGAAACTCCGGTTGAAAAACAGATTAATCTGCGCGAAGAAAAAGTCAACGTCGAACGTCATAAAGTTGACCGCGATGTAACCGACGCGGATATGAAAAATTTCAAAGAAGGCGAATTCGAGGTCAGAACGCAAGCCGAAGAAGCCGTCGTCGGCAAACAAGCCAAAGTCGTCGAAGAAGTGATCGTCGGCAAAGACGTAACCGAAAAGACTGAAACCGTCAGCGGCACGGTGAAGAAAACGGATGTTGATGTCGAGCAGATTGATCCGCTTAAAAATAAAAAAGCCGGTTCTAAGTAATTTTTTGACGCTTGAAAAATCAATTCGGGGCTTGCCCCAATGCAGGCGAAAGGCGGGCGCGGCAAACTTAAAACCGCGTCTTTCACCGGTCGCCCGTTTGTAGCGATGTTGAAAATCCTGTCTTCGTCGAAGAGCCGGAAGCGTTTTGTTTCTTTAGAAAAACGGCGTTTCCGGCTTATTTTTCAAGCAAATGAAGAATTTAACTGCAAAAATATCGAGAGATTTTTGGAGAAAAATAATGGTTGAAACTTCTAATGAGAAAAAAATGACTGATTCAAATGATGAAAAGACAGCTGAAATTTTTCAGGAAGGCACGTTTGAAATAAAAACGCAGGCGGAAATTCCGGTGATTACGAAAAAAGCCCGCATTGTCGAAGAAGTTATTATCAGCAAACAAACGACCGCGCGCGAGGAAATCGTCCGCGATTCGGTCAAACAAACTGATGTTCAAATTGAGGAGATCAGTGCCGATGGTGCGGGAAACCGCAGAAACGGCTAACGCTACACGGGGAGAGAGTGGACAATTCGGAATCTGAATCGCCTGCTCATCGCGGGTTTGTCGTCAATTTTTTGAGGAGAGAAAAGATTTTCGCAAGCCCGCGCTTACATTTTTGGACGGTAATTTAACGAGTCTGATAGGCAGAGAAATCAAAAATTTTTCAATAAATTTTTAGCAAAGAGGAGAACAATTATGATCGAAAAAGAAACATTAGCAACCCCCGTAACACCTGTTCCGGTTCAAGGTGATCGAATTGATGTCGAGCGCACGAGTTATTACGACGACGGCGACACAAACATTTATAATCGCGGCGCGGCGCGGTTCAAGCGAGTTTCGTGGGGAGCGATTTTCGCCGGTGTCGTCATCACTTTGGTGACGCAGTTGGCGTTGAGCGTTTTGGGTTTGGGCATCGGCGCGTCGGCGATTAATCCGGCGACCGAACAGAATCCGATGTCCGGCATCGGCACCGGCGCGGGCGTGTGGTTTGCGATTACGACTCTGATTTCACTGTTTGCGGGCGGCTGGGTTGCCGGACGACTGGCGGGAATTCCGCGCGCGACCGATTCCTTGCTGCACGGCGTTTTGACGTGGGGTTTGGCGACGCTTCTTTTATTTTACTTTCTGACTTCAACCGTCGGCGCGATTATCGGCGGAACTTTCAGCGTTCTCGGTTCGGGATTGTCGGCGGCGGCGAGCGGAGTCGCTTCTAACGCGCCGCAAATCGCCGATGCCGCGCAGAATCAACTGCAGAAAAACGGCATTGATATAAGTTCGATTCAGCGCGAAGTTTTAACGACGCTGCGGCAGACCGGCAAACCGGAGTTACAGCCGGGAGCGATTCAAAATCAAGCGCAAACTGCCGCCGCTCAAGCGCAGAATACCGCCGCGAACGCCGCCGGCGATCCGGCGAATTCCGATGAAAGCGTGGCATCTTTGCTTCAGCGCATCGCCGCCAGCGGCGAGAAAACATTCAACGCCGCCGACAAAGACGCGCTCGTCAATGTCGTGATGGCGCGCACGGGAAAAACCCGACCGGAAGCTGAAGCGACCGTCGCTTCATATCAAAAAACCTACGAACAGGCGCAGGCGCAATACGAACAAACCAAAGCGCAGGCGGCGCAGACAGCCCGCGAAGTCGGACAAAGAACGGCGGACGCGACTTCTTCGGCGGCATTGTGGGCGTTTGTCGCGCTGCTTTTAAGCGCAATCGCGGCGGCAGTCGGCGGATTTTTGGCAACGCCCAAGGAAATTCCGGCGCGGAGCGAAGTCCGAACTTAATCTAAACAAATTACCGAAAAAGAATTCGAGGAGATAATTATGATGCTTCAACAACAGACAGTTGCGGGAATCCGCGACACGAGCGAGGCGATTGTGTTTTCGCTCTACAACGCCCTGAATCGTTTTATCAGCTTTCTGCCCGCCCTGATCGGCGCACTTTTAATCGTCGTCATCGGCTGGTTTGTTTCCGGCTTTATCGCCCGTTTGATCGAGCGCGGCTTGAAAGCTCTCGGACTCGAATTGGCGGTCGAACGCAGCGGCATCGGCGATTTCGTTCGTCGTTCGGGAACGACGATGACGACTTCGGGCATCATCGCCGCGCTGATCAAATATTCTATTTTTCTGATCTTCGTGCAGGCGGCGGCGGAAGTTTTGGGCATTCCGCAGCTGACGGAGATCATTAACCGGATCATTCTGTATATTCCGAACGTGATCGTGGCGATGGCGATAATCGTCATCGGCAGTTTTATCGCGCAGTTTCTGGCGGGTTTGGTGCGTTCGAGCGTCTCGGAACTCGGCGTGGGAAATCCGAGTCTGCTCGGCAAACTGACGCAGTATATCGTCGTCGGTTTTTCGATCATCGCGGCGATTGACCAACTGGAGATCGCGCCGACATTGGTGAACACGCTGCTGATCGGGTTGATCGGAGCGGTGGCATTGGCGGTCGGTTTGGCGTTCGGATTGGGCGGGCGCGAAGTGGCGGGGGAAATCGCGCGGAAATGGTATGACAGTTCGCAGAGTATGGTTGACGCTGCCAAACAACGCGCCGGAAGTCTAACGGGCGGCGCGGCGAAAGTTTATCGCGTCGAACCGACAGCGGAAACGAAACAGGTCGGTTAAAGATTCAAATTGATTTTAGAGGGGCTGTCCCGGATGTCTTATCCGGGACAGCCCCTCTTAGTTTTTTTCGCGGACGATTTAAATTAATTTTTCTCCATTCCCGTTTCGAACACCGACATTTACTTTACATATCGCGCGGAAAATTTTCTCTTAAACATATCATTGGATTTTTAATTTTTTTGCGTGTTTTTACGCATCAATCTCCGTATTACTACTGATGTCGCCGCCCGTTTTAATTGATAAAATTAATCTTCTGGAAATAAATGATTTTTGGATATATCAAATGAAAATAAAAATTTACTTCACGCTTTTGTCGCTCGCGCTGATGACGGGCGCGTGTCAGCCGCCTTCGACGACGGTGACGACGAACGGCGTGAATGCGAATCTGCCAGCGAACAGCGCGGCGGAAAACGGCAATCAGCCGACAATCGAAGCCGCGTCGGTCGAAGACGGCGACAACGGTTATAAATTTATTACGAGCGACGATTTCAAACTGAGCGTTCACGCTCCCGACGCGCAGGAAGTTTCGTTGTTTTATCAACCCGTCACCGCCAGCGACCGCGCTTTGAAATTGCAGACGCTGACCGCGCCGACCGATGCCGCGAATAGCAATTACGTCGCCGATCTGAAAATTCCGCAGGATTTTAACGGCGATGTCTGGGCGCAAATCAAATACAAAAACGGTGATCTCAAGGAAACTCCGCATTTGCTGATGGCGCGGCGCGACGCGGTGGAAAACGCCGCGAATAATGATTCCAATACGAATAACGCGGCGAATTCAAACGGCGCGATGAGTTCAAACTCGAACGGCGCGAATAAAAACGGCGACACTGAAGAATCGGCGCGTTCGGATAAGATGACGGGCGGGAAAATCCAGAAGGCGACGCTGAAGGCGGGCGACGGAAATGTCAAAATTACGGTCAATGTTCCGGCTTTTACGATGACTTTCTGGCAGGACGGCAAGGAAATCAAATCTTATTACGTCGGTGTCGGACGCAAGGAATTTCCGATTCCGATTGGAATGCGCGTCGCAAGCAAAGTAATTTTGAACCCGGACTGGATTCCGCCGAACAGCGAATGGGTGCGGAAATCAGATAAAGTCGAACCGTACGAGCGAATTTCGGCGGACGACCCGCAGAATCCGCTCGGCAAAATCAAAATTCCGCTCGGCGACGCATATTTGCTGCACGAAGCCGACTCGCCTGCAGACATCGGCAATCTCGTCTCGCACGGCTGTGTGCGCGTTCTGCGCGAAGATATGTTCGGCATCACCGAAATGATCGCCAAAGCGCGCAGTCTTTCGATCACGCAACAAGAAATTGAAGCGGCGAAGAACAACACCGACCGAAAAGTAATCAATTTGAACGGCGACGTGCCGGTTGATATTAATTACGATTCGATGGTCGTCGAAAACGGCAATTTGTCAATCTATTTCGATGTTTACGACCGCAAGACGAATACGGTCGAAAATTTGCGCTCGAAACTTCAAAGCAACGGCGTTGATGTGTCGAAACTTGACGACAAAACGCTCAAAGCGATGCTCGACAAAGCGACCAAAAAGGAAAAATTTGTCGTTTCGCTCGCCGATGTGAAAGCCGGAAACGCGCTCGAAAAGGGCAAAACCGAGCCGCTCACGCCGCAGCAGGCGAAAGACGACAAAAATTCAGGCGATTAAATCGTCCGTTCTTTAATAGTATCAAAAACGAACAGGCACGATAATTGCTCGTCTTATAAATTGAGGTTTAAGACAGGTAATTTACAATTACAAAAGCAAAATACAAGGAGAAACAAATTATGGCAAATACAACAAACAGTGAATTTTTAGTAACGGGATTATTTAACGACAAAGCGAGTGCCGAATGCGCTTACGACGCGTTGACCGCTCGCGGTTATGACAAAGACAATACGGATGTCGTGATGTCAAATGATACACGCGACAAATATTATTCGGGCGCGACCGCCGAAGATACCGAACTCGGCTCGAAAGCAGCCGAAGGTACGGGCGCGGGCGCGGCAATCGGCGGAACGGTCGGCGCGGTTCTCGCGGCAATCGCGGCAATCGGCACATCGGTCGTGCTGCCCGGTTTGGGATTTGATCGTTGCCGGACCGCTTGCTGCCGCTTTGGTTGGCGGCGGAGTCGGCGGAGTCGCCGGCGGACTGCTCGGCGCGCTCGTCGGTTCGGGCATCCCGGAAGAACACGCCGCCGTTTATGAAACAGGCGTAAAAT
>CBDCIX010000005.1:0-87968 GCA_965217575.1 Pyrinomonadaceae bacterium | reverse complement strand
GAAAGTCCGCCGAGAGCGCGATTTGGGCTGGTGAACCAGCGCAGTCCGGCTTCCGTGTCGCTTTCAAACAACTCGAAAGTTTGCGCGAAAAGACGCGAAACCGAAACGAGCCGGTCGGATTCTTCCGGCGAAAGTTTATTCTCCCGTCTGCGTCTGGTCAGAGTTCGCGGTTTTATTCTCACGGCGACGCGCAGTTTTTCGAGCGGAAGTCCGGTAGTTTTCCCCAATCTTTCGAGCGCGTCGAACGAAAATCCGGCTTCGATTTTCTCCGTCAGTTTCAAAGCGTTAACGGCTTTTATTCCGAGCAGTTTTTCAATCGTGTATTTTGTCTGAACCGCTGATTCTCTATTTTTCGATGTTATCGCAGCCATTTTTGAAACTCCTTTCGGCTTTTTTAATGTATCAGCCATCTGGCTTTTTATTATATGCCACATTGCCGCGAGACGGCAAATTATTTTTCACCGAAATAATCTAAAAGCTGTTTTGGAAAAATTTTTTTTATTTTTAAACCACGAATTAACACAAAATAACACGAAGTTTTCGTATTTATTAAGTCATTTACAGTTAAATTAAATTTGCCCGAATATCTTTGATGCTCGGCATCAAACGCAGCACATTCGTTGTTGAAGATTCAAAGCCGTGTTTTTTATAAAAAAACTTTTCGCTTCTTCGTCTTTGACGTGTGTCAACATCGTCCGCAGACCGCCGATGTCTGCCGCTTGAACGCTTCTGAGCAATCGCGTCTCTCAATAATCCTTCGCCGATAATTCGATAAATATGCTCAATCGCGGCGATGATTTGTCGTCGGGTTTGTAATTTTCGAGCAAACGTCGGCGAAAATCTTGACGACGATTTCACTTAACCAATTCCGCCAAATAACCGCCGAATTGGTCGAGGATATAATCCGGCAGCGGCAAGGTTTCAAGCGGGCGAACTTCATACGACGCGCCGTTGTGACTGCCGAGCCGCACCGATTTATCAATTAAATGAAGGGCGGTCAGCCACCGTTCCTGTTTATAAAGCGTCGCCGGATTATTAATGGCGGCGCGCAGCATCAATTCGTTCTGCCGTATCTGGCAGCGGCTCTCGCCCTTCGCCAAACTTTCCGAATATAAAACGCAGTATAAAGCCATACTCGACCCGCGCAAAATTTCCGCCAAACTGTAAAAGTCCATTTTTTCGGTTCTGAGCAGTCTTAAAAATTCCTTTTCGTCGAGTTTTACAGGTTTGGTTTCGGCTTCCATCTGTTCGCCGGAAAGAGTCGGTTCTACCACAACCGCCTTTTGTTTTGCGGAAGCGGTCGGAGGCGATTTTTCTCTGTCGCTCGCCGGGATTGAAAGCGTCAAATTCGAGATTTCCTGAGATTGAATTGTCTCCTCCCGCGCGTCGCCTTTAGTGGCGAAAGGCGGAGTTTTAAGTTTTGCCGCAGCATCTTTGACGTGCGGCTCGGCTTGCGCTTCCGCCGCCCCGCTATCCGGCGCGTAAAGCGATTTCATCGGTTCGACGGCGGCGATTGCGGGAAGTTTGACGGGCTTTCTCCACGCCGTCATTTTTTCATCGGCAGATTTATTTGGCTTTTTTGATTTTGGCATTTCCCTTTTTCTCCTTTTTACCGCCTTTTTTCGCTCGTAGTTTCTTGAGCAAATTTTCCGCTAACGAGGCGTAATCCTCCGCGCCTCTGGAACCCGAATTATATTCAAAAATTGTTTCGCGGTTTTTGGGGGCGTTCATCAGATCGGCATCGGTTCTGATCGGCGGCAGAAGTCGCCCGCCGAAAGACTCGCTGACGAGTTCCCTGACCTCTTCGGTCAATTTGTAACGCTCGTCCACCATCGTCAGCAGCGCGCCCAAAACTTCGGGCATTTTTCCGGTTGCCGCTCCGACCTCTTCCATCGAGCGAAAGATTTGCTCCAGCCCGTCCACCGACCAAATGCCGATCTGAACGGGAACTATGATGTGCGTGGCAAAAAACAGAGCGTTGACGTGCAGGATACCGAGACTTGCCGGACAATCCAGCACGATCAGGTCATATTCGGCGGCGGCGGTTTCGAGTTTTCGTTTAAGAACGCTTTCGCGCGCGAGCATCGGATACATCGCGCCTTCGGCGAGTGCCGTCATTCTATTTGAAGGCAGCAAATCCAGATTCTCGCGCACCGTCGCGGTCGCCTCCTCCCACCTTAAATCACCTACGATGACGTGATACAGAGCCGGAGTGGTTTCGTCCATTTTATAGCCTAGTCCGCTGGTCGCATTTCCCTGATGATCGAGGTCAACCAGCAGCACCTTTTTTCCCTTTCGGGCGAAGGCGTGCGCCAGATTAACCGCCGTCGTGGTTTTCCCCACTCCGCCCTTAAAGCTCTGGATTTGTATAATTTGACTCATAAATTTAGTTTTCGTAACGGCAGCCGCACGGATTATTGTATTTATAGCCTCAACCGCCGTCGTTGTCAACCCTATCGCACTCACCACTAAACCCATAGTTAAAACTATATTATTAATTACAGCAGCTACCGTTATCACTCCCCCTATCATACTGCAAAACATTAAAAAACATAAACAGACTAAAAAGTAAAATCGAAACAGGAGAGAAAACAGCCTCTCCAAAGAATGATTGCCGCGCAAACAGAAAAGCGGCGAGCGAATCGCAAACGAAAGAAATGAAAACAACGAGGAGTAAAGACGCGAAGACGGCGGTTCTTAAATCGGCAATTGAAATTCTTTGGGCGGCAATTCTTGCCGACTAAAACATTTCAATCAGCAACCGAGAATTAATCGGTTTGTGCCGGAATTATGTCGAAGTGTTTAAGATGGTTGACCCGCACATTTATCACGAAATCGTCAAATGATACGGCAGCGGGATCGTCCGGCTTCCCGAATGGATGATTGAGCCGAATTCTGATGAAGTCAGCAGAATCGTTTTCGCCGGATAGGAAATTATCAGGATTTAGCCTCAAAAAAATTATGATTTTCAATCGGATGTTGCTCGAAAGAGCGTATCTGGAAACAAGAGAATTTGTGCCGCCGAAAACGGGCGCGAAAGGGCTGAAAAGGCGGCGCAACGCGCTCGACAAAGCCTTTTAGATGTTGGAGGCGAATCCTTTTATTCATTATGAAAACGGAAAATTGCTGCTTTTGTCCGAATCGAAAACCGACGAGATATTACCCAAATTTTTGGACATTTGACGGAAATGTTCGTTAATGCCGTTGGATCACTGGCGATCAAAGAAAACATTTCTTATACAGTTTTGCGTGAAGGTTTCGGAAGACGGATCGGTAACGGGCATCATAGTTACGCGAAGAAGAACAAATATCGAATATTCTTTGATCTCGAACAGGAAAATAAAGTTGTTCCGGTAGTGGAAAATCTATCGCCCGTCTTGTCGAGGTGGCTAAAGAGCAGGGAACTGAAGATGAGCGAATTGTTGAAATATGGAAGTTGGATAGTTGAAATGTTCTGACTTCGTTTTGATTGTTTCTTCGTCTGTTTTTTGAAGATTTCAAACGTAATGACAAATATTCACCGTAGTTCAAGGGAAGTTTTGCTTCAATTGGAATTTTAATTTGACCGTAGTTCAAGGGAAATCACCGTAGTTCAAGGGAAGTTTTACCGTAGTTCAAAGGAAGTTTTACCGTAGTTCAAGGGAAGTTTTACCGTAGTTCAAGGGAAGTTTTACCGTAGTTCAAGGGAAATTCACTTTTGCATATTTGTTGTAAATGCTTGATTTACAGAGATTTCCACAGGCTTCCAACAATCTTTAGACAATTTTTAGACAAATATTAGATAACAACAACACTAGAAACCAGATGAAACTTGCAGAATATTTTCTTGTTGTTGTTTATAAATATCATTTGTGCAAAAATCTATCTGACTTCAAAGATGTCGAGTTTCTCATCAAAATATATGAGGAGAGAAAAAGAGAAAACCACGGAGGAAATATCGGCGTTTGACGAAGATCGAAATATCTCTGCGGAAAATTCCGTCAATTCCGATCAATCTCTAACCGAACCGGAATTTGTTCGGATGGAAAAAAACATCGCGGCTTTCGGTTTTTTTACTCCGACCAGCAAACGCTCAAAAGGAACGCCGCCGAAGATTATTCAGTTTGCTCGAATCATTGACGGAAATCGTGCCGAAGCTAAAGTAACAATTGCCGGCAACACTCTCTACGGAATGCCGACGACTGCCGACCAAGATAAATATCTCGCTTTTCAAAAAATTCTCGAACGAATAAAAAAAGAAAACGGGAAAATCGAAAATCCGATTTCATTTACTTCCGCCGAATTGCTGCAGCTTCTCGGACATTCCGACGGCGGCGCGAATTTTAAGGAAATTGAAGAATGGTGCGACGTGATGGCTTCTACTTATATCAAATCGGAAGGCGCGGTGTGGATCGCCGGCAAGAAAAAGTTCGCTTCCGACAGTTTTGTAATTTTTCAGCGCGTCCGCCGCACCGGACAGGAACTCGACGACGGCACGACCGCCGACAGAAACTATATTTGGCTGTCGGATTGGTATTTGGAAAATATCAACGCTCATTATCTTTTGCCGATTGATTTTGAAACTTACAAGCAGCTAAAAAATAATATCGCCAAAGCACTGATTCCGCTGCTTCAGATTTGGCTTTATGCCAGCCGCGAGCAGGGAGTTTTTGAAAAAAGATACGACGAGATTTGCCAAATTCTCAACATTACTCAGTATATTTATCCGTCAAAAATAAAAGAGAAACTTTCCCCTTCATTTAATGAGTTGATCGAGCAGGATTATCTTTCAAGTTGGGAAGTTGCCAAGACTGCCGATAAAAAAAGTTACAAAATAGTTTTTTGGCACGGGAAGAAATTTTATCAAGATCGGGCGAAAAGACAGTTAAAAGCGGGCAAATCTGTGGATCAAAAATCGGAAAAACGTCGCGGCAAATTAAATAGTAAATATCCTCTGTCGCCCGACGGTCAAAAACTCTACAATCAGCTTCGAAGTGAATTTGATGTCGCCGAATCCAAAGCTATTGAATTAGTGCGGAATTTTCCCGCTGAGAGTGTTAAAGCGCAAATCGAATCCTTTTCCTATCGGCGTGAGAATGTTGAAAACAAATCCGGTTTCATTATTCGTGCGATTGAAAAAAATTACTCTTTGCCGGAAGGATTTATGGAGCATCTCAAGAAAGAAGAGCGAACTAAGGCTGAAAAAGCGAGAGAAGAAGCAATCGCAGCCTGCTCCTTTTGTGATGACTGGGGAATGCGTAATGTGACGAGTGAACACGATGTTTTTTTTGGCTTAATGCACGAATGCACACATGATTCGGAAGTTGAAAGTCAATTTGAAGACCACCTGTTTTAGCTTTTTTAATCTATGGAATAAAATCGGAAATATTTTCTACAATATTTTCTACGGCTTTTGGTAGATTAGCTATTCAAAATCTGCGTCTGATAACGACATAATTGTTTGACAGCCAAATTTGCGTTCGATGGAATGCGGAAATACGTTCAACATTTATATTGAGAAGGGTTAAACTGTTTCTGTTAAAAAACTTCTTTGTCGTTTCAGGAATATTATTTTGTTTTTGCTGGTTTTGTTTTTTGTTGCTGTTATTAGGTTTGAGCGTAAGAATAGCGAATTTTACGTTGGGAGAACAAAAAGAAATTGTTATCGAGGAAAAATTATTCCTTTTGGGATTTTAGGATAACGGTAATTTTAATTAGCTTGGTTTATCATTTATTTCGCTTAGTTTGTTATCAGACGCAGATAAATATGAGATGGTTCCCATTCAGTTGGTTGTCGCCTTCGCATCAACTTTGACATATAACTAACGTGAGTTCGACATAAGCCGTCGAAGACGGCAGCATATTTGTAGCCCATAACGCCAGTTATGGAAATAGTTTAGATCAAGTTTTCAAGCGGTTGAAAACCGCGACATATCATTTATGCCGCCATTTTCAATGGCTCTGTCATATAATTTGACGATTTTCCCGCGATTTGCATCGCGGGCTACAAATATCACGTCGGTTTCACCGACTAAATCCGAATTTCTTATCTCGAACTCACGTTAAATTACCAACCTCTCTGTGTTTCGCAGGTCCAAAACAGCTAACAACGCAATCAATATTTTCAAGTGCTGCGACGAGACTTTCCAAATCAGTGACATCGCCCTTGATAACTTTTAAATTTTCTTGCGGTTGAGCAGAATTCGGCGACCTCTCGATAGCCGTAACCGTGTAGTTTGATTCAAGAGCCAATCGTACTAATTCTTTGCCGGTGGAACCTGTGCTTCCAATTATTGCTATAATTTTCATAGAGATCAAAGCTCTCGGTGCTGCGCATCCAAATATTTCTTAACTGCTTCTTTTTTTAAATTCTTGATCGTATTTTTTCATTCTCTCATTTTACAGATAGTTTTTTCACTTGAAAATTAAACCATCTCATTTTTTGTTTTCCGGCTGTTAGAATTAATAAAGCGAGCAAGGCGGTCGCTGCCAAGAGACAGACGGCGGGCAGACTGCCGCCGGAGCTGAACAGTCCGACTCCCGATGAAGCGAGCGCGCCCGTGCCGATTTGCAGAAATCCGAGCAGAGCCGCAGCACTGCCGGCATTTTTGCCAAACGGCGCGAGCGCGAGTGCCGTCGCGTTCGGAGACAGAATGCCGAGACATAAAAGAAACGCGAAAAAAAGAATTATCGTGGGAATCAGTCCAAACAATCCGGCGGACGTTCCGGCGACGAAAATAATGCCTATTACGCTTTGGCACAACAGGGCGATTTGTAAAATTCGCTCGCCGGCAAAGCGGCGCGTCAGGATCAAATTCAACTGGCTGCCGCCGACAAACGCGATTGATAACAAAGCGAAAATACCGCCGAAGGTCGGCGCACCAACCTTAAAAACATCCATAAAAATAACCGGCGAAGCGGCGATATAAACGAACAGTCCGGCAAAAGCGAACGCGCCCGCGAAAGCGTATGTGTAAAATTGCGGTTCTCTTAAAACGGAAGCGAAATTGATCAGAATCGGCTTGAGTTTCAACGAAACCGATTCGTCGGCTTCGTGAGCTTCGGGCAAAAGGAAAAACACGACGGCAAGCAGCAGCGCGGCACTTCCCGCCAAGATAATAAAAATCCATTGCCAGCCCGCATTTTCGGCGACGAAACTGCCGATGGTCGGCGCGAGCAAGGGCGACGCTCCGAGAATTAAAACGGTCAGAGAGAAAATTCTCGCTCTCGCTTCCGCCGGAAAAAAATCCCGCACCATCGCAACCGCCGCGACCTGCGCCGCGCATCCGCCGAGTGCCTGCACGAAACGAAACCCGATCAGCGATTCGACCGTGCCGGAAAAGATGCAGCCGACCGAAGCCGCAATGTATAACACCAGCCCGAAATAAAGCGGCGGTTTTCTGCCGAAACGATCCAGCAGCGGTCCGTAGAAAATCTGTCCGACTGCCATTCCGATCAGATAACTCGACAGCGAAAAAGCGATTCTCGGCGCGGTCGTCCCGAAATCAGCCGCAATCTGCGGAAATGCGGGCAGATACATATCAATGGCGAAAGGCGTTACGCTTGATAAAGCACCGAGAATCAGGACGATGAAGAAATTGCTTCGTTTTGATAAATTCATTTCTAATTTTTCAGTGCCGACGCGACGGCATCCTTCAGAGTGGTTGTCGGGCGATCAATAAGACGGCTCAAATCGCCGCTCTCAACCAACAGATCGCCGCGCTTGATGCCCAGATCGGCATCTGCCAGAGTTTGCGCCAGCGGTTCCGGCAGTCCCGCTCCGATTAACGCCTGCGCGAATTGTTCGACGGGCAAATCGCGGTAAACGATTTCCTTACCTGTTTGTTTGGAAATCTCCGCCGCCAGCTCGGAGAGCGTGAATGCCGTCTCGCCGCCGAGTTCGTAAATCTTATTTTCGTGACCGCTTTCACTTAGCACGGCTGCCGCCGCCGCCGCGTAATCGGCGCGGGCTGCGGCACTTACTCGTCCGTTGCCCGCGCTGCCGAAGATCGCTCCGTGTTCCAATGTCTGCGCCATCTGGTCGGTGTAATTCTCGAAATACCAACTGTTTCGCAGGAAAGCGTATGGAATGCCCGAATCGCGGATCAGTTGTTCGGTCGCCCGGTGTTCGGCGGCGAGTTTCATCGCGGACGAATCCGCCTTCGGGATGCTGGTGTAAGCGATAAATTTGATGCCGGATTTTGCCGCCGCCTCGACGACGTTTTTGTGCTGCGGCAGACGCTGACCGACCTCGTTTGATGAGATGAGCAGCAGACGTTCGACTCCCTCGAAAGCCGCCGCGAGCGAATCCTTCTGCGCGTAATCGCCGCGCCGCACCTCGACTCCGCGCGATGCAAAATCGGCTGCCTTTTGCGGGTCGCGCACGACGGCGACGATTCTGTTCGCCGGAACATTCCGAGCGAGCAAGTCTTCGATAACGAGACGACCGAGATGACCGGAAGCTCCGGTAACGGCGATTAATGATGCGGATGTTTGTTTTGTTTCGTTCATAATTATTTACCTTCCTTGTTTTTTTTGTTGAATTTTCCCGTTTGAAAACTTCGATTTTGTTGAACCTCAAATTTTTAAGTTAGCCGGTCGCGGACGGGGGATTGCAGAACAAAGCGGCAAAAGCGCGGCGCGCATCTTTCGGCTTTGAAGTGCGCCATTCATCTATCCAATTCTCGACGGCATTCACTACCGCTTGACGTTTGATTTTAGATTCCTTGACACTTTGCAGCGGCGTTTCGTCCACTTCGAGCGGCGATTGTAAACCGTTTCTTTTGATAACTTTGATTCGATTCATATTTTTAATTTTTCCCGTCGGTTAAAAAGACGAAGGGCGAAACGATGAAAAAGAATAAGCCCAAGCCGTGTCCGGGCAACGCGGTAAACAGCCCGAAATATAAACCCGCAATCATCATCGTCAGCCCTGTAATCAGCCTGACTCGTCCCGCCAATGCCGGAGAATTTATATTTTTATTCATTTCGCTCGCATAGTTCGTCATATTTATCTCCAAATGCTTTTAGTTTTGTGTAATCGCTTAATGCCGATTTCGATTCGTTTCAAGCCTTTAAGATCAACAGCGGCAATTTTGAACTCCGCTGTTGATTTAACTTTTTTGTTGATTCACTTTTTAAGCAGTCGTTGCGACATCAAAATTTGTTTCGATTGCCCGTGTGCGCCAGATTGAAATTTCCTGTTTCACTTGTTCGAGTTTGGCTTCGATTCCTTCATACGCAGGCAATCCGAGCGGCAGGCGAAACGGCGGATTTTCCGATTCGACGGCTTCGATAATCACTCGCACGGCTTTGACCGGATCGCCCGCCACGCTGTCAAATTCTCGAATAATTTCGGGAAGCTGCGTGGTCGAAGGATACGCCTCCGGCAGCAGATTTTCGGCGAAAACTCCGCGTGCGCCTACGTTAGTGCGAAAAGGTCCCGGTTCGACCAGCATCGTTTTGATTCCGAGCGGCGCGACTTCCGCCGCCAGTGCTTCGGACACGCCTTCGAGCGCGAATTTCGATGCCGAATAAATGCCCAACGACGGCATCGCCAAAAATCCGCTTAGCGAACCGATATTGACGATATGACCGCTTTTCTGCTCGCGCAAAACGGGCAGAACTTCGCGCGTAATATTCAAAACGCCGAAGACGTTCGTGTCGAATTGCCGCCTGATTTGTGCATCGCTCGCTTCTTCAATCGCGCCCGCTAAAACGTAACCCGCGTTATTAACCAGCACGTCAATGCGCCCGAATTCTTTGACCGCTTCCCGAACCGCGCTTTTAGCGTCATCCAAATTTGTTACGTCGAGTTTTACAGCCCGCGCCGTATCAGGATATTTCTCAACCAAATCCCGTAAAACTTCCGGTTTTCGCGCCGTCGCCACCACGCGGTCGCCCTTAGCCAAAACTTCTTCCGCCAGAGCTTTCCCAAAACCGCTCGACATTCCCGTGATAAACCAAACTTTATTTTCGCTCATATTGTTTTTCTCCTTTTTCTTCTTCTGATTGTTAATTTTCTATTTCCAAATTGTTACCGACATAGTAACAGTTACATTCAAAAAAATTTAATCGCCCATAGTTTCAGCGATCACATTCGCCAGAGTCGTTTCGCCCAAACTGCCTTCAAATGAATCCTGCGCTTTCCCTAAAACTTTCTGCATCACCGCTTCGATATTGCAGCTCACGCGACAAAAATCCTGTACCGGATAATCGTGAATCGCAAAGGTTTGCGGCGCACCCACCGCTTGATAAATTTCCAGCAGAGAGATGTCTTCCGCTTTTTTTGCCAGCGAACAAAATCCCGATTTTCCCGTCGTCGTGCTGACGAGATTTGCTTTTGACAGTTTTGCCAGAACTCTCCGCACAAAACTCGGACTCGTATTAACGCTCGTCGCCAGATCGCCCGATGTCGTCTGCCGCCGACCGTCGTCGAAGCCGAGCGCGATCAGCAAATGAACCGCGATTGAGAATTGTGTATTCGTCGCCATAATTGTTACTTTGACAGATACAATTAGAGTTGTCAAATCGAGACGGCAAATTTTTTGATAAAAAGATGTGAAGCGTCAA
This sequence comes from Pyrinomonadaceae bacterium, assembly GCA_965217575.1. GTDB lineage: Bacteria > Acidobacteriota > Blastocatellia > Pyrinomonadales > Pyrinomonadaceae. The sequence continues at coordinate 77,417 of CBDCIX010000005.1, read as the reverse complement.
AGCGGTGCAATCGCCGAAGCACAATCGTTTCCGCTCTGATAAAAAACCGGAAAACGAATCATTCAAACTCACGGCTAACGGCGCGGCTCAAAATCTTTTTGAACAAAGTTTCATCGAAGGCTGTTCCCGAAGCATGCGTCAACGCGCCTTCGGCGGAGAGCGTCGCCAAGCCGTGAACCAACGCCCAGCAGGTGACGGCGCGTTCACGCGCCTGAGTTTCATCGCTCGACGCTTCCTGCGCTAACTCGTCAAGCACGCCGAAAGCCTTGATCGCCGATTTTTGCAGTGCCGGATATTTCGATTTATCTATTTCCGAACCGAACATCAGCGAAAAATATGCGGCGTGGTTTTTGGCAAAACGGAGATACGCGAGACAGACCTTCAGCATTTGATCGTGCGGAGGGCGACCGTTTTGACGGGCGGCGCGAAGCTCGCTTTCCAGTAATTCGTTGCCGTTTTGAATGACTTCCGCCACCAACGCTTCCTTATCGGCGAAATGCTTATACGGAGCCGCCACGCTGACACCGGCGCGGCGCGAGGCTTCATTCATCGAAAATCCGCGCGGACCTTTTTCACCGACCAGTTCGAGAACGGCTTCGATTAATGATGTTTTCAAATCGCCGTGGTGATAATTCTTCGACTCATCCTTTTTTTCATTCTGGTCGGATATTTTGTTTCTATCTGCTGACTTGCTATTCTTCATCGTTAATGATTCAATGTTAATAGCATTAACATTGAAGAAGTAAGTGTAACTTCTTATGATCAAATTTACAACAATTCTGCGGCGCAATCCGAAAATAACGCAATCCGAGTTTATCGCAGACCGCCGCGCTAATCACGCTCCGCTCGCTCTTTTTCTGATTAACTAAGTCTATCAAAAGGGCTGCCTTGGCTGAAAGCGGAATCTTCCGACAAGCCAACTGAAAAAAGGAAAACATCCAATGATAAAATTTTCAATCCTATTACGAAAACGCCCCGAATTAACCCGTGAAGAGTTCGTGGAATATCACAAAACCAATCACGCGCCACTTTTCAAATCGCTCCCGGAAGTTCAGCAGTATGTCCGCAAGTATGTGCAATGCCATACGCAGTCGGTTGATCTGCCCGGAATGCCGCCGCCGGATTACGACGGCATAACCGAACTCTGGTTTGATGATACCGAGGCGATTGCGAAACTTTTTACTGCACCGGCATATATGGAGATTATCCGTCCTGATGAGGAAAAGTTTATCGATCTCCACGGCTGTAGTTTTTTAGTCTGCACGGAAAATCAAGTAATTTAAGCGGACGATCTGAGCGATCTGCAAGCCGGATATTTCCGGTAAATCGCTCGTCGGAGAATGTTCCGCGAATTAGGTAAACATACAAGGAAACAAAATGAATAATGAACAGGTAGCTAAGATGAATAATGAACAAAAATTTCCCTTTGAAAAATGGAAGTGCGCCCGCGCGCAGGTCGGCGATGTAAATATGTTTTATCGCACCGCCGGCAGCGGTCCGCCGCTGGTGCTGCTGCACGGCTTCCCGCAGCACTCGCTGATGTGGCACACCATCGGACCGCTGCTTGCCGAACACTTCACCGTTATCGCCCCGGATCAACGCGGAGTGGGCAACTCGTCCATTATGCCCGGCGGGTATGATGGCACGACGATGGCTGCCGACTTAAAGGGACTGCTGGACGAACTCGACGTAAAGCGAGCCTTCGTCGTCGGCTACGATCTGGGTTCGCGCGTCGCCGCATCCTTCGCCCGCGACTGCCCTGACCGGGTGGAAAAGGTCGCCTGCATCGAGTTCGTGCTGCCGGGCTTCGGCTACGAGCAGGCAATGAATCCGACACCCGACTGGACGAACTACAATGCGAACTGGCATTTGGGACTTTTCACATTGCCCGATATGGCGGAGTTCCTGTTTCGGGGCAAAGAGCGCGAGATGCTAACCTGGTGGTTCTACCATATCGCTTACTCGGCGAACGCGAAGATCAGCTCCGATCATTTTGAGGCATACTGGCGCGAATTAACCAAACCCGGTGCGCTGATCGCCGGGATTAAATACTACGCCGCCGTTTGGCAGGATGCCGAGGACAACAAAGCTCTCCAGCAGCACCCGCTGACCGTGCCGTTGCTGGCAATGGCTGGCGAAGCGTCCATCGGACCCTTTCTGGAACAGAGCTGGAAACCCGTCGGAACGGACGTGACGCTCAAAGTAATTCCCGAAGCCGGACACTGGATCAGCGATGAGAATCCTGAATTTACGGCAGCGGCTTTGATCGAGTTCTTTAGCGCAACGCCGCACTAAATCACCATCGGCAGGGACGGCAGCAAAACCTTTTTTTAGCTTCCCCCAACAAAAATGGACGAAGGAAGCCGAACGGTTCTTTTAATTCCGCGGCGTTTGCTCAGTTTTGGAGTGCGCCGCGTTTTCATTTGAAGATCAGGCTTTCTTTGACTCTGTTAGGGTCTTGAATCTTTGCGCGGCGGCAAAGATTCTCCGTTTTGGATACAACTACCGTTGATTTGGATACCTTTAACCACAAAAAACTGTCTATTATAAATTAAGAGTTCAGATTTTAGTTAGACAGTAGCGGAATGACAACAAACAATGCGAGAGGAGTAAAACTATGAAGATTCTTGTCATCGGGGCGGGCGGCAAAACCGGCGGAGAAGTCGTCAAACAGGCTTTGGCGGCGGGACACGAAGTAACGGCTTTCGTTCGCCAAGCGGACAAATACAACACGGCAAATGTGCGCGTCGTCGAAGGCGACGCGACCGACGAAGCCGCCGTCGAAAAAGCGGTCGTCGGTCAGGATGCCGTCATTGACACGATTGGCGGCAAAACGCCTTACAAAGAAACGACGCTCGAAACGAGTGCCGCAAGTGCAATTATCAAAGCTATGCAGAAAAACGACGTACGCCGCCTCGTCGTGACTTCGATGATCGGCGAAGGCGAGAGCAAATCAAATTCGACGCTTTTTGTGCGCTTGCTGCTGCTGACTTTTCTGCGCGGCGCGGACAAGGATAAAGCGGCGATGGAATCCGCCGTCAAAGCGAGCGATCTCGATTGGGTGATTCTTCGTCCGGCGATTCTCAATGACGACGCGGCAACCGGAGATGCGCGAGTTTTCGATGCCGAATCGGGCGAAAAAGCGCACAAAATCACGCGAACAGACCTCGCCGCATTTATGCTCGCACAGCTTTCAAGCGACGAATATTTGCATAAAGCGGTAACAATCGCCAACAGTTGATAAGGGTTTGCGCTTGGTTGATGAAGGTGATTTTAGAGGGATTGAGTTAAGTGAATTAGATATGTTCAAACAAGGATGCGACAATAAAACAAACGTCCGACCAATCAAATTTGACAAGGGAGAAATTATTTTATGAGCCGAGAAATACAGTGGGAAAGCGATTTTGAGCGGGCTTTGAAGCGCGCCGCAGATGAAGATAAGCTGATTTTAATTGATTTTTTCGATCCGACCTGACCGGGCTGTAAGGAATTGGAGCGCGTGACGTATCCAGAAACAGCCGTCGCCGAAACGATCAATAAAAATTATATTCCGCTGCAAATTAACACGAAGGAAGCAGATGCGAAACCCGTCGTCGAACGCTTTCGTCAAGTGTGGACACCGGATTTACGTATCCTTGATGCCGACGGTTACGAATATTATCGCTGGAACGGTTATCTGCCGCCGTTCGAGTTTCTGCCGCAGATGCTAGTCGCCGAAGCGCACGCTCGTCTAAGGCAAAAAAATGTTCAAGCCGCGGCTGATGTTTACAACGAAGTCGTCGAGCGTTTCCCGACCAGCCGGGTCGCCCCGGAAGCCGCTTATTACGCTGCGGTTGCCGATTACCGCGTGAGCGAAGATTCCGCCGATTTGATGAAAGGATGGGAAACTCTGCGGAGCCGCTATCCGCAGAGCGTGTGGCGGCTCAAACAAACGATGGTCGAAAAAGACGATTCAAAATAAAAGTTGCGCCGCACTTCGCATTTCTGACGTAAATCCAGATCAATCAGCTTATCGTGCTGATTGAGAAAGGGCGGAACGCTCACGAAGCGGGAAAAATTAAATAAAGTTGCTAAAAAAGCGGAACTTGGAATAAGGCGATAAAAGGAAGAAATGAAGTTATGGTCAATGAAATTAAAGTGGTCGGCATAGGCGGCTCTTTATCGAAAGCATCTAGAGCGTCGAGCAGTCTGGCGGCACTCAAAATCGCGCTCGAAGGCGCGGCGGAAAGCGGCGTGAGAACCGAGTTGTTTGATCTCCGCGAATTGGATTTGCCGATGTATATGCCGGACGGCGAGGCGACGGATGCGGTGCTTCGGCTGTGCGAAGCTGTCTATGAAGCCGACGGATTAATTTGGAGCAGCCCGCTCTATCACGGAACGATCAGCGGCACGTTTAAAAACGCGCTCGACTGGCTCGAACTTCTGGGCAAGCGTCAACCCGCGTATCTGACCGACAAAGTGGTCGGGTTAATCAGCACGGCGGGCGGCACGCAGGGTTTGCAGGCGGTCAATACGATGGAATTCATCGTGCGTGCGTTGCGCGGCTGGAGCGTGCCGCTGGTGATACCGATTCCGCAGGCGTGGCGCGTTTTCGACGACAAGGGAAATACAAAAGATCAGAAAATTTCCGAACAGCTTCGCTCGCTCGGACAAGAGGTGAGCCGCGCCGCACGGCAATTCAGCGCGCGGGTGCTGACCACGCCCGATGCTGCGAGAGCCGAGGCGCAGTTGCAGCCGATCAGCGAGGAAGAGGCGGCAATTTCTTAAACCTATTTTGCAAGGAGATATTTATTTTATGCGAGATGAAATTAAACTCAACCATACAATCGTTTATTCGCGCGACAGAAACGCTTCGGCAAACTTTTTAGCCGATATTCTCGGACTCGACGCGCCGACTCCGTTCGGAATTTTTATGGAAGTTCGCTTGGGTAACGACGTTACGCTGGATTTTGCCAAAGCCGACGGCGAGATAATGACCGGGCATTACGCCTTTTTGGTCGGGGAAAAAGAGTTTGACGAAATTTTCGGACGTATCAAGGAGCGCGGGCTTGAGTTTTGGGCGGATCCGTTCAACAGTCGGGCGGGCGAAATTAACCACAACGACGGCGGACGCGGGCTTTATTTTGACAACCCGGACAAACACAGTCTTGAAATAATGACCAAACCATACGGAAGCGGGAGATAGACGTTGACGGCGGACGGACGCAGATTTGATTGAACAATTTAAAGTAAAGGAGAAAAAGATCAAGGAGGAGATATTTATGAAAGTCATATTAACAGGTTCATTAGGACATATCGGCAAACCGCTGACACAGGAATTGGTGGAAAAAGGTCATCAGGTGACGGTGATTAGCAGCACGGAGGAAAGGCGCAAAGACATCGAAGATTTGGGAGCGAAAGCCGCCGTCGGATCACTCGAAGATGTTGATTTTCTGACAAAAACTTTTACCGGCGCGGATGTCGTCTATTGTATGATTCCGCCCGCCGATTATTTCGATCAAGACCTCGATTTAATGGCGTATTACGACCGGCTCGGCAATAATTACGCTCAAGCCATTCGTGAGTCGGGCGCAAAGCAGATCGTCAACCTCAGCAGCATCGGTGCTGATTTAGAAAAAGGGTCAGGGATTTTGCTTGGGGCGCACAATGTCGAACGGATTTTGAACGAACTGCCGTCGGATGTCGCCATCACACACATTCGCCCGGTCGCCATTTATTACAATTTATACGGCTTTGTGCCGATGATAAAACAGCAAGGCGTTATCGCGGCAAACTACGGCGCGGATGATAATTTGATTTGGGTGTCGCCGACGGATATTGCGCGGGCGATTGGCGAAGAACTGGAAACACCGCTCGCCGGCAGAAAGGTGCGGTATGTGGCGAGCGATGAACTAACGGGCGACGAAACCGTGAGCATTTTAGGTAAAGCCGTTGGAAAGCCCGATTTGAAATGGAAACTCATCTCCGGCGAAGAATACCAAAACGGTCTGGAAGCCGTCGGGATGAATCCGAAGATTGCCGCCGGTCTTGTTGAAATGTATGCGAGTCAGCACAGCGGTTTGTTGACCGAAGATTATTACCGCCACAAACCAACCTTGGGCAAAGTAAAACTAAAAGATTTTGCCAAGGACTTTGCGGCTGTTTACAATCAAAAATAATTACATTCGGATATGACAAATACACAACCTCGAAGATTCAAAACGATCAGCGAATTTCATCGCTTCAGGCAATTTCCCAAACCGGAACATCCGCTGATCAGCGTCGTCAACTTGGAATCGGTGAAACAGCATCCGCCCGCCGATAAAACGAGTTTCGTCTGTGATTTTTATTCGATTGCGATGAAAAGAGACTTCAACGCCAAAATAAAATACGGTCAGCGGGAATACGATTTCGACGAAGGCGTGATGTTCTTCATCGCGCCCGGTCAGGTTTTCGGCATCGAGGCGGGAAAAGATAAATCAGCGCATCCGTCGGGCTGGTCGCTGCACGTTCATCCCGATTTTCTGCGGAACACGCCGCTCGCCAAAACCATCAGGCAATATGGATATTTCGATTATTCGGTCAACGAAGCCCTGTTTCTTTCGGACAAAGAAGAAACGACGATTGCGGGCGTTATGCAGAACATCGAGGGCGAATATCGCTCGAATATTGACAGTTTCAGCCAAAACGTGATGGTCGCGCAGATCGAACTGCTGCTCAATTATTCGGACAGATTTTATCACCGGCAGTTTATCACCCGCAAAACGGCGAGCAGCGATTTGCTGGTCAAATTGGAAGATTTGCTAAACGATTATTTCGATCAGCAAAACGAATCGCAAACGGGACTGCCGACGGTCAAATACGTCGCCGACGCGCTTAACATTTCGCCGAATTATCTGAGCGATATGCTGCGAACGCTGACCGGACAAAACGCGCAACAGCACATTCACAACAAATTAATCGAAAAAGCCAAAGAAGCCTTAACGACGACTTCGCTGTCGGTCGGCGAAATCGCTTACCGGCTCGGCTTTGAACATCGGCAGTCGTTCAACAAATTATTTAAGAACAAAACGAATCTCTCGCCGCTCGAATTTAGAAATTCGTTCAATTAGAGCGAGGTAGTGAATCGCCGGAGATTCTAAAATAATCATAATTTCAGGAGAATAGATAATGCAGATTGGAATGGTCGGTTTGGGCAGAATGGGCGGAGCAATGACGCGCCGCCTGATGCGTGGCGGACACGATTTGGTGATTCACAACCGCACCGCCGAGAAGATGAAAAGTTTCGTCGCTGACGGCGCGACCGGGACGAGCGATTTGCGGGAATTAGTTGATAAACTGGAAAAACCGCGCGTTGTTTGGATAATGCTGCCCGCCGGAGAAGTAACTGAAAAGACGATGACGGAAATCGCCGAACATTTAGAGCCGGACGACATCATCATTGACGGCGGCAACTCGAATTTTAAGGACGACATCCGCCGCGCACATCTTCTCAAGGAAAAAGACATTCGCTTTCTCGACGCGGGAACATCGGGCGGCGTATGGGGCGAGAAACGCGGTTATTGTCTGATGGTTGGCGGCAGCAAAGCCGCATTCAAACAAGCCGAGCCGATTTTCAAAACGCTCGCGCCGGGAAAAGGCGACGTTGAAGAATCCAAAGGACGGGAGAATTTCGATTCGACCGCCGCCGAAGGTTATCTCTATTGCGGCAAAGCGGGAGCGGGGCATTTCGTGAAAATGGTTCACAACGGCATCGAATACGGGATGATGCAGGCGATTGCCGAAGGTTTCGATATTTTCAAAAATGCGAACAAAGACACTTTGCACGAAGAGCGGCGTTACGATTTGAATCTGCCGGACATCGCCGAATTATGGCGGCGCGGCAGCGTGGTTTCGTCGTGGCTGCTCGATCTGACCGCGCTCGCGCTCGCCGAAAATGACGAGTTGGCGGAATATTCCGGCTACGTCGAAGATTCGGGCGAAGGTCGCTGGACGATTGAAGCGGCGTTGGAACAAGCTGTGCCAGCCGAAGTTTTGACGGCGGCACTTTACACGCGCTTTCGCTCGCGTCAGGAACACACATTTGCCGAAAAAGTATTGTCGGCAATGCGCGAGCAATTCGGCGGGCATTTGGAGCCGAAAACCAAAAAAGTCGGCGAAGAAAAAATGATGTCCGGCAAAGTCAAAACGGACGAGTAAAAATTATTAAATTTCTAAATTTCTCATTGCGGAAAATTACGAACGCCCGCGAGTCGCTTTTCCCAATGAAAATGCCGCGCTCAAACTGCGCGTTATCTCTGATTGCGAAACGCCTCGCAGAAACAGACAAGCGCGGACTTGCAAACTTCCCGGCGATGAATCAGAATATGGCGGTTTTTAGCAGTCAACGAGTCGGAAAGGAAATTTTTACGATAACGCCCAAGCCGAAATTTTCGTTTTGCGTCCTTAAAAACCTGACCGTCTCAGTTTGCTCCGGCGTGCCGGACGAAGAATTCTTCAAAGTGTCTGCGATGAGCGCATCGAGAATTCTCAGACGGCAATCCGTCAGTTACCGTATTGTTAATTTTTTTTCGGCGGCGGAAAGTTTTGATTTTATCAAAGCAGCGGGATTTTTCATAAAGCGGCAAAATGTCGAAAACAGATTCTAAAAATACAGAGTCAGATAAAAATCTATTACACTGCTTCTCTTTTGTAAATAACTTTCTATAATCTTTATTATCATAAGCTATGATTACAATTGTCTGTAGTGTTGTTGTGCAAAAAAAGTTATACATTTAGTCCCAATATACAATCAGTTGTATTTGATTAACCTCGTGTGCAACTTTCGATTGATTAAATGTTTTCGTCGCTCAAATAAATATCAGTTCTTTTTGACAACCGTTATGGTTACTTCCGCCGGATATTTTTTGGAATGATGAACGGAATTATTTGCGATTACGCCTTTTGTTTCATCATAATTATTCCCGCCGGTGTTTAGATTGCGGTCGAAACGCGGAAAATTACTGCTGGAGACTTCAAGCCTGATGCGGTGTCCCGGCGCGAAATAATTGCTCGTCACCATCGGCTGAAATTTCACTTTGTAAACTTTATCTTTTTCCATCCAGACGAGAGGTTTATCGTAACCTTCGCGGTAACGCATCCGCTGAATCGTTTCGTCCAGATTAAAGGCGCGTCCCCGTTCATCAACATCAATCAGTTTGGCGGTAAAATCCGTATCTTTGGCATCGGACGCAACGTAGAGCGTAACGTCTATATTTCCGGTTAATTCGATGCCTTCCTTTAAAACGTCGGAACTGTAAACCAGAATGTCGTTTCGCGCTTCCATTTTGCTCTGATCGAACGAGCCGCCCGTGATCGCGTTTCCGGTGCAGCAGACGTTGCCGCCGTAAGACGGAACGGGATTCATCGGGTCATAAACGAAACTGTCGGACATATCATTTGCCGGCGGTGTCAAAACCAACGCGCCGTCGCCGTTCGCTAAATTTGCTTTGCCGCCGCTCGAAAGATAAAGCGTCATCGGCTGCGCTCCGGCGGGCGGAAACGAATCGGCTTCCTGCCATTTATTGCTGCCCATCGTAAAATACCGCACCTTCGGCATTTTCAAAATTCCGTTGTCCTCGCCTTTCAAAAAATGATCGAACCATCCGTAAGTCAAAGCGTTGTAATCGAGCCGCGCGTCGCCCATACTTCGTTCGCCGACGACCGTATTTTCAGTCGCCCGCGTGTAGCTGCAATGAAGCGTCGGGGCGATAACGGCGTATTGTTTATCCGCAATTTCAGGATCGGCGGTTTGGCGGACGTGATTATAAGCCGCGATATTCGGACCGACCGAAACGTCATACCAGGACATAAACCAGAATCCCGGAATGTTGATTTTCATACCGTCGTTCCAGAGTCCGCCTTTATACCACGCCGGATCGTTCGGAGCGCGTTTGATCATCGCGCCGCCCGTCGAAACGGGCATTTCATCGGCGTAAATTCCCTTCGGTCCATCAACCGCTTTGATGATGTCCATTTCCGGCAGATGATTCAGAGCTTTAGACCAATCAACCGGCGGCGCGTTCTGCGCCAAATCAAATGATTTTGAAGCGCGGATCAAATCTGCCTGCGAAGTGTCGGCGGGAAACATCGGGCGCACCTGATTTTGTTCGCCGTAAAGCCACGCGATAAAAAGCATCTGCACCGCGCCGCCGCGAAACCAGTTGCCCTGCTCGTAATACGGTCCGACGCGCCCGATGCCCGCGCCGAATCCCTGCACGATCATCGTCGTAAAAGCCGGATTTCCGAGCGACGCGACCGCCGGCTGCCATTCGGCGGTTGACGAACAGCCAATTGTGCCGACCTTTTTATTTGACCACGTTTGATTCGACATCCACGTAATCGCGTCGTCGCCGTCGGACAGCGGCGCGCCGAGAATGTCGTAACTTCCTTCCGAGAAAAAATGTCCGCGCTCGTTCATCACGACGAAAGCGTAGCCGCGTTTGACGGCTTCGAGAATCGTCGTCATATCGCGCGGCGCGCCGAGTTTGACATCCCAAAAATTGAAATTGTAAGGCGTGCGGGAAAAAATTATCGGATATTTCTTTGAAGCGTCTTTCGGACGGTAAACATCCGCCGCCATTCGTTTGCCGTCGCTCATCGGCACCAACACTTTGCGGTCAACGACGGCGATGTCTTCGAGTTCTTTTTCAATCTGATTTCTTTTGGCAATAAGTTCTGCATCAGGCACAGCCCGATTTTGCGTAAACGTGTTCGCCGCCAATGTCGCCAGCAATACTGCTCCCAAAAGAAAATTACGGCTGATGGTTTTCTTCATCAAAATTGCTCCTTAAATGCAGATTTTTCCCGGTTTTTGTTTGATAAGTAATTGGACAAAATAATTTTAATGAAGTGCCGGAGCGCGGACACTCCTGTCCGCCGACATTGCTCTAAGTCGGCGTTGCGCGGGTGTTTTTAACGCCGCACACGTCGCTGCGCGTGGTTGGCGGACAGGAGTGTCCGCGCTCCATTGCAAAAATTATTTTGTCCACTTACTTACCTTTAGGAAATTTGATGGAATTTTAACACATTTACCCAAAAATTGATTGTTCTGTTAAAAATTTTTCAGAACATTTTCACACGCTGATAGACTTTGGTTTCAATTCAACATTTTCCGTTTTGACCGTTAGATTTTTAATCAATTCTTCGTTGATTTTATAACCAATGCCGGGATTTGCCGGGGCGTTAATCGTTCCTTTTTCGCTGACGCTGACTGGCGGTTCGATTATATCTTCGCTCCAATACCTTGCCGAAGCCGAAACGTCGCCCGGAAGCGTGAAGCCGGGAAGCGTGGACATTGCGATATTATGCGTTCTGCCGATGCCCGATTCGAGCATTCCGCCGCACCAGACGGGAATGTTATTTTCAGCCGCGAACGATTGAATTGCTTTGGCTTCGGAATGTCCGCCGACGCGACCGAGTTTGATGTTGATAATTTGGCACGAACCGAGTTCGACGGCGTGTTTTGCGTCCGCCAGACAAGTAATTGATTCGTCGAGACAAATCGGCGTTTTCAAGAGTTTTTGCAGTTTGGCGTGGTCAACCAAATCTCCGGCGGCGAGCGGCTGCTCGATCATCAGCAAATTGAAATCGTCGAGTTTTTTTAATAATTCGGCATCGCGTTCAAGTTCGTAAGCGGAATTTGCGTCAACCGAAAGCAAGATGTCGGGAAAGTTCGCGCGAATAATTTTGACGAGTTCGAAATCTCGTCCCGGTTTGATTTTAAGTTTAATTCTTTGATAACCGCTTTCGATTTCGCGCGTGACTTTTTCGAGCAGAATTTCCGGCGATTTTTGCAGTCCGATGGAAACGCCGCAGTTTATTTCGCTTCGCGTGCCGCCCAAATGCCGCCACAGCGGAACATTGGCTTTTTTCGCTTCCAAATCCCAGACGGCGGTTTCGACACCGCCGATTGCCATTCGATTGCCGCGAATCGGCGCGAGCGCGCCGGAGACATCGGCAGCCGATTTAACGGAATTTTTGGCGAGCAGCGGAGCGATGTATTTTGTGATTATCGTCCAAGCCGTATCAATCGTTTCGTGATTAAAAAACGGTCCTTCCGGCGCGGTGCATTCGCCGTAACCGACTGCGCCGTCGCGGTCAAAGGCTCTGATAATTAAAATCCGCCTTTTCAAAGCCGTGCCGAAACTGGTTTCAAACGGTGCTTTGAGCGGCATCTCGATTTCGCACAATTCGAGTTTTTCTAAATTTAATTTGTTCATAAGTTTACAATTAGGTGAATTTCGTATAACAAGTCAGAACCATCTGCGGTAGCTGATAGTCTGAGATGATTAACTCAAATTTTTCAATGTGACTATTCAAATTATTTCGTTCAACCACCCGCTACCGCAGGTGGTTCTGACCGTGAACCGCCTTTAAAAATGCGATGTAAAACTCAAAAGATTTCCGGCATAGACGAACCACAAAAATCCGAGACACGCGAGCGCGAAAATTGTCGCTTGCAGTTTGCCCCAGATTCGGTAGCGTTTGCTGATCAGAGCGTGAACGGCGTTGTATAAAACGATTGGCGTTCCGATGATGCCGATCACTCCGATCACTTGAACGATGCGAACCCAAAAATTGCCGCGGTCGCTGAAAAAATCGTAGTGTGAAGACATATAAGTGATAATTGCAAACAGTCCGATGATAAATATAAGGTCAACGGCGAAAATCGCTCTGACCAAATATCGAAGCTGTTTTTCGCGCGTCGTCAATTCGAGTCGGCTTCCGTAATGTCGTCTGACGAGCCACGAAACAAACCATAAAACGAGCGTCAGAAACATTATAAAAAGCGAAATTCCGACGGCGGGCAAAATCAATTTTGCGTTGTCCAAAAATCCGACGCGGGTGAACGTCATAAACGGATACGGGACGACAATCTGCATTCGTCCGTTTTCGTCGGGTTTGAAAATCAGCAAATCCTCGCCGCCGACATCTCGAAAAGTCATCGGAGCGACTGCCTGCCAGCGTTTCGGTTTGCCGTTGAAATCTTTGAGCGCGTCAACGCTGATCGTGCCGTCTTCGTTGGCTGAAACATTCATTTGCGAAAGCAAACCCATAATTCTGAACAGCGAACCTTCGGGTCGGCGGCTGCCTAAATACGCTCCGGCAACCTTTCGGGCTTCTTCTTTTGCATTTTCGAGCGTTGGCAATTGTTTGGAATCAATCGGAAAATAACGATTGATAAATGCGTCCCAGATAACGGTTCGCAAAGGAGCAGCGTTTCCGACACTATTTTGCGAAACAAAAAAACCGATATTCGCATCGGGAATCAAATGCAGATCGCTGTGAAACGAAACGGTATCTCCGGCGTGTCCGATGATGCGATGACCGTTGCGGGATTCTTCGTAAAAGCCGTGCGCCATCCCGTTTGCTTTGTCGTCCATTGCAAATAAACGGCTGTGCATCAGTTCCGCGGTTTCGGGTTTGAGAATTTGCGCGTCGCCGAATTTTCCGTTCTGCAAATGGGCGATCATAAAATTCGCCATATCGGTCGCCGTGCTGCTCAAACTTCCGGCGGGAAACGGACCGATTATCTCAAACGGCTTCGCCTCGTCCGATGCCAAAATGTAGGCGTTTGACATATTCGCGGCAAGATTTTCAGGAAGCGGTTGGCGAAAACTCGAACTGTTCATTTGCAGCGGCTGGAAAATATGCTGCTCGATATAATCGTCATAATTTTGACCGGAAACACGCTCGACGATGTAGCCCGCGAGTGCCGTCGCGTAATTTGAATAAGCCGGAACTTTTCCGGGCGGAAAGATGCGATTCGGAATGTGGTTTTTCACATAATCGCCCAAGTTCGGACTTTGTTCGCCGCCGAAAAGGTCTTTTATCTGCTCTTCAAATCCGGCGGTGTGCGTCATAATATCTTTTAAGGTGATCGGTTTTCCGAACGCTTCGGGAATCTGAAAATCGAGATATTCGTTGATGTCTCTGTCGAGATCGAGTTTTCCCTGCTCCTGAAGCTGCATCACGGCTGTCCACGTAAAAAGTTTGGAAATCGAACCGGGACGAAACAGCGTTTTATCGGCAATAACCGGCTTTTTCGCCGCGACATCGGCGTAACCGTAACCTTTGGCGAACAGGATTTTCCCGTCTTTGACGACGGAAAAAGTCATCCCCGCGACATCTTCCTGAGCCATCAAAACCGGAACAATGCCGTCGAGAAAAGCTTCGATGTCCGCCGCCGTCATTTCTCCGTTTTTGGGAGGATTATCATTCGGCAATTCGATTTTTGAATCAGTTGTTTGAACAGCCGGTGCGTTCGGATTTTGCCCGAACGCGGAAGATAAAAATGTAAAAGCAAATAATAATAAAACAGTTAATTTTCTCATAAAATTCGTTTTCTTAACTGGAGCGCAAGCGGCTCGCTTGCCCGTGCGAGCGGAGCAAAGCGCGGCGAACGCTACGGTCAAATTCAATTTTCGAGTAATCGCGCGTCGTGTCCGTTTGTGCTTCGCGCCAAACGGACGGCAAGCGAGCCGCTTGCGCTCCAGTCCGCCCTTATTTATTTGATCTTTTTAGCCGGAAATCCACTTCCGCCTTGTTTTAGCGTCAGTCCCGTTACATTTCCAGTTGCGTCCTTATCAAAAACAATTTTCGCGTTCACGTCTTTGGAGAAAAATACGGTTTCCGATTCGGGAGCAAGCGCGAATTTTCCCTGTCCGCCCACCTGTCCCAAAAGTTTCCCGTCTTCGAGCATAATTTTCATCACCAGATTCGGCTGGTCAATCTTGTATTCGCCGACATATTTTTCCAAAATTTTCGCGTCAACCGCGACCGACTTAATTTCCTGCGGAAGTTCGTATTTCGCGCCGAAAACAATCGCCGCCAGATCGTTGGAAACTCGTCCCGCCGGTGAACCCTGAATATTTGTCAAAACTATCAACGTAACTTTGTCGTCCGGGAACCGTGAAATATCGGTCGAAAAACCGTAAATTCCGCCGCCGTGTGAAATTTCCCTGCGGTCAAACTTTTCGCCGATTCCCCAGCCGTAGCCGTAACCGTTTTTGAACGGCGTAAAAATTTCGTCGAGCGATTTTTTTGAAACGAGTTTTTCCGTGTAGAGTGCCTGATCCCAAAGCAGCAAATCGCCGGTCGTCGAATACAACGCGCCCGCCGCATACGGCACGGTCATATCCATATACGACGCGTTCATTATTTTGCCCGCTTCCCGCTGATAACCCGCCGCCCGGTTTTTGATTATCTGGAGCGGATTGTCATAACCCGTCGCCTTCATTCCGAGCGGCGTAAAAATGTTTTCCTGCAAAAAGTCGGCGTAAGTTTTGCCCGAAACTTTTTCGACGATTTCTCCCAAAACGTAATAGCCGGAATTGCTGTACGCATACTTTTCGCCGGGAGTAAATTCCAGCGGTTTGTCTTTGAACAGATTGTTCATTTCCGCATTTGTGATCGGCGAAATGGTCGTTTTGGCAAAATCGGGAAAATCCGTGTAATTCGGAATGCCGGAAGTGTGCGTCAGAAGATTTTTGATCGTGATCGGTTTCCACGCCGCCGGACAATCCGTAATATATTGACAAACCGGCTCGTTCACGTTTAATTTGCCGCGTTCCCGAAGCATAATAATCGCCATCGCCGTAAATTGTTTGGTCACGGAACCGAGCCGAAAAACCGTCTGCGGCGAATTCGGCACATCGAGTTCGATATTCGCCATTCCGTAACCTTTGCTGACAATCGGTTTGCCATTTCGTGCCGCGAGAATTGTCCCGCTGAAACCGTCAACTTTGACGGCGGCGTTCATATATTCATTAATTTTCTCCGTAATTTGCTGATCGGTTATTTTCGACGCGGCGTTGTTTTGCGCCGAAACGAATGCAACGAAAAGCAGACAGGAGGCAATAAATGCGGTTAGATGATTTGCGGCATTAAATTTTTTATACATATAATTTTTCCAAACGTAGGGGCGATCCCTTGTGGTCGCCCGTTTTTGTAGCCCGCTTCTTTCTACAACATCCACAACGTCGGGCGACCACAAGGGATCGCCCCTACATCAACGAGCGAGCAAATAAACTCCGATTTGCGCGTCGCCGCGATTTATTCGATAAAAATTTTTAACCGTAAAACCTTTGTCAATCGCTTCGGTGAACGCCCGACGGGTTGTTTCACGCCATTTTTTCGCCGAACCGTCGTTTCGTTTTACCAAATCGTTAATGTTCGCCGGAATTTCCATCAAAGCCTGTTCGCCTTTTAATCCTTCGTTTAAATCGCTCGTCAAAGTTGGAAACTCATCGTTTCCAACTTTGACGAGCGGCGTAATTTGCCCAAAATCTTCGGCAGTTTGTCTATCAATTTTCGTCAAATCCCACGTTACCCATAACCGATCAGTTCCCGTTTGGTGCAGAAAACTCGCCGCCTCCGCGCCGTAGAAATTTACAAAATAGCGATTTGAAAACACGCCCAATTTATTAAAATTAAAGTAAGCGTTCAGACTTTGCAGCGGATCAAAAGTCCACGTCATTAAATTAATGCCCTGCGCCAACGCCCGCTTCCGCTGGGCGTATTTGAGCCGTCGTCCGAGATCGTAATTTCGATAATCCGGTTTGACGGCGAGCAAATGTGAATGATGCGTCATTTGCCCGTCTTCGCAGCCGACAAAGCCGTAAGCGAAACCGGCTAATATCTCGCCGTCAAACGCGCCGAGCAAAATTCCGCCCGCCGCCTGCGCCGCAACCATTTGCGTCAGCGGCACGACTTCAAGATCGGGAATTCCCCAAACTTCCTTTTGAAGTTCTTCAACCGCCCGCAATTCATTTTGTCCGGCAATTTCGCGGATTTCCACATTTGATATTTCGGCGACAGATGCGTTTGCATTCATAAACTTTATGATATTTTGCAGAAGCCCGCACGAAGTAAGGGCGTGTTTATCGCATAAGAACACACTTACTTCGTGCGTGTTTCTGCATTAAAACCCTGTCCGTATAAAACTTTTCCGGGTTTCGCGCCCGTGTGTCTGCCGTTTTCGACGACGACTTGACCGTTGACCAGCACATAATCAATTCCCGTCGGCGTTTTATACGGATATTCATAAGTCGCGTTGTCTTGAATTTTGTCGTAATCGAAAATCACGACATCCGCCCACATTCCTTCTTTAATCATTCCGCGTTCCGGCAGACGTAATTGCGCCGCCGACCACGAGGTCATTCGGCGAATCGCGTCGGGCAGCGTGATCACTTTTTTCTCGCGCACATATTCGGCGATCAGACGCGGGAAATTGCCGTAACCGCGCGGATGCCCGTTGCCGACCGTGTTCGGATCAGCCAGTTTCGGCGAAGTTGCCGCGTCGCTTCCTAAACTGACCCACGGAAATTTAATCGCGGTTTCGATGTCCGGTTCGCTCATCAAATAATAGAGCGCGCCAGCTTGCGCGTTGCCCTGCACGATTAAATCAAACGCCGCGTCAGCCGGTTCTTTATTCATCAACTTGGCGATTTGCGCGACGCTTTTATTGTTAAATTTATCGTTGTCTTTGTTTCCCGTGCCGACGACGACGATGTTATCCCAGCCGCCCGCCGCTTCGACGATGTTCCACCAGCCGGACGATTCGGTTTTTATTTCGTTTTTGAGCCGCTGGCGGATTGCCGGGTCCTTGAGCCGTTCCAATAATTTGTCGCGTCCGCCCTCGGATGCCCACGACGGAACGACCGCCGACAGCGAAGTGCCGCCCGCCGTGTAAAGATACATCACCGCCGAAACGTCAACGCCGCGATTTCGCGCTTCTTCGATTTCCGCGCCCGCCTGCGTCATCAGTTTTCCCCAACCGGGCGCATACGCCGCTTTGAGATGATAAATTTCAACCGGCAAATTACCTTTTTCGCCGATTTCAATCGCTTCGCCGATTGCCTGCACCAACTCCTTGCCTTCGCCGCGAACGTGGCTGACGTATAAACCGCCGTAGCGTCCGGCGACTTTCGCCATTTCGATGAGTTCGGGAGTTTTGGAATAACTCGCGGGCGGATAAATCAGCGCGGTGGTAATGCCCATCGCGCCGTTTTTCATCGCGGTTTCGATTATTCCTCTCATCCGTTCGAGTTCTTCGGCGGTCGGATCGCGGGCATCCTGTCCTAAAACGGCAACCCGCGCCTGCGTTTCGCCGTAATATGTTCCCCAATTCATACTGATTCCGCTTTTTTGAAGCGCGGTGAAGTATTCGGCGAGTTTATCTGCTTCAACGGGTGCGCCGCCTTCGCCGGCGATTCCGGTGGTAACGCCCTGAAGCAGTTTGCTTTCCGCCAAACCGTTTTTCGGCAAAACGTCGCCGGATTGATCCTGCATATCAATCCAGCCGGGTGAAACGTATTTGCCTTTCGCGTCAATTTCGCGTTTTCCTCTGCCTTCAATTTTGCCGATTTTGACAAATTTGCCGTCTTTGACGGCGACATCCGCCGTCACCCAGGGATTGCCCGCGCCGTCCAAAACGCGCCCGTTGCGGATCACGATGTCATAATCGGCGGCAGTTGTTTGGGCAGTAAGCGGTGTGATAAATACGCTGGCTAGAAGCAGAAAAATAAGCGTTGCGGTAAAAATTTGTCGAAGATATTTAATCATTTATTTGTCTCCATTTTCGATTGATGAAACGGCGGCGGTTTTCCCGTCATTTGAATATTTCTTCATCAAATCCATCGCGCGGTCAGCCAATTTGAAAAGGTGCGGATGCGCTTTATTGCCGTTGGTCAGAATCGCAAAACCGAATTTTCGATCACGATTTCCGAGTAGAAACGCGGTGTAACCGTCAACGCTTCCGCTGTGCGCGAAATATCGGTCGCCGTCACGAATTTGCGTCCACCAAGTCAGCCCGAAACCGGCGGTTTCATTGCCCCAAATTCCTTCGATGCCGCC
Organism: Pyrinomonadaceae bacterium; assembly: GCA_965217575.1. Taxonomy (GTDB): domain Bacteria; phylum Acidobacteriota; class Blastocatellia; order Pyrinomonadales; family Pyrinomonadaceae. Next base: position 58,541 of record CBDCIX010000005.1, on the reverse strand, counting down.
TTTGAACTGATCGTATTGGCGCGTCATCATTTGATCCATCGTCGCTTGGCTGATAATTCGGTTGCCCTTGAAAACTCCGCCGTTGAGATTTGCAATCAGCCAGTTGGCTTGGTCTGAAATCGTCCCGTAAACAACGCCCGCCGGAAAAACCGCCGCCCTGATTCGAGTAGTCGGCTGCTGCTTTCCGGTCTCCTTGTTGACAACGTAAGGCACTGATAAACGCTCGTCCAAATCGGGTGTCGGATCAAAAGCCGTGCTGTTCATCTCAAGCGGTTTCCAGACATTTTCCTGAATATATTTTCGGTATGGAACGCCGGAAAATTTTTCGACCAGATAGCCGATGAATGTAAATGCCGCGTTTGAATATTCGACTTTCGACATCGGCGGATGCGCGACTTTGAGCGATTTCCGAACGTATTCGTCAAGCGGCATCGGCGCAGAATTGCTCCACACGGGAACGGCTCCGAAATCGCCTTCCAGACCGGAAGTGTGGGTCAGCAAATTACGAAACGTGACCGGATTTTTCGGATCGTCGCCCTGAATCTGAAAATCGAGATATTTGCTGACGGGTTCATCGAGTTTGAATTTACCTTGTTCCATCAATTGGAGCAGCGCAACTGTGGACATCGTTTTAAACGTCGAACCAATCAGATAAACCGTATTTGTCGTCGCCGGAGTCTGCGCCCAGAGATTCGATTCACCGTAAGAACCCGTCCAAATCACTTTATCGCCGGAAACCAACGCCACCGTCGCCGACGGAATTTTTCCTTCGATCATCGCCCGCCGGATTTCGGGTTCGAGATCAGTTGCGAGTTTATTGACATCAATGTTTTGAGCGAAAACAGAAATGGCGAAAACGAAAAGAATTATCCAGAAATTGATAATTGAAAATCCTAATCGTAAATTTTGTTGTTTGAATTTTTCCATTAAGCCTCTTAATTAATAAAAAAGATTCAGACAGGGTGAACAGGATAGACAAGATAAAAAAGCGTCTGTGCCGGAATTGCGGCGCGGAAAATCTTGTCCATTGGTTTTACGTTTTTATCCTAGTTATCCTGTCCATCCTGTTTGAATTCCTTTTGTCGCGCTGCTACTTTGCCGAATCCACAATCGGCAATGCCACAAACGACGCATTTACGCCCGAACGGAAAATGCGCTGCGTTGCCTTTTGAAAATCCGCATCTTTCGCCATAAAAATATTCGGCACGAATTTTTGCGGGTTGCGGTCAATCACCGGAAACCAGGTGCTTTGGACTTGCACCATAATCCGGTGTCCTTTTTTGAATGTATGATCGTTTGCCGGATAAGTAATCGTATATTTCTCCACTTCATTGGCGGGAAGCGGATTCGATTTTTCATCGCCTTTATAATAACGCCCGCGAAAAACATCGCCCGCGATCATCAATTGATAACCGCTCATCGTTTGATCCGGCTCGTAATTTTCGGGATAAACGTCAATCAATTTGACAATCCAATCGCTGTCCGTCCCGCTTGTTGACGCGAAAAGATTGGCGAAAATTTTGCCGGAAACGGTGATGTCCTCCGTCAAAGGTTCGGTTGAATAAGTCATCACGTCGGGGCGACCGTCAACGAAACGCTGATCTTCCGTCTGCCAGACGCGCCAATCGCCGCCCATTCCCGGAGAAATCGGACGCGGACGATACGGAACGGGTTTTGCCGGATCGGAAACGTATTCGTCGTAGCCGAATTTGTCTGTTTTCGGCGCATCGAACGAAAGTTTCCCATCCGCCTGTAAATAAAGATTTTTAATTTTTGCTTCCTTCGGAGTCCACGAATCGTGTCGCACCCATTTGTTATCGCCAGTCCTAAACGTCAACGCTTCCGGCAGATTCGGATTTTTCTTGTCCTTTAAATAAAAGGCGAAAAACGGCGCGCGGATGTTTTTGCGAAAATAATCGCCGGTCGCGCTGCCGAAATTTATTCTTCCCAATTTATCGCCGTCGCCGCGCGAAAAGCCGCCGTGATTCCAGGGTCCGACAGTTAGGAAATTTTTATGTTCGGTGTCGTGTTTTTCGAGCAGTTCGTAAATTTTTATCGGTCCGTAAAAATCTTCCTGATCCCACCAGCCGGCGACGTTCAAAGTCGGCACGGTGACGCGATTCAGATACGGCGCGAACGCCTGTTTTTGCCAAAAAGAATCGTAGTCGGGATGATTTTCAAAATTATTCCACGTCGGATATTTGTCTTTCAAATATTTCGGATCAACATTCGACAACGCGCCGAGATTCAAATACCATTCGTAAGCGTCGCGCCGGTCAACCATTTTCGTCGGATCGGCGACCTCTTTCGAGGTTTCCATCATATAGGTATATTCAAGTCCGTAACTCAGGCGAAAAGCCCCGTTGTGGTGAAAATCGTCGCCGAGCCACATATCCGCCGGAGATGCCTGCGGCACGACCGCCTTTAACGCCGGATGCGGATCGAGCATCGCCATCACGGTCAGCCAGCCCGGATAGCTCGTGCCGCTCATTCCGACTCGTCCGTTGTTGTTCGGCACATTTTTTAACAGCCAGTCAATCGTGTCGTAAGTGTCGGTGCTTTCGTCAATCGCGTTTTTATCCTTTTTATCACGCGGCTGGCGCAGCATGACAAATTCGCCTTCCGACTTGAATCTTCCGCGAATGTCCTGCTGAACAAAGATGTAGCCTTCTTTTGAAAGTTCGGGGAGCGCGGCGGCGATCTGCTCGGAAGTTAGATTGCCGATGCCGTAAGGCGTTCGGATTAAAATTATCGGAAATTTTTCATCCGTTCGCGTCGGCGAAAAAACCTGCGTATTAAGTTTTACACCGTCGCGCATCTGAATCATCGCCGCACTAATGTTGAACATCGGCGCGGTTTGTGCGTAAGCCGTCGAAATCGCCGCCAAAAGTAAGCTGAAAACAAACACCGTCAAGAAAACTTGCCGTAATTTTGCCGTCAAATTTTGCTGAAAATTTATACTAATCATCATTATTTATTCCCCTTCGGTTTTGAAACGCGGTCAATTGAAGGCGGACGCGGCATCCGTTTGACCGGATTTGCTTCCAGCAGTTTCAACCCTTCCGTGATTGCCCGTTCGAGCTGTGTATCGTGTCCTTTCGCCACTTCGGACGGCGTATTTTCGACTTCGATGTCGGGCGCAACGCCGATGTTTTCGACATCCCATTTCCCGTCCAAATTGTAAAACGCCAGAGCCGGAGCGGTGATTCCGCCGCCGTCAATCGTCGGCGGCACGCCTGTTGTTCCGACCAAACCGCCCCACGTTCGCCTTCCGATCAGCGGACCGAGTTTTTGCTGCTTGAAAAAATACGGCAGAGCATCGCCGCCCGAACCCGACGTTTCATTTGCCAGCATCACTTTCGGTCCGAAAACTCCGGCAATCGGCGAGGTGAACGGTTCTCCGTCGCGGATCACAAAATATCCCATCGGTTTTCTTTCGAGTGCATTGATAACAAAGTCGGCGACCGAACCGCCCTGGTTGTAGCGCACGTCAACAATCGTGCCTTCTTTGTCCTGCTGCGCGTAAAAGTAGCGAACAAACGAGGTATAACCCGGCATTCCCGTATTCGGCAGCCAAACGTATGCGAGGCGACCGCCGGAAAGTTTGTCCACCAGACGACGATTGTCTTCGACCCAAGCCCGCGTCCGCAGTCCGGTATCGCTCGCCACGGGAATCACCGTTACGAGTCTTGAGCCTTCGCGCGTCGGCTTGTTGTTAATTCTCAAAATCGTCTGGCGATTTGCCGTATTTTCAAAAGGACTGTTAAAATTCGTCGTCGCATCGAGCGGTCTGCCGTTGACTTCGAGAATATAATCGCCTTCTTTAATGTCAATTCCCGGCGAACTGAGCGGCGAACGCAATTCGGGATTGTAATTTTCGCCGTTGTAAATTCGTTTGATCTTATACTTTCCGTTTTCGACGGCGATGTCCGCGCCGAGCATTCCGACCTGAACCGGGTCTTCGCCCGGAACGTCGCCCTCGCCATTCAAATACGAATGTCCGATGGTCAATTCGCCGCCCGTCTGCGCGATCAGATAACCCAAATCTTCCCGGTTTCCGACGTATTGCAGCATCGGCTGATATTTTTTATAAATCGCGTTCCAATCCGCGCCCTGCATTTTCGGGTCATAAAAAAACTCGCGCTGAATCCGCCACGTTTCGCGGAAAATATTCGCCCATTCCGCACGCGGATCAATTTTCATTTCCATCTGCGCGACATTAATTCCGCCGTCGCCGACTTTGGCGGGCGTGTCTGTGCCGACGATTCCCCATTTATTGCCTCGCGCTCCGTATAAAAGTTTCTTTTTGTCCGCCGAAATCGTGTAACTGCTAACTCCATCAATAAACGGAACCGCCGCATTCGCCGCGACCATAAATTTTTGCAGCCGATAAGCACCGATTGCAGGAACGAGTTCGGTGTAGAAAAATGTTTCGGGCGCACCTGCCGTTAAATTACTGTAATCGGCAGGCGGAGCTTTGACCGAAATAATTCTTTGTCTGATTCCGTCGAAGTCAATGCGAACGGAGTTATTCATTGATTTCGGCTTTGCGGTTTCGTCCATCGGCTTCGGTTTCGGAGTTTCGTCAGCCGCAGGCGTTGGCTTGGGAAGCGGTTCGTCGCCGGTTTCCGGCAGGAAAGGCGAAGGCTCGTCGGAACTCAAAACAACTGCATAGATTGATTGCCGCGTCGTGCGGTCAAACGAACTCATATCAACCCAGCCGGAACGCTGCCCGTAATCGGTGCTTGCCAGAAAATAGAGATATTTGCCGCCGGCATCGAAAGCGGGCGAACTGGAATTCGCCAGCCCGTCCGTAATTTGATAAGACTTTTTCTCGGAGAGCGAATAAACGAAAATCGCCAGCATCCGGTTTTTCAAATTTTTTGAATAAGTAATCCATTTCGAATCCGGCGACCACGAAGCCTCATACGAATTGCGAAACGCATTGGGATATTGATCCGTATCTACTTTTACCGCCGCCCCGCTTTTAATATCAATACTCCAGAGATTTGCGTGATTGTCCTGCATCAGCATCTGCTCGCCGTTCGGCGACCACGAAAGATTTGAAAAGTAAGCCGTCGAAGGCAAATTAATCACGCGCGGCTCGGTTAATCCCAGCGGATCGCCGACCATCAATTGATATTCGCCGCTTGCGTCCGACATCCAAGCGATTTGCGTTCCGTCGGGTGACCACGCCGGCTCGCGCTCGTGCGACCCGGAACTCATCGTCAGATTTCGGTAATCGCCTTTCGCGGACGGAACGGTAAAAATTTCGCCGCGTGCTTCAAAAGCCGCGCGAACTCCGGTTGGCGAAAGCGCGGCATCTCGAATCATACCGTCCACTTTTTTAAATTGCGGACGAGTCAAGGGCAAATCGCCGTTGACCTCAATATTTAACTGTGTTGATTTCCCGGTTTTGGTATCGAGCAGATGAATGAAACCCGCCTGTTCATAAACGACCGCATCCGCGCCCGCCGAAGCGTTCATCACATCGAAATCATCGTGAGTCGTCATCTTTGTCAGCTTCTTCGTGTCAGTCTGATAGGCGTAAATATTCGCGGTAAAATCGCGGTCTGAAATAAAGTAAATCGTCTTTTCCATCCACATCGGAGATGAATCGTTGCTGTTTGTCCACGGCAGTCTTTCGACGGAATTATCAGCGAGATTAAGGACTTTTATCGGGTTCACCCGCCCGCCCCGGTAATGCCGCCAAAAACTTATCTCGTTAAACTGTGGAATAAATATCAGCGGAAATTCCTGATAACTAAATTTATTTCCGTCGGGCGCATAAGAACCGGCAAAAGCCGACGGCAGCGGAAGCGGTTCGGGTTCGCCGCCCGCCGCGCCGATTTTCCACAACCGAAAATACGCATCCTGCGGCGCATTCTCTCTGACCGAATTAAAAATCACGCTGCGCCCGTCCGGTGTCCAGCCGCAAACGCGATCCGGCGCGGGATGAAACGTCAGCCGCCGCGGATTGCCGCCCGCCGCCGGCATCACAAAAACGTCGGTATTCCCGGCAACCGTTGAAGTAAACGCGATCTGCGAACCGTCGGGCGAAAAATGCGGATCAATGTCCATTCCCGGATTTACGGTCAGCCGCCGCGCCGCGCCGCCGTTTCGGGAAACAGTCCAAAGATCGCCCGCATATTCAAAAGCAACGAGTTCGCGGCTGACCGCCGGATGTCGAAGCATCCGCGTTCCTTGAGCCGAGGCGACCGCGGCTAAAGCGGAACACAATACCAATCCGAGAATCAACTGATGTTTAAGCATAAAAATTTAAATCAAGATAATGTCGCCGAAACCCAAATTATTGGGTTCGGGTTTCGGCTTCTAAAAGAACGACGCGCGATCCGCGAATTAAAACTCAAATCTGAAGCCGACTTGCCCTTCGCGTCCCGGCAAAAGCAGCCTTTCGCCGCCGAACGGTTCGTTGACAACACCGCGCCTTGTTTGGAGAGCCGCCGGGTTTTGGGCGTTCAAAAGGTTAAAGAACTCGAAGAAAACCTGCGCTTTGTATCGTTCGGTGAAACTGAAGCGTTTGGCAAAACGCATATCGAGATTGACGAAGGCGGGCGCGGTGAAAGCGTTGCGCCCGACGTTGATGTCAATCGTGTTGGTGTTGCCGTCGCCGTCCGGGTCAATAAAGCCCGCGCCGCTGTAAGTCTCGCTGAAACGAAAGCCGCTCTGCACCCGGAAAATGCCGCTGACCTGTATGTCGAACGGCAGCACGACCAGCCCGTTGACCTGGAAAATGTGTCTGAGAGCCAGATCGGACGGTCCTTTGTCGCGGTCGGGACCGTTCAGAAATGTTCCGGCTTGCTGGACGAGCGTGTTGTTGGCACCGCGCACAAACGAACCGTTCGCATTGCTTCTGCCGGTTGCGGGTTCGATTACTTCCGGCACGAAGCCGATGAAACTGTCCGACGGCAAGGAATTGATGCCGAGCGAGTTGTCCGTCGCGTTGGCGAACGTGTAATTCGCGCCGATTTGATAGCGGCGGCTGAGACGTTTGTTGAAATTAACGATCAGCGCGTCGTATCTGCCCTCAAAAAAAGGTCCGTAAGTTAAAATCGGTCCGCCGGCGAACGGTGCCGAATAGCGGCGACCGAGAACGCGCGCCTCGAACGGCAGATTGCTGGTTCTGATGCCGAGAATATTGTTGATCTTACGGTGAAAATAATCCACCTCGACGACTATATCTTTGGTCAGCTCGCGCTGCACGCCAACATTGAAGCCGACCGTGAAAGGAGTTTCGAAACTGTCGTCAATCGTCGTCGGACGAAGCGCGGGCGGAATGATGACGTTGGTCAAAAAGCCGGTCGAGCCGAAAACGAAATAGCCCGCCGGCTGCCCGATGGCGGCACTCGCCTGCGCCGCATACTGTTCCGGCGACAAGCCGGTCAAAGCCTGCACGTTGCCCGCAGTGACGACCGTGTTCGCCGGAATCGGCGAACGACCGGCGGCGACGACGCGGTTGAGCCGGTCAACTCCGACCAACGGCAGCGACGGAGCCAAAGGACAGACAACGCCGCCGGAGGTAATTTGAGCGTCGGTCAGATTGCCGAGCAGATTGTTTGAAAAACAGGCTCCCGGCAAACCGCTCAGAACGGCGATGCTGGAGACGAACGACGGCGAGCCGTAGAGCAGGCGCGGAAAAATCAGCGTCTGCACCGAGCGTTGGTCGGTTCCGCCGAACGCGGGGACGTTGCGCGCCAGTCCCAGACGGAATTGATCGTAGTAAAGACCGAAGTTGGCGCGCACGACGGTCTTCGGTGTCACCGACCACGCAAAACCCAAACGCGGCGCGAAATTGCGGCGCGTTTTGAATTCCGAATCGTATTCCCAGCGCAGTCCGGCGTTGATCGTAAAATTACTGCGAATTTTCCAATCGTCCTGGGCGAAGAAGGCGAAGTGATTATTCCGAAGATGAAGCTCGTCCTGCGCCGGAGTGAGTCCGCCGACATCGGCGAGCAGTCTGACACCGGCACTGGCAGCTCCGAAAGTCGCAAAGTCGCCGGTCGTCGCAAATAGTTGATTCTGCTGCAGTCGCGGATCAAGCCCGTCAGCCTGCGTCCGCAGAAAATAGAATCCGAATTTCAAATCCTGATCGCCGACGAGTTTGTTGACATTGGTGTTGAACGAAGCGTATTTCTGTTCGAGATTGGAAGCCGTTCGCAGATTGCCGAACGAAACCGTCGGCAAATTACCTAAAACAGTGCAGGTCGCCAGCGTACAGGCTGGACTAAACGGAACATAAGCCGTCGCACCGCCGGGTGCCGAAGGAATCGTGTCGCCTTTTTCGCTGCGATACGCGCCGCGCACCGTCAAAATAAACGGATTGCCCTGATCGCCGAGCAGAACCGTATCGCTCGCCGCCAATAATAGACGACGCGCGCCGAGATCGTTTCGCGCCGACGGCAGACTCGTCGAGGAAGACGGCTGAAAATTTCGATTGAAACCGTTGGTGTAATTTACCTCCTGCGATACTTGATGCCGTCCGAGATTTTCGTTGAGCTTAAAGAACAGACGGGTTTCGCGGTTGCGCTGCGGGACATCGAACGGGGCTTCCTGAAGTCGCAGCAGTTGGTCAACCGTCGGATTTACAGTCGGGAAAGTGAAATTCGGCTGGCGATTTTCCGTGATGCGTTCCGCCGAGCCGAAAAAGAAAACCCGGTCTTTGATGATCGCGCCGCCGCCCGCCAGACTGTAATCGAACCGACGCAAAAATGGCGCGTCGGCTTGACTGTTGTTCAAAGAGTTCGACGAATCGAACGCCTCGTTGCGATGAAACAAGGACGCGACCCCGCGAAATCGGTTGCCGCCCGATTTCGTGATGACGTTGACAATCGCGCCCGAAGCCTGCCCGAACTCGGCTTTGTAGCCGGTCGTCAAAACCTGAAACTCGGCAATCGTCTCTTGATTAAACTGCGTTCCGGGTCCGCCTTCAACGGTATCTTTGTTCGGATGTCCGTCAATAAAAAAATTGTTGTTGCCGCCGCGTTCGCCCAAAACCGGCGTGGCGTTGTCGCCGTTCGGATCGGCTTGCCGGTTGACGGCGACACCGGGAACGAGCTGCAACAAATCGAGATAATCGCGCCCGTTGACCGGCAGATCGAGAATCTGCCGCGGCGTAACGGTCAAACCCGTCGCCGCCGTGTTTTCACTCAGTAAAGGCGTTTCATTTGTTACGGTAACTACTTCTCCGACATTTCCAACCTGCAGACGGACATCGAAGGTTACGACGCGATTGAGCGTCAGTTCGATGTTGGAGGAGGCGGTCGCAAAGCCCGTTTGTGAAACGGTCAAAGTGTATGTTCCCGCCGGCAGTGCCGTCAGGCGGTAAAGACCTTCCGCGTCGGTCGTCGCGGTGCGCTCGGCGGCGAGCGTCGTGCCGCTCGCTTTGACCGTCGCTCCGGCGACCGACGCGCCGTTGTCATCTCTGACGGTTCCTTCAATGGTTGAAGTTGTGGTTTGCGCGGTTACATTTATCGTAAAGCTAATTAAAATAAGCAGAACGCACGAGCCGATAATATATTTGATTTGTCGCATAGTTTTCTTTCACCTCTTAAAAATTAGAAATTAAAATTGCCGTCTGGTTTTTGCCCTTGCTTGTTCTCTTTTTCAAAATTTGCCGGTGGCTTCAAAACATTAAAAAATCGTTGAAGTTTGAAGAATTAAATCGTTCAACGTTTACCGGTATTTTTATCCGCGCCTTTTTCTTCCTGATACCAACGCGCTCCGTCGCTGTCTTCCCGGTCGGTTTGTTCGAGCATCTCAAGCGCGCGTTTCGGCTGGCTGTGGGCGCACGCCACTAAAATCGCGTTAATCGCCGCCACCGGAGCGACGTAGGAATCGAGAAATGAAGTGCGGACGGTCGGGGCGATAATATATTGTTCGCAAAAACGCGCAATCGGTGTTTTGTCGCCATCCGTGATACCGAACGTCGGCACGTTTTGCCGTCGCGCCCGCTGTGCCGCTTCGACGGTTTCTCTTAAACCTTGACCGAAACTTATTGCTATAAGCAAATCTTTTTTCGTCATAATTCTGACTTTATTCTGTACAACGCCGGTGCTGCCGGTCGGCGCTTCGGCATCGAATCCCAAGCGCACCAAGCCGTAAGCGAGCAGCATCGCCAGCGGCGCGGCGAAATCTACTCCGACGATGACGATGCGCCGCGTCCGGTGAATCTGCTTTGCCAGTTCGAGAATTTTATCCGCGTCGAGTCCGGCTTTGAGCGCGTTCAGATTGGCAAGGTCTTGTTCGACGCTTTGATTGACGTAATCGGCGACGCTGCGATTTTTCTGCGCCGCCGCTTTCATCGCCGTATATGGTGTTATTTGTTTGACAAAATGATTCCGCAGATCGTGTGAGAAATCGGCAAATTTTTCGTAGCCCATCGCCTGAATGCTGCGAACGATGGTTGACGAATCAACACCGTAACGCCGCGCCATTTCGCGCGATGAGAGAAAAAACGCTTCGTGCGGTTCTTCTAATATCCGGTTCAGCAGACGTTTGCGGCTCGCGCTCAGATTTGTTTGAGATTCGATAAAACGCGCTTCGAGCCGCGTCTGCGCGTCCGCCTTTTTCCGACCGTCCGACGCATCGCCGATGTTTTCAGGCGCGGCAGCCGTCGCAGTGCCGGCGGTTTGCTGAATCCGGTCGTTTTTTGAGTCGTTTTTTTTCTCCATCTTTGATACGTCCTTTTTGCCGGATTGATTTCGACAACTTTGTTTATCACACAGGAAAAATTAAGCTCGGTTGTCGTAAAACTTTTTGATCGGCGGCGGCGAATTGATGTCGCCGCGTCTCTTTCGGAGGAAAACAATGGTTTAGAATTAGAAAAAAATCTGCAATGATTGCTGCATTTGGCTTTACGGTAGAAAGGATATTACACTTAACGCTGCATCAATGTCAACAGAATTTTGCAAAATTTACATCAATTGATGTTTTCTTTGACATTTCTGCATCAATTGATGTAAAAAATACATCATCATATACAATTTTACTCAAGCGATAAAATGTCAGAAAAGGAGCGAAAGTTTTATGCGGTCAAAGTCGAAACGGGCGAATAAATTTATTTTTGGTTTAGCGGCGATGCTGATTTGCAGTTCAGCGTTTTCCGGCTTGATAACGCCGAGCCGCGCTCAGACGGTTGAGCAAAGAAACGCTGCCGGCGGCGCATTGCAGCAAAAATATCCGGCGGCGGCGGCAATGCTCGACGCGTTCGTGCAGCGCGAAATGAAGGACAAAGAACTTCCGGGATTGTCAATCGCGCTCATTGACGGCTCAAATATCGTCTGGCAAAAAAGTTACGGTTTTTCCGATCCGGCGGCGAAAACTCCGCTCACCGCCGACACGGTTTTTCGCGTCGGTTCGGTTTCCAAACTCTTCACGGACATCGCCGTAATGCGGCTCGTCGAACAGGGCAAACTCGACCTGGACGCGCCCGTCACGAAATATCTGCCCGGTTTCAAACCGCGAAATTCTTTCGATAAAATCGTCACTCTGCGCGAACTGATGTCCCACCGTTCGGGACTCGCGCGCGAACCGCCCGTCGGAAATTATTTCGACGCGAGCGAACCGACGCTCGCCGCGACCGTTCAAAGTCTCAATCAAACCGCGCTCGTTTACGCGCCGGAAACGCGGACGAAATATTCAAATGCCGGAATTGCGACGGTCGGTTACGTTTTGGAAAAAACCCAAAAACAGCCGTTCGCCGATTTTCTCAAAAATACTCTGCTTGAACCGCTCGGAATGAAGCACAGCAGTTTCAAAGCGACATCGGAAATTACAAAAAATCTGGCAAAAGCGCAGATGTGGACGGTTTTCGGGAAAACATTCGACGCGCCGCGTTTTGAACTCGGCATCGCGCCCGCCGGAAGTATGTACGCGACGACCGGCGATTTAGCGGGTTTTGCAAGTGCGCTGTTCGCCGCCGACAATAATGCGTCCGGCGCGATTTTGAAAAAAGACACTCTCGAAAAGATGTGGATGCCGCAATACGCCGCGCCGGGTCAAAAAAGCGGTTTCGGTTTGGGATTTTCCCTCTCCGAACTCGACGGACACCGCCAGGTCGGACACGGCGGCGCGATTTACGGTTTTTCCACGAAACTGAGCGTTTTGCCCGATGATGAACTCGGCGCGGTCGTCATCACCACCAAAGATTTTTCAAACGGCGTAACTTCGCGGATCGCCGATGCCGCCTTACGAGCGATGCTCTCCGAACGCGAAAATAAACCGATTCCGCTGCCCGCTCTGACCGCGCCGGTCGCTCCCGATTTCGCCGAAAAAATCGCCGGAAAATATGTGAACGGCGATAAAACGGTTGATTTAATCGAACGCGGCGGCACTCTTTCGATCTTGTACGGCGGATTTGAAGCGCGTCTGCGTTCTCTCGGCGATGCGCTGACAGTTGACGACCGCTTCGCATTCGGCACGCGCGTCGTGCCGAATGCCGATGCGAACAGCATCACAGTCGGCGATGAGACTTTCAGTCGCGTTCCGGTCGCCAAACCCGCGTCCGCGCCGGAAAAATGGCGCGATTTGATCGGCGAATACGGTCCCGATTACGACACGCTTTACATCTTTGAACGCGACGGCAAACTGTGGGCGTTAATCGAGCAGTTCGAGTTCGACCCGCTCGAACAAGTGTCCGAAAATGTTTTCAATTTCCCGAAACGCGGACTTTACGACGGCGAGCAGCTCATTTTCAAACGCGACAAATCAGGACGCGCCGCCGAAGTCGTCGCCGCCAACGTCCTTTTCAAACGCCGCCAAGTCGGACCCGAAGAAGGCGCGGCGCAACTGTTTATCAAACCCGTTCGTCCCGTTCAAGAATTGATAAAAGAATCACTCACCGCCGCGCCGCCGATTGAAAAAGGTGATTTTCTCAAAACCGATTTGGTTGAATTGACGAAACTCGATCCGAGCATCAAACTCGACATTCGCTACGCGACGACGAACAATTTCGCCGGAACTGTTTTTTACTCGCAGGCAAAAGCGTTTATGCAGCGACCTGCCGCCGAAGCGGTCGCCCGCGTCAGTGAAAAACTGCACAAATCAGGTTACGGTTTGCTCGTCCACGACGCATATCGCCCGTGGTATGTGACCAAAGTTTTCTGGGACGCGATGCCCGATGATAAAAAGATTTTCGTCGCCAATCCCGCCGACGGTTCGCGCCACAATCGCGGCGCGGCGGTTGATTTATCGCTTTACGATTTAAAAACCGGAAAACCGGTCGAAATGGTCGGAACTTACGACGAGACGACCGACCGCGCTTACCCGGATTATCCCGGCGGAACTTCCTTGCAGCGTTGGCATCGCAAACTTTTGCGCGACTCGATGGAATCCGAAGGCTTTACCGTTTACGAAGCCGAATGGTGGCATTTTGATTACAAAGATTGGCAAAAATATCGAATTGGAAATAGTCGTTTCGAGGAAATCGGTCAGAAATAAAAACACTTTTATAAAAAGTTTTTGCCGTTTACACAACTGCTCGAAAGAATTTTCTCTTGGGCGAGGTTCCTTTTTTAAATCCTTAAAAGCTGTTTGAAAACTCGTTTTTGGTGGATTTGGAACCACCAATCTACACTAAAAAACACTAAAATAAAAGCGTGATTTTGAATAAAACTTTGATTGACATTTTTTACTCTGATTCCTCCAACGCCGCCCGCGCTTTTTCCGCTTGGAGCGCGTCGAACATCGGATTTAGTTTTAAGGCTTTTTGCAGATATTCGGCGGCTTTACCGTTATTTCCCTGAGCCTTTTCGATCATTCCGGCGTGATAAAAAAGTTTCGCGTCCTGTGTTTTCAATCGCAAAGCCTCTTTGATCGCCGCGTTTGCTTCGTTTAGTTTTCCCGCCTTTAATGCCGTCCAAGCCAGCGCGTCCGCGCCGTAAATATCTTTTCGAGTTTCATATTCTTTCGCGGCGAGATTATATGCTTCTTCCGTTTTTGTGTCGTGGTCGGCGTAAAAAAGTGCCAGTTGCCGATTGTAAAGCGCGCCGTTTAACGCGCTCAATTTTCCGATTTGTTCGACCAATTCATACTGTCTGCCCGCGTCTTTTTCGCGTCCGGCAAGTTTATATAAATCGCCGAGCGCGGCGACGTAATTCGGGTCGGGCAGAATGCGCGTAACTTTTTCGTATTGTTCGATTGCGCCGGACAAATCATTTTGGGCGGCGCGAACTCTTCCGAGCGAAGCGACGGCGCGATAATAGTCGGGAAATGTTGTGAGCGCGTCTTTGTAATGCTTTTCGGCAGTTTCATAATCGCCGACGGAAAAGGCGGTTTCGCCCAGTTGCCAGCGAATCCAGGCGACGGTTTCGCGCGGCGGCGCGGTCATATCGAGCGCGAGCGCGAGCGCGTCGCCAAAATGTTTTCGCGCTCCCGCATTGTCGCCTTTAAGCTGCGCCAGACGCGCGAATCTCGTTTCGCTGCCGGAATTTATTCCGCCGTCGAGCAGCGTTATTTTTTTATAGGCGATTTCGGCTTTTTCATATTCGCCCAATTCGATCAGCGCGTCACCTATAATTCCCTGCGGATAGCTTTTGGTCGGTTCGAGTTCAATCAGACGAAGCGCGTGATCGCGGGCTTCGGTAAAATCGTGAGAAGCAAATTCGGCAAGCGCAAGCGCGGCAAGTCCGCCGGAATTCCGCACGTCAGGAATGGAGTCGAGCGAAGCGCGGGCGGCGCGAAAAGCTAAATCGAGATACTGTACATTTCCGGTTTCACGCACACGCTGCAGATAAAGACCGGCGAGTTTGTTTTGTGCGCCGAAATCTTCCGGGTCGTTTTTGACTTTATTTTCAAAAAAAAGAATCACGCTGTTATTTGATGATTCATCGGAAATAAGCGGCGCGGCGGACGGAATAGATTTAATCGGAATATCGCCGGCTGCCGAGCGCGCGTTACCGCAGGCGTTCGCCAAGAGCGAAATGCAAATTAAAAAAGCAGATATTGCGAAATTATTTTTTGAATTCATCATCAGCGTAGAGAAAACAAGGAACGATTTGGCAAATGAAATTTCAACAGTCTTCTCATATTTTTCATTCCGGTGATTCGTTCCTTGCCCTTTATTTGCCCGCAGCGGTAAATCCAAAATTTACCGACCCGAACAAAATCTGAAAACTAGAGCCGAATTCGGGTGTCAGCATTGTTGACACCATTCGGATTCGGCATCACCTGCGGCGCGACGAATGGAAAAGTGTTCCCAAATATGAAATCGTTGCGGTCAACGAAATCGCCTAACGGCTGACCGTTATTAATCAGCGTAAAAGTCGCGTCAACCACATCGTCCTGCAACCGGCGACCACCCATATTTGCCGGACCGCCGTCTGTGTTATTGCCGCCGCCGGGACCGCTGTTGGGAACCGACAATTTAAGGCGCAAAATGTCGCCGCGCACCTGAATCATATTCAATAAAGTGTTGATATTCGTGTCGTTGGTGCCGAAATTCCGCAGTGATTGAATCAAATCCGCTCTGAATTTGCCGCTTGCGTCATCCTGCGTCGTCGCGCCGTTATATTCATCCTTTCGCGCGGGCGGAATAAGACCGTTGTTGACTAACGGATTGCCTTCACGGTCAACCGTTACATAGTTTCCATTGCCGCTGACCTGACCGTCGGTTCGCACCATTTGAATTTCCTGACGCTGGGTAACTCCGTTCAAACCTAGTTCATCGCCCGTCCCGCGCAGCATTGCCGCCGGAACGCTGAGAGCGATTGTCAGTGTGTTAAAACCCGAATAAGTATCGCGCCCCGCGCCTTGATTGAGACCGGGATTTCGAGCCTGACCGGGAAGTTGACCGGCTATCTGATTGTCGGCATTCGGATTTGAACCGTCCGGCGCGCCAAATCCGGCGCGATTCGTAAAGATCGCGCGGTTCGGATTGCCCGGATTGCGAACCGACGACAAAACGAAACGATTGGCGGCGGTGTTGTCAAGAAAAAACGGATCATCCGTTACGCCGGCGAAAAAGCTGATTCCGGTCGAAGGATTGGTCGTCACATTCAAAGCGGGCGGTTCGATGTCATTGGTGTCGTCGCCCTGCGACGGAACATTCGTCGGAGCGGTAAAAAGCCGCCTGCTGTTAGGAAATGGGAAAAAACCACCGAAGCCGCCGAAACCACGGAAGCCGCCGAAACTGGCTGTGTTGTCGGAAATAAAAACAGAAGCCGTCTGAGGTCCGGTTTCACGTCCGAGACCGCGCGTAAACTGCACGTCTATAAACTTATCGGGTCGCGCGTCGCCGGTGTTTTCGATTTCAAATCTATACCTGACGTTATGATCGAAAATCGCCTGACCGATAATTTCCGACGATATTAAAAACGGATTGATGGTCATAATCATCACGACTTTTGAATTATCATTCGGGTCGAGAAAAAACCACATATCGTTGATGTCCGAAGCGTGGTCGTTAGCAAGCTGCGGACCGTCTATGTGATCGGATGCTTTAGTCGGAGCGGGAATTGTTAATTGAATCGTAAACATCGCCAGCATAATAAAGGCGACGAGCAAATGTTTTTTGTTTTTATTGTAAATCATTTTTAGTCCTCCTTGGACTTCTTTGTTTTTGATGGATTGACAACTCAGGTTTGTGCGTTCGGAGTTCAAACCAAAAACGAACTCAACCTGCGTTGTCAATATAGTAGGACGAAAGAGCAGATGAAAGTTTCCAGTCGTAATCATCCTCATGTTGGCTGTCATAAAATCAGCCTTTTTTCGAGGTCAAAATGCTCAAAAGTTACTGCCGCGTTTTATCGTCGAGCGAGCTTCCCGGAGGCGACGGCTGATTCGGTTTGGCGACAAACGGGAATGTGTCATTAAAAGGTTTGTCGTTGCCGTCAACTTTATCGCCGAGCGGTTTGCCGTTGTTGATGGTCGTGAAAACCATATCAACCACGTCGTCTTTCAAACGCCGTCCGCCCATTTTCGTAAAACCGCCGTCTTTGTTGTCGCCGCCGCCCGCGCCTTTGTTCGGAACGGTCACGTCAATCCGCAGAATATCGCCGTTTTCGACCGCCGCTTTAGCGAGAATCGCAATGTGAGCGTCGTCGGTGTTGAAGGCTTTGAGCGATTTTACGATGTCGTCTTTGAATCTGCCTTTCGCGTCGTCTTCGGTCGAAGCGGCGTTGTATTCGTCTTTGCGTCCGGGCGGCATCAAGCCGTTATTAACGAGCGGTCCGCCGTCGCGGTCAATCGTCACCCAGTCGCCGTCGCCGTCAATGACGTTGTTATCTTTAATTTTTATACGTTCACGACGCTGCGTAACGGCGTTAATGCCGATGACGTTTCCTTTGCCTTTGAGCATCGCCACCGGAACTTCGACCGCCGTTATCAAAGTATTTAATCCGGCGTAAGTGTCGCGCCCGCCGCGTTCCGAAAGTCTGCTTATATCAGGATGTCCCGGATTCATAATCGCCGAAGCGACCGTGCGGTTCGCGCCCGTGTCATCTAAAAAAAACGGGTCGTCGGCAACCCCGGCGTAAAACGACGCGCCGGTTTCTCCGTCATTTGTAACCGCGAAATCCGGCGCGGTGTATTCCTGGTTGGCGACGGTCGTCGGCGCGGTAAATTTCTTGCCGTTCGGCAGTTCAATCGTCGCCGTCTGCGTCGTTACGCGTCCCAAACCCGGCGAATAATAAACGTCAATGTATGCGTCGGGTTTCG
The DNA here is from genome assembly GCA_965217575.1 of Pyrinomonadaceae bacterium. Classification (GTDB taxonomy): domain Bacteria; phylum Acidobacteriota; class Blastocatellia; order Pyrinomonadales; family Pyrinomonadaceae. Next base: position 40,868 of record CBDCIX010000005.1, on the reverse strand, counting down.
CGTCGCCCGTGTTTTCAATCTCGAAACGGTACCGCAGATTGTGATCGAAAATCGCTTGTCCGAAATGTTCGCCGGACACGATAAAACCCTGCGTTGACATCATCATCACGACTTTTGAATTATCGTTCGGGTCGAGAAATGACCAGTGATCGCCCAAATCTGCGGCTCTGTCCTGCGCGATGATCGGCGAATCAATATGATCCGACGCGCTCGTGCGAGTCGGCTGAATCGGCAAAATCGCCATTCCAACCGCCGCTATAAGAGCAGCGAAAGCAAAACTTTTTGTTTTTTTAGTTTTTTTATTAGTCATTTTTTTCTCTGTTCCTCCAATTTCAACTTTTAACCTGTGAAAACTTTTGCGAATTCGTTTTTTTATTCGCCTGAGCCGCAATCCATTTTTGTAGCCAAAGCATAACGTCGCGTCAAACCTTTATCTGTGCGCTTTTACACATACGAAAATCCGCGCGCCGAATTTGGAGCGCGGACACTCCTGTCCGCCGACATTGCTCTAAGTCGGCGTTGCGCGGGTGTTTTTAACGCCGCACACGTCGCTGCGCGTGGTTGGCGGACAAGAGTGTCCGCGCTCCATTACAAAAATTATTTTGTCCACTTACTTATTAATAAAATGTCTGTTTTCGTTTGATAAATCATCGCTTTCTCCAATCGGATTTTGATTTTCCCCGCTCTTTCGGGAATAAATTTTCGATTTCCGGTTATTTTGAAATCGTACGTATCTTTTTATACCGGCGAACAATTTGAATTTACCAGTTCGACCGTTCTTCGCCGGACAATATAAAAATGAGCTAATTAAACATAAAATTTACTGGGTAAAGTTTTCTGTGCGTTTTTACACATACATTGAAAATCAATAAAAGCGCGGCGATTTATGTTGAATTGAATTGAATGTTTTGAAAAATAAAAATAATTTTGTCCTTTGTTAGCCGACGAACACAGTAATTTTTACCGTTCTTGTTACACTCTGCGGCATCACGGGAAATTTCGGACGATTATGACTATGCTTTCGACACGCTCAAACTTGACCAAGGCGAAAAAATTAACCGTTGACGCGGCGGATTTTTGCCACGCGAAGACCAATCGTTTATTAGCCGCGCTGCCGGATGCGGATTACGGGCGGTTAGCCGCCGCGCTCGAATTGAGAGATTTATCGGCGGGCGAGATTTTGTACGATTTCGGCGACGAGATGCCGTATCTTTATTTTCCGATCACTTCGATTGTTTCCCTGCTTTACACGACGGCAACCGGCGCGACCGCCGAGATGGGAATGGTCGGCAGATGCGGTGTCGTCGGCATTTCGACTTTTCTCGGCGGCAGAACGACGGCAAATCAAGCGATTGTGCAAATGGCGGGCAGCGCATACAGAATAAAAACAAAAATTATCCGCGACGAATTCGCGCTCGGCGGCGCGCTGCAGAGAACTTTATTGTGCTACACGCAGTCGCTGCTGACGCAGATTTCGCAAATCGCCGTCTGCAATCGCCTGCACACGTTTGAAGAGCGTCTGTGCCGCTGGCTGCTTTTCAGCCACGACTGCGTGTTGAAGGATGAAATCATTTTGACGCAGGAAACCATTTCGCATCTGCTGGGCGTGCGGCGCGAAGGCGTGACGGTCGCCGCCGGAAAATTGCAGGATGCGGGTTTAATCAGCTATGCGCGCGGTCATATTCACATTCTCGACCGTCCGGGTTTGGAGAAAAACACCTGCGAATGTTACGAAGTCGTCAAAGGCGAATACGAGCGATTGATTGTGATGTGAAATTGTCCGAAATTAAACCGCCGCTTTTTGAAAGCGGCGCAGCAGACGACTGATAAATTCGCGCAGTCGGTTGAAGTTTTCCGGGCAGGAAAGAAAAATATTCGGTTCGACGGCAGTTTCGTATTCCCCGAAACCGTCGGCGCAAAAAATAATCGCCGGCACGTTCTCGCCCAATGCCGCGCTTTTCCGAATACGTTTTATAATCTCGATAATTTCGACGATTTCGCCGTCGAGACTAATCAATAATAAGTCGAAAGGTTTAATGAGCGACGCGTCAGCTGCTTCGAGTTCATCACGCGCCGTTTTGACTTCGTAGCCGTCGCGCGTGAGCAATTCCCTGATACTTTCGCGCGTCGCCGCAACGTCGTTGACTACCAAAATCGTCTGATTGTTATTTCTAGTCATCGAGTTTTAAAACTCCCGCAACTTTTTAGGTTTTAGGTGAACGAGATATTTATAGCAAACGAAAATTATCGCATCTGTGCGCGAATATACATAGAGCGAATTTTTTTTCGGGCTTTCGATTTAATTTCGGCGTGAACTGCGGTTGATCTTGAAATCGAAAACGGCGGGGCGGCTGTAATGACCGGAAACGTCGCGCGTCATTTTTTCTTCGTCAATTCGCGCCGCGCCTGCGCCCAGGTTTTCGGGAAAAAATAAACGTCGCCGCTTTTTCGGGCTTGTTCGATGCGGCTCAACGCCGTCAGGATGATTTCCCTTTGCAGCTCCGCGTGAAACGGCACGCCGAAATGATGTCCCATCATAAACGGCAGAAAAACGGCGCGCGGCGGTTTGATCTGTTCGGTAACATCGAGCGCGACGCTCAAAGATACAGTCGGAATTCCTCTCTTTTCGACGGCGCGCTGCACGAGCGCGATGCTCTGATGGCAGATCGGTCAGGCGGGCGCGAGCAAAACAATGTCGGGTTTTTCCGCTTCGACCGCACCGGCGATATTTTCGGCGAGCGTCCGTTCGAGCAGTGCCGCGTCCATATTGTAGCCGATAAACGAATAAAAATTTTCCGTCAATCCGCCGATAATTTTTTCTGCGGCTAATTCCTGCAATCTTTCAATCGGGAAAGTTACGTTCAAATCGCGTTTTGCGCCGAACGTCGGATATTTTAACTGATGAATTTCTAAATCTTCCGGTTTTGAATCGGACGGAACGCGGCGAAACGAGTAATCGCCGATTGGATGAACCGTGTCGAACGGCATCGAATTTTTCGGCTGAACGCCCGCCGTCGAAACGAAACACAGGCGCGATTCCGACAGATTTTTTTTCAATTTCGCCAGCGGAACGAAATCGTTTTTCGTAATCATCGCGCCCGGATAGCGTTCGTTGACCGTCTGCCACAAACCGGGACGAAGCTGCGGCGGTGAATTTTTTTCGATTTTTTCGTTAGAGTTCGCCATCGTGAATCCATTCTCCCGAACGCCGGACAAAATAAAAATGCAGGTGAAAAAAAAGATGCGCGAGCGTCGCCGCGTCCTGCGTTTTCAATATTTCCAGAATAAATTCGCGGTTTGTTTCCGGCACGTCGAGCAGTAATTTCAAGGCTTCGATCCACGCCTTGTCAATTTCTTTGCGTCCAGCCGGTTCGCTGCCGTCGCCGAAATGCAGACGCACATAACGAATCAGTTTTTCCGAGTCGTTTTCCGCCACCGCTTGTTTTAAGTATTCGAGCGACAAATTATTTCACGCGTTTTCCCTGATAAATTATTCAAACTTTTCGAGCATATACTTAATCGAAAGTTTCTCAAAACAGTCGCGCGTAAAATAAATCGCGTTTTCAGTCTAACTTATTCCCGTCAAATAAATTTTCAGTCGTTCGGCATCAATCGTCAGCGGATTATTGCGGTCGTAACTGACCAAACCGCGTTTTCGCAGTTTGCCCATCGTGACGGTGACGTGCGGACGGCTCATCGCCGCCATCTGCGCCAGTTCGTCGTGGCTGACGGGCAGAATGATTTGATCATTTTGAATGTTTTCGTTCGTAACTCCGCGCGTCGCGGCGAGATGCAAGAGTACGCGCCCTAAGCGTTCTTCCGCGCCGCGATACGCCAGAAATTCGACGCGCCGGCGGCAGTCGTGCAGGCGGCGGCAAAACGTAAAAGTAAACGCCAGCAGAGCGTCGCGGTCGGCTTGCAGATAAGTCATAAAATCGTCGAGTTTGATTTCGAGAACTTCGCCGGCGGCGGTGGCGCGGGCGTAGGTTTCGCGGTAGAAATGTTTTTTCGGAGCGCAGAAACAAAGTTCGCCGAACGGTTCGCCCGCTTCGATGACGGCGTGGATGATTTCGCGCCCGTCGCGGTCGCTTGAAACAATCGCAATCCGTCCGCTCAAGGCGAAAAAAATGCCGTCCGAACGACTTTCGGGCTGCCACACATTCGCGCCGCGCCGATACTGCCGCGTTCGTCCGAGCGAACCGTCGCGCGGCACGTTGTCAACGGTCAAGCCGGACAAAATCTCGCAGTCTTCGTGATCGGGAAGGGATTTTAATAATTCCGCCATAAATTAATTATTCAAAAATTCGATTCAAATTTTTATTGTGATTTTTAGAAAATTTACCCGTTAAACATTCAATTATAACGAGTCTGATTGTTCAGTTTATCCGCTTGCCGCGCGATTGCTTTGTTAGTTTACAAACAAACTTCGGGAAATAAAATCCCGCGCGCGTTTCGGACAAATTACGAATCGCGCCGCAATTATTTCTAAGAAGCTGTTTGAAAACTCTTATTTTTTATTTTTTAAACCACGAAAATACACGAATAATTTAATAATCACACAAATTTTCGTGTTAATTTGTGTTGAGCGCGTGGTTAAATTTCTTAAATTTTCGAGTTTTCAAACAGCTTCTAATGTGTAAAAACGCACCGAAGGAAGTATCGGAAATCATTTAGTCTCAAGTTGAAAAACGAACCGGATGACGCGAGCCGTTTGGGTGATGTCGGAAGATTTGCCCGATCCGAACAATCGCGTAACGCTCGACGCGGACGGCGCGATCAAAATTTCTTACCGCGAAAATAATTTGAAGGCGCACAAACGTCTCACGGGAAAAATCAAGGAATTGATGAACAACCAGCGCAAGTGTGAAGTTCACGGCAACACTTGCCACGTCGGAATGTTCGCCGCCAATATCTACGTCAGTCAAAAAATTCCGACTGCCGGAGTCGCGCACCAAAACGGCACGCTGCGTTTCGGCGCAGACCCGAAAACTTCGGTTCTCGATCTGAATTGCCGGACGCACGATGTCAAAAATCTCTACGTCGTTGACGGCAGTTTTTTTCCGTCGAGTTCGGCGGTCAATCCGGGTTTGACGATTATGGCGAACGCGCTCAAAGTCGGCGAGCATTTGATCGGGGAAATGAATTGAATTTTGACGAGTAATAACGCGATGAGAAATAAACCTGAATGTGCCTTGAGCGAATTCGAACAAACCGCCGTTTCTCATATCGAATCGGTCGGCTTTACCGTGTCGGATATGAACCGGGCGATTGATTTTTACACGCGGATTCTGCCTTTTGAAAAAATTTCCGATGAGGAAGTCGGCGGCGCGGAGATTGAAAATTTAAGCGGCGTTTCCGGCGCGAAAATTCGCGTATCGCGGCTGCAATTGGGCGGCGAAATTTTGGCGGGAAAAGTAAATTCGCCAAAAAAAACGAACAGCCGAACGAAAAGAGAAATATTGTGTCAAACGAATCAGCCGTTTTAACGTCCGAGTTTAGTAGCGTAAATCAGTGGTTTCAAAGGTTTTTAACATAAATGAGCATAAATTTTACCTGCGATTTGGAAGACGCGGCTGCGCCGCTGCCGCATTTTTGGGAACACACCGTCGGCAGCGGACACGCGCCGCTCGCGCTTCGCGCCGATTGGCAGGCGCAGTTGAAGAAAGCGCATTCGGAATTGGGTTTTCGATACGTCCGTTTTCACGGTTTGCTTTCACCGCCGATGGACACGCTGATTACGCAGGACGATGAACTGCTCTACTCGTTTTTCAACGCCGATCAGATTTTCGATTTTCTCGTTTCAATCGGGATGAAGCCGTTTGTCGAACTGAGTTTTATGCCGCCGACTTTAGCTTCGGGCGGCAAGACGGTTTTTCATTATCAATCAAATGTTACGCCGCCGAACGATTATCGTAAATGGGCGGATTTGATGGAGAAAATCGTTTCCCACTGGGTTGAACGCTACGGCATCGAAGAAGTTCGCACCTGGTTTTTCGAGGTTTGGAACGAGCCGAATATGAAAGATTTCTGGGCGGGAAAGCAGGCGGATTATTTCAAACTTTTCAAATACACTTTCGAGGCGATCAAAAAAGTTGATAAAAATTTGCGCGTCGGCGGTCCGGCGACCGCAAAAAACGAATGGATTTCCGATTTCATCGAATTCTGCCGAAAGAACAAACTCCGGGTTGATTTTATTTCGACGCATCATTATCCGACCGACGCTTTCGGCGAAGCGAGCGACGACACCATCGGACAGCTTGCCGCCGGAAAAAGGAGCATTTTGCGCGAGCAGACGCAGAATGTTTTCGCGCAGGCAGACGGTCTGCCCGTCTATTACACCGAATGGAACGCGTCGTCGAATCCGCGCGACGCGCTGCACGACGAATCTTACGCCGCCGCGTTTATTACGAAAACGATTATGGAAGCCGGCGGTTTGGTCGAAGGTTACAGCTTCTGGACTTTTTCGGATATTTTCGAGGAAAATTATTTTCCTTCGTGTCCGTTTCACGGCGGTTTCGGACTCTTGAATATTCACGGCATTCCGAAGCCGAACTACCGCGCTTTTGAACTGCTGCACGAACTCGGAACTGAAAAATTTTTGGTTGACGGACTGCATCACACGGTTGACGCGTGGATCGCGCGAAAGGAACGATCAATCACTGTTTTGCTGACCAATCACACGCTCCCGACGCATCCGATCAAGCAAGAAAACGCGCGGATAAAATTAAATAACGTGCCGAATTATTCGGCGGCGTTCGTCAAAAGAATTGACGAAGCGCACGCCAATCCGAAAAAACTCTGGATGAAAATGGGCGAACCCGAATATCTGAGCGCGGAGCAGGTCGCGCAACTGGAAGAAGCGTCGCGCCTTATAAAAGAGCCGATCAAATGCGTTTACAAAGATCGGACGGTTGATTTTGAAATTGATTTGCCGCCGCATTCAGTCGCGGCTGTCACGTTGGAATTCTAATTTGTATGAGCGATCCTTTGTGGTCGCCCGACATTTGCATACAATCAACGTAACTACAAAAAACTGAGGGCAAGCTGCCGTCAATACAAAAATGACCAAAGAAATTCTGAGCGAAAAAAAACTCGAAAAACTTCAAAAAGATACTTTCGGCTATTTTTTGAAGGAAACAAATCTCGAAAACGGACTCGTGCCGGACAGTACAAAGGAAAACGCCCCGTGTTCGACTGCCGCCGTCGGACTCGCCCTGGCGTGTTATCCGGTGGCGGTTGAAAACGGTTTTATCGAACGCGCCGAAGCCGTTAAAAGAATTTTAACGACGCTCAGATTTTTTTGGGAAAGTCCGCAGGGAAAAGGCATTGACGCTATCGGATACCAGGGTTTTTTCTATCATTTTCTCGATATGCGAACGGGACGGCGCACCGGAAAATCGGAAGTTTCGACGGTTGACACGACTTTTTTGCTCGCGGGCGCGCTCGCTTGCGGACAATATTTTGATAAAGATACAAAAGAAGAAACTGAAATTCGTACGCTCGCCGACGCGCTTTACGCCCGCGCCGACTGGAGCTGGGCGTTAGACGGCGGCGATTTGATTTCGATGGGCTGGAAACCGGAAAGCGGATTTCTGCAATATCGCTGGGAAGGTTACAGCGAGGCTTTGTTGTTATACGTTTTGGCTCTCGGTTCGCCGACGTTTCCGATTCCCGAAAAATGTTACGCGGCGTGGACGAAAAGCTACAAATGGAAAAAACTCTACGACATCGAATTTCTCTACGCCGGACCGCTGTTTATTCATCAGCTGTCGCATTGCTGGATAGATTTTCGCGGCATTCAGGACGAATTTACGCGCGGCAGAGGCATTGATTATTTTGAAAACAGCCGCCGCGCGACTTACGTTCAGCAGCAGTACGCGATTCGCAATCCGAAGAATTTCAAAGGCTACAACGAACACTGCTGGGGCATCACGGCGAGCGACGGACCCGGAAACAAAACTTTGAAAATCGGCGGCGCGGATCGTAAATTTTACGATTATTTGGCGCGTAAAATTCCGAACGGACCCGACGACGGCACGATTGCGCCGTGGGCGGCGGTCGCTTCCCTGCCGTTCGCCCCGGAAATCGTTCTGCCGACAATCGAGTATATCAACCGCGAATTTCCCGAAATGACCAGCAAATACGGTTTGAAATGCAGTTTTAACCCGACTTTCACCGAAGCCGGTCAAGGCGCGAACGGCTGGGTTTCGCAGGGTTATTACGGTCTCGATCAAGGTCCGATTGTGCTGATGATCGAAAACTACCGCACCGGATTTTTCTGGCGATTGATGCGAAAATCAACCTATCTCGCGTACGGTTTGCGGCGGGCGGGTTTTGCGGGCGGCTGGTTGAAAACGCCTTTTGATTAGGTTCCGGCAATAGTACTTTGAGATTTTAGCGATTATTTTTGAGATTAAATGATGCTTTTTTGTGGCTGTTGTCTACGAGTAAATCAATTTCTTCTCCGCCGACAACGAGTTTCAAATCATCCCTGTAATCGGCAACTTTTAGATCTAAAACATCCTTGTAATTTGCTTTGATCTCGACCGTATATTCGTCTTAAGTATAATTGCCGTATTTTTTTAGTTCCTTTTTTGTGTAGTTTTTCAAATAAACGTCTTTCGGCGAGTCCCGGTCCGATGCCGCCAACACCGCCCGTAATCAGAATTTTGTTGTTTGATACTTTCATTTCATTATTCGCCGTTTGCAGGGCGAAATGCTCGGTCGTCATAAATTGAACCGCCGATTGCCGAGTTTCTTTAGCGGTCTCGGTGTCCGCCATAATTTATTTCCCTTTCGCCGCTCGAATTATCCGCCGAACAGGTGGAAAATATTTCCGTCCGGGTCTTTAAACCACGCGAGTTTCGCGCCTTCGGCAATGTGAATATCGCCCTCCAAAGTCGTGTCGGGCAGATTATTGTAATGCTCAAAAGTTACACCTTTGTCGCGCAGATTTCGCACGATTTCTTCGATCTCGTCGCCGACGATCAAAGCTGCGCTCGTCGCTTTATTCGTTCCGGCGTATTCCGATCTGTAAATCATCAATTTGGAATTTCCGCACTTGTCAGTTATCGCGGCTTGACTGGAATTTTCTTGTTCTAAATCAAGTTTATCTTCGTAAAATTTTCGCGCCCTTTCTAAGTCTTTAACAGCGACCGTGGCGATTGGGTCATTATCTTTAAACATTTTGACTCTCCTGTTGTATAATCGAACACTTTTTACGTTTTTCACTATCGGCAGCGTTCGTTTCAACCGGTATTACGATGAGATTATCTCAAAAACATAACTTAATCAGGCGTTTTCGTCATAAAAATGTTCCACATAATTTGACACACCTGCGTCGCCGTATTTTTCAATAATTACTGCTTTCGCATAAATCTCCCTTGTCAATTTTTATTCTCATCTTCAGAAGATTTTTTTCTAAACGCGCTCGCAATCGTGTATTTCGCCGGTTCGATTTTCAGATTGATTGGAGTTGCGGCGGGCGACGAATGCGTCTGAGTTGCGGCAGCTTCGCCGTTAGATGGCTCGTTCATACGACCCTCCTTGAAAAATGCTTGTTAAATTAAAAATCTAATTAGAATTTGAATTTAATCATTTCGCAGGCATTTGCAACCTCAAAATAATTTGAAACTTTGCACCGGATTTTAAAAATAATTCCGATTTTGTTCTGAGTTTAGAAACGGCGTAAACAATCTTAATTCAGGTGAGATATTTATCAAACGTCGCAGAACTCACTCTTGCGTCAACACACTTTCAACCGCTTGATTCGGTTCATTTATCGAATCTTCTCTCAAACCGAAAAAATTCTTGCTGCGCGATTTTATGGAAAAAAGAGGTTTTATAATTAGCTCATAACAGATATAATTTATTTTATATTTTCGTTAAACATTTCTCCGAAGCGGGTCAATCGTCCGAAATTGGAGACTCGGCGGAGAAGAATCTTCAATCAACAAACTATCGTTGTCGAACGGTTAAAATCAATCAGGTGAAATAAAATCAGGTTGAAAGAGCAAGGGGGAAATCAAAATATGAAATTAATCGCGCTGGAAGAGCATTTTCTAATGCCCGTCGTGCGTGAGGCGTGGGCGCGGCTCGCACCCGCCGATCAAGATCCGGTCACTACACAACCTGAAAACCCTGACATCAAGGCGCGGCTCGAAGATTTCGCCGATTTGCGGCTCAAGCAAATGGACGAGAGCGGCGTTGACGTGCAGGTTTTATCTCTGAGCGCGCCCGGCGTGCAGATTCTTGAACCGGAGCGAGCGGTCGAACTCGCCCGGCAAATAAACGATTCGGTCGCCGCAGTTGTCAAAAAACAGCCTGACCGTTTTCAAGCGTTCGCAGCCTTGCCGACACCCGACCCGCAAGAAGCGGCAAAGGAATTAGAACGAGCCGTGGCGGAACTCGGCTGCCAAGGCGCGATGCTTTACGGGCGAACCGGCGAGCGCAATCTCGACCACGCCGATTTTCTGCCGATTTTTGAAACGGCTGCAAACTTACGCGCGCCGCTTTATATTCATCCGCAAACTCCGCCCCGCGCCGTGCGCGAGATTTATTATTCCGGCTTTGGCGAGAAAGTTGATATTTCTTTTGCATCGTTCGGCTGGGGCTGGCATTTGGAAACCGGCATTCAAGCCGTGCGATTGATTCTATCCGGCATCTTTGACCGCTTTCCCGATCTGCAAATAATTTTAGGACATTGGGGCGAGAGTATGCTGTTTTATCTCGACCGCATCAACGATTTATCCGAAGTCGCCGGAAATCTCAAAAAGCCCGTCGCCGATTACGTCCGCGAAAATTTCTACATCACGCCGAGCGGCATCTTCAGTCCGCATTACTTAAAGTGGGCAATCGAAGTTGTCGGGGCGGAACGAATTATGTTCTCGACCGATTACCCGTTCAAGATCGCCACCGGAAGCGGCGCGCGAGACTACATCGAAAAGGCGGATTTACCGGATGAAACCAAAAACCTAATTGCGGGCGGCAATTGGCAGCGTTTGACGGGACAAATCAAAAATTAATTTGGAATCGAAAAACTGTTTTCGGGAGGAAACGGCGCGATGAACATTAGCACTTTGAAAATTAGCTCAAGCGAAAACACGCATCGCTCAAAGCCGGATTAAAGGTTTTTTTTGATTTGTCGTCGTCCGCAGCGGTGAGTAATATTCAATTAATTAACAAATAGGCAAAAATTATGGAAACAACTAAAGTCAATCTGAAAATCAACGGGAAAAATCACGCGTTAAATATCGAGCCGCGCGTGTCCTTGCTCGACGCTCTGCGCGAATTCGCCGGATTGACCGGCACGAAAAAAGGCTGCAATCAAGGCGCGTGCGGGGCTTGCACGGTGCTGGCGGACGGGACGCGCATCAACTCGTGTTTTGCTTTGGCGGTGCAATACGAAGGCGCGGAAATTACGACGATTGAAGGTTTGGCGAACGGCGAACTTCATCCGCTGCAAGCGGCATTCATCGAACACGACGGCTTTCAATGCGGATACTGCACGCCCGGACAGATTTGTTCGGCGATTGGAATGGTCAATGAATTTCAAAACGGCTTGCCGAGCGCGGTTTCCGGTTCGATGAAAGGAAATTACGAATTTTCCAACGATGAAATCAAGGAACGAATGAGCGGTAATCTGTGTCGGTGCGGAGCTTACGTCGGCATCACGGAAGCGATTCACGAAGCGTTTGACGCGGAGGTGAACGGGTGAAAAATTTTACATATCAAAAAGCGGGAAGCGCGGAATCGGCAATTCAACTTATTTCCGATAATTCCAATTCCAAATTCCTCGGCGGCGGCACGAATCTGGTTGATCTGATGCGCGAAAATATCGAACAGCCCGACGTGCTGGTTGATGTTTCTCATCTTTCCAAAGACATCGAAGAAACTTCGGACGGCGGCGTGAGAATCGGCGCGGCGGTGAAAAACACGACGTTGGCAAACAATGAAATAATCCGCGAAAAATTTCCGGTTTTATCGCAGGCGATTCTGTTTGGAGCAAGCGGGCAGATTAGAAATATGGCGACGGTCGGCGGCAATATTTTGCAGCGCACACGCTGTTATTATTTTTACGACGACGCGGCGAAATGCAATAAACGAGAACCGAATTCGGGCTGCGATGCGATTGGCGGATTCAATCGAATTCACGCCATTCTCGGAACTTCCGATGCTTGCATCGCCACACATCCGTCGGATATGTGCGTCGCGCTCGCCGCACTGGACGCGAAAATTCACGTCGAAGGTGCGGACGGAAAGCGCGAAATAAATTTTACGGATTTTCATAAATTGCCGGAAGACACACCTCAGATTGAAACCGAATTGCAGGCGGGCGAACTTATCACGGCAATCGAAATTCCGAAAAGCGATTTTGCGGCAAACTCGCTGTATCGAAAAGTCAGAGATCGCGCCAGTTACGCGTTCGCGCTCGTTTCGGTGGCGGCGGCTTTGGAAATTGAGAATAATGAAACTAAAAATGTCAGACTCGCGCTCGGCGGCGTGGCGCATAAACCGTGGCGGATATTCGATGCGGAAAATTTACTGAAAGATCAGACGGCGACCGAAGACAATTTCAGACAGGCGGCGGAAATTGCTCTCAAAGCGGCGCAGGGCTTCGGGCATAACGATTTCAAAATCGAATTGGCGAAACGCGCCATCGTCAGCGCGTTGAATGAATTAGCGGAAAACGGAGGACAAAAATAATGAGCATCACACAGAAAATAATGGAAACGGTCGTGCAGTTTATTCCCGATAAAGAAGTTGATCCGCTGATTCGGCAGAAACACGGCTACGTCGGCAAACCCTTCAGCCGAGTTGACGGGCAATTGAAAGTCAAAGGTGAAGCGAAATTTTCCGCCGAATTCGAGTTTGATAATTTGGCGTATGCCGCGTTTCATTACAGCACGATTGCGAAAGGCGTAATCACGAAAATTGACTCGTCGGAAGCGGAAAAATCGCCGGGGGTGATCGCCGTCATCACGCACGAGAACGCGCCGAAATTAGGAACTCAGCCGCAATTACTGCCCGCGGTGAGCGATTTGCCGGTTTTTCAAGACGCGGAGATTCATTGGAGCGGACAGCCAGTGGCGGTCGTCGTCGCCGAAACACAGGATCAGGCGGAAGCGGCGGCGAATCTCGTCGTAGTCGAATACGACGAGGAAACGGCGGCACTGTCCTTTGACGCTTTGAAGTCGGAAGCCGTCAAGCAGCCTGATTTTATGGGAATGCTCCCGCTCAAAGCGGAAATCGGCGACGCGGAAGACGCGCTTGGCAAAGCCGAGTTTAAGATTGACCGAATTTACCGCACGCCGTTTCATAATCACAACGCCATCGAGCCGCACGCGACGATTGCCGTCTGGGGCGAGGGCGAAGAAAGCCTGACCGTGTTCGACACCACGCAGATGGTTTACATCGAGCGCAATATGCTTGCCGAAGTGTTCGATCTCGATCCCGAACAGGTGCGCGTCGTCGCGCCGTTTGTCGGCGGCGGTTTCGGCGGCAAACCGGGAATGTGGGGAATGATCCTCGGCGCGGCGGCAGCGAAAGTCGTTAAGCGTCCGGTCAAATTGGCACTCTCGCGCGAAGGCGTGTTCCGCACGGTCGGCGGCAGAACGCTGACCGAACAGCGCGTCGCGCTCGGCGCGGAACGGGACGGAAAATTTACCGCGATTCTGCACAGCGGCACGTCGGCGAAAACCGCGCACGGCGGACTCGTCGAGCCGTTCACGTTTCCCACTCAGTGTCTCTACGCGGCGGAGAATTTTCACATCGAACAGAAAACCGTTGATCTCAATATGGCGGTGAACGGTTTTATGCGCGCTCCGGGCGAATCGGTCGGCACGTTCGCGCTCGAATCGGCGATTGACGAACTCGCGTATGAACTGAAAATTGATCCGGTCGAACTCAGAAAGATTAACGAGCCTGAAAAAGATCCGACGACCGGACACGAATTTTCGATGCGGAATTTAACCGAAAGTTACCGGCGCGGGGCGGAAAAATTCGGCTGGAACTGGAATGCGCCGCGCGCGCGGCGCGACGGTAAATGGCTCGTCGGTCAGGGCGCGGCGACGGCGACTTACCCGTATCAGCGTTTTGCGGCGACGGCGCGTGTCCGCATCTCAAATGACGGCACGGCACTGATTCAAACGGCGACGCACGAAATGGGAATGGGAACGGCGACCGTGCAGTTGCAGCACGCGGCGGAGCGTTTAGGGTTGCCGATTGAGCGAATTTCGTTTGAATACGGCGATTCGGATTTGCCCGAAGCCGGATTCGCGGGCGGCTCGAATCAAACTGCGACCAACGTCGCGGCAATCGCGGCGACGATTGAAAAAGCGTTGCGTGAACTGCTCGCCCTCGCCGGCGACGATTACGATTCACCGCTTTCGGATTTGAAATACGAAGATGTCGAAGCGCGCGACGGCGGCTTGTTCAGCAAAACCGATCCGGCGAAAGGCGAAACTTATGCGGCAATCTTGGAGCGCATCGGACAGGATTTCGTCGAAACAGAAGCCACTTCCGGGCAGCCGCTGGAAATGATGAAATACTCGATGCACTCTTACGGCGCGCAATTCTGCGAAGTCAGGGTCAACGAAGAATCCGGCGAAGTTCGCGTGTCGCGCTGGCTCGGCTCGTTCGACTGCGGCACGATTCTCAACCCGAAAACCGCGACGAGTCAATTTCGCGGCGGAATTATCATGGGAATTGGTCTGGCACTAACCGAAGAAACTTTATTTGATGAACGCAGCGGGCGGATTATGAACCCGTCGCTCGCCGAATATCACGTTCCGGTCAATCTCGACATTCCGAAAATCGAAGTAATTTACAATGACATCCCAGACGAACACGCGCCGCTCGGCTTGCACGGAATTGGCGAGATCGGCATCACGGGCTGCGGCGCGGCGATTGCGAATGCGGTTTTCAACGCGACCGGCAAACGTATCCGTAATTTGCCGATTACATTGGATAAATTACTGTAAAATTTAATCAAAACATTTGGTCAAACCTTTGTGGAAATATTATGAAAGTTAAATTGCCTTCTAGAATTTCGCGCTTTATAAAATTAAAATTCCGTCTTATCTTGCCGGTTGTCGGCTTGTTTATTTTCGGCGATGCGCTTCCTTTAGAAGCTCAAAAAGTTGCCGACAAGCCTATTTTACCGGCATCCGTCCGTCTTTACACGGTTGATTGCGGTCGGCTCGATATTAAGAATATGGGCGTTTTCAGTGATACAGACGAATTTGAGGGTAAGTCTGGAACTTTAGCCGTCCCCTGCTACTTAATACATCACGGCGAGGACTGGATGCTGTGGGATACAGGATTGGGCGACCGTGTTGCCGTTGAACCAAACGGCGAAGACCATTTCGGCACACATTTTGGGGTTCGGCAAACGCTTGCGTCGCAGCTTGCGGAGTTGGGATTGAAACCGGACGACATACGCTATGTGGCACTCTCTCATCTGCACGCCGACCACAGCGGCAATATCGGGCTTTTTCCAAAAGCTGAATTTTTGATTGCAAAATCGGAACTCGCCTGGGCGCGGAGTCTGCCGACCCCTGACGGCGTTTTGGCGGAGTTTATCCGCCCGCTCGACAAAGCCAATATCAACGCTTCGGACGACGACCCGTATGTTTTCGGCGACGGCACTGTTCGGATTCTCAAGATGCCGGGACACACGCCCGGACACCGTTCGTTGCTGCTCAAATTGCCGAAATCGGGAACCTTGCTGATTACGGGCGATCTTTATCACACACGGGAAAATTACGAGAAAGGATTAGTCCCGGACAGAAACACAAGTCGGGCAGATACGCTGGCATCGTTTAATCGTTTTGCCGGGTTGAGAACGAACGCAAAAGCGCGGGTGATCGTTCAACATTCGCCCGAAGATTTTGCGTCTATGCCGGCTTTCCCAAAATTTCTTGATTGAGAAAATTTACCGAAATTTAAATTATCTAAGTCGCCATAAACAAATGTTGAAATGATGGAAAAAGGCAAAGCGATTATTATGAGCGTGACAGAAATAAGTGAACTAAAAACAACAAAATCGGCATCACAGGCGCGGCAATCGCCAACGCGGTTTTCAACGCGACCGGCAAACGAATTCGGGAATTGCCAATTACACTCGATAAATTGCTCTGAAAATTTGACAAGCAGTAGAATTTATCGGATGCAATCGGCGCGGACATAGTTTTTCGGCAATCGGCGCACAATTGCGAAATGGCTTGACACAGGTGACTGAAATGCCTGTAATCTAACACCCGAACGCGATTCGAAACCGAATAAACCCGATATGAAAGAAAGGAGATCAGAGTGATTATGAACAATAATAATGAAGAAGCCCAGATTCAGCAGAAATTAGACTCTTGGAAAGCGGCTTTTGAAGCGGGCGATGCCGAACGGCTGATGTCGTTTTACTCGCCGGAGATCGTTGCCTTCGATATTATGCCGCCGCTCCAGTTTGTCGGAGAAGATGAGTGGCGAAATAACTGGACTGGTTTTTTGAAACAGTTCGAAGGCAATCCGACCCTCGAAACCAGGAATATGACGATTACCTGTTCAGCGGAAGTCGCGTTCGTCCGCTGCCTGATGCGGATCAAAGGAAAAATGAACGGACAGCAGATGGATGTTTGGACGCGAGTTACCAACTGTTTCCGCAAGATTGACGACAATTGGCTGATCGTTCACGACCACGTTTCGGTTCCGGTTGATTTTTCCGCCGACAAGCCGTGCTTAGGCTTAAAGCCGCGCTGAAAAACGGTAAGCGGAAGAACGATAACCCTTGTTAAGTTTCGCGTTCCAGCAGCCTTAATTTAGACACCCGTGAACCTGATCGGCAATTTACCGCCGTCGGGCGAGTCAAAACCGGCGAGGTTTATCAGTTTGATATGGGCGGCGGATTTAAGCCGTATCGTCTCGACGTTGATTTTTCGCCGTGTCGGGACGTTCCGATTTTGTCTTTGCTCGATAAATTATCTTTTACCAAAGATAAAAAAAATCGGGGACGGCAATTCCGCTTCGGGCATTTTGAAATTTCCGTAAGCGACTTTACACTAATAGCGAAAGAGATGGGCGTGAAAATTAATTCTGACGCGCCTTGATACGAATCTTGGGAGGGAATTTTATGGTTACAATATCGAAAGAAAACAAACTCGTTACGCTCATCAACGTCTTTACCGTCGAGCCGGAAAATCAGCAAAAGGTGTTTGATATGCTGGTCGAAGCGACGGAAAAAACGATGAAGAATATACCCGGCTTCGTTTCAGCCAGCCTTCACAAGAGCGAAGACGGCGTGCGGGTGACGAATTACGGTCAATGGCGCAGCAACGAGGATTATGCGGCGATGCTGAAGAATCCCGAAGCGTTGGCGCATATGAAGCCCGTCACGGAACTCGCCACATTTGACGCGCATACTTATCAGGAAATCGAAAGCACATCGGCAGATTAGTCGCTGAGATAGAACAAAGCGGGCTTGATTCCGCCCAAAGCCGCCGTCGAACAAATCAATTGAAGCGCGGGGGCGGGCGACGTTTTTCCCGTCGGGTTGTCCGTTGAACTTTGGCGGGCTTGGCGGCGTTTGCGCTCCAAATCAGATTAAGCGTCAGCTCGCTTCGCTTAAAATTGACCGGAGTGTTTTTCACGTAGTTTAATACGACGGCAATAAGGTGAAAGTATGATTAGTAATTTGAAGAGTTTCGACGAAACTTTCAGCCACCACACGGCACAGGCGAATAGTGTAAAATTGCATTATGTGATCGGCGGCAAAGGCGATGCCGTCGTGTTACTGCACGGCTATCCTGAAACTTGGTATTCGTGGCGCAAAATAATGCCCGCTCTGGCGGCGGCAAATCATACGGTAATCGCCGTAGATTTGCGCGGTTTAGGCGAATCCGAAATTACACCTTCCGGTTATGACAAACGCACCGTTGCCGAAGATGTACATCAATTGCTGGAAGGTCTGAACATTAGAAAGTTTATTCTCGTTTCGCACGATTGGGGCGGCAGCGTCGCTTATTCGTTGGCGAACGCCTATCCCGATACCGTCTCAAAATTAGTCGTCATCGAAAGCAATATCGCCGGATTCGGTATGGAAAAATCAATGAATGTTGCTGAAGGCGGTTCGTGGCATTTCGGCTTTTTTATGAGTGAATTTGCCGAAAAATTGACCGAAGGGCGCGAGCGCGAGTTTTTGACTGATTTCGCTTTCAAAGGCAAATTGGTTTTCGACAAAAACGCTTTTAGTCAAGCAGACATTGATGAATACATCCGCCATTACACCAAGCCGGGCGGAATGACAGCCGGCTTCAACTATTACCGCACGGCTTTGGACGACGCAAAATATAATCAAGCGCACTTCAAAGGAAAGCTGCAAATGCCGGTGCTGGCAATCGGCGGCGAAAAAAGTCTCGGCGAAGGCGTAGCGGCGAGCTTAAAACTGGTGGCGGAAAATGTCGAAAGCACAATTATCAAAGACAGCGGACATTTTATCGCCGAAGAACAACCGGAAGAATTGACGAAAAAACTGCTTACTTTCTTCGGCGAAAAATAAATTCTGCGACGGGCGAGCCAATAATAAATATTACTGTCGAGGCAATGATCGTTCGAGCTTTCTTACTCACGCGACCGGATCGTCTGCTCGCCCAATCGTGAAACTGTGAGCGTCCGCCGTCAAGATTTGAGTTTATTCGTTTTGCCACTTGTTTTCATTTTCCCGCGCTGATAAAAAGCGGCGGCTTTGGCGCGATTGCCGCAAATTTGCATCGAACACCAGCGGCGCGAGTGATTTTTTGTCGTGTCATAAAAAAATAAAACGCAGTCGGGATTTTCGCATTTTTTGATCTGCGCCGGAACGCCGTAACACAGCAAATCAGCCGCACTTTCGGCGATGGGCGCAAGCAGCCGGCGCGGTTCGCTGAAATCGGCGCGGAACAATTTCTCGAAACCGTTTTCGGCTTTTCTGACTTCAATCGAGCCGCCCGTGTTTTGAAGTTCGCGGTTGATCGCCGCCATTGCCGCTTCGCCGATTTCTTTGCCATCCGCCAAATTCTCAAACATTTCGCGCAAAATTTCCCGAAAATTTATCGCCCGCGCGAAAGCCTCGGCAATTTGAAGACGATTTTTCGAGTCGCCGATTAACTTTTCCGCCTGCGATTTCTCCAGCAAACCGGCGGCAATCGCCCACGCCGCAAAATCCGTAAAATCTTTGAGCAAATCAAGCGGCACGCCGTTTTCGGCGATGCGCGTGTTGACGAAATCAACGCTCAGATTGTTGCCGTCTCTCAAAAACTTTTCCGTTTCAAAAACCTGTTTCATTTTTACCTCATTGAATAATCTAACCGCTAAAAAGCAATTTGACAAGTTATGAAATAAATTATAACCTCTAAAATATAATATTAGACGGTTATACAAAATAAAAATTTGCTGACGAAATTTACAAATAAACAGAGCAAAGGGAAAAGAAATGAAAAATAAAAATTTATGGTTAATCGGGTTAGGTGCTGCGCTCGGTTCGGCACTCGTTTCAACGGCGGTTTTCGCCGCAATTCCGAAAGTAAACGATCAATCGGCGCGGGTAACTTACAACACTCTCAAAATTGACGGACAAGACATCTTTTACCGCGAAGCCGGAGACAAATCGAAACCGACGATTTTGCTGCTGCACGGCTTTCCGGCATCATCGTTTATGTTTCGCAATCTGATTCCGCTGCTGGCGGACAAGTATCACGTCGTCGCGCCGGACTACGTTGGTTTCGGACAGAGTTCGATGCCGAAAGTTAATGAATTTGAATACACCTTCGAGAATTTAACTGATGTCGTTGATAAATTGACGCGGGAGCTGAAGTTAAATAAATACAGCATTTACGTTCAGGATTACGGCGCGCCGATTGGATTTCGATTAGCGGTCAAACATCCCGAACGGATTCAAGCAATCATCGTGCAGAACGGCAACGCTTACGCAAACGGTTTCGTGAAAGCCGACGATCCGATTAAAACTTACGGCGAAACCGGCGACGAGAAAATCGGCGAAGCGTTGAAAGGCGTTTTGAAATTGGAAACAACGAAATTTCAATACACGCACGGCGCGAAAAATCCAGACCTGATTTCGCCCGATACCTGGACGCTCGACCAATCGCTGCTTGACCGCGAAGGCAATCAAGCGATCCAGCTCGCCTTGTTTAAAAACTACATAATGAATATCCGTCAATACGATACTTGGCACGAATACTTTCGTCAATATCAGCCGCCGACGCTCGTCGTCTGGGGAAAAAACGATCCGTTTTTTTCGGTTGAAGGCGTGGAAAACGGCTACAAAAAAGATTTGAAAAACATCGAAGTCAATTATTTCGACGGCGGACATTTCGCGCTCGAAGAATACGCGGACGAAATCGCCGCGAAGATTCAAAACTTTTTGAAAAGAAATCTAAAGTAAATAAGTTTCAGACAACGCTGATAATCGGCAAATCGTTCGACAAATTGGCATATTTGTCGAACGATTTGCCGATTGATTAGTATATGGCGGATGAAACATCGCGCTTCCGACTGCCCGCCGTTTTTAACTAGAAAGCAAAGAAACCGCGCTATTGATGTTGTGCCTCTACCGAAAGTAACGCTTTAGAGCGTCACCAACAGGTAAGCGAGAGCCAGCATTGCGAGCATCACCACGTCAACGATGAGCTGCGCCGGAAGCTGTCCCGGACGCGCAAATTCGGGATCAACCAGCGCGGTTCCCGGAAATAAAATAGACCCGGCTTGTGTGATCCAGTAAAAGCTCGCCAGCACCATTGATAACCGCAGCATCGTTGTCTGCTCGCCGTTCTGAAACCAGAGAAGCCACAGCGATAAAAGTCCGATCACCGTTCCGAGCAGCATCGTCTGGGCGTTATGAAACTTGGCGTGCGGAGTCCAATTGGGATTGTAGATGTGCGTTTCGTTCCAATCAAAAATGTAGGAGCCGCCCGCCGCCCAAATTGCCACGATGGTAATTAATATTTTGCCGACTATCAGTAAATTCATACGTTTATAATTCTCCTTTTTAGTTATTCGGCATCTCGCGCATAATTGAGAAAATCAAGACTGCCGAACTTCGATAAATTATTGCTAAATTACAGTTAAATTCGTTCATAAAATTTTTTATGTTTTAAAGATAGCCCGTCGCCGAAGAACGGAGAAGAGCAAAACGACGGAATAATTAGGCAAAAAGGCGGAAAATGGGAATTACAGATTTTGACGGTATGCGAGCGGCGACAGATTCGTCATATTTTTGAAAAACTTGCCGAAGGTGGATTGGTCGGCAAAATGAAGCAGATCGGAAACCTGCGCGACGTTTAACGCCGGATTTTGCAGCAAAATTTTCGCCTCTAAAATCACCGTTTCAGCGATCCATTCGCCGGCGGTTTTGCCGGTTACTTCTTTGACCGTTTCGCTCAAATGTTTGGGCGTGATAAACAGTTTTGCGGCGTAAAATTTAACGCTTCGTTCGGCGGCAAAGTGAATGTTGACGAGCTTCTTAAAGTCGGAGGCGAGCGATTGGCTTCTGGTTTGCAATTGGTTAGCCCGCAAACTTTGCCGGTCGTAAATCGCCGCCGTTTCATACAACAAGACATTGATGAGATTTTTCAGAATTTCATTTCTAAAGGGATGCGGAGCGTCGTATTTCCGCCGGATAAAATCTAAGGATTCGACGATGATTTTCGACTGCGTATCGGTTAATTGAAAAGCGTGATCCGCCACGCTTTCAAAAAAAGGAAAAATATCAAGATTGAGGTGATTGCCGGTCGAGATAAAATCGCTGGTAAAAAACACGGTCGAGATTTCAAAGTCATCCGACATAAACGTCCACTGTTTGATAATCTGCGGCGACATTGCCACCACGCAATTAGGTTCAACCGTGTAGGTTTCCAAATTGGCTTTCAGTTCGGCGTTTCCGCGAACACAGATGCCCACTCCGAAATAATTGCTTCTAAACGGCACATTGACCGCAGATTTCGGGTTCTCGACTTTTTGGTTAAACAAAAGGAAAACATCATCTTCAAATTCTGACAGGTTCTCTAACGAATATGTTGGAATGTTTCTTTTCATATTTACGCTGCGCTCGCCCAGACAAAACAGTTTGGCTGAGAGCATTATATTCTCTATCTCCGCTCAATAGTCCGCTGTCCGCGCCGCTTTTATGCCCGAACAGCTTTCCGGCGACAAATATCTCCACAAAGCGGTAACAATCGCCAACAGTTGATAAAGGTTTGTGATTGATTGCTGTTGTTGAATTAAGGGATATAAGAATGCGATAGAAATTTAGCGAACAAAAATTGCGGCAGCGCACTGGTTTTGGAAACCGTCGGCATTGCCGCTATGTAGTTTGCTTGCGTTATATTTATGAATCAACCGATGTTTCATCCACGCCGCCGGTTAATGCTGATTAGCGAAATCGGTTTTGCGACAAATCAAATTTTTTCGACCGTATAACTTTCTATCATAATCGAAATACTTGGTTGTTCATAAGTTATCCTTTGTTATCATTTTGTAATTTCGCGCGTCTCGGCTTTGCGTTTCAAACTTTCGAGCCACGACCGCAGCGATTGATCCAACGCTTTCTGAGTCGCAGCAATTTTCTTTGTGACCGGCTCGCTGCTCCACGATTCTTCGGTTTGCACGAGCGTTCCGCCTTCGACTGCCGCGAATCGCCAAACGTGAACGCCCATAATTCCCTGAACTTCGCCCGACCACGCGATTTTTTCCGGCGGCGATAACTCGCCAATCGTCGAAATGATTTTCATTCCGGCGGTTTCCCAGTAAAACGTCGAGCCGACCGCGAGCGGCGCGTCGAGTTTCGCGCTCTCGATGTCTTTGTTCCAATCAGTCCAGCCGTTAATAGCGGTGTGCAGTTTCCAAACCGTTTCGATTGGCGCGGCGATTTTGATTTCGTCGCGCGTGATGACGGGCGCGTTATTGTCTATTTCCATAAAATTTTTCTCACAATTGCATTTTTCAATAAACTAGGAAAAAGCCGGCGCATAATCGCGGGCGAAGTCATCAAAGGTGCGCGGATTTACGCCGGTTGCATCCAAAACTCCCGATGTGATTTCCGCCGCTTCGCCGCGCGAATAGTGCGCGTAATCTTCGATCAAACCGTCGGCTTGCCAGTCCGGGAATCCGGCGTTTTTCAACGCTTCGCGCATCGCTTCGGGCGAAACATTCACGAATTCGATTTTTTGGTCGAGAGCCTTTGAGAGTTTTTTCGCCATCTGTCCGTGCGAAAGGGCTTCCGCTCCGGTCAAGCTGTAAATTTTCCCGGCGTGTCCGTCTTCGGTCAAAGCGGCGGCGGCAGCGGCGGCGATGTCGCGCACGTCAACTGCGCTAATGCGCGCCTCGCCGATGGCGGCGTAAAATTTGTTTTGATTGACGATTGAATCACGAAAACCGAGCAAGCCCTGCATAAATAAATTCGGGCGCAGAAATGTGTAATTGAGACCTGAATCCACAATTTTACGTTCGACCGCCGCGTGATAACGCAAAAAACGCACCGGGGACGCGGCATCCGCCGCCCACTGCGACAGCTTGACGATGCGTTTAACTCCGGCTTTGTTTGCCGTTTCGACAAATGTTTTCTGCTGAGTTTCCGCTGCTTCAGAGGAACTCGTCAGCAGAAACGCCCGCTCGACTCCGTGCAAAGCATCCGCAACGGTTTTTGCATCATTAAAGTCGCCGACAACCGTTTCGACGTTTTCCAGACCGGAAAATTTTCCCGCGTCTTCCGCCGAGCGAATCATCGCGCGAAAAGGAATTTTCCGCGCGGCAAGCAGTTTCGTTAATTCCGCCCCGATGTTGCCGGTCGCGCCTGTAATTAAAGTCGTCGGTGTTGTGCTTTTATTCATAATTTTCTCTCAATCTATCAAATTGTTATTTAATACACTTGGGTAATTCGCCGATCCAAATTTGCGCCGTGATTTAATTTCGAGATTTCCGCGTTCATTGTTTTTTCTTCATTGCCGAATGCGTCATCGTTAATTTTTTCTTCGTTATCAAAGCGATTTCCTTATATTCATTTTCGATTGCTAATATTTGTTCAAACAAGTATTTTATTAGGTTAAATTCAGCACAAACTGAAAGTTGAAAGATTAAATCCAAAAATGAACATTGCTTACTGAACAGTGTTCATTATAAAATTCAATGTCATAGATGTCAAAGCCAAAGAAATTAAAAAAGAGAATTATCGCCCGCAGCGACGCGCTGAAAACCGAACGGCGCGAGGATATGCTGGCGGCTGCCCGCCGGATTGTTTTGGAAAACGGTTACGCCGCGCTCAGTCTTCGCAAACTCGCGGCGGCAATCGGCTGCGCGCCGGGAACGATCTATTTATATTTCAAAGACCGCGACGAACTGGTGCGCGAAATCTGCTGCGACGGTTTCAGAGACCTTTACGAGAAGATGAAACCGGCGGCAGCCGCCGCCGATCCCGAAAAGCGACTCGCCGCGCTGCTCAGAGCTTACGCCGACTTCGCCGCTCAAAACCCGGACACTTATCGCCTCTCGTTTATGGAAGACCCGCAATTCACCGCCGAAATGTTTCGCGCTCAACCGCTCGACGAAATCGGCGCGGGCTGGCAGTCGTTCGCTCTTTTCGTCAAAGCGTTGCAAGACCTCAAACAGGCGGGAAAACTATCGCCCGAAACCGACGAAAACCTGCTCGCCGAAGTTCTCTGGACGGGCGTTCACGGCGCGGTCAGCCTGAAACTGATTTATCCGGCTTTTCCGATGAATTCTTTGGAAACGCTGATTGACAAGATGATCGAAACATTAATCAACGGACTTCAAACAAAGTAGTTTGACACAGATGACACCCGACCGGCTTTAATGAACGTGATTGTCATCCGTTCCTATTTCAAGAAGTTCAATGTCAGCGAAACTGCTTGAAAACTCGGAAAAAAACGATGTCCTGACATCAGTCGGGCAGTTTAGACGCATTGATTTGCGAAAAAGAAATATCCGTCTGAATTAATCGGCGAAATTCACTCTCGCTTCAACTCATTTTCAACCGCCCGATTCCGGTCATTTTAAAAAAACAATTTTCGTCAAAATCCGAGCGCGGGCATCCTTTCAGCTTTTCCGATTGAGTTTGCTTGTAAAAAAACGGAGAATTAAGAAGCGCATAAAAGTATAACTTAAATTGACTGATATAAATTATGTTCTCCATTGAGATTCTCATCGTGCTGCTCGCCGCCGTCGTTGTTCTCGTGCGGCTTTCGCGCCTTCTGGAAATGCCCACGGCTATTTTGCTGCTCGTCGGCGGTCTCGGTCTGTCGTTTGTTCCCGGTTTCGGCGATATTGAACTCGCGCCGGAAATTATTTTTACGTTGTTTCTGCCGCCGCTGCTGTTTGTCGCGGCGGTGCGAACTTCGTGGCGCGATTTCCGGCGCGATGAGCGAAATATCGGCTTGCTCGCCGTCGGTTTGGTCGTTTTGACGACCGTAATTATCGGGCTTGTCGCGCACTGGACGATTCCAGGTTTGCCGCTCGCGGCGGCGTTCGCCCTTGGCGCAATCGTCTCGCCGACCGATGCCATCGCCGCCACTTCGATCACTAAACGGCTCGGTGTGCCGCGCCGCATCGTCACCGTTCTCGACGGCGAAAGTTTGGTCAACGACGCGACCGGGCTGGTCGTTTATCGCTTTGCGGTCGCGGCGGTTTTGACCGGCGCGTTTTCGATTTTCGGAGCGGGCGGGCAATTTTTACTGATCGCCGGCGGCGGCATTGCCTTCGGACTGGCGGCAGGTTGGCTGCTGGTATTTTTCATTAATCGCTTTGACGATTCGCCGGTCGAAAATACGATTGTTCTGATCGCGCCGTTTGCCGCGTATATCGCGGCGGAAAATCTTCTGGGCGTTTCGGGCGTGCTGGCGGTCGTCGCCGCCGGTTTTTATTTCACGCGCCGCCTGCCGCACTTCGGCTCAAGCGAAACTCGTATGCAGGGAATCTCGTTTTGGAATATGCTCGATTTTCTGTTTAACGGGGCGTTGTTTCTGCTCGTCGGTTTGCAGCTTCGGCGCATCGTCGGCGGATTGGGCGGAATCTCCCTCTGGCAAGCCGCCGGTTACGCCGCCATCGTCAGCGCGGCATTGATATTAACGAGAATCGCCGGAGTTTATTTGATCGCTTATGTGCCGCGACTTTTCAGCAAAAAAATACGCGAAGACGAGCCGTTTCCGTCGTGGAAGCCGATTTTCGTCGTGGCGTGGACGGGAATGCGCGGCGCGATTTCGCTCGCCGCCGCGCTCTCTCTGCCGTTATTGTTCGCTTCCGGCGCGGAGTTTCCAAAACGGGATTTACTGATTTTTATTACCTTTTCCGTAATTTTGGCGACGGTCGTCGTGCAGGGTTTGAGTCTGCCGCTGATAATTCGCCGCTTAAATCTCGAAGACGAAGGAGAAACCGCCCGCGAAGAAGCGTCGGCTCGTTTGGAGATTTACCGCGCCGCGCTCGCCCGCATCGAAGAAATCGAAAAGTCGAACGACGAATCGCCGCGAATGCTCGAACAACTCAAAAATGATTTTCAACGCCGTGCCGACGGCATCGCGGAAATTGTGTCGGAAGGCGAAAGTTCGTGTCGGGACTTTTTCAAAGATGACCGCAATTTGCAGCTCGACATTTTAAAATCCGAGCGCGAAAAATTAATAAAATTACGCGACGGCGGCAAACTTCACGAAGACGCGGTGCGGCGCATCCAAAACGACCTCGATTTGGAAGAACAACGCCTGCAAAACCACAATCCGGCGGCAGCCGAAAAAGATCAAAACGATTGAGGTAATTTTACTTAATCTGCTTATTCTCATCTTCCCTCAGTAACTTTCTATGTATTATCCGGGACAGCCCCGAAACTTTATCGGCAATGATGTAATCGGGAAACAGGTTTTCAATTAACGCTGCGGTTGGCGCGGGTGCCATTTCTTTGTCCGGCAGAATATCGAAGCGTGAGATTTACGCCCGATGCAGATGAGAAGCCCGAAATCAGATGAAAATATTCAACCGCGCCTCTCGTGCCGTCATTCGGGGTTTCATTACGGAATGTCCGCCGCTGAAAACTAGCGCGAGGTCAATTTGATAACCTTCGCCGATAATTTTCATACCCTGAAAATAACCGGATCGAGCAAACTCACTCGACGGCAAATTCTTTGATTGTTATTATTTTCATACTTCCAGCATCTGCAAAGGAGCGAACCGATAACGGCTCGCTCCGGGTTTTTCGGTGAACCGATTTAAATCGTTACTTTCTGAGCGTCTGTTGCGCGGCGGGCGCGGACACTTCCGGCTTCAAAACAAATTGCAGTCTATTTTCCGGCATAAGGTATTTCTGCGCCGCTTTTTGCAAATCTTCTTTGCTGATTGCTTTGGTGCGCGCCGTGATTTCCGCCTGCGTCTGAAGCTGCTTGCCCTGCATCAGGCTGCTGCTGATCGCTCCCATCCAATAACCGTTGTTTTTGAAAAGTTCTTCGATTTTGACGTAGCGCGCTTCTCTGACTTTGTTGATTTCCGATTCGTCAATCTCGCCGTTTTGAACTCTGACGATTTCGGCGTTGGTTGCCGCCACCAGCGATTCGACGTTTTTCGGCGCGCACGCAAACTGAATCGTAAAAGCGTATCGCTCGTTCGGAATTTTAATCATTCTGCCCGATGCACTGACACCGTAAACGCCCGATTTTTCCTCGCGCAAACTCTCCAGCAGTTTGATCGTCAGCAGTTCGCCCAACGCCGCCATTGTGCGTTCTTCGTTCTGATCGTAAGCGGTTTTGCCCGCGTAGAGAATCTGGACGACGCTTTTATCTTCCACGCCTTTGTTGATCGTTTTGTCGAGCGGTCCGGCAGGCGGCACGATGCCCCAGTCCTTCCAAGTTTCATTGCGGCTCACGCTCGGCAGACTGCCCAAGTATTTGAGAATCTGCGGTTTGATCTGCTCCGGCTCGAAGTTGCCGACAAAGACGAAAGTAAAACCCGATGCGTCGGCGAAGCGGTCTTGGTAGATCGCTTTGATGTCGGCAAATTTTGCTTTGTCGAGATTCGCCGTGTCATACGGATCAAACGCGCGCGGGTTGTTCTGCGTCAAAATCTTGAACACCTGCTCGCTGAAATAAACTTGCGGATTGGCGGTGATTGACGACAGGGCGGCTCTTTGTTTGCCGATCACCGAATCGAAAACCTTTTCGTCGAAATTGATTTGCGTAAATTTCAGATAGGCGAGCTGGAGCATCGTTTCAAAATCCTGCGGTGTCGCGTAGCCGCCCACGGTTTCAAACAGTTCGTCAACGCCGATGGAAGCATTCGCCCTTTTTCCCGCGAGCAGTTTGCCAAGCTGAATGCTGGACAAATTCTTGACACCGCTGCCGCCGACGACCGAATCGAAATACATTCCCGAACGCGCCTTTTCAGTATCTTCGAGCGACATTCCGCCGGGACTAAAGCCCGACATACTAATCTGGTCGGCTTGAAAATCGGTCGGTTTTAACACGACTTTGACACCGTTAGAAAGCGTCCAGTAAGTGATGCCGAACTGCGCGTCCTTTTTCTCGTCAGTGATTTTCGCCGTCGTCGGCAAATCTTTGACGAGCGGCTCGCTCGTCACCGTCTCGGTGTAAGGCGCGAGTTTCGCCGTCGCCGATTTTTTTAGAAGATTGCGAACTTCGGCTTCGGTCGGATATTTCGCGGCGGCATTTGCCGGACCCGTGATGATGATCGCGCGGTTGTCGTCGCTCGTCGTATTTTTTGCCACCTGGTTGACTTCGGCAAGCGTGATCGTCGGAGTGACCCGGTTGCCGAATTGATAATCGAATTCGCTGCTCGTGACCGGATCGCCGTTTAGAAAGCTGTCAACGTAATTATCGGCGAAAGCCCCGGACGGAATTTTGCCGCGCTCTTTATACTGATTTTCCAGACTTGCCAAATAGCCCTGCTTGAGCCGGTCGAGTTCGGCTTGCGTGAAGCCGAATTGCTGCACGCGCCGGTTTTCATCGAGCAGTGTCCGAATCGTCGCCGTCAGCCCCTGCGGATCGGTCTGCCCGCTCATTGTAAAAGCGTCCTTGTCTCGAAAGATTGACGTAAAGCCCGCACCAGCGTAGATAAACGGCGCGCTCGGCGATTCTCTGATTTCACCCAGCCGCTGGCTGAGCAGCGAGCTGTAAAATCTTCTGACGAGCTGTGCGCGCAGATCGGCTTCGGTTTTGGTTTTAAAAGCCGGTTTTTTATAAAGCAACTGCACGGTAGTCGCCGTCGTTTCCGGGTCGGTTTCCACTTTAATAAGCGTTCCTTTGGTGTCGGGAACGGAAAAATCCGGGCGTTTGGTTTCCGGGCGTTTTGCCTTCAAATCGGAGAACTGCTGTTTGATTTTCGCTTCCATCTCGTCAACATTGACATCGCCGACAATGACGACCGCCTCCAAATCCGGGCGATACCACGTTTCATAGAAATCGAGCAGCGATTGGCGGTTGAAGTTTTCGATAATCTCTTTTTTGCCGATGGGCAGCCTTTTCGCGTATTCCGAACCGGCAAACACTTCGGGAAAATATTTGTCGCGCATTCGCTGATCCGCGCCCAATCCCAGACGCAGTTCTTCCAGCACCACGCCGCGCTCTTTGTTGATCTCTTCGGGATCAAGCGTCGCGCGTCCCGCCCAATCGGATAAAACGAGCAGACCTTTGTCAACCAGTTCTTTTCTATTGGTCGGCACGGGCAGAATATAAACGGTTTCGTCAAAATTAGTGTGCGCGTTTAAATCCGAGCCGAAGCCGATTCCGATTGACTGCAAATAGGCGACCAGTTCGTTGTGCGGAAAATTCTTCGTGCCGTTAAAGTTCATATGCTCCATAAAATGAGCCAAACCCTGCTGATCGTCGCGTTCGAGCAGGGAACCGGCGTTGACCGCGAGGCGCATCTCGACTTTGTTGGCGGGCAGATCGTTATGCCGAATATAATAAGTCAACCCGTTCGGCAATTTCCCGATCCGCACGTTCTGATCAACCGGAATCGGCTGATTAAGATTAGTTTGCGTCGTCTGAGCGGGCTGGTTTGAACTGGTTTGCGCTTGCAAACTGAAAACCAAACAAATTAACAGTATGAAAATAACAAATGGCGATTTACGCATTATTAAAAAACTCCTAAATTATAAATCCTAAATTATAAATCGTGGAAAACTTCGGCACCGATAAATTTCGTTTGGCACTCGGAATCTTGTTTCAAAGATGAGTGCCGCGTAATTTATGGCTGCGCGGCACTCATCTTTAGTTTAGCGTGATGCAACTTCTTCCCCGTAAACACCGGCAAATCTTAAAAGAAGAGTCTGCCGGAAAACTGAAAGCTGCGCGGACCGCCGAGCTGATAAAGCGAACTCAGCCCGCCGAGCGAGGTGTTCAACGTCGAATTAGGAATTCCGAAACTCAAATTGCCGGAAGCGTCTCTCGCCAGCAAATTGGTTTGATAATTGCTGAATTGCGGTTTATTAAACACATTGAACGCTTCGGCTCTGACTTGAAAACGCAGCCGCTCGGTCAATTTGAATTCGCGTTTCAGTCCCGCGTTAACCTGAACTACCGCCGGTCCCGTCAACACGTTGCGCCCAAAAGTTCCCTGTCTGGCGAATGGTGAGGATGCGCTGCCGATTCGCGGCGGAAACCTAAACGCCGCCGGATTAATGCGTCTGCCGCCGGGAACCGGTGCATCAATCCAAAACGGCTGACCGTCAACATAATCAGGGCGCACAAAGGCTAGACTTCCGTCCGAGAGAGGTTGTGATCCGATAGTGATGTCAATCGGCTGCCCGGATTGCAGATAAGCGGTCGAATCAACCGACCAGCCGCCTAATGCGGCGCGCGCGAATCGGTTTTCGGTGAATGTCGGAATTTCGTAAGTCAGGGCGGTGCTGAAGTTATGACGCACGTCGAAACCGGCACTGCCGCGCACAAACTCGTAGGTAAACTCGTCGGAATTTTCGTCAATGGCGTGCGACCAGGTGTAATTGACGAGTGCCTGAAATCCGCGCGACAACCGCCGCCGGAACTGCACCTGCAGCGCGTTATAATCCGAGGTCGAAGCATTGAAGGTATAGGTTATGCTCCGAAAGTTCGGGTTCGGAATCGGTGCCGTGGTGCTGGGTTGCCGATTCAATATCTGACTTGACAGCAATCTTCTCCCCGCCGATCCGACGTAAGAGATCGAGACTGCCTGATCTTTGCCTAATGATTGCTCGACCCCAAGGTTCCACTGCAAGGTGTAAGGCAGTTTCAGGTTCGAGTCCGTAGCAAACACACTAGATAAGATCGGCAGGGTTACTGTCGGAAACGACGGCAGCGTCAACTGTTCCGGTGACAGCGGAAACGGAGCAAAATTAATATTCCCGCTGGATCTAAACGGAAATGTGTTGAAGCCGTTTAGTGCCTGACTATTTCCGAGATCGTAAAAAACCCCGAACCCGCCGCGCACGACCGTTTCGCGCCCCGCCGTTTGATTCAATTGATAGACTGCTCCGAGACGCGGGGCGAACGCCGTTTTGAAAGTCTTAAAGAACGGCGTGCCTTGCGGAGCGAGCGTCGCCCCGGAAACGTCCCTGCCGGCAATGCCGCTCAAGACAATCGGCTGGATACCGTTGGCATCATATGGAGCCGGATTTAATTCGTAACGCAGCCCCAGATCGAGCGACAGCCGTTTACTGACTTTCCAGGTATCCTGACCGTAGAAGGAATAATTATTGATGCGCGGTTCGGCACCCTTTCTCGATGAAACGCTCTGGATGAGTGCGACTCCGTCGGTCAGTTGTCTACCCGAAACCACGGTAATGGAGCGCGCGAACCCGACCGGTGCGTAGGTCGGCATCAGGCGGCGGTAGTCAATGCCGAACTTGAGATTATGCGCGCCTTTGATGACGGAGAAGTTGTCAACGATATTGATTTGCCGGTTGTAAGTATCCTGTGCATCACCGATTCGAAGAACCGGCGTACCGAACGTGAGCAGGTTAAATTCTCCGAGCGTTACGCCGGAAGGGTTATATCCGCTGAAGAACGCCGAGCGGTCAATCGGGACGGCACCGCCGAAATCATCAAGCGAGTAATTGAATCTGCCGCGATTGACGGTGTAATTAAATCTCAAATCATTGCTGATCGCGCTGCTGACGACATAGGTCGTTCCTAATGTTAAAGTTCGAGAATCACCGCGCGATCCCGAAAGGACGCTCAAACTCCGCCGGAGATTTGTCGAGGGAGCGATATTTAAGCGTCCGAAGAGAGTCATTTTCTTCGTCAAGTTACGGTCAATGCGGATGCCGTAAGAGTCGGATGAACTCGGATTGGAAAAAGATGACTGATAAGGCACAAAACCGAGCGGACGGACTACGCCGTCTATATCCGCACCAATGACTTCCGGTGCGGTCGAAATCGGATAAGCGTTCAAAAAAGGTCGGTAGGCGGGAATTGCCTCCTGACGGATGCGCTGCGACGGAACATAGTAAAGTGTGGTATTCGGCAGCACCACGCGGGTGCCTTCGTAAGCGAAGAAGAAAAAGGTTTTCTTGTCATTGCCGAACGCCGGACCGCCGCCTTCGCCGAAACGCGGCACATAAAGCGGACCGCCGAACGTGCCGCCGAACTGGTTTTGTCTTAAGGGCGGTTTCTTGATGCCGCTGGCGTTGTTGAAAAAGTTGTTCGCGTCAAACGCTTCATTTCGCACATAATCAAATATCGAACCGTTAAACCGACTTTTGCCCGAACGGGTCACGATCTGCACCTGACCGCCCGGCTGTCGTCCGAATTCAGCGGAATAGCCGGAAGTTTGAATTTTAAACTCTTCGAGCGCGTCAACCGGAACGAGCGTATTGGTGGTTCCCAGCGCGCTGTAGCTCGGCAGCGTCCCGGTCAGTGCTTGTCCGCCCAGTTCGCTGGATGCTATGACAGAAGTGTTGACACTCGATTGAACATTGGCACCGACACCATCCACCGTAAAATAGTTGGCGTTCGGACGCTGCCCGTTAACGCTGAATTGTCCGGCACTTCCCGCAGTCGTCGCTACCGGCACGACACCGGGCGACAAAAAAATCAGCGATTGAAACGAGCGTCCGTTGATCGGCAAATTGTCAACAAACGTGCGGTCAATCGTCGTCGCCTGCGTCGCAGAATTATTAATCAGTGAGGTTTCGCCCGTCACATCCACGCTCGCGCCAACATCGCCGACCCGCATCTCAAGCCGCAACGAGCGATTGTCATTGACGTTGAGCGTCAAGTTATTAAACTCAGCCGGCGCGAAGCCGTCTTTGCTGGCACTGACGATATATGTGGCAGGCGGCAATGCCGGAAACGTAAATGTTCCGTTGTCGCTCGTTTGCACCTCGCGCTGAAATCCGGTTTCCGGGTTGGTGATTCTAACCGACACGTCCGGCAGAAGTGCGCCGCGCTGATCGGTCGCCGTCCCGGTTAAAGTCGCATTGACACCCTGCGCCCGGATCGCGCTGCGGGCGCAAAGGAAAAACGCGGCGACAATCAGCATCACCGCCACGATTCTGAGTGAGCGGCGGTCGGTATATCTGGCATTGGATTCGATGTTCATTTTTGTTCTCCTATTATTAATTGGTTGTTCGTCTGAAAATTATTGCGTTATTAATCCCTACCGGATTTTTCTGCTTGACTTAGTTTCCGTTTTATTTACTTTGAAGTTTTCGCGCGGCGGTCTGAATGCCAATCGCCAGCCCTTCAATTGAGCCGAGCGATTGACGGAACTGCGATCCCTTCACGGCATCCGAGTTTGCGCCCGACGAAAAGGTGAACGCCGCCCGGATCGCGCGGTCGTTGCCGGACGCTAATTCGCTAAGGCGAACGACGGCGCGTTTCAAACCGGCTTCGTCATTCACTTCTGTGCTTGCGCCGCCGGTCGGAATGCCGCCGAAAACCGCTCCGATTTCCTCTCTCAACGCGGCGTTTTGATTTTCAATTTCGGCGGCGCGAACTTGGATTAAATTCAACCATTGATTCCGCGCTTCCGGCTTCATCGCTCGCAACTGAGCTTCCGAGAAACGGCTGGCGAGATTCTTGAGTGCCAAGGCTCGCAGCAAAACTTGATTGGAACGGTTGATTGTCCGTGTGGCGAAACGATTAACTTCGTCATTCAAATTATTTTCGGCTGTTCCCTTCGAGCGCAGATAGCGGCGCGTTTCCGCGTCCGCCGGAATCGTGTCTCTAATGTCCAAAGGCTGGACGGAAACGCCTGTTTCGACATTTTCGCGGCGGCTTGGCTTATTTTTAGCCGCTAAAGTTTGTTCACGCTCGATGCGCTTTTGCGCTTCGACGGAAGTTTCAATGCGGACGATTAATCCCGGCTGCCCCGTGAGCGGCGCGAGGGCGCGGGCAATTTCCGATTTGCGCTCCGGGCTTTCGACGATTCCTTGCACCAGCAACTGATTGGAGGCGGTGCGCGTGACGGTCGCTTCTTCGCCGATGTCCGCCCCGATGCCGTTTAGAACCTTCAAAACATCAACTTCTAATTCAGCGGTCGCCGCCGCGAGCGGAGCGGCGACGTTCGAGTTGGTAGGTGAGGATTGGAGAATCAAATTCGGGTTCGCCTCGTTTAGTGTTTCATCCGACGGGCTGACGGCGGGCGACGGTTTGGAGTTCGGCGAAGCGGAAGCGATAACAGTTTGCGCGGGCGGCAAATCGGGCGGAAAAATTTCCGGGTTGAGCGCGGGCAAACTGACGACTTCAAAAGCCGTTTCGACGAATTCATAGACGCTTTCACCGTTCGCATTTTTGACCGACAAACGCAACCGTTCGGCGTGCCAATCTTCTGCGTCAACGGTCAGCGCGGCTTCCGTGATTTTTCCGTTTTCCGTTGCGCCCGCAGCGATGGTTTTTAAGATATAGCTCTGCGAGCCGTCGCGGGCGCGTAAATTTTCGATTTCGTCCCGTTTTTCGGCGAGCGAGTTGCGCCAAGTTTGAAACGATTCGGCTGAGAGCGGCTGTCCGGCGTTCATTCGGTTCGCCTGCAAAATCGCGGCGACTTCGCGCAACACCGGCTCGTCGGGCGCATCGGTTTTTTCCGGGTTGAAAGCGGCGGAGATAAAATGTCTGCCGCTGCGGTCGTCTTCAACCGCACTGCGGTAACGCGAATTCGTCCGGTCGCGCCACGTTTCCCAGTTGACGGATTTTGCGCCGGCACTTTCGAGCCGCAGTTTTTGGTAAACGACCGGCTGATTGACTCGTTCGATTTTTTGCTGTTCCGAGCGAATCGAGTTGTTCAATAATTCGGCTGCCGAAACGCTCCGCACGCCGACCATTTGCCACAGGAGCGCGACAATCAAAACGGCTGCGGTCGCGCCGATGCCGAATTGCTTGCGGACGGGCGACCACTCGCCGAATCTGAACGACTGTCGGAATTTTCCCAAAAAACCGGCGCGGCGCGGAACGGAATTTTTTCCGGTTTCGGCTGCGGCGGCGAGCCGCGAGAGTTTCTGGTCAAAGTCGCCCCAATCGTTCGGCGGCGGCGCGGCGAGCGGATTCTGAATCTGGCTGCGGAAATTGACGAACAGCGTAATTGTTTCTTCGAGTTCGTCGAGCTGCGCGCGGCACGACCAGCAATTTTCCAAATGCCGGCGAACCCGCGCCGCTTCCTTTTCAGAAAGCTCGCCGTCCACGCAGGCGAGAAGCGTTTCTTCGGTCGGATGCGAGTCTTCGATTTTCGTTCGGTTAAACCAGTTGCTAATCATTTCCTTTCTCCGTCAATTTCCTGATCGCCCGCCGCAAAAACTCGTTGACGGTCGGAATAGTAATGCTCATAATCTCGGCGATTTCTTTATATTTGAAGCCTTCCGCCCGCAAATTCAGCGATTGACGTTCCTGCATCGAGAGTCGTTTCAGTCCTTCATAAATCCGTTCATATCGCTCGCGCAGCAAAACATTTTGTTCCGGGTTCGGAGTTTTATCCTGAAGTCTTCTTTCGATTTCCTTCCACGAATCAGCGTCGAGCGGCGCGATAAACTGATTGTGTTTGCGGCGATTGATTGCCAGATTGTGCGCGACGCGAAACACCCAAAATCTGACTTTGCGGATCGTCTGTCCCTGACGCAGAGCTTTATAAAGCTGCAAAAATGCGTCCTGCGTTAAATCCTCGGCTTCCGCCGCGTCGCCGAAAACAGCCATCAGATATTGATAAACCGGCATTCGCAGCGTTTCGAAAAGTTCGGTTACTTGTTGTTCGAGCGTGGTGTCTTCGGTCATCGAGTAGGACGAATCCGTCCCAACATAGAGCTTCGCCGCCGCCGCTCTCGTTGGTTCGGCTTGGTCGTCAATCCAGATTTTCAGCGGCTGCAAGTCCATACAAAATAGTCGAAACGGACTGTTAAAAACTTTTCGGAGAATGCGTAGACGGATGTTGTGAAGCCTGCCCTTGAATAAATTAGCTGCCGAAACCTTTATTGGAGTTGAAAAGAATCTCGAATGTTTTAACAGCTTTTTAACAATTATTTAACGGCTTCTTAATATTAAAGACAATCGAGACGGTTTTTTTATGACAAGGTAAAGAAAATTATTTCTAAGGAGAGTTTATTAAAAGCATAAATCCAGAGCAGCAAACCGACAAATCAATCAAAAGATTCGATAATTCGATCCGGCGGATGATTCACTTCTCTGACGACGCAGAGGCGTATTTCCGCCGGATGAAATCTAAGGAGGCGGTAATAATTTTCGATTGCGTGAAAGAATATATTGGAATGTTTCTTTTCATATTTACACTATGCTTGCCCAGACAAAACAGTTTGGGTGAGAGTATTTTGTCCTCTATCTCCGCTCAGTAATTCGCTGTCCGCGCCGGTTAATACTAAAACAATTTTCCGGTGAACTTTGAAATCCGGCAAACCGGAAAAAGAATTTGAGCGGATGAGAACCTTTTTTATCTCGAAAGTTGATAAATACGAAAATCAAAGCATAGAAAAACGGAATTTCTTTTCGCTCCTTTGGAAAAACCGTTGAGAAAAATTTAATCCGAACACTTCAAAAATCAAGTTCCGCTTTCCGGTTTCTGATTCTATTCAGATTCTCGAAATATTTCGGATAAATTTTACGGATGACTTCGCGGGTCGTTGACGGTTGAAGAATTGAAAATTGAGATGGAAAAGTTTGTCGAGTAGTTCAACGCGAATTATTCACATTCAGCACTTGATTACAAAACGCCGAATGCTTATGAAAACGAATGGTTCAAAAACAATCAAATAAATCGCTCTCAGGCAGCTTGATTAGGGGAGCATTACATTTTTTTCACGTTGCACGCACCGATCCGCAACTCATTTAGCTTCGCACACCAGTCGCGGCAAAGCGGCGTTCGAGGCTATCGGTTTTCTTAATCAATAACAATGTGAGATCGTTCCGAAAACCAAACAAACGTGCGCGATCAGCAGCATAACGATACGGACGAAGTGATATTGGTCAAAGCGTTTCCGCAGTTCGCGCCAATCGCCCGGCAGATCGTTCGGATCCCAATCGGCGATTTTTTTGTTAATCGGCACGGGAAAAATTACGCTGAAAACGGTGACCAGGACGAACAAAATCGTCGCCGTCAGATAAAGCCACCACTGAGCAGAGTAGCGGTCGGGAACGAGAAAAGTCAGTAAAACGCACAAAATAAAATTTATAATCATCCAAAATGGCATTACTTTGCCGTAAATTCGCGCCGTTTCCCTCGCCGCAAAAGCCTGGGGAACTTCCGGCAAGCGACCGAATGCCGGATTGATAAATACGCCGACGGTAAATTCATTTCCAACGAGTAATGATGCGCATAATAAGACCAACACTATTAATAGTTCATTCATAATATCTCCTCCGGTAAAATCGGATTAAGTGATTTTTCAGACTCGCGCCGACCAATCACTTCTCAAGTATTTTCATTCTGAACCGGCTTTCCTCAACCCTGGGCATTATTTCCTTTCACGGAAAAGGAAATATGAAACAACCGACATATAAAAAGCTGTCCCCCAGTGAATCAAAAGCGGCGGCGCGAAGCCTAGATGACTGATGATGACAAGTCCGTCACAGAACGGAACGAAAATAGCAATGGCTAATAGAATTGCCGTTACCCTTCGATTTCCGCCGAACAAAAACGGCAGTATGACGAGTCCTGAGAAAATGTCTCGAATGCCTTTAATCCACATAAACGGAAAACTGTTCGGGTCGTGAATCGGAATTCCGTAGCCGGACGATGCGCCGACCGGATTGAGTATAAAATTGATGCCAAGCCCAATAATGGCAATGGGAACGGCGAGCGTAAACCAAAAGAGAGCGGTGTTTTTTTTAAGTTCCAATTTATCTGATTCCATATAATTCTCCTGTAATTTTAATTTGTTTATTCTCAATTATGATCCCTGATTATCGAACTTTACCTCAGCGGAGAGCTGTCCGTAGGTTGAAGAAGAGTAGTTTCAACTGAAACTATTGTCTTCGGATCGAAGTCTCTGATGTCATCAGCGAATTCTTTGCTGTTCATATACTTGTGCGTAACCTCGCTCGGATTCTGGTTGTTCGGGTATGAAATTAAAGCGTAAAGCTGATGACCGACTTCGCCCGGCGGTGTCCAAAAGCCGTGCGCCTCGATACCAAAAAGCGGAAAACTTTTGAGATGTCGGGGATAAATCTCATCCTTGTAGAAATCCAAAGCCTCCTTACCGGGAAGCGTGTAGATTCTGAGTTCAAATTTTCTAGGTTCTTCAATTTTTTTCATTTTGTCCTCCATCTGTCTGTTTTTTCTCGAAAAGATTTTGAGCCAGCATTTTAATGGATTCAAAAAATATTCCTTCGGCACGTCTTCGTCCTCCCTTAATTCGTCCGGTGAGAGTTAAAGTTATCCAGCCGTGCATTGTCGCCCAGATCATCTCAACCGCAACTTCAGGGTCGTGGAACGTGACTTTGTAACGCTGTAGCCCGTCAAAAATATGTTGATAAATAGCCCTCGCAAGATGGGGTGCTTTTTTGGTTCCGAAAGGAATTCCGGGCAGCGAATGCATAAGCAGGTAAAGCTCTCTCTTTTCAAATGCGAATCGCCAACTCGCAGATGCCACCGCCTTGACGAAATCCTCGCCGGAACTTTTAGACTTGGTGGCTTTTTGGATGTCGTCCAACCATTCGCTAAAACCTGTTTCCATAATTTCATAAAGAAGATCGTTCTTATCCTCAAAGAACTCGTAGATCGTCGGTGCCGAGTATCCAATTGCCTCTGCCACCTTCCGAATGGTCAGGGACTCCGAGCCGTCTTTTTGAACAATAGATCGTGCGGCTGACGATATTGAGAGCTTTAAAGCAGCTTTCTGCCGTTCTCTGCGTTCCTTGATTTTCACAACTAAAATTCCTCCCGTTTGGTCAATTGATTGAGATTTTCCCGCGTCGAAATCTTGTTTGAAAAGTAGTAAGAAACCATTAATAGAGCGAACAAAATCAAAGGCAGCGGAGCGTTGTCTTGATCTCCGGCAAGAACATGGGAAGCTGCCGCTCCCAAGAAATCGAATGCAAACCCGGCATACGCCCATTCTTTCAGTTTCGGGAATCGTCCGGTCAGAATAGCGACGGCGCCAAGAATTTTGGCAAGACCGAGTATTTTTAATAAATACAGCGGGTATCCCAACGTCTGCATAGTTTGAACCACAGATTCTGAACCCTTGGTGAAAAGCTCAGGAAATCCTGAGCCTGCCGTTGGTGCCAGGATAAAAATTGTCAGAACCCAGTAAATGGCTTTGTCCCGCTTGATTGTATTCATATCCTCATCTCAATAAACATCTAACGATGTTAGATTATCTAACGTCGTTAGAAAAATCAAGTCAAATCGAAACATTTTTAAATCGGCATCACGGGCGTGGCGGCGGCAATCGCCAACGCGGTTTTCAACGACTGGCAAACGGATTAGAGAATTACCGATTACGCTCGACAAATCACTTTAGAGAATTTTTCATTGCCAAGAAATCCTCGAAAGATAGGAAAAAATAACAGGTAAAATTTTGTAGTTTTTATGGAGCTGACAATCGGTAAATCGTTCGATAAATTGGTAATTCGTCGGACGATTTACCGATTGATTAGTATATGGCGTATGAAACATCGCGCTTCTGATTGTCCGCCGTTTTTAACTTGGAACTGATGTTACGCAGAGCATATTTTTTTCGGGCTATGCCCGTTTCGCTCAAATGTTTGGGGGTGATGAAAAGTTTTCCGGCGTATAACTTGACACTTCGTTCGGCGGCAAAGTGAATGTTGACGAGCTTCTTAAAATCGGAGGCGAGCGATTGGCTTCTGGTTTGCTTCGTGATTAATTATTTCAAATAGTGTCTATTTTTCGTAAAGTCTTTTATCAAAAACAAATTTTTGCGGCTCACCCAATTCAATTTTTAAAAAATCAGGATGTCCGACATTGATCAGATAATTCGACTCAACGGGCAAAACGGAGGTCGGAACTTTTAGGACAACCGAAACATTGTTTTTCGCCCAGTCATCGCCGATTCTTTGAATTTCCAAAGGCGGCGGCGATGAACTCCAATTTTTCGGCAGAGTTTGAAATTCTTCAATCGGCAAAACCAAACTTTCGTCGAATTTGACGGATGCGAACGAATAGGCAAAAAGCAATTCTTCGTCGTTCAGATGCACGAGAATTTCCAGAGCCGCCAGCGACAAACTTCCCGCCGCGTATAAAATCCGTGTGCCGCGCGAATTCCAGCGACCGCCGTAACGAAATGCGCCTTCGCCATCAAACCACGTGGCGGCATATTTGGTCTTGCAAATTCGATAAGCGGTCGGCATCGTCTATGTAAAAACACCGTGTTCGAGTCTGCCGATCAAATTTTCAACTTCGCGTGTGCCGGTTTCGGTGGCGGCGGCTTCAATCGG
>CBDCIX010000004.1:0-281275 GCA_965217575.1 Pyrinomonadaceae bacterium | reverse complement strand
TTTTGATTGCCGGCGGATTACGACGGCGACGGCAAAGCCGACATTGCTGTTTTTCGCAGCGGAGTTTTGGGATCTCCAACAAAGCGCGAGCGGATTTACCGGCATCCAATTCGGCTCAACCGGCGATAGACCTGTACCGAATGCTTTTGTTCCGTAAAATGATTTTTCTGAAAAAGTATAATTTGCAACATTGAAGAAAAGACAAACCAAAGAATGTTTATTCTGTTGAATCGTAGAAAAGTAAAAAACTCAAAAAAACTTATATGAATAACCCAACCAAAGAGTTTGCGCGGCATACCTCGCGCCCAACAAGTCAAAAGTTATTTACCGTCATTTTATCAGCCTTCATCCTCTGCTCCGGTGGATTGATCGCTGGTCGCGCTCAATCAACGGTGGCGAACCGATTAAACATCGGCGCGTTTGATCCGCTGCTGGAAAATTTCAAAAACCCGCGCCGCAGAAATTTGCACTATGATGAAAGTATTCCGTCGAAGCAGATACTTTATAACCGGAGAGAAATGGTTGCGCCGACTGATGGCGAACTCGATCCTTCGCCGAATGTGAATATTGATTCATCTCCGGGAAATGTTGATGCCACGGCTGTCCAATCGGACGGAAAAATCATTGTCGGCGGTTTTTTTCGCACGGTCAACGGTTTGCGGCAGAAGAGTTTGGCGCGGTTGAATGCGGATTACACACTGGATGCGACTTTTTCCGCCGAAATCAACGGCACGGTTCTCGCCATTGCTATTCAAAATAATGGGAAAATCGTCATCGGCGGTTCGTTTACGACCGTCGGAGGAGCGAACCGCAATCGAATCGCGCGGCTCAATGCCGACGGCTCGCTCGATACGTCTTTTGATCCCGGCGCGGGCGCGGACGCTCTGGTTTACGATGTCGCCGTTCAGCCGGACGGTAAAATCGTTCTCGGCGGAAATTTCTATCAGGTAAATTCAAAAAGCAGCTATGCCGTCGCGCGGCTCGACACCGACGGGTCGGCTGACTCTTCCTTCACATCATCGCTGCTGCCTCCGATAACTGCGAATCCGCCGGTTCCAATTCCTGAAATTGTTTACAGCATCGCGCTTCAAACGGACGGAAAAATCATTGTCGGCGGTTTTATCGTTAAACAATACAATCCGGCATTAATATCAACGCCGATTGCCCGCCTGAATCAGGACGGCAGTTTTGACGCGTCTTTTGCCCTCGTCACCGGCAACAGCAACGCTTTGAAAGTCGCCGCGCAGCCGGACGGAAAAATTTTGCTGGCGGGATATTTTTCGACCATCAACGGAGTCAGCAGCGGATATATCGCGCGGCTGAACGCGGACGGATCGCTCGATCAGTCATTTAAGATTGGGTTGGGCGCAAACCGACCGATTTCTGCGCTGTCGCTCCAGCCGGACGGCAAAATTTTGATCGGCGGGATATTCACTTCATTCAACGAGGTCAGCCGCAATCAGACGGCGCGGCTTAATTCCGACGGCTCACTCGATATGAGTTTTAATCCGGGCAGCAACAGTTTTTTGCTGGGAAATATTTACAGTATCAATCCGCTGCCGGGAGGAAAAGTTATCGTCGGCGGCGAATTCTTCGGCGGGGTAACTTTCGGCGGCAGTAACGAGATCAGAGTATTTAACGCCGACGGTTCGAGCGATTCATCCGTCAGATTTAACACGACGGCTCTCGGCGGTGTCCGGGCGATTGCCGTCCAGCCTGACGGGAAAATTCTCGTCGGCGGAAATTTCGACCGTCCGGGCAACGGAACA
Organism: Pyrinomonadaceae bacterium; assembly: GCA_965217575.1. GTDB lineage: Bacteria > Acidobacteriota > Blastocatellia > Pyrinomonadales > Pyrinomonadaceae. The sequence continues at coordinate 279,506 of CBDCIX010000004.1, read as the reverse complement.
GTCAATCAAATATTCCGGCTGAATCCCGACGGCTCGCTTGATGCGAATTTCGGAGTGTCTTCAACCATTTTCTCGTCAAGCTCAAACGGGCAAATCAATTCGATTATCGTCCAGCCCGACGGAAAAATTATTGTCGCCGGTGTAAATTTAGTGGTTAGAATCAACAACAGTCTCGGTCTCATCACCGGAATCGCGCGGCTCAACGCCGACGGCACCGCCGATGATTCGTTTACGTCCGGCAACGTTCCGACGGCTCGCGGATTTAATGCCGCCGCGCTCCAGCCGGACGGCAAAATCGTCGTTGTTTGGGGCTACAATCAGCCGAACGGAATTCCGACCGGCGGCATTGCCAGACTAAACAGTGACGGTTCGCTGGATACGAGTTTTAACAGTTCTCTGACCGCCCTTTTCAATACAGTTATTATTGAATCGGACGGCAAAATTTTGATCGGCGGAGCATTCAGCCTGGGTTTCGTCAATAGTCAGACCGGAACAATTTCATACAACGGAGTCATCCGGCTTAATTTTGACGGCAGCCGTGATACCACATTTGTTCCGGCGACAACTGCCGATTTCAAAGCGGGTCGGATGACCGAAATTTCCGCGCTTTCCCTCCAGGCGGATGGAAAAATCCTGATCGGAGGCGGAATTTACACCGGCACGGCGACGACTCCTGCCGGAATAGCGCGGCTCAATTCCGACGGCACGCTCGACGCAGCCTTTAATTTACTTTCCATTTCCAGTGTCGCCGACACCGCCCACGTCGAAGATATTTCCCCACTTTCAAACGGGAAAATTCTCGTTGGAGGATTCTTCGACAGCATCGGTTCACAAGCGCGATCCAACATCGCGCGGCTCAATGCTGACGGTACGCTTGACAATTCATTTATCACGACAACCGACAATACTGTTTACAAAATTACAAAGCAGGCGGACGGAAAAGTTTTAATCGGCGGTGATTTTGAAAAGGTCAACGGCGTTGAACGCACTTCACTCGCCCGACTTTTGGGCGCATTTGCGGCGCGGCAAACTCAATTTGATTTCGATGGGGACGGCAAAGCGGATATTTCCGTCTTTCGCCCCGAAAACGGCGTGTGGTATCTGCTCAATTCACAGTCGGGTTTCACCGCCGCGCAGTTCGGAATTGCCGCCGATAAACTTGTTCCCGCCGACTACGACGGCGATGGCAAAACCGATCTTGCCGTCTATCGCGGCGGCACCTGGTATCTTAACCGTAGCCAACTTGGTTTTACCGGCATCGCTTTCGGCGCGCCCGATGACATTCCGCAGCCCGCCGATTACGATGGTGACGGCAAAGCTGATCTGGCGGTTTGGCGACCTTCAAACGGAACCTGGTATGTTTACAACTTGAGAACCAACGGTTTCACGGCTTTTCAATTCGGTGCTGCAACTGACAAGCCGGTCGTCGGCGATTACGACGGCGACGGCAAAGCCGATTACGCCGTTTATCGTCCGTCAAACGGCACCTGGTATCTCCAGAGAAGTTCACTCGGATTCACCGGTATCCAATTCGGTGAATTAAAAGATAAACCGACACCGGCGGATTACGACGGCGACGGCAAAACTGACATCGCCGTCTTTCGTCCGTCAAACGGGACGTGGTATCTAAACAGAAGCCAGCTCGGATTTGCGGGCATTCAATTCGGCATCTCGACCGATCTGCCGACACCGGCTGATTACGATGGCGACGGCAAAGCGGATATAGCGGTGTTCAGAAACGGCATCTGGTATCTGAACCGTTCACAAGCGGGCTTTATGGCAATCTCTTTCGGCAACAGCACCGATAAACCAGTCGAAAATGCTTTTTTCCCCTAGATCGGGATTTGAAATCTGGAATTGTTCATCACTCACGAAAAGATTTTGAGGCAGTTTTATCCCGAAATCAATTTCGTGGCGTTGTGCAAAATGTGTAATCTCAGAGCCAAAAAATACTGAAAGGATAGAAATATTCGCTTATATTTTGTAAATCGGAATACTATTGCTTACTGACGCTAATATAATAGTGATCTGTGTCAACTTCAAATTTTTCGCCGGTCAGCGGCGTTTTCATTTCTTTCCATTCATTTGCCGGATAAATGATTTGCCAATTTTCTTTCCTGCCGACGCGCACCGGCATCGCAAAATCTTTTTCGTCCGCCTGCCAGCGATACGCGACGGATTTTTTTGATTCATCAAACTTTAATTCGAGCGTCGGAATCGCCGCGTGGCGCAGATATTGATTGAAAATCGGAGTCAGATTCATCTTCGTCTGCGCGTTGAAATAGGCGACGACATCTTCGGTCATAATCGTCTGATATTTGAAATGCTGATAGAAATCGTGAATCAGCTTGAACCATTTCGCATCGTCACTGACGACGCTTCGCAGTGTGTTAATCATCAGCGCGCCTTTAAAATACTGGTCTTCGGGCGGTTCGGTGTTAGTATTTCTCGGCGTGATGATCGGTTCTTTATTCTGATTCTGAACTTTCGGTTTCAAACCGTTGAGATATTTGATCGCGTCGGCGTGTCCCCAGCGATATTCGACGTAGAGCGTTTCCATATATGTCGTCCAGCCTTCGTGAATCCACATATCCGAACGGTCTTCGGCGGTTATCGAATTGCCGAACCATTCGTGTCCGCTTTCGTGAATGATGATGAAATCGAACCTGAGACTGATTCCCGAACCAGTCCAATCGCGCCCGTAATAACCGTTTTCGTAATGGTTGCCGTAAGCGACCGCGCTCTGGTGTTCCATTCCCGCGTATGGAACTTCGATTAATTTATAGCCGTCTTTTTCAAACGGATATTCGCCGAAATAATGTTCATACGCCGCGAGCATTTCCGGCACTTGGGCGAACTGTTTTTTCGCTTTTTCGAGATTTTCCGGCAGCACGAAATAATCGAGCGGCAGATTTTTATACTGATCGCTGAAATGCGCGTAAACGCCGATGTTCATTGATATATCGTAGTTGTTGATCGGATAATGCACGTCCCAATCCCAGCGCGTATAGCCGTCGCCGAGATCGGTTTTGCCGGCGAATTTCCCGTTGGACACGTCGGTCAAATCGCTTGGAATCGAAACGCTGATCCGCATATTTTCCACTTCGTCGCGCCACTGGTCTTTGTTCGGAAACCAGATGCTCGCGCCGACACCCTCGCACGAAGTATTCACCCAAAAATGTCCCGCCGGGTCTTTTTTGAACGTGATGCCGCCGAATCTGCCCGTTTCAACCGGACTGCCCGAATAATAAAAATCAATCGCGTAAGTCTGACCTTTTTTTAATGTTGCGGGAAAATCAATGTAAACGGCGCGGCTGGCGGCATCGCGCGTATATTTCAGCGGCTTGTTTTCGTATAAAATCCGGTCAATATTGAGCGCGGAATGCAGATCAATCTGAATGCGATTATCATCTTTGAGCATTTTGAAACGAATCGTATTGTCACCGCTCAAAAACTTCTTCGCCGGATCAACGCGCACGTCCAAATGATAGTAAAGCAAGTCGTTATTGGCGCGATACCGCCCGTAATCACCTTGCAGAACATCAATTTTCTTCGGCGCAATCGTCGCCGTCGGCGCAGGTTGTCCGAACACGACGGACGACGCGAAAATTAACAGCGTAACGAGCAGCGGCGACGTTTTGAACGTCAATTTGTCAGACATTTTTTTCGACCTCTCGGAAATTGATTATAGAATTAATCGGTAATTTGACCAAAGAAGAAGGCGCGTGAAAGTTGATTCAAATAACCCGGACAACAATTTAGAATCATTCTCATTTCTTGAATTCGACGACCAAAAATCTCGCTTCGGTTGTGCCGATATTCTCGACCGCGTGCAGTCCGGTCGGATGAAAATGGACATCGCCGGGTTTGAACGACTGTTCTCGCGCTTCGCCATCATTTTCCTTATATTTGATAGTGTATGGCGAAATCGAATAAATCGTCCGGTTTAGACCGAAATGCGTCGGCAAACTTTTTTTGGCGGGCAAATTGACATCCGTCACCTCGAAATACTCGTTGTTGAGCAGTTCTTTGGCGTTTTTTCCCGCCGCCTGAAGCAGGCTTTTTCCCGAAACGGATTCTCGTGCCGGAAACGCCCCGTCAAGCCGCTCGAAAATAATGAATTCGGCGGGCGTTGCGCCAACGTTTTTGATCGAATGCGCGCCGCCCGGATGATAATGAACATCGCCGGTCTTAAAACTTCTTTCGTCCTCTTTTCCATCCTGTATAAATTTGATTTTGTAATCGTTCAGCGAATAAATAACGCGGCGCGTGCCGTCGTGCGGCGGCAGTTCCTCGTTCGGCGGCAGATTAACGCGCGTGACTTCGACCGACTGATCGCCGAATAGACGCTTTGTATTTTGTGGCAGGGCGGTTTCGACATTGTTGGCGACATTGTTGGCGACATTGAGATTGTTCATTCTCTTATCGGTGTCCGGCTGCTTGTTGACCGATGTTTGATTACTGATCTGCTTTGTCGCGCACGCCGCGCCGCCGAACAGAACGACGGCTAAAATTAATATATGGCTGATGTTTTTCACTCTTTTTCTCCTCAAATATCTTCGTTTTCAAAGGCGGCTGGTTCGCCGTCTCGAATTCTTTCCAAAAATGGATTTATCAACATACTTCCCCGCAGTCCGCTCCTCTTTTATCCGGCTGAAAGAATAACCTAAGCAAGTTTTATCAGGCTCAGATGGAGATTTTCCGCCTTTTGTTTTTTCGCGCGACATCTTTTTATCCAGAGGCTTTTTCATAAAGACAAACATCTGAATTCGGCTGACAAAAAGTTTTTACCAACTTAAAATTTCCGATATATTTATTTGGATGTTGGCGGCGCGGCGGGCAGCGGTTTTTCAAAATGCTGGTAGTCGGTCGGCGATGTCCAGTTACCGCCCCACGTCCAGCCGAGTGCGATGAACATTTTGACGAGTGGGCTTTCTTTCGTGAAAGTTCCCGCCGCCTGCAGGTCGTAACTGCCGTTCGGCGGCAGCAGAATTTTGCCTTTAATATAAGGATTCTGCACGGTGTTAAGATCAATGGCTCGTCCGTAAGCGTGATTGGAAAGCGCGCCGCCGCCGGTTTTTTCGCGGAAGTTAAAAGCCGAAGTGTTGTTGGCGATCATCGAAAGATCGTCGCTCCAGCGTCCGTTTTGTCGAAACTGCGGCGCGGAAATCGGAATCACCGAATAAATGGGAAATTTTTCCCGTAACGCCGCTTTGAAAATCTTTTTGATGTCTTTGACTAAATTCTTGTCAATTACCAATTGTCCCTGATGAATCAGGTTATCGAACGAGTAGTATTTTAACTTAACGACTCTCTGACGGCGGCGAATCTCCGCCGGACAATGCGGGTCTAAACCGTCAAACGCCTGTTTTTTGCTCATCCGGCTGTCAACAATCGGACGCGCCGCCGTGCCGCGAGGTTGGTCAGACTTTTGCGCGAAAACCGTTGAAATCGCCGCCGCTGACAGCAGAAACAAAAAGACCAGCCGGATCAAACTTTGTGATTTATTTTTCATTTTGGCTCTCATATATAGTTCGCCCGTCAATAATCGTCGTTAGAATTCGCTTTTTTAATTTCGTCCGGGTTGGTCGCCAAAATATCAGCGGACGCAACCCGGTCGCCGATGACGTGAATTATCAATTGCAGTCCCGCTTTAACGGCGTTGAAAACTTTCTCATCCAGCGTCGAAATTTTCGCGCCCGGAATATCCACCAAGTATCCGGCGCGAAAAACCGGGGCGGTCGTCGAACCGCGGCTTCTAACGGCGAAGTCTCGGTTATTCAATAGAAAATATATCACCAAAAGAAAAAGACAAGTATGTGCGGAGATAGTCTTTTTCTTTGATAATTTCGCGCCCGATTTTATTGATTCGGTATCGGTGTCGGGCTGGTCGGTGATGCTGATTTTTCTGAATTATTATTGTCGCTGTCAGCCTTTTTTGACTGCTCGTTTTTCTTTGCCGTCTGCTGAACGGTTTGATTCTTCTGATCCTGCCCGCGCGAAAGCCGAAATCGGTAAAAAAAGCAGAATGGTAAAGCTCTCCGGCAACGAAAAATTGTGCCGAACGCGCCGAATAAATTTTAATAATTTTATAAGTCCCGGTCATTTAATATTAAACTTTTTATTGAACTAATTTGGAATTGAACCAAGTTACACAAAATTTTTGATTCCCTCGAAAATATTTATAGACAATAACCTGGATTTGCTATAGAGTTAGAAAACGAGTCGGATTCTCGACTCTTCCACATCAAGCCCCGACCCTAAAACATCCAATCAAATTCAGAGAACGCGGATTTCAAATCCGCTGGGACTACCGATCAACAACAAATAAACTTAATATATGAATAACCAATTTTTGCAAACAAGATTTGCTAATCTACTGCTGTATTGTGCCGTTTGCGGCGTTTTTTTAGCCGCTTTCGCTTCGGCGACCGCCGCTCAAACCGTCACGTTCGCGCAGTTTCTGGAGCGCAGCGGATCACAGGATTTCGTTTTTACGAACAATTCGACCGATGCCGTCTTTGATACGGTCAGCGGCGGCGCGACGATTTATTTTCTCTATCAGAACACTAACGGGCTGGATTCATCCTTGCAGGGCTTTCAAAACGCCCACCTGTTCGTGAGCACCCCGGCAACCCGCACGCCGGCGACTCTGAATATGAACAACTTAAATCAGCCGCTCGATCAATCCACGGTCATCCGCATCGTGCGGGACACGCCGACGGCGGTTGGAGTCGGCAGCGGCTCCCGCACGAATCTGCTGACCGCGACGATTTCGGCAAACACCGGGACACCGGCAATCACCGGCACGAATACCGGCAATTCCGGGACTTTCAGCGTTACGACACCGGATCACGTCGTCACTTTCACTTCTGATTTCGTCAGTTTCGCGCAGACCACCGAGCGCAACCTGGCGGTCAGTTTCTCATCGGTCACACCGTCGCTGGCGATTGGCACGGGCAATTTTTTGAATAGTTTTACGGCAGCCGGTTCCGGCACTTTCGCGGCGAACCCGCCACCCGTCGTGGTCGGTCCGACGGCGGCAGCCGTTTCAGTCAGCGGGCGTGTTCTGGCTCCGTCAGGACGGGGATTGAGCGGCGCGCGAGTGTCTCTGACCGACGCGCGGGGCATAACGCAAACGGCAGCCACCAACGCTTTCGGCTATTACCGACTGTCAAATGTGGCGGCGGGACAGGTCGCCGTTATTTCGGTCATCTCCAAACGCTACGCTTTCACGCCGCGCGTGACGATGGTCACCGATAACTTAAACGACTGGGATTTTACCGCCGGACAGTAATATGTCCGGCACCATCGCCGTCCGCGCAAAAAAGAAGCAAAGCCCCCGCTTTCAAGCGGGGGCTTTGCTTCTTCGGCGGCATCGCTATTTTTTTCGTACGACGCGATCTCCAAAGCGGTGAATTCTCCAATAATTGCTAAAAATTATTCACACTTTCGGTGTATATGTTTGAAAAACTTTCGGGTAGAATCGAGTGTGAAAGAGATTATGACCAAAGCGATTGAAAATTTTCAAAAGGTTTGCAGATTATTTATGAATTAATAATTTTACATTTTACAAGTCCCGGTCGCTTGCTTTTAAACTTTCAACTGAACCAACTTGGAATCGAACCGAATTACACCAATTTTCTGACATCTCCGTTGATTTTCTTGCTTAAAAGCTCATAGTTGTTGTAATTTGTTACTTGTTACTCACAGTCGCTCCCATTGATTGGGCTTTTTCAATCAAAAACTATTTTCGTCTAATTTAAAAAAACTGCGCTCTCTGAGTAAACATAGACCATCCAGACGAACATCTATTTGACATTAAAGATATGGGTAAATTTTTCTACGGCGAAAGACTGAACAGATTTGTATGGCTGCTGATTATTATCGTTTCAGGCAGCATTGCGGTAAATGCCGACGTGTTTACGGTATCAAAAATAGCGGACACCAATGACGGCATTTGTAATGCTGACTGCTCGCTGCGCGAAGCAATCACAGCGTCAGACCAATTAATGACAGACGATATTATCAACTTCGATCCGGCAGTTTTTGCCGCTCCGCAGACGATGGCACTGGTATTTGGCGATCTAAAGGTTAGCGGTAACGGAAATTTAACAATCAATGGTCCGGGAGCTAATCTTTTAACCTTAGACGGATTATATCGAGCGCGTATTTTTACCGTCACCGGCGCGACCGTGACCATCGCCGGTTTCTCGATGACTAAAGGTGTCAGCAGAGACTTCACCATCGCCTTAAATGGCGGAAGCGGTATTGGCAGCACGACGGGGAGCATCGTCACTGTTAATAATTGTGTTATCACCGGCAACCGGGGCAAGGGACCCGGCAACGGCATCTACAACGGCGGAAAGCTGACTATTAATAATTCGGTTATCAGAGATAACCTGCCGGACGGTACGGTCTGTGGCGGCGGCATCTACAACGCCCCTAACTCGACGCTGTTGATGTTCAATTCCGATATAATCAACAATTCATCCGTCAGTGATGGTGCCGGTATCTACAACGATACCAACGTCACGGCGAATATTTCTAATTCATCCATTATCGGCAACAGCACCGGAAACAATAATGGCGGCGGTATTTATCAAACTTCCGGCACACTGAATATAGACGGTTCAACTATTTCCCATAACAAAATATACGGTTTCGGCGGCGGCATTTACAATATTGGCGGCGCGGTCACCATCACCAATTCGACCTTCAGCGGCAATTCGTCAGATGCCGGCGGCGGCGGCATCAATAATCTCAGCGGCGGCACTCTTACCATCAGCGATTCGACTATTGACAACAATGTAACAACCAGATATAACGGCGGCGGAATTTCCAATAAAGGGATATTAACTATCATAAATTCAACGATCAGCGGTAACAGCGCGATACCGACGGGGACAAATTTTGATGGAGGACAGGGCGGCGGAATTTTCAATAGCGGAACAGCCGACATTGCCAGTTCGACAATTAACAATAACCGGGCATACCTCGGCGGCGGCATCGGCAACACCGGAACTGCTGCTCTCGGTAATACGATTGTCGGCGATAATCTCAGCACCATCGGTAATACGCCGGACTTCGCCGGTATTCTCAATTCATGTGGCTACAATTTGATTGAAAACATCACCGGAACGACCATCATCGGCGCGACAACCGGCAACATTTTTGGAGTTAATCCGCAGTTACTACCGCTCGACAACTACGGCGGGACAACCAGAACAGTTGCTTTAATGGCAACCAGTCCGGCGATTGACGCGGCAGACCCGAACGACTTCCCGGCAGCGGATCAGCGCGGTATTGTTCGCCCGCAGGACGGCGATTTGAACGGCTCCGTTCAGCCTGACATCGGCGCGTTTGAAAAACAGACGGCGGCTTTCAAAGTGACGAAAATTGCTGACACCGATGACGGTATCTGCGATGCCGACTGCTCATTAAGAGAAGCGATTGCAGTATCTAATGCCAACACCAAGACCGACAATGCGATTATCTTTGATGATTCTTTATTTAATATGCCGCAAACCATTACGCTCCCCGGCGGTGAACTGAAAATCAACAGCAATATCGTGATTGCGATTGTCGGCAGAGGGTCAAACTTACTGACGCTCTCCGGCGGCGGCGCGGCGCGCGTATTATCAGTCGGCACGGGAGCGACCGTCGGAATCGGCGGCATAACAATTACCGGCGGCAATACTTCTGCCAATGGCGGCGGTATTTCCAACTACGGCAAACTGGTAGTGGCAAATTCAATTATTCGCGATAGCAGGGCAGCCGATTACGGCGGCGGTGTTTTTAATGGCGACAGCGGATTGCTTAATTTGGAATACTCGACCGTTGAAGGCAACACGGCAAATATCGGAGGAGGTTTATTCGTTTCCGTCAACAGTAATTTGACATTGGCGTTCTCGACTATCGGGGGCAATACGGCGGTGAGCGATTACGGCGGCGGTATTTCAAGCAACGGAACGATCAGCGTAAATAAATCCACTGTCAGCGATAACAGCGGCTGTGGTATTTACAACGGTTTCATCGCAGATATTAACGATTCAACTATCAGCGGCAACATTACCGGCGGCAACGGCGGCGGTATTTACAGCGACGTTACTTTAAATATCAACAACTCGACTATCGCCAACAATCATTCTGCCAATCAGGGCGGCGGTGTTTTCAGAAATGCCGGAACAATTAACGCCCGCAGTTCAATTTTCGCTGATAATACAGCTCCGGTCGCGCCTGATTTTGCCGGAATTTTAGTTTCGGGCGGCTTTAATTTGATTGAAAATACGTCCGGTGCGACTATCAACGGCTTATTTGACGGAAATATCACCAATCGTGACCCGCAACTGGCACCGTTGAGTAATTACGGAGGCGTTACCAAAACACACGCCCTGCGACCGAACAGTCCGGCAATTGACAAAGGATTTTCTATTGGTAGAAATGCCGATCAGCGCGGTCAGCCGCGTCCTTTCGATTATCCGAATATTCCCAATCCCTCAAACGGTAATGGCTCCGATATTGGTGCTTTTGAGAAGCAGGCGAATGATTCAAATTTCACCGCGCTGTTCGACTTTGATGGTGACGGCAAATCGGACATTTCCGTCTTCCGTCCAATCGGCGGTTTCTGGTATTTACAAAAGTCCGCTAATGGTTTTACCGGCGTGCAGTTCGGCACATCGGGCGACAAAATCGTCCCTGCCGATTACGATGGTGACGGCAAAACCGATCTTGCCGTCTATCGCGGCGGCACCTGGTATCTCAACCGCAGCCAACTTGGTTTTACCGGCATCGCTTTCGGCGCGCCCGATGACATTCCGCAGCCCGCCGATTACGATGGTGACGGCAAAGCTGATCTGGCGGTTTGGCGACCTTCAAACGGGACTTGGTATGTTTATAATTTAATAACTGGGAAATTTACCTCCTTCCAGTTCGGAGCGGATATGGACAAACCCATAATTGGTGATTACGACGGCGACGGCAAAGCCGATTACGCCGTTTATCGTCCGTCAAACGGCACCTGGTATCTCCAGAGAAGTTCACTCGGATTCGCCGGTATCCAATTCGGTGAATTAAAAGATAGACCGACACCGGCGGATTATGACGGCGACGGAAAATCGGATGTGGCAGTGTTTCGACCATCAAACGGGACGTGGTATTTAAACAGAAGCCAACTCGGATTTGCGGGCATTCAATTCGGCATCTCGACCGATCTGCCGACACCGGCTGATTACGATGGCGACGGCAAAGCGGATATAGCGGTGTTTCGTGAGGGAGTTTGGTACATACAGCAAAGCAGTAACGGATTTGCCGGCGTGACTTTCGGCAAAGGGACGGATAAACCTGTACCGAATAGCTTTGTTTTTTAAATGATAAGCGGCAATTAAATAGCTCGCCCGCCCTTTCGATGACGATAATTTGACCAAAGCGGTGAAATTGCGGAATGGAGACCAAATCATTACTCGCCGATCCCGCTGTTTTGAATACTGAAAAGATTGTTGCCGTAAACAGTTTTTTGATAATTTTTACGAAATCCGTGCAAAAACAAGTGCGCTGTCCACTCTGTCAGCACATTAGGACAAGCGGGAGGGAAGCTGCGAAATTGCCCCACAAGGTTATTTTTTTAGATTTAATATTTCCGTTTTTTATTTACACGCTGGCAGTATTGTGGTATTTTCTTCTTCAAAACAACAATTTTGGTTAAAGTTGATCGTCGCAAGATACGCCGGAATTGAGCGGTCGGCGGGTTTGGTTTCGAGCAAATCTTCAAAAATCGTCGTGTCAGCCGAGTGCATCGAAGCGGTTGGACATTTTATACGAACGTAAAAAGCAATCGCCAGGTAAGCATAACAAAAGAGGCAGGATTTCAGGATTTGAGTGAGATCGAGTGGACATCCGAAGAGCTAATCAGCGGAAAGTTGGTGAGGCTCAGAGAAGTTCCATTTTGGTTGAAATTATTCAAGCTAGTTGACACAGACGGCAGCATTGAATGGGTGATAACCGATAAATTAGCGGAAGACTTTACTCGCCTGCGGGCAATTCAAGCGACTCAAGTGAGATGGTAAGTCGAAGAATTTCATCGCTCGTTCAAGCAACTGACGGCAGTGAAAAATGCCAATGTCGAAAAGAGCGTTCGCAAAGAAATCACTTGGCGTGTTGTTATGCGGCGTGGGTGGCGATTAAATTCAAAGCCCAAGAAATGAAAACGACAGTCTATCAAGTGAGGAACAATTTATTCGCCGAATTTCTAAAATTACAACTAAAGAATTTGACAATTCCTGCTTTGTAATTTTGGTGAAGCGAAAGTCCTATTATATAAAATTTGAGGGGGCAAGCGTACGAAACTATGTCAGTTACTTTATAAGGATGTTGCCGAGGCTTGCGGCGTAAATATTTCCACCGTTTCGCGTTCGCTGAATAACCGTTATGGGATTGATCCCGCCACGCGAACCAGAGTTTTGGAAGTCGCTCAAAATTTGAATTACCGGCGCAACCGGATGGCGAGCGGTCTGGCGACCGGCAAATCAAATACTTTCGGATTGATTATCAGCGATGTCCGCAATCCGTATTTTGCCGAGTTTGCCCGCGCGGTCGAAAGCGCGGCGTTCGATGCCGGTTACGATTTAATTCTGTGTAACTGCGCCAATGATGTCGAAAAGCAGATGCATTATTTCCGGTCGCTCGTGGATAAAATGATTGACGGCGTAATGTTCAGCATCGTCGGCGCGTTTTCCAAAGAATCACAAAACGAAATTCTGGCAAGCGGTATTCCGACGCTGCTGCTGAGTCGTCCGCCGGGAAAGCAGGTATTTTCAACGCTGACCGGAGACAATATCAAAGGCGGTATGATGGCGGGCGAATATCTGCTCGGACTCGGACATCGCCGCATCGGGCATCTCACCGGAGCGCGTCATCACGGCAATTTGGCGGCGCGGGCAAAGGGATTTAAGAAGGCGTTGAAAAAAAGCGAAGTCGAGCCGGTTATTATTCGCGGACATCCGACTTATAACGGCGGTTTTGAAATGACTATGCAGTTGATTCAGACAATGCCGGATTTTACGGCAATTTTCGCGGCGAACGACACCATCGCTTTTGGCGCGCTGCAGGCATTAGCGCAGCTTAACAAAAGTGTGCCGGAAGATGTATCGCTGATTGGTTTCGACAATATCGAGATTTCCAGCATCGTCCGTCCGCCGCTGACCACGCTCAACGTGCCGATTACGGAAAAAGGAATTGTCGCCGTCGAAATGCTTCTGCGTCAGGCACAGGAGAAAGAAGGTGAGCCGGTCGTTTCCGAACACCACGTTTTGGAGGCAAATCTAATCGAACGTGAATCGTGCCGCGCTATTAACTAGCAACATTTGTTAATACGCTGTTCGGAGACGTTTACGATTGAGAATTCAATATAATGATAGATGTCAAAGAGCAGTCACATCGGCGTTACAACCCCCTGATCGGTGAGTGGGTTCTCGTTTCGCCGCACCGCGCGAAGCGTCCCTGGCAGGGCTTGGTCGAAGAAGACGCGCCGGAAAAAATGCTGTCTTACGATCCCGAATGCTATCTGTGTCCGGGCAATGCGCGAGTCGGCGGCGAGCGTAATCCCGAATATACGAAAACATTCGTTTTCGCCAATGATTTCCCCGCGCTGCAGCCTGAAATTGGCGAATCGCGGATAAATGTTGACGAATTATTGATCGCCGAAACCGAGCGCGGCATCTGCCGAGTGGTCTGTTTTACACCGCGCCACGATTTGACGCTGGCGCGAATGTCACCGGCGGCTATAAATTCGGTGGTCAACATTTGGTGCGAGCAATATATCGAACTTGGCAGTCTGCCGTTTATCAATTCGGTGATAATTTTCGAGAATCGCGGCGCGATGATGGGCGCGAGCAGTCCGCATCCGCACTGCCAGATTTGGGCGAACGCCGGTTTGCCGAACGAAATGAAGCGCGAAACTCGCAATGCCGCCCGTTATTATCAAAAAAACAATTCGACCCTGCTCGGTGATTATCTGAAACTCGAACTTCAAATAAATGAACGCGTGGTTTGTCAAAACGAACATTTTGTCGCGCTGATTCCATTTTGGGCGACTTATCCGTTTGAAACATTGGTAGTCGGTCGCCGCGCCGTCAGCGGACTCGACGAATTAAGCGACGCGGAAACAAGTGGTTTAAGCGAAGTTTTAAAAGAACTGACGACGCGCTACGATAACCTTTTTAAAACCTCGTTTCCATACACGATGGGTTTTCATCAGCGACCGACGGACGGCGAACTTCACCCGTATTTTCATCTGCACGCGCATTTTTATCCGCCGCTGCTGCGCTCGGCGACCATCAGAAAATTTATGGTCGGCTATGAAATGCTCGGAATGCCGCAGCGCGATTTAACGCCGGAAACGGCGGCGGAAATGCTGCGAAATGTTCCGGCAGCACATTATCTCGAATCGAAAATCGCCGCCGAGCAGCATCAAAGTATGCCAATTTCGGTTAAAGCACCCGCAACTATTAATGAATAAAGAATCTCTAATCGCCGCCTACAAGCAATTTTTCTCCGGCGCGCCAAAACTGTATCGCGCTCCGGGACGCATTAATTTTATCGGCGAACACACCGATTACAACGAAGGCTTTGTGATGCCTTCAGCGATTAACTACGCGACCTATATTGCCGCCGGAAAACGCTCCGACCGGCGGCTTGCCGTGCGCTCGCTGGAATTCGGCGAAATCGTCGAATTTTCGCTCGACGACGTTGCCGTTCCAACGTGCGAAACTCATCACTGGAGCGATTATGTGCGCGGCGTGGCGGCGATATTAGATGAACATCCGAAACTGAATTTGAGCGGCGCGAATTTGCTGATTGCGGGCGAAGTGCCGTTTGGTTCGGGTTTGAGTTCGTCCGCCGCGCTCGAAGTTTCGACCGCGTGCGCCCTAATCGGGACGGAGCGCGACACAATCACCGATCTGGAAATCGCCCGCGCCTGCCAGCGCGCCGAGAACGAATATGCCGGAGCGAGATGCGGCATTATGGATCAATACGCATCGGTTTTCGGCGAAGCGGGCAGAGCGATTCTGCTCGATTGCCGGACGCTCGAACATCAAAGTCTGGATTTACCCGCCTCGTTCGAGATCGTCGTTTGCAATACGATGGTCAAACACGCGCTGGCAGGCGGCGAATACAACACGCGGCGCGGCGAATGCGAAGAAGCAGTGCGCTATCTGCGCCAAAAATCTCATCGGGAAATTCGCAGTCTGCGCGATGTCACGCCGGAAGAATTAAAGCAATTTGAAGGCGCGATGCCGGCGACGATTTTTCGCCGCGCCCTTCATATCGTGACCGAAAACGACCGAGTTTTGCGCGCCGCCGAAGCGTTGCGAAGACAGGATTTGAAAATCTTCGGCGAGTTGATGCTCGCCTCGCACCGGAGTTTAAAAGACGATTACGAAGTCAGTTGCGCCGAACTCGATTTGATGATCGCCAGCGCCGAAAAATTGCCGGGCTTTTACGGCGGGCGAATGATGGGCGGCGGTTTCGGCGGCTGCACGATCAATCTGGTTGAAACAAATTCGGCGAAACAATTCAAAGCGGAAATCGCCGCCGCCTACGAAAAGTCAACGAATATTGTGCCGGAAATTTATATTTGCCGAACGGCTGACGGCGCGGGCGAGCTTCGATAAAATTTTTTCGAAGCCGTTAGTTTTGCCGGTTGTTACTAAGAGCCTGTTATGAACTCTAGTCCATCAAATTAGCGAATCGTTTGAGCATTAGCACGGCAAATGCCAGAAAAGGCAGTCCCGCTAAAGTTTCCGGCAGGCGTTCATAATCCCGTGCCAATCGCCTGAATCGTGCCGCCCAGCCGAACGAACGCTCGACAACCCAGCGGCGCGGCAGTAAAACAAACCCCTTTTTTGCTTCTGCCAACTTAATGACTTCCACTTTGATGCCGTGCGCGGCGGCTTCCGCGTTCGCCGCCGCGCCCGTGTAACCTTGGTCAACATATGCCAACTCGACTGTTTCGCCCGTCGCTTCCTGCACCTTTTTTGCCAACTCACCGACCTGCGCCCGATCCTGCTCATTCGCCGGTGTCACGAGCAATGCCAATAAGTTGCCAAGCGTATCAACCGCGATGTGTGTCTTACTGCCTTTTCTGCGTTTCGCCCCGTCATATTCGCCCCGTCCGCCCGATTCCGGCGACGATTGCAATGTCCTTGAATCGAAAATGACCGCCGAAGGTTTCGCTTTTTTGCCTGCCGCAATTCGCAGAATTTCTCGCAAATCCGCCCCCATCGCTTCAAAGACTCCTGCTTTGAGCCACCTTTACGACTGCTGATAAACCGTCACCCACGGCGGCAAGTCATTGGGCATCATCCGCCACGGCGCACCTGTGCGAATCATCCACCGCAAAGCGTTGAAAACTTCGCGCAAACTGTGTTCACGTTGCGGCGCATCTTCACTCATCAAGGATCAAATACGACACTACCAACGCCCATTCTTCATCACTCACATCACTCGGATAACCTTTTCGATTCATCTTCGATTCATCCGATAAATCTACCAAATCCGGCTTAATAGTTCATAACAGACTCTAGATGCGGGCAACGAGGAACGGCTCTACGCGGACGACAATTTGTTAAACGACGAAAACGTATTTTACAATGAAGTGTCAAAATCTCCCCCACTTTTTTCTGCTTTCCAAAAATTGATAACGAAGAACTTTCAGTCCCTTTTCAAAACCACCCTTATGGCTTTTTTTAGTTTATACTTTTTCGTAGCTTGTGGTATGTTAAGATTTATAGGTTTGAGTTAGAAGATAGCTGCATTTTTGAAGCCAAGATTTATTTCAAATGAAAACAAATAACCGCGTTTTATTGATCGTTGCCTTGTTTGGAATCACGCTGTTTACGGCGGCGTTTTATGCTCAGGTTCCGAATTCTACAGAAGATAGTCGTGTTGAGAGCCGCAGGCTTCAAAACACTGATTTATTTGCCGGTCTTCGATGGCGTAACATCGGTCCGTTTCACGGCGGGCGCATTTCGGCGGTCACCGGAACACTCGGTCAGCCTGGCGTTTATTACGTCGGGACTCCTGCCGGCGGTGTCTGGAAAACCACGAGCGCCGGGGTGACTTGGTTCCCGATTTTTGACCAATTTCTCAATGTTGACAGCATCGGCGCGGTTCAGGTTGCGCCGTCTGATTCAAACATCGTGTATGTCGGAACGGGTGATTCGGTCGGCGGATCGAGCGGCGACGGCATGTATAAATCGCTTGATGCCGGCAAGACTTGGACACACATCGGTCTCGCGGATACGGTTAAAATCAACAAGATCACGGTGGACCCGAAAGATCCGAATATCGTCGTCGCTTCAACCCAGGGAGACGCGCAACACGATGGACGCGGCATCTATCGGACGACCGACGGCGGCAAAACGTGGGAGAACACACTGCGCCCGGAAAACGCGAACGGCACCCGCGACCTCGAATATGCGTTTGACCTGCCGAACTTGATGTTCGCCACCTCGCAGGGATCAGGCGGCAGAGGCGGTACAGCACCGCCGGGACCGAACGGCACGGCACTCTACAAATCAACCGACACCGGCAAAACCTGGACAAAAATCAGCACGCTTCCGCCCTATACCGGACGAATCAGCGTGGCGGTTGCGATGCACACTAACGGGCAGCGCATTTATGTCATCGGCAATCCGCCCGAAAGTCCCTCAGGACTTTATCGGTCTGACGATCAGGGCGCGACGTGGCAGCATATGGCAGTCGGCGATACGCGCGTCGGCAACGGACAAGGTTCATATAGTTCGGGTGTGTGGGTGGACTCACAAAACCCGGATATTCTCTACACCGTCAGCACATTTGTTACTCAATCAACCGACGGCGGCAAGACCTTCAATGCGTACAAGGGCGCGCCCGGCGGCGAAGACCCGCACGATATTTGGATTGACCCGGCGAACGGACACCGAATGTTATTCGGCTTTGACCAGGGACCCGCCGTCACGCTCGACAACGGGAACACCTGGAGCGGTTATTATCAGATACCGATTGCACAAATTTATAAGGTCACCACCGACACGCGCTATCCGTATTGGGTGCTGGGATCGCAGCAGGATACCGGCGCGATTATGACGCGCAGCCGCGGCGACTTGGGACAAATTACCAACCTCGACTGGTATCCTTTGCAGTCTTCCGAGTTTGGAACTGCCGTGCCTGATCCGCTCAAGCCAACGACGATCTACGGTGTCGGCTACGGACTCGGACAAGGTAACGGGATGACCAAAATTGATATTGAAACCGGACAGTGGGGCAACGTCGCGCCCAACTTCGGAGCAGATCGAGATTTGTATGCCGAGGGACGCGATCTCTGGAAACGGTTCGATACGGCATTCGATCCGAAGGCGATGTATGCCGGTTACAACTGCATTCTCGTCACGCGTGACGGGGCTGAGACGTGGCAGCCGTTCAGTCCCGATCTGACGACACCCAAAGGGCAGCCGATGGTGACGTGCGAGGGCGCGCCCGAATCAACTCCGGCAGTCACAACTCCGCCGACCATAACTCCGCCGACTGCAACGCCGACACCGCCTGCCGCAGATGCTCCCGTTGGTCGTCGTCCGGCTCCCCGCGCATCAATCTCCGATTTTTCGATTTCGACCGTCAGGAAGGGAGTCATCTGGTCGGGCAGCACCACGGGACAGATTTACAATACGATGGACGGCGGCAAGACGTGGAACAATGTAACGAACTTTACCGATCTGCCGCCGAACGCTAATTTTGTCACAGTCGAGGCTGGACACAACGATGTTAATACGGCTTACGCGGTCGCCAATATCGGCGGCGGTCGCGGTGCCGCAGTTCCGGCATCGGAGGAACACTACATTTATCGAACGCACGACGGCGGGAATACCTGGACGCGCATCGTCGGCGGACTGCCGGTTGATGAGCGGACGGGAAGTCAGGTTCACGTCATCCGTGAAGACTCAAAACAGAAGGGATTGCTCTTTGCCGGCACCGAGACGACCGTCTATGTTTCATTCGACGACGGCGACCATTGGCAGTCATTGCGGCAAAATCTTCCGAGTACATCAATCCGCGATATGGTGTTCCACACCGACGATAATATGAACGATCTGGTGATTTGCACCTACGGTCGGGGATTTTGGGTGCTTGACGATATGAGTCCGCTGCGCGAGATTGCGTCAAAGGCTCAACAGATCGCGGCGGCTCCGGTTTATCTATTTAAACCAAGTGATGCAATTCGTTCGCGGGAGAATGGAAATTGGGATCAGCCGATGAACCCGGAATTGCCGCATTCACAAAATCCGCCGTTCGGAGCAATCATCTACTATCACCTCGGCAAAAAACCGGCAGGCGAAATAAAGATGCAGATATTAGACGCGGACGGAAAGTTGGTCAGAACTATTTCAAGCGTCAAACCCACGCTTCCCGAACGACCGCCGTATCCTGATTACTGGCTGATGTCGCCTGATGAACGTTCTCTCTCGACGAATGTCGGTACCAACCGAACGAACTGGAATCTCCGCTATGACGATCCGCCCGGATACAACCCGGACATCAATAACCAGATGAACTCCGCTCCGGGTCAGGTCACGCCGGCACCGCACGGACCGCTCGTTCTGCCGGGGACATACACCGTCAAACTGCTGGTTGACGGTGCAGTTTATACTCAAAAAGTCGTCGTCCATAATGATCCGCGAATCGGCGAGAGCGCAAAGATTATGGCAAGCCTGCGGGGGCAGAACAAACTTGCACTGGCTGCCGTGCAGGGAATGAAGGACAGCTAC
Organism: Pyrinomonadaceae bacterium; assembly: GCA_965217575.1. Lineage (GTDB taxonomy): Bacteria > Acidobacteriota > Blastocatellia > Pyrinomonadales > Pyrinomonadaceae. Next base: position 259,704 of record CBDCIX010000004.1, on the reverse strand, counting down.
GCCGCCAATGAGGAAGTGTCCGCCGTGCGAAGTCAATTAGCGGCTTTAAAAAGCAGCTCGCTGCCGGCAGATGTCGCAGCGGCGGAGGCGGCACTCGACACTAAATTGGCGACAATCGGCGGTGTTCCCACCCGCGGCGGACGGGGCGGCTTCTTCGGCAGTGTCCGCACGCCCGGAAGCATCCTCACGTTTAACACGATCAACGTAACATTCAATACGGTACTCGGTCCGATTTCGCAGAACGGCATTGATATGCCGCCCACTAAGGCGGAAATTGACACGTGGGAATCCGGCTGCAGCGAGTTCACCACGACCCTCGATGCTTGGAAGACGATGCTCGGCGAGGATGTTGCCAACTTCAACAGCTTGCTCACGAAGAATCATCTGACACCGCTGAAAATCACGCCATCGGGGGAAACGATGCCGGTTTCGTGTAAGTTCGTTTGGTCGGCGGACACGCCCGGCGGACGCAAATAGACAAAAACCGTTTCTTAATATGAGTATTTTAGGGCGTGACGATTATGAAATTAAAAATGTCTTTGAACAGTTAAATTCTGCCGTTGACAAAAAAGATAAATGGATAGCCAGGACAATGGCGAACTGAGACGGGTCAAGTTGTTAATTCTTCCGCACTTTGGATACTGACGGCGAATTCAAAAGCTGTAATTTAACGTGAGTTCGACGTAAGAAATTGAAGAGAGAACAACGATTGATAAGATTTAGTTGACCAAAACTTCAGCTATTTCAATTTTCTGCACGGGACAAAAACAATGTTAAAAGGTCTTTGAAAATAGAAAGCGGATGTGTTTTTGAGCTGGAATAGCTCTTGAATATATGAAAAAAACACATCCGAATGCTTTGCAGCATTGAGAGCAAATTTATCATTAGACAAGCGCAGAGCCTCGGTTGTTAGCGAGTTTTTTGATAGCCATTATCCAACAAAACACTTCAAATTTGGCGCGATTGGCGGGTGTTTTAGACCTGCCAGCCAAGCCGGAATCCAAATATAAACGGCTCAAACGGTTTCTCAAATACGCGCCGCTTGATTACGCGATTTTGGCAAAGCTAATGATTGCCATACTTAAGCCTGACGGCAAGTATATTTTGGCACTTGATCGAATGCAGTGGAAATACGGCAAAGTGTGGGTCAACATTTTGCCGTTATTAATCGTGGTCGGGAACGCTTTGAGACCGACTCGGTTGGCAAACATTGAAGCGCAAAGGCAATTCGCCATTGGCGGAAAAACGAGCAATTATTGACCGCCATATCAAAGAATTCGGAGTCACCAATATCGAATACTTTTGCGGAGACCGGGAGTTTGACGGGCTGGAATTTATGAGATATTTGGACAATCGGAGAGTTCCATTGCGGTTGCGATTAAAAGTTTCAATGCCGCTCACAGACAAAAAAGGGGAGTTGATGAAATGCGGTCAGCTATTAAGGACATCAAAGACAGGCGAAAATTACAAGCTCAAACGAGCGAGAAAATATGGTGGCGTGAAGGTGTTTGTCGAGGTTGAAAGGGGACGTGATGCAAAGGAAAGTGCGATTGTCCTGGCTTCGGAAAATAGGGGTCAAATATTGTTGGAATACAAGCAAGGATGGAAGATTGAAACGCTGTTTCAGAACTTGAAAAGTCGCGGATTTGAGCCGGAAGAGACGCATCTGACGGAAGCGGCAAAAATAGATAAGCTATTTGGAGTGTTAGCGTTAGCGACGGCGTGGGCAGTCAACATCGGCGAACTTGAAAGCCAAGAAAATCCGATTGAAATAAAGAAAAACGGGAGACCGCAAAAAAGTTTGTTCAGACTCGGATGCGAAATAATCCAAGAAGTCTTGGTTGAAATCAAACGCTACTCAAAGGTGAATATCTTTGAGATTCTAAAATGCTGACAAAACACGAGTTACTGCGTTTTGTCCCGTGCAGAAATGACGATTATGAGTTCGGAGACGAATCCGGGCAACCCAAAGCCTCATCTGAAGCGGTGGGTATAGACATTGCCGAAATATTAAAGCACGAGAAAACCATTAATCGTTTGAAATCTTTGCGTGTGCCGGTTTTGTTGATCCGCGCCGAAATGAGAATGGAACCTTCAAAGCCACCGATTCTGCCGGATTCCGTGTTGGAACAGTTTCAAACGTGCGTTCCCGAAATGAAAGAGGAAACTATTTCCGGCACGACTCATTTTACTATTATGCTCGGCGAGCGAGGGGCTTCGAGAGTCGCCGATTTGATCGTTGAATTCGCCGACAGTTGTGAAAAATCGAAATTAGGGGAGGAGCAAAAACAGAAATGAATATCGGCTCCTTGATTACTCATCACGCGCTGTATCGTCCGCAGAAAACGGCGGTCGTTTTTGAAGATCAGCGATTAACTTACTCGGAATTTAATCTCCGAGTTAATCGTCTCGCCAATGCCTTGCTGAATTTGGGAATCGGCAAAGGCGACAAGATTGCGACGATTCTGCCGAAATTGCCTCGAACTGCTGGAAACTTACTGAGCGGCGGCTAAAATCGGTGCCGTGGTGGTGCCGATGAGCGGGCTGCTGAGCGGCACCGGATTGGCAAACCTGCTCCGTGATTCGGATACGACGGCAATCATCACTGATTACCATTTCGCAGACGAATTAAATGCCCTCAAGCCTCAGCTTCCCGCCGTCGCTTCGGAGCGATATATCGCCACCGAATCAGCGAAAGGTTATCAGGATTACCGCGCTTTGACCAAAGCAGCAAGCCAAAAAGAGCCGCCCGCGATTGAGCTTCGAGATGATGGATCCATTCAACATCATTTATAGCAGCGGCACGACCGGAGATCCAAAAGGCATCGTGCATTCGCATCGCGTCCGGGCGATGTATGCGGCGGCATTTGCGTCCGCTTACCGGATGACACCGGAGTCGGTCACAATTCACGCGGGATAAATCGTTTTTAACGGCGCGTTCGTGATGTTAATCCCTTCCTTTTTTCTTGGCGGAACATACATTTTAATGCCGCAATTCAACCCGGAAACATTCATCGCCGCTGTCGAGCGCGAGCGGGCGACGCATACGATGATGGTGCCGTCACAAATCGTCGCCATGCTCAACTCGCCGGCTTTTTCGCCCGACTCACTAAAGTCAATGGAAGCGATCAGCTCAATTGGCGCGCCGCTGCATCTCGAACATAGAGAGAAATTGACCGAGTTGCTGCCCGACTGTTTTTATGAACTGTACGGTTTGACCGAAGGTTTTATGACCGTTCTCGACAAGTACGATTACCAGTCGAAATCCGGCTCGGTCGGTGTGCCGCTGCCTTTTTTTGAGATGAAAATCGTCAACGAAGACGGGCGCGAAGTTCAGTCAGGCAAAGTCGGAGAAATAACCGGGCGCAGTCCGCTTTTAATGACGGAATACTATAAACAGCCGGAACTAACGGGGCAGGCGTTCGTTAACGGATGGCTTCACACCGGCGATCTCGGATATTTGGACAAAGATGATTTTCTTTTTCTCGTTGACCGCAAAAAATACCTAATTATTTCCGGCGGAATCAACATATTTCCCAAATATATTGAAGAAATTATCGTTCGGCACCCGGCAGTACGCGGGGCGGCGGTTTTTTGGGGTCCCGAACGATAAATGGGGCGAAACTCCGCTGGCAGCGGTAATTTTAAAGCAAAATGCTGAAATTGATGCCGAAGAATTAAGAAACTGGATCAATGAACGCGTGGATGGCAAATATCAACGCCTTTCAAAAGTCGTTTTAATGGATGATTTTCCGCGCAATACCGCCGGAGAGACGCTCAAGCGGGAAATGAAGTCATTATATTGGACTGCGCGATTTGAAAATTTAACGAATGTCTCTCTGGGTCACGAAACAAGCACAGGTAACTGACAAGATAAATGTAAATCTTCGCATTGTTTTCTAAAAACGCATATTCTACAGCTTTTTTATTTGCCGCCTCATTTTTCAACTTACTGATTCGCATTAACAGCAGATACATTGTTATTGTCATTTGACAAACGGGCTACTAATCAAGTAAAAAAAGACGAACGATTGTTTTTTAATTAAATGCCCAAATTAAGTCGAATCGCTATCCAGGAAAAAAAGGAAATTATTGAAACCGCCGCCCGTGAATTGTTCATCGGGCAGGGGTTTCACGCGACTTCGATGCGCGATATTTCCAAGCAGGCGGCGGTTTCGCTCGGCAATTTGTATAATTATTATCCGACAAAGGAAGCGATATTTGAATCAATCGTGAACGGTTATCTGACGATTATTGACGAGGAACTACGGAATATGTTCGCGCGTATTGACGAGCCTCTGGAGCCGTCGAGCCTGCGAAATATGGGCGAAATGGTCGGCGAACTGGTCAACCGGCATTCGGATTTTTGGCTGTTGATGTATATTGACGTGCTGGAATTTCAGAATACGCATTTTCGCAAGATGTTCGACGGCTTGACCGATAGATTTGAAAGAATTTTCGGCGACAAGTTCGAGGCGGCGAAACAGCGCGGTGATTTACGGACGGGGGTCGAGCCGGCAACGATCTTTACGGCGGCTTATATGCAGTTTTTCAATTATTTTCTGGTCGAAAAACTGTTCGGCGGCAATCAGCATTTGAATTTAAACGATGAGCAGTCGTTAAACTGCCTGACGAAAATTTTTGCTTATGGTGTGTTGAGCGAGGAAAAACTTTCGGAATTTAAAAAATCAGCAAATAAGACAGTCAGAGTTTGAGCGTTTTTTCGGATTGTCTTTTTTAATTTACAGTAATAAAAAACGGACGTTCATTTTTATTTAATCGAGGGAGCAATCAATGAGAAATTTTAAGATTTTGTTGGCAGCAGCAACAATTTTGGTGCTGAGTCAAACCGCCGCGATTTTCGCCCAAGGCACGACCGGACAGATCACCGGCACAGTGACCGATCCGAATGGTGCGGTCGTGCAGGGCGCGAACGTGACGGTGACCAACCAGGACACGGGCGCGGCGCGGACGGTGACGACGGGCGGCGACGGAAACTACAGTTTTCAACTTCTGCCGCCGGGACGTTACCGCGTGACGGCGGTCGGCAGCGGATTTGCCGACACGAATATCGAAGCGGTCGTCAACATTACGCAGACGACGAGCGTCAACATCAAACTTTCGGTCGGCGGAATTGATCCGAATTCGGTGACGGTGACGGCGGAAACGCCGGTTCTGCAAAACGAAACTTCGCAGAACGGGCGCGTTCTCGAAGGCGAAACGATTCGCCAACTGCCGCTGCCCACGCGCAATTTTCAGCAGCTTTTGACGCTTCAGGCGGGCGCACAGTCGTCGGTTTCCAACAACACCGATTTGGGGCGCGGCGACAACAATATCTCGGTCAACGGGCAGCGCACGACGAGCAACAGCATCCGCATCAACGGCGTGGACGCGAACTCCATCGGGACGAATTCGACACCGAATCTGGCGGTTCCGGCGACCGACAGCTTGCAGGAATTCATCGTCCAGACCTCGCTTTACGACGCGTCGAACGGGCGCAATTCGGGCGGCAACGTCGAAGCCGTGACGCGCTCCGGCTCCAACGATTACCACGGCGATCTGTATCTTTTTCTCCGCAACAAAAGTCTGAACGCGAACGAACCGTTCGTCAAAGCGCGCGGACTGGCGCGACCGGAACTGACGCGCTATCAATACGGCGCGACGCTCGGCGGTCCGCTGCGATTTTTGAATTTCGGCGAAGGCGGTCCGGTGACGAAATCCGGCAAAGACCGGCTGTTTTTTTTCGGTTCGTATCAGGGAACCAAGGAACGCAACGCGCTGTCGCTCAACAACAGTCTGACGTTTCCGTCGGTTCCGGCGGGTTTGACCGATGCCAACCGCACGGCGGCGGGACTGGCGGCGGCGTTCGGCATTCCGGTCGCCAACATCAATCCGGTCGCGCTGCGGATTTTGAACGCGCGGCTGGCGAACGGACAATACGCGATTCCGTCGTCAGGCGCGAGCGGTTTAAGCGCGTCAACTGCCGTGCCGACCGTCCAGACGGGTTTGTCGCGCTACCGCGAAAATCAATTTAACGCCAACATTGATTTCAACGCGAGCGATAAACATTCGATTGCGAGCAAGTTTTTCTTCGCCGACAATCCGACGACGCAGGCGAATTACAATTTCGCCGGCACGGGCAATCGTCTCGAAGGTCAGCCGCCGACACAGTTGATCGGGTTCGGCGCGGATTTTCAAAATCGCCAATTTCTTTATTCGCTGACCGATAATTACATTTTGAGTTCAAATATAACGAATCAGGCGCGGTTCGGATTCAGCCGTCTGCGCGTGACGAGTTTTCCGCAGGAACCGTTCAGCGCGGCGGATTTGGGCATCACCAGTCCGCTCGGAAATTTGTATCCGGGCGCGCCGACGATTCAGGTGGCGGGAACGGACGCGTCGTTTTTTCTCGGTTCGTCGCCGCTCGCCGACCAGTCTTCGCGCATCAACGCCTACACTTTTCAGGACACGGTTTCCATCGTCTCCGGCAAGCACCGCCTTCGCGTCGGCGGCGAATTTCGCGCTTCGACCGTCAAATTTTACTTCAACGCGTTTTCGCGCGGGCAGTTGATTTTCACCAGTTTCAGCAATTTTTTGCAGGGCAGCGGCATTTCCCTGCTCGGTTCGGGCGTGTATGATCGCTCGTTCCGCGTCAAAGATTACAACGCTTTCGTGCAGGACGATTACAAATTGAGCGACCGGCTGACCTTAAATTTGGGCGTGCGCTACGATTTGTTCGGTTTGCCGGCGGAGACGCAGGGCAGGCTCGTCAATTTTCTGACCGATCAATTTAGAATCGGTGCCGCGCCGAACGGCATCGTGCAGGCGGAAAACGCGGCGAATCCGATTCCGGGTGTGCCGACAGTGACGAAAACTTTGGTGCCGACGGACAAAAATAACATCTCGCCGCGCGTCGGTTTCGCCTATCGCGTGGACGAAGCCGGAAAAATCGTCGTGCGCGGCGGCTACGGCATTTATTACGACCGCCTTTCGACGCGCTTCGCCAACTCGCAGCTTTTCAATTTCCCGTATCTCGGTCTCGGAGTCGGCATTATTTCGCCGCTCGGACCGATTCTGCCGGGATTCAAATCGTTTTCCAGTCCGTTTCTAAACTTGCCGCAGCCGTCGGCGTTTCCGACCGCCGCGACCATTCCGTCGCCGCTCTCGCCGCTCGCTTTTGCGACCGTCGGCGTGCCGGTCAGCGGCATTTACGTTGATCCGGGTTTGAAAACGCCGAACGTCCAGCAATACAATCTCGGTGTGCAGTGGGAATTCGCCAAAAACACGGTTTTGGACATCGGTTACGTCGGCAACAAAGGCACGAATTTATTGCAGTTAATCACGATCAACCAGCCGGTTTACAATCAGGCGACGAATAGTTTCGTGCCACGTCTGGCGGCGGGAACGATTCTGTCCGCCAACAAAAACGCCACCGGCGCGCTGCAGTATATTCAGACGAGTTCCAATTCCCGCTACAATTCTTTGCAGGCGACCGTCACGCGCCGCTACGCTCGCGGCTTGCAGTTGACGGGCGCATACACTTACGGACGCGCTTTCGATTATTATTCGGGCGGCGCGGTCAGCGAACTCGCCAACAATCCGGGCGACCAGTTCGACTGGCGGAAAAATTACGGGCGTTCCGATTTCAACCGCGAACAAAGATTAGTCGTCAGCGGCATCTACGAACTGCCGAAATACAATTCCGGTTCAAAATATGCCCGCGCCGCGCTGAACGGATTTCAAATCGCCGGAGTCGCCGTTTTCCAGAGCGGTCTGCCGTTTTCGGTGATTGACAATCCGGGCAACGGTGTCATCAGCCGCGCCAATTACGCGCCCGGTTTCAGCGGCGATCCATATACGAGCGGCGATGCTGCCAACCGCCTGAACGGATATTTCAACACCGGCGCGTTCGTCATTTCGCGCCCGCGTCTGGACGGCGCGAACGTCGGCGCGATCACGAATCCGACCTTCGATCCGAACTCGCCGTTCGGCAACGTCCAACGCAATTCCTTGACCGGACCCGGACAAAAGAACATAGATTTTTCGCTGATCAAACGGATTCCGTTCAACGAACGCGTGCGCGGCGAAGTGCGGGCGGAATTTTTCAACTTGTTCAACTGGGTCAACTACGCCAATCCGGTGAGCAACATCGCGCTCGGCAATTCGTTCGGCAAAATCATTTCCGCCTCGACCGGACCGCGCGTGATTCAGTTCGGATTCAAACTGGATTTTTAATTGAACGGATGAGAGGTTTCGTGGCAGAAGCCCGCGCGTCAGCGAGGGCGCAAAATGATGGTGTTTCGCGCCCTCGCTGACGCGCGGGCTTCTGCCTTTTGAATGATAGACTCATACATTTATTCGGAAGCGGTCAAATATCGCGCGATTGATCAAATGAAATTATTTTACGAAACTCACGGCGCGGGCGAACCGCTGATTTTGATTCCCGGTTTCGCGTCCGGCGCGTGGAATTGGAATTGGCAGACGACCGAGTTGGCGCGGGATTTTCGGGTTATCACGTTTGATCCGCGCGGCATCGGCAAATCAAAGGCGAACGAAGCGGAACTGCAAAATCTTTCGCTCGCCACTTTCGCCGAAGATGTTCGGCGAATTCTGGATGATTTGAAAATCGAAAAAGCGAATGTTCTCGGCGCGAGTTTCGGCGGTTTCGTCGCGCAGGAATTCGCGCTGTCGTTTCCCGACAGGCTCGATAAATTGATTCTAGCCTGCACGAGTTTCGGCGGCGAAAATCACGTCGCGCCGGATTTGGAGATTTTGATGGCGTTCGCCTCGACCGACGCGATGAACACTTCCGAACGGATTCGCAAATTTATGGCTCCGGCTTTTACCGACGAATTCAATCGAAATCACGCGGCAACCGTCGAAAAAGTCTGCCGTCTGCGCGAAATTTCCGTCGTTCCCGAACGGGTTTACACGGCGCAGTTGACCGCCGCGACGACTTTTAATTTTGAAACGCGCGTCGGCGAAATCGAAAACGAAACTTTGATAATGACCGGCGACCGTGATCGCGTCGTGCCAATGCGTAATTCGATAAATTTGGCGGAAAAAATGCCGAACGCGCGACTGGAAATCATTGAAAACGGCGGTCATCTGTTTTTCGTCGAAAACGCGGACGAATTTAATAAATCAGTTAAGAGCTTTCTGACAAATGAAAGCGTGTAACCTCAAAAAACTTGAGGAGAAAATTTATGCCGAACGGAAAAGGTCAGATTGATTGTTGTTATTGTTTTCATTTTGAAAGCGAATATGAAGGTTCAGATGCGATGTATGAAAAAGGATTTTGCAAATTTCATAAAACGGAAATTCCTTCGACTTTGCCAAATTGGAATCACCGAATTTGTAAAGATATTGAGCCAAGCAGATTTTTTGAAAAATATTTGCAGCACGATTCTATGGAACAAAAATTTGAACGGTTTGAAAAAGATTTAGAGAAAAATACACTTTATAAATTTCCATGTAACGTGCCTTCAGAAATTGAAAAAATGAAAGATTTATGAGGAATGCGAAAATCATCGGAACCGGCGTTTCGGTTCCCGACAAGATCGTCACTAATAAAGATTTAAGCGAAATGCTCGGCGAAGATATTACGGATTTCGTCGTCAATAATCTCGGCATTTTGGAACGGCACGTTCTCGCCGACGACGAAAGCGCGGCGGATATTGCGGCGCAAGCGGCGGAAAACGCTTTGCGAAACGCGGGCATTGCGGCGGCGGAAGTTGATTTGATAATCGTGGCGACCGACACGCCGGAATATCTTTCGCCGGGAACTTCGGTCGTCGTTCAGCACCGCATCGGCGCGGCGAACGCCGGAACATTCGATGTCAACAGTGCCTGCGCCGGCTTCGTCACCGCTTTCGATACGGCGATTAAATACATCGTCGCCGACGCGCAGTATAAAAATATTCTCGTCGTCGGCGTTTACGCGATGACGAAATTTCTCGATTGGACGGAAAAGAAAACCGCGACGATTTTCGCCGACGGTGCGGGCGCGGTCGTTTTGCAGGCGGACGAAACGGGCGCGAGCGGGTTGTTGACTTCAAAACTCGAAGCGAAGGGCGAATATCACGATTTTCTGGGAATTTTCGCGGGCGGCTCGAAAACGCCGATCACGGCGGAAGTTTTGGAAAACGGTTACTACAACAAAGTCCGTTTCGCCAAACGCACGCCGCCGGAAATCAATTTTGAAGGCTGGCAGCGCATCGTCAAAGAATTGCTCAATCGCGTTGATTTATCGCTCGACGACATTGATCTTTTTTTGTGGACGCAGGTCAATCTTTCGACGATCAAAATGGTGATGGAAGCGTTAAATCAGCCGTTTGAAAAAACGCACACGATTATGGACAAATGGGGCTACACCGGCTCGGCGTGTATTCCGATGGTGCTGCACGACGCGATTGAACACGGCAAATTAAAACGCGGCGACATCGTAGTTTTCTGCGCCTCCGGCGGCGGAATAAATATGGCGGCGATGGTTTTTCGCTATTGAGAAATTAGCCTCGAACAAATACGGAAAAGGGAAAAAATAGTCAGGAAATTTATCCACAGATGAACACGGATGCACACAGATTTTTAAAAGATAAAAGCGATGAAATACTTTTGTATTTATCAAATTCTTATCCGTGTCCATCTGTGAAAATCTGTGGCTAAAAAAAATTATTCTCGTGAATTTTCGTGTTTGTTCGCGGCAAAAAAGATTAAAAATCAGCGACGGGCGTTGAAAAAATTCAGAACGCGGCGGTCGTGGTCGCTGTAAAATTTGTGTTCGGTGTAGCAGATTGTCAATTGGTCGCTGATGTCGTTGAGAGATGAATTATATTGCGGCGGAATGACGCTCGACCAATTGGAAACGGTCGGATTTTGAATCAGAAAATCGCGCGAATTAAGAAAGCCGTTTTGTTTGAGCGCGTTGTAAATCGTCTGCGAATCGGTTTGGGTTAAACTCGAAATTCGCCGGAATCTTTCGGGATAAACGGGCGACGGCGCGAGCAGATTATACTGCGCCGGAACGCCGCGACCGAGCAGATTTTGATAATTTGAAAACGCCTGCGCGATGCCGTCCGCGCCGATGGTCGAGTCGTTCTGCATCAGATTCCAAATGGTCGGCACGGTCGTCTGCGAGATAATAGGAGTTGTTCCCGAAGCGATGAAAATGCTCGTCGCGCGAAAGTTGAGCGCGAGCGAAACGCGCGGCGCGAACCCGCCGCCGTTGGAGATGCCGTTGGCGAAAATCGGAGTCGCGGCGGAAATCGAGCCGCGCGAAATGAACAGGTTAATCGCGGCTTGGACGTTCTGCATATCGGGATTATTTTGGAGCTGCGGATTCGCGTTCCACTGCCGGTTCACGCGGTCAACGCTGCTCAAAGTGACGACGGCGTAATTTTCGGCGACGGCTTCGTTGGCAAAAATTCGTTGTTCGGAGTCGGTAAAAAATCCGGTCGCGCTGCCGCCCGTGCCATGAAAATGAAAAATTACGCCGACCGGCGCGGCGGGAAAATAATAGCCCATTTGCGAACCGTTAATCGTTTCGTAAGTCGGATTCCAAACCGGCGCGGGCTTGTAAGTTGCTGTCAAATTGATGTTTAGCGACAACGGGTTGACCTTCGTATGATATTCAGACGGATTTTGCACGAGCGCGGTGTCGCCCGTCCAGCGGTCAAAAACCATTCCCGCCGGATTCGGGTCAGCCCAAACGTCAACGATTCGGCGACCTCTGATCTGCGCGCCGCCGCTGCCGTTCGTTACTGACAAATTCGTGCGCTGCGCGAAACAGAAAGTTGATAATGAGAGTAGCAAAAATAAAAGTTTAAAGTATTTCATTAAAGTTTTTAGAGTAGATTTGCTCAACTTTTATTTGACGCAATAATTTAGCTTTTAGTCTGAAAAATGAAATTTAGACGAAATAAATTGTTATATTTTTGTTGATTAGGTCACTATTCAATTGATGCGAAATAATGGAAAGAAACTTTTGATTTTGGATTTAGATGAAACATTAATTCACGCAACGGAAGAAAAATTAGAGCGCAAACCGGATTTTCTCGTAGGAGAATATTTTGTTTACAAACGCCCGTTTCTCGAATCTTTTTTAGAATTTTGTTTTGAAAATTTTGACGTTGCGATTTGGACAACGGCAACCAAATCTTATGCGGAAGAAATTTTGCAGATTATATTAAAAGAGACTCAAAATTGGGAATTTCTTTGGACGCGTGAACGATGCACATTCGCTTTTGATGCGGAAGCACGCGAACATTTTTACGTTAAAAGAATGCACAAAATTCGCCATCGCGGTTACAAACTTGAATCGGTCATTGTTGTTGACGACAGTCCGAATGTTTGGCAAAGCAGTTACGGAAATTTGGTTCGCGTAAACAAATTTGAAGGCGACGAAAATGACAGCGAATTAAAAATTTTGCCGATTTACCTTGAAAAATTAAAAAATTTACCGAACATCAGAGCAATTGAGAAAAGAAATTGGCGCAGCAAAATCAAATGAAATTTCAAAATATCTATCAATTATTTCGAGAACAAACCGCCAAATATCACGGCAAGCCGGTTTTTTATGCGCGGGAAAATGACGTTTGGAAAGCGCGGAATTGGGAAGATTTTGAAAGTCAGGTCGAAGATTTTGCGTGCGCTTTGCTGGCGAAAGGTTTGACAAAAGGCGCGAGCGTGGCGATTTTGGCGGGAAATATTCCCGAATGGACGATTGTTGACGTGGCGACGATGGCGGCGGGCGGTGTCGGCGTGGGAATTTATCCGACGAGTTCGCCGGAACAATGCGAATATATTATCAATCATTCGGACGCAGAATTTTTGTTTGTTGATTCAAACATTCAACTTGAAAAAGTTTGGCAAACCGAATGTCCGAAAATCAAGGAAATCATTTGTCTGGAAGCGAGCGAAAAAGCGACGAATTATCAAGATTTTCTCGAATTCGGCAGACAAAACCGCGACGAGTTTTTGCCGAAAATCGAAGAAATCGGATGGAGTGCCAAACCGGAAGATATTGCGATTATGGTTTACACTTCCGGCACGACCGGACAGCCGAAAGGCGCGATGCTGTCGCATCAATATATTTTGAACTCGGTTGAATCGCTAAAAAATTCCGTGCCGATTGTTCACAATGACGTTTCGTTTTCCTATCTTCCGGGCTGTCACGTCGCCGAGCGAATTTCAGGGATTTACAACCGGCTTTACAACGGCGCGGGCGCGTATTTCGTTGATGATTTGTCGAAACTTTACGCTTATATGCTCGAAGTCAAACCGACGGTTTTTGCGAGTCTGCCGCGCTTTTTCGAGAAGATTTACGCGAAAGTCGTTTCGGAATTTGGAAAGGACGCGAGCGAGCGAAATTTGAAGGACGCTTTCGGCGGAAACGTCCGACTTTTGACGAGCGGCGGCGCACCTTTGCCGAACGAAATCGCCGCGTTTTTCGCCGACCGGAATTTGCCGATTTTGCAGGCTTACGGCTTGACGGAAAATATCTGCGTCGCTTTTAACACGCCTGACAATCTGAAATTCGGCACGGTCGGCAGACCGATGCCGATGTGCGATGTGAAAATCGCGGCGGACGGCGAAATTCTCGTCAAAAGTCCGATGATGTTTTCCGGTTATTACAAAGACGCGGCGAAAACGGCGGAAATGTTCGACGCAGACGGCTGGCTGAAAACCGGCGATTTGGGCGAACTCGACGCGGACGGATTTTTGAAAATCACGGGACGCAAAAAGGAAATCATCGTGCTGTCGTCGGGCAAAAACGTCGCGCCCGCGCTAACCGAAAATCTCGTCAAGGAAAATCATCTCGTCTCGCAATGCTTTTTGTCCGGCGACGGCAAAAACTACTGCGTCGCGCTGATAACATTGAATCAAGCCGAAGTAGAAGCCTACGCGCGGATGAATAAAATCGAGTCTGAAAACTTCGTTGATTTAACGCGCGACGAACGTATTTATTCTTCGATTGAACAGACGATTTTGAAAGCCAACGCCAAACTTTCATCGCCCGAACAAATCAAAAAATTCATCATTTTAGAACGCGATTTTTCGGCTGAAAACGATGAAATTACGCCGACGATGAAATTGAAACGCAATGTCGTGAGCGAGAGATTTAAAAAAGAAATTGAAAATTTGTATATTCGATAAATTTGTAAAAAATGTGCGCTGCGGTAGAGACGCGATGCATCGCGTCTCTACGATGTCGGCGTATCGAATTTGTCTTTCCGGGTTAAAAAATCTTATGAAAAAAATTATTTTCGCACCGCTCTTTATTTTAATTTTCGCTTTTGCATCATTCGCGCAAACCGCGCCGCAGGAAAAAACCGCCACGGTTTTCGGCGCGAAAATCCGTTTTCTCGAAGCCGGCGACGCGACGAAACCGACAGTGATTTTATTGCACGGACTCGGCGCGCAGGCGGAAAGCTGGCAGTTTAATATTCCCGCGCTCGCGGCGAATTATCACGTTATCGCGCCCGATCAAGTCGGTTTCGGCAAATCCGACAAGCCGTTTTTGAAATACCGCGTCGGAACTTACGCCGATTTTCTCGACAAATTGATGGCGGAACTGAAAATCGAAAAAGCGTCGCTCGTCGGCAATTCGATGGGCGGCTGGGTCGCCGCTCTGACGGCGATCAAATACCCAAACCGCGTCGAAAAAATCGTGCTTGCCGATGCCGCCGGACTCGCGCCGAAAATTGTGGACTTCGACCAAATTTATCAACTGAACAACTCGACGCGTGACGAAGTTCGCGCCAATCTGAAACTGATTTTCGCCACGCCCGCGTTTCAAAACAACGAAGCGTTGGTTGACCAGTTTATGACGCAGAGAGTTTTGGTCAATGACGGTTACACGATCAACGCGCTCATCGAATCAATCAAACGCCGCGAAGATTTTCTCGACGCGCGTTTGGGAGAAATCAAAAAACCGACTTTAATTATTTGGGGAAAACAAGATGGCTTGATTCCGGTTTCGGATGCCGAAAAATTTAACAAAGGCATCGCCAATTCCGAACTCGTCATTTTCGACGGCGCGGGTCACGTTCCACAATTTGAAAAGGCGGCGGGTTTCAACAAAAAAGTTCTGGAATTTTTAGGAAAATAGCCGGGAACGCGGGCATCCTGCCGGCGTGCAATTCATCCGGCAAAGTTGATGACTTAAATTATTTGACGGACGCTTTGGCGTTCATTCGCAGGCAGGATGCCCGCGTTCCCGGCTAAAATTATGGACTTGAAAATCGGAGATAAATTCTCCACCAGCAAACAAATTACGGATGCGGTCGTCCGCGCTTTCGCCGAACTTTCCGGCGATTACAACCCGATTCATCTGGATGAGCAATTCGCCTCGAAAACGATATTCAAAAAGCGCATCGCGCACGGAATGATCACCGGCGCGTTGATTTCGGCGGTTCTCGGCAACGAATTCAAAGAGAAAAAAATAGTTTATTTGTCGCAGACGATGAAATTTATCGCGCCCGTGTTCATTGACGACACCATCACCGCAACGGCGACCGTCAAAGAAATCCGCGAAGATAAACCGATTGTGACGACCGAAACGCTTTGCACGAATCAAAACGGCGAAACCGTCGTCACCGGCGAAGGCAAGATTATGCTTCTTGATTAGCCGGGAACGCAGGCAGGATGTCTGCGTGTCTGCACAAGAAATTTTACGCGCAGGCAGGATGCCCGCGCTCCCGACTTTTATGTCAAATCAGACCGAAAAAACTTCCGGCTACGCGATTTACGCGCTCGCGCTGTTGATGTTCGTTTATATCTTAAACTTTCTCGACCGCACGATTATCTATATTTTATTTCCGCTGATCAAAAAGGAAATGAATTTTTCCGACACGCAGCTCGCGCTGTTGGGGACGACTTCGTTCGTGATTTTTTACACGGTTCTGGGCATTCCGTTCGGTCGTCTGGCGGATAAAAGTTCGCGCCCGAAATTAATCGCGGTCGGGCTTTTGGTGTGGAGTTTGTTTTCGGGTCTGACGGGATTTGCCGACAGTTTCTGGACGCTTTTTTTGTGCCGCGTCGGGGTCGGAATCGGCGAAGCGACGCTCGGACCGGCGGCGATTTCGCTGCTGGCGGATTATTTTCCGCCCGCGAAACGCGCCACGGTGACGAGCATTTATTCGATGGGCATCGCCATCGGCGCGGGACTCGCCGCGCTTCTGGGCGGTTATTTGAGCCGCGTCGGTTGGCGCGAAGCGTTTTACATCGTCGGTTTTCCGGGAATTATTCTCGCCGTTTTGGTTTTTCTGCTGCGCGAACCGCCGCGCGAAAGCAAAACCGCCGCGACCGAAATTAATTACTCAGGCACCGACTGGAAGCGGCTTTTGTCGAACAAATCCTTCGTTTTTTTATGCGTCGGCTACGCGCTTTTGGGTTTGGCGACGAACAATCTTTCGATCTGGGGCGCGACTTTTTATTCGCGCGTCCTCGGTTTCGATCTGCCGACGATTGGCTTTTGGGGCGGAACTTTAACTCTGCTCGCCGGAATTCCGGCGACGCTGCTGGGCGGAATTTTCGCCGATTATTTCCGCCGCAAATCGCGCGGCGGGCGAATGTTTTACGGCGCGATGCTGGCTTTAATCAGCGTTCCGTTCTGGCTTTTGCTGATTTTCACGAACTCGATTCCGCTGATTTTACTGGCGAATTTCGTTCTGCTTTTCGCCGCGCTCGCGTGGCTCGGCGCGGCGGCGGCGGACGCGACGGAAATCGCCGGAATCAACTTGCGCGGTCTAGCGATTGCGATTTACTTTTTTTCGGTCAACATCGCCGCTTACCTGATCGGCTCAAACTTAATCGGCTTCTTAAACGATCAGTTCGGCGCGACGGCAAATCCGGCGATGATGCGTTACGCGCTGCTCGTCTGTCCGAGTGCCTGTCTTTTGAGCGCGGTTTGTCTGTGGTTGGGCAGTAAGTCTCTTAATAATAACGCCAGTTCAAGATAAAATCAGACTAAAACCAAGTCTTTTCGCAACTGCAAATTCGGTTTTTCCCCTGATAGGGTTAAGTTCCAACAATCAGATACTGTTGGCGAATTCAAAAGATGTGATTTATCATTCCCTAAAACCTAAAATAAGGAGAATGTTTTTTTATGTCGCTCAAAGCCGGAACTATTCTTGAAGCACCAAAAGAAACTGCCCGCGTTGCCCGCGCCGCTTTTCCGAAAGGCAATCTGTATTTGAAAATGCGCGATGAACTCGGCACTTTTTATGAAGATTCCGATTTTGCAGATTTGTTTCCGACTCGCGGGCAACCGGCGTTTTCTCCCTGGCGACTGGCTTTGATCACAGTGATGCAGTTTGTCGAAGGTCTTTCTGACCGACAAGCGGCGGAAGCCGTCCGATCACGCATTGATTGGAAATATGCTTCAAGTCTGCAATTGGAAGATGCCGGCTTTGATTGCAGTATTTTGTCGGAGTTTCGCCAAAGATTATTGACAAAAGGCAAAGAAGCCAGCTTGTTGGAGCGGATGTTGGAAGGTTTTCAAGCTAAAAAACCCCTGAAATCAGGCGGCACACAAAGAACCGATTCGACGCATATTTTGGCGAAGGTCAGATATTTGAGCCGGATGGAAAGCGTCGTCGAAACGCTCCGCGCGGCGTTAAATGAACTAGCCGAGTTTTCCCCCGAATGGCTAAAGACACAAATCACGCCGCGCTGGTTTGAGTTATACTCCAGACGCATCGAAGAATACCGGTTGCCGAAAGGTGAAAAATCCCGTCAGGAATACATCAATGAGGTTGGTAATCACGGATTTGATTTGTTAATAGCGATTGCCGCGAGTAATTCGGAAGATCTCAAAAATCTGCCGATGGTTCAACTTTTGGAGCAGATGTGGAAGCGGCAGCTAGAAATCAAGGAAGGAAAGGTTTGTTTTCTCGCGGCGGAAAAGTTGGCACCGGTTGGAGAAAGATTTGATTCGCCGTATGATGCGGAGGCGAAATTCGGAAAAAAGCGTTCGAGCGGCTGGCAGGGTTACAAAGTGCATTTAACGGAAACCTGTGGTGAAGATAATCCGCACTTGATTACCAATGTCATCACGACTGCCGCGTTTCTACCGGACACAGAAGTAAACTTCAAGATTCACGAAGAGTTAAAGGAAAAAGGCTTATCGCCCGGTATTCATCTGGTTGATGCCGGTTATCCAGAAAATGAATGGATGTTGTAAAAGCCAAAAGGAAAGAATCCGGGTGATTGGACCGGCGAGACCGACTCATCACTGGCAAGCCAAAGAAGGCAAAGGGTTTGCATTACAAAATTTTATAATTGATTGGGAGAAAAAACAGGTCGTTTGTCCTCAAGGAAAAGTTGGTAAAAATTGGTCAACCGCTAACTTTGCCGGTAAAGAAAGATACCGGGTCAGATTTAAATCGTCGGATTGTTTGAATTGTGATAAACGAATCAACTGCACAAGATCAAAGAAATGGCGAGTCGTGTCATTTGCCGGACGCGAAGAGCAGGAATTTTCAGAAGAATCGCGGTCAGCTTCACAAAGTTCCGAATGGCAGAAGTTGTATCGGGAAAGAGCCGGAATAGAAGGAACAATCTCGCAATCGGTCAGAGGCTACGGGTTAAAACAAACCAGATATATTGGCAAAGAAAAGACACATTTGCACAATATCGTCGCTGCCTTAGCGGTAAATATAGTCAGAGGAGTGGCGTGGCTGGAAGGTAAACCGCTGGAAAAAACAAGGAGGGTGTCAGGAATTTTGTGTAAGTTGGTGTAATTCTGCCAAGTTGATTCTGTCCTCAAACATAATGGCAAATTGATTCATCGCTAATCCCCAGTTCGGAATGGGCATTGTCCACTTTTTCGCGGCGTTTTTCAACCCCAGATATAACAATTTGAGACACGCTTCTTCGGATGGAAAACTGCCTCTGGTTTTGGTGATTTTCCGCAAGCTCATATTTAACGACTCAATGGCATTGGTGGTATAAATCGCTTTACGAATCTCATTCGTAAACTGGAACATCGGCTCAATTCGAGTCCAATTCTCGCGCCACGATTTGGCAATCAACGGATAGCGGGAATCCCATTTTTCGGCAAATAAATCTAATGCTAAGAGTGCTTCTTCGGTGGTGGCTGCCGTGTAAATCGCCTTCAAATCAGAAGCTATTTCTTTTCTCTCTTGATAACCGACAAAGGCAAGCGAATTTCTAATTTGATAAACGATGCAGGTTTGCGTAATCGTCTGTGGATAAACAGCTTCAATCGCTTCCGGGAAGCCTTTCAAACCATCTACACAACAAATAAAAATATCTTCCAAACCCCGGGTTTTGAGTTCGGTTAAGACCGTCAACCAAAACGCGCGCTCCTTCATTTTCGCTCACCCACAAGCCCAAACATTCTTTGCGACCTAGTAAATTAACCCCAATTGCCACATACACGGCTCGTTTTTGCACTATTTTGTCTTTCCGAATATTGATGCGTAGCGCGTCCAAGAAAACTATCGGATAAATCTTACTCAACGGACGATTCTGCCATTGCACGACTTCCGCTTGAATTTCTTCGGTAACAGTTGAAATTAGTTGCGGTGAAATTTCCACACCATAGATTTCTTGCAGATGTGCTTGAATATCGCGGGTTGATAATCCGCGTGAATACAACGAAATGATGTTTTCGTCAAACCCGTCAAATCGCCGTTGATGCTTTTCAATAATGATTGGCTCAAATTCTCCGGCACCGCCAGCGTGGAACTTCTAGCTCCAGTTCGCCGGCTGAACTTTTGACCTTTTTGCTAGTCGTTCCATTGCGGCGATTAGATTGCTCCTGTGGAGCAATTTCGTGTTTTGAGTAACCAAGTTGATGCGTCAACTCAGCGTTCATCGCCCGCTCCAGTAATTGTTTGGTTAATTGTTTAAGCCGTTTTCACCTAATAAATCTTCAGGATTTTGGTAATCTTTAATTAGTTCGTCAAGAAGTTCTTTTCTAATAGTCATCGTGTAAATCTCCTTTAATTTATAAATTTCGATTTACACAAAATTCCTGATACCCTCTAACCTTGGAAGCCGGAAGTTGGGAAGTGGCAAATAACCCTGCCATCAAAAACATCAGTAACGCAAGTTTTCTTATTTTCATGTGTTCTCCTAAATTTTTAACCCTAAATTTTTAGGGGCATAAGGTAGTTGAGCTAAATTAACACAAGCTAAACCACAGTGGTGAAACAACTGAACCTAGATTTGTGGCGTTCCCAAATCTCCGAAGAATTCCGAGAAACTATCAAGTGTTTCGCGCTCGACTTAACCACTAACCGAATAGCTCAATTAACCGAATTGACTCATAAAACCGTCAATCAAATCTGTTTGAAAATTCGTTCCTGACTTGCTGAAGAAAGTCTTTGTGAATGACCTTCAGTTAAACTGCACAAGGCAAATTATTGAGACGTAGAATTTACTGAACTCCAGTCATCTTTCAATAAATTCATTGGGTTATAACCGACTTCAAATAATTCTCAATTTCTTGTTCACCTTTGTCATTAAGTTTACCAACCGAACTTTTCAGCACTTTTCCGCTCTGATCTAACAACACAAATGTTGGAGTTCCTTCAATACCTAGAGAATCAAAGTCCGTCCGACTAATTCCAACATCAATCAATTGGGACCGTTTCATATACTCGGAAGCTTCAAGGTCATTATGATCAAAAAATGCAATTACTTTTACTTTTCCAGTAGTGGAAAGCTGTGTAATACGTCTGTAAAACGGCATGCTTTTATCACAGAAAGAACATCCACTGCGAAGGAAGATCAATGCGTTAACTTGTGACCCTGCCGGATTAAATTCGGTGGTTCTAAATTCTGATCCTATCGCAGGAGCATTTCCATTAACATTATTTAGTCTAAAATATGACCAAATGTTCCACACAATTGCCAGTGCTGCAACAATTATCAGAAAATTGACTACGAATTCTTTGTGTTTTTCAGACATATATAAAGTTTGTCTTTGTCATTTTCAAAAAAATTACTAGTGCTTTGTTACCGAAAAGATTGCAGTAACGATCAGTTTTGTGTAACCTCGAATGATGCCAAGAAACAGACAAATCATTCAATTAACGGAGCAGGATCGAAGTTCTTTGACAAATATTTTATCCAAAGGTAAATCAACCGCCCGTGTTCAAACCAGAGGCAGAGTTCTTGACCTGCTGCATCGCGGAGAACATCCCGCCGGAATCGCCGAAATACTGCAAGTCGGAATCGGAACGGTTTACAATCTGCAAAAGCGGTATTTGAAGGAGGGTTTGGAATCCGCCTTGACGGAGAAGCCGCGTTCGGGCAAACCGCCCGTCATCACGGGTGAGATGAAAGCCCGGATCACTGCCTTGGCTTGTTCCGACGCACCTGACGGACACGCTCGCTGGACGCTGCGCCTGCTGGCGGACAAAGCAGTCGAATTTGGATTAGTTGATTCTATTTCCTACAAAACGTGCGGTGAAATACTGAAAAAAACGCTTTGAAACCACATTTGAAGAAGATGTGGTGCATCGGACGCATCACGGGTGAATATCTGGCGCGGATGGAAGATGTGTTATCGCTCTACAATCTGCCGTATAATCGGCTCCGCCCGATCATTTGTATAGATGAGCTGCCGTTTCAACTATTGGGCGAGACGGTCGAACCGCTACCAATGAAACCCGGAGCCGTCAAAAAGATTGATTATGAATACGCGCGTTGCGGCACTGCCAGCGTCTTTGTCGCCTTTGAACCGTTAACCGGCAAACGTCTGGTGCGAGTTTATCGGCAAAGAACGCGCGCCGACTACTGCCGCTTTGCTCAGGAACTCGTCAATCGGTGGTCAAATGCCGAACAGATTGTCTTGGTGCAGGATAATCTAAATACGCATAATGCCGGATCGTTTTATGAGAATCTGCCGCCCGAAGAAGCTTTTACACTAAGTCGGCGTTTTGAGTTCCACTACACGCCGAAAAAAGGCTCGTGGCTTAATATCGCGGAGTTGGAATTGTCAGCACTGTCACGCGTTTGTCTGGCACGGCGAATTTCCGATATGGAAACCTTAAGTAACCAATTGGAAATGATTGTCAAAGAACGAAACGACTTAGAAATCAAGGTCAAATGGCAGTTCACGGTTGATCAAGCCAGAGAGAAGTTAGCTCGCCATTATGAAGAACTAACTTCCAAAAATTAACGTAACAAAGCACTAGCTTCGATTGAAGAAACGCTCAGAATAAACAACTCGAATCCGGCGGAAAAATTGCTCTTGATCGAAACCGCAATGGCACTCAAGGAATCAGAGTGCCGTCAGATCGAACAGCAAACCGAACTTTTACTCGCCGAAACGGGAGCCACCCGGAACTCCGGGGATTTTTACGATATTCTCCAAAAACAATCGCTCAAACTGCAAAAACGCGCCGCCGATATTGTGTCCTGTCTGCAGGTTGACCAAACGCCGGTGCAGCCCGACTTGTTCAACGCCTTACAGCATTTTCAGCGACGCGACGGACAGATCGAGAAAAACGCGCCGCAAGGATTTCTCTCGAAACAGGAGAAAGATTTCCTCAATCTCGGCGGCGACAAATTTCCCATTTCACTTTATAAAGTCTTACTTTTTCAACAGCTTTCCGCCGCTATTAAATCGGAGACGGTTAATTTCTCCGATTCGCATAAATACCGTTCGCTCGATGATTATCTGATCAGCCGCGAGTTTTGGCAGCAGCATCGGGACGCAATTACTCGGACAAGCCGATTTACAGGAGTCAGACAGCTTTCCGGCGATTTTAACAAATTTGTCGGACAATCTGCACCGGGCTTTTCAGGAAGCCAATCAATAACTCAAAAGCAATCGCAACCCGCACTTGAAATTCACCGCCGACCGCGATTGGGCGATCTCGACTCCGAAAGATGATGCGACACTTGCCGCGCCACTGAAAAATTACTTTCCTTCACGGCAGCTTGTTCCGCTCTCGGAAGTGCTTTCTTCAGTCAACAAAGCAGTTCCGTTTCTCGATGAATTTCAGCATCGGCGAACGCGCCGCCGTCAATCGAAACCGGTCGAACAGGTCTTTTTTGCCGGCATTACCGGCACCGGCTGCTCCAGGAGGCATCGGTAAAATGGCGTTTATCTCCAAACATATCGGTGAAATTGATCTCGAAAATACCCGAACGCCAAAATCGAGCCGGTGTTGTAAGTTAACAGACTATTTCAGCTTTGAAACTTTACTCATCCAGTAATTCTCTGACCTTATGGGCTAATTCATCAAGAGTAAATGGTTTTTGAAGAAAGTTAGTATTTGTTTCGATGACACCGTGGCGCACCACCGCGTCGTCGGTGTAACCGGAGGTAAAAAGAATTTTTATGTTCGGCATCAGTTCGACTAATTTCTCTGCCAGTTCGCGCCCGCCCATCTGCGGCATTACGATGTCGCTCATCAATAAATCGAATTTACATTCTCCGTTTTTACAAATTTCCAATGCCTCCAATCCATCACGAGCTTCAATTACCGTATAACCGCTGCTTTCCAAAATCTCTCTCGACAGATTGTGCACCAGTTCTTCATCTTCAACCAGCAGAATCGTTTCCGTTCCGGCGGAATTTTCGGCAAAAGAGTTTTCCGCCTTGATTGCCGCAGGTTCTTCGACACGCGGCAGATAAACTTTGAAAGTTGTTCCGATTCCCTGTCGGCTCTCGACCTCGATATTGCCCCTCGACTGCCTGACGATGCCGTAAACGGTCGCCAAGCCGAGACCGGTTCCCTTGCCGGGTTCTTTCGTTGTAAAGAACGGCTCGAAAATGTGCGGCTGAATGTTCTCATCCATACCGTTTCCGGTGTCGCGCACCGCCAGCAGGACATACGCGCCCGGAAGAACTCCGATTTTTTGTTTGACATCATTCGGTTTGAGAAAAACATTGGATGTTTCAATCGTCAGTCGTCCGCCGTGCGGCATCGCGTCGCGCGCGTTGACGGCGAGATTCATCATAATCTGTGATAATTCTCCGGGGTCAACCCTGACGCGCCCGGTCTTGGGATTGAGCGCGGTGACTAATTCGACATCTTTTCCGATTAGACGCTCAAGAAGCTTGATTGTATCGGTAACGACTTCATTAAGATCAAGCACGACGGGCTGTAAAACCTGCTGACGGCTGAAAGCCAATAACTGATGCGTCAACTGCGCCGACCGTTCTCCCGCCTTTTTTATCTCTTCGATATTTCGTCTCAGCGGGCTGTCGGCGGCAAGTTTTCTTAAAGTTAATTCGCTGTAACCGTTGATTGCCGTCAGCATATTGTTGAAATCGTGCGCGATTCCTCCCGCCAGTTGTCCGACCGATTCCAGCTTTTGCGACTGACGAAGCTGCTCTTCCAAAACTTTGGTTTCGGTTGTATCTATTATTACTCGCTGCCAGCCTGTTCTGTTTCCCTGCTCGTCGGAAACAAAACGTCCTCTATCCTGTAGCCAATGAATCGTCTCGTCACGGGCAATGATGCGGTATTCAATATCCGTATCCAAATCCTGCCGCACAGCATTTGCGGTGATACGAAGAACACGGTCTCTGTCATCAGGATGAATGATACTCATCCACAAGTCATCTCGGCTAAACCATTCCTCGGTAGAATATCCAAAATTGGCTACATTCGGACTGACATAAATCGGCGAATACGGCAGATGAGGTTCGGAGAGGCAGACAATTGCCGGCGACGATTCGACCAGACTGCGATATTTGTCTTCAGCCTGCCGCAAAGCCGTTTCGACATTTTTGCGCCGGGTAATATCAACGGAAACTCCGACAATACCGACTATGTTCCCTGTGGCATCGGTGACCGGCGAGTTACTGACGTATGCCGGAAAATCCGCTCCGCTTTTATTTCGCACGACGAATTCACCCGCCCAGCTTGTCCCTGCGCTTAATCGCGCCATTATCCGATTCGCCTGCTCCAGGTTATGTTCCGGTGTGGTTAATTCATTAAAATTGCGCCCAAAAGCTTCGGCAGCCGTCCAGCCGTAAAATTTTTCCGCAAATTGATTCCAGTAAGTAACAATGCCGTTCAAATCGGTGGCAATAACCGATTGTTCGACGTTGTTCAATAATTGCGCCTGAAATCTGACTGACTCTTCCGCTTTCCGGCGTTCGGTAACATCAATTGCCAATGCCAGTTTTGCTTTTCTTCCTTCAAAAATGAATTGGTTTGAAATTACATCCGCATAAATAATCGTTCCATCCTTTTTTCTGTGCCGAACAGTTCCGATGTGTCTGATACCGGGTATATCTTTCAATACATCGTCAAGAAACACCGGCACATCTTCAGGCAGTCGAAGTTCTTGAAGAGTCATTGTTAAAAGTTCCTCCCGCGAATAACCGTAGTGGTTTATTGCCGCCTCGTTGACCGAGAGAAACCGGAGCGTTTCCACGTCGAAAACCCACATCGGCAGCGGGTTGTTATCGAATAAAAAACGATAACGCTCTTCGCTTTCCTCAATTTTGATTCTCGATAATACCTGTTCGGTAACATCCATCTCGTAACTAATAACGCCGGAGATTGTGCCGTCCGCCTCGCGCATCGGCACATAGACGAAATTTACATAACGCTGTTCCAATGCCGAACCGTTTAGCGGCTGTAATTTTACAGGCATTTCATTACCGACGAACGGCTCACCCGTGCTGTAAACACGACGTATTATTTCGGTCAAACCCTGAGTCATAATTTCAGGAAGTGCTTCGCTCGCCGAAATACCAATTAAATCCCGTTGACCGACTAATTGATAATAGGCGGGATTAGCCATTTCAAAGACAAACTCCGGTCGTTCCCGCGCGCGGCGCATTGCCGAATTCTCCAGTTCCCGCTCAATAACCGATGCGAGGCGCGACAGATTGCCTTTTAATAAATAATCGTCCACGCCCGCCCGCATTGCTTCGACTGCGATCTCCTCGCCGGCGGTTCCCGAAATTATGATCAGCGGAATATCCTGCCCGCTTTCCTTCAAAATCCGCAGCGCGTCCAGTCCGGTAAAACCCGGCATTGCATAATCGGAGAGAACAATGTCCCAGTCGCGTTCAGCGAGTGCTTTTGCCATATCCGCTGCCGTCTGCACTCTGATTGACTGCACGTTATAGTCCGCCGCGGCTAATTGCCGCAGCAGTAATTCTTCATCCGTTTCGGAATCTTCGACAATTAATGCTTTGAGAGATTTCATATTATTTCGGATAGAGCATAACTCCAGCAAGACGAAATTAGTCTCCAGCTATTGATTTACATTGCGACGGGCTTTAGTGCTTATTCGCAATGCACGAAAAGAGCATTCCAAAAATATTCGCTGATGCACAACGAAGGTAACAAAGAATCAGCGGTTTGAAAACAGTTCAAAAGAGTAATTTCATCAACCCGTTAGAGCAATGCCTGCAAATTTTGTGTGAAAAAATCAATTGAGGATAAAAGTTCAAATCTATTAGTAATCCTGTAGCAAATACCCTCTGGTTTCCCTGCTTCAGTGTTCTGCGAATTTTCTTCCAAAGAAGAGCCTATTCGAAGACGATTAGGCTCCTCTCACATTGTAATGCCGATTTCAATAAAATAACCGTTCATCAAAGTATTTTAAAGGCGATTTGGAAAATTAACAGTGAAAGGCGATAAATTATAATTTTGTCAAAAAAATTTGTTTCAAAGTTACAGCATTTACTCGATCAGTTTCCAGAAAATAACTAACGTCACTAAATATAATATCGGACACCGATTTATATAAAAATTGAAATAATCCAATGTGAATCAGAGTTTTCAAACGTGATACAATCTCAAACGTGGAACCATACTTTTATGCTTTAATCGTTGACGATGAACCGCAGGTGAGAGGTTTTATCGCTGAAGTTTTGAGAACTTACGGTTGGAATGTCTATGAAGGCGCGACAGCCGAAGAAGCCTTTAAATTATTGAACGAACAAGATTGGCTGCTGGTTTTCTGCGATGTAATTCTTGGCGGAACAGACGGTTACGCCGTTCTGCGCCGCTTTGTCGAAGAAAAATCAGAAACCCGTTTTGTTTTAATGACCGGACGCGAATCAGGCGCGGGCGCGCTCGATGCGACCGCCTACGGTGCTTACGATTATCTAACTAAACCTTTTACCGTCGACGATATTCTCAAAATTGCAAACGTCGTTTACGAACAGCACAAAATCCGCTTAAAATCAGGCAAATCAAAATCCGCTTCAGATTTAACGGACTACGTTTCGGATTTGCAATTAATTGGCAAGAGTCCGAAATTTGTCGAGTGTCTGAAAATGGTCGGACGAATCGCTCCGACTATTCTTCCGGTAGTTATCACGGGCGAATCGGGAACGGGCAAAGAAGTAATCGCGCGCGCGATTCATCAGCGCAGCAATCGCGCTTCGGGTGCTTTTGTCGCGGTCAACTGCGGCGCGATTCCGACCGAATTGATTGATTCGGAGCTTTTCGGACATATGCGCGGGTCATTCACCGGTGCCGAGCGCGAACGCACCGGGTTATGGGAAGAAGCCGACGGCGGAACGCTTTTTCTCGATGAAATCACCGAAACGAATCCGCTGTTTCAAGTTAAACTGCTGCGCGCTTTGCAGGAAAGAGAAATCAGACGCGTCGGTTCAAACCAGAGTAAAAAAATTGATGTCCGAGTGATTGCCGCAACCAACCGCGACATCGAAGAGGAAGTCAAAGAAGGACGTTTTCGCGGCGATTTAATGTATCGGCTAAATACCGCTTCTATTCATCTTCCGTCGCTTAGCGAACGATTAGAAGATATACCTCTGCTCGCTAAACATTTTGCACGACAAGTTAATCCGACCACAACGATAAAATTTTCCGACGAAGCGATGGAAATAATGAAAAGTTATCACTGGCAGGGCAATGTCCGCGAGTTGGAAAACGCCGTCGATTACGCCGTTTCGTTATGCAGCGGAACCGTTTACCCCGAACATTTGCCTCAGCGAATACAAAACTTCGTCGCCGAATCGTCATTACCGGAATCTGTCGCCGTTACATCAAACGAAAACGAAGAGGAGTGGGTAAATTTAGACGAAATAAAAGCGCGATATGTGGAAAAGGTTCTTGTCCATACGAAAGGTAATAAACAAGCCGCCATAAAAATACTTGGAATAGACCGTAAGACACTCGTCGGTATAATCAAGCGAAATCAAACTCGACCCTAATGCTTTCAACCGCATTGTCTGTCAGCGCAAATGCCGACTCACATCCGGCGTTTTGTTTTATTACGCTCCGGACCAAACTGTTTCCAAAATTCCAAGTGAAAAACTCCTCGATTTAATTCCAGCAAGCAAAAATCCCGTCATTTTCTCCCTGCTTGCCCGTTATTTCCCGAATTCGTTTGTCTCGAATAAATGAATTCTATCTATCATTATCAGAAATTTCCTGTCTGAAATCTTTGATAATGACAGTAAAAAACTCAAAAGCCCGTGGCATAAAAATTGCATAATTACTTACAATGTTAGCCAGATTTCAAAAAAGGCTTTTTTAATCCGCAAAATAAGTTTTCCGCCAATTAATTCTCTCGACCCGCTGCGGTTTTGCTCGTCGGTTTTTTTCCGAAATTTTCATCAAGAAATGTTTATTAGCCTCGATTTACAGAATGGATTAACGCGCCGAATCTTTTTTGTCACCGCTCTCGTGATTTTCGGTTTGCTCGTCAAAATCATCATCGGCGAATTCGTTGTCGGAACTTTATCAGACAAAAGAGTCGGAGCGAGTAAAAATTTACTAACCTCATCAGTAGGATATTTTCCCGCATCAGCCCGTTTACTCGCGCGGCTTGGCGAATCTGAAGCGGGCGAATCAAACGCCGGGCTTGAAAGCGCGGAAAAAAACGTTTCGCAGGCAATAAAATTATCGCCTAACAACTACCGGCTGCGGCTTCTGCTGGCTGAAATCAGAGATTCAAGCGGCGAGCAATCTGCTGCCGAACAATCATTTAGAGATGCGCTCAAACTCGCGCCGAATTATTCGGAAGTTCACTGGAAATTCGCCAATTTTCTGGTGCGCGCAAATCGAATCGAAGATTCAATCGAGCATTTTCGGATTGCCGCCAACTTAAATCCGACGCTTTTTGCCGCGACGCTCGATTTGGTCTGGACGATTTCAGATAACAACATTACTTTTCTGAAACAAATCGTTAAAGACAATCAAAAAGCACAATTAACACTCGCGCTGCTCCTGGCGAACCGATCACGCATCCCGGAAGCGGCTGAGGTTTTCTCGAAAACGGATAAAAACTTCACACTGACGGCTTGGGAAAGTTCTTCGTTTTTTGACCAGTTGATAAGAAAAGGTTTTTCAAAACTCGCTTACGAACTTTGGATTCAGACGAGAAATGTCGCGGGCGAAACCACCAGCCGTCCGCTAATATGGAACGGCGATTTTGAAAGTAAAAACGATTCCGTTTCGACGCAGTTCGACTGGCGAATCGGAAAAAGCGATTTTGCCCGAATCGGTTTGGACGGTTCGGAAAAGCATTCGGGAAACGGTTCCCTAATGATTGATTTTCTGGGGCGCGACACGACACGACTCGATAATGAAGTCAGACATTTAATCGCGGCGCGAGCCGGAAGCAATTATCGCCTCGAATTTTTCGTTAAAACCGAAAAATTCACGAGCGGCGAAAATTTGCGCGTCGTCGTCAGCGATTCGTCAGGAAAATTAATCGCGCAATCCGAAGCTGTTCCGGCTGGGAATAATGATTGGGAGCGAATGTCGGTTACTTTTACCGCGCCGCAGTCTGCGGGCGATTCCGCCGCGCTCGTTATTTCCGTTAAACGCCAGCCGCGCTATAGTTACGATGAACCGACGCGCGGGCGAATTTGGTTTGACGATTTTGTGATAAACGAGGTGAACGGCAAATGACGACTAACCGTTTGGATAAGACAATCGCGGTCGGATTACTCGCCGCCGTCGCCTTTACCGCTCTCGCGCACGGCGCGGTCGAAGCGTGGTCAGTTGCGGTTTTTGAATTAATCATCGTAACGCTGACGCTTTTGTGGGCAGTCAAAAGTTTCGTCGAAAAGCGTTTCGAGTTGAAAATTCCGCCGACGGCTTTACCGCTCGCCGCGTTTTTGATGTTCGGGTTAGTTCAGAGCGTTTCCGTCACCGGCGCAGACGGGCAAATCAGCAGTCTTTCGTTCGATGTCGAAGCGACGAAAAGCGCGGTCAAAATACTGTTTTTTCTGCTGGTCGCGCACCTTATCGCCTACAACTTTTTCAAAACATCGGAAAGACTGCAAAAGCTGACGGTTTTTCTGACCATCTTCGGATTCGCGCTGGCGATTTTCGGCTTGCTGCAATATTTTACGTGGAACGGCAATCTTTACTGGCTGAGACCGGCGTTCGTCAACACCAAAGGTGTCATCGGTCCGTTCGTCAATCATAATCATTTTGCCGGTTATTTGGAATTGATTGTTCCGCTTCCGATTGCGCTGATTGTGACCGGCGCGCTCGATAAAAATCGTCTGCTTTACGGATTCGCCGCCGTAATGATGGCAGTCGCGCTGGCAGCTTCGCTATCGCGCGGTGGAATCATCAGTCTGGCGAGCGGATTGCTGTTCATCGTCATCGCGGGCATCAGTTACACGCGCCGCGCCAAAAACTCAATGCCGGAAACGGAATTCGGCGGCGTTTTTTCCGCCAATTCCAAGCGGTCGTCTTTATTAAATTTCGGCGCGGTCGTTTTGATAATCGGCGCGGTCGTCTTCGGGAGTTTGTGGATTGGGAACAGTTCGATTGTTGAACGGCTGACGAAAAACAATGTCGTCGGCGCGGATGAAAATGCGGAATCTTTTGAAACCTCGCGCGGCTGGATTTGGAACAATACAATCACGATGTTTCAAATGAATCCGGTCACCGGTGTCGGAATGGGCGCGTTTGAAACCGCTTACCCGCAATACAGCAGCGATAACAGCAGTTTAACGCTGACCGTTGACCGCGCTCACAATGATTATTTGCAGGTTCTTTCCGACACCGGTTTAATCGGCGGCGCGATTGGCTTGTGGTTTTTGCTGACGCTTTTCTTCGTCATCGGTCGCAGCTTTCGTTCCGCCGAACCGCTTCGCGCCGGATTAGCAATCGGCAGCGGCGCGGCTATTTTTTCAATGTCCGTTCACAGCGTCTTCGATTTCAACTTACAGCTTCCCTCAACCGCGCTGCTTTTTCTCATCCTGACAGCCGTAAGCGCAAATCTTTCAGCCGGTTTCAAAGAAAATAAATAATCGCCCTTTTTTACCCCATTACTACGGAAAAATTCCCCAAAGTTAAATTAAAGTATCAACATTAATTTATTTTAACAATTTGAAAAACTCTCCAATCAACCGTAAATAACGGAGAAACGAATGAAAAAAGCTGATGGCACCAAATTTGCCTACCAGTCTTTCGGGTAGGTCATAAAACTATCCTAACCTGTAGTTAAAAGCTAAAAAAATCCCTCGACAGCTCCGGCAAGTCCCGAATCCTTATTTCCATTTAAACAGTTTTATGAAGGAAATCAATCAATCAGAAAAAGTCTCAGGCACGAATAGCGACAATTTGCATTCTGGCGAGACACTTGAAAATACGAAAGAAAAGCAGCCGGTTGAATTTTTAATCTTAAGTCATACCAAAGTGGAACAGGCACTGTATGAACTGATGTTTGCCGAAACCAGAAAGGCGATGTCGCGGTCGGGCGCGTTCAGCCTGCGTTATTTGATGGTTCAAACCGGAATTTACAATTACAGCAGTCTCAGGCGAGCGAAAATCGGCTTGATTAACAAGATGAGTATCGAACGGAAAAAAACGCCCGTTCGCGCCAAATCAAACGCCGTTATCTATGTCGTTTACAGTCCGTCTGAAATTGTCGCGCGCCGCAGCCAAGCCGGTTTTAATCCGTATCCGAAAGAATTAACGGACGGTGAATCAGCTAATCACTCCGAGCAGTTAATTGAACGATTGGTTCACCGGCACGATTTGAGCCGACGGCAGGCGCAGGTCGCTCTTAAATGCGCCGAAGGACTTTCCAATGCCGAAATCGGCGCGAAACTATCAATCGGGCAGGAAACCGTCAAATTTCATCTGCGGAATATCTTCGTCAAATTCGGCGTGAAGCGGCGTGCGGAATTGATCGCGTATTTATTCCGGCGCAATCTGACCGGCATCGTTGACAAAAACTGATAAACGGCTTCTCCACAGTTCTGTAATTCCGCGTCGGGCGGCTTCCGATTAATTATTAAAATGATCAATTTATCCCTTTACTCCGAAAATAAAATGCTGAAAGCTACGGCTTTCCTCTGCCTTATCTTATTGCCGGTCGTCGGCGTTATCGCTCAGGACAAGCAGTCGAAGCAGTATCAGCCGACGAAGCAAACGAGCAGCGAAACCGCTCCGGCGAATTCCGCTCTGGTAATTTCGCCCGATGAAGATTATCTAATCGGACCGAGCGATATTATCGAAATTAAAATCGAAGACGCGCCGGAATTGTCCGGTACTTTTCGCCTGAACGCCAAAGGCACGTTTACGCTTCCCGAAATCGGTCAAATTTCAACGGAAAAAAAGACGACCGAAGAAGTCGCGCGGACGATTGCCGATAAACTGCGCGGAAATTACCTGATGAATCCAATCGTCTCGGTGATCGTCAAACAAAGCAACAGCCGCGCCTTTTTTATACAGGGAGCCGTTCGCCGCCCGGGAATTTATCAAATCGAAGGTCGTCCTTCATTACTCAAACTAATCACTATTTCCGGCGGACTAGCCGACAATTACGGCTCGACCGCATTTATTATGCGTGAGAAAAAACCCGCTCACGAAACTGCCGACAACGAGCAATCACCAGCGGAAAAACAATCTGAAACTATTGAGACGACGAATTCCCCCGCGCCGGAAAAATCAGTTTCGACACAAAATAATGAACCGGAGAAAAGCCCGGAATACGAATTGATAAAAGCTAATATTAACAATTTACTGCGCGGCAATCTCGAACAAAACATCATCATCGAATCGGGCGATATTGTCCATATTCCTCAATCGGATGTTTTTTTCGTCGCCGGCGAAGTCAAAACTCCCGGCTCGTTTCCGCTCAAAGAAGGAACGACTGTGCGGCAGGCGATTTCGCTCGCACAGGGAACAAATTTCGAGGGCAATCTCGACCAGAGCATTATTTTTCGGGAAGACCTGCAGACAGGCAAGCGGCAGGAAATAAAAATTGATGTCGGCGCGATTATGAGCGGGAAAAAAGAAGACGTGGCGATTCTGGCGAACGACATTATTATCGTACCGAACAGCAGGAAAAAAGCCGTCACCAAAAGTTTGCTGCAAACCTTCAGCGGCGGTTTACCACGTCTTTTGTTCGGATTCTAGACCGAGGATTCGTTGTTTGCAGCGATTAAAATTCAACCTTTTTCAACGACTGAAGTGACCAACCAGAGAGATTTTATGACAGACGAAAAATTTGCGCTAAAAGGATATTCACCGTCCAAACAGTTACTACAAATCAGAGATTTCGACGTGCCGACTCAAAAATTCGAGCCTTCCTATCCTGCTTATCCGATTCCTTCTGAAAACGGCAGAGAGAAAACCGACCAAATCGACGTGCGGGAAGTCTGGCGGCGCGTGCGGAAACATAAGTGGCTGATTTTATCGGTCGTCACGATTTTGACGACGCTGGCGACCATTCAGGTATTTCGCACCAAAGCGTGGTATACAGCTTCGACTGTCATCGAAATCGGCAAAGAAAATTCGATGGTCATCAAATCTGAAGGATTGACGCTCAGCGACGATTCCGATCCGTATTATCTGGTTAACGTTAATACCAAAAAACTCGCGCTTGAAAATCCCACGTTGTTTGAAAAAGTCGTTCTTGACCAAAAACTCGACCAAAATCCAGCCGTCCTCGAAACGCTGCAAAGGAAACCGCTGCTGTCATTCTTGAAAATTCCCGCAGTTCTTGCCGAACAGGATAAAGTCGTGCTGCCGGCAATAAACAATCTGGCGAACGAAGATTCTTTGCGGCTTGCGCCATTTGTCGAATACGTTCAGCAAGGTGTCAAGGTTGAACAGATTGCCAGCACGCGCGCGCTGCGAATTTCCTATACGAATGAAAATCCGGTACTGGCTGCCGACGTTGCCAACAGTATCGCTAAAGTCTTTTCTGAGAACAGTTTTAACAGTCAGACGGAAAAATTCACCAACTCGGCTGAATGGCTCGACCGCTCGACGCGCGAGCTGAAAACAAAAGTGCAAATTGCCGAAGAAGCACTTGCCAAATATACGCGCGATAATCAGATTTACTCGACCGCGAACGGCGACGGCGATAATAAAAGCGCGACGCTGACCACTGCTAAACTGACGCAGCTTCACGACCAGTTCGTTCGGACGCAGACTGACCGAATGCTCAAAAAATCGCTTTACGAACAGGTTCAAGCCGGACGCATCGCCGAACTTCCCGAAGCGTTTTCCGACCCGAAAGTAACGCAGTTTCAGCAGCAGTTAGCCGCGCTCGAAACGCAGGCTGCCGAACTGAAAGTTAAATTCGGTCCGACGAATCCCAAAATCATCGAAATTCAAAATCAAATCGCGGTTCTTAATTCCGAAGTGGAAACCAGTCGTAATGCTCTGGAAGCGAAACTGAATGCTGACTATGAGCGCGCCGTCAAGGATGAACAATCGCTCGGCGCGGCATTGACCACGGCAAAATTCGCCGCCGTCAACGAAAATCAGGCATCAATCAAATACAATATTCTCAAACAGGATGTCGAAACCGCCAGAGAGTTATACACCGATTTTCTTAAAAAAACCAACCAGGCAAACGCGCAGGTTGCCGAGCAGAACAATAATATCAAGGTTATCCAACCGGCGCGGACACCGTATAGTCCCGTCGGTCCGAAACGTCTGCTGATTATATTGGGCGTATTCGTCGGAAGTTTGGGCGCGGGCATCGGGTTGGCGTTTTTTCTGGAATATCTCGACGATACAATCAAATCGGTCGAAGATGTCGAACGCTATGCACAACTGCCGATGCTCGGAATTATTCCGGCAACCTCAAAAGTTGCTTCACGTTTTTTCAAAGGAAAGGATAATCGCCAGGAAATTGCCTTGTCAGGTGACGGATCGCATCTCGGTCTCGAAATTCAGCAGAACGCGGTTCAGGCAAAACTTTTGCAAAATCTCGACGTTCACTCGATGGCGGGCGAAGCTTATCGCGCTTTGCGAACGTCCCTGCTGCTTTCTGCTGCCGGAGAGCCGCCGAAAACGATTCTTGTGACGAGCGGACAAGCCAGCGAAGGCAAATCAACGACCGCTGTCAACACCGCCGTTTCACTGGCGCAGCTCGGAGCCAAAGTGCTGATTATTGACTGCGATTTGCGCCGCCCGTCAATCCACAAACATCTCGACATCAGTGCAGCCCAAGGCGTGACCAATTATCTTTCGAGCAATGCCGAATTAGAGCCGCTGATTCAGCAACTGGCGATTCCAAATCTTTCGGCAATCGCTTCGGGACCGATTCCGCCGAATCCGGCTGAACTGCTCAGCTCGCTGAAAATGAAGGAAATGCTGCAAACGCTCAGTAAATCGTTCGACCATATTATTATCGACTCGCCGCCGATTATGAACGTTACCGATCCGATTATTCTCTCGACGTTAGTTGACGGAGCGATAATGGTCATTCACAGCGGCAAAACGACGCGCGCGGTCGTTCAGCGCAGCCGTCAGGAACTTTTGAGTGCCAGAGCCAAAATCTTCGGCATCGTCCTCAACAACGTCAACTTTCGCCGCGAGGGATACGATTATCACTACTACCGATACAACTATACTTCGAACCAAAAATCTTAAATCGAACGAATATAAATTACCCGCGTGTTCATTCTTTGAATGTTCGCCTTAGTTCAAAACGCCCGAATATTATTTTGAGAATGTTTGTTCAAAATCCACTCACAAACGAGCTTTTAGAAGGAAATCTGCAAACTCGATTTGCCGCGATTATCTTCCTGCTCGGCTGGATTTCCGTCGCCGTCACTTTAATCGGTCTGTCTTTATTTTTAACCGTCGGCGAGCAGTTTACGCCGGTCAGATTGGTCAGCTACGTCGCTCCGTTGTTTACTTGCTGGCTCATACTTTTGGCAATACCGGCGATATTGCTGCGGAAAGGAATATTGGCGATTTTATTATTAACGCTCGCCGTTCCGCTCGTTCTGCCTTTTGTCAATCTGTTCGATTCCGCCGGGATTAAAACCGCCGTCGGTCAAACTTATAAAGTAATGACCTACAGTAAAATGGGGCGAAATCATAATATTGATTCGGTCGCGCAGGTTGTTTTAAGCGAAAAGCCCGACCTGCTGTTCGTGCAGGAAATTGATGAACGGGAAACGATCAGTTTGATTAAACTGTTGAGTAATATCTACGACGGCGCGCCGGTTTTTTATTTTACCGATGAGCGTAACGGTCTTATTCTGAGTCGCTGGAAAGTAAATTCGCTCCAGAAAAAAAACGATTTTTCGCAGGCGGCGGAAATCGAATTTCCTAAAAATTCGTGGCTGGTGTGGAACGTCCATTTGCAAAAATCTTTCGGCAACACCGATCAGCAGTACAAAATGGTTGACCAACTCGCCGAACAAATCGCCTCAGCGGACAGTCCGGTAATCGTCGCCGGTGATTTTAACGCGACGGTCGTCAATTATCCGTATAAAAAAATCAGACAGCATCTCGATAACGCTTTTGAAAACGCCGGTTCCGGTTTCGGTTTTACTTTTCCGTCACCGGCGCGGCATATGGGAATATTTACTCCGTTTATGCGGATTGACCACATTTTTTATAGTTCTCAATTTAACGTTCATAATGCCTGCGTCGTGCGAAACTCCGGCGATTCGGATCATTATCCGGTTGTCGCGCTGGTATCGCTGAAAAAAGATTAGAAGTAGAAATATCGCCGCCGCCGCTTGATCGGGCAGCATTATGTTTTCGGGAATCAATTACAAATAAATGAGTATTGGAAAAAATTCGATAGCAAATCTGCTTGGTTCCATTGTCCCGCTTTTAGTAACTCTGGCGACGGTTCCGGTTTATTTAAGACTGATTGGTAATGAACGCTATGGAATTCTGGCAGTCATTTGGGTTATTTTCAGTTACTTCGGCTTCTTTGATTTTGGATTAGGTCGCGCAACTGCTCAAAGGATGGCAAAGCTTGATCAATCTTCAATTGATGAAAGATCTAAATTATTTTGGACATCATTTCTGCTGACTTTATTTTTCGGAATTATCGGAGGGCTGATACTTTGGGCGATTGCCGGACAATTATTGAGTCATATAGGAAATACGGATGACGAAATTTATAAGGAAGCGATTTCGGCAATTTTATGGCTGATGCCTTCTCTGCCGATCTTATTAACCACTTCGGTAATGAACGGAGCGCTGCAGGGCAGAGACCGTTTTGTCGAAATAAATTCAATCGGCGTAATAGGTAACACGTTGATTCAGGCTTTACCGCTGCTAGCGGCTTATCTCGGATTTATCGAACTCGAATATCTGGTTCCCGCAGCCCTCGCCGGTAGATTGATCGCCGGAATTTGTCTTTTTTATAAATGCAGAATGCATGTCCCGCTTAGTTTGAAGGTGACGTTTGATAAATCAGTCGCTGTTCCAATGCTGACATACGGAGGCTGGATTTCGGTCATCGGGATAATCGGTCCTTTACTGGTTGTCGCGGACAGATTGGTTATCGCGTCAATAGGCGGTGCCAGCGCAGTCTCTTATTACACCATTCCATACAGCTTAACCTCAAGAATTTTATTGTTGTCGAACAGCGTTGGAAACTCCATTTTCCCTAAGTTGGCGAATATGGCTGAAAAGCAGGCTCAAGTGCTGGCTGACCGCTCGACCGCGATTTTGATAACAATTATGACACCGATTGTGATAACCGCGCTGCCTCTAATTGATCCGTTTCTAAAAGTCTGGTTAGGCGGAGAATTGGCGGACAAGGCAGCCGGCGTAGGAGAAATTATCTTAGTCGGAGCCTGGATTAATACTTTGGTAATTCCGCATAACACCTATCTGCAGGCTGATGGAAAGAAACTTAAAAAAGTCGTTCTGATTTATTTTTTTGAAATTCCGGTATATTTTATGCTCTTATGGATCGGCTTAATGTATTGGGGAGTGATCGGCGCGGCAATCGCCTGGACTTTGCGTGTTTCCATTGATTCCGCTTTGCTGCTTATTTTATCGGGTGCCTTTAAACGCGTTCTTTCAATAAGTTTGCTTCCGGGTATTTTGATCGGTTTTGCAGTGTCACTAAGATTTTTTGCAGATGCGAATCAGCACTGGCACTGGATGGGGACGATTATTCTTTTATTTTTTTCATTTTTTATTAAATGGAATGAGTTATCAAATTTGTCAAGTAAATTTATTTTTAGCGGGAGAAGCGCGTATGATTCGAACTAAAGAAAACCCGTATTGCCATCTTTGCGGCTCGGAAGGAGAGATTACCTGCGAAGGTTTGCAGGACTATCTTTTTCTTGTCAAAGGCGAATGGAGTTTGTCCAGATGCCGCCAGCCGGAATGTGGTCTCGTCTGGATCAATCCCGCGCCGCTCGAAGAAGATATTCATAAAGCGTATGAAGTTTATTACACGCACGATAAAAGTGCCGCACCGAAAAATGCCGTCAGGAATCTTGCCGCTCAAACAATAAGAATGTCCTATGATTTTTTGACTGCCGTATCTTTGCTGAAGCAGTCGAGAAAAAAATTATACAAAATGTATCTCGCGGACACTCCGCCGGGCAAATTACTCGAAGTCGGCTGCGGCAACGGCGAGCGTTTGGCGATGTTTCAAAATATGGGCTGGTCTGTTTACGGTCAGGAAGTTGACCCGACGTGCGTAAAAAATGCTTTTAAACGCTTCGGCATAGAAATCCGGCTCGGCGAGCTTGAAGATTTAGGCTACGAAGACAATTCTTTTGATGCCATCGTTCTGAACCACGTTATCGAACACGTTCACGAACCTCTTTTATTGATGTCGAAATGTTATCGGTTACTTAAGCCGGGCGGCGTTCTGACGGTCGTTACGCCGAACAATGAAAGCTCAGGACTCAAGTATTTCAAGGAATGCTGGCGAGGGTTGGAGCCTCCGCGACATATTCACATATTCAATATTTCTTCGTTAAACGCTGGTGCCGTCAAAGCGGGATTTAATTTATTTAAAACCCGAACGACAGCCGTTAACGCCGAGACGATAGCTTACGGAAGTTTGAGAATCGCTTATGACAAAAAGTCGGGCGGAAGAAATCGCGGTCAGAAAATCATCGTCAGGCTGATGTCGGCTTATTACCAGATTTTGTTTTCTTTGATCAATGTTTTCGACAAAAGTTCCGGCGAAGAATGTGTTCTCCAGG
Source organism: Pyrinomonadaceae bacterium (assembly GCA_965217575.1). GTDB lineage: Bacteria > Acidobacteriota > Blastocatellia > Pyrinomonadales > Pyrinomonadaceae. The sequence goes on along the minus strand of CBDCIX010000004.1, from coordinate 220,364 downwards.
CAACGAAAACTTAAGGAGTTGAAAATTGTGAACATTGAAACAATAGCGTTCGCGGTTGCCTGCAACGATACTGCCGTCTTGACCCGCGACTTTTTGGCATCGCCGGATATAGCGAACAACAAATATTCGGCTGCCGTCGAAAAGGGAATGATTTCCGCCGCCGCGACTTACAACGTTCTGCTCGAAAAACTTAAGAATGAATATGTCGTCTTAGCTCACCAGGATGTTTATTTCCCGGCGGGCTGGGCTGATCAGGTTCTGAGTTATATAGAGAGAATAAATAACAGCGGCATCGAATGGTTAACGCTCGGCTGTATCGGTGTCGGCAAAGATGCAAAGATTGCGGGACACGTCTGGTCATCATCCATTAACCGGTTGCTCGGAGAGAGTTTTGAGTCTCCAATCGAAGTTCAGTCTTTGGATGAATTGGTGTTGATCGTTAACACCCGGCACGGATTTAAATTCGATGAAAACCTTCCGGGCTATCATTTATACGGCACAGACATCGTGCAGAGCGGAATAAAACTCGGACTCAAATCATATGTCATCAACGCGCCCTGCATACACAATGACAAACCCAAACCTATTCTGGGCAGTGACTACCTCAAAGCATATAAATATATGCGGAATAAGTGGCGAAACGAACCCAGGATTTATACGACGGTAATGCCGCTCAATAAAACAACGGTTCATTATCATCTTCGCAACCTGAAACAAAAACGTCTTCAGTGGATGAATAAAGTTCCGGTATCTTTTAACGATAACCCCAGATTATGCTCGGTTAAATTAGGCTTCGAGAAAGAATAATTCTCTTGTATATGACTTTTACGCTCCGTCACAGAATGTTTTTTTTCGTCCGGCAGGCTCGAACCGTTTGAAACAATCGCCCCCGGAAGCGACGCGAAACAGGTAGATATGAATAAAATGACCAAATCAAATGATTCAATTACTAATCTGCCGCTGCCAATCACGCTGCTGCTGATTTCGCTTGTTTTGCCCGTCGAGCTTTCTTTTTACGCCGGTGAATTGTTAATCACGCCCGCGCGCGTCGTTCTGTTATTTTCGGCTTTCCCTTTAATCAATAAGCTAGTTAAACACGGCAATTTTAAGATTTTCGATTATCTGCTGTTCGCGTTCGTTCTCTGGATTATCGTTTCTTACGCCTATAATCACGGCGCGGCAAAGGCGATTGAAGGCGGCGGCGTACTCGGACTGGAAATTTTAACCGGCTATTTTATCGCCCGCGTTTATATTACCGATTTAGAAAAACTCACCGCGTCCATTAAATTAGCATTGTTGATTCTTACCATAATTCTTCCTTTCGTGGTCGCGGAATCTATCATCGGAAAGCATTTTATACACGATTTTTTCGGGTCGCTGACCGGATTTCAATATCCGCTGTCTTATGAAGTCAGATTAGGATTTACGCGCGCTGCCGGTCCGTTTAATCACCCGATTTTGCTCGGCGTATTCAGTTCTTCTCTATTGGGTTTGGTGTGGTATCTCTTCGGCAGGCGCGGCAAATTTGGTGGATTCCAAAAAACGGCGATATTGACCGCCGTGACGTTGACAACCCTTTCTTCGGCTCCAATTCTTCTCTTAATTTTACAGTTTTTCGCCATCGCCTGGAATCGTCTGGCGGGCGGCTTCAAATGGAGATGGAAACTAATTGCCGCAACTTTTGCCAGCCTTTATGTATTTTTAATGTTTTGGTCAACAAATTCGCCGCTCAGTGTAATTTTGAGCAAAATCACGCTCGACGCGCAAACGTCATATTATCGCCGCTTAATCTGGGAATACGGTTCCGCTGAAGTTGTTAATCACCCGTTTTTCGGGATTGGGAAAAATGATTGGGTGCGTCCCATCTGGATGATTAGCGACACGATTGATAATTTTTGGCTGAAAATTGCGATGCAGTTTGGAATTCCGGCGATTATATTTCTGGCACTGTGCGTTTTGCTGGTTATGTTCAAAACAGCCGGAAAAATGAAAGTCAATCGGTCGAAAGATTATCAAATGGCGTGTCAGGGTTGGCTGATTTCAATAATTTCACTTTCAATCGTCGGCTGTACGGTTGATTTCTTCGGTTCCAATCACGTCTATTTTTATTTTCTGCTCGGGATCGGCGCGGCACTGATTGATATGACCGAAAAGCCGAGGTATGGATACGAATATGCTTAAAAAAATAGTTAAAAAGCTGTATCTGATGAAGCCGCCACGCCTGTTATCGAAAAATCGCTACTTTTCCCGATTCGATATTGGCGAACAGACTTTCGGTTGTCCGAAAGTGCTTGAATGGGGCGACGAAGGCGCGGAATTATCAATCGGCAAGTATTGCTCAATCGCGCAGGACGTGAAAATTCTGCTCGGTGGCGAACACCGCTACGACTGGCTGAGTACTTATTCATTCCCGGATTTCATAGACGGATTGGATGTTACAAGAGACGACCACCGACTTTCAAAGGGCGGCGTAAAAATCGGCAACGATGTCTGGATCGGATTCGGCGCGACAATCTTGTCGGGCGTGACAATCGGAAACGGAGCCGTTATCGGCGCGCAGGCGGTCGTCGCCAAAAACATTCCCGATTATGCAATCGCTGTCGGCAATCCCGCCAGAGTTATCAGACAGCGGTTCGATGAAGAAACCATCGCTCATCTGAACAAAATCGAGTGGTGGAACTGGTCAATCGAAAAAGTTAAAAAGAACGCCGGAGCTTTGATGTCGAATAATCTGAACGATTTGTTGGAAAGGAGCAGTCAATGACCGATTTATCAATCATCGTCGTCAGCTACAACACGAAGGAAATGACCGTGGCTTGCCTGAATTCAATTTTTGAACAGACAAGCGATCTTTCGTTTGAAGTAATCGTTTTGGATAACGATTCCAAAGATTGTTCGGCGGAAGAAATCGCCCGCCGTTTTCCGCAGGTCAAACTGCTCGCGCTCAAAGAGAATCTCGGATTTGCAGGCGGCAACAATCTGGCAGCCAGAGAAGCGGCGGGCGAATATCTTCTATTAATCAATCCCGACACCATCGTGCTTGATGGAGCAATTCAGAAACTCATCGGATTCGCCGAAGAAAATCCCGCCGCCGGAATCTGGGGCGGACGCACTTTATTCGCGGACAAAACCTTAAATCCGGCATCGTGCTGGAGGAAACCCGGATTGTGGGAGATTTTTTGCCGGAGTTTTATGCTGACCAGTTTTTTCCCGAACAGTTCCGTGTTCAACACCGGCTCCTACGGCGGTTGGGACAGGTCAACGGCGCGGCAGGTTGATATTGTTTCCGGCTGTTTCTTTTTGCTGAAGAGGGAGTTATGGGAAAAATTAAACGGCTTTTTACCTGAATTTTTTATGTATGGCGAAGAAGCGGATTTATGTTTGCGCGCGCATAAAATGGGCGCAAGACCGTTGGTCACGCCGGAGGCGACAATCATCCATTACGGCGGCGCGTCTGAAAAAATTCACGCCGACAAAATGGTCAAACTCCTGAAAGCCAAACGCCTGCTGATGAAACATCACTGGTCAACAAAAACCTACATAGCGGGAAAAATGATTTTCCGAATGTATCCGTTAAACAGAATGCTGGTGTCAAAAACTCTGGGGTTATTTAAGAGAAATTTTAGAAAAAACTCGGATGTCTGGCGCGAGCTTTGGCAGCGTCGAAACGAATGGATAGCTTAACCGGTTTGTAAGCCAAAAAAAACACGCCAATTCAGCAGTTTTGGAAAGGAAAGAAAATTATGTTTTTGAGGAAACTATTGAAAAAACTCGTTGTTTATGAAAATCCGAATTCGGTCGGCTCGAAATTTCGGGTTGAAAGAATCGAGCCGCTTTTATCAATTCTGGCTGATGTTTACGAAAAACACGGCTGCGTGAACATCGTTGATATGGGCGGAACGCACACTTACTGGAACATTATTTCCGGCGATATTTTATCGAAATACAATGTTCATATAACGCTCGTTAATCTTCCGGGAAGCGTCACGCCAATCGCCGACGAGCGATTCAAATACGTTGAAGGCGACTGCCGCGACTTATCTTTTATTGACGACAACGCCTTTCACATCGCGCACTCGAACTCGGTAATTGAACACGTCGGCGATTGGGAAGGAATGACCAAATTTGCCCGCGAAGTTTCGAGAATCGCTCCGGCATATTTCGTGCAGACTCCGAATTTCTGGTTTCCCGTCGAGCCGCATTGTATGACACCATTTTTTCACTGGCTTCCGCGTCAGATGCGCGTTTTTCTTATTCAAAAATCAAACGTCGGAAACTGGGGCAGGCAGGATTCGGTAGATTCCGCCGTCAAGACGATTGACAGCGCGCAGTTGCTAAACAAAAGTATGTTTGCGGAATTGTTCAAAGATGCCAGCCATTTTACCGAAAAATTTCTATTAATGCCGAAATCTCTGATTGCCGTCAGAAAATAATATGACACAGCGACGAATCTCAATCATTATTCCGGCACACAACGAAAAGTTTGTCATCGCAGATTGCTTGCAAAATCTGCTTCAGCCTTCGGAAACGATTGCGCCTGAAATTATCGTCGTCTGCAACGGCTGCCGCGATGAGACGGCGGATATTGTTCGCTCATTCGGAGATGCCGTGCGCTGTATTGAAACCGAAACGGCTTCCAAAGTCAATGCTCTGAATCTCGGCGACCAAGCGGCTTCGTATTTCCCGCGCTTTTATCTCGATGCCGACGTTAGAATCAGCATCGGCGATGTTTGGAAAGTAGTTTCGGAAATGGAGCAAAAAAACGCGCTGGCGGCGGCTCCGAGAATGCAGATGAATTTGAGCGGTTCGTCCTGGTTGGTGCGAAGTTATTACGACGTTTGGTGCAATCTTCCATACTGCCGCGCCGGAATGATCGGCGCGGGTGTTTACGCGCTGTCTGAAAAGGGAAGAAACTTTTTCACCGAATTCCCGAACATCATCGCCGACGACCGCTTCGTTCGCGCGCTTTTTCGTGAAAATCAGCGAATCGGCGTGAGCGATGCGTTTTCGATAATCAGCGCGCCAACCAATTTGAAAGGACTGATTAAAATTAAAACCCGCAGTCGTCTCGGCGGATACGAATTTGAATCACGTTTCCCGGAACTGCTCGACAACGAAACCAAAGCATACGGCGCAGCTTTGACGGAATTAGCCGGCGAACTTAAATCGTGGCACAAAGCGTTTGTCTATCTCGGCATCAATTTTCTCACTAGAATTCGCGCCAAGCAACAACTGAAAACCAAAGGCTTCGATCACTGGGAAAGAGACGACAGCAGCCGGGCAAAACCAAAATATTGATTTTCTGAAAGATTAAAAATTCTGCTTAATTTAATTTGTCATATTCGATAGCCGCCGGAACACCGGCACAACTGATTTAAAAACGCAAATATTTTTTCGGGCATCTATTTCGTATGTGAGTTTTTCCCCAACTGCTGAAAATTTCCCTACAAATCATTATTTACATCAATGTTTCCAGTCTTCATTTTAACCTGACCTGACCCATTAAGTTACTAAAGACAAAGTGTTTAGATGTCATTAAAACCTCTGGCACAAACATTGCTTATCAACTGTTGCCGGCAAAAGATAACCGTGTTTAAAACCGCGGCTGGCGAAACTAACCGTTTTTCAGGCGGTGAAAAAATTAACTCTCGTTACCGAAACTTCAAATCTTGTCTTGTAATTTTTAGAGAAATCTCTTCAGTTACGTTTCAGTCAAATCTCAATATCTTTCCGGTTATAAAACCAATCGTTTCAACAAATTAAAGGAAATTATGAAAAGAATTCAACTCTTAAATTGTCCGGTTGATGTAATGGATATGAACAACACTCTTCTAAAAATATTTGATTCCATCAGAACCAACACGCAAATCCATCACGTCGTCGTCAATGCCGCTAAGTTAATAAATATGCGAAAAGACAAGCAGTTGCGCGAATCGGTAATTAATTGTGACATTATTAACGCTGACGGGCAAAGTCTCGTTTGGGCTTCCAAGTTTTTAGGTACGCCGCTGACGGAACGCGTCGCCGGTATTGATTTGATGGATTATGTAGTTGATTTGGCAGACCAGCAGAAATACAAAATATTTCTGCTCGGAGCCAAAGAAGAAGTCGTTCGGACGGTTGTTGATATTTATGAAAAAAAATACGGCGCGCAGTTTATTGCGGGTTACCGGAACGGCTATTTCCAAAAAGAAGATGAAGCGGAAATCGCCCGACAGATTGCAGACAGCGGCGCGCAGATACTTTTCGTGGCGATGACTTCACCGAAAAAAGAAATATTTCTGAATAAATATAAAGACATTATTCGCGTGCCGTTCATAATGGGCGTCGGCGGCTCGTTCGACGTGATTTCAGGAAAAACAAAGCGCGCGCCCGTCTGGATGCAGAAATCCGGTCTCGAATGGTTTTACCGAGTGATGCAGGAACCCGGACGATTGTGGAAGCGATACTTAATAACTAATTCCGCATTTGTCTATCTTATAATGAAGGAAAAATTTGCAATGAAAAGATAATTCTCTCTTCAAATAAATGCGGTTAAAAATCAACTCGTCGTTTTCTCCCTACAATGTCCGTATTTTCCGCAAGAACGAAGTGCTAAATTACTTTTTACAACTATGGCTTACGTTGTTCAAAATTATTTAAACTATTGATATTAAAAGTATTACCGGTCAAAGGATTGTTTGGCATTAAACTTGCATATCATTGTCGGGCGAGGTCTTCTGCTTGGCAATTCGCTTTCTAAACTCGAAAATTTCACAAGGCTTGAAATTTTCTTCTGCTCAAACTTTCGAGTTCAATTTTTTTAATAATTCAGGAATTTTTCTAAAATTGGAAACTTTATGCAAACCAGTTCGGAGAATCGGAATATCGCATTTAAATTATTTGTCCGTCTGCTCGGGCTGAACTGCGCGTTTTTTGCAGCATACCAAATCTCTTTTGATAATATTTTTTATTTAAGAGAAATCAACTATCAAGCCGATTACAAACTGCTTTTTATTACGGCGAATCTATTGACCGTTATCATTAATCTGCTTCCGACAAGACGTGTCGAGAGAGATTATCGAAATTACGCGCTTTTTCTGATTAGCTATATGGCTTTGATTGTCTTTTATCAAGGTTATGAGTATTCGAGACTGTTTCATTTATACTTCCTGGCGGCACTTTTCGTCTTCACGATTTTATCGAAATACGGCAATTTAGCCGGAATTTTGGAAAAGTATCTGCTGCCGAAAAATCTGGAGCGAAAAGTTCTTTTAATCGGCGACAATCCTGACCGTGCAATCTTCAAGTATGTAAATGACAGACAAGGTTTTTACAAATGCGTCGGTTTCCTGAGCGACAACAAACAACAGGCGAATCAGTCTGAACCGTGTCTGGGGAAAATCAGCGACATTGAGGAAATTCTGTATCGGGATTCGATTGACGAAGTGATCATTTCCAGTTCTTTATTACCTGTCGAGACGATTGACCTGATTATGAAAATTGCCGGGAAATATCACGCGACGGTCAGCGTTTTGCCGCCTTATTTTCAATTTCTATCCGAGCAAACCTGCCGGACGGAACTTTGGATGGGCGTGCCGGTTACTTCGATTTATCATTCAAAACTCGCCATCAAATCTTACCAGATTGCCAAGCGGATTTTGGACATCGGCGTTTCGGTCTTTTTTCTCACAACCGTTTTTCCTTTTTTTTTTTTAATCGTCGCTCCCGCGATTTGGCTGAGCAACAAAGGTCCGATTTTCTTTAAGCAATTACGCAAAGGACACAAACAGGAACCGTTTTTTTGTTACAAATTCAGGACGATGACGATGGGCGATAAAGCCGGCGAAATACAACAGGCAAAGAGACAAGACCCGCGCGTAACCAGCGTCGGGCGAACACTCAGAAATACGAGTATTGATGAATTTCCGCAATTTTTAAATGTCTTAGCCGGAAATATGAGTCTCGTCGGACCGCGACCGCATATGGTCGAACACGACGAAATGTATGAAAAATCTATCGAACGTTATAACGTCCGGTTCGTAACCAAGCCCGGAATTACCGGATGGGCGCAGATTAACGGCTTTCGCGGAGCGACCGAAAAGCCCAGCTTGATGCAAAAACGAATCGAACACGATTTGTGGTATATCAAAAATTGGTCGATTGGACTCGATCTCAAAATAATTCTTTTGACAGCCACATCTCTGCTTTTTAAGGGAGATCCGAATGCTTATTAACCATTTTTTTAGTCCAAGTAAATTATTTCAAAGGAGAAATACAATGTCTTTTAAATATAAAACGCTGTTTCAAACAACGACGCTTTTTCTTTTTCTTTGTCTGTCAAACTCGTATGTTTTTGCTATTAAAGCCGACGCGAACGCGCCGTCCGACACATCAGAACCGAAAGTGTTATTCACGGGAATTCTCAACGCTCCTGATATTCAATCAATTAGAGTGAACGGAAATATTGCTCAGGACGGGATGACGATTCTATCCGGCGCGGAAATCAAGACGGGCAATAGCTCCGGAGCAATGATAACAATATATCAACTTGGGAAAGTAGAACTGGACGCAGGAACTACCGTCAAATTGGTGTTTTCGGATCAATATATTGATGTACAGATACCAAGCGGAAAGGCGGTTTTGACAACCTATAAAAATGTGAAGGGCAAAATGACCGATATGAATGGAAAAGTTTTAATGACCGATTCGTCGCTGGAAATTTCAAGCGTCGGGACTGATGGAAACATAGGTGCGGGGACGTTATTGCCTGCCACATCCGCTGCCTCAAATGCCTCGAATGGTTTATTCGGATTCGGGATGTGGGAAATAATCGGGCTTGCCGCCGGTTCCGCAGTCACCTGGGTCGCGGTTGCCAGCTCAATTAATGATTCGCAAAGACCGATAAGTAGCGTTCAGCCGTAAATAACTCGGTTATACAATCTGATCGGCAATCCGGGCAGCGTCGCTTTCAATCAAATGGGCAATCAAGCCGGGACGAGTCCATTGCCGATCAATCTGTTCTCGTCGCCGCTCGCCGTCAACGGCGGCGTGACACTGACGCACGCGTTACAACCCCGCAGTCCGGCGATTGACAGCGGAAACTCTTTTGGGCTGACTAATGACCAAACCGGACGAACGCACCCTATTGATCTTGTCAACTGCGTCAATACGGCGGACGGCTCGGATATCGACGCGTACGAACTGACGATGGCAACTGAGCTGGTCAAGGCATTGGGTCTTCCGCGTCGCTCGCTTCACGGTCGGACAAATTCTCAATAAATTGGAAAATGGTAATCAAAGCCAATCGCCACGGAGGATAAGCCGCTTTCCCGCGATTGGGAAACAAATCTGAGAAATCGGCATCGGTCAACAAAATACCGATTTCGCGCGCGAATCTGCCTATACAGATTACCTTTGGGAAAAGCGGCACGGGCAATGCGAGCGGTTTCTTCCGGCACGGGCGGAATATTTTGCGGACGAAGAGACATCACAGTAATCCTCCTTGAATTCTTGATTTATGAAAATTATATGCCCGTTTCAAAACTGTTGCAATGAATTCGCCAGCAGTATCAAATCTGCGGATGAACCAGTTTTTAAAGGTTCATTATAAAGAAACTACGCGGTTATCTTTTCTTAACTCTGTCCGAAGATACCGGTTTAGTCGTATTGTTTAATTCTGTTTCTTAAAATTTTGCTGTGTTTGTCTTTTTTAAATTTGATGCGATTTATATAAACCTGCGTCGTCTGGATGTCTTTGTGTCCGAGTGCTTCCTGCGCCTCGATGATGCTGCCGGATTCTTCGGCGACGATGCGGGCGAACGTGTGGCGGAACTGATGAATATGAAAATGTCCGATGCCGGCAGCGGTCGCATATTTCTTGATCTGCCGGTCAAAGCTGTGTGACGAAAGGCGCGGTTCATCGCCGAGCGGATTGTCTATGCGATGGTCGATGGCGGCAGTTTCAGCCGCGCGGTCAAAGCGAACCCACAGCGCGCGTCCCTTCTGACCGAGGGTTGTTTTGCGTTTGGTCAGTCGCAGATACCGCTCTAACGCAGCTTTAACTTCCTCATCGTTGATCGTTCGCCATTCATAATTGCCGCCTTTGACGCGCGTGTGAATCAGTATCTGATTATCCTCGATTCTAATATCTTCAGTTCCGAGATTAATGACTTCTTCACGCCGCATTCCGGTCGCTGTGAAAAAACGGAAGATGGCGTAATCACGCACGGCAATTATATTTTCGTCATCTTCCGCCTGCTTTTCCACAAAAAGCCAAAGTTTAGTCAACTCCTCATCAGTCAGGGATTTCGCTCTCGGCGAATTATATTTCTTCGGCGGCTTCGGCATCGCCGACTGCACCGGATTGACCGGCAAAAACGGGGCGAGTTCGGTTTTCCTGAGCCATTCAAAGTAAGCCGACAAATGCGAGAGACTGGCGTAGATATAACGCTCGGATAAATCACGCTCTTTCAAATGCCGCTGCCATTCCAGAACATTCCCGGAATTGATTTGATCCGGCGGCTTCCGCGCGAGGTCAAAAAACGAGCGGACGGCGCGAGTTTTATCGCGGTTGATGTCCTTTGCCCTCGTCAGAGTTTGATCGGTCGTCGCCTGCGTCCATCTTTCGATAGAAATCTGCAACAGCGCGGCGGGTCTGATGGTCGTTAAGGTTTCGGAATTTTTCATTCGATTTTCGCTTAATTTGATAAATTTTACGGCAAATAAAGCTCAATTTTAGCGAAATCAGCATATTTCCGCAAGGTTACAAAAGGGACGCATTTGTGTGCGCTTATAGTTGTATTCAAGTGTTTTACTACTTTACATAGTAATTTGTCCCGCTTTTTGCTAAAATTCTTGAAATCTTGCTTTTAATCTTAAATTTATTAGTCGAATCTGTCGTTCCACACTGAGTTATGAGAAGATACCGAAGAAATCTCGACCCGTACCAAACGCGGGAAAATTTCGCCGCGCTTTTCGAACAGATGAAAACCGCCGTTTACCCGAAAGGAGTTTCGGATGGCGATTTTCGCAAATTGCTTTATGCCATTCAATATTATGAACGGCATCCGGCGAAAGAATCAAAATCCGGTCGCCGCGCCGCCTTTGAGGACACATTTCTTTTTAACGCATCCTTGAAAATCAAAGCCGTTTTGCAGAATGAAACAGCCGGGCGCATTTCATTGCTGAGATTCATTTCGACTTATCTGCCGATCTTAAATTATCCGCCCGATGTGCAAAAAGCTCTTGACGTTCATAAAATTAACCTCGAAGAAGCGCGCATTCTTGCAGGAATCCGCCGCGCATCGCTCGGAGAATCGGTCAAACGCCGCCCCTCGGAAATCCGTCAGGAGATAATCAATCGCCATCTCAAACGGCAGGGGACGCAAATTGAGTTAAAAAAAAGGGTTGCCGAAAAACTAAATCTAACACCGAAAAAACAGGCGGCGAACGTGGCGGCGAACGTGGCATTGATTGATGCCGACGTTGATAAAATGCTGGAATTCGATGAATTCGACACCGAACATCTGCTGTGGGAAGAAATCAAAGGGCTGGTTTATCTGATGCGTGAAGTTGATTCCTCACTCATTAACGATGAAACGAGCGAACAAATCCTGAAAGAACTTGATTCTATCAAATTGAAATTGATGAAATTCAGAGCCGATTTGAGATAGGCGTGAGGTTTAGGATTCAGAGGCGAAAGACCGCGCGAAAGCCTTGGCGCGAAACGCCGCACACGTTTTGCATTCTTGTTCACGCGCTTTGCGCCTTCGTGCGGTTTGATGATTGACGTTCTGGTCAGAACCATTCGCTGCCGCCGATGGTTCTGACCAGAACGATTAAGAGAACTCACTTAAACCATCCGCTGCCGCAGGCTTCACCGCCGCCGCCGGTTCCGCAACGCGGCACGGGAACCATCGGCGAGCCTGCCGGAACGACCACGCCGCGCGCCCCTATCGGACAGGGCGGGCTGCCGCTGCCGAACACGCAGGTTCCGGCGACGGGCGCGGCACACACTATCGCGCAGGCTCCGGCGACGCTTTCGCTTGCCGATGCCATTCGTATCGTCATTGAAAACAATCTTTCGACACTGCTTGCCGAAGAGCGTGTCGCCGAAGCGCAAAGCCTTTCGCGCCAGCAGCGAGCGGCACTGCTGTCCAATCTTTACGGCACGGCGTTTCAACAAAACCGCACTTTAAATCTGCGCGCTCAGGGCATCGCATCCGGCGACAGCAGCCAAATGACGGGCAGTATGACGGGCGGAGCAGCACCGCTGATTCCTTCGTTCGTCGGACCGTTCAACACTTTAGACGCGCGTCTCTACGCCGCGCAGAGCGTCTTCGATCTCGCCGCCATCCGTGATTACCGCAGCAGCAAAACAAATGTTCCCGTCGCCGAGTTCGGCAGAGAACTGTCGCGCGAACAGGTCGCGGTTTTCGTCACGCTTTTTTATTTGAACGTCCTGCGCGCCGAGCGCGATGTCGAATCGGGACGCGCCGATCTCGATCTCGCAATGACGCTGCAGACACTCGCCCGCGAACAGCGCGACGCGGGTTAGCGACGGGAATTGACGTGGTGCGCGCCGGAACTCGCTGCTCGCAGTCTGCGCTTGCTTGAAGCGGAAACCGCCGCCGCTCAGTCGCGGCTCGACTTGCAGCGCGTCGTCGGTCTGCCGCCGGAAAGCAAATTGACGCTGACCGAACCGTTGCGCTTTATTGAAGACCCGCTGCCGACCTCTGACACTCTCGTGACTGCCGCCATCGCCGTCCGCCCCGAAATTCGTATCGCGGAAGAAACTCTGCGCCAGCGCGAACAAAACCGCAAGGCGCGGGTTGCCGGTCAATATCCGTCTCTTCAAGCCAACGGCGATTATGGCGAAAGCGGCGCGACTCCCTTCAAATATGATCGCCCGACACGCATTTACGGCGTGCGTCTTCAACGTGCCGATTTACGACGGCGGACTGACCCGCGCGCGCGCCGATCAGGCGGCGATTCAATCCCGGCAAGCCCAATTGGAACTCAGCAACACGCGCGGGCAGATCGAAGAAGAAGTGCGTCTCGCGCTCATCAGTCTGCGGACGGCGGCGGAACAGGTGCGCGCCAGCGACGAGCAGTTCAGGCTGGCGACGCGCGAACTCAATTTGGCGCGAATGCGTTTCTCGGCAGGTGTCGCCGGCAATACGGAGATCGTCAGCGCGCAAGCCGCGCTCGCCAACGCCCGCAGCTTGCAGGTGCAGGCACACGCGCAACACATCGCGGCGCGGCTGAATCTCGCGGCGGCAACCGGAAAAGCAGCGGATTTCAGATTTTAAGCGGCGCGACATCGCCGGAAAATATGAGCTATGGCAGATGAAGTGAGAACAAATCAAGGGCAGTTCAGTGACCGTCGAAACAGTCAAAGCCCGGTCGGACTTGTGGGAAAGACACTCTCAACGGACGCGGAAACAGCCCCGCGCGTTTTGCCGATCCGTCGGACGCGCCCGACCGCACACGGCGCGACAAACATCAGACGCGCGTCGAACACAACGCGAAGGACGCGCCGGACCTAACGACACGGAAACCGTTTTATCGCCGGACGTGGTTTTTGATTACGGCAGTATGCCTGCTGATCGCCGCGGCACTCGTCGGTTTGTATTTCTACCTGCACGCGCGGGCGCACAAGACGACCGACGACGCTTTTATCGAATCGAGCATAGTGCAGGTCAGCCCGCAGGCGGCGGAAACAGTGTTGAAGGTTTACGTCGCCGATAACCAGTTGGTTAAAGCCGACGATCTCATCGCCGAACTCGACGCGCGTGATTACGCGGCGCATTTGGGACAGGCGCGGGCGGCACTTCAGGCGGCGGAGACGCGCCGCGATCAAACTCTGGCGAATGTTGATTTAACGCGCACGACTGCTTACGCGAATGTCGCGCAAACGACGGCGGGCGTGGATACGGCGCGGGCGCAGAAGGTCGCGGCGGCGCGCGGCGCAGGCGCGGCAGGGCAATATCGCGCAGACGGCGGCAGACACGCGGTCGGCGCAGGCGAATTTCGAGCAGACGCAGGCTGACGAGCGGGCGGCGGTGGCGCAAGCCGAACGCGACGAGCGCGATGTCGTCCGTTACCAAACTCTCTACGCGAACGATGCCGTTTCGCGGCAGCGGCTCGATCAGGCGGTCGCCGCCGCGCGAACTTCCGTCGTGCAGCTCGATGCCGCCCGAAAACGCACGCAGGCGAATCTCGCGCAAATCGCCCAGGCAAACGCCGCCGGAGAGACCGCCGCGCGAATACGATCAATCGCTCGCCCAGACGGATGCCGCCCGCGCCCAGGTTGACGAAGCGCAGGGTCGCCTCGCCGAAGCGAACGCTGCGCCCGAACGCGTCCGCGTCAGCAGTAAACAGGCGGACACGGCGGAATACGGCACGGGATCGCGTTTTAGTCCGCTGCCGCCGCAGAACGCAACCGGCAATTACGTCAAAGTCGTGCAGCGCATTCCCGTCAAAATTCTCTTTGACGAGCCGCCCGACGCACATCTGCTCGCGCCCGGAATGTCGGTTGTTCCCGACGTTGACGTGGGTGCCGCGCCCGACCCAAGCGCGATTCATTACGGTTACGGCACGGGCGGCGGCTCGATGGAAGGCACGAGCGGCGGCGGCGGTTCAGGGTTCAGGCGGTTCCGGTGCCAGTTCTGGCGGTTCCGGCGGAAAGTGAGGAATAATGCGGAAAGAAGAAGAATTAAAAAAAGAATCAACCGGAGAAACGGGCGGAGAAAAAGCTGAAAATTCCGGCGGAACGCGCGAGAATGACTGGCGTTCTGATTTGCGGACGTTCCTCGATGACGATAATCAAAACGACGACGAAAATTCCGATGATGACAAATCATCCGGCGAATCGCCGCGCACCAAGACCCTTGAGCCGCTGTTGGGCTGGACGGCGGGGCGTGACTTGGGGAGTATCACGCGCGAACAAATCGCGGGAGATTTTATCGCGCATTACAAAGATGCGGTCGCGCGTCTGCGCGCCCCGATGCACGACCGGCAACTAAATCAGCAATGAGCGGCAGCAGTAAAGGAAAGGCAAGCTGGAAGCCAAAATATAATCCGTGGCTGATCGCGGTCGTCGTGACGATGGCGACGTTTATGGAAGTTTTGGACACTTCCATCGCCAACGTCGCGCTGCCGCACATCGCCGGAAGTCTCTGCGCCGGACAGGACGAATCAACGTGGGTGCTGACCTCATATCTGGTTTTCAACGCCATCATTCTTCCGATCAGCGGCTGGGTTTCAACGGTCATCGGACGCAAGCGTTTTTATATGTCGTGCGTCGCGCTGTTTGCGGCAAGTTCTTTTTTGTACGGGCTTGCGCCGTCGCTCGGCTGGCTGATTTTCTTTCGCGTATTGCAGGGAATGGGCGGCGGCGGACTCGCGCCGTCCGAACAGGCGATTCTGACCGACACTTTTCCGCCGTCGCTGCGGGGCGATGTCTTCGGCGGTTTACGGGGTCGGCATCGTCGTCGCGCCCGCCATCGGTCCGACTTTGGGCGGCTGGCTGACGGAGAGTTACAGTTGGCGTTGGATTTTCTTTATCAATATTCCCATCGGCATTACGTCGCTGATTCTCACGGGAATTATGATCGAAGACCCGCCCTATCTCATCGCGGAAACCAAACGACGCTGGCGCGAAGGCTTGCGGGTTGATTATGTCGGCTTCGGGCTGATCGCGCTCGGACTGGCGTTTTTGCAGGTCCTTCTCGATAAAGGGCAGCGTGATGATTGGTTCGATTCATCGTTTATCACTCTTCTAACGGGTATTTCGGTGGTCGCGCTCGTTACTTTGGTTATCTGGGAGTTTCAGCAGAAAGAGCCGATTGTTGACCTGCCGCTGCTAGAAGACCGCAACTTTTTGATGTCGAACATTCTCATCTTCGCGCTCGGCTTCGCGCTTTTCGGCGTCATCGTTTTGCTGCCGCAGTTTGTGCAGTTCATTCTCGGCTACACGGCGACCGATGCCGGACTTGTGATTATGCCGGGCGGATTCGTCATTATGGCTCTGATGCCGGTGGTCGGCGTCCTGCTCTCCAGAATTGACGCGTGTTGGCTGATCGGGTTCGGCTTTCTCATTTCGGCATTTTCGCTGTTTCATCTGGCGCACCTCAACGCCGAAATTTCCTTTTCGAACGCGGCGTGGGCGCGTGTCTATCAAGCGGTTGGACTCGCTTTTTTGTTCTTGCCGATCAACACCGCCGCCTACACCAAACTTCCGCCCGGTAAAAGCAGCGACGCTTCGGCACTCCTGAACGTTTCGCGCAATCTCGGCGGCAGTTTCGGCATCTCGTTCGTGACGACGATGCTCGCCCGCCGCGAACAGTTTCACCAGTCGCGGCTGATCGAAAGCGTTTCCTATTACGGTTCGAGAACCCAATCCGCGCTCGACAATATCCAATCCGCAATGCCGACGGCGGATGACAACGGCGCGCTCGGCACGTTTTACAACCAGCTTCAGCAATCCGCCGCCACCCTCTCATACCTCGACTGCTTCTGGCTGCTCGGCATCGCTTGTCTGCTCGCGCTGCCGCTCGTCCTGCTGATGAAGCGCAATCAGCCGAGCGCGGGCGGCGAAGGCGCGCATTAAATTGTGCTGATTTCAACGCGGCGCGGCTGATAAATATACGCGGCTTACGCGATGACAAATTTTGATTGAGTAAGTTATAAGTTAAAAAAGTCTAAAATTATAAGGGAGAACATCAAACTATGAAAGCGGTGAAAATTGAAGAATACGGCGATGCGAGCGTTCTAAATTTTACGGAAACGGAACGCCCGCAGCCGAAAGTGGACGAGGTTTTGATAAAGATCAAAGTCGCGGCGGTCAATCCGGTTGACTGGAAAATCCGCGACGGATTAGGCGAAGAATTCGGGATGAAATTTCCGATTATTCTCGGCACGGAAATAGCGGGAACAATCGAAGAGGTCGGCGATGAGGTCGAAAATTTTATAAAAGGTGATGAAGTTTACGGCATTATCGGTTCCGGCGGCTATGCTGAATACGCCGCGACCAAGCCTCAAACAATCGCCCGTAAGCCGGAAAATCTCGATTTTGAAAATGCGGCGGCGATTCCGCTCGGCGCGCTGACGGCGTGGCAGGCGATGTTTGACACGGCGAAACTCCAAAGCGGGCAAAAAATTCTGATCCACGCCGCGTCCGGCGGAGTCGGTTCGATGGCGGTGCAGCTTGCGAAAACTAAAGGCGCGTATGTCATCGGTACGGCTTCGGGCGATAATGAAGATTACGTCAGAGCTTTGGGCGCGGATGAGTTCATTGATTATCAAAAAACGAAGTTTGAAGATGCCGTCAAAGATGTTGATGTCGTTTTGGACACCATCGGCGGCGACACGCAGAAACGTTCGTTTGAAGTTTTGAAAAAAGGCGGTTTTCTCGTTTCGCTCGTCGAACCGCCGTCGCCGGAGTTGGCGAAAAAATACGGTGTTGAAGCGAAAATGATTCACGCCGCACCAAACACCGCACAGCTTACTGAAATCAGCGAACTTGCCGAACAGAGAAAGCTGAAAACGCATATTGAAAAAGTTTTTCCGCTTTCCGAAGTCAAAGAAGCGCAGGAACTTTCAAAAGCCGGACACGCGACCGGCAAGATAGTTCTGAAAATTTGAAACCGAAGTGACAGCAAATAAAAATGAGCCGACAAAACTACAAAATCGAAATGTCGCCGGACATTTTGGACGATTTGCAAAAGCGTCTGACAAACACGCGCTTTTCGGTTGAAAAAGAATTTTATCGCCGATAGTAAAAAGTGACAGCAAAAAGAAGGAGATTACGCGCTGATCCAAGGAACGAAACCGCATTGGCGAGTTTTCCGGCTGATATTCTGCTGCCGCCGCCGCGCGAATGGGCGAAGCGTTTTTTCAATATTCAGCAGTGGACGCAAATACCGCACGGCGGATATTTTACCGCGCTCGAAAAACCGGAACTGCTCGCTGAAGACATTCACAAATTTTTCAGTTCTTTGTAAAAATCAGATAAAATATGGAAAATGGTGATTATACTAATACAAATTAAATATGTACGTTAACAGAGGCAGAACCCCGCACGAAGTGAGAGCGTGTAATGAAGTCGCCATTACTTCGTGCGGGCTTCTGCATAGCTAACCTCCCCTTTTTGGTTTTGGTATAAAACATTTTATCGTTTTGAATCAAACAAATTATCCACTAATTACGCGAAAAGACACGAAGATAAATCAAGTTTATTTAGTGTTTTTGCGTGTGATTCGCGGACGAATCTTTTCATAAACCCGCGACTCTTTTCTCGACCGAATCAATCGGTGGAAGATCGTCGGTCGGTTTATCGAGATAAAAATAAACGCAGCTCGACCAATCATCCAAACGCTCGAATCTTCCTTGTTTTGTCGTGTCGAGCGGTTTATGTCCCGCGCCCGCTTCGATTAATTTGCGGTTGTTGTAAATAACGGAAGCGCGACTGTGTGGCGCGAGGTAGCCGATTTGCTGCATCGTAACGCGCCAGTCTTTGTAAAAATAAATCGGGTCAACCACGTGATAGCGATAAAAACACCAGCGAAAAGCGTTCTCGTCGGCGACCGGCGAGCCGGAATATAAATTGGCGAATTTCCCCTGTCCCCAAGCCGTGCCGATGTAATCTTCCGTTCCCGTGCCGGCAATCGTCGGATTATCGCGGTCGCCGTCGAGATACATTTTGATTTCGCCTTCGCCCCGCCAGGTTGTGAAATATTTGTTCGTGTTGACGATCACGCCGATATTCGCGCCGAGATAGCGACCTTTGCCCGAAATTTTCGGCAGAATTTCGTAATCCTTCTGAATCGTCGTCGGATTTTCGCGGCGATAATACGCGTGAAAATAAAGCATATCAGCGGGCTGTTTGTCGCCCAAAGTGTAATCAACGTCGTAGAAAAGCTCGCCCAAATCTTCTTTACTTTCGTTGACGAAAACAATTTTCATTGATGTTTTAAAAGGCATTTGAATAAAACAGTTAAAACTTCTGCCTTCCGGGTCGGAGAAAAAAACGGATTCAAAAGCGACTTTTCTGCCCCAACCGATGCCGAAAAAATCGCCGACGGGTGCGCTGACGGCAAATTTCGACGCGCCGTCCCAATACATTTCGATTTTATAACTGCGAAGCTGTTGCGGCGTGCGGTCGGGGAAAGTCATCCAGATGCGGTGAATTAAGCCGCTCGTGCCGTTCGCTTCGGCTAAAATTCTCGATTCGCCCGCTTTAACCGGCACCGTCGGCGCGCCTTTGCAACCGCCGTTTGTCGTTCCGCCTTTGCCTTTTTCGCCGCCTGGATTTTCGCCGCTCGCCATTCTCGATTCAACGCCTGTCGGCATTTCGTAGATATTCTGCGCGAACGCCGCCGATGATAAAGCTCAAAATAAAATCGTCAGATTGATCAACTTAAAGTTTAATTTTATTTTTATAAATTCCTGATAATTTCCGATAATTGCGGTCTGCGAATCACACGAAACAGCACTAAATTTTATAAATATTTTTCGTGTTTTTCGTGTGATTCGCAGACCGCAATAAAGTCAATTTTGCACAACTTTTATCCAATCAAATCGCGCTCCGGCGTTCGTTATTTTGCCGTTGTAAATGAGCGCGACGCATACGACTTCGAGAGTGTCGAAACTGATTTGATCGCCGATCTTCTGCCAGTTTTCGCCGTCCGCGCTGTATGTGAAATTAAAATTCGTTCCGTTTTCGGCTGTAATTTTCAGCAAAACCGTCGTTTCGTTTTTCGGCAAATTAACGCCTGCCGTTTCGGTTTGTTTGCCGTCTTCGCGCCGCCACGCGAAGATTTTTCCGTTTCCCAAACTCAAACCGGCGGCGTATTTGCCCCAACTGTAAGCGGCTATTCCGGCGAATTCGTCCGGTTTGATTTGTGAAAAATCAACGCGCGTCGTCGCCGTGTAATTTCCTGAAATCGTCCGCTGCGCCAAAATAATTTCCGGCATTTTTTCAATCGCCAGTTGTTTTTCCGTCGGCGCGAGCGCAACGAAACCGTCGTTTAATCGCGCGGTTTGCGTGTCGAAAATCGGCTGACTCCAAATCGGCGCGAGCGAATTTTCACCGAATTCGTCATTCAAAACCGAAAAACCGGATTGCTGCCGCGTATTTCTAAACGGCACATTCGCCGTTTTTGACGCGCCGCGCCCGTCGTTAATCGTCGCCCAGCCGTCGGCGAATTTGACCTCATCGAGCAGAGCTTCGCGCCCGATAGTGAAGCCGACCGGATTTTTTTGATAAGCGTGATATAGCAAAAACGCGCGATTGTCCGGCGTTTCGACAATCGAACCGTGTCCCGGACACTGCCACGTTTCGTTCGCCGGCAAAATCGGATTGTTCGGGTTTTTCTCCCATTTTCCCAAAAGCGTTTTCGACCGCGCCACGCCGAGCGCGTAATCGCACGCGCGACCGCAGCAGGCGTTTCCCGAATAAAAAAGATAAAAATATTCGCCGCGCCGCAAAATATACGCGCCTTCGATCACGCCGCCTTCCCACGCTGCGGTGTTGCGGAAAAGTTGGTGCGGTTTCCCCATCAGCCGTGTTCCGCTTTCATCCAATTCCTGCGCGTAAAGCCACGTCGGCTGCTGTTGATCGTTGCCGTCTTCCTTCCAAATCAAAAACGGTTTGCCGTTCTCGTCGCGCGCAAAGTCCGGGTCAATCGAACCTAATTTTTGACAAACCAGAGTTCCTTTGTCGTGCCAAAAGCCGTCTGGCTTATCGGCGACGGCGACGGCGACGCACAAAGTTCCTTTTTTATCTTTCCCTTCATCGCGCCGCGCCGTATAATAAACGAAAAATCTGCCTTTGTCGGCGACGATTTCCGGCGCCCAGAAATCGTTTTTTGCCCATTTCGGTTTTTCGTCGAAAACCGCGCCGACGATTTTCCAGTTAATCAAATCCGTCGAATGCAGAATCGGAAATTCCGGCGACCAGCCGCCCGTCGTCGTCGTCGCGTAATAATCCGCGCCGACGCGAATCACCGACGGATCGGGAAAATTGCCCGGAATGACGGGATTTTCGTAGGTTTGCGCTGAAATATGCAGCGCAAAAGCGAAGAAAATTAACCACAGATAACCACGGATGGACACAGATTTTTTAATGGTCGGGAATCTTTCTCGAATATCGGATTGTTTTTTATATCTTTGTTTATCCGCGTTCATCTAAAGTTAATTTTTCTGACTCGTCAAACGTTTAATCAAATCGGTTTCTTCGCGCAGATAAGGCGTTCCGTCGGTGCGGAAAACGTCGTGAAACCAAATCCACGGCTGATATTCGACGTATGGATGTTCCCACGAATCCCACGGATAATTCGTCTGCGATTTGCCCTGCGCGAAACCCCAGTTTATCATTCCGACTTTGTATTTTTTGCCAATCGGCAAATCGCCGACGAACGTCGAACCGCGCGGTCGCGCCATATATTCGGTGCAGATTAGAGGGCGTTTATAACGCTCAAGCTGTTTGATTCTTTTTTCAAATTCGTCCGCCGGATCGTAGCTGTGAAACGTCGTAATATCCGATTGTTCAAGCTGAATTTTTTCGGTCGCAGTTAATTTGTCGTCCGCCGAATAATCGCCTTTCCAAACGCCGGAAGTCAGCGGCTGCGCCGGATTTACCGAACGCGCCCACGCGAAAACCTGCGGCAGAAGTTTGTCAACGATTTCGACTTTGTTTTTCGGTTCCTGCCTGGCGTAATCGTTGCCGTTCGTGTTGTCCGGTTCGTTCCAAACGTCCCACGCGCTGACGCGTTCGTCTTTGGCGAACGTGCCGACGACATCTTTGACGTATTTTTCGAGCCGCGCGTATTCCGCCGTATTTTCCAGAACTTTCGCGCCCGGCGACTGCACCCAGCCGGAATTGTGAATGCCCGGACGCGGTTCGCGCTGTTTGCCGATGCGCGGATTCGGGTCCCAAACCGAATCGAAAATAACGAGCATCGGTTTGATTTTATGTTTGGCGCAAATCGTCAAAAATTGATCGAGCCGTTTTTTGAAACCTTCCTGATCTTCATCGTAAGCCAAATCGTGCAGAAAAACGCGCATCGTGTTCATTCCCAAACTTTCCGCCCAACCGAGTTCGAGATCAATGCGCTTTGGGTCGAAAGTGTCGGCTTGCCACATTTCCAGCGGATTAATCGCCGTCGCCGGAACGAAATTAGAGCCGACGAGCCAGCCTTGTTTCGCATACCAATCTTTCGCTTTTTCTTCCGTCCAGCGATTTTGCGCGGCAATACTACCAGCGCAAATTGCGAAAATAAACAAAAGCGCGACCAATCCGCCTAGATTTTTCTCTAAATTTTTCATATTAAATTCCCATATTTTTTCCGCTGATTGCACGAAATAACACGAAACATTAAAAAATCATTTTTAATTTTTTAGTGTCTTTTCGTGTGTTTAGTGGACAGTAAAATTTATTTAGCCACGACCACCCGCGCCCAATCCCAATTATTTTCCGATGAACCAAAACCGTAAAGCATCAGATGAAAAGACTTCGGCATATTTTTAATCGTCTTGGTTAAGCCGATTTGAGCGTCTTCGGGTTTGCCGTCCGCCTTGTTGATGATAAATAAAAACTCATCGCCGCGCCGGAAGACTGACAGCACCGGATTGTTCATTTTCGTGCCGAGAGTAGTGTTATCGAGGCGTTCGCCCTGTCCGTCGCGGACTCCCCACGCCTGAAAAGTTCCATCATACCGGCGATTCCTAAAATTTCGCCCCGATAAAGCGTGAAATTCAAATCGTTCAATTTGCGCCGCCCGCGAGCGTCGCGGGCTTCGGAACTCAAGTTTTCGACACGCAATAATTCCAGATTTTCGCTCGCCGGTTTTTCCGCTCGAAGATGTGTAATTTCGCGCCCGACCATCATTTTGACCAGCTCTTTCGGGTTCGTGTCCCGCGCCGGTAACTGTCCGGCGAATTGCCCGTCGCGCAACACTGTAAATTCGTCGGCGATGATGAAAAGTTCGTCCATTTTGTGCGAAATATAAACGATTCCCACGCCCGCCGCCGTCAGCAAACGAATGACCGCAAACAATTTTTCGACATCCGAAGCCGCCAGCGCAGTCGTCGGCTCGTCCATAATCAAAACGCGCGTGTTGAGCGACAACGCTTTGGCAATTTCGATGATTTGCCGGTCGCTGATTTTCAGCGTCGAAACCATTTTTTCGACGCTCAGCGAATGACTGAGCCGTTCGAGCGAAGCGGTTGAATCGCGCCGCATTCGCGCTCTGTCAACGAATCCGAAGTTCGCCGGTTCGCGTCCCAAAAAGACATTTTCGGCGACCGAAAGCGCGGGAACGAGATTCAATTCCTGATGAATAATCGCAATGCCGCGCGATTCCGCCGCCTGTGGATTTTCAAATCTAATTTCAACGCCGTCAACAAAAATCTCGCCCTCGTCCGGCTGATAAACGCCCGACAGAATCTTCGTCAGCGTAGATTTCCCCGCGCCATTTTCTCCGACCACCGCGTGAACTCGTCCGCCGTAAACCGCGAGATTTACGCCGTCGAGAGCTTTCACGCCCGGAAAATATTTGCCGATATTGCGGGCTTCTAAAATCGGATTTTACGAATTTTCGTTCATTGATTTAGGCAGAAGCCCGCACGAAGTAAGGGAGTTCCCGCGCACTCGTTCGCGCCCTTACTTCGTGCGGGCTTCTGCCTTTTTCTCACTCATAATTTCCCGATATTCTCGGTGATGTTCATACATCAACTTGAAAACTTCATATTTACGCTCGTGAAAGTCCCGATTTTTTAAATTCGGTTCAATCGTTTCGGCTTTCGGACTCATCGCCGCCATCGCTTCAAAAACGGACGCGAATTTTCCCGCCGCGACCGCCGCGAGCATCGCCGCGCCAAGCATTACGCTCTCCGAATCTTTCGCAATTAAAATTTCCACCGCGTAGATGTCGGCGTGTTCCTGCATCCAAAGCGGGTTTTTCGTGCCGCCGCCGGAAGCGTGAATGCGCCGGATGTCGTAACCTTTCGCGTTCAACGCTTCGATAATATGGCGCGTGCCGTAAGCGATTGCCTGAATCGTCGCCAGATATATTTTCGCCAGGTTTTTAAACGACGCGTCGAGTCGTTAAACCGCTCCACATTCCGCGCGAATACGGATCGGCTCGCGGACTGCGGTTGCCGTTGTAATCCGACAGAAGATGTAAATCTTCTGTCAAATTATCGCCGGATTTTTCGCGCAATTCGGCGACTTTATTGTTTAAAAGTTCGTAAATCGTCAAACTGCTTTACAGTGATTTTTGATGAAGTTTCGCGGCGTATGCGTGATTTTCAATGACGAAATCGAGCAGTGCGCCCGTCGCGCTCTGACCGCCTTCGGCGAGCCACATTTCCGGCAGCATCGCGCCGAAATACGGACCCCAAATTCCCGGAACAAAACGCGTTTCGGGCGCGGTCGCCATCTGACACGACGAAGTTCCGCCGATCAACGCGAGCGTTTTTTCGATCTGTTTCCGATTCGCCGTTTCACTTGTTTTTGTCATTCCGAGCGAACCCAAACCGCCCGAATGCGCGTCAATAATTCCGACACCGACGATTGTTTTTTCGCTCAAGCCCAACCTACTCGCCGCTTGCGCCGTCAATGTTCCGGCGCGTGTTCCCATCGGCGCGATGCGTTCGCCGATTTTGTTCGGCTTAAACAAATCCGCCAAATTTATCTGCTCGAAAAAACTTTTGTCCCAGCAGTTTTCGTGTCCGAGATAAGTCCACTTGCAGACGACCGTGCAAAGACTTCGCTACGTCAGTGCGCGTCGCTTCGTAAACCAAGTAATCGGCTAAATCGAAAAATCTTCGCGTCCGCCGCCAGCTTTCCGGCAAGTTTTCCTTAATCCATTTGAGCTTCGGCGGCTCTTGCTCGGGCGAGATTTTACCGCCGACGTAATCCAGAACGCGATGTTTCGTGCGATTGATTTCATCGGCTTGTTCAACGGCGCGATGATCCATCCAGACGATAATATTTTTCTCGCGTCGCCGTCGAAATCAACCGAAATCGGCGCGTCATTTTCGTCTAAAGCGACCAGCGAACAAGTCGCGTCAAAACTGATACCGATGACATTTTCTTTATCAACGCCGCTTTTTCCCAGACAATCTTTGACGGATTTGCAGACGCTTTCCCAGATGTCGCGCGATGACTGTTCGACGAAATCCGGCGCGGGACGAAAAATTTGAATCGGTTGCGCGGCGGACACGATTAAATTTCCGCCGACATCAAACAATCCGGCGCGCGCGCTGCCCGTGCCGACATCAATTCCGATGACGTAAGTTTCTAATTGTTCAGTAGTTTTCATCAATTACTTTCAATTTTTCTTTCCGCATCGCGTTAAAGAAATTTAAGATTAAATGCAAAGAAAAAAATTAAAGATTGTAGAATTTGCCGTTGATAAATTTACCGGAATCGCAAATTTACCGCCGGGTTATGTAAACGATTACAGAGTTATAACAGAAAAAGCAGATAATCGTCAATAATTTTATTAAAGGCTTTCGATTAATTTTGAAAATACTTTACTATAAACTGAAAGTTTGGAAATGATTCGAGTTACTTTTAACTGAAAATACCGATCAATTCCAATTAACTTGCAGGCAATATTTTATTAAAAAATTTTACGTTAAATATTGAGGAGAAAAATTTGTCCGTCAAAAAAAGACGTGCTAAATCCGCGCCTAAAAATTCACTTCCGACGATTAAACAGGTTGCCGAACTCGCCCGTGTTTCGACGGCGACCGTTTCACGTTTTTTGTCCGGCGGCAATCACATCAGCGAAGAAACCGGCGAGCGCATCGTAAAAGCGATGGCGGAACTTAATTATCAGCCGAACCGCATCGCCCGCAATTTGCGAACCCGCAAGGCTTTTACAGTCGGCGTTATTTTATCCGACATTCGCAATCCATTTTTTACCAGCGTCGTGCGCGGCATCGAAGACGTGCTGCACAAATCGGGTTACACGCTTTTCCTGTGCAACAGCGACGAAGATCCGCACAAGGAAACGATTTATTTGAAAACTCTGCGTGAAGAAGGAGTCGCCGGAATCATTCTCGCGTCCAGTCAAAAAGATTTGAGCGATTACCGCCGCATCGTCGGCGAACATCTGCCGCTCGTAGCGATTGACCGCTATTCGCGCGGGCTGGAAATTGATTCGGTCGGAGTGACAAACATTACCGGCGCACAACAAGCCGTCGAACATCTTTTAAGTTTGGGACACGAGCGCATCGCGTTTATCAACGGTCCGAAACAAAACATCAATTCGATTGAACGACAAGAAGGTTACGAAAAAGCCTTTGCAGCGCGAAATCTCAAATTCGATAAAAAACTCGTAGAATATACCAACTTCAAACAAAACGGCGGCTACGCGGCGATGCAAAAACTACTGAAACTGAAAAAAAATCCGACCGCTGTTTTCGCCGCCAACAACCTGCTCGCGCTCGGCGCGCTTCAGGTTGTTAACGAATACAATTTGAAAATTCCGGCTGATTTATCCTTTATTTGCTTTGACGATATGCTTTGGACGACCGCGTTCCAGCCGCCGATGACCGCCGTCGCGCAGCCGACTTATGAACTCGGCACGACTGCCGCCGAATTCCTGCTTGAACGACTGAAAAATTTTGAGAGTCCAATCAATCACACTATTCTTGAAACAAAATTTATCATACGAAATTCCTGTAAAACTGTTAATTTTTAGCAAATTACAGGTGAATAAAAGGCAACAGCAGAAACTCGCCCTTCATCATCCGTTCAATCAAAATTTACTCCAGATTTTATTTGACATCATCAATCGAAACATCAAAGGCGCGCAGGGTAAGCCGGTGGCGCGCTGGAGCGCGGCGGGTGCGGCGTTGTAATCGGATTCGGCGCGAAGTTCGGAATTTCGCGCGTTTGCCAGATCGTTTTCGCGCTGGAAAACGAAAAAAGTTGTCGAACGACCTTCGCTGTAAAGCTGGCGTTCGCCCGCCACCTGTAATTCCGCGTTGCGTCGTCCGACGCGTGCCGTCAAAACGGTCTGCCGCGCGCTTTCGAGCATTTGGGCGGCGTTGCGGAAAAGTCCGCCGGTCGCGCCGCTCTGCGAACTGCTGCCGATTGACGCGCCGCCCGTCGAACCAGAAGAACTGCCGCCGCGTCAGTATTTTTGATTAGAAGCCGTCCGAAACCATTGCGAAAATAATTTCGTTCCGTTATTGATGAAAAAAATTATTTTATTCTGTTATCTGCGTTACATACAAAAAAAATTATTTCGGCTAATTTACTTTTAAAGCCGGCAAATGAAAATAACGACTTACCATATTTTGTCTGTCTGAAAACAGCCCGCGCCGCCAAAATTTCGGCGCGGGAAAGCATTTCTCTGCGGGATCGGGATTTCCAAGTTAACGAAAATCGCGTCGGCAGCCGCGCGGCTGATCGGTTCTCTGAAATAAAAACGGTCAACCGGGCAAAATTAACGGCAAGCAATTCAGCCGAAAAAAATTGAACGAATAAGGGGAAAAGATGAAAAAACATTTATTACTTTTGCCGCTCATCGCGGTTTTATTTTTACTGAGCGTCAGCGCACCACACGTCAACGCGCAATTTCCGCGCACACGCGGATTTTTTGAAAACATCAACGGGGCGACCATTTACTATACGATTACCGGCAGGTATCCGTTTATCAGGAGTTTCGATAATCCGATAGTTTTGATTCACGGCTATCCGCTCAACGGCGATTTGTTCGAGCAGCAGCGGCGCGTTTTGAGTTTGACGAATACCGTTATCACGGTGGATTTGCGCGGTTACGGGCGCAGCGTCGCCCCGGACGACCAAGGCTCGATTGATCTCTACGCGACGGACGTGCTGACTTTGCTCGACCGTCTGAATATTCAGCAGGCAATTATCGGCGGGCATTCGATGGGCGGCGCGGTCGTTCTGCAAATGTATCAGCGCGCGCCGAATCGTTTTCGCGGAATGATTCTCAACGACGCGGCGGCTTTTCCGCCGCCGACTATCGAGCAGTTTTTGTGGCGCGGTTATCAGCAGCAGTCGAGCGAAATGGGCGCGGCATCGCTCGTGCCGATTCTGCTGCCCGAATTTCTGACCGGACGCATACGCAATGAACGCCCGGAATTAGTCGCCGAAGTAACCAATCTGATTCTCGCCGCGTCGGTCAACGGCTTGGTCGGCGGCGCGAAAGCATTAGAGACGCGACCGGATTTCCGCCCGCTGTTTCCGACGATTTCCGTGCCGACTCTGATTTTATACGGCGAAGAAGATTCGCTGACTCCGATGGAACAGGCGAAAATGCTGAACGCGATGATTCCGAATTCGGAACTCGCCATCGTGCGCGGCGCGACGCACGGCGTGATCCGCGAAGATTCCGTAATCGCCAATTTCGTCATCGAAAGCTGGCTCTACCGCAATTTCGCTTTAGGCACTTATCAAGCCGCGCCTAAAGAAATTAATGAACGATTACTGAAATCCGGCAAATAATCGCTTACAATGTCAGAACTCGTCCGTGTCAGCCGGCGGACTTTGTTAATCAAAAGCTTTTTGAAAACTATTTTTTGTCCGCAAAAGACAATAAACCACGAAATAAAAGAACCCAATCAGCTCATTGTTTCGTTTGATTTGTGCGTTTCGCGGGCAAAATTTTGAGTTTGAAAACCCTTTTTAAATCTAAAAGTGGAAGAATTATGATCAAAAACGGATTTATCGCCGGTGTTATCGGCGCGATTATTTTGGCGGTTATTGCTTATGGAATGATGCTCGCGTTGGGCGACCCGCCGCCTTTTGTGGCGATGTATCGCGGCGCAACCGGCGCGGATAACCCGCCGGTTGACCATATCATCAGTTTAATCGGATTTTTGATCGCGGGCGGTATCTGGGGCGCGATTTACGCGGCATTTGTAAAAAATCCGACGGTGTTGAGCGGTATTTTGTTCAGCCTGTTGCCGACGCTTTTTTTGTGGCTCGTGATGGACCCGGTTTCGGGAAAACCGATTTTCGGCGGATTCGCGCCGAAAGCACTGATTATGCCGATTATTCTTAACGGCATCTGGGGCGCGTTCGTCGGCTGGTATTGCAGCCGAACGGTTTATGCGAGAAATAGGGCGGTTATCTCCGGCTAACAAATTCAGAGCGAACGTGAGATAAGCGCAAGAAACCAAAAAGTACCGGCAAAAGCCTGCGCCCTTTGATTAGGCGCGGGCTTTCGTTGTAAGAAACATTTGTTAGTAGAGAAGCCCGCGTTACCAGGTAAACTTAAACGGTTTTGTATTAATCCCGCCTCAATTTATTTGCGTGCCGATGAGAATTCCCGCGCCGACTGCCGCCGCGCCGATAATCGCCGCTTTCCACAAAAATTTGCGGCGCGAATCTTTTTTGTCCTGCATCATTTTAGTGAGCGGATAGTTTGACTTGAAATTCGGATTGGCAGTCCAGACATCGCCCGCGCGAACCGGAGTGCCGTTGACCAGCGCGACTCCGGCTTCGGTGTTTACGCCGGTCGCGCCGCCGACTACTTCAGCGACAAAGACGCTACTCTGACTTTTGTCATTGGCGATGGTTCCGTCAGCGGTTTTAACATTAAAAGTCGCGTCCGACAAACTGGTAATCCGCAGACGACCCTGACTCAAATCAGCGGTCACATTCGCGCCGTTGAACGTCAGATTGACGACCGTTCCGGGAGACAGTTCGATTTGTCCGGCGTTTTCAAAATTGACCACCGCCGTTGTGCTGCTCGGAACCGTGATTTTGGCAGGCGAAACCAGACTGCTGCCGTTAGCGGATTTTTCGCCGTTGATATTGACGGCGAGCATTTCTCCGCCGGGAGCATTTCCCAAAATCCGCAACTGCGCCATCGTATTCGGCAGCGACTGTGAAAAAACTCCGGTTAAAGATGCGGAGAATATAAAAAAAGCGAAAACGAACGAGATTTGACCCGTAAATTTTGATTTCAACATAATTATTTACCTTCTTTTTTGTCCTTAAATTTGAAAAACGTTCACCTTTTTGTAATTCTGACATTCCGAAAAATCGGTTCGTGTGAATTAACACTGGCTGATTTGCTCGATTAAATTTGTTTCCAGACTGACAGATTAATCCAAAAGCCGCGATTTTTCCGTCAGCCAACATACATTGAGAAAAATAATTAATTGAGCCGCGCCAAATAAAAATCGCGCCATTATTTGCTGTCAAACAGCCGAACAATCGCGCTAATCTGATCTCAGCGGCGTTTGAGAATGGTGCCGCCCGCGCCCGCCACCCAGATATTTGTGCCGCCGCGCGAGGCGACCGCGAACAAAGCGTTATTGGTTTCCGTCGGCAGGATTTTCCAGGATTCGCCGCCGGTTTGCGAAGTCAGCATCTGTCCGTTTCCGCCGACGATTAAACAATCCGCGTGATTAACGGCGGCGACCGCATAGAAATTATTTTTCGATTCCGTTTCCATAATCTGCCATTCGCGCCCGCCGTCGTCAGTGCGGAGAACGATGCCGTCCGACCCGACCGCGTAGCCGCGTTCCTGATCGCTAAACGCGACGGCATTGAGGCGGACGGATGTATTGGTTTTGACGACCATCCATTGCTTGCCGCCGGTTTCCGTGTAGATGATCGTTCCGTCGCTGCCGACCGCCACGCCGTGAAACGCGTCGGTGAATTTCACGGCTTCGAGCCACGCTCCGGTCTTTGCCGACTGCTTCCGCCACGTCGCGCCGCTGTCGCTTGAATACAAAATTACGCCGTTCGCGCCGACCGCCCAACCCTTAAGCGGCGTGGCGAAATAAACCGCGAACAGGTCATCTCGGGTGTCGGAAAATACCGCGCCCCAACTCGCGCCGCCGTTTATCGAACGCAGAATCGTGCCGTTTTCACCGACCGCCCAGCCGCGTTCTTCATTGATAAAAAACACCGACTGTAATCCTTTTGTCGTTCCCGACGGGATGTTTTCCCACGTTTTCCCCGCATCCACGGTGTGCGAAATTTTCCCCCGCGCGCCGACGGCGAATCCCTTTTCATTGTCGAGAAAACACAAACCGGCAATATCGTTATCCGCGCCGCTGGTCAGGCGATTCCACCGCAGTCCGTCGTCGGTGTGCAGCAGAAGTCCGTCGCTGCCGACCGCCCAGCCAGTTTGATCGTCGGCGAAATACAGTGAAAAAAGGCGTAAATTGGTGTGCATCGGCGCGGGCGAACTCCAGTTTAATCCGCCGTCCGCCGTGTGCCAGACGGTTCCGTTTTCATCTAAAATCCATCCGCTGCCGCCGTCGGTAAAATTGATGGAAAGAATATCAACCCAGGCGAATCTTTTAACTTTCTCCCAACTTGCGCCGCCGTCAGATGAACGAAAAACATAGCCGAACTGCCCGCCGGCGATCATTTCTTTGTCCGATAAGCGGGCAACGCCGCTCATCCGCAGTTCTTCCGCCTTGAGTTTCTCATTCGACCGCCAGGTCGCGCCGCCGTCGTCGGTCAAAACAACCGTGCCGTTTTCGCTGATCGCCGCGCCGTGATGTTCATCGAGAAAAGAAACCTTCAACAATTGTTCGGCGGTTGGCGACCGCTGCTCGCTCCAACTGTCGCCGCCGTCGTTCGTATGCAGAATCACGCCGCCGCTGCCGACAATCCAGCCCGCCGGCGAGTCTTTGGCGAACGTCACGCTGAGAAAGTTATTTTTGTTGGATACGTCAATGATTTTCCACTTTTTGCCGCCGTCGGAAGTGTTCAGAACGGTGCCGAAAGTGCCGATGACAGTCGCGCGCGCGGCATCGTGGACGAATACGCCGGTGAGTTTTCCCTGCGCCGGCAAGGTTTGCATTTTCCAGTTTTCGCCGCCGTCAACCGAATGCAGCAGCGTTCCGTTCGCGCCGATGACCCAGCCGGTTTGCTTGTCCGGCGCGAAGCTGACGGCATACAACGCGTTGCCCTGCGGCAGCGGCGACTGCCATTCCCAGTTGCGATCTTCTTCAGCCGTCAAATACTGCGTAAAAGCCGTGTTCGCGGCGCACAATTGAGCCGCCACCAACAAACCGAGAATCAACCAAATTTGATGTAATTTTATTCTCATCGCCTTTGACAAAATAAGCGCGAAATTTCAATCGCCTGAAAACGAAAAATGCGAATCTGAAAGCGGCGATTTTTCATTGAACGGATGTAAAAATGCGGCGGAAATCCGCGCGGTTAATGAAATGAAAAACTAGATACCAGCTCCTGCATACTCTTTTGCCGCCATCGGAATAACCGCACTCGCGACGGGTGAATAATTTTTCGCGCCGATCTCATCGGCAAAATACGCGACCGTTTTTTCCAAACCTTCCGCCAGCGCAATCGTCGGCTCCCACTTCAGAAGTTTTTTCGCGCGCTCGATATTCGGCTGCCGCTGTTTCGGATCGTCCTGCGGCAGCGGCAAATGCAAAGTCTTCGTGTTCTTATTGACCGCTTTGGACACTTCCTGAGCGAGTTCGTTCATCGTAAATTCGCCCGGATTGCCGACATTCACCGGCAAATGAATATCTTCGCCCGTCGCGTTCATCAAACGCATCATCCCTTCCACCAAATCGTCCACGTAACAAAATGAACGAGTTTGACTGCCGTCGCCGTAAATCGTCAAATCTTCTCCGCGCAACGCCTGGACGATGAAATTTGACACCACGCGCCCGTCGTCGGCTCTCATTCGCGGTCCGTAAGTGTTGAAAATGCGGATGATGCGCGTGTCAACCTGGTTCTGCCGGTGATAATCCATCATTAAGGTCTCCGCCACGCGCTTGCCTTCGTCGTAACACGAACGCAGTCCGATGCAGTTGACGTTGCCGAAATAATCTTCCGTCTGCGGATGAATCAAAGGATCGCCGTAAACCTCGGAGGTCGAAGCCTGCAAAATCCGCGCTTTCACTCTTTTCGCCATTCCGAGCATATTGATCGCCCCCATCACGCTGGTTTTGACGGTTTTGACCGGATTATACTGATAATGAATGGGCGAAGCGGGACAGGCGAGATTGTAAATCTGGTCAACTTCGAGCAAAATCGGTTCGGTTACGTCGTGGCGAATCAGTTCAAAGAGGTGATTATCGAGCAGATGAGCGATATTTTCGCGTCTGCCGGTGAAAAAGTTGTCGAGACAGATGACTTCATTGCCCTCGTTCAAAAGTCTTTCGCACAGATGCGAGCCGATAAAACCCGCGCCGCCAGTTACTAAAATTCTCATATTTTTTATTTTAAGCGATTAAAAAATGAATTTACGGTTGCTGCGAAAGGTGAGCATCGCCGCGCAGCGATGCTCACCTTTTCATAAGTGATCGAAAGCGGCGATTTTCAAAAAATCGAATCGTAAACACGCGGTGCTTTGGAACTTTTGAGAGTTTTCTCACGTCCGATGCCGCCGTAGCGAAAGCCGATTTCGTGAGCTTCTTCCGGTTCAAAAACGTTGCGACCGTCAATTAAAACGTCGCCGTTCATCAAATCGTAAATCTCTTTGAGTTTCAGTCCGCGAAACTCTTCCCATTCCGTAACGACGACAACGGCATCGCAATCGGTCGCCAGATCGCGCGAGGTGGAAGCATAAGCGACATCGAGCGTCGGATGAAAAATTTGAAACGCGTTCATCGCTACCGGATCGAAAACCTTAACGTTCGCGCCCATTTTGATCAGCGCGGCGGCGATGTCGTAGCTCGGCGCATCGCGCACGTCATCCGTGTCCGGCTTAAACGCCAGACCGAGCAGACCGATGGTTTTACCTTTGATGATCCGCAGCGCGGTTTGCAGTTTTTGGATGACGATTTGCCGCTGGCGCGTGTTGACGGCGCGCGCCGCTTCGAGCAGTTCCGGCTCGTAATTATATTCGCGGGCGATTTCGATCAGTGCCGAAACGTCTTTGCCGAAACAGCTTCCGCCCCAGCCGATACCGGCGTTTAAGAAACTCGAACCGATACGTTCGTCGAGACCGATGCCTTCGACGACCCGTTTGACATCGGCTCCGGCTTGTTCGCAAATGTTGGCGATTTCGTTGGCGAAGCTGATTTTCATTGCTAGAAACGAATTGGCGGCGTATTTAATCATTTCCGCGCTCGTCAAATCGGTGGTCACGAACGGCACTTTTTTCAGTGTTTCCGGTCGCGGCGCAATCGAATCTGGCGGCGTGAAATTTTGTTCAAGCAGCGGTTCATACAATTCACGTAAAACGTCAAACGCTCTGGCGTTACTCGCCCCGACGACGATTCGCGCCGGATAAAAAGTGTCGCTGATGGCGGTTCCTTCGCGCAAAAATTCCGGGTTGCTGACGACCGCGAAGGTTTTGGCGACGTTCTCCACGCTGTCGCGCAGATAATTGAGATTGTTGGCGTTGCCGTTGGCGTTCGACCTGACGATTTTGCGAATCTGTTCGCGCATCAGCATTTCCACCCAATTTCCCGAACCGACCGGCACGGTTGATTTGTTGATGATAATGCGAAACAAACCGCTCTTCTGATTGGCGAAAATCGAGCGTCCGATGCCGCAGGCGGCTTCTTTGACATAGCTCAGATCGGGGCTGCCGTCCGCGCTCGGCGGCGTGCCGACGGCGATGTAAATCACTTCGGCGTTTTTCACGCCTTCCTCCAAATCGGTCGTAAAGGCGATTTTTTTTCTTTCGATGCACGTTTCGAGCAGTTCATCCAAACCCGGCTCGTAAATCGGCGAAACACCCGCGCGGAGTTTTTCGATTTTCGCTTCGTCAATGTCCACGCACGTTACTTCATTGCCCAAAAAAGCGAGACTCGCGCCCGTTACCAAACCGACATATCCTGTTCCGATGATACAAACATTCATAATTTTCCTCTTAAATTTTTAGAATTCTTAAATTTTCAGTTGGAGAGAGAATTTTTCAGGTTCAGACGGCGGCGGTTTCGGTCGCCGTCCGGCTGGGAATATACGCCGCGTCAACTGCGGCGGGCGATTTGATTTGATAGTTTTCCCGCGCTCGCGCTTCGATCCATTGATAAGTTCGCGCCAAACCTTCTTCGAGCGAAATTTGCGGCTCCCATCCCAACACTTCGCGCAGCAGATCGTTATCCGAATTGCGCCCGCGCACGCCCTGCGGTCCGTCAATATGTTTTTTCTCAATCGAAAAACCGGCGGCATCGGCGACCATATCGGCGAGCTGATTGATGGAAATCATCCGGTCTTGACCGAGGTTGAGCGGTTCGCGGAAATCCGAGCGCATCAGCCGGTAAATTCCTTCGACGCAATCGTCTATGTAGCAAAACGAACGCGTCTGCTCGCCGTCGCCCCAGATTTCGATTTCCGGTTCGCCGGTCATTTTAGCGACGGCGACTTTACGGCACATCGCCGCCGGAGCTTTTTCGCGCCCGCCGTTCCACGTTCCGAGTTCGCCGAAAATATTATGAAAACGCACGGTGCGCGTTTCGATGCCATAATCTTCGTAATAATGCTGGCAAAGCCGTTCGGTAATCAGTTTTTCCCAACCGTATGCGTCCTGCGGCTGCGCCGGATACGCGTCGGTTTCTTTGAGCGGCGTAACCTGCGCTTCTTCCTGCAAATATTCGGGATAAATACACGCGCTCGAAGTGTATAAATAACGCTTTACGCCGTTCTGCCGCGCCGCTTCGAGTGTGTGAAAATTGATCGTCGCGTTGTTGTATAAAATTTCAGCGTGATGATTGGAAATGTAACCCATCCCGCCCATATCGGCGGCGAGCGCGTAAACTTCCTCAACGCCGCGCGTCGCTTTCTGGCAATTTTCCAGAAAACGCAGATCGAGCAGTTCAAATTCGTCCGCGTCCGATTCGCTGTATTCGGGCATTTTAATGTCCACGCCGCGCACCCAGTAACCTTTATTTTTCAAAAACGTCACCAGATGATGCCCGATAAATCCCCCGGCTCCCGTGACTAAAACTTTTGTTTGATTTTTCATTATTACTCCCTTGTTTATTGATAAATAGCGGCGAAACTCAGTAAGCTCCGCCGCCCTTGATAACCGTCTGAATCGTGCGAACCAGAATCACGATGTCAAGCCACACCGACCAGTTCCGCACGTAATAGGTATCCCAACGCTGCATTCCGAGCGTTCCCGCGTCGCTCCGCCCGGAAACTTGCCACAGTCCGGTTAATCCGGGTCTGACGCGTTCGCGCAGAGATTTCGTCTGTTGATTTAACTCCTGATGATGATATTCGGGCAGCGGGCGCGGACCGACGAGCGACATTTCGCCGCGCAGCACATTGATTAACTGCGGCAGTTCGTCGAGCGAAGTTTTTCGCAGAATCGCGCCGACTTTTGTAATTCGCGGATCGTTTTTGAGCTTGTAATTAGCTTCCCATTCGCGCCGCAAATCTTCGTCTTCGGCGAGTTTTTCGCGCAGCACTTCTTCGGCGTTCGGAATCATCGTGCGAAATTTCCAGGTCTTGAACTGACAGCCGTTTTCGCCGATTCGCTCCTGCAAAAAGAACGGAAAAACGCGGCTTTCGAGCCAGATCAGCAAACTCAAAAAGGCGCACAAAGGAAAC
Source organism: Pyrinomonadaceae bacterium (assembly GCA_965217575.1). Taxonomy (GTDB): domain Bacteria; phylum Acidobacteriota; class Blastocatellia; order Pyrinomonadales; family Pyrinomonadaceae. The sequence goes on along the minus strand of CBDCIX010000004.1, from coordinate 183,886 downwards.
CAGAAAATCGCCGTCAGCGCGACGGCGGAAAATTCAAAACACCTTTTCGTCCGCGAGGCGAGCGGGTCGAGCAGATTGCGCGAAACTTCCAATCCGAGAACGCCGCCCAAATCTCTCGTCTTCACCCACAAAGACTGCACTTCAAAAAGATTCGGAATGATGATGACGTGCCGGTAAATCGAAAGCGGACCGTCGAGCAGTTCGACCATTCGCTCGCGGGCGATCCCCGGAACGGCTAAAATCGCTACCGGCGCGTTGCCGATGAACTGTTTCGAGCCGCCGAGAACCGGCACGCCTTCGATCTCATCGGTTGATAAAAATAGCCGATTGTTGAAAACTCCGACCGGAACGTAACCGAAACCTTTATTTTCCTTGAGCGACTGCACAATCGTCCGGCTCGTCGGCTCGTCGCCGTAAATCACCGTCGGTACGCCCCAGATTTTCAGCCGCACCAGTAATTTTTTGACGAACATCCGGTTCAGCGGAATCAGCGGCAGGCTGAGAAAAAAAGCGGTAAAAATCACCAGGCGACTGACTTCCTGACCTTGTTTCTGAAAAAACAACGCGACGGCAACGCCGCCGTAAACCGCGACGAGCATCAAAATCGTCCGGCGCAATTCTTCGACCGCGCCCATTCCCCAACTCGGCAGCAGTCTGGCGGCAAACGCGCTCGCGCCCCACGCCAAAATCAGCAGCCAGCTCCAGTTCGGAATCATCGGCTCACCGTAAAACCACCAGCGCACGGCTCCGGCAGCGAACAAAACCAGCGTCAAAGTAACCGTGTCGCCGGTAAAAAGCGCGCCCGCGTTCCATAAACGCCGCCGATAATAAATAAAAGTCTGCGCTCGTTTAAACGATGATTCGAGGCTGTGTAAATGTTCGGTGAATCCGTCAAACTCCGGTTTGGATTGAGCAAAACTCGCTGTTTCCATAATTTTCCCCTTGATCAAAAATCAGAAAAATTTGCAAAAAAATCTTCACTCAAAATCAGTTGATTTCAGGCGAAGTTTTATTTTTTTTACTTTTTCGACTTTTATTTGATAACAATTTCCCGATTAAAACGACAAATTTTATCCGCTGCGATCAGACTTCGAGACGATATTTTTTCGCTCCGATAAATTGCAGTAAAACTTTGTAGATAAAAGTCGGCACGATCACGCCGTAACGTTTTCCCAAACGGCGCGGCTCCTGAATCAGACGATGAAACCACTGCATTCCGAGATTTTTTATCCACTCCGGCGAATCGGTCATCCGGTCGGTGTGAACGTCAAACGCCGCGCCGACTCCGAGCATTATTTTCGTGTCTAATTTTCCGATATATTCCGCCATAAACTTTTCCTGTTTCGGCGTGCTGAGTCCGACCCAGAAAATGTCCGGCTGGCAAATCCGCACCGTTTCGGCTAACGCGATTTCTTCGTTCGCGTCAAGCGGTCTGAACGGCGGCGTGTAAGTTCCCGCGATTTCAATGCCCGGAAACAGCTTGGTCAGATTATCGGCTAATTCTTCCGCCACGCCCGTATTGCCGCCGTAGAAAAAATGACGGTATCCTTTCTCGACCGACGCGCGGCAGACTTCGAGCATCAAATCAGGTCCGTAAACGCGCCGCATTTGTTTGTGTCCCTGCCAGCGTCCGACCCACACCGTCGGCATTCCGTCGGGTGTCGTCAGGAGCGAATCGTTGATAATTTGCTTTAAATTTTCGTTCGTCTGCGATTCGATCACGCCGTGAACGCCGGTCACGCAAACATAGCCTTTACGGTTATTCTCCAGCGCGGAGAAAATATTTTCCGTCGCCATTCGCATATCAATCGCGTCCACGCCGATGCCCAGCACATTGGCGCGGCGGCGCGGCGGATTCTGCGTTTCGGGGTTTTTCATAATCCTCGTTTCGCTCCCGGTTTATTTTCTCAAAGCCATCCGGCGGGCTTTTTCGTAAATATTCATTAAATTTGTAAAATTCACTTCCGCCGTATATTTCGCTTCGTATTCAAATCTGGCGCGGCGGCGCATCTGCTTTAACTGCGCCGCATTTTGGAGCATCCATTCGACTTTTTCCGCCAGATCGTCGGCGTTGCGCGGTTCAAAATGCAGTCCGGTTTTTTCCGGTTCGATCAGTTTGGCAATCGCGCCGATGTTCGCCCCGATGACCGGCGTGCCGCGCGCGAACGCTTCGATACAGACCAGTCCAAACGCTTCATACCATTCGGACGGAAAAATCAGAAACGCCGCGTCGCCCATCAATGCGGCGACTTCCGGCGCGGATTTTTTCCCCAGCCATTCGATATTGGAATTGTTTTCCGCCGCGCGTCTGACTTCGTTTTCGAGCGGACCTTCGCCGACGATTTTCAGCCGCGCCGTTCGCGGCAATTTTTCCCACGCGGCGAGCAGCGTTTTCAAGCCTTTTTCCGGCGACAGCCGCCCGACAAACAGCCCGAACCCGCCCGCGCCGTCCGCCATTCCGTAATCGGTTCCAACGAAATTTGGTTTGACGACGATTTTTTCCGCCGGCAGCAAGCCGCTTTCGACTATTTTCGATTTGACGAATTCCGAGACGGCGACGTATAAATCCACTTTTTCGCGGTAGGTGTGAATCATCCGGTGAATTGACTGCATCGAACCGACTACGCCGCTGCCCAGTTTACTGCTTTTGTAACAGACGTTGAGCAGACTCGGATAAGGCACGGATTTGCCGACGCATTCTTCGCAGATTTGACCGTTTCGGTACAGGAAACCATTGGTGCAGAGCAGCCGGTAATTGCCGATCATCTGGACGACCGCCGCGCGTTCGGCTTTCGCCGCATAATAAACCGACGGCGAAATCAGCGGCATCAAATTATGGCAGTAAAGAATATCAATTTTTTCGTCGCGCACCTTTTTTCGCACGTCCGAATAGGCTTTTTCCGACCAGATCGCTTTCAAGCCGGTGCGAAACAAACCGATGGTGTACAGTTCGGCGTGTTCTTTAACATATGTGTCCACGAAATGCCCGCGACTTTCCAGCAGCGCGTCTTCGGCTTCGCGCAGAGTGTCTTCGCCGCCGCGAAAAAGATATTTATTATGAACGGTCAAAATTCGCATCTTTTTCTCTTTTCGGACTTAATTCGACATTTTTGACTGTTGAACGGCGCGGCGGTAAATGTTCATCAACATTCGATAATTCGTTTCGGCGGTGTATTTCGCCTCATATTCGTCGCGCGCTTCGCGGCGCATCTGCTTTCGCTTTGCCGGATTTTCCATCAGCCATTCAACCTGTCGCCGCAAATCTTTCACGTCTTTCGGCGCGAAATGCAAACCGTTTCGTTGATGTTCGACGAGCGACTTCATCGAACCGACATCGCTTGAAATTACGGGCGTTCCTTTGGCAAACGCTTCGATAATCACTTTCGGCAAACCTTCATACCATTCCGAGGGAAAAATCATCGCGCTCGCCCGTCCGATCAGTTCGTAAATTTCGCTGCTCGGTTTTGCGCCTAAATACTCAACGCCGGGCTGTGTGTCCGCCGCCTGCTCGATTTTTCCCCGCAGCGGTCCGTCGCCGACGATTTTCAGAGGCAAATATGCGCCGAGCGTTTCCCACGCTTCGAGCAGCGTGGCGATGCCTTTTTCTTCGGACAGCCGCCCGACAAAAATCGCGTAATTGCCGTCTCCCGCGCCGATCTGCGGGTCTGGATAAACAAAATTCGGCTTGACGACGATTTTCTCGGCGGGCAAACCGCCTTCGATGTATTTCTGGCGGGCGAATTCGGTCAACGCCACAAAAACGTCAATTTTTTCCTGATAAGTTTTGATCAGACGATGCACCAAAAGCATTACCGCCACCGCCGTCGAACCGGCGCGGCTGTCGCGGTAACACGAATGCACGATGCCCGGATAAGCGAATGTTTTTCCGACACAGTTTTCGCAAATCGCCGAATTGCGAAAAAGGTACGAGTTTGGACAAAGCAGCCGATAATTGTGCAGCGTTTGCACGACCGCGACTTTTTCCGCTTTCGCCGCGTAATAAACCGACGGTGAGATGAGCGGAAAAGTGTTGTGGCAGTTGACCATATCGTAGTTTTGACGGCGCAGCGTGGCGCGGATTCCGCGATAACTTTCGCTTGACCAGATGGCTTTAATGCCGGTGCTGATCAAATTTGAAGCGTTGACCTGCTGGTTGTCGCCGAAGTAGTTTTCGATTTCGTGACCGTGTTCGGTCAGCAGTCGCTCTTCGTCTTCCCGCACCGCGTCTTCGCCGCCGCGAAACTTATATTTGTTATGAACCGTTAAAATTCGCATTCGCATTTGGATTCGGACTCAGCCGCGAGCCGCGATAGTTTTGAATTGTCAATCAGCAGTGATATGTCGAAAGATATTTAGTTAGCAGCCGCGCTTGAGGTTTCCCCGATGTGCTTTTCTTCCGACTGATTTTCAATTGTTTCAATCCGGTTGGTGCTTTCCGCCGCCGGTTGAAAAATTTCGGCGTATAATTCGTTAAAAAATTCGATTTTCTTTTCCCAGGTGAATTCTTCGGCGGCGCGGCGGCGGGCTTGTTCGCCCATTCGCGTTCGCAGTTCCGAATCAAACGCCAGCAGTTTCATCGCCTCCGCGATGGCTTCAATCGCCTGCGGCGGATTTTCCGCCGGAACTTTGATTCCGCCGTCATCGCCGACGATCACCGCCGGACCCCCGAGATCGAGACAGATCACCGGACGCTTCGCCGCCATCGCTTCGAGACACGCGAAACTGCCCGAATCGTGCAGGCTCGGATGAACCAAAACGTGACTTTGCGCCAGACAATCGAATGTTTCGCGGCGCGATAAAACCCCGCAAAAGCGCACTTTTTTTTCAATGCCGAGTTCGGCGACCAACGCTTTCAGACGTTTTTCGTCGGGACCCGCGCCGACGATCCAGTATTCGGCGTTTTCGATGCGCGCTTTCGCCAGCGCGCGCAAACCGAGGTCGAAACCTTTCCAGTGCAAAAGCCGCCCGATACTGATAAAGCGAATTGTTGAATCGTCCGGCATCGCCGCCCGCCCGAAATAATCGAGTTCTTCTTCATTGAGCGCGCATTGCGAAATCAGTTTGATTTTTTTCGCGCCGAGTTTTCTGAGTCTGTCCGCCGTTTCCTCGGTCACGGCGACGATTGCCGTGCTATTTCTGGCGGCGACGCGCACGAACGGATCAAATTCGCCGATGCGTCTGGCTGCGCTTCGCAAAAATTCAAATGTTTTCCCGCCCGCGCTGAATTCCCGCGCGAAACTTTTCGGACTCGATTCACCGCCGCCGACCGGACCCCACACGAACGGCGCGTTGATCAAATTGAGAAACGTCGGGATACTGTATTTGACAAAAGTCGCGTGCTGAACCAGATCGAAATTTTCCCGCTCGTGCAGCTTTTTGGCGGCGAAATACGCTCTGATCTGCCACAGATAATAATTGACCTGTTCGCCCAAACGTCCCATTTCGTGGATTTTGACGCGCTTTGAAACTTCGAGAAAAACGATGTTCAGATTCGGGTTCGGATTCTCCGCCATTTCCTTTTTGATGACTTCGTAATTGTCCGTGTTATGCGTCAAAACCCAGACTTCGTGATGTTTCGCCAGCGTTCGGGCGATATTCCACCCGACGGCGGGTTCCGAACCGCGATTAGGCTGGCACGAAAACGCCGACAGCAAGATTTTCATTTTTTTTGAATCGCTCATTTCAAGAAAATGTTTTTCGCATCAGCCGTTCGGACGGAACTTAAATATTTTGATTTGAATTTCCGGCTTTTGTTAAACACTTTATTGTATTTATCGGCTTGTTGATTATTTTGGATAACGTCCGTATAAAAATCTATATATTTGGCGGCGACACCTTTTGACGTAAAATTTTCGAGCGCGAATTTTTTGGCTTTGGCGGAGTAATCCGACCACGTTTCTTTGTCATTCAAGAGATTTAAAATTTCTTCCGCCGCCGCTTTCGGATTGTCGCTTAAAATAATTCCTGTTTTTTCACGTCTGACCAGTTCGGCGATGTGCATTTTTTCCGCGACGGCACACGGCAAGCCGATTGCCATCGCCTCGGCAATCGAAATGCCGAACGCCTCCCAGCGCGAAGTTTGCAGATACAAATCCGCGTTCTCCAAAACTTCGATTTTCTTCGCTCCGTAAACCGGCTGATGAAAATATACGTTTGAAGAGCGGCTGGCTTTCAAAAAGTTCAGCTCCCGGCGGGTGTTCGCGTCTTCCGCGCCATATAAATGAAAATCCGTTTTCGGCAAATGTCCGGCGATTTCGAGCAAAATGTCAATTCCCTTATGCTCGATGTCAAAGCGTCCGAGGTAAACGACGCGCTTGCGTCCGAATTCGATTTGCGGAGAATTTTTATCGAACAACTCGTCATCAACCGGATTCGGAACAAAGCGAATCAGTCGGTTAAATTCAGGAACGAAACTTCTGATCTCCTCGATTTCCTTCGGCATCACGACTGAAACCGCCGCCGCCCGCATAAAACGCGGCGATTCGATCAGCCGACTGTAAAGCCTTTTTTTTAATTGATTACGCCGCAAAATATTTGCCGCCAAACCGCCGTGCGGAGTTATGACGAACGGAATGCCGGCGCGCTGCAAATTTCTCGCCAAAATCGCTTGCTGCGGAATAAAGACCGAATGAAAATGCACCATCTGCGGCGGCTCATCGGCAAGCAGACGCTTGATTTTCGCCTTCTGAAAGTGAAACATCGAAACGGGAATTTCCCGCAGATCAAGTCCATACGATTTTGCCGTTTCCCGCGCCGCCTCGTCCGGCTCGTTCTCCAAAATCAGCGAAACTTCGTGGTCGAGCAGCACCTGCGCCTTGGCAACCGCCCAAACAGCATAATTTACGCCGTTTACATCATTTGGTGAACTGCCCGCGCCAACGTGCCAGATTTTCATTTTTGTATTTTCCGTCTGACGCGTTAGAACGCCTCGCGTCAACAGACGGTTTGGACCAACTAATTAAACAATTATCCTGTTCACGTAAAGAAATCCAATAAAAAAGACTTTTTGACTGGAGCGCAAGCCGTCCCGATTGCAGTGAGCGCGAGAGAATAAGCGTTTCAATTGCTTTCAACTAATATAACATCGGGCGTTTTTTCGCGCCGAAGCGACGCTCAATGGCAACCGGGACGGCTTGCACTTCAGTCCTTTTTTAATATCCGCGCAGCAGCAGGCTCGGAATGCCGCCGCTGAAACCTTGCAGAATTGATTTAGTCACGCTTTTTGTTTTACTGTTCGGGACGATAATAATATCGTTCGGCAGAATGTCCACATCGTCTTTTTTGCCGGACATCACCGCGCTGATGTTGACAGGAATTTCCCGGCGTTTGCCCGAACGGTCTTCGCGGAAAATCACGCCGCGATCTGCCGCGCCTTCAAATTTCGTTCCCTGCGCCAGTGAAATTGCCTGCCGCAGCGTCGTCCCGTCTTTAAGCGGAAATGAGCCGGGAGCTTTGACTTCGCCGGCGACGAAAAAAACGTCGGTTTGCGGAATATGAACGATGTCGCCCGGTTCGATGGTAACGTTTTGATCGAGATTGCCGCGCAGCAAATTATTGATGTTGGCGGTCAGCAAATTATATTTATCGCCGTTTTCGGCAGCTTTATCGTCGTTTTCGGAAGTATCCGCCGCGTCGCCCGATTTGTTATTTGTCGGGTCGTTTGAAACGGTTCGAATGGTCGCCGTTTCTTTTTCGTTCGCGCCGCCCGCTTTCTGTTCACTGTCCGCGATTTCGCCCGCCGGTTTTTCGCGCATTATAAATGCCGTCGAACCGTAATTATCGGCGAGTCCGCCGGCGATGGTAATTAGTTTGAGCAGTGACGGATGCCCTTCGATGTGATAAATTCCCGGTCGCCGCACCGCGCCCTGGATAAAAAACGCCCGACTGTTGCTCTGTCTGACCGCCACCGTGACAATCGGATTAACTAAATAACCGCCGCGCAGCTTGTCGGCGATCATCGCCGCGACATCTTCGGTTCGTTTATCTTTCGCCGAAATTTGACCGACGACCGGCAGCCTGAAAGTCCCGTCAGAATTCAGCCGGTAAACCCCCGAAAGCTCCGGCGCGTCTTCGACCTTGATTTCCAAAACGTCGCTTTTGCCAATCAAATAATCTTCATTCGGCGAAATGATTAAATTTGAATTCGCGTTCGGCTGTTCGCCCGACGGCTGCGTCGGAATTTGATACTGCTTCGGCTGATTTTTTTCCTGCGCGAAACTTTTTTCGGTTCCGAAAAAAATCGTCATCGCCGCAGCGATGACGACAAGTATTTTCAGCGCGAATTGTTTATTGACGGCGATTTGTTGCATATATTTTTCCATTGGGCGGCATCAACTGGAAATTAAAAATTCTCGGCGGCGATTAACGGTTCAGTCCGAGCCGCCGCTGCGCCAACGCTTCGCTCAGATGATGCGGACATGCCAGATTGAGAACCGTGTTCGCCAGCACCACCAGTTTGTCTTCGTCTTCGCGCACCATATTTCCGCGCAGCGGCTGGTCGCCGATTTTGACGACGATGCCTTCCCGAATCCACTGCCAAAACTGCTTTTGCGTCGTCCAGAACTGGTTCTGATCCCGACATATCACCAACGCGTTTTTCTTCAGTTTTTTCTGTTTTTTATTGCTCATCTGTATTATTTCTTTATTATTTCCGCCGGACGCGCTCCGCCCGAATATTGTCTTCTTATTTATTATCGAAGAAAATATTAATACCCCGTAGGGAAACTTCCATCTCGGAAGCGGTGTTCTGATTGTCTTTCACCGAATCGCCCGGTGATGAAATTAATGCGGTCTTATTCTTGAAAATTTGGGTTAATTCTTGAACAAATAGGCGATTAATTCGGTTCTTCTTTTAATTCCGAGTTTGATAAAAATATTTCGCAAATGAAATTTGACCGTTTCTTCGTGAATAAATAATTTTTCGCCGATTTCGACATTTGTTTTTCCTTCGGCGCAATGCAGCGCGACCTGCGCTTCGCGGCGGCTCAAACTGCGCTTTTCGATGACGCGCTCGATCAGGTGCCACAAGTAGGAATCGCCCGGTTCGTCGTCCCACTGTTTATTCGGCGACGCGAAATTTTCGGTGCGTTTTCGCCGTTCGAGAATTTCCAGCGGACTGTAAACCGTGTAAATTACCAAACGGCGCGAGGCATTAACGACCGGCTGCGCTTCGATGCTCATTTTCAACGCCAAACCGATTCGCGCCCGCTGAATTCGGCTGTAACTGTAATCTTCCGTGTGTTCCTGAAGATAACGAATGCTGAATTCGCCGATTTTTGTTTTCGAGTTTCTCGTTTCGTAAAACATTATTTCGTACAACTTTTGTTCGAGTTTCGTGTGGCTCAAAGCCAAAACCGCCATCGCCTGTTTATCAGTCGCAAACTGAAATTCCGAATTTGGAGCGGATTTGCCGTTTCTTTTCTCATCGGTGTTATCTAATGTCGGTTTCGCGTCCATAAATCTATAAATCGGTTTTCGCCGGCGCGTTTCAATCGAAAACCACTCAAATCCATTTGCCGCCGAGCCTCCAAAAATCGGCGAATCGTTTCGTCTCCTTATTGAAACAACGAAACGATTCCGCCGGGTTGCCTTCGTCGCCCGCGTCAAACTCTTCAAATTGCGCCTTCAAATATTAACGCGGGATTTAAGAGCGAAACTTATATCGAAACCAACCGAAAAGTTAGTTTTTTTTAATTTTTTTTTGGCGCACCGGAATTTCTTTTGATAAATGAAGCGTCGTTCGGCGCGTAAAACCCTGCTGTTTACGGGAAAATAGCAGGGTTTGTCAGTTTAGAGAAATAGAATTGTGATTTTTTTTGTCGGAGACAAATTTCGGAGAAAATTTGGAAAACTAGATTAAAAGGTTGTTTTTTGAATACGCTTCAACTAATTGAGTTTTGTTTCAATTGAAACCGTTTTCCTCAAACAGACGAAATTGATAATAAAGAAAGCTGAACCCGAATTGAAATTAAAAATAATTTCTTTTTATGAGTACTAACGGAAACGACGAAAATTCTCATCAGGTTACCGAATTGCTGTTTGAGTTAAGCGATGGGAAAAAAGTCGCGCTCGACAAGCTAATGCCGCTCGTTGAAATGGAACTGCGCCGCATCGCGCATAATTATATGAAGCGGGAAGGCAATCATCAAACGCTGCAAACAACCGCGCTGATTAACGAAGCGTATTTGAAACTGACCGATCAGCGCGACGTGCGCTGGCAGAACCGGGCGCATTTTTTCGGCATTTCGGCGCAAATTATGCGGCGCATTTTAATTGACGATGCGCGCGACCGGCTGACTGAAAAACGCGGCGGAAAAGTTCAGCACGTTCCGCTTGAAAACGCGGAACAGTTAGCCTGGGAACAACCGGCTGAACTGCTCGCGCTCAATGAAGCTCTCGAAAAACTGGCGCAGTTCGACCAGCTTAAAAGCCGCATCGTCGAATTGCGCTTTTTCACCGGCTTATCCATCGAAGAAACCGCCGAAGTTTTGGGCATCGCCGCCGTTACCGTTTCGGTCAACTGGCGGCTGGCAAAAGCTTGGCTGTCGCGTGAAATTCTCGCTCAATAGACGTTACTAAATCTTAACAAGCATTTTTTCAATTTACCGCGCCGACGGCGAATGCGGCGCGGTTTCGTGGTTTTTTGCGTCCGGTTTTAACGGCTCAACAACTTTGAGAAATGGTTCACGCCGCAAAATATCTGGTTTAGCGGAAAGGTTAGAGCCGTCCGAGTGTCAGTTTTAACGCACATTTCTAAAATTTAAATCATTTTTAAGTAATGCAAAATACAGACGTTGATTTGCCTGAAAAATTACACTCATAAATACAGTCAATAATTATTGAAATTTTATATGCTTTCGCGCGGTCAAACGGCGAAAAAAATATCTTTTCAGCTTTTAAGGGTTTTGAAATCAAAAAGTTGTGGCTGATGATTTTGACAAAAGTTTTCCGGCGGCGCGAAATATTTGCTCAAATCTGTCAATTACGGCGCGAAATTTCTTCATCTGTTTTTCTTTCTTTTGAGGTAAGTTCGTGATGGGCGATAGAGATTGGACTAAGATTGGACAGATATTCAATCAAGCGGTAATTTTAACTTCCGGTCAGCGATTCGCTTTCGTTGAGCGGGAATGCGGCGGCGAAGAAAATTTGTTCAGCGAAATCATTACGCTGCTCAGTGCCGACAGTCAGCCGCATCGAATCTTTAAAGATTCGGCGGTTCCCAGACTCGGTGAGCTTTTGCAAAGCAATCTCGAAGAATTTGCCGAGCAGACGGATTTTGCCGGCTACAAATTGCAGCGACTTTTGGGACAGGGCGGATCGGGCGCGGTATTTCTCGCCGAAGATCATCGCCTGAAACGCAGCGTCGCCATCAAGATTTTGCCGTCCCTGAGCGGACAATCGGCGACCGCGCGCCGTTTTCAAAAAGAAGCGCGCGCAGCTTCCGCTGTCGTTCATCAAAACGTCGCGCATATTTACGAATTTGACGTTTATGACGGCGTGCATTATCTGGTAATGGAATACGTCGCCGGAAAAACTTTGCGCCAAAGGCTTAACGACGGCGGCATCGCGCCGCTGCTCGCCGTTGAAATCGCGCTGCAAATCGCGCAGGCGTTACGCGCCGCGCACAAAAAAGATATTTTCCACCGCGACATCAAACCGGAAAATTTAATTTTGACCGACGAAAATCAGGTTAAAGTTTTGGATTTCGGAATGGCAAAGCTGGGCGCGCGAAGCGGCGCGGAACTCGATTCGGAACTGCGCTCGATTCCCGGTTTGATTCTCGGCACGACCGCTTATATGTCGCCCGAACAAATCCGCGCCGATGAGGTTGACGGCAAAGCGGATTTGTGGAGTTTGGGCGTTATTTTTTACGAAATGCTGACGGGCGGGCGACCGTTTCAGGGGAAAACCGCGAGCGACGTGCAAGCCGCCGTTTTGTTGACCGAACCGTCTTTCGAGCCGTTCACAGACTTGCCGTCGTGCGTCGGCAAAATTGTCGAAAAGCTGCTTGTCAAAGACGCGGCGGAGCGTTATCAATCCGCCGACGCGCTGATTGACGAGCTGCGTGAAGCGCAGCGCGAAGTTTACGATTACGCGCATAAAAGCCCGCTTTCAAACCGTGTCGCGCGTTTATTCAAAGGCGTTTTGAAATTGTAAAAATTATTGCGGATAAAGCCGCCAACGCTGATTGCTGCCCTGCGTCGCGCTCCACGTTTGGACGTTGGTTCCGTCGCTTTTTCCCCAGGCACTCACGTCCATTCGCAGATACGGCGCGTGCTGCGGGATAAATTCGTAAAGATTGCCGCCGACTTCCACCATCTGCCAACGCTGGTTCGCCGCGCCGGTGCTTTGCCAGAGTTTGATGTCGGAGCCGTTCCAGAATCCGAAACCCGACACGTCAAGCCGGCGCGTCGGCGCGGCAAGCGGGCTGAGTTCATACCAGCCGTCGCTGACCTGAACCACCTGCCAGCGTTGACTGGAAGCATTAATGTCGTGGTAAATATTCACATTCGCGCCGTTGACATCGGCGTTTCCGGCGGCGTTGAGCCGCATTCCCGGCGCGTTCGACGGTTCGATTTCATAAACATCGTCAGGAACGGTTCCGCCGGTAAATTTTGAAATTTGCCACCAGTCGAAATTAAAACCGCCCGTATCAAAAACCACGCGCAGAGTTTTGATTCCGGCGGTCAGTTTGATGTTTTTCCTAACCACAAATTTGAAAACATTCCAGTCGCCGGTTCCGTCAAAATTGATCGTGCCAGTTAAATTATTTCCGTTTTGATCTTCGATATGAAGCGCGCCGCCGGTCAGAGCTGACGAAATTTTGAATTGCAGATTATAGATGCCGGGCGACTGGATATTGACCGTATAGTTCAGCCATTCGCCGCTGTTCGTCCAGCCGATGACGCGATTTTGTCTGCCATCATCGCTCGGATTCTCGCCCACGTCAACATTGCCCGCGCGGTAGCTCGAATTGCCGTTATTTCCGGCATCCGCGTCGTGATAGGCGATCATTTCACCGCCTTCATCAAAGTCTTCGGCTTCGATTCTGCCCGGCAAAGCGCGCGGTGTGCCGCCAAACGGCGTGGAACCGCCAGCGGCGATTTCCCGATAACCGACATAGAGCGGCACGATTCTGCCGAACCCGCGCCACACGGCATCTGAAAATAAAAAATTTCGGCTTTCGCCGCCGCGTTTTTCGGCGACGTGAACCGGAAAATCAGCCGTCCACGGAGCGTAAGCGGTCGTCGTGTAAGACAGCGAAACGCGCCCGTCGTTGTTAATAAAAGCGGGCGGCAGCGGAAACGCGGGCGAAGTCGTGGAAAATAAATTACCGCCCAGCAGTTCGGTCGTCCCATTCGCTTCGGTTTCGATAATTGAGCCGTAGCCTTCGGTTTTGATGCCGAGAATCCACAGCGTCGCCGCGTTATTGCGAATTCTCAATTCGTCCGCATTTTCCGAGTTGAGCTGCCGCGCCCAGACTTTTTGCGGGTAATCAAAGAAAAACTGCGATGCCGCCACGTCTTCGATAAATAACGCGCCCGCGCCCGCCGTCGAACGATACGTTCCGAAAATGCGGTCGGTGTAGGTCGTGATGTCCTTTAAAACCACCGCTCGCGGGCTGGCGTGTTCGACAATTATCAGTCCGCGATGGAGCGGCGAACTCGTATGCTGGCGCGAAACCGATAGCCGCTCGATGATGACCGGCACAGTCGTATTTCCTTCGATTCGCAGCAGCGGCTGCGGATTATTCGTATCGGTGAACGCGCCCCAGCCGATTCCCCAATTGCCGCCGATAATTCGTTTAACGGTCGCCGGAATGCGCAACGTCTGCCCGATTAAATAAACGCCCTGCGGCAGGTAAACGGTTGATTTGCCGGAATTTAACGCCGCCTGAATCGCTCCTGTGTCGTCTTCCCAATCGTCCGCTTTCGCGCCGTAACTAATGACATTCGCCCAATTATTAAAATCGTTGTCGTGAAATGTCGGCGCGTCTTCAATCGGCAAATTCAGAGATTTCGGCGGCGAAGAAAACCCGGAAAACGGCGACGTTGAAACCCATTCGGAAACATTATTTCCGGCGACGAAACTGTTTTGATGTTTGATCGCCGACCGATAACCGTCACTGGTAATGTTGCGCGCCAAAAGCTGTCCGACGTTTTCAATCGCGCACCGCGCCGCCGCGCCGCCGGTCAAATTTCCGTCAACCAAATCAACCAGCGACAGCGCATCGAGATTTTGCAGAGCCGGAACCGCATTTTGACTGTGAAGCCCGCGAATCGAAAGCGCGATTTGTCCCTCATTGCTGATGCCGGCAATTCTCTGCTGAGATACATTAATATTTTCAAGGGTTACAGAATAGCCGGAATCGCGGGATAAAATGCCGTAATCGAAACCGGCGACCGTCACATTGCTGATTAATTCCGGTCCCTGAAGTGAACGAATCAGCGCGACTCCGGCAATGCCCTGACCTTTGATGGTGACATTTCTGATCGCCCCTGTATTGCTCGCCAGATAATCAACGCCAATCGCGCCCCGATTGCCGCCCGTGTCAATGGTCAGATTTTCCACGTAATTGCCGAACGCCTCGTTGCCGATTCCCGTTTCCAGATAACCCGCGCGCGGCGATTGGTCGCGCGGCGTAAAATCGTCCGAAGCCGTGTAAATAACGGCTTTCGCCCGATTCTGATCGCCGTAGCCGCTAGCGTTTTCCCGCAGCCGAATGACGGTCGAACCTTGATTTTGTCCCATCAACGTCAAAAAAGCCGACCACGGACGCGCCGCATCCTGCGGTCGCCGCCATTCGAGCCGGTCGCTCACCACATAAGTGCCGGCGGGCAGGTAGAGAATATGATTGGTGCCGACGTTTTCACTAATCGCGCGCTGGAGTGCCGCCGTATCGTCGGTAAATCCGTCGCCCCGCGCGCCATAACGATTTTTGACATTGATGACGGTCGTAAAATCCGCCGGAAAATTAATATCGGCGTTAGTCTGCGCCTGAATCGCCAGCGGTTGCGCCGATAAAAAAACGCCTGCCGAAAAGATAAACGCCCACATCAGCGTTTGTACTAACTGAAAAAAACGACAACTTAGTGTTCGTGAAAATCGCATAAAAATATAACTGACGACAACACCCGAACGATGTTTTAATGGATTTAATTTTTGATTGTATTTACTTTCGGTTGTAACAAACTTTCAACCGGCAAAGTTTGTCAAGAATTAATGTTTGATCGTGCAGACGCACACGCTTTTAGTTGGGTATAGCGAATTGCTACTTTTTAAGATTAACACGGTTTGCAAAAAATAATCAATGTTTTTATTCAATGTTTTGACAATTATTTAAACCGTTTTCGGTCTTTTAACGGGCTAAATTAATGCTATTTAAAACTTTTTTGAAAACTCCGGCGAAATCAAGTTTGGCTGATTACCGATCTGTTTGTCCAATGGATAATTTTTTTCAAAATATTGAGGTCTTAAGTAATGTATCATACAGAATTATCCGGTAGATTGGCTTATATTCTGAAACTTAGAAACAAAATTTAAGAGTGATACGGCGGCTGAATCTATTCGCATTTGATTAAAAATCAACTTCCGCTTCAGGAGAAAATAGAGATAATACGGCAAAAATTAACTCACGAATCAATGTTTGAATTAAAAGTTAAGTGAAACACTAAAGATTTTATTTACATTTGATTTTGCCTCCAATTTGAGGTTTCCCCTTTCGGGCTTTGTTTTACGGAATTATTCCGCTAATCGCAAAGCCTTTTTCGTTTAAAAAATACTTCGCCAAAAAGCATAATTTTATTTTCGACGCTTCCAAAATTTTTAAGCGAGGCGACAGCTTTGAGTTGAAATGATGATATTTCACCTGAATTTACAGAGCCGCGTCCGGCAGGCGGCGGCGATTGCGTTGGCGGTGATTTGTCTCGGACTGCTGGCGCGAACGATTCTCGTCGAATTTATCACCGGCACCCTCTCCGACAATCGGCTGACGATTTCACCGGCAATTTTGCGCGCCGCCGTCGGCTTTTATCCGCATTCGGGTAGAATGTTCGCCGCCTTAGCGCGGCTGGAAGAGAACGGCGGCGCGGACGATTTGGCGCGGGCGGAAGCGGACGCGACGGCGGCAATTGCCAATTCGCCGCGCGATTATCAAAATTTTCTACTGCTCGCGTCCATCGAAGAATCGCGCGGCGACCGAAGTGCCTCCGAGCGAACCTTAGACGAAGCCCTCCGGCTCGCGCCGAATTACAGCGATGTGCATTGGAGAATGGCAAATTTGCAGTTGCGCGAAGGAAATCTCGACGCGGCGATTCCGCATTTTCAAACTGCCGTCGAATTAAATCCGCCGCTGGTTTACGCGACGCTCGATTTGCTCTGGAACACGACGAACGGCACGAATATTCCGGCGTTGAAAAAAATTGTCGAAAACAGTCCGCGCGAACAAATTTCGCTCGCGCGTTTTTTAATCAAACAAGACCGCATCGCGGATGCCCTGGAAATTTTATCGGCGGTTGACGCGAAAACCGCCCTCACGTCGTGGGAAACCAAGCCGATTATTTACGAGTTAATCGCCGCCAACCGCGCTCTGTCAGCCCGCGATTTGTGGGTCAATTATCGCACGCCGACGGATGCGCCCGAACGGGATAATTTAATTTGGAACGGGGATTTTGAAGGGGCGCATCTGCCGTCGTTCGAACATTTTGAGTGGCACTTGAGCAATAATAATTTTGCCCGCGTCAGCGTAGATGATCGGGAAAGTCATTCGGGAGCGAACGCGCTGCGGCTCGATTTTCTCGGACGCGGCTCGACGCGGCTCGACACGGAAATTAAACAGCAGCTCGCCGCTCGCGCCGGTACGCGTTATCAGGTGGAATTTTTCGTCAAAACCGAAGATTTTCACTCGCCGGAAGAGCTGCGCGTCGCCGTCGCCGATCAGTCGGGAAAATGGATCGTTTATTCGCCGCCCATCGCCGACGGCAGCGGCGACTGGCGACGCGTCGCCTTCGTATTCAGCGCGCCGCGCACGTCGGCAACGGGCGAAACCACACTTTTATTGACGATCAAATGCGAGCCGAAATTCAATTACGAGGACCCGACCCGCGGGCGCGTCTGGTTTGACGATTTTACGATGACCGAGGCGCGCGGAAAATAAATGGCACATCCGCTCGATAAAATAATTACCGCCGGTCTGCTTTCGGTGGTTGTTTTGACGACGCTCGCGCACGGCGCGGTGGAACCGTGGTCGGTGGCGATTTTCGAGTCGCTGATTTTGATTCTGCTGCTTTTGTGGGCGATTAAATGCGTCATCGCGGGACACCTCGCCATTCGTTTGCCAATGACGGCTTTTCCGCTCGCGGCGTGGCTCGTTTACGTGCTGATTCAGAGCGTCGTCGTAAACGGAGCGAGTTTGTCGGTTGACCCGGAGGCGACGCGCGGCGCGGCAACGATTTTATTTTTTCTGCTGGCGGCGCACATTATCGCGGCGAATTTTTTCACCAAGCGCGAAAATCTCCGAATGCTGGCGAGTTTTTTAACCGTTTTCGGGCTGGCTTTCGCCGTTTTCGCCCTGATTCAGCATTTTACGTGGAACGGCAGTTTTTTCTGGCTGCGCGCGACGCGCGACGGCGGCGGAATGGTGACCGGCTCATTCGTCAATCACAATCATTTTGCCGGTTTTATGGAATTGCTGATTCCGCTGCCGCTGGCGTTGGTGCTAACCAATGCCGTCCGACAATCGCGCGTTCTGTTCGCTTTCGCGGCGACGATGATGACGATTGCGGCGATTGCCGCGTTGTCACGCGGCGGAATGATCAGTCTGGCGGTCGGCGGGCTGTTCGTCTGCGCCGCCGTCGTTTATCAGTCGTCGCGCCGTCATTTAATTGAAAGTTTTTCCGATGCGGAATTCGATGCGACCGGCGAATCAAATCGTCTGCCGTGGGTTTTCAATTTGGCGGGCGCGGCGGTCATCGCGCTGGCAATCGCGCTCGGCACACTGCTCGTCGGTTCGGAGCCGGTGATTAACCGCATCACCAACAACAGCGTTATCGCGTCCAACGATCAGGCGCAGAATTTTGACAACGCGCGCGGTTGGATGTGGCGAAATTCGCTGACGATTTTTCGGGAAAACCCGATTTTCGGCATCGGTCTGGGCGCGTATCAAACCGCTTTTCCGATTTACAGCGACAGCGACGGCATCGTCAAATACGGGAAACAATACGTTTTTGACCGCGCCCACAACGATTATCTGCAAATTTTGACTGACACGGGATTAATCGGCGGCGCGCTCGCCGTCTGGTTTATCGCCGCGCTGCTGATCGGCATCCGCCGCGCTTTAAAACTGCAAAATCCGTTTAACAGCGGTCTGGCGATTGGCAGCGGAGCCGCCGTCGTATCGCTGATGGTTCACAGTTTTTTCGATTTCAATTTGCAGCTTCCGGCAATTGCTCTGGTTTTTCTGATTATCGCGGCGATGATCTCCAATTTGCCATATCTCGAATTAACTTTCGGAAAAAGCCGGATGCTGCTCTCGCCGCCGCGCGAAATCAAACTGCTGACAGCCGCGCCGGAAGATGAAATGGCGGTGATTGACGGCGAACCGATAATTTTTTGAAACTAAATTTACCCGACGATTTCAGATAAAAAACCGCCCCGTTGAATAATCCGGCAACGGCGCGGCGAAAAAACATTTCGCAGCGGAGTTTGAAAATGAAAGACAAGAAACCTAAATCGAATCAATTATCAGCATTAAATAAAATGTCTGCCAATCGCACAGCAGACCACGATTTGCAGTTTGACGCGCCGGCGCGTTCCGATTACGCCGATTGGTCTCCACGCGGCGGCGGTTACGGCGGCTACGGCGGTTACGCCGCCGAGGATGAAGTCAATCTGCGTGATTTATGGCGAAAAATTTTCAAACACAAATGGCTCATCGCGTCCATCGTGCTGGTCGTCACGACCCTCGTGACGATTGTCGTTTACGACATCAAGCCGTGGTATCGGGCGAGCGCGACGATTGAAATCGGCAAGGAAAACTCGATGAATCTGAATGCCGGCGAAGTCGCCGGCGGCGATGCCACCGATCCGTTTTATCTCATCAATATCAACACTCAAAAACTGGCTCTAACCAGTTACGAACTGCTCGCCGATGTCGTCGTTGATCAGAAGCTCGACCAAAATCCGCAGGTCATCGCGGAGATCGGGAAAAAACCGTTTTACAGCTTTCTCAGTTCGTCCGAAAACAAATCGCCGGAAAAAATAGAAGTCATCAATTCAGCGGCGTTGAAAAACAGAAATCAAAAGTCGAAAAACGCGCCGGAGGAAAACGCGCCGGCAACCGAAGCAGGCGTGAAACTGGCTCCTTTCGTGGATTTTCTGCGGAATCACACCGACGTTGACCAGGTGCGGGAAACGCGCGCGCTGGAAGTGGCGTTTACCGACGAAGACCCGCAGCTTGCCGCCGACGTGACCAACAGCATCACCAAGATTTTTATGCAGCGGAATTACAGCAATCAGACCGAACGGTTTAACAATTCGGCGGATTGGCTCGAAAATTCCACGCGACAGCTCAAGGCGAAGGTCGAAGCCGCCGAAACCGCGCTCGCCAATTATATGCGCGACAATCAGATTTACGCCGCCGAACTGCCGGGCAGCGACCACCAGAAAAATCCGACTTTGACGGCGACCAAACTGACGCAGCTTCACGACCAATACACGCGCATCCAAACCGAACGGATGCTCAAACAATCGCTTTTCGATCAACTGGAGCAGGGACGCATCGCCGAACTGCCCGAAGTTTTTTCCGATCCGAAAATCGTCGAAGCGCAAAAGCAGTTGGATCAGCTTGTCACGCAAGCCGCCGAATTAAAAGCGCGCTACGGTCCTGAAAATCCGAAAACCGTCGAGATTCAGAATCAAATCGAAGCTCTGACCACGCAGATCGCCAGCAGCCGCGACGCTTTGAATATGAAACTCAAAGCCGATTACGAACGCGCCGTGCAAGACGAAAAATCACTCGGCGCGGCTCTCGAACAGGCGAAAGCCGCCGCCGTCAATGAAAATCAAGCGTCCATCAAACTCAATATTTTGCAGCAGGACGTTGACACGCAGCGCGCGCTCTACACCGATTTTTTGCAGAAAACAAATCAGGCGAAAGCCAAAGTCGCCGAACAGAACAATAATATCCGCGTTATCGAAAGCGCGCAGGTACCGGTCAAACCGGTCGGACCGAAACATTTGATAATGATTATGACCGGCTTCTTTCTGAGTCTCGGAACCGGCATCGGTCTCGCGTTTTTGATTGAGTATCTCGATCATACGATCAAATCAATCGAAGATGTCGAGCAGTATTCACAATTGCCGGTGCTTGGACTGATTCCAAAAAGTCTTAGTCCGGCGACGAACGCCGCGCGCGCGCTGGCGGGCAAAATGAAAAAATCGCCGCTTTCGCTGACCGGAACGGGCGATCCAAGCGAAATACTGGCGGAAAACCCGACGCAGATCACTCTTTTGCGAAGTCTAATCAATCATTCGCCCGTCGGCGAGGCTTATCGAACGCTGAGAACTTCGCTGCTGATGTCGTTTGCGGGCAGTCCGCCGAAAACGATTCTGATTACGAGCTGTCATCCGGGCGAAGGCAAAACGACGACCGCCGTCAACACGGCGGTTTCGCTGACGCAGCTTGACGCGAAGGTGCTGCTGATAGACTGCGATTTGCGCCAGCCGACAGTTCAGCGGCGACTCGATCTGCCGCCTGAAAACGGACTTTCGACTTATTTATCGAGCAATACCGCGCTCGACGAACTGATTCAGACGACCAGCATTCCGAATCTGTCGGTGCTGCCGTGCGGACAGTTGCCGCCGAATCCCGCCGAGTTAATCAGTTCCAACAAAATGCGCGATATGCTGCGCGAACTGTCTAAAACTTACGATCATATTCTGCTCGATTCGCCGCCGCTGCTCAATGTTACCGATTCGGTCATTTTGTCGGGACTCGTTGACGGAACTATTTTAGTCGTCAACAACGGCAAAACAACCCGTGAAATGCTTCAGCGATGCCGTCAGGAATTGTATAACGTGCATTCCAAAATTCTCGGAGTGGTTCTCAATCGCGTTAAAATCGAGCGCGACGCGATTTATTCTTCGCCCGAATACACTTCGGTCAGCGTCTGAGGTGTCCGATTCGGCGAAGTTTTTGCCCCGCGCGGACGAATTAACTTTTTCCGCCGGAATTTATTGATGTTCGACTATTTATCGAACAAGTTCTTTCTAAATCGAGCGAAAAAGTGGAAAAAACAGTAAACGGTAATTTAAGAATGCAGGTTCTGCAAGGCGGAACTTATCTTGTTTTACGACGCGGTTCGGCGATTCTTTTGAATCTGCTGAACATCGTCGTGCTGACGAAAATTCTCGGTGTCGGCGGCTACGGATTATACACGGCGGCGATCATTATTTACGGCTACATCTCAAATTTGAGTCAGCTCGGTGTCGGCGTTTATCTGATTCGGCAGGAATCGGTGACGAGCGACGATTATCATCAGACTTTCACACTGTGCGCTGTCTTATCGGTCGTCGGTTTAGTGTGCGGCGGCGCGGCGATTCCGTTCGTCGCGCGGCTGTCCGAAATTGACGGTTTGACGTGGGTGCTGTTCAGTATGCTCGCCGCGCTGCCGCTGACTTTGACGACGGCGGTGCCGTCGGCGATTTTAGAGCGCGGTTTGAAATATAAACCGCTGACCATCGCCGATTTGTTCGGTCAAATCGTTTTCAGCGTCGTCGGTTTGAGTCTGGTCTGGTTCGGTTTCGGCATCTGGGGCGTAATTGTCGGCTGGTGGCTTCAGCAAATCACGACAGCGGTTTGGCTGTATAAAAATTCCGAATACGTGCCGCGTCTGCGCTGGAATCTGGAAAAATTTCGCGCGATGCTGGCATATGGTTTCAGTTTTTCGCTGTCTATCTGGATTTGGCAGGCGCGCGATCTGGTCAATCCGCTGCTCGTCGGACATTTCGCGGGTGCGGAAGGTGTCGGCATCGTCGCTCTGACGATTCGGATCGCGCAGGCTCTCAGTTTTATCAAAGACGCGACGTGGCGGCTGTCAATCGCGGCGTTCGCGCAGATACAAAACGACCGCGCGAAACTTTTAACGGCGGTCAGGGAAGGAATGTTTTTGCAGACTCTTTCGCTCGGTCCGATTCTGGTTGTTTTCAATTGGCTCGCGCCGTGGATTCTGCCTTTGTTTTTCGGCGGCGAAACGGTTCAGGTATTGAATTTATATCCGTTTATCGCACTCAGTTTTCTCGTCAATGCCGCGTTTAATATGCACAGCGCGGCACTTTACGTGCGGCAGCATAATCGTTCGGTCGCCATTTTTCATCTGGCGCACATCATCATTTTTTTCGGCGCGACGATTCTTTTAGTCCCGCAGATCGGCATCGCCGGTTATGGTCTGGCGGAACTGGCGGCGATGCCGGCATACGTCCTGATTTATCTGTCGGTGCGCCGCCGCGTCGGGGCGTTCGGTCTGTCGCAAGCCGCGCTGATGCTCGTCGTTTTCGCGCTCGCGTTATTCACCAAATATCTCGGCTGGCTGGCGGCGTTGGCGTTGCTGATACTGCCTTTTAATCAAAATGTCAGGCGCGACGCGATGAAAATTTTCAAGGTTGTTTTCGCGCAGTTGGATTTCAAGCGATTTTTAAAGTTTGCCACCGGTTAAACGCGCCTTGCCAAAGGGTTTTGAGCCGGAAAATAAGAGAATATTGACAATGAAATTACCAGTAACTTACGAAGAGATTTCCAAAGAAATCGAGCGATTTACCGATTTGCCGCCCGACGAAATCAAAGCCAGAGTCTGGTTGGAAGCGGTCAATTTCGGCTGCAATGCCAATGAAGACGTGCGGCGCATCGGAGTTACGCCGCACGTCTTCGACGACAAAATGCAGACGCTTTACGAAACGACCGACGCGTTTATCTTCGAGTGTCTCGTCTTCTGGGCGAAATCGAGCCGCCAGATGTGGATCAAACAGGCGTTGGCGCGCATTGCGCTCTACGCCGCCGCTCATAATATGCAGCCGAATGAGCTTAAAATTTTGATTTTCGGCGACGGCGCGGGCAGCGATTCGTTATATCTGACGGCGAACGATCTGCGCGTGGATTATTTCGACGTGCCGGGCAGCAAAACGTTCGATTTTGCCGCGCGGCGTTTTGATTATTACGGCGTAACCGCTTCCAAAACAATAAATTTAATCACTGAATACGCCGCCCTCCAAAAGAATTATTACGATGTCGTTATCAGTTTTGAAGTTCTCGAACATCTGCCTGATCCGCTGGTCGCCGTGCGCGACGTGGCGAGTTTTTTAAAGCCGGACGGCATCGCCCTGATCACCGAAGCCTTTGAACATATTTACGAATCCTGTCCGACACATCTGGAGAGCAACCGACAGTTTAGCGGGCGCACCGGTTTTATTTTTCGCGCCAATGATCTGGCTTTGACGTGGTATTCGCGCGAACCCTTATTCAAGCCGATTGAATTTCAAAAACAAATCAAACCGATTGCGCGCCGCCAGCTTTTTGCGGATAAGGCGATTTTCAGTCATTACTTAAATAATCGGCTGGCATTTTTCAAAACACGCGTCCGGCATATTCTCGACAAAAACCAGTCGGGCAAACCGCCGTCGGAAACCGTCGAAAATAACTGACGGGGCAGAGTTTTTATTATCAACAATTGAATATTTACATACTTTATATTATGAAAGTCGGATATGTCAGCAGATACGATGCCGGAGATATTAATTATTGGTCGGGTCTCAGCACTTTTATTTCAAAGGCATTGGAAAACCAGGGAATAGATTTGGATTATTTCGGACCGCTGGTGGAAAAGCACAAACTGCTTTTTCAATTCAAACAGGGATATTACAAATATATGCTGGGAAAAAAGCATCTGCGCGATTATGAACCGAGCATTTTGCGGGATTTCGGCAAACAGATAAAAAGTAAAATCAGCGACGCGCAGCCGGACTTGGTTTTCAGCGCGACCGCCAGCCCGGTTGCCTATCTCGAATGCCGCCAGCCAATCGTTTTTTGGGCGGACGCGGTGTTTGCCAGTCTGGTCAATTTTTACCCGTTTTTCAGTAATTTATCCGCCGAAAGCGTCGCCGAAGGAAACGCCGCCGAAAGTGCCGGTTTGGAACGGTGCAGTTTGGCGATTTACGCTTCGGATTGGGCTGCCGAAGCCGCTGTCAGAAATTACGGAGTCAAACGGGAAAAAGTCAAAGTCGTCCCTTTCGGCGCGAATATTTCGGTTAAAAGAAATTTGGAAGACATCAAAACAATCGTCAACGCGCGACCTGCGGATCGCTGTAAATTGCTATTTTTAGGTGTCGAATGGGAGCGCAAAGGCGGCGAAATCGCGGCGGAAGTAACGCGCCGACTCAACGAAAACGGCATCGAAACCGAATTGACCGTCGCCGGCTGCGAACCGAATCTCGACGAATCGCTGCAAAAAATCGTCAAGGTCGTCGGCTTCGTTAATAAAGCGACCAAAGCGGGGCGCGAACAAATCAACCGCCTGCTGCGCGAATCGCATTTTTTGATTATTCCTTCGAGAGCCGAATGTTACGGCATCGTTTTCTGCGAAGCCAATTCGTTCGGTGTGCCGTCCATCGCCACAGCAGTCGGCGGCATTCCGACTGTCATCAAAAACGATGTCAACGGGCGGACTTTTGAACTGGATGCTGACATTGATCTTTACTGCGATTATATCGCGGATTTATTCGCCGATTATTCAAAATACCGGCAGCTCGCCGTTTCCTCGTTTCACGAATATGAAACGCGCCTAAATTGGAACGTCGCCGGACGAACCGTGAGAAATTTGCTAAAACAGGTCGCTTAAAAACCGGCGTGTTTCGCAGTGATAGAAACACCTAAAATGACAATTAACAATGAAAACCGGAAACCGCTGGTGAGCGTGATTATCAATAATTACAATTACGCGCGATTTTTAGGCGCGGCAATTGAAAGCGCGCTCAATCAGACGTATCAAAATATTGAAGTGATCGTCGTTGACGACGGTTCGACCGACGATTCAAAAACCGTTATCGAAAGTTACGGCAGACAAATAAAAGCGATTTACAAGGAAAACGGCGGGCAAGCTTCAGCGATGAACGCGGGTTTTGCAGCGGCAAACGGCGAGTTGATTTACTTTTTAGATTCGGATGACCTCGCCGCGCCCGATTGTTTGGAACAAGTCGTGGAAACCTATCTGGCGGCGGAAAATCCGGTCGCGCTGCTGAATTTCAGGCTGCAACTGATGGACGGCGACGGCAATTTGCTCGATCAATTCGCGCCGGTAATCGGTGTCAATTTGCCGAGCCGAGCCGCTTCCGAGCAGGTTCGGCGCAAAGGAACTTTCCGGCATCAGCCGACGAGCGCGAATGTTTTTACGAAAAAATCGCTCGACAAAATTATGCCGATTCCCGAAGCGGATTTTCGGATTTGCGCGGAAACTTATCTGTGTTATTACGCCCCGCTGTTCGGCGAAATCGAAGCGGTCGAGCGGGTTTTGGGATTTTACCGCGTTCATCAAAACAATAATTATCATCAGCCGGACAAAATCTATAACGCGAAAGCCATCGCCGAATACGTCAAAAAACAGGAAATCTTTTACGCCGGTATCGAAAAATCGCGGCGGCGTTTATCGGAGACGATGAATTTGCCAATCGGCGGCAACTCCGCGCTGCTGCATCTGATTTTCAAATCCGCCAACCGCCGCTTGTCGAAAACGGCGGACGACCCTAAAAAAATGCTCGGCAATCTCACGCTGGCAGCCGAATCATTGCGCGAATTTCGACAAAACGGCGCGTCTTTTTCCCGAAAACGCCAAGCCGCCGCGATGCTCTATCTTTCGACGCTGGCGTTTTTGCCGAAAAAAATGGTCAGCCCGCTGGTTTCGATGACGTTCATTCGCTCGCCCAAATCGCTGGACTTCTTACTGAAAAAATCGCGTAAGTAATCGAATTAATCATTAATTTATTTTTTCAAATTTATTCTTTTCAGCCCCGTGTGATATTTATGCCGCAAAAAGTCACAGAAGTTTTGCCGGACGAATTGCTGCCGGTTATCGAAAATAATCTGGAAACCGGCAGCCGAAATAAAAATCCGCTGGTCAGCGTGATTATCAACAATTACAATTACGCGCGATTTTTAGGCGCGGCAATTGAAAGCGCGCTCAATCAGACGTATCAAAATATCGAAGTGATCGTCGTTGACGACGGTTCGACCGATGATTCAAAAGCCGTTATCGAAAGTTACGGCAAACGCATTAAAGCGATTATCAAAAAAAACGGCGGGCAAGCCTCGGCGATGAACGAAGGTTTCGCGGCGGCGGGCGGCGAACTGATTTACTTCTTGGATTCGGATGACCGCGCCGCGCCCGACTGTCTCGCGCGCATCGCCGCGCGTTACCGGTCAGCAGACACCGACAATCTGGCGATTTTGCAGTTTAAGTTGCAGATCATTGACCGCGACGGAAATCCGACCAATCGTTTGATGCCCGACATCGAACGGATGCAGGGCGGCGAAGCGCGGCGATTACTGAAGGGAAAAGGTTCTTACGTTTTTCCGCCGACGAGCGGCAATATTTTTTCCCGCGCCGTGCTGCGCCGAATGATGCCGATTCCCGAAGAGGAATTTCGTGTCTGCGCCGATATTTATCTCTGCACAAAGGCGGCTCTGCTCGGTGAAATCGAGGTTTTTGAAGACGCGCTCGGACAATATCGTGTTCACGGCACGAATAATTGGGTGAAATCTTCGGATTTATCGAACGATCAAAAGGTTGAAGATTTTATCGAAATGATGTTCAGCGAAGCCGTCGTTCGGGTAAAATCGAAAAGAATCTGCGCGGCGCACCTACGGCGACCGATTGGCGGAAACAGCGATTTGCTGTATCTGATTTTCAAATCAACGCGGCAGAAATTATCAAGAAAAACCGGCGACAGAACGAGCCGAAAGAGCGGTTTCGGAATGGCGAAACAGTTTTTGTCCGAACTGCGCGTTGACCGCAGCCGCGTTCCGCTGAGAAACAAATTCGGCGCGATGGTTTACCTGACGACCATCGCGCTGCTGCCGAGACCGCTGGTTTATTCGCTGATCGAATTTTTCTTCGCCCGCCCGCCGCGATCAATCGGGGTGATGCTCAAAAAATCGTTTGGAAGATAATTGACATCCGATTTTCTTCGTTAAAAAAATGCCAAATTTATTGATCACCGACCGCGAATTTTTCAGCGAACGCCCCGCGCCGTTACCGTTCAAAGCCGATATTGTCGGCGTGCGCCGTTCG
Organism: Pyrinomonadaceae bacterium; assembly: GCA_965217575.1. Lineage (GTDB taxonomy): Bacteria > Acidobacteriota > Blastocatellia > Pyrinomonadales > Pyrinomonadaceae. Next base: position 156,554 of record CBDCIX010000004.1, on the reverse strand, counting down.
ACGCTGGCGTTAATCGCGCTCGCCGCCGCGCTTTACCCGCGCGTGCTGGCGGCAATCGGTTTTCCGGCGTTCATCAATTTCGCGCATTTCGCGCTCGTGCTGCTGTTCTTTTTTATTTCCCTAAATCTCAGCGGACGATTTAACCGCCGGATCATTTTCGGAATGTTCGGATTACTCGCCGTAATCGCTTTCAGCGCGCTGTTTAACGGATTCGCCGTCATTAATGTCGGGCTGGATTTTCTGCTGTTGAGCGAACCGTTTCTGCTGCTTTCAATTATCGTCGCGGGACGCTGGACAGCCGACCGCGTTAAAAAATTTCGTTTCGCCCTGTTCGCTTTGGTCCTGGTTCACGTCGCGTTCGCCTTCGTCCAGCGGCTCGTTTTCAATCTCACCGACGACGACGTAAAAGGCGTTTTTCTCAATCAGGGCGCGGGTCATCACGTCGGCGGCGGCGTGGCGATGACGGCGGCGGTTTATTTCGCCATTGTGCCGTGGTGCAAATCGCTCAAACTACGCATCGGATTGGCGGTGGCGAGTTTTATGGTCGTCATTTTCTCGGATTCCAAACAGGTTTTGCTCGCCTTTCTGATTTCGATGGGATTGATGGTGCTGCTCAGAGCCGGCAACATCAAACAGGTTCTCGGCTACGTCGGCGCGACGATTTCCAGCGTCGTATTGATTTACGTGCTGGCGACGACGGTTTTTCCGGCTCTCGGCGTTTGGATGAACATTTACCTGATTGAAATGGGACTTCAGGCGAAAATATCCGTCTTTCCGAACATCGTCGCCTTTTACGATAATCCGCTCGACTGGTTTTTCGGTTTGGGACCGGGCGGTTCGGTTGGGCGGCTCGCGTGGCTGATTCCCGATTATTACCAGTATTTACATCCGCTCGGCATCACGACTTCGGACGTACCGCGCGCGATTATCGCGGTTCAGGAAGGAAACTGGATTTCCAACAGCGTCACCGGTTCGAGCATCTGGTCGCTGACTTTTTCGTGGGCGGGCATTTGGGGCGATCTCGGTTTTTTCGGTCTCGGCGTTTATTTGTATCTGTGGCAGCTCGTCTGGCGATACGTTTGCCAATCCGATTTGTCAAAATACTATGTGCTGACGGTGTTCGTCTTCGGATTTATCTTCGCGTGGATGGAAGAACCGGGATTTATGCTGATCGTCGTCGCTTATGTCGGACTGCTGTGGCAGGAATCCAGACTGGCTAATGAAACGGAGAATATTAAATTTCCCGCGTCAGCCGCGCCCGCCGGATTTTCCAGATAATGCGAAAAACTACTCTTTCAGGTGATAGTAATCGAATAAGAAATCTCGCATAATTAGTTATAATTAGACAAAATTTGTCAAACACACGTTCAACCGCAGCGTTTTTGATATTGGAATTTATGTAATGCGGAGGAGAAATAAAATGCGTCTGTTATCTAAATATTGTAAGTTCGTCACGCTGGCTCTCACGGTTTGTCTGATTGCGCTTCCCTTGTCGGCTCAGTCAATTAAATTTGAACCGTCAAATCTCGCCGCCGCCGCCGACGCGCCGATGCTGATGGGAATCTTAAACGCCGCCGCTGCTCAAGAAGTTTACGTCAACGGCAATCGCTCCAAAAACGGAATGACGATTCTGCCGAATTCCGATGTCGAAACGCGCGGCGCGCCGATCAGCATCACGCTGAATAATCTGGGAACGGTTCGCGTCTGTCCGCAAACAAAGCTGAATCTCAATTTTAACGGCGAACGCGTCGAAATAAAATTAGCGAGCGGCAATGTGCGTCTCGAACTCAAGCCGAACATCAGCGGAGAAATAATAAATCGGCGTGGCGAAGCTGTCAAAACCGACGCTTCCGGCATCGCCGCGTCCAACAACTGCAAAAATGATGCCGATTGTCAGTGCGAAACCGCCGTCGTTTCCGTCATCCCGACTTCGGCTTTTTCGGGTTTCTTTCCCGCACTGAGTCTCTTCGGCGGAACGGTCGCCGCCGCGTTCATCGGTTCGGGAACAAACACCGACAATACGCCGCGTTCAATCAGCAACATCGTACCGTAAAAGATAAAAGATAAAGTTGAGGAAATTTTTTTCCTTTATCCTTCAAGCTTTCAGCCTTCGTTTGACGCTTCATTTAGTCGGCGATGTTCGGTAAAACGTAACGATTTGCTGAGCCGAGGTTTGTCTGTTTGCTGATCCAGCCCGCATTTTCAAGCTGAGTCAGCGATTTGACGAGCGTTTTTTGTGATAAATTGCTTCTTTCAACCATTTCCCGGTGCGTGATGACGATAGCGGGATTGACCGCTTTTTTCGGTTTCCCGATAACGAAACTTTGCAGGACGGCATACAGGCGCACGGCGTTGGCGGACACTTTCGGGTCGAGAACCAAATCAAAAGGAATAGTTACTTTCACTCTTTTTCTCATTCTTTATAATTTACCAAATTAATGTGAGATTTGGCGATTACAGATTTCAGCACCCAACCACGACCGGAAACCGACGCTCTCATTTCTACCGAAAAGACGCAAATTCACAATAATTTAAAAGAGCTGCCGGTAAGCTGACCTCAAAATAAAAAGCTCCGGTGATCGCCCGTCCGCCGCCAGCCGCGCGGAATTCATTCTCTCGCTGCCGCTTTCCGATGTTTTGCCGCATCTTCACATCAAACCCGTAAATTTATTTAAAATACCGATTAAATTTTTGCGTTTTTGTGACGAAGAGGACATAATTTTAAATACTAAAAGTGTTCAATATTTAATTTTATGAAAAGCCTTTTTAAGTCTAAAAAAGATAAAAATTTCCAAGCCGCGATGCCGGTTTCAAAGGAACGCGCTGCCGAAAATCAGCCGTTTAGTCCGAACACGGTCGAAAAAATCGCCCGCACACGCGGGGCGGTAAAAACGGCGAGCGTCTGTCCGTATTGCGCGGTCGGCTGCGGGCAGTTGATTTACACGAAAGGCGGCAAAATTATTGACATCGAAGGCAATCCCGAAAGCCCGATCAGCGAAGGCACGCTGTGTCCGCGCGGGGCGAACACGTTTCAGTTGACGGTCAATCCGCACCGGCAGAAAAAGGTTTTGTATCGCGCGCCGTTTGCGACCGAATGGGAAGAGCGTCCGCTCGAATGGGCGATGGAGCGCATCGCGCAGAAGGTCAAAGATCAGCGCGAGAAAGATTTTATCGAGCGCAAAGCGGACGGCACGACGGTCAATCACCTGACGACGATTTCGACGCTCGGCGGCGCGACGATGGATAACGAAGAAAATTATCTGATCAAAAAACTGTTCGGCGGCGGTCTCGGCGTGGTGGCGATTGAAAATCAGGCGCGAATATGACACAGCGCATCGGTTCCCGGTCTGGGAGCCTCGTTCGGTCGCGGCGCGGCAACATCGTTTCAGCAGGATTTGGAGAACAGCGATTCCATCATCATTATGGGATCGAATATGGCGGAAGCGCATCCGGTCGGATTTCGTTTTCCGATGAAAGCCAAAGAAAAAGGCGCGCAGCTTATTCACATTGACCCGCGTTTTACGCGCACTTCGGCGATGTGCCAGCAGTTCGTGCCGATTCGCACCGGCACCGACATCGCCTTTCTCGGCGGTCTGATTAATTACGTTCTGACGCACGAACGCTGGTTCCAGGAATACGTTCTGGCTTACACCAACGCGGCGACGCTGATTAACGAAGATTACGTTGACGCGGAAGATTTGGACGGGCTTTTCGTCGGGTTCGATCAGGAGAAAAAAAGCTACGCGGCGGGCGCGAAAGTCTGGAATTATCAGGACGAATCGGACGGCACCGCGCAGCCCGCCGCGCCGCCGGCGACTAAAAGTTCATCGCTCGGCGACAAACTCGGATTCATCGAAAATCCCGTGCCGCCGTCCGATCCGACTTTGCAGAATCCGAACTGTGTTTTGAATATTCTGCGCCGCCATTACGCGCGTTACACGCCGGAGATGGTCGCTTCGATCTGCGGCTGCCGCGCGGAAGATTTCGTCAAAGTCGCCGAAACGATCTGCGAAAATTCGGGGCGCGAAAAAACCGGCGCGATTGTTTACGCCGTCGGCTGGACGCAGCACACGACCGGCGTGCAGATGATTCGCGCCGCCGGAATTTTGCAGCTTCTTTTAGGCAATATGGGCAGACCCGGCGGCGGCGTGATGGCGATGCGCGGACACGCCAGTATTCAGGGTTCGACCGACATTCCGACGCTTTACGATATGCTGCCCGGTTACATTCCGCAGCCCGCCGCGATTCCCGATCACGGCACGCTCAAGGATTATTTGCAGCAGGAATCGGTGCCGAACGGCTACTGGTCGAATTTTCCGAAGTTTATGATCTCGCTGCTCAAAGCGTGGTATGGCGACGCGGCGACCGCCGAAAACGATTACGGTTTCGACTGGGTGCCGAAAATTGATGCCAATTACTCGCAGCTTTCTAATTTTATCAAGATGGCGAAAGGCGAAATCAAAGGCTTGTTTCTGTTCGGACAGAATCCGGCGGCGGGCGCGCCGAACGCCAAATTAAACCGCGACGCGCTGAAAACTCTGGACTGGCTGGTCGTGCGCGACTGGTTTGAAATCGAAAGCGCGTGTTTCTGGTATAAAGGTCCCGAAAATCCCGATCCGACGACCATCGGCACGGAAATTTTCTTTATGCCCGCCGCCGCCGCCGCCGAAAAAGACGGCACTTTCACCAACACGCAGCGGCTTTTGCAGTGGCACGACAAAGCCGTTGACCCGCAGGACGACTGCCGTTCGGACACGTCGTTTTTATTCGATTTGGGCAAACGTCTGAAGGAACTGTACAAAGATTCGACCGAGCCGCGCGATCAGGGACTGCTGAATTTGACGTGGGATTACGAACGCGATGCGCCGGAAATTCTGCCCGACGGCACGCCGAGCCGCTTAAAAGATGAACCGGACGCGGCGAAAATTCTCCGCGAAATCAACGGCTACACCGTCGCCGATAAAAAACAGGTGAACGGCTTCGCCGATTTGAAAGATGACGGCACAACCGCCTGCGGCTGCTGGATTTACAGCGGCGTTTTCCCCGAAAACGATCACAACCGGGCGCGCGACCGCATCCGCGACCCGGAAAATTACGTCAACCCGGATTGGGGCTGGGCGTGGGCGGACAATCGCCGCATTTTATACAACCGCGCGTCCGCCGATCCGAGCGGCAAACCGTGGTCGGAACGGAAAAAATACATCTGGTGGGATGCGGAGAAGGAAACCTGGACGGGACTCGACGAACCGGATTTTGAAAAGCATAAAAAGCCGGATTATCAACCCGCCAAAGATTCGCGCGGAATGGACGCGATTGCCGGCGACGCGCCGTTTATTATGAAACCCGACGGCAAAGGCTGGCTGTTCGCGCCCGCCGGTTTGAAGGACGGACCGCTGCCGACGCATTACGAACCGATTGAATCGCCCGTGCCGAATCTGCTTTACGCGCAGCAGGACAATCCGGCTGCCGAACGCTGCGACGAACCGGGCAACGCCAAAGCTCCCGCGCTCGATCCCGATTATCCGATTGTGGCGACGACTTTTCGTGTTACCGAACAGTATCTGAGCGGCGCGATGTCGCGTTTCGATTCGTGGCTCAACGAATTGCAGCCGGAAATGTTCTGCGAAATCAGCGCGGAACTCGCCCGCGAAACCGGCATCGAACACGGCGGCTGGATGGTCGTCTGGACGATTCGCGGCGCGATTGAATCACGCGCGATGGTCACGAACCGCATTAAACCGCTGCGCGTCAATGACAAAACACAGCATCAAATCGGCATTCCGTTTCATTGGGGTTATTCGGGCGAAACGGTCGGTTCGATCACCAACGATCTGACCGCCATCGTGCTTGACCCGAACGTCAGCATTCACGAAGCGAAAGCCTTCGCCTGCAACGTGCGACCGGGCAGACTGGAAAACATCCACCGCGACGCGCCGCTGAAAGCGTATCCGTTTCCGACGCGCGAACCCGCGCCCGACACGCCCGCCTCAGATCAGCCGGAAGGACAGCGAATATGAACGATAAAATCGAAGAATACGTCGGCGCGTGGCAAAATCCCGAATCGCCGGAACAACAGGAAGAAACCGGATTTTTCACCGACACGACGCTCTGCATCGGCTGTAAAGCCTGCGAAGTCGCCTGCAAACAGTGGAATCAACTGCCCGCCGACGGCTTCAAATGGACGGGCAATTCCTACGACAACACGGTCACGCTGTCGGACACGACGTGGCGGCACGTCGCCTTTGTCGAGCAGGTCGCCGAAGGTCAGACGGACGGCGGCGGAATGCCCGACCGCTGGCTGATGATGTCGGATGTCTGCAAACACTGTGTCGAAGCTCCGTGTCAGGAAGCGTGTCCGACCGGCTCACTGATTTACAACGAATTCGGCAACGTCTATTTACAGCAGGACATCTGCAACGGCTGCGGCTACTGCGTCGCGGCGTGTCCGTTCGGCGTTCTCGACCGCAATCCGGCGGACGGTTTGGCGCACAAATGCACGCTCTGTTACGACCGCCAGAAAGACGATATGACACCGGCTTGCGCGCAAGCCTGCCCGACCGAATCAATCGTCTTCGGACCAATCAAAAAACTGCACCAAATCGCCCGCGAACGCGTCGAAAAACTGCACGCACGCGGCGAAACCGACGCGTATCTCTACGGCGCGGAAAGTTCGGGCGAATACAGCGCGCTGAACGCTTTTTTCCTGCTCAAAGATCATCCGAACGTCTATAATCTGCCCGAAGCTCCGCGCCGTCCGCAGGCGCATCTGAAAAAGAACTGGCTGGTCAGTCTCGGCGCGGCAATCGGTCTGACGGCGGCTTCGGCGTTGATTTTAGCGAGGAAAAACGATGAGTAAAGAAACGAAAACCGCCGAACGCGGCGCGGCGGATTGGCAGAACGTCAGTGATTTCGAGTCGCGCAGCGAGTGGCTGCCGAAACTCGCCGAAAACAGTCCGGTTTTTAAATCGGCGAATCCGTCGGGCGTGACGAAAGACGGTTATTACGGCTTGCCGATGCTCAAACGTCCGCTCTGGAAATGGGAAATCGCGCTCTATTTTTTCTTTGAAGGCATCAGCGGCGGCGCGTATTTGTTGGGAAATCTGGCGGAACTCGGCGGGCAGAAGAAATACGATAATCTGATTCGGGCGGCGCGTTATCTGTCGCTGGCGACGCTGATTCCGTGTCCGCCGCTGCTGATCGCCGATTTGGGCAAGCCGCAGAAATTTCACCATATGCTGCGCGTCTGGAAGCCGAAATCGCCGATGAATCTGGGCGCGTGGGCGTTGACGGCGTTCAGTTTGCCGGTCGGTCTGCTCGCCGTCAAACAACTGGCGAACGACGCGCCGCTGCCGAAAAACATCGAAAAATTGACCGCGCTGCTGCCGAGCCGCGTCATCGGGGCGGCGGGAATTCCGCTGGCACTCGTGATGACGAGTTATCCGGGCGTTTTGCTTTCGACGACCAGTACGCCGGTCTGGTCGCGGACGCGCCTGCTCGGTGCATTATTCGCCGCCGCTTCGCTGCACAACGCCGCCTCCGCGCTCGCGCTGACGACTGCACTGAGCGGTGACAACAGCCGTGTTTCCAATAAGTTAGGTAAAATCGAAACTTTAACCGGAATCGCCGAAGCAGCCGCGCTGACGGGTTACATCGTAACTTCAAAAGATGCCGCCGCGCCTTTGACGAAAGGGCGATACGCCAAACTTTTCTGGCTCGGCGCGGTCGGCGCGGGCTTGATTGCGCCCGTCGTCATTCGCGCCGCCGCGTCAAAAAATAAAAAGAAAAGCCGCGTCAAATCCATTCTCAGCTCGGCAGTTTCGCTCGCCGGCGGACTCGCGCTCAAATGGGCGGTGACGCACGCCGGACGCGCGTCGGCGGAAAACCCGGAAGCGGCACGGAGCGCGACCCGTCCCGATCAAAACAATCCGGGCTGGACGCAAAAAGACGCGAATGCCGCCGAATAAAATCGGCGATGTTAAATTTCGATGGCTGACTGCCGCCCGCGCTTTTTTATTTTGTCAATTTCGTGTGTTTCGCGGTCAAAAAACAGCTTTTAAAATAACTTTTGAGCGTTTGTTCGATATTTTTGCGTTGTTCAACTTTAACTGCCCGCCGATCCTGAACTTCATAAAAATCAATGGAAACGGTTTCGGTATTCCTTTTCGCGGCGTACAAGCGGCGATAAATAATGATAAATTTCCGTTAGATTTCCTGCCGCGTTTAAACCAGGATGTGTTAGGCTAAACAAGTCGGCTGGACTTTATATTCACTGGATGATGTTACGCAAATTTTATTTTTTCGGGCGATGTCCGCCGGTGGGTGGAAAGACTGTAGCTTTCCGCCCATCGGGCGGCAGAGCCGCAGAATCAAATTCATTTGCGATGAAAAAGACGAACTTTACCAAACAAAAAACAAAACGCAGTTATGGAAAAATCCAAATCTTCAAACAACGCCGCGCAAGCTGACGCGGCGAACAACAACGGGCGAGAAGAAGACTTTTTGATCGTCGGGGTCGGCGCGTCCGCCGGCGGCGTGCAGGCTCTCAAGGAATTCTTTAAAAATGTTTCCGCCGAATCGAACGCGGCGTATGTCGTTATTCTGCATCTTTCGCCCGATCACGACAGTCAGTTGACGGAGATTTTGCAGACGGTCTCAAAGATTCCGGTCGAGCGCGTCGCCGAAAAGGTGCGGGTCGTGCCGAATCACGCTTACGTTATCTCGCCGAATGAAAGTCTTTCGATGAGCGACGGGTTTATCGTCGTCTCGCCGGTGCAGACGATTGAGGAACGGCGCGCGCCGATTGATATTTTTTTCCGCACGCTCGCCGAATCGCATCAGGCGCGGGCGGTCGCCGTCGTTTTGAGCGGCACGGGCGCGAACGGTTCGATGGGCATCAAGCGCGTCAAGGAACGCGGCGGCGCGGCGTTTGTGCAGAATCCGCGCGAAGCCGGATTTTCCGAGATGCCGCGCAATTCGATTGCCACCGAACTGATAGATGAAGTTTTGAGTGTCGGCGAAATTCCCCAAAAAATCGCCGCCTACCAGAAAAATCTCGGCAAAGTCGTCATTCCGATTGAGCCGGAAAACCGCGCAGAACAGCAGCAGTCGGCACTGCGCGATATTTTCAAAATGCTGCGCGTTCGCACCGGACACGATTTCGCCAATTACAAACGCCCGACCGTGTTGCGACGCATCGAACGCCGCATTAACGTCCGCAATCTGCCGGATTTGCCGAGTTATGCCGCTTATTTCAAGGAAAATCAGGAAGAAGCCCACGCGCTGCTCAAGGATTTGCTGATTTCGGTGACGAATTTCTTCCGCGATAAAGAGGCTTTCGAGTATTTGGAACGCGAAATTTTGCCGCGCATTCTGCACGATAAAAAAGCGAGCGATCAAATTCGCGTCTGGGTTGCGGGCTGCGCGACGGGCGAGGAAGCGTATTCGCTGGCGATGCTGCTGGCGGAACAGATTGAACACAGGACTGACGCGCCGACGGCGCAGATTTTCGCTACCGATATTGACGAGGATGCGATTGCGGCGGCGCGCAACGGTTTTTACACCTTAAACGACGCGGCGGATGTGTCGCCCGAACGTCTGCGGCGATTTTTCATCCCGGAGAAAAAAGGTTTTCAAGTGCGGCGCGAGTTGCGCGAGATGATTTTGTTCGCCAGTCACAATCTGTTGAAAGACCCGCCGTTTTCGCGGCTCGATTTGGTGACGTGCCGCAATCTGCTGATTTATTTCAACGGCACGGCGCAGGAAAGAGTGATGGAAACAATGCACTTCGCTTTGAAACCCGGCGGTTATCTGTTTCTCGGAACTTCGGAATCAATTGACGGCGCGGGCGATTTGTATGCGCCGGCGAGCCGTGAAAATCATATTTTCCAAGCCCGTCAAACTTCGCCCCGCGTGTCTTATCCGGTGCCGGATTTGTCGCCATCGCTGCGCTACGACCAGTCACCGACGGTGATTAGAACGCGGGAAAATGAAGACCGGCAGTTTGAAAAAGTTTCCTATGGCGAACTGCACGGGCGGATTTTGGAACAATTCGCGCCGCCGTCGCTGATCGTCAATGAACAGTTCGACATCGTTCACGTTTCGCCGAACGCCGGACGCTATCTTCAAATCAGCGGCGAATTGACGAATAATTTATTCAAGCTGATTAAACCCGAACTGCGCGCCGAAGTCAGTGCCGCCGTTTATCAAGCCGTACAGAATCAAACCAACGTTCAATCCGAAAATTTGAAATTAAACGTCAAAGACCGCGCTGAAACGCTCAAGGTCAGTGTGCGCCCGGTTTTGCAGCGGAGCGAAAACGCGGCGCGGGGTTTTATTCTGATTATTTTCGAGCCGACGGCGGATTCCGGCGCGGCGAACGAAACGCTTTTCGCGTCGCCCGAACCGGTCAACACTCAGCTTGAAGAAGCGTTGCTGCGCTCGCAGTCGAAGTATCGTTATTCGGTCGAACAGGCGGAAATTCAAGCCGAAGAACTTAAAGCCTCGAACGAAGAATTACAGGCGATTAACGAAGAACTGCGCTCGGCGACCGAAGAACTCGAAACCGGCAAAGAAGAATTGCAGTCGGTCAACGAAGAACTCATTACGGTCAATCAGGAACTGAAAATTAAAATCGAAGAGCTGTCGCAGTCGAACAACGATTTACAGAATCTGATCAATTCGACCGGCATCGGCACGATTTTTCTCGACCGCAATTTCAGCGTCAAAATGTTTACGCCCGTTGCCGGAGAAGTTTTCAATCTGATTCCGGCGGACATCGGGCGGAATCTGTCCGACATTACGCACAAACTCGAATATCAGAATCTGATCGCCGACGTGGAAACGGTTTTGAATAAACTTCAGCCGGTCGAACGCGAACTCCACACGGCGGACGAAAATTTTTATCTGATGCGAATTACGCCGTATCGCACATCGGAAGACCACATTGACGGCACGGTTATCACTTTCACCAACATTAACGGGCGCATTCAGACCGAAAAAGAATTGAGCGAATCCGAAGAACGGCTGCGGCTGATCCTCAGCAGCGTCGAAGATTACGCGATTATCACGACCGATACCGACGGCATCGTCAACGGCTGGAATCCGGGCGCGGAAAAAATATTCGGCTACCGGAAAGGCGAGATTCTCGGACTCAACTGCGAGATTTTATTCACTGCCGAAGACCGCGAGCAAGGCATTCCGGCGCAGGAAATGCAGACGGCAATCAAACGCGGAAAGGTCGAAGACGAGCGCATCCACGTTCGCAAAGACGGTTCGCGCTTTTTCTTTTCCGGCGTGATTCAACCGCTCAAAGACGGGAAACTTGACGGTTTCGTAAAAATCGCCCGCGATATGACCGAACGCCTGCGAGTTGAACAGGTACAGCACGACAAGGAAATGCTGCAAAAACTGGTCGCCGCGCAGGAAGACGAACGCCAGCGCATCGCCCGCGATCTGCACGACGAACTCGGACAGCTTCTCACCGGACTGCGCCTCAAGCTCGAAGCGGTCAGAAAACTGTGTACTGACAATCAGGAACTGTGCGCCAGAGTTGATGAAACGCAACTGGTCGCCAAACATCTTGACGCGGGCATTGATTTTCTCGCGTGGGAATTGCGTCCCGCCGCGCTCGACGATTTGGGTTTACGCGCCGCGCTCGCCAAATACGTGCGCGAATGGTCGCATTTTTCCGGTGTAACGGCGGAACTGATCGGTTCAGCGACGAAAAAAGACCGGCTGTCGCCGGAAGTCGAAACGAATTTATACCGCGTCGTGCAGGAAGCTCTCAATAATACACATAAACACGCGATGGCGAAAAGAGTCGAAGTTTCGTTCGATAAACGTGATGAAAATTTAATCGTCTTAATCATCGCCGACGACGGCAAAGGCTTCGATTTGGAAGACAAAATGAACCACAGCAAAGGCATCGGTTTGATCGGAATGCGCGAACGCGCCGCGCTGATCGGCGGCACTCTGGAAATCGAATCCGCGCCCGGCGAAGGCACGACCGTTTTCGTTCGCGTTCCTTTTGTAGATCAGGAAAAAGAGGATTTCAATGACGAATAAACTCAGAATTGTAATCGCCGAAGACCACGAAACGGTGCGCGACGGTTTGAAATTAATTATCGAATCGCAGGATGATATGGAAATCGTCGGCGAAGCGGGAGACGGGCGCGAAGCCATTCGGCTCGCCGAAGCATTAAAGCCCGACATCGTTTTGATGGACGTTTCGATGCCCGTTTTAAACGGTCTTCTAGCGACCGCGAAACTCAACCGAACAATGCCGGAAATAAAAATTCTGACCCTCACGCGCCACACCGACGAAGCGTATTTGCAGGAACTGCTGCAAGCCGGAGTTTCCGGCTACGTCTTAAAACAGAGCGCGTCCACCGAACTGCTCAAGGCGATTCGCGCCGTCGCCGACGGCAACAAATATCTCGATCCGGCGATTACGGGAAAATTTTTCAACAGTTACGCTAACAAATTCGGCAAACTGCGCGGCGATACGCGCGGCGCGAAATTAACCGGACGCGAATCCGAAACCCTGCGCCTGATCGCGCTCGGTTTCAGCAACCGCGAAATCGCCGAACAATTCGATTTATCTGTTAAAACCATCGAAGCCCACAAATCCAACGCCCAGAAAAAACTCGACATCAACAGCCGCAAGGAAATCATCAGCTACGCCATTCTGCAAGGCTGGATGCGGGAAAGTTGAGAAGGCAAAAAGTTAAGCGAGACGCAGAGAGGCGGATGTTTGATGAAAATTAAGAAGTCGCTTGCAAAGCGAAATTAGAAGAAATTAGACGCGGATTGCCGCAGATTTTTCAATCAATCCGCCCTGATCTTCCTGATTCGCGTTCATCAGCGTCTTATTTCTGAGTTTAGACATCGCTTCCAAAGTCGTTTTCGCTACTTCTCTCTGTCTCTTTTTCTCAAATACTATCAGGAAAATCCCTAATCATTTTCGCGTCGTTTCCTAATATGCGCCAGACTCTCCGCAGTTAATAATTAACTATATAAAAATTCAAGCAGGTTTTAGAATCAGTGTTTCTCAAATTGTCGGGCGACGCGTTTTTAAACGAACGAACAAGGGGCAGGCGAGGCGGGTTTCGCTTGAATTCCGCCTCTATTTTGCCCAAACACGCGGTTTGACAGCCGCCGGATCATCAGCTTTTATCCGAAATGCAAGATTTTCACCGCTGCTTTAGAGATGATTGCCCCGCTCGTCAATAACAATGTAAATCCGCTCGACTTCGTATCTGAAGAACGCAGGCACGAAAATAAAACGAATATCTCGTCAAACCTCTCGATTTTGAAGAACTGGAAAGCGCGCTCGGCAAAAATATTTGCCGCTTTCAATAAATTTTAATTTGATGATTTTTTTTTGTTGAAGAACAGACAGTTGATGCGTCGAAATTGATCGGGATTTTCCCCAATGCCTTTTTTCCGACTTCCCGATTCAAGAAGTTTCCCCCGAATGAGATAAATAAACATATAAGTTTGATTCTTCTAAATTAATTTTATTTGACCCGAAATCATTCCGGCAATTTGGAATGCGGCAGCGGTTTCGGATCGGGTTTAAGCGGAGGGCTGTCTTTTTAGCTCTCCGCTTTTTAATTTTCGGGCAGCGGTTCGCTTGCCGGGTGGCGGTGAAAAGCGCGCATTCCAAAAATTAAGGGCGATCAGCATTAAAAAAACTGCTGCGCCGCGAAATCCACTTCTTCATACCTCACATCTCATTTTATAGTGAAATTTAAATAATCAGTTGGGCGAAAACTCATTTGGGAACTATTATAGTTCAGTCAGAAAATTTGTTTTTATTCATCTTACCGGTCATTAGCATAAAAGGTCTGAAATCTTTGCAGAAGCCCGCACGAAATAAAGACACGAGATTTACGCCCTTACTTCGTGCGGGCTTCTGCATTTAACAAATCTATTTACTGATAAGATTATATTCCGAAATAACGAAAATATATGAAAAATATCCGCCATCTGTTATTTATTTTAGTTCTCGGTATTTCGGTGACGGCGCAGCAAAAAGAGCCGTCAAAACCGCTTCCGCGAACGGATAAGAATTCGCAAGTCGCGCACGAGCAGCTTTTGGAGAAGGCGAAAAAGGGCGGCATTGATGTTTATTTTCTAGGCGATTCCATCACCCGCCGGTGGGGATCGAGCGATGCGGCGTACGGCGCGTATCTGGACAACTGGCGGCGGAATTTCTACGGCTGGAACGCCGCCGATTTCGGCTGGGGCGGCGATACCGCGCAAAATATTCTCTGGCGCATCGAGAACGGAGAACTGGATCGCGTCAATCCTAAAATCATCGTCCTGCTTGCCGGAACGAATAATGTCGGCAATAAATCTCCGCAGAGTCAGCCCGATCCGAGAATCGCCGAAACGGTTGCCGGAATCAAATCAATTTTAGAAGTGTGCCGTCAAAAAAGTCCCGGCGCGACCATTATTCTGACGGCGATTACGCCGCGCGGCGATAATATGGAAGTGATGCCCGTGATTGATAAAATTAATCAGAAAATCGCCAAATTCGCCGACGGGAAAAAGATCATTTTTCTGAATATCAACAAAAGTCTGGCTGATAAAAACGGCAAATTATACGAAGGCGTAACCGTCGCCGACGGACTGCATCTCGATTTGAAAGGTTATCAGATTTGGGCGGACGCGCTGAAACCTATTTTTACAAAATTACTCGGACCACCGGCAAAGGAAGATCACGCGCCGCCGCCGACCGGCGATCCGAGCGCGGCGGGCAAATAATACGGCGATAATTGAATGTTTTGCTCATCTTTTTACTATTTCAAAAGTTCAAAAGTCTCGCCCGCGACGGAAAAATTTCCCTTGACGATGCCGGTCGTCGGCGCGTCCGCGCGACCTGCAAAGTCGGGCTGTTCACCGCCGACGCTGACGACGAAATCGCCGGGTTCGACGACGCGTTTTCCGTCATCCAAAATGACGGACATCTGGCGCGGCGTGAGATCGAACGAAATTTTTTGTTTTTCGCCCGGTTTGAGAAAAATCCTTTTCGCGCCCGCCAGCGAGCGAATCGGAACGCGCACCGACGCGGCGGAATCCGTCAGATAAAGCTGAACCACTTCGTCGCCCGCCGATTTTCCCGTGTTTTGAACTTCGACGCTGATCGCCAAATTTTCTCCTCCGTTAATTTTATTCTTAAATCTTAAATCGGAATAGGCGAATTTCGTATAGCTCAAACCGTAGCCGAACGGATAAAGCGGCGCGCCTTTGAAAAAACGGTAAGTGCGCCCAGCCATTTTGTAATCTCCAAACGGCGGCAAATCGGCGACCGATTTGTAAAACGTCACGGGAAGTCGTCCCGCCGGATTGTAATCGCCGAACAACACGTCGGCAATCGCGGTTCCGCCGAATTGTCCCGGATACCAGGTTTCGAGCATCGCGGGAATATTTTCGCTTTCCCAATTGACCGCCAGCGCGCTGCCGCCCATCAAGACCAAAACGACGGGTTTGCCGAGCGCGTGAACGGCTTTGATTAAATCTTCCTGCGGCTGCGGCAATGCAATATCGGTGCGGTCGCCGCCTTTAAAACCATCTAATTTGACATCCATTTCTTCGCCTTCGACGATTGGCGAAATTCCCATCACCATCACGACCGCTTCGGCTTGGCGGGCTTTTTCGAGAGCGTCGGCGCGCAGTTTCGCCTGTGCCGACGGCGGATTCCACACCAATTTCGCCTGCGCGTAATGATTGGCGTTTTCAAAATATTCGACGCGCAGATCGTAAGTTTTTCCGCCGACGAAATCGAATTCCTGACTGACGTTGCGCGTGCGCGGATTTTTGAGTTCTTCGATGACGAGCCGGTTGTCGAGAAAAATTCTCACGCCGCCGTTGCTCCGCCAGCCGAGCGTGTATTTTCCGGTTTCGGGCGCGGTCAGCTTACCCGTCCAGCGCACGGAAAAATTGTCCGCGCCGATCTCTTTCGCCGGACTGAGCGAACCCCAGTTGTAATTGATCTGTTTGTCGTCCCTGACGAGCGCGGGTTTGCCTTGCAGCTCGCGGTTGTTAAAATATTCGCCTTTCAGATTTGAAAACGCGCTTTCGGCAATCGGTTCGTTGAAAACGCCGGTCGGATAAATTCCCTGCGAATACAAAATTTTCGCATTCGGCAGTTTTTCCCTGATTCCTTCGAGCGCGGTCACCGAAACCGACGGCTGACCGTTGTAATTTCCCAGCAAAACTTCCGCGTCGTCGGCGTTCGGACCGATCACGGCGACGGTTTTAACATCTTTTTTGAGCGGCAGCAGATTATTTTCATTTTTCAAAAGCACGATGGATTCCCGCGCCGCCTGCAAAGAAATTTTATGGTGCGCGGCGGAATCGTTTTCCGAAAAAGGAATCTGCGCGTATTTGACCATCTCCGGCGGGTCGAATTGTCCGAGCCGAAAACGAATTTTCATCAGACTTTTAACCGCCGCGTCAATGTCCGATTCTTTGATCAAACCGTCTTTAACGGCTTGATTCAAAGATTTATATTCACCGCCGCAACTCAAATCGGTTCCGCTTTTGACGGCGATTGCCGATGCTTCTTCTTCCGTTTTGACAAATTTATGACCTTTGTAAATATCGTCAATCGCGCCGCAGTCGGAAACGACGTGACCTTTGAATTTCCATTCGCCGCGCAGAATATTTTCGAGCAATTCGTTGTTGGCGCAGGCGGGTGCGCCGTCAACCGCGTTGTAAGCGCACATCACGCCGCTCGCGCCGCCTTCGACAATCGTCCGGCGAAACGCGGGCAGATAAGTTTC
Source organism: Pyrinomonadaceae bacterium (assembly GCA_965217575.1). Classification (GTDB taxonomy): domain Bacteria; phylum Acidobacteriota; class Blastocatellia; order Pyrinomonadales; family Pyrinomonadaceae. The sequence goes on along the minus strand of CBDCIX010000004.1, from coordinate 139,764 downwards.
GCGCAAATCGCGTTCGCTGACATCGGTGTTGAAACCGTGACGTTCGGGTTCGGGTCCGCTGTGAACGGCGAAATGTTTGACGGTCGCGGCGACTTTCAAATATTTCGGATCGTCGCCCTGAAGTCCGCGCACGTAAGCCGTTCCGAGCATTCCGGTCAAAAACGGGTCTTCGCCCCACGTTTCCTGCCCGCGTCCCCAGCGCGGATCGCGGAAAATGTTGATATTCGGCGACCAAAACGTCAAGCCTTTGTAACGTCCGCGTTCGTCGCGCCGCAGATATTCGTTGTTCTTCGCCCGCGCTTCGGTCGAAACGACATCGGCGATTTGCCGCACGAGATTTTCGTCAAACGTCGCCGCCATCCCGATTGCCTGCGGAAAAACGGTGGCGATTCCGGCGCGCGCCACGCCGTGCAGAGCCTCGTTCCACCATTCGTATTCGGGAACGCCGAGCCGCGGAATCGCCGCCGCCGCGTTCTGCATCTGCGAGATTTTTTCTTCCAGAGTCATCCGCAAAACCAGATCATCAACCCGCGCGTCAACCGCCAATTGCGGATTTTTGTAAGCGGGAATGTCCTGCGCGGAAACTTTGCCGAAAGGCGCGGTCAGCAAAAAAAGACTGATAATTAAAAACAGAGCGATATAAGAATTATAATTTTTCATAATTTTCCCCGTAGGCAGTCAAAATGCGTTTCAGCTAAATTATTCGGGCGTTTTTGTTCGTTTTTCGGATGTTTTCATTCGTGTTCGTCAAAGCCAAATCTTCTCAAATTAAAAGAATCGCGCCAACGAATCGCGCGGGCGAATCGGCGGCGAAAAATAGTTTGAAACCGCGTGTTTAATTCTCGTCGTCCGCGCGACATTTGTCTTTGAATTGCTCAATCTTATTGGTGATCCAAATCAAACGTCGCCGCGCCTTTCGCGTAATCGTCGAGCAGATCGGTCGTTTCGTATTCTTTCAAAGTGTGCTGCGGTTTTTCGACACCGGCGGGCAGCGGGAGTTTTGAAAGACTTTGAAAATAGCTCAAACTCGCGTCTTTCCACCAAATCGCGTCGCGTTCCTGAATCGCCAGTTTGCGGGCAATCGCCTGAAACCGCGCGTCGTCAATTTTCCCTTTCAAACCGTTCCAGTCTTTTCGCGTTTGGCGCGCCCAATCAACGCCGCGCTGATATTTCAAAGCCAGTTCGTCCCACAGCGTTCTGCCCGATTTCATTTTGTAATCCCACGAAACGTGATGAAACCAGAGCAGATATTTTTCGGGAACGGTGTCGAGACCGGCAAATTCGTCGCGGACGGGCGGAAAATACTGGCTGACCGTACCGCTGCCGGTTTTCGTGCGGTCAAAACCGATGCCGTCGGTGCCTGCTTTGTTGTAATAAACCGGATTCCAGTCGGCGCGTTCATAAGAATTCCACCACGGCGCGGGACCGTAGTGATGTCCGCCCCACATTTGATGGTGCAGACCGAGCGGAGTCATATAATCAACCACCGCTTCGTGCGATTTGAGCAGAATGTTTTTTATCACGGCGACGGTTCGCGGGTCGCGCGTCAGAGTCATTTTCGTCCATTCGTCGGCGATTTGCGACGGCGCGAGATTGTGATTCCACGCCAGCCGCCCGAAGCCGTACCAGTTCGACTGCGAAATGTCGTTTCCCGTCCAATTCCGGTCGCTTCCGGTGTTCGCCACCGCCGCGATTCCGGTTAATTTCTGATGAAATAAACTGCCGTCAATGACTCTGCCGACGGTCGAATTTTTTCCTCTGGCGTAAGTGTCCGAATCGAGAATTTCGCGCCACAAAACGGGCAGAAAAGCGATGTGATTGGAAAAGCCGAGATATTCCTGCGTGATTTGCAGTTCGGGCATCACCTGAGTTTTCGGCATCGCGCCGAACAGCGGGTGAAACGGTTCGCGCGGTTGAAAATCAATCGCGCCGTATTTGACCTGCAACAGAACATTCGGCGCGAATTTTCCGTCGAACGGCTGGAGATTTTCGTAAGCCGCACCCGCGCGGTCGTAATCCGGTTTCGCGTCGTAAACAAAGGCGCGCCAAATGACGATTCCGTGATGCGGCGCGAGCGCGGCGGCGAGCGTATTCGCGCCGTCGGCGTGTGTCCGATTATATGTTCGCGGTCCGGGCTGATCTTCGCTGTTGGCTTTGACCAGAAATCCGCCGAAATCGGGAATTATTTTGTAAATTTCATCGGCTTTTTGCTTCCACCAATTTTTGACCGTTTCGTCCAGAGGATCGGCGGTTTTCAGTCCGCCGAGTTCCATCGGCGCGGAAAATCTCGCGGAAAGATAAACTTTTACGCCGTAAGGTCGAAACGCGCCGGCGATTGCCGCGACTTTTTTAAGATATTCCGGCGTTAAAATTTTCGCGTCGGCGTTGACGTTATTGAGTGCCGCGCCGTTAATGCCGATTGAAGCGTTCGCCCGCGCGTAATCTTTTAAGCGCGCGTCAATTTTTTCGGGCAGTTCCGCCCAGTTCCATAAAGATTTTCCGGCGTAACCGCGCTCGATTGAGCCGTCGAGATTGTCCCAGTGGTCGAGCATCCGAATATCCAGTTTCGGTTTTTCGCGGATGTTCAATTCTTCAATCGGCTGCAAGGTTTGAATTAATCGCAAAAAGTGGAACGCTCCGTAGAGCGCGCCCGTTTCACCGCGCGACGCGATGACAATCGCGTTCAGATTTTTGATTTTGACCGAGCGAATGATAAAACCTTCGTTTCCGAGCGCGGATAATTCATTTTCGATTTTCAAACCGGCGATTAGCGGCGAAGTCTGCGGCGTTCCGACGATCAGCGCGCCGCCGCCGAAGTTCTCCGCCGTCCGCATATTTTCGCTCAAAAGCCCGCTCAAACCCGTTTCGAGTTCGCTCCGCGCGGCGGCAACGGTTTCGGAATTCCCCGCGATGACCAGCATTTTAATACGCGCGCGATACGCTTTCGCCGATTCCGCCGGAAGCGCGTCGTATCTCAGCCACAAACGATGCCCGTCTTCGGCTCTAATCTTCAATGACGCACACAGAATCAGGCTGAAAATTAGAAAAATCGTGAGTTTATTGAGATATGTTCGGCTTTTCATTTTTCAACATTCTTAATCGTCCGGGCGATTTGTTTCGGCTGACTCTGCGCCCGCAAACTGACGGCGGAAAAACCCGTGATCGTCAGAATCAGCTAAAAATAGCGGCGCGGCGCGGGCGCGAAAAAGGCGAAGCTGTTCGGCGTAATGTTTTTCGCACATAATTTTACTCGAATATTTTGCCGCGTTTTTATTTCGCTCTGATGTAGCGGCTGGCGAAATTTAAAAATGTTGCCCAATTCGGTGCGGTTGTGTGACCGCCGCTGTGCTGCCGCCACGCTATTGCCCCCGTTGTCAAAGGCGTTTCAATCGGCGGAAAAACATCGGTTCCCAAGCTCTTTTTGCCGAACAGTTGATAGACCGAACCGGCGGCGACGGCAGCCATAAACATTCCTCGCTGATCTATCCAGCCGCCTTCGACTTTTTCCGAACCGGCACTGATAAACACCGGACGAGGAGCGCACAGAGCGATCAGTTCGTGCGCGTCAACGGGCAAATCACCGGCATTGAGCGGTCCGGCATATTTCAAAAAAATTCCGCTCATCCAGTGATATTCGCCGGAAGATGCCAGATTTTCGACGAGTTCGCCGAAATTGCGGCGATAAAGTTTCGCGCCGCCCGCGCCCGATGAACCGATAAAGCCGATGGCGAAACGCTCCTCATAAGCCATTGCAACCAGCGCGGCTTTGCCGTAGCGCGATAAACCTTCGATGCCGATTTGTTCAGCATCAACCGTCCGATCCGTCTCGAAATAATCGAGCGCACGACTCGCGCCCCACGCCCACGCGCGCAGCGTTCCCCAATCGTCCGCTTTTCTCGGCTGACCTTTATTGACCAAACCGATGATGCCGCCGGTCAAACCCGCGCCGCTGTCTGCTTGAACAGTGGTCGGAATCAAAACCGCGTAACCCCAGCCTTTTGCCAAAACCTGCTGCTGCCAGGGCGGAGCTTTTGCGACGGACAGATTTGCCGGAGGCTTGAAACCGGGCGGAAACACGAATCCGAATTCCATCATCACGGGAACGCGATGCGGCGCGGCGGCGGGAACGGTCAGCGTCAGATCAATATCAACTTTAATCAGCGGATAAGATGAATTATCAACGTGACCGATCAGTTTTTTGACGATGACCGGAATATTCCCGTTCGTTTCTCTGGTCGTGCCGACGACTTCCCAAATAACTTTCGGCACGTCGTTCGGAACGCGCCCGTAGATTTGGCTGGTGAAATCTGCGAGAATTTCGGTTCGCCTCTGATTTCGCCACATCTTCGCCGTGTCAACTTTTTTCCCGTTGTTTAAAGTCAAAACTTCCGGCAGTTCGGGAAACGGATTTGCTTTGGATTCATCGTAATTCACCGCGTTCGGAGAATCGGGATCGTTCGGGTTCGCGCCCGGGCGCAGCGCGGTAATATGCAGTAGTTTCAGCAGCCGCTGATGATCTTCTTCGGCGGTCATTACGACGGGCGGCGACGAATTGGCATTTTTCTGAGCGCGCAGATTCGGCACACTCGTCAAAAAAAACGCCGTCGCAACAAATATCAGAACGCGCGAAAATCTAAAAAAATTCTTTGCCTTTGTTTTCATCTTTTTCGATGATACAAACCATAATGTTGTTCAAAAATATTTTATATTATTTGACTCGGATTCTGAATCATTTTGGAACTTTTTCAAAAAATCTTACATACTGCGTCAATTATGTTTTGTGACAGTTAAGTATTTTTCCGCTGAAAGAGCGCGGACAGCCTTTCCGAGCTTCGTCGGTAAAAAGTTCCGGTTTCGTAATGTCAAAATGTCAAAAAACTCGGCTGACAAAATCTTCAAAAGCGGCGTATATAATTTATACCGTATATGTTTTATATACGGTATAAACGGTATAAACTATTTATATTGTTTGTTTCGGTCTGCCCGTCTTAATTTTTTCGACATTTTCAATGTTACTGACAAATTCGGTTTCTGTCATTTGACTAAGTGCCAGCAGACCGGCACGCAGAATCTCACTTTTTGTCGTTTGGATGCCCGATTTAAGCGAGCGGTTTTTAAGTGCGGTAATTAATTCGTAATCACTTTGGGGCATTGTAAAACTATCCCGAACCACTTTAGGTTGTTCCTGTCGGCGTATTTTTTTCTCAGGCAAAGGGTCGCCTTTTTTATCATCGTTCAACAAAGTTTCAGCTTTTTCAAAACGGGCTTGCACTGAGATTTCTTCCATCGCCAAAGAGTTCTTCAAAGCTGATTTCATATTTTTATTCGCCATAAACTTCCCTCTCTAATTTTTTATTCGCTAAAATTGAAAGAATCTCTTTCGTCAAATTTTCGATTTCCCGGATAGCGTCTTTGGCTTTCGAACCGAAATCCTGCACGGTTTGTCCGAAAACCGCCGACTGCCGGTAAGCAATCCGCTGATGGAGATAATTTTTGCACACCGGAATGCCGAATTCAGGCAGAACTTCCAGCGTATCTTTCGCCAGATTGGTTTTCGGTTGGCACTGGTTGACCACCAGCCGCGCTATCAATGTGTCGTTAATGTCGCTGACGTTCTCAATAATCTGCCGAATCCCGACCGAAGCCCATAAATCGAGCGGCGAAGGAATTATCGGCACGAGTGCTAAATCGGCGATCAGCAGTGCGCTCTGCGGAACCGGCGAATCGGCTGCCGGCGGACAATCTATCACGATGAAATCATAATCGCCGACAAATTTTTTTATTTCCCGATGAACCTTTTCGTTAGCTGCGCCCAATCCGATCACTGCTGCCGGAAAAGGATTTTCATCATCAGCCGAAGCCGCCCACCGCGTCGCGGTTCCCTGCGGGTCGGCATCAACTACTAAAACTTTGTTTTTCTTCCGGGCGAGTGTTCCCGCGATCTGCATACTCAAAGTAGTTTTACCCGAGCCGCCCTTTTGGTTGCAAACCGTGATAATTTTAGCTGTCATACTGTTCGTATAATATAAACTGTTTATTCGGTATATATAATTTATACCGGTAATACCGAACAAACTTTATAAACGATATTTACTGTTTATTCGGTATAAACTTTATAAACCGTAAAAACAGTATTACTATTTATCACAAAGGTTATACGGAGCGCAAGACGGCTGACTTTCCGCCGTTTATTTTTGACTTTTGTGTATCGAAACAAGATGGATGATTTCCGTTAGCAGCGAGGGATTAATAAAATCATTCATTGAGAGTTATTGCGGTATTACGAAAAAGATAAGTCGAAAAAATGAATACTATGAATGTAATTTCACCACCGAGCAAACAAGTTTTTATGCGAGTTTGCGGGAAAAATAACGTCATCATTTTTTGAGCCGATGGAATATGAGCGGCTCGGTTTGGGCAGTAGAGGCTATCTAGCACCGCCGTTTGAGTCGTGACTGCAAAACGAATTCAGTATAAGGGCTGCTTGAATTGGCGGCTGACGATCTGCCGAACGAATTGCGCGCGTTTGAGGAAAATCGGAAAAAAGTCTCTGAGGAATAAAAGTGAAGTCAGCCGGCTACTAACCGAAGTATGCAGTTTCGGATCATTGTGTATCCTTGGGCGTAGAAGGTTAATAGGCGAGAATTCGGCTACCGCCGTTGATAATCGAAAAAAGGTGGTGAGGGGTGCATTGACCGGGAATAGAGGCAATTAGAGCCAAATATACGCCCGCAATGATGGTATTTGACCGCCACTATCCGCGTCGGGAGTTGGTAAGCGATTTCGCATGGTAATTGCACGAGTTTGGAACTAAACCAAGTCTGTCTGAGTTGGGTAGTTCATGCGAAACAGCCATCTTTGGACAAAGAAAGTAAATAAAAAGAAAAGCTCGATATATCAACACCGCCAAAATCGTCATACACCGTCTCGACTTGATGGGTAATGTCGCTGAATCTCTGTTGCTCGTTACTTTAACGAGCGCGTTAAAGTGATTTTTGTAAAAAATTTCTCAGAATATAATTTCCAAAAGTTGCACTTGTTTATCTCGACTTAGATTTTCAGATTTTCCATTAACCACTGCCAATCTTGATCCAGATACCATTTTTTGAAGTCCGGTAGAAAATCTTCATCGGCAAATTCTCGCAGATGGGTTAGGGCTTCTTCTCTGCCTTTTTGATCGAGGACTTTGATTTCGTAGGCTCCTGATGTATCCGGCTGCCCGACGGTATCGAATTTAACGGTAGTCTTTTTTGACGGCGGCGAAAGACTGCCGCCGAGCAGTTTGCGGCGCAGGATTTCGGTGAGAAAAGCCGGAACCGACGAGATCGAAGTAGATTTTTTGGCGGCACTCTCTAATTCGAGAATCATCAAATCGGCGAGTATGCCCCATTTTTCTTTCTCCCGCGAGGACAATTTTTTGCCCGTCAGCTTGGTCGAAATCGCGCTCATTTTTTCGGCAAATTCCGCGAGCGCAGCCGCGCTGTCATCATCATCATTTCCCCTCTTAGTCTTTAAAGAAGTATTAGGGTCGCTATAAGTGCCTTTGTTTTCAGCAGTTTGAGTTATACTAGATATACTAGAAGGTAGTATATCTAGTATATCTAGTTTCTGGGTAAGGCTAGTATATCTAGTAGAACTAGTAGAGCTAGTAGAACTATCGCTGATTTCTTCGGGCGTAAATATTTCATATTCATTGCCGGCAGAAGAGCCGACCGCGCGTACCACTTTTAGCAAACCAATGTCCATCAAATGCTCGATTGCCGCGTCAACCGTCACTAATGATCCCAGTTTTGATCCCTCCTTAATTTCCTTTCTGGATTTACGAACGGTGCGAACCGGATTAATCGCTCCGCGTGAAACGCTCCATAAATAATCCCAAACCTGTTTTGATTTGCCGCGAAATAAATTTAGATTACGCGAAATTGAATTTGGAACTTTTTGAAAATCTCTTGACGGAGAAATTTCAGTTTTCAATTTATTAGACGCGACATCACTTTTAAATGCGGCAGGTGAATTAGCGCTACTAGTAGTGCTAGTAGCGCTAGCACTACTAGTAGTGCTAGCTTTGAGGGATTTCTTCTTTTCCCAAGCTGTCGGGACGCTTCGTAAATCACGAAATGTCTTAAACTTTGGGGTGTCGCTCATTTTTGACCCTCCTAGCGGCTTTCATTGTTCCTTTCGGTATATCGTCGGGCATTTCGGATGGATTAGACATATCATTCTGCGCCATATTAACTATTTCGCGCGGAATAACCTGCAAATCGTTCAGGATCGCGTATTGAACCGACATCGCGCAGAGTTTGATTACTTCACGGGGGATACCTTTCGAGAAATTATAAATGGCTTCAACCGCGTCATACTCAAAAGGATTTTCAATGCCGGCGACGTGGCAGCGAAAGTTAATCATTCCCAAAGTATCCTCTAAAGTCAAAGCATCCAGATTTGATGTAACGGCGATGCGCGAAACCAACGCCCGCTTTGAACGGTCGGCTAATTTATAGCGAAGTTCGATTTGTCCTGCCATAACGATATTTAACAGCTTCCGCTCGTCGGTTTCATAATTGAGAATCTGCCGAATTTGTTCAAACATCGGACCCCGCAGTTGCTGCGCTTCATCAATGAATAGGATGACAGTTTTTTCTTCCTGCGCCTGCTCGATCAAAAAGTTACGCAGTTCGTATTCCGTTTCGCGCTGGCTGCGGCGCGTGGGTACGCCAAATTCGGTACATATCGCCTTCAAAAACGCCGTTTCACTCGTCTGTTTTGGATTAACAATAAATGCCGCGTTAAATTCGGGATTGTCGTCGTATTCGTTAAACAAAAGGCGCAGCAGGGAAGTCTTGCCCAATCCGACATCGCCGATAATGGTGGTCAGACCTTGATTTGAGCGTATAACGTAACTAGTTTTGGCAATCGCCGCCTGAATATTCGGCGTGATATAGAAAAATCGCGGATTCGGTGATATTGAAAAGACTGTTTCGAGTGCCATATATGACAAACATACAATAATTTTTGTAAATTTTCAATGAAATGTTGCAGGGGGACATAATATTTCATTTAAATTCAAAAACCGGGTTCGGGCGACGAAAAAAATCGAAAGATTTTACCGATAAATAACCCTTGCCGGATAAAATAATCTGAAGCAGTTTTTGATTGAATGTGCGGGATGATTTTGTGGCGGAAGTCCGCGCGGGAAGCGAGGGCGCAAAGCGAAAGGCGAAAGATCAGAAGGTATTTTATTCTTCATCCTTCATCCTTTGGTGGGCGCGCTGACTTTCGCCATTGAATTCTAAATCATAAAACCATCTTAAATTTGCTTTAGGTGTATCCCAAAACAAGGGCTTTAACTAACAAAACCCAGCCGTCAATCAGAACGAAAAGCAGCAGTTTGAACGGCAGTGAAATGATCGTCGGCGAGAGCATAAACATTCCCATCGCCTGTAAAATGTTGGCAACGACCAGATCAATGACGAGAAACGGGATGAATAGCAGAAAGCCGATGATAAAGGCTTCGGCGAGCTGGCTGGTGACGAACGCCGGAATGACGACGCGAAATTCGTTCGGCTGAATTTCGTCGGGATTGTTGTCGTTGCGTTTGGCGATCAGCCGCGCCCAATCGAAAAATAACCCGACATCCTGCTGGTGCGCGTGACGCAGCAGAAATTCGCGGAGCGGTTCGCGTCCGCGTTTTGAAGCTTCAAAAATCTCGCGCACCGACATTTCGGAAAAAATCGCGTCCGTGTTGCCCAAATCGCCCGCCTGGGCATACATTTTTTCCGCCACCGGAGTCATTATAAAAATCGTCAAAATCAGCGCGAGTCCGGTGATGACCTGATTCGGCGGAATCTGCTGCGTGCCGAGCGCGTTTCGCAGAATCGAGAGAACGACCGAGATTTTGACGAACGAAGTCAGCATAATCAGCGCGAACGGGGCGAGCGCGAGAACGCCCATCACGACGATCAGCACGACCGGATTCGCCGTTCCGTCGCTCGTTTTTGCCGGTTGACCGTTAACGGCTTGCGCGAAAATGCCGCTCACCGAAATCAGCGCGAAAAAAATCGCCGCCGAAAGCTGTTGGACGCTTTTTCGGCTTGGCAATTTATCGAATGGGATTTTGCTTATTAATTCCATAAAATTATTTTCTTTTCTGGCGGATATTATCCATCATCCGCGCGAATGAATCAGACACGGCTCTGATCTGCGGACTGGATTCCCGGTTCATCTCTTCGAGCCGCGCGACGGACTGCTCGACCGTTTCGCCGTCGAGTTCGGTGACTAACTGAACGCCGCTTTCCGATAACGCCAAAAGCAGATATTTGCCCGCCGCTTCGACGACGACCAGCCGTTTTCGTGCGTCGAGCGAGGTGCCGTCAACAACGCGAACGATGCTTTTGTTAAAATTTACGACATTGAGTTTGGGCAGAATGTATCGAAAAATTAAAATCGCCAGACCGCACACCAAAGCGAGCGCAAATGCCGTCTGAATCAGCATCCAGAGAATGTCGAGCCAGCCGACCGACGGAGCCGTCTGCCAGAGTAAAAACGGGTGATTTAACAATATATTATTCACTATTTACCGCAGTATCTGAATGATTCGCACACCGAGCTGGTCTTCGACTTCGACCAGTTCGCCGCGCGCGATGATTTTATCGCCAATCAGCAAATTCACCGCATCGGTCGCCCGCGCGCCCAATTCGATGACCTGATTGACGCGCAGATGTCCGACTTCCGCCAGTGTCAAACGCCGCGTTTCGAGTTCGACGCGCAGGTTGACGGCGAGAGTTTCGAGCGGCACTCCGCCCGCTTCGTTCAGTTCATCAGGCGGCGGCTGGTTTGCGGTGTCAGCCAAACCGGGAGTTTCTTCAGGCATCAATTCCTCCGCGAATTTCGGGATTTGCAGTTCTGCGACGGATTCGATCAAAACCCGCAAAACCCGTCTGTATTTTATTTTTTCAATCGGGTATTTATTATCCGCGTCCGCCGATTTTTCTTCAACTTCAAATGCCGATTGTGTTTCCGGCGACTCGAACAATACGTTGATGACAGTTTTTCCGCCATCACCGAAAAAAATCTTTGAACTGCCGTAAAAGCCGTCCTTATCGAAGGAAAAATCGTAATTTTCCAGCAAGATCACATCATCTTTTTCGAGTCCGGCAATTTCTTCGAGCGTCAGTCGCGCCGCGCCGCAGTAAAGCCGTGTGCGGACGTTTTTTACACGCTTTTCCAGTCGTTCCCAAAGCGCGGCGCGGCGCGGCGCGGCGGTCAGCAGATTGTTTGTGTCCGCCCGCATCGCGCTTAACGCTTCCGGCGTAAAATGAATCTTAGCAATGGTTTGCCGTGATTGACAGACGATTTGCCAGCTTGAAATAATTTTCGGAAATGATGTTTCGCTTGCCGATTCGGCAGCGATTTGGCGGTTTGGCGAAACAGATATATTTTGACCGAGCGAACGCCATTTAAACAGCGGCGCGTTGATAATTTTATTCGCGGCGGCGGTCAAATTGACGGCGAGAAATTCGAGAACGACAATTTCAGAGGCGGTTAAATCTCTCGTCCGCCCCGCGTCGGAGATTTCTTCGCCGAGTGCCGCGTCAACCAGCCAAACGGCGAAACTATCGTCAATTTCGATAAAAAATTCCGCGTCACTGTTTTCGATGCCGACGTTCAGCCGCCACGAATCTTTGTTGCCGTCCGGCTGTTTGTTCGTTTCAAAATGGTCGGAAAACAAAAAATCAACCGTCTTCTGATCGGTTGAAATCAGTAATTTGGTGAGCGCGTCAGCCAGCAGGCGCGGCAGTCGGTCGGAAAAATCAGCCGGTAAGTTTTGCAGGAGTTTATGCCAGTCAACCGTCGAACGCGCGGCTTTGGGCAGCCGCCAAATCCACTGTTTTTCGCTTTCAGCTTGGCTGCGCGCCGCATCGTCGGATTTGAAATGTGCTTTCAGTTTGGGATCGGCAAAAATATCCGAAGCAAACGGGTCGGCGGAATTTTTTGCCGCCGCGTTTGCCGCCGCGTTGATGTCTGTCGCCTGCGAGTAATCCATATTGTTAAATTGTTTTTTAGACCGGCGCGTTTATCCGGGGAAACCTCGAAAAAATAAAAAATCGCCGTCAAAAATCGTCTCGCGTGTTTGATATAGAAATACTTAAAACCCATTATACAATCATTTGCCGCTCGATATGCAGCCGATTTCGCGGAAAAGATAATTTAATCCGACACGCGCCGTTGCTTTTTAATAAACTGCATCATATAAAGCCGTCTGAAAACTTATTTTAGGAAACTTTTTTGTAAAATCGCCGATAACCTTTTTAGAGAATAATTTGTCAATAAAAATCTTAGTTTTTATCAGTTAAAAAAGGAGCGTCGGTGATGGGAGATTTAGTTTCGGGCGTGGTTCAAAAACAGTTGGGGGCAAATACGCCGGGTCTGGAAAAACAGCTTTTGCAGCAGTCGCCGAACGGTCGTTCGTTTGAAAATATTCTGCAAAACGACGGTCAGCCGGCGGCGCAAAGTCAAACGGCGCGATCTGCCGCGCCAAATATTACCGATGATAAAAAGCTCGACGGAATGCGGCTCGATTTGATGGAGCGTTACAATAGTCTGCCGGACGGAGTGCCGAAAACAACCGCCGTTTTGCCCGAATTTCTCGATACGAAAACTAGAATGTCGGCTTTTCGTGACATCTTAAATGATGCCGTCGGCAGCGTCGGCAAATCACCGGCGGGAACGGATTTGAAGGGAAGTTTTTCCGGCATCGAAAACGAATGGTTTCAGCTCGAAAATGTGATGCGCTCCGACAAAGAAATGTCGCAGGGCGAACTTTTAGGCTTGCAGGCGCGGCTCTATCAGATTTCACAGCACATTGATGTTTTGAGCAAAGTTGTTGACCAGATGACGGGCGGTGTCAAAACGGTTCTCAATACGAATGTTTAAAAGTGGAAAAGTTTAAAATTGAAAAGGTGAAAAATTTAGTCTAAAGTGCGGTAAGCGGTTTCTGGAATACGACTTTTAAACTTTTCCGCTTTGTCACCTTTTTTTGGAGTTTGGCGAACAATGGCAGTCAACCGATTAGATTTAGTTCCGCGCCGGACTGAAAATCAAAGTGCGCCGCGTTCCGATGCGGCGGCGCGGCAAGACGCGCTGAAAAATTTCGGCGCGATCAGCAAATCCGCCAAAAATGAGCGCGACGAATCGCGTCCGGCGCAAAATTTGTGGAGCGATGACGTTTCGCGCCGGCAGACGTTTGAAGAATTAAAAACGCTCGTCCAAGCCGTCCAGTCGGGCGAAACCGACCCGTTTAAATTGACTGATTTGATTTTTTACGCGCGGCATCCCGAAATGGTCGGCAAATCGCTGGCGAATGAAAAAGATTTGCTCGACGAATGGAATTCGATCAGCGCGCTGCTCGTTCATCCGACGTTAAACGAAGTCGGCAATATTCTGGGCGCGAATCTCGAAGCCGGTGAAATTAGAGGCGCGAAGGCGATGGGCATCGCGTTTGAACGCGCTTCTCACACAAAAAATTTGTCGGTCAGCGGCATTTCCAATAATCTCTATGACGACGTGATCGCGCGTTCGGTCGAATCGTGTCCGGGACTTTCGCCGACGGTTCTGAAGAGTTTGCTCGCGCAGGAATCAAATTTTCGACCGGCGGTCATCAACAGTTACGGCTACGCCGGAATCGCACAGTTCGGCAGAAACGCCGCCCGCGAAGTCGGCTTAAATGTCGGCATCGCCGGCAGCGCGTCGGACGACCGGTTAAACCCAAATAAAGCGATTCCGGCGGCGGCGCGGCTGCTCAATATCAAAGCCAAAAGATTGGGTGAAATCGCGTTTTCCAAATACGGACAGCCGGACGGCGCGGAATTTTGGAAATTCGTTCTGGCGGCGTATAACGGCGGCGAAGGGACAATTTCACTGGCGATGGGCAATGCTTATCGCATCGGCGTTGCCAAAGCGCGGTCGCAAAATTTAGTCGGCGCGGATGTTGTCCGCTTCGCCAGAAATTACGCTTCCCACTGGGAAAATCTCAAACTCGGCGGAACCGCTTCGCCGCTCGGACAAGCCGCCGCCCGCTTTTTTCCGACCATCGCCGCGCAGAAATATAACGAAATCGGCAATTACCCGACGCAGATTGTCGGGCGCGTGAACGGTTAAAATATCAAAAACAGTTTTTATTTGTGCGAAAGCCTGCACGAAGTCAGGGCGCGGCGAACACGTTCTGACTTCGTGCGGACTTCCGAAAATCCAATCAGACATAAAAAAATCCGCAAGTTTTAATTCGCGGATTTTTTTGGATTCAAAAGATGTAACGGAGCGGATGAAAGACAACCCACTTAATTATTATCCCGCACCGCTTGGGTTACACCTTAAGATTTGAAGTTTGAAATAACCGCCATCATCGCGTCGTGGCGCGATTTTTCCATATTTGTTTTGGCGGTTGATTCTTCGGTTTGCATATTCTGTTGAGCCTGCAAAACGAAAAGTCTTTCGGACTGCTCGCGCTCGGCATTCATAATGCCCTCCATACTGGTATTGCCTGATGTCGCTGAAATTGGTTCTGCCATATTAGTGTTCTCCTTATAATTTGATTACAAAATTTCGTCGTTCGGTTTCGCAATTCATCAAAAATTACACGAATCTAACGCTCTTATTCAGGTTATCGGTTGGCTCGACAAAAAGTTTCCCGATTATTTTGAAAATATCTTTAAAAATTAGACGCGCTGATCGCCCGCCTCGTTTTTCGCTTCATCTCAACCGGAATTGCTGCCAATCGAAACCGCCGCAGCCAATCTCGCCGGTGTTGTTTGAGACGGCAAAGCTATTTATTTTTCAATAGTTTACGCAAGGCGTGAAGAATCTTGATTTTCAAAATCAAGCATCGTCGTCAAAGATTGCAGATTGATGCCGCGACCGCGCAGAATCTCCGCCAGTTCGTCCGAGTGATTTTCAATCTGCGAGCGAACTTTTTCATTGGCGGCGAGAAATTCAATTCGCACCTGCGCCGCCGGATCGGTCGAAATTTTGACTTTTAAGCCTTTTAAAACCGAACGCTTTAATTCCAGTTGAATTTCCCGTTTTCCGCCGGGAATCGTTTGCGTTCTGACGGCTGAAATCATTCGCTCCAAATCGGCGATGTGGAGAATCGAACGCGCCGCGAAATTTTCGCTCAAATTGATGTTTTGATTGATGTTGCCGTCGCCGAAGCCGCTGCCGAATTGTCCGCCGCCGGAAGAATCGTATCGTTCGATGCGGTCGCTGCCCGACCGTATATCCGACGAATCACTTTCCCGCGCGGCTTGTTTTTTATCTTTTTTCTCGTCGCCGCGACGCAGTTCTTCTTTGGTCGGTTCCGCTTTTGGCGGTTTTGCGGCGGATTCCAGCAGATCGGCAAATTTTGTTTCCTGCTTTGCCGGCGATTCGGTCGCACCGTGTTGCGCCGCGCCGGTTCTGCCGCCGAAAATCTGTCTGCGCCGGTCGGCGGCGTGCCGGTCGGCATAATTTTTTTCGGCTGGCGAATCGTCCTTTGGCTGACCCGGAATAATTCTCATAAAAATCCTCAATTGGCGGGCGGCGAAATAACAAAATTAAGGAGCCATATTCCCGTTTCTGACGCTGATTTCCGTCGCTTTTTTGAAATATTTCACCGCTGTTTTATTTTCGCCCGCCGCCGTGTAAGCGTCGCCGAGAGCTTTGTAAGCCAGCGCGAATTTGTCGTTTTGGGCAATCGCCGTCTTAAAAGAACGCTCCGCCGCTTCCGCCTGACCGTTTGCCAGATAGGTTTTTCCGAGACAGTAATGCGGCAGCGAAGAGGTCGGCATAATCCGCGAAGCGGCGTTGAATTGATTCAGAGCCTCGACAAAATTACTCTGAAGCAAAGCGATTTGTCCCTGCGCGATGAGCGATTGAACTTTGGCTATCGAATGATTCGGATTGGTTTGCAGCATTTTCGCCGTTTGCGCGAGAACGCTTTTCCAGTCTCGTTCGGTAACGCCGGACGACTGCTGAAAATTCATATAGCGGTTGATGATTTGATCGGATGTTTCACTGCCGACGAAATCGTTCACCGGAATGTTTTTCCCTGACGCGACGCGGGTGTTTTTTGATTGCGCCGTGTTGCGCCCGGACGATCTTTTAGTGGTTTTAACCGACGTTTTCGCCGCCGGCTGCGGCTTAGTTTTCGGTTTCTGTTTAATTTTCGCCGCCGGTTGTTTCAGTTTCAAATCATCGTTGATGCTTTGGGCGCAAATCGCCGCGCCAGATAATAAAATTAACGAAAAAATAATTCCGGCTGATTTCAAATTGCCGTAAAATTTCTCGGCTGAAAATTGCATAATATTTCCCTCATCTGATTCGTTAGACGCGCGAAAATCAGCGAATGACTGAACTTTTTTGAAATTTACTGACGAATTATAACATATCGAAAACCGAGAAACGGCGACGGTTTATCTTCGGGTCGCGGCAGACGCGCTTTGATCGTCAGATATTTGCGGTCGTCATAAACCGAGCCGCCTTTGATCACTCTTTGTTTGGTTTGATCGAACAAAACCGGCTTGCCGTTCCCATCAACAAACAAATCGCTCGTCCATTCCCAGACGTTGCCGACCATATCATATGCGCCGACGGGCGAACGTCCGGCGGGAAAACTTTTCACGGGACGCACTTGGCGATTTTTCCCCGCGCTCGCTACGGCTTCGTCTTTCCATTCGCCGCCCCATGGATATTTAAAGTTTTTATCGCCGCGCGCCGCCAATTCCCACTCCGCTTCGCTCGGCAGACGCGCGACCGCGTTTAATTTTTTGGAAAGCCACCGGCAGTATTCGTTCGCGTCCTGCCAGCTTACGCCGACGACCGGCTCATCCGCCGCGCCGTTCGGATACCCGGCATCTTTCCAGCCGGTCGGCGGGCGATAATCAGCCGCCGCGACAAATTCGGCATACTGAGCGTTGGTCACTTCGGTTTCGGCGACGGCGAAAGGTGCGACGGAAACACGAATGGCGGGCAGACCGGTTTCATCGCCGCCGAGTTCGACCACGCCGCCGCTGACCGGAAGTTCGTCCGCCGGAGCTTTTTTTATCTCAACCGGCGAGGCGGCAGTCGGCGGCGCGGGCGGTTGAGCGGCGGAATTTGAGTTCTCGACGGCGACATTTCGGCTGACGGGCTGAATGGCTGAAATATTTTTCTCCGGCGACCAGCGGTGATTAGTCCCGATCAGATACCAGCCGCCCGCTCCCAAAACAAAAGCGACGGCGAAACAGACGATTCCGGCGACGGCAAACGGAAGCGTTCTCGATGTCGCCGCACCGGAGATTTTTTCAGATGATTTTGATAATTTATCCAAAATAACAGTTCCTATAAATCTGCGGCAACCCGCGCGGGGCGAGTATTTCTCACCTCACTTCGCGCGGGCTGCCGCAAATTAATTTTCCCCGTGTAAGTTATCGGCATCTTGCAAAAAAAGTTACCGCGAATCTAAAATTCCGCGTTTCATCAAAATCTTTTGCAGATGTTTGACGGCGCGGGCGTGGAGGCGCGACACCCACGATTTGGTCACGCCCATCTGCGCGGCTAAATCGGTCATCGAAAGATGTTTATAATAGATTTTATCGAGCAGCGCGCGCTCATCCGGTGCGAGTTCATCCAGTGCCGTTCGCACGAGCGACAGTAGTTCCCGGCGTTCATAATCGGTCGGTGTTAAAGCCGTTTCGTCTTTAACTTCCGGCGCGCCTTCGGCATCGAGCGATAAAAAATATATCGGAATCAAATTGTCAATCAGCTTTTCAACCGTTTTTATTTCGTCGTCAACCGCTGCCGCGCTGCCGGTTTCAGCGGTGGCATCGTCAACTTCGGTGGTGAGCATTTCGTTGGCGCGGGCGGCGAAATGAAAGTTGTGCGAGCGCGAAATTATTCCCATCTGGCGCAGACCGTCGTAAATCGCGCCTCTGATGCGGTAAAACGCGAAAGTCGAAAAATTATTTCCGCGCGCCGGGTCAAACCGCTCGCCGGCTTCGACCAGACCGAGCTGACCATACGCCGCCAAATCTTCAAAATCCGTCGGAAAAGGCAAACTGTCGGAAATTTTTTTAGCCAAATGTAAAACCAGCGGCTTGTGTTTCTCGATCAGCCAGTCGCGCTCGGATTTTTTTTTTTCGTTCAGCCAGTCATTGTTCATTATCAAAAAGTACCCGCCGCCGATAATCGCGGCTTTTCTTTGCGATTATTTTATTATAATTTTACAGTTAAGAAAAACAATGGCTAAATTACGAAGAAATTCCGAGCGGCGCGTTTGTCTGACGATTTTTCTGTCGGCGGCGATTTTTCTGCTGGCAGCTTGCGGCGAAAAAACCATCGCCACCACCGACAATGAATTTGAAGCGAACCGGATGTTCGATATTTTATATTCCAACGAACTGCCCGTCGAAAAAATTCCGCAGCCGGGCGAAAAAAAAGGTTGGGAAATTGTCATTGACGAAGGATGGTTCGGCGCGGAAGAAGCGTCGGTGGCGACGCAGGTTTTGAACGATTACGGGCTGCCGCGTCCAAAGGAAACGCTGCCGGAGACGACCAATCCTTACGGAATGCCGTCGGAGCAGGAAATGAAAAAACGCCAGAACCGCGAAAAGGAAATTCAGATCGAACAGCATCTCTACGACCTGCCCGGCGTTACCAAAGTCGGAGTTCTCATCGGACAGCCGGATAACGACGCGTTGAGCGCGCTCAGCGGGAACAAACCGCTGCCGACCGCCTCGGTTTTAATCGTGCAGAAAGAGCAACCGGCGAAATTTACGGACGATGACGTGAGAAGCCAGGTGTCGGGAACCGTAAACGATTTGAAACCGGAAAATATTCACATCACGACGACTTACCAGCCGCTGCGCGAAGTGCCGCTCGAAAGACTCGCCGCGCAGCGACGGAGCAACAAAATTTACGCGCTCGGCGGCGGTTTGATTGTTATTCTGTTGTCGGCACTCGGAGTGATTTGGTACGCGCTGAAACGGCGCGGAAAACACGTCGGCGAACTTGATGCCGGACGATTTGACGACGCGCTGCCGGAACTTTCTGACATCAATCGTCCGGCGTTGGAAGAAACCGAGAATCAATTTTGAAACGGTTGAGTGGGCAAGTTCAGGTTCAGGTTTCGCGGCGATTTAAAATGTATTGCGGTAAAATCGTTCTACATTGCGCCCACCGGAAACCGCGCGTGAAGCGCGAAGCCCGAATGAAAATCAACAATCACATTATTTATTGCTCGCGTATTTATCGAGAGAGATTTTGACCGCCGCCGCCGGAAAATGACGAATCAAACGCCCGACAAACTGGAAATTTTTCTGGCTCTCGCGCACCGGCTCGCTGCGGCGCGAACTTCAGCCGCGAAAAATCGCCCGGAGATGACGGCGGAAACGGAAAAAGCATCGAATGCCGATGACACATCCGCTACTTCGTCCGGCGATTTTTTTTCCGCGATCAACGAACAACTGACGGAAGCCGAAGCCGCCGCCTTCGAACGTTTGGAATCAAACTATCAAGCCAAAACCGACGCGGAAAAAGCCGAATGGCGTGAATTGTTACTGCGTAAAATCGGCACTGACGAGCAGTTAATTGACGGCACGGTTCACCCGTCGCGCGTCGCTGACGCGCTGGGGCGGGAAAATGCCGCCGTCCGCAAAATCGTCGGTAAAAAATACGGCGACGCTTTATCGCCGCTCGAAAAAACCGTTCGCCGCGCTTTTGCCGGACAATTCGTCGCGCTCCGGGATTTGACGAAACCGACGGCGTTCGATTATCTGGGCGGCGGGGAACTGGCGCGGCTGATTCGGCTGGCGGGAATTCGTGAGGTCGCGCTCGCCTGCGTCCGCATCGAAGCGGTCGAAGCGGTGGCGGCGTTTTTGCGGACGTTTCCGGCGGAAGACGCGCGCGCCGTCGCCGCGCAGTTAAACGGTTTGCGAAATTCGTCGGAAACGAGATTGGATTTCGCCGAAAATCTCGTTCAAACCGCGCTCGAAATCGAGCCGCAGCCAGCCGCGATGCTCGATTCGCTCGGCATACGCCTGCTCGGAATCGCGCTGTGTGGCAGCGCGGCGGCGCGGATCCGCTACATCAATCAAAAAATGCCGCTGGAAGCGGCGGGGAAATTGCCCGAACTGATCGGTGAAGAATGCCGCCGAACGCCGGACGACTGGCAGCGGAAAATAAATATCGAAATCGAGCGGCTCGCCGCCACGCTTGCCCCGCACGCGGGCGACTAAAATCCGCCGAAAAGAAGAAAATTTATCAAAAGTAAATAAATTTATGGACGACAACGACGTGCTTTCGCACAATCCGAAAAAGAAAATAATCAAGCGCGAAGAGCAGCGCGGCGGTTCGATGTTTTTCGGGAGAATTCTCAAACATCAAATCCTTAACGCTGAAGCCCAAGCCGCGCTGCTTGTGCGCGGGGCGAACGAAAAAGCGGTTGAGACGATTGAAAATGCCGCTGCCGAAGCCGAAAATATCCGCCGCGCGGCTTATCAAACCGGGCGCGAAGAAGCCGCGCGGGAACTGCTCGAAAACATTACGGCGGCGCGTGAACTCCGCTCGCAGGCGTTGTTTGAAATTGAACGGGAAGTTTTAAAGTTAGCGGTCAAAATCGCCGAAAAAATAATCGGGCGTGAAGTCGAACAAGATGACGCGTTGCGCGGCGAAATTGTTTTGACCGCGCTGCGGCAGGCGCGGCAGCAGGAAATGCTGACGGTGCGCGTCAATGCCGCCGATTTGCCGCGCGTCGAAAAAATGCGTGAAAAAATTGACTCTTTCGGGCGGGCGCGGTATCTCGATTTTGTCGCCGATCAGTCGGTCGGCGCGGGCGGCTGTTTGATTGAAAGCGCGTCAGGAACGATTGACGCGCGGCTCGAAACGCAGTTGCGCGTTCTCGAAAACGCGCTCTTGGCGCGGGTCGGCAATGAATAGGGAAGAGTGAAAAAGTTTAGTTATATTTGATAAACTTGTAGCAGGGCGCGGGCGCGTTTGACGGATAAAACTGTTTCATCATTGACGGCATCGCGTTTTTTTGTTTTTTGGGCGGCGATTCGCATCGCCTTTTCCAAATCGCGGCGCGCTTCCGAGATGTTTCCCGCGAGTAGCTGCGCTTCGCCGCGATTGACCAGCGAAAGCACGTCGCTTTCTTCAATTTTTAACGCCGCGTTGAGATGTTCAATCGCCTGCCGAACATTTTTCAGCCGCAAATGCAGCGCGCCGAGCGCGGCTTGAAAATAGGCGGTCGCCGGAGCGACGGCGAGCAGACCTTCAAACAAAATAATCGCCTTTTCATAACTGCCCTGCTGCGCCAGCGAGTAAGCGATTTCCGAAATGATGCGGATTTCGTCCTTGTTCCAGTCAGCCGCCGCGCCGAGCGAAATTTGCCCGTTCAGCCAGTCTTTTGTTAAATCTCGGTGGTCGGCAGTCATTATTTTTTTCGGGAAACGGACGCTTTCAAAAGTTTATTCAATTTTACGTCGTTCGTGAAGTAGCGCGCCGAGTTCGTCGTTATTTTTTTCTTCGCGCCGCCCGGATTTTATCTTTTCTTCGCGCCGCCAGTTTTCCCGATGTTTTTCGATGACCCGCATTTCGCGCGTCGCGTCGCCGAGCGCGAGTCGGGCGTTTTCAACTTCGCCGGCGGCGCGTTTGACCGTCAATTTTTGCTGCTCGACGGCGGTCAAAAGTTCCGCTTCATTTTTTCTCAAATCCGACAGATACCGTTGATGACCAACCATTTCAGAGTTTTTTACGCCTTTTTTCGATTTTTCGAGCATTTCCGACCGGCTCCGACGCTGAGTTTGCCGACATATTTCCACCGCCGCCTGCCGTTTTTCCAGTTCTGCTTCCTCCAAATTCAAGCGATCACGGCGTTCGGCTAAAAAACTGACGGCAGCCTCGCGCGCGCTCTCGCGGACTTCGAGCAGTCTTTGAAGATGATATTTTTCCGGTTTCGGCATTTTATCGCCTCATCAACTGCCGGCGGCGAGCCGCAGCGCATATTCGAACGCCTTGTAAGATTCGCCGAAATAGTATTCCATCCGCATCGCCAGCATCGGCAGAATGATTGCGATAACGATCACGCCGACCAGCATTTTAACCGGCATACTCAGAAAAAAGACGTTGACCTGCGGCGCGACGCGGTTGATGATGCCGAAAAACAAATCGGTCAGCAGCAGCGCGATTAAAACCGGCGCGGCGAGCTGTAAACCGATGGAAAAAACGCTCGCCGTCATTTTGACGATCATTTCGGCGGCGGGCGACCATCCGGCGTTCAGGGACGGGAAACCGAGAGCCGGAATAAAATCGAAACTCCGCAGCAGCGCGCCGATAAACAAGCGGTGCGCGCCGATGGCGATAAAAAGCACGATGGCTAACTGCAATTTAAATTGACCGAGTTCGGAGACGCGCGACTGCAATTGCGGGGCGTACAGTTCGCCCATCGTCGAACCGCGCTGAAAATCGGCGATTCTGCCCGCCACCTGGACGGCTTCAAAAACTAGGGACGCGATAAAACCGAGCGTGTAGCCGACGAGAACTTCCTTCGCCAGCAGCGCGATAAAACCGAGCGGTCCGAAGCCGAGCGGCTGTCCGGCGGGAACGCTTGCCGCCAGCGACGGATATAAAATGACGACGAGCGACATCGCCGTCGCCACTTTAACCCGCGCCGGAACCGTCGCGCCGCCGAAAAACGGCACAATCGAAAAAAATGAAACGAGCCGCGCGAAACCGAGTCCGACCAAAACGATAAACGTCTGCGGGCTTTGAGAAACCTCAAAAATCCGCAGAACCGTTTCCAGTAAACTCAAAAAATTGTCCATCTTTATCGCGTCGGTCGGTTTGAAAAATTAATGTCGGCTTGCCTGTAACATCAAATCGAACACTTTGTGGCTAAAAGTCGTCAACTGATTCAGCATAAAAGGCGCGGTGATTAAAATCGAGAGAATCGTGGCGATAATTTTCGGCACGAAAGTCAGCGTCTGCTCCTGAATCTGCGTCAACGCCTGAAAGAAACTGATGAGCAGTCCGACAAATAAACTGACCAGCAACGGAATCAGTGAAAGCCAGATCACGAGCCAGAGAGCTTCACGCGCAATTTCGACATAAACATTCATCGCTTCGCCTCGCCGCTAAAAAATAATATTCAAAGTTTGCCCTATTTCGCTGCCGCCGACAAGTTTTTCGGCGCGTTAATCGCTAAAAATTTTGAGCAGCGATGTTCAGACTCAGAAATCAGACGCGGATGGAGCCAAATCAGACGGACGGGCGGCGGGTTAATTAAAAATCAGCGTTGATCCGCCGAATCAGCGTTGATCCGCGTCTGGTTTCCCGATGTTTTTCTTCTCGTTTGATAAAATTTTGATAAAATTTTTTAGGGACAATCAATCGGAGCGGCGGTTTTGCTGAAAAAAATCCCCGAACAATTCTGATCATTCGGAGATTTTTTTCAGTAAAATTCCAAACGGAAATTTATTTGTCCAATGTCGGCAGGTCAACATCCGGCGCGACGTTGGCGAGCGAATGATTGCTGCCGATGGAGCGCGGATCGAAAATCGAATTTCTGCCTTCGACGGGAATATTTACGCCCGGTCGAACATCGAGCGGATTCGCCTTATTGACGACGCTCAGAGCCTCGCCCGGCACATAATACTGCGTAACGCGCATATAATCCGCCGGATTAATGCTCAGATGGTCGAGCGCGAGCGGCGCGGCGTTGACCGCCGTCGCGTGCAGGTTGGTTTTCAGCGCGGCGTAGGAAGCCAGACCGCCGCCGAGCGAATGTCCGGTTAAAATGACATTATTGCCGTCGGTCGCTTTCCATTTGTTCGCAAAATCAACCGCTTCCTGATATTGTCCGGTCGGCAAACCGGCGGCTTGTTTAAAATCCGTCTGCCAATCGGGTCCGGTCAAACTTCCGCTCGTTCCGGCGAAAGCGACGATGACCCGGTGATCGGTCGGATCGGCGGATTGCAGAGCGACGGCGCGAAAACCCGTGTTTGAATCATTCTGAACATCAACCACGCGCCAGTGTTCGCCGTTTACAAACTTGTAACTTTCGCCCTGATTGGCTTTATAAGCGAGATCGGACGCGTCCTTCGTCTCGCTGAATTCTAAGCCCTGCGCGGCGGGCGGATTTGAACTGCCCGGATGAGTCACTTTGTCGAAGGTTTTTTCCGCCAATTTACCCGCCGCCTGTATTCCATCCCACGTTTTTTCAATTCCCGCGCGGGTGACATTCGCTCCGAATTGAAAGGATTTGACGGCGGCGGATTCAGTTGCATTTACGCCGGTTGAAACAACGTCTTCGGTTTTACTGACGACGGTAGTTACAGCGTGTTCAGTTGCGTGATAGGCATTTTTTGCCGCGTCTAGCGGGTTTGGTATTGAAAATCCCATAACTTAAATCTCCTTACAAATTGTTAGTTTTCGAGTTTGTCTGATGAAGTTATCGCTGATATTGCAATAAAGTTTCTCATTTGGTGAAGGAATTTCCTTTTTCTTTTTTGAGAGCATTTTCAAGCCCCGGTCAGTTGAAGATTCGCGCCGGATGGCGAAAAATATTCAATTACTGATTGTGTCTGATTGACCGAATTGTCAACAGCGGTGATTGCCTGGAAATTCATTGCGCCGGTGCCTGACAAACGCCAGCCGCGATCAGATTCAACGCCGACGATCACGCCGGAAACGAAGCCGAGAACGCCGCCGACATATTTTCCCGCACCCGGAATAACTTTACCGACCGCCGCGCCGAACATTGCGCCGTTCACGCCCGCCGCCAATCCGCCGCCCGCGCCGTAAATATTTCTGCCGGCTTCCGAGTCGCGGGTTTTTGGTTTTTCCGCATTTTTGTAATTTTCAACGGCGGCAAACGCGCCGTTTATCAACGCTCCGCCGATTTCCTTCGCGTCGTCGTGGCGGACGATTGCGCCGTGATCGGCTTTGTTTTCGGCGGCGGTAAAATTCAAATTGCCGCGCACGAAACTTTCCGGTTTAATCGTCTTCTCCGGTGCAGAATCGGCGGGCGTAAATTTTGGCAAAGCCTCAGGCGCGGCGTTTGGCAAAGCCGCACTGCCCGCCGTGAATATTTTAGATTTTTGCGGCGCGGAGGCAGCCGGTTCATTAATCGGTAAGTTTTTCGCGCCGATTATTGCTTCAATCTCTGCGCCGAACAATGTTTTTTCATCGCTCGCTATAGTTGTCTCGCCGGGAAGCGGCAGTTCGCCATTATGAAATTCTGCGACGGAATCAACGGCATTTGTCGAATCATCACGAAATGATGTTTGCGCCGCTTTATCAGGTAAAACTTCGCCGTCAGCGGTGACATTCGAGACATTCGCGCCGAAAGTTTGTTGCGGTTGAAAACGAGCCGCCAAAGCGTCTTTTTTATTCGGCGGCAGAGTTTCCGCAAACTTTTTGAGCGGGAAGTTTTGCTCATTCATTTTCGCCGCCGGTTTATCAAAACGCGTAGTCATTTGCCGTTGGTTTCCGTTTTCGTCGCGGATAATTAAAGGCTCGGATAATTGGCTAATCTGCTGCCGCAAATTATTCGGCGAACGAGGTAATTCAGCAGAATCTTCGTGATTGTTTGACAAAAACATTAAATCTTCGGAGGCTGGCTCGATCTCGCGGTTGTTTGAATTCGTCAAATCAGCGGTCGGTTCGGGCGCGGTCAGCGTGTCGCTGAAATTCGCGGTCAATCGCTGGCGAAGATTTTCAGCCTGCTGATTTTGCCGGTCAAGTTCAAAAAAAATTGCGCCGTTCTCACTGCCGATTTTTTCGGGCGGAAGTTCGATCAATAAAGTTTCCGGCTCATCGGGCGGCACGGAATTCAACATAATGTCAGGTACTCGGTTGTTTTTTTGAAATTCGATTCCTTTCGCCATTTTCCGCGCGCTCCAAAATTAACAAAAACCTTTTTACAGTTATCGGCGGCGGTGAAAAATTGTTTCCTTATCAAAAGGCAGAAGCCCGCACTGCGAAAGGCTGAAGGATAAAACAGAAAAAATTTCTTTCCCTTTGTTCTTTAGCCTTTCATTCACACTGACTTCTGCAAATTAACCGGCGGAAAAACTTCCGATCTGGCTCAACGTGTAATCCTGCATATTCAAAAATTCATCGAGCTGATCGAGCATTTTGGTCGTTGCCGCGAGTTCCCGGTAAACGCGCTGATTGTGAAAGCCGAGCGCGTCCGCGACGTTTTCGATGGCGGCGGATTCCGAATCTTCGTTTTCGGGCGGATGTTCTTCCTGCTGCTGATGCTGTTCGTCATCGCGGGCGACGGCGACTAAACGGCGCATTTGATTTTTCTGTTTGGACAAAAGATCGCGCAGAATTTTGCGGCGCGTGGTCGGCGTGAGATGACGCAGAGCTTCGAGATTTCCGGGCGGCGCGAGCAGTCCGCCGAGCATCGAAGGCTGCTGATTTAGTCCGAGCAAAACGTCGGTCGCCGAAACGCCGCCGTTTGCGCGCAAATGTTCGGCGGCAGCAAGCTGCGATAAATCGCGCCCGGTAACGACTTCAGACATCAGCTCGTTCTGCGTTATCGAAGTTGACGGCGCAACGCCGATGGGCTGACCGGAACCGTCGCGCCCGACGGCGTTTTCGCCGGATTGTTCGGGCGGAACGCGCGGGGGAATTTTTTGCGCCGCTTCGTTCGGCTTTTGTATCGGCTGTTCGCCGAGCGGCAGATTGTGACCGGGAATTTTGTTGATTTCCGCCATTTTTTTTGTTAATTCTCCCTGTTTTCCGCGCTTAAAGAATAAACCCAACGCAAAACTTCGGCGACCGTTTCATAAAGTTCTGCGGGAACTTCTTCGTCCACTTCGAGTTCGTAAAGCGCGCGGGCGAGCGGCACGTCGCGCATCATCGGCACATCGGATTTTTTGGCAATTTCACGAATTTGCCGGGCGATCAATTCCGCGCCTTTGGCGATGACGACGGGCGCACCCATTTCTTCGCGGTCGTATTTCAAAGCGACGGCGATATGCGTCGGATTGACGACGACGACATCCGCCTGCCGCACGGCGGCAATCGAACTCTGTGATAAAATCTCGCGGTGCAGATTGCGCCGCATCCATTTTATCAGCGGGTCGCCTTCGGATTCCTTATGTTCCTGCTTGACTTCCTGTTTCGACATTTTCATCTGATTTTTAAACAAAAATCGCTGGAGAAAAAAGTCGCCGAGAGCCAGACCGATGAACATTATGCCGACGTAAAAACCGATTCGCAAAATCAGCGAAAAGCAATAAGCGACGACGTTTTCCGCCGGCTGCGTGATTAAGAGAGCGATATTTGGAATTTCCGAGTAAAGAATCACCGCGACGACCGTGAACGTGATGATTGATTTGAGCAGCGTTTTCGCCAGTTCGAGATAGGCGCGGGGTTTGAGAAATTTTTGTTTGAAACCTTCCGCCGGATTCAGTTTGTTCAGTTCGGGTTTCAAACCTTCGACGGCGAACAGCGCGCCGACCTGGATGTAGTTGAATAAAATCGCGCCGACGAATAGAAAAATAAACCACGGCGCGAGCGCGAGCGACATATTCCAAACGCCTTGAAATAACAATTTCAAGGCGTAATCCTGAGTAAATTCGCCCTGAAACGAACCGGCGGTTTCCAAACCGCTTTTCATCGCTCCCATCAGAACCGCCGCCATCACGCCGCCGCTCAACCATAAAATGCAGACGGCGGTAATCAGCATCAGAGCCGATGTTAAATCCTGACTCTTTGATATTTGACCTTTTTGGCGAGCGTCGCGCAGACGCTTCTCGGTCGGTTGTTCGGTTTTTTCGCCGCTCATTGCCTTGCCGGATTCACCACTAAAATTTTATATCACGCCGCCGCCAGCGCGCAGTTTTTGCAGCACAGAAAGCAGTTTTGCTTTGACAAAAGGATCGTCAGAGACAAAATCACTCAAATCTTTGACGA
Source organism: Pyrinomonadaceae bacterium (assembly GCA_965217575.1). Taxonomy (GTDB): domain Bacteria; phylum Acidobacteriota; class Blastocatellia; order Pyrinomonadales; family Pyrinomonadaceae. The sequence continues at coordinate 111,828 of CBDCIX010000004.1, read as the reverse complement.
TTTTTTCGGAATGTTCGGTTTGTTCGAACGTCTCGCCGAGACGCGATTTGATCAAAAATTCCGCCGATTCACGGAGCGCGGCGGAAACGCTCGCGTCGTTGGTCAAATCTGCTTGCAAAGCAATTTGCGCCAGCGTTTCGCGGGTCGAATTTAACGCGGCGTTTTCCGTCGCTTCACCCGACGCGAGAGCGGACAGTGTTTCAGCAAATTTACCGCCTTTGACGGCTTTGGCGAGGTCTTTCGCATCCGGCGCGTCGGCTCCGCTGACAAACGGCGATTTCGGCTTATTAACTTTCATTGCTCGATTTTATTTGAATTTTCAATTATTTTCCAACAGCCGCGCCGCTTCAAGCAATGACCGTGCCGTCTGCGCGTGCGGCGAATCCGGCGCGGTTGCGATAATCTCGCGCAGTTCGCTTTCCGCCTGTTCGCGGTTTTGCCGGTAAAGTAAAACTTCGGCGTGATGAACGCGCGCAAACAAACTCGCCGGGGCTTTCTCGATGGCTTCCTCGCAGAGGCGCAGTGCCTCGTCGAGATTTCCGCGCCGCGCGGCGAGCGAACTCAAAGCGACGAGCGGAACTTCCGACTGCGGCGCGAGTTCACGCACGCCGAGAAAGATTTTTTCCGCCTCGTCGAGCCGCCCGGCTTGGCGCAACACCAAACCCGATTCGAGCATCACCCGCAGTTCGTCGTCGCCCGCTCTGATCTGTCCAAACTCCATATTCGTCCTCTCATTTAACGCAAAAATCCCGACCGGTGCCGAGTTGCGGGATTACCAACCGCGCTGAATACAGGTGCTGCCGGCTCATCTCGCCGCCGCTTAGGTTTTAAAATTGGAGACGGCGGACATTTCGCTGTCGTGCTTGGTTTTGAGCAAATTTGAAAAAGTCGTAAATTGCTGACTCTGCGACTGAACGCGATTCTGCACGGCGAGAAGCTGCATTGACTGCTGCATCTGATTGTTCATCATCGCCTGCATATCCGCCGCGCTCGCGCCGCCGCCCATCGCGCCGCCGAGAACGCTGCCGAGTCCGGGCGCGACGATGTTCACCGCGTCGCCTAAAATTCCGCCCAAAACGCGCCCGAAACCATTGGATTTTGTCGGCTGCGGGGCTGTCGAGACTGCTGCTGTACTTATCGTCGGAATCTGCGGCGTTGAATTAATTATCGGGTCTGTCATCTTTTTACTCCTCCAACTATCTCCCAATTCAGTAAAGGCAAACTCTGGAAAAAAAAGTGTTCGCCACTGTTGATGTTATCGGCGGCTTTGAAAAAAAGTTTCCGGTTTTATTTTTGTAGGGGCGGCGGCTTGTCCCCGTTCGTTCTTATTCGATGAGAAAAGACGGGCGACCACGACAGATCGCTCTTACAAATCAAGCGGCTGACGAAGCGGGAAGATACGCGTCTGAATTATCCTGCTCAAATTGATTGGGAAGCGGGTGCATCGAGATTCTGCCGACGGGCTGAATGTTTAGTTCCGGCGCAAGTTCCTGATACGATAAAACGGTTAGTTCGGGAAATTCGAGTTCGATCATTTTGCGGACGAAACGGCGCACTTCCGCGTCGGTAATGACAATCGGTTTCTGCGCGGTCGGCGGCAGTTGTTCGATTTGGCGGCGAATCGCTTCGAGAATATCGTGCGCGATGTTCGGGTCGAGCGACAGATAAGTTCCCGTCGAAGTGCGCCGAATCGCGCCGCGAATCACGTCTTCGATCTCCGCATCGAGCAGATGCACGAACAGCGATTCGCGCACCCCCGCGTAACGAAATGAAATATAGCGGCGCATCGCCGAGCGCACATATTCAGTCAACTGCGTCGGGTCTTTTTCGACTCTGCCCCATTCGCTCAACGCTTCGAGAATTGATTTGATGTCGCGGATCGAAATGCCTTCCTGCACGAGCCGCTGCAAAACGTCGTTGACCTGCGCGATGCCGACGACTTTCGGCACGACTTCTTCGACCAGTTTCGGCACGCCGCGCGACGCGAAATCGAGATACGCCTGCGTTTCCTGAATGCCGATAAATTCGTGCGCGTAACGCTTCATCACGCGCGAAAGATGCAGCAGAATCACGTCCGCCGGTTCCCAAATTCGTAAACCGGCAAGTTCCGCCAATTCTCGCTGTTCGGCGGGAATCCACGCGCCCGGACGCAAATCCGCCGGATTGCGGACATCTTCGCCCGCGATGCCGAAAATACTGATGTTTTCCGCCGAATCGTTGACGTAAACGCAGTCACGCCGCAGCGAACCGTAAACAATCGGCACTTCTTTGACGGCGATAAAATACTGCGTTTCTTCGAGCGGCGCGTCGCCGTTGACGTGAACCGACGGCAGCATCACGCCGAGATCGTAATAAATCGCCGAGCGCAGTTTCGGCAGTTCGCTGCGAAAACGCTTGCCTTGGCGCGTGTTTTTATCAATCAAATCGGTGATGCCCGCGCTGACGACGACCGCCAGCGGGACGGAGAAAGTCGGCTGTAAATCGTCCTGACCGACCGTTGCTCCGGCACGCAGCGCGCGGTCAGCTTCGGTTTCGGCGACCCGTTTATTGCGCCGACGGATAAAAAACGCCCCGCCGCCGAGCGTCGCGCTGACGACGAACAGCGCGACACGCGGCATTCCGGGCAGCAGCGCGAGCGCGAACAGCAGCCCCGAAGCGATCATCAGCGGTTTCGGATTGCCGAAAAGCTGCCGCGCGATGTCCGCCCCGACATCGGTCGGCTCGTCCGAATTCGTCACGCGCGTGACGACGATGCCCGCCGAAAAGGTAATCAAAACCGAAGAAATTAGTGCCGCCAAACCATCGCCGACCGTCAGAATCGTGTATTTATGCGCCGCCGCCCCGACCGGCATATTCTGCGTAAAAACGCCGGTCGCCAAACCCGCGACGATATTGATTAACGCGATGATAATCGTCGCAATCGAATCGCCTTTGATAAACTTCATCGCGCCGTCCATCGCGCCGTAAAGCTGCGATTCGCGCTGTAATTCCGAGCGCAGTTTTCTGGCTTGGTCCTGCGGGATCAATCCCGAACGCATATCCGCGTCAATGGACATCTGTTTTCCCGGCAGCGCGTCCAAAGTAAACCGCGCGGCGACTTCGGCAACGCGCTCCGCGCCTTTAGCGACGACGATAAACTGCACGACGAGAATCATCAGAAACATCACCGCGCCGACGATCAAACTGTCCTGCGCCGTCGTTTTCCCCAACGCTTCGATGACCTCGCCGGCATCGCCTTTGGTCAAAATACTGCGCGAAACGGAAACGCTCAGACAGAGGCGAAAAAGCGTCGTAATCAGCAGAATTGTCGGGTAAGCGGTCAGTTGCAGCGGACTTGAAATATACAGCGAAGTGCCTAGAATAACAAAAGCGGCGGCGAGATTGATGATGATTAAAATCGAAATCAGCGCGGTCGGAATCGAGATAAAAAACGTGCCGATGGCAAGCATCACGCCGATTGGAAAAAGCAGATCGGAATGTCTGGCGATGACTTTCAGAAAACTGCCGTTCGTCACGTTCTCAAAAAATTTGCCGATGTTAAACTGGTGGTTTGCCATATCGCTTTGGGCGGCTGCGCCGTTTATCAAATAAATTATTTAACCGATTAAAAATTCCAGCAGCAGAAAAATTAAAACCGCCGCGATCAAAGTTCCAATCGTCATCGCGGCGACTTCAAAAAAACTAAAATATCCAAAATAGCGGCGTTCGATGAGCGGCAGCGTTTCCTTCACGGGAGCGTTGTCTTTGACCGAAGCGTTATCTTTATGCGGCGGTTTTATCGAACCGCTCTGAATTTTACCGCCGTTTTTCGAGCGGTCTTCCAGAATGGATTCGAGCGCGACCAGCGAACTCGGCTCGTGCAGTTCGAGCGCGGGCATTTTTTTGCCGAGTTTTCGCGCAGTTTGAAAATTTATCCGGTCGCCGTTTCGCAAACGCCGCGACGTTTGAATCGCTTCATCATTGACGAGAACCGCGCCGCCGCGCTGTTTTTCAATGATGATGCCGCTCCAGTCTTTGCGGACAATCGCCAGCAAAGTCGTAATCTGTTCCGCCGCGCCGCATATTTTGCCGCGCGCGTCCGCGCCGAGCGGCGTTTCAGCCTGCTCGATGTGAATCCGCGCCGCTTCTTCGTCCGAACCGTTTTTGACGGTGAAATAAAAACTGTCTTCTTCCGTTCGCAAAGTGTTTAATATCTCGGCAAAACTGCGCGCCGGTTTGCTTTCGGCAGATTCCGCTCCATTATCCGGTTCGGCGGGCAGGAGTTTTTCGCCTTCGTCCGCCGCTAAATCAGGCGCGTCAATCGGCGCGGGAGTTAGAGGCGCGACCGTTGGAGTTTTTTCTAAAGCCGCATCTGCGCCGGAAGCGACGAAAATGATAAAGTTTCCGATTTTGATTTCGTCGCCGACGGCGAGCGGTTCAATCGCTTCGCGGCGCAGATAGCGGTCGTTGAGACTGGTGCCGTCGGAACTGTTAATCAGCGTCACCAGTTCGCCTTCACGAATGAGAACGGCTTGTTCGGGCGCGCCGCCGGGGACGACAATCGTGCTGGCGGAATCGCTGCCGACGGTCATTAGATGGTCGTTGAAAAAATATTCGCCAATCACCGCATCTTCCGCCGCTGGTGATGAAGCATCAATTTGTTTTAAGACGAATTTAATGGACATTTTTCAGCTAAAATTGGGATTTGTATTTTCGGCTGTTCACTCTGAAAACAGGCAAATTTTAATGTCATTGACAGTTTTCGATACGAGTAATAATATCACAGACAATAAATCAAAAGAAAAAATATCAGCGGCGGAGAAATTTTCCAAAAGTGAAGCCAAAAGGATTGAATCAGACCGAAAAACTCAGTGATGAAGAAGCAGAACTCGTCAAGATACTGTTGCATTATCCGTCGCTCGAAAAAATTTTCGACCGCGCGGAGCCGCAGAATCTGCCGGAATTCAGGCGAAAAACACAGTCAACGATTGCCGACGCGGAACGCGTGATCCGGCGCGGCACTGGCGAAGAAGCCGCCCGCGCCGCCAGAGTTTTAGCAGCCTGCCAAATCGTCATCGGTTTTTTAGAGGAACTGGAACAGGCGCGGCGGGCGCAGATGATCGGATAAATATGCGCTGTCGGGCAGGAAATTTGACCATCGAAACACCGGACGATTGGCAGGATCGCTCGCTCATCACCTTTGCCGCGCCGGTTTCGCCGAACGAATTCGCGCCCAACGTAGTGATTACGAAGGAAAAGATTGACGGCGCAATGAGCGTCGAAGAATATTCTCAAAATCAGTTCGAGATCACAAAAAATCAAATCGCCGGTCTGAAAATTCTCAAACGGGAAAATACAACCGTCGGCGGCAAACCGGCTTTGGAAATCGTGCAAATATTTTCTGCTCAACAATTAAATCTTCAGCAAGTGCAAATTTTTATCTTGCTAGACGCGGAAATCTGCGTTATCACCTGCACCGCCGCCGCCGAAAATTTTAATCGGTATCTGCCGCGCTTTAGAAAAATGCTCGCCAGTTTGCAGTTTGATTCATAAAAACTTTCAAGTTTTGCGCGGAAGCCCGCACAATCGTAAAAGATAGAGGGAAAAAGTAGAGAGAATTTCCTTGCCTTGCTGCTTCATCCGTTTCCCTTTAATTTCCTTCATCTAACTACCAAATTTTCCGCAGTTGCGTTACCGACTGCGCCGCCGACAGGTTCTCGTTTACTTCTTGTTTCAAAAAATCGTTGACCGCATTGAGTTTGGCAATCGCGTAATCAATCCGCGCGTCGCTGCCTTTTTTATACGCGCCGATTAAAATCAAGTCCTTATTCGCTTCGTAAATCGCCAGTACTTCGCGCAGTTTCCGCGCCGCCGCGATATGCGCGTCGTCCGCCACGGCGGTCATTACGCGCGAGACCGATTCGCCGATGTCAATCGCCGGATAATGTCCGGCGGACGCTAAATCGCGCGATAAAATGATATGTCCGTCGAGAATCGAGCGCGTTTCGTCGGCAATCGGCTCGGTCAGATCATCGCCTTCGACGAGAACGGTGTAAAATGCCGTGATCGAACCTTTGTCGGAATTGCCAGTTCTTTCGAGCAGGCGCGGCAGTTCGGAAAACACCGACGGCGGAAATCCTGAACGGGCGGGCGGTTCGCCGCGTGCCAGTCCGACTTCGCGCAAAGCCCGCGCGTAACGCGTGACCGAATCCATCATCAGCAAAACTTTTTTCCCTTGATCGCGGAAATATTCGGCAATCGCCGTGGCGACGTAAGCGGATTTCTGGCGCACCAGCGACGGTTCGTTCGAGGTGGCGACGATGACGACCGAGCGTTTCAAGCCTTCTGCGCCGAGGTCCTGTTCGAGAAAATCGCGTACTTCGCGCCCGCGTTCGCCGACCAGCGCGATGACGTTGATTTCGGCTTCCGTGTTTCGCGCGAGCATTCCGAGAAGCGTGGATTTGCCGACTCCGGCGGCGGAGAAAATGCCGACGCGCTGTCCCGTTCCGACCGTCAAAACGCCGTCGAGAGCGCGAATGCCGGTCGCAAACGGCACGGTTACGCGCTCGCGCCGCATCGGATCGGGCGGCGTTGCCGCGACGCTGTATTCGTGTGAATTTTCAACTGCGCCGAGATTATCAATCGGATCGCCCAAACCGTTCAAAACTCGACCGAGCAGCGCGTCGCCGACTTTCACGCGCAGCGGTTGTCCGGTCGAGACGACTTCCGCGCCCATCGCCACGTCGCCGATGTCGCCGAGCGGCATTAAAATAACTTCGCTCCCGCGAAACCCGACTACTTCCGCTCGCAAAGCGCGGCTCTGGTGCGGCGAGCGAATCAGACAAATTTCCCCGACCCGCGCTCCCGGCACACCGGCGCGAATCAGCAATCCGACCAATTCCGTTACGCGCCCGCGCACCTCAACCGGCGAAATCCAGTTTATCGCTTCGACATATTGTTCTAACTGGAGTGTCATAAGATCAATTGTAGTATGAAAATACCAAAATTGTGCAAATTTACCAAAATCGGGGCAAATATGAGGTGAGTAAAGTTCAGTGCGTAAGTTAGCCGCTAGCATCTGATAACGCAGAACGGCAAGATTTATAATACTTTGTTTATTGTACAGATTTGATACTGCTGGCGAATTCATTGCAACAGTTTTGAAACGGACGTATAATTTTCATAAATCAAGAATTCAAGGAGGATTACTGTGATGTCTCTTCGTCCGCAAAATATTCCGCCCGTGCCGGAAGAAACCGCTCGCATTGCCCGTGCCGCTTTTCCCAAAGGTAATCTGTATAGGCAGATTCGCGCGCGAAATCGGTATTTTGTTGACCGATGCCGATTTCTCAGATTTGTTTCCCAATCGCGGGAAAGCGGCTTATCCTCCGTGGCGATTGGCTTTGATTACCATTTTCCAATTTATTGAGAATTTGTCCGACCGTGAAGCGAGCGACGCGGTTCGCGCCAGGATCAATTGGAAATAGGCTTTAAGTCTTGAACTGGAAAACTCCGGTTTCGACAGCACCGTTTTATGTGAGTTTCGCGCTCGATTAGTCGCCAGCAAAGCTGAAAACTCGTTATTCGACAAACTGCTCGATTGGTGCCGGGAAAGGAAGCGGCTCAAAGTGCGCGGCAAACAGCGCACTGATTCAACTTATGTTTTAGGCTTTGTCAGAGGCATTAACCGATTGGAATGCGTATTGGAATCAATGCGTTTTGCCCTAAACGCCATCGCCAAAGAATCTCCCGAATGGCTGAATCAGATTTTTCAGCAGGAATGGCTGTCTCGTTATCATCCTCGCGGCAGTAATGCGCGAGTTTCGCATTCGGCTGTGGGCAGGCAGCAATTCGCTGAAATGATTGGGCGCGACGCTCACGCACGGCTCGAAGCAGTTTATAACCGGTCGGATTTGTCTGTTCAGGAAATTGAGGCAGGTGAAATCTTGCGCCGCGTTTTATCGCAGCAATTCTATGTTGCTGAAAAAGGCGTTCATTGGCGCGCCGCAGCGGAAGGCACTCCGCCGTCAATCGTTTTTATTAACTCACCAATCACCAGAGAAAAAGGATTTACTGCCTGCCCTGCATGTAGCCGATACGGGATTCGCGGATGCCGAATTAATGCAGGCGGCGGCGATGAATCAATACAAAATTGATTTACTCGGTCCGTCGCATCTTGATCGGCAATGGCAAAGCCGCCACAATCGGCAGTTTTGCGCCGAGAATTTCACGATTGATTGGCAGCGGAAAAAGGTAACTTGTCCGGCGGGAAAAGAGAGTTCGAGTTGGTCTGATGCCAAAACGGAGACCGCCAAACAGGTGGTCAAAGTCAAATTTTCAGTCAAAGATTGGCAGATTTGCTCATTTCGAGCCGACTGTGCAAAAAGTAAGCGAATACGAAGAACTTTAACCATACTGCCCCAAGTGCAATACGAAAGTCAGAGGAAAATTCGTGAAAGAGAGAAAACCCCGGAATATCGAAAGGAATATCTACGGCGTGGCGGGATTGAGGGAACGATTTCTCAAGCGGTGCGCGGGTTCGGAATTCGTCGCGTCCGTTATATCGGAGAGGCTAAAACGCAGGTGCAGCAAGTCGTTTCGGCAACGGCGATCAATTTTGTGAGAATTAATAACTGGTTGCAGGAAGTTCCGCCAGCGAAAACGAGACAGCCTTTATTTGCAAAGGTGATGCGGGGAAAATACTCCCAAAACTGAATTCGCCAGCAGTATCAAAAGTGCGGAAGACCCAATGCCTTGACCAGCTCACTGTGTAGATCCCCTTATTTTATAAATTTCGATTTACACAAAATTCCTGATACCCTCGAATCCGGCGGCATTCCAGTCTGGTATATGTCAGTCCGATGGAATATGAAAAGCAGTTGAAAATAAAACAAACGAGGAGCAGAGCGAGTTTTTTCTCTTGTTTAACTTGACCATCTCATAATCAACTGTCCTCATTGCTTAAATATATTATACCTACTTACTGATTTCCCGCATAATTGTCAAATGAACCATTAGTTTAATCAAGTTAGGATTTCTTGTTAGAGTCCAGAATTTCGCGCACTTTGTGTCCGAGTTCTTCAATAGTGAATGGCTTTTGAATAATCGCCGAACTTAATTCTTCAGTCGTATGTTTATATTCGGATATTCGAGTGTTTACAGTTTCAGAATTGTAGCCGGTCATAAATATAATTGGAACATCGCTTTTCATCTCGCGGATGCGCTGATAGGTTTCGGAGCCGCTCATAAGAGGCATAAATAAATCAAGCAAAATCAAATCTATATGTTTGCGGTTTGCCTCGAATATCGTAACGGCTTCCGCGCCGTTTTTTGCCGGCAGCACCGTATAACCCATCAACTTCAAAATATCCACTGCCACGTTTCGCAATGAATCTTCGTCTTCGGCGCAAAGAATGGTTTCTGTTCCGCCGAGAAGCGATGGCATTCCGGCTGCCGATGAAGGTCCGATTTCCCGCTCGACAACAGGCAGAAAAACTTTGAAGGTCGCACCTTCGCCTGGATTGCTGTGGACGCTGATGTGACCTTCGTGCTGGTTTACTACGCCAAAGATTATCGAAAGCCCGAGTCCGGTACCTTTGCCGATTTCCTTCGTAGTGAAAAACGGCTCGAAAATTTGTTTCTGTGTTTCACGATCAATGCCTTCGCCGGTGTCTTCAACCTTGATTTGCACATATTTGCCGGGTTGGACGTGCGGATAGAGATGATAATAGTCTTCGTCTAATTCGACGTTACTCGTTTCGATAAAGAGTTTTCCGCCTCTCGGCATCGCGTCGCGGGCGTTGACCGCCAGGTTCATCACAACTTGTTCAATCTGCGTCGGATCGGCAAAAACCATCGCCAAATCAGGCGCGTAAGTAGCTGAAACGTTAATGTCAACACCAATAATCCGTTTAAACAGATTAACCGTCTCGCCGACGATTTCGTTGAGATTGATAACGCTTCGTTCGAGATGCTGGCGGCGACTGAAAGCTAAGAGTTGACGCGTCAAAGTAGCAGCGCGATTGCCTGCGCTCTGAATTTCAGTTAGGCGGCGGTGAATCGAATCGTCCGACGAACCACTTTGCAGAGCTATCTGCGTATTGACGAGAATAGTCGTCAGAAGATTGTTGAAATCGTGTGCTACGCCGCCGGTTAGAGTACCGATGGCTTCCAGTTTTTGGGCTTGCCGCTGACGCTCTTGACTCTCGATGAGAGATTTTTCCGCCTCCTTTCGCTCGGTAATATCAACAATCGCGCCGGGCATCCGAATCGGCGCGCCCGTCGCGTCGCGCTCAATCTTCCCGCGCGCGACTACCCAGCGAAACGAACCGTCGTTTTGAACTATTCGATATTCCGATTCAAAACTGCCGACACCGCTTTCTAAAGATTCACCTATCTCATCCGCGACGCGCTCCCGGTCTTCTGAATGAATAGCCCTGAGATAAACTTCGAGTTGTCCGCCGTGAGCATCCTGAGGCGAGACGGAAAAAAGCCGCGCCAGATTTTTATCCGCATAGACTTGATTAGTTGCCGGCTCGTAAGTCCAAGTAGATATTGAACCGGCTTCGAGTGCCGCTTCAAGTTGTAGACGAACTCTGCCAAGCATCGCGCTGGCGGTTTTTTGATCGTCAATATCGGTTGAAGTGCCGAACCATTTGATAATCTTTTGGTTCTCGTCACGCCCCGCCGTCATCCGGCTTAAAAACCAGCGGTAATTGCCTTCCGCCGCTCTCAGTCGGGCTTCTACTTCGTAATTCTCGCCGGTTTTGATTGATTTTTTCCAACTCTCAATGCACGAAGTAACATCATCGGGATGAATCGCGCCGATTAGGAATTCGTTGAAAAATTCAACTGACGGCAATCCGAAGTATTTGAGCGCGACACCGTTGATATAATCAATTTTGCCGTCCGTATTTGCCGTCCAGACGTGATGCATAATTCCTTCGCTGAGCATCCGGTAACGCCGCTCGGTTTTGGCAAGCGTTTCATCCGCTCGCTTTTGCTCAATAGCCCGCGCGATTGTTTCGGATGAAGTTGCCAAAGTTTCCCGCGCGTCCTGATCGAGCGGGCTTGGGGTAAATACTGCCGCAATTCCGAGCAACCGATTTTCAATCAACAGCGGATAACCGATAAAAGCGGTCATTCCTTTGATTGTCGCCCATTCGCGGTCGCCATTAATCGAATTATTTTGAAGGTCGTCGGTGAAATACGGTTGTTTTTCCCGGACAATCAAGCGAATCTTTTCTTCGCCGACCGGACTGCGGCGACCGAAATCGGCGAGTTGTATGCCGAGTCCGGCAACAGCGGTCAGTTCGGGTAAATCTTCTTCGGAATCGAATGTCCAGATTTGAGTTAGTGATGAGTCAAAATTCCGCGCCAGTGCTTCGGCACAGCTCTGAAGAAATTCCGCCAACGAATTCTTTAAGCCGAGCGCGACACTGATGTCAGACCGCAGAGTCATTTCGCGCTCGCGTCTGCTCTGCATCCGTTCAATCGTTTTTTGTTCGGTTATGTCACGAGAAATAGCGATGATTAGTTCAGGTTTTTTGTTTGAATCGAGCAGCGGCGAAACGACTACGTCCCACCATTTCGGAGTGCCTTTCATCGTCGGGCAATAACCGGTGAAGTGTCCCGTCGCGCCGCGCTGCGCCGCTTGCAGGGCGGCACGCGCGGCATCATTATCCTCCCCTTCCCAGAAATTCGTCCAACGACTGCCCGCCACCGAATTGAAATCGTCAATTTCCATTACGCAGCGTCCTTGGCGGTTCATCGAAATGAGTCTGCCGTCCAAACTCATCACCTTTATACAATCCGTGCTGTTTTCAACAATGTGGCGGTTGATATACTCGCTCGCTCGTCGTGCCGCTTCAGTTTGCCAAACCCTTAAATCATCTCTGTCTGGAACATTCACTTCTTCCTGCGAAAAATGGTTTTCAGCCTTTTTTAGCGGGTCGTCCACTGGAAAATGCATTAATTATTCTCCTCATCAAAAATCTATCGCTTCAAAATTTTTCGCGCTCGCTAACAACAGTATTTTATAGTTAACAAGACCGGCAACTTTGGGAATACGGTATCAACGCGTCACTGATAACCAGCCGTTGTCATTTAACCGCTCTAAGTTTTGAGTCATTACAAGAGGGGGTATCCGAAAATGTTATTCAAACTATAATGTGATTGTTTTAGATTGTCATCTTTGATCCGCGATTAACTAATAAAAATCATTTTCTATCTATCTCGTAACATTACTTTAAGAGTAAGAATTTTTCTTTGACAACCTAAAGTTTTTGCAAAATGTGTCGAAAAGCAAATAGGAAACAATTTGTTTCACATTTAGTCCGTCATTAAATTTAAATTTATGGATCCACAAATCATCTCGAATATAACAGCAAATACGATATCCGATTCGAAATTTGATATTGAAACATTGATTGAAACAACACTGCCGGCACCGCCCGGCAATATTATGCGGATTTCCCGCCTGCTCGATGACGATAATGTTTCGGCGCGAAAAATTATCGAAGCTATCGGTTTCGAGCCGATGTTGGTAGGGCGAATTTTGCGGCTTGCCAACTCGACAATTTACGGACTAGAGAGGAATGTAACCTCGATACAGTCGGCAATCTCCGCCATCGGGAACACAAATTTGCGTGAGATTGTGATGATGGAGATGGTTTCGTCCTATTTTGGGCAACAAATTCACAGTTCGTTAATCGCCCGTAAAATGTGGGTTCATTCGCTTGCCGTAGCGATAGTCTCTCGCGAATTGTCTGAAATGCTGCAAATGAAAGGAACGGAAGAGGCGTTCATCTGCGGATTACTACACGATGTCGGCAAAATGATTTTTTTGAGCAGTGACTTTAAAGGTTTTCTGGCACTTCAGAACGAAGTCGGGCAAGAAACAATGCTTGACCGCGAACGTTGTCGCTACGATTACGACCATGCCGAAATCGGCGCGTTGATTGCGCGTCGCTGGAGGTTGCAGGAAGAGGTCTGCACTTCGATTGAGTATCATCACAATCCAGCGTTAGCCATCCGTGCATCCTTAGTCACGCATATCGTCGAAGTGGCGGACATCATTGCTAATACCAATACCTACGGGCTTCGGGTGGAAGACAAGGAAAGACTTGAAACTTCGGAATCGGTCAGAAAGCTCAACCTGACAAAAGAGAATTTAGAAAAAATTTGGACGCAGGCTCACGACAAAATTAAGACGGCAATGTATTCTTACATTTGAATCGTGATCGCTTACGGAGACAATTTTTGCTGCATTCTATTTTCCCGCCATTTCAACCGGTTGTTCAACGTTTGGAAACTGAACGATAAACGTAGTTCCCCGACTGATTTCGCTTTCGACCCAAATAAAACCCCTTGATTGCTTAACGATGCCGTAAACGGTCGCCAACCCCAAACCCGCGCTCATATCAGATTTTTTGGTGGAAAAAAACGGCTCAAAAAGATGTTCCAAAACTTCCGCGTTCATTCCTTCCCCATTATCCGCGATAGATATCTGAACGTATGAGCCAGTCGGCTGTGCTTTGTGGTGAACGGTACTTTCGTCGAGAATGATGTTCGTCGTTTTAATCTCGATTATGCCGCCGTCGGGCATCGCTTCGACCGCGTTGCGAATGAGATTAAGCAACACATTTTCCATCTGTTTGCAGTCAATGAAACACACGCCGAGCTGAGGATTCAAATCAATCTTAGTTTCAATATTTTCACCAATCAAAGCGGGTAACTTCTTGGAAAACTCCGTTACCACCCGGTTCAGGTTGACCAAATCGGAATTCATCGGCTGTTTGCGCCCGAATGCCAGCAGTTGTCTGACTATTTCCACCGCGTTGTTAACGACCGCTTTGATTTCGTTAACGCGGTGGTGATGCGGGCTATCCGCCGGAAGCTGCAAACCGAGCATATCGGTTTGCAGCATAATGACCGCTAAAAAATTGTTAAAGTCGTGAGCGACACCGCCGGCGAGTTTTCCGAGCGCGTCGTATTTATGGTTTTGCCATACGCGTTCATCGGAAAGCAGAAGAGCCTGTTCCGTGCGCTTGCGCTCGGTCACGTCGTAAATAAGAATCTGACGACAATTTTCCGGCAGACTGCACGAAATGACTTCTCCCCAGACGATGGTCCCGTCAGGTCGGACGAACTCCAGTTCGTAACGCTCTTCGTAATTGCCCGACCAGTCATTAGCGATGTTCTCCGCGTATTGAGCAGTGTGAAAAACATCGAAAATTTTCTCTCCGACGACGGTCTCATCGTGATAGCCGAAAAACTCCCGCGCCGGACAGTTCATAGAAAGACAACGATTTTCGGCATCAGCGATGAAAATCGGAATCGGGATTAGTTCGATAAAACGAGATAAACTTTCTTGATCAGTGAGCATATTTGCCTCCGGCGAACGAAATTCGGATTTGAGTATTCATTCGGTGATTCATAATTTCAGAATCTACAAGTTTCGGGAACTGCGAAAAAGTTAACATCTATAATATAGTTTTTGGTTCTAACCAAAAAGCCCGTTCTGCTGAATTTTTATCAATTCTCTCGCTGCCGGAAGACAAAAGCGAGAATTTCGGCGACCGCGCCGAAGAATTCCGTCGGAATCGTTTGATTCGGTTCGACGGCTTTGAAAAGCGCGCGCGCCAACGGCGGATTTTCAATCAGCGGAATGTCGTATTCCCGCGCCATCTGACGAATTTTGGCGGCGACGTTATCGGCTCCTTTGGCGACGACCAGCGGCGCGGCATCTTTATTGCGGTCGTAGCGCAGAGCGACGGCGAAATGCGTCGGATTAGTGACGATGACCGAGGCGGTCGGAACATTTGCCATCGAACGTCTCTGCGTCAGTTCGCGGGCGCGGCGGCGGCGTTGTCCTTTAATCATCGGGTCGCCTTCTTGTTGTTTATATTCGTCGCGGATTTCCTGCTTTGACATTTTCAGCGATTTTCCGTGCTTGTATAAAGCGTAGCCGTATTCCGCCAACGACAGCGTGAGCAGAATCACGCCGCAGCGCAGAGCCAAATTGTAAAGCGTTTGACCGAGCTTTGCCGTGATGATCGGCAGCGGCGCGTGAATCAATAGCGGTGCGGTTTCGACGACGGGCATCAAAATTCCGTAAGCAGCGGCGACGATAAGACCTAATTTCAAAACTGATTTCAGTAAATTAACCGGCGCGTCGAGTCCGAAAATCCGCTTGATATTTTTCGCCGGGCTGAATTTATCCGCTTTCGGCATCAATGCCGCGCCGGTCAGCGTTAGACCGCCCTGCGCGAAATTTCCGGCAACGACCGCCGCAAACGAAATCGCCGCCACCGGCAGCGCGATGAACGCGAAAACCATTGCGGCTTCGATAAACATTCCGTGCAGATCAGCCGCGCTCAAATCTTTCGATGTGCCGATTCTGATCGCCGAATTTTGAATGTAATAGCCGACCTTGCCGAAAATGTCGCGGCTCAGATAATTGATAACTAACAACGAGCCGAGAAATGAAAGCGCGGCGGGCAATTCGGGTCCGCGCGCGATTTGACCTTTTTTACGCGCGTCCTCCTGTCGTTTGGGCGTGGCTTTCTCGGTTTTTTCTTCCGACATTTACATTGCTCCCAGAACCTTAATCAAACCGTGATAAATATTGCCCGTCACATCGCGGAAGGCGTTCGGCAGAAGGTAGAGCGACGCGCCGATAAGCCATAAACCGAGACTGATTTTCAGCGGAAAGCCGAGAACAAAAACCTGAAACTGCGGCGCGGTGCGTCCAAAAAATTCGAGCGCGAACTCGACCGTCAGCAAAACGATAATCGCGGGTGCGGCAAGCGTTACGCCGACTACCAGCGCGTCAGCCGACAATCGCAGAAAAATATCGAGCAATTCGGGCGAAAACGTAAAACTGCCCGGCGCGGTCGTCGAAAAACTTTTTATCGTCGCCGCCAGAAACCAGTGATGACCGTCAACGGCGAGCAGAGCCATCAAACCGAGCATCTGCGCGACGGTTCCGAAAGCGGTCGTCTGCGCCTGTGTCGAAGGGTCAATCGTTCCGGCGAGCGAAAATCCCATCTGCGCGGCGGTCAGGTGCGCGGCTAATTCAAAACTGCTGAAAACGACGCGCCCGACGAATCCCAGAATCATTCCAATCATCAATTCGCCGAGCAGAATTAAAGTCAAATCGGCGAGTTCCGAAGGCGGCGCGGCGATTTTCGGCATTAATACCGGTGTTAGAGCGAGCGCGAGAACGAAGGCTAACACGATTCTGATTTTCGCGGTTGCCGCTTTATGCGACCAGAACGGCGCGAATGTGACCAGCCCGCCGACTCTTGAAAGAACGACCAGAAAAACGAGAAACGGGCGTAATGGAATAACCAGATTTTCCAAAATTTTTTTACTTGAGAGATTCGTAAAAACTTCTTTTAAAATTCTCAGAACCGCTCAACCTGCTCGCCATCATTTGATAAACGGCGAGAAATCATTAAACAACGCCGCCGTGAACGTCAGCAGAACTTGCAGAATCCACGGAAAAGCGATGAGAAAAACGGCGAAAATGGCGACGACGCGCGGCGCGAACGCGAACGTCTGATCCTGAATCGAGGTCAGTGTTTGAATCAAACTCATCAAAACGCCGACGACAATCGCCGCGATCATCATCGGCGCGACGATCCACATCAAAGTCGAAACCGCGTTCTGCATCAGAGATGTTACCAAAGCGTCATTCATAAATTTTTCACATCACGCTTTTGACGAGCGAGCCGACGATCAGATACCAACCGTCAACCATCACGAAAAGCAGTATTTTTAAAGGCATCGAAACGATAACCGGCGGCAACTGCATCATTCCCATCGAAAGCAGAACGCTCGAAACTGCCAAATCAATCACCAGAAACGGCAGAAACAAAACGAAGCCGATTTGAAACGCCGTCTTGAGTTCCGAAATCATATAAGCCGGAATTAAAGCGGTCGTCGGCACGTCGGCGGCGGTCGCCGGACGCGGACTTTTCGCCAAACTGAGAAACAACGCCAAATCACGTTCGCGCGTGTGTTTGAGCATATATTCCCGCAACGGGACGAAACCTTTTTCAATCGCGTCGGTCTGCGAAATCGCGCCGTCCGACATCGGTTTATACGCGTCGTTGTAAATTTGCGTCAGCGTCGGACTCATCACGAAAAACGTGATAAACAGCGCGAGACCAAGCAAAATCTGATTGTTCGGAGTTTCCTGAGTGCCGAGTGCCTGTCTTAAAAAATGAAAAACGACGATCAGCCGCGTAAAGCAGGTCGTCGAAATCAGAATCGCCGGAATGAAACTGAGCAGAGTCAGCATCACGACGATTTCCAGAGGCTTCGAGCCGTTGACGGCTTTGCCCACATCAACCGTCGGTTCAGGCGCGTTCGGCGCAGTAGGAGCTTTCACCTGCGCCTGCGCGAAAATTGGCGCGAGCAGCAAAAAGCCGACGAAAAACCACTGTAAAAACTTTACTTTCACTTGAGCTTTCCTCCGGTATTTTCCCACCCGTCGAGTCGGTTTCGCGCCTGCTCAAATTCGTTTCCGAACAAGTGGTTCTTTTCTTCGCCGAGCAAATCCGCCACCGAACGCGAAGTTTGCGCGGAAAGCGAATCTTTCGCCGATTCGTCCGCTAAAAGCGTAAAATTCTGCGCCGTCGAACCGACGAGCAGAACGCGCTCGCCGAAACGCACGGCGGAAATCGTCCGCCCACTGCCCATCGAAACGGTTGACAGCACCGCTAAATCAATCATACCCGGCAGTTCTTTTTGCCTGAAACGGTCGAAACCCGCTTTTTTCAAACCCCACGCGCCGAAGAAAAGCAGTCCGACAATCAAAAGCATCGCGCCGAGCGTTTTAAACAATAAACTGCCTGTTTCCGGCGAATTCGTTTCGGCGGCAGGCTGATTCCGCATAAACGGCAGCGCGTCGTTTTCGCTCATCACGTCCGCGCTTTTCGGCGGCTCGGAGGCGACTTGCGAGAAACTGTCAGCGACGAAAACGCCGAAAATTAACAGCAGCAGAAAAATTTGCGGAAGAAAATAGTTTTTTATCACTTGGTTTCGGTAATGATTTCGTTGATGCGGACACCGGCGCGGTCTTCAATCACGATAATTTCGCCGCGCAGCAAGGATTTATCACCGACGCGTAAGTCAACGCCTTCGCCGGTCGAACGCGATAATTTGATAATACTCGAATCTTTCAATGCTAAAATATCGCGCACCGCCAGTTTCGTGCAGCCGAGTTCGACTGAGAGTTTGACACTCAAATCCAGGAAATCACGCCAGGATTCAACAATTTTTTCGTTTTCTTCCTGCATCTTTTCTTAAAGCTGAACGATAAATTCGGTAATATAGACGGCTTCGACTTCCGGTTCGGTCGAAACGGCTTGCGCTGCCTGCAAAATTTCTTTACGAAGTTTGGCTTTGCCCTCGGTTGATAAAACATCGTCCGATTTTTTGACGGACAAAACTGCCAGAATCGCGTTGCGGACGCGCGAATTAAAAACCTGATCCGGTTTTTCGCTCACCGATTCTCCACCGCCGACACCGAGACTGATCGTCATTCTCAAATAACGAGCCTGATCCGAATCGGCGAGATTGACGATAAACGGCTGCAATTCAACAATGCGCTTGACATCCTTATCATCGGGCAAAGATGCTTTCAGAATATTTGTTTCCTTAGATGTTTCCTTTTTGGTGGAATTTTCTTTCTCGTCCGGCTCATCTTCAGACTCTTCTTCAACAGTTTTATCACTTTCTTTTTTCGATTTATTTTTTTTCGATTTGGCGGAGTCGTCCTTATTTGCAGCAGCAGCCTTCGCACTGCGCCAGTAATAAAAACCGCCGCCCGCCGCGCCGCCGATCAAAACGACCGCCAGCAACAGCACGATGATTTTTTTCAACTTTGCCTTTTTGACGGGTGCGGCATCCGCAGTTGAGTTTTCCATAGTAACTTCTCCGAACTTGATTTAGCGAAAGACGTGCCATAACGCAAACCTCGCTCAATTAAGCAAGATTGCAGGGCGATTGATCTTTTTGATGGTTTGCGGCTGACTTAATTATTGACAACCATCGTCAAAAAACTGACACTTGGAAAAAAGGTTGAAAGCATTTTTATCAATGCTTTCAACTTCAATGTCGCGGCAAAATCGGCTTTGGCAGAGAAGATTATTTATCGTTCTGAAAATTCGCTCCGGCACTTTTTTTACATATTTAAAGTTTACCGGCGGGTTGTTTCCTCGAACCATATCTTTTCCGGCGAAACCTTCAAAAGATTTTTTTCCGGCGGAACCTGAAATACGATGAGCGGCGAGCGAATCGTATGCTGGAACGGAGTCGAAAAGTCGTTTTCTTCAATTCCTCTCCGGTTCCATTTGACTCGTCGGCGATGCGGAAAAGGACAGCCGTCGCTGCCCGTGAAATAGTAATAAGGTTTCGGTTCAACGATTCCATAATGTATCGTTTCAGTGTCACCGTCCGGCGTAATAACGTAATCGCCGTCGTTCATTCCAAACAGAAAACGCTCGATTTGTCCGAGCTGTCGCCCGATTATCAAATCGTTTCTCCGCCCCGGATATTTTCGTTCGCAAATTTGCAGTAAGGCATCACAATTTTTAACCGCTGACAGATCAACGTCGGGCATCAGACCAATTCCGACATAGCCGCCTCTCATAAAATGAGTGGCATACTTACCGAACTCAGCGCGCACGACGTAAACTTCAGGCATAATTTTTATTCGTTGATCGCCGCGCATATTCATATTTTCGCGGCATCTTTTTATTCTGTTTGCGGAACTAACTCGAAACGAGCGTCAGCAAGCGCGAAGTGATTTTCGGCAGAGGGATAATTTCATCAGCCGCGCCGATTTTGACCGCCGCGCCCGGCATACCGAAGACGACGCAGGTTTGTTCGTCCTGCGCGATGGTCTGCGCTCCGTTTTCGCGCATCGCCAGCAATCCGGTCGCGCCGTCCGCGCCCATTCCCGTCAGAATCACGCCGACCGCGTTTTTCCCGACGTTGCGCGCAACCGACTGAAACATTACGTCCACGCTCGGTTTTTGAAAATGCACCGCCGGACCGTCTTTTAAGATGACCGAATAACTCGCGCCGCTATTCTGCACTAACAGATGTTTGCCGCCCGGCGCGATCAAAGCTACGCCCGGCACAATCGCGTCGCCGTGACGCGCTTCGCTGACTTCCATTTTGCAGACCGAATTGAGCCGTTTGGCAAAGCTCGCGGTAAATCCGGCGGGCATATGCTGCACGATGACGGTTCCCGGCGAGTTTGCCGGAAAATCAACCAAAACTCGCTCAATCGCCTGTGTGCCGCCGGTCGAAGCACCGATGGCGATGATTTTGTGCGTCGTCGAAAGCTGCGGCGTAAATCGCGCGGTTTCCTTCGATTCGGATTTTTCGCGGCGAAAAACACGCGCCTTTGCCGCCGTCCGAATCGCGCGCACGAGCGATCCCTGAACGTCCGGCGCGGAAAACTGCGAACCCGGTTTGCTGACAATATCAATCGCGCCGAGCGATAAAGCGCGCAGGGCGGTTTCGCTGTTTTCGGGTGCGAGCGAACTGACGACGACGACCGGAAGCGGGTGATGTTTCATCAGTTTTTCGAGAAACGTCAAGCCGTCCATTCTGGGCATTTCGATGTCGAGCGTCAGCACGTCCGGTTTTAATTTGGCGATTTTCTCCCGCGCCATATATGGGTCAATCGCGCTGCCGACCACTTCGATGTCTTCAAATTTAGACAGTTCCTCGGTCAGAATCCGGCGAATCACGGCTGAATCGTCAATAATCAAAACTTTTGGCATAATTAATTTAAGTAAAGCAGAATATCGGCGCGACCTTCTTCCAGATCGAGTTTCGCCGTCGCCGACGGGTTTTCCGCGCGGCTTGACCGTTCGGTGATTTGCGGCGCGTCGAGTTGGAAAATCGCCGCCTTTCCGCCGATTTCGGGGAGCGTATTGCCGCAGATGACGTTGGTGATTTCGCCCAAAACGTCGCGCAGCATCGCTTCTTCAAACGGCGCGTCTTCGCCGAGCATATTTGAAGCGATTGCCGGCAAAACTTCGCGCTCGACCTGTAAAACGAGCGTTCCGCTAAACTCTCCGTTGAAAGCGACGGCGGAACTGATGCTCTGCGCGTCATTTATTTTCGCTTCGTCGTCATCACGGCGAACCGGAAAAACGAATCCTAATTCTTCAAAAGTCAAAATCGCCGCTTGATAAAGTGCTTGTTCCATCTTCAACTCCAGTTAGATTAAAAACCGTCCGGCGCAAATCTTCCGGCGCGAACGGTTTATGAATAAATTGAACCTGTTTCGCCTGCAACCGCTCGATGCGCGCTTCGCTCGATTCGGTCGAGACGACGATAATCGGCAAACCGACGGTATCGGGATTTTCCCGCACCTGATTAATCATCGTTTCGCCATCCATCACCGGCATATTGATGTCCACCAGCGCGAGGTCAATCCAGTTTTCTTCGAGCATCTGCAAGCCTTCCGCGCCGTTTCCCGCCTGGTAAAGTTCGCCGAGCGGCAAACCGCTCAGACGCAGAGTTTTCTGGATTATCGAACGCATCGCCTGACTATCGTCAACAATTAAAATATTAAATGACATAATTTTTTCGCTGGAAAATCCGGGTGGAAAATCGCCGCCCGCTCGTGTTTTTACAGTTTCCTTTCCTGATTGTTGATTTTTAAGAGAACTTCGCCGGTTGCAATTTCGAGCGACATCGTGCGCGAATGATTTTCACCGACATCGCAGGCTTTGATCAAAATATTGTTTTTCCACAATAATTTTCTGAGCATCAAAAAATTACGCTTACCGATTTGGAACTGATCGTCGGTTCCCTGATGATGCAGAGACGCGCCGCCCGCCACTTTCAAGGTTAAACGCTCACGTTTCGCGCCGGCTTTATAGCACGCCTTGAAAAGTTCCGGCACGCCGGTATCCACAAACATCGTCGGGTTGGCGGCGGCTTTGGCAGGATTGACCGTCGAGACGGGCAGCATCGCGTGCAGCATTCCGCCGACCTGCGCTTCGGCATCATAAATCGTGATGCCGAGACAGCTTCCGAGCGCGTATGTAATCAGTAAATCTCCGGGACGCGAAGAGATTTTCATTTCTCCAATTCCGATAATTTCTTTCATTTCTGATAAACCGCCGGTTGGATATATTTGAAATTGTGCGGCGCGCCGTTCAAACTTTCCGAATGTCCGACGAGCAGAAAACCGCCGGGTTTGAGCAAATCGTAAAATCGGTTGACGAGCATGGTCTGCGTCGGTTTATCGAAATAAATCATCGCATTGCGGCAGAAAATTACGTCGAACGGTCCTTTCATCGGAAATTCCTGCATAAAATTAAGCCGCGCGAACCGCACCATATTTCTGACTTCGGGTATAGCGCGCCACGTTTTTTGATCGGCGTTTTCCGCTCGAAAATACTTGTTGCGCCAGGCTTTCGGAACCGGCTCGAGCGTAGTTTCCTGATAAATCGCTTCGTGCGCCAGTTTCAGAACTTTGGTTGAAATATCGGTCGCCAGAATTTTCACGTCGCGCGATTCGATTTGCCGCAGTTGTTCGCGCAGTTGAATAGCAATCGAATAAGGTTCTTCGCCGGTCGAGCAAGCCGCACTCCAAATTCTAACCCGCCGGTTGTCAAGAGTCGGCAAAATATGCTGACTCAAAAAATCGAAATGCTGAATTTCGCGGTAAAAACTGGTCTTGTTGGTAGTCAGAGCGTCGAGCATCCAGATTTGCTCTTTGCCGGAACGGTCGCCGTCAACCGCTTGAAAATACTGCTCGTAGCTCGTTAAATTCATTGACGAAACGCGCTTTGATAAACGAGATTCGACGAGTTCGACTTTGCCAGCCAGATTAATCCCGCACAAATCATAAATTCTCCGGCAAAGGTTTTCGTATTCTTTTTTGGTGAACCGTACTTTGCCGACGGTCGAAACTGGCGACATCATTTTGTTTATTCTCCCTCGTTAGTTGTCGAAATAAATGATCTGCGACTACTGTGAATACTTGTTTGTTGCACCGCTTTCGATTTTCGTTTTTACCGGAAAGAAAGCGGATTTCAGCGGAACCAATGATAGTATTTACAGCTAAAGATTTGATAGGCGGGCAAATCGAAGTTGACTGAAAGACTGTAACTTTCGTGTTTGCCCGCCGATTCAGCGATTAAAATTCCCGCAAAACGCTGTCGCCGTCGTCGAAAGGAATAAAATCGTTCGGGTTGGTCGGCATCGAATGAAATCCGTTGCCGTTGCCGGCTTTCGAGCCGCTCGTGTTCTTCACCGAACTAAAAGTCGTGTGCGGTGATTTATGCGCGAACGTGTTTTTCTGGCTGGCGACGTTCAAATGCGACTTGCCGCGCTGTCCCTGACTGCCCGATAAATTGAAACTGCCGATCAAACTGAGCATTTCCTGCGACTGACCGGATAATTCTTCCGCCGCCGCCGCCGATTCTTCCGAGTTCGCCGCCGTTTGCTGAGTCACCGTATTCATCTGCTCGACCGAGACGTTGATTTGTTCGACACCTTGATTCTGCTGTTCCGAAGCGGCTGAAATCTCCGCCATCACGACCGAAACCTTTTCAATTTGCGAATTGATTTCTTCCAGATTCTGCGATACTTCGGCATTTAAGCTCACGCCGTCTTCGGTATTTTTGACCGCTTCTTCGATTAACTGCGCCGTCGTTTTGGCGGCTTCGGCGGAACGCATCGCCAGATTACGAACTTCTTCGGCGACGACCGCGAAGCCTTTTCCGGCATCTCCGGCGCGAGCCGCTTCGACCGCCGCGTTGAGCGCGAGCAGATTGGTCTGTAGGGCGATTTCTTCAATCGTTTTAACAATTTTCGCCGTCGAATCAGACGAAGTTTTGATTCGCATTACGGCTTCAGACAACCGCTGCATATTTTTCATACCGCCTTCCGCCGAATTGCGCGCGCTGTCTGATAAGGCGCGGGCTTCCTTGGAATTAGCCGTGTTTTGTCTGGTCATCGAGGAAATTTCCTGCAAATTGCCGGCGACTTCTTCGAGTGTCGAGGCTTGCTCGCTCGAACCCTGCGCCAGATTCTGGCTTCCCGCGCTGATTTCCGTCGCGGCTGAAGCGACCTGTTCCGCGCCGACCGAAACTTGGCTCAAACCATCGTTCAGATTTTCAAGCGCAGAGTTAAGCGCAATTTTAATTTTGTCGAAATCACCTCTGTATTCGCCCGTCATCTGTGCCGTCAAGTCGCGGTCGGCAACTCTCTGCAGACAGTCGGACGCTTCGTTAATCGGTCTGGAGACGGCTTCAAGCAGATTATTCATTCCGTGAATCAGTTCGCGGAATCCGCCCTGAAATTTGTCCGCCTGCCCGCGAACATTGATGTTCCCGTTGTTGGCTTCGTCGGTCAGCATTTTGTTTTCTTCGATTACGTTATTAAGATTTACGCGCGCCGTTTCAAATGCCGCGACCGAACCCTGCGTCTGCGTGATAATGCCGTCCACGCTGCGCGCGAGATTGCCGAGTTCGTCAGGCGATGAATCGTTGAGAAATTCGGTTCCGGTAATGATTTTGAATTTCAAATCGCCGTGTGCCAGAGCTTCGTTCGCCTTGCCGAGATTGGTAATACACAAACCACGAAGTTTTTCGACGCGCTCGGAAACGGTTTTGACTCGTCCGCCAACTACATCCAGCAGATCGTTAATACCGCTCAAAATTTCTCCGTAAGCACCTTTATATTGTGAAGCGTTGCTGCGCGCGTCAATATTTCCGTTTTTGGCGGCAACAGTCAGATTTTGAGTTTCTTCGGTCAAGCTGAGGATCACTTTGCGTCCTCTTTCAAACGCCGCGACCGAACCCTGCGTCTGCGTGATAATGCCGTCCACGCTGCGTGCAAGTTTGCCGAGTTCATCAGGCGATGAATCGTTGAGAAATTCGGTTCCGGTGATGATTTCGTATTTCAAATCGCCATTCGCCAGAGCTTCGTTCGCTTTGCCGAGATTGGTAACGCACAGGCTTTTCAGTTTTTCGACGCGCTCGGAAACGGTTCTGACACGACCGGCGACTGCATCGAGCAAATTGTTCGTTCCGCCGATCATTCCCGCGAAATCGCCTTCAAATTTTCCGACGTTGCCGCGTTCGTTGATGTTGCCGTTGGTCGCGGCGGCGGTTATTTGCTGCATTTCGCCGATGAGCGAAAGCATTATCGCGCGTCCTTTTTCAAACGCCGCGACCGAACCCTGCGTTTGTCGGATAATGCCGTCCACGCTGCGTGAAAGTTTGCCGAGATCGTCCGGTGAATTGTCGTTAAGAAATTCGGTTCCGGTGATGATTTCGTATTTCAGATCGCCGTGTGCCAGAGCTTCGTTCGCTTTGCCGAGGTTGGTAATGCACAGGCTTTTCAGTTTTTCGACGCGTTCAGCGATTATCTCGACGCGCTTGTCAGCTTCAACCTCGACGGAATTTAGTTTCTGCCGGGCGATCATTCCGCAGATTGCTATTACAACCACTGAAACGACAGCCGCAAAAATCGCCACAGTTACGCCGCTTATTTTCTGCGGATCGTAACTTACATAGCTGAGAATCGCCATCGAAATTATACCGGCGAAAAATACGCCGCTCATCAATTGCGCTCTCTTATTCATATCCATTTGATCTAAAAATGTCATATATACCTCAGTTTCTTATTTTTGTTTTTGCGATGCGAGCCGCCGCTTTTTGTTTGGTAATGCTGGATTGTTACGTGGGAATGTTTAATCGTGAAGTTTTCGCGTGAAAACGCGGGATTTTAAGTCCGCTTTTGACTTATCGGCAATCGCCGCGAATACTTTAAGCCGCAATTGCCATCTGGCTGCCGCCAACCGATTGAAAATCGGCGTTTTCCTGAACCGAAAGAATCCGGTCAATATTGAGCAAAAGCCTGACCTTATCGTGTGTTTTACCGATGCCGAGCAGATATTCGGTGCTGATTTCCGCGCCGAACGACGGAGCGTCTTCGATTTCCGTATCGGCGATGTCAAGAACTTCCGAAACTTTGTCAACAATGCAGCCGATTTCAACGTCCGAAGTTTTAACGACGATGATGCACGTTTCAGTCGAGTCCGCGCATTCTTCCATTCCGAATTTCGAGCGAAGTTCAGTCACGGGAATAATTTTCCCGCGCAGATTGACGACACCGCGCACGAATTCCGGTGTTCGCGGAACGCGCGTGATCGGCAGCATTCCGATAATTTCCTGCACTTTATGAATTTCGATGCCGTATTCCTCGTCCTTGAGAAAAAAGGTCAGAAATTTGCCGCCGCGATTTGTTTTATTTTCAATTTCCGTAGTAGCCATTTTAATTTCTCCGTTCGTTGTTTCGCTTCCTGATAATTTTTTAAGCCGCCTGCTGATAAAGTTCTTCAGCGCGGTCTGCCGGACTGTTGGTGCGGCGGGCGAGCGCGACGATTTCCGCCAGATCGAGAATTAATCCGACACAGCCGTCGCCCAGAATCGCGCCGCCTGACACGCCCGGAATTTTGCTGATTCCCTGTCCGAGAGTCTTGGCGACGACCTGGTATTGTCCGAGCAGTTCGTCAACCATCAAAGCGCACCGCCTTCTGCCGTCGGCAACAATCATCAGCAAACCTTCGGTCGGCTGCTGGATCGCGTTTTCGACTTCAAAAAGTCTGTGAAGTCGGAAAATCGGCATCAGCTCGCCGCGCAGACTAACCAGTTCGCCGCGTCCCGAAACCGTCGAAAGCATCTTCGCCGTCGGACGAAAGCTCAGTTGAATATTAATCGTCGGGACGATAAATCGTTCCGCGCCGACGCGCACGAGCATTCCGTCCGTGATGGCGAGAGTCAGCGGCAGCCTGATCGTAAAGAGCGAGCCTTTGCCCTTTTCCGAAGAAATCTCGATTCGTCCGCGCATCGCTTCGATGTTTCGTCTGACGACATCCATTCCGACACCGCGCCCGGAAACGTCCGTGATTTGTTCGACGGTCGAAAAGCCCGGCGCGAAGATCAGATTGAAGATTTGATTTTCGGACATTCCTTTGTCAGATTCGATTAAATTGAGCGCGACGGCTTTGGCGAGAATTTTTTCGCGGTCGAGTCCCGCGCCGTCGTCTGCCAGTTCAACAACGACATCGCCGCCCGCGTGATACGCCGCCAGCTTGATTTTTCCGGTCGCCGATTTTCCCGCCCCAACTCGCTTACCGGGAATTTCGATGCCGTGATCGGCGGCGTTGCGAACCATATGAACGAGCGGATCGGCGATAATGTCAACCATATTACGATCAATTTCCGTGTCCTCGCCGTCGGTCACAAACTCGATTTGCTTGCCGCATTTCTGCGCCACATCGCGCACGATGCGGTTCATTTTCTGAAACGTGCTTTTGAGCGGAATCATCCGCATCGCCATACTTAAATCCTGAAGCTCGCGGACAATCTTCCCGGCGTGAGAGATTTTGCGGCTGAGTTCGTGATGCAATCCCTGCGCGACGGTCGCATCCTGCGAAAGCATAGACTGCGCGATGACGAGTTCGCCGACCATATCAATCAAACTGTCGAGCCGGTCGGTTCGCACCCGCACTGACGAATCCGCTGTGGATGTTTTTTTAAGTACCGAAATTTCTTCCGTTTCGACGACTTTTCTGCCGCCGTTTTCCGCCTTGCCGCCCGATTCGCCGGTTACGCCGTTCGCTTCCGGGTTTTCCAAAAGCGTCATCAGATTTTTGTAATCGGCAGGCAGAGCCGACGGTTTGCCCGGCAGAGCTTTTTCGATGGCGTGAAGCATTTCCTTGATGACATCCACCGAACGCAACGCTAAATCGGCATAGCCGCCCGTGCAGCGAATTTCGCGGTCGCGCATCCGGCTCAAAAGCGATTCGGCAAGATGCGCGAAATCGGTCATCGTATTTAAGGCGAGAAACGCCGACGTTCCTTTGACCGAATGAAACGCGCGAAAAACCGTGTTGATCGCTTCGACGTTTTCCGGGTCGTTTTCAAGCGCGAGCAAAGAACCTTCCGCCGCTTCGATTAGTTCACGACTTTCGATAATAAACTCGTTGAGCAAACCGTCGTCGCCGTTCAAATAATTGCCGTTCGCCGCTTCGTCCGAAGCCGGAAGAGTTTCTTCGATTACTTCCACTTTTTCAATCGTTTCGACGATCCCGACGATTTCAGGTATTTTGGCGGTTTCGGTTATTTCTACTTCCCGCGCCGCCGGTTTTTCGGCAACGGATTGGTCATTGATTTTTTGTCCGCTCGATTCGGCTAAATATTCGTTCTCGCTGTTGACACGCCCGATAATTTCGCCGGTCTGCGTTAAAATTTCATCTGCGTTCGTCGCCTTACCATTGACAATTTTGGTTAAATCGCGGGTCGCCTTGACCAGCAGTTTGCGATGTTCGACGTTTGCGGTCTGCGCGATAATGGATTTAAAAGCACCGCAGATATTTTCAATTTCCGCCGTGTCGCCCGCGCCGACCTGCATCAGCAGCGAACTTATATCATCGAGCGTTTCGAGCCGCGCGGAAACTAATGTTTCGGTTTCCAACTCTTTTTCCGGCGCGAGACCGAGACTGATTTGCAGAAGGCTGCACGCCTGTAAAATCATCGCCTCGCAAACCGGATTGCCCTGTGATGCGACGCTTTGTTCGACGGCGACGAAACTGCTGACGACAGCATCCGCGATGCCGGAAAAATCGGAGGATTCATCTTCGTAAATTTTTTGCAGTCCGGTCAGACAGAGAATCAGCAGATTTTCCGCGTGCGCCAAATCGTCGCTATGTTCAGTCATTAAACCTTCGACCGCCGCGCCGATTTTGGTGATTCCGTCCAAATCGCCTTTCTCAAGCGAACCGAGTTCCGCTCTGACGTTTTTCAGAGATGTAAAAAGCTGTTTGTTGACTGAAGACATTTTTTTATTTGCTTCTGCGGGAGGATTATTAAAACATCACGGGCGCGATCATATTGGTTTTGGAAACGATCAAACGAACTCCGAACTGGTTGCCGGCGACCGATACGATCAGCCGTCTCGCAATCAAGTGTCCGCCCAGAAGCAGTTCGACGTGTTTGCCGCGCGTGACGGTCGGCAGCGACATCTGCGAATGAATTCCTTCGTTTCCGAGTTCGCCGCAGATAACTCCGGCAAGCACGTTGGCAATTTCGCCGACGACATCGCCCATATCCGGGCTTTCGTATTCGATTTCAAAATTCGCAAATTTATAGGCGAGATTAACCGCCGCCGCCTGCGGAAACATCATCGCCAGCGACCACGTAATATCGCCGACAAACGAGATCAGCCCGACGACACCTTCGACTTCCGGCGATTCGAATTCGGGCGTTTCGATGGAAGTTTCGCCGAACATTTTGTCGAAGGTCTGTACAATCGAACGATTGGTTACATCAATCAAAAATTGCGGCACGTCGGTGATCGGATGATTCAGCACTTCGACCGTCGAAGCATTTAAGGTTTCTACTGACATAATGAAATTTATCCTCGCTTTTGAGTTGGATTGTTTAGTTGAGAAGTTTTGAAAAGAAACCGCCCGATTTGGCGGCTGGCGGCGCGGCGGCTGGCGCGGAATCCTGACTCGTCTTTTTATTCCGCACGTCCGCGACGATGGAACTGATTTTCGCCTTAATTTCGTCAACCGTAAAAGGCTTGGTGACGTAGCAACTGATGCGGGCTTTGTCGTAAGCGTCTTTTTGCTTGGCATCGCCGGTTTCGCTGGTGACCATCACAATCGGAATATGATTCGCCCATTTCGAGCTGCGAACGAATCTGGCAAACTCGATGCCGTTCATTCCCGGCATATTCCAGTCAACAAAAATCATATCAATCGCGTCCGCGTCGAATTTTTCCATTGCTTCCGAGCCGCTCACCGCCTCGGTAAATTCAAACTCGCCGAGACCTGTTTTGCGTAATGATTCCATCACGATATTTCGCATAATGCGCGAATCGTCAACGACGAGCGTTCTGATAATATCTGAATTTTCCATTTGATTTTCTCCTGTCTTATTTTTGAGTCGGTGAGAAGATAACTGCGTTTATCTCGTGTTTACGAGTCGGCGTGGAGATATTTGTGTCTATCTCTCCGATACTTATCGGAAGTAATTTTGGAAACTTGAGGCGTGAAAGAAGATTTTGCGAAAAAAACTTTGAAATCAATTTTGGTGTTGAGACCGCCGATTTTAAGAAGTTAAAAGGATGTTTTTACTCCTTAGCTATTTCGTTTTAATTGTCGGGTTTTTCTTTAATTTTAGGCACGGCGGGAACTTCATCCGGTTCGCCGACTTTAACCGATCCTTCTTTTAATAGTTTTTCTTTGACCGGCGACTTGTCTGAGGGCGGCGGCTTTTCCGAATTTTCCGGCGGTTTTTCGGATTCGTCCGGTGCGGCAGGTTGTTTGGCAGGCGATTTTTCGCCGATGACGGTTTTCGCGGCGATTTTATTCGCCGGTTTGATCGTTTCGTCATTCGGAGGCGAAGCGTCGCCGGGTTCTTTGCCCGCGTCCGCCGGAGTCAAACGTAAAACCGTGATGCTGATGCGGCGATTTGACGGCGCGTACGGGTCGTTGGCGACGGTTAATTCAGTATCGGCGAAACCGATGATGCGATGAATTTGTTCGGGCTTGACGCAGACGGTTTCGAGAACGCGCCGCGCCGCATTCGCCCGGTCGGTGGACAATTCCCAATTCGTGTAACCATTGTCCGACGGAAAAACACGGCTGTCGGTGTGTCCGCCGATATTGATTTTATTCGGCAGACTGCAAATCTGGGCGGCAACTTCCGCCAAAATCGCGCGCGCGTCAACTGTTAAATCGGCACTGCCCGACGCAAACGAGACGCGCTCGGCTTTATCAATCAACTGGATACGCAGCCCTTCGTCGGTGATTTCGACTTTTATCTGGTCTTTGTATTTTGAGAATTCGGTGCGCGTCGAAAACTGCTCTTTCAGTTTTTGCGCGGCATTGAAAAGCTGTTGTTCGTCGTCTTTGGAAGTCAAATCTTCCGGTTCCTTGCTGACCTTTTTGGCTTGCGCCAGAATTCCGCCCTGGAGCGTATCGAAAACGCCGGGCGAGCGAAAATAATTGGCGATGGCTTGTTTAACTTTGACATCGGCTTGCGAGACGAGCCACAGAACCAGAAACAGAGCCATCATCGCCGTTACGAAATCGGCATAAGCGACTTTCCACGCGCCGCCGTGATGTCCGGCGTGCGCCCTGGCTTTTTTTCTCGGTCGGCGCGGTTTTGCCGGTTCGGTTTTTTCCTGTTCAGCCATAATAAATACCAATCGGCGAGCGTTAAACGAAAAAATTGTAAATTCGCCGGTAAATGCGCTTTAAATCGGAATTGTAAAATTTCTATTCGCCGGTCATCTAGCGCGGTTTGATTTCCTTGAGCATCGGTTCGAGTTCGGCAGTTGACGGGCGTTCAAAACTGTAGATGGTTTTGCGGGCAAATTCCACCGCCGTCGCCGGAGCCGCGCCGAAAGCGAAAGCGGCGATTCCGGTTTTCAGACAATTGAAATACTTTCCTTCATCCTGTGCCAAATTCTCCAGATTCGCCGCAACCGGCGCGAGAAATCCGTAGGAGAGCAGCAAGCCGAGAAAAGTCCCGACCAGAGCCGCGCCGACGTGATGACCGAGTTCTTCCGGCGGTCCGTCGAGATGCTGCATCGTCACAACAATTCCGAGAACGGCGGCGACGATTCCCAAACCGGGCAGCGCGTCCGAAGCGCGGTTGAGCAAGGTCGGCACGAGACTGCCTTCTTCGTGATGCGTCTCCATTTCGGCATCGAGGATTATTTCGAGTTCTTCCGGCGTACACGCGCCGTTGACCAGCATTTTCATCGCGTCGCAGAAATAATCTACGGCGTGATGATTATTTGTAAAAACCGGATATTTGGTAAAAAGCGACGATGACATCGGACTGTTGACATCTTCTTCAATCGAGAGCAAGCCGCCCTTTTTCGAGTTGACGAAAACGTCATACTGCATTCGCAGAACTTCCGCGTAAACCGCTTTGTTATAGGGCGAACCTTTCAGCGCGACGGGCAATTTCGCCACGATCAGCATCAGGAATTTGAGCGGGTTGGCGGCGATAGTCGCCCCGATGACCGCTCCGCCGATGACAACGAATTCAGACGGCTGTATCAAAACGCCAAGCGGACCGTCAATCATCAAAAATCCGCCGATGACGCACAAAAAAACGACGACGATACCGATAATAAGATACATAACTTAACGAACTCCGCGTAAAATTGTAATTGTTGAGAAGCCGGACGACGAATAACGACAAGACCGAACGAATTTTTCGCGCTCGTGCGCCCGTTATACAACGCCGGAAATTTTAAATTTTTATGGTGCCAACCGGATGTCGAAAACATCCGGTTGGCATATCGGCAGGCAGAAAAAAAACTTTAGATTATTTGCAGCAAATCTTGAAAAGTCTGGTTGAGCGTGGTGATGACCCGTGAGTTAGCCTGAAAACCGCGCTGGGCTTCAATTAGAGCAACGAATTCGTTGGTGATATTGACGTTGCTTTGTTCGAGATAACCGCCGGCAATCGCACCGCGACCACCGGTTCCGGGTTCGCCGATGGTTGCCTGTCCCGAAGCCACCGTTTCGCCGTACATATTGCCGCCGACCTGCTCCAATCCTTCGTTGGAATTAAACGTCGCCACCGCGTATTGTCCGATAACGCGCGATTGCCCGTTAGAATACACGCCGAAAATGACACCGTTCGGGTCAACGGCGGCACCTCTCAATTCGCCTGCCGAAAAACCGTCCTGACTCGTCGCCGAAAGTGACGAAGGACGCGCGTAACCGGTTATATTAAAATTGCCGGGCGTGCCGTCCGCGTTGGTTTCGCGCAGATTGACGGCGATTGAAGGCAGCACTGCGCCGTCGAGCTGAGTCTGGTCGGGAACGACCGCCAACGAAGTCGGCGATGTTAAATTGCCGTTTTCATCGAAAGTAAACTTAACCGGGTCGGACGAAGCCGCCGCGCCATCAGCCGAAAGCTGCGCCGGTTTCCCGTCAATCGTCGCGGTCGCGTCAAAACTGCCGTCCGCCTGGCGGGTAAAACTGATGTTCATCGTCCGCTCTGTTCCGCGCGAATCGTAAACCTGCATCGTCGCATTAAAATTTGAACCGGTCACCGCTGCGGAATCGAGATTCATCCGAAGAGTGGCTTCCGAAGTCGTCTGCGGAGCGAGCGTCTGTCCAATCGGAATTTGCAGCGCGGTCAACGGCGCGCCCGGCGGAATCACTCCGCTCTGCGCCATATAACCCTGTACTTGCGCTCCGTTTGAAGCGACCAGAAATCCCTGATTATTTAAAGTGAAATCACCGGCGCGCGTGTAGCCGGAAGTTCCGTCGGCGTTTCTGGTGACAAAAAAACCGTTACCCTGAATAGCCGCGTGCAGCGGCGAACTCGATTCATTCAGATTGCCCTGCTCGAAATTCTTGTGAACAGCCGCGGTTTTTACGCCGTTGCCGATTTGCAGGGTATTTCCCGCGCCGTTCAGCCGCGCGCCGGAAGTGCTGGCGTAAATGCTGGAAAATGTGATTGAACTGCTTTGAAAGCCGATGGTATTGGCGTTGGCGATGTTATTTCCAACCGAGCTAAGCGCGTTGGAATTTGCGTTCAAGCCGGAAAGCGATGTGTTAAATGAAAATGGCATAGTAATTAATTCTCCGTTACTTTGTTTACTTTATTGGTTTATTCTTAGTTTTTTTGTTGTCAATCAGACGGTTTTTTGTGCGCTCGACCCCGTGCCTTTTCCCTGCTGTAAAGCGACGGTTAATTGCTCGATTGACTGCCGGATGCCGACTAACTGATCGAGCGAGTTAAACTGCGCGAGCTGCGCGACAAACGCCGCTCCGTCCTGCGGTTGAAGCGGGTCTTGATTTTTTAGCTGCGTGACCAGCAAAGTCATAAACATATCGCGTTCTGAAGGCTTTGCGGTTTGTCCGGTCGAAGCCGCCTGTATAGTCTGATCCGTCGTCGAAAGTGCGTTGATATTCATAAATGGAACTCCTCGTGTTTTGCCGATTTTTAAGCGCGGATGCTTAATAGACGGTCTGTTTGGTTATGTTTCAAATCGTCCTGTGATTCGGATTTGCGGTTAGAAGCCGTCTCCGAATTAATTTGACGTTCGATTGGTTCGGTGTGCCGCGAATGATTCGCGTTTTGCTCGCCGCCGTTCGGCGAAAATTGTTGACAGGTCACATCCAGCCGCTCGACCTGACAGCCGGAATTTTGCAGCGAATCCCGAAGCTGTTCGATATTCTGCGCGAGATTCTGCCGCGCCGCTTCGGTTTCGGTTTGGAAATGAGCGATAATTTTGCCGGCGGCGTTTTTTTCGAGTTTAATTTCTATCGCGCCGAGTTCCGCCGGATGCAGCCGCATCTTCATCGTTTTTTTATTTTTTTCGTTGTTAATCAACGAAATGATGTGCAGCATTTGCGGCTCGAACTGTTCAAATATCTTTTGACTCTCGACCGGCTCGTTCGCGGTATTTTCGACACTCTTTGATTGTCTGGTGACGGATGTCAAAAATTTGTCGAAGTTAAACGAAAAATCACTTTCCGTTTTTTCCGCAGGTTTTTCGGCTTTGGAAATCTCCGTTTCAGGCGATTTCACAGGAAGCGTTTCGGCAATCGCCGCCGTCTTCGGTGATTCATTGGTAGATTTTTCAATATCGAATAATTCCGTCCGCGGCGACACTTTTGTTTCCGGCGTTTTTGTCTCGAACGTCGGCGCGGAAAGTTTAATTTTCTGTGGTTTCGCTTCGAGAATTTTCCCGTCGAAGCCGTTTCGAGTCCGCATTACCGGATTAAACGGCTCAGCGACGGGCGGCGCGGCGGTAATTTCTTTGACCTGAGTCGAATCTTCCGATTGATTCGGCGAAACAGTTTCAACTGCGGAGGAAATTTCCTGAACGTTCGGAATCGTTCGATTTGTCGCCGCGTCTTGCAAATGCGGCGAAATCACTGCCGTCTGATTGTCGCAGACGGCGGCGTTTGAATTAAATAATTCGACGGACGCGAATTTCGTCGGCGGTTCTGTCTGAACGGTATTCGGCGGCAAAAAAACGATTGTCGGATTTATCGCCGCATTCATTTTGCAGTCGTCGTCGGACACATTTTCATCTAATTCGTCTGACAAAGTTTCAGACGACATTTTCGACGGGACGAACTCTTTCTTGTTTTCGGATGTCGGAAAACTCGGCGGCGCGACGGTAACGCTTAACAATACGGCGAAATTTTCCGGTTTTGAGCCGGAAGCAAAACGCGGCGGTTGTTCAAAATTGTCGAAGGCGGCGGGGAAAATCATATTTATCATTTCAATCGTGGATATTTCGCGTTATCGAGTTCCAGACATTTTGCGGGCGTAATTTGCCGAAACTATTTCGTCGAGAGCGTTTTGTTCGTGGTGATCGAGTTCCGCGCGGTGACGCTGCTGTTGTGTGTCACGCAATTTCTGGGTTACTTTAACTTCACGCGTTGCGGCGGCGAGAATCAATTTTTGGTTATTACAAGATTGCCGCTGTTGTTCTAGCAACTCCTGTGCCTGTCGCTTAGAACGGTCGAGCGCGGCGATATGATTGGTTTCCATTTCCATTTCGGCGATGTTCATCGCTTCACCGCGCCGCAAAGTTTTAGCGTAATTTTCCATCGCCTGCTGCTGCATTTGTTCGATTTCCTTTATGCGCTCGGCAGCTTTATTCGCCTCCGCCTGTAGCTGCGACAGAACGAATTCTTCTTTTTCCTGCCGCATTTCGCGGACGTTGTGAACGGTTTGCAGGGTAAACTTAAACTTCTTCATACTGTTTTAATGTTCATCAGCTTTTCGATTGAATCGGTGAAATTCGCCGGTTCGTCGCGTTCCTGTTTGAGAAAGTTGATAATTTCCTCGTGACGGGCGACTGCCAAATCTATGACACGGCTGCTGCCCGCCTGATACGCGCCGATGTTGATTAAATCTTCGGCTTTTTCATACGCGGCGAGCAGTTCGCGGATTTGTCCGGCTTGCGCGCGATGCGGTTTTTCGGCGACGGTCGAAAATAATCTCGACGCGCTGTTGAGAACGTCAATGCACGGATAATGGTTGCGCGCCGCCAACGCTCTGGATAAAACAACGTGACCGTCGAGAATCGAACGGACGGCATCGGCAATCGGCTCGTTCATATCGTCACCTTCAACCAGAACCGTGTAAAATCCGGTGATCGAACCCGCGCCGTCAAAATTTCCGGCGCGTTCAAGAAGTCGCGGAAGCAGCGCGAAAACCGACGGCGTGTAGCCTTTCGACGACGGCGGTTCGCCCGCCGCCAGACCGATTTCCCGCTGCGCCATACAAAAACGCGTCACCGAATCCATAATCAACAGCACATTCTTATTTTGATCTTTGAAATACTCGGCGATAGCGGTCGCGGCGAGCGCGGCGCGGATTCTGACCAGAGCCGAATCGTCAGACGTGGAAACGACGACAACCGACCGCGCCATTCCTTCTTCGCCGAGTTCGTTTTCGATAAATTCGCGGACTTCGCGCCCGCGTTCGCCGATCAGCGCGATAACGTTGATGTCGGCTTCCGAACGTTTCGCCATCATTCCGAGCAGTGTCGATTTTCCGACACCCGAACCGCCGAAAATGCCGATGCGCTGTCCCGCCCCGACCGTCAGCATTCCGTCAATCACGCGCACGCCGGTTTCAAGCGGCGTTTCGATATTGGCGCGACTCAGAGGATTGGTCGTCATTCGGTTGAGCGGATAAGATTCTTCGGTTTTGATCGCGCCGAAGCCGTCGAGCGGGCGACCGAGCGCGTCAATTGTTCTGCCCAAAAGGTTTTCGCCGACCGCGATTTCGCTGCTGACTCCGGCGGCAATCACCGAATCGCCGACGCGCACCGCCGGCATTTGTCCGAGCGGCATCAGTAAAACGTGG
Organism: Pyrinomonadaceae bacterium; assembly: GCA_965217575.1. Taxonomy (GTDB): domain Bacteria; phylum Acidobacteriota; class Blastocatellia; order Pyrinomonadales; family Pyrinomonadaceae. Next base: position 74,917 of record CBDCIX010000004.1, on the reverse strand, counting down.
TTGTCACGAAAACCGATTACTTCGAGCATCGTTTCGCGCTTGCCGTCCGGCGCGGATAAATAACACAAATCGCCGACCGAAACAATCGGTCCCTGCGATTCGATGATTAAACCGACGGCTCGCACGACGCGCCCGATTGATTTGAGCGCGACTATTTTGGTTAATTTTTGGCGGTAAGCGGCAAGCATTTTTTTCGCGTAAAACTTCGGTGGAATATTTTAATTTTTCAATAGTCCGTAAGCGATTTCGTCGAACTGCGATTCGATTCGCGCGTCTATGTCGCCGGTTTCAGTATGAATCAGACAGCCGCCGACGGAAATCGAAGCGTCTTCAGCTAATTCGAGAGTGCCGCGAAAACCGAGTTTTTCGCGCTGCGCCTGAACGAAAGCGAAGTCTTCCGGGTTCAGACGCACTTCGGCAACCGAGCGGTTGTGCAGTTTTCCAAGCGCGATTTTAACCAAGCGGCAAACGATTTCACGGTCGAGAGAAACCTCGCGCTCAACGATTTTTTCGGCTATTTCGATTGCCAGTTCAACGACATCGGCTTCGGCGCGTTCGGTTATTTCGCCCGCTAGAGCGGATATTTTTTCGATTGTTCCGGCTAATTCTTCACGCAGCGGGTTCGCTTGCGCCTCGACGCGCGCAGCGATTTCCGTTTCGACCGTCGCTTTGGCTTCGAGCGAACCTTTTTCAAACGCGGCTTGCTCGATAATTTCCCGGTCTTTTTCCGCCTGCGCGACAATGGCGGCGGCTTCGTCACGGGCGTTCTGTAAAATGTCTTCGACGGTCGAAGCCGCGCCAGCTTGAGTTTCCTGACGTGTTTCGCCGCTCGCAAAAACCGGAAAAACGAATTTACGGTTGGATTCCGAACGCTCCGCCGTTCCGATTTCGGGAAACGTCAGCGCAGCAATTTCGGCGGATTGATTTTTAAGAATTCTAGTTGACATATTGATCGGCTTCATTTTCCGTTCCGCCCAGATTGATTACGCCCTGATCGTCGAGTTCGCGCAGAACTTCGACGATTTCGCGCTGCGCGGCGGTTACGTCCTTCATTTTCACCTGTCCCATAAAATCCATTTCTTCTTTCATCATTTCGACGGCGCGGCTCGACATATTAGAGAAATAACGCTCCTGCAATTCCGCCACCGTTCCCTTCAGAGCGAGTGTCAGAACCTTTTTGTCAACGCGCTGCATAATTTCGCGGATGCCGAGATCATCAACCAGCAGAGTATCTTCAAAAGTGACCATCAAATTGCGAATTTCAAGCGCGAGACTCGGATTGTCGGTTTCAATTTGCTCAAGCATCGAGTTCATCATATCGCGGTCGAGACGGTTGCAAATGTCGGCGACCGTCCGTACGCCGCCGAGACTCGTGCGGCTCATTCCGCCGCTGACCGACGAAAGTTTTTGATTGAGAACCTGCGAAATTCGTTTTACCACGTCCTGCGAAACGTTTTGCAGATTGGCGAGCCGCAGGGCAATCAAACCGCGCTGCGATTCCGGCAGATTACGCAAAACGCTCGAAGCGGTCGCCGCATCGAGATGCGCCAAAACGACGGCAATCGTCTGCGGCTGTTCCGATTGAAAAAGTTTGGAAATCTGCTGAGGATCGGTTTTTTGCAGTGCTTCGAAACTCGCCGGACCTTCGAGCGCGTGCATCACCTTATCCATCAGACGCTTGGCGGTTTCCATTCCGAAACTCTTGACCAGCAAACGTTTAGCGTAATCAATGCCGCCCGCCGTCACATAATTTTTCGCTACTAAAAGCTGGTGAAATTCTTCGATGATGCTCTCGGAAGTTTCCGGCTTGATAGTGGGCAGCAACGCCAGTTCTTTAGAAAGTTTCTGGACTTCTTCCTCTTCGAGATAAGAAAGGAGGTTGGAAGCGGCTTCTTCGCCGAGAGACAGGCATAAAATCGCCGCTTTCCGTATTCCCGAAACAGGATCGGGCGGACGCGTGGCGAGTGCCGTCACTTCCGACGGAGATTCTACGCTGGTGTTTTCAGATACTTGCTCGATATTCGGTGACATAACTTTAAAAAAAGAACGATTATTTCGCGGCTCCCGACTACGCTTTTAACCTTCCTGCAGCCAGCCGCGTAAAGTGCTGACAACAACTTCTGGATTATTAAGAGATTCGTCGGCAATCATTTTTTTCATTGATTGGGTGCGCTGGGCTTCCTGACTCAATGCCGAAGCCGAATTCTCCAGATCGGCGAGCATTTTCGCTTCCATTTCGGCAACGGTGCCGAGCGACGCGATTGCCGGCGAATCGCCGATTTCGATTTGTTTCGGCATTTCCGGTTCTTCGGCGCGGCGTTCGTCTGCGTCATATTCGGTGGCGGGAAGCATTTTCGGTTCAGTGGAAACAGTGCCGGCGATTCTCAGAGCGCGCCGCGCCGGACGTATCACGAACAACAGCAGCAGCAGCGCAATCAAAATCAACGCGCCGTATTTTACCGCGCTCGAAACGAGTGGCTTATTGCGGTCGAGAAAGGAAATGCTGGTTTCTTCGATGACCGGTTTATTGAACGCCATCGTCTGCACGACGACCGAATCGCCGCGCTTCTCGTCAATGCCGATGGCGGCGGCGACGAGATCTTGAATTTGCTGGAGTTCGTCCGGCTGGCGCGCAACTTCTGCGCCGTTTACGGTTTTACTGTCAACCACCACCGAAACGGTCATCCGGTTGATGCGCCCGCCGCCGCCAATGGTTCGTTTGACGGTTTTGTCAATTTCATAATTGGTCGTCGTCGAGCCGCGCTGATCGTTTCCGCTCGCGGCTGGTGCCGCAGTGACCGGCGCGGCGGGCGTGGTCGGATCGTTGGAACGCGCGCCGACGACACCGGCGGGAACTTTCGATGCCGCACCGCGCGATTCCTGCGAACTCTGCTGCGAACGGATGACCTGCGACTGCGGATTGTATTTTTCTTCGGTTTGCTCGACCTGGCTGAAATCTATGTCGGCGGCGACATCGCTGCGGACGCGTCCTTCACCAATGACCGGTTCGAGAAAAGCGATGATGCGGGCAGCATTTTCCGATTCAAATTTTTGTTTGGCTTCGAGCTGCGCCTGAAACAATCCGGCATCGTTATACGCGCCGCTTTTGCCTCCTCTACCCGTTGTCATCAAACGACCGCGCGTGTCCATTACGGCGACGCTCGACGGGTCGAGTCCTTCGATCGAACTGGCGAGCAAACTGACAATCGCATCAGTGCGTTCAGCGGAAAGTTGTTTGCCCTGTTTGACGCGCAGCATCACCGAGGCTTTCGCGCCTTCTTCTTTTTCCGTGAAAACCGATTCCTTTTTCGGCGTGATATGAACGCGAGCCGATTCTACTTCATCCATTCCTTCGAGCGTTCTGCCGAGTTCGCCTTCGATGGCGCGGCGATAGTTTATCTGCTGGGCGAAATCGGTCGCGCCGAAACTCGTCTTATCGAACAAATCAAAACCGACGTGACCGCCTGACAACGCGCCTTCGCTCGCCATCTGGAGGCGAAGTTCCGAAACGCGTTCAGACGGAACCTGCACCGTCGTTCCGTTATTGGAAATCGTGTATGGAACATTTTCGGCTTTCAATTTTTCGACGATTGACTGCGCGTCAGCCGGTTTCAAATCGGCGAACAAAATCGCGTAATCCGGCTGTGAGCCGTAATAAATAATTGCTCCGAACAAGCCTAAAGTAACGACCGCCGCGCCGATAGTGGAGACGCGCCCCGCCATCGGCAGACGATTCCAGATTTCCTTGATTTGTTCTAAAGGAGAAGCCATTTCGATTATAGATTGTAGAATTTACGAGGTTTTTTGCAGAATTTACAAGGTTTTTCGATTTTTTGAAGTTGCTTGCCGCCTGAAATTATCAGACCTGCATTCTCATTACTTCTTCATACGCGCCGATTAGTTTGTTGCGGACTTGCAGACCGAGCTGAAATTTCAAATCGGCAGATTGCAGAGAAATAATCGTTTTGTGCAAATCGGTTGATTCGCCGGTGACGGCTTTGGAAATTTCCTGTTCCGCGCCTTTTTGCGAGCCGTCGAGCGATTCGACGGCATCTTTGATCAGCGAGCCGAAACTTTCGCCGGAATTTTGCGAGCCTTCGACAGTAGTATTCGCACTCGTTGAAACCGGCGCGAGCGACGGAAATGAAGTGATAGCGTTAATTGTCATTGAGTTTTAAAAAACTTAAGCGTCGCCGAGATTGATGCTGACGCGGGCGAGTTCTTTGGCGGTGTTAAAAACGGTGGCATTCGATTCAAAAGAACGCGCCGCCGACATCATATTGACGGTTTCTTCGAGCGGATCAACGTCCGGCATTTTGACGTAACCGTTCGCATCCGCGTCCGGGTGTCCGGGCTGATACTGCATTACCGTCTGATTTTCGTCGGCTAACGTCACTTCCGATTTCACGCCCTGTGACGTGATGTCCGTCCGGTCGAACAAACCGTTTTGTGCGGCGTTCGCCGTCCACGAATCATCTGCGTCCTGCGCCGTGAAAACCACATCGCGCCGCTGATACGGTTTGCCGTCCGCCGTCCGTGTCGAATTGGCATTGGCAAGATTTGCCGCTGCCGCTTCGAGCCGTTCACGCTGCGCCGTCATTCCCTGTGATGAAATTTTGAAAATTGTAAATACTGACATAATTATATTTAGGTAGGAGGAGAAGTGTTTTTGCCGTGGGATTTTTTTCGTTCGTCTATTTGCCTTCGCGGATCGCCGTGCGAAGCAGCCGCAGCCGCGACTGAAGCATTTTCGCGCCGAAATTAAAACTGCTTCCGGTCTGCGCCAGTTCCGCCATTTCCTGCCCGCTATCCACCGTGTTGCCGTCCAGCCCGATAGCCGTCGGCGTGCGCTCGCCGACGCTCATCGCCGACGCGGAATTTTCGGTCTGCCGATTCGCCGGAAGTAACGACTGCGCGGCAGCATCGCGCAAATAATTTTCAAAATCAAGTTCTTTGGCAACGTAACCGGGAGTATCGGCGTTAGCGATATTACCGGAGATGACTTCGGCGCGGCGGCTCTGCACGTCCAGATAAGATTGTAGTAAATTGATGATATTGTCGGGTGGCGGGATATTCATAAAACGATTCTCCATTGCGGTAATTGCAATCGCTGTGCCTCGCCGGAAACGCTTTCGATTCACGGCGTTGCCGTAGAATCAGCGTTGGTTTTCGACAAATTTTTGTTGAAATCGTCATTTTGTTGACACTTTTCTTGTCAAAAATTAATTAATCTTGTCAAAAATTAATTAATAGGGTATTTTTAATTTAGTGGTTCCCTGCCGTTCGCACTTAGTCAGGTAATATCAGGAAAGTCAATTTCAGAATCCGCCAAACCTGCGTAACTTAATTACGTCCCTTAATCAGATATGAAAACTAACATCCTGATCGTCGAAGACGATCATCGTTTGCGAAATGTTCTGCTCGAATCAATCGCGCTTCAGGACTTGGAGCCGACCGGCGCGGAATCAGCCGAAGAAGCGATTCGGCTGCTCGACGCGGACAAGTTCGACATCGTTTTGACCGATATAAATTTGCCGGGTAAAAGTGGTCTGGAATTGCTGCCGATTTGTCTTCAGCGCAATCCAAACGCTTATTTGCTGGTGATGACCGCTTACGGCTCGATTGAAAGCGCGGTTCAGGCAATGAAGCTCGGCGCGGCGGATTTTTTGTGCAAGCCGGTTTCGCTCAACGATTTGTCCAGTGCCGTCAAAGTCGCGGTCGAAAGAATAAATCTCGATCAAACCTCAATCACGGCGTTCGATATTCCGAATTCGCCGATCATCGCTAAATCGGCGATTATGCTCGACCTGCTCGAACAGGTTAAAACGGTCGCCCCCTTTAAAGTCAACGTGCTGATTACGGGCGAGACCGGATCGGGAAAAGAATTGGTCGCCAGAGCGGTTCACGCGCTCAGCCCGCGCGAAAAAAAGGCGTTCGTCGCGCTCAACTGCGCCGCGATTCCCGAACAACTGCTCGAAGACGAATTGTTCGGACACGTCAAAGGAGCTTTTACCGGCGCGCAAACCGACCGCAAAGGACGTTTTGAACAGTCCCACGGTGGAACGCTGTTTCTCGATGAAATCGGCGATATGAATCTGGCATTGCAGGCGAAATTATTGAGAATTTTGCAGGAGAGCGAGTTTGAAAAACTCGGCTCGTCGCGGACGATCAAGGTTGACGTGCGTGTCGTGGCGGCGACCAGCGCGAACCTCGACGAAAAAATTGCCGACGGCAGTTTCCGCGCCGACCTTTATCACCGTTTGAATGTCGTGCATTTATCTGTTCCGCCGCTGCGTGAGCGTCCCGACGATATTATCGCGCTCGCCAAAGGTTTGCTCGACCGTTTTTGCACAACTTCCGGTCTGCCATTCAAAACCATCGCCGCCGAAACTTATCACGCGCTGATTTCCTATAGCTTTCCCGGCAACGTCCGCCAGCTACAGAATTCTATGGAACGCGCCGCCGTTTTCTCCGGTCTGGAAACTGAAGTGCGGCTGAAACATCTGCCCGAAGAATTAACTCATCAGGTTAATTTATTTCAAATTCCAAGCGGCGCGGGCATCGTTCCGGTGCGGATTCCCGACGAGGGAATTGATTTTTCAAATTACGTCTCACAGGTCGAACGCGATTTGCTGCTGCAAACGCTCGACAAAACCGGCGGCAACAAAATGCAGGCTGCCCGCCTGCTCAATATGAAACGCACGACTTTGGTCGAAAAAATCAAACGCCTGAATATCGAGAGTGACGGTGACGAATCGAACGAATTAAATCCGGCTGCCAACGCCGTCTGATTTCTATGCAAATAAAACGCGAACCGACGAAGAGTAAATTCAATTTGAAATAACTCTTCAAAATTCGGTTCGCATTGATATTCAATTTATAATTTACCGCCTGCTCAGATATTGCGGTTATAAGCCAGACCGATTGATTCTCTCGACAGATATTTGGACACGCCGCGATGAGATTTTTCCAGATTCTTTAATTCTTCCAGCGATTCGTCGCGCATTCCGGTTAGTAAAAGTTTCGTTTTTCGGTCTTGTTCGAGCGTCATCGTCGCTATTTCAATCGCGTGTGTAAACGCCTCGTGGCGAAAAAAATCGTCCGTCGCCGCGCCCAGATTATGACGCAGCTCGGCAATTTGCTGTTGCGAAGATTCGAGTCGCTTGCCGATTTTTTCGCGGTCGGAGACGACATCGAGAATTGACAGGAAATTTCCCTGCTGCGCGGCGAGCGTTTCTTCACGCGCCAGCGCGAGCAGTTTTTCCAAATCGGCGCACTGCGCTGCCAATAATTCGATCAGTGAATCCGAAGTTTTTACGACATTCTCGCTGGCAAACATAACATTTAACCTCAATAAGCCGATTTGACGGCAGCCGGTGTTTCAAAAGGTGCCGTCGTTGCTGTTTCAAACGGCACAGCAGATTTCCGGGCGTTAAATTCCCACGCATCGCGCACCGGCACGAGCAGTTCGGCGGCGCGGCGCATCAATTTCGCATCGAGTTCGGCACTTGCCCGCAAAACCAGCACTGCAATCCGACGATATAAGTTGTCCAGAATGACGGCAGATTCACCGCCGCGTTCGTAATCCAGAATTGACTGTAAATAGTTGATAATGTCAAAGGCGCGGTTGGAATGCTCGGCTTTGGCAATTAAATCACCGTTTTCAATATCGGCGGCGGACAAATTCAGGAATTTGATCGCACCGTCGTAAAGCATCACGATTTGTTTGAGCGGATCGGTTTCGGCATTGGCGATTTTGCCGTAACTGGCAAGCGCATTGGGTCTTTTATACATTTTGGTAACTTTTGTCGGCAATAGATTTATAAGCTGTTCAACTTATCGGCGGCGGACGAAAAAACTTGACTAAAGTTTTAGTTTTTGCGGTTCCTGTTTAACTACTGCTCGACTGGAGAGATTTGATAATACCGGTCAGCGATGTTCCCTGACCATTGAGCTGTCCGATAGCGGCATCGGCGGCGGCAAAACGACGCGATAACGAATCGCGCATCCGGTTGAGGGTTTCGGTGCGGTTCGCAATTGTATTGTTAAGAGTTTTGACCGAAGACTGATAGCCGCTGATCGCCGTTTGCACGCTTCCGGTGATGCTGTCGCTCAAACCGTTCGTAATGGTAAAGCTGCTTTGAAAAACTCCGGTTTCGTCTGCGGTTTTTCCGAATAACAAAGCTCGCACGTCTCCAGTATTCGCCTGAAGGCGTTCACTCAAGGTTGTTTTGTCAAACTCCAGGTGTCCGTTTTTGTCGGAGGTGATTCCGATTTGCGCGAGCGATTCGAGCGCGCCGCCGTTATCGGTCGAACGAATGCCGCCGAGCGAACTGAGCTGCCGCTGAACATTGCGGAGTGCCGGATCACCGGCGAGAATGCCGGTCGGTCGGTTGAGCGAGTCTTTTGTGTATTGTTCGCCGATAAAATCTTGAACGGCGTTAAAAGCTGTCGTATAAGCAGTCAGTTTTTCTTCGATTTCGCTTGACGGTACAACTTCAATCGAAGTCGAACCGGCTTTTTTGAGCGTGATATTTAATCCGGCGACGGCATCGGAAACATCATTGGTCGGGCGCGTCAGATTCAAACCGTTGATCGAGAAACTGGCATCGAGCGTCGCAAAATCGCCGTCCGGCGGATTCAGCGCACGTAAATTTAAACTCGCGGCGGTTCCGGTCGCGGAAGTTTCCACCAACTCGACGCGCCCGCCCGCGCCCGTCGCGGTCGAGCTTAAAACAAGCTGCTGCTGCGTTCCGTCGCCGGTTAAATCAACGATTCCGGCGGTCACTCCGGCATTTTTGGCGTTGATCGCGTCGCGTAGTCCGGCAAGCGTATTGTTCGTCGCGTCAATCGTGATTTCAATGCCCGAATTCGCGCCGCCCGTCCGCAATTCGAAAGTCGCGTTCGATGCGCCGCCAGCTAACACCGGCGCGTCCGCTGAAGAAAAAGAGCGCGAAGCCTGAGTCAGACTGGTGGCGAGACGCGTGACTGCGAGATTAAAACTGCCGAGACTGGCACTGCTGCTTCCGGTCGCCGTGGCGATGGTCGCGTCGGCAACCGTCGGACTGCGTCCGGTTCCGACATCGCGGCTGGTCAGATTCTGCGTGGCGGTCGTCAGCGTCGCCAGCAGCCCGTTGAATTGTTTGAGCGCGTCAACGCGGTTGTTGTAATTGCCGACTTTCGTTTGCAGTAATGTAACCGGGCGCGAACGCTGGGTGATAATCGCGTCACGAATCGTATTAAAATCAATGCCGCTGCCGACTCCGCTGAAACTTATAGTATTTGCCATAACGATTAAATATTTTCATCTACCAGTTGCCCGCGCAGTTTCGCCAACGCGACCCTACATCTGAACACCGTCTCCGAGGGCATTTTACTGCTTTCGTTTAACGAATTACAGGCGAAGACCGCTTTTTTTATCAGCAAATCTTCGCCTGTATCTTTCTGATTAAATTAAGTACTTAATCAACTATCTGAGTAATGAAAGAACCGCTTGACTTGATTGATTTGCTTGCGCCAAAGCCGCGACTCCAGCCTGTTGCAGCGTGTTGATACGCGACATATTCGACGCTTCGGATGCGATGTCGGCATCACGAATTGAAGATTCCGCCGCCTGGTAGTTGGTCATCTGCGTCGAAGCGAGATCAATCGCCTGACTTAAATTGTTTTGACCCGCGCCGACCGTTCCCTGAATGGTTCCCAGTGTTCCGACTGCCGTTCGAAGAGTTTCGATAGCCGTTTTCGCACCGGCTTCGGTGGAAATGTCGAGAGCATTGACACCCAAACCGGTGCTGTCCGCCGCGCTGGTTGAAAGATCAACCGAAACCGTGTTGCCGGTCGCCGAAGCTGACGCGCCGCCGCCGACATAGACATCAATTTGTTTAGCGAAACGCGCCGTGCCGTCTTCACCGCCGGCAGTTGCCAAGCCGATATTCTGTGCCTGGCGATCAATTTCTCCGACCACCTTCGTCAATTCTGCGGTCAATGTCGCGCGGTCGCCGGAAAAGGTTCCCGATGCCGATTGCGCGGCGAGCGTCGAAGCCCGGTCGAGCAATCCCGAAATCGTGTTCAAACCGCCGTCAACGATTTGCAGCGATGAAAGTCCGTCGTTGGCGTTGCGAACGCCCTGCGACAAAACGCTGACATCACTACGGTAGCTGTTGGCAACCGCCAATCCGGCAGCGTCGTCGCCCGATTTGTTAATGCGAAGACCCGAAGACAAACGCTGTAAAGTTTGATTGAGTTGACCGCTTGTCGCAGATAATCTCGATTGTGCCGCTTGCGATGACGTGTTGTTTACTAATGAAATAGACATGATTTTTGTTCCTCCGTGAACTGTTTTGGTTATTGACCGCCGCGTCCGTGCATTGGTCGTTGGTTATTTTTTGAATTTGGATCGCCGCTGCGTTCCGTATGTTTAGCTTATCGGCGGACGAGAAAAAAACTTTAGGGTAAAATTAATTTTTTTTTCGTCTTTTATAAAATGACGGGAAATTTGACTTAAAAGTCGGTTCGGCGGAATTTTAACGATTGAGCAAAACAACATCAACGCGGCGATTTTGGGCGCGGTTTTCGGCGGTTGTATTATCGGCAACCGGCTGAAATCCGCCGTAACCAGCCGCCGAAAGTCTTTCGGGAGCGATTCCGCGTTCGGCGAGGCGGCTTAAAACCGAAGCAGCGCGGGCAGTCGAGAGTTCCCAGTTTGACGGGTAGCGCGAGTTTGAAATCGGGGTCGAATCGGTGTGACCTTCGACCCGCACGGGCAACGTGCTTTCCTTTAAAGATTCGGCAAGGGCGTTGATCGCGGTTTCGGCATCCGAGTTGACGACCGCTTCACCGGCGGCGAAAAATCCGGCTTCCGATAATGAAATTATCAAGCCGCGCTCGGTTTGGCGCATTTTCGTTTTCTGCATCAACACCGGATTTTGCATTAATTTACGGGCAAAAGCGGCGCGTTCGTCAGTTTCCGGCGAAGAATTTCCCGGCAGGATTCCGCTGCCGCCTGTGTTTTCTCCGACAAAACCGGCGGCGATTTTCTGCGCCCGTTCGTGGTCGCTCGCCGCATACATCACGATAAACAGAGCCAGCAGCAGCGTCATCAAATCGGCATAAGAAATCAGCCAGCGGTCGCCTTGCCGGTTTTCGATATTATGTAATTTTTGACGGTGACTTCTCATTTTCGCAAATTAAATTTATTGACAATCGCGTGCGGCGTTTCTTTGGCGGCGAGCGCGAGAATGACATCGGCGATTTCCTCGCGGCGTTTCATCCGCGCTTCGTGCCGCTCGCGGAGGCGCGATGCCAGCGGGAAAAAAAGAATATTTGCCAGACCGATGCCGTAAATCGTGGCAATAAAAGCGGTGGCGATGCCGATGCCGAGCGATTCGGGTTTATCCAAAACGCGCAGAACAGTGATTAAACCCAGCACCGCGCCGATGATTCCAAAAGTCGGCGCAAATCCGCCCGCCGCTTCAAAAGTCGCCGAATCCTGCAAACCGAAATCGTCTTCCGCATCCAGACGGCGGGTCAAAATTTGTTTGAGCTGTTCGTGTTCGGCACCATCGGCGACTGACATTAAGCCCTGCGAAACAAGCGCGTCCGCTGAAGATTCGGCGTAATCTTCAAACGTTTTGATCCCGTTTTTTCGAGCGGAACGCGACAGCCAGGCTAATTTTGCCAATTCGACATTGTGCGCGTCGTTATTGTCGTCTTTTAGCCGAAGTTCCCAGACGGCTCGCAGCGCGCCGGTCACGCTAGTCGTGCCGCGCCGGACAATCACCGAGCCGAGCGTTCCCCCGCCAACAATCAGAGCCGCCGTCGGGTGCCATAAAAATCCGAGACTCAGACCTTCGAGTCGCGCGCCGACGGTGATTGCCGTCAGACTGATTCCGACACCAAGCCAAATTGTCCAATCAAAGCGTTTCATTGTTTTTGTTTGACGCGAGGAGATGCGCCGACAGATTTTCGAGGGCGGTGTCTTCGGTTTCGTCTGAAATCGCGGCGGCGCGGTTGGCTTCCTGAATTTCGGCGAAAACTTCGAACCGGTGAACCGACGTTTCGCCCGGCGCGGTGATTCCGAGCCGCACACCTTCCCCGCTGATTGATAAAACCTCGATGACGATTTCGTTGCCGATGACGATTTTTTCACCGGCGCGACGTGATAAAACGAGCATAAAATTTAATTTTGCGGCAGAGTTTCAGCCAATTGATACGAACTGTCACTCAAAACACGCTGGGTGCCGCGTTTCGTGCTGGCATTGATAAATATCGGAGCGCGTAAATTAATGGTTGTTTTGCGCCAATCCGAAGATATTTTGACGATGGCGAGCGTTTTCAAATCAATATCGCGGAGTTCATTCGGCACCGAAGGATTGTAATCGGCGTAAATTTCGTTCGGATTAACGACGATAAAACGCTTTTTTTCATCGTCAACCGAAGTCAGCCAGCAGAACGGCGCGTATTCCGGCAGCGGAATCAAAACCGCGCGGCGCAATTCCGGCAAGCCGATTAAACCTTCGGCAAAATCAATAATTTCGTTTTCATTATACATAAATTTGTTTTCCTGTATTTCGAGTTTGGGGATCGGAGGCATTTTTTGAAGAAATATTCAATTAATTCGAGAGATTCGGCGAAAACGGGCTTTTAGCCGAGAAAATCAAAAAGCGAGCGGCGGCTTTTAGCGGCAACCTGAAGGGTCGCGTCGAGTGCGCGTTGAGCATCGGCAAATTCCAGCGCGGTTCCCGCAAAATCCGCTCCTTCGATGTTCGCCGCCCGTTCGTCAAGCGAGATAAAACCGGCGGCTAAATTATCTTTCGCAATTTCGGAAGCGTTCATATTCGCCCCGACGGTCGTTCGCGCAATCGCCGCCTGATCGTTGTAAACGACGAGGCGCGAGTTCGTGTTTTCGAGCGCGGCGCGGTCGTTCGCCGCGTTTCCGGTTCCGCGCAGAGCGGCGGCGGCGGCGGCTAAATCGGCGAAAATATCTGAATTCGCATCGGCGAAAATCTTATCCGCCGTCACGCCGGCGGCGACGGCGTTTGCGCCCGGCTCGATTTGCACGAACTGGGCGGCGGTCGGCGAATTTGCCGGCGCGCCGGTTGTCGGATCGAACGGCGCGGCGTTTTGTCGCGTGCCGCCGAAAACGTATTCACTTCCGCTCTTTGAATTAGCGACGTTTAAAATCTGTTCGCGCAGTGATTCGATTTCCGTCGCCAGCGCGTTTCGCGCCTGTGGTGTCGCCGTGCCGGTCAAGCCTTGCGAAACCAGCGAACGCGCGCGGTCGAGCGTTGTTTGATAACTGTCGAGCGAACTGTCGGCGATGGTCAGTTTAGTGTTGACCGTTTCCGCGCTGCGTTGAAACTGTTCGATTTCCCGTTGCGATGTTCGCAGGTTCAAAACCGCTTCCGCGCCGCTCGGATCGTCCGACGGGCGATTGATGCGCTTGCCGGTCGTCAGCCGTTCCTGCAAAACGCTGAGTCGGCTGCGCTGCGCTCCGATGCGCGTCGTTAAATCAAAATTGCTGATGCTGTCGGTTGTTCTGAAATTCATTGTTTTTCACCGTTCTGAAAATTATTGAGCGAGAGAAAGAATCGTCTGCGTCATTTCGTCGGCGATTTTGATGAAGCGGGCGGCGGCTTCGTAGGCTTTTTGATACTGCATCAGATTAATCGCTTCTTCGTCGAGCGACACGCCCGAAACCGATTCGCGCTGCGTTGTAAGCTGGGAGATAATCACCGACTGCGTTTGCAGCGCGTCGTCCGCTGACTGAACTTTTTCGCCGGTCTCCGAAATCATCGAACTGAAAATCGAACTGAACGAGCCGGTTTGGGAATTAACGGTCGAATCTTTATCGGTCAATAAGTTGGCAATCGCGCCCGCTACTGTTCCGGTTTGTCCGGGCTGAGTCAGCGGCGAGGCGACGACGAGACGCGGATTTGCCGTGATTTCCGCATTGATTTTAATGTTCGCGGCGGTGACGGGCGCGGCGGAATCGTCGAAAAATTTCTTTCCCGCGCCGCCGTCCAAATCCGTTCCCGATGTGTGTAAATCGTTGACGCGGCTGACGACCGAAGCGGCTAAACCGTCGAGCGAAGAGATTTGTTTGGAAGTTTCGCCGAGCGCGTCCTGCAAACCGCGAATCGCGCCTTCGTCAAAAACTGCCGGCTGTCCGTCAATATTAATCGTCGCCAAACCGTTCGGCGGCGTGTCGGTCGTGGTCAGCTTAAACGCTTTATCGCCGGAGACGAGCGCGCGTCCTTCGCCGATAGTCAGAGAAATCGTCCCGTCGCCGTTTTCGGTCGAGCGCGCACCGGTCAATTCCGCCGCCTGTTTAACGAATTCGCCGCGTTGGTCGCGCAGTCCCGAAGTGCTTCCGCCGGTCGCTTCGGCGGTTTTAATTTTGACATTAAGGTCGGCGATTTTTTCTGACAGAGAATTTACCTGTTCGACATCGGCGCGAATCTGCTTATCAGTTCCGAGTTGAATTTCGCTCAGACGGCTGCGCGTCGTTTGAAACGCGTTGGCGATGCCCGCTCCTTTCTGGGCGACAGCGGCGCGGAGAGCGACTGAATTCGGATTCGCTTCGAGATCGCGGAACGAGCCGAAAAATCCGTTCAGAGCGTTTTGCAGACCGCCGGTTTCGCTGCCCTGCAAAGCCGTTTCGACCGGCGCGAGCGCATCGCGGCGGGCGTTTAATCTGCCGGCGATGCCGGCTTCGGTTTGCAGTCTCGATTCGATAAAATTATCACGGAAATCCTGTACGCCCGCAATCGTCACGCCGTTTCCGATATTGAAGCCGTTTAAATTCGTCGGAGCCGATTCGACAAGCTGCACGCGCTGGCGCGAGTAACCGGACGTGTTGACGTTGGCGATATTTTGTCCGGTCACGCTGATGCCGGCTTGATTGGCATTCAGGGCGCGTCGTCCGATTTCAAAAGCTGAAAAATTAATACTCATTCGTGAAAGTTCCTTAACCGTATCTTAAAACCGGCGCGCGATAGGTGGTTGGCGGCACGCCGCACATTTGAATACAAGCGGTGGAAAATGACGAACCGCCGAGGGCGAGGCTCGTCGCTCGTCTGGCGATTTTTTGAAAACTGCGGGCGTTTTCAAGTAGTTTTTTCGCCGCGACATCGAATTGTTCGCGGGCGTTCGGGTCGAGCGTCGTTCTGTCCGTCTGATTCGCCCGTATTTCGGCAAAATTCGTCAGCGCGGAGGTAATTTCGAGCAGGCGCGAGCGCATCCGCAAAAGCTCGGTTTCGCCGGCTTTGGTCAGCGATTCGATGCGGCTTGACTCGCCGCTGACGAGTGCCGCCGTCAACTGCTGCGCCGCCGATTCGAGACGCGAATACGCCGCCGACTGTTCGGTCATTAAACCCGCGACCCGGCAAATTAAATCATTCTGCATATTTTTATTTGGTTCGATACCGGAAAACTCGCGGCGAGCGGCGAGAGAAAATTCGTTTTTCAAGCTCGAATTTTTCGCCTTTCGCCTATTCGCTTTCCTGTTTCAAAATCGCGCCGGCGATGTCCGCGCTCGAAGGATTGTAATTTCCCGTCGAAATCCGTTCACGTAATTGATTGACCTTTTCCATTCGCACGTCCGGCAGTTGCTTGAGCCGATCAACCAGTTCGCCGACTTTCGATGCCTGATTTGAAAACTGCAAACGGTCGTTACCAACTGCCGTTTCACCGGCTGCCGGAGTTTTTGCGTCCGGTTTTTTAAGGTCATTGTGCCGTGCCGCCTGAATCGCCGCCGCGTCGCCCGTTTGGTTTAAGTTTATTTTACCCGTCATAAATTCTCCTTGAGAATAATCTACCTAATTCTACTTATCGGTGAGAAGCCGGTAAAACATTAGATAAAAATTTACGCGGGTTGACGGCTTCACCGTTGACGCGCACTTCAAAATGAAGATGCGGTCCGGTTGATTTGCCGGTCGAGCCGGAGAGCGAAATGACATCTCCGGCAGCAACCGACTGACCTTCAACGACTAATAATTTGTCGTTATGACCGTAACGAGTTTCCGAACCGTCAGGATGTTCGATGATTACGAGGTTGCCGTAACCGCCTTCCCAGCCGGCGAATTTGACGATGCCGTCCGCCGCCGCGCCGACTGGCGTGTCTTTCGGAACAGCAATATCTATGCCGCTGTGAAACTTGATTTTTCTGTCAATCGGGTGAAAACGATTGCCGAAATCCGATGAAATTCTGCCGTTGACCGGCATTTGAAAACTGACTTTATCCGCTGTGGTCGGCGATCCAAAATTATTTTCCGTCGAAAACAGCGATTCGTTTCCGGCGGCGGAAACAGGCGCGAGACGCGGACGCGTCGAGTTAAGAATTTTCCCGTCGAGCGTCAAATAACCGCTTTTTTCCTCGTCCGAAAAAGCGGCGGCTTCGTCGCTGAACCTGGAAATAATTTCCACGTCGTCGGGATTGTCCGGCGCGGAAAAGTTTTCCGTTCGTTGAGCGGCAGGCGCGGCGATTCGCTCGTTAGCCGGTGTGTTGTGCGGCGCGGCGTTTTGTTGAATATCTCTGACGGCTGAAATCACGTTCGAAAAACTGTCTTTTTTACCCGCCGATTTCGTCGGCACGCCAAATTTCCGCATAATCAAATCCGCCAGACCGACTCCGCCGGATTCGGACATCGTGGTGGCGAGCTGCTCGGAAAACATTTTTTTGGCTAATCCCGAACCGCCGTCGCTGCCGAACAGTTTTTCTTCGCCGTCGTCTTCACCGTTCGCCGTGTTGAGAGCCGAGGTCAACTGCATCAGCAAAATCGCTTCAAACTGCTGCGCGGTTCGACGCAAGGCTTGTTCGTTCGGCTGGTTGGTTTTGCCGGTTCTCGAATCGGTCGGCGTTAAATTATCGAGCGCGGAGATGTTCATAAATTTACTGCATCTCCAAATCGGCATTCATCGCTCCGGCAGATTTTATCGCCTGAAGAATGCTGATGACATCCCGGGCGGAAACTCCGAGCGAGCGCAAACCCCGAACCACTTCGTCAATTGTCGCGCCATCGGGCAAAATCACCGATTCGGTTTTTTTTTCTTTGATTTCGACGTTTGTTGACGGCACGACGACGGTTTCGCCCGTTCTGCTCAATTCCGCAGGCTGCGAAATGTCGTATTCGGTTCCGATTCGCACCGTTACGCCGCCCTGCGAAATGGCGACTGCCGCGAGCCGAACTTCGCGCCCCATAATAATCGTGCCGGTGCGCTCGTTGATAATGATTTTGGCGATTTTTTCCGGTGTCAGCCGCAGATTTTCCAGTTCGGCAATAAATCCGACGCTATTATCGGTAAACGTCGCCGGAATGCTCACATCCACGTTTCTGCCATCGAGAGCCTTCGCCGTTCCCGTTCCGAATTTCCGGTTGATCACCTCGTTGAGCTTGGCGGCGGTCGAAAAATCTTCGTCGCGCAGAACCAGCGTCAAACGATTATTGGCGGCGAATTCGGCGGCGACGGTTCGCTCGACGTTCGCGCCGTTCGGCACGCGCCCGACGGTCGGATGATTGATTTCGACCGAATTGCCCGAATTGCCCGCCGAAATGCCGCCGATGGAAACCGAACCCTGCGCGACGGCGTAAACCTGTCCGTCAATTCCTTTAAGCTGCGTTAAAATTAGAGTTCCGCCTTGCAGCGAACGCGCGTCGGCGATTGAAGAAACGGTGACATCGAGTTTCGATCCTTGGCGAACGAACGGCGGAAGCGTCGCCGTCACTAAAACGGTGGCGATGTTTTCCGGTTTGAGCGTCGCCGTTTCGGTGGAAATGCCCATTCGTTCGAGAAGGTTCTGCAAAGTCTGCCGAGCGTAAAGATTCTGCTGAACGCGGTCGCCCGTGCGGTCGAGTCCGACGACCAGACCGTAGCCGAGCAGCTGATTCGAGCGGACACCTTCGATTTCCGCCAAATCCTTGACGCGGACGCTCGTCCGGCTGTCGGTTTGTTGGCAGTCGGCGGCGAGCGGCAAGCCGAAAATAAAAAATCCGACGGTCAGCAAAAGAACTTTGCAGAAACGCGCCGGAAATCTGGAATTATTGTCTTTATCAAGCATTTATCGGTATTTGGAGAGAAGTTCGCTAACCGTCAAATGCCGGATAGGAAAATCTAAAAGGGTGAAATTTTATCAAACAGCCGGAAAAACCAACCCGGCGTATTATCTGCTGATGCAACTCCCTTGCCATTAAATTCGACGCGCAAATCACCGATCAAAGCGGTCGGTACGGAATTGTCGGCGGCGAGATCATTCGGGCGGATAATCCCGGTAACGGCAACCTGTTCGGTTTCCTTGTTGATACGGACGAGTTTTATTGCTTGAATTCGCAAATCGCCGTTCGGCAGCACTTCGATGACGCGGGCAGTGATGCGGGCGCGAATCGCGCTTTTGCGCTCTGTCGCGCCTTTTCCTTCATAGCCGCGCTTTCCGAGCGCGCCGACAATCGTTCCGGCGATAGCCGCGCCCGGAATCGGTAAGGCTCCGGCAGCCGTCACGACTCCGCCGACCGTTCCCGAATCGCGTTCACGGTTTGCGCCCGATGTGACCGTCGCCGTGCTGGTTTCGTCAATATCTATAAAAACGAGATCGCCGAGTTGCCCGGCTTTGAAATCTCGAAACAAATTGCCATTCACCGGCGAATCGCTAAATAAAGAACCGTTGGCAGGCTTGACGATTTCGTTAATCGTTGCCGGCGGCGGCGTTGGCGGAGTTTCTTCAATCTGCACAATCGCCAGTTTCGGTTGCTCTTTTAATTTCTTTCCCGATTCTTTGTCCTGTGCCTGAATCGCCGAAAAGACGGACGAGAATAATAATAAAATCGAAAATATTTTGAATTTCATAACATTTTTAGAAAAGTTAAAAAAAGATTTTGACCAACCCTTCATCAACGACGACGGCTTGCAAAAAAGCGTTTGACTGTAAATTTTTAACGGCGATACGGTCGCCGATTTTCCCCGATCCGCGAGCTTCGCCGTTGACGATAATTTCCAGTTTGCCCGATTGACCGACGATGCGAACCGCGTCGCCCGCGCGAATGACGACCCCGGCGATGAGCGAATCCGTAACAATTTCCGCGCCGCCCGCGACATTTCTTATCAGTTTCGCGCCGCGCAATTTTTCCGTGTCGCGCAGATAAAAAGATAAAGGTTTTTCAATGCGACGCTTTTCGAGCCGCACGTCCGCCGCCGAGATTTTCGCGCCGGCATCGAGATTTTTCTTGGCGACGAAAACTTCGGCGGAGGCTTCAATTTCTGCGTTTACTGAAATGCGTCGAAAAACCGCGTCGTTCACGCGAATCTCGACGGCGACGGAAAACGGCGCGAACAAATTGCGAACGCCTGCCAGATTCGACCGAATTTCAACTTTTCCGAGCGGCGCGTCAATCTTTTCCGGCAAATCAACTTTGACGAGACGCGCTTCGATTACGTCGGAGGAAATCTGATTCCGCACGGCATTTTCAATCGCTTGACGGATGTCGAGACGACTAATTTCCTGTGCGGCGCGGCGAATGCCGACTGACGGCGGCGATTCGAGTCGAAAGTCGTTTGGCGCGTAACCGGCGGTGGAAATCACCAGTAAGATTCGGTCACGAGACAGTTCCCGCACCGCGCCGATGTTCGGCGCGTAGCCGAGCGAGACATTTTTCAGCCGTTCAATCTGCCGCTCGTCGCCAGAAATCTGCGCGATGTCGCCGAGATTGACGGTTTGATTTTCGACAACTGTTTCGACCGCGACGCGCACGATTATTTTCGTCTGCGCCGCCGCCGGAAAGCCGATGCCGAACGCCGGAAATAAAATCAGCCGGAACAAAATCGGCTGTAACCATCGCCGAATGCTTGCCGCGCATCGTTCCCGACCTAATTTTTCGCCGCTGTTTTTCATTAACTGACCGCTTGATTAATCGTGCCGAGCATTCTGTCCGCCGTCGAAATCACTTTGGAATTCGTTTCGTAAACTCGCTGTGCGGAAATCATATTGACGAGTTCTTCGACGACGTTGACGTTCGAGCCTTCGACAAAACCCTGATTGATGCGCCCGACACCGTTGGCATCCGGCGCGCCCGCCGTCGCCTGTCCCGACGCGCCCGTTTCCTTGAACAGATTGCCGCCGAGTGCTTCCAAACCGGCGGGATTGGCGAAAATCGCCAGTTGCAGTTGACCCACGTTCTGCGCGTTCGCCTGTCCCGGCAAAGTAACCGAAACGGTGCCGTCCGTGCCGACAGTAATTGAGGTCGCCTGCGTCGGAATTGTGATCGCCGGTTCGAGCGATTCGCCGGTCGCCGTGACGATCTGACCCTGATTATTCAAATGAAACTGTCCGGCGCGGGTGTAGGCGATGTCGCCGTTCGACTGGCGCACCTGAAAAAAACCGCTGCCTTCGATAACCATATCGAGCGGGTTTTCGGTTTGTTTGAAATCGCCCTGCAAAAAGATTTTTTCACTGGCAATCGTCCGCGCTCCGAGTCCGATTTGCAGACCGACCGGCAAGTTCGTCGAAGCGGTTGACGCGCCCCCCGCCGAACGCAGGTTTTGATACAACAAATCCTGAAATTCGAGTCTGGTTCGTTTGAAACCGACGGTCGAAGCGTTCGCCAGGTTATTGGCGATGTTGTCCACATTCTGCTGCTGCACCTGCATTCCGGTCGCAGCCGTTAATAAAGCTCTGTTCGGCATAATATTTTGTTTCCTTAAATTGTTGTCCGGTTTAAATTTCTTGTCTGATTTTCCGCGTTTGAATCAAAATTGATTTTACGTTTTCCCGATTTCACCCGAAATTTTGCGCCCGATGTCGTTCATCAGCAGCGACACGGATTTTTGCAGCGAATCGAATTCGCGGTTGTTGTTAATCATCGCTACCATCTCGGAAATGGCATTGACGTTGGAAGTTTCGAGCGCGCCCTGCACGACTTTTGAATTGGCATTTGCCAGCGGCTGTTCCGTTCCGGTCGCCGTAAAAAGTCCGTCTCCTTCTTTCATTAAAGCCGTCGCCGGATTGTTGAAACGAACGAGTTTTAGATTATCGAAAGTCTGCCCGCCGACGGAGAGAGTCCCGTCCGCGCCGATAGACAGCTCGCCGCCCGGCGGAATGGTAATCGCGCCTTTTTCACCGACGACCAAATCCCCCTTTTGCGTGACAAGCTGCCCGTTCGCGTCGAGCGTCAAATTTCCGGCTCTGGTGTAACGCGTGCCGGCGGCGGTTTGAACCTGTAGAAAAGCGTCGCCGTTGATAGCAACATCCAGACTTTTTCCCGTGTCCCGAATCGCTCCGGCGGTGAAATCGGTACTGCCGGAAGTCGCCACCCCCGCAATCAGATTCTGTTTGTCGCCCGCGCCTTTTTCGGCGGCTTCAAACGAAGCGTAAAGCAATTTTTCGGCTTTGAAGCCGGTGGTTGAAGCGTTGGCGATATTGCTCGCCTGCACGTCGAGCGTGCGCTGGCGCGAACGCATTCCCAAAAAAGCTGTGTAAAGTCCGTAATTCATAATTTTCTTTATGCCGTCATCCGGCTTAGGTTAATAATCAGTTGCACTTCGCCGTTCATCATTCCCAATGTCGCGGCGATTTCTTCGACACTCTGACCGCGTTCGGCGAGTGTTAAAACGCGATACCGACGCTCGGTAATAATTGATTTGGGTGAATTATGCGGATTCTCGTCGGTCAAAATTTCTTCTTCGATTATTTTCGGCTGGCGAACGCGCGCTTCAAGCCAGGCGATGCGCCGCGCCTGATCCGAGACGCGACGCGCGTCGGCTTCGCTCGATTCTCTGACCACCGCGACGATTTCTTCTAAATCCTCAATTCGTTTACCCAGAAATTCGAGCAGTTGACGATAATCACTCGATTTTTTGAAACCTGTTCGTGAATAGACGATTGACAAAATGGCGATGAGAACCGCGATTGCTGAAATTGTAAGTTCTAAATTCATAATCAAACTCTTTTTCAAACGTTGGAATCGAGCAGCGTGCGCGAACGTTCTTCGGGAGAGCCGATTTCCGTCACGCGAACTCCGTAATAACCGTCAACGACGACGACTTCGCCGCGCGCGAATGAAAAATTATTGACCAGCAGTTCGACCGGCTCATCAATCGTCCGGTTCAGTTCGATCATCGAGCCGATACCGAAACGAACGACATCGCGCAGCGGCATCGCCGTCATTCCGAAACGAACCGTGACGTTCATTTCGACATCGAGCAGGCGTTCTATATTTTTGGCGGCTTCATTTTCTTCCATAATCAAATAGTTAAACAGTTAATTTTTCGCTTAAATTGATGTTTCGGCGCGGAATCGCCGTTTTTATTTGTCGGTTATCTGAGCGACGATTCTGCCGTCAAGCGCGGCAAGTCTGCCGCTGAATTTCACCGTTTCGTCAACAAAGATGTTCACCGGATTTTCAACCCGGTGATTGGTTTGCATCACATCACCGACTGCCAGTTTCATCAAATCCGAAACGGATACGGGAAGTTTTTCGAGTTCGGCGGCAATCGGAAAACACACGGTCGAAATTGTTTTCAGCATTGCGTTGGTCGCTTCCGGCGCGGGAACTTTGTCTGATGAATACGAAGACTGATTAAATTTTTCAATCACGCCTTCGAGCATTCCAATCGGCAGGCAGATGCTCATCGAGCCGTGCGATTCGCCGATTTGCATTTGATAGACGATAGTCGCCACAACTTCATTAGGCGGAACGATTTGCAGAAGATGCGGCGATGTTTCGTGTCCGATCAATTCGGTTTTAAAGTCAACAATCGGTCGCCAGACATCGCAGTAATTCTCGGTAACGACCCGCAAAAAACCTTCCAGAATTTTCATTTCCAGCTCGGTTGCCGAATTTTGTTCGCCGTTATAAGTGCCTTCGCCGCCGAGCATCCGGTCAATAATCGGAAAAGCGACCGACGAATTGGTTTCGATGGCGAAATTGGTCGGCAACTGTTCAGAAGAAATTTTGAAAATTGTCGTCGGGTCGGACATTCCGCGCAGATAATCGCCGAAGGACTGCTGTTCGACCGAAATCAGGTTGACTTCGGAAACCGCCCGCAGAAAAAGCGGCAGACTCGACGAGAGAACTTTAGCGAACAAGTCGTGCAGCAGATACAGCGAGCGCACCTGTTCTTTCGATAAACGGTCGGGACGGCGGAAATTATACGGCACAATCGGTCGCCGTTTGTCATTTTCGCCCGCCGCTCCGTCGGTCGAAGTTTCCGGCAGCAGAGCCGACATTTCCTCGTCGCTCAAAAGATTTTTCTTCTCGTCGGTATTGCTCATTTTCTATTTCGGCAAATTGGCGCGCAGGCGAACGATTGCCTGTGTCCGCAATTGTGAAACGCGCGATTCGGTAACGCTTAAAACTTCGCCGATTTCCTTCATCGTCAGCTCTTCGAGATAATACAGCGCGATGACCTGCCGCTCGCGTTCGGGAAGTTTGTCAATTGCGGCGGCAAGCGTGCGGCGACGTTCGGTGTCCTCAAATTGCTGAAACGGAAGCGCGGCGGTGTCGCAAACCGTCTCCGCCGCCGTTAAACCCGTCATTTCGTCGGGCGCGTCCAGATCGGTAATCGTCAGCCCGTGCATTTCCTGCATAATCAAATAAAATTCGTTGAGCGGAATATTCATTCGCGCGGCGACTTCTTCGTCAACTGCGGCGCGTCCTTTTTCCTGTTCGACGGATGCGTAAGCCGCCTGCACTTCGCGCGAGCGGCGGCGCGTCGAGCGTGAAGCCCAGTCGAGCGAGCGCAAATTATCCAGAATCGCGCCGCGCACCCGCAGTTCGGCAAACGTTGTAAACGCCACGCCGAGCGATTCGTCGAAGCGTTCAACTGCGTCAATCAAACCGATTACGCCCGCTCCGTAAAGATCGTCGCGCTCAATTAACGACGGCAGTCTGGCGGCGATGCGGTCGGCGATATATTTGACTTTCGGAAGATGCGACGTAATTAAAGCGTCGCGCTCGTTAACCGGATTTCCACCTGTCGCGGTATAATTTCCTGGATTTTGATAGTTCCCTGTTGGTGTATACTGAAGCATTTTTTATTAAAAAATCGGTAGTCGTAAAATCCTTAAATCATTAAACGAAGCGATTAATCGCCAGCCAGCAGATTCCAGAAAGATTCGGTTTGCGCCGGAAATTCGCTCATATTGGCAGGTTGTTTATGCAGTTGTCGGGCAATCAGTCGAATCGCGCGGCTCGACGGCGACTGCGGCGCGTATTGAACTATCGGAATCTGCTCCCGAATCGCCGTTTGTAACTGCGCGTCGTGCGGAATCATCCCTGAAAACCGCAGGTGATAGTTTAGAAATCCTATGACCGCCTGGTTGATTTGCTGAAAAACCTGCTCGCCGTCGCCGACTCCGACGACGTTGTTGACGACGACGGAAACAAATTTTCGCGGACAATACCGCAAAAGAGTTTTAATCGTCGCGTAAGCGTCAACAATCGAAGTCGGATCGGGCGTGACGACGATGACGACTTCCGCCGCCGAAACCAGAACGCTCATCACGTTTTCGGCAATGCCGGCAGCCGTATCAATCAGCAGAAAATCACTCCGGTCGTCGAGTGCCTGAAGCTGCGCGAAAAGATTGGAATTTGAATCGAATGTATAATTCGTCAATTCTTTGACCGCGCTTCCGCCCGGAATCAGATTAACCGAATCGGACAAACTGATTTCGATGTCGGTGATTTCCTTCATACCGGAAAGAACGTGACCGAGATGAAATTTCGGTGACACGCCGCACAGCAAATCGGCATTCGCCAAACCGAAATCGGCATCGAGCAGCGAAACGTGATTGCCGAGCGCGCCGAGTTCGAGCGCAAGATTAACCGACAACACCGATTTACCGATTCCGCCCTTACCGCCGGAGATTGCCAGACAGCGCATTTTCGTGGACGGTTTTCGCCGTTCTCGAAAGTTGCTGCCGGCTGTCGGCAAAGCCGTCGCCATCGTGCGTAATGTTGCTGCCTGATCGTTCATTTTTTGATTGTGTGAAATTGAAATTGTGAAAAGAAATTTACTTTTTCGGGAAGTCGTTCGCAAACTGATTTTTTACCCGCGAAAAATCCGAGCAGTATTAATACTGTTTCTGATTTTTTTTTCGTGCGGACTGTCAGCCTAAAATTCTCGAAACCAAAGTTTCGGGAGCGGCAACTTGTAAATCTTCCGGCACTCGCTGTCCGGTCGAAAAAAAGACGAGCGGCAGAGCGGTTTCGGCAAAAAGTTCGAGCATCGCGCCCGGACGCAGAGTTTCGTCAACTTTGGTCAGAGCCAGGCAATCGGCTCCGTACATTTCAAATTTTCTAATTGCCGGAATTCCGTCGAGCGGATGCGTCGTCGCCTGAATTGCCAGACATTTTCTGATTTCCGTGTGCCGCGTCAGATATTCGGAAACTTCATACTGGTCAGCCAAATCGTGCGGATTTTTCCCCGTCGTATCTATAAAAACGTCGGCATCCGGCGGCATCCGGCGCAAAGTCGCTTCCATCTCCAGTATCGAGCGCACGACGTGGCAGCCCGCGCCGATTATTTCGGCGTAAGTTTTCAACTGTTCGACGGCGGCGATGCGGTATGTGTCGAGCGTGATCAGTTCGACGCGGCGGCGTTTATGCAGAGCCATCTGCGCGGCGAGTTTGGCAATCGTCGTCGTTTTCCCGACACCGGTCGCGCCGATCACCGCTAAAATAATCGGTTCTTCACTCTCCAATGGATTCGACTCGAACTTCACCTTCTGCTCGACGAATTGCAGAAGAGAGGAGCGCGAAATTTGCGTGTGATTGACCGCGCCGGTTTTGTATTGCGGAATGATGTCGCTGATTATGCGGCAAGCGAGTTCGGTCGAAACGCCCCTCGATGTCAGATCGGTGTAAGATTCAAAAAAGGGCGAATCGAAAACCTCTCCGAACTTTTCCATATTGAGTTCACTTTGTCCGTGCTGAACATTTCGCCCGCTTACCAACGAGCCGAGCGAAAATTTGACTTCGCGCAGTTCGGCGCGCAAAAACTCGAATTCGCGGCTCGCGGCAGTTGTCGCTGATGTGACGACCGGCTTTTTCTGCGCCGCTTTCAACTCATCGGCAGCTTCTTGAAGCGGTTCCTTTTTTGAATGCACCACGCGCGGTGCGGACGGGTTAATCTCAACTGATTCAACCGGCGAAAATGAAATATGCGGCTCTGTTCCTAATATTTTCGGAGAGTTCGCAACAGAATTTGCAGCCGAAAACTTTTCCGCCGTGTGACGCATTTTGATACCGTTCAAAAGTTTATTTACCTCTTTGCCGGGTTGCGGAACGGCGAGCGCGTTATCTGACAAATGAAGCGAATTGAGATGGCGGTGTTTTTCTCCTGAGGTGCCTGACCGAGGTTTGACGACGGGTATCCTAGGTGTTGCCGCCGCGCTGATTTCAATCTGCATCTCCGAGCCTAGACCTAAAAATCCGCCTTTGCGAATTTGCCTGGTTTCCAGAACGAGCGCGTCCTGTCCTAAATCTTGTTTGATTTGTTCGAGAGCTTCGCGGGTCGTCGCCGCCCGGTATTTTTTAATATTCATCGTCTTCGTTACGGATTCGCGCCATTTCAGATTTTGGCTTGACATTTTTATTGGGCGGCGCGGTCAGTGCGGCTGAAATTTGAACTCAATCAACGGCTCCCATCGAAACGAGCCGGACGTTCGCGCCGACTTCTCCGTGGGAGATTACTACCAGCTCTGGCAAAAAGCGTTCCGTAAGTTTTCTGAGGTGCGGGCGCACCATCGAGGAGCATAAAATAATCGGCTGCGACATCACGGCAGCGCGCGATGCGGACTCGATTTTTTCCAGCAACTGCCTGCCGAATTCCGGTTCGATTGCCTGATGGTTGGCACCTCCGAGCAAGCCCAGACGTTCGGCAAGCTGGGATTCGAGGCGCGGGTCGAGGGTTAAAACCGATAGCTCGCCGCTTTCATTGGCGAGACTTGCCGAGATGGTTCGGGCGAGTGTCGTTCGCGCCGCTTCCGTCAAAGCATTGACATCACGCGTCACGACTCCGACATCGGTAATTGATTCGAGAATCGTCGCCAAATCCCGAATCGGCACTCGTTCGCGCAGAAGATTTTGCAGAACTCTCTGCGTCTCGCCCAGCGATAAAACTTTCGGCGTGGCTTCTTCGACGGTTTTCGGATGCGTTTCGGCGAGCGAATCGAGCAGCGCGCGGGTTTCCTGTCTGCCGAGCAGTTCGTGCGCGAAACGTCTGATGATTTCGGAAAGATGCGTGCAGACAACGGTTGTCGAATCAACCACCGTGTAACCGGCGGCAACGGCGCGGGCGCGGTCTTCATTGCGGCGCATCCAAACCGCCGGCATTCCGAAAGCCGGGTCGGTCGTTTCGATGCCCGTCATCTGCTCGCGTACAACGCCCGGATCAATCGCCAGAAAACCATCGGGATATAATTCGCCCTGTGCAATTTTTTCGCCTTTGAGCAGCAGCGCGTATTCACGCGGCGCGAGTTGGAGATTGTCTCTGACGTGAACCGACGGCACGATGATTCCGAGTTCGATTGCCGTCTGGCGGCGAATTTCACGAATGCGGTTAAGAAACGAATCGTCCGCACTGACCAACCCGACTAATCCGTAGCCGACTTCGAGGGCAAGCGCGTCAACCTTCAGCAAATTCTCGATTTTTTCCGGCTGCTTCGCGTCTTCCGTCAATTTTTCGGCGTTCTCGATTTCTTCAGCGTGGAGGGCGGTACTTTTCGCCTGCTGCGTTGAAAGGTAACCGGCGATGCCCGCGCCGACGGCGAGCGAGATAAACGCGAAATGCGGCATTCCGGGCAAAATGCCGAGAAAAGTCAGGACTCCGGCGGCGATAAATAAAGGGCGCGGATCACTCAGCAGTTGCGAAGCGACTTCAGCTCCCATACTCGACGCGGTTGCCGAGCGCGTGGTGATAATCGCCGCCGCGACCGAAATAAACAGCGATGGAATCGCCGCCGCCACGCCGTCACCGACGGTTAGCGTCGTGTAAATTTTAATTGCATCGGCGAGCGGCAGACCGTGCTGCAAAACGCCGATGGCAAAACCCGCGCCGATATTGATGGCGACGATAATAATCGAAGCGACGGCATCGCGCTGCGTAAAACGAATCGCGCCGTCCATCGAGCCGTGAAATTCGGCTCCCTGATTAATATCCTCGCGCCGTTGTTTAGCGGTGTTTTCGTCAATGATTCCCGCCGCCAAATCAGCGTCAACCGCCATTTGTTTGCCCGGCATCGCGTCAAGTGTAAAGCGCGCCGAGACTTCCGAAGAACGCACCGCGCCGTGATTGACTACGAGAAACTGAATCGCCAGCAGAATCACAAAAATAACCACGCCAACCAGATAATTTCCGCCGATGACAAACTCGCCGAACGCCTTGATTACCGAACCGGCGGCGGCTTCACCGGAATTGCCGCCGGTTAAAATCAAACGCGAAGTCGCCACGTTCAGCGCGAGCCGGTAAAGCGTCGTCATCAACAGTAAATTCGGGAACGAAGTGAATTTCACCGGCTCCTGAATATACATCGAAACGAGCAGCACGACGATTGACAGCATCAGATTAAAACTAATCAGAACATCAAGCAGGAGCGGCGGCAGAGGCACGAGCAAAACCAATAAAATCACGACCGCCGCCAACGGAACCGTAAAATGCGAATAATTTTGGATTTTGTCTAAAAAACGTTCGACTGAAGATTTGTGCATCGAATAATGCCTTATGGTTAAGAGTAAATTTGCCGTCGGAAACTGGCTTGGCTGCTCTATGAATGCAAATTTAGTGCCTTATTTGGCATTCAAGCCTTCGATAGAAACGAATTAGAGTGTTTTTTAGAATATGTTTGAAAACTTGAAACTCCAAATTAATGAATTTGTCCAAAAAAATAACTCCATTTTGCGGAAATTCTTCTGCGAGGTTTCGCCATCCGCGTCCATTATGAGATAGGATGAAGCGTCTGACCAACGTCGCTTGCCGTGGCATAATGCTGCCGGCAAATTAGCAATGAAGGTCAAAAGTTGTGCAATGTGTTGAATTTGATTTAGGTAAAGTCAACTCGCAGATTTGTGTTTTGACTGAGGATGGTGAACTAATCGAGAAACGTCTCAAGACCGAGCGCGAGCAATTAGCGCAATTTTTTGGTCAGCGTTCCGATAAGATTTAGGTTTTGATTGAAGCCTCGACCGAATCGGAATGGGTGGCGCGGTGTTTGGAGGAAATCGGCTGCCAAGGTGATTATCGCCGATCCGAACTTTGCGCCGATGTATGCGACGCGCCGCAAAAAGGTCAAGTCTGACCGCCGCGATGCTTGTGCTTTGTGTGAAGCGTGTCGGTTGGGAGCCTATCGGGCGGCGCACCGGATTTCCGACGCGGCGCGGGCAACCAAGAATTTGCTGGCTGTCCGAGAGCAATCGGTGTTGGCGCGCTCGAGGTAAATCAGTTTCGCCAAGAGTTTACTGCGCGGTGAAGGTTTGCGTCCGAACTCGGTTGATGCCGACCGCCTGAGCCGCCAACTCGAAGCGATGGAATTGCCGACAGTTTTGCGGCAAACGCTGACTCCATTAATTGAAGCAATGAAAACGCTGGACGAGCAGATTGTAATTACTGACAAGGAACTGGAGCGATTGGCGGTGGATAATGAAACTGTCAAGCGATCATAGACGGTTCCGGGAGTCGGAGTAATCACGGCAGCGAGTTTCGCGGCGGTCATTGACAACGTTGAGCGATTTGAGACGGCGAAACAAGTGCGGATGTGGGGTTAGTAATTAATTAACAGGACACGAAACTCTCTGTAAAATGAGATGATGCGAAAATATGACGATGATTTCACACAACAATCGGTTAGAAAGATTTTAGACGGTCAATCAGCGGCGAGCTTGTCCAGAGAACTGGGCGTTGGCGAAAGCCAGTTGCACAAGTGGAAAATAAAGTGAACCCAATTGCCTAGACAGCAAAATGAAAATTTTGAGATAGTTTTTATTGGTCAAAATTCAGCTCATTTTGCTCCTTGTTTGCTTTAATTTTCAACCCTGCTTGATAAACTTCAAACGGGGTTTGATAACCCAAACTTTGATGGGGTCGCTCGTGATTGTAAAAATGGAAATAATTTCCTAAACCTTTCTCAGCTTCCCAAACATCTAAGTATTCCTTCAGATAGACTTCTTCATATTTGACTGTCCGCCATAATCTCTCGACAAAAATATTGTCAAAACATCTCCCTTGCCCATCCATACTGATCTGGATGTTGTTTATTTGCAATACTTTCAACCAAGAGAGCGATGTGAATTGGCTGCCTTGATCGGAATTGAAAACTTGCGGTTTGCCTTTTTCCAACGCTCTTTTTAAAGTTTTGACATAGACTTCCGCTTCGAGCGTGGTAAAAACTTCCACTTCAATCACATACCGCCAATGCTAATCCATTATCGCCAACAAATAGATGAATCCATCTTTCAGTCTAATGTAAGTAATATCCGCTGCCCAAACTTGATTTGAGTAACCTATCTCTACCCCTTTCAACAAATACGGAAATTTAAGATGTGCTACTCCCGGCTTTGATAAATTTGGCTTTGGGTCAATCGCTTCTAACCCTAATTTCTTCATCAGCCGCAATACCCGTCTATGATTAACCTTCAAACCTAATCTTTGCAAACAGACGGTCATTTTCCGGTAACCGTAAAACGGAGTTTTGGTATATTGCTCGTCAATGACGCGCATCAGACGGGCATCTTCCTCATTTTCAGCACTTTGTTGATAATAAAAGGATGACCGATTCAAGCCCAATAATTCGCATTGACGTTTTAGAGAAATCTTTTCCAGTTCCGGCTCGACCAATGTTCGCTTAACTTTAGCTGAGTAAGGCAGATTTTTTTTTCAACCAATCAAGCTCAACTTTCATCTGCCCGATTTGGCTGTAAAGTTGGTTGATTGGTTCCTCATCGCGCCCTGTTTGAGATTTACTCTGATTATCAAAAACCTGCGGCAGATTATCTAATAACTGCTTTTTCCACTTGGCAATTTGAGTCGGATGAACGGAAAATTGATTGAAAATTTCGTTGACTGTTAATTTTCCTTTAGTCGCTTCTAAAGCTACTTTGGCTTTGAATTCAGGACGATAATTCTTTGGTGTTTTGGTGCTTGCCATATTGTTTTTTCAAGCCTCAATTTTAACACTTTTTTCCATCTCTCCTAGCTGTCCAGTTTTTGGGGTTCATTATAATAATGTCGAGCCAATGCGGTGCAGGCACAAAAGGCACATTTATATCTGGGATTGAATTCGTTTTGTTTAGTGCAAAGTAAAATCGGAGAAAAAAGTCAGACAATTTATCCCCGCAAACAAGACTTATTTCGGCAACAAATTCCAATCTCAACATAATTCTTGCACTGCTTTACAGCTATTGCGTAAAATCAGTTATGATTAGACGTATTTTTCCTTGTTATTTCTATTTTTCGGTCAAAAGGACGTTTTTATTTCTTTTAGTAATGTCCGCGGGCTTTTTGTCTTTCGCTGCTCACAGAGTCGAGGCAAAGCGGTCGGGGAAAATTTTAAAGTTGAAAAACAAGCCCGCGACACTTTTATTTTTGCCGCTCGACGAGAGATTTACGACCAGAGAACTCTTTCTCTCCGACGCGAAACTCACGCCTTTTAAAATTCTAACGCCCGACACGGCATTGCTTCCGCGCCAGAAAATCGCGCCGGAGATGAACAGTTTGCGCGATTGGACGCGGCTTGCGGCGAAAGATTCGGACGTTGGAATAATTTCGGCGGAAATGCTGGTTTACGGCGGTTTGATCGCTTCGCGCATTAGCGATGATTCGTTGGAAACGGCGGCGAAAAGACTGCGAATTTTGGAAGCGATCAAACGCGAAAATCCGAAAATGCGATTGTTCGTGTCCTCGACCGTGACGCGCATTCCCGCCGCTTCTTCGAGCGAGGAAGAACCTGATTATTACAAACAATACGGGCGCGAAATTTTTCAGTTTTCTTTTTATACGCATCGTTTTGAGGTGCTGAAAAATTTGTCCGATAAAATCGCCGCCGATGATTTCAAAAAGCAGATTCCGCCGGAAATTCTCGATGATTTTTTAACTCGCCGAAGACGAAATTTCGAGATTAATAAAGGACTTATCAAGCTCGTCGAAAAAAATGTGATCGAGCGATTGGTCATCACGCTCGACGATAATTCCGAATACGGATTTTCAAAAAAAGAAGCCGCCGAACTCGAAAAACTCGCCGCGCCGCTTGCCGGTCGCGTCGCCGTTTACGCGGGCGCGGACGAAGCGCAGGTCGCACTTTTGTCGTATTTCGTCGCCGGAAAAAATCCGGTTTCTGTATATCCGATTTATCGTTTCCCGCAGTCGAAAAATCTGATTCCCGCTTTTGAAGGCGCGCCGCTTGCCGATTCCGTCAGCCGGCAAATCGAAGCGGCGGGCGGCAAATTCGAAAGCGATTTATCAAAAGCGGAATGCGTTTTATACATCAATAATTTTGAAGTTAAAGAAACTTTTCCGCCGCAAGAACTGACCGGATCGCCCGAAAAAATCCAGTCGCTCGAAGATTGGCTGAAACGCGCCGGAATAAATTCGACTGGCGATAAAATTTTGATTTTAGCCGACAATCGCTTTTACAACGGCGCGGATGCCGAATTGATTTCCGCCGTTTTCAAATCAAAAATAAAGCCTGAAAATATCGCTTACGCCGGTTGGAATACGAGCGGCAACACATTGGGAAGCGCGATTGCGCTCGGCGTTCTGCGGCGAAAAATGACGCGCCGCGCAGATAATTTTTTGCAGTATAAAAAGTTGCTTTTCACCAGGTTCGTCGAAGATTGGATTTATATGACAAGCGGGCGGACGCGAGTGCGGGAAATGCTGCGGCGAGAGAACTTAACCGAATTAAATAACGAAAATACCGAGCGGCGAGCCGCGACGGAAATGAAGAATTTATTTAACGCAAACGCGGCGCAAATCAACCGTTTTCTGCAATCCGATTTCACGGTCGAGCGCGTTTTTTTCCCGTGGCATCGCCCGTTTGAAATCGGCTTTGAATTTTCTCGTCGCCAGCAATAACAGAATAAAAAGAAATATCGGTTTCCGCAGCAATTTCGGTTAATTTGTGGAGTTTAAGCGGCACTGCAAATCGAAATTGATGTCGGCTTCAAATGTGCGATTCCAGGGCAAATCGAAAGTCAGATTTGACGGTTTTTCGCACGTTAAATTTCCATTCAAATTTTGTGAATTCGCGCCGAAATAATCTTTAGATAATTCCGTAAATGAATCTTTCAAAAGGTTTAAGCTGTAATTTTCGACTTTGACGGTCGCTTCGTCAGTCAGTCGAAAAGCGTTCCATTTATTTTGCGCGATGTAGGTTTTCGCTTTGGCGCGGACGATGTTGTGAAAGTAATAGTCGTCTAAAACGCGATGAAATGTGAACCAGTTTTCCGCCGTTAAAATGCGCGTTTTGGCAGCGTCGGATTTCAGTAATTTCGCTTTAGCGAGGGCAAAAATCACGCCCTGCGGCAAGGTCGTGCCGATGGTGTTGCCGGCGGTGTTCCACGCGGCGTAACTGTTGATGCGCGGCAGAATTTGCGCGGCGGCGAGCTGCGCCGTAAAAGAAACATCGCCGCCCTGCACGTCGCCTTTCGGGTCCACGTCGGCGACGATAACCTGTCTGTTTCGAGCGATTTGATCTTTAATTTCAGCGGCGAACTTGTCCGCCGAATTCTTTTCAAAACGCGACGCGTAAACGTCAAACAGCACGTCCGCCGTTTTTTCGTCCGACACCTCGCGTCCGCCGACGGCTTTGATGTGAAAACCGACCGTTTCTTTGAGCGGGCGATCTTCAAAAGGCATCACCGAATTCGCCGCGTCCGCTGACGAATAGACGGCTTTGATTTTCGGATGAAAATCGTATTTATCACTCAAAGAACGCGCTAAAAGCAGCATCGAAACTTCGTCTGCGCCCGGTTGAACGGCGATTTTTCCGGTCAGTTTCAGCTTTTTCGTCAGTGCGATTAAATTTTCGCGGTCGGCGACGTGAATGCCTTTCGGTTTCGCGTCGTCCTGCGACAAAATCAAATAATCAATCGTCTTATCTTTAACCAAATCAACAGTTGCGCGATTGATTTGCAAATCGCGGACGCGCGCGGCTTTGTAATCCGCCAACGCTGCGGCGGGAATTTTCGCTTTGAGCGCGGCGGTTTCCGTTTTTGAATTCGGATCAACCGAAATTTCCGCCCATTGCGCCAAATTCGCCCGATATGCTTCGTTCGCGCCCGTGCCGGTCGGCGCGAGCCGCATAATCACGCTCGATCCGTAAATTTTCAACTGCGGCGCGAGCATTCGCATTTCTTTGAGAAACGCGAGCCTTTTGAGCGCGGTTTGGTCGTCCGTGTCGTGAACGCGCATCGCCACGAGTCCGCCGTAAGCGAGCATATCAACGGAAATAATCGCCGCGTCGAACGATTTCAAATCCTGCTGTTTGATCCATTCGATAATCCGGTCGGATTTGCCGGGTTCGGTGAATTTTCCCAGCAATTCAACGGGCGGGGCAACGATTTGCGCGTCGCCGATCAAACCCATTCGCAGCGGAAACTGCAAACACGGCGGACGGTCGTCGAGCGGAATCAGCAGAATTTTCGTCGGCAGCGGCGACGCGGTTTGCGCGAACATCTGCGCCGTCAAAAAGCACGAAAAAAGCACGAGTAAACAGGTTATTTTAATTTTCATTTCAGATATTTTTCGACAGATAAAACGTCGCGCGGTACCGGTCGGCGCGGTAAGTCGTGTGTGCCGATTCAATCGGCTGATTCGATTCGCTGAAGACGACGCGGTGGACGACGAGAACCGGCGCGCCCGCGCGAATGCCCAACTGCTGCGCGACGAACCGCGTCGCCGCCTTCGCTTCGAGAATTTCTTCGGCGTGGTGCATTGCCAAATCGTAATTTTCGGTTAAAACCCGATACAGCGAATTTTTCGTCAAATCGAATTCTTCGAGTTTCGGAAACAAATAAGCCGGTAAAAAAGTCTGCTCGAACGCCATCGCTTCGCCATCCGCCAACCGTA
Organism: Pyrinomonadaceae bacterium; assembly: GCA_965217575.1. Lineage (GTDB taxonomy): Bacteria > Acidobacteriota > Blastocatellia > Pyrinomonadales > Pyrinomonadaceae. The sequence goes on along the minus strand of CBDCIX010000004.1, from coordinate 39,868 downwards.
AACGTTCCAAATGCACGACTTCCGCGCCCGCGCCGAGCCGCAGATTGTCTTTCACCTCATCTGTCGCCAATTCTCTCTGCAAGGTTAAAACGCGCGAACTCGGCACGAGTCCGAGCGAGATCATCTCTTCGGAAAAGCCGTTCAAATTGCGCGTGTGAACGTCAATTTTCCGGTTGTTGACGAAAGTTCCGACCCCGCGCTCGTGATAAATCAAACCTTCGAGCCGCAGTTTTTGCAGTGCCTGCCGGACGGTCATTCGGCTGACGTGATATTGCTCGGCGAGTTCACGCTCGGACGGAAGATTTTCCTTTTCCTTGAATTCATCGTTCTGAATCTGAATTCGCAGAGCTTCGGCGATTTGCGCGTGCAGAGGTATGGTTCCGTCGCGTTGTAAAGTTTGCTGCATTTTTTTTGCCTGTGTTGGACTAGACCATTAATCGTAAATCAACTTATCCAAAATAGAATCAAACGACGGTTATTGTCAAACATTTGGTGCATTTTTATAAAATCATCGCATTTTCATTTGACAATGATTTTAAATTTCTGTTACAAGTTAGTGGTCTAGTCCACTTCTAAGTTATATAAAATTCGTCCGCATCTGAAAAACTTTCCGACAAGTTGGAAAGCGGCGAAAATCCGGCAGCTTATTAAAATTTTATTTTCGAGGATCACTTTATGAATTGTTTGAAAAAAATCGCTTATTTAATGATTGTCATCGCCTTTGGATGCGCGCTTTTTCCGGCATCAATCGCGGCGCAGCAGATTACGGCGACCATCTCGGGAACGATCAGCGACCCGAACGGCGCGGCGGTTCCGGGCGCGACCGTCACGGCGACTTCCGTTGACACCGGGCTTGTCAAAAACGCGACAACCGGCGACACGGGAAATTACACGATAACTTTTTTGCAGCCGGGAACTTATAATATTTCCGTCAACAAAACCGGCTTCGCGCAGACAACACGGGAAAATATCCGGCTCGAAGTCGCGCAGACGGCGGGCATTGACATCGCGCTCGGCGTAACGGCTGAATCGGCGACGGTGCAGGTTGAAGGAAACCAAACACCGATTCTGCAAACAGAAACTTCCAATTTGGAAACGACGGTCGAGCAGAAACTGATCGAAGATTTGCCGTCGTCAGAACGCAACATTTTTTCCTTCGTCAATCTCGTTCCGGGAACGATTGATACCAACGTCGCTTTAGGAAATCCAAACAGCGCGATTGGCTCGTCGGCGAACCGCAACTTTTTCGATTCAAACTTTGCCATTAACGGCGGACGCGCTTCGACCAACGATGTTTTGCTCGACGGCGTAACAAATACCATCGGCGATTTTAACGGCGTGACGATTTCGCCGCCGCAGGACGCGGTGCGCGAATTCAAAGTAATTTCCGGGGTCGCGCCCGCCGAATATGGACGCACGGGCGGCGGCATTGTAACCATTGCTTCGCGCGCCGGAACGCGCAAATTTCACGGCGCGCTTTATGAGTATTTTCAGGACGGCAACTTGAACGCCAACGGTTTTCAGCGAAATCGTTTAAGTCAGGCGCGCATCAACGACCAGATCAAGCATCAATTCGGCGGTGCCATCGGAGGTCCGATTTATGTTCCGAATTTCGGCGAAGGTACGCCCGGCGGTTTCGCGCGGCAGCTTGGCAAAACTTTTTTCTTCGCCAACTATGAAGCCAGGCGCGAACAAAATCCATACACGCGGACACTGACTTTGCCGACGGCGCGGATGCGAAACGGTGATTTCGGCGAACTTTTAACGGGCGCGGTTCGCACCGGACAGACGAACGCCGACGGCACACCCGCGCTGTTCGGTCAGCTTTATAATCCGTTCGGCGCGTTGGTCGACGGCAAAAGACAGGCGTTTGCCAACAATAATCTGAGCGGGCTGCCGACTTGTCCGGCAACCGGAACGCGCACGACAGCGTGTCTTGATCCGGTGGCTTTGGCTTTTCTACAATACTTGCCGCTGCCGAATCAGCCGGGTTTAATCAACAATTTTCTGTATTCGGGAACGTCGGAATTTGACCGCAACATTTTCGCCGCGCGGGTTGACCACACGGTTTCCGAGCGGCAGAGTTTCTTCGTGCGTTTCAGCTACGAGAAAAGAACCACCGCGCCGCCCAACTTTTTCGGCACATCGGCGACGGCGGTTTCAACCGTAACCGACCGCTTCAGCAATACGACGTTTAATCACGTTTACAGCATCACGCCGACTTTAATTAATAATTTCCGTTACGGATTTACGCGAGCGGCGGCTTTGCAGGGACCGTCGAGTTTCGGATTTAATCCGACATCGCTCGGTTTCCCGTCATCTTTAGCGGCAAATGCGCCGGTTTTGCTGTTCCCGACTTTTACCATCGGCGGCGGAGCCGAAGGCACGACTCCGGCGGGCGAAATCACGAGCGGTTTTATTGGCGGTTCGGGCAACGATCAGGCGCGCGATACGCATAATTTGTCCGATTCGGTGACTTATGTGCGCGGTTCACACACTTTCCGGCTCGGCGCGGAATACAGGCTTTACAAATTTTATCCGTTTCAATTTTTAACGCCCGACGGCAGTTTTTCATTTAATCGTTTCGCCACGCGCGGACCAACGCCTGCGCTTGCCGCCGGTTCCTTGACCGAATCAACGGGTTCTTCGTTCGCTTCGTTTCTGCTCGGAATTCCTTCGGGAATTACACAGGAAGTTGTCAAACCGATTACGATTTATCATCATTACGGCGCAGGATACATTCAGGACGACTGGAAAATTCGCCGCAATTTAACGCTGAATCTCGGTTTGCGCTGGGATTTTGAAACGCCGACGGCAAGCCCGCAAAATCAAATTACGACTTTTGATCCTGATGCAGCTTCGGTTTTGCAGGGCAAACTTAATTTAACGAATCTCGATCCGGCAGTCGCCGCGATCAATCCGGGAATCAGAAATCTGACCGGCTCGATTTCATTTCCCGACGACTCGCCGCAGAGCAAAACCAACAAAGACCGTTTTGCCCCGCGCATCGGTTTCGCTTACAGTTACGACAACAAAACGACTCTGCGCGGTGGTGTCGGAATGTTTTACCTGCCGATTTCGCTCGAAGCGGTGACGGCGGTCGGCGTTAATTTTACGAACACGCAATCGCAAACCGGACTCGACACGGCGCAGGTGACAGCCAACACTATCTTCCTGAACGATCCGTTCAGAATCGCCGGATTGCAGGGCGCAGTCGGCAACACGCAGGGAGCTTATACGCGGCTCGGCAACACGGTCGCCGGCGCGGTTGAACCGGTGCGTGAGAATCCGTATAATATGATGTTTAATCTCGTGCTTCAGCGCGAACTGCGAAAAAATTTGGTCGTGGACATCGCGTATGTCGGCAGTCGCGGCAGAAATCTGCCGTCGCGCGACATCAATCTGAACCAGCTTTCGCCGGATGCTTTATCTTACGCCCGAACGCATTACACCGATCCGAATACCTGCGGAACAGCCGCCTGCGCGACGGTCGCCGCATTTTTGGCTTACGGCGTGGCAAATCCATTCGCCGGATTAAATTCGGCGGCGACACCGATCAGCACACAGATTACCGGCGCGACGATTCCCCGCGCCCAGTTGCTGCGTCGTTTTCCGCAATACACGACCGTCACCAACTCGCGCCCGCAAATCGGCAGAAGCGATTACAACGCTTTGCAGGTCAATCTGCAAAAACGCTTCAGCAAAGGCTGGTCGGCACTCGTCAATTACACTTTTTCCAAATTGCTCGACACGGGCGGAGTCGGCAACGGCGCATCATTTACCGATCCGACGAACGCCGAAGACGTGTTTAATTTCGACGAAGAATATTCATATTCGACGCTCGACGTTCCGCATCGCATTACAGCGAGCGCGACTTACGAATTGCCGTTCGGCAACGGCAAAATGTTCGGCAAAAACTGGAGCGGCGTAACCAACGCGTTTTTGAGCGGCTGGCAGGTTTCCGGCACGGGCGTGTATCAAACCGGCGCGCCGCTGACGATCACCAATGCCACGGCATTTCCGGGCGGCGGCAGCGTTTTGACGACGGTCGGCAATTCACAGCGTCGTCCGAATATCGTCGCCGGAGTTCAGCCGCGTTACGACAACCTCGGCGAACTCGTCCGCAACAATCAGTCAATCTTCAATCCGGCGGCGTTTTCCGCGCCGAGCGACGCGCTTTTTGAATACGGCAACGCCGCGCGAACTTACAATAATATTCGCCGCGACAATTACAAAAACGTTGATTTGTCTATCATTAAAAATATCAATTTCAATGAAGGCAAACAAAAAATTCAGATTCGCGGCGAGTTCCTGAACGCCTTTAACTGGGTCGTTTTCGGAACGCCGGGAACGCAGGTCGGCAGCAATACGTTCGGTATTATCACGACGCAGGGCAATCGTCCGCGCATCATCCAACTCGTCGGACGATTCACGTTCTAAACAAAATAGAAAGACAGGGACGTAGGGTGAAATTAAATCGAGCGGTTTAATTTCATCCTTCATCCTTTATCCTTTAAATTGATGTCGGCAATTTTAATTTTAATCATTTTCATCGTCTTTGCCGCGCTGATGTTTACGCGCAAAGTTCCCGCGCTGATCGCCATTCCGACGATGGCTATTTTGATCGCGGCGGCGGTCGGCACACCTTTTTCGGTCATCTTAAACGACATTATTTCCGCCGGTTCGATTAAGCTGGCTTCGGCGTATATCGCGGTTTTCGCGGGCGCGATGCTCGGTCGCGTGATGATGCAGACGGGCATCGCCGAAGGAATTATCAAACGCGCGGCGGAATTCGGCGGCGACAAACCGCTGGTCGTCGCGTTCGGTCTGATGTTCGTGACGGCGGTTCTTTTTACTTCGCTGACCGGACTCGGCGCGATTATTATGGTCGGTTCTTTGGTTTTGCCGATTATGATGAGCTTGGGAATCCCGCGAAAACTTGCCGGAACATTTTTTCTGCTCGCGTTTGCGACCGGATTTATTTTCAACATCTCGCTGATTCGTTTTTATCGAGACATTCTGGGCATCGCCGAAAACGCGCCGCTGCCGCCGGAAATCGTGCGTTTTCAACTGTTGATGCTCGCCGTGATGGTCGTCGGGACAATTATTTACACCGTCGTCGCGGCAAAGCGTGCGCCCGAACTCGCGCTGATGTCGGCGGCGACGAAGGAAGAATTGACCGAACAAATTGACGGCAAAAACGCGCCTTTAATTTCGTTTATTACACCTTTAATTCCGCTCGTTTTATATTTCGGATTTAACGGTTACGGCTGGAAGGAAGTGCCGTCATTTCTCGCCGGTTCGATTTTCGGGACGTTAGTTTCGCAGCCGAAACGCCTGATTCAGATTTTAACTTCGTCGCTGATTCGCGGACTCGAAGACGGCGCGCCCGCCGCGATTTTGATGATGGGAATCGGGATGCTGATTAACGCGCTTCAGCTTCAGGCGGTCAAAATCGCGCTCGAACCGCTGATTAAAAATCTGCCGATCCAAAGCGCGTGGACTTACGTTTTATTTTTCGGCATCCTGTCGCCGCTCGCGCTCTATCGCGGACCGTTCAATCTGTTCGGACTGGGCGCGGGATTTTTCGCGTTGCTCGCGGGCGCGGGCGTGATTCCGGCAATCGCGGTTTTAGCGGCGGCGATGGCAATTGTCCAACTCCAAAACGTCTGCGATCCGACCAACACGCACAACGTCTGGGTCGCCAATTACACCGGCGTTCGCGTCGAAGAATTAACGAAATCCACGATTTTAACGATGATTTTAATTTGCTTCGTCGGGTTGATCGTCGGCGCGATTTTGTTTTTGAAATGAGGAGATAATCAACCGCCGATGGACGCAGATAAACGCGGATAAGAAAAAGCCGGATGAATTTTTTATAAATCTGCGTTTATCTGCGGTCAAAAAATTTTATGACTTCTAAAAGTTTAATTTTGTTGGTTTTTTTATTTTCCGCAACCGCGATTTTCGCGCAGAATAAATCGCAGATCGTCGCGCCGAACGGGTTGACTTTTCAAATTTCCGGCAAAGACCGCCAGCGCAAAGACGAGGAAATCGTCGTTTACACGCCGGAGTTTTACAAAAAAAATCCGACGTTCAAAAACGGCGTTGACGTTTACGTTACAGACGGCAAAATCGCCGTGATAAATGACCGCGCGGGCGCGGTTTATCAGCAGAACAAACCCGATCCGGGCGCGATTGCGGTTGACAATAAAGGCTTTGTTTTCAGCGCACAGGGCGCGGCGCGAAAATGGATTTTGGCGAATTTCAAAACGGGCGATGAAGTGAAAATTTCGGGCGATTTGGCAGGTTTCGGCGGCGCGGGAAAATCGAGTTTGAAAGCGGGCGAAGAAATCGCGCCCGCCGCGCAATTGCCGTGTTTTCCCGGCGCGTATTACCGCAAAGTGGTTTCGAGTTTCGACAGTTGGACGGGCATCGGCGGAATGGTCAAATTGGGAACGCCGACGGTTGACGAAAATCGGCTCGGCGCGGACACGAAACAGCCGCTCGACAATTTTTCGGTTTATATGGGCGGCAACGCGGGCGGCAATTACGAAGTTGACGCGGGTTTGACGTGGGAATTTACGACCGACGAAAACGGCTTAAAAAGCCCGCGGCGCAACGCTTTTCGCCCGTTCTGGCGCACGAAAACCTGGAACGCCGCGCCCGCGCAAAAGGAATATTATTTCTATCCGGGCGAAACCGTGCAGATGGCGATTTTCATCGTCGCGCCGAAAAAACTGCGGCTCGTGATTTCCAACGGCAAAGACAAAACTTTCCAGACCGATTTCGATGCCGAAGGTTTTGTGCCGAACATTCCGCGCCAATTCAAACGCGTCAACGCGATAGACCAGGTTCACAACGAAGGCAAACCCGTCCAAAAAACGACGGCAAACATCGTCGGCGCGGAATGGACAAACACTTTTTTACTGCGCGGCGCGGGCGCGGACGCGAAACAAATTCCGATGGACAAAACGCGCTTTACCGATATGCGTTGCAGCGACGAAAAACACATCGTCGTGACGACGATTGACGACAAAAAAGGTGCGGAAAAAATTGATATTTTCGGCACGCCGAAGAATTAAATTAACCGCCGATGGACGCAGATAAACGCAGATTTTTAAATTAATATTCAGCCACGAACAAACACGAAATGAGACGAAATTATTTTTATCAAAATTTCTTTTATCTGCGTTCGTCTGCGTCCATCTGCGGTTAAAAACTGAATTAGTGATTTTATGAAAAAGCTGTTTATTTTATTGACGCTGTTTATTTTCATCGGTCAGCAAACGATTTTCGCGCAGACGAAAATTGATCGCGCCAGTGATGTTTGGGTTGAAAAAACTTTGAAATCAATGACGCTGCGCGAGAAAATCGGGCAGATGATCGTGACCGGAGTTTTGGGCGATTATAAAAATGTCAACGGCGAAAAGTTTGCGGAAGTTCGTAAACAAATCGTCGAAAACAAAGTCGGCGGCTTCGTTTTTTATCGCGGCGACGCGCTCGAATTGGCGGCTTTGACCAATGAAATGCAGGCGATTTCCAAAGTTCCGCTGTTTATGGCGGCGGATTTTGAACGCGGTCTGCCGATGCAGATTCGCAGCGGAACATCTTTCACGCACAATATGGGAATCGCGGCGGCGGGCAATCCGCAGGACGCATTTCGCAAAGGGCAAATCATTGCCGAAGAGATGAAAGCCATCGGCATCAATTGGCTTTACGGTCCGGTTTCCGACGTTTTGAATAATCCGGCGAATTCGATGGTCAACGTCCGCAGTTACGGCGAAAATCCTGAAACGGTGTCCAAATTCGTCGCGGCGGAAGTGCGCGGATTGCGGGAAGGCGGCGTGATTTCGACCGCCAAACATTTTCCCGGTCACGGCGACACGCCGCAGGATTCGCACATTAACACGCCGACGATTAATATCAATCGCGCCCGTTTTGAAGCCGTCGAACTCGCGCCGTTTCGTGCCGCGATTGCGGCGGGATTGGACTCGTTTATGACGGCGCACATCGCTCTGCCGCAGATTACGGGCGACGACATTCCCGCGTCTTTGAATCCGAAAATCAACCGCGATTTGATTCGCGGCGAACTAAAATTTGACGGAATTATCACGACCGATTCGCTCGGAATGGGCGCGATTGTCAAAAATTACAAAGGCACTGACGGCGCGGTTGCAGCGATCAAAGCGGGCGCGGACATCGCGCTACTGCCGCCGAATGTGAAAGAGACGATTGACGCGCTCGAAACGGCGGTCAAAAAAGGCGAAATTCCCGAAACGCAAATTGACGATTCCGTGCGCCGTCTTTTGAAAGTCAAATATCGCATCGGTTTGATCGGCAATCACGCGGTTGATTTAAATCAGGTTTCCAAACTCGTCGAAAAACCGGAAAACGTCAAATTCGCCAACGATTTAGCCGAGCGTTCGATGACGCTTTTGCGAAACGAAAACAAGGTTTTGCCGCTCGATTTGCAGCAGGCGGAAAAGACGTTATTCATCATCGCGGCGGGCGACGACGATGCCGATCAGGGCGCGGTTTTCAAAGCCGCGATTGAACAGCGCGTCAAAACGGCGCGCGTCGTTAAAGTTGACAAACGCACGACTTCCGCCGAATACGCGCAGCTTTTGAGCGACGTGAAATCAGCCGAAACCGTCGTCGTCGGCGCATTCGTCAAACGCGCCGCGCTCAAAGGCACGGTCGCGCTGCCCGACGAAGAAGCCGAATTCGTGCGGCGGGCGATTTCCGCCAATCAAAAAACGGCGGTCATCGCGTTCGGTTCGCCCTATTTATTGCAGCAATTTCCGCAGGCGAAAAGTTATCTGGCGGCGTGGGCGGTCGAAGATGTCGCGCAAACCGCCGGAGTTCGCGCCATTTTCGGCGAAACCGCGATCAGCGGAAAATCGCCCGTCGCGCTGCCGGACTTTTTCAAAATCGGCGACGGTCTGCAAATAAAATCATCAAAGGAGCGCGAACAGGACGCGAAGGAAAAGAAGGAAATTTTTAATTGAAAATTCTATGAAAATTAACCGCAGATAAACGCGGATAAACGCGGATTTATAAAAATATGAAAAAGTTAGAAAATTTATTTTCAATCAAAAGTCTTACTCCTATCTGCGTTTATCTGCGTAAATCTGCGGTTAGTTTGACGCTCATCGTTTTAATCAGCCAGCAATTGGCGTTCGCTCAAACTGCGAAATCTGATAGCGCGGGTCAAATTTGGGTTGAAAAAACTTTGAAATCAATGACTCTGCGCGAGAAAATCGGGCAGATGATGATGATGGCTTTGAACGCGGAATTTATGAATTTCAACGACGAGAAATTTGTCGAAACCAAGCGGCGCATCGAAAAATTGAACGTCGGCGGATTCACTTTGTTTCGCGGCGAAGCCAATTCCATCGCTGCGATCACGAATGAAGCGCAGAAACTTTCCAAACTGCCGCTGTTTTTTTCCGCCGATTACGAACGCGGGCTTCGGATGCAGACCCGCACCGGAACGCCTTTTACGACGAATATGGGCGTGGCGGCGGCGGGCGACGTTGAGGCGATTTACCGGCAGGGCAAAATTATCTGCGAGGAAATGCGCGCGATTGGCGCGAACTGGCTGTTCGCGCCGGTCGCCGATGTCAATAATAATCCTGATAATCCGGTGATTAACATCCGAAGTTTCGGCGCGAATCCCGCGAAAGTCGGCGAATTTGTGGCGGCGGAAGTGCGCGGCGTGCGTGAAGCGAATTGTCTCGCCACGCTCAAACATTTTCCCGGTCACGGCGACACGGCGACCGATTCGCACATCGGACTTTCGACGATTCCGGCGGACGCGAAGGAATTAAATGCGGTCGAACTCGTGCCGTTCAAAACCGCGATTTTATCGGGTGTTGATTCGGTAATGACGGCGCATCTCGCCGTGCCGCAGGTGACGGGCGACAATCTGCCCGCGTCGCTGAATCCGAAAATTTCGACGGATATTTTGCGAAAAGATTTGAAATTCGACGGCATTATCACGACCGATTCGATGGAAATGGGCGCGATCACGAAAAATTATCCGAACGGCGCGAGCGCGGTGATGGCGATTAAAGCGGGCGCGGATTTGGTTTTGTTTCCGCCCGACATTGACCAGGCGATCAGCGCGGTCGAAGCGGCGGTCAAAAGCGGCGAACTGACCGAAAATCGCCTTGACGAATCGGTTCGCCGACTTCTAAGCGCGAAATATCGCTTGGGTTTAACGAAAAATCGGTTCGTTGATTTGGCGAAAGTCAATTCGCTGATCGAACAGCCGGAAAACGTCGCCGAAGCGAATCGAACGGCGGAAAAATCAATCACGCTTTTGCGAAACGAAGGCGCGATTTTTCCCGTTTCAAAACAAATTTTGCCGAAAACTTTGTTCGTCGTCATCGCGGCGGACGATGACGCAACCGAAGGCGCGACGTTCGTTCCCGAAGTGCAAAAACGCTATCCGAACGCGAAATTTGCCAAACTCGATCCGCGCTCGACCGGCGAAGAATACGCGAAAATTTTGAACGACGCGGCAAATTTCGATCAAATAATTCTCGCGCCGTTCGTCAAACGCGCGGCGGCGAAAGGCACGGTCGCGCTGCCCGAAAATCAGGTCGCGTTTGTCAAAACAATCATCGCCGCAAAAGGCGCAAAAGCCGCTGTCATTGCATTCGGCAATCCGTATATGATTCGCCAGTTTCCCGAAGCGAAAAATTACGTCGTCACCTACGCCATCGAAGATGTCGCGCAAACGGCGGCGGTCAAAACGATGTTCGGCGAAGTTCCGTTTCAGGGAAAATTGCCAATTAACATCCCGAATTTATTTCAAATCGGCGCGGGAATTATTAAATAGGAAGAATTTTTTAGCCACAGATTTTCACAGATGAACACAGATAAAAAGAAGATTTTATTGATTTTAAGAAGTTATTTGCTTCAGTCATTTTTAATCCTGCTTTAAAAATCCGTGTTTATCTGTGTCAATCTGTGGCTAAAAATTCCTAAAAAAAGTGAAAATCCAAAATCCGACATCTAAAATTCAAAATCGTAAAGTCCGCATCGGTATTGACGTTGGCGGCACGTTTACCGATGTCGTCGTCGTTGATAACGATTCGCGCGAAGTGATTTCGCAGTTGAAAGTTCCGACGACGCACAGCGCGAATGAAGGCGTTGCGCTCGGCATTATCAATGCGATTGAAAGAGTTTTAAATGAATTAGAAATTTCGCCGGACGACGTGATTTTTATCGCCCATTCGACGACACAGGCGACGAACGCTCTGCTCGAAGGCGATGTCGCAAACGTCGGCGTGATCGGTTTGGGCAGCGGTTTGGAAGGTTTGAAGGCGAAAATTGACACGCGCATTCCGCCGATTGAACTCGCGCCGAATCGTTTTTTGAAACCGCAGCACGAATTCGTTTCGAGCAAAAATTACGACGAAAAAACGATTGACGCGATCATCGAAAATTTTCGCGCGAACGGTGCGGAAGTCGTCGCCGTCTCCGAAGCGTTCGGCGTTGATAAGAATGAAAACGAAAATAAAATTGCGAATCTGGCGCGTCAAAAAGGTTTGCTGGCGACGAGCGGACACGAAGTTTCGACGCTTTACGGTTTGCGGACGCGCACGCGAACGGCGGTTTTGAACGGCGCGATTCTGCCGAAAATGATTCACACGGCGACGATGACCGACGAATGCGTCAAACGCGCCGGAATCACCGCGCCGCTGATGATTATGCGTTCGGACGGCGGCGTGATGTCGGTCGAAGAAGTCCATCGCCGACCGATTATGACGATGCTTTCGGGTCCGGCAGCCGGGATTGCGGGCGCGTTGATGTATGAGAAAATTTCCGACGGAATTTTCATCGAAGTCGGCGGCACATCGGCGGACATTTCCGTTATCCGTGACGGTTCGCCGCAGACCAAAGCGGCTCGCGTCGGCGGACATCGAACTTATTTGAATACTCTGGATGTGCGAACTTTAGCGATTGCGGGCGGCTCGATGATTCGGGAAAAAAATGGCGAAATCGTTGATGTCGGTTCGCGTTCGGCGCACATCGCGGGTTTGCATTACGCGAGTTTTCAATCGCCGGAAATCTTTGCGAACGCTAGACTTATCCATTTGCGCCCGACGGAACACGACACCGACGATTACACGGCGATTGAATGCGCGAACGGCGAAAAATATTCGCTCACGCCAACGTGCGCGGCGAATGTTTTGGGCATTATTCCCGACGACGCTTTTGCGAAAGGCAACGCTGAAGCTGCAAAACTGGCGTTCAAACCGCTGGCGGAAAAAATCAATTTATCGGTCGAAGATGCGGCGCGAAAAGTTCTGGAAATTTCGTGTCGAAAAGTCGAAAAACAAATCGAAGAATTGATCGTCGAATATAATCTCGACCGTCAAACCGTCGAATTGATCGGCGGCGGCGGCGGCGCGGCTTCGTTGATTCCGTTCACCGGAGCGTTGATGAATCTGCCCGCGCGTTTGGCGAAAAAAGCCGAAGTTATTTCGACAATTGGAGTGGCATTGGCGATGGTGCGCGACACGATTGAGCGCAATATCACGAACCCGACCGCCGAACAAATTTTGCAGGTGCGCCGCGAAGCGAGCGAAGCGGTCGTCAAAATCGGCGCGGTTCCCGAATCGGTCGAAGTGCAGATCGAAGTTGACACGCGCCGAAGCATCGTCCGCGCAACCGCTTTCGGCACAACGGAATTAAAAAAAGACGACGGCGCGGCACTGATAAACGGTTTTGACGGCGCGAAATCCGCCGCCGCGCGGTCGCTGAAAATTGACGAAAGCGCGGTCGAATTAGCCGCCGAAACCGCCGGATTTTACGTTTTCGCCCGCGAATTTACATCGAAAACTTTCTTCGGATTATTCACAAACAAACGGCTCGCCGTGCGCGTTGTAGATAAAACCGGCGTGGTCAGATTGCAGCGCGGAAACGCGGAAATTCAGCCGTCAATCGTCGAAAACGTCGGCGGCGATTTGGAGACGATCATCAGCAAATTAACCGATTTCGGCGATGCCGGACGCGCTCTGCCCGACATTCATTTACTGGTCGGCGCGCGCCTCGTCAATCTTTCGGGACTCGCCGAACTCGAACAGGTTTCCGCGCTCGCGCAGACGGAACTGGAAAATTTAGCGGCGGACGAAAAAATCGTCATTATCGCTTCGCCGCGATAGAAAAAGAGGAAAATTAACCGCCGATGAACGCGGATAAACGCAGATTTTTAAAGCATTTTTTAGTCACAGACAAACACGAAATGACACGAAATTATTTTTATCAAATTTTCTTATCCGCGTTCATCCGCGTCAATCGGCGATTAATAATTTTCTGAAAGTCGAAAATGGAAATCGAGAAATTACAAACTGATTTATTAATCATCGGCGGCGGCGTGGGCGGATGCGCGGCGGCACTCGCGGCGTGTGAAAACGGTTTGCAGGTGATTTTGACCGAAGAATCTGATTGGCTCGGCGGGCAATTTACGTCGCAGGCGACACCGCCGGACGAACACGGCTGGATCGAAGAATTCGGCTGCACAAAATCGTATCGAAAATTCCGCGCCGACGTGCGCGATTATTACCGCAGCAATTATCCGCTGACCGAAACGGCGCGAAATAATCCGATTTTGAATCCCGGCGACGGCTGGGTTTCGCCGTTGTGCGCCGAACCGAAAGCATTTTTGAGCGTCATCGAATCTTATCTGAAACCGTTCGTCGAACGCGGCAATCTGCGAATTTTGCGCGAACATTTTCCCGTTGCGGCTGAAAATTCGGCGGATAAAATCGAAAGCGTGACGCTCGAAAATTTGCGAAGCAGAGAGCAGTTGAAAATCTCGGCGAAATACTTCGTTGACGCGACCGAACTCGGCGAACTTTTGCCTTTGACTGAAACGGAATTCGTCACGGGTTCGGAAAGCAAAGCCGAAACGAATGAGCCGAACGCGAAAGAAATTGCCGATCCGAAAAACTCGCAGGCGTTTTCCCTCTGCTTTGCGATGAGTTATCACGCGGGCGAAGATCACACGATTGCGCGACCAAACGGATATAATTTCTGGCGCGAATTCGTGCCGGATTTAACTCCGGCGTGGAGCGGTAAATTATTGAGTTTAACGGGTTTGAGTCCGCGAACTTTAGAACCCGTTGATTATAATTTTCAGCCGAACCGCGAACCGAACACGGCTTTTGCCGGTTTGTGGACTTATCGCCGGATTTTACACGCGAAAAATTTTCAAAAAGGCGCGTTTGATTCCGACATCACGCTGGTTAATTACCCGCAGATTGATTATCTGCTCGGCGATTTGGCGAATGCGGCAAACTATGACGAAAAACAGGAAATTATTGACGAAGCGAAGAAATTGAGTTTGTCATTTTTGTATTATCTGCAAACCGAACTCGGTTTTAAGGGTTTGAAACTGCGCGCCGATGTCGTCGAAACGCACGACGGTTTGGCGAAAATGCCGTATGTCCGCGAATCGCGCCGCATCAAAGCCGAATTTACGATCCTCGAACAGCACGTTTCCGCCGAATCGCGCCCGAATAAAATACACGCCGAAATGTTTGCCGATTCGGTCGGCATCGGCTTTTACCGCATTGATCTGCACCCGACGACTCGCGGCGATAATTACGTTGATGTCGAAGCTCTGCCGTTTCAGATTCCGCTCGGCGCGTTGATTCCGAAGCGCACGGAAAATCTGCTCGCGGCGTGCAAAAACATCGGCACGACGCACATCACGAACGGCTGTTATCGCCTGCATCCGATTGAATGGAACATCGGCGAAGCGGCGGGAAATCTGATAAATTATTGTCTGCGAAACGATTTGTCGCCGAAACAGGTGCGAAATAATTCGCAGTTTTTGCGCGATTTTCAGAGAGAATTAATCAAAAAAGGTTTTGAACTCGAATGGCGCGAAAATCTGGATTTGGCGGACGGCGATCCGCATCGTTTTGCGACGGAGAACAAATGACGGCGGCGGAAAAAGCGCGAAAAATCATCGAAAAATTCGGCACGAATGATGTTTTTATCATCGCCGAAAAATCGAACGTGCGTATAATTTATGAAAACTGGCATCCGTCAACCATCGGCGAATTCGACCGAAAAACGCGCACGATCTGCGTCAACCGGCGAGCTTTGGACGACGAAAAACACTCCGAACGCGAAATTATCGCCCACGAACTCGGACATTTTTTCGCGGCGGAATACAATTTTGACAGAAAAACGGAAGAATCGTTTGCCGTGAATTTTGCGAAAGAATTCACGAAAAATAATGACAGAGAGGAAAATAAGGGGTGATTTAAAATTTCAGACAGGAGAAAAAAATTATGAATCGGTTTTTGATCGTCGCTTTTCTTTTAATTTCTTTGTGCGGCATCGCCGACGCGCAAACGCCGGGCGTGCCGATTGCGCCCGCTTTTCAAGTGATTGACGGGCAGTCAAACGAAATCGGCGCGTATTACCGGAAAGTGATTATGCCCGCATCTTCAACAAATCTCGGCATTTACAGCCGCGATGGAAAAATCCCGGAATTTGCCGAAGACGCGAATCGCTATTTTATTCAGGAAACCGACGGAATCGCGGGTTACAGTTTGGCGGAAATGAACGATTACCGCACCGGCTCAAAAGATCGTCCGAGCATTTATATGGGCGGCAGAAGCAATAATATCGAAGTTGACGCCGGAATCGCCTGGAATCGCGTTTTTGCTATTGTCGCGGGCGAATCGGCGGCGCGGGCGACGTGGACGACCGACGCGGACGCTTCGAGCCGCACCGATCAATACGCTATCGTGCCGAGCGGTTCGCAATATCTGGTGGAAAATTTGCAGGGCAACATCATGGCGACCGGAACGGTTTTCGCTCCGACGGCGAGCGGTATAGTCGTTATCGGTTCGCTGACGCTGCGTCCGAATTTCGCTTTTCGACCGTTTTTTCGTTCGTCAGATGTTTCGACGAACAGCGGTTATCACACGATTGCGACGGCGGGCGGCGCGAACGATTCGCAGTTTTACGCGGGCGAAACTTTTATGATGGAACTGAAAAAACTGCAAACCGGCGAAGTTCGTTTGACGGTGACGGGCGTTCAGCAAACCGTTTACGCGGCGACCGTCGCCGGATTCAGCAGCGGTTCGCCGACTTATAAACGGGTTGATTCGATTGACCAGAAAGGGCGCGAAGGTCTTTTAACCGAGCTGACCAACGCGACCGTCGTGCGCGGCGGTTGGGGCGTGACTTCGGTGCTGAAAACTAACGGCAATCAGCCTTTTCAGGACACCGCAGGATTGACGGTCAAATCAGTCGAATTTACGCAGAACACTTATAATTATTTATTCGGACCAATCGGTCAGGGACGCGCCACGCGCACCGATGGCAGCGAAGTAATTTACATCAATCCGCCGAATCCTTAAACGGGAATCGCTGAGGTTTGATAAATAAAACAAGGTGGAAAAATCCAAAATCTATCTGGGCATTGACGGCGGGCAAAGCCACACTGAAGCGATTATCGCCGATGAAAACGGCGTTATTTTGGGGCGTGGTTTTGGCGGCGCGTCGAATCACGCCGAAATTCCGGGCGGGCGGGCGCGGCTTGAAAATGCGATTAAAGATTCGGTCGGCGCGGCGTTAAAAAGTGCGAATTTGCCGGCGATTGAGGCGATTATTTTTGCTTCGGCGCACTGCGGAATGACGGGCGGCGCGATTTACAAAGATGAAATTATCGGCGCGATTCTCAAGGCTGAAAATCTCGTCGTCGGACACGACGCGCCGACGGCGTTATTCGGCGCGACGGCGGGAAAATTCGGCGTGGTCGTCATCGCCGGAACGGGTTCGGTCGTGTTCGGCGTGAACGAAAAAGACGAAACGGCGCACGTCGGCGGACTCGGATATTTGTTTTCCGACGAAGGCAGCGGTTTTTGGCTCGCCGCGCAGATGATTCGGCTGGCGATTAAAGAACAGGATAAACTGATCGAAAACAGCGAAATTCTGCAAATTGTTTTAGAATTTTTCAAACGCGCCGAAATCCGCGAAATCACCGACGATTTTTACAACGGGAAAATCTCGCGCGACGAAATCGCAAGTCTGGCGAAACGCGCTCACGAAGCCGCCGCAAAAGGTAATCAGACGATTCGCCGCGAAATTCTACGCGGAGTCGAAGTGCTGACCGAAAGCGTTTCGCGCGTTGCCGAAAAGCTGGATTTCCGCGAAAATTTTCCCGTCGCCGGAGTCGGCGGAATGTTTCGCGCCCAATTGACGAACGAATATTTCGTCAATTCGCTGGCTGAAAAAACGCCG
The DNA here is from genome assembly GCA_965217575.1 of Pyrinomonadaceae bacterium. Lineage (GTDB taxonomy): Bacteria > Acidobacteriota > Blastocatellia > Pyrinomonadales > Pyrinomonadaceae. The sequence goes on along the minus strand of CBDCIX010000004.1, from coordinate 22,585 downwards.
TTCGCCGAATTCGTCAAACCGCGTTTCGGTCCGGCAATCGGCGCACTGCTGCTGGCATACAAAGCGGCGAAAATTGAAATCAGCGCAAATTTGTTAAATAATTTGGAGACAATCTCAAACTGAAATGAATAAAATTCTTGAAAAATGGCGCGGCGGACTGATCGTTTCGTGTCAGGCTCCCGCCGGTTCACCACTCGCCAAACCGGAAATCATCGCCGCTTTCGCCGCAACTGCCGAACAAAACGGCGCGGTCGGCGTGCGGATTGACGCGCCGGAAAACATTGCCGCCGTTAAATCTAAAGTGGCAATTCCCATTCTCGGCATTTACAAAATCGTCGCCGATCAAAGCGCGGTTTACATCACGCCGACTTTCGACGCAGCGCGTGAAATCGCTGACGCTGGCGCGGATATAATCGCGCTCGACGCAACTTTTCGGGCGCGTCCGAACGACGAAAAAATCGAAAACATCGTCAAAGAAATTCGCGGCACATTCGATCAGCCGCTCGCCGCCGATGTCGCCGCTTTTGAAGAAGGTTTACGCGCCGCCGAAATCGGTTTCGACGCGGTAATCACGACGCTTTCCGGTTACACGGAAGACACGAAACACATCGTCAAACCGGATTTTGAACTGGTCGAAAAACTCTCGAAAGAACTGTCCGTGCCGGTCATCTGCGAAGGTCGCCTGAGTTCGGCGGAAGATGTCAAAAGAGCCTTCGACTGCGGCGCGTTCGCCGTCGTCGTCGGCGGCGCGATCACGGGCGTTGACGGCTTGGTCAGAAAATTCACCGCTGCGCTGCCCGCCGATAAAAAAGCGTCGGGTAGATAATTTTTTCAGATGCTTTGAATGAATAAGGGAAATTTATGAGCGTGGAAAATAATCAGTCGTCAAACCGTTTAATCGCGCTCGATGTTTTCCGCGGCATCACGATTGCGGGAATGGTTCTGGTCAATAATCCGGGAAATTGGGCGGCGGTTTACGCGCCGCTCGAACACGCCGCGTGGAACGGCTGGACACCGACCGATTTGATTTTTCCTTTTTTCCTGTTCATCGTCGGCATCTCGATTGCGCTCGCGCTCGGTCGCCGCATCGAAGAAAGTGCCGTTAAAAAAGATGTCTATTTGAAAATATTTCGACGTGCGACGATTATTTTCGCGCTCGGGCTTTTTCAGTCGGCGTTTCCTTTTTTCGATTTGGCGCATCTGCGACTTCCCGGCGTGCTGCAAAGAATTGCCGTTTGTTATCTCATTTCGTCAATTATTTTTCTGCACACCAACTGGAAACAGCAAACGCTCATCGCCGTCGGCTGTTTGATTTTTTACTGGCTAATGATGACTTTAGTTCCTGTTCCGGGCGCATTAGCGGCGGGCGATTTGACCGCGGAAGGAAATTTTTCTGGTTATATTGACCGTTTAATTATCGGTCAAGATCATATGTATTCAGCATCGAAATTCTTCGACCCGGAAGGCATTTTCAGCACGATTCCGGCGGTCGCCACGTGTCTCGCCGGAGTTTTGACGGGAACCTGGCTCAAATCTAAAAGTAATGATTTGGAAAAAGTCGCCGCAATATTTTTTTTCGGCACGGTTTTGACGGTAATCGGCTGGGTTTGGAATTTTTGGTTTCCGATCAACAAATCATTGTGGACGAGTTCGTATGTCGTTTTCACCGCCGGACTCGCCTTGTGTTTTTTCGGAGTTTGCTTCTGGCTGATTGATATTAAAAATTACCGAAAATGGACGAAGCCGTTCCTGATTTTCGGTTCAAACGCCCTCGCGCTCTACTTTTTTTCGAGCATCTTCGCCCGAATTATGAACAGCATTACCTGGCAACTGCCGGACGGGGCGAAAACCAGCGTCCAACAGTGGATTTTCAACACCGTTTTCGCGCCGCTCGCCGCTCCGTACAACGCTTCTTTAATTTATTCAATCTCATACATTTTGATGTGGCTTTTTTTGATGTGGCTTTTATACCGGAGAAGAATTTTTATAAAAGTTTAGAGTTAGATAAATTTAGGCAATCGGATACCGAAAACTTTTGCCCAGAATCACAAAAAGTATCAATAAGCCCGATAATTAACGTCAGTTCGAGATAAGCTTAGGCTAAAACCAAGTCTTGTCTCAACTGCAAATTTGGTTTCTTTTCTTGATATGTGTAAGCGATCAAACCGGCGACAACATTTGTGTAAAAGTTCCACACCGAGCGATGCCTGGTGTGTTCGATCTGCGAAATGTTTTTCAATTGGTCATAAATCGTTTCAACAATCGCTCTTTTTCTCAACATCAATCTATCAAAAAAGTTCACAAATTTGTTTTTCATATTCTTCTTAACTTTCGTTATCAGCTGCACATTATCTTCTCCCAATAACTCCGTCAGTGATTGTGAGATATAGCCTTTATCTCCAAACAGCTTGCCCCACAACCGCTTCGTCATATTCGGGACAGGCTTTCGGTCATCAACATTTCCCAAGCTGATCCGCCACGCTAAAATCTCGCCCGTATCACTGACGATCAAGTGTATCTTGAAACCGTCGAACCAGCCCGTTGAAGTCTTGCCGCGCTTGGCTACACCTTCAAATACCTTGTTCTGATTGATCCGTAAATTGTTGCACACAGCCATCTTCGATGAGTCCACAAACGACACTCCCGAACACTCGCCCAATCTCGTCTGCATAAATGCTTCGAGCAACACCAGCGAATCTCTCTGCAACTCGACAAATCTGTGATAACTGAGCAGGTTGCGAAAATCTTCCTGCCAATACCGACAAACCATTTTCGTATAAAACCTTTTCAGATCACGGAAACCGCTCGCGTGAAAAAGAATCATAATACTCATCACTTCCGACTTCGACATTTTGCTCGGCTTGATCCTTTTTCGATCTCCATCAGCGAGCAGTTGTTGATTGAGTTTGGCTTCAAATATCCGGCAGAAATCGTCAACCTCGCAAAAAATTGTTAATCTATCCATTGAAAAGACTCCTTAGGTTTGTATTTATGTTTGGTAAACCTAATTATATCTTATCTTTGGGGTCTTTTCTTATCTCGAACTCACGTTATTTTAGTGGTTTTAATGTTACGAAAACAAAAAATTTCCGCCGACGGAGCGCAGACAGCTTGTCTGCGCTCCGTCGGCGGAAATTTTTAGCTATTATCGGTGCTGTTTTTGCTGGCTGAAGTGATATTTAACCAATCGCCCACTCCTACCAACTCAGCCTCAATCAATTTCAAACCAAAGCGTATTCAAGTTTATCGCTCGTTTTGAACAATTCGGAAATTTCTTTGGCAGGAACGGGACGGCTGAAGAGAAAGCCCTGCGCGTAGTCGCAATCTCTGTCCTTGAGAAATCCGAATTGTTCTTCGGTTTCCACCCCTTCGGCAATCACTGATAAATTCAGGCTTCTCGCCAGATTTATAATCGTCGCGGCGATTTCGCCGTTGCCGTCGCTGCGGTGATTAATGCGCCGGACGAACGACTGGTCAATCTTGAGCGCGTGAATCGGGAAACGATGCAGGTAGCTTAAACTCGAATATCCCGTGCCGAAATCATCGAGCGAAACAAACACTCCGAGTTTCCGCAGACGACCGAGAACTTCGATGGTTTCGTCAATATTTTCCATCAGCAAGCCTTCGGTGATTTCCAGTTCGAGCAGATGCGGTTCGATTCCGGTTTCTTCCAGAATATTCTCAACCATTTCGAAAAGATTCGGCTGGCGAAATTGTCTGGCGGACAGATTGACCGCCATCCGCACGGGCGGCAATCCCTGCATTTCCCAATCTTTAAGTTGAGCGCAGGCGGTTCGCAAAACCCATTCACCAATCGGCACGATCAAACCGCTGTCTTCGACGACCGGAATAAATTCTCCCGGCGAAACGAATCCGCGCGCCGGATGATTCCAGCGAATCAAGGCTTCGACACCCATTATCGTCTGTGTTTTGACATCGAGCTGCGGTTGATAATATAAGACGAATTCACGTTTTTCCAGCGCGTCGCGCAAATCATTTTCAAGTGCCAGACGTTCGCGCAGTTTTTCGTTCATATCGGACGAATAAAACTGGAAACAGTCGCGTCCCATTTGTTTGGCGAGACTCATCGCGGCATCGGCATTGCCGATTAGCAAATCGGCACGATTGTCGTCGGTCGGATAAACGGTGATTCCGATACTCGCCGTGAGATGAATTTTTTCATTCTCGATATTAAAAGGTTGCGCGAGAGATTTATTAATTCTTTGCGCCTGTGTCGTAATATCATTTACCGATTCAATATTTTCCTGCATCACGATAAACGAATCGCCGCCTAAACGCGACAGTAAATCAGTTTCGCGGACGCACGCGCCGAGCCGTTGAGCGACTGCTTTTAAGAGCAAATCGCCGACATTTTGCCCGAAAGCGTTATTAATTTTCTGAAAACCGTCAAGCCCGACGCACAACACCGCCACCGGCTTTGAAGTGCGTCGTGAATTTTGCAGCGCGTAATTCAAACGGCTCGTAAAAAGCCCGCGATTCGGCAGCGCGGTGGTTTTATCGTAAGATTCGAGATGGTCAATTACTTCATCGAGTTTGCGAACGGCGTGATTCGTATCAGCCATCAAAATTCCGGCTTCGTCAATAAATTCGGTGGGCAAAGTCGGCAAAGTCCGGTTGCTCAGATATTCGCGCAAACTGGAATGAGTTTCCCGAATCGGCGCGAGTAGTTTGTAAAGCGTGAAGACTGTCGCCGCAGTCCCCACAAGAGTGGCGACCAGCGCAATCGCTATCACGCGAACCGCCATATAATAATCGAGCGAAGTAACGACGATAAAATAAGCGAGCAAAGTCAACAAAGGAATGTGCGTGCCGAGAAAAGCGACGACCATAATTTTGCCCTGATAGGTTTTTTGCAGAGGTCGCAGACGCGAAATCATCGAGTAAATGTTTAAGGATTGGTTCATATTTATAAAATAAAAGTGGAAAATATTTCTGTTTGGAACTGAAAAGTGAAATTTAGAATCAGGCGGCGGAAGTTTTAATGAAAAAAAATTTCAGGGCGCAGCGATGAGCTTAACATCTATTAGAGTAAAGATTTAAAAAAATGTCAACAAAATTTAACACTTAGCTGCATATATTTATTTTGAATGTGATTGCCGGCGTGTTTTTTTTGGTATAAATTGACAAAGCAATTAAAAAGCACAGAAAAACGATACAAAGTTCATCGGCTTTGATTATAGATCAGTTAAGTGATTTTTAAGCCAGAACGAAGCTACGGTGAAACAACCGAAGAAAATCGGGCAACATTTCGCAAAAATTATCAAATCTCTTCTTTTCAGCCTTCATAAAAGCCGAAGAACGGCGTGCGGGTGACGAATTACGGTCAGTGGCGCAGCAACAACGAAAGCGGTTGGCTGGTTTAGTTAAAAATTGTTATTTTGAAAATCGAAGACGCTACGGCGCACGGCGGATCAGCCAAGCATTCGGCAAAACCGGAGTGAAGATCAGACGCAAAAAGGTGCGCCGACTGATGAAGCAAGAAAATCTGAAAGCGATTCAGCCGAAAGCGATTCAGCCGAAAACGACCGACTTCAAAGGGACAACCGCCGCGCCTAACTTGGTGGCGGAAACAAACCTCTCGGAGTGTGCCAAACAAACGAGAGGACAGAAAATTATCTGGAAACAATAAAAAGCCAGGTGTATTTTTGGCACACCCGGTAAAGTCGGAACCAGCAAGTCTTTCGACTTCTGTGTCGAACTGTCGTATGCTGAAAAGTTTTTGCCTCCTCACCTAAGGCTGAAAAAAAAGCACCAGCGACATCACTTTTGATTATAGGACTTTTGGGAAAGTTGTCAAGAAATACTTAATAAATGTCAAGAATGTCTTAACGGATATTTTACCATTGGTTGAAGAAGAACTTCGGTGTGTTATCGGGTTTAGGTTAGTCTTGTTACTGACTTCCGATGATTGACAATTATTTGTTACTTTTCCCGCTCTCAAAATTGATTTCCGCTTCGTCATCAATCAAAGCATCGGTTGAAACTCCAATTACGCGGGCATAATTTAACAAAACCAACAAAGGAGGTTCCCGTTCGCTTCTCTCGTATTGTGAGATGTTGCTTCGGAAAAGACGCTCATCGAATCCGAGTTTTCTCAGCATCTCCGTCTGGGATAATTTTAGAAATTCCCTGATTTGTAGAAGTTTGCCTGCCAGTTTTTGTGGACTGGTAGAAATATCTTTGCTCATCGGCGACCACCTCCCGAACGAAAAAGATATTCCCTGTCAGTTCGCGGTTCATCTCCACGTGCGTAGAGAAAATATTTTATTTTCGCCATCAAAGGTTTTGCCAATCGGTTCATCTCCACGTGCGTAGAGAAAATATCGTTGATGCCTAGTCTCTGTTTCTCCCAATCGGTTCATCTCCACGTGCGTAGAGAAAATTATCCGCGCACGAGATTGTTTTGCCGTTTCACCGGTTCATCTCCACGTGCGTAGAGAAAATCATTAAGAAATACATCGCGCCCGCCCGCATTTCGGTTCATCTCCACGTGCGTAGAGAAAATGGACGGCGCGACGATTCGGCAGTTAAAACAGGTCGGTTCATCTCCACGTGCGTAGAGAAAATCGGCGATGACGTGAATTTCGTGTCCCAACAGCGGTTCATCTCCACGTGCGTAGAGAAAATTCTCGAAAAGACATCGGCAGCCGGTTTGAATTCGGTTCATCTCCACGTGCGTAGAGAAAATAGCCGGAACGCAGTATGAGGCGGCGGGCAAAACGGTTCATCTCCACGTGCGTAGAGAAAATTACGCTGAAATGCCGTCGTCTCGGCATTTCAACGGTTCATCTCCACGTGCGTAGAGAAAATAACAATTTCTACGATTGAAAAAGGGAATAAGACGGTTCATCTCCACGTGCGTAGAGAAAATTATTTTATTTTCAATCTCGCTGATTAATGCTTCGGTTCATCTCCACGTGCGTAGAGAAAATCGTGCCGATTTTTTTGACTAATTTATCGTGATCGGTTCATCTCCACGTGCGTAGAGAAAATCACCTGCGGAGTCGGCATCTGAAAACTCGCTACGGTTCATCTCCACGTGCGTAGAGAAAATCGGCAGCGCATTTCCGAGTTTGACGGCGATGCCGGTTCATCTCCACGTGCGTAGAGAAAATCGGAAAATCGCGCGAGTTTCAGCACGAATGCTCGGTTCATCTCCACGTGCGTAGAGAAAATGTCATCGGCACGGCAACGGTCGGCGATGACGCAGGTTCATCTCCACGTGCGTAGAGAAAATAACCCGGTTCAACGTTGATTCAAGCGATTCCGCGGTTCATCTCCACGTGCGTAGAGAAAATCACACGCAATAAACGCTGAGTGTTTTCCGTTGCGGTTCATCTCCACGTGCGTAGAGAAAATTACGTTTTTCAGCATTTTTTCGGCGATTAAATCGGTTCATCTCCACGTGCGTAGAGAAAATGAACGTCACATACGCGGCATCATTGCCGTCGCCGGTTCATCTCCACGTGCGTAGAGAAAATACCGTCTTTCGCGGGGAATGCGGCTTGAAGGGCGGTTCATCTCCACGTGCGTAGAGAAAATACTTGGAAAACACAGCGTCAAACTTACTTTAGAATGGTCTAAGTCAAAAAGCTAGTTTTTTGGCGATTTATCTGCGATGACGATCAGTTGCAGACCGTCGAAGTCTTTTACTTTCCGTGTGGTGTCGCCGAAGGTGCGGATTTTATAGCCTTGTTCGGTTGCCGCGCTGTGAAGCAGCATCGCCGCGCCGCCTTTGAGTTTTTGACAGACCATTTCCCAAAGCTTTTCGCGGACGAGCGCGGAAATGTTGCCGACGAATACGCCGGGTTTTAATTCGAGCATCCAGCGCGTGATTTCGCCCCGTAATGATACCGGGACTTTTTCCATTAAAAAAACGACCATTTGTTTATTCCTCCACTTCTTCCCGAACGTCCGCCCAATTGATGCCGCCGCCGACCGATGAATCGCCGCCGTTCCACAGACCGCCGGGCGCGGCATCGTCAAAATCGAATTCGATTTCCGTGTCGTCGATTTTAACATTTAACGCCGTTTCGAGATCGGGAACAATTTTTTGCAGGATTTTTTGCTCGTGAAATTTGTCGCGCAGGGCGTGACGAATGCGGCTTTCGAGTTCGTATTCCGATTCGGCGACCATCTGAAATGCCAGCGGAATCGTCAGATCGGCTTTGTAAAGATCGGCGATGTCGTAAACGAACGAGAGCATTTTCCCCGTGTGAATAAAGCCGAGCGCGGTCGAGTAGCCGGCGGAGACGATTGCCGCCTGACATACGCCGTAGAGACAACTGTTCGCCGCCGACAGCGCGCGGTTGATCGGTGTCGAATCTTTCCAATCCGTTCGATTGTAAGAGCGTCCCGTCCATTCCACGCCGGTCGCCGCGCTCGCCTGCGAATACGCCGTGCGAACTCTGACACCTTCTTTGCCGCGAATCTGCTGCAAAGTCAAATCTTCCGACAATTCTTCGTCAAAGCGCATCGCATACATTTGGCGGACGACGCGCAGCCGCAACTGCGGAATCGAACTCAAGTAAGCCTGCCGGAGCAGATGCCGCGCGGCGCGGGTTTCGCCCATTCCGGCGGCGTAAAACCTGACCGCGCCTTCGCCGGACCACATCACGAGACAACCGTTGTCGGCGAGAGTTTTAACGGCGGCGTGCGTAATCGTCGTTCCCGGTCCGACGAGCAAAGTCGTCAGATTGGCGCACGGCACGCTCGTCTTTCCGTCGGCATCAAAAAACGCGACGGCTTTCGCGTCCTGCTCGATTTTGCAATGCTCAACGTAAAGGTAACTAAAACTATCTCTGATTTTTGGTAATTGGGTTAAGTCTTTTAATCTCATATTTCAAATCCTGTTCGTCTCCACCTACGTAGAGAAAATCTGTCTCACACTTTAGGCAAAGTATTCAGGTCCGCGGTTCATCTCTACATTCGTAGAAAAAATAAGTATTGAAAGTCTTTCAATCGCATCTGGTGAACTCCTCATTTTATTGATAATTTGTGTAAAAACATATACAATTTCTAATTCAGATTGAGGCAAAACATTATGGAAATCACTCCGCAGGAAATCATCAGCACGGTGCAGACTTTTCCGACCGACGTGCAGATGGAAATAGTCGAAACCCTGCAAAGAAACTTGAGAAAAACTGATTCTCCCGCCGCGCCGAGCGAAGACGAAATCGAAAAAATCCTGCTTGCCAAAGGTCTCATCAGCGAAATTCCGAAGCGCATCAGAGATGCCGCCGAAGAAACCTACGCGCCTGTCGCATTAATCGGCAAACCGCTCTCCGAAACGATTCTGGAGGAACGCGAATTAATTTGAACAGCGCGGCGACGGAATTTTTGGCGGTTGATAATCCGAACAATCATCCCTGAAGAATAAAAACGCCGACTCAAACATTTTGGCTTTTGGCAATCGAAAGCAGCCCGAAACCGTAGGCTTTGCCCGTGCCGATGCCGGTTTGCAGCGATTCTCTGAATTTCTCCGCATCAATTACTTCTAAAACGCCTTCAAAAAGAGCCGCGCCGAACGTCATTTTTTGATCGCCGCGCCGCCCGAATTGTTTTGACGACGAATGCACGGCGGCGTTGGTGACCGCTTCGTTGATTTTCACGTCGGTCAGCCGAAAACCCGCGTCTGCGCCTTTGCGCCTGAGCCAGTCAATTTTTTCCGCGTCCGTCCGAAGCTCGACGCGGCGGCGAATTTTTCGCGTCTCCGAAGGTTTATATTTTTCGTCGGCTCGCGTGTCCGATTTGCCGATCCGTTTGGTCGGATTCGCCCGCAGGCGAAACAACAGCCGCATTCCGTTTTCGATTCGCGCGTATTGCTCGCCAACCGCTTTACACTCGATTTCCGAAGCGTAATCGTCGCGCAGAAAACTCCAATCGGGTTTCAAACTCGACTGCACGAGCAAAACGGCGTGTTCGCGGCGAGCGTCAAAATCGAGCCGGTGCAGCAAATTAAAGGTATTACGCGGCGTTTTGCGCTCGTGATGCGGCGCGTCGGCATCAGCTTCGATTTTCGGGAACGCCCGCGAAACCGTCCGGTGCATATTCTGTAAATCTCCCAAATCATCCCAAACTTTCCGCGACTGCGGATTGAGCGTCAGCTTCGTCAGGTAAATTTCCATCGCTTTTTCCTCCGTTTTTTATTTCGATAAATTCCGTTTTTACGCGCCGGTTGGTAAAACGTCGGGCGGCAAATGACAGCGGCACATCCTGGCGCGTTTCACTTCCCTGTTCGTTTTCGATAATCAATCGTCGGCTTGTTCCGAATTTTCCGGTTTGTCTGCCGAATTCATCGTCAAATTTCTGCAAAACCTCGTTCAGTTCGCCGCTTTGCAGAAATTCTTTGAGCGATTCATCCGAATTTTCGACCGTAAAAATGCCTTCGCGGAAATAGACCGGCACGTCCGGCACGAACGCCTTGCGCCCCAAAAACAACTGCCATTTCGGTTTTCGCAAAGCCGCCTGCGCCGTTTCCAGCGTTTTCAAATCATCGCCTTCCAAACCGACGACGAAATCGGCATCGGCGAGATAAAATCGCGTCGAAAGTTCCGTGTCTTTGATGCCGCCGTCAGCTTTTATAATGTTCTGCGCCGTGTGATAATCCGACTGCAAAACGCCTTCGCGCAAAACCAATACGCCCATTTTCAATTTGGTCAATTCCGCGAAAAGCGGATTTTCCGTGTTCGCTTCGTCGCGCGAAATACCGAGCGCGGCGCACAGCAGACCGATCACGCCCGATTTCGACGGCTCTTTGCCCGTATCGCGGCGCGAGAAACGGCTCGTCACGCCCCACGACTGCATCGGCGCGGATAATCTCAGCAGTAAAATATACGGCATAATTTTTACGCCTCCCGTGATTGGAAATTCAGCGCGCCGACGGTTTTATCTATCAAATCGCTCATTTTGAGTTCCCGCGCGTCTTTCAAATAATTTAACTCGTAATTCGAGATGTTGAAAGCGAATTTGTGCGATTCGTCGCCGTAACCTTCCGCAAGTTTACGCCAGTGATTTTCGAGCGCGGCAACCGAAACTGAAACTAAATCGTTATCATTGGATTCTTTCGCCGGTTTGACGAAAGCGTTGGCGAGCGAACACATTCCCGCGTCGCGCACGACGGCTAGAACAAACGACGGTTTTTCGTGCGTCGCAAATGAATTCTGCTTGCCCGTCGGAATCGCTTCGACGGCGGCGCGGATATACGCTTCGACGGTTGCTTTGGTTAATTCTTCATCATCTCCCAAATTACTTTTCAGCAAATCGGTGTTGACGTTCAGATAGCGATAGAAACACGCCGAATTAAATTCAATGGTGCCGAGATGATCCGAACCGGCGGTGTCTTCCGGTTTCAAATCGTCAACCGCCGTGAAGAAATCGAATTCCAGACCGACTTTGTGCGTGGAAATCGCGTGCGCGACCTGCGACGACGCATCGCGGTTTTTCTCCGGCAAATCGGCGAGCATTCTGCCGAACAGCGCGAGATCAGCCGCTTTGCCGCCGTCGAGAACTTTTTGCAGTGCTTTGGAAACTTCCGGCACCGAACCGCCTTTCGCCGCTTTTTTGGCTTCTTTGGCGCTCATATCAGTCGTATCCGGCGGCGCGATGGCGAGCAGCGCGTCATAATTTGCCAGACAGATTTCGGCGATATTTTTGATTTCGTCTCTGCCCAAAAATAACAGATACTGAGTTTTTTCCGGGTCTTTGGATGACATTTTCAAACCGATTCCGGCGAAAGCTGTTTCAACGATTCTTTTGGCAACCGATTTGTCCTTGCCCGCCGCTTCGATTTGCGAAGCGATTTCTTCGACGAGCCGCGTCGAGCGTTCAGCTAAATTATTCTGCGCCGCGAAATTATCTCGAAAATATTCACGCATCGCGCGTTTGAAACACTGGCTTGAAATTCGCGCGCGGCGTGAACCGCCGAAAATGCAGTCTTTCGGCGCGCCCGTATCACTGCGGTTAAGGTTGGATGGTGCGAAGTTTTGAATAATGTGCAGTTCTAAAATCATTAGTTTGTTTCTCCTTTGTTTGGTTGTGAATTTTGTTTTTCCTCGTTTTTGTTCGTGTAATTTCCCCAGAATTGTTCCGCCCATTTCTGCTGAACGAATCGCTGATCGCTGTTCCAATACTGCACGTCTTTGAAAAGCCGCTCCCAATTGACGGCGACATCGTTTGATTTCAGCAGTCCGATAATTTGGCGCAGATAATACGGCAAATCTTCCGTTTCGGCGTTGAGCAGCGCGACGAAACGCTTTTCGATACTGTCGCTTTTTTCGCTCAATTCGCGCAGCGACGCGCCGAGATTCCCCTTCGTGTGTTTTGCATCCGGGTAATAAGCGAACAGCGCGGCGACGATAAACACGGTGTTTTCGTAATTTTGTTTGGTGTCGTGCGACAAAAAACGTCCGAGATACGGAAACATCTCCATCGCCGTTTTCGGCGGCTTGCCGAGACCGCGCCGCAAATGCGCCAACGCCGCGCGGTCTTGCCGTTTCTCCAAACCTTTCAAATAACCGATCAACCGACCTTCCGCCGTCGGTTCGGCAGCATTTATCGCTGATGTTTCGCTCGCGGAAACATCGTGAATATCTTCGTTCATTGAGTTCCTCCTGTGGTTTTTGTTTCGGGCAAATAGTTTTTGAAGTTCGACGCTTCTTTCGTTTTATAGCGAAGCGCGCCGTAAAGCCGCCGCGCCTCGACCGCCCCTTTCAACTCTTCCGCCGAACCGCTCAAACTGTTCGCCGTCTGATTAAAAGCGTCATCGGCAACGGCTAAAACTTCCCCGAACCATTCGCGCATCGCCGCCTCTTTTTCATCCGGCAAATTTGAAAGCAATCGCTGGAATTTAAGTTCGAGCGTTGACCAATAAATCGGCATTGCCTGAAAATTGGCGACGTTGGTTTGCAGTAAATCGGCGAGTTTTTTCACGCCGGCGCGAAGTTTCTCGGAAATCTCTTCCGCAAACTGAATCGCCGTTTCTAAAGTTTCCGTCAAATTGTTGTCATCGAAATAATCGAGCGGAATCGGCAGAGTTTCGCGCATCCAGGTTTCGACGCTGGCTTGTTTGTTCGCTTCGGTGATTATGCCAATCATTGCAAACGGATATTCTCTTTTTCCAATAATTTCGCTTGCGGAAATGGCAGCCGAAATTTCTGTAAGATGCTTGAATAAACTTGAAATTTCATCCGGTGAATTTTTCTGTTTGAAAATTGTGTGACTGTTTCTCCAAAGTGATTTATTGCGGTTAAAGTTGAGCGCGTAAAATCCTTCATCGCCTTCCATATAAACTTTGAATGGATCAAAAATATTTAAGTCTCTTTTTAATTTGAAATTTTGCTGTAACCGACAAAATTTTATGCTTTGAAAATCATTTTCCGGCAAAAGTTTTATGCGCCGACTCTGCCATGTTAAATAATCCAGATAGCCGAGCGGCGTTGTGCCGTCTCTATTATTTTCGGTCGCTTCGTCAAGCGTTTCGCGTTCCCAAAACGGCTTGTCCAGCGAAACTCCGTCATCATCTTCAACCGGCATCGGTTTGTCGCGGTAATATGTAACCAAATTCAGCGCGAGCGTTTGAAAAAGATTGTCGCCGATTGCCAAAATGCTGAAACCTTTAACCAGTAAACCATTGCTCAAATTGAAAGGCGAACTAACGCCGCCAGCCAGTGAAAATGAATGGCGGGCAATCAAGTAACGAGCCGCGACCGGCGGCGAACAGCTTTCTTCCCGCGATTTGAAACTGTGGTCAAAAAGCGTCGCGTTCGCGCCCGTCGCTTTCTCCTGCATCAAAGTTTCAATCGGCAATTTGTCAGAATCAACGCCGCCTTTTTTGGTTACTTTCGGATATTGATAAAACGGTCTTTCGTCGTCAAAAAGATTGAAACGATCACTCCATTTCTCAAAATACGACTTGAGTTTTTCCGAGTCCCAAAATCCTTTTCGCCAGAGATTTTTCCATTCGTCAAAATTTTTCGGTCCGAAATTTCGGTGCAAAACAGCCAGCAGAAACCGATGCAGCGAAACGACGACGAGCGGCGAATCATCGGTTATTTCCCTGATTTTATGTGCTTGTGTCAGCGTGTCGAGCAAATTGAGTTCTTTGAATATGCCGTCCGTCATCGCGCAGGGAATCCAGGATTTTTCCGTTAAGTTAAATTTATTCACTTCTGCCTCCTTTGGTTTCGTATTCAACGCCTTTTTCATCATCTAAAATAACTGTTATACCGCCGACAGAAATTTTTTTATCTTCATTGAGAACCAGCAGGCGATGATGCCGTAAAAGCGCATTTTTCTCCCAAGCCTTTTGCTTGAATTCCGGGTTTGCCAAAATCGCCTGCGTCAAACCGCTTCGGGAAATTTTAACTTCGCGCCTGATTAAAAATTCCGACATTGCGCGGTCTGGACTGACATCAAAATTGATCGTTTTCGCTTCTTCGTTCGTCAGCAAAACTATCGCCACAGTCGGTCTTTCTTCGTCGCGGGTCTGGGCGCGAAGCGTCGAATGTTTTTCGGGATCGTTTTCGTCCAACTGAAATTTGAACGAGTTGTAAAAATCATCATCGTCAAAATCGGTCAGATAAACGGCTTTTGCTTTGAGTCTTTTCTCTGCCAACTTTTTTTCTGAACTGATTCTTGTTTCGTTCCATAATTGCAGGTATTTTTCATCGAAACATTCGCGCTTTTTGTCGTAAATAGCTTCAATCAAACTTTCGATGCCACCCGGAATTTCGATTTGTTTTTCGTCTTTCAATTTCAGCCACGAGCGCAGCAAAATATGTTTGTCGTAAACGAAGCCGCTTTTGCCGAAATCGGGCGAATTGCTTTTAATAATCAATTCCCCTTCGGCATCAGTTGGCGGTTTAATGAGCCACAGAGCCGGTTTTTCTCGAAATCCAATACTGTCGCGTTCGTGCCGTTGAAGCCGTCCGGCGCGCTGTAAAAGCAAATCGGCGGGCGCGAGTTCGGAAATCATCAAATCGAAATCGAGGTCTAACGATTGTTCGATAATTTGCGTGGCGATTAAAACCGCCGTGTGCGGGCGGTGCGGACTTTTTTTGTCTTCGTTCGGCTTGCCGAATCTTTTCAAACTTCTTTGTTCGCGTTCTTCACGGTCTTTGAAACGAAAACGGGCGTGGAGCAAATCGAGTTTCGGTAATCCGTCTTTTTCATCACATCCTTGAAAAAACTCGTCGTTCGACAATTCGGCGAAAAGCGTCTGCGCTTTGTCAACCGTGTTGCAGATAATCGCTGCGCAGCCGCCGTCTGCTAGTTGCGCTTTTAAATCGGCGACGAAATTTTCTTCCGTTTTCCATTCGAGAGAAAGCGTTTTCGTATTTTGCGGCGAAGTTTCGAGACCGCGAATTTTGAAAGTGTCGCCGGGCGTATTCGCGGTCGCATAAGATATTCGCGGATAACTGTCTTTATCGGCGGAAGCCGGCGTTTCCTCCGCGCTGATTTTACCCAAGCCTCTGAGATACGCTTTGATGAGCGAATCGCGCTTCTTTTTCGGCAGTGTCGCGCTCAAAATCACGACGGGCGAGCCAAGGGCGGCGAGCCATTCGAGCAGGCGTTCGAGCAGAGTTGACATATAAGCGTCGTAGGCGTGAACTTCGTCAATGATAATCGTTTTGTGCGCCAGTCCGAATAATCGGACGAAAACGTGTTTTGTTTGCAGAACGGAGAGCAAAATTTGGTCAATTGTGCCGACTCCGAACGGGACGAGCAAACCTTTTTTCCGGTAAGTGAACCATTCGGCGGCGGCGACGTTTGAACGCTTGTTCTGTCCGGTTGCGTCCGCGTCGTCGTAAGTATTTTGAATATTACGGAAATTTTTGATCGTTTTGTCGAATTCGGCGGAAATCGAACTGTGTCCGTGTTGGAGAAGCAACTGAATGTTCAAATCTTCGCCCGCAAAACGCGTTTCCAAAAACTCGCTAATGCGCCCGAACATCTGATTGCTCGTCGCCTGCGTCGGCAGGGCGAAATAGATGCCGCGCGTGCCGAGTCGGGCGTTCCAGACATCAGCCAGATACATCGCCGCTTCGGTTTTGCCTTCGCCCATCGGCGATTCGATGACGGCGATGCCGACTGCATCGAGTTCGCCATTTTTGACGATTTCTTCAGCCACAATTTGTAAATGGCGTTGATTTTCAATTATCGGAAATAATTCGCTGAAAGTTTTTTCGCCGGTTTTTCTAATCCAATTTTTCCAGCCGAGAGTTGCCAGTGCTTCGTCGGCATTTTGTTTTGATTTTTCAAAATAATCGCCCAAGTCAATCGAAAAAGGTTCGGTTGAATCTTCGACTTCGCATTTGAAGAAATCCACATTCGAGCCGATCCAATCGGCGACGGTCGTCAGTCCGGCGAAAATCATCGCCGTCGCGTTGTTTTCGTTATCGAGTTTTTTATTCGGCAGATGCGAGTAATCGCCTCCAATTTCAAACAAACCGGCGAGCGTTTCGACGATTTCGCGCTGTGCTGCGCGCCAATGCTCATCGCCGCAATATTCTTTGCCGGTGTTTTTGGTTAGATAACCGCTGTCGGGAAAAGTGCCGTGATGACCGCCGATGATTTCGGCGATGTTTTTAGCCAATTTTTCGGGAATTTTATAGTTTGTCGTCAGAATCGGCGGCAAAATGACGCTCGTGACAAAATTATGCGGCGCGTCCGCTGCCCTTTTGAACCTGTCGCAAAAGTATTTTGTCGAGCGATAAAGTTCTAAAAGCCGAGCGGTTTGATTGTTCGGGCTGTCATTTTTGCCGCGTAGAGCGAACGGCGGCGAACATTTTCCCAAATCGTGCAGTCCGATGAGAAAGGCAATCAACTGTCCGGCTTTATCTAACTCGTTTTCCAAGCCGAAAGATTTTGCCAATCTTTTTTTGATGTTTTCAGGCAATGCTGTTTCCCACAGCGCGTTCGCCGCCGCGCCGACATCAATCAAATGGCAAATCAGCGGATGAAAAGCATTTTGCCTCTGCGGATTATCTTTTTGATCGGTAGTTTTCGCCCAAAATCGTGAAATATCCATTGTTGTATTCTCAACTTTCGTAATGAGTTAAAGACTTCTTTAATTTTTCTTTGATAATTTTCCGCAGCTTTGTCGGTTTGACGGCTTCGCAGTGTTCCGCATACTGCAAACAAAAACGGGCGACCGCTTCGAGTGAATTTTCGCCGACGGTGAAAGATAATTTCATACGCCCGTCGGAGAGTTCTTCCCTGATTTCCTCTCGATGAAAAAAGTTCCGCTCTCTCATCCACTGGGATTGATAAGCGTCGAAGATAATTTCGACACCGGTTAGTTTTCCGCCGCGATACATTCCGAAACTCTCGTTCAAGAATCTTTCCTGATCAAAATTTTTGCGCGGCTTAAAGTGATCGCCGGTAATTTTCAGATTTGAGATGCGCCCGGTGTGAAAAACTATCTCGGTTTGCCGCAGATAATCGAAAGCGATGATATACCAGTTTCCTTCGTGATTATGAAGCCGCAGCGGTTCGATCCGGCGGTTTTTCGTCGTGCCTTTGCCGGGTGTCGAGTAATCAAAACTGATGATTTCCCGCTCGCCGATGGCTTTGTGTATTTTGTCTAAAATCTCGCCCTCGACCAGAACGTGCGGCGGTGCTTGAAACGACGTGTTCTCGAACAAATAGCCGAGATTGACCGAGATTTCTTCCGGCAGACCGGCGGCGATTTTGCTGATTGCCCGCCGCAGACGCGCGTCTTCGTAAGTTGAGCCTTTGCCCTGTAAAGCGATAGTGGCGATAAAAAATGCCAACAGCTCTCCTTCAGTCAAGGGAATGAGCGGCATTTCCCAATTCGGGTGGGTGTAGCAAAACCCTTTTCTTTTCGGGTCGAATTTGACCGGAGCGTTAAACCGGTCGCGGAGAAAAGCGATGTGACGGCGAACGGTTCGCTCACTGACTTCTAATTTTTGCGCTAATCGAGCAGTAGTTGGAAAAGTTTGACCGGCGATGTGTTGATGAATAATGCGTAGCCGGTCATACGGATACAAGTGCATTCTTTTACCGCTTTCGTAAGATATTTGGTTCGATTCTTTCATTGAGGAAAATTATCGAATATGAGGGGTGACAATTAGTGTCCGCCTCACGGCTTTTTTTATCAAGCGTGTTTTTTAATCTGACAAAATTATTTTCAAGACTGCTTTTTAGATTTTTCCGAGTTCTTTCATTAGCCACTGCCAGTCTTCTTCCACATACCATTTTTTGAAATCTTTGAGAACTTGATCGTCTCTGAAATCCGTCAATAGTGTGATTGCCGCACGTCGTCCTTCTTCATCGAGCGGCTTGATCGTAAATTCGCCGTTCTCGTCCGTCTTGCCAATCGTGTCTAATTTCCGTTCCGGTATTTTTGTTTTGACGACTTCCCTGCCCGCAAAAAGTCTGCGTCTTAAAACTTCCGTCAAAAATGACGGCACGGACGAAATTTCGCCGGTTCGTTTGGCGGCTATTTCTAATTCCAGAATTAACAAGTCAGCCAGATTTCCCCATTTGGCTTTTTCAGATTTAGACAATTTTTTGCTCGTTATTTTGATCGTCACCTTCTCGAATTTCTCGATGAAATCGGCGAGTGCTTCGCGCGTTTCATCACCATCATCTTTAAAGTCTTTAAAAAAAGTCTTAAGAGAGGAGTTAAGTCCTTTGTTTTCTAAAAAATTAGTATGTGTAAGTAGGGGTAAGTTTTGCGTTGAGTGTAAGGGTAAGTTTTGCCTCCACTTACTTACACTTACTTCCCCAGTCTTATCCTTACTTACGTTCACCTCCAAATCAATCTCTTCAGGCACGAAAACTTCGTATTCCCAACCCGCATGACTGCCGATTGCCGGACGGCTGGCAACGAGTCCGCTTTCCTTCAAATATTTGATATGCAGTTTGACAGCATCCTTTGATAGTCCCGTCAGCGCAACCAATTCTTGTTTGGTGAGTTGAATCGTCCGAACCGGCGTGATCGCTCCTCTCGTTTTTTGGTAAAGAACATCGTAGGTGTGTTTGCTCAAGCCGCGAAAATATTTTTCCGGGATGGCGTGATTGATGAAATTGGAAACCTTTGTGAAATTTTTAGACGGTGAAGTTTCAATTTTCGTCGTCAGTTTTTCTTTTTTAATTTTGCTTACCCTTACTTCGCCCTGCTTACTCTTACTTACCCATACTTCATCTTGCTTACTCTTACTTACACTTACTCCGTCCTGCTTATCCCTACTAAGAATTTCCAATTGGTCAGCCTGAATAATCTCTGATGATTTGATCTCAGGCACATCATACGGATTAAGCAGGGCATCCAGCTTACTCAAGTCTCTTTTTTTCGGTGCTTCGAGTGCTTTATTGAGCGTTTCGTTTAATTTGGCTTTGGTTTTCTTGTTCATCGGTTAGAATTTCTTTAACTTCCTGGGCTAACTTTCTAAAAGCAAAACTGGCGGCGGCTTCTTTTTCGACCTCGACAATCGCCCGCATAGTGGCGGTCGCTTCGCCGACGGCGACCGAACGCGGGATGGTCGTGTTGAAAACAAAATCTTCGGTGAATTTTTCGATAACTTTATCTCTAATATTCTTGTCGAGAATCTGCCGGGCGGTGTAAATCGTCGAAAGTGCCATAACGAACATATTAGGAGCGTGGGCATTACGTACTTTGGCGATTGTTCGCAGAAGTTGTGCCAAACCGAGCAGCGCGAACATACTGGATTCGATAGGCACAATCGTCAAATCGGACATTGCCAAAGCATTAAGAGTGGGAGTCCGAAGGGAAGGCGGCGTATCAATAATACAATAATCATAAGCCGGCAAAGCGGGAGCAAGTTTTTGCCGCAGCAAAAGCTCACGGGAAACCGCCTGACCGTCAAGGAGTGCTTCGGCATCGGCATCAATACACGACGGAATGACATCGAGCCGCGGACGAACATTGGTTTTATAAGCGGAAAAATCGCCGGTTTCATCCAGCATCAAACGATGCGAAGTCAGTCTCGTATCTTCGATTTGCTGCAAGTCCACGCCGAGCGATGCCGAAAGATTGCCTTGAAAATCAAGATCCACAGCCAGCACATTTGCTCCTGACAAAGCAAAGCTAACGGCTAGATTAAGTGTCGTGGTAGTTTTTGAGCAACCTCCTTTGTGGTTTGCGACAACAACAGTCTTCATTTTTTCTCCAGTGTAAACAGACCAGGAAATTCGTTATTATTTAACGGCAGCTTCTAATTTTTTACCCTGTCGGCTCTCAAAAGACAGAACGTCTTTTCTACTCAGAAATTTTTTTCCGCCAACTTCTATCTGTTTTAACCTATTACGTTTTACTAAATAACTAATTGCGGCGGGAGAAGTATTACGCAAATCAGCGGCTTGTGTCTGCGAAATCAAATCTGTTAAATCAATATCATTTTGCATAAAAATAAATCTACTTTCTTAATCTTATTAAGGAACATACTGAGATTATAAATTTTATGCAAACTTAAAGATTAGACCTCTTGCGAAATAAAAGAGATATTTGAAAACTTTTGATAAAGATGGCACAAATATTTCAAAGGAGCAAATCTGATGAGATACGAGAAAACCAAAGATTTAAAAGACAAAGATTTCGCGATTCTTTGGGGTCAAGAAAGGAACATTTGAAACAATGTGTGAAGTTGTCAAAGAAGTTATGAGTCAGGAAACCAGAGGCAGAAATTCCGATTTATCAATAGAAGATCAAGTATTACTTGCACTTAACTATTGGCGGGAATATCGGACGATGTTTCATTTGGGACAAGATTACGGGATTCACGAATCGAATGTATCGCGGACAATTCAGAAGATTGAAGATATTTTAATCAAGAGCGGAAAGTTTTCATTGCCGAGCAAAAGACGATTATTAGAAGACGATTTGCATTACACGATAGTTGATGTGACGGAAATGCTAAAGAGACCGAAAAAAAACAACGAAGATATTATTCGGGAAAAAAGAAGCGGCACAGCTTAAAATGTCAATAATCTGTCAAGAAAGCGAACAAGTGATTGCCACATATTTCGGGAAAGGCAAAACACACGACAAGAAAATGTATGAAAAGAGCGGCGTAAAATTGCTGTATCGAACTGAAAGCGGACAGCGGTTATCAAGGGTTACAGAAAGAACAATATAAAGTATTGATACCAAAGAAGAACAGTAAATTGCACAAATTGACAAAAGAAGACAAACGAGCGAATCGAGAGTTAGCTCGAAAACGAGTCAAAGTTGAAAATGTCATCAGAAGATTGAAGATATTTCGCATCTTGGGAGAGCGTTATAGAAATCGGAGAAGACGACTCGGACTGCGATTCAATCTAATTTCAGGCATTTACAACTTTGAAAGAAAAACCATCAGAATTTAATTTCGCAAGAGGTCTATTAAAATAACTTAGCGATTAATAAATAACACGGAGTAAGTCTACTGAACACCTGCAAAAAAATTCAATGAAATCTGGATTTAGAGGAATTTTGCTAGCGAATATTGTAAACAAACTCTCTACGTATTAGCGCGTCTGATAATGCTCAAAAGATCAGATAAATTGCTGCGTTGCGACGAGATATGGCTTTACATCGAAAATTCTTTTTTCTATTTCCGCAGTGAAATGAACTTTACATAAAAGCAGTTCACTTTTCGGGTTTACTTTATCAGACGCGGGCGGCTTTGAGCGCAATTTGCGAAATTTGAAATTACCACAGACAGAAGCAGGCTGTTTTCGCACTACCGGAAGATGTGCGAACTTTCTGTCAAGTGTCCTGTCTGTCTTCGGCGAGAAAGCAGGGCTGAAGTTTCCACGATCAGCGCGTCCGATTGGGTGTTATCAGCAGAGAAGTCTAGTTTTCCTTGATTAAAGCCCGTCAATTATTATAATCTACTAATTACTCAAAGCCGTTCTCATTGGTTAGGCTTCTTTGTCATAAAATCAACTTTTGTCTAATCACATAATTAATCGCG
Organism: Pyrinomonadaceae bacterium; assembly: GCA_965217575.1. GTDB lineage: Bacteria > Acidobacteriota > Blastocatellia > Pyrinomonadales > Pyrinomonadaceae. The sequence goes on along the minus strand of CBDCIX010000004.1, from coordinate 623 downwards.
CGTTCTGAGTAAAAATCATAATTGAAAAATGTCAATTTAGAGTCGAATATATGAAAAAATTACTCTTGAGCAGAGCCGCCGCCAACTTGCTTTTGTTTATTCTCACAACAGGCATTGTAGATAGCTAATAGAAGGCGTTTTTACAGCCACGACAATTGCTGATACTGACGATGGCATATAGTATATAACGCCGATTGCGCGCGGCGCGAAGCATCTGCGGCAAAGGTTTATTAATTTGATGATTTTGAGCATCAAATTAATAAACGTCAACGCTTCATCCGATTTTGATTTTTACGGCAACAGCAAGGTGATATTGAATCAGAAACCACATTAGTTGAGATTTATTCAATTTTTCGGCTAACTCAAAAGAGAAGTTTTACCCGGTTATCACTAGCAGTAATTATTCCGTAGTGACGGCTTCGGCGGTGCAGCCCGACGGCAAAGTTGTGATTGCCGGATCGTTTGGTCCGGCGAACGGATTTCAGCAGAGCGGAGTCGCCAGATTATTGGCAAACGGTCAAACCGATAGAACTTTTCAGCCGGCAGCACTCTTTAACGGCAGTTACTCCGGTTTTGTCTATGACTTGAAATGTCCAGCCGGACGGCAAAATTTTGATTGCCGG
>CBDCIX010000003.1:0-136768 GCA_965217575.1 Pyrinomonadaceae bacterium | reverse complement strand
GCATCAAACCGCTTATCGTAAAAATCAACATTTTGTAACTCTTCATAAAAATTTCCTCCTCAAACATTCTCCAAACGCTTTGTTTTTAGGAAAATTGCAACAATAGTGTAAAATAGTTCGGCGGTGAACAAAAATGTCGGCTGAACGTATTAACCGGCGAACAGAGGTTTTAAAAAGTTATGACGGATTATAAAGAGCGGTTTGAAAAATGGCAGCGCGAAGCGAAAGAACGCTTTGACGATATTGATAAACAAATCGGCTTGAAAGACAAATTGGCGGAAGGCGCGAAAGTCGCCAAAGAAACGGCGGAGACTTTGAAGGAAAGCGCGATAAAAATCAAAACCGAAGCCGAAAATTCCGAAGTCGGCAAAAAAGCCGTTAAAATGGCTGGCGAAACCGTAAAGACCGCCGAAGAGACGGCAAAAAAGGCTTGGAACGCCAGCGAACCGCTGCGCGACGCGGCAGATGAAGCGGGCGGCAGAGCCGAAGACGCGTTTTTCGCGGCGGGCAAAAGCGCGGGCGATATTTTAAAAACCACCGGAGAAAAAGCGGGCGAATTCTTCTACGAAGCGCAGAAATCAGTCGGCACGACCGCCGACCGCGTTTCAAAAGCATTTAATTTCGGCGCGAGTTGGACGCGGACGATTGATTCGGCGATTAAAACCGCGCGGCAAACGTCCGAATGGATCGCCGACAAACCTTTGCAGGCGGCGACAACCGGCGTTTCAGTCGCCGTCGGCGCAGGTTTGGGCATAGCATTTACGGGCATCAGTTCACACTGGTTTTTTAATTCGACGCTGCCGACTTTTGTCGTCAAAAAAGCCGCCGAACAATTTCAAATTCATCTCGAAAATCAAGACGAACTTTTCAAAAAAGGTGAGATGACGCAAGCCGAAGCCGAAAAACTGCAATTTGAACGCGACATCGCCAAATATGTCGGCGCGCCGCTTCTCGGAGCCTTTTCGTTCGCGTCCGGCGCGATGATGATGACAAATATTTTTGATCCGAAAACTGTCACGGGCGCGCCGATTGACTGGCTTTTGGGCGGCAATCCGATTTTGGAAGGCGTGTGGTTTTTCGGCAACGGCATCGTCTGCTTCAAAACAGGTTACGATTTTTTTATGTTCGCGCTCGAAGATCACGAAGACGTGCAGAAAATCGTCAAGGAAATGAAAGGTTTACTGCCAACTTAAATAGTGTTAAGGTTTCTCTAATTTAATTTTTAATCTTTTATTTGAAAGGCTGTGAAATCACGAAGTTTTCGTATTTCACAGCCTTTTGTTATCAAAATTCAAAATTTGGAGAGAGTTTAAGTTTATGTGGGAAGCATTTAAGGCGTTTATCGCGCGGGGAAATATTCTGGATTTGGCGATTGCCGTCATTATGGGCGCGTCTTTCGGCGCGGTTGTCAAAACTTTTACCGACGGAATAATTATGCCGATTATCGGATTTATCACCGGCGGCATTGATTTCAAAGATAAAGCTATAAATCTGGGCGATATGCCGGTTTCAAACGGCGCGGAAATACAGGCGGCGATTGAGGCGAAACAGCCGCTGATTATGTACGGACAATTTATCAACGATGTCATCACCTTTGTAATCGTGGCGGTTGTAATGTTCTTTTTGGCGCGTTATGCGGCAAACTTTTTTGATAAATTCGCCGCCGCGCCCGCGCCGCCGACCGGCGAAGAAGTTCTGCTGGGGGAAATCCGCGATATTCTCAAAAAGAATAAGGGAAATGTATAAATTGACGATGAAAATTCGGTTTTAAATGTAACTTTTGTCAATCAAAAGTTCCGCGTTCAGAATCGCCGAACCCGCCGCGCCGCGCACGGTGTTGTGGCTCAGACCGACAAACCGGTAATCGAAAATATTGTCGGGAAAAAGTCTGCCGACGGTGATCGTCATACCATCGCCGTTGTCGCGGTCGAGACGCGGCTGCGGGCGCGAAGGCTCGTCGCAGATTTTAATAAACTGGTTCGGCGACGAATGAAGATTGAGCGACGGATAATTTGACATCGCTTCAATTACGCCTTCGAGCGTCGAGGTCTGCTTCAATTTGACGCGCACGGAAGCCGTATGACCGTCAATGACGTTGACGCGAAAACACTGCGCGCTGACCGTGAAATCAGCTTTCGTAATAGTTTCGCCGTTAAATTCGCCCAAAATCTTCTGCGCTTCGGTTTCGACTTTCGGTTCTTCGCCGGCGATATACGGCAGAACATTATCAATAATATCAAGCGCCGAAACTCCCGGATAACCCGCGCCGGAAATCGCCTGCATCGTCGTGACGAAAACCGATTCGACGCTGAATCTTCTGTCCAAAGCGGCGAGCGGCGGCGCGAAACTCATAATCGAGCAGTTCGGATTTGTGATGATAAAACCCTTGCCGAAACCGCGCCGCTGTTTTTGAATTTCGATTAAACCGAGATGTGCGGCGTTTATTTCGGGAATTAAAAGCGGCACGTCTTCTTCCATTCGATAAGACGACGAATTGCTGATGACGGGAAAACCAGCCCGCGCAAACGCTTCTTCCGTTTCGCGGGCGACGCTCGACGGCAGACTCGAAAAAACCAAATCGCAGTCAAGCGGCGGCGCAATCGGCTGGACGACAATTTCTTTGACATAATCCGGCATCGCGCCCGCAAGTTTCCACGCGCACGCCTCGACATACGGCTTCCCGATTGAACGATCCGACGCGGCGAGCGCGGTTATTTCAAATTGCGGATGATTTTCCAAAAGCTGCACAAATCTCTGCCCGACTGTTCCGGTCGCGCCCAAAATCCCGACTCGATATTTTCTGCTCATAATTAAAATCCCGAAAAGGTTATCCAAAAATCAAAAATATCAGTCTAAATCAGCAGTCGTAAAAAGAAAAGCGCGACTCTCACAAACAAACCGATTTGAGCGTTTGGTTGCGAAGGAAAAAATTGAACCAAGAAGAAAAATCCAGAGATTGCAGCAATTATCAGCAAATAGATGTGAAACCTTTGCAGAAGCCCGCGCGAAGTAAGGGGCGAGATTTACGCCCCTTACTTCGCGCGGGCTTCTGCATTTAATCAACCTATTTACTGATGAGAAGTATTAGACGCGGATTTTCGTTGGTTCGACGGTATGTGTAACACGGATATTTTAAATAAATCGGCACTGATCCGCTTCATCCGCGTTCATCCGCGTCTAATTTCTGATTTTGAACGCATTTTCCTGGAAAACGTGTCAGTCAGATAAATCTGTCTAAACTTATCATCAGCAATCCGGTGAAAACCTCTTTTAACTGTTGGCGACAGTTACCGCCTTGTGCAGATATTCGTCGCCGGAAAGTTGCTCAATCATAAATGCGGCGAGATCGGCTCGCGTGATTTTGTGTGCTTTTTCTCCCGTTTCGGCATCAAAGACGCGAACATCTCCGGTTGCCGCGTCGTCATTCAGAATCGCCGGACGCAGAATCACCCAATCGAGATCGCTCGCTTTGACGGCGGATTCCATCGCGGCTTTGTCTTTGTTCGCGCCGCGCAGAAAAGTCGCCAGCAGCAGGCGTTCGTAAATCGAAGCGTTCGCTTTGCTCTCGCCTTCGCCGAGCATCGAAGTAACTACGAGGCGGCGCACGCCGTTTCGGTTCATCGCGTTGATGATCGCGCTGGCGGCACTCGCTTCGAGCGTCGTCGTTTTATACGGCGTTGCGCCGCCAATCGTGTCAATGACGGCATCCTGACCGATGATCGCCTTTTCGATTTCAGCACCGTCGGTCGCGTCGCCTTCGACGACGCGCACATTCGCCGCGTCGAAATCGTCCGCCTGATGAACGAAAGCCGTGACTTCGTGACCAGCCGCCAAAGCCTGTGCGACGACTTCTCTGCCGGTTTTACCGCCGGCTCCGATAACTAATAATTTCATTTTTTGACTCCTCTTTGATTTTTGTTGATGTTCCTTTTGTTCCTGTTCTTGCTGCTCTTGTTCTGACGGGGAAATATTGACGTTGAGCGAGAAAAAGTTGGTCGGGTCATATTGCTCTTTGATCGTTTGCAGACGCTCGTATTTCGCCGCGCCGAATGCGTCCCCGACGCGATTTTGCTGATCGCCGCGCAGAAAATTATAAGAAGTCTCCCCGGTGAAAATCGCTCCCAGCGAGTCGAACGCTTTGCGGGTGTCGCGGGCGAGTTCTTCGAGCGGCGTGTTAATGGCGGGCGACACGAGATGGAGGGCAAACGGTGATTTTGAAGCGGTATATGATGCGGAATCGGAAGATTCGCCGAGCGCGCCGCCGAATTGCTGCAATTCGATCAAGCCCAGAGGCGGCAGTAATTCGTCCGCCATTTCCGTAATTCCGTCAATCACGCCATCGTTTAATTCGCGCAAAAATTCCAGATTGCCGAATGTCGGAGAGCCTGACAAACTCGAAGCCTCGTCGAACTGCGACATCCCGGAATACGGCAGCACGGCAAGATTGTCAATGGCGGGCGTTTTGAAGTCGAGAATTTGCCGGTGCAGCCGGTCAGCCGTTTTTTCGTCGGTGTGGCAGATGCCAATCGCGCACGTCTGCGTGCCGCGCAGGTGCATCAGTTTCGTAATATTGGCGGCAGTCGGCGGAACTTGCATCAATCGCAGCACGGTCGAAGTGTCATTCGTCAAACCCTCTGACCATTCACGATAAAATCGCAGCACTTCGGGCGCGTCTTCCATCTTATAAAAGACCAGTCCGCCGAAAATTTTGCCGAGCCGAACGAGTTCGACCGTCAAGGATGCGACGATGCCGAAATTGCCGCCGCCGCCGCGCAACGCCCAGAAAAGATCGGCGTTTTCATTCGCCGTCGTCGTAACGATTGAGCCGTCCGCCAGCACGACGGTCGCCGCTTTTATATACTGACACGCCGCGCCGAATTTGCGCCCCAGCCAGCCGACTCCGCCGCCGAGCGTGTAGCCGGTGACACCGACATTGGAAACCTGACCGGCGGGAAAAGCGAAACCCGACGGTTCGACCTCAGCCAGCAAATCGCCCAATTTCGCGCCGGGTTCAACCGTCGCGGTCTGCGCCGCCGCGTCCATCTCAATCGCCTTCATTTTCGAGAGCCGCAAAAGAATGCCGCCGTTGCACGGTCGCGCGATGCCGTGTCCGGTATTTTGGACTCCGAGCGAGAGATTTCTCTCACCGGCGAAACGAACCGTTTCCGCGATGTCCCGAACGGATTCAGCATTGACAATCGCCGACGGAAGCTGTTCGACCACTTCCAGCCACGGCGTTCGCTGCTCGTCATATTCTCTGTCGCCGCTCGTGACGACTGAGCAGTTGACTTTTTGCTTGAGTAATTTCACCCCTTCATCGTCTAAAAATTCAATATTGTTCATATCCCACCCTCCTTGTGTTTGTTTTTGATTATTTTCTTCGCGATATTTTTAGAAATATCGCGCCTTTTATTTCACTAAAGACTGATTCGACTACGACATCAGTTTGTTAATATCGGCGTAATTTAAAACGCCCGCATCGCCTTATTTTTCGATAACTACCGCTTTTCACAAAGTTCCTTTTGCAGATTTTCCGGTTCGACGGTTCATTTTTAACCATCTGCTGTTTATTCCCGGTGACGTTTGAAAATTTCTCTTTAAATTCGATGTCAAAATTTGATATTAGTATAACAATAAAGCCTTTAAATCTGAACAATCTTTGAGTTTTTCGATGTTTTGAGTTCAAATATCAGTCTGCCGCTTTGAGCGCGGCGCGGCAAATACGCTCCGGCGTGAACTCGGAAATCTCGCAAAACACTCAATAATTTAAAAATTTGACAGCTTGAAAATTTGCCCGGTTCAATTCAAAAATTTTTGAAAATCCAAAATCAAAAGCTCAAATTCATCCGTAATATTGCCTTTACGATTAAATTTATTTTTAATAAATAATAAACATAAAACAATCCGCGCAAGTCAAATTTAGATTGATTTTGTAAAAACTATGTTTTCGGTTGAAATTATCATCGCCCTGCTCGTCGCCGTCGCCGTTCTGGTGCGGCTCGCACGTTACCTGCAGCTGCCGACCGCGATTCCGCTGCTCGTCGGCGGTCTGGCGTTGTCGTTCCCGGTTTCAGCGATCTTGAACTCGCGCCGGAGACGATTTTCACGCTGTTTCTGCTCGTCGGATTACAGCTTCGGCGCGTAATTGCCGGATTGGGCGAAACTTCCGTCCTGAACGCCGTCGGCTACGCCGCAATCGTCAGCGTAACATTGATTTTGACGAGAATCCTGTGGGTTTTTCCGGTAACTTATCTGCCGCGATTTTTCAGTCGGGGAATTTCAAAAGATGATCCGTTTCCGTCGTGGAAAGCCGTCTTCGTCGTGGCGTGGACGGGAATGCGCGGCGCGATTTCGCTCGCCGCCGCGCTCGCGCTGCCTTTGACGCTCGCCTCCGGCACGCAGTTTCCCAACCGCGATTTGATCGTTTTCATCACCTTTTTCGTGATTTTGGCGACGCTCGTCGTGCAGGGTTTGAGTCTGCCGCCGATTATCCGCCGCCTGCATCTCAAAGACGACGGCGCGACCGCTCAGGAAGAAGCGTCGGCGCGTTTGGAGATTACGCAAGTCGCGCTCGGTCGCATCGAAGAAATTAAAAATGCCGAAAACGCGCCCGCGCGTCTGGTCGGGCAACTCAAAGACGACTATCAGCGACGCGTCGAAGGTTTGCGGGCGATTGTCGCGGAAGGCGAAAATTCGTGCCGTGATTACTTTGAAGAAGACCGAAATTTGCAGATTGATATTATAAAAACCGAACGCGAAGCCCTGCAAAAATTACGCGAAGACAAGGCACTGCACAACGACGCGGCGCGGCGCATCGAAAACGATCTCGATCTGGAAGAACAACGCCTGCAAAATCACAATCCGCAGGCAAATCAGCAATAACCGTTCAGAATCCGCATTGAAAATCGAAAATTGGACGCGGATGAACGCGGATGAAGCGGATCAACGCCGATTTATTTAAAATATCCGTGTTTATCCGCCGGATCAGCGAAAATCCGCGTCTAATTCCTTGATATTTTTAACCGTAAAAACGGGATTCATTTTCGCCGATTCCACAACCGTTTTATCATTATCAAACTTTTTTCAAAAGAGAATCATAAAGTCTTTTCAATTCGCGCAGATGCGCTTCGATGCTGAAATTTTCTCTCGCAAATTCTAACGCGCGATTTGCCAAATACTCGCGTAAATGTTCATTTTGCAGTAGTTTGATGATTTTTTCGCTCAAAATTTCGGCATCTCCGACGGGGAAAATTTCGGCGTATTCGCCGTTTGCCGACGCTTCCAAAAGCGGTTCGATGTCCGACACGATCAGCGGCACTTTCGCCAGCATCGCTTCGGTCAGCGCAATCGGCAAACCTTCCTGCAACGACGAAAAAACGAACAAGTCGAGCGCGGCTAAAACGTCTGGAACATCATCTCGAACGCCGAGAAAATGAACTCGTTCGGCGATTCCCTCTTTTCGGCAAAAATCAACGCAATTTTGAAACTTTTCTTCCGCGCCCGTTTCGACTCGTCCGGCGAAAATGCAGCGCGCGTTTTCGATTTCGGCGAAAACTTTCGGCAGAGATTTGCACAAAGTCATCTGATCTTTGCGCGGATCGCGGTAAAAGTTGCCGATCATTCCCAAAAGCAAAACATTTTCGTCCAAACCCAATTCTTTTCTCAAACTTTTGCCGGTCGGCTGCAATCTTTTTTCGTCCGTTCCGTTGTGAATGATGTGAGAATTTTGCCCGGCGTTGATGTTTTCATTTTCTCTGAGCCAACTTTGCAAACCTTTGCCGACAAAGATGTTCGCGTCCATTCGCGGAATCAGAAACCGCAGAGCGCGGCGATTTTTCGCGTCGGTTACAAAACCGTGATGAGTCAAAACTCTTTTGACCGGCAAGTTAAACGTCGCCGGAAAAAGATGCAGAGCTTCGACCGCCTGATGCGCGTGGACGATTTTGATTTCGCGCTCTTTGATGATTTTTCTGAGTTTTGAAATCGTGCCGAAATCAACCGGAAATCTTCTTTGAAGCGAAATAAAATCCGCGCCCGACGCGCGAAAATCTTCGACGAGTTCGCCGCCCTGCAGTGTGACGAAAGTCAAATCAATTCCGAAATTTTTCGCGTTGCGGCAAACGTCCAAAACGAGCGTTTCCGCGCCGCCGCGATTTACCGTGTCCAAAAGATGTAAAACCTTCATCAGATATATTTTGAAATGACTTTTCCCCGCAAATATGTTTTTATTTCGTGTTACGAGCAATGAATTCAGCCGCCGGTAATCAAAAAATTTTCGCCTTCGTGCCGTCGTATAATCACGCGCCGTTCGTCGAAAAATGTCTGAAATCCATTATCAAACAAACTTTATCACCAAAAAAACTGCTCGTCATTGACGACGGTTCAAAAGACGATTCGCCGCGCGTCATCGAAAAAGTTTTGAAAGATTGTCCGTTCGAGGCGGAGTTAATCGCGCGCGAAAATCGCGGATTGTGCGCGACGTTGAACGAAGGTTTTGCCCAAAGTTCGGGCGACTATTTCGCATATTTGGGTTCGGACGATCTCTGGTTTCCAAATTTTTTAGAAGAACGCGCGAAATTATTGGACGAACATCAAACGGCGGTTTTGGGTTACGGAAACGCGCTTTTTCTGGATGAAGCGGACGAGATTTTTGAAAGTTCGGCGGAATGGTGGAATTTTCCGACCGACGCGCGTGAAATGCTGCGTTTGGGCAGCGCGCCGATCAGTTCGACGGTTTTTTATCGCCGAAAATTTTTGGAAAAGCATCGCTGGAACGAAAATTCGCGGCTCGAAGATTACGAATTTTACATCAAATTATCCGGCGAAGGCGAGTTCGTTTTCGACCCGCGAGTGCTTTCCGTCTGGCGCGGTCACGGAAATAATGTGAGCGGCGATTTGAATCTGATGCTGGCGGAAATTTTGGCGGCGCAAAACCGAAATACGGAAAAATTAGGCTTGAACGAATCGAATATCTGCGAAATTCAGCGAAAAGTTCAATTTCGATACGCGCGGGATTTTCTGCAGAAAGGTCTGAAAAAAGACGCGCTTAAACTCGCGCTGAAAAACTGGCGCGGCGCGGATTCAAACGGGCAAATTCTAAAGTTTGCCGCGCGAATGTCCGTTCCGATGAGCTTGATAAAAATGCGCCGAAAATTGCGCCGTGAAGAATTGCGGCGAAAATACGGCACCTTAATTTCTTCATCGTTCTGAACTTCGATCAAATTTCATTATAACTTCAAATTTCGCAAACGCAGCGCGTTTAAGATCACTGAAACCGAACTGAAGGTCATCGCCGCGCTCGCAATCATCGGAGACAGCAGAAGCCCCAGAAACGGGTATAAAACGCCCGCCGCAATCGGTACGCCGACCAGATTATAGACGAAGGCGAAAAATAAATTCTGGCGGATGTTGCTCATCGTCGCTTCGCTCAGTTTTTTCGCCTTCAAAATCCCGCGCAAATCGCCCTTCAAAAGCGTTATGTCGGCGGATTCCATCGCCACGTCGGTTCCCGTTCCCATCGCAATTCCGACATTCGCCTGCGCGAGCGCGGGCGCGTCGTTCACGCCGTCGCCAGCCATCGCCACGATTTTCCCTTGTTTTTGTAATTCTTTGACCTTTTCCGCTTTTTGTTCGGGCAGCACGTCGGCGAAAATCTGGTCAATGTTTAACGCTTTGGCGACGGCTTCGGCGGTTTTTGCGTTGTCGCCGGTCATCATTACGACTTCGATATTTTGTTTGTGCAGTTCGCTGATCGCATCTTTTGTCGATTCTTTAATCGTGTCCGCCACGCCGACGAGTCCGGCGGGTTTATTGTCAACGGCGACGAACATCACGGTTTGTCCTTCGGCGCGAAGTTTATCGGCGCGGTCGTCGCTTGAAAAATCAACTTTGTAATCGTTCATCAACTTGGCGTTGCCGAGCAGAATTTTTTTGCCGCCGACTGTTCCGAAAACGCCTTTGCCGGTTACCGATTCAAAGTTTTCGATTTTCGCCAATTCAACTTTTTGCTCTTCCGCGCCTCTGATAATGGCTTCGGCGAGCGGATGTTCGCTCGATTTTTCGAGACTTGCCGCCAGACTTAAAATCTCTTTCTCCGGCAAGCCGTTCAATGAAACAACCGTTTGCAAACGCGGCTTCCCTTCCGTCAAAGTTCCGGTTTTATCAACAATAACCACGTTGACTTTTTCCAGTGTTTCCAATGCTTCCGCCTTTTTCACCAGTACGCCGTTTTTCGCCCCGTGTCCCGTGCCGACCATAATTGACATCGGAGTCGCCAAACCCAAAGCGCACGGGCAGGCGATAATCAGCACCGAAACCGCCGCGACGAGCGCGTAAGTAAATGAACCGAAAATCATCCAGACGATGAAAGCGATAATCGCGCAGACGATGACGACGGGAACGAAATAAGCCGCAACCACATCCGCCAATCTTTGAATCGGGGCGCGGGAACGCTGCGCTTCGCCGACCATTCGGACGATCTGCGCCAAAAGCGTGTCGCTGCCGACATTTTCCGCCCGCATCGTAAAACCGCGCTTTCCGTTGATCGTGCCGCCGATAATTTTATCGCCGGAAACTTTTTCGACCGGAATCGGTTCGCCCGTGACCATTGATTCGTCAATGTTCGTTTCGCCTTCTAAAATAACGCCGTCAACCGGAATTTTCTCATTAGCGCGAACGCGCAAAGTCGCGCCTTTCTGCACGTCTTTGAGCGCGATTTCCGCTTCCGTGCCGTCGTCGAAAACGACGATTGCCGACTCCGGCGCGAGTCCCAAAAGTTCTTTTATCGCGCTCGAAGTCTGGCTTCTCGCCCGCAGTTCCAAAACCTGACCGAGCAAAACCAAAGTTGTAATCACCGCCGCCGCTTCAAAATAGACGGCGATCAGATTCGTGTGGGTGTCGCGCATCGAAGCGGGAAAAATCTGCGGCAAAAACAACGCGATGAGACTGTAGAGATAAGCCGCGCCCGTGCCGACGGCGACCAGCGTGAACATATTCGGACTGGCATTTTTGACCGATGCCCAACCGCGCTCGAAAAATGGTTTTCCGCACCACAAAACGACCGGCGTTGCCAGCGCGAACTGAATCCACAACGAAACGCGCGGCGAAATTATTTGATTAAAATTCGGAAACATCTCCGCCATTGCGAGAACGAAAACCGGAACGGTGAGCGCGGCGGAAATCAAAAATCGCCGTTTCATATTGAGATATTCGGGATCGGGTTTGTCGTCTAAAGTAATAACTTTCGGTTCGAGTGCCATTCCGCAAATCGGACAAGTTCCGGGACCGATCTGCACGATTTGCGGATCCATCGGACAAGTATATTCAACGCCTTCGCTTTCGGCTTCGCGTTTTTCCGCTTCGCGTTCTTCGAGAAAATTTTGCGGGTTTTGCTTGAATTTATTGACGCAGCCCGTCGAACAAAAATAAAAAGTTTCGCCTTCAAATTCATATTTTCCGGCGGCTGTCTCCGGCGCGACGCTCATTCCGCAAACCGGATCAATAAATTCGCCTTCGGGCGCGCTTTTCATCGCGCCGTGTGAAACAACTTTTGCGCCGTTTTGTTTGGAAATGTTTGCTTTCGCCGGTTCGTAAATTGCGCTTTCGCCGTTTTTTAGATTTGAGACGTATTTATTTTTACAGCCCGCGGCGCAGAAATAAATTGTTTCGCCGTTTTCAGTTTCATATTTTCCGGCGGCAGTTTCCGGCACAACCGTCATTCCGCAAATCGGGTCAGTATATTTATTGTCTGCTGTTATTTCCCTCATAATTTCCCTCTTGATTTTCAGCTTTAGAGCCGAATAAAATAAAATTTCAGTTCCCTTCAATATACAGTTTAAAACCTGACAGTAAGTATCAAGTCAAGTTTCTTTTGATAATTTGGAAAATAAAATAAAGTTTGACGTTTTCGAGGTTAATTTTTCATTTCGGCGAAGTTTTCTATCAAATGACAAACCGAATCGCCGTTCGGCATCGAATCTTCCATTTCCTCCCAATTAATTAACGCCTTTTTCATTTTCATCTGCATTTTCCGCATTTCCCGAATCTTCTTTTCGTTCTCAACAATTCGCTGTTTGATAATATCTCTGACAATCGGACACGGCGAATTCCCGCGTTCGGCTTCGTCCAAAATCTGTGAGATTTCCGCCAGCGTAAAACCCAAATCCTTTGCCGCCATAATAAACCGAAGCCGCGTCGTGTCGGAAAACTTATAAACTTTGTAACCGTTGCGCGGGTGGCGCGAAGGTTTTAGAAGCCCGATTTTTGTATAATGCCGCACCGTGTAAATCGGCACATCGCTTTTTTTCGCCAAAACATTCGCCGTCATCATTTCAGTGATTCTCCTTGTCCTTATAAGTTAAATCTAGCAAAATGCTCACATAATTGTAACTTGACAGTGCGGTTCATCCGCGCTTTTCACAGCCGTAAGAATTTTATTCGGAATAGTGAAGTGGCTGAAAAATTATAATTGACCGGGCGTAAACTGGTTTTCTATCATAATAACTATTTACTTGCCTATTATACTACCTATTAGCTTACCTGATTGCTATTTAATCTGACAGCTATTTTAACTGGCTCGGTGTTTGACTGAATAGAACAATATCTGACCGTTGACAAATCTGCGACGATACTCTTATATTCTATAAAGTAAAATATCTTAAAATTTCCATTTACAATTCAAATTTCAAATATGCCGATTACAATCCAGATTCAAAACTTCAAAGGCGGAGTCGGAAAGACAACGACATCTATTAACTTGGCGGCGGCGTTAGCCGGAAAAGGAAAAAAGGTTTTGGTGGTTGATCTCGACCATCAGGGAAATACGACGAAAGGGTTTGGCTACGCGGTTGAAGATACGACTCCGACAATTTTTCACGTTTTAAAGGATATTGACTTTGATTTCAAGGACGCGGTGGCAACCGTCAGGGAAAATCTGGATTTAATCCCGTCGGACTCCAAAACGGCGGGACTGGAAGACATTCTGCATTCGATGCCGAGACGCGAAGAAATGTTAAAGATAAAACTGGCTGACGCGTCCGATTGGGATGTGATTATTTTGGATTGTCCGCCCGCGCACGGTTTGATTCATCTGAACGCGCTGCTTTTCGCCGAATACATTATTTTTCCGGTTACGCCCGAAGTTTGGAGCTACGACGGGTTGGAAGGCGTTCTCGGTTCGATCAAAAGAATGCAAAAATATTTCAATTACAAACCGACGATTCTCGGCGCGCTGCCGACGATTGTTGATGAGAGATATACGCTGACCGGAGAAGTGCGCGAACTTCTCGAACAGACATTCGGGGCGGAAAAACTGCTGACACCGATCAGAACGGACGCAAAGCTGAAAAATTCCCAGAAAAAAGGACGGACGATTTTCGAGTTCGCGCCGCGGTCGCGCGCGGCGGAAGATTACGAACGGCTCGCCGAAGAAGTGATGAGCCGCGTCGGGTTCAAGAAAAAAGGGCGAGGTAAATAAAAATGGCGGCAGCGAAAAAAGACGAAAAAACGGAAGACATAAAAGCCGATTCTTTGTGGCGAAAACCGATAACTCTGAATTCATTTGAGGACGAAGACCCGCTGGCGGCTCTTTATCGGGGAAGGGAAGTCGGCGACGAACCCGTAAATACAGCAAACGCGCCGCTAAATTCGACGGAAATTCCCGCGAAATCAGCCGGTAAAAATTCAAACAAATCAAAAAATTCGGCTGCCGCCGCGAAACCGAAAAAAACCGTCGTCAAAAAAACGCCCGAAACGCCGAAAATTGCCGACGAAAATGAAGCAGAGTCAGGTTTCAGCGCGCCGTCGCCTAAAGTTACCGAAGAGGAATTAAAAAATCTTTTGAAAATCAAAAGCGATTCTTTTCAGTTTTCGGACATTCGTGAGATTTTGCGCGGAAAATCTTTCGACATTTACGCTTATCTGCGGTTTTTATCGGGCGGCGAAGGTTTCTGCAAAATAAAACATCTCGATTTGATGCAAATTTTAGACATCAGCCGTCCGACGCTTTTCAAGCAGGGAGATTGGCTGACGCGGCTTTCTCTGATCGAAAAAAGCAGCGTTCCGGGCGATCATCTGGGAACTTCCTACACGGTTCGCCGTCTGGAAGATGTTCTGCCGGTTTCGGAAACACTCATCGAACAGCTTCAATCTCACATCGAAAATCTCGGCAGGGAAGCGGATTAAATTTTGAAAATAAGGTTGCGCCGAAACCATTCTCTTCTGTTATTTAGATTACACACAAAAAAATCTTTTTACGATAAATTTAAATCATCTATTTTGAAAGAAGATATTTCCGCAAACGACTTGCGTTGTCAGGCAATACGGTTGTCTTGCTCAGAAAAAAACGGCTGGACCTTTCAGCCGAATCGGGAATAAATGCAAAATGAATCCGTCTGGAGATTTCATTTTGCCGATTGTTGATATTTGGTGAAAGCGAGTTGAATTCACTTGTCCAAAATTTAAGTGAACATCAGCTTTTATCGAATGTAAACATTTTAGATCAAGGAGGTAATCAATGAGTTTTTTACGGGTCTCTTATTCTCAAAATTTATACGGTTTGTATGAAATCACGCCGACGGGGGAAATTCTTTATTCCCGCATTAGAAAAAATAACGCTTTGATAAATTTGCAGCCGGAAAATGTCGGCAAAAATCTTTTCGACGAAGTATTGTTGTTCGACAATTCCGCCGCGTTTCGCCGCTGCGTCGAAGATTTCTGGAGCGGCGCGGAAAATATGCAGTCGTTTGTCTTTGATTCCCGATTTTCCAAAAGCCGTCTGCCGATGAAAATTTTATTGATTCGCGTTGACCGGACAAATTATCCCGATGTCGAGAAATTTATTATTGTGGACATCAGAGAAATAAACCCGATTTATAATTATTCGGCGACACTGTATTAAGCGGCAAAACTTTTTGAATTCAAAAAAAATGTTTTTATGTAATCTGGATTACAGAATTTTTTTTCCAAATATATTCTCATTGAGAAATACATTGCGGAAAAATTTGATAATTAAAGTCGAAAATGAATTTGAGTTAATGCTCAAATCAATTCGGCGGAAAATATAAGTTTTAGGGTGGCGGATAACGGTATTTTAACCTTTATTCGATGTTTTTCCGCACAACCCGAAAATATAAAACGAACAAGGGAGCAATATGCGAAGAAGAGATTACGACAGAAATTACGAAAGAAATTACGGCAGAAATTACGACAGGTCTGACAATGAACGATACGGGCGACGCTCCGACACAAATTACGGGCGCGGCGATTACGCTTATTCGGGCGGTTATCCCTCCGATTTTGACAGCGACACCGGCGGCAGTTATTTCGGCGGCGGAATGAGATACGGCGAAGGTTATTCAAGCGGCGACAGCTTCGGCGGCTACGGCGGCGGTTCGTCAACCGGACGCAGTTACGGCGGCGGTTCGGATTACGACCGTGACTATGGAAACATTGATCGCGGCAATAATTACAGCGGCAGCGATTACGGACGGCGAAGTGATTACAACGGTCAGGATTATTATGATCGCAACGACCGCCAAAACCAAAATTGGGGCAGTTCCAGAAGCGATTACGGCGAATACGCTTACGGCGGCGATTTGAACGAGCAGGGAATGGATCGCCAGAGTCATCGCGGGAAAGGTCCGAAAAATTACACGCGCTCGGACGACCGTATCAAAGAAGATGTTAATGATCGTTTGTCGGACAGCCATTATATTGACGCGTCAAATATCGAAGTCAGCGTCAGCGACGGCGAAGTCACGCTTTCCGGCACGGTCGGCAGCCGGTATGACAAACGGCGGGCGGAAGACCTCGCCGACAATGTTTCGGGAGTAAATCACACGCAGAACAATCTGCGCGTCAGCCAGAGCGGTTCGGGCGGCAGTTCAACTTCGAGCGGAATGAACGCGTCTGCAGCATCGTCAACCGCGTCGAACGAAAAATCAGGAAGCGGTCGAAGTAAAACGGCTTCGACCTAAAAAGTTGATTCGTTGATCACAATTAAGTTTCAATCTTTTGGAGCAAGTGCCGCAGTCTCTGTGACTACGGCACTTTTTTTAATGGAAACTTTATATTTCGCGTCAAATTTTTGCATTTTTGCTAAGATACAATTTAAGTTAATTATTGGAAAAGTCTTTTAAATACCTGCGGATTAACGGAAAAACCGCGCGGATCGCCTTTGAAAAACTTTGATATAAATTAAGAACGAGCAAAACAGGAGGGAAATAATGTCAAATGAACTAACCGAAACGCTGACCGGCGGACTCGAACCGTCGGAACTCCGCGAAGAACTGCAAAATAACCAGTCGAAAAGTCTGAAACGCCGCCGAAAAATCATCGGGCTGTCGCTGATCGGAATGGGCGCGATGACCGCCGTTACTCTGCTTCAGACGGGAATCGTCAAACATCTGCCCGATCCGCCGATTGACGGATTTGATTCGGATAAGGTCAATTCGTCCGAGACGGCTTACGCGCTCGGCGTACCGGACGGAACAATTTCGCTGGCGAGTCTGGCGGCGAATATTCCGATTGCCGCGTTCGGCGGCGCGAATCGCGCGGAAAATCAACCGCTCGTGCCGCTCGCCGCCGCCGGCAAATCCGTCGTCGAAGCGGTCGCGGCGAGCTGGTATTTTTACCAGATGCCGACCAAACAAAACGCCTGGTGCGGCTACTGCATCCTCGGCGCGCTGACCAATATCGCCATCGCCGCGCTGAGTCTGCCGGAAGCGAAAGACGCTTATCGGGCGTTGACCGAAAAATCTTAAATAACTGAATTTATTGATAAATTAAGTCAAATTAAAGAGCAAAAAAGGAGAATTACAATGAATTTCTGGACGCTGAACAAATTAATCGTGCTGGCTTTGATCGGCGCGTTTGCCGGTTTGCTGTTTGAGATTCGCCTCGAACATCAGGACGTTTTGAGCGAACATACGATTGCGTGGTCGCCGATTGTGTATTCGGGTTTGATGATCGTTTTGGGTCTGATCGCGCTGTTTTCTTGGGAACGCGGCGGGCGGCAGATTTTGTTTTACGCCTTCGCGCTCGCGCTCGTCGTCGGCGCGGTCGGCTTCTGGCAGCACAACGAACACAACGCCGGACAGCGATTCGCCGGATTATTCACCGTTTGGGGCAAATCAAGCGCGGAAAAACATCATTCGGAAAATGAAAACGATGAGCATTCAGCGGACGAAAACGTCGAGCATTCGGCGGACGAAAGCGATGAACATTCGGCAAATCAAAACGGCGAACATCAGGCGGAAGAACACGACCACGGCGGCGATTCGATGATGATGCCGCCGATTCTCGCGCCGCTGACTTTTGCCGGACTCGGAATTTTGGGAATGCTCGCCTGCGCCCGTCGTTTTCAGCGCGAAACGGTGACGGTCAGGGAAACGGTCTGATAAATTGAAGGGGCGAAAATCAATTTATCACTTTTGGCGAACGGGGGAGTTGGGCGAATGATATTTAGCTGGCTGCTTTTATTGATTCCGATTTCGCTCGCGCTGCGGTATTTTTTCGATTTTCCGCCGCTGGTCGTCTTTATCGCCGCGATTCTGGCGATTGTGCCGCTGGCGGAATGGATTCGGCGGGCGACCGAACAACTGGCGGATAAATTGGGTTCGACCATCGGCGGACTGCTTAATGTAACTTTCGGCAATGTGGCGGAAATGCTGCTTGCCGTTTTTGTTTTGCTCGGCGGCGAGGCGGCGGTCGTCAAAGGTCAGATCACCGGCTCGATCATCGGCAACAGTCTGCTCGGATTGGGTTTGTGCGTCGTCATCGGAAGCTGGGGGCGCGAAAAACAGACTTTTAACAAGGAAAGCGCGGGTAAACTTTCCAGCCTGCTGATTCTGTCGGTCATCGCGCTGCTTTTGCCCGCGCTTTTTAATTATACGGAACGCGGTTTTTCCGGCGCGGCGACGGCGAACGCGCTCGACGAAAAGCTCAGTCTCGGCGTGTCGGTCGTGTTAATCGTCGTTTATCTGGCAAATCTCGTTTACACGCTGGTCACGCACCGCGACGTTTTCCAAAGCGCGTGTCGGGAAAAACCCGAATGTGAAGAGGAAGACGAAAAACATTGGTCGGCGTGGACGGCAGTCGGCGTTCTCGTCGTCTGCACGGCGTTGACGGCTTGGGAATCGGAAATTATTTCGGGCGAACTCGGCGCGGCATCGAACGCGCTCGGACTGACGAAGTTTTTTCTCGGCGTGATCGTGCTTGCCATTATCGGCAATGCCGCCGAATTCGTCGCCGCGATTTCCTTTGCCAGACAAGATAAAATGACGACCGTGATGGGCATTACGGTCGGTTCGTCAATTCAGGTCGCCTTACTGATCGCGCCGCTTCTGGTGCTGATTTCATACGTGATCGGAACGCCGATGAATCTCGTTTTCTCCAATCCGCTGGAATTAATCGCTATCGCGGCGGTCGCGTTTATCGTCAACGCCATCGCGTTCGACGGCGAAACGACGTGGTTTGAAGGCGTAATGTTGATTGCGGTTTACTTAATTTTGGCGATGGCGTTTTTGTTTGTTACGCCGTGAGATTTAAAGGATAAAGAACAAGGGATAAAGGAGAAAACGATAAACAAGGAACAGGGGAAAAATGCGGAAGACGCATCGCCGGATGAAAAAGGAACACATCAGCCGATGATGACGCGCGGCGCGGCGCGTCCGCAGATGAAAATGGGCGATTCCGATAAAAAAGATGATTCGCCAAACGATAAAGAGGAAAATTCCGGCGGCGAAATGGGAGAAATGGGAGAAATGAGCGAAGACGAACGCTTGAAGATGCTCAAAAAGCATCATCAGCAAATGCTCTGGGTTCCTTTTGCCGTCATTATTCTCGCCGTCTGGCTGATGTCCGCGCCTTTTACCAACGGATATTCCGACGCGCCGACGGCGTGGAGCGATCTGTTGAGCGGCGCGGCGATTATCGTTTTGACGCTTTTGTGGATCAAACGCCCGCGAATGTTCTGGGCGCGCTGGGTTCTGTCGCTCATCGGTTTTTGGCTGCTGCTCGCGCCGCTCGTCTTTTGGGCGAAAGTTTCGGCGGCTTATCAAATAAATACTTTGATCGGGATTTTGCTCATCGCCCTGACGATTTTGATTCCGGGAATGCCGGCGATGATTATGATGATGAAGATGGGACCGGATGTGCCGCCCGGCTGGACTTACAATCCGTCGTCGTGGCTGCAGCGCGCGCCGATGATTTTTCTCGCCTTTTTCGGGTTTTTTCTTTCGACCTATCTCGCTTCCTATCAACTCGGCTACACAAATTGGATTTTCGACCCGTTTTTCTCCGGCAAAAACGGCTTGAACGGCACGGCGACGGTTTTGACTTCGAGCGTTTCAAAGTCGTTTCCGATTTCCGACGCGGGATTCGGCGCGGTTTCCTATTCGCTCGAAGCGTTAATGGGATTTATGGGCGGCACGGCGCGTTGGCGGACGATGCCGCGGATGGTTTTATTTTTCGGGATTCTGGTGATTCCGCGCGGCGCGATTCGGGAAGGATACGGAAATTGGAATCCGTATATTTTTTGATAAAATTTGCAGAAGCCCGCACGAAGTAAGGGCGTTTTCCAAGTTAGTGAAAGACACACTTACTTCGTGCGTGTTTCTGCATTTTGAAAGGGAGAAAAAATTATGAAAGTTAAACTAAATGGTGATGAAGCGTTAATTGAAGTTGAAGAAACTCCGGCGAACAACAATGAAAAGCCGGAAGTGGTCGTGATTACGGGCGCGTCGGCGGGATTGGGACGGGCGATTGTGCGAAGATTCGCGCAGGAAGGCGCACATATCGGACTCGTCGCGCGTGGGCGCGACGGACTCGAAGGCGCAAAAAAAGACGTTGAAGAACTCGGCGGCAAAGCGATTATTATTCAGGGCGATGTCGCCGACCCGGAAACGACCGAACGCGCGGCGGAAGAAACCGAAAAGGCGTTCGGCGAGATAGATATTTGGATCAACGACGCGATGGTTTCGGTTTTCTCGCCCGTCAAAGAGATGAAACCCGAAGAATATAAACGGGTGACGGAAGTTACATATTTGGGTTTCGTTTACGGAACTTTGGCGGCGTTAAAACGAATGCTGCCGCGTGATCGCGGCGTGATCGTGCAGGTCGGTTCGGCTCTGGCGTATCGCGGAATTCCGCTGCAGTCGGCTTATTGCGCTTCAAAACACGCGATAAACGGATTTATGGATTCATTAAGAAGCGAACTGATTCACGACGGTTCAAATGTTCGCGCGTCAATGGTGCAGATGCCGGCGATGAACACGCCGCAATTTTCGTGGGTCAAATCGCGTCTGCCGAACAAACCGCAGCCGGTTCCGCCGATTTATCAGCCGGAAGTCGGCGCGGAAGCGATTTATTTCGTCGCGCACAATGACCGCCGCGAAATGTATGTCGGCTATCCGACGGTCGAAGCCATCGTCGGCAACAAAATCGTGCCGTCAATCGGCGATTGGTATCTCGGCGAAGGCGGCTACAAATCACAGCAAACCGACGAAAAAGTTGATCCGAACCGGCAGAATAATTTGTTTGAGCCGGTCGCGGGCGACCACGGCGCGCACGGCAGTTTTGACGCGCGTTCAAAAGATTTCAGCCCGCAGCTCTGGGTGGACGAAAATCGCGGCAAAGTCGCGCTCGCCGGACTCGGCGCGGCGGCGGGAATTGCGTTACTTTGGAAAAAATTCAAAAATAAATAATGGCAAATCAAATAAAGAACACGTTCGGCGAAATTTTTGACGGTTACGAAGGCGGCGAAGAAATGCCGCTCGGCGGTTACGCGGTTTTGCTCGGCGTTTTCAACGCCGCGCTCGCCGTGATGCTGGCTTCGATTGAGGAAGACGAATCTCAGGCGCGAAACTCGAAATTTACAATCGAAAATTTCCTGCTGTTGAGCGCGGCGACTTATAAAATCAGCCGCTTGATCAGCCGCGACCGCGTAACGAGTCCGATTCGCGCGCCGTTTGTGAAATATATCGAGCCGAACGGCGCAGATGAAGTCAGAGAAGAAGTGCGCGGCGAAGGTTTGCAGAGAGCGGTCGGCGATTGGCTGCACTGTCCGTTTTGTCTGTCGCCGTGGGTCGCCGCCGCGCTCGGTTTCGGCTTTATTTTGAAACCGCGCAAAACAAAATTTCTCGGCACGATTTTCGCCGCCGTCGCGGTCGCCGACATCTTTCAGCACGGCTATAATTATCTGAAAGAAAAGGGTGAATAATTCAATCGCCGACATCGGAGGCGAAGAATGAGGGGAAGTTATGAGCATCAAGTTTACCTGCGATTTGAACGGCGCGACAACCGACCTGCCGCATTTTTGGGAACACACTGTCGGCAGCGGTCACGCTTCACTGGCGTTGCGCGCCGACTGGCAAAATCAACTGAAAAAAGCGCACGACGAACTCGGTTTTCGCCACGTTCGCTTTCACGCGATTCTGTCGCATCCGATGGATACGCTGATTTGTCAGAACGAGGAATTTCTTTTTTCGTTTTTCAACTCCGATCAGATTTTCGATTTTCTGCTGTCAATCGGGATGAAACCGCTCGTCGAACTCAGTTTTATGCCGCTTACTTTGTCGTCGGGCAATACGACGGTTTTTCATTACAACGCCAATGTCACGCCGCCGAAAGATTACGGAAAATGGGCGGATTTAATGACGAAAATCATCGAACACTGGATCGCGCGCTACGGCATCGAGGAAGTTCGTTTGTGGTTTTTCGAGGTCTGGAACGAACCGAATCAGCCGCAGTTCTGGACGGGAAACCAAGCCGATTATTTCAAACTTTTCAAATACACTTTCGAGGCGATTAAAAAAGTTGACGGGCAAATAAAAGTCGGCGGTCCGGTGACTTCAAAAAACGCCTGGATTGAAGATTTCGTCGAATACTGCGAAAAAAATAATTTATCGCCCGATTTTATTTCGACGCATCAATATCCGACCGACGCTTTCGGCAAAGCGGGCGACGACACGGTTGAAACCTTAGCCGCGAGCCGCCGCAGCATTATGCGCGAACGCGAACAGGACGTTTTTCGACAGGCGAAAGGCAAGCCGGTTTTCTACACCGAATGGAATTCGTCGTCGAATCCGCGCGACCCTTTGCACGACGAACCTTACGCCGCCGCCTTTTGCGCGAAAACGATTTTGGAAGCCGACGGCTTGGTCAAATGTTTCAGCTTCTGGACTTTTACCGACATTTTCGAGGAAAATTATTTTCCGTCCGAACCGTTTCAGGGCGGTTTCGGTTTGATGAACATCAACGGCATTCCGAAGCCGACGTATCGCGCTTTTGAACTGCTGCACGAACTCGGCACGGAAAAACTGACGGTTGACGGTCTGCATCACACGGTTGATGTCTGGGTCGTCAAAAAAGAAGATTCGGCGACGGTTTTTTTGACCAATCACGCGCTGCCGAAACATCCGATTAAAACGGAAAATGTTAAAATCAAATTGGAAAATGTGCCGAATTATTCGTCCGCTTTTATAAAAAAAATTGACGACGCGCACGCCAATCCGAAAAAACTCTGGATTTCGATGGGCAAACCGGAATATTTGAGTTCGCCGCAAGTCGAGCAGTTAAACGAAGCGTCGCGCCTGATTAGAGAGCCGCTGAAATGTGATTTTAAGGATTCGACGGTTGATTTTGAAATTGAAATGCCCGCGCATTCGGTGGCGGCTGTAACGGTTGAGTTTTGAATTTTTCTTAACGCAAAGGCGCAAAGACGCGAAGGCGCAAAAAAAATTAAAATATATCTTTGGCTTAAATATAAAAAAACTTTGCGACCTTGCGCCTTTGCGTCTTTGCGTTAAAATTTTCTTAAAATGAGCAAAAAAATCTTAGAGGAAAAAAAATTGATAAAACTTCAAAAAGATACATTCGAATATTATTTGAAGGAAACCAACCCGGAAAACGGACTCGTGCCGG
Organism: Pyrinomonadaceae bacterium; assembly: GCA_965217575.1. Taxonomy (GTDB): domain Bacteria; phylum Acidobacteriota; class Blastocatellia; order Pyrinomonadales; family Pyrinomonadaceae. The sequence continues at coordinate 113,848 of CBDCIX010000003.1, read as the reverse complement.
ACAGCACCAAACAGGATTCGCCGTGTTCGATAACCGCCGTCGGACTCGCGCTGTCATCTTATCCGGTGGCGGTCGAAAACGGTTTGATCGAGCGCGGCGAAGCCGTCAAAAAGACGCTGACAACACTAAGATTTTTCTGGGAAAGTCCGCAGAGCGCGGCAGAAGACGCGACCGGTTACAAAGGCTTTTTTTATCATTTTCTCGATATGAAAACCGGCTGCCGCGCCTGGAAATCGGAACTTTCGACGATTGACACGACATTTTTTCTCGCCGGCGCGCTCGCCGCCGCGCAGTATTTTACCAAAGACACGAGCGAAGAAAAAGAGATTCGCAGCCTCGCCGACGCGCTCTATCGCCGCGCCGACTGGAACTGGGCGTTAAACGGCGGCGACACCGTTTCGATGGGCTGGAAACCGAAAACGGGTTTTTTGAAATATCGCTGGGAAGGTTACAGCGAAGCGTTGCTTTTGTATGTTCTCGCGCTCGGTTCGCCGACGTTTCCGGTTTCCGAAGAAAGCTACAAAGCGTGGACGAAAAGCTACAGATGGAAAAAGTTCTACGAAATCGAATATCTTTACGCCGGACCGCTGTTTATTCATCAGCTGTCGCACTGCTGGATTGATTTTCGCGGCATTAAAGACGAATTTATGCGCGGGAAAGGCATTGATTATTTTGAAAACAGCCGCCGCGCCACTTTTATTCAGCAAAAATATGCGACTCGCAATCCGAAAAAATTTGCCGGTTACGGCGAAAATTGCTGGGGAATTACGGCGAGCGACGGTCCCGGACCAGCCAAAATAAAAATTAACGGCAGGCAGCAAAAATTCTATGATTACAAAGCGCGGAAAGTTCCATACGGACCCGACGACGGCACGATTGCGCCGTGGGCGGTCGTCGCGTCTCTGCCGTTCGCGCCGGAAATTGTTTTATCGGCGATCAAACACATCAACGACGAATATTCCGAAATGACGCACAAATACGGCTTGAAATGCAGTTTCAATCCGACCTTCAGCGGCGGCGGTCAAGACGCGAACGGCTGGGTTTCACAAAATTATTTCGGACTCGATCAAGGTCCGATTGTGCTGATGATTGACAATTACCGCACGGGATTTTTCTGGAATTTAATGCGGAATTGTCCTTATATTTCCGCCGGTTTGCAGCGCGCCGGTTTTTCGGGCGGCTGGCTGAATTAGTCTGAAAGTTAGCGGAAATAAAAAAATTACGCGCGAATAAATGTAAGATAAACTATTTTGATAAATCAAAGAATTGTTGATTTGGAAACAAAAAAATTCGTGTAGATTCGCGCAGATTCGCAGGTGAAGAAGCAGTAATTACATCGCTGAATTTATTTGCAGCAATATTTAATGAGTAAATTATTTGAATCAAGGTTCACAAAATCTCAAAATGCCTTCATAGACACCAAAAATGAAGAGCCGATTCGCGCCGAATTGTTCAGCGTCGAACGGCTTGAACAGTTTGCCGTCTGGCTTGCCGGCGAGCAAAAGGATGTTTTTCAGCCGAAAATTTTTCCGAAACTGCTGCCGCGTCTGGAAGATAACGGGAAGATTTTGATCGCGGCGTATCGCTCGCTCGCCGAAGCGATTCAGAGAGAACACGCCATTTCGCCCGCCGCCGAATGGCTGGTTGATAATTTTCACATCATCGAAGAACAACTGCGCGAGATTCGGGAAGATTTGCCGAAAAGTTTTTACCGCGAACTGCCCAAACTCAAAACGGGAGATTTCGCCCGTTATCCGCGTATTTACGCCGTCGCCGTCACGATCATCGCGCACACGGACAGTCGTCTTGAAGTCGAAACGCTGAAACGATTTTTTCAAGCCTTTCAGACGGTTACGCCGCTGACCATCGGCGAATTGTGGGCATCGGCGATCAGTTTGAGGCTCGCGCTGGTTGAAAATCTGCGCCGTTTGGCTTCGCGCATCGTCGTCGCCCGCGAAGAACGCGAAGAAGCCGACACGCTCGCCGACGAAATTCTCGAACTCGCCGCCAAACAGCCCGACGAATTGTTACCTTTGCTCGACAGGCGTTTTGGCAAACAAAAAAAATTCGGACACGCTTTTATCGCGCAAATCGCCCGCCGTCTGCGCGACCAAGACCCGTCAATCAATCCGGTTTTTGACTGGCTCGGAAAAAAACTGGACAAACAGGGCGAAAATATCGAGCAAATTGTCCAATGGGAGCATCAACGCCAAGCCGCGACGCAAATTACGGTCGGCAACATCATCACGAGTATGCGTCTGCTTTCGACGCTCGACTGGCAGAATTTTTTTGAAAGCGTCAGTCTGGCGGACGGGATTTTGCGGCAGGACCCGCCGGACGTTTACGCGAAAATGGATTTTAAGACGCGGGATCGTTATCGCGGAGTCGTCGAAAAAATCGCCAAACGAACAGATGCCGACGAATTGGAAGTTGCCGAATACGCCGTCAAACTCGCCGGAAAAGCCGATGTAAATAACGAGAGAGAAAATCACGTCGGCTATTATTTGATTGACGACGGACTCGGCGAACTTGAAAACAAATTTAATTATAATCCGTCTTTGTATGAGCGGCGGCGGCGTTTGATACAAAAATATCCGACTTTTTTTTATCTCGGCGCGATCTGTTTTCTGACGCTGGCGTTGACCGGTTTTCTCGTTTTTATCGCCGATATTTTTTACGGCGGCATTTTTTCGCTCATCGCATTCGTTCTTTTATCGCTGATTCCGGCGAGCGATTTGGCGGTTTCGCTGGTCAATCTCGATGTGTCTTATTTTCACCCGCCGCGACTTTTGCCGCGGATGGATTTGAGCCTCGAAACTTCGCCGGACGCGCAGACTTTCGTCGTCGTTCCGACGCTTTTTACGAGCGTCAAAGCCGTCGAAGAATTGCTGGAAAAACTCGAAGTCCAATATCTGGCGAATGAGGACAAAAATTTTTATTTCGCGCTGTTGAGCGATTTTGCCGACGCTTCCGATGAAGAAATGCCGGACGACGACGAGATTTTGACGACCGCGCTCGGTGGAATTGAACTGTTAAACAGGCGGCATCAAAAAGACGGCGAATCGCCATTTTATCTTTTTCATCGCCGCCGTCTGTGGAACGCGAGCGAAGGAAAATGGATCGGCTGGGAACGCAAACGCGGCAAACTTTACGAATTTAATCTCCTTTTGCGCGGCGCGAAAAAGACGAGTTTTATCACCGATTCGGCTGACCGAAAATTTCTCGAAAAAACCGAATACGTCATCACGCTCGATTCCGACACGCAGATGCCGCGCGATGCCGCCCGCCAGCTTGTCGGCGTGATCACTCATCCGCTGAATCGTCCGCAGTTTGATAAAAAATTACAGCGCGTCACAAAAGGTTACGGCGTTTTGCAGCCGCGCGTCGGCATCACTTTGTTGAGTTCGACGCGCTCGCGTTTCGCGCAGATTTTTTCAAACAACGCGGGCATTGATCCGTACACGACGGCTTCGTCGGACGTTTATCAAGACCTTTTCGGCGAAGGCAGTTTTACGGGCAAAGGACTTTATGTCGTGGACGCTTTCGAGAAATCGCTGGCGGGACGAGTTCCCGAAAATTCGATTTTGAGCCACGATCTTTACGAAGGACTTTACGCGCGGTGCGGTCTGGTTTCGGACATCGAAATTTTCGACGATTTTCCGACGTTTTACGACAGTTTCGCCAAACGCGCTCATCGCTGGGTGCGCGGCGACTGGCAAATCGCGCGCTGGATTTTGCCGTTTGTTCGCAATGCGGACGGAAAAATCGTCAGAAATCGTCTGCCGATTATTTCGCGCTGGAAAATTTTTGATAATCTGCGGCGAAGTCTGGTCGCGCCGGCGATTTTTTTGTGGCTGCTCGCCGTCTGGACTTTTGTTCCGGGAATGCCGCTTTTGTGGATGATTTTTATCATTTTCGTGCTGGCGTTTCCGGTTTACGCGCATCTGCGGACAAATTTGCTGTCGCATCCGAAAGGCATTTCGTGGGCGAGCCATTTTCGCGGAATTTGGGAAGATTTTTTAATCAACACGGCGCAGGTCGGGCTGTCCGTCGTCTGCATCGCGCATCAAGCCGTTTTGAAAACCGACGCGCTCATTCGGGTGATTTACCGCAAATTTATCTCGCGCCGCAAATTGCTCGAATGGACGACAGCCGCGCAAGCCGAATCGGGAAGTTCGCACGATTTACCGGCATTTTTGCGCCAAATGTGGATGGCGATGGTTTTATCGGCGGTCGCTTTTCTGATCGTTTTAAGGTTTCGTCCGTCGTCTTTGGATGATGCCGCGCCGTTTCTCATTTTGTGGTTTTTGTCGCCGTTTATTACTCACAGCATCAGCCGTTTGATATATCGGAAACGCGAAGTTTTAACAGTCGGCGAAGTAAAAACGGCGCGTCTGATCGCGCGTCGGACGTGGCGTTTTTTTGAAACCTTCGTGCGTGATGAAGATAATTGGCTGCCGCCCGACAATTTTCAGGAAGACCCGGAAGTCGTCGCCCACCGCACGTCGCCGACCAATATCGGCTTGCTTTTACTTTCGACGATTTCCGCGCACGATTTCGGCTACATCGGCACGATTGAATTAGCCGAACGGCTCGGTTTGACCGTTAAATCGCTCGAAAAAATTGAACGCTTTCGCGGGCATTTTTTGAATTGGTACGACACGAAAACGCTTCAGTCGCTCGCGCCGCGCTACGTTTCGACGGTTGACAGCGGCAATCTCGCCGGACATCTGCTGGCGGTCAAGCAGTCCATCATCGAAATCAAAAATCGTCCGCTTTTTGATCGCCGAATTTTGACCGGACTCGAAGATACCGTCGAATTATTGAGCGAAGAAGCCCGCATTTTAAGCGAAACCAAACGGCACACCGATGCTTTTACCGGCAAACAACTGCGCGGAGAAGTTGAAAAGTGCCGCGAACTTCTGACAAAAAATCAAACGATTGAAACGCCCGCCGAATGGTTTAAATTATTAACTTCTCTGCAAAAACGCGCCGCCGTGATTAACGACACGACGGGCGCGCTGGCACTGGAACACGGCGACGAATACATTGACGAACTGCGATTTTGGGCGAGCAGTTTGTTTCACCAAACGAAAAATCTGCGGCGCGATTTGGAAGCGTTTCTGCCGTGGTCGGCGAGGAATTTTTTGCCGGATTTCAAGGAATCGGAACGAATCGAACTCGAAAAATTGTTCAGTTTTTTTCCGTCGCTTTCCCAACTTCCCGAAGTTTACGAAGCGGTTTTATTGCTGTCAAAACCGCCTGTGTCGGCGGGCGGAGTAAGCGTCGGCGAGCGGGCTTTGCAGACCGCGGCGAGACCGGTCGTTTACGCGGGCGTTTCCGATGTCAACGCGCTCGCGCAGATAAATCTGATAAAAAATGCCGCCGACAAAGCAAACCAGATTTTAACCGAATTTAATTCCTTGATTTTTTCCTGCGAAGACTTATTTGAACAGATGGATTTCGGCTTTTTGCTCGACAAAGAGCGCAAAGTTTTCGTCATCGGCTACAACGTCGAGGCGGAAAAACCCGACAATTCATTCTACGATTTGCTGGCGAGCGAGGCGCGTCTGGCGAGTTTCGTCGCCATTGCCAAAGGCGAAATTCCGCAGGAACACTGGTTTCGGCTCGGTCGTCCGCTGACACCGCTGCAGGGCAGCCGCGCGTTGATTTCGTGGACGGCGACGATGTTTGAATATCTGATGCCGATTCTCGTAATGCGCGATTACGACGAAACTCTGCTCGATCAAACTTACAAATCGGTCGTCAAACGGCAGATCGAATACGGCGCGAAAAACAATGTTCCGTGGGGCGTTTCCGAAGCGGCGTATAACGCCCGCGATCTGCACTTGAATTATCAATACGCGCCGTTCGGCGTTCCCGGTCTCGGCTTAAAACGCGGTTTGAGCGAAGATTTGGTCATTTCGCCGTATTCGACCGCGCTCGCCGCGCAGATTTTTCCGCGTCTTGCGCTGGAAAATTTCGCGGCGTTGGCGAAAGTCGGCGCGCTGGCGCGATTCGGGTTTTACGAATCAATTGATTATACGCCCGAACGCCTGCCGCCGAATAAAAATCAGGCGATTATCCGCGCGTTTATGGCTCACCATCAGGGAATGATTTTGGTCGCGCTAGATAATGTTCTGCACGACAATATTATGCAGAAGCGTTTTCACGGCGAACCGCTGGTTCAGGCGACCGAACTGCTTTTGCAGGAACGCATTCCGCGCGGCGTTCCGGCGCAGCATCCGCGCGCCGAAGAAGTTTTGTCGGGAAGAATCGTCCGCTCGATTTCCGGGCGCGTGACCAGATTTTTCGACACGCCGACCTTGCCGACTCCGCGCACGCAGATTTTGTCGAACGGCAAATACTCCGTGATGATGACGAACGCCGGCGCGGGTTATTCGATGTGCGATGATTTGGCGGTGACGCGCTGGCGCGAAGACGCGACGTGCGACGATTGGGGCGCGTTTATTTATCTGCGCGACGTGACGATGAACGCGGTTTGGTCGAGCGGTTTTCAGCCGACGCGCCAAATGCCGAAAAAATACGAAGCGGCGTTTTCCGAAGATAAAATTACGATTTCGCGCAATGAAATCGGCATCGAAACGCGCACGGAAATTATCGTGTCGCCCGAAGACAACGCCGAAATTCGCCGCGTTTCGATCACCAATCAATCTTCAATCGCCCGCGAAATCGAAGTTACGAGTTACGCCGAAATCGTCTTAACGTCGCCGAGCGCGGACGCGGCGCATCCGGCGTTCAGCAATCTTTCGATAGTTACCGAATTTTTCGCCGCCGAAAATTCCCTGATCGCCAAACGCCGTCCGCGAGCCGAAAAAGACGAGCCGGTTTGGGCGGTTCACACGGTGGCGACAAACGGCGAAAGCGTCGGCGCGGTGCAGTATGAAACGGACAGAGCGAGATTTTTGGGGCGCGGACACGACGCTTCAAATCCGATTGCCGTGATCGAAGACCGTCCGCTTTCCAACACCGTCGGCGCGGTGCTTGACCCGATTTTCTCGCTCCGCCGCCGCGTCCGCGTCGAACCTCGTCAGACGGTAACAATCATATTTTCGACCGCCGTCGCCGAATCTTACGAAGAGGCGCAGCGGCTCGCCGACAAATATCACGATCCAAGCACTTTTGAACGCGAAGCGGCTCTGGCGTGGACGCGCTCGCAGGTCGAACTGCGGCATTTAAATCTCGACGCGGAAGACGCGCATCTTTATCAGCGACTCGCCGCCAGAATTTTGTATTCCGATCCGTCGCTGCGCCCGCGCTCAAATGTTTTGGAACTGAACACGAAAGCGCAGACGAGTCTCTGGGCTTACGGCATCAGCGGCGATATTCCGATTGTGCTGGCGCGAATCAGCCGCTATGAAGATTTGCCGTCAATTCGCCAGCTGCTTCACGCGCACGAATATCTGCGTTTGAAAAACTTAAAATTTGACCTCGTAATTTTAAACGATCATCCGCCGAGTTACATTCAATCTCTGCAAGACGAACTCGTCCGGCTCGTGCAGACGAGCAACGAATCGAATCTTTTGGACAAAAACGGCGGAATTTTTCTGCGGCGTTCGGATCAAATTCCCGATGCCGACCGAATTCTGCTGCATACGGCGGCGCGGGCGGTGATCGTTGCCGAACGCGGAAGTTTTGACGAACAAATTTTGCAGAGACCGTTTGAAGCGAAATTACCGGACGCTTTTATCGCTGAAGATTATGCCAAATCTTACCCCGAACCGACGGCGGCACTGCCCGATTTGAAATTTTTTAACGGTCTCGGCGGTTTCACCCAAAACGGCAGGGAATATGTTACGCTGCTCGGCGAAAATCAGTGGACACCCGCGCCTTGGATCAATGTTATCGCCAACGAACACGATTTCGGTTTTCAGGTTTCCGAAGCCGGTTCGGGATTTACGTGGGCGGTCAACAGCCGCGAAAATCGTCTTACGCCGTGGTCGAACGATCCGGTCAGCGATCCGGCGGGCGAAGCGATTTATCTGCGCGACGAAGACACGGGAACGATTTGGACGACGACTCCGCTGCCGATTCGTGAAACCGAACCCTACGCGGTAAAACACGGTCAAGGCTACTCGATTTTTGAGCATTTGAGCCACGGCATCGCGCAGGAAATGCTGGTGTTCGCGCCGCTCGACGCGCCCGTGAAAATCTCGCTTCTGAAACTGCACAACCGCACAAACCGCCGCCGCCGGATTTCGATTACCGGTTACAGCGAACTCGTTCTGGGTTTCCGGCGCGGGCAAACCGTGCCGTATGTTATTACCGAAACCGACGGCGAAAATATTTACGCGAAAAATCCGTACAACAACGAATTCGCCGAAAAAATCGCGTTTACGGCGATCAGCGAAAAAGTTGATTCGCTGACGTGCGACCGTAAGGAATTTATCGGCAGAAATCGCAGCCTGAGAAATCCCGAAGCTCTCCGCCGCGAAAAACTTTCGGGCAGAACGGGCGCGGGACTCGATCCGTGCGCGGCTCTGCAAACCGTCATCGAACTGGAACCCGATGAAAGGAGAGAAATCGCCGTTCTGCTCGGCGAAACCGATTCAAAAGAAGCGGCGCGGGAAATTATCAGCCGTTTTCGTCGGATTTCCGATATTAAAGACGCGTTTGAAAAAGTTATAAATTACTGGGACGAAATTTTGACGACCATCGAAGTCAAAACGCCCGATGCCGCGCTCGACACAATCGTCAATCGCTGGCTGCTTTATCAATCGCTCGTCTGCCGGATTTGGGCGCGTTCGGCGTTTTATCAATCGGGCGGAGCTTACGGTTTCCGCGATCAACTGCAGGATGTGATGTCGCTCGTTTACGCCGAACCGGAACTGACGCGCTCGCAGATTCTGCTGCACTCGCGGCATCAATTCAAAGAAGGCGACGTGCAGCATTGGTGGCATCCGCCGACCGGACGCGGCGTTCGGACGCATTTTTCCGACGATCTTTTGTGGCTGCCGTTCGTCACCGCTTTTTACGTCAAAGTTACGGGCGACGAATCAATTTTGGATGAAGTCGTGCCGTTTATCGAAGCACCTCTGCTCGAAGAAGGCGGTGAAGATTCCTACACGCAGCCGACGATTTCCGAAGAATCCGGCACGATTTTCGAGCATTGCGCCCGCGCAATTGACAAAAGTCTGAAAGTCGGCGCGCACGGTTTGCCGCTGATGGGCGTTGGCGATTGGAACGACGGAATGAGCAGCGTCGGCGACGAAGGCAAAGGCGAAAGCGTCTGGGTCGGCTGGTTTTTGATCAAAACGATTGATGATTTTCTGCCGTTCGTCAAAGAGCGCAAGGAAAAACGGCGCGAGAAAAAATACGAAAAACACGTCGAAGAATTAAAAACCGCGCTCGACAAAAACGGTTGGGACGGCGACTGGTTTCGCCGCGCTTATTTCGACGACGGCACGCCGCTCGGCTCGGCGCAGAATGCGGAATGCCGGATTGATTCAATTGCCCAATCGTGGAGCGTCATTTCCGGCGCGGCAAATCCGGCAAAAGCCGCCCGCGCGATGGCTTCGGTTGACGAATATCTCATCAGGCGCGGCGACGGAATCGTTTTATTATTCACGCCGCCGTTCGACAAAAGCGACCTCGAACCCGGCTACATCAAAGGCTACGTTCCCGGCGTACGCGAAAACGGTGGACAATACACGCACGCCGCGCTCTGGACTTTGATCGCTTTTGCAATGCTCGGCGACGGCGACAAAGCGGGCGAACTTTTCGCGCTTTTGAATCCGATAAATCACTCTTCGACACGCGCCGGACTGCACAAATACAAAGTCGAACCGTATGTCGCGGCGGGCGACGTTTACGCCGAATCCGCGCACGTCGGACGCGGCGGCTGGACTTGGTACACGGGTTCGGCGGGCTGGATGTATCGCGCCGCCGTCGAGTCAATTTTAGGTTTTTATCTGGAAGGCGACGAGCTGAAAATCGAGCCGTGTATTCCGCGTTTCTGGCGCGAATACGAAATTAAATACCGCCGTAACAAAACGATTTACAACATCAGAGTCGAAAATCCGCTGAGCGTCTGTCGCGGCGTGAGCGAAGTTTGGTTAGATGACAAACGATTGAGCGAAAATAAAATTCCGCTTGCCGACGACGGAGCGGAACATCAAATTAAAATTGTTCTCGGCGCGGCGGAGATGCTTTAAGAATTGTTGCCTGCGAAACACACGAAAAAGCTAAATTTTCAAGCGTCCCAAATCAATCAGCGCGATGCCGAATTCCGGGCGGTAAGTTTTTCGCAGATGCGCCGGAGTTTCCGTCAGAATAACTTCGAGCGTCGGGCGCACAATCGCTTCGAGCAGATGTCCGCCGTGCGCCGTGCCGTCGCGTTTGGCGACGACACCGTGCGCGTGAACCTGCGGTTTGCCGTCTTCGCCCGTCGCAATATCGCCGATTAAAGAGACGACTTCGACCTGTTCGTCAATCGGAATTTTCTCGTATTTTTCGGTTTCCAGATTGAACCAGCCGAACGTTACGCGCTCGAACGCGCCGATTGCTTTGAAACTGCTCGCCGTCAAATTATTTTCTTTGGCGAAAGCGAGCAGTCCTTCGGTTACTTCGTCGCCCGGATCAAAAATCAGCGCGTAGGTTTTTTCCTTTTCGTCTGAAATCAACTCGCTTTTCATCGGTTTTTCAACTTTCTCTCCCGCTGTTCGTCTTCCACCTGTTTTTTTGCCAGCCAAAATCCTAAACCGGCTTCCGCCGCGTAGAGCAGCCGCATCATTTCGGGATTATCGGCGGCACTGTCCATCAGTTCGCGGACGGGTTTCGGTCCGATTTTCCAAAGGAGCGAATATTTTTTCGGGAAAAAAAGTCCCATAATTCCTTCGCCGAGCAGTGCCAATCCGAGAAGTTCTTTAATTTGTTTGCCGTCCATAAATTTTTCTTGTTCTCCGTCTTATTTTCCGTCTTAAATGGTATTGCTTTTTTATTTAACGCGATGGCGCGCGTTAATTTTCGTTGATTTCAACCCCTTGTTTTTTCGCCGCTTTTTTGATTCGGTCTTTGATTAAATTGACTTCATCTTTGTCATATTTCGCGGCGTTGTCCCGGTGATTGATGTAGCTCCACGCGGCGCGAACGTGTTCCGGCGTATCTATCGGATATTTATTGTTCGTCGGATCGGCGAATTCGACATCGCCGTATTTATGTTCGCCGCTTTCAGGATTGACATCATCGCGTTCGTCAATTTTTTTCGCCGTTTTGCTCATAAAACTCCCTCCTTGGAATGTTTTGGTGAATAATCTGATTGTTATTCGTTGTATTCGTTTTCATCAGCTTTTTTTCCGGCGATTTTGTCAAAATTGGCGATGCCGCCGGAAATGTCCGATTCGCCGCCGGGTTGTCCGAATCCGGCAACCGCTTTAGAATTAATAGTTTGCTCGATGATTCCGCCGTCTTTCGGTTCGCCGGTCAACGCCTCGTCGCTTTCGCCGGGAACGGTTGATGCCAAATTTTTTCCGGCATCAGCCGCGTCTTCGACGATTTTTTTTTCATCGTTCGACAAGTCGCTTTCCGCCAGCGGATCGAGCATATCGGTTTGATCTTTCATTATTTTTTTATTTCTTTCCCTTATTTTTTCCGGCGTTTTCAAACTCACTGTCGGGAATTATTTCCGACGTGCCGGAATCTTCGTAGCCTTCCGCGCCGCGTTTTCCCTGTCCGAACGAACCTTCACTCTGAATTTTCGCGTCGTCGCTCGCGCCTTCCATTTCGGAAACCGGATAGACGTTCGTTTCGCCGACTTTATCAATTGAGTTGTCGTTGCTTTTATCCTTTTTCACTTTTTCCTGTGCCATAAATTTTGACCTCTCTGATTTTCAAACATTCAAAAATTGTGCCGAAAATTACGTCAAAAAACGGTCAATTTTTGTATGAAAACACAACGCGTTTCGCGCAAGCGCGTCGTTCGATTGTGTTAAATCAAAACATTCGCTCAAAAGACGCGCCGCTCCAAAAATGCCGCTTGAACTCCGCATCTGACAGATGCTTCATATTCTCGCAGTTCGTTTTTTTGAACTGTTATCCGGTGATTATCAAATATCATTTACGAAAGAAATTTTCCGTAAATACGCCGCAAATTTAAGAAATTTTGGTTGTCTTGAAAGGCTTGCGGAACAGTTTCGACGGACGAATCGTCAGCACGTCAAATGACAGAACGCTTTTGAAAACTATGCGGTCGCTGCTGCCCGTCAAGCCGAATCCGACACCGAAATTCCACTGCATCGTCGGCGTGGCGAAAACGTCAACGGTCGGAAAAACCGTCGCTGTTTTCTCCTTGAAATCGCTGTAAAATTCCAGTCCGGGCTGGGCGAATCTTTTGCGCCGGTAGTACGCGCCGCCGGTAAATCCCGGACGCAGCGGTCTGCCTTTGTCGCCCGTCGTCACTTTCGTCAGAGTCGGATTTAGGACAAAGCGAAAATCGTTGACATCTTTGTCCATAATCAAGCGCATTTCGAGTTCCTGACCTTCGGATTTGCGCGGAAAATAATATTCGGCGTAAACGGCGGTGTTGAAAAATTTGTCGTAACGCTGTTTGAAACGATAACGCCCGACGACGCGCCCGCGCGTCAGGTTGAATCCGCCGCCGCGCGGGTCTTCAAAATCGGCGTAAGCTCCGACGGTGAAATGATCTGTCACGCCGTATTCGGCTTCGATGGAATGCGCCAGCAGATGATTACGGCTCAGAGATCTGCCGAAATAATCCAAATCCTGACGGCTTTTGCCGATAAACGTATTCCACGCCGTAATTTCCGTGTGTCCGGCGAGCGGCGTTTCGTATTGATAGACTTTGTAAAAATCTTCCTGCGCGAAAATCGTCAAAGTCGAAACGGCGCAGATAATCACGGCGAAAAATATATTTATTTTGAATTTCGACACTTTCATCTTTCCCCCGTTTTGACTTTTACGCCTTTGAAATCCACATCAATCGGAGCGGTAAACTGTCTGCCGTCGGTTTTTCCGAAACGCCGGTAAGCGGGCGCGTCCATATGGATATGCAGCCGGTAATCGTCGTCGCCTTTCGGCACACGCCAGTTTTCGCCGTAGTGATAAAGCCACGGATGCCACATAAACATTTGTTTGAACGTGCCGATTTGCCGGTCGCCTTTGGCAACGGTGATCGTCGTATTTAAATCGGGCAGAAAACGTCCGGTTTGCAGGTCGCGGGCGAGCGATTCAAAATGCGCGTTGGTTTTCGCGCTCTGTTCGTTTTCCGATTTGTAGCGAAAATCGTCGTCGTCGTAAAACCAGTAGCCTTCGGAATATTCGATGGCGTAGGCGACGAAATAATCGCCGTCGGTCGTGTCTTTGCCGTCGTTCGCCTGTTGATACATCGCCTGCAAAGTGTCGCCGTAAGCCGCGCCCGCCGCCTTCGCCAAATCTTTGCGCTCTTCCATCGCCGCGCCGAAAGATTTTTCGGCGGCAAGCTGTTTTAAATTAACTGAAACCGCCGGAAATTCGGCGTGGACGGGTTTTGTAAAACGGTCGCCGTTATACGGATCGTGGCGGCGATAATCGGGCGGCGCGATGTCAATAACGACTTTGTAACTGCCGTCGGTCGGCAAATTTATCGCGTCGCCGTAGCCGTTGACGAGCGGCATCCACGCGAACGGAATCGTTTTATTTTCGATCAGCGCGCTGCCCGCGCCGACGATTTTCGCTTTGATGTCGAGCGGCGGCACAATGCGCCCGTCCGCGCCGTCCTGCACCCAAACAAGTAGATCGGCGGTCGCGTTCGACGGCTCGCGCCAGTTGACGGCGTTGTCGGCGAACTCATACCAGCCTTCGGGTTTGGTGACGGCGTAAGTGATTTTGTATTCGCCCGCGTTCATCTGCCCGCTCGCGCCGGGATTGTTTGACAAAATCCAATTCGTGCATTTATCAACCGCGTCGCCTTCGGCGCGGGCGTGAGCCAACTGGCTTTTACTCGACTCGTTGCTCTGCGCCGTAATCGGGCGTTTTGCTTCGGTGGACATTCCGTCCATCATCATTTGCGCGGTCGAAGTTCGCGCGGTCGCGCAAATTACAAGAAGCACTCCCAAATTCAAAAAAAGTCGTAAAAGTTTGAACTGCATAAATTCCCCCTTGTTATTTTAATTTTTTTAATTACAGATTATCGTTGATATTTTCCGCCATTTCGAGATGCGATTTCAGCGTCGGCAGTGTTTTCGTCGCAAAACTGACGACATCTTCGTCGGAACCGTCGTCGGCTTCGTCCTGAAAAAAGTCAATCACGGTTTCGTGGTCGTTGATCTGCGCTTCCATATATTCCGCGTCGAATTCATCGCCCGAAAGTTCTTTTAATTCATCGGCTTTTTCCTTTTGTTCGTCGTCCGGTTCGGTCGGCAGCATCACGCCTTTATTTTTGGCGAGTTCCTTTAATTCGTCGCTCGCTTTTGTGTGATCGTCAATCATTCGCTGGGCGAACTGTTCGACTTCGGAATTTTCCGTTTTTGAAAGTGCCATTTTTCCGGCGGCGATTTCCGCTGCTCCGGCGTGCGCCGCTTTGTTCATAAATTCCCGGTCGTCGCTCGACACGGTTGATTCTGCTGTCGTGTTCATAATATTTACTCCTTGTTGGTTGTTTCTTTTCCTTTTTTATCACCAATTGTCATAATCGTTCTGTTATGTCAATTACATAACCTTTTTTATTTTCTTTCTCAAAAGAAACCGGTTGACCGGATAGCTCGTCAAAAATCCGGCGAGCAGCGCAATCTGCATCATAAACCGGAAAACCGGATTCGATTGTTCGAGTTCGCGCCCGAAAATCAAAAAGTCGCTAATCAGCGAAATTACGGCGATTGTGTGCAGCATAAAAAATCACTCAATCCGTTTTTTACGTTCGATTGAATTTTTAAGCTGACTTTTCATCAGCCAGAAACCCAAACCGGCTTCCGCCAAATAAATAAAACGCATTTTTTCGGGATTTTCGGCGGCTTTTCGTTTCAATGTTTCAATCGGCGCGAACCTGAACTTCCAAAACAGCGAATACTTTTTCGGCGCGAAAAACCCGATAATTCCTTCGCCGAGCATCATCATTCCGACAAGTTCTTTGATCGGTTTAAGATTCATATTTTATTTCACGCCGGTAATTCAAATGGTTGAGCCAACCAGCGACACGCGATTCATTTTCTTTGCCAAATCCCGGATGACGGCTTCAACTTTTTTCGCCTGCGCGGTCGAAGCATACTTGATGCCTTTCGCGTATTGCCTAACAAGCGACGGATTTATTCCCGCTAAATCAGCGATTGACGAAATGTTCAAAAATTCATATTCATCAAAAAAAGCCCGTAAATCGTGGTGCAGATCGAATGTGATTTTGCCGGCATCAACCTTTCTCCAACGCCTGTCGTCCTGTCCTTCGTGTTCGATATAATCGGCGAGCAGCATTCTCAAATTTTCCGTAACTTCGGAAACGCTCGCGCCCGTCGTTACCGGCAAAAACTCGAAACCTTCGACGCGCGCCCAAAATTCATTTTTTCCTTTTTCAATGATGACATTTATTTTCATTTTTTGACCTCATTTTAATCCGGCTTGTTTCAAAATCGAATTGAGCGTCCCTTTCGGAATGTCGCCGCCGTGTTCGGGAACGACGACAATTCCTTTTTTAGACGGATGTTTATAAATCTTATGGCTCGCCGCCTGTCTGATAAACGTCCATCCGTCACGCTCGATCAATTTAATCAACTCACGGACTTTCATAGCGATAGAGTAACAAATTTGTTACTTTATCAGCAAGATAAAAATGAAAACAAGTCAAAAAACATTGAAAATCACTTCTTTAATTTCTTCCAAATCAACCACGCCGCGCCGCCGACCGCCGCCGCGCCCGCGCCCGCAATCGCGGCTGTTTTGACGATTTCCGTCGTCGGCGTGGCGGCGTACAAAAAACCTTTTTCGGGATAATCGCCCGGTGTGCCTTTTTCGCCTTCGTCTAACGCCATTTTGATGACTTGGGCGAGATGCAAGCCGTGTCTGTCCGTCGTTTGCGAAATTTGTTCGCGGCAGCTAAAACCGTTTGTAATTACAAGCGTGTCTTTGGCGATTTTGCGCGTTTCGGGCAGTAAAATTCGTTCGCCGCATTTGATCGAAACGTCGTAATGGTCGCCTTTTTCAAAGCCGAACGCGCCCGCCATTCCGCAGCAGCCGTCATCGGGCATTTCGCATTCGATTTCCATTTTTTTTAGTATTTCTTCTTCGTCGTCCATTTTCATCAGCGATTTATGATGACAATGACCGTGAACGAGTGCCTTGCGGTGCAGTTTCGGCAATTCAAAATCCTTCGCGTGTTTGATTAAAAATTCGCTCAGTAAAAAAGTCTGTTTGTTTAATCTCTGCGCGTCGCGGTCGTTCGGGAATAGACCAATGAGTTCGTCGCGGAAAACGGCGGCGCAACTCGGTTCTAAAACGACCATCGGCGTTCCGGCTTCGATTTCGTCGCGCAGCGAATCCAGCACGTCGCGCAGGTAAACTTTCGCTTGCGTTAAAAATCCGTAATCGTAGAGCGGACGACCGCAGCACAATTTCCGGCGCGGAACTTTGACGCGAAAACCCGCCGCTTCCAAAACTTCGACCGCCGCCCGCGCCGTCGTCGGGTGAAAATGATTGTTGAAAGTGTCCGCCCACAAAATAACTTCCGGTTTTGGATTTTCGGATTTGGAATCTGGAATCTGGAATTTGGAATTTGAATTTTGCCTTTCGAGAAACCAGTCGCGGAAAGTCTGCGGCGCGAATTGCGGAACGGTGCGTTCGGGCGCGACTTCGGCGGTGAATTTGGCGATGTTTCGCAGAAGCGGCGTTGCCGTGAAAAAGTTGGCGACAAGCGGCGCGACTGCCGCGAGATTCGCCCATTTGTTGATGAAACCGAAAGCGTAAGCGTGGCGCGGGCGCGTTTTTTCTTCGTAATAATGCGACAGAAATTCGGCTTTATACGTCGCCATATCAACATTGACGGGACAATCGCCTTTGCAGCCTTTGCACGCCAGACATAAATCGAGCGCGTCTTTGACGGCTTCGTCCTGCCAGCCGTTTTTGCCGATGGCATCGCCTTCGAGCATTTCAAAAAGCAGACGCGCTCTACCGCGAGTCGAATCTTTTTCCTCGAAAGTCACCATATAACTCGGACACATCGTGCCGCCGCCGCTTCTGCGGCATTTGCCGACACCGACGCAGCGCAGAGTCGCTTTGGCGAAACTTCCGTCGTCTTCGGGGAATGCAAAATGCGTTTCCGGCTGCCACGGTTCGTATTTGTTGCTGACGCGCAGATTGACATCAATCGGAAACGGATCAACGACTTTGCCCGGATTCATTTTCCAGTCGGGGTCAAAAATCGTTTTGAATTCACGAAACGCATCAACAATGTCGTCGCCGAACATCTTCGGCAAAAGTTCGCCCCGCGCCTGCCCGTCGCCGTGTTCGCCGGACAGCGAACCGCCCAAAGATACAACTAAATCGGCGGCTTCGTTGACGAAAGATTTATATTTTTCGATGCCGTCTTTGGTGAACAAATCAAACGGAATGCGGCAGTGAATACAGCCCTGCCCGAAATGCCCGTAGACCGAAACTTTGTAATCGTATTTGTGAAAAAGTGCTTTCAATTTTCGCAGATATTCGCCGACATTTTCCGGCGGCACGGCGGAATCCTCCCAGCCCGGATGCGACATCGGTTCGCCCGGAATGTGCGCCGTCGCGCCCAAACCCGATTCGCGCACTTCCCAGAGTTTATGTTCTTCTGCTTCGTCTTTGAAAAGTTTCATCGAAGGCGCGTTATCTTTACTTTTCAATTCCGCCATCAACTTTTTGGCTTTATCATCCGCCTCATCCTGCGAATCGCCGCCGAATTCGACGAGCAGCCAGCCGTTGCCGTCGGGAAGCATCTTCAAATCGTCCGGGTGCATTCCCTTTTTCTTCATAAACTCGATTAGAATATCGTCCATTCCTTCGAGTCCGATGGGCTGATGCCGCATAATTTCGGGAACGGCATCGCCCGCCGCGAAAACGTCCGCGTAACCCAAAACGAGCAGACTGCGCTCTTTCGGATTCGGCACGAGTTTCATCGTCGCTTCCAAAACCGTCATACAAGTTCCTTCCGTCCCGACAAGCGCGGCGGCAAGATTAAAACCTTTTTCCGGCAGCAGATACGGCAGATTAAAACCCGACACGCGGCGCGGAATGTCCACGAATTTTGCGCGGATTTTGGCGGCGTGTTGGTCGCGCAAATCTTTTAATCTTTTATAAATCTCGCCGCGCCGTCCGCCTTCCTTGATAATTTTTTCAAGTTCTTCCTCGCTCGTTTTGCCGACGCGCATTATCGTTCCGTCGTAGAGCAAAATCTCCATTTCCTCGATATTATCGGCGGTTCGCGCCCCGTCGCCTGCTTGAGCCGCCATTACGGAATGAATGCCGCACGAATCGTTGCCGATCATTCCGCCCAAAGTGTTATGCGAATGCGTCGCCGGATCGGGTCCGAACGTGATGCCGAACTTTTCCGCTTCGCCGCGAAAATTATCGAGAACGCATCCGGGCTGAATCGCGCCGAGTTTGCGCTTTTCGTCAATCCACAAAACTTTGTTGTAATACTTGGAATAATCAATAATCACCGCGACATTGCAGCCTTGACCGGCGAGCGACGTGCCGCCGCCGCGCGACACAATCGGCGCGCCGTATTTATAACACGCGGCAATCGTCGCAATCACGTCGTCCTTTGTTTTCGGCACGACTAAGCCAATCGGAATCTGCCGGTAATTCGATGCGTCCGTCGCATACAAAGCGCGGCTTCCGGCATCAAAACGCACTTCGCCTTCGACGTTGTTTTTCAGTTCCGCGATCAGCGATTCGACATCAATTTCCAAAGTCGCGTCCGTGCCGATCTGATGCCTTTTGCCTTCAAATACAGTCGGCGGCTGTTTTGTTTGGATTTGAATAAATTTAGAATCCTTTTTTTGCTCTTCAATATACGTTTTCATAATTCAAATAATTGCTGTTCGTACAGTTGTTTTTATCTTACGGTTTTTGAAAGATAATTTAATTTCTTTGCGAAAGATAAATCAATTTCTTTTGGCTGCGCCGCCGTTTTATAATTTCTCTGACGAAAATTATCACGCGATAATGATGGCGGCACAGCCGCGAAAGCTGAGATGCGATCACTGGAAAGGCAGAGCCTTTCCACACATCAGCGGGCATAGCCCGAAAAAGTTTTTTTGTTAGATTTGTTTATCGAACATTCTTATCAGAATTAAAATTTCACATCTCATAAAAACTTTATTTCACCTCATATTTAGCAAAATTGAACGCGGGCGAGGACCAGCCGTCGCCCCTACAAATTACTCAATCTCATATTTATCCAGCGCATCTTCATCAAATTCGATGCCGTGTCCGGGCGCGTCGAACGGAATTGCGTAACCGTCTTTGATTTCCACGGTTTTCTTTAAAACCGGCGACATTTGCGGAATGTATTCGATAAACATACTGTTGGAAATCGCCGCCGCGACCGTCACCGAAAGTTCGGGCGAAACGTGCGGCGCGACGCGCAGGTTCGCCGCTTTTGCCAAATGACAAACCTTCATCGCGTTCGTAATTCCGCCGATTCGCGCCACGTCCGGCTGCAAAATATCCAGCGCGCCTTCGCGCAGATATTGATAAAAATCCGCCACAGCATAAAGACTTTCGCCGCCCGCGCGGGCGATTGGCGTGTAAAATCCGAGTTTTTTGTAGCCCTGAATATCGGTGGCGATGAGCGGTTCTTCAATCCAAACTAAATCGAATTTTTCCAATAATTTAAGGCGCGGCACTGCTTCGTCAATCGTCCACGATTGGTTCGCGTCAATCATCAAACTGATTTGCTTGCCGATTGCTTCACGCACTTTGCCGACGCGCTCTTCGTCTTCGTATTTGTCGTCTTTGCCGACCTTTAATTTGAGCGCGCGAAAACCTTCTTTTTTCACCGCTTCTTTGCACAATTCGACCATTTCATCGAGCGGACGATTGAGCCAGCCGACGTTCGTGTTGTAAATCGGAACTTTATTTTTCGCACCGCCGAGCAAGATAAAAAGCGGCGTTTTCGTGCGTTTCCCCGCCAAATCCCACAGCGCGACATCAATCGCGGCGAGCGCGGTTGACGAAACGCAGCCCGGAGTCAGCGCGTGAATGCTTTTGAAAAGTTTGTCGTCAATGTATGTGATTCGGCGCGAATCTTCGCCGTCTAATTTTGGCAATAATTCTTTATTAATTAGTTGAAGCATCGCCGCGCCGCCCGTGCCGATGGTGTAGCCGAAACCAACGCCGGAATTTCCCGCCTTGTCCGTAATCGTCACGAGCGGAATTTCGAGCGCGTCAAATTTCTGAATCGCATCGCCGCGCGGCGGATCAACCGGCACGCGAATCAAACGCGCTTCGGCTTTGGTAATTGTTGAATTATCCGCGTTCATTTTTCCCTTATTCGTCTTCCGATTGGAGCGCAATCCGTCCCGGTTGCAATGAGCGTGATAACGCGAACAAGCGTTGATTAACAAAGACGTTTAAATAATCAAAACTTTTTCGCGCCGAAGCGACGCTCAACGGCAACCGGGACGGGTTGCGCTCCAGTCAATTAAATCAATTCGCTCAATTTATCTCTGAACAAAGTCAGCGCGATTTTACCGCTGTTCGGCTGACCTTTCGCCAACGCTTCGGCGAAGTGGGCGGCTTGTTTGAGCGTCACGCTCGAAGGCATTGGCGGCTCGTTCGGGTCAACGTAAACTTCGACGACGCACGGTTTGCCGGAAGCCATCGCTTTTTCCAGCGTCGGCGCGATGTCGTCCGGTTCGCGCACCGTGAAACCGAGTCCGCCGCAGGCTTCGGCGTATTTCGCAAAATTAATGTCTTCGAGTTCCACGCCGTATTCGGGATTGCCCAAAAAGACGATTTGTTCCCATTTTATTTGACCGAGAACATTGTTTTTGATGATGACGACGATGATCGGCAGATCGTATTTGACGGCGGTGGCGAATTCGCCCATCAGCATCGTAAATCCGCCGTCGCCGACGAACGCGATGCACTGCCGTTCGGGAAAAGCGATTTGCGCCGCGACCGTATAAGGCAAACCCGGAGCCATCGTCGCCAGATTTCCCGAACACGAAAATTTCATATCTTTGCGAATGACGAACTGCCGCGCAATCCACGAAGTGTTCGTGCCGGAATCGCCGGAAACAATCGCGTCGTCCGCCGCTAATTTCGACAATTCCCACGCCACGCGCTGCGGTTTGATCGGCGTTTCGTCGCGCATCGCGCGGGTTTCCATCAAATCCCACCAATCTTTCACGCCTTTCTGCGCCGTTTCCAAAAACGAACGGTCGTCTTTGCGCTCGATGAGCTTGGAAAGCGCGGCGACGGTCGGTTTTGAATCGCCCAAAAGTCCGACTTCAATCGGGTAGCGCAAGCCCAGACGGTCGGCTTTGTCATCAATCTGGATGCCTTTCGCGTCGTCCGGGTCGGGCAGAAATTCCATATACGGAAAGCTCGTGCCGATCATCAAAAGCGCGTCGCAGTTTTCCATCGCTTCCTGCGACGGCGTGGTTCCCAAAAGTCCCAAACCGCCCGTCGTCAAAGGATGATCGTCCGGGACAACCGCTTTGCCGAGCAGCGATTTGACAATCGGCGCGCCCAGTTTTTCGGCGAGTTCGATAACTTCCTCCGACGCGGCGAGCGCGCCCTGACCGACTAAAATCGCCGGTTTTTTCGCTTCATTTAAAATTTGCGCGGCGATTCGCAACTGGTCTTCCGGCGGCACGACGACCGACGGCGACCAACTGCCGTCGGTCGCGCCTTTTAATTTGTGCATCGAGGCTTTGCCGGACGGTTCGGCGGTTTGATAATCAACCGGAAAATTGATGTGCGCCACGCCGCGATTATTCAGCGCGTGACGGCACGCTTCGTTGGCGAGCAGTCCAATCTGGTTCGGATTGATAACTTCTTCGTTATAAATCGCCACGTCCGAATAAAGCTGCACCATATTGACTTCCTGCTGAAAATGACTGCCCTTCAAATCCGAAAAAGTCTGTCCGGTAATTGCCAAAACCGGAGCCTGATCCATTTTCGCGTCGTACAGTCCATTTAAAAGATGAATGCCGCCCGGTCCCGAAGTCGCCAGACAGCAGCCCAGTTTTCCCGTATATTTGGCATACGCGCACGCCATAAAAGCCGCCGCTTCTTCGTGCCGCACCTGAATAAATTTAATTTCGTCCTGCCGCTCGCGCAGCGATTCCATAATCCCGTTGATGCCGTCGCCCGGCAGCCCGAAAATCGTGTCCACGCCCCAGTCAATAATCGTTTCGATCAAAATATCCGACGCATTTTTCGCCATAAATTCCCCTTTGTTCGTATTTGAATTAAAAATTCATTCTATTTTTTCCAAGATAATCTTTCTGTCTGACAACTGACTGAAAATTTTATGAAAATTTTTTCAGAATCAAAATAAAAATTTCTCCGAATCTGAAAAAAAAATCATTTTATTTTCAGATTGCAGTCATTAAAAGGTTGTAGTTTTGAAATCAAATGTGAGATTAGGGCGAGTTTTTGGCGCGGCGCAGAAAGATGGATAAAAATGCCGATGGAAAACACAGATATTTTCAGCCTTCGGCAAACGAAGTAACGCGGCTTCTGCTCGTTCTGTTCGTGATAATTGTAATCGGCGGCAGTTTCGCGCTGACCAAAATTTTCAGTTCGCCCTATATCACCCGACAAAATTTGACACCGCCGCAGCCGATTCCGTTTTCGCACAAACATCACGTCGGCGAAGAAGGAATTGACTGCCGTTACTGTCACACGTCGGTCGAAAAATCGGCGTATGCGGGAATTCCGCCGACGCAGACGTGCATCAACTGTCATTCGCAGCTTTACACGACTTCGCCGATGCTCGAACCGGTGCGCGCGAGCTTCAAGACCGATCAGCCGATTCACTGGACGCGCGTCAATAATTTGCAGCAGTTCGTCTATTTTAATCATTCGATTCACGTCACGAAAGGTGTCGGCTGCGCGTCGTGTCACGGGCGCGTGGACGAGATGGATTTAACCTATCAAGCCGCGCCGCTGACGATGGAATGGTGTCTGTCGTGTCACCGCGAGCCGCAGAATTTCGTCCGCCCGCGCGAGGAAGTTTTCAATATGGAATATCAGCCGCCCGCAGATCAGGCGCAGTTAGGCGCGGAACTGGTGAAAAAATACGACATCAAAGACGCGCGGATTTTGACGAGCTGTTCGACTTGTCATCGGTGAATTTTAGATTTTAGAAAGTTGAAGAAAATTAACCGCCGATGAACGCGGATGAGCGCAGATTTTAAGAGATTTATTAAGAGAATCTTTGGTTTTAACTATTATTTTATCGGCGTTTATCGGCGGTCAATAATTCATAAAAAAGATGCGACAAGAATCAAAAAATCTGCCCGTCAATCAAATTAACCGCCGCGAATTTTTGCGGTTAATGGGCGCGTCGCTCGCGTTGACGGGTTTGGCGGGATGCAGTTTGCAGCAGCCGGTCGAGGAAATCGTGCCGTATGTCCGCCAGCCGGAAAATCTCGTTTTTGGCAAGCCGATGTATTACGCGACGGCGATGACGCTCGGCGGTTTCGCGCAGGGTTTATTGATCGAAAGCCGCGAATTTCGCCCGACGAAAGTCGAAGGCAATCCGCTGCATCCGGCGAGTTTGGGCGCGTCCGACATTTTCGCGCAGGCTTCCGTGCTGTCGCTTTACGATCCCGACCGCGCCAAAGATGTTTTAAATAACGGACAAATCAGCACCTGGAACACATTTCTGACGAGTTTGCAGAGCAATTTGGCGAAACAAAAAAGCGTCAACGGCGCGGGTTTGCGGATTTTGACCGAAACGATCACTTCGCCGACGCTCGCTTCGCAGATCAAAAACCTGCTCGGCAATTACCCGAACGCGGTCTGGCATCAATACGAACCGGTCAACCGCGACAACGAATTGGCGGGCGCGGCGGCGGCGTTCGGCGAGCCGGTCGAGACGATTTACAAATTCGACCAAGCCGAAATCGTTTTATCGCTCGACGCGGATTTTCTTTTCGACGCGCCGGGAAGCGTCCGCTACGCGCGCGATTTCAGCCAAACGCGGCGCGTCCGCGACGGCAAAGCGGCGATGAATCGTTTTTACGCGGTCGAATGTTCGCCGACGGTGACGGGTTCGATGGCGGATCATCGTCTGCCGCTGAAATCTTCGGAAATCGAAAATTTCGCCGGAATTTTAGCGGCGAAATTCGGCGCGGCGAACGATTCGCCGAACAACGCGCCGATTGACACGGGAACGCAAAAATTTATCAACGCGCTCGCCAAAGATTTGAATGAACATCGCGGCACAAGCGTCGTCGTCGCGGGCAGAAGTCAGCCGTCGTCGGTTCACGCGCTCGCGCACAGTTTAAATTCGCAACTCGGCAACGTCGGGAAAACTGTTTTTTACACCGCGCCGGTTGTCGCCAATCCGATTCCGCAAGTCGAATCGCTGCGCGAATTAGTCGCCGAGATGAACGCCGGCAAAGTCGAAATGCTCGTCATCATCGGCGGCAATCCGGTTTACAATTCACCGTCCGATTTCGGTTTTGCCGAAGCAATGCAAAAAGTTGCGTGGCGGGCGCATTTGAGTCTTTACGATGATGAAACTTCCGCCAAATGTCAGTGGCAGATTCCGGCGGCGCACGAACTCGAAATGTGGAGCGACGCGCGGGCTTTCGACGGCACCGCGACGATCATTCAGCCGCTCATCGCGCCGCTTTACAACGGCAAATCGGCGCACGAATTGCTGACCTCGTTCACCGACGATTACAGCCGTTCGGGTTACGAAATCGTCCGCCAATTTTGGAGCAGACAAGTTTTGAGTCGGCAATCTTCGTCAGAACCGCCTGCGGTAGCGGATGGGTTGACGCAACAATCTCAAGCCTCAAAAAGCAAGAGTTCGGCAAACTCGGACGCTTCAAATGATAATCTTCAACCGCCCGCTACCGCAGGCGGTTCTGACAGCTTCGAGCGAATTTGGGAGCAGTCGTTACGCGACGGCGTGATCGAAAATACGGCTTTCGCGCCGAGACAGGTCGCGCTCAAAACGGATTTTCTCGTCCAAAATCCAGAGTCCAGAGTTCAGAGTCCAAATAAAATCGAAATAGTTTTCCGCGCCGATCCGAGCGTTTACGACGGGCGATTTGCAAATAACGGCTGGCTTCAGGAATTGCCGAAACCGCTGACGAAACTGACCTGGGACAACGCCGCTTTGATGAGTCCGGCGACGGCGAAAAATCTCGGCATCAACAACGAAGAAGCCGGTGTCGGCGGCGCGCACGGGCAGATGAACGCCGATGTCGTCGAGTTGAGTTTCGGCGGCAAAACGCTTCGCATTCCCGCTTTTATCATTGAAGGACACGCCGACAATGCGGTGACGGTTTCGCTCGGTTACGGCAGAACGCGCGCCGGACAAATCGGCGATAATACCGGTTTTAACGCTTACGTTTTGCGAAATTCGGGCGCGATGTGGTTCGGCGGAGATTTGAAAATTGCGAAAACGGGCGACACCTTTTCGCTCGCCTGCACACAGAATCATCATTCGATGGAAAGGCGCGATTTAGTGCGCGTCGCGTCGCTCGACGAATTTACGAAAAATCCGCGCTTCGCCAAACGTGAAGCCGACGATCCCGAAAAACGTATTTCGCTTTTTTCCGATTGGAAATACGACGGACACGCGTGGGGAATGTCAATAGACACTGGGCTTTGCACGGGCTGTAACGCCTGCGTCGTGGCGTGTCAGGCGGAGAATAATATTCCGGTCGTCGGCAAGGAAGAAGTTCTGCGAGCGCGAGAAATGCACTGGATTCGCGTGGACACATATTACGAAACGGACGACGCGGGACATCCGCAGACGCTGCATCAGCCGGTAATATGTCAGCAGTGCGAAAACGCGCCGTGCGAAGTCGTCTGTCCGCCGGGTGCGACGGTTCACAGCGCGGAAGGTTTGAACGATATGGTTTACAACCGCTGCGTCGGAACTCGTTACTGCTCAAACAATTGCCCGTATAAAGTGCGCCGTTTCAACTTTTTTCAATACGCCGATTACGACACGCCGGTCGTGCAGTTGCAGCGCAACCCGGAAGTGACGATTCGCAGTCGCGGCGTGATGGAAAAATGCACTTATTGCGTACAAAGAATCCAAAACGCGAAAATCAACGCCGAAACCGAAGGTCGGAACTTGCGCGACGGCGAAATTACGACCGCGTGCCAGCAGGCGTGTCCGACCGAAGCGATTATTTTCGGCGACATCAACGATCCGAACAGCCGCGTTTCAAAATTGAAAGCCGAGCCGACCGATTACGGGCTGTTAGCCGATTTGAACACGCGCCCGCGCACGACTTATCTGGCGACGGTGAAAAATCCGAACGAGGAAATTGAGAAAGGATAAGAGAAAAGTTTAGCCGCGAACAAACACGAAAGGGACACGAAATAAGGGAAGAAAAATAAGAAAATTTAGTTACGGATGAACACGGATGAACACGAAGATACGCAGATTTTTTTACAGGATGGACAGGATCGGCAGGATAATTTTTTTAGATTTATCGGTCGGAATTATCCGCGTTCATCTGTAAAAATTTGCGGCTAAAATTCTTGGTATTTTTCGTGAATTTTCGTGTTTGTTCGTGGCTAAATAAAAATAATGCGAACGGAATCGAACATCAATAAAAACTTGGAACCGCCGCCGGTCGTGACGGGCGAACACGATTACGCCGAGGTTTCGGAGCGCATCAGCGGCATCGCGCTGGTGCGGAAGACGCATCGGCTGTGGTATGTCGGTTTCGGGATTACGTTTGCGATCACGATGGTTTTGTTTTACGCGATTGCCGCGCTCCTTTATTACGGAGTCGGCATTTGGGGCGTGAATATTCCCGTCGCGTGGGGTTTTGCGATTGGGAATTTCGTCTGGTGGATCGGCATCGGACACGCCGGAACGCTGATTTCGGCGATTCTTCTTTTGCTCAATCAAAAATGGCGCACGTCAATCAATCGGTTCGCCGAAGCGATGACTTTGTTCGCCGTCGCCTGCGCCGGACTTTTTCCGCTGATTCATTTGGGCAGACCGTATTATTTTTACTGGCTGCTGCCGTATCCGAACACGATGGCGTTGTTTCCGCAGTTTCGCAGCCCGCTCGTGTGGGACGTTTTCGCCGTTTCGACGTATTTGATCGTGTCGCTCGTGTTCTGGTATATCGGGATGATTCCCGATTTGGCGACGCTCAGAGACAGAGCGAAAAATCGTTACGCGTGGCGAATTTACGGGATAATGGCGTGCGGCTGGCGCGGTTCCAGCGAGCATTGGCATCATTACGAGAGGCTTTATTTGATTCTCGCCGGACTCGCCGCGCCGCTCGTCGTGTCGGTTCACACGGTCGTCAGTTTCGATTTCGCGGTGGCGATTGTTCCGGGCTGGCATTCGACGATTTTTCCGCCGTATTTCGTCGCGGGCGCGATTCTGTCAGGCTTTGCGATGGTTTTGACGCTGGCGATTCCGATTCGCAAGGCTTACGGTCTGGAAGATTTTATTACCGAAAGGCATCTGGAAAATGCGGCGAAAATCATCATTGCGACGAGTATGTTCGTCACTTACAGCTATCTGTCGGAGCTGTTTTTTTCCTATTACAGTGCCGATCAGTTTGAACATTATATCGAATTTAACCGAATGTTCGGCAGATACGCGTTTATGTATTGGATTTTGATCGCCTGCAACGTCGTCGCGCCGCTGACTTTTTGGTTCAAATCGGCGCGGACGAACATCGTCTGGCTGTTCATCGTCTCGATTCTCGTCAACGTCGGAATGTGGACGGAGCGTTACGTCATCGTCGTCACGAGCCTGCACCGCGATTTTATGCCGTCGGCGTGGGGAATGTATTCCGGGACGTGGTGGGATTACGCGACGCTCGGCGGCACGGTCGGACTTTTCTTCTGTCTGTTTTTCGTCTTCGTGAGATTTCTGCCGCTGATGTCTATGGCGGAAATGCGAAAACTGATCGCGCCGCCAAACGCGAAACGGGATGAACCGTGATTCGATTTTGGATTTTAGATTTCGGATTTTGGATTTGCGGCTGTGCCGCCTGATGTGCGGAAAGGCTGTGCCTTTCCGTTAGTGCTTCATAAAAGTTAGAGGCTGCGCCTCGATTTAAAGAATGAGGCGCAGCCTCAAAAAAGTTGGGAATAGTTACGGAAAGGCACAGCCTTTCCGCACATCGGCGGGCATAGCCCTAAAAACGATTTTTAGCATTACTTATTATGAAAATCGGTTACGAACCCAAAATTTACGGCATTCTCGCCGAATTCGACGAAGCCGAAAAGCTGATCGCGGCGGCGCGGCGATGTCGCGCGGCGGGTTACGAAAAAATGCAGACTTACACGCCGTTTGCGGTTGAAGAATTGTCGGAAATTATGCCGGGAAAATATCGCAACCGAATTCCGGCGATAGTTTTAATCGGCGGTATTCTCGGCGGTTTGACCGGATTTTTTATGCAGTATTTCGGCGCGGTGATTTATTATCCGCAAAACATCGGCGGTCGCCCGCTAAACAGTTGGCAGGCGTTTATCCCGATTACGTTTGAACTAACCGTTCTCGGCGGCGCGCTGATCGGCGCGCTGGGATTGTTTATTTTATGCGGTCTGCCGCAGTATTATCATCCGGTTTTCAGCGAGCCGAATTTCCGCCGCGCGTCGCAGGACGCATTTTTCCTGTGCATCAAAGCGACCGACGCGAAATTCGATTACCCGGAAACGCGCGGATTTCTCGAAACTTTAGAGCCGTCGGACGTGACGGCGATTTTTGACGAGCGATATAAAAAGTTGAAAAGTGATTATTAAAGCGAAAATATTTAGCCACGAAAGAACACGAAAAAGACACGAAAAATTTTTTCGCGGTTTCCTTGTATCGTCTTGCGGACACCTTCTTTTGCTTTTTATTTTGATATTTTCCGCGTCGTGCGCTCAGAAAATGGCGAGTCAGCCGAGTTCGCGTCCGCTTCAGCCGAGCGCGTTTTTTCCCGATCAGCAGTCGGCGCGGCAGCCGTTGGCGGGAACGATTCCGAGCGGTTTTATGACCAACGGCGAGCGCGTCGCGGCGGCGGAAAATTTTGATAAAAACACGAACGAACTGCCGTTTCCGCTGACCGCCGAAGTTTTGGAGCGCGGTCAGCAGCGATTTGAAATCAACTGCGCGGTCTGTCACGGGAAAACGGGCGGCGGCGGCGGAATGGTCGTCAAACGCGGATTTTCGCCGCCGCCGCCGTATCATTCGGAGCGTCTGCGAAATCTGCCGCTCGGACATTTTTACGATGTCATCACCAACGGTTACGGCGGAATGGGAAGTTACGCGGCGCAGGTCGAACCGCGCGACCGCTGGGCGATTGCGGCTTACATTCGCGCTTTGCAGCTTAGTCAAAACGCCAACATCAGCGATGTTCCGCCGGAAAAACGCGGCGAATTAAGGTAAGGGCGACGGCTCGTCCTCGCCCGTTTTTGTTCACACGTTTTTATCGAAACCGGGCGAGGACGAGCCGTCTTCCCGACAATATGAGTGAAGAAGTTCAGACAATTGAAGAAAATCCGAATTTGCGGCGTTGGCAAATCACCGCGCTGGCGGTCGGCGTGATCGGTTTGATCGCCTGTTTCGTCGGCTGGCTGATCGAACCGACGCAGTTTTACCGCTCGTATCTGACAGGCTATATTTTTTGGATTGGTCTGGCGGTCGGCTGTCTGGGCGTGCTGATGATGCAGTTTGTGACGGGCGGGCGTTGGGGTTTGATTCTGCGCCGTCCGCTTTTCGCGGCGAGTCTGACGTTTCCGCTGCTGGCGGTTTTGTTCGTGCCGATTCTGTTCGGTTTGCCGAATCTCTATATTTGGACGAACGCGGCAGTCGTCGCGGCGGACGAGGTTTTGCGGAAAAAACAGGATTATTTGAACGCGCCGTTTTTCATCGCCCGCGCCATCATTTATTTCGTCGTCTGGATTTCCATCGCGCATTTTCTCAATATTTGGGCGCGGCGGCGGCAGACTTCCGACGACAAAGTAACCTATCAGTGGCGGCTCGAACATCTCGGCGGCTGGGGAATGTTTGTCGGGTCAATCGTCGTTTCGCTCGCCATTATTGACTGGGTGATGTCGCTGGAGCCGCACTGGTATTCGACGATTTACGCCGTCGCGTATGTCGCGGGCGAAATGCTCGCGGCGTTCGCTTTGACGATTGCCGTGACGCTGATTTTTCCAATTCCCGCGCCGCTCGCTTCGATAGTCGGAGTGGAACGTCTGCGGGCTTTGGGAAATTTGCTGCTGGCGTTCGTGATGCTCTGGGCGTATTGCGCTTATTCGCAGTATCTGTTGATTTGGTCGGGCAATCTGCGCGATGAAATAACGTGGTATCTGCCGCGCACGGCGGGAATTTGGGGCTGGATCGCCATCGGGCTGATCGTTCTGCATTTCTTTCTGCCGTTTTTTCTGCTGCTTTCGCGCGGGCTGAAAGACAACGGCAAAACGCTTTTGGGAATCGCGCTGCTGATTTTCGCGCTGCGTTACGTTGATGTTTTCTGGCTCGTCAAACCGGCTTTCGCGCCCGCCGGTTTTAATTTGAGCTGGCTCGATTTCGCCGCGCCAATCGGTTTGGGCGGCGTGTGGTTCGCCTATTTTCTGTGGCTGTTCGAGCGTCAGCCGCTGCCGTTGGGCGAGATTGCCGAAGAGATCGAGAAGGAAAAGGACGAGCCGTCGCCCAAATCGAGATGAACGAGAAAGAAATCATCAATTCCGACGTTAAATACGAAGCGGAGGATGTCAGCGGCAAATGGATCGGCGCGATTGGCGCGGTGATCGTCGTGACGGCGATTATTCTGATTTTTCTGATGTGGGGATTTTACGGCTATTTTGAAATGCGCGACGGACACGGCGCGCCGCTGCCCGAAGCGAAAAATTTGGAGCGGTTTAACGCGCCGCCCGCGCCGGATTTAGAGCCTGATCCGGTGGGAAATTATCGTGAATTTCGCCGCGCCGAAAACGAAAAACTGAACGATTACGGCTGGATTGACCGGGAAAAAGGCACGGTTCACATTCCGATTGAACAGGCGATGAAACAATTGACACAAAAAGGTTTACCGGCGATTCAGCCGATGAATCAAACGCCTGTGGCGGACGACAATACGAACGCGATGCCGCCAAATCCGGCGGCGGGCGCGGCGAATCAAAACGGAGGCGTGAGGCGATGAAAATAATCTGGCTAAATTGTTTCTGGTTGATTTTTCCGCCGATTTTTCCCGAAACGGCTTCGACGGAAGCGGGCAAAGTTGACACGTTTTTCTATTTTATGCTGGCGGTGTGCGGTTCGGTGACGCTGCTGCTTTGTTTTTTAATCGCGTTTTTCGCCTTCAAATACCGGCGGCGCGAAGACGATCAGCGGGCGGCGAACTGGGGCGCGCCGCGCTGGTTGGAAGTATTGTGGATCGTCGCGCCGACGCTGATTTTTCTGGGAATGTTTTTCTGGGGCGCGTCGCTTTATTTCAGCGTCGTGCGCCCGCCGGAAAACGCGCTCGAAATCAACGTCATCGCCAAACAATGGATGTGGAAATTTCAGCATCAGGGCGGTCAGCGCGAACTGAACGAACTGCACGTTCCGGTCAATCAGCCGATAAAAATCACGGTTACGTCGCAGGATGTCATTCATTCGTTCTTTGTTCCGGCGTTCCGGCTGCATTTCGACGTCGTGCCGGGACGTTACCGCGCGACGTGGTTTCAGGCGACGAAAACGGGCGAATACGAGCTTAAATGCTCGCAGTATTGCGGCACGGAGCATTCGCGGATGATCGGAAAAATCATCGTGATGTCGCCGGAAGATTATCAAAACTGGCTCGAACTCGGCGGCGACAAATCGCTCGCCTCCGACGGGCAGAATTTGTTCCGGCAGCTCGGCTGCAACGCCTGTCACACGGGCGATTCGCTGGCGCGCGCGCCGATGCTGCAAAATTTATACGGGCAAACCGCGCGGCTCGATTCGGGCGAAACGGTCAAAGTTGACGACAATTACATTCGCAATTCGATTCTGAATCCCGAATCGCAAATCGTCGCCGGTTACAAACCGATTATGCCGACTTTCAAAGGTCAGCTCGACGAAGAACAAATGCTGCAACTGGTCGCCTATATCAAATCTTTAAGCGCGGGACGCGAAGAAATCCCGCCGAATTTTTCGCCCGCCGCGCCGCAGCCGCCGACGGTCGAAGATGCGATTCGGAAAAGCGAGAATAAATAAATCAGCCACGAACAGGCACGAAAAGAACACGAAATAAGAGAACAGAAATAAAGAAAATTTAGCCGCCGATGAACACGAACAGACACAGATTTTTTAACAGGATGGACAGGATTAGCAGGATAATTTTTTTAGCTTTATCGTTGGGCTTGATCCGTGTTTATCTGTGTGCATCTGTGGGCAATAAATTCTTATTTCGTGAATTTTCGTGTTTGTTTGTGGCTAAAAATAATGGTTAAAAGATGAATACTGCGACTAATACAACCGAAAATTTAACCGTCCCGATGTATGAGCCGGAGAATTATCTGGATGCCGAATACGGCGTGCGTTCGTGGCTTTTGACGACCGACCACAAACGCATCGCGCTGCTGTATATGGTTTCGCTGACGGTGATGTTTTTCTTGGGCGGAACTTTCGCGCTGCTAATGCGGCTCGAACTGCTCACGCCGCAGGGCGATCTGGTTTCCGACGACACTTACAATAAACTTTTCACGATGCACGGCGTGGTGATGGTCTGGTTTTTTCTGATTCCTTCGATTCCCGCCGTGCTGGGAAATTTTCTCGTGCCGCTGATGATCGGCGCGCGCGATTTGGCTTTTCCGCGCCTGAATTTACTGAGCTGGTATATTTACGTTCTGGGCGCGTTTTTCACTTTGTGGGCGATTGTCAGCGGCGGCGTGGACACCGGCTGGACGTTTTACACGCCGTTCAGCACGTTTTCTTCCGGCACACACGTCATCAAAACCGCCATCGGCATCATCATCATCGGTTTTTCCTCGATTCTGACCGGCTTAAATTTCATCGTTACGATTCACAAACTGCGCGCGCCGGGTTTGACTTGGTTTCGACTGCCGCTGTTCATCTGGGCGATTTACGCGACGAGCATTATTTTGATTTTAGCCACGCCGGTTTTGACGATCACGCTGACTTTGATTGCGATTGAAAGATTTTTTCACATCGGAATTTTCGATCCGAGTCTCGGCGGCGATCCGATCTTGTTTCAGCATCTGTTCTGGTTTTACTCGCATCCGGCGGTGTACATTATGATTTTGCCGGGAATGGGCGTGGTCAGCGAACTGATTCCGACGTTTTCGCGCAAGAACATCTACGGCTACAACGCCGTGGCGATGGCGACGCTCGCCATCGCGTTTTTCGGATTTCTCGTCTGGGGACATCATATGTTCGTCGCGGGCGAATCGGCTTACGCGGCGATGATGTTTTCGCTGTTAAGTTATCTGGTCGCCGTGCCGAGCGCGATTAAAGTTTTCAACTGGACGGCGACGCTTTACAAAGGTTCGATTTCCTTTGATACGCCGATGCTCTACGCCTTTGGTTTTATCGCGCTGTTCGCCGTCGGCGGAATGAGCGGACTTTTTCTCGCCGCGCTCGGTCTGGACGTTCACGTTCACGACACCTATTTCGTCATCGCGCATTTTCATTACATAATGGTCGGCGGAATGGTGATGGCGTATTTCGGCGGGCTGCATTACTGGTTTCCGAAAATCAGCGGCAGAATGTATCCCGAAGGCTGGGCGAAACTCGCCTGTCTGACGATTTTCGTCGGATTTAATCTGACGTTTTTCCCGCAGTTCATTCTCGGATATTTGGGAATGCCGCGCCGTTATCACAATTACACGCCGGTTTTGCAGGTCTGGAACGTGCTTTCGACCGCCGGAGCTTCGATTTTGGGAATCGGCTACGCGATGCCGCTCGTTTATCTGATTTGGGCGTGGCGATACGGCGCAAAAGCGGGCGCGAACCCGTGGAAAGCGACCGGTTTGGAATGGACGACGAGTTCGCCGCCGCCGAAAAACAATTTCGCGCTCACGCCCGTCGTCACCGCGCCGCCGTATAATTACCCGACCGCCGCCGATGATCTTCAGCCGACGTTTTGGGAGGAAAACGAGGAGTAATGAATAATTGATAGTTGATAATTGATAATTTATGAGAAGAAAAAATCCCGTTGTCCGCGCTCTATTTCCGTCATTATCAACTATCAATTATCCATTATCAATTAAAAAAGCTATGGCAAGTGAAGCAGTCCAAATTTTACCCGAAGAACAGTTCCGCGATTTGGCGCAGCAGCGCGAAACCGCTGAATTCGGGATGTGGGTTTTTCTGATGACCGAATTGCTTTTGTTCGGCGGTTTGTTCACGGCTTACACGGCTTTTCGCTATTATTACCCGGCGATTTTCGCCGACGCGAGTCACGGTTTAAACGCCGTCATCGGCACAATCAACACGGCGATTTTAATCGTCAGCAGTCTCGGAATGGCGATTGCCGTTTACGCGGCGAAAAACGGTCAGCGCAAAAAATTATTATTCGCGCTGATGTCCGCAATTGTTCTCGGCACGGTGTTTATGGTTCTCAAAGGGATCGAATATTACAACCATTACCAGCATCGTGAATTTCCCGGACTGGCGTTTGATTATTCCGTGCCGCACGCCCGCGAAAGACAGGTTTTCTTTTTTCTATACTTTGCGATGACGGGTTTGCACGCGATTCATCTGACCGTCGGAATAATTCTGGTGACGGTGATTTTCATAACGGCGTATCGCCGCCGATTTTCGCCCGTCTATTATTCGCCCGTCGAAAACGCCGGTTTATACTGGCATTTCGTTGATATTGTCTGGATATTTTTGTATCCGCTGTTTTATTTGATTGATATTCATCATTGAGGAAAATGAGGAAAATTGATAGTTGATAATTGATAGTTGATAATTAAAGATAATTGAAGAAGTGAAAATTTCACGTTATCTGTTGTTTATTTCTTCATTATCAATTATCAACTATCAATTATCAATTAAAAAAGTTTATGACGAAAACGGTTTCGGAATTGACCAATTACATTATCGGCGGCGCGTTATTGTTGTTGACGCTCTCGACGTATCTGCTCGCGCTGGTTGATTTGGGAGTCGGTAATCTGATCGTCGCGCTCGTCATCGCGGCGGCGAAAGCGTCTTTAATTATTTTGTATTTTATGCACGTCCGACACAGCGACGCTTTGACGCGAATCGCCATCGGCGCGGCTTTATTGTGGTTCGGTATTTTGTTCGTGCTGACGATGAGCGATTACGTTTCGCGCTATCCGGCGATCTGAAATTATAAAAATTATGGAAATCTTTGGAATAAAATTTATCGGAATAAATGCGGAAAACGGTCAGAAGTTATTGCTGACCGTCTTGTTTATCATCGGCATTTTGCTGTTCGGCTTTCTTTTGCGGCATCTGGCGAGTTTGATTTTGGGCGGCACGGAATTTGAACGCGCGCGTTTTTGGACGAAGCAGGGAATCAGCGTTTTCACCTCTGTTTTAATAATTATTTCGGTCGTGTCAATCTGGTTTGACGATCCGACGCGCCTTGCCACCGGAGTCGGATTAGTTACCGCCGGACTCGCCTTCGCGCTGCAAAAGGTCGTCTCGTCTATCGCCGGATATTTCGTCATTTTGCGCGGCAGAAATTTCACCGTCGGCGACCGTATTTCGATGGGCGGCGTGCGCGGCGATGTCATCGGACTCGGTTTTATTCAGACGACGATTATGGAAATGGGCGAACCGCCCGCCGTCCAAGCGGCTGATCCGGCGATGTGGGTCAAAAGCCGACAATTTACGGGCAGAATCGTGACGGTCGCCAACAACAAGATTTTCGACGAGCCGGTTTTTAATTACACGCGCGATTTTCCGTTTATCTGGGAGGAAATTTCGATTCCGATCACTTACGAAACGGATCGCCGAAAGACCGAAGAAATTATGCTCGCGGCGACGAAAAAGTTTGTGCTGAAAATCACCGAAATGAGTCAGGAAGCGATGGAAAAACTGCAGCGGCAGTATTTCGTCAACGTCAAAGATTTCGAGCCGGAAGTCTATTACCGAATTACGGACAACTGGCTGGAATTGACCGTCCGATTTATCGTCGGCGAGCATCAAATTCGCGGAGTCAAAAACAATATCAGCCGCGAAATGCTCAAACATTTTGACGAAAACGGCATCGGAATCGCGTCGGCGACTTATGATATTGTCGGTCTTCCGCCGCTTCAAATTGAAAACGCGCCGAAACGGTTTAAAGGCGAACAAGCGGGTTGAAATTTATGATTTGAATGAGGTCAATATGCGCTTATTAGTAGTCGAGGACGAAAAAAAAGTCGCTGCTTTTTTGAAGCGCGGAATGGAAGAAGCCGGTCACGTCGTAGATGTCGCGCACACGGGCGAAGACGGCGAATATTTCGCCTCGCTTAACAACTACGACGTGATGATTCTCGACGTGATGCTGCCCGACAAAGACGGTCGGCAGGTGTGCCGCGATCTGCGCTCGAAAGGCGTGGCGACTCCGGCGATTATTCTGACGGCGAAAAATTCGACCGAAGATAAAATTATGAGTTTCGACAGCGGCGCGGATCAATACGTCGTTAAACCGTTTGATTTCAACGAATTGCTCGCCCGCGTCCGCGTTCTCGGTCGCCACGCGAACTCCGCGCCGTTGCGCGTTCTGAACGTCGCCGATTTGCAGATTGATCCGGTAACGAGAATCGTCAAACGCGGGACGCGCGAAATTACGCTGACAACTAAAGAATATCAACTTCTCGAACTCCTCGCCCGCCACGCCGGACAAGTCGTTTTGCGAACGATCATCATTGAACAAATCTGGGATATGCGCCACGACCCGACGACCAATTCGGTTGACGCGCTCGTCAAAAATCTGCGCGAAAAAGTTGACCGCGATTTTGAAACGAAATTAATTCACACAATTCGCGGCGCGGGATATATACTAAAACCCAAATGAAGAAAATTGATAATTGATAATTGATAATGGATAATTAAGAAAATGAATAATGAAAGAAATGGATAACTGATAATTGATAATGGATAATTAAGAAAATGAATGATGAAAGAAATGGATAATGGATAGTTGATAATTGATAATCAAGAAAATGAATAATGAGTGAATAAACAGCAGATAACGTGAAATTTTTCTTTCTTAAATTATCCATTATCAACTATCCGTTATCAACTATCATATATGATTTTGACGTTTCGCTTAATCCTCTGGTATATCATTGCTTTCGCGTTGTTGTTGAGCCTTGCCGCCGCCGCTTTGATTTACGCGCTCGACTATCAGGCGCAAAAAAAGTTTGACACGGCGTTGGGCATTCTCGGCACGTCCGAAGCCGAAACGATTCTCGCCAATCTTCAAAATCGCGGCGCGACCGCGCTCGACGACAAAACGATTGTTGACAATCGCTACGCCGAACTTTTCAACTTCAAAAGGGAACAATTTGAAAAATATGTGACGGTCGTTGATGACGAGAAACGAGCCGTTGATTTTTCGGTAAATTTGACCGCGCCGCTGCCGTTCGATGAGAAAAAAATAAACCGCGCCCTCGACGGGGAAGTCGTTTACGAAACAATCGAACCGACCGAAACGCGAACCTTGCGGGTAGTTTATATGCCGGTTCGCGCCACCGGTTTTTCGCCCGACTTCGTCGTCATCACCGGCTTGCCCGAAGAATTTATCAGCGGCGATATGCGGTCTTTTCGCTTTATTTCCGCGCTGGGAATTTTGCTTCTGCTCGGACTGACGACATTGAGCGCGTATTTTCTGATGAAACAAGTCGTGCGCCCGATTGAAAAAGTAACCGCCGCCGCCGAATCGGTAACTTCGCAAAATTTGCAGCAGCGAATTCCCGAACAATCGGCTGACGACCAAATCGGGCATCTCATCAAAGTTTACAATCAAATGCTCGCGCGGCTCGACGACGCTTTTGAAGCGCAGCGTCGTTTCGCCACCCGCGCCGCGCACGAACTTCGCACGCCGCTGACGATTTTGCAGGGCGAAATTCAAGTTACGCTGCGCCGCCGCCGCACGATCAAAGAATACGAATCGCAGCTGCAAAGTAATCTCGAAGAAGTCGAAAAAATGACCGTGATAATTGATGAACTGCTGACCTTCGCGCGTTACGAAGCCGGTGAAATCGAGATGCCGCGCCGTCGTCTGCGGCTCGATGAAACGGTGGCGATTATTTCAAAGTATCTGCGCCCGATTGCCGAAAATGAAGGCAAAATATTTGAAATTGAAGCGCAGGATAACGTCGAAGTTTTCGGCGATCAGCAAGCTCTCGAAAGGCTCGTTTCAAATCTCATTGAAAACGCCGTCTGCTACACGCCCGAAGGCGGACAAATTACCGTCAAAGTTTTCGTTAAAGATAAATCTCCGGTGTTAATTGTCGAAGACACGGGAATCGGCATCGCGGCGGAAGATTTACCGCATATTTTTGAGCGTCTTTTTCGTTCAAAACAGGCGCGTCAAATGCGCCCGAAAGGTGTCGGCATCGGTCTGGCGATGGCAAACATCATCGCCCGTCTGCACAACGCCGAAATCCGCGTCGAAACAAATTCGCCGAACGGCACGCGATTTATTATCGTTTTTCCGCCTTTGTCCCAATTAACCGAAATGGAAAATTAAAATCGAGAAATTAGACGCGTATTTAATGATAAGGCATATAATTTCTGAGAAGCTGTTTGAAAACTCAAAAAGCCGAAGAACTTAACCACGAAAAAACACAAAATAACACAAAGTTTTCGTTGGTTTTCTTCTTTTTCGTGTTTTTTCGTGTTAATTCGTGGTTAAAAAAACCAACAATTCAGAGTTTTCAAACAGCTTCTGAGTTTGAACACAATTTGCCAGTAAATGTTATCAAACAAACAGACCGAATCTTAAACGCGCGGTTAAAATATCCGTGTATTATCGGACAGGTCAAAACCATCTTTGACTGCTCCGAATGTTTCGCCGCCGAATACAAATTTTTTGAAAAATATTATGAAAATGACAAACGATTCTTTATTAAAAACGATTCAGGACAAAGCCGTCGAATTGAACGGCACGAAAAATGTCGCGGATGAAATTCTCGATCTGTGCGGCGACGCGCGTTTCATTCTGATCGGCGAAGCCTCGCACGGAACGCGCGAATTTTACAAATATCGGATCGAGATTACAAAACGGCTGATTGCCGAAAAAGATTTTTCCGCCGTTGCCGTCGAAGCCGATTTTCCCGACGCTTACCGCGTTAACCGTTACATTCGCGGCGCGGGCAAAGACAAAACGGCGGAAGACGCGCTGGCGGACTTTAAGCGATTTCCGCTCTGGATGTGGCGCAATTCGGACGTTTTGGATTTTGTCGGCTGGCTCAAATCGCGCAATGATAATCTGTCGGCGAACGCCCGAACCGGCTTTTACGGCATTGATTTGTACAGCCTGCATTCTTCGATGGAAGCCGTGCTTGATTATCTCGACAAAACCGACCGCGAAGCCGCGCGCCGCGCCCGTTATCGTTATTCGTGTTTCGATCATTACGGCGAAAACGCGCAGCATTACGGCTATGCGGCGAGTTTCGATTTGTCGAAATCGTGCGAAGCCGAAGCCGTACGGCAATTGGTTGAATTGAGAAACCGCGCCGCCGATTATATGAACCGCGACGGGTTTGTCGCCCGCGACGAATACTTTTTCGCCGAACAAAACGCGCGTCTGGTGAAAAACGCCGAAGAATATTACCGCGAAATGTTTCGCGGGCGCATATCATCTTGGAACTTGCGCGACCGCCATATGACGGAAACTTTGACCGCGCTCGCCGGACATTTGGAAACGCAGAATCTGCCCGCGAAAATCGTCGTTTGGGCGCACAATTCACATCTCGGCGATGCCCGCGCGACCGATATGAGTCGGCGCGGCGAATGGAACGTCGGGCAGCTCGTCCGCGAAAAATTCGGCGATCAATGCGTCATTATCGGTTTTACGACATACACGGGAACTGTTGCGGCAGCGTCGAATTGGGACGAACCGGCGCAGTTAAAACGGGTGAATAAGGGAATCAAAAACTCGTATGAAAATCTTTTTCACGAAACCGGAATTGCAGATTTTTTCTTAAATCTGCGCGACGCGGAAATCAAAAACGCTCTGAAAGAACCGCTGCTCGAACGCGCCATCGGCGTAATTTACCGCCCCGAAACCGAGCGCGTCAGCCATTATTTTCAAGCCGATTTGCCAAATCAGTTTGACGGCGTAATTCATTTCGACACGACGCGCGCCGTCGAGCCTCTGGACAAAGCGGCGAATTGGACTTTGACCGACGCGCCGGACACATTTCCCGAAGGTGTCTAGTTGAAAACAGTAAATTAAGAAGCTGTTTGAAAAGTAAAATTAGAAAAGAAACATCAAGAAATTAAACGCGGATCAGCGAAAATACGCGTCTAGTTTCCGCGTTTGAACACAGCTTTTAAGAAATTCGCAGTCCGAGATGATCGCACGGAGCATCTGTTAAATCCTGTTCGACACCGAGATATTTTTCCGTCGTATTGATCGAATCGTGTCCGAGCGATAATTGAATCTGGTCAATCGGCGATCCGCCTTTGTGGGCGAGTTTGGCGAAAGTTCTTCGCAAATCGTGCGGCGCGATACTTTTTGCTTTTAACTTTTCGCCG
Source organism: Pyrinomonadaceae bacterium (assembly GCA_965217575.1). GTDB lineage: Bacteria > Acidobacteriota > Blastocatellia > Pyrinomonadales > Pyrinomonadaceae. The sequence goes on along the minus strand of CBDCIX010000003.1, from coordinate 73,056 downwards.
TAACTGAAAACGATGTTGTAAATCGCCTGTTCGGTGATTTTCTCGCCCATCAAATTGTCGCCTTTATTCACTCTTCGGAAAATAAATCCTTCTTCGATATGCGCCGGATAAGTCCACGAATCAATCGCCGATTTCGCCCACGAAGGCATCGGCACGGTTCGCATTTTGTCGCGCTTTCCAACAATATCAACAATCGCCCAGCGACTTTCGCGCTGCTGAATGTGAGAGACGGAAAGAATCGCGGCTTCGGCGCGGCGCAAACCGCAGCCGATCAAAACGGCTAAAACGGCACGGTCGCGCAGACCTTTCAAAGTTTTCACGTCGGGGGCGTTGATCCATAACTGCGCTTCTTCTCTGGTCAGCCAGTTGCCGGTGCGCCGTCCGCGCTGCGGCATTCCTTTGACCGCGCGGATGCCGTTGGCGATGCGCGAATCAATCAAATTATTGTCCTCGGCTTCCGACGCGAGTTTGCGAAGAGCGGAAAGTTTTTGATTGATATTGGAGGATGAAAGCCCGCGAACGCGAAGTTCTTTGACATACCGGTTGATCAACGCCTTGTTCAATTCCGGGCGATTTTCTCCGGTGTGCCAGATAAAAAATTCCTCAAGATGCCGCTGATAAGCGCGGCGCGAATTTTCACTCGGCAAACCGTCAACGACCATCTCGATGATTTTCAGTTCCGGCGCGTTGATTTTCGGTTTTATTATCAAGCCTTCGTTTTTCATTGTTCTTCCGACAAATTTACCACGACCGGCTGCCGTTTGTAAATAGCTTACTATAAGCATCATTATCATAAGCTATTTTACAGCCTGAAATTGTTTGAAAAAAGATTAATCCCAAAATTCAAAGTTACACAAACTCGATCACCGCCGGATGATCTTGACGATTTGTCAATTTTTTTTGAATCGTTCAAAGAAACTGGATTTTGTCCTTTATAGCTTTTTTAATATTTCGATAAAGCAGAACGTGCCTTTTTTCAAAAGAAGCCGAATTTTTCAGATTTGAGTATTTGGAAATCCAATAGTCGGGCTGTAAGAAATAGTTTCTGAAATAGATTGACTTGAAAATATGCGGCTCATTCAGGGAAATGCGACATCTCAGATAATTAAATATGCCGAATTTTTTTTTGACGAAAAGCGGAAATTCTCTCATAAAAACCGGATCATTGCTGATTTTAGAACTCAGTCCGCCTTCTTCATAATCGGCAATTACCCGGTCAACATATTTTGTGGTTATTTCGTCGTGAATAAAACATTTAAAATTAAAAAACCAATCGGCAAAAATTTTGTATTGCAAATCATATTTTCCGACAATATCGAAAACGGCGCGATGATAGAAAATGCCCTGATGACAAATATTGTTTTCAGCCAATGATTTGCTGTTGGTTTCCCTGCCCGAATAAAGTTTTTGTTTTGTAAAATAACAATTGCCGTAAATCAACGAAGGGTTTTCGACGGATAAAAACTCGCTCATTGTTTCCAAAATTCCCGGTCTCAAACAATCGCCCGCGCCGATAAAATAAATATATTTTCCGGTCGCAAAATCTAACCCTTTATTAAAAGCGTAATAAACGCCCCGATCTTTTTCCGAAATGAGAGTCAAATCCGGTTCATATTTTTTTATGTGATCGAGAGTTTTATCCGTTGATGCTCCGTCAATGACGATCAACTCAAACAAATCTCTGTTTTGTGCAAAGATTGAATCTAAAGTGTTTTCAACTTTCCGACCGCAATTGTAAGTCGCCATCAGGATCGAAAACATTTTTTGATTTTTTGAGTTGTGTTCCGTCATAAAATCTAATTTTACCTGCGGCACTCGATCAAAGTCCGGCACACGTCATCTATATTGTTTTCGGTCAATCCAGCCCAGGTCGGCAGACTGATTCCGTTGGCGGAAAGGTTTTCGGCGACCGGAAATGTTTCGCCGCCGACGGAATTTTTATAGGGCGGAAAAGAATGCGCCGGATAAAACAGCGGTCTGGTTTCAATGCCCCGTCTGCTTAAAATCTCAATGACCGAATCACGATCCAACCACGTCGCCGGGTCAAGAATGACGCTGAACATCCAAAAAACGTGCCGCGCCCAAATCTGTTCGTTTTGCAGAGTGATGCCGGGTATTTCCCGCAAACGGCTTTGATAGAGTTCCGCCACGCGCCTTCTTGATTCAAGCTGCGTGTCAACTTTTTCGAGCTGCGCCAATCCGATTGCCGCCGGCAAATTCATCATTCGATAATTATAACCGATGACCGGATGCCAGTAGCGGCGTTCGGGATCCATTCCCTGTCCGCGCAGCAGACGCAATTTTTCCGCCAGCGCGTCGTCGTCGGTTACGACCATTCCGCCTTCGCCCGTCGTAATAATTTTGTTGGCGTAAAAACTAAAAGCGGCTGCGTCGCCAATCGAACCGATAATTTTCCCGTCGCACATCGCGCCGTGAGCTTCCGCCGCATCTTCCAGTAAAAATAAATTATGACGATCCGCGATCTCTCTCAAAACCGACATATTGGCGGGATGACCGTAGAGATGAACGGCAATTATGCCTTTGGTGCGCTCGGTGATTTTAGATTCGACCTGTTCGCCGTCAATATTCCAGGTATCTGTTTCCGAGTCAACAAATACGGGACGTGCGCCGCAATATGAAACCGCGTTCGGAGTGGCGACAAACGTCAGAGTCGGCACGATAACTTCGTCATCCGTCCGCACGCCCAGAGCGACCAGTGCCAAATGCAGAGCGACCGTGCCGTTGCAGCAGGCAATCGCGTGTTTAGTTCCGCAGAACCCGGCGAAATGGGATTCAAACAATTCTACATATTTTCCCGCCGACGAAATCCATCCCGATTCCATACAGTCATTGACATATTCTTTTTCATTACCAATTAAAGAGGGCGCGGCAACGGGAATTTTGTACGGCATTTTATGATTTTTCTCAAATAATACATTTGAGAGAATTATTCAATCCATTGGTTTTGACTAAATTTTCGTTTAGCCCGAACTTAACTGTAACCGAAATTTTGAAATTTTTGAAGCTTTAAAAAATTCGGCGGAAGCGTTAAGTGTATTTATTTTCCAAGAATTATGGAATCAATCGCCTTGGAGAGAGTCTAGCTTTTGTTTGGCGACTTGCGCCTGAAGAATATCAAAAGTCGGATTGATCTCCAAAGCCTGTTTCAAATAATCTTCGCCCTTACTTTTTTCATCGGCAGCCAAATAAATCATTCCCGCGTGATAAAGCAAACGCGGATCGAGCGTATTTAAACGCAGTGCTTCGTCAATGTAGTTTTTGGCTTCGGCGAATCTGCCGTTTTTGAAAAGAGACCAGGCGAGAAGATCAGAGGCGTAAATGTCTTTCCTGGTGGCGCGTTCGGCTTCCGCTATTTTCAACGCTTCGTCTAAACGCTGGTCGTGGTCAGCCCAAAACATCGCCAGCTGCCGGGAATATGTTCCGCCGTTTGAACCCATTTTTTCTATAAATTCAACCTGATCGTATTGTTGTTTGGCTTCGTCGTTACGTCCGAGTTTGGCGTATAAATCACCGAGCGCGGCAATATAATCGGGCAGAGGAACGCGATCAATGGCGCGTTTGTAAAAATCAATCGCGTTGTCGGTATCGCCGGCGGCGTATCTGGCGCGGGCTTTGGCGGCGAGTGCCAAATGATAATCGGGAAACAAATATAATGCGTGATCATATTCGTGTTCCGCTTCTTTTAATTTGCCGTCGTTCATCAATTCATCGCCCAAATGAACGAGAATCCAGGCACTGTTCTCAGGATTTTGCGGACTGCTTGATTCGGCAGCCATTTTCATCGCTTCAATCGCTCCTTTTCTGTCGCCGTGAAGAGATCGAATATAGGAAATTCTCGAATAAGAAGCCGTGTCCGGTCGCAGGTCAACCATTTTCTGAGCGGCATCAACGGCGCGGTCATATTCACCGAGTTCGTTCAGCGCGTCCACGACTTCTCCGTAAACTTCGTGATCGCGCGGATTGATCGCCTGAGCGCGTTGAGCGGTTTGTAACGCTTCCGCGAAACGATGGTAATTGAGCAGCACGGCGGCTTGCATTTTCAATCCGTCGTAATTGTCGGGAGCGACTCTGAAAGATTGTTTGAGCGATTCTTCGGCGCGCGCGTTGAAACTAAAATCTCCGGTTTCACGGGCTTTCTGCATAAACGCCGCCGCTAAAATGTTGTAGCCGCGCGGGTTGGACGACTCTTTTTCAATCGCGGCTTGCGCGCTCTGGATTTGTTTGTCAGCCGCCGACGCGTGGGCGGAAGTTACGGGCTGCAGAAGTGCCGCTTCAGGATGAAGATATGATTTGGACAAAACCGTCACAATCAAGAAAATTATGCTTCCAATAATGATGCCCGGAATTAGTATTAAAAAAAGTTGTTTACGCATATCAATCGGATATATAAAGTTAAAATTCGCGGGCGGAGTTCAAAAATAAACTGCCGCCCGCGAATTATTTTTATCCTTAAAATATAAGAAAAATGAAGAAATATCATCCTTCTTTAATTAAAAGTTATTACGGACGCGGTGTCGGACTCGGCGACGGACAAGGTGCGTCCGGTGTCGAAGAACATTCACGACCGTGGAACGGATTTTCGTATCCACTCCAAGGTGATGCCAAATACGGGAACGTCGTGCGGAACGGTTTATCGTTCTGCGTTACGCCGTCGCCCAGCATATTATTCGGTGCTTGATTACAGCTTTGTGTGCCGGGTTGTGATCCGTCTAAGTTTCCACAAGAATTTCCGGGAAGCAATACACCTGCGGCGACGCGCAAGGTAATATCAATCACATCATCACCGACTCGGCGACCGTTCGGATAACCGCCGTTGTCGCCGCCGATTACACCGAGACGGCTGTAACCCGACGCTCCTATTGCAACCGCCGGAATTGCCGTGTTAAGACGCATCAATTCAGCCGGAACCGCACCCGGTCCAGCAGTCGGGTCCATCGGATCCATCTGCACGGGCGGACGGGTCGCTCCCGGAACACCGGTTAAAAATACTCTGACGAGATCAACTCTGCCCGAAGTCGGAGCATCATAAAGTGGCGGATACAATATATTCAGCAAATTCACCGGCTCGACCGGACGTGCTGTAGTACCTTGAATATAGTTTCTACGCGTACTGTCAGTTCCGGGTAATTGCGCGTTAAATAAGTCTTTATCGTTTTCCGATGCCGTTGGCGAAGAACCAATCGGGATAAACAACTCATTAACGAGCGGGTTGGCTAAACGCGAGACCTGCACACAGCCGGCAGTCGGCGAGAGTGCTGAAGAGCAGTCGCCGGTGGTGGTTACGGTTCCGTTAGTGTTGAGAACGCGCGTTCCCGGACGGCTTGCCGTTGAATAAAAACCGATAATCGCGTTCGGATCGGTCGGTCCGGTCGGAAGTTGTCCGTTTGCGGTCAACAACTGAGTCGGAACTTGGATAGCAATCGTGTGAACATTATATCCGGCTGTTGAATCTACACCATTTGAAGTATTCAACGGAATCAAATGCGCCATATTGAACGGTCTTTCACCGAGTAAGTCAAACGTTGAACCCAAATCAGCATAAAAGCCTTCATCACGCTGACCGGCAAAGACTCTAATGTTGCCTACGCCTGTCGAAATTGTGCTGATCGAAGGTTCTGCCAATGCCGTTTCATAGTTCGGTGTCGAACGCGGACCGATATTGACGGGCGGTGTCGGCAGATTTTGTCCCAACATAAACGTCGTAAAAGTCGGATTGTTCGGGTCTCCCTGACGGATTTGAGCCGTTACATCCATAAATTGTTTGACGTTCCAATCCGGGTCGGTAATGCTGTCAATTCTGTTTGTGTTATACAGAAAAGTATCAGGATTGCCGATAACGGTTCTGAATCTAAATTGAAGCGCGAGATCGAGTTTCGCGTCGCCGTTGTTGTCTGACCTGATTTGATAAACTACATTGTCATCAAACTTGGCGAAGTTTGGTCCGCCGGCAGGCTCTTCGAGCGGTATGAAATTGGCTAACATTGTAACCGTGTTCGGTCGGTCGGGACTGACGAACGCATAAAAGTCCGTATTGTCCGCCGTCGGGTCAAGTGCGATAAGCGGTGCTTCTCGGTGACTTGACGCATTTGCCACGCGCGTACCGATAATTCCGCTGTATCCGGCTACCAACATTGTCAGAGCCGTGACGAAGGCAACCGCCGCCGTCATAAAAATTTGCGTTTTGTTTCGCATTTAGTAATCCTCCCTTAATCTTTAACTTTTTATTTTCCCGCAAGTTTAATGCCGCCAAGTATTTATGTCATTTACTGCATAACTTACAAGGTCTTTCAGCACTGTAAACTTGAAAATTTGCCGCCTAAATCGTTCCCGCAAAACTAACCGCAGTAAAAAAAGCTGTTCGAGCGAAAATCTTCGCGTTCATAAAACTGAACATCAAATTCGATTACGAACCTTTTGGAATTTCACCTTAAGCCGGTGTTTTGACAAAAAACGATTTGGGGCATTGTGAATTTCTACGAAAGCCTCATATTAATTAAGTTTTCGTAGAAAATATATACGCTTAAAATATTTTTATAAGCAAAATCGCACGTATATAACTCTTATATTCGTCAATTTACGAAAGTTGGATTTAAAAAAATATTTTTTATTTTTGTATCCCTAAAATTAAAATTTATTCAACCGATCAAAATTTACCGCTGACTTGAGTTGAAACAAAATCAAAATATTTCTCCTTCAACTGTAAATATTCGAACGAGATACCCGTTGTCTTAAAAGATAATACATTCAACCGTTTAGCGCAACAACAAATGTGTTTTCAAAACAATTATGATAATTTATTTCTAAAAAGTGTTTGGGACGCGGGATGGATCAAGTGCTTTGATAAGAAAATATAATTTGGATTGCTATAATCATCCAAGAAATCAGCGGTTTGTCAAAAGAAGTACCTCTTTTATATCAAAGGAAGAGATAATCAAAGATATATTAATATTTGCCGTAAAATTATATTTGTAAGTGAAGAGAACAAAATATGACTTCAAATAAATCTCTCTCGATTCGTTCGCTTGAACCGTCCGATGCGGCTGTTCTGGCAGGTTTTATGGATTTGCAGCCGCCGGAGTATTTGCGCTTTTTTTACGCTTTCAGCGCGGATGAATCCGGGCTGAAAAAAACTTTGGCGGCAGCCGAAAAAGATGTCTATGCGGGAGTTTTCTGGCAGGGCGAACTGATCGGCTTTTTTTTTCTGCGCGGCTTGGATGCCGGTTACGAACTTCCGTCGCTCGGAGTTTTGGTTGATAAAAATTATCGCGGCAAAAGCATCTTGCCGCTGATGATTGATTCAGCCAAAATGATCGTCAGATTATCCGGCGGCAAATTGATTTTCGCCAAAAGTCATCCCGCCAACGGCGGACTCAAAAACCTGATTGCGATGGGTTTTCGGAAAGCCGGTCTCGAAGAATCAACCGGAAATATCATCTGGCATCTGGATTGTTAAGTCTCCTTCGTCAATATGCGCTTACTCAAATTAGGTATTTATTATTCGGCGTATCTGCGCGATTTTTACGCGAAACGTCCCGGACTCAAAGATCAGACTTACGCCGCGCAGCACGCCGCGCTGATTGACGATTGTTTCGGTTCATCTGATTTTTGGACGAAGGCTTTTGAAAAATTAAGTTACGAAACCGCCGATATTATCGCCAACGCCGAATTTTTACAGGCGAGTTGGGCGAAAGAAAACGACATCCGTTTTGATAAAAACCGCGAACCTTTTGAGATCGCGGCGGCGCAGATAAAAAAATTTCGCCCCGATGTTTTGCTGATCGCCGATTATTCGGTCATCAACGCCGAATTTATCAGAAATATCCGGCGCGAATGTCCTTCGATTCGTTTAATTTTGGGTTGGTGCGGCGCGCCTTACAAAGATTTGTCAAATATCCGCGAATGGGACATCGCGCTGTCGTGCGTTCCCGAACTGGTCGCCGAATTTCGCGCTCAAAATATTCGCAGTCATCATATAAATCACGCTTTCGCGCCGCAAATTCTGGACAAAATTGATGCCGAATCATCGCCGAATACAGATTTCGCGTTTATCGGTTCGATTGTCAAACAAAATAAATTTCACATCGAACGCGAAAATCTGCTGTTTGAACTCATCGAGAAAACAAATCTGCAAATTTGGTCTGATATAATTCGTCCTTCCGTCCGGCAAAAAAGCGAAAACTCGGCGCGCCGCAAAGCGCACAAAATAGTTTCCGCCGCGCGAAATGCCGGAATTTCCGAAAAACTTTTGAATAATCTGCCGCTGGTGCGAAAAGTCGCCGGTTGGGACGCGCCGCCGGATTTGGAGCAGTTTATTGACGAACGAATCGCGCGGCGAACGCGCCCGCCGCTTTTCGGAATCGAAATGTTTCAGCAGCTTCGTGATTCCCGCGTCGTTTTTAACAATCACATAGATATTTCTCCGGTCAGCGCGTCAAATATGCGTCTGTTTGAAACGACCGGCATCGGAACTTGTCTGATCACCGATTGGAAAAAAAATCTGGCGGATTTGTTTGAACCGGACGCGGAAATTTTAACTTATCGCTCGGCGGCGGAATGCGCCGAAAAAGTTACATATATTCTCGAACACGAAGCGGAACGCCGCGCAAACGCCGCCGCCGGACAACTTCGCACACTGCGCGATCACACATTTGAGAATCGAACAATCCAAATTGATAAAATTATTCGGGATTTTTTCGATGAATTTTAGTAAAAAGTAAAAAAACGATGTATCTTGTAAATTGGACGCTCACAAGCCGATGAAGCCAATTATCAAAATCGAAAATATCAGCAAACAGTACCAACTCGGAACGCGGAGCGCGCCTTACGCGACCTTGCGGGAGACGTTTTCAAATGTCGCGCGTTCGTCGCGCCGCCTTTTTTCGCCAAAAAATCTCAATGAAAAAAACTCCGTCTGGGCTTTGCGCGATGTCAGTTTTGAAGTCGAACCGGGCGAAATCGTCGGCATCATCGGGCGCAACGGCGCGGGCAAATCAACGCTTTTGAAAATTCTCGCCAGAGTTACCGAACCGACGCGCGGGCGCGTCGAATTATACGGACACGCCAATTCCCTTTTGGAAGTCGGCACGGGTTTTCATCCCGAACTTACGGGGCGCGAAAATATATTCGTCAACGGCGCGATTCTCGGAATGAGAAGTTTTGAAATCAGAAGATTATTCGACGAGATCGTCGCTTTCGCCGAAGTCGAAAAATTTCTCGACACCGCCGTCAAACATTATTCTTCGGGAATGTATATGCGGCTCGCCTTTTCGGTTGCCGCGCATCTGAATCCCGATATTTTGATTATTGACGAAGTTTTATCGGTCGGCGACGCGCAGTTTCAAAAAAAATGTCTCGGCAAAGTGCAGAATATCGCCAAAACCGGACGGACGGTTCTTTTCGTCAGTCATAATATGGCTGCCGTCGAAAATTTGTGCGGGCGCGGTGTCGTTCTGGAAAAAGGAAAAGTCATTTTCGCGGGCGATCAAACCGCCGCCATTTCGCATTATCTCGAAACTTCCAATAAAAATATCAGCGTAAATTTAGATGAAAACACCGACCGCAAGGGTTCGGGCGAAGTTCGCGTCAAGTCAATTGAAATAAAAGATTTAGACGGCAATAATCTTCAAAATGCGATGTCCGGGCAGGACATTGACATTTACTTTTACTTTGAAAAATCGCCCGAATTTCAGAAATCCAACGTCGTCATCGGTTTTATGGTCAGAACTTTTTTGGACGTTCCGGTGTTTTTGCAGCACAACAAATTAACGCGCGACGTTTGGGACGCGCTGCCCGAAAACGGAGCTTTCGTCTGCCGCATTCGCCGTCTGCCGCTGCCGCCGGCGAGTTATCGTCTCGGTTACAGCGTGATGCGCGACGATGAATATCTTGATAGAATTGACGACGCGAGCGAATTAAACGTCATCGAAGGAGATTTTTACGGCTCCGGCGAAGTTCCGCCGATTTCGCACGGAACTTGTCTGGTTGATGCCGATTGGCGGCTCGTATAAAAAGAAGATTTCAAGATAAAAGTCACGGATGTTTGACGATTTCACAGTTGACTGAAAATGAAGATGAAAAGTTTTTTTAGAAAAATTCGGCACAAATTTACGCCCGCGTCTTCTGATTTTTTCACGGTCGAACGCGCCGAGCGGATTTTTTATTTGAATTATCTGCGCCCGGAAATGACGGTTTTCGATGTCGGCGCGAACGTCGGCGAACTGACTCTGCTTTTTTCACATTTTGCGGCGCGGGTTCACGCCTTTGAAGCGTGTCTGGAAACTTCCAGACGGCTCGAAACCGTCTGTCGGGCGACCGAAAGACGAAACGTGTTGATTAATCGTTTGGCGTTGTCCGACGCGAACGGCACGATTGATCTGCACATTTACGAAGACGCGCTTTCGAGCTTTAATTCACAGGCGGATCGTCCGCTGAAAAATTACGGAATGAACGCCGAATCGGTCGCGGTTGAAAATGTTCCCGCGATGACGCTCGATGATTACTGCGAAAAAAACAGCGTCGCGCAGATAGATTTGCTCAAAATAGATGTCGAAGGCGCGGAACTGCAAGTGATGCGCGGCGCGCGGCGAATGCTCGAATCAAAAAAAATCCGCTGCGTAACTTTCGAGTTCGGACAGACGACTTTTGATATGGGAAACCGCGTCGAAGAAATCGAAGCGTTTTTGGCGGAAATGAATTATAAAATCACAAATCTCATCAAAGGTGAAAAGGCTTTTCCCGGACGCGAAAGCGTCGAAAACGCCAGATGTTCGATGCACCTCGCCACGCCGTAAAGTTTTGACTCAAAATGCCGTCTATATTTACTGATTTTATGATTGCAAATCAAATGAACAGATAGAAAATGAAACTTTTTGAAAAAATTTCGGCTCCGTTACTATTCTTTTTTCTGGCGGCTTTTTCCCTTTATTTATGCGTTTTCAAACCTTACCATAATTGGGATATGATCGCGTATATCGCCGTCGCCAAATCGTTTGAACAGCCGGATTTCAACGCGCTTCAGACGTTCGCCTATCAACAGGCGCGAAATGCGGTTTCCGCCGAAGAATACGAACAACTGGCGCAGGAAAACAGCAACGGCTACCGGCATTCGATCAGCACGGACGCATCGGCTTTCAAAGAGCAGCTGCCGAATTACGGAACTCGTCTGATTTACACCGGTTTGATCTATCTGCTTTACAAAACGGGCATTAATATCGCCTTTGCAACCCATTTAATTTCCGGGCTTGCGGTCGCCGCCGCGATTGCCTTTTTGTATTTTATTTCCGCCTCGTTTTTGGCGAAACCGTTCGTTTACGCCGTTCCTTTATTGGCGATCATATTCGGCATATTGGATTTAGCCGCGCTTTCCACGCCCGACGGTTTGGCTTTTCTGGCGGTCATCGTTGCTGTTTATCTCTATCTCAACGCGCGAATCGGAATGCTGCTGGTTTTTCTGCCGCTGATAATCGGCGTGAGAACCGATCTCGTTTTGTTTACAACTCCTTTGTTGTTTTTTATATTTTTGTCTGACGAGAAAAACAGATTGAAAACCGCTCTGGCGGCGGCGGTTTCGGTCATCATCTATTTCGGAATCGGCGCGTATTGCGGATACGTCGGCTGGTCGGTTATTTTTTATCACTCGCTCGTGCAGTTATCAATTCATCCGATTTCCGAGCCGCCGACATTAACCGCGCGGCAATATCTTTCGGCACTGCGCGGCGGAACGAGAATTTTACTGGTCAACAAAGCGTTTTTATTATATTTACTGCTGACCGCGTATTCGCTCTATTTTATATATTTGCGCGCCAAAATAAGTTCCTTAACGGAAGCGTTGACAGCGCGCGCCGCCGTTTTGGTGTTCGTCTGTCTCGTCTTTGTCGGAAGTCATTTCGCCGCTTTTCCGGCGGATTGGGACAGGTTTTTCAGCGCGGCGTATTTAGTCACATCGCTCGGTCTGCTGATTCTGATAACCGACTACATAAAAAAGTTGATTATTTCCGGCGGGAAACCGCGATAAATTGAAATTTCTTTGATTTTCGTTCTCGCCGACGGACGCGAAGATTATGTTATTTTAGTAAAAGTTCGTCTTTAGCGGGAAGGATTTTTTCCCGGCGATGTATTTTCGATCAGTCGTTAAAATTTTCGCCGCGTCCGGGATTTTTTGAGATGGCAAACAAAAAAGCAATCGTAACATTAGCCGTCGGAGAGCCGTATCTTCAGATGTGGAAAAATCTCTGTCAGGCGAATTGGCAAAAATATGCCGAGCAGCACGGATTCGATGTCATCTGCATTGATCGCCGGCTTGACGCTTCGGAGCGCGGCAAAACGCGTTCTCCGGCGTGGCAGAAATGTCTGATTCTCAGCCAGGAATTTTCAAAAAAGTATGAAAGAATCGTCTGGGTTGATTCCGATATTTTGATAAATCCGAAATCTCCCTGCGTTACGCTGAATGTTCCGCCGGAAAAAGTCGGCGCGGTAGATGCCGCGGCAACGCCGTCGCCGGATGCGGTTCAACTGGCACTTGAGCGGTTGTATGATTTTTGGGACGACCCGAATATGTACCGCGAGATGGAAACCCGCGAATATTACGCCCGATACAACTTGTTTCCCGCCTTTGATCAAATGGTGCGAACCGGCGTTTTAGTGATGTCTCCGGCGCATCACCGCGAATTGCTGGAAAAGGCTTATTATAATGAGGAAGAGCGAAAAGACGATATGCGCTATATTTCTCACGAACTGCTCAAAGCCGATTGTGTGCATTGGATTGACGGACGATTCGACCCGGTTTGGCTGATTTTGAAAGCTCTGCACTATCCGTTTTTACTTGAAAAGCAGATCAAATCGGATAAAATAACCGAAAAACTAAAACAAAAACTAATGAGAACGGAAAACACGAATCAAAATCATCTGACAAAAATTTGCCTGAACGCGGCTTTTCGGAACAATTATTTTATGCACTTCGCCGGATGCGTGGATGAAATGCCGCTGGTGGAAAATATTTAACTTTTACAACCTTATTTTAAGACAATTAATGATTCGATTAAAACCCGTTTTGGAAATTCCCGCGCAGCAATGCCCGAATTGCGCTTCGACGCTCGCGGCGACGGATTTTATCATCACGGGAATGAGAAATTTGGCGGATTCGCGCTGCGCCGATTGCGGCGGCGAATTTTACGGCGATCTTCCCGCCGGACAAGCTCTTTACACGCCGATTACGCTCGACAAAAAAACCGGCGCGACGCACGGCGGCGACAACGCGAAATGGTTCGCCGACTGGCTCGCCGAGTCTTACGAAAATCGTTCGCGGGAAAAAATCGGCTTTGAAACGCGGAAATTTTCGCCGCCGAAAGACAAAGTAATTCTGCTGAATTGTCTCGACGTTTTATACGGACATTCGCTTTTGAAACTGCTCAACGCGCAGTATTATCTCGATCATCAGCCGGATTTCAGCCTGATTTTAATCGTTCAGCCGTTTCTCGAATGGCTGATTCCCGACGGCATCGCCGAAGCGTGGATCGTTGATTTACCTTTGCGGCGCGGAACTGAATGGAACGAACGGCTGGCGGATGAAATCAAAAATCGGCTCGCGGAGTTTCGGGAAATTTATCTGAGCGTCGCCTTTTCGCATCCGCATTCGGCGGATTTCGACATCGAACGCTTTACGCGCGTCGCGCCGTTTCCGCTCGAAAATTTCGGCAAATTTCAAAAAAATCCGGTCGTCACTTTCATCCGGCGCGAAGATCGTCTGTGGGAAAGCGAAAACGAAACGGCGGCGAATAATTTTCAGAAAATAAAACGGCGATTCGCTGTTGTCGAAAATAATCTGAACGAACAGACGCGCCGCATTATCGAGTTCGCCGAACGGCTGCGCGAAAAATTTCCGCAGGTTGATTTCGCCGTCGCCGGTCTCGGAAACACAAATGTTTTTCCCGATTGGATCAAAGATTTGCGGCTGACGAAATTGGACGAAAAAGCCGAACGCGCGTGGTGCGAACGCTACGCGAAAAGTCATCTCGTCGTCGGCGTTCACGGCTCGAATATGCTCCTGCCGTCGGCACACGCGGGTTGTGTGATCGAACTTTTGGAAGAAAATCGGCAGGGAAATTTTTTGCAGGACATTTTATTTCGCGGCGCGGACGCGCGGGAAATGTTTTTTCGCTATCGTTTCGCGCCGCTTTCGACTTCGCCGGAAAATTTGGCGAAGTTAGCCGGAATTGTTTTAAAATACGAAAATTTTCGCCGTTTGATGAGTCCCGAATTTTGCCGGCATCGGGACAATTATACTTTTGAAGATTATCTGATGAAATAGAAAATTGTGTGCGGAATCAGCGGAATCATTACGAAAAATAAATTATCGCCCGAATTAAAAACGGCGGCGGCGCGGATGAACGCGGCGCAGATTCACCGCGGACCGGACGGCGCGGGCGAGTATTTTTCCGAACATCTCGCGCTCGGAATGCGGCGTTTAAGCATCATTGATCCGCACGGCGGCTGGCAGCCGCTTTACAATGAAGACAAATCACTCGCGCTGATTATCAACGGCGAAATTTACAATTACATCGAACTGCGCGAACGCTTAAAATCCGCCGGACATAAGTTTCAAACCGACGCGGACGGCGAAGTTATTCTGCATCTTTACGAGGAAAACGACGCGGATTTTATCGAACATCTGCGCGGAATGTTCGCGTTTGCGCTGTGGGACGCAAAACGCGGGCGTTTGATTCTGGCGCGTGATCGGATGGGCGAAAAGCCTTTGTATCTGTATGAAACTGAAGGACGTATCGTCTTCGCATCAGAACTAAAAGGCTTGCTCGCTTCGCAGTTAATTCCGTTTGAACTCGACGCGCGGGCGGTCAATCTTTATTTTCATTATCAATATGTTCCCGAACCGCTGACGGCGGTCAAAGGCGTGCGAAAACTCGACGCGGCGCGGATGCTGACGATTGATGTCGCAGATTGGCGAATCACCGAAAAAACTTACTGGAAAATGGAAGACGCGCCGCCGCTCGAAGGCGATCCGGCGATATTGATTCGGCGCAAACTCGAAGAAGTCAGCGAATTGATCGTGCGTTCGGATATGCCGGTCGGCGTGGCGTTGAGCGGCGGTTTGGATTCGAGCGTCGTCGCCGCTTTTGCCAAACAGCAGCAGCCGAATCTGCACGCTTTCAGCGTCGGTTACACGGGCAGACCGGAATCGGACGAACGCCGCGACGCGGAAGATTTAGCCAAATTTTTGAAGATTCCGTTCGCCGATGTTGAACTCGACACGCGCGAGATTGTCAATTTTTTCCCCGAATTGAATTTTCACCGCGACGATCCGATTGCCGACATCGCCGGTTTCGGTTATTACGCCGTGATGAAACTCGCGCGCGAGCGCGGCGTTCCCGTTTTATTGCAGGGACAAGGCGGCGACGAGCTTTTTTGGGGTTATCCGCAACTGCGCGAAGCTCTGACCGAAACGCGCAAAAAAAACGCGCTGCTCAAAAATCCGTTTTCGCAATCGGTAATTCAATCGCTGAACTTCGATTTGCCGAAAAGCCGTTCGATGCGCGGCGCGGCGGATTGGGCGCGTGATTTCGGCGGTCTGCGTTCGGCGCGGCGCAGCGTGAAAAATCATCTGAATAATCCGCAGCGTCTGGTTTTTTACGACCGTCAAGCCGATTTTATGCTGGCGGCGGCGGGCGTTGATTCGATTTATCATCCGCAGTTTGCGGAGCGCATTGACGCGGCGGACGCTTATTCAATTTTTTCCGACGTTGACGAGTCGCATTCGCCAGAAACGAATTTAACGGCTTTGGTTTGCGCCACTTATCTGCGCGAAAACGGCATCACGCAGGGCGACCGTCTGGGAATGGCTTCGTCGGTCGAAATGCGTCTGCCGCTGGTTGATTATAAATTTGTCGAAACCGTCGTCGGCTTGCGAAAAACCCGCTCGGACGGCGATTTGCCGCCGAAATTCCGGCTCAGAGAAGCCGTCAAAGATGTCCTGCCCGAATGGATTTTCAACCGCCCGAAACGCGGATTCGCGCCGCCGACGCACGAATGGCACGACGCAATTTTTGCCGCATACGGCGATTCGCTGCGCGGCGGTTTTTTAGTGCAAAATAAGATTTTGAGCGAAGAAAGCGGCGAAAAATTAGCGAAAGGCGAATTTCCGGCAGCGGCGACGTGTCCGCTTTCTTTCAAAGCACTGGTTCTCGAACAATGGTGTCGGCAAATGTCAAAAATCAATGCGCCGACATAAAAATTTGGAGATTTTTACTTGAAAAAAAAATTGCGAATCGGCATTAACGCGCAGATTCCCGCGTCCAGCGGCACGGGCGGCATCGAAACGGTCTTGCGCGTTTTGACTTCGCTCGGACAACTCGAAGGCGATGAAGAATACGTTTTTATCGGTCATTGGGCTGATGCCGACTGGATGCAGCCGCTTTTGAGCGAGCGTCAAAAAATAGTTCGCGCGCCGCGACCGGAAGTGCCGACCGAACCGAATTTGAAGAAAAATTTCAAGCGCGTCGTCAGTCCTTTGCTTCCTGTCGCGCGTAAAGTGAGAAATTTTTTGAATCCGCCGCAAAATCAATTTTTTGTTCCGACATCCGACGGATTTTACGAAAATCTGAACTGTGATGTCATTCATTTTCCTTATCAGGATTACGTTTACTGCCGCGTGCCGACCGTCTATAATCCGCACGATTTGCAGCATTTGCAGTATCCGCAATTTTTCTCGCCGGAAGAGATCGAACGGCGCGAAATTGTCTATCCGGCGGCGTGTCGCGCGGCGCAAACCGTCGCTGTCGCTTCTCAATTCATAAAACAGGATATTGTTGAAAAATATAATATCGAAGCCGGTAAAATTCAGGTTATTCCGTGGTCGCCGCCGGAGTTGAGATTGGGCGATTTTGCAAAAATTGACGGTGATTCACTTTTGGAAAAATACGGGTGTCCGCCGCGCCCGTTCGCGCTTTATCCGGCGATGACGTGGGAACACAAAAATCATCTTCGCCTGCTCGAAGCCGTCGCGCTGTTGCGCGAGCGGGAAAATTTGACAATAAATATCGTCTGTACGGGCAGCAAAAATTCGTTTTATCCGCGCATCGAACAGCGTCTTCGAGAATTAAATCTGGAAAATCAAATCCGATTTACGGGAATTGTCGAATACAATGAACTGAGTGTTTTTTATCGTCAGGCGCAATTTATCGTTGTGCCGACGCTTTACGAAGCGGCGAGCGGATTATTATTTGAAGCGTGGCAGCACGACGCGGCGGCGGCTTGTTCGTCGGTTACGTCGCTGCCGGAACAGGCGGCGGACGCGGCGTTGCTGTTTGATCCTTTTTCGGTCGAAGCGATTGCCGACGCGCTGAAAAAGATGGCGACGGACGAAAAACTGCGCTCGACGCTTCGCGCGAACGGAGCAAAGCGTCTGCAGGATTTCAGCCTCGAACGCACGGCAAAATCTTACCGCGCCGTTTACAGAAAAGCCGCCGGCGCGAAATTGACCGATGAAGAGCGTGATTTGCTGGACTGAAAATCAGCCGTTTTGAAAAAATAATCGAACAACCGATTTGATTTGTAAAACGTCCGAATGACATTGATTTGAAATTTGCCGCAAACGAAGCGGAAGTTCAAGTTTTTCAGCTATATTTTGAAGATCAAAATATGCTTTATCGGGTTGGAATTTGTGTTATTTAACCGGTTCGGTCAAAATTTTTGTTGAATTGACAATAATTCAGGAAAAGTGCAAATCTAAATAGTTAATCTGTGTAAAACTAAGTTGCGGCGGCGGATTTAAAAAATAATCGCCGCGCGTTCAGAATAATTTTTAATTTATCAATAAAATATGAGCAAGAGAAAAATCGTTACAATATCTACCGTCATTTCGCTGACATCGGCAATTTTTTTAGCGGGATGCAGCCGACAAGCCGAGCCGTCAATTGCGGCAACCGATAATGCTAATCAAGCTGTGGTGATTTCAAACACAAACAGCGTCAATACGACTGTCAATACAACTGCTGACACAACCGCTAACACAGTCGTTAATTCACCGGGCAATTACAATCAGAATAATTCCGCCCCAAGTATGAACGCCGCGGTCGCGCCGCCGGTTAATGAGACGACGCTGCCGGTTAGTAAAAAAACTCCGCCGCCCGCCGCCGTTAATGAACCTAAGCCGGTGATTGGCAGCGGCGGCAACGATATGCTTTTGGTAATTCAGTCCCGAAACGCCCTGAGTGCCGATAAACAACTGCTCAATTCAGTGATCGTTGACAGCAAAGAAGGAAACGTCGTTTTGACGGGCAAAGTCGCCAGTGCCGCCGACAAAGCGAAGGCGGCGCAGTTAATTCAAGAAAGCGTCAAAGGAATAAAAAGCATCAAAAACAATATTACCGTTTCACAGTAAGTCAAAAAATTTCACAATTTCAAAATTTACGAGAACAAGGAGAAATAATTATGCAAAAATTGATTTTAGCGACATTCGCCGTCTTATTCATATCGTTGACAGGTGTCGACAGTTACGCTCAAAACACCGACAATAAAGAAGAAAAAAAACCGGAAACGACGACAATTGATGCGTGGCGCGGAGCTTTGCCGGCAAACGAACAGCCCGCTTACGTTCCGCCCGCGCGTTCCGAAGACAGATTGAGCAATGACGCGGACAGCGAAGAAACACCGGCGGAGATCGAAAAAAGAATTCTCGACCTGGAAGCGAGTTTAATGGAAGCCGTCAAACAGCGCGATTCAAAAACTCTCAAAAATCTGATTTCCGACGATTTCGTCGTCGCCGGAGTAAATATTCCCGGCGCGAACACCGACAAATCGCGCTATATCAACTGGACGCAGAGCAAATTAAACCTCAAATCATACACGATGGAAAGACCGAGCGTACATCCTTACGCGACGGCGGCGGTCGTAACTTACAATTACAAAAGACAGGCGACCATCGGCGACGCGCCTGCGGACGGCGATTTTACGGTGACGGATGTTTGGGTTAAAAGAGGAAATCGCTGGCAGGCTGTTT
Source organism: Pyrinomonadaceae bacterium (assembly GCA_965217575.1). Lineage (GTDB taxonomy): Bacteria > Acidobacteriota > Blastocatellia > Pyrinomonadales > Pyrinomonadaceae. The sequence continues at coordinate 54,026 of CBDCIX010000003.1, read as the reverse complement.
CGCACCACATCAGCCCGCTGCCGAAACCTTAGAGTCAAGAACCAAAGAAAGTTAATGAAATAGGACGCGGACGAACGCCGATTGTGTGGATTGGCGCGGATAATTACAAAAAAATCAGCGTAAATCCGCCAAATCCGTGTTCACCCGCGTCCTATTTTTTATTTTCCAAACAGCTTCTTGATGATTTTCGCTCGTCTTCGCCGTAAAATAAAATTGCGGCGTGTTTTCATCGGCACATCGAAGATTTCCGCGGGATTTTTATTTTAGAAAATTCAAATCAGGATTTCCATATCCTGATTTTTTTTGTGTAAAATGACAAGTCGGTAAATTTTCAGATTTTACAATAAATATGTTTTATTGGAATAGTTGATAATCAGCGGCTGACAGTTGATAAACTAAAGCCTGAGATTATTACTGTTTCAAAGTGTAAATTTTTAACTTTTTAATTCTCATCGCAGATTACCAAACAATTACGACAATTTTACTCGACAGACGGTCGAAAATTTGGTGTTAAAGAAATTCTGTAATTATATTTTCTGACGAGTAAAAAACTGAATTTATGTATCGAAAAAACATAAAAATATACATCGCCGGATCAACCGGAATGGTCGGCAGCGCGATTGTAAGACATTTGAAACATTCGGGTTACACAAATTTAATCGGCAAAAGCTCAGAAGAATTAAATCTTATCAATCAGAAAGAAGTCGAGACATTTTTTTCACGCGAAAAACCCGAAATCGTCATTCTTTCAGCCGGAAAAGTCGGCGGCATCGCGGCGAACGACACATTCCGGGCGGAATTTATTTACAACAATCTGATGATTGAAGCGAATGTAATTCACTCTTCGTATAAAGAAAATGTCAAAAAGCTGATTTTTTTGGGAAGTTCCTGCATTTATCCGAAGTTTGCGGCGCAGCCGATCAAAGAAGAAGAACTGCTGAGTGATTTTCTCGAACCGACGAACGAGCCTTACGCGATTGCTAAAATCGCGGGCATAAAACTTTGCGAAAACTATTTTCGGCAGTATGACTGCAATTTTTTTTCGTTGATGCCGACCAATCTTTACGGCATCAACGACAATTTCGATCTGCAAAATTCGCACGTCATTCCGGCACTGATACACAAATTTCACAACGCGAAGATGAACAATTCCGAAAAAGTGGTTTTGTGGGGAACGGGAACGCCGCGCCGGGAATTTTTGTACGTTGACGATTTGGCTGAGGCGATTGTGTTTTTAATGGAAAATTTTGACGCGGAAGATTTGTACGGACAAGGTATTTCACAAATCAATATCGGCACCGGCGAAGATGTCGAAATAAGCAAACTCGCCGGTTTGATCAGGCGGGTCGTCGGTTTTGAAGGCGAAGTTTTTTACGACGAAACCAAGCCCGACGGAGTTCCGCGAAGACTGTTGGATATTTCGCGGTTAAATCTTTTGGGCTGGAAACCTAAAATGGAACTTGAAGAAGGTTTGCGAAAAACTTACGAATGGTTTTTGCAGAGGCGAACATAATCGGCTTTTTAAAATTGTATATGAAAAAAGTACTCATCACCGGCATCACCGGACAGGACGGAAGTTATTTGACGGAAATTCTTTTGGAAAAAGGCTACGAAGTTCACGGCATCATCAGAAGATCGAGTTCGTTTAACACCGCCAGAATTGATCATCTCTACAATAATCCCGAAATTTTAGGCGAGAAAATGTTTCTGCATTACGGCGATTTGATTGATGCCAGCAGTTTGAACCGTCTGTTGGAAAAAATCGAACCCGACGAAATTTACAATCTCGGAGCGCAAAGCCACGTTAAAGTTTCTTTTGACATTCCCGATTACACGGCGCAGGTTGACGCGCTCGGAACTTTGAGATTTCTGGACGCGATCAGAGAGACGGGTTTGGTGCGGCAGGTGAAATTTTTTCAAGCCTCGACTTCCGAACTTTACGGAAAAGTGCGCGAAACGCCGCAGTCGGAAACAACGCCGTTTTACCCGCGTTCGCCTTACGCCGTGTCGAAACTTTACGCTTACTGGACGGTCATCAATTATCGTGAAGCCTATAACTTGTTCGCTTCAAACGGGATAATGTTTAATCACGAATCACCGCGGCGCGGCAAAACTTTCGTTACCAAAAAAATTACGAGGGAAATCGCCGCGATTGTTTTGGGCAAATCCGACGAACTGATCTTGGGAAATCTGGAAGCGAAACGCGATTGGGGTTACGCGCCCGAATACTGCGAAGGAATGTGGCGAATAATGCAGCACGAAAAACCGGAAGATTTTGTGCTGGCAACCGGCGAAACGCATTCGGTCAGAAAATTTATCGAGAAAACTTTTGAGTATTTAGGCGTTAAAATCGGCTGGCAGGGCGAAGATTTAAACGAAATCGGCACAATAGTTTCAATAGACGAAGCGATTCTGAGCGAAAAGACGAAAAATACTGAACCTTTTATAAAAGTTAATCAGGTTATCGTTCGGATCAGTCCTTCTTATTTCCGTCCGACCGAAGTTGATGTTTTGATCGGCGATCCGTCAAAAGCTGAAAGAATGTTGAATTGGAAGGCGCGAACAAAGTTTGACGATTTGATAAAAATAATGATTGATGCCGACCTCGAATTTATCAAAAATCCGCATCTGGATTATTAAAATTCGTCGAAAAAATTCTTTGACTCGTCCTTCCGCCGCCGTTTTGCAGAAACCCGCGGGAAGTAAAGGCGTTTTTGCCGCGCATTTATTTCTCGAAAGCCGCCGCGCCCGCTTCGGCAATTTCGACATCTTGGTCAACCGTTCCGCCGGACGCGCCGATAGCACCGACGATTTTACTGCCGCGCTGCAATGGAATGCCGCCGCCGAAAATGATGATTCGCAAATCATTGCTGGCGTGAATGCCGAACAGCGCGTCGCCCGATTGGGACATCTCGCCCAACGCTTCGGTCGTCATATCGAACGCCCGCGCCGTGTATGCTTTGTTGAGCGCGATGTCAATCGAACCGCGCCACGCGCCGTTCATCCGCGCAAACGCGACTAAATCGCCGCCTTCGTCCACGACCGCGATGTTTTCCATCACGCCGATTTCCTGCGCTTTTTCACGCGCCGCCAAAATAACTTGATACGCTTCTTCGAGCGTAATTCCGTTTTCCGTCGGTTGCGGTTTATCTTTTCCAAAAAGTGCCATTAAATTTTTCTCCTCCAAATATTTTAATTTTTTATTTTGCCTTATTTTTACGCCGCGACCAATGTTTTTCGCTGACTTCGCATTCAGCGAGTTCAAACGTCGTCGCATACGGCATAAAACTAACTTCTTTATTCACCGCATATAAAGCCTGCGGCGAACACAAAAAAAGTGCCAACGCTTCATCATACACTAACTTATCGAGATCGTAACATTTTTTCGCCAGCATCAAGGGATTCGTCTGCACGGTGAATTCATCGTACATTTTTTCAAATTCTTCAATCGGTTCCCCGACTCGCAGCCAGCCGTTTGCGCCGACGAAATTGTAATGCAGTTCGAGCGGCGGCGCGTCCGCCGTCTGTCCGCTCCAGTTGTAGATGAAAATATCCCAATCGGGTTTGATCTTTTTTTCGGCTAATTTTTTGAGTTCGCTCAATTTTTCATCGTCCGAGAAAACGATCACGTCAACGCCGATTTCCAGCGCGTTCGAGATGTCGGAGGCGACCATTCGCGCCAGATTTTCGCGTTCGTTCGCCGTCGCCAATTGTAAGCGGCGTTCTTTACTCCAACCGGCTTCCGCCAATAATTTTTTCGCTTTTTCCGCGTCGTGTTTGTAAGGCGACAAGCGGCTTAAAACGCTTTTCGTCCAACTCGGCGTTAAACTCGCGGACGGTTCGCCGTAACCGTTTAAGCCGTTGGCAACCAATCTTTCGCGGTCAATGGCGTGATTTAAAGCCTGACGAACGCGCACATCGTTGATCGAATCGTTTTCGCGGTTGAAAATTCCGGCGACGACGCGCATCGCATCGCCGGCGACCAGTTTCGCGTGCGGCGAATTTTTTATAAGTCCCGCGCTCGTCGGCGAAATATTAGTTACGATGTCAACTTCGCCTTCGGTGAAACACACTTTATCAATCGCGTCTTTTTGCGAAATGTCGTTGAGAAAAACGACCTTTTCGAGTCTCGCGCCGCGTTTCGTGTTCCAGTAATGCGGATTCGCTTTTAGAATAACTTTATCCGTTCGGTCTTCGGTTTGAAACCAAACGCAGGCGAACGGTTCTTCATTGATAACGGCGATTTCCGTGTCAATCGTCGAATGTCCTTCGGTCAAAATAAACGCTCCGGTGGCAAACTGCCCCGCTTCGTCAATCGCTCACCAATGACCTTCGCCGGTTTTTTTGCCGCGCGTGAACCCGAAACCGATGGTGTCCCAAAACAGCGGATTCATAATGTGCATCGCCCGCATTTTGCCCGTCACCAAACCGTCCGGTTTCGGCAGTTTATAACGCACGGTTTTCGCGTCCACGACTTTCATCGTCGTTCCGGGATACAAATTAAACTGTGTTCCCGGCGGATGCGGCGATTTTCGAGTTTGCATTTCGTCAAAACTCTGCTTGACGTTTTTCGCCGTCAGCGGTTCGCCGTTTTGAAACTTATTCGGGCGCAGTTTCACTTCGAGCGTTACGTCGTCAATCCATTTGTAACTTTTCATCGCCGCCGGAACGATATGACCTTTTTCGTCAATCCGCACCAATTCTTCGACCGTGTTGTAAGTGATATAAAGCCAGTTGAGCGGACTGCGGTCAACGACGCGAATTTCTCCTTTCGGATCGCGTGATTTTACACTTGAAACTAAATTTTCAACTAAACTCATTTTTTATCCTGTTGAATTTTAAAAAAAATGGAAACACGCGCGAAGAAGTGAATGAAACTACATTTACTTGGCGAGTGTTTCCGCGACTGCATATTTTATCAGCGAACGGCAACCGCCGGATTTCCGGCATAGACATTTCTGCTGCAATACCAGCCGACAAATGCGCCCCAGATGCCGTTGAGAATCAGCGGTAAAATCAATGCTTTCGGCGCGAATCCGCCGAAAATCGGCTGTCCCGAAACCGGATCCATCACAAGCCACAAAAACAGCGTCGGCAGCAGACTGAACAAAAGACCACTCAACACCGTCGGATTTTTCACCAAAGCCGTGTAAATCGCTCCCCAAATGCCGCCCGCGACCAAAAATCCGATCAAACTGATAATGTGGTCAACCGGCGGATTATTCGCGCCGGTCGCGCCGCGATACATCGCCACGAACGGCGGCGGATCGCCCAGCGCGAGCATCATTCCATAAGTAATAACCGCCAAAATAACCGCGCCGATGACACCGGCGATAAATCCGTTTTTGATCATATTTCCTCCTCTGTCAGTTTAACATTAAATTTCGGTTGATCGTCCAAGTCAGCCGGTTAGTGCCGTCAGTTCCCGGATTTCAACAATCTCTCGCTAACGCTTTCGGGAACGGTGAATGACGGTCCGGTACTGAAATTGCGATTTAACCAATCCAAAATAACGGTGTTGGCGATGTCGGCTTCTTCGCGGATTACGCCGTGCGTCGCGCCGCGCACGATGTTAAGTTCCGAATTCGGAATCATCATATCCAGCATTTTCGCCTGTTCCATCGGTGTCAGCGAATCTTCTTCGCCGTATAAAAGCAGCGTCGGCACGGAAATCGTCGGGAAAAGCGGGCGAAAATCCGGGCGTGTTTCCAACGCTTTCGCGCCGCCGACCAAACCGTTGACCGATGCGGCGAGAATCAGATCGGTAACTGTCGTGACCAATTCCGGTCGTTCGTTGCGTGTGCGTCCGGTCAAAAATTCGGGCAGAAGTATCGGCACGAGCGATGCCGCGCCCATTTCGCGTGACTGCTGCTGATAACCGCGCCACAAAAACTGTTCGATAGTCGGCGGCGGAAAAGCCGCCGCGTCGTTGAGAATCATTCCGCGAAAACGGTTCGGATCACGCTGATACATTTGCAGGACGACCGCGCCGCCCATCGAGTGACCGCCGATAATCGCTTTTTGAATATTCAGACGGTCGAGCAAAGTCAGCACGTCAGAGGCGTAAAGGTCAATCGAAGCCCGGTCGTCCGGCGCGGTGCTGCGTCCGAAACCGCGCAAATCCACCGTGATAACAGTATTCGCAAAACCCAGAACGCGCCGCTGCCGCTCAAATAAATCACCGTTGAGCGGATAACCGTGAATCAAAACTATCGGTTCGCCGCGAATTCCCGTGATCGTATAATAAATACTCGCCCCGTTGATGTCGTTGAGGATGTATTTCCGCGTGCGGGCAAACTGCCCTTCGGCGTTCGTCGCGCTCAAGCCCAGAAACAATAAGACCGCGATGAGCGGCAGAATCAGTAAATTTTTTCTCATTTTTATTCTCCCTGTATTCGTAAAACTATGTTCCCTTGTTTGTCGTTCCGCCTTTTTTAGACGAAATTAAATCTTTATTCAACAATGTCGCCGCTCAGCGTCGTTTTAGAGTTTGCGGATGAAACCGCGCCGCCCGCGCTTTTCGCCGAAAGATTGGCAATTACATCGTCGCCGACGCGCCAAGTTTTTTGGGTTTGTTCGGCGGTTTCCGACAAAATTACTTTGTTTTCTTCGATTGATTTGACCGAATCCACCGGAATAAAATGATGTTTTCCGTCGGGCGAATCCTTGCGCGTCAACTTGATTTCGCCGTATTCCACGCCGTCAACCGTGCCGACGTGCGAGCCGTCAGAGCCGACGACTTCCGAATGTTTACTGATGTCAAACGAATAAATTTTCGAATCGCCGTTTTTGCGACGTTTCGCGCCGCCGTCTGATTTCTTTGAATTTATCAGCCACGCGATGCCCAAGCTGCCGCCGATTGCCAGCGCGGTCGTCAGAACGGGATGCAGATTTGATTCTTGATAAATGCTGTGTTCGATGACGAAACGATCTCCTTCGCCGCGTTCGTGCAGTTTTGAGTTCGTTTCGTAAAGTCCGTTTGAACCGTCGGCGGGCGCGGGTTTGCCGGAACTTTGCGCCGAATTGATAATCATCTCATTCATTTTGTCGTAAAGTCGCGGCGCGTTTTCCGCCAGCGACGAATGCGCCTTCGCCATTCCGCCGACGTAAAAATCGCGTTTCGGGTTTTCGGCTGAATACAAAATTGCTTCGGCGACCAGTTCCGGCGCGTAAACCGGCGGCGGCAATTGGGGTTTGTACGGCAGATAGTTTTTCGCGTTTTCGGGAAACGGCGTATGAATCGCCGTCGGTTTGATCAAAGTTATCGAAATCGGCAATTCGTCGCCTTCGACTTCCATCCGCAGCGCGTCGGTAAAACCTTTGACGGCGTGTTTCGATGCCGAATACATTCCCTGAAGCGGAATCGGCGCGTCGGACACTTCGCTGCCCAAGTTGATAATCGCGCCGCCGCGTCCGCGCAGATGTTCGAGCGCGATCTTTGACCCGTTGACCACGCCCCAGACGTTCGTTTCAAAAAGCCGCCGCAAATCTTCGGTCGCAACTTCGGCGATTCTGCCGTAAATCGAACCGCCCGCGTTATTTACCCAAGTGTCAAAACCGCCGAATTCCCGTTTGGCTTTTTCCGCCGCTCGTTTGAGCGCGTCTTCGTCGGCGACATCGGCGACCGCGTAAATCGCTTTGCCGCCCGACGAGTTGATTTCATCGGTCAATTCTTCCAGAGCGTCTTCGTTGCGGGCGATCAGCACGAGTTTCGCGCCTTTTTCCGCCGCCATTCGCGCGGTCGTCAAACCGATTCCCGAAGTCGCGCCGGTGATTACAATCGTTTGATTTTTAAGTTTTTTTAATTTTACCGTCATTTATATCTCCCTTGCTCGTTTTACCGAAAACTAATTTTTCGGTGGAACGCGAACTTTTAATAAAACATCTCATTCCGCCGCCGAAAGTTCTCAATATTCTCAAAATCAGCAAAAGCCTGCGTTTTTCGATCCGTCCAGATACATTTAAAACGACTTTTATCTCCGCAGTTTCGGTGAGCCGCCGTCTTCGTAAATTCCCGGTCGCCGATTCCGGTGCTTTTGCTTGTTTGTATTCGTAATTTTTATTTTCTTTCTGTTTACTATCAATTACATAAAAATTATGCGAATTGATCTGTCATATTCCTAACATTACTTTATAAATAATAAAAAATAAAAAATTTCGGCTGAATAAAACTGAGTTTTAGTTTTTACCGATTTTATAAATTTAGTAAAAATGCGAATCAGGAGTTGAAAATACGTTAGCAAAATTAAATTCTCCGCTCTGCGTCCTTTTCCCGGAAAGGCGCAGGGGACGCAAAGCGGAGAATTTAACCAAATTATGAAATTTTCAACTCCCGATTCGCATTAGAGGTTTTGCAAACGGTTCTTTTTTCCGGCGCATCCGAAAAATAAAAATTGACGAATAGTATTGATGAATAATTTAAATAATTTGCCGCTAATGTGACGGAAATATGAATTGAGTCTTAACTTTTAATGAACCGTCGTCTGATTCCGAATTAACTATTGCGTTAATTTATTACGTGTGCTAAGTTTTCACGCTATATGCAAAATGAATTTACCACCAAAGAAGCGGCTGATATTTTAAAAATTTCCGACAGCCGCGTCCGGCAAATGGTTTTGGCGGGAGAAATAGATCATTGGTATTTCGGGCGCGTTCTCGTAATCACCCAAAAAGGGATAGAACAAGCCAAAAAAAGAAGAGATGGACGAACTAAATTTTACAAGTCAATTACTAATTTATCAGCCTGATTTTCGGCGTAAATTATTTAGGTCTAACATTTAAAAGGCAACGATTTGGAAAAAAATCGGATCGGATTGTCTGACAAAATGAAATTATCGGGCGATCAGCAGTGATAATTGGAATTTTGAAGCGTTTAGTATTTTAGAGAAAAGGTAACGATCAATTTAATTGATATATTACAGCCGAGAAAGCTATGAGTGTTGAATTTAGACAAAGAACTCCGCGGGAAATGTGGCAAATGGTCAAACGGCGCGGGTGGCTGATTATACTGCCGATGCTCGTCGTCGGGCTGGCGGTCGCGTGGGTGGTTTGGAAACTGCCGAACACTTACGAATCAACCACTTTTTTGACGCTGAAACCGCCGGCAATTTCGGATAAGGTCGTGCAGTCTTTATCGGACGAAGATATGTCGCAGCGTCTGCAAACTATCAATCAAACCGTTTTGAGTCGTTCGTCGCTCGAACCGATATTGACGAAGTTCAATCTTTTTGAAGCGGAAAGAAAAGCGGGCGTGCCGACCGAACTGCTGGTTGACAAACTGCGGCAAAACATCACTGTTGTACCCGAAAAGGACGAACGGGAAAAAGTTTTCGGTTTTCATATCACTTATCGTGACCGCTCGCCCGAAGAAGCCCAGCAGGTGACGGCGGAACTCGCCCGCAAGTATGTCAGCGAACAAGTCGCCTCCTCGACGGAAAGCGCGGAAATGACCAGCGAGTTTATTGACAAACAACTGTCCGAAGCGAAAAGCAATCTCGACTCGCTGGAAAGAGAACGCTTGCGGATTATGAGTCAAAACGTCGAAACCTTACCGGAATCGTCGCAGGGTTTAATCGCTCAACTGGAAGGTTTGCGCCAGCGCGAAGAAACCATCTCGAAAGAAAAAGAGAGTTTGATGGCTGAAAAAGGTCGCCTCAACGACAGCATTCGCACGCTGAATTCGCAGTCGCGGCTGATTGAAGATTTCGGCGAAAAGGAAACGCAGGCGGCGATCAGCGACGCGACGCGCATTGAAGACACGCCCGCCTACGCCCAGCTTGCCCAGAGACGCGCGGAATTAAGCGCGAAACTGGAAAATTTGAAGTTGACCCTGCGCGATAAAAATCCGCAGGTTATCGAGGCGCAGAACGATATAAATAAAATCAACGACGAACTGAACGCTTTGAAAAAAAGCACTCAGATGCGGGTTAAAAACGCGACTGCCGCCGGTTCGCGCAAAGCCGAACTGCAAAAGCAGAATCTGGAAATTGACAAGCAGAAAACTGAAAGTCAAGTCGCCCAAATTGATCAGCAGATGCAGACGAAGGATGCGGATTTGAGACAAAATGACGCGATGATCGGCTCGCTCGAAGCGAAAATCAATACGATTCCGAACGTCAAAGTCGCGCTCGAAGGTGTCACCAATCAATATGAATCGGCAAAAACGACGTATGACGAGCTTTTGAAAAAATACAACAACGCGCAGGGACAAGTTCAGCGCGAAACCAACGCGCAGGGCGAAACGATTACGATAGTTGATCCGGCAAATTTACCGGAATCGCCCGTCAATGCTAAGAAGAAGCCTTTCTTTATTTTATCCGGCTTCGGCATCGGATTTTTTCTCGGTTTGCTTTTGGCGGCGGCTCTGGAATTTCCGCATTTCTTCAAAATTCAAAACGTTGAAGATATGAAATATTACACCGGATTGCCGGTTTTGGCTTCCGTGCCGGTTCTGATGACGGACAGAGAAACTTCGTGGCAGAGATTTTATTACGTCGCAAAAATTTTGTGCGGCATACTAATTGCTGTCATAAGTTTGCCGATTTTGGTTACGGGTTTGAAAATGTCGCATATTTTTGAGCGATTGATGTAGAGAATCTCAAATTTTGATTTTTGATTTGTTGAAAGGGAAGAATGTACAAAGAATTTTACGATCTAAAAGATTATCCATTTAACTTAACGCCTGATCCGAGTTTTATGGTGTTTACGCCGCAATACAACGAACTGTTGGCGCGGCTTTATTACGGTGTCGAAATGGCGAAGGGTTTAATTGTTTTGACGGGCGAAGTCGGCACGGGCAAAACGACGGCTCTGCGCTGGATTTTACGCCGTTTTGATTCGACCGTGATGGCGGCGTATATTTTCAATCCGAGCCTTTCGATTGATGAATTTTATTATCAACTGAGCCAGATGCTCGGCATTACGGAATGGTCGAACAAAGCCTCGCTTTTGATGCAGATGGGAACGCTTTTTGAAAGCCGTCACAAGCGCGGGCTGCGAACCGTTCTCGTCATTGACGAAGCGCACGAACTGTCGGACGAACTCTTAGAAGAGATTCGTCTGCTGATGAATTTTGAATCGGACAAAGCCAAACATCTCCAAATTATTTTGACCGGACAGCCCGAATTGGTGGAAAAACTCGGTCAGCAGAGTTTTCGTCAGATCAGACAGCGGATCGCCTTAAACTGCCGAATGCAGGTGCTTTCGACCGTCGAAGAAGTTGAAAGCTATATCATCGAGCGGCTGATAATCGCCGGTTCGAGTGAGCCGAACATTTTTACGAACAGCGCGATTGATTTGATATTTCAATGTTCCGAAGGCATTCCGCGCCAGATCAACAATATTTGTGATAACGCGATGCTGACGGCTTATGAAATGGGCGTGAAAACCATTAACCGCGACATTATCGAAGATGTCGCCGATAATCTGTTTCTGCTGCCGAATAAAAAGGCTCTGCTGCTTAGCGACGAAGCGTTTGAAGAGATTGAGTCAGCCCGTGTGTTGACAGCCGGCGCGCGAAATGAACTTGTAAAAAACCAAAAATCTAAACCGGAAACTTCCGCCATCAGAGAAGTTCAAGTCAACACTGCGGCTTCCGGCGATTACGGTAATCAATAAAAAGGCAGGAAGTTATTACTGTTCGGACACTTTAGACAGTCAAACTTAAGAAATGAAAGAATTTATAATTTTTATCATAGATTTTGACCGATTAGAAAGTAATTTAAAATTAAAATTTAGCAAAAATTAGGGTCAAGCAAATGAATATACTCAAAGTATTAGAGAAAAAGCAAAACGAACAGCTGTTGGATGTTGAAACGGCTGACGAGCGCGTTTCTCAGCGCGCGGTCGGAATACCGAGCGGCAACAAACCGCCCGAACTTTTTACCAAGCGGGATTTGAGAGTCAGAACGTCAAATCCCGATTCCGCCAAAGCGTCCGATTCTTTCACTAATAAAGAGTTGTCCGAACTGAAACTGGAAAATGCGGACAATGCGGTTTCGGATATGTTTGATTCGACTCGCCTGGACGAGAAAAGTCTGCCGGAATTCGCCTCCTGGAAGATTGATGCCGAGCGCGTCAACCTTCGCCTGGTGGCAATCACCGAACCCAACTCGAATTACTGTGAAGAGTATCGCAGCCTCAGAACACAGGTTCTGCACAAAAGCCAGCGTCAAAAATTGCAGTCAATCGTCGTGGCAAGCGTCAATCCGGGCGAAGGTAAATCGGTAACAGCCTTAAATTTAGCCTGGCTGTTGGCGCAAACCGACGGCATCAACGCCTTGATTATTGACAGCGATTTGCGAATGCCGAGTTTGACTGATTATTTGGGCATCGAAACCGACAAAGGTCTTTCGGATATTTTGGCGGGACGCGCCGTACTTAGCGATTCGATTATCAGATTAGAACCGTCCGGGCTTCATCTGCTGCCGGGCGGCGAACCCAGAAACGATGTCGCGGAACTTATCTCAGGTCCGATGTTCAAAGAAATTTTGAGTCAGGCGCGTGAAATGTTCGATTACATAATAATTGACGCGCCGCCGCTCGGCATATTCACCGACGCGACCGTTTTGATAAATCACGCTGACGGCGCGCTGCTCGTCGTCCGTGCCGATCATACCGATTACAAAGACGTTCAGCGCGTTTTGGAAACATTGCCGCGCGAAAGAATACTCGGCGGAGTTTTGAACCAATCCGCCGATGTTTTAAGCGAAAGTAATTACAATTATAATTATTACAAAAGAAGATAAAATTTACTTTATTTATTTAGACCGAGCAATCTGCCGCCCGCTGCGGTATTTTGTCTACCTGTGCAATTATGATTGGAAAATTTACAACACGCCTCGCTTTTTTATTCTTTGCTGATGCTGCCATTGTTGTCGGCGGACTCATTATCGCTTTATATCTTCGTTTAGGTTTTCAGGGAACAATTTTTCAGTTGTTTGAAGAGAACGGCTGGTTGAAAGTGATTCTGGTGACGGCGGTTTCTTTATTTCTTCTTCATTTTTACGATCTTTACGATTACGTCGCCATCAATAATCGCCGGGAACTACTTTTTCGATTGACGCAGGCTCTGGGCATCACGTGGCTGCTGCTCGCCCTGATTTTTTATTTTGCTCCGAATTTACAACTCGGACGCGGAACCTCCCTTTACTCCATACTTATCACGCTGATTTCTCTCTTAGCGGTGCGGTGCTGGATTCATTTTCTGTTAGGTCATCCTGAAATCGGCGAAAAAATTCTGATTGTCGGCGACGGTCAGATTGCCGTTGACACGGCGAAGGCGGTTCTGAAACAGCGCGACGCGGGCTATCGCATCGCCGGCTTTATCACCAGAGAAACTGAAATTCTCAAAAATATGATTCCCGCAAAATACAATCTGGGAACGATGGAGGATTTGGAAAAAATTGTTCCCGCCGAAAAAATCAACCGGATAGTGATCGCCGTGCGCGAGCGGCGCGGGACTTTTCCGACCGAAGCCCTTTTGAAGATGAGTTTGGCGGGCGATGTCAACATCGAAGAATGCACCTCGTTTTTCGAGCGCGTCACCGGTCAGGTGCATCTCGATATGGTGCGTCCGTCGTGGCTGATCTTCGGCGGTCGCAAACGCGACACTCAATTGAAGACTTTTATCCGCGAGATAATTCATCGTCTGCTGGCTCTGGCGGGCTTGGTCGGCTCGCTGCCGATTGCGCTGCTGACGGCGGTTTTAATCAAACTCGATTCACCGGGTCCGATCTTTTACCGCCAGGAGCGGGTCGGGAAAAACGGACATTCTTTCGAGGTCATCAAGTTTCGTTCGATGAAGACGGATGCGGAAAAGGACGGCAAGCCGATCTGGGCGACGACCGACGATGATCGCACGACCCGAGTCGGGCGCGTGATTCGGAAGATTCGCGTGGACGAGATTCCGCAGTTTTGGAACATCATCAAAGGGGAGATGAGTTTCGTCGGACCGCGCCCGGAGAGACCGCATTTTGTCGCGCAGCTGGCGGAAGAGATACCGTATTACGAGCATCGGCATCTGGCGGCGCCGGGGTTGACGGGGTGGGCGCAGATCAAACATCCCTACGGCGCGTCGGTCGAGGATGCGCGCAGCAAGCTGCAGTATGATTTGTATTACATCAAGAATCAGAGTCTCGCGCTGGATTTGATCATCGTCTTTGAAACGGTCAAAACCGTTCTCTTCAGAAAAGGCGGGCGATAAACATATAAAATAGGATTAATCCTTTTATTGAGTGTTTGTAAGACGGTAAATGTGTATAGAAACGGAGAAGGAAGTATGAAAGCAGTGAATTCAGTAAGAACAGGTATTTTAACGATGGTTTGCGGTCTGATGTTTTCGCCGGCGATTTTTGGGCAGGAAAATTTGCCGAAAGACAATCAGCGAATTGCCGCGTCAAAAAGCGAAGTGAAAGTCGGCGATCAAGCGGCGGATAAGCAGTCAAGGAGTTTGGACGCGCCGGCGAGCGCGGAAATTTCAGCCGACCAAAACGGCGCAGACGACGAGAAAAATCAGCGGCGCGAAGGTTTGAGCGAAGAAGAATCGGCGATTCTGCCGTATTACAATAACTATCTGAAAGAATACCGGCTCGGACCGCAGGATGTCATCTCGATAGAAGTTTTCGGGCAATGCCCGGATTACTGCCGGACAAACATCACCGTTCCGCCGACGGCAAAAGTGTCGTATCCGCTGATCAGAGAAGGCATTTCGGTCGGCGGCAAAACGATTGAAGAGGTGCAGGAAGAGGTCAGAAAAAAGCTCGACGAATATATTATTGATCCGCACGTTACGATTACGCTCGATAAAGTCGGTTCGGCGCGTTACAGCGTGTTGGGCGATGTCGGACAGCCGGGCGTGAAACTGATGGAACGGCGTTTGAGCGTCAACGAAGCGATTGTCGAAGCGGGCGGCGTTCTTCGGACGGGCGACAAAAAGCGGATAACGATTTATCGTCAGACGGCAAACGGCATCACGCCGCTGACGGTCAATTTAGACGATGCGGGGCGCAACAGAGCGGAAATGGTGTATTTAGTTCCGGGCGATCAGGTGATCGTGCCGGGCAATAAAATCAAAACGGTGGACAAAGTTCTCGATATTGTCGGCAAGTTGAGCATCGTTCGTCTGCTTTTCGGCAGTCCTTTTTAGAGCGTGTCTGAAAAATTTCCGTCAATCAAATTAGGATAAGATAATAAAGTAAATGTGTGGAATCGTCGGCATAGCTAATGCAAACTCACAGCACGTCAATCGTGAAATTCTCGAACGGATGAACGCCTGCATTACGCATCGCGGACCGGACGAGGACGGTTTTTACGTGCGCGAAAATATCGGTTTGGCGATGCGTCGTCTTTCGATCATTGATCTCGCGGGCGGACAGCAGCCGATTTATAACGCGGACAAAACCGCCTGCATCGTTTTTAACGGTGAAATTTACAACTTTCAGACGCTTCGCGCCGATTTGGAAAAGCAGGGCGATGTTTTTTACACCAATTCGGATACGGAAGTTATTCTGCATCTCTACGACAGATACGGCGCGGACTGTGTTGATTATTTGCGCGGGATGTTCGCTTTCGCCATTTGGAACGAACGGGAAAAATCGTTGTTCATCGCCCGCGACCGGATCGGGAAAAAACCGCTGCTTTATTCGCATCAGCCGAACGGCGATTTGATTTTCGGCTCGGAATTTCGCGCTCTTTTGCAGCATCCGAAAATAAATAAAGAGGTTGATTACGAAGCGATTCATCATTATTTGTCGTATTACTGCGTTCCCGCGCCGCTGACGGCTTACAAACAAATCCGCAAACTCGAACCGGCGCACTGGCTCGAATGGAAAAACGGCGAGATCAAAATTCAGCGTTACTGGTCGCCGAATTTTTCCGATAAAATAAAAATCAGCCGCCAAGAAGCCGAAGAAGAAACGATGCGGATCGTCCGCGAAGCGACAAAAATGCGGCTCATTTCGGAAGTTCCGTTGGGAGCGTTTTTGTCCGGCGGCGTTGATTCATCGCTGATCGTCGCGCTGATGGCGCAGGAAAGTTCGCAGCCGGTCAAAACTTTTTCCATTGGTTTTGAAGAAGAAGATTTCAGCGAACTAAAATATGCCAAGCGCGTCGCCGAACACATCGGCGCGGAACATCACGAATTTATCGTCAAACCCGACGCTTTCGACGTTTTGCCGACGTTGGTCGAACATTACGGCGAACCTTACGCCGATCCGTCGGCGATTGCCGCTTATTACGTCGCCCGCGAAACGCGCAAGCACGTGACGGTCGCGCTCAACGGCGACGGCGGCGATGAAAGTTTTGCCGGTTACAAACGTTATTTTGCGATGCAGTGGTCGGAAAAATACCATCTTCTGCCGCGTTTCGTCCGCGAGAATCTGATCGGCAAAGCCGTCGAAATGCTGCCTTCGTCGGAAATTCAGCGCAGCCGCACGCGCGACGTCAAAAGATTTGTCAAAGCCGCTTCGCACTCGAAACTCGAACGCTATTTTAATTGGGTGAGCGCGATTGACCGGCAGACGCTCGGCGATATTTACACGACCGATTTTGAACGGCAGACCGCCGGTTTCGATTCGGCGGATTTTCTCGAAACGTGGTTCGCCAAAGCCGACGGTTTGGGCATTATTGATTCGGCAATGCTGACCGATCAGATGACGTATCTGCCGAACGATTTGCTGGTCAAAGTTGACATCGCTTCGATGGCGGTGTCGCTCGAAGCGCGTTCGCCGCTGCTCGATCACGAAGTCATCGAATTTGCGGCGAGTCTGCCGGAAGCGATCAAACTCGGCAGCGGTGTCGGGACCAAAGATTTATTAAAAAGAGTCGCCAGCCGCGTCGTTCCGCGCGATGTTTTATACCGGAAAAAAATGGGTTTCTGCGTTCCGGTAACGCACTGGTTTCGCGGCGAGTTAAAGGATTTTTTGCGCGACGTTTTATTGTCAACAAAGAGTTTACAGCGAAATTTAATCAAACCGGAAGTCGTCAAACAGATGGTCGAAAAGCACACTTCGGGCAAACAGGATTTTACATCACAGCTTTACACGCTGCTGATGCTTGAACTGTGGTTTCAGCGTTTTATAGACTAATTAAAATTTTATGGTTACTCTAAAAAATCCACAGGAAGACAAAGCGAACGGACGCGCATCGCGGAAATCTATGAAACTGCCCGATGAAGCGAAAAAAGTCGTCCAGTCGGTGGAAAATCCCGGTCAGAAATTACAGCAAAGCGCAGCCGAAACAGAATGGCAAACGGCAGCCGATGAAATTCCGCAGGCTGACAAAGTATCTCTCAACGCCGAAGAATTATACGAATCCGAGCCGAGTTACGCCGAATTGCAGCAGCGGCGCAAACGTGAAAAAGCCGTCGCCAAAGACGAAAGACTTTTGAACCGTGACGGCTGGTTTCTGCGAAAAGATCATACGTTCACCTACGTCGGAATATTTCTTTTTACGCTGATTGTGTATTTTCGTCCGTACGAACTTATTCCCGGACTTTCGGGTTTTAACGAAATGACCTCAATCGCCGCCCTCGCCGCGACTTTCTTTTATTTAGCTTCACAGTTTCGCTCCGGCAAATTGCTGACGGTGTTCCCGACCGAAGCCAAATGTGTTCTGTTTATGCTGGTCTGGGCGGTTTTAGCTATGCCTCTGGCGAAAGACACGGGGTTAGCTTGGGCGAGATTGAACGATCCGTTCAGCAAACTCGTGTTGATTTTTATCATAATGGTTACTTCTTTGCGGACGAAACAGCGTCTCAAAGGACTAATGTGGCTGGGCATCGGAGTCGGCATTATGGTCAGCTATCAGGCAATCCAGTTCTACCGGGAGGGAATTTTTAAGACCGAAGATTATCGCGTCAGCGTTGATTATAACGGGATGTTCGGCAATCCGAACGATATGGCACTGCATCTGGTGATGTTTCTTCCAATTGCCGTCGTTCTCGGCATCGTCTCAAAAAATAAAATCGCCAAACTCGTCTATTACAGTTCCGCCGGAATAATGATCGCCGGAAATTTGGTAACACAGTCGCGCGGCGGCGGTTTGGGACTGATCGCCGTTTCAGCAGTTTTGTTTTGGAAATTAGGCAGAAAACAACGGCTGAAAGTAACGGTCTTGTCTTTAGTGCTGGCAGTGGCGGTGATGGCTTTCGCGCCCGGAAATTACGGCTTGCGGATGATTTCGATTTTTGTTCCGTCGCTCGATCCGGTCGGCTCGTCGGGACAGCGCACCGAACTCCTCAAACAATCCATCGTAGTAACTCTGCGAAATCCGTTGGGCATCGGCTTCGGTAATTTTCCACTCGTCGGAATCGGAAACCACGAATCGCACAACGCCTACACACAGGTTTCCTCCGAACTCGGCTGGCTGGCACTCATCGCCTATCTGATTTTGATAATCACGCCTTTGCGAAGACTCGCCGCGATTGAAAGGCGGCTGCTCGCCGGTGAAGATTATTCGTGGATTTATTATCTGTCCGTCGGACTTCAGGCGACTATCATCGGCTATATGGTTTCGAGTTTTTTCGGTTCGGTGGCGTATAACTGGTTTATTTATTACCCAATTGCTTACGCCGTTTGTTTGCGGCGCATATACAAATTAGACGAATTATCCAAAATGCCGAATGCTGATAATTTTGCATTGAGCGGACAGCCGGAGCAATTCAAATTGAACTAAATCCGTTCTAAATCGGTAAATATATACGAAATAGTATTTAGTAAAAACGCCTGAGTCGGAAATCTTTTATAAAAATTGGCGAAAATGTGTCGGGCGGTGACCGTATTTCGTTTATTTTGGCAAAATGTTTTTTGAACTGTTTAAAAATTATTATTAAGCGGCACGATAGTTGCTTTTGATTTGTTCAAAACAATTCGCGCGAAAATCGCAGAAAGTATGAGATGTATTTTAAAATGACACTAGAAATTTTTGTTCAAATAATTTTGGCACTCGCGTTCGCCGCGCTCTTTTACGTTTATTTCGGCTATCCGCTGCTCGTCTATTTCGTCAGCCGATGGTATCCGAAAAGTATTGCGCGGGCGGCTTTTGAACCGAATGTGTCCTTAATTATTACAGCTTACAACGAAGAACGGGATTTACGCGGGAAACTCGAAAACACACTGCTGATTGATTATCCAAAAGACAAACTTGAAATTATCGTCGCCTCCGACAGTTCGACGGACGACACCGACGAGATCGCCCGCGAATACGCGGAAAAAGGCGTAAAACTTTATCGTCAGACGAAACGCGCCGGTAAAACCTCGGCGCAGAATATGGCGGTCGAAAAGGCAACCGGCGAAATTATTATCTTTTCCGACGCGACGACGATGTATCAACCGGATGTTTTGCAGACGATGATGCCGAATTTTGCCGATCAAACAATCGGCTGTGTCGCCGGAAAATTGATCTACGTTGACAATTCCGAATCGAGCGTCGGCAAAGGAGCGCGTTCATATTGGAATTACGAAACTTTCTTAAAAGAAAATGAAAGCCGCGCCTGTTCGCTGATCGGAACTTCGGGCTGTTTGTACGCGGTCAGAAAATCCGCTTATCAGCCGATGTATGCCGAAGCGTGTTCCGATTTTCTAATCGCCACGCTCGTCTATAAACAAGGTTTGCGGACGATCTACGAACCGGCGGCGATCTGCACGGAAGAGACCAACAAACGCAGCGAAAGAGAAATGCAGATGCGAGTTCGCATTATCTCACGAACATTAACCGACCTCTGGCGCAACCGCGAAATGCTCAACCCGTTTCGCAGCGGTTTCTTCGCAATTGAGCTTCTATCGCACAAAGTTTTGCGATACAGCGTCCCGTTTTTCCTGATCGCCGTCTTGCTCACCGCCGGAATCGCCGCGCTTCATTCGACGTTTTTTCTATACTTTTTCGCGCTTCAAGTTATTTTCTATCTGACGGCATTTATCGGATGGTTACTGGAAAAAAACGGCATAAAACTCAGCATTCTGCCGCTGCCGTTTTACTTTGTGTTGGCAAACTTTGCTGTTATCGTCGGATTTTTCAAATTTTTGCGCGGCGAAAAATATACTCATTGGGAAACGCTCCGTAAAAAAAACATAAAAATAAACAGTCCTGACGTGGAAACTCGTTGATTATTAATGATATTCCCAAAATAGATGTGGAAATTTAAATTTGCTGATTTACCGCAAGCAACCGATTCTTGAGTCTTCTCTGTTCTAAATAAGCCCGCAATTTTAATGAATATTTCTCAACGGTATAAAAGGAAATCAAAGCGCAGACAAAAGCCAGCAGCAAATTGAGCGGAAAATAACCGAGCATCTCCTTGCCGGTAAATAATTGCTGCCATAAATACAAGGAATAGCTTAACGCGCCAATGTAAGACAAGGCTTTAGTATTGAGCATCCGTCCGATGAAAGTTGTCTCGGAGTTAGTGATAGACCAGTAAATAATCAGAGCCGTCGCCGTATTCATAAACGTCACGCAAACGCTCAAGCCGAAATTCGGATGCTCGCCCTGCACTTGATTATTGGCAAAAAAGATCAGAATTGCCGCGGCGATGATCGCCACTTGCGGCAGGGCGGTTATTTTAAGCAGAATTTTTTGAAAGCGTTCGTATTCAGCAGCAAAAGCGAGCAGACAACCGGAAGCCAAAGCGTCTATATTGGCGTGAAAACCATAGATAATGGCAACCTGTGATTCAGGATAAAGATGAAAACCAACGATTCGTAAAACGGGTGCGAGAAACAGTATAAAGACGAGAACCGCTATGACCTTCTTCTTTTTCAGAAAAACGAGCAACGGTGGATACAGCAGATAAAACTGTTCTTCGACCGCCAATGACCACGAATGACCGATATACCAAGATTTTGGAAACAAATAGTCGCTCGTATAAGTCAATGAGACGATAAAATCTTGAAGACCGAGCGCGATAACACCAAATAAGCCGAGCAAACCAACGATTATCAGAAAGAAATAGAAGGGCGGAAAAATACGCATCGTCCGGCGGAAATAGAATCGTTTGAGATTTATGCCGCCTGTCGAATTGTATTCTTTGAGCAAGAGACGGGTGATCAAATAACCTGAAATAACAAAAAAAACGCGTACACCTAAATATCCTATGGGATGGTGATTAGCTATTGCGTGGGCGATAATTACCAATCCGATGGAGACCGCGCGTAATCCGTCCAGTGATGGTATTAATTGAGATTTGTTTCTCATTCTTTTGTCGAGACTCTAAATTTTTGAATCTCTTTATTATAATTACTTTTTACTTTTTTTTGCGGCAAGCGCACGGGCAAAAAGGATAATTTCATTGATTAAACTGCGGTCTTGAGCCGCTTTTAGAAACTCTTTGCGCCGCTCACGAAAAAATCCTTTGAAAAAATGCAGCTGTGTTTCGTGCCAAAAAGCCTTTGCTTTTTGGCTTTGGAGAGAATACTTGAGCCAGTGAATAATGTTTTTCGCCGCTTGAGAATATAGATGCGCGGGAACATCAAAAAGACGCGCCGACGACTGTTCAACCTCTTCATCGCGCATCGCGGCGTAGAAACTTCCGTGACCTGAATGCCACCGGCGATGATACTTTTTTGTGATCCGGTTCGGCTCGACTTTGTGATAAAACGAGATATGAGGGAGATATATTCCCTTGCGCCCAGACTTCCAGAGGCGTTTGAGAACTTCAAGGTCTTCCGTGCCGCCGATTTGGTTTTTTGTAACGCCTAATTTCGGGTTATAGCCTCCAATTGCAACTACGTCAGCGGTGCGAAAAGAGCAAGCGAGGAGACAAATTTGATGGTTTTCATCAGTATAAAACTTTTTTTCGCCGTAATCGGTTAAGGCAAGCGCAGACCAATGACTTGCCGTCAGCCAAACAGGTGGTTCGGCTTGCCACGCGGGTAATACTTTACCGCTCACAAATGAAACTTCAGGATGCGCGCCAAAAGCGGCGAAAATATTTTTCAGCCAATCTTCCGGCAAAATAAAATCATCATCACAAATGGTGAAAATACTGCCGCGCACGGTATCCAGCCCGGTGTTCAGAGCGTAAGATCTCCCCTGCCGACTCTCAAACAAATAACGAATATTTTCGTGACCGCGCACAATAAAGTCCTCGACGACCGCGCGTGTATCGTCGGTTGAATTATTATCAACGATGAGTATTTCATACCTGAACGCGCCTTCGGTTTCCTGCGCCACCGCGGTGTCAAGCATCTCCCGCAAATCGCCGCTCCGATTGTAGGTAGTGACCAGCAAAGTTATATCTACGGCAGGTAAGTTTTTTTCATTCATAATAAACAGGCGCGAAGGTTAAAATTTAAAGCTTCATTTTGAACACAAAATTAGTTCGGCGACAAATGACATTTGTTATGATGATAAAGTTTTACCTAAATTGCCGGAAAATTTTTAGACAAATTCTGTTTCACCTATTTTTACTTTTTATATACTTTTTTTCTGTTGAAGAAATGAACTTTTTCCGTGTTAAGTTTTTTAGAAAAGTTCTAATTTCCTTCATCTTCGAATGATTAGTTTTTTGAGCGTTGTGCTCCATATTTATTTACCTTTGATCAATCATTGCGGACGAATCGGAGAATTTTCAAACATTCTCTGTAATTAAAAAATGTATCAAAGAGTTAATTTTTCCAAATCACTCATTTTATAGTCATTACCATTTAAATTGTCAATTTGTTTAATATTCCATTTATGAGGCATATAAAACTCCCCGCGCACTATTTTTCCCGGATCAACGCGCAACATTGTTGATTGATACCGGCAATCTATGTGGTCGGGTGCGCCGCGCTGTGCGACGGCGACATCAGTGTAATAGATGCCCGGCTGCAATCCGACTTCGGGACAAAAAAATTCAATTTCGCACTCGCCCGGTTCGAGCGTCAGTTGATCGCCGCTCACCTCTGTCGAGAGTTGAGATTTCACCTCGCGGTCGGCAGTGTAAAAAATTATATTCAATACGGCATCGGAAATAGTTTCCCGCACATTAAATTTGATTTTTGCAGAGAGAGCGTCGCCCGTGTGAGAAACCGACTCTTTTTCACCGAGCGCGTTGAGAAAAGTGAGAGAAACAATTTCGACGGGTTTGTGTCCGTTCTCAAGGTGTGCCATTTCTGACGAAGGCGCGTGAGAAAAAGCCGAAGTTTCTATCGCCTGTTTTTGATATTCGGAAATTACCGCCGCTGGCGAACCGTCGGCGGCAACTTGTCCTTTATTCATCAAAAGTGCGCGGTCGCAAGTGCGTTCAACCGCACCGAGATCGTGAGAGATGAAAACGATGGTCGTTCCAGCTTTCTTGAGTTCGTTGATTCGTTTTAGACATTTTTCCTGGAATGAAGCGTCGCCGACAGCGAGAACTTCATCAAGGAGCAAAATGTCCGGGTCTAAATGCGCGGCGATTGAAAATCCGAGCCGCACGTACATTCCAGAAGAAAATCGCTTAACGGGCGTGTCGAGAAATTGTCTGATGCCGGCAAATTCGACGATGCTGTCGAGTTTTTTGCTGATTTCGCGGCGGCGCATTCCCAAAATCGAACCGTTCAGATAAATATTTTCCCTGCCGGTCAGTTCCGGGTGAAAACCCGAACCGACTTCGATCAGTGCCGAAAGCCGCCCGTTAATGGTAATTTCGCCGGAAGTCGGCGTGGTGATGTTCGAGAGCAGTTTTAAGATGGTGCTTTTGCCGGCTCCGTTGTGACCGATTATGCCGAGCGATTCGCCGCGTTCGACCTCGAACGAAACGTCGCGCACCGCCCAAAAATCCTGCGCCGGCTGGCGCAGACTCTGGATTTTTCGCAGAATTTTATTCTGCGCCGCGTTTTGCGAAAGTTCCTGACGAACGCGGTATCGTTTGGAAACTTGGTTAAATTTGAGATCAATTATCTTCATCGGAAAATTTTTAACTGTTAAATAATATCGGCGATAGTCGCTTCGACGCGCTTGAAAAAAATATACGCCAACGGAAGCAGAATCAATGAAAGCAGAGCCGAAATTCCGACTTCGTATAAATTCGGCGGAGCTGATTCGACGATTACGCGGCGAAAATTTTCGACCACGCCGACCATCGGATTCAACATATACAAACTGCGGTAGTTTTCAGGCACTTTACTCAAAGGATAAACGACGGGCGTGGCGAACATCCAGACCTGAAGCATCAGCGGAAGTGCCATTCCGAGGTCCCGAAAACGAACCTGCGCCGCCGAAAAAATGAATGAAACCGCCGTGATAAACATCGTCATAATGACAATTATCGGTATGGCGTAAAGCGCGTTAAACGTCAGCGGGACGCGAAAGTAAAGCATCAGTCCCAAAAGCACGAACGAGGCGATCAGCAAATCGAAAAGCGCGGCGATAACATACGTCAGCGGAAGAATTTCACGCGGGAAATAAACTTTTGTAACGAGTTGGTTGTGGCTGACGAGTCCGTTGGTCGCGCCGGTCAGTGCCGTCGAAAAAAATGTCCAAATCAAAAGCGCGGCGTAAGTCAAAACCGGATACGGCACGCTGCTGTTGGTCGGCATTTTTGTAATGACGGTAAAAATCAGCGTGTAAATCAGCATCAGGGAAAGCGGCTGGACGATTGCCCAAGCGATGCCCAGAACTGATTGTTTGTATCTGACCTTAACGCGATGCACACTGAGCGTGTAGAGCAAATCCCGATACCGCACCAAAGTTGCGATGTCTTCGGACAGTCCCGCCAAAGAGAACAACGGGGCGCGAATAACCTTAACGCGGCGCGGCGCGGTAGTATGTACAGCTTGACTCGGCAGCATAGAATTTGAAGACATTAAATTTTTTCCTCTAATTGATCGGGCGGATTTCCTCCGAGTATTTTTCGATACAGATTTTTCATATCTTCGGCAAACCGTTCGCGGCTCCAGTCTTTTTGGACTGTTTCCCGCGCCGTTTCTCCGAGCCGCGCGGCGCGTTCCTCGTCTTGCAAAAGCGCGAGAATGTGCGCTGCCAACTGCTCGTCGTCTTCGTGTTCGTGCAGCAAGCCGGTTTCGTCCGGCACGATAATTTCGGGAATTCCGTCAACCGCCGTGGCGATTACCGGTTTTCCCTGCGCCATCGCTTCGATGATGACGAGCGGCAATCCTTCAAAATGTGTGCTGAGAACAAAAATGTCCATCGCATCCAAAAACCGTATCACATCCGACTGAAAATCCGTAAAAATAAAATATTCCGAAAGATCATTTTCCGCAATCATCTGCTTTACTTCTTCGTAATGGCGGCGGTAATTTTCCGTTCCCGAATGATCGCCGACGATCAGAAAGCGCACGTTTTTGTCAACGGCGACAATTCGCGCGGCGGCGCGAATAAGCGTCGGATAATCTTTTTGAATCGCCACCCGCGCGACCATTCCGACGATTTTCGCGTCTTCTGGAATATTATACTGCCGCCGGACGCTTTCCGCCGGCGATTCCGCAATGTTTTCGGGAAGAACGTCAATTCCGTCATAGACGACCGTTCCGCGCCGCGCCGGAACTTTACAGTCGAAATGCTTCCAACTGTCTTTCGACACGAATGCGAAATGGTTGACGGCGTATAAAAAACTTTGATCGCGGCGCGAAAGCTCCGCGTAGCGGTTTCTAATGTGGCAGAGAACCGGAATTCCCGCCAATCTTCCGGCGAGCGCGGCATGATAGCCCGCCGGCAAATCCGAGCAGTGAATCAAATCAATATCATTTTGTTTGAACTTTTGCGCCAGCGCGCGCGCGTCGCGCAAAAAAGGAATTGCGTGCCGGTAACTCGGCTCGATTTCCTGATAAGTAAGAGTTTTGAAGCCCTCCGCCTCAAACATTTGTTTGACCGCATCCGCGTCCGGCAGAAGAAAAACGATATTGTTAAATTCTTCACCTTCGATACCCTGGGCGATTCGCAACGTCGCCAGCTCCGTGCCGCCGATCTTCTGCCACGGCATAATATGTGCGATATTGTAACGAGATTTCTCCATTTATAAAGTATTTACAACCCCTGAATTCGACTAGATTTTCGCTTTAGCCGCAATTTCCTTATTACTGATTTTTGTATCGGCTTTGAAAAAGAAACGGTCTCGCAGATTATACAGGCGCAGCAGAGATTGCGGCGCGAGGCGCAAAAGCCGGATTGACAAAGCGATTTTACGGCTTTTGAAGAATGTATTTGCTTCCGTTAAATTTTCAACGGCGGCTTTCGCGTCGCCCTCAAAAAAAGCGACCTTACCTTTTGAAAAACGAAGCATCGCTTGAAAACGGCATTTGCTCTCGCTCAAACTTCGGCGTTCGTTCGGGGTCAATTCGAGCGTTTGTTCGGCTTTTGTCAACACCTGCAAAATATGACTGCACATCCACACCGGATCGGCTGAAAGACTGTCCGGGCGGCTTCGATAACGAAAAAGCGGCTGCCGGTGATAAGCGACACGACAGCCGCTTTTGACGACGCGCAGCCACATATCAAAATCTTCGGAACACCGCAGCTTTTCGTCAAACATTCCGGCACGAAGCAGACATTCGCGGCGGACGGTTACCCCATATATAACATTGCATTGCTGCAAGACCAATCGTTCAAATGTTACTTCGCCTGCCGAAGGAAAAAAGTCCATCCATTTTTGTCCGGCGTAAATTTTACTTCCAAAAATGATCGCGTTCGGGTAGAGCAAATCAATCGTCGGGTCTTTCTGTAAAATCTCCATTTGCACCGCCAGATAATTCGGCAGCCAAGCGTCGTCGGGGTCAAGCTGCGCGATAAATTCAGACCGTGCAATTCGCAATCCGGTGTTTCGCGCGCCGGACACGCCGCGATTTTTCTGTTTGATATAAACCAGACGGTCGCGGTATTTTTCCAGAACAGCTTCGAGTTCGGGCGTATCGGGCGAGCCGTCATTGATGACGATAATTTCGTAGTCGGTGTAAGTTTGAGCGAATACCGAATCGAGTGCTTCGGCAATATATTTTGTAACATTGTAAGCAGGCATAATTATGCTGACACGCGGCGCGTCGTCAACCTGCTTTCCTTTCATTACTTCAATGTCTTGATTAATCATTAAAATTTTCGCTCAGTGAGCCGCGATATTATGGGATTTGAGGCATTTATCGTTTGGGGATTTAACGAGTTCAGCGTGTTTTCCGGTTTTAATTATAAATTGTAAGATAACTGTCTAAACAGTTTCCGGCACGGCACTCGGCGGAAAACCTGTTTTGTTTGTATACTTATTCTGTTCCTTTCGACTATCAATAACATAATATCGGATTTGTTATTTTACCAATTTTTTTGAGCGCATAAAAATATATGACCAACTTCCCGGCATAAATTCGGGGAAATCGCCCGGTATTAATTCTATACATAGTTTTAATAGAAACAAAATTGCCAAAATTCCATTTTATCCTGAAATTTCTTTTGATGCGTTTTTGCGCCACTTGGATTGTCGCTGAAAATCTTGAAAACAAAATGATCGAATTTAGCCGCCGTTTTTTAAAGCAGATTTCCCGCCGCTTATAGGCAAAGGAAACGAGTTTTGGTATGATTTGAAAGGTTTCAGGTCAAATCGAAAAAACAGAACGATACTGAGATTGAAAAAGCATCTATAAAAACTTCACAAACAATCAACAAAATTACCAGTCTAAAATTATATGTGCGGAATAACCGGATTTATCTCAAAAGAAAAAAACGCGCCAATCGGAAAGCGTGAAATTTTGCTCGACAAGATGTGCGCGAGCATCATTCATCGCGGACCGGACGAACAGGGAATGCTCGTCAAAGACCGCGCCGCGCTCGGAATGCGGCGGCTTTCAATTATTGATATTAAAAGCGGGCAGCAGCCGATTTACACCGAAGACGGCAATCTGGCAATCGTTTTCAACGGCGAAATTTACAACTTTAAGGAAATCAAAAAGGAACTCGAATCGCTCGGACATCGCTTTAAAACCAATTCCGACACGGAAACGATTCTGCTCGCGTATCAGGAATTCGGCGCGGATTGTCTGGAAAAACTGCGCGGAATGTTCGCCTTTGCGATCTGGAATTTTCGTGAAGAAACGCTGTTTATCGCCCGCGACCGGGTTGGGAAAAAACCGCTTTTTTACAGTTTAACGCCCGCCGGAAATTTCGTCTTCGGTTCGGAATTAAAAACGCTTCTGACGCACGGCGAAATTGAAAAGGAAATTGATTTCGCCGCGCTCGACGCTTATTTGACGTTCGGCTACGTGCCGGAAGAATTCTGCATTTTCAAAAGCGTGGAAAAACTCGCGCCCGGTCATTTTTTGATTTTCAAAAACGGCGCGGTTCAGACGGAAAAGTATTGGGATTTCGATTATTTGAAGCCGACGAACATCAAAACCGAAGCCGAATACGTCGAAGTTTTGCGCGAAAAAATCAAAGATGCCGTCAAAGTTCGCTTGATTTCGGAAGTTCCGTTGGGAGCGTTTCTCTCCGGCGGCGTTGATTCTTCGACGATTGTCGCAATGATGTCGCAAATTTCGGACGCGCCGGTCAAAACTTTTTCCATCGGCTTTAACGAAGACAGTTTCAGCGAACTGAAATACGCCAAAAAAATCGCCGAACATTTCGGCACGGAACATCACGAATTTATCGTTACGCCCGATTTGATTGACATCGCCGACGAACTCGTCGAACATTTCGACGAACCTTTCGCCGATTCGTCTTCGCTGCCGACGTTTATGGTTTCCAAAATGGCGCGAAAATTCGTGACGGTCGTGTTGTCCGGCGACGGCGGCGACGAACTTTTCGCCGGTTACACGCGCTACGTGATTGACAAAAAACGAAGCGGTTTGGCGAATCTGCCGAAAGCCTTGCGAACCGGCGTTTTGCGGCGCGTCAGCGAAAAACTTTCACACGGCGCGCGCGGCAAAAATTATCTTTACAACATCTCGCTCGACCCGCTTGACCGGTATATTGACAGCGTTTCGCACTTTAACGAACCGCAAAAAAGATCGCTCTATTCTGAAGATTTTCAGGCGCGGTTAAACGGCGGTTTCGGCGCGGGCGAACGCATTTTCAAACAATTTGCCGAAAGCGTCGAAACGGGAAACGCGATTGATAATTTGTTGTATCTCGACAGCAAAACTTATCTGCCGGGCGATATTTTAACCAAAGTTGACCGGATGAGTATGGCAAATTCGCTCGAAGCGCGTGTGCCGCTGCTCGATCACAAATTGATTGAGTTCGTGATGAATATTCCGCCCGAACTGAAAATGAAAGGCTTGGAAACTAAATATATTCTCAAAAAGGCGATGGAAGGCATCGTTCCGCGCGAGATTTTATACCGCGAAAAACAGGGTTTCGGCATTCCGATCAGCGAATGGATCAACGTCCAACTGCGCGAGCGAATTCACTCCGATCTGAGCGACCGACGGACTTTGGAGCGCGGATATTTTGAAAAATCATACATTCAAACGCTGCTCGACGAACATTCGGCGCGGCGGCGCGATCATTCTTCGGTTCTCTGGTCGTTGTGGATGCTGGAGTTGTGGCATCGGAAATATGTGGATTAGACTGGAGCGCAATCCGTCCCGGTTGCAATGAGCGTCGCTTCGACGCGAAAAGACGCTCGTTGATATTTAAGTTATAAGCAATCGAAACGCTTTTTCGCGCTTTGCGCTCATTGCAACCGGGACGGATTGCGCTCCAGTCCAAGTCGTTAACTCTAAATTTGCATTTTCAGCAGCGAACGAAGGCGGCGGAGTTTTCAAAGCATCTTGCCCGAAGAATAATCCATCTATACTTATTTTTGTGTTTAACATAAAAATTATTTTTAAATTATGTGCGGAATTGCCGGAGTCATCGGAAATAAAAATAAAGTCGCGGCGCGTGAAAAAGTCAGCCGGATGCTGGAAATTTTAAAGCGTCGCGGTCCGAACGATGTCGGCGTTGAAAGTTGGGACGAAGCCGTTTTAGGTCATCGGCGGCTTTCGATTTTCGATTTGAGCGCGGCGGGACACCAGCCGATGCTGTCGCCCGAACGCGACATCGGCGTTGTTTTTAACGGCGCGATTTATAATTTTCGCGCTCTGCGCGGCGAACTCGAAGAAAAAGGTTATCGCTTTTGTAGTCAAACCGACACGGAAGTTTTGATTTATGGGTATCGGGAATGGGGTTTTGACCGGCTCGTTTCAAAAATGCAGGGAATGTTCGCCGTCGGATTGTGGGACGAACGGCGGAAAACGCTTTTTCTCGTCCGCGACCGGCTCGGTGTCAAACCGCTCGCATTTGCCTCAAACGGCGACGAAATTTCCTTCGCTTCAACCGTTCGCGCCCTCAAAGCGGCGGGCGACGGCGGCGATTTGAATGAAAACGGGATTGCCGAATATCTGGAATTCGGATTTTTGACCGACGAGCAGGCGATTTACAAAAACATCGAAAAAGTCGCGGCGGGCGAAATTATCGAATGGCGCGGCGGCGAAATCGAGAAAAGAAAATACTGGGATTTGCCGCCGGTTGCGCCCGACGGCAAAATGTCTTTTGACGAAGCGGTCGAAGAAACCGAGAGACTTTTTTTGCAGGCGGTCGAAAAACGTCTGCAAGCCGACGTGCCGATTGGCGCGCTTTTGAGCGGCGGCATTGATTCGAGCCTTGTTTGCTGGGCAATCGGCAAACTCGGCGGCGACGTAACGGCTTTCACGGTCGGAACGCCGAACGACGCTTCGGACGAAACGGGTATCGCCGCGCAAACCGCCGAACTGCTCGGCATCAAACATCAAATTTTGGAATTTTCATCGGAAAATCCGCCGGATATTGACGAACTTGTCGAAGCCTACGCCGAACCGTTCGCCTGCGCGTCGGCTCTCGGAATGCTCGGAATTTCCAGAGAAGTCAAAAAATCCGCCACCGTTCTTTTGACGGGCGACGGCGGCGACGATGTTTTTTTGGGCTACCCGGAACACAAACATTTTTTTCTGGCAAGCAAAATCGCCCGCCAAACGCCGGATTTCGCGGCGGGTTTATGGATGAAAACGCGCGGCATCGTGCCGCAAGTCGGGACGCTCAAACGCGCCGTTTCGTTTCTCGATTATTCGATGGGCGGACTCGGCGCGGTCGGCAACGCCCGCGACGGTTTGCCCGTCTATCGGCGTAATAATTTATTGGGCGAAAGACTCCGCGACGTTTCGCTGTCGCACCGGCAGATGGAATGGACAATCGAATCGGGGCGCAATCTGCCTGCGGAATTTTTGGAATATGACCGCCGCACGAGATTTGTCGGCGAATATCTGCCGAAAGTTGACGGCGGCACGATGTTTTACGCGCTCGAAGCGCGGTCGCCGTTTTTGGATACGGAAATGTGGGAATTTGCCGCCAAACTGCCGTTCGCACTGCGGCTTCACAAAGGAAATTCCAAAGCCGTGCTGCGCGAAATCGTCCGCCGCCGCATCGGTGAACGATTGGCGAGCGGAAAAAAACAGGGTTTTATAATTCCCGTGCAGAAATGGCTGAGCGGACATTGGCGCAAACATTTCGTCGAGCTTCTGCGCGATTCGCTAATCGAAAAAGAAGGCTGGATAAATGTTCCGTCCGCGCTCGAACTGCTTGAAAATTCAATTGAAAAAAATCAAGTTCCGCGCCAGCTCTGGTTTATTTTTGTTTTGGAATCGTGGCTTCGTTACGAACGAAATCTGGCAGCGCAATGAAAAAAAACGTATTGGAATTGACGGGCAGTTTTTACAGCGGCGGTTCGGAACGTCAAGCCGTCCAATTGGCGCGTCTGCTGCACGAAGAAGGCAGTTTTCGCGTGTTCGTCGGCTGTCTGAACGGCGCGGGCGAACTGCGCGGCGAAGTCGAACGGCTCGGCATCGGAGAAATTCCCGAATTTAAATTGACGAGTTTTTACGACGCGAATTTTTTGCGGCAAGTCGGACGATGCGCCGAATTTATCAAAAAAAATGACATCAGCGTCGTGCATACACACGATTTTTATACGAATATTTTCGGAATGCTCGCCGCCTTTTTCGCCGGTGTTCCGGCGCGTGTCGCGTCAAAACGCGAAACCTTCAGCAAGACGAAAAACCAGTCGCTGATTGAACGGCAAGCCTTTCGATTGGCTGATAAAATTTTGGTCAACGCCGATGCCGTCAAACATTTTCTGACCGCGCAAGGCGTGTCGGAGAGTAAAATCGTTACCGTTTATAACGGTTTGGATTTGCAGAGATTAAGTCCGGCGGCAAACGTCAAACGCCAAGAAATTCTGGCGGAACTCGGTTTGCCGTCTGATGAAAATAAACAATTTGTTACCATCGTCGCCAATTTGAGAAGCGATGTGAAAAATCATCGAATGTTTTTGAAAGCGGCGCAAAAAGTAAAAAAAGAAGTCGCCGATGCCGCGTTCGTTTTAGCCGGCGAAGGCGAATTGACCGAATCATTGAAAAATTTCGCCGCCGATTTGGGCGTTGAAAAAGATGTTTTTTTCACCGGAAACTGCGCGAAAGTCGGCGAATTGCTGTCAATTTCCGACGTTTGCGTTTTGAGTTCAAAATCGGAAGGTTTTTCCAATTCGATTTTAGAATATATGTCGGCTGCCAAACCCGTCGTCGCCACGCGCGTCGGCGGCGCGAACGAAGCGGTCATTGAAAACGAAACCGGATTTCTTATCGAATCGGACGACGACGAAGCGTTGGCGAAGCGGCTGGTTGAATTGCTGCAAAACCCCGAAAAATCAAATCGTTTCGGCAGACGCGGGCGCGAGATCGTCGAAGAAAAATTCACGCTCGCCGCGCAGCTTGCCAAAACTTTGAAACTTTACAATGAATTATTGAGCAAATAATCGGAGCGCGGACGGCTCGTCCGCTTCGAGCGTGGGCGCGAGAAAAGCCTTCGCCTTCTAGTTACGTCATTGACGGCGAGCGTTACAACTTCGCTTTGCTGGTTGGCGGACGAGCCGTCCGCGCTCCGGCGAAATAGTAAAAATAATGTCAAAAAGAGCAGAGAAAAATAAGCCGGTAAAAATCCTGATGGTCGCGCCGACTTTGCCGATCATCGGCGGGCAAACCGTGCAAGCCGGACGGCTTTTGGATAAATTTCAAAATGAACCGAGCCTTGTAGTTGATTTGCAGCCGATAAATCCGGCGTTTTTTCCGCGTCTGCAAAAAATAAAATATCTGCGAACTTTTTTGACTTCATTTAAATACATCGCCGATTTGCTTTTGAAAGTTCCGCGCTACGACGTTATTCACATTTTTTCGGCATCGTATTATTCTTTTGTGCTGGCGACGACACCCGCCGTTTTGTGCGCTAAACTTTTTGGAAAAAAGACGATTTTGAATTACCGCAGCGGCGAAGCGACCGACCATTTGAAAACTTGGAAAAAAACCGCGATTCCGACGATTCGCCTTTTTGATCTGATCGTCGCTCCGTCCGGTTATCTGGTTGACGTTTTCGCCGAACACGGTTTGGCGGCGGAGACGATTTTTAATTTCGTCAACCGCGAACGCTTTCATTTTCGAGAGCGCAAACCGCTGCGCCCGGTGTTTTTATCAAATCGAAATTTTGACGCGCTGTATAATATTTCCTGCACTCTGCGGGCGTTTGCGCTGATTCAAAAAAAGTTTCCCGAAGCCGAACTGATCGTCGTCGGCGACGGCGAACAAAAAAACGAACTGCATCGTTTGAGCGAAGAATTGAATTTGAAAAACGTCGAATTTTCCGGTGCGGTCGCGCCGGAAAAAATGCCGGAAATCTATGATCGCGCCGATATTTATTTGAATTCGCCGAATATTGACAATATGCCGAACTCGATTATCGAAGCGTTTTCGTGCGGTTTGCCGGTAATTTCGACGAACGCGGGCGGCATTCCCTATATTGTAGAAACTGGAAAAACGGGCTTGCTCGTCGAAATAAACGACCACGAAGCGTTGGCGCAAGCGGCGATCAAAATTTTAGAAGACGACGAACTGGCGCAAAATATTATCAATCAGGCGTATCAGGATTGTCAGAAATACACTTGGGCGAGCGTTCGCGGGCAATGGCTGGAAACTTATCGGGAATTGGCTTCAAAAGATTTTCGCTCCGTAGAAAAGATCGGCGGCGATGCCAAATTAAAAACGTAAATTAATTGTGTCAAAAGGATTTTAAAGCGGATAATTTTTCAGCAAATTATCAATTAAGCATTATGACTGCAACAAAAATTTGTAACGAATTTTACGCAGCAGAGAAAAACGACTGGAGCGCGAGTCCGTCCCGGTTGCCATTGAGTGTCGCTTCGACGCGAAAAACGCCCTCGTTGATATTCAAGTTGACAGTATCGAACGCTTTTTCGCGCTCTGCGCTCATTGCAACCGGGACGGATTGCGCTCCAGTCCGAATTAAAAATTCGCCGGAAAAAATAAGCCGATAACAAATACAAAAGTAAAATGCTCGGAAAACTCAAAAAACTAAAAGGCAGAAGTCTCGCCGAATTCAAGGAACGCGGACGACAGAGCGCGAATATTTTCGCCGAAAAATATGGCGTTTCTTCACAGATAAAATTGCTGCCGGAGTCGAAATTTTTTCAAAAATTTGATTTGCCGGAAAAAAATGTTTCCGCCGAAAGTCTTTTGCGGCATTTCCGCACGCGGAAAAACGGCAATTTTTACGCTTCATTTGATGATCCCGAAGCGACAATTAGCGAGTTGCGGCGGCGTTTTCCGCTCGAAGAAAAGGAAATTATCAAGCAAGCCGACCGCATTTGTGAAGGATATTTTGATTTGCTCGGCTACGAAAATCTGTATTTTGAAAATCAAATCCCGAATTGGTTTTTC
Organism: Pyrinomonadaceae bacterium; assembly: GCA_965217575.1. GTDB lineage: Bacteria > Acidobacteriota > Blastocatellia > Pyrinomonadales > Pyrinomonadaceae. The sequence continues at coordinate 19,326 of CBDCIX010000003.1, read as the reverse complement.
GACCCGATTTTGAAAAAAACATCGCCGAAAATTCACTGGTCTGAAATTGATTTGGAAAACGCGGCGGCGACCGGCGACACTAAAATAATTTGGGAACTCAATCGGCATCAGTATTTTACGGTTTTAGGACGCGCCTATTGGCTGACGAAAAATGAAAAATACGCTGAAACTTTCGCCGCACATTTGAAAAGCTGGTTTGCGGAGAATCCGCCGAAAATCGGCATCAACTGGCTTTCCAGTTTAGAGTTGACGTTTCGCGCGATTTCGTGGATTTGGGCGTTTCATTTTTTTAACGATTCGCCGCAATTCACATCTGAAATTTTCGTTCAAATGCTGCGTTATTTATACTTACACGGGCGACATCTCGAAACTTATTTATCTACATATTTCAGCCCGAACACGCATTTGACCGGCGAAGCTCTCGGTCTTTATTTTCTCGGCGCGTTTTTGCCGGAGTTTGAAGAAGCGAGTCGTTGGAAAAATTCGGGTTATCAAATTCTGATGGACGCGCTCGATTTTCAGGTGCGCGACGACGGCGTGTATTGCGAACAAAGCGGTTATTATCATCGCTACACGACGGATTTTTACGCCAATCTGTTGATTTTGCGGCAGTTGGAAAACGCGCCAATCGAAAAAAAACATCGTGAAAAATTGGAAAAATTATTTGAATTTTTGCTTTACGTCAAGCAGCCGAACGGAGAAACCGCGCTGTTCGGCGACGACGACGGCGGGCGTTTTTATTTTCTCGATCAAGCGTCCGTCACCGATTATCGTCCGACGCTGGCGTTGGGCGCGACGCTTTTCGAGCGCGGCGATTTTAAGTTTGCCGCCGATCCGAGCGCGGAACTTCTTTGGCTGCTCGGAGTTGAAGGTTTGAGAAAATTTGACGAAACAAAAGCGTTCGAGCCGCCGCAAACTTCCAAAGCGTTTGAACGAAGCGGTTTTTTTGCGATGCGCGATTCGTGGCAAGCCGATGCCGATTTTTTATTGATTGACTGCGGCGAACACGGTTTTCTAAATTGCGGACACGCGCACGCCGACGCGCTCGGTTTTGTTTTATCAATCGGCGGCGAACCCGTTTTTGTTGATTCGGGAACTTACAGTTACACTTCAGATGTCGAAGCGCGACAAACTTTTCGTTCGACGGCGGCGCATAATTGTTTGACCGTCAACAGCGAATCTTCCTCGATTCCCGGCAGCGCGTTCGCGTGGAAATCAATTTGCAATGCGCGGCTTCTCGATTGGCGCGAAGACGCGGATTCGGTTTATTTTCGCGGCACACACGACGGCTTTAATCGTTTCGGCGTAGATTATGAACGCGAAATTATACTGAAAAAAGGCGAATCGGTCGTTTTAACCGATTCGATAAAAAGTATAAACTCGAATGTCTTTGAACTGAATTTCATTCTTTCGCCGCGCGTTACAGCGGAAATAAAAAACGATTCGGTGATAATTTTTGACAAAAAAAATAAGGAACGAGTGTTATTAACCGTTTATACTGAACTTATCGCGGAGAAAAGCGTTAATTCCGGCACTTGGAGAAGTGAAAAGTGCGAAATTTCTTCGCGTTACGGTGAGAAAGTTGCAACAGAAAAACTTGTATTTAGGACGCAAATGGAAAACGATTTTAAAATTTGCAGTAGATTTATCAAATCCTGAATCGAAGAACATTGAAATTTGCGTCGGGTTAAATCAGCACACTAGATTTATTCGAGGAGAAAAAGAAAATGGAGCCGGAAAAAACAATTGACAATTCGCCGAAATATGATGAACGACCGTGGGGAAGTTTTACGGTTTTGGATGAAGGCGAAGGTTTTAAGGTCAAACGCATCGAAGTTTTGCCCGAAAAACGTTTGAGTTATCAAAAACACGCGCACCGCGCCGAACATTGGTTCGTCGTCGAAGGCACGGCGAAAATTACGCTTGACGGCGCGGAGATTATTAAAAAAGCGGGCGAAGCGATTGACATTCCGCTCGGCGCGGCGCACCGCGTCGAAAATCCGGGCGATGAGTTGATGATCTTTATCGAAGTTCAGCGCGGCGACTATCTCGGCGAAGACGACATTGTGCGCTTTGAAGACGATTTCGGGCGAAGTTCATAAGCGGTAATTTATAATGGATAATGGATAGTTGATAATGAAAAAAAGCTAAGAACATTTGCTGTTTAGTAACAATTGACTGGAGCGCAACCCGTCCCGGTTGCCATTGAGCGTCGCTTCGATGCGAAAAATACGCTCGTTTATATTCAAGTTGAAGATTGTCGAAACATTTTTTCGCGCTCTGCGCTTCACCCGCAACCGGGACGGGTTGCGCTCCAGTCAATTGCGTAACATTAGTTAGTAGTAAAGTTTTAGAATTAAAATGTGCGGTATAAACGGGATAATTTATTCAAATAGATCGGGGCGCGAAGTTGATTCGCGGACGCTCGTGCGGATGCGCGACGTGCTGCATCATCGCGGTCCCGACGAAGCCGGAATTTTTATCGAAAAAAACGTCGGTTTAGGTCATCGAAGGCTTTCCATCGTTGACTTAAAATGCGGTCAGCAGCCGATGTTTAATCAAGATCGTTCGTGCGTCATCGTCTATAACGGCGAGGTTTACAATCACACCGATTACCGGCGCGAGCTGATCGAAAAAGGTTACGAATACAAAACGCACTGCGACACGGAAACGATTCTGCATCTTTACGAAGAATACGGCAAAAATTGCGTCGAAAAGCTGCGCGGAATGTTCGCCTTTGCGATCTGGGATGAAAATAAGCGTGAATTGTTTATCGCGCGTGATCGGCTCGGCATAAAACCGCTTTATTACGTTCACGACCGCGACGGAAATTTGTTTTTTGCCTCGGAAATGAAGGCGATTTTGGCGGCGAACGCGGTCAAGCCGGAATTGAATTACGCGGCACTGACCGATTATCTGGCGAATCGCGGCACGGGCGGCGACGAAACTCTTTTTGCCGGCATCAAAAGACTCGCCGCCGGACACACTCTGACGTGGAAAGACGGCGAAATCCGCATCGAAAAATTTTGGGATTTGCAGTTTGAACCAAAATTAAACGGTCAACGGCGCAGCGAACAAGATTGGACGGCGGAATGGTTTGAACTTTTTCAAAAAGCCGTCGAACTGCGCTTGATGGCGGACGTTCCGCTCGGAATGTTTCTCTCCGGCGGCATTGATTCGAGCGCGATTTGCGCGGTTACGGCGAAAATGATTGACGCGCCGTTGAAAACTTTTTCGGTCGCCTTTGCCGAACGTGAAGCCAACGAATTGGAATATGCGCGGCTGGTGGCGAATGCTTATAAAACCGAACATCACGAAATTATCGTCTCGCCCGAAGAATTTTTCGGCGCGCTGCCCGATTTGATCTGGCACGAAGACGAACCGATTGCGTTTTCTTCGAGCGTCGCCTTGAATTTTGTTTCGCGGCTGGCGGCACGGCACGTCAAAGTCGTTTTGACCGGCGAAGGCAGCGACGAGAGTTTGGCGGGTTACGGGCGTTACGCGAAAACTCTGCTCAATCTTAAATACGGCGCGGCTTATCATAAATTTACGCCGCAGGCGGCGCGGGAATTCGTCGCCGGCAAAATCGAAAATATGCCGCTCGATTCAAAAATCAGGCATAAATTGCGGAAAAGTTTTTTCTCAATCGAACCAAACATCGAAAATATTTATTTTGATAATTTCGCCGTTTTTCCGCAGACGATGCAAAACGAAATGTTCACCGAAGAAGCAAAGGAGCGAATCGGGACGCACACTAATCCGTACGCCGAAATGTCGCGCTTTTTCAACTCGGCGGAAACGACAAGTCTTTTAGACAGAATGCTGTACGCCGATACGAAAACATATCTGCACGAACTCCTGATGAAACAGGATCAGATGTCAATGGCGGCTTCGATTGAATCGCGCGTGCCGTTTCTTGATCACAAACTGATGGAATTTTCGGCGCAGATGCCGGACGAATTGAAACTTCACGGCAAGACGACGAAGTTTGTTTTGCGCGAAGCGATGAAAGGAATCTTGCCCGCTGAGATTTTGACGCGCAAAAAAATGGGTTTTCCCGTGCCGATTGGCAAATGGTTTAGAAACGAATACAAATATTTGATTGACGAATATGTAACGGGCGAACGCGCGTTGTCGCGCGGAATTTTTAACGCCGATTTCGTGCGAAACATCGCCGCCCGCCATCAGCAGGGCGAAAATCACGACGAAAGATTGTGGGCTTTGCTCAATTTTGAAATGTGGCAGCGCAGATTTTTAGAAGGAGATTTGCAAAACGAAAAAATCGGTTGAAATGAAAGGATTTCACTCAAATTTTGTCTTTTCAGTTCAGTTGTTTTATTTGAATTAAGTAATAAGCGGGCAAAATAAATTTGTAAATGTCGGAGCGCGGACACTCTTGTCCGCCAGCCGTTCAAACAAATGACGTGACCGAAAACGAACATTGGCGGACAAGAGTGTCCACGCTCCGACTTAAGAATAATTTTGCCCATTTACTTCTCATAAGAAAATGAAAATTTTGTGGCTCAAAACCGAATTGCTTCATCCGATTGATAAAGGCGGAAAAATCCGCACGTATCAAATGTTGAAGGAATTAAAGAAAAATCATCACATCACATATTTGACGCTCGACGACGGCACGGCGGAAGCTGAAGCGTTGGCAAAATCCGATGAATATGCCGATGAAACTATCGTCATTCCGCACCGCACGGCGGAGAAATTTTCAGCCAAGTTTTATTTGGAGTTGGGCAATAATCTAGTTTCAAAACTGCCGTATTTTATGCAGAAATACGTTTCCAAGGCGATGCTCGAAGAAACGGCAAAACAGATAAATCAAAATGATTTTGATGTGGTCGTCTGCGATTTTTTGATGCCCGCCGTCAATATGCCGGAGAAAATCGAGATTCCGACGATTCTTTTTCAACACAACGTCGAGGCGATGATCTGGCGCAGACATTTTGAAGTGCAGAAAAATCCGGCTAAAAAGGCGTATTTGAAAAATCAATGGAAAAAGTCTTTCGTTTACGAACGCGATACGTGCCGGAAATTTGATTTTGTCGTCGCGGTTTCGCGCGAAGATGCCGAAACGATGAAGCGCGAATACGGCGTTGAAAATATCAGCGACGTGGCGACGGGCGTTGATACGGAATTTTTCGCGCCGGACGAAACGGTCGTCAAAGATGAATTTAATATAGTTTTTACCGGCTCGATGGATTGGCTGCCGAACGAAGACGGCATTCGGTGGTTTACCGAAGAGATTTATCCGATTATCAAGCGTAAAATTCCGCAAATTTCGCTGACGGTCGTCGGGCGAAATCCGTTTCCGTCGCTAATCGAATTGAGCGAAAAAGATTCGTCAATAACGATCACCGGACGAGTTCCCGATGTTCGTCCGTTTATGAACAAAGCGGCGGTTTACGTCGTTCCGCTGAGAATCGGCGGCGGCACTCGTCTGAAAGTTTATGAAGCGATGGCGATGGAATTGCCGATGGTTTCAACGACAATCGGCGCGGAAGGCTTGCCCGTGTGCGACGGCAAAGAAATAGTTTTGCGCGACACGGCGGCGAAATTCGCCGAAGCGGTCGTTCATTTGCTGACTGACAAAGAAGCGGCGAAAAAAATCGGTTTGGAAGCGGCGAAAACCGTGCGCGAAAAGTTCGGCTGGAAACAGGTCGCCGACGATTTTGCGGAAATTTGCGGGCGTGTCATTGAAACGCAAAAATCGGGTTCAAAAGTTTCGAGCGAACGAGCTAAACAAGCCTCAAATTAACGAATAAATCGTTCGGCAGAGTTTAACAGACAATGAAAACAGTACTTATTTATCACGAAAACGACGAAATCAACCGCGAAATAACGGCGCGTTGGATGGCTTCGTTTTCCGATTTGGCGGGCATTATTATTTTGCGCGAAAAAACGCAGCGAATGAAAACGCGCGTCAAACGCGAACTCAAACGAGTCGGTTATCGGCGGTTTCTCGACGTTTTGGCGTTCAGATTGTATTACAAACTTTATCTCGCCAAAAAAGACGAAGCGTGGCGGGCGGAAACGGTTGAGAAATTTAAGCGGATGTATCCCGAATTAAAAGAAGTTCCGACTTTGACGACGCACAGCCCGAATTCGCCGGAAGCGGAAACATTTTTAAAGGAAATCGCTCCCGATATAATGGTTGCGCGGTGTAAAACGCTGCTCAAAAAGAGGATTTTTACATTGGCAAAAGTCGGAACGCTCGTTTTTCATCCGGGAATTTGTCCCGAATATCGCAACGCGCACGGCTGTTTTTGGGCGTTGGCGCAAAAAGATTATGAAAAAGTCGGAATGACGCTTTTGCAGATTGACGAAGGCGTTGATACGGGTCCGACTTACGGTTATTACTCTTACGATTACGACGCTTTGAACGAATCGCACATCATCATTCAAACGCGCGTCGTTACTGAAAATTTGTCGGCTTTGCGGGAAAAAATCGAAGAAATTTACGCGGGAACGGCGCAGCCTCTGAATGTAAGCGGCAGAGAATCGAATGTTTGGGGACAGCCTTGGCTATCGGAATACCGGAAGATAAAAAATGACGCGCGAAGACGTTTGCCGGCAAACGAAAAATTGGAAACATAAGATTTACAGATGCCGACGACCGTATTTTTAATCAAAAATGAAAGCGATTTCCTTAATGTATCACGATGTTTGCGACGATGCCGAAGCCAGCGGATTTCCCGGCGGCGGTCCGGCGTTGTATAAAATTTCGCCCGCTGAATTTTCGAGGCATCTGGCAGCGATTTCCGAAAAAATCGAAGAAAAACCGGATCGCGTCGGCGATGCGGAAAAGTCGAAAAATTTGGTTTTCATCACTTTTGACGACGGCGGAAAAAGCGCGATTGAAGCGGCGGATTTGCTCGAAGATAAAGGCTGGCGCGGACATTTTTTTATTACGACCGGCAAGATCGGCACGGAAACTTTCGTCGGCAGACGCGAAATAAGCGAACTGCACCGGCGCGGTCATATTATCGGCAGTCATTCCGATTCGCATCCGTTGCGGATGGCGAGTTTGAGCCGCGATAAAATTTTCAGCGAATGGCGCGACAGCACGAAAAAACTCGCCGAAATTTTGGGCGAAAAAGTCAATGCGGCATCCGTTCCGGGCGGTTTGTATTCGATGACGGTTGCCGAGTGCGCCGAAGAAAACGGCATCGAATTTTTGTTCAACTCCGAACCGACGACGAAAGTTCAAAAAATCGGCAATTGTCTGGTTTTCGGGCGTTACTCGGTTCAAAACTGGATGAAAGCGGAAGAAATAGCGGCAATCGCGGGCGGCGATTTATCGCCGCGATTGAAGCAAAATCTGATTTGGAACGCGAAAAAGCCGATCAAAAAATTGAGCGGCGAAGCCTTTATAAAATTTAGAAAATTTTTGATGGACAAAAAATCAAAAATTGAGCGTTGAAACTTTAGTTATATTTGACGAAAGAGAGATTAAGTAAGTGGACAAAATAATTTTTGCAATGGAGCGCGGACACTCCTGTCCGCCAACCACGCGCAGCGACGTTTGCGGCGTTGAAGACACCGGGGTTACGCTCGTTAGAGCAATAGCGGCGGACAGGAGTGTCCGCGCTCCGGGACTTCGTTGTCCACTTACTTATTAAAATTATTATAAAAAAGCAGAGTTTCGGAGAATCATTTATGAAAATTAGCGTATTTGGGTTGGGTTACGTCGGCGCGGTTTCGGCGGCGTGTTTTGCACAGGAAGGTTACGAAGTGATCGGCGTTGATGTCAGTCAAACGAAAGTGGATATTATCAATTCGGGAATGTCGCCGATTGTCGAAGAAGGAATCAGCGAAGTAATCGGTGCGATGGTCGCCGAAAATTGTTTGCGGGCGACGACTGATGTTGCCGACGCGATTGAAAATTCCGATGTGTCCTTGGTTTGCGTCGGCACGCCGTCGAACGATAACGGTTCGCTCAAACTCGATTATGTCGAGCGCGTCAGCGAACAGATCGGCGAGGCGATTGCAAAAAAAGACGCTCGGCACACGGTCGTGATGCGAAGCACGATGCTTCCCGGAACGATTGAAAATTTGGTCAAACCGACTTTGGAAAAATTTTCGGGAAAAAAAGCCGGAACGGATTTTGACGTTTGCGTCAATCCCGAATTTTTGCGCGAAGGAACTTCGATCAAGGATTTTTACGCGCCGCCGTTCACTTTAATCGGCGCGGATTCGCCTGAAGCCGCAGAAGTTTTAAAACAGCTTTACGCGAACATTGACGCGCCGCTTTATGTAACGAGCGTCAAAGCCGCCGAAATGGTCAAATATTCGTGCAACTGTTTTCACGGTTTGAAAGTCAGTTTCGCCAATGAAATCGGCAATATTTGCAAAGAGTTGGGCATTGACAGCCACGACGTGATGGAAGTTTTCTGCAAAGACACGAAACTGAATTTATCGCCGTATTATTTGAAGCCGGGTTTTGCTTTCGGCGGTTCTTGTCTGCCGAAAGATTTGCGCGCTCTGCACTATAAAGCGAAGGAATTGGATGTCAAAGTTCCCGTTTTAGAAGCGGCTTTGGCGAGCAATCTGCTGCAAATTGACCGCGCCGTTCAGATGGTCGTCAAAACGGGCAAAAAGAAAGTCGGCGTTCTCGGTTTCGCCTTCAAAGCCGGAACGGACGATTTGCGCGAATCGCCGGTCGTGTCGGTCATCGAACAACTTCTCGGCAAAGGTTATCAGATCAAAATTTACGACAAAGAAGTTTCGGTGGCGAAACTCGTCGGCGCGAACAAGGAATATATCGAACGCGAAATTCCGCACATTTCAAATTTGATGGCGGACGAAGTTGACGAAGTTTTGGAACACGCGGAAGTGATTTTAATCGGCAATCCGGCAAAGGAATTCAAGGAAATTGAATCAAAGTTGACCGAAGATCAAACGGTCGTTGATTTGGTGCGGGTTTTCGGAAAACGCACATCGGACGAGAATTATCAAGGGATTTGCTGGTAAGTTATCGGCGCGGCGGGCGATTATTCTGTGCCGGATTTAAAAAATACGGAGAAGAATTATGAGTTTGGATAGAGCGCGTTACTGGGCGCAGAAAAACAAACAGCGGCAAAAAAGTTTGCGGAAAACGGGCGAGCAAAACGCCCGCCGATATTCTTACAAAACAATTTTTTTAATTTTGATGATCGCCGCCGTCGCGCTGCCGCTCGCCGCTTTCGGCGTTTATTCGTATCAAAGAACGGCGGGTCTGGAATTTTCGGGAAACACGATCACCGTCAGACAGGGCGGAAATCTGCAAGCCGCGCTCGACCGCGCCAAACCCGGCGATACGATTCTGCTCGAAGCCGGAGCGAAATTTGTCGGAAATTTTCAGCTTCCGAACAAGCCCGGAAGCGAATTTATCACGATTCGTTCTTCGGCGGACGAGGCGCGGCTTCCGCCGGAAAATACGCGCATTGATCCGACGAAATACGCTTCCGTTTTGCCGAAATTGTCTTCACAGTCGAACGATTCGGTCATCAGCGCGACGAACGGCGCGCATCATTTCCGCTTCGTCGGCGTTGAATTCGGCGGAACGAAGGACGGCGCGGGAAACATCATCCAGATCGGCACCGCCGAAGAAAAGAAAATCGAAGATTTGCCTCATCACATCGAATTTGACCGCGTTTATATTCACGCCACATCGCCGCTCGGACAAAGACGCGCAATCGCCGCCAACGGCAGAAACGTGCGAATCGTCAACAGCTATATTTCCGGCATCGTTCGTAAGGGCGAAGAAAGTCAGGCGATCACGGTTTGGGCGACCGACGGACCCGTCGAGATTCTCAATAATTATCTGGAAGCGGCGGCGGAAAATATTCTTTTCGGCGGAGCCGGTTCGCCGTTAAAACTCGTTCCGACCGATTGCGTCGTCCGCGATAATTATCTGAACAAGCCGCTCGGATGGCGTGCCGAAGGCTGGAACGTGAAAAATCTTTTTGAAATAAAAAACGGGCGGCGCATCAAAGTCGAAAACAATTTGATGACCAACAATTGGAGCAGCGCGCAGGAAGGCACGGCGGTTCTTTTTACGACCCGCGCCGACAACGGCGACGCGACGATTATTGAAGATATAACATTCGCCGGAAACATCGTGCGCGGCAGCGCAAACGCTCTCAACGTCTATGGTTCGGAAGGCGGCGGCGGGCATAATCTGATCATCCGCAACAATATTTTTGAAGATATTAACGCGCAAAAATGGGGCGGTGCGGGATATTTTATGAAATCCACCGCTTGGGACGGTCTGACAATCGAAAATAACACCATAATTCAAACCGGAAGTATTATTTTCGCGTATGACGCTCCGATCAAAAATTTTATCTTTCGCAACAACATAGTCTTTGAAAACGAATACGGCATAAAGGGCGATAATATGGGTTCGGGACAGGAAGTAATAGATAAATTATTCTCGCGCGGAACGGTTACGGGCAACGTTATTATCGGCGGAAAAAGTTCGCTCTATCGGGAAAAAAATTTCTTTCCGACATCCATCAATCAGGTCGGTTTTGTAAATGACGAAAAAGACGATTATCGTTTGAGCGACACCAGTCCGTATTTGAATAAAGGTTTCGGCGGCAAGCGGATCGGCGCAGATTTGGAGACGCGGAATGTCGGCGGAAAATGATGTCTTTAATTGATTTCTGGAGACAGTGAATTTGGATTTGCGCGGAATTAAACAAAAAAGCGGCGCGGAAATTCTTTGACTAAAAGATTTCCGCGCCGCTTTTTTGAAGTTATCTCGCTGACTTGTAATTGGTATTGGCGATAAAGTTGATGTCGAGGGTGTCTTCAACAATCGTTCTGACCTGTGTTCTAACGAGAAATTCCAGCTTTTTGGCGGATGCGGTCAAAATGTAAGTTTCACCGCTGTTGACTCCGACGAAGCGGTAATAACCGAACGGATTGGTAACGACGGTGAGCGTTTCGCCGTTTGAACCGGACAATGAAACTCTGGCATTGGAAACGCCCCGCCCGTTTGACATCGTGATTCTTCCGCCAATCGTCACCGGTGCCGCCGTCGGCGACAGGATTTCAACCACGCCGTCGGTGAAAGTTGTTTGCAGCGGTTCGGCGTTGACGTTGTTCGCCTGTCGAAACACCGGCGCGTCGCCGAACGTCAGAGCGGTTTGACCTGAAACACCCGCCGGAACATCAAAACGAACCGTGAGAAGCTGTCTTGTTCCGGCTTGGATTGTTTGCCCGGTCGGAAAGATTGTTACCACTCCGACTTTGCCATCCTGCCGGGTATTTGGAATCAGCGTCGCCGTCGCCGCATCCTTTCCGAGCGAAACGAGCGGATTCGTAAGTTTGGTCGAATCGTAATTAAGCGTAAATCCAAAGCCGTTTTCTTCGCCGCTGGATTCCGTTTCAATCGAAACCAAAACTTGCTGTCCGGCTGAGGTCGTCGCGTTGACAACTCTCACCGCGCTCGGCTGTGCCGAAGGAGTTTGAGTTTCTGTTTCCCGATTTTGTAAAAATCCCTCTCCCGAAAAAAGCGTCAAACCATCATCGTCTGCTTTTCCTTCTTCGGTCATCTGCGAAAGATTTGTCGGACCGCCTGCCGTTTGAACCGCGTCAACTCCGGCAGCGTAACGCGCCGCCTGAACGTAGTCTGAAACGGTTATTACGCCGTCGCCTCTTGAAACGCGCGGCGCGCCGTCGGCACGCTGAAATTCGTAGGAATCAACCGGCGCGGCAAGTCCGGCGACGAAACGCCCGATTTGCGCGACATCAGCGACCGTAATTCTACCGTCGCCCGTTCCGCTCGGTGAAACGTCCGATTCATAACCGGCAGCCGGAGTCGGAGTTACCGATCCGATGTTCCAAACTCCGCTGACTGCCGAAGCCGTGGAAGTTTCCAGTTCACCAATATTCGCGCCGATGTCTTTGCCGTCGGTCGCCGCCCCTTTATACGGCGAGTTGGATTTCAAATTAAAGTCGCCGCCGCCATAATTAACAAATTCCGGTTTGACGCTCGACGGATAAAAATTATCAGCCGGGTGCGAATACTGGCTGACGTTGCCGATGACGTTTTTTCTAAAGTCCCAGTCGCCGCCAACATAACCGTTTAACGTGGCTGTGCCGTTGGCGGTATCGCTGATTAATGAATTGTTGTAATAAAATGCGTCATAAACCAAATTGTTTAAGACCTTGAAGCCGGGAGCGCGGTAACTGTCGGGAACGCCAGTTGATCCGGCAATGAGTGTCATAAAACTTCTGACCGGATCATCCGGTGCGTCAGTTGTCGTGAATGTATTATGAATAACTTCAAAATAATCTGCTCCTACCGAAAGATTTCCGCGTCCGTGTGTCTGCTGCCAGAAGTTATTGACAAAGCGAATGTGGTTGGCATACGCCGGATAGGGCGTGTGGAACGCCTGCAAATTGATGACGTTGAACCCGGCGCGGGTGTTAAGAATTTTATTATTTCTAAAATCCACGCGGCTTACTTCGCAATAGGCGCAGCCTTCGTCAGTTTGTGATTTTATGAGAATCGCTTCGCCGGATTGTCCGTCGGTGTAATTATTTTCAAATATATTACCGACCGAAACCGTATTGTATCCGTGTTTTAATTCCCACAAGTTTTTGATATTGTAACCCGCGCCGTTCCAAGCCGGGTCTTTCCACACGTAATTGCCGCGAAACTCATATCCGTTCAGAACGTCGTCCGGCGATGAAACCGGCGCGCCGCCGATCAGCGAGTTAATAGAGGCTGCTTCGAGCCGACAGTTGACAACCGCCAGCGGTCCGCCGCCGATCCAGTTGGCGATAGCTTTTGTTTCTATTCCTCTCGCTTTGATATTCAGCACCGAAGAGTTGATAAACGACATCGTTTGAGCGTTCATCACTACGCCTTTGCGGGTTTCGTAACCGTTTCCGTCCAAAAGCATTCGGTCAAAAATGAGATGATTCTGGTTGACGGAATTATTGACGAACTCCGAGCCGATCATATCGGTATTGACTTCGCTGACCGTTTTGCGAATTTCCAGACCGATAACACGATAATACTGCGCCCCGTAGGACATTTCGATGCCGTTGTTGTAGCCCGACGCGCCCGCGCCGCGCATATTCATTCTGAAAAGTTTTGACTTGTCGTTTTTTGTAACGCGCACATTTTGCGGCAGACTGCTCAAGTCAGCCACGCGAATCGTAATGTAGTTGGTCGCGTTGTGCGGCGGCAGGATCATCGGATCATTAAAAACAAATCCTGCCGGAACGATAATCTCGCTTGTTTCGGAACGCGCCGCCGCCGCGTTGATCGCCGCCTGCAAATTTTTCGTGTTCGCCGCCGCGTTTCCCGCATCGGTCAACGTCCAGACGTTGGCGGAAGCCGCCGCCGGAATGTTTTGTACATTGATTTGCACCGACGCGGACGAAGACGCGCCGCTTGAATCTTTGACCGTTAAAGTCGCCGTGTAAAATCCGGCTGTTGTATAGACGTGCGGACATTTGATGACATTTTCGGCATCGAAACCATCGCCCGTCTGCCACAAAGTTGACCAGCTTCCGTCTTTTTGTGATTCGGTCGCGTAACCGCTCGAAGCCGAACCGTCAAGCCGGACGGCTTCACCGACCATTACCGTCACGCCGCCTCCGGCGTTTGCCGACGGCGCGGCGAAAACGGAAACTGAAAAAGCCATAATTGTCAGAGCTATAAAAATAAGATTGGTTGTCTTGTTATTGCAGATAGGTTGGTTTGCTGGAAAATTCATATTGGGTTTGTTTGTTTTTGGGAATTTGGATTTCAGATTTAGTTTGGATTTCAGATTTATTGGAAGGAATAATTCAGTTTGACAAATGAATGAATGATAATCAGTCAAACTGAATCATCTAGTTTAAATAAAATTATAATTAACAATGTATTCCAAAATTATTTTACATTGTTAAACTTTGTTTGTAAATGTTGTATTTTTAGATCAATAAAAAGTTACCGATTAGTAACTAAATTCCCTTTTATTCCAAATTGGACTAATGGTAAGTCCTCTATTCCGCACCTTTACAATTCGGAAAGATGTATTTTTAATTTCTGATAACACAATGATAAGAACGCCGGTTAGTCGAAATTATTTTTTTTTATTTAGTTATAAACTCACCAACCCGGAAAAAGTTGCATAGTATTTGAATAATTTTTTATTATCATCAAAAGAATTTTCGAGGCTGAATCTGCACCGGACTGTTTTGTAAAAATTTGACCGCTGAATCTCTTTTTTTCTTTCGCCCGACGCGAAAAAGTTTTAATCACAAGGAGACGGTGAATCTCTTTTTCTCTAAGAAGCTGTGTTCAAACTCGTTTTTAGTGGATTTGGAACCACGAATCTGCACTAAAAAACACCAAATAAAACAAAAAAGACAAATTTCGTGTTTAGTAGTGTGCTTTAGTGGTTAAATTTCTTCTCATTGTCGAGTTTTCAAACAGCTTATTAGGGAATTTCCGCAGTCGTCGCGGAGTTGAATTTTTATTGCGTTATGGAAGATGAATCTCTTTTTAGATTTTCATTTACAAAAAATAATCAAAATTGTGGTTTTCTTCAGCCGACTAGCGCAACAATTGGCGTTGAACAATAGTTTGCGTCTGATAACGTAATGTAGCGATCAAAGTTAGATTACTACACAAAATAGCAGATAAATTAATCACCATATTATTTTAATTCGGTCAAACACCTTGCCAGTTTTTCTATTAATTTTAGTTATATTTATTTATATTGAACTGCTAAGATGATTTCTTATGCTGTAATCTCGTTATCAGACGCGTTTATACCAAAGAGCAACGTCAGTTTGAAATAAGCCGTCGAAGACCGCAACATATTGGTAGTCCACAACACCAATTGTGGGAATAGTTTTCCCGGCGATTGACATCGTGGACTGCAAATATAACGTCGGTTTCACCGACTAGACATAAATTTCTTATACCGAACTCACGTCAAAGAGTGAGTGCTTTCTTCAACATCTCCGAAATACATTTACCAATTTCACTGAAATGACAATAATGATCCAAATCTTTCGTTTGAACGATAAATAATTGCAGAAAACTGACGCGAATAATATAATACGTCGAGCATTAAACGCGCTTCCGCTTACGAATTTGTAATGACCACAAAAAACTTGCCGAGAGGATTCAAATAATTTAGTTTTTACGGCGAGATGTAGGTTCAACACGGCGACGGCGTTACAATATACCGGAAAACATTCATTAATGCACTCAAAATGCTATGAAAAGATCGAAAGACACCAAAGTAAATGATGAACTAAAACCCGACAAACAAAATATCGGGAAAAGCAGCCTGTTAAAAAATATGCCAAAATCGGCGAATAGAAAAATAGATGATTTTGAGCAGTCAAAACCCGTTCAGATGGAGTTGTTTGAGGCTTTAATGCCGACAGAAAAACAATTCAGCAACACGATTGAGTTTTACGATTTCTGCCCGAAATACGTCTATTGGAGAGTTGAACGATTGCAGGACAAATTTCTCGACCGAATCGAGCGCGATTTTGAATGTCGCGGCGCGGGCTACCGGCTTTCAATTGACCCGGCAAAAATTAAAGACAGCGACGGCGTGGTGCGCGATTATTTTCCCGGCGTAATTGAAGAACTCGTCGAAGACGCGCTGAGAAAACTCGCCGTTGACGGACACGGACTTTTTTTGGACGATCAGGCGGCGGTAACTTTTACGCTCTATGAACTACAGCAGGAACTTTCAAAAACCGGACACACTTATTCGCTCGACCAGATAAAAAAAGCTCTGATGGTTTGCGTCGGCACAACGATTCACCTGACGACGGATTTGGGCGAGACGGTTTTTTCAGATCACCTTTTTGAAACCGTCGGACTCAACACGCGCGAGGATTGGAAAGGTCAGGGAAAAAAGACCAAAGCCTTCGTTCGCTTTAACTCGCTCGTCACCAAATCAATCAAAGAAGGCAGTTGGCGGCAGTTCAACTACGAAATCTCGATGCGCTTTAAACACGTCGTTTCCCGCCAGTTGAACAAACGAATGAGCCACAACTTTACGCAGGCGAACTTGGCGGCGAACTATTCGATTTCCCTTTCGACAATGATTCGGGATTTCGGCTTAACTCCTTACAGATATATGCGCGATAATTTGAGATACGTCAAAAAAGCTCTCGACGAAATGGTCAAAAAGCGCGTCATACGCGGTTATGAAGTCAAACACATTTTTGACGGCGAGAAAAAAAACAAACTCGTTGACGCGCTGATCGAAATCAAACCCGATATATTTTTCGCCGACCAAACCATCAAGGCGAACTTAAAACAACGCGACGTTAAAGAATTAACTCAAAACATCACTCCCTAAATATGTAGTTTCCATTCGGAAACCGATCCCGGCAAAGCGACTGATTTCATCTTATTTCATCAAATTTATTTCTCTGAAATGCACTTTTATTTCTCTAAAATACGCTTTTACAATATGTAGTTCTGATTCGGAAGCTGTGGAAATATATATAGCTTTCATTCGGAAGCTGTGGAAATATATATAGCTTTGATTCGGAAGTTGTGGAAAAATCGCGTTTTTTCCACAGATTTTTTCCACAGGTTTTTGCTCCAAATCACCAAATATATAGTTTTCATTCGGACAAATATATAGTTTCCATTCGGAAGTCGGTTTTAAATATATAGTTTCCATTCGGATTCGATGTCTTCGAACACCTCAAATATATAGTTTCCATTCGGACGATATATAGTTTCCATTCGGAAGTTGGAAGAAAATATATAGCTTTCATTCGGAAGTTGGAGGAAAATATATAGCTTTCATTCGGAAGTTTTTGCCAATATATAGTTTCCATTCGGAAGTTGTTTTGCGCAAACCCTTGAAAATAAACAATTTAACGTTTTTTTTTCCGCCTTAACCCTTTTATCCTCTTCTTTAACCTAAAACATAAAGAAAGAGGAGGCTTATTGTTACTATCAATGTTCCAAAAAAAAACAAAATTTTTGAGATAAAAATTCGATTGGCGAATAACGATTTAACGCGAAAAAAAATCAGCAGCGGAAATCAAAATAAATTTATTTTCCAGCCTAATTTGTAAAAACCTCAAAAGCGACACAAAGAATAAATCCGGCGGCGAAAACAAAATCATTTTTTTTTAAGGCTTTTAGAAAAAAATTACACAAATAATTTTCGCCGCTGACGCTGAATCACCGGAGTCTCAAAACAACGCTTCGACTTAATTTCAATTTTGATTTATAGTTTTTACGACCTTAAAATTCAATTAATACTTTGGGCGGAAATTTAATGCGAAATTTTTGTATTCTCTTAATTACAGCTTGCTCGGCGGTTATTTTCGCCGCGCCACATATCGCCTTCGCTCAGGAATCAGACCGCACGCTGCAATTGCTACGCTCGCTTTCGGAAGCTCCGGGACCGTCGGGGTTTGAAGAGCCGGTGCGAAGAATTATGGTCGGCGAGATGAAGCCGTTTGCCGACCGGATCGGTTACGACGGACTCGGTTCGGTCATCGCGCAGCAGGGCGCGAACGGTCCGCGGATTATGGTTGACGCGCATATGGACGAACTCGGCGGAATGATTCGCCGCATCACGCCCGACGGTTATCTTTCGATGCAGATGCTCGGCGGCTGGCTCGATCAGGCGTTGGTTGATCAGCGATGGACGATTATCACCGCAAAAGGGCAAATCCGGGCGATAACCGGCATCCGCGACGTGCATATCGTCAGTCCCGAAGAACGCGGTCGGGTGTACCCGCGCGATTCGCTGCTGCTCGATGTCGGGGCGAAAACGGCGGCGGAAGTCCGCGCGATGGGGGTTGAAATCGGCGATCCGGTCGCGCCTGACGCGCCCTTCTCCGTCCTAAACGGGACGGACAGCTATCTCGGTAAGGCTTGGGACGACAGAGTCGGTTGTGCGGTCATTATAGAAGTAATGCGCCGCCTGAAAACTCAAGCACATCCGAATCAAATATTTTACGCGGCGACCGTGCAGGAAGAAGTCGGACTGCGCGGGGCGCGCACGGCGGCGGACGTGATCAAGCCCGACATCGGCATCGCTCTCGAAGGCGGCATCACGGGCGACTCGCCCGGATCGCGTCCCGAAGAATCACAGGCAAAACTCGGCGCGGGTCCCGGCGTTTTTCTGTATGATTCGAGCGCGCTGCCGAACCGCAAATTCATCACGCTGCTCAGACAGGTCGCGGCGGACAATAAAATCCCGCTCCAGCTCGATTTAGTGCAGGGTTACGGCGACGATTCGGCGGAGATACAAAAAAGCGGCGGCGGCGTACCAACGATCAATCTCGTCGTCGTCACGCGCTACACACACGCCCACAACGGCATCATCAACCGCCGGGATTTCGACCGGATGGTTGATTTGGTAGTCGCGCTGATTCAAAAACTCGATGCCCGAACGGTAGCCAACCTGAGAGATTTTACGCCCTGATTTGCCGGCTTTTTCCATAATGGAAAAAGAATCTGTTTCTATTTGACCTCAGCTGCTTCGATTCTGCCGCGCACCTGAAAACCGTCGGCGACGCTCGTCGGGAGCGGTTCAAAAGTCAGATTTAATCTGTCATTCGCCAGCGTTCCCGAAACTTTTAGCGGCGGTTTCGGACTTTCCGCGAAACTTCCGGCATCGAGACGCGGCACGTCAATTTTTCCGTCTTTGATTTTCCCCGAAGCCGCCGCGTTCAACTTACGCACTTTTTCAGCATCCTTGCCGGAGAGATCAAAAATCAGCGTTATTTCATCACCAAAATTCAAAACTTTTATCGTGCCTTCGGCATTAAATTCTTTCGCGCGCCCGGTAATGCCGCCCGAATATTCAAATTCGCCGGAAGCGACTCTGTATGTTCGGGCGGCATTTTGCCAATTTTCCGCGACTTCCAACGACAAACTGTCTTCTTTTTCAACCGGTATCAGCACTATTTCGTAAGGCGTTGTCAGAGCCTGCGTCGTCATCGCGCCCTTTGGCGGAGCGATTAATTCGACCGCGATCTTATCAGCCGACTTTTGAATTTTCACGGAATAGCCGCCGGTGTTTTTCGTCCCCGCAAAAGCCGCGACGACCGCCGATTTATCAAAATCGAACTGCGAAACGGGCGGCAGATTTTCCGCAAGAGACTGCATTTGCGCGTATGTTTCCGGCGAGCGCGCGACGAATACGAAAGGCACTTCGACATTTGAATTCGCGCCTTCGCCAATCGTTTTCAGCTCCGTTCGATTAGGCGGCGAGACTTTTTCATCGGGCATCTTTTCAGTTATAGCTTTATTCATATTTTCTCTACTTCCCTTTCCGCCTTTAGATTGGCAATCAGATTGCGCGGCGACGCAGAAAAACA
>CBDCIX010000002.1:0-53162 GCA_965217575.1 Pyrinomonadaceae bacterium | reverse complement strand
ATTACGGCATCTCGCGGCTGTATAAAAACAACGGCGACGGCACTTTTACCGATGTTGCGCCGAAAGTCGGACTCGACATCAAAGGCTGGCACACGGGCGCGACGTTCGGCGATTATGACAAGGACGGCAGGCTCGACTTATTTGTTCCCGCCTATCTCGATTTCGATTTGAAAAATATGCCGCCGAATCCGGCGGATTTCGGCAAAGAGGGCAGCGTCGGCAAAAATTTTTGCCAGTTTCGCGGACAGCCCGTGATGTGCGGACCGCGCGGTTTGAAAGGCGCGAAGGATAAACTTTTTCATCAAAAAGCGGACGGCACATTTGAAGAAGTCGGCGACAAAATCGGCGTTACCGACGAAGGCAAATACTATGGTTTTTCAGCCGTCTTTGTTGATGTCAACGATGACCGAAACCTCGATTTGCTGGTCGTCAACGATTCGACACCGAAACAGCTTTATCTCAACAAAGGCGACGGCACATTTGAGGAAATCGGTTATCAATCGGGCATCGCGCTCAACGAAAGCGGGCGCGAACAAGCCGGAATGGGTTTAGCGGTCGGCGATTACGACAACGACGGGCGAATTGATTTTCAAATTACAAATTTCTCCGACGATTCAAATGTGCTGTACCACAACGACGGCGACGCGAATTTCACGGACGTTACTTTTCAAGCCGGATTGGGCGAAATTTCGATTCCGTTTTTAGGTTGGGGAACGTCATTTCTCGATTTTGACAACGACGGCTGGAAAGATTTGATCGTCGCCAACGGTCACGTCTATCCGGCGGTTGACAAATTTCAGTGGGGAACGAGTTTCGCGCAGCAGCTTTTGCTTTTCAAAAACGGCGGAAAACCCGCCAAAGGTCAACTCCGTTTCGAGCGCGTCGCCGCCGCGCCGAACAGCGGACTTGCCGAATCGGTGAGTGCGCGCGGTTTGGCGGTCGGCGATTTTGACGGCGACGGCAAACCGGATGTGATAGTCGCCGGTATGGACGGCACGCCGTCGCTTTTGCGAAATGTTGCCGACACAAAAAATAATTGGCTGGCGATCAAACTCGTTGGCGATCCGGCGAAAAAAACGCCGAAAGATGCCGTCGGTTCGACGCTTTATGTGACGACCGGCAGCCTTCGCCAACGCTTCGACGTAACAAGCGGCGGCGGTTACGCTTCACAGAACGAACAAGTCGCACGCTTCGGTCTCGGCGAAAATCGAAAAATAGATAACGTGGAAATAATCTGGGCAAACGGAGAGAAACAGAAAATTTCGGTTGACAAAATGAATACCCAAATAACAATCAAGCAAAATAGTAGTCGAGATTAATGTTTTTGTCTTTTTTCTCGCTCTTTATGCTTCCCAAATTCTATCAGGCTTTTCCGCGCAACTAAAAGATGAAAAACATCACGCCGTTTGCAAATGAGATGGTCAAGTTTTTCAGCACACAAAACTCTCTCTGCTCCTCATTTTATTTTCTAAGAAGCTGTGTTCAAACTCGTTTTTAGTGGATTTGTAACCACCAATCTACCCTAAAAAACACCAAATAAAACAAAAAAGACAAATTTCGTGTTTGTTAGTGTGCTTTAGTGGTTAAATCATTTTCGAGTTTTCAAACAGCTTCTAACTGTTTCTCAAATTCCGATGGGCTTTTGTAACCTAAGCCCGAATGCAGTCTGATCCGATTGTAATAGCCTTCGATGTAACGGAAGACTTCCGAACGGGCTTCTTCGACTGATGAAAATGTGCCGCCTTCAACCGGTTCGGCTTTGAATCTGGAAAAGAAACTCTCATATCCGGCACAGCAGTTTGACCGGATGATCGGCTTTTTCTTGTCAATGAATTCGTCTCGTTTTAGCTTCCCCTGCCGAAGATTGCGAAGCCTCGCTTAAGATTTCGCTTTCGACTGTTCCGGTTCCCGAATTCGTTTTTTCAACGCCTGCATCTCGGCTGATTCGGCTCCCGACTTTATTCCGTCGCCATTATCTAAAGCGAGTCGTTTCCTGATAATGATTTTGATTGATCATTTGATTTCATTCGATAGCGATTGAAAATTTGTCGAAAGACTTACAGCGGGCTTTGTATCGGGCGTTTTTTTGCTTTATACGAAGCCGGCTTTTCGGATATCGTCTTTAGTCATCGGCGGTGCTTTGATTTCGCCGTAAAACCAAACTATTTCTTTGTCGCCGCTCTTCGCCACACATTTGTATTATGACAAATCCGACATAATTGCAAAGTCAGAAATTTGCAAGGTCAGAAATTTGATTTATAACAAAACCGATAAAGTTTTATTAGTGAAGAATCTCTCCGTCCGAACCGTTGGAAAGTTCCCGCAAGCTATTCGGTCACTCGCCGACATCTTTCATCTTCGCTTCTAAATACCGATAGATGCTCGCCTTTGACAAATCGTATTCTTTCATTAAATGTTTAATCAGCACGCCGTCTCGTCGTTTTGCCCGCAGCTCTTTGATTTGTTCGGCGGTTAATTTTTTACTCGCTCCAAATTTCACGCCTTTCTGCTTGGCTTTGTTAATGCCGTCAATTTGCCGCTCGGCTCTGATTTCCGTCTCAAACTGGTTGATCGCTCCCAGCATATTAAAGAGCAGCCGTCCGGTCGCATCCGCCGTGTTGATATTTTGGTCAATCACCTGAAGTTCGACTTCCTTTCTTTTGAGTTCGTCGGCAATTTGGCACAGATGCAAAGTCGAACGCGCCAGCCGGTCGAGCCGGGTGACGACCAATGTGTCGCCTTCCCTGACATATTCCAGACACGCCGCCAGTTGCGGACGCTTGCCGCCGCCCGCACTTTTCTTTTCCTGAAAGATTTTCCGACAATCTTTTAATTTGTCGAGCTGCACATCCAGAGATTGCCCGACCGAACTGACTCTGGCGTAACCGACTAATGCCATAAATTTATAAAATGGATAATGGAAAATGAAATCGTCAATCTAAATTGAAAAGCTGAAAATCAAAAATAGACAGTGAAATTCAAATCTATGATGAAATCCAAATCTACGAGATTTGATTTTACGATTTTCCGGCAAGCGTTTCAATTACACTAAGAAGATGTGAGAACCGCCCATTGAGACATAAAATAAGACACTCTTTTTATAGCGTCTTAGAAACTATACCTTCTGAGGCAGTGTAGGTTCATCTCCACGTGCGTAGAGAAAATTTGCCCGAAATCATCATTCAATTTGAGCGGTTCGGTTCATCTCCACGTGCGTAGAGAAAATCCTGGCTTCCTGCTCGGTTGTGTCGTAAGGCACGGTTCATCTCCACGTGCGTAGAGAAAATCCGGTCGCGCAATTGCCGCGCCAGCGCGTCGGCGGTTCATCTCCACGTGCGTAGAGAAAATGACGATTTTGGCGTTTGACGAACGAAACGACGCGGTTCATCTCCACGTGCGTAGAGAAAATCGCGGTTCAAACGGCGACTTCTACACGGTGCGCGGTTCATCTCCACGTGCGTAGAGAAAATAACAGAGTTCAGACTTATGAACTATCGCAAAACGGTTCATCTCCACGTGCGTAGAGAAAATGGGCGTGGTCACCCTTTGACTGATGGCAAATTTAGGTTCATCTCCACGTGCGTAGAGAAAATTATTTGATTGAAGTGTGGCGCGAAACCGCCCGCGGTTCATCTCCACGTGCGTAGAGAAAATTAATCGAATCGTAAAAGCGCGAATCGGTGCGGCGGTTCATCTCCACGTGCGTAGAGAAAATAGCGCCGCCAAACATTACGTTTTCGCCTGACCCGGTTCATCTCCACGTGCGTAGAGAAAATCTTTGATTTCAAGGGAATCAATGAAATATCGCCGGTTCATCTCCACGTGCGTAGAGAAAATCGGATTATTCATTGGCAGAAATAGAAAAGGAACGGTTCATCTCCACGTGCGTAGAGAAAATTGTTCGACACCGCTGCCGAAGTAATCAGCGACCGGTTCATCTCCACGTGCGTAGAGAAAATGTCAGCCGATTTATGAACGATGCGGCGGACAATCGGTTCATCTCCACGTGCGTAGAGAAAATCAGCGTCTGGAGCGTCGCCGCCGTCCCGCGCACGGTTCATCTCCACGTGCGTAGAGAAAATTGAGCGTTTTTTAGTCCGGCTTCGCACTCGAACGGTTCATCTCCACGTGCGTAGAGAAAATGCCTGCGGAATCAGTTTTTCGATAACGAAGCCGGTTCATCTCCACGTGCGTAGAGAAAATAGTGGAGTTTTCCATTTGTTATTAACATTTGCCGGTTCATCTCCACGTGCGTAGAGAAAATACTTGAAAAACACAGCTTCAAACTAATTTTAGAATGGTCTAAGTCAAAAAGCTAATTTTTTGGCGGTTTTTCCGAGATGACGATTAGCTGAAGACCGTCGAAGTCTTTTACTTTTCGCGTGGTGTCGCCGAAGGTGCGGATTTTGTAGCCTTGTTCGGTTGCCGCGCTGTGCAGCAGCATCGCCGCGCCGCCTTTGAGTTTTTGGCAAACCATTTCCCAGAGCTTTTCTCTGACCAGTGCCGAAATGTTGCCGACGAAAACGCCGGGTTTTAATTCGAGCATCCAGCGCGTGATTTCGCCGCGCAGCGCGACCGGAACTTTTTCCATTAAAAAGACGACCATTTTGATTATTCCTCCTCTTTTTCCCGCACGTCCGCCCAGTTGATGCCGCCGCCGACCGACGAATCATTGCCGTTCCACAGACCGCCCGGAGCGGCATCGTCAAAGTCGAATTCGATTTCCGCGTCGTCGGTTTTTACGTCCAACGCCGTTTCCAGATCGGGGACGATTTTTTGCAGAAATTTCTGTTCGTGAAATTTGTCGCGCAAGCCGTGGCGAATGCGCTTTTCCAAATCCGCTTCCGATTCGGCGACCGTCTGAAATGCCAGCGGAATCGTCAAATCGGCTTTGTATAAATCGGCAATGTCATAGACGAACGACAACATCTTTCCCGTATGAATAAAGCCGAGCGCGGTCGAATATCCGGCGGAGACGATTGCCGCCTGACACACGCCGTAAAGACAACTGTTCGCCGCCGACAGCGCGCGGTTGATCGGCGACGAATCGCCCCACGCCTGCCGGTTGTAAGAACGTCCCGTCCATTCGACTCCGGTTTGCGAACTCGCCTGCGAATACGCCGTGCGGACGCGAACGCCTTCTTTGCCGCGAATCTGCTGTAAAGTCAAATCTTCGGACAGTTCTTCGTCAAAACGCATCGCATACATTTTTCTGACGACGCGCAGCCGCAGTTCGGGAATCGAACTCAAAAAGGCTTGCCGGAGCAGATGCCGCGCCGCCCGTGTTTCGCCCATTCCGGCGGCATAAAACCTGACCGCGCCTTCGCCCGACCACATTATCAGACAGCCGTTGTCGGCGAGCGTTTTGACGGCGGAATGCGTAATCGTCGTGCCGGGTCCGACGAGCAAGGTCGTCAGATTGGCGCACGGCACGCTCGTTTTGCCATCTTTGTCAAAAAACGCGATAGCTTTCGCGTCCTGCTCGATTTTGCAGTGTTCGACGTAGAGATAGCTGAAACTGTCGCGCACTTTCGGTAAAGTATTCAAATCTTTTAATCGCATATTGTGAACTCCTCAATTTATTGATAATTTTGATTGAAACAGATATAATTGCCCGTTAGTCGAGGCGAAAATTATGGAAATTACTCTGCAGGAAATCATCAGCACGGTGCAGACGCTGCCGACTAATGTACAGATGGAAATCGTCGAAACTCTGCAAAGAAACTTGAGAAAAACTTCATCTTCACCCGCCGCGCCGAGCGAAGACGAAATCGAGCAAATCCTGCTCGCCAAAGGTCTCATCAGCGAAATTCCGAAACGCGCCGCAGATGAAGAAGAAAACACTTACAGACCAATCAAAATCACCGGCAAACCGCTTTCCGAAACGATTCTGGAGGAGCGCGAATAATTTAATCTGAACAGCGCGGCAGCGGCGGAAGGTTTGGCGGTTGATAATCCGAATAATCATCCATAAAAAAACGAAAATGCCGGCTTCAAACAGTTTGAACTTTGGCAATCGAAAGCAGCCCGAAACCGTAGGCTTTTCCCTGCCCGATGCCGGTTATCAATCCCTTTTTGAAATCAACGGCATTCGTCACCTGCAAAACTCCTTCAAAAACCACCGAACCGTAAGTTACCTGTTCTTTTTCGCCGGATTTTTTAAATGAAATTTTTTCTTCCCGCGCCGACATCAAATTACGAACGGCGGGTTCGATTTTGAGATTGCCAATCTCAAAACCAAATTGTTCGCCCTGCCGCACGAGCCATTTGATTTGGTCTTCTTCCTTATAAATCGGAATCCTCCGACGCTTTTTCGGGTGCTTAAATTTTTCGTTAAATTCCACGCGCTTTTTTTCATCGGGATATTCGTAATCATTTCCGGCTCGCCTCGTCGGATTCGACTGCAAACGAAAAATCAAATTCATTCCGTTTTCAATCGCCTGATAATTTTGACTGACGTTTTTCGTTTCGATTTCGTCGGCAAATTCGCCGTTCAAAAAACTCCAATCCGGTTTGTATTCGGACTGCACCAGCAAAAACGCTGTGCCGCGATTTCGGTCAATATCGAGCCGATGCAAAATATTGTATTTATTGCGCGGCGTAATCTGCTCGTGTTTTTTTAGGTTTTCCTGATTTTCAATCGCCGGAAACGCTCTCGAAATCGTTTTGTGCAGCTCCTGCGGATTCCCGACTTCCGTATGAACGCGCCGCGAAAGCGGATTAAGAATCATTTTAGTCAAGTAAATTTCCATTTTTTTCACCTCCGTTACTATTTTCGATAAATTCGGTTTTGACCCGCCGATTCGTAAATCGCCGTCCGGCAAACGAAAGCGGCACGTCTTGTCTGGTTTCGCTTCCTTCGTCGGATTCGACGATCAGGCGCGTCCGCCGCTGAAAATCGAAACTCTTTTTGCCGGATTCACTTTCGTAACCGCTCAAAATATTCTTCAAATTATCGCTTCTCAAAAAATCTTCGAGCGATTTGTCGGCTGAAATTACACCTTCGTGGAAATAAACCGGCGCGGCGGGCGCAAAGGCTTTGCGCCCCAAAAATAACTGCCATTTCGGATTCTTCAAAGCCTTCTGCACCATTTCGAGCGTTTCCCGATTTTCACCTTTCAAAGCGACGACAAAATCAGCGGCGGCGAGATAAAAGCGCGTCGAAAGTTCCGTGTCTTTTATCCCGCGATCCGCTTTGGCGATGTTTTGCGCCGTGTGATAATCGCTCTGCAAGATGCCTTCCCGAACGACGCGCACGCCCATTTTTAGTTTTATCAATTCGGCGAACAGCGGATTTTCCGTGTTCGCTTCATCACGCGAAATGCCGAGCGCGGCACATAAAAGACCGATCACGCCGGATTTTGACGGCTCTTTGCCCGTGTCGCGTCGGGAAAAACGGCTCATCACGCCCCACGACTGCATCGGCGCGGTCAGCCGTAAAAGTAAAATATAAGACATATTTTTTACGCCTCCCGCCCGTTAAAAACCGCATTGACCGATTTTTCGATCAAATCGTCAATGCGCGTTTCCTGTGCGTCTTTCAAAAAATTCAAACCGTGATCCGAGATGTTAAAAACAAATTTAGTCGCATCATCGCCGTAACCTTCCGCCAACTTTTGCCAATGATTTTCGAGTTTTGCCACCGAATCCGAAATCAAATCCCGCCCATCGTTCGCTTTCGCCGATTTGACAAAGGCGTTTGCCAGCGAACACATCCCTGAATCGCGCACGACAGCCGCCACAAACGACGGTTTTTCGTGCGTCGCAAAAGAATTTTGCTTGCCCGTCGGACGCGCTTCGACGGCGGCGCGGATAAACGCCGCAATTGTCGCCTTCGCCAATTCTTCGTCGTTTTGCAGATTACTTTTCAGCAAATCGGTGTTGATATTCATATAGCGATAAAAACACGCCGAATTAAATTCAACCGTGCCGAGATGATCCGAACCCGCCGTATCTTCCGGTTTAAGATCGTCAACCGCCGTGAAAAAATCGAATTCCAAACCGACTTTGTGCGTCGAAAGTGCGTGTGCCACTTGCGACGAAGCATCACGATTTTTGTCCGGCAAATCGGCGAGCATTCTGCCAAAAAGCGCGAGATCGGCGGCTTTTCCGCCGTCGAGAATGTTTTTCAGAGCCTTTGAAACCGCATCAACCGAACCGCCTTTCGCCGCTTTTTTCGCTTCTTTGGCGGTCATATCAGTCGTATCCGGCGGCGCGACGGCAAGCAGTTCGTCGTAATTTTCCAGACAAATTTCGGCAATATTTTTTATTTCATCTCTGCCGAAAAAGAGTAAATACTGCGTTTTTTCCTTGTCTTTCGACGACATTTTTAAACCGACTCCGGCAAGCGCGGCTTCGACGACTCGTTTTGCGTCTTCCTTATTTTTTCCGGCATTTTCCATTTGCGACGCGAGTTCTTCGACCAGCCGAGTCGAGCGTTCCGCCAAATTATTTTGTGCGGCAAAATTGTCTTTAAAATATTCGCGCATCGCCCGTTTAAAACACTGGCTCGAAATCCGTGCGCGGCGCGAACCGCCGAAAATGCAGTCCTTCGGTGCGCCCGTGTCGCTGCGGTTTAAGTTTGACGGCGCAAAGTTTTGTATCAAATGTAATTCTAAAATCATTATAGTTTTCCTCCTGTTTTATCTTCCTGTTTTTTATCGCTTGAATAATTTCCCCAAAAGCCACGCGCCCAAGCGGTTTGCACATAGCGTTTATCGCTGTTCCAATCTTTCACGTCCTTAAAAAGCCGATTCCAATTGACGGCGATTTCCTTTGATTTGAGAAGTCCGACAATTTGCCGCAAATAATACGGCAAATCTTCGGCTTCGGCGTTAAGCAAAGCGACAAAACGCTTTTCGATGCTGTCGCTGTCGTCCTTCATCCGGCGAATCGAATCGCCCAAATTTCCCGCATTTCCCGGCGCGTCCGGGTAATATGCAAACAACGCGGCGACAATAAAAACCGCCGTTTCGTAATTACGTTTTGAATCGTTATAAAGAAATTGTCCGAGATACGGATACATTTCCATCACTGATTTCGGCGTTTTTCCCAAACCGCGTCGTAAATTTGCCAACGCCGCACGGTCTTGCCGTTTTTCCAAACCTTTTAAGTACCTGATTAAACGGTCATCTTCCGGTATCTCATCGGTTTTTATTTCGTTTGTTTCCGCTGCGGAAACATTTTCAATCGTGTCTGTCATCGTGTTCCTCCTTTCGTTTTTATTTCCGGCACATAATTTTTATATTCCGGTTTTTGCTTTGTTTTATAAGTAATTCCGTAAAATAAACCTCGCGCTTCAACCGTCGCTCTTAATTCTTCGGCTGAACCGCTCAAACTGTTTGCCGTCTGATCGAAAGCATCGTCGGCAACGCTCAAAACTTCGGTAAACCAATCGCGCATCGCCGCGTCTTTGTCTTTCGGCAAATTCAAAAGCAGACTTTGAAACTTTAGTTCGAGCGTTGACCAATAAATCGGCATTGCCGGAAAATTCGCAACATCAGTTTCAAGTTTTTCGGCAAGTTTTTTCGCGCCCGCACGAAGATTGCCGGAAATTTCCTCGGCAAATTCGAGCGAAGTTTTCAGCGATTCGAGCAAATTTTCATCATCGAGAAAAGCAAGCGGCAAATCGAAACTTTCCTGATGCCAGAAAAGCAACTTGGCTTTGTCGGCGGCAAGTCCGTAAAAATCAATCGGCAGGGTAACGGCACGACTTAAATGACCGGCACTAACCAAATCATCAAGCCATTCGAGAATCATTGGACGATATTTCTCACCGTCAACCGTTTGCAAAAGCGACATACTGTTTCGCCAAAGCGCACGAGTTTCGCTGAAACCGACGGGGAAAAAGCCTTCGGTTTTGCTGGCGCGAAACGCCGTCATCGTTTCTTTGGCGTGTCGCCCGACGGTTTTCGGCATCGCGTAGCCGCGCATAATAACGGAATTTTTAACAATCGTTTCGCCGTCCGCATTTTGTTCGGGCTGCAAAAAAATTCGCCGCGCCTGCCACGTCAAAAGATCAACATAACCGTCGGGCAGACGCTCAACCGCTTCGGTTTCCTCGTCGCGTTCCCACGCCGGCAAATCTTCGACGAATGAACACGGAAACGGCTTCGTTTCGTCGTAGCGATGCAGATTATACAAAAGCGTTTCAAATAAATTTTTGCCTTTGACGAGCGCAATTGCGCTTTGCAAAAGCGGCGCGGTCTGCGCCGAACCGTCGGCTTTTATTCCGCCGAAATCAAATCCTTGAAACGCAATCAAACAACGCGCCGCTTCCGCCGGACTCAAACTGTTCGGCGCACCGATTGACGAATGATCAAAAAGAGTCGCGTTATTTTTGCCTTGAAAATAAAGCTGAATTATCGCGCCTTCCTGAACATTTTCCCGCGCCGAAATTGATTGATAAAAAGGATGTTTTTCGTCGAACAAATCAAAACGCTCTTTCCATTTGTCGAAATAGCTTTCGAGTTTTTCGCGGTCAAATTCTCCGGCTTGCCGAATTTCGTTCCATTCGTTCGTACTTTGCGGCGATTTTAAGGCGCGGTGCAAAATTGCCAGCAATAATCGGTGCAAAGCAATCGTTACCGGCGGCGAATCGCCGATCATTTCCTTAATTTTGGCGGCTTCAAGCAGAACTTCGCGCAAATTCAAATCGCGCAAAGTTCCGTCAGTCATCACGCACGGCAACCATTTTTCATTCGTTAAATTAAAAGTGGACATTTATTTTTTCTCCTGTTTTGTAATTCGCAAACCTAAATTCTCGTCGAGATGAAATTCATAACCGAACATCGCGCATTTTCTTTCCGCCCCGAATTTCAAAACGCGATGCCGCCTCAAAACGGCGGACTTTTCCCAACCACTTGGGATTTCTTCGCGCAAAAGTTGAAAAACTACCGACTTTGAAGAAACGGTCAACGAATTAAATAAAAGTTTTTTCGCCGTTTCATCGGACGGCTTTTCGCTTAGTGAAATCGGTTCGGAGTAAGTTTCATCCGCGAATAATTCGCCGTCTTCTTTCCAAAGACAAACAACCGTCGCCGTCGGTTCAATCAATCGCGTTTGCGCTTGATGCGCCGGATGCAATTCGGGCGCGTCTTCTTCTTTCGGCGTTTTAATGAAGTTTCCTAGATCATCCTCGTAATGCGGTGAACTCACATATCGGATTTGCGCTTCGTTTTTGTCCAGTTTTCGATTGTAACGACAAATCTTCAGTGTTTCCCGCCAAATTTGTAAAACGTCTTCGGTCAAATTCTCGAAAACTCGATCTTCGTCATAAACATCTTCGATCAAATCTTCTACGTCTGCCGGAACTTCAATTTCGTTTTCATCCTTCAATTTCAGCCACGAACGAAGCAAAATATGTTTGTCGTAAATGATGCCGCTTACACCAAAATCCGGCGAGTTTTTTTCGACAAACAAATCTCCGTTCGCGTCGGTTGGCGGTTTAATCAGCCACAATGTCGCTTTGGCTTTTCCTTGATATTTGAAAGCGGGAAATCTGTCGCGTTCGTGGCGTTGCAGCCGTCCGGCGCGTTGGAGAAGCAAATCGGCGGGCGCGAGTTCGGAAATCATCAAGTCGAAATCGAGGTCTAACGATTGTTCGATAATTTGGGTTGAAATTAAAACGGCGCGATGCGGGCGTTTGACCGT
Organism: Pyrinomonadaceae bacterium; assembly: GCA_965217575.1. Classification (GTDB taxonomy): domain Bacteria; phylum Acidobacteriota; class Blastocatellia; order Pyrinomonadales; family Pyrinomonadaceae. The sequence continues at coordinate 41,510 of CBDCIX010000002.1, read as the reverse complement.
TTTTTCGACGGTTTTGCCGTTTTCTGTAAATAGAACTTTTCCGCCTTTTTTGCCGAATCGTAAAAGTGCCTGTTTTTCGCGCTGTTCGCGGTCTTTGAAACGAAAACGGGCGTGAAGTAAATCGAGTTCGCCGTTGTTTATATCTTCTTTGAAAAATTCATTTAGTTGAGCGAATAGATTTTGCGCTTTATCAACCGTGTTGCAGATAATCGCCGCGCAACCGCCGCCCGCTAATTTTTTTTTTAGTTCATTGACAAAATCGTCTTCGTTTTTCCATTCGAGATACAGCGTTTTCGTGTTTTGATCGGAAGTGTTCAGACGGCGGACGCGAAAAGTTTTTTCGGGCATTTTTTTCGTCGCGTAGGAAATGCGCGGATATTCATCTTTTTCGCCCGTATTTATTAAATTTTCGCCGTCTTTAAATTGTCCCAAACCTTTGAGATACGCTTTTATCAGCGAATCGCGTTTATTTTTCGGCAGAGTCGCGCTCAAAATAACGACGGGCGAGCCGAGCGCGGCGAGCCATTCGAGCAGACGTTCCAAAAGCGTTGACATATATGCGTCGTAGGCGTGAACTTCGTCTATGATGACGGTTTTATTTGCCAAACCGAACAGACGAACGAAAACGTGCTTGGTCTGCAAAACCGCCAACAAAATCTGGTCAATCGTGCCGACTCCGAACGGGACAAGCAAACCGCGTTTTTTATATGTGAACCATTCGGCGGCGGCGACGTTTGAAAAACCGTCCGATTTGTCCGCGTCGTTGAATATGTTTTGGATATTTTGAAAATTTTCCCGTTTTTCAATGAAAGCATCGGAAATCGAAGCGTGTCCGTGATGAAGCATCAGTTGGACGTTGAAATCTTCGCTTTTAAATCTTGTTTCTAAAAATTCGTTGATGCGCCCGAACATCTGATTGCTCGTCGCCTGCGTCGGCAGAGCGAAATAAATGCCGCGTGTGCCGAGTTTCGCGTTCCAAGCGTCGCCGAGAAACATCGCCGCTTCGGTTTTGCCTTCGCCCGTCGGCGATTCGATGACGGCGATTCCGATTGAATTAAATTCCGGTTCTTTTGAAATCTCGACAGCCATATCTTGTAAATGTCGCGGCACGTCAATAACCGGAAATAATTCTTTGAAAGTTTTTTCGTCAGTTTCCTTAACCCATTTTGCCCAACCGAGTTTTTCGAGTGCTTCGGCGGCTTTCTGTTTTGATTCATTAAAATAATCTTTAATTTCAAACCACTCGAAATTTTCGTCTAAAATTTTTCTCGAATCTTCGATTTTGCATTTGAAATAATCCGCGTTTGAACCGATCCAATCGGCGACGGTGGTTAATCCGGCAAAAATCATCGCTGTTGAATTGTCGAGTTTTTGATTTGGAATATGTGAAAAATCGCCATTAATTTCAAACACTTCGGCAAAAGTGCCGAAGATGTCGGTTCGCGCTTTTTGCCAATTTTCATCTCCGATTGATTTCTCTTTTGATCTTTTAATCTCTTGTAATTTGCCGCTTGCCGCAAAAGTTCCGTGATGTCCGCCGACGATTTCCGAAATATTTTTTGCAAATTCTATCGGAAAGTTCAATCTTTCGGATAATATCGCCGGAAGTTCGACGCTCGTCACAAAACCGTGCGGCACGTCCGAAGCCGATTTGAATTCGTCGCAAAAACATTCCGTGTTTTGATAAAGTTCGAGAAGCCTTTCGGTTTGTTTATTTTTCAAAGTTATTTTGTCCCGTCTGCCGCGCAAAGCGAACGGCGGCGAACATTTGCCGAGATCGTGAAGTCCGATGAGAAACGCAATCAAACGTCCGGCATACTCCAAATCATCTTTCAAACCGAAGGATTCTGCCAGCCTTTTTTTCGTTTTGACGGGAAGCACATCTTCCCATAACTTATGCGCCGACGCTCCGACATCAATCAAATGGCAGATCAAAGGATGATAAGCATTTTCGCGGCTTTTGTCGCTTTTGTCGTCTGTAGATTTCGCCCAAAATCGTCTTGTGTCCATTATTTATCTTCTCCTCGTTCTTGATGCTGCTCCAAAGAAATTTTTAATTTCTCGATTATTATCTCGCGTAGTTTTTTAGGTTTTACCGCGACAAAATTTCCCGCGTATTGCAGACAAAAACGGGCGACCGCTTCGAGTCCGTTTTCGCCGATGGTGAACGACAATTTCATTTGTCCGTCCGCCAATTCTTCTCTAATCTCTTGCGGGTGAAAGAAGCTGCGCTCTCTCATCCATTTTGACTGGTATTTGTCAAAAACTATTTCAACTTCGGTCAATTTCCCGCCTTGATACATTCCGTAACCGCGGTTCAGATAAATTTCTTTGTCGAAATCTTTCCGCTCGTCGAAGAAGTCGCCGGTATTTTCGAGTTTTGAAATTCGTCCCGTGTGAAAAGTTACGGGTTTGCCGCGTTTATAATCGAACGTGCAGAGTGACAAACAGTGTCCGCCTCAAAAGTTTTTGCTTAATTATCGCTTTCAAACGAAGTGAAGTTTTTTCTAAGCGGACAGTCCGGTTGTGAACAACTTACAGCTTAAAGAATTGACTGATTTGAACTACTAACTCTTTTCTACGGTTGACGAGTTTAGCGACACCAAATTCTCTGCTAAATTGAAATATTTTCTGGATCGGGGAAATAATATCTTACACAAAAGTCGGACGCAAATTTGTAAGATATTTTTCCATCCAAATTTTTGAATACTCAAAAAAGGGCGGATTTGTTTATAATCTGGTTAAATTATACCAAGATATAATTATATTATGATAAAATTATATCTTGCCTATGTTTTTATGTTGAGGTATTTTAAATCGCGGTATGAACGACAAATTAACCACAAAAGAAGTTGCTGATTTGGTGGGTTTGACATATGGGAGAATTCATCAACTGATCAAATCGGGCGACATCAAAGCTGAGAAAATAGGCAGAGATTACGTTGTTGATCCGAAATATGTGGAAATCATCAAGAGCCGCCCGGAAAGGCGCGGGCGAAGTCGAAAGAACAAAAAAAAAAACAGTTTGAGTTTATAAAAATTTTATGAAAATAATTGCCATTGCCAATCAGAAAGGCGGAGTCGGAAAAACGGCGACTTCGGTTAATTTAGCTGCCGGACTTGCCGCAAAAGGTTATGAAACTCTTTTGATTGACCTCGATTCACAGCGGAATGCGACTAATACATTACTGGAAAGCGGACAGATTTCCGTCACTTTAGCCGATGTCTTGGTCGGCGACGGAGAACGTAAAATGCTCGAAGATGCCATTTACAAAACTCCGATAGATAAGTTGGACTTGGTTCCGTCCCATATTCGCTTGGCTAAAATTGAGCGATTCATTGAGCTTGAAGAACAATTCCGGCTCAAAGACGGCATCAATACCCTAACTGATTATGATCTCGTTATCCTTGATTGTCCGCCAACTTTGGGAATGACTTTGACACAAGCACTGCTCGCCTCCGATTATGTGATCGTCCCGATTGCCGGCGACTATTATTCACACGAAGGCGTTATTGATTTAAACGAATCGCTGCAAAAAGCGCGGCGCGGGAACGCTAACCTGCAAATTTTGGGCTATCTAATGACGCGATATGATTCACGAATGAGAGTTGCCAAAGATTCCCTTCAGTTGATGCAGGAAAAATATCAAGACTTGGCATTCAAATCAATTATCCGCGAACTCGCCGCGATTAAAACCGCTCCGGCAATGCGTCTGACCGTTTATGAATATGATCCAAACGGCGACGGCGCGTCAGACTATACGGCTTTTACTGAAGAGGTCGCCGAACGACTCGAATTAGCGGGGACGGCGCAATCTTCCCTGCACATTGTTAAAAAAGATAGAAAAGCTTCCTAACAACAATGAAAAATAACACCAAAAATAAAAAAGATAAACAGCCGACTATTCAAATCAATCGCAACCGGACGAGCGGCAAGAAAAAACCCGATCTTTTCGCCAAATTCAGGAACACTGAACATCCGCTCGACGACATAGTGCCTGAAATCACCAAAACCCCTACCCCTACTACCACCCCTACTATTTTACAAAACGGAATAAATCGTCCTGTTGCTCCTGAAAGAAACTATCAAAAAGTTACAAATTCAATTACCAAAGAGGCAATCCCGCAAAGATTGTTTCGCACCGGCAAAACGAAAGAAATTTACGACGTTTTATACGGCTTGACCCGGGGTGCCGTCAATCCGCAGAGATCGGTCTTGATTAGTAAACCAAGATTGAGGTTATTAACGGGAGTGGGTTCGCGCGTTACGATTGATACCTGTCTCGGTTATCTGGAAATCGTCGGATTGGTAAAAGTTACGACCAACCACACCGGACAGCACGACGGAAATGAATATGAGGTTTTTACACCTGAAGAAGTAGGTGCGGTTTATGATGTTGAAACGGGTTCTAGTAGGGGTGGTAGCCCCGCCCTGACACTACGCGTGGTACCACGCGTAGTTACTAGGCGTGGTAGTCAGGGTACAAACTCAATAAACACGGAGGTTTCAGAGGGGTCTAAGACTTCTTTTAAAGACTATGAGAAAAATGATGATGAGGCATACGCCGGATTGATCGAAATTTTGAGCGAAATTTCGAAAAAAGCGACGGGCAAAACTTCGGCTCAGAATCAAAAAGAGAAGTGGCGCGAGTTAGGAGAATTGCTGCGGATGGAATTTGACATAGCCGCCGCCCGAACGGATGCGGTTTCAAACGCGCCGGCATTTTTAACCGAGCATCTTCGCCGTCGTCTGCTGAGAAAGCCGGAAACCAAATCCGTCAACCGAAACCGGACTTTTGAGAAAACGCCGGTCAGTCAGTCATTGAAGGTTGGGGAACAAGCCGGAGAGATTAATTATGAGGCGGAGGAGTTCATCGCCGAACCGTTAGCGGAAACGGGCAGGGAGACGGTCTTAAAGACGATGCGGGAGTATATCGGCAAAGGACAGGCGGAGTTTGTGATGAGTCTGCGGGAGACTTACACAAAAGAGGACTGGGATTGGTTGGAAAACAATCTACCGGAGATCAACACAAAAGCGGAAATATGAGAATAAACATCTCTATAACCACCCCTCCTAATCGCGTCCGATAACGACTGCCCCGTTTCCCAGTTGAGGTGAAAATTCGCCAATTAATACCAAAAACAGAGAAATAAAGTGCAAAAGGGAAGTACAACGATCCAAAAACGAGTTGGTATGTTGTCTGAAACTGAGCAAAAAATCCCCAAACTCAGTGCGGTGACGTGGTAAAAAAACTTTATCGAAAAATGTGAAAGCGGTTGCTCTTTGTCAATTGTATCTGCTGTTCAGAATAGTTGAGATCAGACAATGATCAAAAATTTTAAGGTGATTATCAAAGTCACTGAATTATCCAACGGCAACCGGGTTGTTATTTCCACCGCTGCCGGCAAAAGTTTGGAGTTGGAAATAAACGACTAAATGCTTATTTTGCAGGAAAACGGCGAGGTTCGTCTTCTATCGAAGCGCAAAGCCGTCCGTCAGGCGCGGAAAATAGTGCGTGGATTTGTATCCGCGAAAATAAGTCTGGCAGATGAATTATTGTCGGAAAGAAAGTTAGAACCGAGGGTTTTATAAATTAGAATAAATAACTAAATTTAGAGTCAATCGGAATAACTGGAAAAACTGTCAAGTTAGTTGTTGATAGATTGGGTTTCCAAGGACAATTATTAATTGAAATTAATTATCAGACGCGACATAAAACAGTTTCAAATGATTGAGTGAGATTGAAATTTTAATCACCGGACAAATTACTTTGAAATAGCTGATATCCGACAGCCGCCAACTGATGACTGAAAATTAGTAATTGGGCAAATCCGCAGTTATCAATTTTTCCGAAGAAAAACTATTTCCAACTGCATAGCTTCTAAAATGTGGGATTGGTGATATTCAAAAATGAAAATATTTCAATTGATAAATACTAAAATACTTTCGTTGATATTCTTCGGAATGGTATTTCTGATGACTGCCGAAAGCACCGCTTTTGCCCAAACAGGTTTTCTAAATCCCGATATTGATTTGGCGGTTACGAGTCTGGCTTTGCAGCCGGACGGTAAAATTCTGATCGGCGGCAACTTTGATAATGTTGGCGGACAGCCGCGCAGCAAAGCGGCAAGACTCAATGCCGACGGCACACTCGACGCTTCTTTTCAAAATCCGAATATCACCGGAGACATTGGCAATACGATTGTTTTCGCGCTCGCGCTGCAATCGGATGGAAAAATTGTCATCGGCGGACTTTTTAAAAGTGTCGGCGGTCAAACACGCAATTTTCTGGCGCGGCTCAATTCCGACGGGTCGCTCGATACCGGATTTATTCCGCAAATAAACAGTTCCGTTACGACGATTGTTCTGCAGCCGGACGGTAAAATAATAATCGGCGGTTATTTCACTGCGGTCGGCGGTCAGCCGCGAAACAGCGTGGCGCGGCTCAATTCCGACGGGTCGCTCGACACGAGTTTTCAAAACTCAAATGTGATTGCGGCAAACGGTTCGCCTGCTATTCCGATCTCGACAATCGCCCTCGAACCGGACGGTAAAATTCTCATCGGCGGCTATTTTACTTCGGTCGGCGGACAAGCGCATTCAGGCGCGGCGCGATTAAACGCGGACGGCACACTCGATACGAGCTTCAATCTTAATGTCAACGGAAGCGTTTCACAGTTTGGCTTTCAAGCGGACGGTAAAATTTTGATCGCCGGTTATTTCCGCATCGTCAACGGTGTTACGCGCACCGGCATCGCGCGAATAAATTTAGACGGCTCGCTCGACGAATCCTTTCAAAATCTCAATATCTCCAGCGGAACGGTTACTGTTTTCGACGTTCAAGCCGACGGGAAAATAATAATCGGCGGCAGCTTTTCAGACATCAACGGTCAGGAACGCCGCGACTTGGCGCGCATTAGTGCGAACGGAACTTTTGATCCGAGTTTCCAAGACCCGAACGCCAACTTCGGCGGCACTTTTTACACAATCAGTAAAATTTTAGTGCAGCCGGACGGTAAGGTTTTAATCGGCGGTCAATTTAACACCGTCGGCAGACAGCCGCGCAAAATGGTCGTCCGTCTGTTGGCTGACGGTTCGCTTGATCTGCCGCCCGCGCGGACTTTAACGGTTACGAAAACGGCGGATACAAACGACGGCGTGTGCGATTCCGATTGCAGTCTGCGCGAAGCGGTCGCGGCGGCGAACGTTAATGTCGAATCGAGCCAAATCAATTTCGACGCAGCCCTTTTCAGCGTTCCTCAAATCATTACGCTGACTTCCGGCGAACTGGTCATTGCCGACAATCATCGTTTGACGATCAGCGGCGCGGGCGCAAATCTCATCACTGTTTCGGGCAACAATCAAAGCCGTGTATTCAAAATTAATCGGGATGCCGTCGTCATAATCAGCCAACTGACCATCACCGGCGGAAACGGAGCGGGAGATTTCGACGGCGGCAACGGCGGCGGAATCTACGTTTCTCCGAACGGCACAAACACGACGCTCACTCTGAATAACGTCATCGTTCGTAATAATCGCGGACTTGCCGGCGGCGGTCTCTATATTTTGGGAACGGCGGCGGTCAATATCAATAATTCGACATTTACGGAAAATACGGCGACTTACAATTACGGCGGCGGCGGTATTTATATCTATCTCGGTTCGCTGAACATCACAAACTCGGTAATCAGCAAAAATGCCGCAACTTTTAGTCCGAGCGGCGGCGGCGGAATCGCCGTCGGCACTTCGTCTGCCGCATTTACTCTGACCAATTCCATCGTTACCGAAAATACGGCGGATGCGGCGGGCGGCATTTCCGGCGGCGGCACCGGAATCGTCAACGGCTCGACCATTTCCAATAATCGGGCAAATCAGTCTGCGGGCGGACTTTATTCGGGCGGAGTTCTCACTTTAACCGATTCGACCATCAGCGGAAACACGGTCACCGGCGGCGGCGGCGAAGGCGGCGGCATCTATAACTTCGGCAGATTGACGGTCAATAATTTGAAACTGACGGGCAATTCGGCGGCAATCGGCGGCGGCATTTATACGTCCGGCGGGTTGACGGCGACCGGCATCTATATCAACGGCAACACTTCAAGTAAGGACGGCGCGGGAATTTATAATAATCCCGGCGGGACGACAGCATTGCCGGTGCGTTTAATTAATTCAGTCGTCAGCGAAAATAACGCGAGCGGGTTTGGCGGCGGCATCTACAACCGTGATGAAATAAATCTTGTCAGTTCAACCATCAGAAGCAATACATCAAATCTCGGCGGCGGCGGGATTTTCAATGTTTTTCTCAACGTCGGAGCCGCGACCACCAACGCGACCAACTCGACAATCAGCGAAAATATATCAAAGGCGGCGGGCGGCGGTATCGCCAATCAGACAGGCACGGTGAATCTGACCAATTCGACAATCAGCAGCAATACGGCACGCGGAGTCGGCGGCGGAATTACCAATAATAGAAACGGTAAAATAAATTTAACGAGCGCGACGATTGCTTTTAACACCGCGACTTTAAGCACGGGCGGCGGCGTAAATAACAGCGGCGGCGGTTCGGTCAACGCCCGAAACACGATTATCGCCCGTAATTTCAGTGTCAACACGCCCGTTTCACCCGATTTTAACGGCACGCTTAATTCTCAGGGTTATAATTTGATTGAAAATACCGGCGGGGCGGCAATCACCGGAACAACTACGGGAAATATTCTCGGTCAGAGCGCGGGACTGCTTCCTCTCGGAAACTATGGCGGCGCAACGCAGACCCACGCGCTCAGAAACAACAGTCCGGCGGTTGACCAAGGCGGCAGTTTCGGCATCAACACGGATCAAAGAAACTCGGCGCGTCCCTTTGATTTTGCCGAAATCGCAAATGCGGCGGGCGGCGACGGTTCGGACATCGGTGCTTTTGAGCGAAAACCAACCGATGTCGGCAATTCAACGCTTTTTGACTTTGACGGCGACGGCAAAGCCGATATTTCCGTTTTCCGTCCTGAAAACGGGAATTGGTATATCCTCGGCTCACAAAGCGGATTTACGGGCGCGCAGTTCGGCATCTCGACCGACAAACTCGTGCCGGCGGATTACGACGGCGACGGTAAGACCGACATTGCCGTTTATCGCGGCGGCACGTGGTATCTCAATCAAAGTCAATCGGGTTTTATAGGTTTTGCCTTCGGCGCACCTGACGATATTCCGCAACCGGCGGATTTCGACGGTGACGGACGTGCTGATCTGGCAGTTTGGCGACCGTCAAACGGCACTTGGTATGTTTACAATCTTGCAACCAATTCCTTTACCGCCGCACAATTCGGTGCTTCAACCGACAAGCCGGTCGTCGGAGATTATGACGGCGACGGAGTAGCCGATTATGCCGTTTATCGTCCGTCGAACGGCACCTGGTATGTGCAGAGAAGTAAGTTGGGATTTACGGGAATGCAGTTTGGCGAGGCGGCGGACAAACCTGTTCCGGCGGATTATGACGGCGACGGACGCACGGACATTGCCGTTTATCGTCCGTCGAACGGCGTTTGGTATTTGCAGAGAAGCCAGCTCGGATTTACCGGAATCCAGTTTGGCATCTCGACGGATTCACCGGCACCCGCAGATTATGACGGTGACGGACGTGCCGATGTTGCTGTCTTCAGAAGCGGCACGTGGTATATTCAAAAAAGCACGGCGGGGTTTTCCGGTGTGCAGTTTGGCGCGGCAGCCGATTACGCTGTTCCTGGAACATATATTCCTTAAACTATGTGTAACCGACTTTTTTGATAGATATTCTCTTCAATTATCTTCTGTAGAGTTGATGTTAGTCTGCCGTGCGATTTGTCGCCGCCTTTTTTAGAATATCGCGCTCAATTTCCACTTCCCGAAGTCGTTTTTACAGTTCGGTGACCTCGCGTCCGGCATTCGGAATCCTGACTTTTTGGATAATGTGTGGCAAAGGCTTGGCAACGCCCAATTCGTGTGAAACGCTTACCACTGATTGCCCTTCAAAAACCTTTTTTTACGGCATTTTGTTTGAATTCATCATCGTATTTTCGCATCATTTCATTTTACAGAGAGTTTCGTATTTTATTGATTGAACCATCTCAGATTTATGTTTCGACCGATGAAAAATTTCCCGTAAAAAAATTTTTCCGCTGTTATCGCACCAATTTAAAAATCCCAAAATCGTTTGCTCCGGGCGACGAGCCGATAAAAACGGACGGTTTGAGGTCAGTTTGTTTTCGATATTCGGCGGCGATCTTTTGAATCGTTCCGGCGGCATTTTTCAAACCTAAAACGGCGATTGTGCCGCCGCTTCCGCCGCCCGTGATTTTCGCTCCGTAAAGTCCGTTTTTTAAACCGATTTTTTTGACTAATTCGACCAGCAAATCAGTTCCATTTGAACCCAAACCGCAAGTTGAATAACTTTCGTGAGATTTGAACATCAATTCGCCGAGTTTTTTTAAGTTTTCTTCGTTCGGCGAGTTTTGCAGCAACCGGGCAAATTCAAAAACCCGCGCATTTTCATAAACCGGATGCGCCGTCGGATGCAGCACAGCGTAATTTTCAGCGGGCGAAACTTTTGTCGCCGTGTCGGTAATTCCCTTGTATTTTTCCAAAAATTCAGCACCTGAAATTTTCTCCGGCAGATGGGCGGCAAATTTTTCTTCAAATTCGGCGGGCGAGATATTCGCCAAATATCCGCCGTATTTTTCGTCTTTTATCTTGACCGCGCCCGCGATTTCGGTTTCTTCAAACGGTAAACCGCACACATCGGCGATGATTCTGTAACCGATAAACGCGCCCGTTCGCACCGAGCCGTAATCCGCGCCGACAACCGAATGTCGGATGCCCGAATCAATTCCCCAAAACGCGATTTCTTCAGGAATTACCACCGCCTTTTGCAGTTCGGCGGGTTGGCAAATCATTGACAACAGCTCATTTTCCCCGCCGCAGACGACGCTCATCTGATCCATTATGCCGCACGGCGCGCCGACGACCAAATTTTCAACTTTTTGACAGAGCAGTGCCAACTCGCGCGGTTCGATTTTAATATTAAATGCCGCAGCAGCAGCCGTCATTACGGCGGCTTCGAGCGCGGCGGACGAACTTACGCCTTTGCCCGGCGGAACATTTGAAGCGATAAAAATTCGCGCTCCGACGGCAAAATCAAAATGTTTTTCGCGCATCAAAACGAGAAAAACTCCGGCGATATACGCCGCCCAATGATCGTCGGGATTTTTACGAAAATAAGCGCGGGCATCCGAATATTCGATTATTTCACCGGCGTTTTCGAAATCGGCGAGCGGCATTTCAAAGTTTAATTTTTGCCCGTCGTGAACGCTGACAATTTTCAAATTCGCGTCGCCGGATTTTTGCAGAGCGACCAGAACAGCTTCGGCAATCGGCATTTCCAAAACGAGCGAACCGGAATAATCGGCGATGCCGCCCATCACGTCCAATCTGCCGGGTGCGCGTGAAACGAAAATGTCCGCGCTTTTATCGAAAAATTCGCGCGACGATTCGACCGTTTCGATAAATTTTGTCACGTCTGGCAAATTTTGCCGTGTGTTTTCGACGGTTTTATACATTAAGAATTTCCCCTGAAGTTTGAACCGCCGATATACGCGGATTTTTTGAAGATTTTGATATGCGTTCAGCGGCGGTTAATTTCTTCTTTCTCATAATAATTCCCGCGATTTTAAGTCGGCTTGCAGCAGCAATTCGATCTGCGTTTGAATCGCTGTGTTGGCGTAGCCGATCCAGGCGACATCGGGTTCGACTGAAAGTTTGGCGTTTAATCGTCCGCCGCGTTCGTCCGTGACGATTACGCCGAGTTCGCGGGCGATCAATTCGGTGCATAAATCGTATGGATGACAGCATAATCCCAAACGCAAACCGCGTTTCGCCAGCGATTTTTCAAACAGCGGGCGCAAATCGGCGACGAAGCGGTCGTGTCCCGCCATTAAGCCGTAAAGCTGTCCGCCGGTGCAAATATATTGGTCTTCAAAACACTGCGCTTTTCCCGGCTGAACTTCGCCCAAACTTTTGCTGACGATTGAATCGTAAATCTCCGCCGCTTGTGTTCCGCCGCCCGGAATAAACCGCGCCACGCTCGCAAAGCCGTGTGCGATGGTCGGCGTTTTCGACGGTTTGACGAATAATTCAGTTTTTTCTCCGGTGATTCGATTGAATCTTTCCGCGCCTGCGCCTCCGCCTTTTTCCGCCCAGACGCAATCCGACAGATGTTGTTTGACGAGCGGAATTTCCGTCTGAATCGCCAGTTCGATGTCTGAAAGATTCGTCTCTTTTCCTTTGTTCGGCGCGATTCCGGTCAAAATCCACGCGCTCCGTTTTTGAAACATCAAACCGCGCGTGCCGTCAATCGGATCAACAATTATTCGCCACGCGCAATCTTCTTCTTTAACATCCCGCGGCAAAATTATTTGTCCGTCGTCCAAACCTTCGGCGATTAAAACGATTGAAGTTTGACCGGCGATTTCGCGCTCGAAAAACTCGATCAGAAGTTCTTCGCTGATTTTGTCAACCGCGTAAATCGTGTCGCCTTCTTCTTCTTTGGCAACGCGCGACAGATTTTCGACCGCCGAATTCTCGCCAGCCGCGACCACCGCATCACGAATTTTCTCGTGCAAAGTTTTTAATACCGGCAGAAACTCGGCGGCTGTTTTCATCAAAATTTTGTTTCCTTTTTGTAGTGAATCGGTGATTGCGCCTGCAATTCAGAGGCTTTCATTTCGGGCGAAGTATCCGACAAAAAATTGCCGCCGCCGATTTCAGGTCCGGCTAAATACTTCAAAAGATTGGGTTTGCGAAGTGGCGGATGAAACTCGATATGAAAATGAAAAGCGTCGTAATCGCCGCCGTCGCACGGCGCATTGTGCAGCGGCATCACATACGGAAACGACATTTTCCACAAATTATCATATTTGACCGTCACCGTCTTTAACGCTTCCGCCAAATCGCGCCGTTCATCGTTCGATAATTCGCCGACGCTTTTGCAACGGCGTTTCGGCGCGACGTAAATTTCGTAAGCGTAACGCGCAAAATACGGCAGGAAGGCAATCGCCGTTTCGTTTTCAAAAATTATGCGCCGCCCGTCTTCCTGTTCGGCGCGGATAATGTCTGCAAAAAGCCCGCGTCCGGTTTCCGCCAGATGTCGGCGGCTCGCGTCCGCTTCGGTTTCGATGGTTTTAAAGACAAAATTCGTCGCATAAATCTGTCCGTGCGGATGCGGATTTGAAACGCCGACCGCTGCGCCCTTATTTTCAAAGATCAAAACGTGTCTGACACCGTTTCGACGGCTCAATTCTTCATACTGCCGCTGCCAGATGCCGATTATGTTTTCGATTTCGTGAACGGAAAGTTCAGCCAGCGAAATATTGTGCCGCGGGCTGTAACAGATGACACGCGCCGTGCCGTCCGCCGGACGGTTTTTGTAAATGCCCGCCGGTTTCACCAAATCCGTCGGAGCGTTCGCGCCGACGCACGGCAGATCGTTATCGAAAACATAGACACCCGTGTAATCGTCGTTTTTCACTTTGCCGACGCGCACGTTTCCCGGACACAGATAACAGTCTTCGACATATTCGGGCGCGATTGTTTGTTCCGTTTCGAGAATTTCGCCGCTCCACGGACGATTTTGCCGGTGCGCGGCGACGACCACCCATTCTTCGCGCAGCGGATGCCAACGCTCTTCCCAAAACTCACTGTGGACGGCGGATTTTCCGTTTCGTTCCGTTTCTTTTTCAACCGGCATAATAAAATATTTCGACGGGCTAACTTAAATTGGATAATACTTAATCCGAAATTTATCTAATAATGCAGCGAACGTAAACTCACATTATCTCTACAACTTTCGGCAAAAAATTGCTGCGGGCAACGGAGCGCGGACGGCTCGTCCGCCAACGTGCGAAGCGTCGTTGCAGGCGTTGCTCGGCGTTCATTTCATCTGCACACTAAAGCATCAATCGCTGCGCTCTGATGCGGCGGACGAGCCGTCCGCGCTCCGAAGAACTGCCAAACAATAAGTTCGGTTCACTGTCAAAATTTAACTTTTCGCCGAAATAACAAATCAAATCTCGATTTATGAATTATTTGTTCGCGTCGGTAGAAAATTTATAAACCGTCGAACTTTTGAATGTTTCATTCGGCTTGAGCAAAGTCGAAGGAAAGTTCGGGTTGTGCGGCGAGTCCGGGAAATGTTGTGTTTCCAGACAAAAACCGGAGCGCACAGCGTATTTGCCGCCGCCTTTTCCGGTCAAACTGCCGTCGAGAAAATTTCCCGTGTAAAGCTGTATGCCCGGTTCGGTCGTCAGAACTTCCAACACGCGCCCGGATTTCGGTTCGGTTACGATTGCCGCCGGACGCAGTTCGCCCGCCGCGCCGTTGATGACGAAATTATGGTCGTAGCCGTTGCCGTTTTTTAACTGCTCGCCGTCGGCATTTATATCCTTGCCGATTTCCTTCGCCGCGCGAAAATCAAACGGCGTATTTTCAACCGATTGCAATTCGCCCGTCGGAATTGATTCCGCGTCAATCGGTGTAAATTCGTCGGCGAAAATTTTCAAACGATGTCCGAGAATGTCGCCGCCGCCTTCTCCGGCAAGGTTGAAATACGAATGATGCGTCAAATTAACGACGGTTTCTTTGTCGGTCGTCGCCGTATAGTCAATTTTAAGTTCGTCGTCGTCGGTCAGCGTGTAGATGACTTTCACCGTCAAATTGCCGGGAAAACCTTCTTCGCCGTCTTTGCTCAAATACGTCAGTTCGACTGCCGAACCGTTCGCCGCCGGAATTTCGCGCGCCTGCCAGAAAACTTTGTCAAAACCTTTGATGCCGCCGTGCAGTGAGTTTTTGCCGTTGTTGGCGTTGAGTTGATATTCCGCCCCGTTGATCGAAAATTTCGCTCCGGCGATGCGGTTGGCGTAACGTCCGGCGATTGCGCCGAAATACGGATTCGCCTTTTGATACGCCTGATCGGTGTAGCCGTCAATCGAATTTGAGCCTAAAACGACATCCGCCATTTTGCCGTCGCGGTCGGGCATTTTTAGCGAAGTTAAAGTCGCGCCGTAGTCGGTTATTTTCGCCTCCGCGCCCTTTGAATTGGTCAAAGTGTAAATCTCGGCTGCCGTGCCGTCGGCGGTTTTGCCGAACGAACGCTTTTGAATTTTTTCCGTTTGAACGGCGGCATTGGCTGCCGCATTCGCGTTGACGGCGTTTTGTTTGACGGAATTTTCCGGCTGTCGTTCGCAGGCGATAAAAAAAATTCCGATAAATAAAATGATCAATTCAAATTTTTGCATTAAAATTATCTCCACAAATATTTTGCTGACTGCGCTTTGTTTACAACATTGACAGATGTTTTTCGGGAATTTCATTTCCTCAATTTTCGCAGCATTTCGGCGGCGGTTTCGGGCGTGATGTCGCGCTGCGGCGAGGCGAGCAGTTCGTAACCGACCATAAATTTGCGAATCGTCGCCGAACGCAGAAGAGGCGGATAAAAATGCGCGTGAAAATGCGTTTCCGGGTGTTCGCGTCCGTCCGTCGGTCGCTGATGAAAACCGAGCGAATACGGAAACGGCGTGTCAAAAAGCGCGTCGTAAATCGCCGTCGTCCGCTGCAAAACGTCGGCGAAGGCATCGCGTTCGGCATCGTTAAAATCGCTGATTGCACCGGCGGCGCGGCGGCTGACGATCAGCGTTTCAAACGGATAAACCGCCCAAAACGGCACGATTGCCACGAAATGTTCGTTTTCATAAACGAGGCGCGTTTTCTTTGCGAGTTCGGCGTTCAGATAATCGGTCAGCAGCGTGCGCCCGTTTCTTTCGTAATACGCGCCAAAGTTTTTCAGTTCCTTGACGGTTTCGTTCGGCAGCGTTTCGTTCGCCCAAATCTGACAGTGCGGATGCGGATTGCTCGCGCCCATCATCGCGCCGCGGTTCTCGAAAATCTGTACCGAACTGACGAAATCCATCGCGCCGATTTCTTCAAACTGCTGCGCCCAAACATCAACGACGGGACGAATTTCGGCGACGCTCATCTTCGCCAAAGTCAAATCGTGACGCGGCGAAAAACAGATCACTTTCGAGATGCCGCGCTCGCTCTCGGCGACGAACAAATCATTCTCGTTCTGCGCCGCTTCGGGCGTGTCGGGCAGCAGTGCCGAAAAATCGTTGGTGAACACAAACGTCGTTTTGTAATCGGGATTGACCGCGCCGCCCGCCCGTTCGTTGCCCGGACAGAGATAGCAATTCGGATCGTAACGCGGCTGCGTTTCCGTTTGTTCATCTTCAACCTGTCCCTGCCACGGTCGCTGCGTTCGATGCGGCGAAACTAAAATCCACTCGCCGATCAAAGGATTAAAACGGCGGTGCGGTCGTTCGTATAGATTTTTCATCACTTAAATTTATTTTATTTGTGAACAAACGTCGAACCGGCTGTCAGTGTCGTGCATTTTGCCGAATTTCGCGGAGCGGACTGGAGCGCAAGCGCGTCCCGGTTGCAATGAGCGCGATAGCGCGAAAAAGCCTTGCGCTAACTTTCAACTCAAATAAAAACGAGAGAATTTTCGCGTCGAAGCGACACTCATTGCAACCGGGACGGATTGCGCTCCAGTCTTTTTAATCTTTGCAACACCAATTATTTATTAAAAATCTTCGCGTATTCTTCCGGCGACACTTTCGGTTTGCGGTCGTAAGTCATTAAGCCGTTGATTTCCTGTTCGACATCGGTCAGCTGCGTGTAGCAGTAGCCGACAATCGCCTTATTGTTTCGCAGTGCCGTCACGGTCGCGTCCAGTCGTTTCAGATACGCTTCTTTGGTCGGTTCGATATTGCCGTAGCCGAATTCATTGGACTTTTTCGGCGCGTCAATCCGGTAGGCGATGCCGCCGAATTCGGTCACGACAATCGGCGAACCGTTATATTTGTAGCCGAACGCCGTCGCTTCTTTGCCGTTGCGCGGAATTTTTGTGCGGTCGGTTTCGAGTATTTTATACTTTTCGGCGAGTTCTTCGCCGCGCCCGTAATCGTGAATGCCGAAAATATCGGTCGTTTCCGTGTGTTCCCAGCCGTCGTCGTCCTGCACGAGCCGCGTCGTGTCGAGCGAATGAATCAAATAATACATCGCTCTGGCGTGATCCTGCTCTTGTTTATTATTGGCGATGCGAAACACGCCCCAGCTTTCGTTAATCGGTGTCCACGCGATGATTGACGGATGATTATAATCGCGCTGAACGACTTCGATCCATTCCTGATTGAAGCGCGAAACGTAATCGTCATCGTAAATATCAAAGGCGTTCGCCATTTCGCCCCAGACGAGAAAACCGAGTTTGTCGCACCAGTAGAGCCAGCGCGGGTCTTCGACTTTCTGATGTTTTCGCGCCCCGTTCAAACCGAACTTTTTCGCCATTTCGATGTCGTATTTGATCGCTTCGTCGGTCGGCGGCGTGAGCGTCGAATCCTGCCAGTAACCTTGATCTAAAACGAGTTTTTGAAAATACGGATTGTTGTTCAAAAAGATTCTGCCGTCGCGGGCTTCGATTTTGCGCTGCCCGAAATAACTCTGAATCGTGTCCGTTACCGCGCCGTTCGCAGCGATGAGTTCGACTTTCAAATCGTAAAGATTCGGGCGTTCGGGACTCCACGTTTCCTGATTTTTCAAATGCAAGGTAGCGAACGGATTCGCGCCGCCGCTCGTTTCCGCCGAAACTTCGGTCATCGCCGCCGGATTGCCGCGCAGCGTCGCCGTCAAACGCAATTTTTCGCCCGCCGTCACCGGCTGATTCAAAATCGTCTCGATTTTCGTCTCGTTTGCGTCAATGTCCGGCGTGATTCGCAGCCGGACGACGTGCGTCGGGGCGACGGTTTCCAACCAGACCGGTTGCCAGATGCCGGTCGTCCGCGTGTACCAAATCGCCGCCGATTTCGGCTCCCAGAACTGTTTGCCGCGCGGAATCGTCCGGTCGGTCGAAGGATCGAAGGCGCGAACGACGACGGAATTGCCGCCGTCTTTCAGCAAATCCGTGATGTCAAAGGCAAACGGCGTGTTGCCGCCGCGATGCTGCCCGACGCGCTCGCCGTTGATCCAGACTATCGCTTCGTAATCAACCGCGCCGAAATTGAGCATCACGCGCTTGCCCGCCGCGCGAAAATTCGCCGGAACATTCAATTCGCGGCGATACCAGACGTAATCGTGAAAACTTGGATCGTTGATGCCGGAAAGTTTCGTTTGAAAGGCGAACGGAACTTGAATGGTGCGCGAAAATTTCTGCGCCGGGTTTTTATACCAGCCTTCGCTCAACCCGCGGTTCGCGTCGTCAAACTCGAACTGCCACGCGCCGTTCAAAGTCTGCCATTCCGCCCGCATCAAATCGGGGCGCGGATATTCGGGGCGCGGAACCGTCTGGGCGGCTGCCGTTAATGTGAAAAGCGAAGTTATAAACAGCAACAAAACTTTTGAATGTGTTATTTTTTTCATTTTGATTAAATTTTTTTCGAGTATATCAAGTGTTTTTTACCGAACAAAATATAATCTAAAAATCGAATATACTCCGCCGATATAAATTTATTTCAGCTTCGAGTTTTGATGTAATCGCTTACATCATACACTAACTTTTACCGAAATCTCCAAGCCCGAATCAAAAATTTCGCTTCGCTCAAGTTACCCGCCGATTAGCAAAAGATTCAGCATTTAACTCCGCCGCAAAAATAAAATGGGACATACCGCCAAAATTATTGAAAAATCGTTGACAGTAAACAGTGCGTGTGTTACAAAATACTTAACATTCTAAGTAAGCGGTTACATACACAATTTATTTATACTTCAATTGCCACAGAATTGTTTATTCCGCTGCTTCAGCGAGGACATTTTTAGCTGCCGGTTTTTGACGTTTTCCGTTACATTCTCGAACCGAAAGCATTTGCAATTTTAAGGATTTTATCAAACAAAATCTGAGAGACTTATAAAAAATTTAGTTTTTCTCGAAATTTCAGGGAGGATTTATGAAAATTTTGAAGACGTTTTTATGCTGTTGTCTGCTTATGTTCGGCTGGACAACAATTTCCGTCAACGCGCAGAGCGACCGCGGTTCGATCAAAGGTGTCGTTACCGACCCGAACGGCGGACTGATCCCGAACGCGAAAGTGACGATCACCAATATTTCAACCAACGAAACGCGCACTGCCACGACGGGCAGCGAGGGAAATTACAACGTTCCCGAATTAAAAGCCGCCACTTATCGCATTCAAGTCGAAGCCGAAGGATTTAAAACAGCGACGGTTGACAGCCTGCAAGTCGCGGTCGGCGTGATTCGCAACGGCGACATTAAAATGGAAATCGGCATCGGCGCGAGCGTCACCGTCACCGCCGAACCGTCCGTTCTCAATACCGAATCGCCCGTCCAGCAACGCAACGTCACTGAACGCGAAATCCGTGAACTGCCGCTGCTCGTCAGCGGTGAATCCGGCGGACGTTCGCCGCTCTCATTTATTTTTCTCGACAGCAGCGTAACGGGAGCGGGCGGCGACAATGCTTCGACAAACACTTTAAACTCGTCGGCGCAGAGCAGCGGCGGCGTGAACGCGACAAATTTTCGCGTCAACGGCAGTCAGGGTTTGGGACAGGAAATTTTAATTGACGGCGCGACAACCAGACGCGGCGAAAACGGCACGTTTTTTTCTGAAGTCGCGCCGGGTCCGAACGTCTTTCAGGAATTTACCTTGAACACCAGCAATTATTCCGCCGAGTTCGGTAACTCGACCGGCGGTGTCGTCAGCTTTAAAATCAAAGAAGGCGGCAACGATTTTCACGGCGAAGGTTATTTCTTTCACCGCAACGAATCGCTCAACGCCAACAACACGCTCAACCGCATCAGAAATGAACAGGCGGGCAACGAACTTTTCGGACGACCGCTCGACCGTCAGCGCGACTATGGATTTTCAATCAGCGGTCCGATTTTCTTTCTAAAACCCGGAGAAGGCGGCAGTCCGATTTACAACGGGAGAAATAAAACCTTTTTCTTTTTCAATTACGGCGCGTATAACATCAGCCGTACGGAAACCGTTGATGTCAGTGTGCCGACCTTGAAAATGAGAAACGGAGATTTCAGCGAATTGTTGTCTGATCCGTACATCCTGCGCCAATTTCCCGGCGGCATTTTAATTTTCAATCCGGGTCCGTTAAACGGACAGCAGGTCGCGCCCGGTTCGCGTCAGCAATTTCCCGGCAATATTATTCCGGCGGCATCCATCAGTCCTGTCGGGCGCAACCTCGCTAATTTATTTCCGCTGCCGAATCAAACCGGTCCGTTCGGTTCAGCCGTTTATCATAACTACCGCGCGACCAGTTCGGCGGGTTCGCAAACGCAAGCCTACACGGCGAAAATCAATCAGGTGATCAACGATAAGCAGCAACTCAACGCCAGTTTGATTTACCGCAAACTTCCGAGTACAAAAGGCGGCTTTCCGCGTTTTCCGGGCGATTTCGTCAATCAGGGCGTGTGGGATCAAGCGTTTGTTTCCTACTTTGTGCGCGTTCAGCACGATTACACGATTACCGGCAATATCTTGAATCACTTAAATCTCGGCTACAACCGCACCAAAGTTCAGAATTACAACTTCGGTCGCGGACAGGGCAGGGCGACCGCGCTCGGCGTTCCGGTCGGCACGACGCAGGACTTGGGACTGCCGATGGTCGGTTTTCCGGGCTACGGCGATCCGGTTACATCGGCTGATCCGCGGGCTTACCAGACGGGCGGTTCGACCTTTTTCGATAATGTTACCGGCGACAATACGTATTCGCTCGCCGACTTTGTAACAATTTCGCGTGGACGACACACTTTGAAATTCGGCGGCGATATACGGCGGCAGTTTTTAGTGGTTGACGGGCATTTCGACATCGGCGGACAATTTAATTTCCGCAGCAATCAAACAGCTAATGTTAACGAGGGAGTCGAAGGTTATCCGATTGCGAGTTTATTAACCGGCAGACCGGAATTTTCATTTAACAGCCGTCAAAGCGTCGTGCCGGAATATCAGTATTTATTCGCTTCGGGCTTTGCCCAAGACGATATTAAATTGACTTCCAAACTGACGCTCAACGTCGGCATTCGCTACGATTACAACGCCCCGCGTGCAGAATCGCAGGATTTCTTGCGCGGATTCAGCCCGACCACCGCAAATCCGGCAATCGGCGGACGGCTCGGCGCGGTGATCGGCGCGGGCGGTCAGGGCGGTTTGAAGGCGGAGTATCGCGGTTTGGTCAAACCCGACCGCACGGACATCGGTCCGCGTCTCGGTTTCGCATATTCGATTAACCAAAAAACCGTCGTGCGCGGCGGCTACGGCATTTATTATTCGCCGGTTTTTTACGGCAACGGCGGCGACGGGCTGCTCGGCTACAATTCGGGCAGCACACCGATCAATTTCGGGCGTGATGCGGGCATTACGCTTGACACCTACAAACCGCTTCCCACAGTTGATCCGAACGGACAATACATCGGCTTGCTGGACATAGTGCAGGATTACTACGATGGAAACTTCAAACTCGGTCGCGTCGCGCAGTATGACCTAAATGTTCAGCGCGAACTGCCGTATAATTTCGTGGCTTCACTGAGTTATATCGGCAATCGCGGAACGCGCCTGCGGTCGAGCTTTAACCCGCTCAATTCGCTCCCGCTGGATGCCTTGAAACTCGGCGACGCGCTGCTCAGAAAAAAATTGGTTGACGTGACGGCTTCCGACCGCGCCTACGCGGCGAGTGTCGGATTTACACTGCCGTCAAGTCCCGATGCCGTTTATCCGGGATTTAACAGTCAGGGCGGCAGCGGATTGTTGGAACGAAGCGTTGCTCAAGCGTTGCGTCCGTTTCCGCAATACGGAGCGATCAATAACCGTCTGGAAAGTCAGGGGCAAAGTTTTTATAATGGAGTCAAAGTTGACTTGCAGCGTAGATTTAGCAAAGGCATTCAGTTTGGCGCGTCATACACTTTCTCAAAGTTGATCACCGACGCGGCGAGCGATTTATACGGCGGTTCGGCGTTGACCGGCGTTCTGCAAAATCCGGCTGACCGGCGTTCGCTGCGCTCGATTTCGCCGGACGATGTGCCGCATAACTTTGTCTTCAATTATTTGCTCGAATTGCCGTTCGGCAAAGGCAAAAAATTCCTGAACAAAGGCGGAATCGTTGACCGCATTGTCGGTGGTTTCCAAATCAGCGGCATTCAGCGTTATCGTTCGGGAACGCCGATTACGGTTTTCGTCGCTGGCGGACGAAGAGAATTTCTCGATTTGATCGGATATGGCGGCAATTTAAGACCGAATTTAACCGGACAGCCATTTTACGCCGCCAATTCCGTCATCAGCGGCGACACGGAAAGAATTCAGTATTTGAATCCGGGCGCATTTGTTGCACCGACTGCTTATGGAGCCGCTCCTACCTTTCTCGATCCGATACCGGGTAATCCTGACAACAGGACTCCGTATCCAATTGGAAGTCCGCAGTATGCAGCATTTTATGCCAATCCGCAAAACTTTCTCGGAACGGCTGCGCCGACCTTTAATAATCTTCGGACGAAACCGTTTTATACGGAAGACTTGAGCATTATTAAAAAGACGCGCGTCAGCGAAACGGCTTATTTTGAAATCAGGGCGGAATTTTTCAACCTGCTCAATCGCAGTCGTCGGGCGGGACCGGAAGCGAATCTCGATGCGGGCGGCAATTTTGGAGTCGCCGGTTATTTCTCCGATATTGACCAGCCGCGCCGTATCCAACTTGGGGCGCGATTCGTATTCTAATAAAAGGCGCGGAAGCGAACGGCGTGAGGTAAAATTTATTTCACACCGTTCGCTTCCGCGCCTTTATCTACGAATGACATTTCACATTTTTGCGATAGAATAGTTTTATGTTCACGTCCGGCTCCGTGCGCCAACTCGCCTTGATTTTCGCCGTCGTAATTTTGTGCGGCGCGGCGATACGGGCGCAGAAAACGGGCGGCGCGGCGGGCAAATTTCAAACCGGACAGAACACAAGCGACAAAAATAATTTGACGGCGCAGGGCATCGAAGCCTTCGGGCGCGGCGATGCGGAAAACGCCCGAATATTCTTTGATAAGGCGTTAAAGGCGAATCCGAATGATGCCGAAGCGCACCGGTTTCTCGGCATTCTCGACGACGGCGCGAACGATTTAAAAAGTGCCGAAACGCATTTTGCGAAAGCGGCGCGGCTAATGCCGAATTCGGCGGCGGCGCGAAACAATTACGGAGCGATTCTGCTCAAACTCAATCGTCTGCCGGAGGCGACGAAGGAATTTGAAGCGTCTTTGAAAATTGACGCTAAACAGCCGAACGCGCTAATCAATCTGGCGCAGATAAAATTTAACGAAAATACGTCTGAAAGTCTGCGAACTTCTTTCGCGCTGTTTGAACGCGCCGCCGCATTGGTCGCCGACGCTTCGGTCGAACGGTCGCTGACGGCAATCGCGTTGCGGCTGAAAGATTTACCAACGGCGCGGAAGCATTATCAAAATTACGCGGGGCTTTTAACCGATCCGAATGCAACTACGCCGGATGCGGCGGCGCGTGCCGAACTCGGCGGCGCGTTGTTTGAAGCCGGTTTGTTGAACGAAGCGGAAACGGAATTGAAAGCCGCGCTCGCGCTCAATGCGGCGAACGGCGACGCGGCGGTGCTTTTGGGCAGGATTTATCTGGCGCGAAATGATTTAAAGTCCGCCGGAAAATTATTGGAAACCGCCGTCGCCGAAAATCGCGCGACGGCGGCGATTTATTCGCTGCTCGCCGTCGTTTACGAGAAAAGCGGACATTACGAAAACGCGATTCCGGCGATGCGTTTGGCGATCAGCTTAAAGCCCGAATCGGAAAATTATCGGTTTCAATACGGGCTGCTGCTGGCGAACGCCGACGCGCCCGCCGCCGCCGTCATCCGGCTCGACGAGGCGTTGAAAACTTTTCCCGATTCGCCGCGTTTGTGGCTCGCCCGCGGCATCGCCGATTTGAAGGACGGAAAAAACGTCGAAGCCGCCCAATCAATCACGAAAGCGATTGCTTTGGACCCGAATTTCGCGCAGGCTTACGCTTATCTCGGATTGGTCAAAGTGCAGATCGGCGATTATTCGGCGGCGGTTAAACTATATGAAAAGGCTCTGGCGAACGACGCGAATCTCGCCGTCGTCCATCAGATGATCGCCGACGCGATGCTTCAGCAGACCGACGGCGACACCGCCCGCATCGAAGCGGAATTGAAAAAATCCATCGCGCTCGACAAGACGTTCACACCCGCGCATCTGACGCTCGGCAAACTTTATGTGCGAATGCAGCGTTGGACGGAAGCCGCCGCCGAATTAAACGAAGTCGTCCGCGCCGCGCCGGATGTGGCGGAAACTTATTATCAACTCGGTCGCGTTTATGCGCGGCTCAAAATGAAGGATGAGTCAAACGCGGCACTGGCGAAATTTAAGGAATTGAGCGAATCGCAGAAAAAGCAGTCGGAAACCGAACTGCGCGAAACCGTGAGGCGGTTGGCGGACGTGCGATTTTAAGGTTTTTCGTTTGGAGTTCAAACTTCAATTTGTCCGCCGGCGAAGCGCGGCGAAACAGGCAAACTAAAGTTTGAACTCCGAACGAAGAACAATAAGGAAAATTAATTATGAAATTCAAAACACAAAAAGTTTGGCGATTTTTGACGATTGCCGTGTTGCTGTTCGGCGCAGTTGCCGCAGCTTCGGCGCAACAGAAATGGACGGCGCAGAAGGCAACCGACTGGTATAAAAATCAGCCGTTTCTCGTCGGCAGCAACTTCAATCCGGCGACGGCGATCAACGAACTAGAAATGTGGCAGGCGGATTCGTTCGATCCGCAGAGAATTGACTTGGAACTCGGCTGGGCGGAGAAAATCGGGATGAACACGATGCGCGTCTATCTGCACGATCTTTTGTGGAAACAGGATTCCGCCGGGTTCACCAAGCGTTTAGATCAGTTTTTGACCATCGCCGACAAACATCACATCAAACCCGTTTTCGTCATTTTCGATTCGTGCTGGGACCCGTATCCCGAACTCGGTCGGCAGCGTGCGCCGCGTCCCGGCATTCACAATTCCGGCTGGGTGCAGTCGCCCGGCGCGGTCGGTTTGACCGATTCGTCGCAGTATCCGCGCCTCGAAGCCTACGTCAAAGGCTTGGTCGGCGCGTTCAAAAACGACAAACGTATTCTGGCGTGGGACGTTTGGAACGAGCCGGACAACACGAACGGCAGCTCCTACGGCGCGAGTGAACCGATCAACAAAGTCGAACTTGTCAACAAACTTCTGCCGCAGGCGTTTGCGTGGGCGCGTTCACAAAATCCGTCGCAGCCGTTGACGAGCGGCGTGTGGAAAGGCGATTATTCAGCGGACGATAAACTCGACGCGACGCAGAAAATTCAGCTTGAAAATTCCGACATCATCACGTTTCATAACTACGATAACGGCGTGGAATTTGAAAAACGAATCAACTGGCTGCAAAGATACAACCGCCCGATTCTCTGCACCGAATATATGGCGCGGGGCAACAATTCGACGTTTCAAAACACGCTGCCGGTCGCCAAAAAATATAAAGTCGCGGCGATCAATTGGGGTTTGGTCGGCGGCAAATCGCAGACGTTTCTGCCGTGGGATTCGTGGCAGAATCCGTATGTCGGGCGCGATCCGAAAATCTGGTTTCACGAAGTTTTCCGCATTGACGGCACGCCGTATATGCAGGAAGAAGTCAACCTGATTATGGACTTGACCGGCGCGAAAAAGATGATGGCGGCGGGGAAATAAGACGGGAATCGTTAATCGTTAATCGTCAATCGTTAATTGTGAATGAAGTTCGACATTAGAAAAATTGCGGCGGTTTTAACGGTCGTTTTCGCGGCGGCAGTTTTAGCGGCGGCGCAGACGAAAAATGCGGTCGAGACGTTCACCAATCCGCTGATTACGGCGCAGGATTCGGCTGATCCGTGGATGTTTTATCACGCGGGTTTTTATTATCTGACGGCGACGCTCGACCCGGAAGGCGGCGTTTGGCTGCGGCGTTCACGGACGCTCGCCGGTTTTGACGCGGGCGAGAAAAAGAAGATTTACGACGCGCCGAAAACCGGATTGCGAA
Source organism: Pyrinomonadaceae bacterium (assembly GCA_965217575.1). Classification (GTDB taxonomy): domain Bacteria; phylum Acidobacteriota; class Blastocatellia; order Pyrinomonadales; family Pyrinomonadaceae. The sequence goes on along the minus strand of CBDCIX010000002.1, from coordinate 15,354 downwards.
GCAAACAAATCTGGGCGCCGGAGATTCATCACATCGGCAGACGCTGGTATTTGTATTTCACCGCTTCCGACGGGGCGGACGAAAATCACCGCATTTACGTTTTTGAAAGCCGCGCCGACGATCCGTGGAGCGAATACGATTTTAAAGCCCGCGTTTTTGATAAAATGAATGACGGCTGGGCGATTGACGCGACGGTTTTTCAAGATGTAAAAGGTAACTTATTTATGCTCTGGTGCGGTCACGTTCCTGAAAACGGCAACGGCATTTACATCGCGCCGATGAGCAATGCGTGGACGATTTCGGGCGAACGGGTTTTGATTTCGCAAGCCGTTCACGATTGGGAAAAAGTGCGTTACCCGATCAACGAAGCACCGGAAATTTTGCAGCACGGCGGGAAAACTTTTTTGATTTACTCGGCATCCGACACCGGAACGCCCGATTACGCGCTCGGAATGCTAACGCTTTCCGGCGATAATCCGCTGAATCCGGCGAACTGGAAAAAATCGCCGCGAGCAGTTTTTTCGCAGTATGAAAGCGCAAGCGGCAGCGTGTTCGGTCCCGGACACAACGGTTTTTTCAAATCGCCCGACGGACGCGAAGACTGGATCGTCTATCACGGCAAAGAATCGGGCGAATATACTTATCGCGGACGACGCGCCCGCGCTCAAAAATTCGTCTGGAACGCCGACGGCACGCCCGACTTCGGTTATCCGATTCCGGCGGGGAGCGCGATGAAAAATCCGTCCGGTCAATAAACGCGGAAAGGCGCACGAAACAATCGTGCGATTAAACAAGGAGTAAAACGATGAAAAATTTCAAATTGTTGAGCGGCAGTTTAGCTTTAATGCTCGGCGGCACAATTTGGTGCGGCGCACAGCAAACGCCGACTTCGCCGACACAAACAACAACGCCGACGGCGCAGACGAAACCGATGCAGCCGGCATTGACCGAACAGAAAGAAGAATTTGACGGCACGGCACTCGATGATAAATGGGAGCAGCATTCGCTCGAAGGCGGCGGCACGATCAAAGTGGCGAACGGGAAATTGATGACCAACGGCTCGAACGGTTCGCGTTCGGGCGTGCGTTCGGTGCAGTCGTTCACGGCGGATAAATTCGTCGTCAGCGCGAAAATCGCCAACCTCGCCGCCGGTTTGAGCAATGATTCGGGAACGCCGACGGGCAACGCGGTGCTGGCGGTTTTGTTCGACAACACCGGAGTCAACCGGCTCGAATGGATTTTGAATTCCGACGGGCGGCTCGAAGCGTGGCTGATGCGCGACGGCAAAAGCGAACGGCTCGACGGCAACAAACTCGGCACGAAGGAAAAAACGCCGACGCTCGGCATCGGTCGGCGCGGCGACGATTACTTTTTTATGCTCAACGGCGAAGTCGGATTAAAGAAAACCATCAAAAATCTGCCCGCGACTTTTCGCGTGATGCTCTACGGTTACGGCACGTCGAAAGACGAATGGGAGATGGTCAGCGTGATTACACCGGAGCAGAAATAATTTCGACGGCGAAGGCAATTTAACAGGATGGGCAGGATGAGCAGGATAAGCAGAAATTTTTTAATCGCATCAAAATTATTAAATCATAAAAATCCCAAAAAATATCCTGACAATCCTGTTAAATAAAACTTTTGCATTCAGGATTTGAAAGATGGCGGAATTTGTGCGGATAATTTCGATATGAACATTAAAAAAGTCGCCGAACACGCTAAAGTTTCTACGGCTACCGTATCGCGGCTGATTAACAAAACTTCGTATATCAGCCCGGAAACGGCGGATAAAGTTTGGCGCGCCATTGAAGAACTCGGTTATTATCCGAACATCAACGCCCGCGGTCTGGCTTCCGGGCGGAGTCTATTGCTCGGTTTGATCGTTTCGGATATTGTCAACCCGTTTTTTCCCGAACTGGTCAAAAGTTTTGAAGAGTGCGCGGTTGAACAAGGCTATGAAATCATCACGGCGAATACCAATTACGAAGCGGCGCGGACGGCGCAGCGTGTGCGGAGTTTGATCGAACGGCGCGTGGACGGCGTGGCGGTGATGACTTCGGAGATGGATCAGATGTTGATTGACGAACTTTCGACGCGCGGCATTCCGATGGTTTTTTTGGACACGGGCGAAGTTCGGGAAAACGTCAGCAACATCCAGATTGATTACGAACAGGGCATCAGCGAAGCGGTCAATTATCTGCTCGAACTCGGACATCGCCGCATCGGGTTTATCAGCGGTCCGCTCGATTTGAAATCGGCGCGAATCCGGCGTTCGGCGTTTTTGAAATTTTTGCAGCAGCAGGGAATTATCGAAAAAAAAGAATTGGTGACGACGGGCGATCACAAAATCAGCGGCGGCAAAGCGGCGATGAATCGTCTGCTCGACCTCAAAGAGATGCCGACCGCCGTGCTTGCCTCAAACGATTTGACCGCCATCGGCGCACTGCAAGCGTTGCGAAATCGCGGTTTGCGCGTGCCGCAGGATATGTCTCTGATCGGTTTCGACGACATCGTGCTGGCGGAATCAACCGATCCGCCGCTGACGACCGTCAATATCTCGCGCGTCAAAGTCGCCGAATACGCCTTCGATTCCCTGATTGAACTGATTGACGGCAAAACGGAAATCGGCACGGAACGGCGCGTCGGCACAAAATTGGTGATTCGGGAATCAACGGCGCGGCTCAGTGGAAAGGCAAAAGGGTGAAGGCAAAGGGCAAAAGTAAAGATTTATTGCATTAAGTAAGTGGACAAAATAATTTTAACGCAGTCCCGGAGCGCGGACACTCCTGTCCGCCGCTATTACTCTAGTCGGCGTAACAGGTTTAACGCCGCAAACGTCGTTGCGCTTGGTTGGCGGACAAGAGTGTCCGCGTTCCATTGCAAAAATTATTTTGTCTATTTACCTATAAACAGAAGATTTGATGATTGAGAGCGGCGAAAAACCTTTGATTGAACGGCTGACAAATAAGTTCGGCGAAATGTGGGCGGGCGCGAAGCCGCAGTTTTTTCGCGCTCCCGGCAGAGTCAATTTAATTGGCGAACACACCGATTACAATGAAGGTTTCGTGTTGCCGATGGCTTTAAATTTCGCGGCAACCGTGGCGGCAAAACGCCGCGAAGACGAAAATATCGAGGTTTATTCGCGCAATTTTGATGAACTCAAAATCTTAAACCTGATGAACGGAAACGGGAATCGAAAAAAAGGCGAATGGGTGAATTACGTCGAAGGCATCGTCCGTGTGTTGCGCGAAAGAGGATTTGAAATCGGCGGAGCGAATTTGTTGATAGATTCCGACGTTCCGGTCGGCGCGGGGCTTTCGTCGTCCGCCGCGCTCGAAATCGCCGTCGGTTTCGCGCTGATCCGCATCAACGAAGGCGAACTCGACCGGCTCGAACTCGCGCTCGCCGGACAAGCCGCCGAACACGAATACGTCGGCACGAAAAGCGGAATTATGGATCAGTTCGTTTCGGCGTTCGGCAAAGCCGGACACGCGCTTTTGATTGACTGCCGCAGCCTCGAATCAACTCCGATCCGGCTTGATTTGTCGGATACGGAAATCGTCGTCTGCAATTCGGGTGTAAATCACGCGCTCGCATCGAGCGAATACAACACGCGCCGCGCCGAATGCGAAAAAGGCGCAGCGATTCTCAGAGAATATCTGCCCGAAATCGCCGCTTTGCGCGACGTAAAATTGGAGGATTTTGAGCGTTACAAGTCTAATTTGCCCGAAAACATTCGCCGCCGCTGCCGCCATATAATCACGGAAAACAGGCGCACTTTGGAAGCGGCTGAGGCTTTTGAAAAAGGCGATCTGACAACCGCCGGACGGCTGATGAGCCAGTCGCACGCCAGCCTCCGCGATGATTTTGAGGTGAGCTGCGACGAACTCGATTTGCTGGTTTCGCTGGCTGAAAATTTTGACGGCGTGTATGGAGCGCGAATGACCGGCGGCGGTTTCGGCGGCTGCACGATAAATCTGGTGCGGCGCGAAAAAAGCGCGGATTTTATCGAATGTCTCGGTCGTCAATACAAGCAAAAAACCGGACGGCAGGCGGAAATTTTCCGCGTCGAACCGAGCGACGGAGCTTCTGAAATTATTTTTGATGAAGCCGGTTTTTAATCGTTCGGTAAAATTAAACTCGAAAAACACAAAAATTATGAACGTCAAAAGAAGGGATTTTCTAAAGGGAGCGATGACGGGAGCGGCGGCTTTAGCTTTGTTCGGCGGGAAAACATTGGCGCAAACAACCCGTTCCGGCGCGCCGCGCATTGAGATTTTATTAAACGAAAAAATCGGCACGGTCAGCCCAAACATTTACGGGCATTTCGTCGAACATCTCGGCGGCGTGGTGTATGACGGCATCTGGGTCGGCGAAAAATCGAAAGTCAGAAATTACAAAGGCATCCGCGCCGAACTGGTTGACGCGCTCAAGAAAATCAAGCCGCCGAACGCGCGTTATCCGGGCGGCTGTTTCGCCGATTCTTATAATTGGCGCGACGGCGTGGGACCGCGGGCGAGCCGTCCGACGCGGACGAATTTTTGGAGCAACGATCCGCAGATGAAGCAGAGCGCGAATTCGCCTTCGCGCTTTGAACCGAACACTTTCGGCACCAATGAATTTATGAAATTCTGTGATCTGATCAGCGCAGAACCTTATTTGGCGGCGAATCTGCGCGGTCTTGGCGCGAATGATTTTTACGAATGGGTTGAATACTGCAACTCGCCCGCCAATTCGACGACCGGCGCGAAACTGCGGGCGACCGGCGAATTCGGCAGCAAAGAACCGTTCAACGTCAAATACTGGGGTGTCGGAAATGAATCGTGGGGCTGCGGCGGGGACTTTTTGCCGGAAGAATACGCGCCCGAATTTCGCCGTTTTACGTCGAGTGTGCCGAATTACGGTTTGCCGCTCAAGTTTATCGGATCGGGCGCGAACGGCGAAGATTACAACTGGACGCAGAAATTTTTCGCTAAATCGGCGGAAAAAGGCAACTGGGTTTTCGACCGGATGTGGGGCTGGTCAATTCATTATTATACGTGGAACGCTTCGGGCGGACGCACGAACGATTGGGTCAAGGGCAAATCGGACGCGGTGAATTTCGACGACGAACAGTATTACAATCTGCTTCAGGAAGCGAACAAAATGGATGGACTTTTGCGCGAAAACTGGCGGATTATGGGCGAATACGACCGCGCTCATAAAACGAAATGCGTCGTTGACGAGTGGGGTTCGTGGCATCATTCCGGGACGGAAATCGGCGACAATTACGCTTACAGTCAGCAGGCGACGATTCGGGACGCGCTCGTCTCCGGCATTACTTTGGATACATTTATTCGTAATTCCGACAAAGTGGCGATGGCAAACGCCGCGCAGCTCGTCAACTGTCTGCATTCGCTGTTTTTGGCTTACGAAGACAAATTTTTGATGACTCCGAATTATCACGTTTTTGATCTGCACACGCCGCATATCGGCGCGGATGCCGTGCGCGCGGAATTCTTCGTCGAGCCGATTCCTTATTCGCGCAACGAACAACCTTCGACTTTGACCGGATTAAACGGCGCGGCGACGATAAACGGAAAAACCTTGACTTTGACGGTTACGAATCCGCACATCACGGACGCGCCGGAAGCGGAAATCAATCTGCGCGGAGCGAAGGTTTTAAGCGGCACGGCGCGAATTTTGTCGGGCGAAATCCACGCGCACAATACGTTTGAAAAACCGAATGCCGTGATGCCGAAAGACGCGCCTTTCGATGTCAAATCGCCGCTCAAATTCACTTTTCCGCCGTCGTCGGTAACGCGCCTGCAAATGGTTTTAGCTTAGTAAATTACAGAAATAAATTAAAAGATGAAAACACGGATCTGCACAAATAAACACAAATGGAATTCAAGTTTTAAGACTCACGGTTTCAAGTTCCAAAATCTTAAAAAATTAATATTTATCTGTGCAAACCTGTGTTTAATTTTTCTCTGTTTTATTCAAACTCCGGCGCAAACTTATACAAATCCGGTGATTCCGGGCGATTTTCCCGATCCGTCGGTGATTCGAGTCGGAACTGATTATTACGCGACGGCGACGACGGGCGGCTGGTCGCCGCATTTTCCGATTTTGCATTCAAAAGATTTGGTTAATTGGAAAATCGTCGGCGCGGTTTTTTATCAAAAACCGAAATGGACAAAGGGTGATTTCTGGGCGCCTGAAATTGTCGCCGACAAAGGCAGATATTTTGTTTATTACACGGCGCGGCGTTTTGAAGGAATTAAAAATAAAGGAACGCTCTGCGTCGCCGTCGCCGTCGCCGAAAAACCCGAAGGACCTTATACGGACAAAGGAACGCTCGTTTGTCAGGCAATGGGTTCGATTGACGCGGATTTTGTGCGCGATGAAAACGGGAAACCTTTTTTAATCTGGAAGGAAGACGGCAACGACCGGCAGCAGCCGACGTGGATTTACGCACAGCAGTTGGATGAAAGCGGCACGCGCCTTTTAGGAAAACCGCACAGACTTTTTCGCAACACCGAACCGTGGGAAGGCGGCGTGGTCGAAGGTTCGTTTCTCGTTCGGCGCGACGGCTGGTTTTATATGTTTTATTCGGGAAACGGCTGTTGCGGCGAACAATGCGATTACGCGCTCGGCGTGGCGCGTTCCCGCACGCTTTTGGGGAATTGGGAAAAAAATCCGGCGAATCCGATTTTAGCCGGAAATGAAATTTGGCAGTGTCCGGGACACGGTTCGATTGTCGAAACACCCGATAATCGCTGGTTTTTGCTTCATCACGCTTATCGAAAAAGTCCGCTCGGTTTTAAAATCGGGCGCGAGGCTCTGCTTGACGAAGTGAAATTTAAAGACGGCTGGGCGACGGTAAACGACGGAAAAGGCGCGTCAAATTCCGCCAAAACGCCTTTTAAAAATACGGAACAGCAATCAATTTTCGCCAATTCGAGCGACGAATTCGATGAAAACAAACTTTCCGCGCAGTGGACGCATTCGATTTCGGATTATGATTTCGCCGAAATTTCAGACGGTTTTTTAAAGCTCGCGCCGGCAAAAACACAGCCAAATAAAAACACAAACGAAGTCGTAATTGCCGAAAGAACGGTTTCGGGCGATTATTCGGCGGCGGCGAAAATAAATTTCGACAAAATAAAAACGGATGAATTCGCCGGAATTTTCGTTTATGATTGGCGCGGAAATGCGCTCGGAATCGGCATCGGCGGCGGAAAGATCGTTGTTCGGAAAACAACAAAAGGCGGTAAAAAAACACTTTCGAGCGTTGATTTAACCGAAAGTTTAGAAGAAGTTCAGTTGAAAATCAAAGCCGAAAATATGGCAAATTACGATTTCCTTTTCAGCACCGACGGCGGCAAAAGCTGGCGGAAACTGGGCGAAACGGTTGACGGGAAATTTGTTAAAGGCGGGCGAATCGCGCTTGTCTATGAGGGAAAATCGCCAAAAGCAGACGCGAAATTTGATTGGATCAGAGTTGAGCCGAATTAAAATTTTATGGAAAAAACTTACACCAAATTGACGTATCTATTTATTGTTTTAGCTGCGTCGGCAATCTTTGCAAAGGCGCAAACTCCCGAAAACTGGGTTGATTACGTCGGCAGCGAATACGAAACGATTCCGAACATTACGTATCAGACGGCGAACGATTCGGAGATAAAACTCGATTTGTATTTGCCGCGCAATCGTCAAAAGTCAAAACCGACAATTTTGTTCATACACGGCGGCGGCTGGGTGGAAGGCAGAAAAGAGCAGGATGTTTTGCTGATTTTGCCGTATTTGGCGATGGGTTGGTCGGTCGTCAATGTCGAATACCGGCTGGCGAAAAATTCGCTCGCTCCGGCGGCTGTCGAGGACACGCGCTGCGCTCTGCGCTGGGTTTATAATCACGCTGCCGATTACAAATTCGACACTTCAAAAATCGTTTTGACGGGCTTTTCGGCGGGCGGACATTTGGCTTTGATAACCGGAATGCTGCCCGAAAACTCGGAATTCGATCACGGCTGTCCGACCGATAATTCCGTTCGCTGGACGAAAGGAATCGAACCGCCGATGAAAGTCGCGGCAATCGTCAACTGGTTTGGAATCACCGACTTAAACGATATTCTTACCGGCGCAAACGCTAAACATTATGCGATTGAATGGTTCGGAAGTCTGCCGAATCGTCAGGCGTTGGCACAGCAAATTTCGCCGCTTTCTAACGTCCGAAGCGACACTCCGCCGATTATGACGATTCACGGCGATTCAGATGATCTAGTTCCTTACTCGCAAGCCGTAAATTTGAAAAACGCGCTCGACAAAGCCGGAGTTGACAATCAACTGATGACGATAAAAGGCGGAAAACACGGCGGTTTCAGCCGTCAGGATACCGTAAAAGCGTATGCCGCGATTCGGGACTTTTTCAAAAAACACGGTTTGGAAAAAGTTGATTGAGTTGAATGAGCCGGATTTATCGAACAGAGTTTTTAACTCATTTACTTTGATGAATTGTGGTAAAATCATCGGAAATATCCGAACAATTTTTTGAAAAGAATTTCACAGCAGAACGGTCTGAAGAATAAGATTTAATTTTTGTTAGAAATTCAAAATTTAGAACTAAGTTCAAAGGAGTCAATTATGAGAAATTTTCGCACCATTTGTGTGCTTTTGTGTATTGTTTTAACGGCTTTCGCGCTGTCTTGTGATAAGCCGAATCAAACCGCAAGCGGCAATACCGCGCCGGGCGCAGTTGACGCTAAAAATCTTAAACTGGCGTTTGTCACCAACAACGCTTCGGATTTCTGGACGATTGCCAGAAAAGGTGTCGAAAAAGCCGATAACGAACTTGATAACGTGACGGTTGAATTCAAAATTCCGGGCGAAGGAACCGCCGCCGAGCAAAAACGAATTATTGACGATCTGCTCTCGACGGGCGTGAACGGCATTGCGATGTCGCCGGTTGATCCTGAAAATCAAGTCGAATTAATCAACGAAACGTCAAAAAAAGCGCTCGTCGTTACGCAGGATTCGGACGCGCCGACCAGCGACCGCGCGGTGTACGTCGGAACTGATAACGTCGCCGCCGGAAAACAAGCCGGTGAATTAATCAAGGAAGCGATTCCGAACGGCGGCAAAATTATGCTTTTCGTCGGCAAAAAAGACGCGCGCAACGCCGCCGAACGCGCCCAAGGAATCAAGGAAGCTCTGCAAGGCTCGAACATCGAAATTGTTGATACGCGAACCGATGACACCGACCGCGCCCGCGCCAAATCGAACGCCGCCGATACGCTCGTCAAATACCCGGACATTGCGGCGATGGTCGGTTTGTGGAGTTACAACGGTCCGGCGATTTTGAACGCCGTCAAAGAAGCAAATAAAACCGGACAGGTGAAAATTATCGCTTTTGACGAGGAAGACGAAACGCTCGCCGGTGTCAAAGAAGGCTCGATTTTCGCCACCGTCGTCCAGCAGCCGTTCGAGTTCGGCTATCAATCCGTGATAATTATGGCGAAAGTTTTGAGCGGCGACAAATCCGTAATTCCGGCGAACAAACAAATTAACGTCCCCACGCTGATTATCAAGCAAAACGACGTTGATGAATTTCAAAAAAAAATCAACGGGCTTCGCGGCAGAAGTTAACAGTTTAACCGGCGGTTTTGGCGGTCAATGTGATTTTATGAAACAACCGATCCTCAAAATGGAAAAAATCGGCAAGCGTTTTCCGGGCGTGATCGCCTTGGATGCGGTTGATTTCGCCGTTGCCGAAGGCGAAGTCGTCGCGCTCGCCGGTGAAAACGGGGCGGGAAAATCAACCTTGATGAAAATCTTGGGCGGCGTTTATCAACCGGACGGCGGCGCGATTTTTATCAACGGACGCGAAACGGCGATTCGTTCAGTTTCCGACGCGAGCGCGAATAATATCGGGTTTGTCCATCAGGAATTGAATGTTTTGGATAATCTGACAATCGCCGAAAACGTCTTTTTGGGGCGCGAACCGCGAACTTTCGGCTTTTTGGTTGACCGTGCGAAATTGAACCGCGACACGGAAGTTTATCTGAAACGGCTCGGCTTGGATATTCCCGCCGCCACGCCGCTGCGCGAACTGTCCATCGCGCGGCAGCAGATGGTTGAAATCGCCAAAGCCTTGTCACTGAATGCCCGCATTTTGATAATGGACGAGCCGACTTCGAGTTTGACGCTGACCGAAACCGAACAGCTTTTGAAAGTCGTCAAAGAACTGCAAAATCAAGGCGTAAGCATCATTTATATTTCGCACCGTCTGGGCGAAATCAAGCAGATCGCCGACCGCGTGGTTGTTTTGCGTGACGGCAAAAACGCCGGAGTTTTAGAACGCGAAGAGATCAGCCGCGACGCGATTGTCAGATTGATGGTCGGGCGCGACATCGAGCGCGTAAATAAACCATTGAACGAAATAGACAAAGCCGATTACGTTCGGGTGGAAAATTTGAAAACCAAGCGTTATCCGCGCCAAACGATTTCGTTTAACGTGCGAAAAGGCGAGATTTTGGGTTTTGCCGGACTCGTCGGCGCGGGTCGTTCGGACGCGGCGCAGGCGATTTTCGGCGTTGATTCATCGCTTTCCGGCACGGTTTTTCTTGACGGAAAATTGATTACCGTCTCTTCGGCGCGTGATGCCATCAATCACGGAATTTATCTGATTCCCGAAGACCGCCGCAACTCCGGCTTGATTTTAGAAGTTCCGATTCGTGAAAATATCACGCTGCCCGCGCTCCGGCTTTATTCTTCCGCCGGACTCGTCAATAAAAATTCGGAAGCGAGTATTTCCAAAGAAATGTGCGAGAAACTCAATGTCAAAGCTCCTTCGATAGAATCGAAAGCCGGAAATCTGAGCGGCGGAAATCAGCAGAAAGTCGTGTTGGCGAAGTGGCTGTCGCTCAATCCGCGGCTGTTGATTTTTGATGAACCGACGCGCGGGATTGATGTCGGAGCGAAAGCTGAAATTTACCAACTGATGCGAAATCTGGCGGAAAGCGGCGTGGCAATCGTGATGATTTCCTCGGATATGGAAGAAGTTTTGAGCGAAAGCGACCGCATCGCCGTGATGCACGAAGGCGCGATCACCGGAATTTTGGAACGCGGCGAAGCGACCGAAGAAGCGGTTATGAAGTTCGCCGTCGGGTTGAATTAGTTCAAAGTTCGGCGTATTTATTTACTTGACTCTTGCTCACACAAAAGTTAAGTTAGCCCAATGAAGGTGCGCGACATCCTCAAACTGCTCAATAACGACGGCTGGTATCTGGTCGCCACTGAAGGCAGTCATCGTCAGTTCAAACATCCGACGAAGAAAGGGCGCGTTACAGTTCCGGGAAAGCCGAATAATGATTTGCCGATTGGCACGTTAAACAGTATCTTGCGCCAAGCCGGACTGAAAAACTAAGGAGATTCTAAAGATGCGTTACGCTATTGTGATTGAAAAAGCTGAAAACAACTACGCCGCATACGTGCCGGATTTGTTGGGCTGTGTGGCGACCGGACAAACAGTTGAAGAAACAGAGCGGGAAATCCGAGAAGCGATTGAGTTTCATTTGCGCGGAATGCGCGAGGACGGTCTTCCAATTCCAGAGCCGAATATTCAGGTGGAATATGTAGAGATTGCCGCGTAAAATACGCCGAACAAATCAATGGACGTGAGGGCGCGGGCAGCGACTTTGTTATCGCGTTGTCAGTCAAACTTTAAGTTGCGCGGTGGCGGTTTCGCCCCACGTCATCTCAAGCGTTTCAAGTTCAAGGTTCAAAGTTGACAACTAAACCTTGAACTTGAAACTTTGAACTTTGAACTTTTATGAAAAAAGAATTGGGAACATTTATTTTGCTCGTTTTATTGTGCGTCGTTTTGGCGATTCTCAATCCGAGTTTTCTGGCTTCGGCGAATTTGCAAAATCTGGCGCGGCTGATCGGCATTTACGGCATTTTCAGCATCGGTTTGGGGATTGTAATTATCACGGGCGGCATTGATTTGTCGGTCGGTTCGGTGTTCGCGCTGCTCGGCGTTCTGCTTTCGATTTTTCTCGTCCAATGGCATCTTCCGTCCATTGTCGCCGTGTTAGCCGTCGTCGGAATCACGACTTTTCTCGGTTTTATCAACGGCGTTCTGATTACCAAAATCAAAATTCAGCCGTTCATTGTAACTCTGTGCGGTCTGCTTTTTTATCGCGGTTTGGCGCGGTTCGTCGCCGGCGACGAAACGAAAGGATTCGGCAGCGCGGAAGGCTTCGGAACGCTGCAAAATTTGGCAACGGGCAGTCTTTTCGGCGTGCCGACACCGTTTATTATTTTAATCGTTATTTCCGTCATAATGTGGATCGTTCTTCATCGTTCGATTTACGGGCGTTATCTTTACGCCGTCGGGCGCAACGAAACGGCGGCTCGTTATTCGGGCATCAATTCGGATCGGATTATCGCCAGCGCGTATGTTTTGTCGGGACTTCTCGCCGGAATCGCCGGAATTTTGCTCGCCTTTTACACAAATTCCATTTCGCCTTCATCGCACGGAAATTTTTACGAACTCTACGGCATCGCCGCGGCGGTTTTAGGCGGCTGTTCTCTGCGCGGCGGCGAAGGTTCGATCATCGGTATTTTAATCGGCACGGCACTGCTTCAGGTTTTGCAAAACCTCGTTAATCTGCTCGGCATTCCGTCGTCGTTGAATTTCGCCGTAATGGGCGCGGTCATTTTAATCGGCGTGGTCGCCGATCAACTTCTGCGCCAGCGTCAGGCAAATCGCGTTCTCAAATGAGCAAACCGTAAAATGTTTTTCGCATCGTAAGCTGTTGATGGAAAATCATATCGGGAGTTGTTTTCTTTTTGACAAATCGCCGAAGTAAAAAATAATCATTTTCGTCAAATTGTTGAAGCTGCCGATTAAATGAAGCCTATGCGTAATTCGACAGACTGGAGCGCAATCCGTCCCGGTTGCTATGAGCGCGAAAGCGCGAAAAAAGCGTCTCGACAGCTTTAAACTTGCAGATAATCAAGCATCTTTGCCGTTTTTCAACGGCATTGCAACCGGGACGGATTGCGCTCCAGTCCGCTCCGCATTTTAATTACGCACAGGCTTCAGTTAAATAAATTCCGTCCGCAAAATGAAGTTAATTTTCCGTTTAATTCTGCTCATCCAAATTTGCTCGGCGGCTGCCGTCTTCGCGCAGCCGCCGACGGGCAAATCCTACGCCGTCGAAGAAATAAAACGTCCCGCCGCAACCGCCGCGCAATTTCCTTCGCCCGTAAAATTTACGGACATTACCGCGCAGACGAAAATCAATTTTCAACATCGCGCTTCGCCGACCGCTTCAAAATATCTGCCGGAGACGATGGGCGCGGGCGTGGCGTTGATTGATTACGACAACGACGGGCGGCTCGACGTTTATTTTACCAACGGCGCATTGATTGATGAAAAAATGCCGAAGGGAAAAATGCCCGACAAATCGGACGCGAAATTTTGGAACCGGCTGTATCATCAAAAACCGGACGGCAGGTTTGAAGACGTAACGGAAAAAGCGGGCGTAAAAGGCGCGGGTTACGGTTTCGGCGCGGCGGTCGGCGATTACGACCGCGACGGATTTTCCGATTTGTTTGCAACCTTTTACGGCGGCGCGATTCTCTATCACAACAACGGCGACGGAACTTTCACCGACGCGACGAAAAAAGTCGGTTTGAAAATTGACGGCTGGGCGGCGAGCGCGGGATTTTTAGATTACGACAAAGACGGACGGCTCGATTTGTTCGTCGCGCGGTATGCCGATTGGGATTTTGAAAAAGGAGCGGTCTTTTGCGGCGACTCGCGTCCCGGCTATCGGGCTTATTGTCATCCAGATAATTTTCCAGCCGCCTCGTCGCTGCTTTTTCATCAAAAAGCGGACGGCACGTTTGAAGACTCAAGCGAAAAATCGGGAATCGCCAAAAATAAAGGCAAAGCTCTCGGCGCGGCGTTCGCCGATTTTGATGACGACGGCTGGACTGATATTTTCGTCGCCAACGACAATGCGGAACAGCAGCTTTTTCACAATAACGGCGACGGCACGTTTGAAAACACGGCTTTAACCGCCGGCATCGCCTACAATGACAAAGGCGGACGTTTTGCCGGAATGGGCGTTGATGCCGCCGATTACGACGGCGACGGCAAACAGGACGTGATTATCACCGCGCTGTCAAACGAGACGTATCCGCTTTACCGCAACATCGGCGATTCGGCGTTTGATTATGTAACGCAGACGAGCGGCATCGCGCAAATTACAATTCTGGGCGCGGGTTGGGGAATAAAATTCCTCGATGCCGACAACGACGGACGGCGCGATGTTTTCGTCGCGCAAAGCCACGTTTTAGACACGATTGAAAAGACGACTTCGTTTTTGAAATACAAACAAACGCCGCTTTTAATGCGAAATACGCCGAAAGGATTTCAAAATATTTCGTTCGCGGCGGGCGAAGCGTTTCACAAAGATTTAGCGGCTCGCGGAATGGCAATCGGCGATTTGAATAACGACGGACAAATTGATGTCGTCATCGCGCAAAACGACGGAACGCCCGTAATTTTAGGCAACAACGGCACGAAAAATCACTGGATCGGCATTGATTTGCGCGGCGCGAAAAGCGCGGCAAACGGCGAAGGCTCGCGGATTATCGTTACTGACGCGGCGGGCAAAAAACAGTTTTTCGATGTGAGCAGCGCGGGCAGTTATTTGTCGGCAAACGATTCGCGGATTTTGGTCGGTTTAGGCGAAACTTCGTCGGTCAAATCTATCGAAATTCGCTGGACGAGCGGCACGATTCAGATTTTGGACAAGCCGGAAATTGACCGTTATCATCAGGTCAAAGAAAAGTAAAGATTTATGTTACGCAAAAAAAGTTTTTTATTCTCGGCAATTTTAATATCCGGTGTTTTTACTGCTGTTTTCGCGCAGGAAAATCAAATGGGCGGCGTTTCCACCGGCGAGGCGAAAATTTATACGTCGCGGCGGACGACCGGAATCGTTGACGAAAAAGCCGCCAAAGTTTTTGAAGATGTGACGGCAAACACGGCTTTGAAAAACTTTCGATGCGTTTCGGGCGGCAAAGAAAAAAATTACATCATCGAAACAACTGCCTGCACCGTCGCCGTTTTAGATTACGACAACGACGGCAAACCGGACATTTTTCTGCTCAACGGTTCGACGATCAACGCCGAACTCGGCGGGGAAAAACCGCCGAAATCCGCGCTTTATCACAATTTGGGAAACTGGAAATTTGAAGACGTAACCGAAAAAGCGGGCGTTTCAAACGAGCGTTGGGGAATGGGCGTTGCCGTCGGCGATTACAACAACGACGGTTTTCCCGACATTTTCATCG
>CBDCIX010000001.1:0-42667 GCA_965217575.1 Pyrinomonadaceae bacterium | reverse complement strand
TACAATAACCGTCGAAGCTGCGGGTTTTCAAAAATCTACAATTACGGATTTTAAGGTTGCCGTGCAGGTTTCTCACACGCTCAATATCAAATTGGAAGTCGGACAAATAACGAATGAAGTTACGGTTAACGCTGAAGCTGAAGCGTTGAACGCCGACACTCCGACGCGGCAGACGAATGTTACCGAGCAGCAGGTTAAAGAATTGCCGTTAATCGTTACCGCCGGAAACGCCGGACGCACGCCGCTGGCATTTATCTTTTTGGACAGCAGCGTCAACGCCGCCGGCGACGGCAACGGCGCGGCGGGCGGAACTTCAAACGCTTCACGATTCAAGATTGACGGCGGACAAGCCGGCGGCACGGAGATTTTGATTGACGGAGCGAGCGTTCGCCGCCAGCAAAACGGCACATTTTTTACCGAAGTCGCGCCGGGTCCGAACGCTTACAAGGAATTTACGGTTTCGACCAGTTCCTTTTCGGCGGAATTCGGCAATTCGTCGGGCGGCGTTATCAACTTTACCTTAAAATCAGGCACTAACGATTTTCACGGTGAAGGTTACGATTTGCTGCAAAACGAAGTATTTAATGCCAATTCATTCACGAATAAAACTTCAATTAATGCGGCAAATCCGAACGGCTTGCCGCGCGGACGCGATAATCAAAACGATTACGGTTTTAACATCGGCGGTCCGATTCCGTTTCTAAGTTTCGGCGAAGGCGGACCGGTGGCGAAACTTTACCGGAACAAAGCCTTTTTCTTTTTCAACTACGAAGGCTATCGTTTCCGGCAAGGTGAAAATGTGGTTGTTACCGTGCCGACGGCGCGAATGAGAACGGGCGATTTCGGCGAACTGTTGACTGATCCGTATATTCTTAACTTTCGATTTCCAAACGGCTTCCAGCCATTTCCCAATGGAATAAGAATTTATGATCCGCGCGTTCCGTCAAATGTTCGGCAGGCGATTCCCGGCAATCGGCTTGACTTAAATAATAATATAGTCAACGGTCGTCGGTTGATTGATCCGGCGGGACTGGCGATTTTGCAGGCGTTTCCGCTGCCGAATATTTCGGGTGCGGGTGTTTATCACAACTATCAAACTTCCGCCGTCAGCCCTCTCGATATGAATCAATTTACCGGCAAAACCGATTTTGTGCTGACTGAAAAGCAACGTCTGACGTTGAGCTATTCGCGGCGCAATCAAAGCCGACTTATCGGCTTTCCGCGTTTTCCGCTGCCGATTACTAATCAAGGAGTCTATAATCAGGACTTTTATTCGGATATTCTGCGCGGTCAGCACGATTACACGCTTAACGCCAATACGCTCAATCATTTTAATATCGGTTATAACTTTTTTAATGTTTTCAACCGCAATACGAGCGTCCCGTTTAATACTTCGTCGCTCGGAATTCCGGTTGGTTCGACGCAGAACACGGCATTTCCGCGTGTCGGTTTTCCGGGCTACGGTAATTTCGTCACATCAATTGATCCGCGGGCTTTTCAAGACATCGGTTCGACATTTTTTACCGACCATATTCGTCAAAAATCAATTGACCTCAGCGACTTTGTAACTTTAGTGCGCGGCAAGCAGACGCTGAAATTCGGCGGTTCGTTCCGATACGATATTTTTAACGTCTTTCAAAAAATTGACCCGGGAGGCACTTTCAATTTTCGCAACGACCAGACGGCGAGCGATTCCGACCCAGACGGCGGCTATCCGATTGCCAGTTTAATCACCGGCGCAACTGAATTTGCCTTTAATTTTAATAACTCGATTGAACCGACATTCCGGCAATTGACGCAAAGCTATTTTGTTCAGGATGACATTAAGGCGACACGAAAGTTGACGTTAAATCTGGGGTTGCGTTACGATTTGCCGGGACTGCGAAGCGAGGAACAAAATCGTTATCGCACATTTGATCCGACCGTGCCAAATCCGGCAGCGGGCGGCAGACTCGGAGCAATTATCGGCGCAGACGGTCAAGGCGGTTTGCCGGCATCTCCAAAAACTCTCGCCAATAACGACAAAACCAATATCGGTCCGAGAATCGGCGCGGCTTACGCGCTGAACGAAAAAACCGTCGTTCGCGCCGGTATCGGACTGTATTATTCACCGATTTTCTACGGAGATAACAACGGTGGCGGCGGCGGCGACGGTTTGCAGGGTTATAACGGCGGCAGGACTTATTTGCCGAACGGACGCAACGCCGCTAATTTTTTATCTACTTTTCCGAGTATTCCGGCGGTTGATCCGAACGGTCAATTTGTCGGCGCGGGCGACGACATAAATTATTTTATCAGAGATTTTCGCACGGGACGCACTTTGCAATACAGCATTGACGTTCAGCGCGAACTGCCGTATAAATTCGTGATTTCCGCCGGTTATATCGGACATCGTGATGATCGTTTGCGGTCTAATTTTCAAAGAATTAACGCTCTGCCGTTCGATGCTCTGAAACTTGGATTGCCATTTCTGAGAGATACGAGAATTAACGATGTAACTCCGGCACAACGTGCTTTTGCTTCAAGCGTCGGAATTACACTTCCGGCAAACGGAAATGCGGTTTATCCGGGCTTTAACGGTTCAGTCGCTCAAGCGTTAAGACCGTTTCCGCAATATCAGCGAATTATTAATTTTCTTGAACACGACGGAGAAAGCAGTTACAATTCGCTGCAAATAAAGTTACAGCGGCGATTCGCGCAGGGAATTCAATTCGGAGCAAATTATACTTTCTCCAGATTATTCACCAACGCTTCGGAAGATTTGTTCGGTGGTTCGCCGATTGGCGGTGTGCTGCAAAATCCGTTTGATACGGAATCGCTCAAATCCATTTCGCCGAACAATCCGCCGCACGCTTTTGTAACCAACTTTATTGCGGAATTGCCGTTTGGCAAAGGTAGAAAATTTCTCAATAAAAATCGGGCTTTAGATATTTTGGTCGGCGGATTTCAAGTCGGCGGCGTTTTCCGTTATCAATCGGGAACTCCGATTGTCGTCTTTTCACCTATCAGCACTCAAATTCTGGATGTCGCCGGTTATTACGGAAATTTCCGTCCGAATTTGACCGGACAGCAGATTTCGCTCGATCCGACAGCGGTTGCCGGACAAAAAGGAGCATTATTGGTCTTAAATCGGGCGGCATTTGCCGCGCCTAAAGATTACAATGCGGCTCCGGCGTTTTTGCTCGCCGACGGCACTGTTAATCCAGCGTATGCGTCTTATTATGCCGATCCGAATGCGTTTTTCGGCAACGCGCCGCCGGTCATTACCGATTATCGCAATCCGACGTTTTTCAATGAAGATTTGAACATCTTAAAGAAAACGCGCATCACCGAAACGGTAACTTTTGAAATCGGCGCGGAATTTTTTAACGTGTTTAACCGATTGCGTTACGGCGCGCCGTCAACCGACATCCGCGATGCCAACTTCGGTATCAAACGAATCATTGACCCGTTCACCGGAGCAAACCGCGTGATTCAGCTTCGTGCCAGAATTATCTTTTAAGTCCGGCTTGGCTCGAATGCGGATGTCGTCTGAATAGTTCATTTGGACGACATCCGTTAAAAATAATATAATTTGCCGTAACTATGAATTTTAATCTCTCAAAATTCGGCATTTTGTTGATTTCCGTCATCGCTCTGACGTGTGGAAGTTTCGTTTCCGGCACGGCTCAAACTTTCGCAAAAACAAAAGAAGATTCTTCGTTAAATTCTGCGGCGCAATCGCTCGAAAAAGGAGATTATGCCGGTGCCGAAATTATTCTGCAAAAAATTCTCGCCTCCGAACCGCGCAATGCTGCGGCGCAGACTTTAGCCGGAATCGCCGCCGACCGGCAGAATAAATTGAGCGAGGCGGAAAAACATTTCGCATTGGCGGCAAAAATCGCGCCGCAGTCGGCGGAAACGCGCAACAATTACGGCGCGATATTAGTTCGTCTAAATCGCAAACCGGAAGCGGCAAAAGAATTTGCGGCTTCACTGGCGGCAAATCCGAAACAGCCGAGCGCGCTGGTCAATCTGGCGCAGATTCGTTTCGCCGAGAATAATTTCGCGGCGGCGCGGGAACTTTTTGAAAAAGCCGCGTCAATCGCGCCCGATGCCGGAATTTTGAAGGCACTCGTTCTAATTTCTCTGCAATTAAACGAAAAGGAACGCGCCGCGCGGGAATATAAAGATTATTCGGCACGGCGTTCGACGGCGGACGCGACGCTCGGCGAACTGCTTTTGAGCAAAGATTTAACGGGCGAAGCGCGGCAGGAATTAGAAAATGTTTTGGCTGAAAATGCCGATAATATCAGCGCGATTGTTTTACTGTCGCGCGTTTACGCCGGACAGAAAAATATTCCGGCGGCGGGAAAACTGCTCGAATCGGCGGTCGCTCGCGGTTTGACCGACGCGAAAATTTACGCGGCTTTGGCGGAAGTTTACGGGGCTGTCGGTTATCCCGAAAACGCGATTCCGGCGATGCGTCTGGCGATTGAAAAAGAGCCGAACGACGAATCTTGGCGAATTCGTTACGGTTTGCTTTTGATTGATTCAAACGCGGCGGCGGCGGCGGCAATTCGCATCGAAGAAGCGATTAAAGATTTTCCGAAATCGGCGCGTCTGCGTTTTCTGCTCGGAATGGCGCAGTTTGATATTAACAAAACGGCGGAAGCGCAAAAAGCCTTTGAAAGCGCGTTGGAAATTGAGCCGCAGCTAATTCCGGCACTCGGTTATCTGGCGGCGACTTATGTTGACCAAGCGAAGTTTGACGACGCGTTGAAAATTTACGAACGTGCCGTCGCGCTCGATGAAAAAAATGCGGTGCTTCATTATTTGATTGCCGACACGCTTTTGAAAACGCAGAATCCGCCGCCCGAAAGAGTTGAAAACGAACTAAAACGCGCCGTCGCGCTTGATGAAAATCTCGCTCTGGCGCATTCGATTCTCGGCAGATTTTACTTCAGACAGTCGCGTCTGGAAGATGCCCGAACCGAACTCGAACGCGCCGTCAAAATTGACCCGAAAATCACCGACGCGCTGTATCAACTCAGTTTGGTTTACGCGCGTTTGAAAATGAATGACGAATCAAAAGCGGTTTTGGCAAAATTTAAGGAATTGAACATTTCACAGGAAAAACAGGAAAATGACGACCGCCGCGAGATTGTCAGACGTTTGGCGAACACTAAATTTTAGCAAACAACCAAAAAAACACTAAACTTTATGTTTTTATGTCGTGATTATTCGTTTGTTTCGCGGAAGAAATCGGCGTGGCGCGTTCACGAACTCTTTTGGGAAATTGGGAAAAAAATCCGGCGAATCCGATTCTCGCGGAAAATGAAAATTGGCAGACGCTGAAAAACGATTTTGAAGCCGATAACGTCGAAGGAGCGCGATTCGCGCTGATTTACGAAGGAAAACAGAAAAGCCGAACGCCAAATTCGATTGGATAAAAATCGAGCAAAATTAAAATTTGTGTGGAAAAAAAACGAAGACGATTCACGACGCGAAGCAAACGCGGAAACAAATTTTCAGCGCGAATGATTTTTTTCTTTCCACAAAATACACGAAAAAGCACGAAAAAAGATGAATTAAGTTTTCAATTTAGTATTATTTCGTGTAATTCGCGGAACGAATAAGAATTATCAAAAATTATAGAGGAATTTATCAAAATGAAATTGAGCATTAAATTAATCAATCCGGCAATCTTACTTTTCGTTTTGTCCGCTGCGGCATTCGCTCAAAATATCTACGAAATGCCGAACGGCGTTGAAACGCGCTGGGCGAGCGGGGAGAATCCGACGGGCGAAAAAGGCAGCGGCGGACAGGTCAACGGCGGGCGCAAAGGCGCGGCAACCGTGCCGGTTAAAGCCGGAGAATCGAGAGTTTTAGCCGAAGCGACAAGCACGAGCGGGACGGTGCGCCGAATTTGGATGACGTTTCCCGACCGCACGCCGCAGCAGCTTCGCAGTTATAAAATCGAAATGTATTGGGACGGCGCGGCGAAACCTGCCGTCAGCGCGCCGGTCGGCGATTTTTTCGGCATCGGTTTGGGGATGAAAGCTCCGTTTCAATCCGCTTTTTTCTCCGACCCGGAAGGCAGAAGTTTCAATTGTTTTATTCCGATGCCTTTTAAAACCGCGATGAAAATCGTTTTTGTGAACGAAAGTAAGGAAGATTTGGGCGAGCTTTTCTATGATGTTGATTACACCATCGGCGATAAACATCCGGCGAATATGCTCTATTTTCACGCTCATTACAGACGCGAAATGCCGACGACGATCAAAAAAGATTACGAAATACTGCCGAAAGTTACGGGCAAAGGTCGCTATCTGGGCGCGAATATCGGTGTCATCGTCAATCGCAAAGAATATTTCAACACCTGGTGGGGCGAAGGCGAAATAAAAATGTATCTCGATGGCGACACGACGAATCCGACGATTAACGGCACGGGAACGGAAGATTATATCGGTACGGCTTGGGGACAAGGCAAATTCGATCATCTTTATCAGGGTTCACCGATTGCCGACGACCGCGCTTTGCGCTGGTGTTTTTATCGTTATCACGTCGTTGATCCGGTTTATTTTTACACGGACGCGCGGATTACGATGCAGCAAATCGGTTATCTCGCCCCGCACAGCCGCGAGCCGATTGTTTACAATAATCGAAAGTTGATCAAAGCCGCGCCCGGAAACGAACCGTTCGACACTTCAAAAGAAGGAAAATTTGAGCGTTCGGATGATTGGTCGAGCTGCGTTTATTTTTATCTGGACAAAACGACGGACAATCTGCCGCCGATTGATCCGGTTAAAAAAAGAATCGCCGGTTTGTAAAATATAAATTGAGTCGTGCTGTTTGTATGTCCGCGAATTACGCGCAAAATTACGAAGCAAAATTGTTTTTTGCGTATTTCTTGCAATTCGCAGATAATTCAATTGATTATCGAAGTAAAAAAACCGAAAATTAATAATTTGATTTAATTCCGGCGAAACTATCAGCCGAAAAAAGAATCAAAAACGAAAATCATAAATCTTCGTTCACCATTTTATGAAATTAAAATTAATAAAATTTGCGGTTTGTTTATTGTTTTTAATTTTCGGCGCGTCTTTTGTCGGCGCAAATTTTGTCAAAAGCAGCCGGATGACGGCGGACGAATATCAGGCTTGGATTTCGGAAACTTACGATTTCCGCTTTGGAAAAGACAAACCGTTCGCGCCGTCGAACGCGGCGACTTTTAACGGAAAATTTATCAAAGGCGATGATTTTGTTTCGGCGGCGCGGTGCGCGACCTGTCACACCGACGTGCATCCGCAATGGCGGCAGTCGGCGCACGCCAACGCTTTTCGGGAGCCGTTTTATCAAAAAAACGTCAAGGATTTGACCGCGCAGAAAGACATCGCCTACACGCGCCACTGCGAATCTTGTCATAATCCCGCCGCGCTTTTTTCCGGCGCGCTGACCGACAATCCGCAGTTTAAAAATCGTCCGTTCGATGAAGATGGCGTGTCGTGTATCGTCTGTCATTCGATTGAAGCGGTCAACGGGCGCGGCATCGGCGGTTACACGATGGGACAGCCCGCGCTGATTCAGAACGCCGACGGCACGAAAATCACGGAGGCGACCGATCAGGAAGTGTTGAACGACATCGCCGGACACAAACGCGCGATGATGCGCCCGCTTTTGAAACAGCCGGAATTCTGCAATTCGTGTCATAAATCGCAGGTGCCGAGCGAACTCAACGATTATAAATTCATTCGCGCGTTCGCCGTCGGCGACGAACTGCAAATGTCTTCTTTCTCGAAAGAATCGCCGCATCCGTTCTACGTTCGCAACAAAGAAACCTGTAATTCGTGCCATATGCCGAGCGAACCGGCGAAATATTTTGACGTTTCGGCAAAATCCGACGGCTTGATCGTTTCGCATCGCTGGGCGGCGGCGAACACGGCGATTCCGACGTTTTACGGCTATCGGGAACAGCTCGACGCGGTGACGAAATCATTGCAGAACGACAATCTCGGCGTGGATATTTTCGCAGTTCAACGGCAGGCGGCGAATTCGCCGACCGAACAACTGATCGCGCCGGTCAACCGCGAGAATTTCTCGCTCGCCGAAGGCGATGTTTTAACCGCCGATGTCGTCGTCACCAACAAAAATATCGGTCACAGTTTTCCGCCCGAACTTCGAGATTTTTACGAAGCCTACGTCGAATTTACCGTCGCCGACGCGCAGGACAAAGTTTTATACAAATCCGGCTTCATCAAACCCGACGGTTATCTGGACGAAAACGCGCACACCTATAAAACGTGGCTCGTCAAAGAAAACGGCGATTTGAACAATCTGCATTACATCTGGCAGACGAAAGTCGTCGCGCAAAATTCGGCGATTCAGTCGGGACGTTCGGATTTGGCGCGTTATAAATTCACCGTTCCGAACGACATCGGCGGGCGCATCAAACTGACGGCGAAATTGCAGTATCGCCGTTTCACGCGCGTTTATCAGGATTACGCGCTCGGCAAACCGCTCGATTATCCGATTGTAACGATGGCGAAATCCGAGCGAATTTTGAACGTCGGCGCGGAAAATGTGCCGCAGGCGATTGATCCGAAAGCCGTGCCGGACTGGAAACGCTGGAATAATTTCGGCATCGCGCTGTTCGACCAGAGGCAGTTTCCGCAGGCGGCGGACGCTTTCGACAAGGTGATCGCGTTCGATGTCAAAGATTACAAACCGTTTGCGATCACCAATAAAGCACTCGCTTTTATCGAAACCGGCGGCTGGCAGGAAGCCGAAAAATTGATCAATAACGCGCTCGAAATTGACACGAACAATATGCGCGCCGTTTTCCAGCACGGACGCGTCAGCCGCGTTCGCAGTCGTTTGGGCGAAGCCGAAAAAGACTTCAAACGCGTTTTGGAACAGTATCCGCGCGACCGCCTGACTTTGCAGCAATTGGGCGAACTCGCCAAAATCAAAAGCGACGCGGTGCCGCCCGAAGAACGCGCCGCGCAACTAAAAATCGCGCAGAATTATTACGAGCAGGTGCTGGCGATTGACCCCGAAGACACGTCGGCGCATTACAATATGATGGTGATTTCGCAGAAGCTCGGCGACCGTGAAAAGGCGAAAAAAGAGGCTCTGATTTTCAAGGATTTAAAGGACGATCCGCAGGTGACGAGTCTGGCGAGCAATTTTCTGCAAACCAATCGCTACGTCGGCAACGAATCGCTGCCGTATCACACGCACGATTTGTCGCTGTTTCAAATCAAATGGGAGAAACCCGATTATCTGGCGTTTCTGAATTTGAAATAATCACCTGAATTGAGCTGGTATTTGATTATGAAGAATTTTTTATTGCTGAAAACCGCGATTGCGCTGTGTTTTCTGACGCTCGGCGGCTGGACGCTGGCGGCGAAACCGAATACTTATCAGAACGCGGATCAAAAATCCGAAAAAGAAGCGGCGCGTGATTTATATGTGAAAAACTGCGCCCGTTGTCACGGCGCGGACGGCAAAAGCGAGACGAATCTCGGCAAAAGTCTGGAAGCGGCGAATTTAACCGAACGTTCGGTGCAGAAGATGAGCGAAGGCAAAATCACCAACACCATCACGGGCGGCGCGGACAATATGCCCGCATTTGAAAAGAAATTATCGGCGGCGGAAATCAAATCAATCGCCCGCTACGTCAAGACTTTGAAATAAGATGAGAGTTTTTAATTCGTTGATTTTAATCGTTTTAGCCGGAATTTCGATCATCGCGCAGGACGCACAGCCGCCGAAACCCGGCAGCGTTTCGACCGGCGCGGCGAAAGTTTACGCTTCGCGGCGCACGACCGGAATCGTTGATAAAGACGCGCCGAAAGTTTACGAAGACATCACTTTGCAAACCGCGCTCAAAGATTTTCAATGCGTTTCCGGCGGCAAAGGCAAAGATTACATTCTGGAGCTGACCGCCTGCACCGTCGCCGTTTTAGATTACGACAACGACGGTAAACCCGACATTTTCCTGCTCAACGGTTCGACGATGAACGCCGAAAACGGCAAAGAAAAACCGCCGAAATCCGCGCTGTTTCACAATCTCGGCAACTGGAAATTTGAAGACGTGACGGCGCGCGCGGGCGTGGCGAACGAGCGTTGGGGAATGGGCGCGGCGGTCGGCGATTACAATAACGACGGCTTTCCCGATTTGTTCGTCTCCAATTACGGCGTTTCGCGGCTGTATAAAAACAACGGCGACGGCACTTTTACCGATGTTGCGCCGAAAGTCGGATTAGATGTCAAAGGCTGGCACACGGGCGCGACGTTCGGCGACTACGACAAAGACGGGCGGCTCGATTTATTCGTGCCGGCGTATGTTGATTTCGACGTGAAAAATCTGCCGCCGTCGCCCGCCGATGTCAAAAGCGGCAGTTCGGTCGGCAGAAATTTCTGCCAGTTTCGCGGCGAAGTCGTGCCGTGCGGACCGCGCGGCTTGAAAGGCGCGAAAGATTCGCTTTTTCACCAGAAAGCCGACGGGACTTTCGAGGAAGTCGGCGATCAAATCGGTGTCAGAGACGAAGGCAGATATTACGGATTTTCGTCGGTTTTCGTGGATGTCAACGGCGATCACAATCTTGATTTGCTGGTCGTCAACGACTCGACTCCGAAACAGCTTTACCTGAACAAAGGCGACGGCACTTTCGAGGAAATCGGCTATCAATCCGGCATCGCGCTCAATGAAACCGGGCGCGAGCAAGCCGGAATGGGTTTAGCCGTCGGCGATTACGACAACGACGGCTTGGTTGATTTTCACATCACCAATTTTTCCGACGATGCCAACGTGCTGTATCACAACGACGGCGACGCGAATTTCACCGACGTTTCGTATCAAAACGGGTTGGGCGAGCCGACGATTCCGTTTCTCGGATGGGGAACGCAGTTTCTCGATTTTGACAACGACGGCTGGAAAGATTTGATCGTCGCCAACGGGCATATTTATTCGATTGTGGATAATTTTCAGTGGGGAACGAGCGAGGCGCAGCAGATTCTGCTGTTCAAAAACGTCAGAAACGCCGACGGCAAAATTTCGTTCGAGCGCGTCGCCGCCGCGCCCGACAGCGGTCTGGCAAAATCAATCAACGGTCGCGGGTTAGCCGTCGCCGATCTCGACGGCGACGGCAGACTCGATGTCATCGTCGCCAACGCCAACGGAATGCCGTCGCTTCTAAAAAACGTCGCCGAAACCAAAAACAACTGGCTCGACCTCAAACTCGTCGGCGATGTTTCCAAAAAAACGCCGCGCGACGCAATCGGTTCGTGCGTTTTCGTGACGACGGGAAAAACGCGCCAGCGATACGATTTAACGAGCGGCGGCAGTTACGCATCGCAGTCGTCGCAGATCATCCACGTCGGACTCGGCGGCAACACAAAAGTTGATCTTTTGGAAGTTATCTGGGCGAACGGTCAAATCGAAAAATTTTCAATTGATAAAATTAACGCGCAAATTACAATAAATCAGGGCAAAGGAATGACTGTTCCGTAAATTCTTTTATTTGAATTTAACAGTCGGTTCAAAAAACCTTTGCTAACTTACCGGTAAATAGCTTACTATAACTTTTGTTATCATAAGCTATTTTGAATTATTTTATTCAACTGCGTAACTCCTGTTTGCAATTTTTTCTCAAGGTTCGGGACAAAAATTTTGTTCGGTTTAAATCTTCGGTTCATAGCTTTGCGCTTTTATTTTGTCGCTGACGCGCTGAGAATAAAAGATAGAAAAGCAAATATAAATGAAGGATGTCGAGTTTTGATTCTGCGCGGGCGCGGTAGTTGCTTTACCGTGTTTTTATCCGTTTGGAACGAAAAACTGAACGAAAAGAATACGATCAGCGAGTCTGGCTTCGATGAGAAATAAATTAAGAAAACGACTTTTGATAGTTGAAGATAATCCGCGTCTGCTCGAAGCGATGGCGATTTGTCTGGAACAGGAAGGCTACGAAGTCCTGACCGCGCGGTGCGGCAATGACGCGTTTGTTTTTGTTGCCGAAACGATTCCTGATCTAATTATCAGCGATGTCGTGATGCCGCGCGGCGACGGTTTTTCGCTTCTCAAAAATCTGCGCTCGAATCCGCGCACCGAACTGATTCCGCTTATTTTTCTGACGGCGAAAGACGGGCGCGGCAATCGTCTAAACGGCATTCGCGCCGGAGTTGACGCGTATTTGACCAAGCCGTTCGAGCCGGAAGAACTGGTTTTAACCGTCGAAAACATCCTCAACCGCGTCAGTCGCACACACACGCGGGTTGCCGTTTCCGCCAATGCGAACAAGATAAATTCGGTTTCCGAGGATTACGTTTTCTCAAACAATGTCAGTCCGTCGGATTTGACCGAAGCCGAAGAGCGCGTCGCTCTTCTCGTCGCCGAATCTTTGAGCAACAAAGAAATAGCCGTCCGACTCGACATCAGCCCGCGCACCGTCGAATCGCACATTTCGCACATTCTCGCCAAAAAAGGCTTCTCCAACCGCGTCGAAATCGCCCGCTTTATTGCCGGATAATTTTAAGATTTTAAGTTTTGCCGGTGATCGGTTCACAATCTTTAAATCAAAACTTTTTCTCCGTATAAATACTTATATTTCGTCAGTGTTTTCACTATTACGCGCCCGTCCGATTTGTTTTACCCTATAATTTTCAACAAATAAGCTCAAAATCCGAATAATAAAAAACCGACGGATTTTAGTTTGGGGAAATTATTAACCAGCCGGATAGGAAATGAATAAAGATCAAAAAGCAGCAGCAGAAATAAATGCGCGGATCAACGAACGCGGCGAAATTGTTGTGCCGCTCGTCGCCGAAAAAATCACAATCGGCAAAAAAACTGTTGAAACCGGCGGAGTACGCGTCCACAAAACAGTGCGCGAAGTCGTCAAAAAGATAAACGAACCGATTGTTCGGGAACATTTCGAAGTCGAGCGCGTGGTGGTCAACGAATTTGTCGAAACCGCGCCCGCCATTCGCTACGAAGGCGACGTGATGATCGTGCCGGTTTTGGAAGAAGTCATCGTCACGGAAAAACGCCTGATGCTGCGCGAGGAAATTCACTTTGCAAAACGGCGTGAAGAAGTGTCCAATTTACAGGAAGTAACGCTGCGAAGCGAGGAAATTAATCTGGAAGAATTCGGGGCGGAAAACGTCGAACCAGGTTTGCCGGGAAAGTAAAAAGATTGGGAGACGAATTGGGAAAACGAAAAATCAAAAATTATGATTTATTAGATCTTCTTCAATTACAAATTGGGTGAGCTTCCTGTCTTCATCCAAAAGTCGGAAGCGAATCGTCGTCGCAGACCATTCGCTTCCGGCATATTTTAGAAATTCGGGCGGCGGCGAAAATCGAAAAAATTATTTAGGGAATTTTTAAGGAAAATCAAAATGTCAATCATAGCTTATTCGCAACAAGATGAGTTCAAACTGGTTCAGGGGAAACAGGATTGTATGGGTTGGAAGGTCGTTGACCAGGCGGGAAATAAGATCGGCGAAGTAACCGAAATGCTTATTGAAACCGACGATATGATGGTTGACTCGATTATGATTAACGACAAAGTGCGGGTTTCGTCGGAAGATATTGAACTGCGCGACGGACGAGTTATTATACGCGGCATTCTTCACGAAAAAGATTACGCGGAAACGCAGCTCGCGGCAAAACCGGCGGCGCAAACGTCGGAATACAGACCGCTGCCGCGCAATCAAAAATCCGCCAACGTCGCGGGCATCACGCGCGAGGCGGTTGATAACGAAATAACTCTGCCGGTCGTTGAAGAAAAATTAGTTATCGGTAAGCGCGTCGTTGATAAAGGAGAGGTGAACGTCAGGACTACGGTCGTCGAACAGCCGGTGGAAGAATCGGTCAACTTGCGCCGGGAAACTTTGAAAGTCGAGCGGCGAAAGGTTGATCTTCCGATTGACGACGAGTCAAAGGCTTTTAAAGAAGGCACGTTTGAGATCAGGACGCAGGCGGAAGTTCCGGTAATTTCCAAAGAAGCGCGAGTTGTTGAAGAAGTTTTGATAGGCAAAGAAGTGTCAGAACGCTCGGAAACAGTCCGCGAAACGGTCAAACGAACGGATGTCGAAGTTGAAGACTTACCGAAATAACTAACGCATTTTTAACGCGTCTGATTAAATACGCGCTTTGAGAATATATAAAAAAATCGCGTTCTTCAAATAATTTCTAATAAATTAAATAGGGCGTAAACAATTGATATGCTTGGATTCAAGTAGTAAGTGCAACTTTTCTTAATTGCTCCTGTTCTTTGAAATATACTTCATTCGGTGTTTGATAATTCAATGTTTTGCGGGGACGATTGTTCAATTTCCATTCCACGTGCCTGATTTGCCAATGGCTTATTTTAGCGAATTCCGTCTTTTTTGGAAAGTATTGGCGAATCAGTCCGTTGGTATTTTCGTTTAAGCCTCGTTCCCATGACGAATATGGATGACAAAAGTAGAACGAGGCAGTTAGTTTTTCGGCAATTTGAGCGTGTTCAGAAAATTCCCGTCCATTATCACTCGTTAAAGTATGCACCTGCAGACCAGTCAGTTTTTGACAGATTGCCTGTTCGACCAATTTGCCGGTTTTTTGTTCAACTTTTTTGATTCGCAAAAGTTTGGATTTTCTTTCCGTCATTGTGACCATTGCCCCGTGATGACCTTTGCCGATAATCGTATCAAGTTCCCAATCGCCGATGCGACTTTTTTCTTGAACCACTGGCGGACGCTCATCAATGCTGATTTGATTACAAAGTGCGCCTCGACGGTCATATTTGCCATAGCGTTTGCGGCGTTTCTTTTGACATCGCAAATTCAGATAAAGGGTGCCGCCTGCCCGTTTATCTTGGTAGATTCGCTGATAAATCCACTCGTGGCTGACCGACTGCTTGCCTTCGCGGGCAAGTCTGCCGGAGATTTGGGCGGGCGACCATTGCTCTTTGATTTTGGTATCAACTTCTGTCCAGGTTTCCTCCAAAATGCGTGGTTTGACTTTATTGCGTCGTCGCTCCTTTGCCTGTTGGTCGGCAAATTTAGGACGATAACCACGTTTTGAGGGATTACGCCGTAGTTCTCGACCAATAGTTGATTTGTCAACTCCAAGTTCTCCGGCGATGGCTGATTTGTTAAAACCAAGTTTCAAAAGTGCAGAAATTTGGTATCTTTGTTCAAGGGTAAGTTGTTTGTAATTTTTCATGGTAACTCTTCGATGTCATCATCAAAGAGCGAAGATGCTACTTCGACTTACCCTCTAATAATAACTTCAAGAGTTGCACTTACTACTTGAATCCAAGATGAAATATAATACCAATTATTTACCTTTCGGCTCAGTCTGTATTGACTGTTTTGAGGCGCGGTTTTTGAACCGCGCCTCATTTATTTTGGAGAAAAACCGGCATATTTTAATGCCTATTTATTGATAAAAGGACGGCGCGGAGAAACACGATCAAAAATTTGGATTTCCAGCCGGATATTTACAGTCTGATGACCGAACTTCAGCGAAATAATTGCCATTTTCTTCATAATATTTCATTTTCATAGAGTGGTGAAAAGGCAACCGCCAACAACGCGTTGAAGATTTCATCAGCCGAAAAACGGCGATTATACTTCAAGGCTAAATCGGCTTTCAGTTCATTCATTTCGAGCGCGGTTTCTTCGGTCAATGTTACCGAACGACGCGAGCATTGATCGGGCGATTTGACAAACCCGAATGCCTTTTCCCGCAGTTCGTGAAAATTATCGGCGTTGACGATTTCCAGCGACTCTTTGAGCATTTTGTCCATCAATTCGTTTTGCGTGTATTGTAGATTGCGGCTTCTGAATTTTGATTTGAGCCGCGTCAAATCAATGGTCAAACTTCGCGGCACGGTATATGGTCGGCTGGTGTGACGGACACCTTCGAACTTTGCCGTTGCCAGTAAGTCCGCGATTTTCATATTTCCCTGTTCGATCTGTTTTTCTTCCGGCAATTTTTTTTCGACTTTCTTTAACTTATTGACTAAGTTCGTTTTAGATTTTTTTTCTGCCGGACTTTGATGATCGCTTTTTTTGTTATTCGCTTTCGTCGCTGCCGACTTGTCCGATTTTTCGACGGCTTTTTTTGTTTGCGGCTTTGTAGATTTTTCTTCCAGCTCATCATCGAAAAATTCACTTTGAATCTCATCAATCTTTGTCAAATCAATTGCTTTGCTCGGTTTTGCAGTTAATCCCATATTTTTCTTGCGCCTCCACAAATTTTCTTTTTAGACTTTTGCTTCCTTCACTTTTTTTGATAAACCGGCTTTTAACTCGCTCTTATCCTTCTGTTTGAATTCCAAAATTTCTTCAATTTCAGAAACAATTTCGTTTATTTCACGCTGGGCTTCTCTGTCTGAGTCGGTTTTTGCGGACAGTTCCAACACCGATAATCCTTCGGAACTCGATTCAAAGATGTTGCGATTTCCGGTGGAGGATTTCATCACCGGAACTTCCAGGTCGAGCAAAAGTTGTTCGGCTTCCCGGCTGATTTTTCGGCGTTTGTCGCGCATATTGAGCAGCAGTCTTGCGGCAAAATTGTCGGGACGCGCGGCGGCGACTTTTTGAATCAATTCTCTCGTAATTTCAGAACTCCAGAATGAAAAGTTTCCCGGCGTTAGAGGAATTATCACTAGGTTAGCGGCAGCGATTACTCCGAGCGAAACAAGCTCGTTACGTCCGGGCGTATCTACCACTACGACATCATACGAAGCGGCGATTTCTTCCAAATCTATCGAAACTTCCGTCGCTTTTTTGATGCCGCGATAATGTTTACTAAAAACTCTCAGCTTATTTCTGGTTTCGAGTTTATTTGTTCGGGAGATTCCCCAATCCTCACTGCTTCCCTGACTGTCGGTGTCGAGCAGCAGGACTTTATATTTTTCACTCAAAACTGCGGCTATGTTGGTCGTTAAAGTTGATTTCCCCACTCCGCCTTTTTGATTTACAAAAGCTAATATCCGACCTTTCGGTAAATCTTTTTTTGTCATTTCGGTAGTGTCCTTTGTTATATTTACTTTGACTTTGATTTTATCGGTTACAACAAAAATTGCATATTAGTTTAATTACAGATTCTTATTAATGTCAACATTTGTTTTATATAATATTTAAAAGATTACATTTTTTACTAAAATTACAACTAAATTGATAATTAAACTTTAAACTACAAAAATTACAAAAAAGATTTTCGCGCCGTTCTGTAAACAATCATCAATAACGAAGTTTAGCGGCGACCGAAATCGCCGGCGTTTTATGGATTGTTAAAAAATACAAATTTCCGTCCAACTGCTCGTTGCGGAAAAGACGGACGATTTGGAATGTTGGTGATTTGATTTCCGCCAAAGTCGCCGAATCGCTTTTTCTGCTTTGCGCAGGTGTTGTTGAAATTTGTTCACCGGAGACAGTTTCATTAAGGCTTTCGATAGGTATTATGAAGCGATTGCCCACGGTTTCGATTTACGCGCTCGCCTGCGCCGGAATTATTGATTATTACATTCTGGCTGGGCGTTTATGACGTTTTAGCCGCCGAAGCGGGAATGTTATCCACTAGCGAAAAGTGCCGCGGCGTGTGGTCGAACTCGACGACAAATTAGCCGGAGCCTATGTCGCGTCCGTCTCTGCGCGGCTCTGCGGCATTACGATTGGATTAAAGTGAAAAAACGCCGTAAACGCCATCGAAATATATCCGCATTACGCCGTCGTGTGCCTCTGTATACGTTCGTTTACGTGATGAGGATGGTAAAAGGCTCTCGACGCGCTCGAACTGGCTTATGAAGACCGCGAAGGTTGGCTGACTTAGTTGTGAACCAAACCCGTGCTTAATAAACTTTGACGCGAACCCCGATTTGTCGAAACTATTTTATTAAACTGTCAGGAAAAGTTGCTGGCAGGAAATCGGTATCGGTGTTTGATGAAATTGGTTTTGTTTCTGAAACAGGACGTAATCACGTAAAAAGTCATTGCTCAAGGTATCAACTTGCTCTTGCCGTGATGACCGGAATTTGAAGAAGGGAATTCTTTCAGGAACTCAATCTGACGCGGCAAGTTCTTGCCGCTGAAAAATCAATTTTTTTGCGAAAATTTAATTATTGGAAGCGTCAATTTTTGTTCGGACGATCTTTTTTTATTCTTTGGTTAAAAGATAGGATAAAAAGGTTAAGGCGGCATTTTTGTTTTTAAGTGGTTATTTTGCAGTGGTTTACGGTGAAGGTGCGGGAGTCAGAACTACCTTTTGCACCCATTTTTGAAATTTGCGGGAGTCAGAACTACCTTTTTTTTCCGTTGCGGGAGTCAGAACTACCTTTTAAAAGCACAAATGTAAGTCAGAACTACCGCTGGTGTAAGTCAGAACTACCTTTTGCCCTGTGGAAAACTCCGTTTGCGGGAGTCAGAACTACCTTTTTCCGATCTTGCGGGAGTCAGAACTACCTTTTAGCGTAAGTCAAAACTACCTTTTAACAAAATTTAACCGCAAAATTCACTTTCACATCAAACGAAGTCGGCTATCAACGGGAATGGTAGTTCTGACTTACACTTTGTTAATAATTTTTTAAGTTTCAGTTTCAATCGGAAATTCATTGATATTGGAAACGCGCTTGTTTCCCGCCATCACTTCGCCGGCAAATCTCGGATGCGGCGTGACGG
Source organism: Pyrinomonadaceae bacterium (assembly GCA_965217575.1). GTDB lineage: Bacteria > Acidobacteriota > Blastocatellia > Pyrinomonadales > Pyrinomonadaceae. The sequence goes on along the minus strand of CBDCIX010000001.1, from coordinate 24,013 downwards.
TGATCCTCGCTTCGACCATTTTGTTGCGCTGGTCGGGGTCGAGCGTTTTTTCGATTCTGTAATTGAGAATTACGTCCTTACTCTTCATCTCTTCCAAAGCCATCTCCACGTCGCGCAGGTTGTGCGAAAGACGTTCATAAGCGGTCAGACCGAAGTCGCGGATAATCGTCGTCAAGTTGATGGTATATGGCTGGGTCACGCTGGCTTGAATATAATGATGGCTCATTCGTTTGTGGAGCTGGCGCGCAATGACGTTTTTATAGCTCATACTCGTTTCGTAATTGAACTGCCGAAACTTTCTGGATTTGATGCCCTGCGTAACGAGCGGATTGAACCGCACAAAGGCTTTGGATTTTTGCCCTTTGCTTTCCCAATCTTCGCGCGTCTGCAATCCCAGCGTTTCAAACAGCCCGGAAACGAGAATCGCGCTGCCGTCGTCACTGGTAACGGTGATATTGGTTTTGGCGCAAACCAGCAGCGCGTCTTTGATTTGGTCTTTGCTGTAAGTATGTCCGTTATTTATTAATTCCCGCTGTAATTGATGAAGCGTAAAGGTTACGCCCGCCGCGTCGTCGAGAAAAAGCCCCTGTCCTTCGACGGCGAATTTTCGCAGCGCGTCTTCCACGAGTTCTTCGCGTTTTGAAGGGTAATAATATTTTTCCTCGCCGTGTTTGTCTTTGAGGCTCGCCGGTTGAATCGAAACTTGATACCGTACGCCGCGGCATTCGAATTCCCGCTCCAGTGATTTCAGGAACATTCCGTTGACGCGCTCGACTTTTCCCCAGTGATATTTGGGAATAAAGTCGTATAACTCGACCGTATTGGAATAAGGTTTTTCGCTGGGCAGCAGCAATTCAAATAAAGTCATTTGAACCGGCTTATCCTGTTTGTATTCGGATAATTTTTTTGCTTTCGCCGACGTTTTATGTTTCGACGGTGTTTTTGTCGAGTCCGCGGTTTTTTTCCGAGCGGTTTGTTTTTGCTGTGCCATACTTGCCCGATTATAATTTGGTTTAATGATTTTCCAAAACCCGATTCACTTTTGCCGCCCATATTTTGAAGCGTGTTTTACTGAATCTTCTCATAATAAATTGAACCGAAAAACTTACGCGTCTGATAACGACAAAAATTGTGATTTACTTTTTTTGTGTTGATTAGCTGATTCTTATTTTGCGCGTAGTAAATAGTGATTTATCTTTCGTCGAAAGTGGGAAAAAAGTATGAAAAACCGGAACTTTAATATTTTGGAGGCAGTTTACTGCACAAATTAAACCCGAAAGAACTTTTGCCGGTTTTTGGTTTAACTCGTTATCAGACGTAGTTTATTACCTTAAAAGCTGTTTGAAAACTCGTTTTTATTGGATTTGTAACCACGAATCACACTAATTAACACGAAATTTGTCTTTTTTGTTTTATTTAGTGTTTATTGGTGTGCTTTAGTGGTTAGATTTCTTCTCATTGTCGAGTTTTCAAACAGCTTCTAAGAAACGCGAACCTTTACATCATCGTTGATCCCGACACGGAAAAGGAATCGGACAAGCCGAATTTTGTAATGCCCGAACACATCGCGGCGATTAAAGATTACGTCAAAAACGGCGGCGTTCTCGCGCTTTTCAGCAATGATTTCGGCGACGCGGAGTTTGATCATTTCAATAATTTGGCGCGCGAGTTCGGCATCGAATCCAACAAAGACAATAAAAATCTCGTCAAAAACGATCAATTCGAGCAGGGAAAAGTCATCGTTCCGGCGAACAACGAAATCTTCAAAACCGCCAGTAAACTTTATTTGAAAGAAATCTCGTCGCTCAAACTTTCCGGCAGCGCGAAATCGGTTATGGATTGGAACGGCGATAAAATTATGGCGGTTTCCAAATACGGCAAAGGAACGGTTTACGCGCTCGGCGATCCGTGGCTTTACAACGAATACACCGACGGGCGAAAATTGCCCGCCGATTTCGATAACTTCAAAGCGGCAAACGATTTAGCGATGTGGCTTTTGAATCAATCAAAGAAAAAATGATTTATTAACGAAATTTAACTGCAGATGAACGCTGATAAACGCGAATTTAATAACGATAAAAATAATTGTATTGCATTTCTTATCTGCGTTTATCTGTGAAATCCGCGGCTAAAAAATTCTTATCTTAACGGCATAAGATTATGAAAAAAATAATCGCATTTATAACTCTGACTTTAGCGTTTTCAATAGTTTCATTCGCGCAGACGCGCCAGCCGTCCGAGCCGATTCGTGATTACCTCGTCAAGACAAATCAGGAAGTTTCGGATATTGAAAAAGCTCCGGGCAAGGAAAACAAGGTCACGGATTTGATCGGCGGCGAAGGAATGCAGACTCGTGTTGCAATTCAGAACGACGAGAAAAAAGATTCAGCGCAGGCGGAACTGACGCTCGGCGGCAAACTTGAAACTCCGAAAGAAGCGACTCCGGGCGAATGGAAAAGCGACAAAATCATCGGCGGCAAAACTTTTACCGTCAAAAAAGGCGATTTAATCGTCGTTCCGCGCGGCACGCCGCACCAGCGCGTCAATACGAAAGGCAAAACATTTTCGCTGATTTTAATCAAAATTTTCGCCGAACCGCTGCCTGCGCCAAAAAAGTAAAATCGGCTTGAAAATTTCGACAAACAGAGTGAATAAAGGTATTATAAAATCGTCCAACGAAAGAACAGCCAATCAATGTCGGAAAGAAAACGAGACATTTTTTCAACAATCAATCACGATTCGACCGGCACGACCGCCGAAGAAGTCGTGGTTCGTCTGCGTGAGATGATTCATCGCGGCGATTTGAAATCGGGAGATCGGCTGCCGCCGGAACGCGATCTCGCCAAGCAGCTCGGCGTTTCGCGCCCGACACTTCGCGCCGGAATCCGTTCGCTGGCGGCGGTCGGCGTTTTGAAATCGAAACAGGGCGCGGGAACTTTCGTCGTCGAAGCCGACGCGTCGCCCGCGCTCGACAGCAATCCGCTGCGTCTGATGGCATCTTTGCACGGATTTTCCTCCGCTGAAATGTTTGAAGCGCGTCTGCTTTTGGAAATGGCGATCACCGGACTCGCGGCGGAACGCGCGACGAGCGAACATCTGGCGGCACTCGCCGAAGAATTAGCCGAGATGTTTGCGACTCTGGACGAGCCGGAAGAATATCTCGTTCACGATATGCGGTTTCATCAACTAATTGCCGCCGCTTCCGGCAATCGAATTATTACGGCGTTAATGAATATGGTGGCGAGTATTTTGTTCGATGTGCGAAGCAAAACCGCTCATCGCGCCCACGATTTGAAGGAATCGGCGGAAATGCACCGGCAGATTTTTCGTTCCATTCGTGAAGGAAACACCGAATCGGCGAGAAACGCGATGCGCGATCATCTGCTTCTCGCCCAGAAAGCGCAGGCTGCAGAACTCGCCGAAAATTTCAGTTCAACTTACAGAGACGATTTATCGGATAACGACAAGAAAACCCGCCGTAAAACGGGGTAAAATTTGATATTCCGCTTGATTCGCAATCCTCGATTTCCAATTATTTCTCAAACCGAAACCAATCAACATCCGCCGTTCCCGCGTCGTTAAATTTCGCCGGACGCGTGAAAAACAAACAGACTTTCGCGCCGATCCATTTGCCTTCGCGGGCTTTGAAAGTCGCGCCGATTTTTTGAAAATTTGCGCCGTCATTGCTGAAACTAAAATCACACAGCGCATTTTTTGAAACTTTCACGCGCAGATAAAATTCGCCTGATTTCAACTCAATCGGCGCGGTCTCTGTTTTCGCATTTCCTTGATCGGCATCTTTCGCGGTTGACTGCGAAATGTATAGTTTGCCGTTTTTGTAACTTACGCCGATGTAAGAATAATCAAGTTCCGTCACGACCAAACCGAACTTTTCGCCTTCAAAACGCGCGGTTAAATTGATCTTTGTCGTTACGGCAAATTCTTCGGCGGGAAATTTTTGCAATAGCAAATTCGGTATATCCCGCAGATTTTTGTAATTTTCGGGCGTTTGCACCGAATTCATTCTCAAAACGCCCTGCGCCGGAAACGGAAACGCCCAAACCACATTCGGATTCGCGCTCCACTGCCATTGCAAACCGAGCTTCGCGCCGTTAAATTCGTCGGAATCAGGCGGCGTAGTCGTGAAAACGGATCGAAGCCGCCCAAACTCCGCCGCCGTGCTGCGGTTTGTCGAAAACGTCGAGCGGTTTCTGCTTTTGAAAAACGTAATTGATCAATTCCCAATTGACCAAATCTTTCGAGTGCAAAATCGGCAAACCCGGAACCTGGTCAAAACTCGAAGCCGTCAAATAATAATCGTCGCCGACGCAAATCGCGTCCGGGTCGGAATAATCGGCGTGCAGAACCGGATTTTTATAAGTGCCGTCGCCGTTGTCGGCAACCCAGACTTTTGAAACGGGATTTGTTTGAGCGAAGATATTGAGAGAAAAAAGGAAAATTACAAGTGAACAAATTACTGGAATTGCGCGGTTTATCTTCATCATTTTTCAGTTGCTGAGAAGCTGTTTGAAAACTCGAAAATTCAAGAAATTTAACCACGCGCTCAACACAAATTAACACGAAAATTTGCCTGATTATTAAATTATTCGTGTATTTTCGTATATTTTCGTGGTTTAAAAAATAAAAAATAAGAGTTTTCAAACAGCTTCTAAGGCAAAACCAAATAAGATTTTGCCGCGTCAGCATCGAAAGCGTGAATAATCACCGCATATTTCCGCAGCAAATCTTCGATAATTTGAACCGTGCAATTTCCGACGCGCAAGCGCACAACTTTCGGCGGATGTCCGAACAACAAACTGCGCTGCTGAAAATCCAGGTCTTTCGACACAATTACAAAACCGTTCGCTCTCGCGTAATTCCAAATATCAATATCCTGCGATTCTTTCATTCCGACTTCGCGGATGTGGCGGCTGTCAGGATAAAAATCAGCTAATTTCTGCGGCAATCGCCACGATAAATTTTGGTCAAACAGCAATTTCATACTGCGGCAAAACGGCGAGCCGACGTTCGCGGTCGGCGGCAAATGCCAAACAAGCGCGAATATCTTCGCGGGTCAAATCAGGAAAGTCGTCCAAAATTTCGGCTTCGGTCATTCCGCCAGCCAAATATTCAAGCACATCCTGAACCGTCATTCGCAATCCGCGAATGCACGGCTGACCGCTTCGTTTGCCCGGTTCGATAGTGATAATTTCTCGGTAATCCATAGTTGAAATGATAACAGCAAATCGAAAACTTAGAAACCGATAATTCAGTCAGCGCAGAGTGCCGCCGCTGATAAGCGGAGTGAAATTTACCTAAATGTTTTTCACGATTTCTAAATACTTTCGCGCCTTTTCCTCCACAATTTCTAAATTTCCCGTTCGCATCGCTTTGAAATCAACCAAATCCGTGCCGACTCCGACGGCGACGGCTCCGGCGTTGAAAAAATCGGCGATGGTTTCGAGCGAAACGCCGCCGGTCGGCATCATTTCGATGTGCGGGAACAGAGTTTTTAAGGTTTTCAAGTATTTCGCGCCGCCCATCACGTCGCACGGGAAAATTTTGACGCAATCCGCGCCCGCGTTCCACGCCGTTAAAACTTCGGTCGGCGTGATTGTTCCGGGCATTATTGCCACATTTTTTTCGCGGCAAAGTTTGACGGTTGCCGCGTCGAACGCCGGACTGACGACGAACTGCGCGCCCGCCGCGATACATTTTTCGGCGGTTAATTTGTCTAAAACCGTTCCCGCGCCGATTAAAATATCGTCATCCGATTCGTTTAATTCGGCGATCAATTCGACCGCGTTCGGGACGGTCATCGTGATTTCAAAAACTTTGATGCCGCATTTTGACAAAATTTCAATCGCCTGCCGCGCGTCATCCGTCGAAGCCGTGCGAACGACCGGAACGAGTTTTTCGCGCTTGATTGTTTTTAAAACCGTCGCTTTTTCCATTCGGTTATTTTATACAAAAAATTTGGCTGAGGCTAAATTTACAAATAAAAACTTCGCGCCCTTTGCGGTTGAAGAAAATGTTTTAACGCCAAGGACGCAAAAAGAAGACGCAAAGAACGCCAAGTAAAAACAAAAAATCTGTATTTACCTATTGACGAAAAAATCAAACTTCGCCGAGATTAACGGGTTCGAGTTTCGGCACGAGCAGGTGCATAATCAATAACGCCGACACATAAGCCGCGCCCGCCTGCGCCAAACCGTGCGCGATGGCGCGCCCGATGCCGGAAGTGCCGCCGATGACGACCGCCGTTTTTCCGTTTAATTCCAATGTTTTCAGACTCATTTTAAACGTGTATCAAAGAAGAAATTATCAACTGCTAAAAATAAAATCAGCGGTTTTTATTCCCGGCTGAAAATTATGTTCGAGCGTTTCAAAAACAGAAATGACAATAAAATTTAAGCTGTTTATCAGTAAAGGTATTACCAATTTATTAAATGATGTCTATTTTGCAGCATCGTTAAGGCTGTCTTGTCAAACAAATAATCAAATATATCTGCTGAAAAAATTGTCGGATATTTAAGATACAAAGTCTTGAATTATTTTGTTCGGTGTGATAAAAAATATATTCATAAAATTAAATTGGTTTGACCAAATTATTAATTACAGATCAAAACCTTTTTTATTCAAATTTTATTCAAAATTTTACAAGCTGAGAGAAAATGGACGCTTCAAAATCTAAAAACATAAAACGCCGTCAAAGCGGCGGCAATGGCTGGCTGGCGATTGATAATCCGTAGCTGCGCGACGACTTTGCTAAAACTTCAATTTCATCTTATAAATACGAAGTTTCAGCATCTGAAGAAGCCGTCGGAAAGGCGATGTATCGAATTTTGGGCAGGGAAGCCGAAAGCGGCAAATTGACGAAATTCTTTCTCATCTGCACGTTTTTACGCAGGACGCGCTCGCGCCGATGAGAATGGACGACGGTTTGAGTTTCGTCCGCGATTTTGAGCGTCTTTTAGGCGACGCTTTTTTTCAAAAAGTCAAAAGTTTTACGCCGATGCAAACCGACACCGATGATTTGGAAGGCGGATTGATAAAATATCTCGAAAAATTAGAAAATTTGGGCGGGATTGATTTGTTTTTTCTCGGACTCCCGGCGCGACGGTCATAGTTTTTACGACCGGCAACGGAACGACTATCGGCAACGCGATTGCGCCGGTCATCAAACTCGCGTCGAACAACCGTGTTTTTGAAAAAATGAACCGCGACATAGACATTTCGGCGGGCAATATTATCAAAGGAACGGAAACTATTGACGAAGTGGGCGAGCGGGTTTTTGAACAAATCCAAAATGTGGCGAGCGGTGAAGTTACGACCAAAGCCGAAGAAAATAAGCATCGTGAATTTCAGTTTTGGGCGGAACAAACGGTAACATTAATAGTCAGCCGGAGCGCGAACGGCTCGTTCGCCAACGAGCGAAGCGACGTTGCCAGCGTTACTCGACAAAGCCTTCTGGCGCAACGGGTGAATCATTCGCTTCGCTCTGATGGCGGACGAGCCGTCCGCGCTCCGACGGCAAGCAGTTTTTTCAAAATAAAAAATAAATTATTAAAGACAAATGAATGATTTGTTGTCCAAAACAGAAAATGACGGTCAAACCGTCGCGCTGAATCCGGCTAAAACGACCAGAATGCTGCTTCGTTTGATACGCGCCGTCCAGCCGATTTCCCGAATCGAAATCGCGCGGCTGCTGAGTGTCAATCGCAGCACGGTCACGGAGATTGTCAAGCCTTTGATAAAAAGCGGCATTGTCCGCGAAGAATCTTATCAGCCGGAAGATGAGAACCGTCCGCAGGGACGACCGCCGATTGGTTTGAGTTTTAACGATGAAGATGATTTTTTTGTCGGACTGAATTTAGGCGTGCGGCATACGCAGGTCGGTTTGGCGACAATCACCGGCGAAGTTTTGGCGGAAGAAGAATTTGAAACGCCGCCCGAAGCGGAAATCGCTTTGAAAACGGCGTATCGGAAAATCAAACAATTGTGCGCGCAGGTTGAAAACCGCACGCTGCGAACCATCGGTGTCAGCATTCCGGGTCCAACCGATGAAACGCGCCGTAAACTGCTCTACGCGCCTCATCTGGGCTGGTCGAATGTGGATATTGCCGGCGCGCTCGATTTTGGCGATGTTCCCGTCATCGTCGAAAATGACGCGACGGCGGCGGCGATTTTTGAATCCCGAATGAAATTGCGGCGTTCGGGCGACAATTTATTAAACAATTTTATTTTAGTCAGGTCGGGAACCGGAATCGGTGTCGGGCTGGTGATAGACGACGAGATTTTTCGCGGAACGGGACGCGGGCAGGGATTTGCCGGAGAATTCGGACATATGACGATTGTGGCGGGCGGCAAATCGTGTGTCTGCGGAAATCGCGGCTGTTGGGAAAAATACGCGTCGGCGGCGGCAGCGGGCGCGCTCTACACGGGCGACCGAGGTGCTTTTGACGGCTCGAATGTCCCGCATTTTGTCGAGATTGTCGCCCGCGCGGAAGGCGGCGAAATCAGAGCGCGAAAAACGCTCGAAAAAATCGGCGAGTATCTCGGAATCGGGATCGCCAATGTGATTATGGGAATCGGCGTTCAGCAGGTAATTGTTAGCGGAAGATTAGTTTACGGGTGGAAATATATCAACAAATCGCTCCGCGAAGCGGTCAAAAGAAGCATCGTCGGAAAAACTTCCAACTGGACGGTCGAATGCGGCGAACCGAAAGGCTCGGCACTCGGCGGAGCTTTGGAAGTGGCGGTTGAAGAGTTTATCGCCAACGGACTGATGGTTTGAAAATTTAAATTTCTGTCTCTAAATTATGATTCTCGACAAATTTAAACTCGACGGCAAAATCGCGCTGGTAACGGGCGCGTCAGGTGGACTCGGACAGGCGATGGCGATTGCTTTGGCTGAAGCGGGCGCAGATGTCGCCGCGCATTGTCATTTTGACGGCGAGGCGGCTGAAACCTGCGCGGAGATTGAGAAAATCGGCGGCAAAACAAAGTCTTTTTCCGGCGATATGGCGGATAAAGAAGTTCCGCGACAACTCATCGAAAGCGTGATCGGCGAGTTTGGCGGAATTGACATTTTAATCAACAACGCCGGAATGATCCGGCGCGCGCCTGCCGTTGATTTTTCGGAAGATGACTGGGCGACGGTTTTAGAAGTCAATTTATCGAGCGTTTTCCGACTTTCGCAAGCGGCGGGCAGAAAAATGGTCGGGCAAAAATCGGGAAAAATAATTAATATCGCCTCGCTTTTATCTTTTCAGGGCGGCGTAACCGTTCCGGCTTACACGGCTTCAAAATCCGGTGTCGCCGGTTTGACCAAAGCCTTCGCCAACGAATGGGCGAAGGAAAACGTCAACGTCAACGCCATCGCGCCCGGTTATATGGCGACCAACAATACGACCGCGTTACGCGCCGATGAGACGCGCAATCGCCAAATTTTAGAAAGAATTCCCGCCGGACGCTGGGGCGAACCGGACGATTTGGCGGGCGCGGCGGTTTTTTTGGCATCGGCGGCGAGCGACTATCTGAACGGTCATATTTTAGTTGTTGACGGCGGCTGGATGGGGCGTTAGTTTTTAAATTTTAGGTTGGAACGCAGAAACCTGCGAAGTAAAAGCGAGCCGACACGCTTATCTTTGCGCGTGTTTCTGCATAAAATATTTTGTGCTGAAAATAAAAGACGAAAAAAATTGTCGTTGGGATTTAATATCTTTGGGCGAAGTTCTGCTGCGGTTCGATTCAGGTGATGAACGAATTCACACGACGCAGAATTTTCGCGTTTTCGACGGCGGCGGCGAATATAATGTGGCGCGAAATCTGGCAAAGACTTTTCGCCAAAGGACGGCAATCGTTACGGCTCTGGCTGATAACGCGCTCGGACGACTGGCGGAAAATCTGATTTGGCAGGGCGGCGTTGATTCGTCGGAAATTTTGTGGCGCGAAGCCGGAAATTCGCGCAACGGTTTGTATTTTATCGAGCGCGGCTTCGGTCTGCGCGTCCCGGATTCTTGTTTTGACCGCGCGAATACGGCGGTTTCAAACTTAAAAACGGGCGATATTGACTGGCGTAAAATTTTCGGCACTGAAAAAACCCGCTGGTTTCACACCGGCGGAATTTTTACAGGTCTTTCCGAAACCGCGCCGCAAGTCGCGCTCGAAGCCGTCAAAATTGCCAAAGAAAACGGCACGATTGTTTCTTATGATTTGAACTATCGCGCGTCGCTGTGGAAAAATCGCGGCGGCAAAGAGGCGGCGAATAAGCTGAACCGCGAATTTTTACCGTTTGCCGATGTCGTGTTCGGTGTCATTTCAGATGATTTCGTGCCGAGTGTCAATGAATTTGATGAGCAGAAATTTCAATCGGCGGCTGAAAAAATGCAGAACGATTTTCCAAATCTGCAAATTATCGTTTCGACTCTGCGCGACACGCACAATGCGAGTTCGCACAATTTCAGCGCGGCGTGTTTTGCCGAAAACCAAGTAATTCTCGCCGATAAATATATCAAAACAAATGTTTTAGACCGCGTGGGCAGCGGCGACGCGTTTGTTTCCGGTTTTATTTACGGACTTTTGAGCGGAAAAGATTTGAAATTTTCTCTAAATTGCGGCGCGGCGCACGGAGTTTTAGTGATGACGACCGCCGGCGACAATTCAGCCGCGACCATCGGAGAAATAGAACATCTGATGCGCGGCGAAAGTTCCGCCGCCAAACGATAGAAAGCGGCACAAAATGGAGATAACATTTCAGCAAAATATCGTTTTTAAACAAACGCGGCAGGCTCGTCAATGAAAATTTAATATGATGCCGTCCTTCCATTTCAAATCTGTCAGCCGCGTCAAAGTGTGAGGCGGAATTTGATGTTTGAGTGAGTTATTTTGTTGATGATTAATGTCTCATTTATAATTAATTCAGTCCATTTGCTTGAAACAAGTTTTTTTATAATCCCAAATTATATTTATAAATTCCTAAACCTAACCGAATTTACGGTTCGCGCTCCTAACCGAACGCCTGATGTGCGGGCGAATTTTTTGAGCGATGATTGATTTAACGAGGAGAAAAAATTCTTTTCAATTAAAATATAATGGAGTTTTTCGCGCTCTCGCGCTCATAAAAATGGAAACAAATGAAACACAAAGCGGAAACGAATTAGCTGATTTTTCCGCGCAGATTACGCAGGCGGTCAAAAACGCCGCTTCGTCAATCGTCGCTGTTGACGCTCGCCCGCGCGTGGCGACCAGCGGCATTGTCTGGCGCGGCGGCGGCGTTATCGTCTCGACCAATCACACTATTCACCGCGACGAAAATATTGTCGTTGCCATCGAAGGCGGAAAAACGGTTTCAGCCAAACTCGTCGGGCGCGACGGCGGAACAGATCTCGCCGTTCTAAAAATCGAAGACCAATCAATCGGCGAATCGGTAAAACCAGCCGAAATTATTGAAACGACGAGCGTTAAAGCCGGAAATATCGTTTTAGCCGTCGGAAGAACCGACGCGAACGGCGGCGCGACGGCGAGTTTCGGGATTGTCAATCAAGTTTCGGGCGCGTGGCGCACCTGGCGCGGCGACGAAATCGAACGCTTAATCAGTCTTGATCTGGCGATTCGGCTCGGATTTTCCGGCGGCGCGCTGGTTGATCCGAACGGAAAAATTCTCGGCGTGAACACCTCCGCTTTCGGGCGCGGTTTGGCGTTGACAATTCCGTCCGAAACGGTCAATCGCGTCGTCGAACAGATTTTGACGAAAGGCAGCGTCGCGCGTCCGTATCTCGGCATCGGCACGCAAGCTGTGCCGATTTCGGAGAATTTGCGCGAGAAATTAAACTTGGAGCAAACGGGCGGTCTGATGATGCTGACGGTCGAACAAGACGGCGCGGCGGAAAAGTCTGGAGTCTTGATCGGCGATATTTTGCTTTCAATCAATGAAAAAATGACGCTCGAACCGATGGATGTGCAGAGCGCGTTGTGGGGAAAATCGCCGGGTGAAACGGTGAAAGCCCAAATATTGCGCGGCGGCGAATTTCAGGAAATCGAAGTAGTTCTGGGCGAACGTCCCGCCGCCGAAGAAGGTGAGAGATTTTTTCGCGGCTGGAAAGGCGGAAGAAGAGGCGGTCGAAAAGGCTGGAGGCGCGGCGGTCGTTAATGGCAAACGACGAAGAAAATACGATTACCGTTTTCATCGTCGCGCCGTCGCTCATCGCGCGCGCCGGTCTCGAATCGGTGCTGCGCGATGAAAGCGATTTCACTATTACGGGCAGCGCGGCTGAATTGCCGATTGATTTTTTTATCGAGCAATCAGCCGATGTAATGCTGGTCGGCATCGAACGGGAAAAAGATTTCACCGACCTGCAAGTATTTATCGGCGATCATTCGCCCGAAATAGGAATACCGGTCGCCGTTGCGCTTTTTCCCGCCGAAATGCAGAATCCTAAATACGCGAGTTTGGCGATAAAAAGCGGCGTGCGCGGAATTTTGCCGCGCGAAGCCGCAGCGCGCGAAATCGTGGCGGCAATCGCGGCGGCGGCATCGGATTTAATCACGATGCCGCCGGAAATCGCAGACAGTCTTTTGACTTTTCACGCGGAAAATACGCCGTTAAATTCGGAAACCGATGGCGAAGAAAACGATTATTCGAGTGAACCGGTCGAAAATTTAACGCCGCGCGAAACCCAAATTCTCGAACTTTTAGCGGACGGCGCGAGCAACAAAGAAATCGCCTATAAATTAAATATTTCCGAACACACCGTAAAGTTTCACGTCGCTTCGGTGTTCGGCAAATTCGGTGTCAACACGCGCACCGAAGCCGTCACTTACGGATTGCGCCGCGGATTGATTCTACTTTGAAACAAAAAAGCGCGAATCATCGCCGCGTTTTTGATTTTTAACGACCAACCGCCTGACAAGAATCTCGCAGTATCAATTTTGTTTCAAGAAAACTGTGATTGATTGGACTCTCAAAATTTTTCAGTCGTTCGAGCAGGAATTCGGCAGCAGTCGTGCCGAGTTCGTAAGTCGGCTGCGCGACGGCGGTGATCGGCGGCTGAAAGGCGGTCGTCCAGAGCATATCGTCAAAGCAAATAAAGGATAAATCAGCCGGAATTTTCAAATTGTATTCGTTAATAACCTGAAGCGCGCCGAGCGCGAGCAGGTTGTTGGCGACGAAAACGGCGGTCGGCGATTTTTTCAATTTAAGTAATTTTTGCATCGCCGCATAACCGCCGTCTTGTTTGAAATTGGTGTATTCTACGAGTTTTTTGTCGAATTTCAGATTTCGCGCTGCAAAGGCTTTTTCGTAACCTTTTTGCCGTTCAATCGAATTGATGTTTTGTTTCGGACCGTTGATAAACGCGATGCGTTTGTGTCCCAAACTTAAAAGATGTTCGACGGCTTGCCGCGCGCCGGAGATGTTTGTCACTCCGACCGAATCAATTTCCAGCCCGCGCGGATAGCGGTCAATCGCCACGAGCGGCAGATGTTCGCCGACGATGCGGCGGTAATCGCTCAAATCTTTTTGGCTGGACGCGAGAATGATTCCGGCGACTCCTTCTTCGCGCAGAGTTTTCAAATAAATCGTTTCTTTGTGCGGGTCTTCGTCGCTGTTGCACAGAAAAAGCGTGTAGCCCGATTTGTGCAGCACGTCTTCGATGCCGCGCACGACGCTGGTGAAAAACGGGTTGCGAATGTCGGACAAAATCACGCCGACGGTTGATGCCTGACGGGTTCGCAAGTTGCGGGCGATGCGGTTCGGCTGATAATTGAGTTCGTCCAACGCCGCCCGAATGCGCTTCCCGGTTTCCGCGCCGATGTAATTTCCGCCCGACAAAAAACGCGAAACGGTCGCCGTCGAAACGCGGGCGCGTTCGGCGACCTGTTTAATCGTCGGATGTGAAGGTTTATTGACGGATACGGCGCGTCTTTTTTTTACGGGCAATTTATTTCTCCTGTAATTTTCATCGTTAAAAATACATAATAAACTATTGCTGTTAAGTCAATTAGAATTTACTATCATTTTCAAATTTAGCTGGTTTCTTAATTTTTTGTTAGTGATTATGTAAATAATAGTGTAAATGAGCGCGGAGCGGACTGGAGCGCAATCCGTCTCGGTTGCAATGAGCATCGCTTCGACGCGAAAAAGCCTCCCGGTCAGATTAACTTTATTTGTATGCGAAACCCTCGTTATAAAAATTTCTGTTCCCAATTGATTTCCAACAAATAAAGGCTTTTTCGCGCTTTTGCGCTCATTGCAACCGGGACGGATTGCGCTCCAGTCCGCTCCGCGTTTTAAGCTGAAATTCCTATCTTTAAAGTCTGAAAACAACCTCGCTGAAAAATTATTTCGCATTTTTCGATAAAATAATTGACGAATATATTCTTTTTCTGTTATAACTCTGTAATCGTTTACATATCTTGGTAAAAATTTGTCATTTTGTTAAATTTAAGTCAGTAACTCCATAATCTTTAGCTCTTGTTTTTGTGGTCAAACTTAAATTTTTCCGCCGCTATTCGGGGAAGGATTTCAGCGTAATTGACGAAAATGACCGATCAAACGGAAAATTATGTCATTGGAATTGATGTCGGCACGGGCAGCGCGCGCGCCGGATTGTTTGATGTCGGCGGAAATTTAATCGCGTTCGCCGCGCATCCGATTAAAATTTTTCGTCCCGCGCCGGATTTCGTCGAACAGTCTTCGCGCGAAATTTGGCAGAGCGTCTGCCAATCGGTCAAAGATTGTCTGGAAAAAAGCGGCGTTGATAAAGAAAATGTCATCGGAATCAGTTTCGACGCGACTTGTTCGCTGGTTGCTTTAGATGAAACGGACGCGCCGGTTTCGATTGATTTTGACGGCGACGACGACAAAAATATTATCGTCTGGATGGATCATCGCGCCGTCAAAGAAGCCGATGAAATCAATTCTACGAAGCATCGCGTCCTCGATTACGTCGGCGGGAAAATTTCGCCCGAACAAGAGCCGCCGAAGCTCAGATGGATTAAGGAAAACTTGCCGGAAAGTTGGAAACGGACGAGAAGATTTTTCGATTTAGCCGATTATTTGGTTTACGAAGCGACGAAAAAAGACGTGCGAAGTTTATGCACCGTCGTCTGCAAATGGACTTATTTAGGTCACGAAAATCGTTGGGATGAAAGTTTTTTCGAGCAGATAAATTTGGCGGATTTGTTTGAGCCGAACAAAATCGGCGAACGCATCGCGCCGATGGGAACACGCGCCGGAAATTTGACGGCGCAAGCGGCGAGTGAGTTAGGTTTGAGCGAAAAAACAGTCGTCGGTGTCGGAATTATTGACGCGCATTCGGGCGGTTTGGGTTCGCTCGGAATGACGAAAACGGGCGAAACGGCGAATCGGAAACAAATTGAAAAAACGCTCGCGCTGATCGGCGGAACTTCATCGTGTCAGATGGCGACCGCGCCCGAAGCGCGTTTTGTTCCCGGCGTTTGGGGTCCGTATTTCGGCGCGATGCTGCCGGAAATGTGGCTCGCCGAAGGCGGTCAGAGCGCGACGGGCGCACTGCTCGATTTTGTCATTGAAAATCACGCTTACGCCGCGAAACTTCATCAAAAAGCTCTGGAGAGCAGTTTGACGATTTACGAACTTTTAAATAACAAAGTCGCCGAATTACGCGAAAAATCCGGCGATAATTTGACCGAAGATTTACATCTTTTGCCGGATTATAACGGCAACCGCAGTCCGCGAGCCGACGTTGGTTCGCGCGGAATGTGGAGCGGTTTGATGCTCGATTCATCATTTGAAAATCTGGCGAAAATGTATCTGGCGACGATTCAGGCAATCGCTTACGGGACGCGCCATATTATCGAAGCGTTGAATGCGAAAGGTTACGACATCCGGCGCGTTCACGCTTCCGGCGGCGGCACGAAAAACCCGCTTTGGATGCAGGAACACGCCGACATTTGCGCGGTGGAAATTTTAATTGCGAAAGATTCGGAAAGCGTAATGCTCGGCGCGGCGATGCTCGCGGCGGTCGCGGCGGGAAAATTCGCGTCCGTTTTTGAAGCGATGCGGACGATGAGTCCGAAAGCCGAAACGATTGAACCGAATTTTGAAAATCGAGATTTTCACGAACGCAAATATCGGGTTTTCAAGTTGATGTATGAACATCAGCGGGAATATCGGGAAATTATGGACGATGCTTGAAAAAGCGAGTTTCAGCCGGAGCGCGGACGGCTCGTCCGCCAGCACCGGCGAAGCGAGGTGCTGTAACGTCCGCCGTCAATGATGCAGCTCCAACGACGAAGGTTTGTCTCGCGCTTCTGCGCTCGACGCGGACGAGCCGTCCGCGCTCCGACTGAAAAATTATGAACGAGACCACGCAACATTCGATTTTAGAAGCCCGCAATATCGGCAAATATTTTCCGGGCGTAAAGGCTCTCGACGGCGTAAATCTCGCTGTGCGCGGCGGGCGGGTTCACGCGGTAGTCGGTGAAAACGGCGCGGGAAAATCTACGCTGATGAAGATTTTGTCGGGCGTTTATCAGCCGGACGCGGGCGAGATTTTCGTTGACGGCGTTGAAATTAGATTTGAAAATCCGCAGGCGGCGGAATCGTGCGGCATTGCGATTATTCATCAGGAATTGAATCTCGTTTCCGCGCTTTCGGTCGCCGAAAATGTTTTTTTGGGACGCGAACCGGCGAACTTCGGATTTGTTGACAAAGCGCAAATGCGGCGCGAGGCGACTGCGCTGCTTGCACGGCTCGGTCATCCGCTCAATGTCGAAAAAACGGTTTCGACGCTGAAAATCAGTGACCGGCAAATCATCGAAATCGCCAAAGCACTTTCATTGAACACGCGGGTTTTGATTATGGACGAGCCGACGACTGCGCTGGCGACATCCGATGTCGAAAAATTGTTCGCGGTCATTCGCTCTTTGACGGCTTCGGGCGTGGGAATCGTTTATATTTCGCACAAAATGGACGAGCTTTTTACGATTGCCGACGAATTTACGGTGCTGCGCGACGGGCAATTTGCCGGACACATTTTAGCGCGGGAGACGAACCCGAAAGAGTTGGTCAAGATGATGGTCGGACGCGAAATTACGCATCTTCGGGCAGAAAAATCGCCGACTGAGAATCGGGAACTGTTGCGCGTCGAAAACTTGAGTTCCGAAGTTCGCGACGCTCGCGGGCGGCGCAAATTGAACGATTTGAATTTTACGGTTCATCGCGGCGAAATTTTAGGAATCGCCGGTTTGATGGGCGCGGGGCGGACAGAGATTCTGGAGAGTTTGTTCGGCGTTCTGCCGATGACGAACGGTGCGAAAATCTTGATTGACGGCGCAATAATTTCGATCAAAAGTCCGCCGGACGCGATAAAAAACGGCATCGCGCTGGTCAGCGAAGACCGCAAAAATCAGGGTTTGATTTTGAATATGGATGTCGCAGGCAACATCACGCTGCCGGAACTCAAAAATTTTACGAAATTCGGTTTTCTCGATGAACGGGCGGAAAATGTGAGGGCGCGTGAATGGGTTGACAAACTGGCGATTAAAACGCCGTCGGTGGCGACGCGAACGGTTAATTTGAGCGGCGGCAATCAGCAGAAAATCGTGCTGGCGAAATGGCTTTTGACCAGACCGCGCGTGCTTCTGCTGGATGAACCGACGAAGGGAATTGACATCAAAGGCAAAACCGAAATCTACCGACTGATTGAAGAACTGGCTTTCGAAGGCATCGGTATCATCATTGTTTCGAGCGAGTTACCGGAACTGCTCGCTTTGAGTGACCGGATTTTAGTTTTGCGCGAAGGCGAATTTGCGGGAGAAATTTCGCGCGAGGCGGCAACGGAGGAAAAAATCATTGAACTCGCCACCATCGGATAACAGACGCGGTTTTCGTGAGCGTTTCGCGGCAATCGGAGAACGCAAAATCTTGGGCTTGCAGATCAGTCAGTTGCAGGTTTTTATCGGCTTGATCGCGGTCATTATTCTGGCGTGTATTTTTTCGCCCGTCCGCCGCGGCGAGTTGATTTTTTTGAATTCGGGAAATTTGACCGACATCTTGCGGCAGGTTTCGGAGCGCGGCATTTTGGCAGTTGGAATGACGTTTGTAATTCTCGCCGCAGGCATTGATTTGTCGGTCGGTTCAGTGCTGGCGTTCGCCGCGACGCTTTCCGCCGTGATGCTGATGCGGTTCGGTTACGGAACTTTTCCGACGGTCGCCGCCGTTTTGTTCGCCGGAATTTTGATCGGCGCGGTCAACGCCGTCGTCATCACGAAAGGCAGAATTCAATCGTTTATCGTCACTTTGGCGATGATGTCGGCGGCGCGTGGGTTAGCGCGGGTCGTCTCCGGCGGTTCGGGCGTGGCAATCGGTTACGGGATAGGCGGCGCACCGGAAAGTTTCGCGTTTTTCGGCGAGAAAATCGGCAATTTCGTGCCAATTCCGGCGGTCATTTTTCTGGCAACGGTCGCCGTCGCGTGGGTGATTTTGAACAAAACCAGATTCGGGCGATACGTTCACGCCGTCGGCAGCAACGAAACGGCGAGTCGCCTGTCGGGTGTCAACGTCAATCGCGTTTTGCTCGGCGTATTTTCGATTTGCAGTCTGCTCGCCGCGCTTGCCGGAATTATTCACGCCGCGCAGCTTGAACAGGGCAATCCGAACGACGGCGTGGCGTATGAACTCGACGCAATCGCGGCGGTCGTCATCGGCGGCACGTCTTTGATGGGCGGCACGGGAACAGTCATCGGAACGCTCGCCGGAACGCTGATTATCGGCATCATCAACAACATTTTGGGCTTGAACAACATTGACGCGAATCTGCAATTGATTATCAAAGGCGTGATTATCGTCGGCGCGGTTTTGTTGCAGAGAGGGAAAAATAATTGATAACGAATAATTGATAATTAATAATTTTCCTTCTTTAATTATCCACTATCAATTATCAATTTTCCATTGATTTATCTGTGGTTTCAAAAAAATTATGAAAAATAAAACTTTACTGCTTATTGTAACTTTGGCGGCTTTTCTGTTCATCAATAATTGCGGCGGCGCGAAAAGCAATAAATTCGTGATCGGATTTTCGCAGGCGAATAAAGCCGAGCCGTGGCGGACTTGGATGGACGAAACTTTGATGAATGAAGCGAAAAAACATCCTGAACTCGAAGTTTTTTACGCCGACGCGCAGCAGGACAACGCGAAACAAGTCGCCGATGTCGAAAATTTTTTGCGCCAGAGAGTTGATTTGCTGATTATTTCGCCGAACGAAGCGAAGCCTTTGACCGGAGTCGTCAAAAAAGTTTACGACGGTGGAATCCCCGTGATTATTCTTGACCGCAACATCGAAGGCGATTCTTACACGACGTTTATCGGCGCGGACAACAAGGAAATCGGCAAAGCGGCGGGCGAATACGCGGCGCAGATTTTAGGCGGCAAAGGCAGCGTCGTCGAGATCAAAGGCTTGCCCGGTTCGACACCGGCGATTGACCGCAGCGAAGGTTTTCACGAAGGAATCGCCAAATTTCCCGACATCAAAATCATCGCCGATCCGGTCGGCGACTGGCTGCGCGACAAAGGACGCGAACAGGCGGAAGCGGCTCTGCGGGCGAACGAAAAAGTGGATTTAATCTACGCGCACAATGATCCGATGGCGGTCGGCGCGTATCTGGCGGCAACGGCGATGAACCGCGATAAAAATTTGAAAATCATCGGCATTGACGGACTTCCCGGCGCGGAAGGCGGCGCAAAAGCGGTTGCCGACGGCAAGTTGGACGCGACGTTTCTTTACCCGAATTGCGGCAAAGAAACGATTGAAACCGCCGTCAAAATTATGAACAAACAGGAAGTGCCGAAAAAATTAACGCTGCAAACACAGCGCATTACCAAAGAAAATGCGGCGCAGTTTGTCGGGCAGTAATTAAATTATTTAGCCACGAACAAACACGAAAGAAACACGAAAATTAGAAATTTTATTTGGTGTCTTTTCGTGTGATTAGTGGACAGTGACAATCAAAGGAAAATTAAAATGACGAAAAAAGTAGCAATTTTTCATCCGGGCGACGCGCGTCCGAAGCCGAACGAATTTGCGCGTTCGACTGTTTTGGAGACGACGCGGCAACTCGAACACGCGCTCAAAAAATTAGGGCGCGAACCTTATACAATCGAAGGTTTTATCACCAAACCGCACGAAGCGATTGAACGAATCGGACCGATTGACGATCCGTTAATCGCCGTCTGCGTTCATTGGCTGTTCGCGCCGCACACGACTGACGGTGTGGTCGGCAAAGACAATTCGTTATTGCTCGCCAGCAACTTTTCCGGTCAGTTTCCCGGACTCGTCGGGCTTTTAAATACGGGCGCGAGTCTGGAAAGTTTGAATCGCAAATTTTCGCGCGTCTGGACGGAAAGTTTGGATTGGAGTGCGGACGAAACTTTTATGTCCAGACTCGAAGAATGGTGCGATAAAGGCGAAATTAAATATGCGGAAGATGAAATTAAAACAGACGTGAAAGTTTCGCCCGCCGCCGAAAAAATCGCCGCTCAAGTCGCCGACGAAATAAAACATCGCCGCGTTTTGCTGATGATGCTCGGCGATACTTCGATGGGAATGATTAACGGCTATTTCGGGCATCGCCTGCTGAATCCGCACGGTTTTACAGAACACAAAATTGATCAGGCGTGGATTATCGAAGGCGGCAAAACTGTTGACGAAAAACGCATCACGGACGCGCTCAAATTCGTCAAAGACAATGGCGTAAAATTCCATTACGAAGCGGCTGATTTCGACGAAAACGCGACGCGCGAACAGCTTCGGGATTATCTCGCCGTTCACGATTTGGTCAATGAATATAAAGCCGACTGCATCGGCTGGCAGTATCAATTAGGTTTAATCGAATCGCGCCCGCCGTCGGATTTCGCCGAAGGTTTGCTCAATTCAACCTGCCGCCCCGAATCAAACGGCGACACGATTGTCTGCTCGACCGAAGCCGATCAAGGCAACGCCGTGCCGATGGAATTGATGAAGCGGCTGTTGAAATTAAAAGGCTTTCACCAAGGCGTGATGTTTCACGACGTGCGCTGGGGCGCGAAATACGAAGACCGATTTTTGTGGATTTTATTAAACTCCGGCTCGTGCGGCGCGTTCGCTTTTAATCACGACCCAGACACGCTCAAAGGCGTAAATTCGTATCGCCAACCGGCGGAATATTTCCCGATTCCGGGCGGCACATTCGCGGGCGAATCTCTGGCGGGCGCGATGACCTGGGCGCGTTCCTATATCAAAAACGGCAAACTGTGGATGGACATCGGACGCGGCGAAGTCGTCCAATTGCCGCCCGAAACACGCGATGAATGGTGGAACGGCACGACACGCGAGTGGCCTATTATGATCGCGGATATGCGGATTTCGCAGGAGACATTGATGGCGCATTATCTGTCGAATCACGTCGCCGTCGCTTACGGCGATATTTTCGAGGAAATGATCGCGCTGTCTCGCGCGCTCGGCTTTGAAGTCAGAGTTTTGCAGGGCAAATAATTCGCAGTAAATTTTTTTCTGTCCACGAATTACACGAAAAAACACTAAATTCGCTGTTTTTTTTCAGGTGATTATAGTGTGAATCCCAGATAAAAAGGCGGAATATCTATATGAAAAATACGGCAAAATTTATCGAAAATCTCAAACAAATATTGGTCTCGGTTTGTTTATTGACGAGTCTTTTTCTGTCAAACGGTTACGCTCAAACTGTTTCGACGGGGAAAACTCAAACAAAACGCCAGCCGAATATCGTGTTTATTTTCGCCGACGATTTGGGTTGGCGCGAACTCAATACTTACGGCAACCGGTTTAACGAAACGCCTAATTTAAATAAGTTATCGAGCGAAGGCGTGCGGTTTACCAACGCTTATTCCGCCGCGCCGATCTGTTCGCCGACTCGCGCTTCGTTGATGACCGGACAATATCCCGGACATCAGCCGATCACCAATTATCTCGAAAAGGATGATGTAAATTATCTCGATCCGAAAAAATACACGACGCTCAACGAAGTTTTGAAATCCAGCGGTTATCACACCGGACTGATCGGCAAATGGCATCTGACCGGCGATTACGAGGCGGGCGCGGACAAAAAAGGTTTGGGCAGACCGCAGCTTTTTAACTGGGACGAAATTATCGCGTCGGAAACGCAGTATATCGCGGGCGGCGATTATTTTTTTCCGTATTTTTTTATGCCCGAATTGACCGAGAGATCGCCGGAATTTACAGGTCGAAAACCGGACGAGCCGGAATATCTGGTTGACCGGATGAACTCCGAAGCCGTTGATTTTATTAAGCGTAACAAAGATAAACCGTTCTTTTTGTATCTGTCGCATTACGCGGTTCACACGACTTTGGACGGCAAACCGTCGCTGGTTAATAAATACGAAGCGAAACCGGATTCGGGAATCGTTGACGGCAAAGGTCCCGGTTACGTCAACAATCCGAAACTCGCGGCGATGGTCGAAAGCATAGACGACGGCGTGGGAATGATTATGAAAACGCTCGACGAACTGAAACTTGCGGAAAATACTCTGGTCGTTTTCGCGTCCGACAACGGCGGCGAACACGGCGTAACGTCGAACGCGCCGCTCTGGATCGGCAAATCTACGATTTACGAAGGCGGTTTGCGCGTTCCGCTGATTTTGCGCTGGAAGGGAAAAACGGCGCAAAACGTCGTCAGCGATGTGCCGAACGATACGGTTGATTTTTTCCCGACGTTTTTGGAATTGGCGGGCATCAAACCCGACCCGAATCTGCATCTCGACGGCGTGAGTTTGACACCGCTTTTCAAACAAAACGGTATTCTCGCCGCGCGTCCGCTGTTCTGGCATTACCCGCTGCCGAAACCGCGATTTCTGGCGGCGCGTTCGAGCGGAGCGGTGCGCGTCGGCGATTATAAATTGATTCAATTTTTCGACACCGGCGAATTTGAACTTTACAATCTGCGCGAAGACATCGGCGAGCGGTTTAATTTAGTTGAAAAAATGCCGGAAAAGGTCGCGGAGATGAAGAAAATTATGTTCGATTGGCGCAAGCGCGAAAATGTCAGTATGAAGCCGATGCGCGATTATTAAATTTGGCTCTTTCTATTCGTCAAAAACACGAAACATTACTGAAATTAAGAAAATTCCCATTAGTATTTTTTGTATAATTCGCGGACAAGATAGAAAACTAATATATCTTAATTCGATAACGCTGCAAAAACAGACGGGTGTCATTTTTTTTATTGTGATTAGCGGACGCGTCTCTCATTAAACTGCAATTGTCCAATTGTTTATATTTTGAGTTTACCTGCGGTTCTTGTTCATTATTCGGGTTCGTCGAGCCGCTTTGTTGGGTTACGAAACAAACTTTAATTGTTCTGAAAAATATCTTTTCAAAATTTCACAAATTGTTGAAAATTTTCGTTGACAAGGTGTTAAGGTTGTGTTAAAAATTTATTTCAGTTAAACGCTTACGCACAATCAAAAACGGCGACCGAAAGAATATTTTTTAAAGAATATTTTTTTCAGTCCCAAACTTTTTTATTCAATTACGCTTTGAGTCAAAAGCATAATTGAATCAAACTTTTTCATTTTTACAATTAAGTATGTAATCGTTTACAATTTTTTCAAACCGTTGTGTAATCGTTTACATAAATTTTTTAGATTTAATTTATTACAATTTTCGGGATTTATTGATGTTTGTAAATTGTTCTGAAATGAATGTTCGGGAAATTCGGCAATTCTAACTTAGCAGTGTTTATCTTAATTTAAGGAGTTTGAAAGTATGCGAGTTCTAAAAACATCCCTATTGACTTTATTTATTATCTTCGGCGCAGGCAGTGCCGTTGTGTTGGGACAAAGCGACCGCGGTTCGATCAGCGGAACGATTACCGATCAAAGCGGCGGCATCGTTCAAAATGCCAAAGTTACTATAACCGGCACTGAAACGGGCGAACAGCGCGAAACGACAACCAATTCCGGCGGCGGCTATTCTTTTCCGCAGCTTCGCGCCGC
>OZ244558.1:1145000-4117157 GCA_965217575.1 Pyrinomonadaceae bacterium | reverse complement strand
CGGTCGTTGAAGACGCGGCGACTCCGGCGACGACGGCAAACACGGCGACTCCGGCAACAACCACTAAACCGGTAGCGACCCCGGTTAAACCCGCCGCCGCCGCAACTCCGGTTAAACCGGTCAGCTCGACGGTTACTCAACCTGCTCCAAAGAAAAAAGGCACACGATAGTTTTTTTGGCGGTAATTATTTAAAAAGAAGTCGGGCGCGAAAATTTACGTCCGGCTTTCTTTTTTTTCAAAATATTCTTAAAATAGGCTGTTATGGCTGAAAATTTAGCGGCTTTTGAACAACTTATCGGCTATAAATTTCAAAATCTCGCGCTGTTGGAGCGTGCCGTTACCCATCGCTCTTGGGCTTACGAAAAAGTTTTCGATGGCGACGAAGAAAAAATTCGCAGTTTACAAAACGAAGCTCTCGAATTTGTCGGCGACTCGGTTCTCGGTCTGGTAATCGCCGAACAGCTTTACATTCGCCATCCGAAATCCAGCGAAGGTGATTTGACGCTGATGAAACATCATCTCGTCAGTATGGGAACACTGGCGAAAATTTCTGCCAATCTCGGTGTCGGCAAATTTATGCGCGTCGGACGCGGCGAAGAAAAAACCGGCGGCAGGCGCAAACAGGCACTTCTTTCCGATACTTTAGAAGCTATTATCGCCGCTATTTTCTTTGATAGCGGTTACATTTCGGCGCGTGCCTTCGTCAATCGAATATT
Source organism: Pyrinomonadaceae bacterium (assembly GCA_965217575.1). Lineage (GTDB taxonomy): Bacteria > Acidobacteriota > Blastocatellia > Pyrinomonadales > Pyrinomonadaceae. The sequence continues at coordinate 4,116,440 of OZ244558.1, read as the reverse complement.
CGCCGACGAACTTCGTCAGGCAACGCCAAAAACTTCGCTTGACTACAAAACGCTGCTTCAGGAAACGCTTCAGGCGAGTAAACTTGCCGCGCCGAATTATACGGTGATCGAAACCGAAGGTCCGCCGCATAAAAGAATTTTTGTGGTTGAAGCCGTTTGGATAAACGGTAAAGTGATCGGCAAAGGAAGCTCGATAAAAGCCGCCGAAATGCAGGCGGCGAGTTTGGCTTTGAAAAAATTAAACAAGGATAAAGCCAAAAGCGTAAATAACAATCAAAATGGACAGCATCTGAAAAATCAAGGATAAAGAGCGAAAATTCGCGCGTCAGCTGACGATACACAAACTTTTCGACGCTTGCTTTTCAATCTTTTTTAAAATATGAGTGTTAACGAAAAAATTATAAATCAACCTGCCGAGGCGAAACCGCTCGGACCGCCGAAAAGCATTTTCCGCGAGTATTTTGAATCATTTGTCATCACTTTAATAATGGCAATTTTCGGAATGACATTTATTCTGCAAGCCGTCACCGTTCCGACCGGTTCAATGCAGAATACCATTCTAATCGGCGATTATTTGTTGGTCAATAAATTTATCTTCGCGCCCGGCGGCAATCCGTTGCCGTTTCTACCGCAGCGCGATATTCAGCGCGGTGATATTATCGTCTTTAAATTTCCCGGTTTCCCCGATTCGCTGAACAAATCGAGAGCGGAAAAAGAAGCCGCCGGAACTCCGTATCAGATAAATTTCGTCAAACGCGTAGTCGGTCTTCCAGGCGATAAAATTGAAGTTCGCGCCAATGATGTCTATATTAACGACCAGCTTTTATCCGAACATCGCGTCATCGGCGATTCAAAATCAAGAGAAGCGGCACTAACCACCAAAGAATTTGAACCGGTAAAACCCGATCAAAAATACAGCGTTTATTACTCCAAAGACGCGGTTGAACATCCGACGGAAGACACCGAATATGATTTTGCTGCCGCCGGAAAACCTTATATAGTTCCTGAAAACAGTTATTTTGTGATGGGCGACAGCCGCAACCAAAGTTTAGACAGCCGTTACTGGGGCGTGGTCAGCCGCGATTTAATCATCGGGCGGGCAATGTTCGTTTACTGGTCGTGCGACCGCGCCGCCTCCGAAGGCGGTCTGCTCGGCTGCATCACGAGTCCGCGCCTCAACCGCATCGGGAAAATGATTAAGTGAGTTTTTAGCTTTTAGTTTTTGGTTTTTAGTTCATTAGCTTGAGCGGATTATAAGTTTATGAAACCAGTAAATCTAACAGATGTGAATCAAACCAAAAGCTAAAAGCTAAAAACCAGAAACTAATGAACTTAAAATTTAATGAAGAAGTCGCCGCCGCGCTGAGTTCAAAAAAGCCGGTTGTCGCGCTTGAATCAACGGTTATCGCTCACGGTTTGCCGTTTCCGCATAATTTTGAAACCGCTCAAAAATTAGAAATTATCGTCCGCGAAAACGGCGCGACTCCGGCGACGATTGCCGTTTTCGACGGTGAATTCTGCGTCGGATTATGTGAAAAACAAATCGAACGTCTGGCAACCGATCAAAATATCCGCAAAATATCGCGCCGCGATTTGCCGGTTGCAGTCGGCAAAAAATTAAACTGCGCGACGACCGTGGCGACGACGAGTTTTATCGCCTATCGCGCCGGAATTAAAGTTTTTTCAACCGGCGGCATCGGCGGAATTCATCGCGGATATTCGCACGACGTTTCGGCAGATTTGCCGGAACTGGCGAACACGCCAATCATCGTCGTCTGTTCGGGCGCGAAAATCGTTCTTGATTTACCGGCAACGCGTGAATGGATGGAAACCAACGGCGTTTGCGTTCTCGGTTTCGGGTGCGATGAAATGCCCGCATTTTATTCACGAAAAAGCGGTTTATCGGTTGATGAAAAAGTCGCATCGGCGGCGGAAGTTGTAGAAATTGCACGGGCGCGGGATGAACTAAATCTGCCGGGCGCGATTCTCTTAACCGTTCCGGTTCCCGAACAGTTTGAGATTGATTCGGCGGAATTAGAAAAAATTTTGAGCGAAGCATTGAAACTCGCTGCTGAAAATAACATTAGCGGCAAAGAGATTACGCCGTTCCTGCTCGCGCGAATGGCGGAAAAAAGCGGCGGAAAAACGCTCGCCGCCAACATCGCGCTGCTCGAACACAACGCCACAATCGCCGCTCAAGTCGCTTGCTCATTTAATCTTTGAAAAACTTCACCCAGACATTCACGCACGTCGCTCGCCTGCATTGAGCGTTTGCCAAATTTTTCCGCCGCGATGTCGCCCGCCGAACTGGAAATGTAAACCGCCGCGACGACCGTTTCGTATAAATCAATCTTCATCTGAACGGCTTGCGCGACGAAACCCGTGATAATTCCCGTCAAAGTGTCCCCGTTGCCCGCTTTGCCTAAACCCGAATTTCCCGTCGGATTTATCACCACGCGACCGTCCGGCGCGGCGATTAAAACCCGTTCGCCTTTCAAAACCAAAATCACCTTGTGTTTTTCGGCAAAATCACGCGCCGCTTGCACGCGGTCTTTGATTGCGTTTTTATCTTTCGTTCCCAAAAGCCGCAAAAATTCGCCTTCGTGCGGCGTTAAAATCAGCGGCAATTTCTCCGAGCCTTTCAAAGTAAATGGCGCGAGCGCGTTGAGCGCGTCGGCATCAATAACGACGGGCGTTTGACGTGTTTCGACGACTTCGCGGACGAAATCACGCGTCGTTTTTTCGCTCGAACTCAGACCGCAACCGATGCCGACAACATCAACTTTTTCGATTAATTTTTCAACCGTTTCAAACGCCTTTGCCGCAATCGCGCCGCTTTTTGTTTCCGGCAGCCCGCGCACAATAATTTCTTCCAAAACTTTTGCCGCAATTGCCGCTTGCGCCGATTCGCTCGTCGCCAGCGTCGTCAATCCCAAACCCGAAAGCATCGCCGCATTGCCCGCCAAAACCGCCGCGCCCGTATATTCTTTTGAACCGACGATCAATAGCGCGTGTCCGCGTTTGTTTTTGTAAGAAATTGAAGTAAATTCTGAAAACATCAACCAATCTTCAGCATCTTCCCTTTCAGCCAAGTAAAGTTTAGAATCTGAGTTCTCAATTAATTCATAAGGCGAACCGATATTTGCAACAAATAATTCTCCATTATAATTTGAAGTTGGCGGTAAAACATTTGACGGTTTTGGTGCGGTAAAAGCTATTGTTAAGTTTGCTGATACAGAACCGCCATAAAATTTGGAGAGATTGGAATCCATACCTGTCGGAACATCCAGAGAAACGATTAATTTTTCACTAACGATAAAATCACAAAATTCTGAAACGATTGTTTTATAAAATTCATCTAACTCTCTTGATAATCCTGTTCCAAATATCGCATCAACTACTATTTCAGGGAATTTTCCGGGCTTACTAAAATAGTTTTCGTAAGCCCCAAAGTAGTCTTTTGAGTTTGGTAATTCATTGAAAAATAAAGTTACTTCATCAGCAATATTTCTAACAATCTCAAAATTTACTTGTGCATCTCCCTTAGTTTCAGTAAGTTCCCCCAATAGAAAAACATAACAAGTGGCACCAAGTGTCCATAAAATTCGCGCCAACGCCGCGCCGTCGCCGCCGTTGTTGCCTTTGCCGCACAAAATTAAAAACGATTTTCCTTTCACCGAACCGCCGAGTTTTTCCGTAATGATTCGCGCGGCGGCGTGAGCGGCGTTTTCCATCAAAATTATTGACGGAATGCCGTATTTTTCCGTCGTCAATCGGTCAACTTCACGCATTTCTTCGGCGGTTAAAACTTTTTGCATATTTCAATAATTTGACACAAAAAAGTGAAAAAGTGAAAAGTATATTAGACTCATAAACTATTTTTTGACGATAAAAAAAACCGCATCTGCTTTAACAAATGCGGCTAAAAAATTCATATTTCGGAGATTGTGAATAGACCTAACGGACGAGTTAGGGAAAGCCATTATGCCTGCCACTGCTCCTGACCACCTTTTTTTTCTTCCGTTGTTTATAGAAAGGGTTATTCCGATTTCCATTCCAGAAATTTTAAAATTTTTTATAAAATATTTTAATCGGCTTTGATTTACGCAAAAATTAACTAATTTTTGAAACTTTTTCACATCAAAGGCGTGTATTTAAATGGTAATTTTAATTCTTATTTATTTTTAGGTAAATTGGTGTTAAGCCTGTCTTTTTCACAGACAGGCTTTCTTTTTGCTCGATTATGCGGCGGATTTGAAAAAAGTGCTGAACGGTCAAAGTTTTGCTGCATTTTTAGGTTTGACCGAAAGTTCTTATAGCTGAAAGAAACGGATTTGGAACTTTTTGTCCGAAAAGTTCGCAATTCTCATCCGCGTAAGGAGCTTTTTTCGCAAAGTTGCTCCAAAAGGTACTGAAAGGCAAACTGCATTGCAGTCGCCGCTGGTCTTTTGAATCTATTTTCGGATTCAAAACGATGCGCGCGCTTTTGAAACTGTCCGACTTCTTCGCTTCTTTGGCTTGTTTACGGGCTTCCCAATAATCTATCGTGCGATTTTTTATGATCGAATCCAGTTTTCTAACCTCATCTTTTTCAATCAGCGGCAGAAAAAGCGTCTGCCATTCTTCAACTATAATTTTAACCGCTTCGACGGCGACAAAGTTTTTGTACGCGCCGGACTGTTTCCAAAATCCGACAATTAAAAGAAAATCTTCTTCATTTTCAAATTGTCTGACGGCATCTCCAAAACCGATTGAACTGCCGTATTTACAGGTTTTTATCGAAACGGGCAATCTTCGTAAATCTCCCGGAACGGCAATCGAAACATTTAATTCCGGCGGCACATCCCATTTTTCAGTGTAATTGATATGACTTTTGGTAAAAAATGTCTCCTTCACCCAATTTTCAAAATCGAATCCGTGTCTTTGAACTTCCGGCATAATTTTCTCCAATTTTCAAAACAAATCAGCAAGATTAAATTCATTCTTAGCATATTTGACTGCAAATATACAAGAAAAGTGCGATTTTATATTCCCGAAAACGACTATTTGTGCGCCGGAAAGTTCCTGGAGGAAAACATCGCCGCATCGTAAAATCGGGCTTGAAAATAATAGAATTTAAATAATGAGAAATTCGGCTGCCGCCTTTTAAGGGTTTGGCAATCGGAAATCTACCGTTCGCTTCGACTGTTTCGTCAACCGCGTCAGACTGGGAGTTGAATGATCGTCTGAACTTAATTAATAAATTTCATATATTATTGTTTGGCTGTTGCGCCCGATAAAGAGATAATTACCGCGCCGCCCGCCATTAATAATCCGCCCAAAATAATTTGCCAAGTGAGGCGTTCTTTGAGAAAAATAGCGGCGAAGGTGATTGAAAAAACCAGCGAGATTTTGTCGAAAGATGAGACCTGCGAAGCGTCGCCAAGTTTGAGTGCGCGAAAGGTCAGCAGCGAAGAAACACAGGTAATGACTCCCGCCGCCAATAAAAACACCCACGTTTTTCGTTCAATATTCGCCAATTCTCTGTAATCGCCCTGCGAAAAAATAACCGTCCAGGAAACCAGCAAAATCATCACCGACTGCACCGCGAAACCGAGATTCGAGTCAACATTTTTCAAACCCGCCTTCGATAAAACAACCACCGTTGCCGCCGCCAAAGCCGCAAAAAGAGAATAAATAATCCACATAATTTGAATTGTTTGATGCGAAAAAACAAAAATTTGATTGTTTCAAATAATATAACGATACTTTTAATTTGCTAACGAAATTATTTAGCAGGAATTCATTACATAAATTAAAAAGAGACATCAGTATGATGCCTCTAAGTCATTGAAAAAAAAGATGCTCCCGGCAAGAATTGAACTTGCGACCTTTCGCTTAGGAGGCAAACGCTCTATCCAACTGAGCTACGGGAGCGCATAAATTTTGAATTTCGGATTGTCCGGTTTAAGAATCGTAATTGATTAGTGAACGGACATCGTAACCATCGAATTTTTCGCGTCCGTTGAGAAAATCGAGTTCGACCACGAACAGCAGACCGACGATTTTGCCGCCTAAGCCTTCGACCAAATCAACGACGGCTTTCGCCGTGCCGCCGGTTGCAAGTAAATCATCCACAATCAATACTTTATGACCTTCGCCAACCGCGTCTTTGTGCATTTCGAGCGTGTCTTGTCCGTATTCCAAATCGTAGGAGACGGAAACTTTTTCGGCGGGCAGTTTTTTCGGTTTGCGAACCGGCACGAAACCCGCGCCGAGATGATAGGCGAGCGGCGCGGCGAAGATGAATCCGCGCGATTCGACACCGATTACCGTGTCAATTTTTTCGTCTTCATATTCGGCGGCGAGCGCGTCAATCGTCTGCTTTAAGCCGTTCGCGTCTTTTAAAAGCGTTGTAATATCGTAAAAATTTATGCCTTTTTTCGGAAAGTCAGGCACTTCCCTGATCAGTTTTCTTAAATGTTCCATTTTTTGGTTATTTGTTGTAATTTATTGAACGGTCTATCTTTCAACCCTGAATGATGAATATAAATTGGTCGGTTCGAGAACAATTTCCTCAATTTCGTCAACTTTTGAATAGGTCGGTCCTGCCGTCAAATCGTGTTTGAAGTTTTCCACCGCTTTCTCGTCGCCCTCGGCTAAAGATTCGACGCGCCCGTCTTTAAGATTTTTAACATAACCCAAAATCTGATGCCGCGCTGCGCTGCGCTGCGTAAAAAACCGAAAACCGACACCCTGCACGAGTCCGCTGATGATAAATTTTCTGGCAACCGTCATTTCTTTAATTCCCAATCTACGAATTTAAGATTCAAAACTTAACATTTAAGGTTAATGATTTCAATTTAGAAACTTTGATCTCAAATTCCGCATCAAAAATCAGCCGAGCGCGTCCAGACAATCCATCAAAGTTCGCTGGCGGCAAGTATAAATCGGCATTCCGCGCAAATTAAATTTATTCGCCGGATTCTGCCGCAATTCTTCGGCTAAAGCCAGAAAATCTTTTGGCTCGTCGGTTTCAAAAGAAATAATAAATTCCTGTTCGCTGAAGCCGAAAGCGTGCGTCAGATGAATTTTGATATTCTCGAATTTTTTGCCGACCATAAAATTTTCTTCGACCAGCGCGTCGCGGTCTTCGCCTGTTTTCGCGTATAAATCGTTATTTTTTAGGCAGGGATAAAGAAAATGGTATTTTTTCGCGCCCGCCACGATGTGAAAACGGTCTTCGAGATTGGAGTTTTCGATAAACGGAATGAACATCCGCTTTTTAGTAACTGAAAGATAATTGTCCGTCGTTTCGAGATAACTTCCCAGATTCGTGCGGTAAAGTCTGGCGGTCATTTCCTGAATCAAATCCAAAGAATTGCCGATACGCCAGAACATCAGATCCGCTTTGGAATCGAAACCGACGAGCGAATAACTGAACAAAAGCATATCTTCGTGATACTGCTCGAAAACATTTAGAAATTCGTGCCTGAAAGCATATTTCGTTTCGGTGTCAAGTTTGCGCCAATCGGGATTGACACGCAAAAACATAAAATTGACAAATTGTTTTTCGATGACCGGAAATCGTTGAGGCTCTTTATTATCGGAGACCAGCCGTAAACCGCCGCTGTCAGGCATTTCTTTTTCCAAAATTAGTAACTCCATCTTTAACTTTCAATTTTTTAGAGTTGACACGTAATATTCTAAGTTCTTTTATTTCAACAGCCAATTTTGAGATTAGACTTGAAACCAAAATTAAATTGCTTGCAGCCGATAACGTTTTTCATTTTTATTGTGCCAATTTTAGACGGCAATGTCCAAAAGGATAAAGATTTTTTGGCGGCAAACCGAAAATCCGGCTGCCGATTTTTGTTCACACGCGGACTTTTTTCACGATTGCTTGCGACATTTGCGTAAATCGCTTTTAATGGAACTGCCAAAAATTTACTTAATATTCGGAGGGAATTGAATATGGTTCAAGGATTGTTCGATGAAACGGACGAGAAGTTTCCAAATGGAAATAAAATAAATGAAGCGGAAATATTTAATGTTTCCGAGAAAGTTTTGCTCGAAATTCCAACTCTGCCAAATTTAAACGACGGAAAAAGAAATTCTGAATCGCCGCTTACGCCGAATGAGGAAAACGGCAAGGCGACCGTGCCGCACAGCGGCGAGACAAATACGCGCGGCGCGGCGGCTGAAAGCGACGAGTTTCTGCCGACCGACGAATTAATTTACGAGGAAAATCGGCTGCCCGAATCAGAAACGCAATTCAATTTTTCAAATCCGAACGTCTCATTTCCCGCTGTCGAAGCGGCGAAAAAAAATGAACCGATGCTTTTTCAGACATCAGCCAAACCGGAATTGCCCGAAGAAACCGCCCGCAAAACGGGACTCGCTTTATCGGCGGGAATCGCGCTGTTTGCTTCGGTCACTTTTCTTCTGATTATCGGTTGGGGTTTCGATTTGCTTTTGGGAACTTCGCCCTGGGGAATTGTCGGCGGCATTATTTTGGGTTCGATCATCGGATTTTTTCAGTTTTTTAGAACGACTTCGCAAATCTTGAAAAATAAAGATTAATTTGAGAAAAAATGCACAAAACTATCTCAAATCGGTTTCTTGCTTTGAATTTTCCCTCTGAACCTTATAAAATGCTTGTTTCGCCATGAGCGACGATTTCAAACTTACGACAGACGAAGAAAATACGGTTGTTCCGATTTCACATTCGAGAATTTTGTGGATTATGGCAATTGTGGTTTTCATCGTAGCCGCCGGAAGTTTGGTTTTTGCGACACGGCGCGTGACGGCGGGTTTACTGCTCGGCGGAATTTTAGCCTTTGTCAATTATTACTGGCTGAAATTCGCGCTGAAAAGCGCATTTGAAAAAGCAGTTGAAGGCGGCAAGCCGAAATTTTTGATCGGAAAATATATTCTGCGCTACTTCGCCGTCGGCGCGGTGATCGTGTTGGTTTATTTGACCAAAATCGTTTCGGTGACGGCGGTCATCGGCGGACTTTTAGCTTTTGCGGCGGCGATTATTATCGAATCTTTTATTTTAATATTTATCCACATCTCTAAACGAGAGGAATTATAAAAAATGTTTTTATTCGCGGAAGGCGGCGGCGAACATACGCCGCTGATTGTAGAATTTATCAATTCTGTTATCGGCAAACCGATTCTTTGGTTTGAGAAAACTTACACCGAACCATTCTGGAACAAATATATTTTCAGCCATTTTGACACGACGGCGGAAAAAGTTCTGGGTCCCTACACTTTGGAAACTGCCGTTCCCTGGTACACGGTGATGTTTATTATCGCCTGTATTTTAACGATGGTTGTGATCTGGATTTTTAAGGGAAAACTTTCCGAAGGCGATCCGACGCACGGACAATTGACGCTCGAAGCCGGTTTTATCGCGTTAAAAGATTTAATCATCAGCGTTGTCGGCAAACACGGTTATCAATATTTCCCGGTCGTCGCCACTTTCGCCGTGCTGGTTTTAATCTCTAATTTGATGGGACTGTTCCCGATGTTTATGGCTCCGACGGCTTCGGTCAACGTGACCTTCGCGCTCGGCATCGCATCATTTGTTTATTATAACTACGTCGGCATCAGCGAAAACGGGATTTTCAATCATTTGCGTCATTTCGCCGGTCCGCAGCTTCCGCTGATTATGGCGATATTTATTACGCCTTTGATTTTCGGAATCGAGATTATCAGTAATTTAATTCGTCCGTTGACGCTCGGCGTACGCCTGTTCGCCAATATGTTCGCCGACGAGCAAATTTCGAGTCAAATTTCCGGTTTGGCTCCGCCGTTCACGCAATTTCTGCTGCCGGTCGTGCTGATGCCGCTGGCGGTTTTCGTCGCTTTCGTGCAGACGCTGGTTTTCACTCTGCTTTCAATGATTTACATCAGCGAAGTGACGCACGCCCCGCACGATCATACACACGGCGGCAAACATTCGGTGTCAACCGGCGAAGCGGTCATTACGGCGCACGTTTAGGAATGTTTTTTGGTTTTTGGTTTTAGTCTTTTGTTTTTAATTTTGTTCTGTGACTTTTTTTGATAAAATTCACTCAAAAGTTTATATTTGATTAAATTTAGAACCAAAAACTAAAAACCAAAAACTCTTATAAGTTTGCGATTTAACGATTGATCGCAATTTACAGATTTACCAATCGTATTTCAAAGACGAAAATTAAATTGAATAAAAACCTGCATTTTATAGCAGAGATGCCCGCACGCGACAGGAGCCTCGACTCCAACGAGAGTAGAAAACGAGCGCATACCGGAAGCGCGGCGAAATTATAACCAACCGCAGGAATTTTGAAAATTTAATTTGAGTGTTAATTTAATTACAAAACAATAAATTAGGAGACTTTTAAAATGAACAAATTAAGATATATGTTTTTTTCCGCCCTCGCGCTTTTCGTGATGGCACTTCCGGCTCTCGCCCAGGGTGCGGGCGCGGAAGATAACGCTTCAACGGTCGCTTCTTCGAAAGCGATTGCTGCCGGCATCGGTTTCGGATTGGCGGCGGGACTTGCTGCTATCGGACAAGGCATCGTCGGTTCAAAGGCGGCGGAAGGCGCGGCGCGCAATCCGGGCGCGGCGGGAACAGTTCAAACACTGATGATTATCGCGCTGGCTCTGATCGAGTCACTCGTCTTGTTTGCGCTGCTGATTGTTTTCGTCAAACTTTAAAAATCGGCGAAAATCAAATTGGGCGGGCAGAGACTTAGGACTTTGCCCGCATTTTCTTTATTTAATTTTAGAAGCCCGTATAGAGCCAGGCGCGGTTGTTAAAGGATGAAGGATGAAGGCGAAAGGATAAGGTAAAAAAAAATTATATTTTGCCTTTCGCCATCATCCTTTTCGCTTTCGTCTGCGTCTTTGTTCGGGCGTGTTTTTGCATAATAAATTGTGGTTTTTACAACTTTATGCAAAATTTGTGAATCGAATCGTTATTTAAAGCGTTATAATAATACGTTATAATAATAGTAAAACTCTAAAGGGAATCAATGTTGAATCAATTTATCGGAAAAAATTTAGCAGACAAGTATCAAGTTGATGAAGTTTTGCGCGACGGCGGTTTGGGTAAAATTTACCGCGCGACGCATCTCTTGATGGACAAACACGTTACCGTCAAAATTCTGCCGCCGTCGCTGGCAGTTGATGAAAATATCGTCAAGCGATTTTCCGCCGAAGCGCGAACGGTTTCACACATTTCCCACCCGAATATCTTAAATGTGACGGATTTCGGCGCGGACAAAAACGGCGCGGTGTACATCGTGATGGAAGACGCGGACGGCGAAACGCTTGAACAGGCGATTCAGCGCGAAGGCAAATTCTCATTTGAACGTGCCGTTAAAATCACCCGCCAAATTGCCGCCGCGCTGTCCGCCGCACACGCGAACGGCGTTATTCATCACCATTTAAACAGCCGAAATGTTTTGCTCGTGCAGACGGATCAGGAACCGGAAAGCGTCAAGGTTTTGGATTTCGGCGCGGACGCGACTGACAACGCGGGCGAGTTTGACGAAGGCGGCGATCTAAAAAGTTTGGAATATCTCTCACCCGAACAAAATTCTTCGGTTTCCGAAGCCGATGAACGCTCGGATGTTTATTCGCTTGGCGTAATTTTATATGAAATGTTAGCTGGTGAAGTTCCGTTTAAGGCGGAAAATCCGACGGATTTGATGATGCAACAGGCGGAAAATCCGCCCGCGCCGCTTTCCGCCTTTCGCAGCGATCTGCCGTCTAATATCGAGCCGATTGTCATCAAAGCACTGGCGAAAAATCCGGCGATGCGTTATCAAAATGCTGATGAATTTGCCCGCGATTTAAATTTCATAACCAATGATTTCGGTGAAACCGGAACCATTTTGCCGAAAGTCGAAGACCAAACCGCGAATAATTTGTGGAAAACGGCTTTTGTCGTTCTGGTGGGCATCGTCGGCTTGAGCGCGGCGATGATTTATTTTACTCAAACCAAACAAATCAATCCGATTACACAGTTGCCGACCGATGCTAACGCGCAGCCGGTACAGCCGCTGAATCCGGCAACTGGAATGAACGAACAGGGCGCATCGAGTTTAGTGCCGTATTCATCGGACGCGATGATGGCGGGTTCAAATATGAGCGTTCCGCAGCAAGTTCCAAACAGTGACGGTTTCGGCGACGGCTACAATCCGTGGGCGAGCGGCAGACCGCCGGCAGGCGCGCCGCCGCAAAATATTCCGCCGGGCGGACAAATTTACACCATTCCGGGCGACGGCAGTCAATTTATGCCGCAGGACGGCGGATATGTTCTTGTTCCGCAGCCGATGAATACGAATGCGAATGTCAGCGTAAAACCTTCGCCGACTCCGAAAGGAACACCGGCGCAGGCAAACACGCAAACCCAGCCTTCACCGACTCCGGCGCAGAATCCGACAACTGTAACAAATCCTGAAACAAAGCCGACTCCGGCTCCGAAAACAGAAAAAACACCGGCGCAGAATCCGGCACCGACTCCCAAACCAAATCCGCCCGCGTCAACGGTAAAACCGACGCAGAGCGGAAAAACGCAAGATTCTTAGAAGAATTTATTGCAGGGATGGCAGGATAAAAAGGGATATTTTAGAAATCATAAAATTGTCCCGTTCATCCCGTCATCCCTGTAAATTCTTCGGTTTTTTGTGTTTTATCAATCCAACATTTTCTTTAAATGCGAAGGTCTTCGAGAGTTTTTCGCGCCGTTTCGATGATGTTTTCGACTCTAACGATAACTTGCAGAATGCCGCTCGGCGAAAATTTCGAGCCTTCGTTTTCAGCCAGAAAATTCATCAATTTTTCCGGCGCGATTTTGGCGTTTTCGCTGAGTTTGACGGCGAAACCGTCTTTTGTTTTGTCAACCGAAACAATATGCAGTTCTTCGGCTAATCTTCGCAGACGCGCGTATTCAAAAAGGTTTTCCGCCGATTCTGGGATTTTGCCGTAACGATCCTGGATTTCTTCGTAAATGCGGCGCAATGTTTCTTCCGAGTCGGCGGAAGAAATACGTTTGTAAGTTCGCAGTCTCTGTGAAGTTTCGGAAATATAATCGTTCGGAATCGAAACGTCCACGCCGAGATTGATCGAAACGCTCGTTTCGTCTTCGATCGTTTCGCCTTTCAATTCGGAAATCGTGCGCTCCAGCATTTTCGTATAAAGATCAAATCCTAGCGCGTCCAATTGTCCCGATTGCTGACCGCCGAGAATATTTCCCGCGCCGCGCAGCTCCAAATCAAGCGCGGCGATGCGAAAACCCGCGCCCAAATCGGAAAATTCCCGAATCGCCGAAAGTCTGCGCCGCGCAATCGGTGTCAGCTCCAACTCGCCCGGAATCAACAGATAAGCGTAAGCGCGGCGGTTTGAACGACCGACGCGTCCGCGCAGTTGATAAAGCTGTGAAAGCCCGTAGTTGTCGGCGCGATTGATAATTATCGTGTTCGCGCGCGGAATGTCAATGCCGTTTTCGATAATCGTCGTCGCCACCAAAACGTCGTATTTGTAGTCAATAAAATCGAGCATCACCGCTTCGAGAGCTTTTTCGTTCATCTGTCCGTGACCGATGGCGATCCGCGCGTTCGGGACGATTTTTTGAATGAGCGCGGCGATGGCTTCGATAGTTTCGACGCGGTTGTGAATAAAAAACACCTGCCCGTTGCGCGATAATTCCAGTTCAATTGCCGATTTAATCACGCTGTCGGAAAACTGCACAACTTGTGTGTTAATCGCCAAACGGTCGCGCGGCGGCGTTTCGATGACCGATAAATCACGCATTCCGAGCAGAGACATATTCAGCGTGCGCGGAATCGGCGTGGCGGAGAGCGTCAAAACGTCAACTTTTTTCTTTAATTGTTTGAGTTTTTCCTTGTGCGCGACTCCAAATCGCTGTTCTTCGTCAACGACAACGAGACCGACTTTCGGCAATTTGACATCGTTCGACAAAATGCGGTGTGTGCCGATCAAAATATCAACTTCGCCTTTTTCGGCTTTGGCGACGACTTCTTTCTGCTCTTTCGGCGAGCGAAAGCGCGACAGCAGTTCGATTGAAACCGGAAATGCCGAAAATCTCTGTTTGAAAGTTTCCGAATGCTGATAAGCGAGAATCGTCGTCGGCGTTAAAACGGCGACCTGTTTGCCGTCCATCACGGCTTTGAACGCCGCCCGCATCGCCACTTCCGTTTTGCCGTAACCGACATCGCCGACGACAAGGCGGTCCATCGGCACGGCGGTTTGCATATCGGTTTTTGAATCTTCAATCGCGGCGGCTTGGTCAACGGTTAATTGATACGGAAACGCGTCTTCAAATTCTTTCTGCCACGGCGTATCGGCGGAAAAAGCGAATCCCTGAACCATTTTTCGTTCGGCGTAAAGACGAAGGAGTTCGTCCGCCATATCGCGCATCGCGCGTTTCGCCTTCGCCTTCGTTTTCTGCCAGCCGAGACCGCCCAAACGATCTAAAGTCGGCGCGGCTGCTTCGCCCGAACCGTAACGCGAAACCAAATCCAGCCGTTCGACCGGAACGAATAATTTCGAGTTTTCGGCATACATCAACAGCATAAATTCGCGCTCGCTGCCCTGCGCCGAAATCGTCTGCAAACCTTCAAAACGCCCGATTCCGTGGTCAACGTGAACGACGAAATCGCCCGCTTTCAAATCGCGGAAATCAGAGACAAACGCCGCAGTTTTACTTTTGGACTTTGGACTTTGGACTTTGGACTTTGGACTCGTGTATTCGTGCTGGGTAACTTCGCCGAAAATATCGGTTTCCGTGTAAACGATCAAATCCAGCGCGGGAATTTCAAAACCGCTCGACAAATCGCCGACGAAAACGGAATTATCGGGCAGCGAAACATCGTAATCGCGCAGGATTTCCTCCAATCGTTCCGCTAAACCGAGCGTTTGCATTACGAAATTTCGCTTTTTGGATTTTTGAGTTGCCGCCAAAGATTTCAATTCATTGGCAAATTCCTTGACATTTCCGTGAAATTTGCGCGTCGAACGCGAACCGATTTCAACGTCAGTTGATTTTTCGGCGGCGGGAAATAAAAAAAGCGGTTTGCGTCCTTCGTTTGGCGACTCGACATTTTCAAAATTTTCAATCAGTTGAAACTGTTCGTCGGTGTTTGCGGCTGTTTTTCCCAACGCTCGCAGTTCGATGCGCTTTTGTTTATTAAGATTTTCGCGCAGTTCTTCGCCGGTTAAAAATAATTCATTCGGCGCGAGTCCGATTTCGTCGTGTTCGTCAGTTTCCGCAAAGCGATTTTCCAGATTTTCGTAGAATTCGCTTAGAGTTTTTTCAACAATAATCGGTTCGTCAACGACTAAAACACAGTCTTTCAAAAAATCAAAAATGCTCGAATCGCGCGGTTTAACGAGCGGAATTAAAAATTCCCAACCGGAAAAATCTTCGCCTTCGTCGGCAAAATCCGTCCGGTCTTTCAGGTTTCGCGCAAATCGTTCGCCGGCAAATCGCTCGCGGGCGAAAAAAGCCCAATCTTTAAAATCCGGCGCGGCGGCGGCGAATTCACGCATCGGCGCAATTGAAATTTCTTTTAATTTGTTGATCGAAAGCTGTGTTTCCGCGTCAAATTCACGAATCGAATCAACCGTATCGCCGAAAAATTCGATACGAACCGGATTTTCCGCTGTCGGCGACCAAATATCAATGATTCCGCCGCGCACGGAAAATTCGCCGACATTCTTAATCGGCTCTTCACGCGCGTAACCGCCGGCGATCAATTTTTCAATCAGAATCTCCGGCGCGAAATCAGTATCAAGTTTCAAAACCGCGCCGAGTTCGCGTATTTCATTCGGCGCGATTGTTTTTATAATCAGAGATTTAGCCGAAACAACGATGAAATCGGGCGATGAAAACGATAATTTCCACAGCGTCAGCGCGCGTTTTTCCAAAGTTTCGGCGTGCGGCGAAACGCCCGCGTAAACGTCGCTTTCCATCGAAGGCAAAGTCAAAATGCCGGAGTTTTTTGATTTGGAATTTGAAATTTGGAATTTGGAATTAAAAAACTCCAAATCGCGTTCCCAATCTTCCAAATCTCTATTGGAATCAGCGGCGATGACCAATGTTTTTTTTAATTCGGCTTGCAGTCTCGTCAAAACAAAAGCGCGGGAAGCAATCGAAGTCAAACCATTAAGAGTGATCAGGCGCGTTCCGCTTGTGATTTCGTCGCGCAGACGTTCAAACTCGGTTTTGGATTCATCTGAAATTGTCATAGAAAATACAGATTATCATAAAAGATATTTGATTTATTTCCAATATCGCAGATTGCCGAAAGCCCGTGCGAAGTAATTTTTTTTCACTTCGCACGGGCTTTTGTTTTCAGCACTGATGCTGTGCTTTTTATTATTCAATCGTCGCTGAAATATCTGCCACCGTCGTATTGGCTGACCAAATTTGCGGCGTGGCGGCTTCGATTTCTTCATCAATCGGTTTTTCTTCCAAAGCGTATTTCAAAACTTCATCAATCGAATCAACCGCGTAAATCGTCAAATCTTCGCGCACTTCCTCCGGCACATCGGCGAGGTCTTTTTCGTTGCTTTTTGAAATGATAATCGTTTTCAAACCGAAACGATGCGCCGCGAGCAATTTTTCCTTCAAACCGCCGATGGGCAGAACTTTGCCGCGAAGCGTTATTTCGCCGGTCATCGCCACGTCGTGCCGCGCCGGTTTGCCGGTCAGAGCCGACACCATCGCCGTCGCCAGGGTGATTCCCGCGCTCGGACCGTCCTTCGGAATCGCGCCTTCGGGAACGTGAATGTGCAAATCTTTTTTGTGAAAATCCTTCGGATCAATGCCGAGTTTGACGGCGCGGGTGCGAACGACGGTCAGCGCGGCGTGTGCCGATTCCTGCATTACTTCGCCGAGTTTTCCGGTTAATTTAACGTTGCCGCGACCTTTGACAATCGTCGCTTCGACCTGCAAAACGTCGCCGCCGACTTCCGTCCACGCCAGACCGTTGACCAATCCGACTTCCGATTTACGGGCGATGTCCTGTTTGCGGAAACGAATCGTGCCGAGCAGTTCGCGCACTTTTTCCGCGTCAATTACTTCCTTAAAATCCGCATTTTTGCCGGAGGCGACGTATTTTCTGGCGACTTTTCGCAGACACGAGCCGATTTCCCGCTCTAAATTGCGAACTCCCGCTTCGCGCGTGTAATGGCGAATCACTTCCAAAACGCCGTCGTCGGTAAATTTCACATTTTCCACATCCAAACCGCTGCCTTCGATTTGTTTCGGAATCAAATGACGTTTGGCGATTTGCGCTTTTTCGCGTTCGGTGTAACCGGAAAGCTGTAAAATTTCCAACCGGTCTTGGAGCGGCGCGGGAATCGTGTGCAGAACATTTGCCGTCGCAATAAAGAAAACCTGCGACAAATCGTAATCCACATCCAAATAATGATCGCGGAACGTATTATTTTGTTCGGGGTCTAAAACTTCCAAAAGAGCCGCCGACGGATCGCCGCGAAAATCCTTGCCGATTTTATCAACTTCGTCGAGCAGAATGACCGGATTGATCGTTCCGGCGCGTTTCATAAGCTGCACGATTTGTCCGGGCAGCGCGCCGATATAAGTGCGGCGATGACCGCGAATTTCGGCTTCATCGTGAACGCCGCCCAAGCTCAGACGCACAAATTTTCTGCCCGTCGCGTTGGCGATTGATTTCCCGAGCGAAGTTTTTCCAACTCCGGGCGCGCCGACGAAACACAAAATCGTGCCTTTCGGATTTTTGACGAGCTGACGAACGGCGAGATGTTCCAAAATACGCTCTTTGATTTTTTCCAGCCCGTAATGATCTTCGTTCAAAACTTTTTCGGCTTCATTCAAATCGTCAATTTCTTCGGAAGCCTCTTTCCACGGGACATTAATCAGCCAGTCGAGATAAGAACGCGAAACGGTTGATTCGGCGGACATCGGCGGCATCGCTTCAAGCCGCGCGAATTCCTGCATCGCTTTTTCCTGCGCTTCCTCGGTCATTCCCGCTTCTTCGATTTTTTTCTTCAACTCGTCAAGTTCCGCCTTGTCGTCTTTGCGTCCGAGTTCCTTCTGAATTGATCTGATCTGTTCGTTCAGATAATATTCGCGCTGATGTTTGTCCATCTGCTTTTTCGTGCGGGCGTGAACTGTCCGGTCAAGCTGTTTCTTTTCAATCTCGGCTTCGAGAATTTCGATTAACTGCTGAAGCCTTTCCTGAACCGAAAAAGTTTCCAGCAGCACCTGTTTTTCATCAACGCCGATGCGAAGATGCGAACTCATCGCGTCGGCGATCTGCGCGGCGGAAATTCCGCGCAGGCTGGCGTGCAGCGCGTCCGTGTAAGCATCGGGCGACACGCGCATCAGTTGTTCGACGAGACCGTTAATTTTCTGCAGAAGTCCGTCCGTTCGATAACCGGATTCGTCAACCGACGGAATTTTTCGCACCATCGCAAAAAACATTCCTTCATCATCCTGTTCAAAACGCACGGCTTGTCCGCGCTCGCGTCCTTCGACGACGACTTTTATTTGTCCGTTATCCTGTTTTTGCGCCTGTAAAATACGTCCTAAAGTTCCGACCGTGTAAATTTGATCGGGATTCGGTTCGTCAACCGTCGCGTCGTGCTGTGTGGCGAGAAAAATATTTCGCTCGCCCGTCATTGACTGCTCCAAAGCGCGGACAGAACTCGGACGACCGATTTTGAAAGCGACCTTGGTGAACGGGAAAATAACGACATCACGGATTGGAACCATCGGATAACGCGCAATATCCGTCGGCATTTGATCTGAAAATTCTTGCATATTTGTAAATCTCTAATTTGGGAAAATCTAGTTTTGCAACTTAGATAAATGTGTATTAGGTCTGTAATTTTAATTTTAGAACATTTGAAACGCCTTTTCTAGTTTCAAACGGTATTTGAATTCATACTAACCAAAATTCAGCTTAATAATTCAATTTAATCAAGTCAAATTAAATGCCCGCCTGAAAGCGAAAATTATTTTGTCCGCCGCTTCTCAAATTTCAAACTGCGCTTTTCATTCCCGCTCAAAAATTCGACTAACCGAAATTTCGGTCATAAGGTGAATTGCCGAAATGTTTTTTAACGAGCAAAAACCAGTAAATATTGTGTGTTTAATGTAATTTAATTATGCTATGATGTGTTTAACGAATCAAAGTGATCCTGAAAAATTGATAGGATAAAATCAGATATTATTATCCTCAATATTTGTCTTGACAACAAATATGAGACAACATATATGAATTGATATTTTTGGAGATTTAATTATGCAGAGAAAAATTTTATACCGTCGTATTAAATACATTTCGGGTTTAGCATCGCTGATTTTTTTGTTTTTCACTTTATCCGCGCGGGCGCAGAGCGATCAGCCGATTTACACAGATTCTCTGCAAAACGATTGGGAAAATTACAGTTGGGCGCAGGTTAATTTGAATAATACGAGTCCGGCGCACAGCGGCACTGCTTCGGCAAGCGTCAATGCGGCGGCTTATCAGGCGATTTATCTGCATCATAGTTCTTTTTCAACTGCCAATTACACGAGTCTTTCGTTTTGGATTCACGGCGGTGCGAGCGGCGGACAGCTTTTACAGGTCAATGCGACTTCCGGCAGTTCGCCGCTGACGACGATTAATCTCGCACCGCTTGTTGCTAATTCGTGGCAGCAAATGACGATTTCGCTGGCTTCGCTCGGACTGAATTCGAGTTCCGCGATGGACGGATTTTGGATTCAAGACAGAAGCGGCGCGACGTTGCCGACATTTTACGTTGACGACATCAGTTTAATCGGCGGCGTTCCGCCGCCGCCGCCGCCGACTTCGGTGACAATTAATGTGGACGCGGCAGCAAATCTTCACGCGATCAGCCCGCTGATTTACGGCACGGCGTATGCGACGACCGCGCAACTGCTCGATTTGAACGCGCCGCTGAATCGTCAGGGCGGCAACAATACGAGTCGTTATAATTGGCAGTTTAACGCCGACAATCGCGCCAACGATTTTTATTTTGAAAGTATTCCGTTCGCCGATACGCCCGGCGAAGTCGGCGACACGTTTGTTCAAAACAGCAAAAACGGCGGCGCGCAACCGATGCTGACCGTGCCGATCATTGACTGGATCGCCAAAGTCGGCGCGGGTCGCACAAAACTCGCCAGTTTTTCCATCGCCAAATACGGAGCGCAGACCGGCAATGACGCGGCGTATTTTCCCGACGCGGGCAACGGCGTTCGCACCAACGGGCAATATGTCACGGGCAACGATCCGAACGATGCGAACACGCCGAACAGCACGACTTTTCAGGGAACGTGGCTGCAACATTTAATTGGTCGCTGGGGAACTGCGGCGAACGGCGGAGTGCTTTATTATCTGCTCGACAACGAACATTCGATCTGGTTTTCGACGCACCGCGACGTGCGTCCGACGGGCGCGAAAATGGAAGAAATTTTCGGCAAAATGCGCGATTATTCGCTGATGATTAAAAATCAGGATGCCAACGCGCAGACGCTCGGACCGGAAGAATGGGGCTGGAGCGGATATTTTTATTCGGGTTACGATCAGCAATACGCGCCGTCGCATAATTACACTTATCCAGACCGCGCCGCGCATAACAATTTGGATTACGTCGCGTGGCTTTTGCAGCAATTCAAAGCGGACGAACAAACGCGCGGAAAACGATTGCTAGACGTTTTCACGCTGCATTATTATCCGCAGGGCGGCGAATTCAGCGACGATGTTTCGAGCGCGATGCAGTTACGGCGCAATCGTTCGACACGCTCTTTGTGGGACCCGAATTACACGGATGAATCGTGGATTAACGATAAGGTTAAACTCGTTCCGCGAATGAAAGATTGGATCGCCAATTATTACCCGAACACGAAAATCGGTTTGACCGAATATAATTGGGGCGCGGAAAATCACATCAACGGCGCGACGACGCAAGCCGATATTTACGGCATTCTAGGACGCGAAGGAATGGATTTGGCGACGCGCTGGACAACGCCCGATACGACTACGCCGACTTTCAAAGCGATGAAAATGTATCGCAACTACGACGGCAATAATAACGGTTTCGGTGATACGAGCGTGGCGGCGACCGTGCCGGACGCGGATCAGGTGTCCGCTTTCGCCGCCGTGCGTTCGAGCGATAACGCGCTGACGGTGATGGTCATCAACAAAGCCGCGAGCAGCGCGGTGACGACGCTTAATTTGTCGAACTTTACCGGCAGCGGAACGGCGCAGGTGTGGCAGCTTACTTCCGCCAATCAAATCACGCATTTATCTGATGTCAGCGTATCAAGCAACACGATCAGCGCGACGCTGCCGCCGCAGAGCATCACGCTTTTCGCCGCCGCGCCGTCTTCACAAACTTACGAAGGCGACGTTTCGCCGCGCTCGGTTGCCGACGGATTTGTTGACGCGAGCGATGTTCAGCAGATTCGCCGTTTCGTCGTCGGCTCCGACACGCCGAATCAAACCGGCGAATTTCAGCGCGCCGACTGCGCTCCGCGTTCGACTTCCGGCGACGGCTTTGTGGATGCCGACGACATTCAGCAGGCGCGGCGTTACGCCGTCGGAACTGACAGCCCGCAGTTAAGCGGCGGTCCGTCGTCCGGCTCTCTAGTTTCGGCATTAGATTTGTTAAATTCAGGTGCGAGAACAAATTTCTACGACGGCAAAAGAACGACAGCCGCATTTCGGATCAGCGATCAAACGGCGATTCCCGGACAAACTTTGACCGTTCCGATCATCGTTAATGCAGTTGGAAATGAAGCGGGTTATACTTTTAGTTTGGATTATGATTCCGCAAAATTAACCGCTCCGCAAGTTACAATCGGCAATGCGGGCGGCGATGTCGTTTTTAACACCGACACGGCGGGACAAATCGGCTTTTCGGTAACTTCTTTTAACGGCGGAACGATTGGAGCGGGAAAAAACAAGCTGTTGCTGAAAATTACATTTATGGTCGCGTCGGATACCTCCGCAGGAAAAACCGTCATCAATTTCAATGATGCTTTGGCAAAGAGAAAGTCAGCAGGAGTTGACCCGAACACGCCGATTCGACAGCCGAATTATACCGGAGGCACTGTTACAATACGCTCAAGAAACGATTAAAATATAACTTACAAAGTTCAAGTCTGAAAGGCGAAAGCCCGCGCGGGCTTTCGCCTTTTCTCTAATTTACCTCAACACCGAGTTCGCGCAGTTTATTCGCCAAATACGCGGCGCGTTCCGTTCCAGTTAAAAGCAAGTTTCCATTGTCATCAGTCCAGCGCAGCCATTCGGCGGTTGTCCCTTCAAACTCGCCGTGCCACAGCGTCAAGCCCAGTCCGACATCCGGCAGACTAAAATCTTCGCGGCGGCGAAAATGATTGAGCAGTCCGGGTTCGTAAACGCGCAGTTTGTCTTCGCTCAAAAGCTGTAAAGGATCGAAAACAATGTAGTAATGAATGCCTTTGCGGGCGTAAGTTTTCAGTTTGTAAGTGAGTTCTCCGCCCTCTTTATTTGAAACAATTTCAACGACTACTTCCGGGACTTTGCCATATTCCCAAAGCAGATACGAACGCCCGCTTTTCGCGTATAAATCCGGCGGCGCGGTAACATCCAAACTAATAAACACATCCGGCACGAGCGGCGGTTCGTGAACCGAGAAAAACACTCCAATATTTGAATCCGCAAAAAAAGAACGAGGTTCTGCGGTGTGTTCTTCATCAGGCAGCGGTTTCCAACTATTGTAAAGAGTTTCGGTCAACAACCTCTGATGTTTGGCAGAAAATACATTATCCACAGGCTCGTCATCCTCCGTCACCAAATTTTCGACCAATTCGTCAAAATCCCGATTTTCTTCGATTAAAACCTGCGGCATTTTATATTTCCTCTCTGCAAAATCTGCTCTCAGTATAAACCAACCTCTAAATTATCTCCACAAAAAAAGACAGGTTACGCACCCGTCTTTTCCTTGTTATTCTTCAATTTGAAATTTGGAATCTGGAATCTTACGCCGCTTCGTCCAATTCGCGGACGATTTCGAGCGCGGGAGCTTTGCGTTCGACCATATCCTTGGTAATGATTAACTCTTTCACCTTTTTTTGCGACGGGAGAACGTACATCGGCTGGAGCAGAATTTCTTCTAAAATCATCATTAGCCCGCGCGCGCCCACTTTGCGTTTGAAGGCTTGGTAAGCGACGGCTTTGATCGCGTCGTCGGTGAATTTCAGACGCACGTTGTCAAATTCAAATTTGCGCTGATACTGCTTAACCAGCGAGTTTTTCGGTTCGGTCAAAATCTGCACGAGCGCGGCTTCGTCTAATTCGTGCAGAGTTCCCATCACGGGAATTCGCCCGACGAATTCGGGAATTAAACCGTAATGAATCAAATCTTCCGGTTCGAGATTGTCAATCGCTTCGGCTTGCCGCTGACTGCTGGATTTGATTTCCGCCTGAAAACCGAGCGATTTGTTGCGAAAACGCTTTTCGACCACGCGATCTAATCCAATGAACGCGCCGCCACAAATGAATAAAATATTGGTCGTGTCAACCGGCACAAATTCCTGCTGCGGATGTTTGCGTCCGCCCTGCGTCGGAATGTTGGCGATTGTTCCCTCTAAAATCTTCAAAAGTGCCTGCTGCACACCTTCGCCGGAAACATCGCGGGTGATTGAAGGGTTATCGTCCTTGCGGCAGATTTTATCAATTTCGTCAATGTAAATGATGCCCGTCTGCGCTTTTTCGACATCGTTGCCGGCTGATTGCAAAAGCCGCAGAATGATGTTTTCGACATCTTCGCCCACGTAGCCGGCTTCGGTCAAAGTCGTCGCGTCAACGATGCAGAACGGCACGCTCAGAATTCTCGCCAGCGTTTGCGCCAGCAGAGTTTTGCCCGTTCCCGTCGGACCGATCAGCATTATATTCGACTTTTGTAATTCAACATCGGGACGAATTTTTGCCATCTCGATGCGTTTGTAATGCTGGTAAACGGCGACCGAAAGACGTTTTTTCGTTTCGTCTTGACCGATCACATATTCATCGAGAAAGTTTTTAATTTCCTGCGGCTTCGGCAGCGCGGAACGAATGTTCGCCGTTTCCGCCTGCTCGTCATCGTTGATAATTTCGTTGCAGATGTCTATACATTCATTACAGATATAGACACTCGGTCCGGCAATCAATTTCTTGACTTCGTTCTGCGATTTCCCGCAAAATGAACAGCGCAAAAATTCTTCGGGTCGTCTTAATGCCATATTTTAAGTCTCGGAAGTCTGGGAAGTCTGGAAAGTCTAGGAAGTCTGGAAAGTTAATTATTCTTCCTTCCTAGACTTCCTAGACTTATTTTTCTCTGTGTTCAATTACTTCGTCAATTAAGCCGTATTCTTTGGCTTGAATCGGGGACATAATGCGGTCGCGCTCAACGTCGAGTTCAACTTGATCAAAAGATTGTCCGCTGTGATGAGCGATAATTCGGGAGGTCATTTCGCGCATTCGCAGAATTTCCTGCGCCATAATGCGAACGTCGGTTTCCTGTCCGCTCGCGCCGCCCGACGGCTGATGAATCAAAATACGCGAATGCGGTAGCGCAAAACGCTTGCCGGGTGTTCCGGCGGTCAATAACAACGCCGCCATCGAAGCGCATTGTCCGACGCAAATCGTCGTCACGTCGTTTTTGATAAACTGCATCGTGTCGTAAATTCCCATTCCGGCGGTGATCGAACCGCCCGGAGAATTGATGTAAATATTGATGTCGCGTTCGGGGTCTTCGGCTTCCAAAAACAGAAGCTGGGCGACCAGCAGATTGGCGACCATATCGTCAATCGGCGTTCCGATAAAAATAATACTGTCCTTTAAAAGTCTTGAATAAATGTCAAACGCCCGTTCGCCCCGCGAAGTTTGTTCGACAACCATTGGAACTAACATAATTTTTCTCTCTTTCTCTCTTTCTCTAAATGTTTTTAGGTTTGAACTATTCGTTTAAGAGTTACTTTAACTCGGCGAAGATAAGTGTTGAAATGACAGTTGTTGTCAATCGCAAGTTGATTTTACATATTATCTTCTGAATTGCAAACTCCGAAACGATCAAAAATTTCCGAATTTCAAAAAGCCAATTGTCAAATTATTCTTTTTTTGCCGTTTTCTTTTTGTCTTCTTTGTTTTCCGCTTTTTTCTTTTCGGCTTTCGGTTTCTTTTCCTCGACGGTTTTCGCTTCCGAATTATCTTCGGCTGCGGCTTTTTCTTCCAATTCTTCTAATTCTTCCGATTGCATTTGCGGCGGTATTTCGTCAATCCATTCGCCGTCGGTGACGTTCGCGTTTTTAACCAGTGCTTCGATTGATTTGCGCGTTCGCAGACTGTTGGCGATATTTTCCGCCGCGCCTTCCTGTTTGGCTAAAGACGCGCGAATTTCTTCGGGTGTAGTGCGATAATAAGTCGCCATTTGCCCGATTTCTTCATCAACTTCTTCGTTTGTGACTTCGACGTTTTCAAGTTCGGCGATTTTTTCCAGCAGCATCGCGCCGCGCACGTCGCGCTCGGCTTGCCCGCGCATCTGATTATATGCCATCTGCACGAAATCCTTTTCGACTTTGTTCAAATCAACGCCGCGCCGCGATAAATCCTGAGCGAAATTGTTCAAAAGATTACGCGCCTGAACTTCAATCAAAGTGTTCGGAATTTCAAATTCGTGATTTTCGATGAGTTTGGCGATCAAATCGTTGCGAACCCGCGCGTCGGCATCGGCTTTGGCGACCGATTCCAAATCTTCGCCCAGTTTTTTCCGCAAATCGTCCACTGACTCGTAATTTTCATCCAAACTTTGCGCCCATTCGTCATTTAATTCGGGCAGTTCGACTCTGCCGACGCTTTTTACTTTCGCTTTGTAATTGACGGTTTTGCCCGCCAGCATCGGCGAAGTAAAATCTTCCGGGTAAGAAACGGTAAATTCTTTATCTTCATCTTCCTCAACGCCGACCAAATTTTCGGTGAATGATTTTTCAATCAGTTCATCGCCCAATTTGACTTCCAAATCATCGGCTTTGATCGGTTGGCTGTCCGGTTCGTTTTCAAAAATGCCTTCTAAATCAACAATTACGGTGTCGCCTTCTTCCGATTTGCGATCTTCGACCGGAATTAATGACGCGAATTCCTGACGGCGTTCTTCAATAATGCTATCGAGTTCGTCATCTTCAGTCGGTTTAACGCGGCGCGTCACTTCCAAACCTTTGTATTCGGGCGCGGGAATTTCCGGCATCACTTCGACGTGAACGTGCAGAGTGATCGGCTGTGAACCATTTAATTTGACGGTTTCGGCATCGTCAAGATGCAGATGCGGTTCCGCCAGCGGACTTAAATCGAATTCCTGAATCGCTTCGGCGACGCGGTTTGAAAGAAGTTCCTGCAAAGTTTCCGATTTGATTTCATCTTTGTAGCGCAGACGAACGACATCAACCGGCGCGTTGCCTTTGCGAAAACCCGGAACCTGCGCCGCCCCCGCGTATTTTTTGCTGACTTTATTATATGCTTCGCGCACGACTTCTGCTTCGATCTCGATTTTGATTTCCTTCTGTGTCGGCGATACTTCAATAAGTTCTGTTTTCATTTAATATTTTTATATTTGTTAAATTTTATAATCGGAATTTGCGAGAGACGGATTATTTTTTGTCCTTTCGTCTTCATCCTTCATCCTTTAGAAATGGTGCTGAGAGCGAGACTCGAACTCGCACGCCTTACGGCACTGGCTCCTAAGACCAGCGCGGCTACCAATTACGCCATCTCAGCCGGATTTTCGGCACAATCAAACCACAAACTTGAATTTATCGGATTAAGGCGAGAATGTCTAGCGGAGGAATTTGGAGCGCGGACGGCTCGTCCGCCAGCCGGCGAAGCGAGGCTGCAATGCTTCGCCGTCAAAATCGCAACTGGAATACAAAGGTTTTTCCCGCGCCTGCGCTCGACGCGGATGATCCGTCCGCGCTTACTGGTTTATTCGGAGATATATTTGCGTTTGTATTCTTCCAAAACACGGTCTGTGTTTTCCAATTCGCTAACGCCAATCGGCTGTTTGGCTTCAAGCTGCTTCGGTTCGGATTTGGTAAGCAGTTTGTAGCCGACCGTTCCCGCCGCCGCGATCAGACCGATTAAAAACAGATACCACAACCCGCTGTAAATGATTCCGATAATAGATAAACCGAGCATTACCGCCAGATATAATCCGATGGCGATGAGAATGATTTTTATCCAGTTCATTAATTTTTCTCCCGATAACTTTTGCAATTCAAATTCGTGCATCAGTTTATCTTATCGTATAATTTCAAACGTCATTTATCAAACATTTCGAGGACACAAAATTGATTTCAAACGGCGTAACGATTCAAAAAATTGCGGAAAACTTAAACGCGAAACTTTCCAGCGATCAGGAAACGATTGCCACCGATGTCACCCACGATTCAAGACAAGCCGCCAGCGGAACGCTTTTCGCGGCTATTCAGGGGTTGACGATGGACGGACATCGTTTCGTGGACGACGTGATGCGGCGCGGCGCGGTCGGCGTGATTTCCGAACTTGACGCGCCGGAAAATTTTCGCGGCGCGTGGCTTAAAGTCGAAAACACGCGCGAAGCTCTCGCTAAAGCCGCCGCCGTCATCAACGGCAATCCGTCGCGCGATTTAAAGCTCGTCGGAATTACCGGAACGAACGGCAAAACTACCACGACTTATTTATGTTTCGCGCTCGCCGAAGCTAACAAAGACAAAGCCGCGATGCTGACGACGGTCGAATATCGCATCGGCGAGAAAAGCGAACCGGCGATTCGCACCACACCCGAAGCGTCCGACACGAACAGATTTTTGCGCGAAGCTGTCGAAGAAAATTGCCAAATGGCGGTGATGGAAACTTCGTCGCAGGCGATTGATCTGCGCCGCTGCGACTGGCTGAAGTTCAAAGTCGCCGTGTTTACCAATTTGACGCGCGATCATCTCGATTATCACGAGACGATGGAAAACTATTTCGACGCGAAAAAACGGCTGTTTGACGGGAGTTTGGGCGAAAAACCCGACGCGAGCGTGATCAATATTGATGATGAGTGGGGCGCGAAACTGGCGAATGAATTAAGAGAAAACGGTCAAAAGGTCGTAACTTTCGCGCAGAATAATCCGGCTGATTTATCGGCTGAAAATATTGAAGTTTCTTTGATAAAAGGAACTTCTTTCACATTAAGAACGCCGAATGAAAAACGCGAAATCATCTCGCCGCTCGTCGGCAAACCGCACGTTTACAATATGCTCGCGGCGACGGCAGTTTCGCTCGAATTAGGTTACGATTTGGATTTAATCGCGGAAGGTCTGAAAACCTGCGTCGGCGCGCCCGGACGTTTCGAGCGCGTCGAACACGACGGCGATTTCGCGGTCGTCGTTGATTACGCGCATTCGGACGACGCGCTTTTGAACACGCTCAAGACGGCGCGTGATTTGACGAACGGCAGAATCATCACGGTTTTCGGCTGCGGCGGCGACCGCGACAAGACCAAACGCGCTCCGATGGGCGAAGTCGCCGGAAATTACAGCGATTTGGTGATCGTCACCTCCGACAATCCGCGCACGGAAAACCCTCTGAAAATTATCGAGCAAATTGAAGTCGGTTTACAGAAAACGGATTGTCCTTATTTGGTAATTTCCGACCGGCGCGACGCGATTTATCAGGCAATCGCCAAAGCCAAACGAAACGATGTCGTCTTAATCGCCGGCAAAGGTCACGAAAATTATCAAATTATTTGTAACAACAAATTTCATTTCGACGACAGAGAAATTGCCAGAGAAGCGTTGAATAATTTGATGGAAACTTAGTTGAACGGATAAATTTTTCATTTCAATTTTGCTTTCGACTTTAATGCGTTTGCCGCTTTTTCTATCCGAGATTCGATGTCCGCAAATTTTTCGAACGATATTCCAGTTAGTTTTGTAATATGATCAAGCTGCATTTGCGTCTGCTTTTGGATGGCTCGTATTTCTCCAAACTCCAATCGCGTTCGTTCAAATTGTTCATTAAAACGTCGTTCGGCTTCGACAATATCTTTTTTGTGCCGAAACTCCAACTTCATTAGTTCTTCTTTAATATCTTCCATTCTTAATTTTCCTCCGGCAAGGTATTCTCATCAAATTTTATCACGCTTTTTGTCAACTATTCGCAAAAACATTAATCTTCCCGCAGCGTGTCAACAAATTTTTCGAGAAAATCTTTCTGCGCGTTTGACAGTTCGATAAAACGGATCGCAAAGCCGATTTCGAGAACGTGATTGATGACTTCGCCCCAAAATTGGATTTTTCTGCCGTCGGTCAATGGGAAAAATATCTTAATGTTTTCGCCGTCCTGCACATCGCCCGAACACAAAACAAAACAGCCCTGCGTGTTTATATCGCTGATAGTTCCGTGTTTTCTGCCGACTAAACCTTCCCATTCGGTTTCGATTTTTACGCTGAATCTTTTCTGCGCGCGGCGGTCGTTTCCGCTTCTTCGGTCAACTAATGACATTTTGTTAAATTTCCTCGCTCGTATTCGATTGATTTCTTCTCGTCAAATAATAATAAACGGGCAATCCAATCAAAATCAGGAAAATTCCGGCAAAAGCCTGCGTCGGCGCGGTAATCATCGTATTGATCAAAAGCCATCCCGCCACTAATAAAAATAAAATCGGCACAATCGGATAACCGAATGTTTTATAAGGTCTGACGGCATCGGGAAATTTACGGCGGAAAACGAACACCGAAGAAGTCGCCAGCGCGTAGAAAATCCACGAACCGAAAATCACATAATCGGTCAGCGTGTCGAACGAACCGGAAAGCGCGAGCAGACACGCCCAAAAGCCCTGCGCGACCAAAGCGACGACCGGCGCGTGCGTGGCGGAAAGTTTGCCCATTGATTTGAACATCAAACCGTCTTTCGCCATCGCGTACGGCACGCGCGCGCCGGTTAAAATCGAAGTGTGCAGCGTTCCGATTGACGACAGCATCAGTCCGACGGTGAACAGCGCGACGGCGAAACTCATTCCGGCGTTGGCGAGATTGGTTCCTGAAAATCTCGCTACAACTTCTTTGGCGACCGACGATTTCGCCGACACCGAAGCGATTGCCGTCGGGTCAAGCACGTAGAAATAAGCGAAATGAACGAACATATAAAGCACGATTATCGTAATCGTGCCGCCGATTAAAGCGAGCGGAATATTTTTTTGCGGATTTTTTATTTCGCCCGCCACGAGCGTCAAATTATTCCAGCCGTCGTAACCCCACAACGCGCCGAGCATCGCCGCGCCGAAACCCGCCATAAAACTGTAATTCGCCGAGCCGTATTTGACCGATTCGGCGACACCTTCGCACAGACCGCCGGAGCTTATCATTCCGAAATGCGTGAAAGTTCCGCCGCTGACCAGTAAAAACGCGCCGATTCCGACAAAAGCGATCAGAGCGATTTTGACCACCGTCAAAACCGTCGCAATTTTTCCGAGCAGCGCGACTGACAAACAATTAATCGTCGTAAAAATTATAATCATCATCACGGCGATGATTTGCAGCAGTGTGATTTCAAACGGACCTCCGAAAATACTGGTTTTCAGCAAAACCTGATTCAATTGTCCGCCGAGAAAATCGTTCAAACCGATGGCGAAAACCATCGCCACCGAAGCCTGTGCGCCGGTTTTACCGACGAACAGCAGCATCCAGCCGTAAAGAAAACTCCAAACGCGCCCGTAAGCGTCGCGCAAAAACACGTATTCGCCGCCCGCTTCCGGTTTCATCGCCGAAAGTTCCGCGTAAGTCAAAGCTCCGGCGAGCGATAAAATTCCGGCGGCAAGCCACGCGATCAAAACCCACGTCGGACTTCCGACATTACACGTCATCACGCGAGCTTTCAAAAAAACGCCCGTGCCGATAACGTTTCCGATGATAATCGAAACCGCCGCGACGAGTCCGAGTCCGCGAATCAGCGAATTATTAGTTGAAATTGGAGTCATAAATTTAGAATCGTAAAAGAGAACGGATTGCGACATATTACGCTAAATTTATCGTAAAGAAAAATAAATTTTGCTATAATTTGGAATTATGAACGCGCTGACTTTATCGCAAACCGTGCCGCTGACAACTTGGAAAGACGGAAGCATTCGCTTTCTCAACTCACGAATAACGCTGGACGTAATCGTTCATCAGTTCAAAACGGGCGCGACTGCCGAACAGATTCAAGAAGATTTTCCGGGCGTTTCTCTGCGCGAAATTTACGGCGCAATTGCTTTTTATCTGGAACACGCCGCAGAAGTCGAAAATTATCTGCGAAAAAGACAAAGTGAATCCGAAGAAACCCGCAAGTTTATCGAGGATAATCTTCCGAGCGAACAATTTCGCGCCGCGCTTCGCGCCAGAAAAAAGGAACTGGATAAAATTTAATCGTGTTTCAAATTCTTTTTGATGAAAATTTCAATTTTCGAATAATTCGCGGGCTGAAGCTGCGGCTTTCAAATTATCATTTTGAAACGGTTCAAAATTTCGGTTTGCGGGGAAAAACAGACCCGCTGATTTTAGAATTCGCGGCGGCGAATGATTTCATATTAGCAACTCACGATGTCAACACAATTCCAAAATTTGCTTACGAAAGAATCGCCGCGAATTTGAAAATGCCCGGTGTGATTATAGTTTCCGAACTGCTTCCGATTGGTCTGGCAATTGATGAACTTGAAACGCTTCTCCAATGCAGCCGACCGGAAGAATGGAAAAATCAAGTTTTACATATTCCTTTATAAATGCGCGAAATCAATCTTTCAGCCGACGAGTTAATTTCAGCTTTGCTCAATCTCGAAAACGAGCGAAATGTCTGTATTTTAGATAGCTGCGGCGTGAATTATCTCGATTCTCATCTTTTGATCGCCGGTTTTGATCCGGTCGAAATTCTTCAAATAGATAATAAAAATCCAGACGAAACGCTGAAAATTTTAGACGAGAAACTTTCACGCGAAGATTTGGCGTGTATTTTTACAATTTCTTATGATTTCGGTTTGAAACTGGAAAATATCGAACCGCGCGAAAAGGAGTTTTCAGCTTTTGACGAGCCTGATTTATTTCTCGCATTTTTCGATTGCCTGATTGTTCACGATTATAATTCGCACGAAACTTTTTTTGTCGGCGGCGAAAAAAAATTGACGGAAATTGAAAAAGTTTTATTTGATTCGTTGTCTGATGTTTCGACTTCCAACGACGAAATTTCGCAAAACTTAGTCGAAATTCATTCCAATTTCTCGCGTCAAAATTATATCAACGCCGTCAATCAAATCAAGCAACACATTCGGCGCGGCGATACTTATCAAACGAATTTAACCCAGCAATTGCGCGCCGAATTGCCGGAAAATCTCACGCCGCAGAAGATTTTTTATCGTTTGCGAAAATCATATCCCGCGCCTTTTTCCGCGTTTCTTAGAAGAGAAAATGATTTTGTCGTCAGCATTTCTCCCGAAAGATTTATTGCCAAATTCCAGATTCCAGATTCCAAATTCCAAACTATTTCCGCTTCACCGATCAAAGGAACACAAAAGCGCGGAAAAAACGATGAAGAAGATTTGAAACTAGAAAACGGATTGCTGAACAGCGCAAAAGACCACGCGGAAAACGTGATGATTGTTGATCTTCTGCGAAACGACATTGGCAGAATCTGTGAATTCGGCTCGGTCAAAGTCGAAAAACTTTGCGATTTGGAAACCCATCCGACGCTTTTTCATCTTGTTTCGACGGTCAACGGCGAACTGCGCGAAAATATAAAATTTTCGGAAATCATCAAAGCCGTTTTCCCCTGCGGCTCGATCACCGGCGCGCCGAAAATCCGCACGATGAGAATAATTGACGAAATCGAAACCGCAAATCGCGGTCTTTCAATGGGCGCAATCGGCTGTTCGATTCCGTATTCCAAATTCCAAATTCCAAATTCCAAAAACATTTTTGATTTGTCGGTGGCGATTCGGACGATGGTTATCAAAGACGGAACAGCGATTTTTAATGTCGGCGGCGGCATTGTCATTGACAGCGTTCCCGAAGATGAATACGAAGAAACGCTCATCAAAGCGAAGGCTTTAATCGGCGCGATTGGCGGAAAACTCAAAATATAAATTTGTCGGGAACTTTTTCTTTTAATTGGTGTCTAACTCGATAAATCTAAATACAAAAGGAGAAAAAGTAAATGAATTCGACCAAACCAAGTATCAATGTCACGCCTTTGATTGATGTTCTGCTCGTTCTGCTCATTATTTTTATGGTCATTTCGCCGCTCAAGCCGACTGATTTTAAAGCGAAAATCCCGCAGGAATCCAAACAAGCCGGCGAACCGAATCCGAAAACATTGATTGTCGCACTCGATTCCGATTCGTCGCTCAAACTCAATAAAGAAACAAACTTAGGAACTGTCGAAAAACCGGAAAAACTCGTCGCCCGACTTTCTCAGGTTTTCAAAGAGCGCGGGGAAAATCGTGATTATTCTGAAAATGCCGAACTTAAAAGTAATCTGACCGAAGACGAAAAAATCGAAAAAACGGTTTTTATCAAAGCTCCGCGTTCGGTTGATTACGGAAAAGTGGCGAAATTGATTGACGCGGTTAATCGGTCGGGTGCAAATCCGATCAGCTTACAGATTGACGATCTTCAGTGAAATCAATGCCAAATTGATGATCTGCGACGCAAAAAACTTTTCTCAACTAAAAATACTTTGCTGTAATTTACAAGTTTTTTCGGTTCGCTCTTGCTTGTCTGCGCTCCATTTTTTATTATCTCTAAGTGATGGTGAATTACTACAAAGTTTTGAAAGTATCACCGAAAGCGACTAATGCCGAAATAAAGTCGGCGTATCGTCGGCTTGCGCGTAAACTTCACCCGGATGTCAACGGCGAAACCGCCGACACCTCGCAGGAATTTGCGAAAATTGCCAAAGCCTACGAAATTCTCGGAAATACTAAGGAACGCGCCAATTACGACCGCCAACTGCTCAAAGAAAAGTATCAGACGAGCAGCAATGGCGGTTCGGTTTTCTCATCGGAAAACGCGCACGCTAAACGCTGGCGGCAAATGGCTTATGAACGCCGCTACAACGAAATCATTGATCGGATGATCGCCGATGAACGCCGCGAAACGCTCGCGCTACAAAAAGTAATTTTTCCAACCGTCGCGCTTTTTTTATCAACGTGTTTTGTCGGTATTTTCAAACCGATGTTTTGGGCGAACCTGCAAATTATCGGCAAAATAGTGATGCTTTCCCTATTTATCGCCGGTCTTGTGCATCTCTTCAAGCGTCTGCGTTCCGGCTTTGAACGCTACACTTACAGCGACGATAATGTTCACGATTCAATTCTTGAGGAAGCTGCCGCCGTTACCAAACCCTACACCCGTTTCAAAGCGGTTTGTTTTCTGGTAATCGGTGTCGGCGTAAGTTTGGGGATCGGTCTTTTGGTCGGAAATTATCTGGAAATATTAATCGGCGCGTCAATGCCGCAGCTTTTTTCATCTTCGCTGCGCCCGGAATTTATTTTTTATCCGCCGATTGTCGTCCTACTCGTTGATTTGATGCACGAATTTATTTCGCGCTTTGAATATTAATAGACACTTGACAAATTTTATCTCGACATTTATACTCTGTAGTTTCTCTTAATTAGAGAGAAATTATATTTTTTGCACCAATACGGAGAAGTTTTTTAATGCCAAATCATAAATCAGCCGAAAAGCGCGTCAGACAAAATGAGAAACGCCGGGCTGTAAATCGCAGCAACAAAGGAAGTCTGCGAACCCAGATAAAAAAATTGCGGGCAGCTTTAGCCGCCGGTGATAAAACCCAAAGTCAGGAACTTTTGATTCCGACCATCGCCCTAATTGATAAATCGGTGAACAAAGGCGTTTTGCACAGAAACACTGCGGCGCGTCATAAATCGCGGTTGACGATGCACGTCAACGAATTAGCCCAATAGAAAAGTTTTTCATCTCATACTTCATAGTTTTTCTCCTTTGATTAGAACGGAAACGAGCCTTAAGCAAGCCGTTTCCGATTTTTTTAATTTAAATTCGCCAATTCACAAACCAGCATTTCAATTTGAAGCCGCGAACCGACATTTCCGCCGCCGCCTTTGGAAGTTTTTATCGCTAAGTCAGTGTCGGCGATTTTCCGCATAATTCGTGAAAGTTTCTCCGCATCGCTGCGCCGCGCGGTCGCCAGAAAATCTTCCTGCTTGTTCCAGTGCAGTTTCATAACCCGCGCCACTTCCTTACGGTCAACGCCTTGCCGCATCAATTCTTTGGACAAAAACAACCGGCGGAAATTGTAGGAAATCAAACCTAAAATCATCAAAGGTTCCGCCCCGTCATCCAAAATCTTTTTCAAAGTCTGCAAAGCGCGTCGTCTATCTCCGGCAAGCAGATAATCGGTTAAATCAAAATTGGAAATTTCCCGCGAATTCGGCACGAGCGATTCGACAAGTTCCGACGTGATTAATTTATCGGGCAGAGCGGCGACCGACAATTTTTCGATTTCATTAGTCAAACGTCTGACGTTGTTTCCGACCAGTGCGACCAATAAATTTAAAGCTCGCTGGTCGGCTTCGGCATTTAACTCTTTCAATTTGTCGTTCGCCCATTTAATCAATTCGCTGTCTTTCAATTCGCCAAATTCGACCGCGACGCTTTTTTCCAACAGCAATTTAGACATTTTGCGGCGTTTGTCCAACTCATCCGCGACGAAAATGACAATTGAAGTTTCAGCCGGACGCGACAAATAACGATCTAAAATTTCTTCGTCTTCTTCTTTGAGATTGTCTTTATTGCTGTTGGCGGAAACTCTGACATTGGTGATTTTCACCACGCGCCGCGCATCAACCATCGGCAACTGTTCGGCATCGGACAAGGCGTAATTTACTTTGCTGTCGCTCAAACTGTGTTCGATTTCGTTAAATTCGCGCAGAGAAGAGTTCGCCAACGCTAAATCGCCAATCGTTTTCGCCGCCAAATCGCGCAGATAGGTTTCCGCGCCGAAAAGCAGATAAACCGGCGCGAATTCGCGTTTTTTCAACTGACCGCGTAAATCTTCGCGTCCTAAAATCGCCATAAGTTTAATCAATAAAAAAGCAAATATTGTTCACGAGCCGGAATTTTAACCGCATTTTAGAACCTTTCAAATTATTTTCTGTCTTCAGTTACGCCCAGACCGTTAACAATCGTTGAGACGACGGATTCCGCGAACGCACGCGACATTCTTTCAACCGCCGGGTCTTCTTCATTGAAAAATGAGCGCGGATCATTTGAAAATTCAAAAGAATCTCGAAAAACAAAATTCTGGTTATCGTAAAGTATTTTATTATTTTTCAAATCTCGAATCGTCACCGCCGCCACAATCGTCACTTCATAAACTCTGGCGCGTCCCTGATTGTCGAGCAAAACGCCGGAAAAGTTGAAATTACGAATCGTGCCTTCAACCACCGCGTCCGCGCCTTCCCGACCGCCCTGCACTTTCAACCCGCGCCCGCGCCGGATGATTTCCTTCGTCACCGCTTCGGTCAGACGCGATTCGACGCGGTAACGCGCGCCTTCGACTTCAAATTGAAACGCGGGAACAGCGATTGTTTTAATATTGTCCGGCAAACCCGTTTTGGTAACTGGTTTATAACAATCGGTAAAACCGGAAACGAGCAAAAACAAACCGATAAAAACCGACAATTTTATGAATTTCATAACTGATTTTTTAACGCGTCAACAATTTTAAGATTTTCAACCGCCGCTTTAACATCGTGAACGCGCACGATATTCGCGCCGTTCCAAACGGCAATCGCATCGGCGGCGAGCGTTCCGTTCAACCTTTCGGAAGGCGGCGCGCCGTTTAAAATTTTTCCGATAAACGATTTCCGCGATGTGCCGACGAGCATCGGAAATTCGGAAAACTCTTCGCAAAGTTTATCCAGTTTACCGATTAATTCCAAATTTTGCGCGTGTGTTTTGCCGAATCCGATGCCGACATCGAGCGCGATGTTTTCTTTTTTCACGCTGAATTTTCCCGCTGTTTCTATGCTTTGACGAAAACCGTCAGCAACTTCCTGAAAAATATTTTCAACGGGTTTTTGCTGGTGCATCGTTTCAAAATCGCCGCGCAGGTGCATTAAAACCAAGCCCGTTTGATATTTTGAAGCAACTTCCGCGACATTTTCATCAAACCGCAACCCTGAAATATCGTTGATAATCTCCGCGCCCGCCTCTATCGCCGATTTTGCAACTTTTACTTTGCTCGTATCAATCGAAATCGGAATATCAAAACGTTTGGAAATTTCTTCAATTACCGTCACAACACGCCGAATTTCTTCTGTTTCGTCAACTTTTTCGCTGTTCGGACGAGTAGATTGGCCGCCGATGTCAATAATGTCCGCGCCCTGATTCGTTAAATTTTCAGCCTGCCGCAAAGCCTCATCAGTCGAAAAAAAATCGCCGCCGTCGCTGAAACTGTCCGGCGTAACATTCAGAATCGCCATCACCAAAGTTTTATCAAGCGCGATTTTCCGACGGGAAGTTTGCCAATGTTTCATAAAGCAAAAGTAAAAAGTAAAAAGGCAAAAGTAAAGTCGAAACTTATCTTTTGCCTTTTGCTTTTTTACTTTTGCCTTGTTCTAAGCCGTTGCCGGGTTGTTTCCGGTAATCGGCGGCAGAATTGGTTTTTTGAACGGATTGCGCGTTGATTCTTCCTTTTGATTTGTTCCGTTATCATCATCCGATGAAGACGAACTGTCATCATCAAGCGGCAGTCCGGCGACCAATCGGCGAATCTGTACGCCGTCGAGCGTTTCTTTAATCAGCAGTGCTTCGGCGAGCCGCACCATCGCGTCGGCATTTTCGACGATCACTTTTCTCGCAATTTCATATTGTTCGGCGATAATTGTTATGACTTCATTATCAATTTTAATCGCCGTATCTTCCGAATAATCACGATGCTGCGAGATTTCGCGTCCCAAAAAGATTTGCTCTTCCTTTTTCCCGAACGTCAGCGGTCCGAGCGTACTCATTCCGTATTCGCAAACCATCGAACGCGCCAATTCAGTCGCCCGTTCAATGTCGTTTGACGCGCCGGTCGTAATCATATCCTTACCGAGATAAATTTCTTCGGCAAGTCGTCCGCCCATCAAAATCGCAATCTGACTCAGCAAATATTCTTTCGTATAGCTGTGCTTATCGCCTTCCGGCAACTGCATCGTGACACCGAGAGCCATCCCGCGCGGAATGATCGAAACTTTATGAACCGGATCAGCCGACGGAACTTTCAAACCGACCAAAGTATGTCCGGCTTCGTGATACGCCGTCAGGAATTTTTCCTCGTCGGATAAAACCATACTCTTGCGCTCCGCGCCCATCAAAACCTTATCTTTGGCAACTTCAAAGTCAGACATCGTAACAACTTTTTTGTTGTAACGCGCCGCATTCAAAGCCGCTTCATTGACAATATTCGCTAAATCTGCGCCGGTAAATCCGGGCGTTCCGCGCGCGATGACATTAACGTCCACATTTTCATCGAGCGGAATTTTTCGCGTGTGAACTTTCAAAATCGCGTCGCGTCCTTTCACGTCAGGTCTGCCGACGACGACGCGCCGGTCAAATCTGCCGGGACGAAGCAGTGCCGGATCAAGCACGTCAGGTCGGTTTGTCGAGGCGACTAGAATCACGCCGTCGTTCGATTCAAAACCGTCCATTTCAACGAGAAGTTGATTCAAAGTCTGTTCGCGTTCATCGTGTCCGCCGCCTAAACCCGCGCCGCGATGACGACCGACCGCATCAATTTCGTCAATAAAAATGATGCACGGAGCGTTTTTCTTGCCCTGTTCAAACAGATCACGAACGCGGCTTGCGCCGACTCCGACAAACATTTCGACAAAATCCGAACCGGAAATCGAAAAGAAAGGAACATTCGCTTCGCCGGCAATCGCTTTCGCCAGCAGAGTTTTGCCCGTTCCCGGCGGTCCCACCATTAAAACGCCTTTCGGAATTTTGCCGCCGAGTTTCTGGAACTTTTGCGGATCTCTTAAAAATTCAATAATTTCCTGCAATTCTTCTTTGGCTTCTTCAACGCCCGCGACATCCTTAAATGTTACGCGTTTTTGTTGATTATTAAGCAGTTTCGCCTTTGATTTGCCAAAACTTAAAGCCTTGTTGCCGCCCGCCTGCATCTGCCGCAGAGTGAACGCGAGAAAACCGATTAAAAGTAGAAACGGTAAAGCATTAATCAGCAAAATCCAGCCCCAGCCGTTTGAAGCCTGTTCGAGATTGTATTTCGTATTCGATTCGTCGAGGGCTTTCAAAGCTACCGCTCGCGCCGCGTCGCTCGAATCGAGTTCGGCATAATACGGCTTTTTGTTTTTATCAACCAATTCCAACTGCGATTGCTTAATCGTCGCTTCGGTTATGTCTTTGTTTCTAATTTGCGTTAAGGCTGCGTCAAACGAGATTTTTTCAGGGTTGTTGGTTTGTTTGCTCTGCAAAAACCAGGCAAACAACAACACGCTGGAAATAATCATTAACCACAGTAAAACTTGTTTTGCTTTAGAACTCAATTTATAGCCTCCAAATTAACTTTCATCTTAATTCCGCTGAAAGTTTGTCTTTCAATTTTCGTTACATTACTTCTGATGAAAGTTTCCTTTCCCGCGTTGTTTTCAAAGCGAATTTCCAACACTTTGAAACCTAACATTTGATTGTAATTGTCCGACCGACTTTTTTCAACCTTTCCTTTTCATAAATGTTAAATTCCCGTCGTTTTTCAATAAAATTTCACCGTTCGGAAGTTCAGCCGTTTTTCCGCTCTTCCGGCTGAAAATCAAATTTTCAATCGCTTCAAAATGTTTCGCATCCAGTTTTCGCAAATCGCCGCGCCGTTTTTTCAGCCAATCGCGCAGGATTCGCCGCCGCATTGACGGAAATAAATCTTTCAAATCCTTCAGCGGCAAACTTTCTTGATCATCCGTCATCAATTGCCCGTCGTCAGTATTTTTTTCTGCAAACTTCTGCTTTTCAGTATTAAATTTTCGTGTCGCCGCGTCCAAAAATTCATCCTCTTCACGAAGCCGCGTCGCGGTTTGCGCCAAAATTTTAACGACTTTCGGGTTAAAATCCTGCATCATCGGAATCAAAATTTTTCTGATTCGCACCCGATTATACTTCAAATCTTCGTTCATCGTGTCGTAGCGAAATTCGACTTCGTTTAAACGGCAAAAATTTTCCGTGTCTTCGCGCGTCGCCCAGTTCAGCAAAGGACGAACCAATCGGATTTTGGATTTTGGATTTTGGATTTTGGATTGTTCGTCTAAGTTTTGATTCTCAGGTTCAGAATCCGGCATCTGAAATCCGGCATCTGGAATCTGCACCGTTTTCATTCCGCCGAGACCTTGCAAACCGCTGCCGCGCAGTAAGTTATGAAGAAAAGTTTCCGCTTGATCGTTAAGCGTGTGCGCCGTCAGAATTCCGTAAGCGTCCAGATTTTCGGCTGTCTCAAAAAGAAATTTATAGCGTTGATCGCGCGCGTTTTGTTCGAGATTTCCTTCGTGCGAAATTTTTTCGCTTCCCAAAGCGAGTTCAAAGTCGAATTTGACGGTCAAATCTTTGACAAAATTTTCGTCCATATCGCTTTCCGCGCCGCGCAGATTATGATTGAGATGCGCGACGACAAAGCGCAAATTTAGTTTTTTCAGATTTCTCAATTCGCGCAGCGCGAGCAGCAAACTCACCGAATCCGCGCCGCCGGAAACCGCGACGACGAAAGGTTGATCGGCGAAAGGCATTTTTAGTTTGCGCCATTCGGTCAGTAATTTGCGGGAAAAAGTGTGCATCAAAATCTAATTTCAACGGGAATTTTCTTCATTTGCCAAATCTTCCTTCGCGCTTTGCAAAGCCTCGTCAACTCTTTCCGGCGAAGTTCCGCCGATTTGATTTTTGCTCGCCAGAGTTTGCTCCAAACTCAGCGCGTCGAATACATCTTCTTCAATTTGTTCGGAAAATCCCTTCATTTCCGACAACTCAAGTTCGTTTAATTCTTTGTTTTGAGCAATTGCGAACACGACGATCTTGCCGACCGTATCGTGCGCGATGCGAAAAGGAACATTTTTTTGCACCAGATAATCGGCAAGTTCCGTCGCGTTTAAATAACCCGTCGTCGCGGCGCGGCGCGTTTTTTCTTCATTGACGCGCAGATTATTCAACACGATTGACGCGACCTGCAAAGAAATTTTCACCGTATCAACCGTGTCGAAAACCGCTTCTTTGTCTTCCTGCATATCCTTATTGTATGCCATCGGTAAACCTTTAAGTGTTGTCAGCAATGCGGTTTGATGTCCGAAAACGCGACCGGCTTTGCCGCGAATGAGTTCCAGCGCGTCGGGATTTTTTTTCTGCGGCATCAAACTCGAACCCGTCGAAACCGCGTCCGAAAGTTCGATGAACTGAAATTCCGACGAAGCGTATAAAATCAAATCTTCCGCAATCCGCGACAAATGAACCATTATCAGCGAACACGCGCCGACAAATTCGACTGCGAAATCACGATCCGAAACCGCGTCCAAACTATTCGCCGAAACGCCTTCAAACCCAAGCTGCCGCGCGACTTCTTCGCGGTCAATTTCATAAGAAGTTCCCGCCAACGCCGCCGAACCGAGCGGCAAAACATTGACGCGCCGCCAAACTTCGTCCAATCGTTCGCGGTCGCGGACGAACATTTCAAAATAAGCCAGACACCAGTGCGCCCACAAAATCGGCTGCGCTCTTTGCAGATGCGTGTAACCCGGCAAAACCGCATCTCTTTGTTTTTCAGCAGTTTCCGTCAAACTTTTCTGCAAAGTTCTGACGATTTGCGAAATTTCTTCGATTTCCCCGCGCAGCCACAGCCGAAACGCCGTCGCCACCTGATCGTTGCGGCTGCGTCCGGTGTGAATTTTCCTGCCCGCGTCGCCGATTAATTGAATCAGCCGCGCTTCGATAAACGAATGCACGTCTTCGGAAGGCAGTTCGTCAAAATAAGTTTTGTCGAAATCGGCGCGTTTGAGAATCGTCTGCAAACCGTTTTTAATCCGTTCCGATTCGAGCCGCGTCAAAACTCCGGCGTGAAAAAGCGCGTCGCAATGCGCGATTGAAGCGTTCACGTCGGCAAAAAAAAGTCGTTTGTCGAACTTAAACGAGTTGTTAAATTCGGCAAAAGTTTCGTCCGGTTTGCCCGTAAATCTTCCGCCCCAAAGATTTTTTGATTGTTCCATCATTATTCTCCGAAAATCTCACCGATGCCGACGCATCGGACTGGAGCGCAATCCGTCCCGGTTGCAATGAGCGTCGCTTCGACGCGAAAAACGCTTGTTTATATGCAAGTTGAAAGTTGCCGAAACGCTTTTTCGCGCTCTCGCGCTCATTGCAACCGGGACGGATTGCGCTCCAGTCTTTTTTCTGGCTTTTGCCAAACATCAAAATATGATTCTACTCGAAATATATTTAACTGAAAAATTGCTTTATTTTTTATTTGACTTTTGACAACTTTTCATCTAATTTATGCGTCTATGTAATAATTATGCGATTAAATTGCATAATTGTTCGGTTTTATGCAAAAAATTTCGCGGCAAAAAACAATTTTAGATTTGATTCGGGCAAATGAAATCGGCACGCAGGACGAATTATCCGAACTGCTCGAAGCCAAAAAAGTGTATGCCACACAATCGAGCGTTTCGCGTGATTTGGACGAACTCGGAATCGTAAAAATTCACGGAATTTACGCTTTGCCCGAAACACGCGCCGAAACAAACCCTTTCGGGCTGAAAAGTCTGGAAAAATCAGGCGGCAATCTGCTCGTGGCAAAATGCGGACTCGGTTTGGCTTCGGCGGTTTGCGTCAAAATAGACGCGGCGGAAATTAAAGAAATCATCGGCACAATCGCGGGCGAAGACACTATTTTTATCGCCGTCAAAGATGCAAAAGAGCAGAAATCTGCAAGCAAAAAAATTTGGGAATTGTTTGAAAAATAATGGAAAAAAAAATTAAAAAAGTAGTTTTGGCATATTCGGGCGGACTCGATACTTCCGCGATGTTGTTGTGGTTAAAGGAGACTTACGGCGCGGAAGTTATTTGTTTTTGCGCGGATGTCGGGCAGGGCGACGAGCTTGACGGATTGGAAGAAAAGGCTCTGAAAACGGGCGCGTCAAAACTTTACGTCGAAGATTTGCGCGAGGAATTCGTCAAAGAATTCGTCTGGACGGCGGTCAAAGCGAACGCGCTTTACGAAGGCGTTTATCTGTTGGGAACGAGTCTGGCGCGTCCGGTGATTGCCAGAAAACAAATCGAAATCGCCCAAAAAGAAGGCGCGGACGCGGTGGCGCACGGCGCGACGGGAAAAGGCAACGATCAAGTTAGATTTGAACTGACTTATTACGCGCTGCAACCAGACATCAAAGTCGTCGCACCGTGGCGGCACTGGGAATTTAAAGGTCGCGCGGATTTGATCGCGTATTGCGCCGAACACGGAATTAACGTGACGGCGACGGCTGAAAAACCGTATTCGATGGACAGGAATTTGATGCACGTTTCCTACGAAGGCGGAATTTTGGAAGACCCGTGGGCGGCACCGCCAGAAGATATTTTTTTGATGACGAAATCGCCGGAAAATGCTAAAGACGAAGCTGAAGAAATGATCTTGACGTTTGAAAAAGGCGAACCGACGGCGATTAATGGCGAAAAATACGGCGCGGTTGATATGCTTTCCAAGCTCAATCACGTCGGCGGCGAACACGGCATCGGGCGCGTTGATCTGGTCGAAAATCGCTTCGTCGGAATGAAATCGCGCGGCGTTTATGAAACTCCGGGCGTGACGATTTTGCAGGCGGCGCACCGCGCTCTCGAATCAATCACGATGGACCGAGAAGTGATGCGTCTGCGCGACAGTTTGGGCGTAAAGTTCGCCGAATCAATCTATTACGGCTTCTGGTTCGCGCCGGAATTTGAAATTTTGCGTTCGATGATTGACCAGACGCAAAAAGACGTTTCGGGCGACGTGCGCGTGAAATTATACAAAGGAAACGTCACGATTACGGGGCGCAAATCGCCGAATTCACTTTACAAAGAACGAGTCGTCACATTTGAAGACGACGCGGGCGTGTATAACCAACTCGACGCGGAAGGATTTATCCGTTTGCAGTCTTTGCGCTTGCGGTTGCGGAAGATGGAATAGTTTAATTTGATGAACGAAGCGACGAAACAATTTTTCGTGAAATATTATCTTGAACAAGCTCATAGCGAAGATTTCATTGATTGGGCAATCGCTTGTTTTGAAGATAGATTAGATTCTAAAAATCTTCGTATCTTGTCAGCGATGGATAAATCTGCTTACAAATACGAAG
The DNA here is from genome assembly GCA_965217575.1 of Pyrinomonadaceae bacterium. Lineage (GTDB taxonomy): Bacteria > Acidobacteriota > Blastocatellia > Pyrinomonadales > Pyrinomonadaceae. The sequence goes on along the minus strand of OZ244558.1, from coordinate 4,072,040 downwards.
TTGAAGAAAGGTTTCGTCGTGCATTAACAGAACTTGATATAGTGTTTCCGAATCGAAAAGAAACTTTAGAGAATCACGTCAAGGATTTAGCTAATTTAATAGTTAATGAAGAATTAACTCCAGTAGAAGGATGTCACAGAATTTATAACACAATGGTTTTTCTTGACTATCCAAAAGAATTATATCGTTGGGTTTATTTAGATGAAGGGCTTGAGCCTGAAACTTATGAAACGCTTTATGACCCATTTAGTTCCAAACCTTCTGGAACGATTGAAAGATGGAGTGAAGTAATTATTAAGGAAGCAAAAACTTTAATAAACATTGAATTTTCTTGAGGCAAAAAGATGAAAGTTTTAGAAGCAGACAAAATTGGTTCGGCAACTTCGCCGCTGAATTTAACTAAAACGGTTAGCGTTACCGGCGAACACGATGCACCGCGACCGGGCGATGTCGTGATTGTCAAAGCATTGAGCGAATCGGTAACTTACGGCAATCTCGAACTTCCGAACGGGCGGTTGGCGAAGATTAATCGCAACGACGTTTTGATTGGCGTTCTCGGCAGACGGCGCGCGCTGAAAGGTTTTGTCGGCGATGTTCCCGAATCGGTCAAAGTCGGCGACAAACTGAATTTGTTAAATATGGGCGGTGTGATCGGTGTGTGCAAAGGTCATCATTCTTCGCTGTCGGATGCGATTGAAGTCGAAGTTTTGGGAATCGGCGCGAATGAGAACGGCAATGTTTTAAATATCGGCGATGACGCTTTGCAACCGACCGATTTTCTCGAAAAGAGTGCGCCGATTGTGATTGTCGCGGGAACTTGTATGAATTCGGGCAAAACCGTCGCGGCGACCGAGATTATCAAACAGGCGCATCACGCCGGATTAAAGGTGGCGGGCGCGAAAATGTCGGGCGTTGCTGCGTTGCGCGACACTTTGAATATGGAAGATCACGGCGCGTTCGTGACGGCGAGTTTTCTCGACTGCGGTTTGCCCTCGACCGTTGATTACGGCGATTTATCGCCCGTTGCGAAAGCGATTTTGAATCATTTAAATACTTTCGCGCCTGATTTAATCGTCGTCGAACTCGGCGACGGCATCGTCGGCGGCTACGCGGTTGATTCGCTTTTAAAGGACGCGGAAATCAAACAGGCGATGCAGTCGTTCGTATTTTGCGCGGGCGATTACGTCGGCGTGGTCGGCGGAATGGCGGTTTTGAAAACGCTCGGAATCCAAATTGATGTCGTCGCCGGTTCGGTGACGGATTCGCAAATGGGCGAAGATTTCGTCCAAAACGAATACGGCTTAAACGCCGGAAACGCCCGCCGCAACGGTTTGCGATTGTTTGAATTGGTAAAATTAGCGAAGCGGAAAGGATTGGCGTTTATGTAGAAAATTATGAACGTCGAAATTTCTTGCATTGTCGCTGAAAGCGACGCATTCAATAGCGTCGGGTAAAGCCTTTGGCGATACCCGACGTAAATTGCAAAAGAATTTCCCGACGCTGAAAGTGTCGAATTATTCGTAGAAATTATTGCTCACTTTCAGCGAGCGAACCGTTTTTTTCGTCCAACATCGGGTGTCGCTCATTATCATTCGCTTTACCCGACGCTATTGAATTTATCGCTTTCAGCGAATCAAACGAAAACGGAAGATTGGGAAACACTCGCTGTTATTTATGGATTTATGTAGCAGTCTTTGAGATTTGATAGAGTTCAAGAAGTAACAAAAATATGAGTGCGAAGGATTTTCAAATTCCTGACAATCCAAATATTTTCTTTAGATGGCTGAAGAAAATGAGCGAGAAGATTTGGGAAAATCTCGAAATGAAGCGCGGCATTTTCGGCTTTCAAACTCAAAAGGAAACAAAATGGCTCGAAGGTTTAACGGAAGCTGAAATTACGGAATATGAAATCGAACTCGGTTTCGCGTTTCCTGAAATTTATAAGTTTTATCTGAGAAATATGAACGGGACGGATAAACCGGCAATCAATAATTACGGAGATTCCGAAATAATCGCTTATGCTCCCGATTATTATTCGTTTCCGAGAGATTTGGAAGCTGTCAAAGACAGAATTAGATGGATTTATGACGAGTTTTTTATTGACGAAGAAGAAATAAAACGCGAAAAAATTCCACACATCATTCCAATTGTCGGTCATAGATTTTTGATTGCCGACAATTGCGCGGAAAATCCTGTTTTATCAATGTATGGCAGAGATGTAGTTGTTTACGCGCCGAATCTTCAGAAATTTTTGATCGCCGATATTTTTGAAAACAGTTCGATGGTCGCAGCCGACATAAATTACGAGATAAAACTTTGGCTTGATGACGATCCGTTTTATATGAGCAATTAAATTAACTTATGAACGAGAAAATAAAAATCGCCATCTTCGGCGGTTCGGGTTACGGCGGAAGCGAGCTTTTGCGGATTTTGCTGTTTCATCCGAACGCGGAAATCGCGCTTGTAACGGCGAACGAACACGCGGGCAAAGCGGTCGGCGACGTGCATAAAAATTTGTTCGGTCTGACTGATTTGCGGTTTGAAAAATCGCCCGAAGATTTGTCCGCGCTCGAAAATATTGATGTCGCGTTTTTCGCTCTGCCGCACGGTCAGGCGTTGAGTTTAGTTCCGCAACTTCCTGCGAATGTTAAAGTTATTGATTTGTCGGGCGATTTTCGGATTAACGACGCGGACGTTTTCAAAGAATTTTACAAACTTGACCACACGGCGACCGAATTGCAGAAAAAATTCGTTTACGGTTTGACCGAAACCAACCGCGAACAAATCAAAACGGCGCAGTTTGTGGCGAATCCGGGCTGTTTTGCGACGGCGACTTTGCTCGCGCTCGCTCCCGTGGTGAAAAGCGGTTTGCTGACGGGAAAAATCATCGTTGACGCGAAAACGGGTTCGAGCGGTTCGGGCGCGAAAGCGGCGGCGAACACGCATCATCCGCAGCGAATGAATTCGTTTTACGCCTACAAACCGTTTCAGCATCAGCACGTCCCGGAAATTTCGCAGCATTTAAAGTCGGTCGGCGAATTTGAAAACGAATTCGTTTTTATGACGCATTCGCTTCCCGTTTCGCGCGGAATTTTCGCGTCGTGTTATCTGGAGACGACGAATCTTTTGACCAACGAAGACTTGAAAAATCTCTACAAACTTTTCTACAAAGATTCGTTTTTCGTGCGAATCGTCGAAAATTCGCCTGATATAAATTGGGTGAAAACGACAAATTTTTGCGACATCGCGGCGCATTCAAACGGTAAACAAATCGTTGTTTTTTCGGCGATTGATAATTTAGTCAAAGGCGCAAGCGGGCAGGCAGTGCAAAATATGAATTTGATGTTCGGGTTGGATGAAACGACCGGATTAAAATTGGTCGGGACAAATCCTTAAAAGAAAATTAACCGCAGATATTACAGATGAGCGTGGATAAAAGAAATAAAAAATTAAACATCTATCGTAAACTTTCAAAAAATCCGCGTATCTGCGTTTATCTGTGGTTAAATTTTCTTCTCTTGCGCTAAAATGATTTTATGAACGAAAACAACGAAACACTAAACGACGAAACTCGACAGAATTTGAAGGATTTGAGCAAATCGCTTTTGCGGCTGCACAAAGTTTTGCTCGAAGGCACGAAAAACGACTATGAAGCGAAAAACGGCGCGATTAGCGGGGCGAATCAATATTTGCAGCTTGTTCTTGACGATCCGCATTTTTCGTGGCTTCGCAAATTTTCTTCGCTCGTCGCGCTGATTGACGAAGCGACTTCGCCGCGTCGTCCGGCGACTGAGAACGACGCGCAGACATTGCTCGGTGAAGCGAAAAAACTGCTCAATTTTGAAGACGCGGACGAAGATTTTAACGATAAATTTCAAACCGCGCTGCAAAATAATCCCGACGCGGTGGTCAATCACAACAACGCGCTCGGTTTATTAAAATAGCGATGTATATTCCCGCCCATTATCGAATGGAAAGCGAAGCAGAATGCGTCGAATTTATGCGCCGCTACAGTTTTGCGACTGTCGTCACCGTTCACGAAAATCGCCCGTTTGCGACGCATCTTCCGTTTGTCGTCGAAAAAGCGGAAAACGAAATCGTTTTGACGGCGCATTTCGCCCGCGCCAATCCGCAGTGGAAAGATTTGGAAAGCGGCGAGATTCTGACAATTTTCCAGGAACCGCACGCTTATATTTCACCGTCGCATTACGATTCCGAGCCAAATGTGCCGACCTGGAATTACGTTGCCGTTCACGCTTACGGGCGCGGCGAAACCGTCGAAAAACCGGAAGCCATCGCTAAATTAATCGGACAGCACGAACCTGAATTTCTTGATAAGTGGAACGATTATTCCGAAGATTACCGCCGCAAAATGTTTAATGGAATTGTCGCCTTTAAAATTCACGTCGAAAGGCTCGAAGGCAAGAAAAAACTTAATCAAAAAAGTTCTCCGGCGGAACGCGCAAAGATTGCCGCCGTTTTGGAGAAAAGCGATTTCGGCTCGGAAAGAGATTTAGCCGAATATTTGAAAAGTCAATGAGAAAATTTCAAAATCTTAAAGTTTTATTTTTCGTCTTTATCTTCTGTCTTTCAGCGACGGCGCAAAATTACGACCGCGCGAATCTTTGGGACAAGGAAATAGACGCTTTCGCCGAGATTGACCGCAGGCAAACGCCGCCGGAAAATGCCGTGCTGTTTGTCGGCAGTTCTTCGATTCGGATGTGGGAAAGTCTGCGTGAGAGTTTCCCGAATTTAAAGGTTATCAATCGCGGTTTCGGTGGCTCGCGGTTGGAAGATGTCAACCATTATTTCGACCGTATCGTCGCCCCGTATCAGCCGAAAACAATCGTGCTTTACGCTGGTGAAAACGATGTCAACGACGGCATCGCGCCGGAAAAAGTCGCCGCTGATTACAAAATGTTCGCGGAAATGGTGCATCAAAAACTGCCGAAAACGAAAATTTTTTATGTTTCCTTAAAACCGAGTCCGTCGCGCTGGAAATTCGCCGATCAGTTTCGCCAAACCAACGTGTTGATCAAAGCGCAGACCGAAAAAGACAAACTCGCGCAATTCGTTGACGTTTTCAGCCCGATGCTCGGCGCGAACGGCGCGCCGCTGCCGGATATTTTCCGCGAAGATAATCTGCATATGAAAGAAAGCGGTTACGCGATTTGGACGAAAGTTTTGGAAAAATATTTGAAATAGTTTCGCCGCGACCAGCACGAAAAAAGTTTTATGGAACTGCCGATGAACGCAGATTTTTGAGAGATAAAAATAAATACATTTGGTCTTATCGGCGTTCATCTGTGAAAATCGGCGGTTAAATTTCTTTGTTTTCGTGAAATGTCGTGCTTGTTCGCGGCTAAAAATCTTATGAATTTTACAGAAATAGAAAATCTCGAAGAAGAATTTCAGGTGGCGACTTATGCGAAGATGAAGATCGCGGTCGAGCGCGGTTCGGGCGCGTGGATTTGGACGAGCGACGGCGAAAAATATCTCGATTTATACGGCGGACACGCGGTTTGCGCGACCGGACATTCGCATCCCTTAGTTGTCGAAGCGATTCAAAAGCAAGCCGAAAAGGTTTTGTTTTATTCAAATCTCGTCTATTCGGAAGTCCGCGCGAAAGCCGCCGAAAAATTGGTTGAAATCGCGCCCGATTCGATCACGAAAGCGTTTTTCTGCAATTCGGGAACGGAAGCGAACGAAAATGCGATGCGAATGGCGCGGTTTGCGACCAAACGCGAGAAAATTATCACGTTTTCCGGCGGTTTTCACGGACGCACGGCGGACGCGATTTCGGCGACTTTTCTGGGAAAATACCGCGAAATCGGCAAGCCGAATGTTCCCGGTCACGTCTGCGCCGAATTCGGCAGTCTCGACAGCGTGCGCGAAATCGCCGATCAAGAAACGGCGGCGATTATGCTGGAGCCGATTCAGTCAATGAACGGCGTGGCGGAAGCGAAACCGGAATTTTTCCGTGGTTTGCGCGAAATCTGCAATGAACTCGGCATCGTTTTGATTTTTGACGAAGTGCAGACCGGAGTCGGGCGCACGGGAAACTGGTTTTTTTCCGGTTCGGATTTAGCCGGAAACGTCGAAGCCGACATCATCACGCTGGCGAAATCTTTGGGCAGCGGCGTTCCGGTCGGCGCGTGTCTGGTTAATTCGTGCATTTCTGAAGTCATCAAAAACGGCGATTTGGGAACGACTTTCGGCGGCGGAATGCTCGCAATGGCGGCGGTTTTGGCGACAATTGAAGCGATTGAAACCGATGAAATGCGGGAGAATATTTCAGAAATTGAAAATTATCTGCGCGAAAGATTAAAGGAAATCGAAGAAGTAAAAACTCTGCGCGGCAAAGGCGGACTTTTGGGCATCGAATTTGCCGAAAACTGCAAGCCGATTAACGCTAAGTTATTGGAGAATAAAATAATTACCGGAACTTCGAGCGATCCGAAAGTTTTGCGTCTGCTACCGCCGCTGTGCGTGACGAAAGGCGAAATTGATTTGTTGATTGATGTTTTAGCCGCGAAATAAGGCAAAAATTTTGTGTTATTTCGCGTTTGTTCGCGGCTGATTAAACTCGCGCCGCGCGAATAATATCGGCAAACACTCCCGCCGCCGTGACATCCGCGCCCGCGCCCGCACCTTTGACAACGAGCGGCAAATCGGCGTAGCGATTCGTGTAAAACAAAACGGCGTTGTCTTTGCCGGACAAGTTGGCAAAGTTGTGTTTATCGTCAATGCTTTGCAGACCGACCGACGCTTTGCCGTGGTTAAAACTCGCAATGTATTTTAAAGATAAATTCTGATTTCGCGCGGTTTCAAACAGATTTTTGAAATAACTTTCGTTTTTTTCCATCTCCAGATAAAAATCTTCGACGCTTCCAGCCAAACAAGATTCGGGCAGAAAACCGGCATTTTCGATGTCCGATATTTCGATTTTATATCCGGCTTCCCGCGCCAAAATTAAAATTTTTCTGGCGACATCCGTGCCGCTCAAATCCAGACGCGGATCAGGTTCGGTGTAACCCTCTGTTTGCGCCTGTTTGACCACCGAAGCGAACGAGCGCGAACCGTCGTAATGGTTGAAAACAAAATTCAAAGTTCCCGACAAAACAGCTTCGATGCGGTTGATTTTATCGCCGCTCCGCATCAAATCGTTGAGCGTGTTGATAATCGGCAAACCCGCGCCGACATTGGTTTCAAACAGAAACTTCGCATTGTATTCGCGGGCTAAATCTTTTAATTTTCGATAATTTTCGTATTCCGAAGAAGCTGCGATCTTGTTGCAGGCGACGATTGAAACCGCTTTGTGCAGAAGTTTCCCGTAAACATTAACTACTTCGGCGTTCGCCGTAACATCAACGAAAACCGAATTTCGCAGATTTTTTTCAATGATTAAATCGGCGATTTGTCGAGACGGGTTGTGAGAAGGCGCGCCGCACCCGTCCGCTAACGCGGTCAGTTCCGACAAATTAATTCCTTCTTCGTCAAAAACTACTTTTTTGCTGTTTGCCAAACCGACGACGCGCAAATTGAGCCGCAGATTTTCGCGCAGAAAATCACTTTGCTGGTTGAGCTGGGCGAGCAGTTTTTTCCCGACCGTGCCGACTCCGACGATAAATATATTGACCTGCCGGTTGCCGTCCGAGAAAAATTCTTCGTGCAGAGTGTTGACCGCTTTTTTAACGTCTTTCGATTCAATAATTACCGAGATATTTCGTTCGGAAGATCCCTGCGCGATGGCGTGAATGTTAATTCCCTGCGCTCCCAGCGCGCTGAACATTTTCCCCGCGATGCCGGTGTGCGATTTCATACTGTCGCCGACCAGCGCGAGAATTGAAAGTCCGCTTTCGACGCGCAGCGGCTCGATTTTTCCGACGTTTATTTCGTATTCAAACTCGCCGTCAACTGTTTCTTTCGCCAGCACGCCAAATTTTTCTTCGACGGCGGCGCAGATCGAATGTTCGGAAGAACTCTGCGTAATCAAAACGACATTGATTTTAGCGCGGGAAAGCGCGTCGAAAAGGCGTTTTGAAAAACCCGGAATTCCGACCATTCCGCTGCCTTCCAAACTCAAAACCGAAATTTTATCAATGCTCGAAATGCCGCGAACGATGTCTTTTTCGTCGCTTGTTTCCGCTTCGATCAAAGTCCCGAAATCTTCCGGCGCGAAGGTATTCTTTATCAAAATCGGAATATTTTTTTGCAAAACCGGCTGAATCGTCGGCGGATAAATTACCTTCGCGCCGAAATGCGAAAGTTCCATCGCTTCGCGGTATGTAATGCGCGGAATTTGCCGAATATTTTTCACGATGCGCGGATCGGCGGTCATCATTCCCGAAACATCCGTCCAAATTTCCAGAACTTCCGCGCCCAAAGCTGCTGCCAAAATCGCGCCCGTGTAATCGGAACCGCCGCGACCGAGAGTTGTCGTCGTACCTTCAGCGTCGGACGCGATAAATCCGGGCAAAATATAAAGTGTTGAAGCGGAATTATCGAAAAAATCTTTGATTTGACTATTTGTTCGTTCAAAATTTACCGCCGCAAAACCGAAATTTGAATCCGTGCGAATCAATTGGCGCAAATCTTTCCAAATATTTTCGATGCCGAGCGAAGTCAACTTCGCCGATACGATTTTCGTCGAAAGAATTTCGCCCAGACTGACGATTCTATCGAGCGTTCGCGGCGAAAGTTCGCGCAGTAAATAAACGCCTTCGCAAATGCTTTTCAGTTCATCAAAACGATTTTCGATGAATACATTTATTTCTTCCAAAGCATTTCCAGCAAGCAAATTTTTGGCGGTTGAAAGATGTTTGTCTTCGATCTGCTTGATTTTTGCGCGAAACTCTTCGCCGCCTTTCTCGGCGGATTTTCCGACATCAATCAAAGCATCGGTCGTGCCTTGCATAGCCGATAAAATAACGACGCACGAATTTTTTTCAATCTCAGTTTTAACAATCTCAATGACCTTTTCGATATTTTCGGCATTGGCGACGGAAGAACCGCCGAATTTCAGAACTTTCATAAAGAACGATTCTATGATATTTTTTCGACACTTTCATCAATTGTATTAATATATTTACAAATGAGCATCTTCATTCGCAAAAGCGGCATACTTTCAACAATTCAGGATTTGGGCAGAACGGGTTTTCGGCGCTTCGGCATCAATAAAAATGGCGCGATGGACATTCAAGCAGCGCGGTTGATTAACATTTTGCTCGGTAATTCTGAAACGGAAGCGGTTTTGGAAACGCACTTTCCCGCGCCGATTTTGGAATTTGAAGAAAATGCGGTTTTCGCGCTCAGCGGCGCGAATTTCGGCGCAAAAATCGGCGATAAAAAGATTGAAAACTGGCGACCGATTTTCGCCGAAAAAGGAAATGTTTTGGTTTTTGAAAAACCAAACTTCGGAAGCCGCTCTTATCTGACAGTTAGAGGCGGATTTGCCGTCGAAAAATGGCTCGGCAGTTTCAGCACCAACTTACGCGCCGAAATCGGCGGATTTAAAGGCAGAGAGTTGCGGAAAAACGACCGTATTTTTTTTAATTCCAAATTCCAAATTCCAAATTCCAAATTTAATTATAAAATTTCAAACGATTTGATTCCGAATTATCAAAAATCGGCGTCGAAAATTCGCGTCATCGCTGGCGCGGAATTTGAAATGCTGACGGCTTTGAGCGAACTTAATTTTTTGAAGCGCGAATTTACAATCACACCGAATTCCGACCGAATGGGTTTTCGTCTGCGCGGCGAACCGCTTTATTTACTGGATAAAATCGAACTCGTTTCGTCCGCCGTCAATTTCGGCACGATTCAACTTTTGCCCGACGGACAGATGATTATTTTGATGGCTGACCACCAAACTTCGGGCGGTTATCCGCGCATTGCGAATGTTATTTCTGCCGATTTGCCGGTTTTCGCGCAGCTTAATCCGAATGAAAAAGTCGGTTTTGAATTAGTTTCACAAAAGGAAGCGGAAAATTTATTGATGAATTACGAAAATGAATTAAACTATTTGAAATTCGGAGTAAAAAACAAACTACAAGATGCTTTCAATTGATTTGAATTGCGATATGGGCGAAAGTTTCGGCGCGTGGACGCTCGGCAACGACGCGGCGTTGATGGATTACGTTTCGTCGGTCAACATCGCCTGCGGTTTTCACGCGGGCGATGCTTCGACTATTAGAAAAACCGTCGAAATTGCGTTGAAAAAAGGAGTTGCCGTCGGCGCGCATCCGTCTTTTCCCGATTTGCAGGGTTTCGGCAGACGCGAAATGAAAATGTCTGCACCGGAAGTTTTCGACATCGTGTTGTATCAAATCGCCGCCGTCCAAGGAATTTGCGAAGCGTTCGGCGGCAAACTGCATCACGTCAAACCGCACGGCGCGTTGTATAATCAAGCTGCGAAAGACGCGTATTTAGCGGAAGCGATTGCCGAAGCGGTCAAAAAGATTGACGAAAATTTGATTTTATACGGACTTTCGGGAAGTTTGTTGATTTCCGAAGCCGAAAAAATCAATCTGCGAACCGCGAGCGAAGTTTTCGCCGACCGAACTTATCAAACCGACGGAACTTTAACGCCGCGCGACAAACCGAACGCTTTAATTTCCGACGCAAAACAAGCCGTTTCTCAGGTTTGGCAGATGATTTCCGAACAAACCGTAACGGCAGTCAGCGGCGACAAAATTTCACTGCGGGCGGAAACCGTCTGCATTCACGGCGACGGCGCACACGCGCTGGAATTCGCCGAAACGATAAACGCTAAACTTAAAGAAAAAGGTGTAAATATAAAAAGCATTTAAAATCGGAGCAAATGACGACAATTTTCAAAGATAAAACAAATAAAATATTTAAAATGAAAATCAAAAATTATCCTTGTTTATCCTGTCATCCCTGCAAATAAATATTTTGTTAATGAAAAAATCTTCGTTTTCATCGGTGATTCTCGGCGCGGCGTTTTTGATGGCGACTTCTGCCGTCGGACCGGGATTTTTGACACAGACGACGGTTTTCACCAAACAATTGGCGGCGAGTTTCGGCTTTGTCATTCTGCTCTCCGTCGTTCTCGATATTTTCGCGCAGCTCAACATCTGGCGCGTTTTGACCGTCAGCGGAAAGCGCGCGCAGGACGTTGCCAACCAGACGATTTTCGGCAGCGGCTATGTTTTAGCAGTTTTGATCGCGCTCGGCGGTTTAGCATTTAACATTGGAAATATCGCGGGCGCAGGTTTGGGATTAAATGTTTTATTCGGCATTGATGTAAAAATCGGCGCGATTCTCAGCGCGATTATCGGAATTACGATTTTTTTGTTCAAAGAATTCGGCAGAGCGTTGGATGTTTTCGTCAAAGTTCTCGGCTTTATAATGCTGGTTTTGATCGTTTACGTCGTCATCTATTCGCATCCACCGCTCGCCGAAGCCGCTTTTCGCACCGTTTACCCGGAAACTATTTCGCCTGTTTCAATCATCACTTTAGTCGGCGGAACGGTCGGCGGCTACATCACATTTGCGGGCGCGCACCGTTTGATTGACGCGGGAATTTCCGGCAAAGACGCGCTTCTCGAAGTAAATCAGGCGGCGGCGACGGGGATTTTGCTGACTGCGCTGATCCGGTTTTTGCTTTTTCTCGCTTCCTTCGGCGTAATCGCGCTCGGTTTGACGATTGACGACAAAAATCCGCCCGCGTCGGTTTTTCAAAACGCCGCCGGAATAATCGGCTACAAAATTTTCGGAATCGTAATGTGGTCGGCGGCGATCACGTCCGTCGTCGGCGCGGCTTACACTTCTATTTCCTTTCTCAAAACGCTTCACGCGAAGATAGAAAGCAGACAAAAATTTTGGACTATCGGCTTTATCACATTTTCAACGCTCGTGTTTTTCATCGTCGGTCAGCCGGTCAAAGTTCTTGTTTTGGCGGGAACGATCAACGGTTTTATTTTGCCCGTCGGTCTATCGCTGATTTTAATCGCCTCGCGGCAAGCAAAAGTTGTCGGCGATTACAAACATTCATTGTGGCTGCAAATTACCGGCTGGCTGGTGGTTTTGGTAATGCTCGGATTCAGCATACAAACGCTGATTAATTATTTGACTTAACTCAAAACACAGAGTTAAACGTGTCGGCAGCTCGGCTGTTAGAAATTATTTGAGCGGGTTGCTGACACTTAATTTTCCGGTTTTTTGTGTTATTTTTTTGCATCACAAAAATTATCAGATATAATTTGAGCAACCGGAGAAGTTTTATTATGAAGAAATATTTCGTCGTTTTTCTGGCGGTTTTAAGTTTTTCCGCCGTCATATCGGCACAGTCAGGACGCAAAAGCGCGTCGGATTCGACAGCAAATCCGACATCATCGCCGACTCCGACTCCGCAAGCCGCTGTTAATGAACGTGGATATTCCGAATCTGATTCCGACAAATCACGTCAGGAAAGAATGCTGCGCGATATGCGCCGCGCGGAGTCAAAACCGGCTCCAACTCCGTTAACTTCTTCCGGCGACTCAAAAAATGAACCGGAAAAAACCGGCGACGGCGTGGAAGTTTTGAAAATTGATAACTCTTTGATAACCATTCCTGTTTCGATATTTGACCGCAACGGTCTTTATGTTTCTAATTTGGACAAATCTAATTTCACGGTTTTTGAAGACGGCAAAGAACAGGAAATTGCTTATTTTGCCACGACCGAACAGCCTTTTACGGTCGTTTTGCTGCTCGACACAAGTCCTTCGACGGAGTATAAAATCAGTGAAATTCAAGACGCGGCAATCGCTTTTGTCAATCAATTAAAAGCGCAGGACAGCGTAATGGTCATCGAATTTGATGAGGGCGTAAATACTTTGACGAGTGTGACCAACGACCGGCAAAAAATTTACAAAGCCATTCGTAAAGCTGATTTCGGCAACGGAACTTCGCTGTACGACGCGGTTTCTTTTACACTTCGCAAAAGGCTCGGCAAAATTTCGGGTCGCAAAGCAATTGTTTTATTTACCGACGGCGTTGATACGACTTCTCATAAACAAGATTACGACAGTAGTTTGCGTGAAGTCGAAGAATCCGATACGCCAATATTTCCGATTTATTACAACACCTTTCTCACGAACGCGGGCGGCGGAATGTCGCCGACTTATCCGCCATTCGGTTTTCCGAACAGGCGCAGAAGTTCAGCAGGAACGACGAGCGAAGAATATTTGGTCGGGAAAAAGTATTTGGAAGATTTAGCGGCGAATACCGGCGGCAGAGTTTTTCAAGCCCAATCCGCGAGCGGCGGTTTAACACGCGCGTTTGAGGGAATCGCCGAAGAATTGCGCCGTCAATACAGCATCGGCTATTATCCGGCGAATATCGGACAAGCCGGACAACGGAAACAAATAAAAGTTCGCGTTAACCGTCCGAATTTAGTTATCCGCGCCCGCGACAGTTACATCGTCGGCGCGAACGATAAGTCGCAAGCGGCTTCTTCTAAGTTTAACTTCGAGAGATAATTCGGTTAAAATTGGAGCGCGGACTGCTCGTCCGCCAACTAGTGAAGTAATCCTGTAAACTTTCGCATTTATTGACGGTAATATAGAAAGCGAAGGCTTTTCTCGCGCCCACGCTCGGTGCGGACGAGCCGTCCGCGCTCCCCAAATACATTATATTTATGATATTTAAATTCACAACCGCCGGAGAATCGCACGGCAAAGCTCTGGTCGGTCTGGTTGAAGGTTTGCCTGCCGGTTTGGAGATTGATGTCGAGAAAATCAATCACGAATTGTGGCGGCGGCAGCAGGGTTACGGGCGCGGCGGGCGAATGAAAATCGAAAGCGACACGATTGAGATTTTGTCGGGCGTGCGGCACGGCAAAACGCTCGGTTCGCCCGTCGCGTTTACCATCGAAAACCGCGATTTTGTTCATTGGGAACAAGTTATGTCGTCGGAAAGGCTCGAAACCGCGCCGAAAAATCCGCGTGTCGTCACGCGCCCGCGTCCCGGACACGCCGATCTCGCGGGCGGGCAAAAATTCGGTACTCGTGATTTGCGCGACATTCTGGAACGCGCGTCAGCTCGTGAAACCGCCGCACGCGTCGCCTGCGGCGCGTTTGCCAGACAATTGCTCGAAAATTTCGGCGTGGAAATCAAAAGCCACGTCGTCAAACTGGGCGAAGTTCCCGAAAGAGCTTTGCAAAAAACATTTGGCGAAATTGCCGCGATTGACGGCGATTCGCCGCTCAACTGTGCCGACGCGGAAGTTGAAAAACAGATGATCGAATTGATTGACCGGGCAAAAGCGGACGGCGACACGCTCGGCGGCATTTTTGAAGTCGTCGCCAAAAACGTCGTCATCGGTTTGGGTTCGCACACTTCGTGGAGCGAAAAACTTGACGGGCGCATCGCCCAGGCGTTTATGTCAATTCAGGCGACGAAAGCCGTCGAAATCGGCACGGGAGTTGAAAATGCCGCGCTTTTCGGTTCAAAAGTTCACGACGAAATCACTTTTGAAAACGATAATTTCAAACGCGCGTCAAACCGCGCCGGCGGCATCGAAGGCGGAATTACGAACGGCGAAGAATTGCGCGTACGCGGTTATTTAAAACCGATTGCGACGCTGAAGAAATCGCTGCGTTCAGTTGATATTGAAACGAAACAGGAAGATTTGGCGGCGTTTGAACGCTCGGACGTGACGGCGGTTCCGGCGGCGGGCGTAATCGGCGAAGCGATGCTGGCGATTGTTCTGGCGAACGCGATGCGCGAAAAGTTCGGCGGCGATTCGATGGAAGAAATGAAAGCCAACTTTGACAGTTTTCTTTCAGGTCTAAGAAATTATTAGATATAATTTTAGATTCGGGAACTTTTTTTGATTTGCAACGTCAAAATAATCGTAAAATTTGACCGATTTGTTGCCTGAAAGGAGAAATTAATGAAGAAATATTTGCTTGTCTCGGCATTCATCACGTTATTTTGTATCTCTGCAACAGCTCAAAAATTGGGCAAACCGGATTTAACGCCCGTTGCGCCGACCGCCGCGCAGAAACTTTTGATTCAGCAGGGAACCGAACTTCACGATCAGGGAAAATACGACGAAGCCATCGAATTGTATCAACAGGTTCTCAAAGAAAATCCTGATTCCGATCTCGCGCTCTACGAAATGGCTGTGTCATATTACGCCAAAAAAGATTTTCCGAACGCTTTGCAGACCGCTTACAAACTTGTTCATTATAAAGGCAATGCAGGCGTTTTGGGCTTTGGAATACTGGCGAATATAGTTGACGATCAGGGAAAATCTAAAGAGGCGATTCAGATTTACCAAAGCGCGATTGAAGTTCTAAAAAACGATCCGGCTTATCAATCACAATTATCAAACCTTTATTACAATCTGGGCGTAACATATCTTCGTCAAAAACAGCCTAAAGAAGCGCGTGAAGCGTTAAAAACAGCCATCCTATACAATTCTGAATATCCAAGCCCGAATTATTTGCTGTCGGAAGTTTTTTATTCGTCAAATTACAAAACTCCCGCGCTTCTCGCCGCCGGTCGTTTTCTCACTTTGGAAATTAACACGCCGCGTTCACAACGCGCCGCCGTGATTTTTCTCGATGTTTTGAAACCCGCCGAGAAAGATGAAAAAGGCAATATAAATATTTTTCTCGACAGCAACCCGCCGAAAGACGAAGGCGATTTCGGCGCGATAGAATTAATTTTGGGAACGCTGACGACCGTTAAATCCGAGAAGGACAAAAATAAACCGAAAATAGAAGTTTTCGCCGATGCGGTTGATACGCTGATTTCGATTCTGGGAGAAAATAAAAAACTTTCGCCGACTTTTGTCGGTAAAAATTATCTTCCGTTTATGGTCGAGATGAAAAAGCGCGGCTACGTTAAATACTTTGCCTGCCTGGTTTTACAGCAAAACGGAAACGCCGAGGCAGAAAAATTTTTGATAGACGAAGGACAGAAAACGATTGATTTTCTAAACTGGGCGAAAAGTTATCAGCCGCCGGCAAAGTAAATTGTTGGTCGGTGAGACAAATTTCCCTTCAAATTTATTCAATGTGTTTTGCCAATATCGCGGCGAAACTGCATTCCGTTCCAGCTTATTTCGCTGACCGCGCGATACGCTTTTCGCAGTGCTTCATCAAGATTTTCGCCGGTCGCGGTGACACCTAAAACTCTGCCGCCCGCCGTAACAAATTCGTTTTCGGCGTTTTTCGCGGTTCCGGCGTGAAAAATATTTACATCGTCCGTTAATTTTGCTCGCTCCAAGCCGTTTATTATATCGCCGACACGCGCCTTTTGCGGATAACCTTTGGAAGCGAGAACGACGCACGCCGAACTGCCCTTGCGCCATTTGATTTCAATGTTCGATAAATTTTGTGCCAGCATCGCCTCGCAAATTCCCACTAAATCGGTTTCCAGACGAACTAAAATTACCTGCGTTTCCGGGTCGCCGAAACGAACATTGTATTCCAGCAGTTTCGCGCCTTCGTTCGTCATCATTAAACCCAAAAACATAATTCCGCGAAACGGAAAACCTTCGCTTTCCGCGCCTTTTAACGTCGGTTCGATAATTTTTTCGATGATGTTGTCAGTTTGCCTTTGAGTCAGCAAACTCGCGTCGGTAATCGTTCCCATTCCGCCAGTATTTGCGCCGGTGTCGCCTTCACCGATACGTTTATGATCGCGCGACGGCGGCATCAGCGCGAAATTTTTGCCGTCAGTGAACAAAATCAGCGAAACTTCCCTGCCGATTAAACATTCTTCCAGAACAATTTTTTCGATGGCTTTTTTTCCGACAAGTTCGGCAAGTTCGTCCAAAGCTGTTTCGGCTTGAGCGCGGCTGGCGGCAACCACCACGCCTTTGCCGGCGGCTAATCCGTCGGCTTTGATGACCACCGGAGAGTTTTCATCGCCGAATTTTCCGCTTTTTAAAATTTGTTTGGCTTCAGTGGCGGAAAAAGCCGTTTCATATTTTGCCGTCGGAATATTGTGCCGCGCCATAAAATCTTTGGCGAAAGATTTACTCGCTTCAAGCCGCGCGGCTTTTCGGCTGACACCGACGATTTTTAATTTTCTTTTTTCAAATTCGTCAACAATTCCCAACGCCAGAGTCGTTTCGCCGCCGACAAAAGTCAAATCTATTTCGTTTTGCGCGGCAAAATCCGCAAGTTTTTCTGTTTCATCAGCTTTGATATTGACGCATTCGGCGATTTCGGCGATTCCCGCATTGCCCTCCGCGCAATATATCCTGCTTACTTTTTCGCTTTGATTGAATTTCCGGCACAGCGCGTGTTCGCGTCCGCCGGAACCGATAACTAAAATTTTCATATTAATTAACCTAAAATAAACTATGTCCGAATCAAAACTTGACACTCTCGGCAGATAGTTATAATTTCAGAAAAGCAGTCGTATTTTTGCTGCGTTAAAGATTGACTTCCGCGCATAAATTTACTTTTAATAGTCTAATTATTAGCCGAATTATTATCCCCAAGTATTTTTCGTCAAGTCAAAGAAATTCAGCATTTGAGACGATATTTTTATCGGAACATTGCAATTAATGGAAAAGGGAGGGCAACCGCGATGTCAAACAATGGAACTGTTAATCTCAAAGAATTTAATCAAAAAACATTTGCCGACGAAACTAATTTAGCCGACGCTGACATTCTCTGTATTGACTGCGGAAAAGATTTCACCTGGACGACCGGCGAACAGGTTTTCTTTCGTGACAAAGGCTTAAAAAACCCACCGAAACGCTGCAAAGAATGCAAACAAGCCAAAAATGAGCGGCTCGCTTCGATTAACGCCGCGCAAGCCTCCGGTGTCAAGCAAAAAATTGAAGTTGCCGTTTACTGCGCCAGATGTTCGGGTTACACGACCGTTCCCTTTTATCCTTCGCAGGGTCGTCCCGTTTATTGCCGCTCCTGTTTTCTGGAAATGAATCCGAATCTGGTCGAAGGCGATAAATTAGATAAAAGTTGATTTTTTACGACCGATTTTTATTTTCCGTCCCGTTAAATTTCAAATAGCCGCAATAGATTCTATCCGCCGACGTGAACGCTCGGACGGCGTTCCGGGTCAGGTTCGGCTTGCCGCAAAATTTCCCGTGTGACCGGCGCGGTATCGCCTTCGCCGAACAGAATATACCTCAGAATATATCTTAGCGGATTGCCTTCGCTCCAGCCAAAATAAACGTGCGGAGTTTTTCCCGTCTTATCGCGTAGATACAATAAAAGCCCGGCAATAGCGTTCGGCACGGCGGTTGATTCGGTTCGCAAAACTTTGTAACCGTCAACATCAAAGCCGTGAATATTCAATTTACCTTTAAATTCCGACGCGTCGCCCAATTCAATCTCATAGAAAAGAACCGGATCGCTCGACGGAATATGATTGTCCGTTCGCTTTTCGTGTTCTTTGTAGCGATATTCGGCGACATCACCGACTTCGCGCCGATTAGTCACAATTCTAATCTCATCGTCCCCCAATTCATCAATAAATTCCTGCGCCTTTTCATCCAGCACGATATTATCAATCCGCACTTCGGTTGAACGCATCGCCCGCGAAATAAAAGAGGTGATAATGATCGTCAGAATAAAAATAGAAGCGATTTTAATGCCGTCGGGACGTTCATAAATATTGGTTAAAGTGGTGTAGATAAAAACGAGCGCGATGGTAGAAAAGCCCAACACCCACGGGCTTTTTCGGCGGCGTGCGGAAATTGAAACGGCAATCGCCGCCGAACTCATCAAAAATAACACGCCGGTTGCGTAAGCTCCGCCTTGCGCGTCAACATCAGCCTGAAAAAATATCGTGATGCCGAAGCAGATCGCCATAAATACGAGAACCAGCGGACGCGTCGCCCGCGCCCATTCGGGAGCCATTCCGTAACGCGGCAGATAGCGCGGAACGATGTTCAAAAGTCCGGCGAGAGCCGACGCGCCGGCGAACCATAAAATCAAAATCGTGCTTAAATCGTAAAGCGTACCGAACAAGTCACCGAAAAAGTGATGCGCCAGAAAAGCCAGCGCGCGCCCGTTGGCTTTGCCCGCCGGTTTTGTCGCCTTGTTATCAAGTTCTGACTGACTGCACACGCAGTATTGCGGAACATCATCGTCGAGTTCGTTAAATCCGCAGGTCAGAGTCGGACAAAAATCAGTTTCGGGAATAATTACGCTGGTGACAAAACTGCTGGCGATGAGCATAAAACTCATTATCAACGCCGCCGTCAAAAGCAATTTACGAGTATTGGTGATGCGATTCGGACTTTTAATCAGCGGCATCACCGCCACGCCGGTTTCAAAACCCGAAAGTCCGAGCGCGAGTTTCGGAAACACCAGCAGCGACATACCGATAATCAACAAAAAACTGCGCGGCTCAAAAGTTCCGGCGGCGGTGCGGGTAGTAAATAGTGCGGCTTTCCATTGCGGAAACAGTTCGGGATGAACGGCAATTTGATAAAACCCGAAGCCGATCACCACCAGATTTAGCAGAAGATACGCGCCGACTAAAAAAACGGCGATGCCGATGGCTTCCTTGAAGCCTTTCAGAAACACCGCGCCGAGCAAAATTATTAAACCTAAAGTTACCGGAACCGGATGATTGAGAAACGGTAGATGCGTTCTGACAAACGGATTTTCGAGGATATGCGCCGAAGCGTCGGCGGCGGAAAGCGTAATTGTAATTACGAAATCCGTCGCTACAAAGCCGAGCAGAGCCAGCACGAAAAGTTTCCCCTTCCAGCGCGACAGCAGTGCTTCAAGCATTGCGATTGAACCTTCGCCTTTCGGACTTTCCGCCGCCACCCGGTTATAAATCGGCAGCGCGCCGAACAAGGTCAAAAGAACCAAAATCAATGTCGCAATCGGCGACAAAACGCCCGCCGCGACAAAAGCGATGCCGGGCTGATAACCGAGCGTCGAAAAATAGTCAACGCCCGTCAAACACATCACCTTCCACCACGGATGCTGTTGATGTTCACCCTTTTTTTCGTGCGGAGCTTCAATCTCCTGAACCCCTTGAAAAAGCCATCGCTGAAAGCGATTATCATTTGATCTTTGTAATTTATTACTACTCATTAGTAAATCCCAAATAAAAAAGACTACAAGCGCAAATCATTGCATTCATAGTCTTTTCCATTTAATTCGGCTCATTTTTCCAATACGCCTGCGAGGTTAGCTGTCGGGCTGGAACATTGGAATTATTCCTTATTTTCCTGAAATAATTAGCCCCAATTTTTGGGTTCCCCGCGTTGTATCCGTTCAAAATAACTTCGGCAATTAATTTGTCAAAAATGAGAATATACTCCTGAAACTTATTTAAAGCAACTGAGAATTCACCGCCTGCCCGCTGGATTAATCATAGATTCGTGATTTTTTTCACATTTGCCGGACTGCTTGAAATTACCAGCGCGGTATCGCTTTTTCCCGCATTAATTTGCGCTTATTGCCGAACAAATTTAAAAGTTAAAAGGGCGACGTCTCCCACACCGTCGCCCCTAGGTCACAAGTCCTCACCCCTCGTGACCAATTGTTCACCGGGGAGGTGAACACTTATAGATTATTCACATTTAAAACGATATTGCAAATTCATATTTCAATTTTATTTCAATTTTTTAATTGCCGAACAAACCGTAACTGTTCCAACGATTTACAAAATTTTTAATAGTCAGCCCGCCGATAAAAAATTCTGTTTTTCCTTTTTTATTCTGCACAAAAAAACTATATTCCCCGTCCAGTATTTCCGAGTTCACTTTGACCTCAAAACTAACTACCGCTAAGTCTGCGCCGTAATCCTGTTTAATAATTGAGTTTGGCGTAACCGTAAAATACGGTGAATTAAATCCGATTTTTATATTTGCCGGATCGAGATTTTTGCCGCCAACGTAAATTGAATAAGATTTACCGCCGTTGAGCGGCACGGCAAGTTCGGAAATTTGACCATTGAAGCCGATATACTGAATATCAAAATCTTTCGGATTATTTTTTAATTTCCCGATCAGTTCAAAAGTTTTCCCTTTGGCAACTTCCGCTTTACCGATTTCTTCCGCCGCGTAATTGCTCTCGCTGAAATCCTGTGCGTAAAGCCGATATGCGCCGGTTGATAACCCTTCGATCCGAAAACTGCCGTCAGCGTTCGTTAAAACACCAGCGGCGACGCGCCCCGTTTCAGTTTCCTCCGCCCAAATCTGGGTAGTTTTAGGATTTCTGCCGCTGACGGTTGAAAGTTTCCCGCTGATCGCGCCGCAGCAGTTTTCGTCAGAGGTTCGCGCGCCGTATAACGCGCGAATTCCTGAAATATCATCTTCGGCTAAAGTTCTTGAACTGAAGCTCGGCAAATTGTAAACGCCGTTTTTGCCCTGATGCGCGTACATCGTCGCGCCGACGACGGTCGAATGTTCGAGTCCGAGAAGATGCCCGATCTCGTGCGTCAGCGTCGCCTGCAAATCGAAAGTTCCGATTGATCCGTCAGTGGAAAATTGCTGATACGGATTCAGCACAATATCGGCTTCGGTGATGAAACCTTTGCCGTTGTAAAAAATCCGCGTCCGCGCGGAAACGGCTTCCGTGTCGCTGCCGAAAAGTATCAGATTTTCCGGCGTTTGAGCGATGGTGATCAAACTGATACCGTCGCCGATTTTCCCCGCCTGACTGACGGATAGTTTATCCGTTTCGGTCATTCCAAACTTGATGTCGGCGACTTTTTCCCAGGTTTCTAAACTGCGCTGAACCGCGCCGAGAACATCGCTGTCGGCTTTGATATTTAAATTTTGCCTGATTAGCGAATCCGACAGGGCAATTTGAATCGGCGCGTTTTTCCAGCGCAGACGCTTTGTTCCGGCTTCGTCGGCAAACTGCGTCGTGTATCCCATCGCAGACAATGAAAAACTGCCCAGCGATAGCAAAATCAAGAAAATTTTAAAGTATTTGAACATCAAAAAAATGAATCAGATTTCTTTTACGGGAAAACCTTCAATGTCCTCTCTTCTGACCTTTTCCAAATCGGCAAATCCGACAATTAAAAGCAGAGCGACCACCACCAGCGTCGCCAGAACATAAAGAAGCGCGATTTGTTCGTAAGCGATTAAAATTCCAATCACGATACCGACTATTAACAGTCCGAAAAGCGCAATCGTGCGCCGACTGAATTTACTTTGTGCTGCCATATTATTTTTTTAAATCTCCTCCATTTTTTTGAGGCTTGGTTGTTAATAAATAACAGATTTTCGGGCTGAGAACAATCAGCAAAAATCAAGTTTCTTTATAATAGCCTGTCATTTCAGTCAATCAATAATGCGTAAAGGCAGCTTTGACGAACTTTTTTCATCCGTTTCCGGGACATTGCCCAGCGGCGGAAACTTTCTTTTTTCGCGCCCTGTCTGCTCTACTTCAATGATGTCATACGGCTGCAAAACAACATCTTCCGCTTGATTGGCTTTGATTTTCTCTAAATCGGCGGTAATTATTTTCGTTTGGTTTCCGGTGCGCCGAAAAATGCTGATCTGCTTTTCGTCCCCGTCTCTGGCGATACCGCCGGTGCTGGCAATGGCGCGCGTCAGCGTCATTTTTGAATTCATCGCAATTTGTTTTGGATTTGCCACCCCGCCGATCACATAAATTGGCTGCGCTTCTAAAACCGTCACAATATCGCCGCTCAAAATTTGCGGGTTAGCTTCCTTTTTTCCTGCCAGCAAGTCGCTGATTTTGATGTTGATATACTGCGAGCTGTTGTCCTGACTGGCGCGCGCGAACTTTTCCTGATTGTCGGCGGAATTCGCTTCTGAGTCTGGATTCACGCCGGTTTGCGACAAACAATTTAGATTCGGGGCGCGATAAATTTGAATTTCTCCGCTCGCGTTGTCGCTTATTCCGCCGGAAATAATCAGCAGTTCGCTCAACCGCGCGAATCGTTTTATCTGGAAACGTTGCGGCGTTTTCACCGCGCCGTAGAGAACGGAGAACGGACGGTTTGAACGGTCGAGAATTCTGACGACCACTTTCGGATCACGCAGAATTTTACTGTACGCTTTGGCAATTTCCGCCGCCACCGCTTCTTCGCTTCGACACTGCCCGAACACAGGATTTTCAATAAAACTGATGCCGCTCAGATAACCTTCGGGATTGAGCGTCCCGCGCCAATCATAATCGGTGCTGCCGATCACGTCAGCTTCAATTAAATCTCCCGGATGCAGCAGATCGGCTTCCGGCGTATTTTTCGTCGTCAAATCTTCCGGCGCGGGCGACGGCGTTTGCCCTGAAGTCACACTTTGCAGGAAAATGACGCAAAGAAAAACAAATAAGAAACAATATTCGCTTTTATTTTTCATTTTTCCGACACTTACCGAATCCCGTCCTTGATGTTTGATTTTTTAATTTGATGGTAAATTTCAGCGATCTTATGCTTTTTTATTTTAAATTGCTGAAAAATTACCGCGCTATTTACTTCTGAACATCAGCTTGTGCGAGTAGTGGTTTTATTTTTTTTTCTTCTGTTTGGTTTCGAGGACACCGTTCCGGGAACGGCAAAGCCTTTAAATTCCCAGTTACAAGAATCGCACAGCAAGTTGTATCGAAACAAAATTTTCGACCAGAGAGGCGTGTGACGATAGCCGCTTCTAATACGTGAACTGTGACATCGCGGGCAATTTTGACTAATCATTGATCTTTTTCCTTTTCGCTCTTTTAATAATTATTTCGTGTTTCTTTTTTTCTGCCATTTCTCTTAATCTTTCAATTTCCTGATTTATTTTTTCGGCAATCGCATCTCTTGTTATGCCGCGCGCGTTTTCTCGCGCCAAAAAAAACAGCGCGTCTTTGTAATGATTGATTGCCTGCTTGTAATTTCCTTTAAATTCCGATTTTTCCGCCTGTTCAACCAGGTGCGAAACTTTTATCGTGGCGATAAATTCTTTCACGGCTTCTTCGGATTCGGTAAGCTGAATCTCGTTCGGATAATATTGCAGCGCGGAATCTAAAACGGACAAAGCCCTCTGCGCGTTTTCCAGTTTGTCCGAAAACGCGGGGCGACTTTTCGCTTCCTGAGTCAAGGCGCGGGATTCAATTTCCGCCCACGACAATAAATGATACCGATGTAAATTTTTAACAACTTCCCTGCCGCGCCGCAGAGCCGCTAAACGCGGTGAGCCGATTCTCACATTTTCCAACTCAGTTTCGTTGATTTGAAGATATTCATTGCAAACTTCAAAAACTTCCCGATGTCCACTGGCAAATTTTCCCAAAACTTTCGCCGCTTCCGATTTTTGCCGAATTCCACGAATTATATCGGAATTTTTCTCGACCGTCAGTTTGTTTGAACTGCTAACATTTTGACGAAAATGCGGCACGTTTTTTAAATTATAATCGAGTCTTCTTTGCGCCAGAAAAAATCGCTCGCGCGCTTTCCTGAGAATAATTTCCCGCAAAAACACCGCGCCGCCCAGAATTAAACCGGCGCAAATGCCTGCCGGAATCCAGGGCGATTCTTCGCCGCTTTCCTGCAAAAAGCCCCACATTAGAAAAAACAAGGCAATGACGACTGCCAATGTTAAAATGTAGTAATTCGGTGCCGGAAGCCAGAACGGATGACGATATTTTTGCGTTCCGCGCCCGATATTTCCTGCGGGAATTCTTTGTAATTGATATTCGCGGTTGGTTTTACTGTTCAAGTGCGCCCCCAAATACCTTTCATTAACTTTTAATTTTAGCAAAAAAAAAGAAAATTGTTAATAAACCGTTGTTTGCTTAAAATCATCTCAGAAAACCTGCAGTTCGCCGATTGATATTTTTGAGATAGTTTTAAAAATTATGGAAAACAAGAAAAATAAAAAACCGGAGCGTCCGATTTTTGATTCAATTCGCAAGCCGACCGCGCCGCCGAGTCAGAAGTTCGGCAATGACCAGCCGACTGAAAAAATCTATCCTTCCCACCGCAAAGTAAAACACAAAAAGAAGGACGATGCAGAAACTTAAAGTGGGCTTTTTGAAAAAGTTTCGCGCTAAAATTCTTCGCTGCCCGAATATTTGGGCAATACCGGAAATGACGGTGGCGTTCCGCGCCGAAGTAATGCCCGGCAAAAATCGTGAAGAACGCGCCTTTCGCGTTCAAAAGGTGTTAAATAACGGTCGAGTTACGCTTTACCACTTTGCGGGCAAACATCGGGAAAGCGAATTTGAACCGCTGAAAAACAAACGGACTGAAACTTGAGTTATTTTAAAGGTCATAATTCGTAACTTTTTCCGACCTCAAAAATTTTCAAATTGGCGATTTCCAATTTACCGATCTGCCGAACAACTTCTTCAAAATACGCCGGTTTTATATTTATGACATAAACCGAACAATTTTTGCAATTCAATTTATTCAACTCCGCCGCTAATTTCTTAGGCGTTAAATGATGAGAAGACCGCGCCAAATCTTCAAGCTCATCAGGAAAAGCGCACTCAATCAAAAGCGCGTCGAGTTTTTTTTCGGCGTTGACCACCTGCCAAAACTCGTCCATTTCCGACGTATCGCCGCTGATTGCGAAAGTTGTTTCGTCGTCCGAAATTACGAAACCGACGGTCGGCACTTTGTGGTTGACCGCCGCCGGTTTGATTTGCAGATGATTAACCGAAAATTTCGTTCCGATTTCAAACGGATGATATTCTAAAACCGCGCCGTGCCGATTAGTAAGTTCGGAAAATCGCGGATAAATTTCCCAGTTGAGAATATCCCGCTCAATTATTTCAATCACTTCACGCGTCGCAAAAACGCGAATCGGCGATTCTAAACCGGCAAACAAATCGTCAATAAACAGCGGCAATCCGGCGATATGATCGAGATGCGCGTGGGTTAAAACAACGTCTCGAATCAAGTTTTTCTGGCGCGCGTTCGCCGCCATCGCCAAACTTCCCGCATCAATCGCCACTCGATCATCAATGACGAAACACGAAAGGTGCTGACGCGCCGAAGCGCAGCCGTTTTCGTCGAAGGTGCTGGGAAGCAGTTGCAGTTTCATCAGTTCGATCAAAGCCGGTTGTTCATTTTGCCGCGAATTAAAAACCCGCTTGAACGTCAATTCGCGTCAGCGCGCGCAGGTTTGGGCGCGTCCGCCGTCAATCTCATACGTCGCGCCGGTTATCCAGCCGGCTTTTTCGGAAGCCAGATAATAAATCAATTCGGCGACTTCCTCCGGTTCGCCGACGCGCCCAATCGGATGAGTCGTTTTGGAGTGTTCGAGAAAATTCGCATACTGCCCGGTTTCCATTCCGCCACGCTTGTGCAAATTTGTCACGACGACCCCCGGATTGACCGCGTTGACGCGAATGCCTTTCGGCGCGAGTTCGAGCGCGGAACACCTGGTTAGTTGATCGGTCGCCGCCTTTGAAACACAGTAGGCTAAAATATTCGGAAACGCGCGGGTTCCTGCCACGCTCGAGACATTGACGATATTTCCTTTCGTTTTTTCAAGATGCGGGATACATTTCCGCATCATATTAAAAACGGCGCGGAGATTGATATTCATCATTTGATCCCAATCATCAAGCGCGGTATTTTCAATATTCCCGTTAGCGATAATTCCGGCGGCATTTATCAGAACGTCAATTTGACTGAAATTTTCGGTCACAGTTTTGAAAAATCCGTCAATTTGAATGTCTTCCCGCAGATCGGCAAGGCAAATTTTGACCGTTCCGGTTTTCCCGTCGGTTTCATCGCGCAGGCTGTTTAACTTCTCTTCGTCGCGCCCGACGGCGAGAACGGTGCCGCCGTTTTCGGCGAAAAGTAGTGCCGCCGCACGCCCGATGCCGCTGCCCGCTCCCGTTACGATAACTGTTTTTTCCCGCATAATTTTGAAATTTCCTGAAAGCCTGTCAAGATTATTACATAATTTTATTCACAAATCAGTCAAGTAGTGAGGCAAAATGGTATCACCTGACGCAAAAAAGGACAGTCGTTTTAACTGTCCTTTTTTTCCAAATTTACTTTTTTTGTAAAATTACTGTGCCATTTGCGACATCTCGTATCGAAAAACTACACGCCGCTGGTTTGCGGTTTGGTTGAAAAAAACTTTTCAATTGCCTGTTTCGTTTCCGTTCGCCGTCGCTGCTGAAAGTCATTAACCCAATTTGAAACTGTCGAAACCATTTCACGCGCAGCTTGCTGAGTCGTTGCTTTTTCAACTTTCACAGGCGCGGCGACGGTTTTTATTTCGCTTTTCTTAATAACCTTTATCTTTGCTTTTGCTGTCATTACTACTTATCCCTCTCTGTATGAATCCGATACTATAAATGCAAGATGATTGAATTCTTATTCCTGACGATTTTGATTTAGCAATTTTGGTGCCACGTTCTGGACGTTAGAAGATTTTCTTTTTTGCAGTCTTTTCGGTTATCTGTTTTTTCTTTTGCAATCTGCGAAGCGGAAAAAATGTTTTTGCGCTTTGCTAATTTGAATAACGCTTTTTACATCCAATTTGTTCCGCTTTTTTTTATTTTATCTTTTATTTGCAGTAATTAAGAAAACATTCGCCAGCCTCCGCCAGACCAGGCGCAACTGGCACAAACGTTGCAAAATACTTTGCCGATGAATCTGACTGACCTATTGATAATTTATCTCGCCTGCGGTTCCCCGCTCGGCGTTTATTATTTTCTGCACAATCGCCGTCATAAGAATGCGGGTTTGCTCTGGCTCAAAACGCTGCTTATTTTTATGGTGTGGCTGCCGTTCGCGGCGCGGCTGTATCGCAGAAAGATAATTTTCAGCGCATCGCCGTCTCTGGAATCAAAAAACGGACGAAATCTCGATGTCATCCAAAAGCAAATCGAAGCGATGCTGGCGGAAAGCAGTTTGCCGATTTCGATTTATGATTTTCGTGAAGTTTTCGCGCGCTACGTCGGCTTGGCATCAGTAAGTCCTGCGGCGGACGAAACTGACAACGCGCCTGAAAAAGAGATTTTACGCGTTTCATCTCATTCAAATATTGAATTAGCCAATGTTTGTTATCAGCGGCGCAACCGAAAACGGCTTCTTTTTCATCATACTTTAGCGCGGCAGGATTTTTTGAACTTAATCGCCAAATTATCCGCATCACATTCAATGCAAAAAAAACTTGGCATTTTAGCCGTCGAATTTGTTAATATTTTAAACGATGCCGATGCGCGGGCAAAACTTGAAGTGACATTTGCGGAAATTTTGCAAACCAAAAACCGATTTGCCGTCCCGAATTTGGAGGAAGATTTATGGAAGCCGGAAAGACACAAACCGTTACCTGTCCAGACGATTTCAAAACATTTGCCGACGATTACCGCCGCGACGAACTCGCGCGGCAGAGATTAGATACGCTTCTTGCCGTCAATGCCGAAGCCGTTCGTGAAAAATTTTTGTATCGGTCGGAACGCGAAAGAAACGAGACGGAAATGATGAAAAATCCGCTTTCCACCGTGCAGACTTTTTCGCATCTCGGTCTGATGCTCGGAATTTTCACGCCCGCCGCGATCTTCACGCGTTTTTTGGCTGATTCGGGAGGTTTGCGAAATGAAGATTTGTGGATTTTCGGAGTGGTCGCCATCGTTAATGTACTTTCAGCCGTCGTCGGTTTTTTTTCGGGCAGACTAATCGGAAAAATGGTGCGCGAAGTTGAGCAGTATTCGTGGTCGGCGATGCTTTTTACGCTGCCGTTTATCGGCGTTTTATGGGGAATTATGGCGGGCGGCGCGGGCGGCGTAGTGATTTTAATTATCGGCGCGTTCCTGGGCGCGGTTCTCGGCGCGATGGTCGGCGGCGTAGCACTGCCCATCTTTGGAATTTTTCACCGTCTGCTCAAAAAAGGCGATTTTATTGACCGGCGACATTTTCTGCCGCTCGCTTTCGGCATCACATTCATTATCTGCGGATTTATTCTCGGTTTGTAATTTTTTTCCCAAACAATTATCGTATATATTACTTCTTCCGGTTTTTAATAATATACGATGAAAAGATTTATTTTGCCGATATTGCTCGGCGTTTTTTTGTTCCCGACCGCGATTTTCTCGCAAAATTCTTCCGACAGCAGTGATTTCCAGATTTGGAGTGATGCAACGGTAATCGTTCCGCTGAAAAAATCAAATGACGAAAAAGGTGTCGTATTTGATCGCTTGACGGTTTTTTTTAACGGCGTTTTGCGTTTCGGTGACAATGTTTCGCGTCCGGTTGATGAACGAATCGGTTTCGGATTTAATTACCGATTAAACAAACACATCAGTTTTGTGCCGGACGCGCTTTATCGCGCTTCGCAGAATATTAAGGGCAGAGATAATTTTGAAAGCCGCGTTCGCGGAGCGATTGTTTTAGAAAATAAATGGAAATATTTTTCTCTAAACGACCGTAATCAATTTGAATATCGTCTGCAAAATTCCCGTCCCAACGCGCTTTTTTACAAAAACAGAATTCGCATAAATATTCCGGTTATTAAAAACAAAAAACAGCTTTTTACGCCGTTTGTCTCCGAAGAACCATTTTACAATTTCCGGGCGCACCTTATCGCGCGCAACGAATTTTATGCGGGAATCAACAAAAAATTTAATAAAAACTTCTCCGCTGACTTTTATTATCTGTTAATGACTGAAAGAATATTCCCCAAAAGAGTCAACGGAATCGGTATCAGTCTGGCGTTTAAGATAGATTGATTGAAAAACTTAAAAGAAATTCAGCTTCGGTCAACTCCCAGCTTTAAGACTTTTGCCGCCGCCAATTTATTGCCGTTTCGCAGAAAATCTTCGTAAAATTCTTTGTTTTGAGCGGACATCTGCAAAATCTGCGCGCCGATCAGAAATTTGCCGGTCGCCGCCGATTCGCTCAACTGCTCGTATCTGCGCCCGACAATCTGCATCATTATTTTGCCGTCCGGCAAATCGAGTTCGGCGTTGAGAACGCGCTCTTCGCCCACCAGATAATTTTCCTGCAAACGAATCGAAGAAACCATAAAGGCGACTCCCGACTGGCTCAAATCCTTTGTTTCGCCGTTAATGTAAAGAGGAATCTTCAACATTTGCAGTTTTCCCGTTTTATTAGCCGGTTCAATGGTTAATTTTATCGGCACCTGATACGGATAACGTGATGAAACTACGCGTTTTGCCAGCGATTTGTTAAATTGTGCAAAAAATTCTCTGATCATTTGGTTAATTCTTAACGATAATTTTTTCGGACAATAAAAAATAAAGATTTTTGATCTGTTCGGTCGGTCTAAATTTTATTTTGTTGGATTTACCACTTATAAACCTTTTTTTTGCAAATTTCAATCTTTATTTTCACATTTATTCGCATTTTTTATTTTTCGACCAAACGACCGCCGCGATCCGCGCTGTGCAGCGAAGAAGTTTGGTCGCCCGCTGCTTCAAACCAAAAGGATAACTTGCCGGTTTTTCCGTAAACGGCAGGTTCCGCCGCCGCCGTAAAACTTTTTTTATCCGCTGAAAGATCAAGTTTATAAACGTATCCGGTTGATGCGGGCGTTTGAATATCGGCGGGCAAAAAACCGCTGCCGATCAACGTCGGGATGTCGGCGTAAACGCCTTCGTGCTGCATTTTGAAAACCATCTGCGCTTTATCAATGCGGTTAAGCATCGCCTTCGCTTCTTGTTGATGAGTTTCGATTTTCAGCGCGAAAAAATAATTTTTCCCCTTCTTTTTAATTTCCCTTTCTGCCTCTTCATCAACCGTTAAAATCACCCAAACGCCGTCTTCCTGGCGCAATCTGATTTTTTGCAGTTCGAGTTGGTCGGTATCGTTATCGGGCAATTTAACCGTGACGACGGCAAATTGCCCGGAAATTATTTCACCGTTGATGGCGACATCGGCGGGAATTTGCCCGGCGAGCGGCGCGAAATCAATTTGTAAATCCTTCAATTCGCTGTCGGTCAGACCCTGAATCGCCGAACGCAGATTCGTCAAAAATAACGCGTCACGAAAACGCTGTTCGCGCAGATTTTTGTAAAAAACTCTCACTGTATCAGCCGGAGAATCGCGGGTGATTGGTATTTTTGTTTCAGAATTTGAATTGCCTGTTTCGGCGGGGGAAAATTTTGCCGGCTGAACAGTTTTCTCGCCGTTTGATTTACTTTCGTTTCCGGCGGCTTCGACCGCGCAGCCGCCAATTAGCAAAACAGATAAAATCAGCACTGTTAGAAAGGCAATTTGGCTGGCTTTTATCTGAAATATGTTGTTGAACATTTTTACAGCTCCGAAATTTGATTTTATTATTGACAGGAAATTGGGAGTTTTCGCCGAACAAACATTCTCATAAGTTGCGGCTGTAAAATTATAACTTAAATATGTTTAAAAAAGTAAAATTATTTTTAATGTTTTTTTGAAGTATTTCGGTAGAGATTTTCAACTTTTTGAAGATGAGTCAAACATAAATTCGGAAGACAATTATCAACGAGCGATTTGATATTTACTTTTACTGTTTATTGGCGGGAAATTTGTTTTTTATCCAATCGCGCGCCGCATCTTGCGCCGTGCGCTTTTCGCCGTCAACTTCGTAATTCAAATGACGCATTTCATCGGTCGAAAGCGAATTTGCCAGTTCGCTAAAAGTTTCCTGTAAAATCCCGATTTTGTCCTGTCGCGCGATAAAAACGGCTTGATACGGCGGAAAATAATGTTTGTCATCTTTGAGTTGAAACAAATCCAGAGCGGAAATCAATCCGTCGGTCGAATTTCCGGCGATAATGTCGAGTTCGCCCGATTTTAAAGCGCGATAAGTTAAACTCAAATCCATTTCGCGCGGCTGTTTGGCGAAATTAAAATTATACGCTTTCGCAAAGCCCGCGTAACCGTCGGCGCGCGACATAAAATCTTGACCGAAACCGGGTTGCCAGTTTTTCGATAGAGAAACAACGTCGGAAATCGTCTTCAAATTATTTTTTCGGGCGATATCGCCGCGCACTAAAATCGCAAAATCGTTGGAGAAACCGAGCGGCGGACTTAGAATGAGATTGAATTTTTCAGCGTATTCTTTCTTCGTTTCATCGTAAACTTTTTCCGTGTCGGTGATCGGCTGATGTTTCAAAATCGCCGTGTAAGCCGTGCCGGTGTATTCGGGATAAACGTCGAGATTATTCGACAAAAGCGCATCGTGCGCGAGATTTCCCCCGAGTTCAAATTGCCGTTCGACATTTATTCCGCGTTTTTCGAGCATCTGCGCCAAAATTTCCGCCAAAATTACCGATTCCGTAAAATCCTTCGAGCCGACGCGAATCGTTTGATTTGAATTTTCAGAATTTATGAGGTTTGACCTGAAATTCGCAATAAAAGGCACGGCGAAAATCAAAGCGATCAGAACCACCGCGCCGACGGCGACGAATTTTCTTCTTCTCACCGAAACATCGTCGCGCAGATTTTTAAGCTGATAAACTTTCTCGATTTGTCCGAGCGCGAAATCGGCGAACAACGCCAGCAGTGCCGAAAAAATCGCGCCCGCGAGTAATAAATTATTGTCGTTTTGCCGCAGCCCGCGAAAAATATAAGTTCCGAGTCCGCCCGCGCCGACCGCCGCCGCAATCGTCGCCACGCCGACCGCAATGACGACCGCGACGCGAATTCCGGTCAAAATCACGGGCGCGGCGAGCGGCAGTTCGACCATTCGCAAAATCTGCCAATCGGTCATTCCCATCGCCGTCGCCGCTTCTTTAACTTTGCGGTCAACGCCTTCAATTCCCGTCACGGTGTTGCGAATAATCGGCAGAAACGAATAAACCGTCAGCGCGATAATAGCCGTTTTCGCGCCGATGCCGCCGATATACGCAATCGGAATCAGTAAACCGAACAGCGCGAGCGACGGAATAGTCTGGAATATATTGGCGATTCCCAAAACCGGAGTTTGCAGCGATTTTTTGCGCGTCAGCAAAATGCCGAGCGGCACACCGATCAAAACCGCGAGCGCGGTTGAAACGAACACGAGAAAAAGATGTTCGCGCGTTAGGGCAAAAATTTCCGACCAGTTTTGTTGGAGAAAATCAAAAAAAGGCATAAGTTTTGTTCCAAATCGGAGCGCGGACAGCTCGTCCGCCAACGAGCGAAGCGATGTTGAAAACGCTCACCATAAAAGACTTAACTGTGAAGGCTTGCTTCATCGCACTTTCGCGCCTGAAGGCAGACAAGCCGTCCGCGCTCCGTCGGTAGAATATTTCCTTTTCTCAATCTATTTCAAAACATACATTCATACATTACAGAGTATTTTGAAACTCAATGGTTTCCAAATACTCCTGTACCAACGGCAAGCCGGATTTCGCAAAATTTTCCGGCGTGTTAATCAGAGCGAATTTTCCTTTATCCATCAGCGCGATGCGCGAACCTAAAACAAACGCTTCGTGCAGATCGTGTGTCACGAAAACGGCGGTTTTGCCCAATTCTTTGACCAATCGCGCGAATTCTTTTTGCAGATTGGTGCGCGTAATCGCGTCGAGCGCGCCGAACGGTTCGTCTAAAAGCAGCAAGTCTGGATTTGCCGCCAAAGCCCGCGCGACACCCACCCGCTGTCGCTGTCCGCCGGAAAGTTCGTGCGGAAAACGGTCGGCGAATTTGCCCGGATTTAATCCGACGAGTTCGAGCATTTCAGCGGTTCGATTCCGCTTTTTCGCTTCGTCCCAGTTTTCAAGTTCGGGAACGAGCGCGACATTTCGCGCGATGGTAAAATGTGGAAAGAGTCCAGCTTCCTGCAAAACATAGCCGATTTTGCGGCGCAGTTTGATCGCGTCCCAATCGGTCGTCGCTTTTCCTTCGACGGTAACTTCGCCGCTCGTCGGTTCGATCAGACGATTTATCAATTTCAAAGTCGTCGTTTTTCCGCAGCCGGATTCGCCGAGCAAAATTAGAATTTCGCCTTTGAAAATCTGCAAATTAAGATTTTCTAAAATTTTTGTGCCGCCGATTTCGTAACCGACTTCACGAAATTCAACTATTATTTCTCGCTTTCCGCTCGCTTCAATCATTTGTTAGAATTTAGTTTAACATTATGTTTGAAGAAAATAACGAGCAAATTTCGACGGGCGACGCTTTTCGCCGAATGGACGAACCGGCGGACGAAAAAATTTACGACTTTCCGCGTTTCGTTACGCATATTGACGACGGCGCAATCGGTTTCGTGACGGAACTTTATCGCCGGTATTTTCCGAAAAAAGACGGCGCGATTTTGGATTTAATGAGCAGTTGGGTTTCGCATCTGCCGGAAGATGCCGAATATTCGCGCGTCGCCGCGACCGGAATGAACGAAGCGGAACTTGCCGCCAATCCGCGTTTGAACGATTACGTCGTGCAAAACCTCAATACAAATCAAGTTTTGCCGTTCGGCGATGCGGAATTTGACGGCGCGGCGATTTGCGTTTCGGTGCAGTATTTGACAAAACCGGCGACGGTTTTCCGCGAAATCGGGCGCGTTTTGAAAGATGGTGCGCCGCTCGTCGTTACTTTTTCAAACCGCTGTTTTCCGACGAAAGCGGTTTATGCGTGGCAAATGCTTGACGACGAAGGACATATCGGGTTAGTCGAAAAATATTTTGCCGCTAGTTCAGCCTTCAAAGATATTGAAATAATTCGACACGAACCGCGCGGCGGCGATCCGCTTTACGCCGTCGTCGGTTACGCGACAAAGGCGGAAATTCGCCCGTAAAATCAAGTTATGAAAAGTTTTAAGCCGACAAAGGAAGATTTGCGCGACGCGATAAATCGCACGACCGAAGATTTGATTGATTATAATTTGAAAGTTTTATTTTGCGGCATAAATCCCGGAATGTGGTCGGGCGCGCTCGGTTTGCATTTCGCCAAACCGGGCAATCGTTTTTGGAAAGCACTGCATTTATCGGGCTTTTCTGATCGCGTTCTGCATCCGTCGGAAGAAAACGAATTGCTGGAAAACGGCTACGGAATCACGTCATTCTGCAAACGCACGACGGCGCGTGCCGATGAATTAACAAACGAAGAAATAATTCAGGGCGGAAAAATTCTCATTAAAAAAATCGAAAAATATAAACCTCAAAATTTGGCAGTTTTGGGAATCGGCGCGTTTCGCATCGCTTTTCAAAACAAAAAGGCGCGGCTGGGTCTGCAAAAAGAAAAAATCGGCGACACGAAAATCTGGCTGCTGCCGAATCCGAGCGGCTTGAACGCGCATTATCAATTAAACGATTTGGCGAAACTTTTCAGCGAAATTCCCAAATAGATTTTTAAAATCCGCGCATCGTTCATTTCACTTGCTATAAAAAAACAACAGATTTATGATTTGCCTGCAATTGCTTTTGAAAATCAACGATGCGCTTCGCAAATCTGTTTCAAATGAAAAAAAGTCTAATAAAAATCATCTCGGCAAATAATGTTTTGCTCGTCGTATTTTTGGTCGGTGCTGCTATGGCTTGCACGCCGACCGCCAACACCAATGTCGTCATCAACGCCGACGGCGCGAATATAAACTCCAACGCGGCTGTCAATTTAAGCTCCGACGCTGTTTCGGGAACCAATGCGGCATCGCCGGCTGCCGCGCCGACCACCGCGCCCGACGCGCTCGTCGCTGATTTATATAAACAGCACGAGGCGGAGAAAAGTCCGTTTTTTCAGACGAAAAATCGGGCTTTGGTTGACAAATATTTCGTTAAAAGTCTCGCTGCGATGATTTGGAAAGATGCCGTTTCGTCGAAAGGCGAAGTCGGCGCGCTCGAAGCCGATCCGCTTTACAACGCGCAGGACACCGAAATCAAAAATTTCAAAGTCGGATCAGCCGACATCGAGGACAAGTCGGCGACCGTTCCCGTTACGTTTGATAATTTCAAGGAAAAGGAAAATTTTATCTTCTCGCTCGTGCAGGAAAACGGCAACTGGAAAATCGCCGATATAAATTACGGCGACGGTTTAACGCTGGTCAAAATTTTCAAGGACAACGCGGCGGCTTATTCCGGCGATGATAACAAAGACGCTGCCTCAATCGGTGAATTTGAAGGCAAATATCAAATCGGCGATACGACCTGCACGGTCAAACCGATTAAAATGGCGTTTGAAGTGAAATGGGAAAAAGGTTCGGGAAGTGAGATTTTCTTTTTCAAAGACCACGACTATGACAAATATACTTTCGCCTCCGACCCGAAAACCGGCAAGCCGAATATTTTTTCCTTTGATGATAAAAACTACAACACCGGAACTTTTTACCGCGCCGACGGCAAAGAATTTCCGATTAAGAGAGCATCATAAATTTTTGATTGCGGGATTTTCAATTTTGGGCGATCTTTTTAAAGATTTCAGCGTAAAAGTAAGCGGAGAGTTTTTTAATCGCGTCAAAAAAATCGGCTTGACAGCTTTTGGCATACTTGAGCATAGATTTTTATCGTCCGCTCGACGCGGATAAAAACTCTTTGATAAACTCAAGGTGTTTTATTATTCGGTTTCGGTGAATGTTTTTCGATTTTTGGTTTGCAGTTTCGGCTATGAAAAACCGCGCGTCAACTCATATCTTTATACTTTTGCTGATCGTCGCGCTGACGGCAATCGCGCATTATTCCATTCATTACGGCGCGTTGATTCGCGGTTACGAAACTTCGCCGCTGACGGCGGGCAGAAATCTCGCACTGCTTTTTATTCTGGCGATTTTGCCGATCTTTTTGGCTCGTATTGCCAAATTTCGCGGCAACTGGACGCTTTACACCGCCGCCGTTTTACTTTTTTCCATCGGTTTGACCGTCCAGTATCGGCTTTTCAGCGACCCGGAATATATTTCAAAAAGGGATAAAGCCGAAGCCCGCCAGGAAAAAATAAAAACGCTTCAGCTTCATTATATTCAGGAAAATTATTCGGCGGATAAAAAGCAAATGATGGGACTTCCCGCCACGCCGCCGTCGCCGGTTGATTTGGACCAAGAAACGCCGCGTCCGGCGAACGAAGATTTAAGCGACGTTTTTCTGTCGGGCAGAACTTTGATTCCGCTTTTCGCCATTTCCTGTTTCGTCGGTACGCTCGTTTTATTTCAGCGCGACGACGTGCTGGATATTTTGCAGAAAAACGGCTTTCTGATAGTTCTGCTGACGCTGGTGCCGCTACTGCTCGCCGCAATCACGTCGAGAGCGGGCAAATCAATCGGCAATATGACACCTTGGGAACCGGCGAAAATCCCGTTTTTAATCGGATTCGCCGCGATTTTGGCGGTTTTATATAAAAATCTGGCGCGTACTTACTGGGGCATTCCGCGCGCGAAAGACGTTATTCCGCTGGTCTTTATGGCGATTTTGCCGTTTGTGCCGTTTTTTGTTTTGAAAGATTTCGGGCAAATGATGGTTTTCAGTTCGGTTTACGCGACGCTTTATCTGATCGCCGTGCGCCGCCTGCCGCAGAGAATCGTTTTAGTCGGAAGCGTGGTCCTGTTAATCAGCATTTTGGTCGTCGGCGCGCTGCCCGAAAAGACGCAGGAAAAAATTCCGCTGCTGCCGACGCTGGCAAGTCCGATTAGAAAAGTTTTGCCCGACCGCATTCAGCAGCGATTTCATCTCTGGCTTGACGGTTTCAACCCGCCGTCGCCCGACACCGATTGGTGGAAGGAAGATTACGATAAATATTATCAAGACTTGGTGAAAAAAGACCCGAATCTGCCGCAGCTTTTGGAAGAAGACCCGAATCTGCAAAAATCAATTAACGTGGATGCCTGGTTTGACGTGCTGGCGTTTCAGCCGGCGCAGGCGACGTTCGGCGTGGCTTCGGGCGGCACGACCGGACGCGGTTTGGGTTTGGGCTACGTCGAGCTGATTCCGGTTTCCGATTCCGATTATATTTACGCCGCGATTGCCGAAGAACTTGGACTTTTCGGCGGATTATTGGTAATCTTTGCGCTGATAACTTTTGTCAGCGCGGGAGTTCGGACGGCACTCGACGCGCGTGATATGTTCGGTAAACTGTGCGCCGTCGGGTTGACGGCATTCATCGGTTTTCAAGCCCTGGTCAATATGGGCGGCATCACGCGCGCGCTGCCGATGACAGGAATTACGCTGCCGTTCGTCAGTCACGGCGGCTTCAGTTTGGTGACAAGTTTTATAATGCTCGGAATGCTGATGGCTTTTTCACATCGCAACGCGGTTGACGCGAATCAAATTCAAAATCCGACGACTGCTGTTCAAAATTAATTTTTCTTGTCTTTAATTCGCTGAACTTTCCCTGGAGCAAATAATAAATGGAGAACAACTTTCAAATTGATTCGGCTTCGGTTTCAGATCGGGGTTTAAGCAAAAAACGTCCGCAAAATGAAGATTCGTTTTTGGAGATGAATAAATGCGGGCTTTTTGCGGTTGCCGACGGCGTGGGCGGAGCGCAAGCCGGTGATGTCGCCTCGCAGATGGCGGTGGAAATTCTCAGCGAAGCGTTCGTCAATTTCAATGAAAACGGCGACGTGGAAGAATTGATGAAAGTGGCGATTGAACACGCCAATAAATCCATTTATCAGATGTCGCACGATTTGGAACAGCTTTCGACGATGGCGACGACCGTCGTCGCGCTGCACGTCGCGGGCAATATCGCCACCATCGGTCACGTCGGTGATTCGCGGCTTTATCGGCTCGATCCGCAGGGTAATCTCTATCGTGAAACGCAGGATCATTCGATTGTCGAAGAAGAAGTCCGCGCCGGACGAATGACTGCCATTCAAGCCGCCACGCATCCGAGCCGCAACGTCATCAGCCGCGCGCTCGGCGCGGATTACACGGTCGAAATTGATATGAAAACCATTATGTTCGAGCCGCACACGACGTTTCTGCTCTGCTCGGACGGAATCACGCGCCACATTGACGATTTTGAACTGCGGACGCTTTTGCTTTCCAGCGACAAACCCGCCAATATCACCGCGAAAATGAAGGAAGTCTGCTATCAGCGCGGCGCGGAAGATAATCTGACGGCGGTGATCGTTAAATTGACCGCCGCGCCGGGCAGTATCCGCGAGAAAAACCTCGCGCCGATTGCCGATTACGAAGAATCAACGATTGCCGCCGCGCGTCCGCCGCTGACCAATCAAAACGAAACGCTTGCTGATCCGTTTTTTGACGAAGAAGCGGCGGAAATTCCGACTCGGCATCTCGAAATGCCGGTCGCCGAAACCGTTCCGCCGCGTGAGGTTTTTATTCCGACCGAATTGACGAATCCTGAAATTGAGAGCAAACCCGATTCGTTATCTTTTCCGGCTGAAAAAGCCGCGGTTCCCGCTGCGGCTGCGAGAATTGACGTTCCCGTCGCCGTGCAGAATAATTACGCCAGAGAAGAAAAAGATTTTTTTCCGGCTCAAGTGAATCAAAAAAGCGTTTTAGGCAGAATTTTAACGCCGCTGCTGACGCTGCTTCTGGGAACGCTGATCGGCGCGGGAGTTTATCATTTATGGGCGCAAAACAATGTCGCGCCGGAAATTCCGCCGATGCCGCCGCCGCAGTCGCTGAATATTCCGCTGACTTCTTTTGAGGAAGCCCGCCGCGCGGTTGATAAAAATCCGCAACAGTATCTGGCTTCGAGCAATGTGCCGCCGGACACCGCCGAGGATTTGTATCTGACGGGACGCGCCTATCTTTTGACCGGCAAATTTCCCGAAGCCAAACAAATGTTCACCCAGGCGAAAGACCGTCTGGCGCAGACGAGCGAAGTCAACAGTAAAGTTTTGGCGGACGATATTGAAATGGGTTTGATTATGGTGACGGTTCCTTTTGCTCAGGAACAGTTCAAAAAAGTGATGAATCTGGACAATTCCAACACGGCGGCTGAGTCAAATTCTCTTCGCAATCCGTCAAATCGCTAGGAAGTTAGTTTGAAAAGTAAAAACACGATGTTATGAAGAAGTTAGACGCGGATTTGCACGGATGAGGCGGATTGGCACGGATTACTTGGATTTTATCAGCGAAAATCCGCTTGATCCGCAGTTCATCCGCGCCTAGATTTTCAGTTTTTAAACAGCCTTTAAGTTCAGAATTACTGCTTTCGTGAGCGAATGGATTTCCGTCAGTTCGATAAAGTTAAATCGAAGCAGCAATGAAAAACGGCGGCGAAATTCCGCTCACGCCTTCAGTTCTGACATTACCTGTCTTTTCGCTTCAAACAAAATTACGCCGCACGAAACCGCGAGATTAAGACTTTCGACGTTGTTTTCCATCGGAACAATCAAACTTTCGCTGATTTCCGCGCGTTCAGTCGCGCTTAAACCCCGCGCTTCCGAGCCGAAAATCAAAAGGCGCGGTTTTTTCCAGTCAACTTCGAGATAACTTTTTTCCGCGTTGACATCGGCGCAGAGGGAAACTAAATCTTTTTCTTTCGACCAGCGCAAAACTTCAAAAAAATCCGCGTTCGTCCAAATCGGAATTCTAAAAGACGCGCCCATCGCGCCGCGCAGAGCCTTTGGCGAAAAAACATCCGCCGAATGTTCGGTCAGAA
Organism: Pyrinomonadaceae bacterium; assembly: GCA_965217575.1. Taxonomy (GTDB): domain Bacteria; phylum Acidobacteriota; class Blastocatellia; order Pyrinomonadales; family Pyrinomonadaceae. Next base: position 4,031,684 of record OZ244558.1, on the reverse strand, counting down.
TTACGCCGCCGACACTGACCGCTTCGGCAGTTCGCAAAATCGCACCCAAATTTGACGGATTGTTTATTTGATGAAGCAGAATAAACAGCGGCAATCGCCGCGCGATTTGCGCCGCCGCCGTTTCGATGACGTTTTTTCCCGTTTGCGGTTTGGCGGCGATGATAATTATTCCCTGCGAATTTTTCGTGTCGGCGACGGAATTGAAAATTTGTTCGGGAACTTCGGCGAGATGCGCGGTTTTTGCTTCGACGCTTTGCAAAATTTGTCGTCCGCGTTCGCTTTCGCGGAAGTTTTCGGTGAACAAAACGTCAAAAATTTCCAGTTCAGCGCGTAAAAACTCTTCCGCCAGACGCGCGCCTTCAACAAAAATCGCCTCTTTGACGCGCCCGCCGCCGACTTTTCGGGCAAATTTTATTCTCTGATTATCGCGGCTCGTGATTTTCATTGTTTTGATCGTCAAACGTCGTTTTGATCGTAAATCGTCAATCGTCAATCGTCAATCGTTAGAGAGAATGAATCTCGCACCTGTTTACTGTAGCCGTAAAAACGGAACGGGAACTTTAGTTCGCCGGCGACTTGCGAACTAAAGTTCCCGTTCCGCTCGCCGCATTTTATTCTCAAGCTAATATTGGAAGAAACGAAATAGTTTTGTGATGCACTTTCGACACAATGAAAAAGACGACTGAGATTAAATTTCAGCCGTCTTTAGATTAGAACTAAAATCTTTCAAATCTAACCTTTTATGATGCGTTTCCAAGAAGAACTAAAAGTACAACTATAAGACCGACAGCCCCAATAATAAAAATAGTTCCCGTTGACAGACTGTTACCTTTCGCCTGCCCGACTTGCGGATAAGATACCGGAACAGCTTAACCTGTTTTCGAGTTCATCACGACAAACTGATCTTCATCGGCTTCCATCACGTAGCCTTTGATTTTCGTGCCGTCTTTGAGTTTCAATTTTATTTTAGCATCCGTTCCCGTGCCGAGTTTGGCAATTTCCGTTTTGACCCTTTCGGCAAACTTTTCCTCTTTCGTTCCGGCAAAAGCTGAATGAACAAACAGCATCTGTATTAAAAGCGTGACCACTATCAGAGTTGTTATTTTTTTCATTTTGATCTCCTTAATAAAAAGGACGACTGAGCTGATCTGATAACTCAGTGTAGGTTGGCGTAGTGTTATTAACAAATTACTGAACTTTTCAGGAATTTTATCGCCGAAACAGATATTAAATTGTTCTAAAATTTTGTGAATGCGGGTGTCCGATTATCAAAACGTTAAAAAGGTTGCCTTTTAATTCAGCCTAAAAGAAGTAACCGGATTACATTCAGCAAATGCGCGTTGTCGGGCAAGACCGACATAATCTCGACAATTAACTAAACTAGCAAACACGCAATTTGTATTACCGACAAAAGATGGTAAGTTTTATAGAATGCGAAGAGCGAAAATTTTAGCGACACTCGGACCCGCTTCAAACACGCCTGAAATCATCGAACAACTTATCAAAGCCGGATTAAACGCCGTCCGCATCAATATGTCGCACGGCAGTTATGAAGAACACGCCGCGACTATCAAAACGGCGCGTGACGTTTCGGAAAAACTCGATAAACCGCTGTCTGTGCTGGTTGATTTGTCGGGACCGAAAATTCGCACGGGCTTGCTGCAAAACGCCACGCCCGTCGTATTGACCGCCGGGGCGGAATTTGTCATCACTTCCCGCGATATTCGCGGCAGCGTCAAGGAAGTCTCCACTAATTTCAAAGAACTGCCGAAACTGGTCGAAAAAGGCGCGAGAATTTTACTTGATGACGGCGCGATTGAACTGATAGTCAAAAAAGTGACGAAAACCGATGTCACGACCAGCGTCGTCAACGGCGGCGTTTTGTCGGAACGCAAAGGCATCAATCTACCGAACACGAAATTGCCGATTCCGTCTTTGACGGACAAAGACCGCGTTGATTTGGAATGGGCGATGACGCAGGATGTTGATTACATCGCGCTGTCGTTCGTGCGGCAGGCGGAAGACTGCACGGAAGTTAAAGGTTTAATCAAAAAATTGAACAAACGCAAATTGGGCAGACCGCTGCTCGTGGCAAAAATCGAAAAAGCGGAAGCGATGGAAAATCTGGACGAGATTATTCAGGCGACCGACGGTTTGATGGTCGCGCGCGGCGATCTGGGCGTGGAAACCAGTCCCGAACTCGTTCCTGTCTATCAGAAACAGATTATTGAAAAGTCGGTTTTGAACGATAAGTTTGTCATTACGGCGACGCAGATGCTTCAGTCAATGGTTGACAATCCGCGCCCGACGCGCGCCGAAGCGTCCGATGTTGCCAACGCCGTCTGGGACGGAACTGATGCCGTAATGCTTTCGGCGGAAACGGCGGCGGGAAAATATCCGGTCGAATCGGTCGCCACGATGAAGCGCATTATTGATTCGGCGGAAACGGTAAAGACCGCCAAACTGAAACGTCCCGTCAAATTCAGCGAAGAACCGACCGGCAGAACTTCCCAGGCGTTGTGCAAAGCCGCTGCGATCTGCGCGCGCGAAAAACTGACGGATAAAGTCGCCGTTTTCACCGAATCCGGTTTGATGGCGCGGCGTTTGTCGTCTGTGCGCTCCGGTTTGCAGACCTTCGCGCTGACCGCAACCAAAGATGTTCGCAATCAATTGGCTTTGATCTGGGGTGTCGAACCGCTGTGCCACAAAATGGGCGAAACAACCGAGGCAATGCTCAAAGACGGCGAAAACACTCTGCTTCAGGCGAACGTCGTCGAAAAGGGAGAAACGTTGGTGATGATGGCGGGTCGGCTGTCGGGACTCGGACTTTCAAGTTCCATCGTCGTTTGGACGGTCGGCGAAGAGATGCCGCGCCGTTAAAATTAATTTTCAAAATCAAGCGGCGGCGAAAACTTGTCAGTTTCGCCGCCGCTTGATTAATGATTCGTACAATTATTTTTTTATTTTCTTCAACGACTTCGATTTATGAGCCGCCGTTTTGCCGCTTTTTTCGCTTTCCACTAAAAATTCAGGATTTTCTTCCGAAGCCGCGACGTGATGATCTTTAATATCCGTCGGCGCGGTCAGTTTCTTTTTGATCGCGCCCGACGTTTTGCCCTGCGGCGTGTTCCATCCGACTTGATCGCCTTTTTTGAGTTTTTCAGCCATTGTCTTTTACGCTCGCGCTTTGTCTTCGGTAACGATTTGTTTGCCGAGTTTGTTCGCATCGAAATAAGCGTGAAAGCGCGTGATTTGGTCGCCGTCAATTTCCAGAACGCTCACTCCGTCGTATTCAAAATCCTTGCCCTTCGCGCTGGTTCCGGTGGTCGTCCATTCGAGTGCGGCGGTGTTGTCCGTCATAATTTTGTTGCGAAAAGTTGATTTCACTTCGTCAAAATTGTCGCGGTAATTCTGCCAAAATTCGCGCGCGCCGATGTTTTTATCTTCGGTCACGACGTTGCCGACCTCACTGTCTGCGCTGAAAAGCCCGACAATCATTTCCAAATCGCGGTCAGCTTCCAATTTTCCCAACGCGTCAATAAATTTTTCTGCTGTATTTTTTGCCATTTTTTTTCCTTCCCTTTAATTTGTAATTCGTAAACCTCTCTTTACAGCATCCGATATGAAAAATAGTTAGTCAAGTGAAGATACTTTCCGCGACGCGCGGTTTACGGAACCGCGTAACCGGTAGCGCGAATTTTCAAATTGAACTGCCGCGGATCTTTTGAGAAAAATAAGCCGCCTTTAGTGGTTGAATACGCAGGAACATAACCGATAGTGACATCGCTTTTCTCGCCGCTTTCGCCGCTGTTTTCAAATTCACCTTCGACCGCCACATTCGCCGCCGTTTGATCGCCGCTGTTGTAGGCTTTAAAGGTCACTAAATAACCGGAATCAGCGGGCGTTACCGATTCGACCGCGACGCTGATATTCGGCGGCGTAGAATTGTAATAAATCGCCTGATACAGAAAAAATCCGATTGCGCCGACCACCAAAATCAGACCGGCGGCGGCGGCAAACCATTCTAAAATCGGCACTTCGTGTTTTTCGCCGGAATTATCCGCAGTAGATTTTTGTTCAGCCATATTTCTATTGATTTATAAAATCAGTCGCGATGCTGACGCGCCGAGCGCGCCCGGAAAACTCAGCACAATGACGGCTTTGAGCAATGCCGTCATTCCCATTCCGTCGGTTCTGCCGAATGACCAGAGAAGATACAAACTAATCAGCAAAACTATCGCGTAGCCGACGACCGTATAGCGCAGAAAAACGCTCAACATCGAACTTCCTTTCGGTTTTACTTCTTCCTGACCTTTAAATTCAATCGCGTAAACAAAGGCGTGCATCATCAAAAGCGTGCCGAGCGCGAGGGAAAAGGCGTGCCAATTTGTCATCTTAAAGGCGAGCAAAATCATCTCTTCGGTCGCCGCGCCGCTCATCGCCAGAAAAATCGCGCCGACCGCCATCAAAAAAAGCTGTCCGAGATATTGTGTGGTCAGGCTGCGGTCATTAGTGTCGTCTCGATCTTTATCGCTGTTGCCGCCGAGCAAACTGCGGGAAAACATCGCTCCCAAACCGGCGATAACGGCTTGCAGAGAAATTCTTCCGATTATTTCATCGGCGGACATACTCGAATTTATCAAATTTAAGACGAGCAGCATTATCGTCGAACTGAAAAATCCGACCGCCAAGGCGACGAACGTGTCCACGGCATCTTCCTTAAAACAATTGGTATTTTCAAAACCGTCAAAATACGACAAGCCGTAAAGCAGCGGAATGGCGAGAAAGATAAACAGGGCGAGCCGAAATCTGCCCATATAAAAACCGTTCCACCACATTTCCATCGTCATAAACAACGGAAATGAAAACATAATCGCGCCGCCGAAAGCACGCGCCAAACCCAGCAAAAACCGCCGGTGCGGTGATTTATCTGCATTATTTTCAGCGGTATTTTCAGACATAAAACAAGACGAGTGAATTATCTCAAAAATTCGCTGTTTTTTGTATCGGAATTTACGTTTATCAAAGTCAGAACCGCCGGTGAGTGGGCGGCTCTAACTTAAAATGCCTGGGCGAAGCGGAAATGAAGCTGTCCCTGTTTCAGAATGTAAAAGGCATTTGTCCCGTCCGTCTGCGGTATCAAAAATTTCGGCGGGTTGAGCAGATAACCGTAATCAACCGCAAATTCGCCGCCAATCGGCGTTTTAATTCGCAAACCCAGCCCGACCGTATTCGACCAGATTGCCCGCAGATTCTGTCTGAAAACGTCGTCTGCGGGAATATCTTTCTGCGGTTTAAAAATATCGCTGACGCGGCGGAAAACATTGCCGCCGTCGTAGAAAGGAACGACTCGCACGAGATCAGTCACCGGAACGCGCGCCTCCAGGTTGACAATTGCCAGCGCGTTTCCGCCGAACGGCACGGTAAAAGGATTCAAATAAACCTGATCGCCGCTGCTGTTTCGAAAAATTCCCTGCGGAACAATAGCCACCCGCGGTCCCGCGCCTTCGTATTCAAAACCTCTGAGCGTCGTCGAACCGCCCGCGAAAAACCTTTCGCTGATCGGCAGACTGTCGTTCAAATCGGGATACTGCGTCGAGTTAAAATCTTGATTTCTAGAAAATATATTTGCCAAACCGATAATCGCGCGTCCGGCAAATGTCGTTTTATTCAGTTTGGAAATCGTGAAATAAGTATTGTAGGAACCCTGAAATTTATTAAATCCGGTGTTCGCCCCCAAAATCGGCGCGGAAATATTATATTCGGCGGTGATATAATTGCCGCGCGTCGGGTCGCTCGCGTTGTAGCGGCACGGTTCGCCCGGATCGCCTTTTTGCAGCAGTTCGAGAAATGTGTATTTGATATTGCAGTTTTCCCGCGTGTCGTAAACAAAATTTGCGCCGAAACCGGAAATTCGCACTCTCGAATCGGGGCGCAGCAAATCTTTTACCAGCAAACTTTCAAAATTAAACAACCGTACGTCTTCAAAACGATACCGCGCAAACAGAAAACTGCGTTTCTTGATACTGAGCGTGCGGCTGGTTTCCGCCGAAAGCGTTAAACGATTGATGGTCGGGTCGCCGGTGCTGTTGCCGAACTGGTCAATCGGATTGCCGTCCGCGTCAACTCGCTGGACGATGCCGCCCGTTCCCTGATCGAACGTTGAACGGAAAAAGCGCGTCACCGTCGAATCGCGCTGATACGCCGCCGAAAATGTCAGCGGCGAAAAGCGATTTTTCCCGTCCGCCATAAAACGCGGATTGATATAATCAATCTGCACCAGTTGCTGCAAACGACTGATGCGGACGCGCGCGCCGCCCTGCTGAAGTTTACCGAACAAATTAAAATGCCGAATATCAAAAAATCCGTTCGCGCCGATGTCCGTCGAATAACCGCCGCCGTAAGTAATCAGACGCGGTTTTTGTTCTTCGACGTTGATAATTATGTCGGATAAACGAGCTTTTCCGTCCGCCGTTTCGCCCGCCGGTTCGGGTTTAATTTCTACCAAACCGAACGCATCGGTCGCGTAAAGATTCTGCTCGCTGGCGAAAATATCGGTTGACCGCAGAACATCGTCCTTTTTCACATCAACGGCTTTTAGAATCGCGCCACGCTCCGTCATCTCATTGCCATTGATCAAAATGCGATTGACGAAAACTTTTTTGCCTTCATTTTCGACATTGTAAACAACTTTTACTTCGTCTTCGGTCGCGTTCGGTTCATCCGGCAGTTCGACGATTGAATAATTTACTTTCGCGTCGTAATAGCCTTCCTGCGAATAAAAAGTTGAAAGCTCTTTGACACCGTTTCGCACGCGCGCGCGCGAAAAGTTTTTACCTTCCAAAGCCGGCAGTTTCGCCAGCAGATCAGCTTCGGAATAAGAAGTATTGCCGGTGATTTCGACTCCGGCAACACGCGTCGGAATGCCTTCATCCACGACAAAAGTGATAATTAAATCCTCGCCGTTGAGTGCCACGCCCTGTCTGACAGTCACTTTCGCACTGCGGTAGCCGAGTTCGCGCAGCACCGATTCGACCGACGCGCGATCCTCTTCCAAAGTGGTGGTGCTGGTGTAGCCGCGTCCGTAGCCGAAAAACGGAATAAATCCCAGCACATTGGCTTCCTGCGAACCCAAAATTCCCTTTATATCGTCGCTGGTAAATTTATCGGTTCCTTCGACGCGAATATCAACCAGCTTCAACTGCCGATTTAGCTCCGCTTCATATTTAATATCCACCGTCCGATCTTTCAGCGACGCGCCGCTTAACGCGCCGCACAAAACATCCGTGCCGTTGCTGGTCTGGCTGGCTTCATTTTCGGTGAATTCGGGATTGGCGGAACAGACGGCTTTGACATCGGCAAAGAAATACCCTCTTTCCTGAAAATAGTTCCGTAACCGTCTTTCACCTTCGACAATTGCCGCGTAATCGAGCGTTCCTTCACGCTTAATCGTCAGCAGTTCGGTCAATTTTTTGTCGCTGATCTTTTCTTTTCCCGCATCAACTTCGATATTCACAACCGGACCGACTTGTCCCGTCAAATCAATGCTGATCGCGTTTTTTTCATTGTCATAGACGAGACGCGGTTCTTCGAGTTCGGGCGCGATGAATTTTTCGTCGCGCAGAGCCTGGCGGATTTTGGCAACATCTTCGGTCAAAAGCTGGCGCGAATACGGTTCTCCCGGCTGAAGTTTAAGTTTCGGGCGCAATTTCGACGAGTCAAAACCGGCGATGTCAATATTAAACTTTTCAACGCTCGCTTGTGTATTCGGAATAACGTTAAAAGTAACGACCACTTCGGTTTCGCTGGTCAGCGGCTTTTGGCTGTAAGTAACTTCGGCTTTGTAATACCCGCGCTCCCGCAAATAAGACAAAATCACATTGGCGTTGTTCTGCAAAGTTTGTTCGGTGATCGAAGTTCCCGGATTGAGTAAATTTAACTTTAGAAGAAGTTCTTGTTCGGTAACGGTCTTGCCGACCGTATTGCCGACGTTTATATTGACCTTTTCCGCTTTTGTTTTGCGCTTAACGGTGAACAGCAGATTGACCTCATTCGCGCCGACATCGCTGGCGGCGACCGAAGCGAAAACAATTTTTTCCGTCCCGTAAAGTGCCGCAATTGCATCGCGCACTTTCACGGCTGAATATGTTGTACCGAGCGCGGTGCGTGCGATCAAACGAAATTGTTCGGCGGCGGAAGGATCACGGTCGTTACCTTCAAAAGCAACGGTGACTTCGGAAATTTGCCGATCTTCAAATTTATTCTGCGCGGCAATCGTCAAAGCGAACAGCCAGCCGACAAGACACGAGATCAGGAAAAAACGAAAAACGTAATTTTTTTTCACATTTTTCATCTTCCGTTTTACGTCTTCCATTGTTCTGCTCTGCGGTGAAAAATCCATCAAAATCTCTTTCTCAAACGAACTTCAAAACTAAACACATTATTTCTCTGCGTGACATTGCTCAACGGACGCTGTTCATACTGGGCGACGAAAGACAGGCGATTCGACACGCGATATTCCAGAGCCAAGACCTGATTTTGATCTTCTGACAGATTAGTCGAATAAGTGACCAAAAGATTGCGGTTAATTTGTCTGCCGACGGTGAGCCGCGCCGAAGGATTCAGACGTTGCCCGGAAACTACCGGATTTAGCTCAAATTTGTTCAAACCAAACAGTTTATCGGTTGCTTTACTCAGCGGATTGTTAATCAATTCGTCGGTCAAAATCTCCGCCGCCGTGTTAATTCCCGATTGCGCCAGCGTCGGAATTCCCGTATCGCTGTTCGCCAGATTGCCGGTCGTAATCAGCGAAATCACGTCGCCCTGCGGCAGTGCCGGACTCGAACGAACGGTCGCGTTTAGCGATTCGGTATTGGTCAGTTCGCCGACTAAACTGACGATAATTTGATAGCCTTTAATATCCGTCGCGGCTTGCAGATTGATATACGGTTCAATGCTCGTATTCGGCGGAAACTCCAAAACGCCGCGCTGCACTTCGTAGCGATCTTTGCGAAAGAAAATTGTTCCGCTGTTGGCGGTCACTCTGCCGGAAATCTGCGGATAATCAATATCGCCCGTGACGCGCAGCGAGAGCGAAGCGGTTAAATCAGCCAGATTATTGCGAACAATCAGCGCGTCGCGTCCTTCGAGACTGATGTCGAGCTTCGGCACGCCGAAATACGACGATGATGAACTATCCGACGAGCCTGACGAACTCGCCGACAGAGAACCGGAATTGCGCCCGCCGATGAAATCGGCTAAATCAATATCCTTATTGTAAATACTGCGCTTGGCGTAAATCGTTCCCGAAATCAGCGTGTTCAAATCGCCGCCGATGCGGTTGCCGCTGATCTGAATTTCCGCATCGCCCGTCGTAATAAAATCGGGCGGCAGCGGCGCGGTAAAGTTATTTCCCTGCACATCAATCCGAAAACCCTGTAATTCCAAGCCTTTCAGCAGCGCGCCGCCCGAAGCCGTGACTCTGCCGCCGCCTAAAAAACCGTTTAAATTTTCGATCTGCACGTTATCCGAATTAAAAATGATGCGCCCGTTAATGCGGTTGACGGTTAATCTTTCAGAGCCGACAAATGCCGAGACCGAAGCGTTTTCGGCGTTCGCCACGCCGGTTAAACGCGCGGTTTTATTAACGCCCGTCAACCGCACCGACGCGTCAACCAATCCGGCGACAATGACGTTTTGCGAAAGCGCGTTCAAAATTCGCAGATTTATTTTTCCGTCAATCGCCAGATTATTCATACCGTCATCAGTCAACGCTTTCGTGCCGCTGACGACGATGTTGGTGCCGCCGCCCGAAAATTTCGCGCTCTCAACGACAATTTCTTTCGTATTAAACCGCACGGAAACAGGTTCGGTCGCAACCAGCGGCGTTTCGTCAATCTGCAAAGCGAGTTGGCTGAACATCGCCCCGCCGCTGATATTGTCGGCGGAAAACGCGCGCTTGCCGTCCGCGCCAACCGGATAAAGGTTGCCCTGAACGACGACATTTCCCGTCGCCTGACCCGAAACGTCAACGCCTTCCGGTTTGACGAGCGCGACGAGCGGCGCAAGTTGCGTGTTATTAAAACTGGTTTCGGCGCGAAACGGCAGATTTTCGTCGGCAAAATTGACGCTTGCGTTAAGCGTCTGCGGCTGTCCCTGAAAATTAACCGTCACATTTGCGTTTAATTGCTGATTTTCCGTTTTTCCGTTAATCGTAATGTCGCCGAGCGCGTTTGCATCATAAACGACATTGCGCCCGACGGCGTTAAAGTTCACGTCAAAAGTTTTCGGATCGGTGCCGACACCCAAAGCCGTCGCCTGTAAATCTATGATTCCGTTGACGTTTGAAATATCAGTTCCGGCGGGCAAAAACGGCGCGAGACGCGCAACCTGAATATCTTTGCCGTTGACGACCACGTTAAACGCCGTCGAATCGGTGTTGTAAGTGCCGTTCGCTTTTAAAGAACCGTCGCCGAAACGCACGAGAAAATTTTCGAGATTAACGAGATTTCCCTGAAAAGTCGCCTTCGCGTCGAAACCGTCAAACGGCTGATTGTTAATCGTGCCTTTGCCCGACGAAATATCGGCTGCGCCCTGCAAATCGCCGGGAATTCCGCTGATATTGATCGTGCCGGAAGTCTGCGCTTGAAAACTTTTCAGTTGATCGGGCAAAACATCAACCGGCAGCGCGGCGAGTAAATTTCCCGTGTTGACGCTGTTTAATTTCGCCTGCACCGCGATATTATTTTCGCCGACGCGCGGCACATTGACGTTAAACGTCAGATTTCCGCCGTCGCGTTCCTGCAATTTTCCGTCGTTTAGCTGAATTACATCAGGCGAAACCAAAACATTCGTCGAAAAAGTTCCCAGATCGCGTCCGCGCAGAACGAGCGAATCGAGCGAAGCGCGTCCGTCGAGCGTCGGATTTGTCAGATTTCCCGTGATTGTGCCGGTAAAATCGAGTTTTCCGGCAAGCTGCGCCTGATAGTTGTCAATCTGCGCTTCGAGTTCGGGCGAGATGTTCAAAATTCTGAGAATGCGGTCAATTTCACTCGCGTCGGCGGAGTTGAGCGCGATGTTCAGATTGGAATTATTGCCGCTCAAATCGAATTTTCCGGTCAAATTGAGTCCGGTTTTTTCCGTATTTAAATTGGCGAAATCCACATTAAAAAGTCCGTTATTCGCCGTCAATCCGACTTTTCCGCTAACCGGAACAAGTCCGCGTTCGGCGGTTCCGGCGTTCGCCGCAAAATCCGCCGTCGCCGTTCCGCTGGCGGTTTTGAAGTTCGTTCCGGCAAAATTCAAGTTGATGTTTCCGGTCGTTTTCCCTTCAATCGGCACGATTTGTCCGCCTTGCAGCGCGAGAATTTTCGACAAATCGAGATTTGTAAAAGAAGCGTCAACATTCGAGCGTTTGCGTTCGGTCAAAGCAATCGTCGCATTGCCGTTGATGCTGCCGTCCATCACTTCCGCCTGCAAATTACTCAGCGCGATTTGATCGTTCTGCGCGACGACCGAAGCCCGCGCCGCGCCGAGTTTGACGTTGCCGACCACGCCGCCGCCCAAACTCATATCGAGACTCGCGCGGTAACGTCCCGAAGGTTCAAGCACGAACACGGGTTTGTAAATTTTGACGTTTTCGAGATTTCCACCGTCCGGCACGACGGATTTGGAAAGCGCGACGTTGCCGGCGTTGATGTCGCCCGAACGCGCTTCGATAGTTCCCTGTTTGATTGACAAACGAAGCCCCGCGACGTTGATGCTTCCCAAAGTCGCCGCATCGGTCGTAACTTTGGCGACTTTCGCATTATTCGCATAAACTTCCGTCGTGCTTCCGACAACTTTTGCCGTCACGCCCGAAGCCTGCAATGCGCCGACTTTCGTTCCGCCCGCGTCCAAACCGTCTGCCGTCACATTATTTGCCGCAACATTGGTCGTACCGTTATTGAGCGTCAGATCAACGCCGTTTGCCGCCACATTATTGACTTTGCCGTCCGCCGTTCGCAGATTATTCGCCCGCAAACTATTGATTCGCGCCGTCGTTTTGTCGCCGCGATTTGTCGCTTTTACGCCGCTGACGGTTACGCCGTTGATTTCCGTTCCTTCGAGTTTGACGGAATTGGCGCGCGCTCCCGGCAGAGTGATATTTGTCGTGCCGTCGGCGGACGTAACTCTCAGATTATTCGCCTGTAAATTCTGAACGGCGGCATCGGGCGAGTTAAAATTTCCCGCTCGAATCGTGCCGAGCGTCGCCTCCAATTTTTCGTCCTTGTATTCGGCAGCCGCGTCGGTGATATACAGTCCGGCGATTGTTCCCAAAGGCGATTTTGCCGCCGCCGCCTGTAATTCGCCGAACCATTTGAAATCAGTTCCCGTACCGCGAATATTGCTGATTAGCTGAAGCTGTTCGATTTGATAATCTTCAAACGTCAGCAGTTCGGCGACTGCTTTACCGTTCGCTTCATACATCGAATTTTCGCCCGCGACCGTCGCCGCGACGTTCAAACCTTTCAGCCGAATATTGTCCGCCGCCAGCGCGTCCGACTGAATTTCGCCTTCGATGTTATATTTTGTGCCTTCACCTGTGACTTTTCCGTTAAAATTCGCCGCGCCGCGCAACGCCGTGCCGAGCGGCAAAATATTCGAGGTCTGCGTCAAATCTACGGTCGAATCAATGTTCAAATCGTATTTTAACGCCGCCCAGTCGGTTAATTTGCCGCTCAAAGTCGAATCGCCGAGCGGCGTGGTTAATTTTAGTTCAGAAATGTCCGCGCCGTTATTATCGGCGATTCCGACAGCGCGAATATCAACCGGCTGAACCGGATTATCGTCGTAAATTAAATTTGAATCGGTTGAAGCGAAGTTAATTTTATAACGCTTCTGCTCGTCGGGAACGTCGTAGTTTTCCGGTTCGAGCGCGAGCGCGATGTTTTTCGCGTCGGCGGAAATTTTGTGCTGCACATCGCCGAAATGCACCAAACCGTTTTTAATCGAGGCTTTGACGGAAGAATAAGTAAAATTGACACGCGAAGTTCCTGTTTCGTCCTGCACGAAATTCAAATTTGAAAAGTTCGATTTGCCGTTTTCGTCGAATTTCACCCACGCTTCAAAACCGTCAACATCGGTCGTGTCGAGACTGATGTCGCGGCTCAACTGCCACGCGTAAAGGTCTTTGATTCGCAGATACAGGTTGGCTTCTTTGACAAAAAAGAGTTTATCGCCGGAAATTTTATCGTTAAAAGTCGCGTTTTTAATTTCTAACTTGAGCGGCGAAACCGTCAGCCGAAAAGTGTCGGCGGAGAAAACAACGCCGATGTCCGCCATTTTTGCGACGAACTGTTCTTTGACGTAATTATCCAAAACGCCGTAACGATAAGAAACGGTTGTCAAAACCGCCAGCGAAACTGCCAGCAGCGCGATAATCCCGAGCGCAATTACACCATTGCGGCGCGTAAAAAATCTGCGTCTCGAAGATTCCGCATCCGAAGTTTCTTCCGCCGCGTTGTCCTGAGATTCAATTTCTTCGGTTTCTTCTATTTGATTTTCGTTTTCGTCCGACATTTGTAAACGAGAGAGCTGCTGAAAACATTCTAAGTTAGTTGTGCCAAATTTGCTAATTTTCGCTTAACTTTTTGCGGAAGTGTGCTCGGCAAAAAGAATTCGGTCGGGCAAAGTGTTGCTTCACCTTCTTCATCTCTCACCCAAACAGTATCCGAACTGATCTTGACAGGATATATTTTCCCCCTGATTAAAAGTTCTTCGTCATCACTTTCAACACAAACTGCCCAAGTTTCGAGCGGCGGTTCAATTTCCGACGAATCAATTTCAAATATGAATTCGCGGCTCGGCTTTATTTCACCGCGCATAACTTTTCCGGCTTCAATAATGCTTTCTTTTAATTCTCCAAAACGCTTTTTATCCATTTTTCAGCCATTCCTCAACTAAATTTTTCAAGCCTTTCAGTTCAACCGATGACAAATCTACTTTTTCATTTTTGGCGAAAATGTCAAGCATATAAATTTCGTACTTACTAACTGCCGAATATTATATTACTCTTGCTCCACCGCGTTTTCCTCTGCCCTTAATCTTACAACGTATTTTGCGAATGCCGCCGCTGTTCGGAATAATGTCACCGCCTTCGGGAAATTTAGTTAGCTGCTATTGAAACTGAGCATATTCATCATCGGACAACAAATCTATTACTCGCTTCGTGAAATTTTTCGATTCTCGAAAACTGTACAAGTTTTTCATAACGAGACGGTTTCAACAATCTCCAAATCAAAAGCGTCAATCGCATTCACTTTCGGCGGATGATTGGTCAAAAGCCGAATATTTTTCACGCCCAAGTCATTCAAAATCTGCGCCCCGATGCCGTAATCGCGGTAACTGCCGTAGCCGGTTTTTTTTCGCGCCGTCTGAAAATCGAGATTTTCGTTCTGCATCACGGCGTAAGTTTGTAATTGATGAATCAAATCGAGATTATGCTGGTTCTGGCGCAGGTAAAGAATTATTCCTTTGCCCGCCTGGGAAATTTTTTTCAGCGAAGAATGAATCGCCTGCGACGCTTCGCCGAGTTTTGAACCGAACATTGCGAACGTAATATTCTCCGTTTGGACGCGCACCAGAACGGGTTCGGTTGTCCGCGAAAAATTATTTCCCAAAACCATCGCCAAGTGTGTTTCGCCGTTGATGATATTTTCGTAAGCGATGGCGGTGAAATCTCCGTAATCGGTCGGCAGAATCGTTTCGGCGACGCGGCGCACGAGCGTTTCCTTCTGGATGCGATAACGCACCAGATCGGCGACGGAAATTATTTTCAAATCGTGTTTGGCGGCGAAAATTTCCAGTTCGGGCATTCGCGCCATTGTGCCGTCGTCGTTCATTATTTCGCAAATCACCGCCGACGGATCGAGTCCGGCGATCCGCGCCATATCAACGCTCGCCTCAGTTTGCCCGACGCGCACGAGAACGCCGCCGCGTTTCGCCCGCAGCGGAAAAATATGTCCGGGACGCGCCAAATCCGCCGGTTTTGTTTTCGGATCAACGGCGGTCAAAATAGTTTTCGCGCGGTCGGCGGCGGAAATTCCGGTCGTTACGCCTTCGCGCGCTTCGATGGAAATGGTAAAAGCCGTTCCCATACTCGACGTATTTTCAGCAGTTTGCGGCGGCAGGTGCAGTTCGTCGCAACGTTCTTCGGTCAGCGGCAGACAAATCAAACCGCGCGCGTGCGTCACCATAAAATTGATAATTCCCGGCGTGACTTTTTCCGCCGCGCAGACAAGATCGCCCTCATTTTCGCGGTCTTCATCGTCAACGATAATTATCATTTTGCCGTTTTTTATATCTTCGGCGGCGGCTTCGATTTGGCTTAAAGGCATTTTGATTTGGTCTTGAATTTCTTTTACTTAAAACGTAAATTTTAGCGGAAAGACACCGATTTGGCGAATAATAAAGGCGGAAATACGGAATTTGGAGTTTGGCATCCGCAATTCTATACATTAAAATTACGATTTTAATTCAATGAAGGGCAATTTAATCATCATCAGTTCACCGTCGGGCGGCGGCAAAGGTACTTTAATTAAGGAAGTGCTGAAAACCGTCCCGGCAATCGGTTATTCCGTTTCATTTACGACGCGGCAAATGCGTGTCGGCGAAGAAAACGGGCGCGATTATTTTTTTATCACGAAAGAAGAATTTGCCGATTTGATTGAACAGGGCGAATTTCTCGAATACGCCGAAGTTCATCGTAATTTTTACGGCACGTCAATCAAACGAGTCAAAGCCGAAACCGAACTGGGGCGCGACATTATTCTGGAAATTGACGTGCAGGGCGCGGCAAATGTGCGCCATTTGATGCCGGAAGCCGTCAGTATTTTTATAATGCCGCCGTCTTTCGAGGTTTTGGAAAGACGTTTGACTGCCCGCGCGACCGAAAAACAGACGGATTTGAGCGTTCGGCTGCAAAACGCTTTCGGCGAAGTCAGCCGCTGCGCGGAATTTGAATATATTGTCATTAATGATGAAGTCGGCAAAGCCGCCGCGAAACTGCAAAATATAATTTTAGCCGAAAGATTAAAACGGATTAGACAAACAGAGGCGATTCGAGTTATTTTAGATAGTTTCGATGTTTCTATTTTAAAGACGCTTGGAGAATAAAAAATTATATTATGGTTGAACCAACCGAACAAACTGTTGACGAAATTACGCAGGAAAGAACTGAAGTTTCTAAAAACGATTCAAAATACCGCAAAATAATTTTGGCGGCACAGCGCAGTAAGCAGTTGCAGCGCGGCGCGACTCCGCGCGTTGATATGGACCCGCGTAAAAGCAAATCAACCCGCATCGCAATGCAGGAACTTGAAGAAGACAAAATCGAATACGAGGTGATTCCGGTCGCTGGCATCAATGAATCTCAGTAAAATTTGGCGGAAACTCCCAGCATCTATCGTAAATTCGCGCCCTTATCTAAAACCATTCTGAGAGATTTCTGGACGTATCCGCGCGTTTGCAGGATTTTCAGTCGTTAAATTGAAAGCGCGTTTTCAAAATCAAAGATTGATATTCGCGCCGCCGCTTTGGTAAAAAGCCGCGCCATTTTCAGACGGTTGTTCATCGAAAGCTCGTCAACTTGAAAAGCCGCCGGAAATAAGCGGTCAAAAAAAAAAACAATGCCGGCTCAATTCCGGCAAAGCGCAGCCGAAAAAACTCATTAGATTAAGCCTCGCCCATCCTGCTCGTCTTCGCTTTCAAACACTTTAATTTTTATCAACGAAGGAAGCGCAATAATTTATTGCGCGTAAAATTATTCGTATTTTACGTCCGCCTCTGCAAACTTCTCAAACAAACGCGTTCTTTTACAGCGGACAGTTAAAATTTTTATTTACTGTTTGCTGCACTTGACGTAATATTACAGATATTTCGGCGGAGAAATCAATGTTTTCTAAAAAAACCATTTCAATTTTATTGAGCGTTTTGCTGATCTTGCCCATTTCGGCGCAAACCGCGCCCGCGCCGGCGAGTTCTAAAAGCGGCGTATCGCCCGAAATTCAAGAAAAAGCGTTGAATTTATTAAATATTTTGACGCGTGAAGCCGAACAATTTTCTCTGCCGCTCAATCGGATTTACGCGCGAATTTTTGTGGCAAATCTGCTTTGGGACAAAGATGAAAAAGCGGCGCGAACTATTTTTCAAAACGCGATTTTCGATCTCAATGCCGTTCTCGCGCAAATTCCGCCCGAAAATGCTGATCCCGACGAAGAATTTAATGTCGCCCGGTCTGTGAAACTGACCGATGCCGCCAATCTTCGCAAAGAACTTTTAATCGCGCTGGCGGCGCGTGATCCTCAACTCGCGCTTAACAGTTTGCAGTTATTGGACGTGAAAAACGCGGAAGGCAAAAGTATTTTTGATGACAACCAAACGCTCGAACTCGCTCTCGCCGCCAAAATTACCGCCCGCGACCCGCAACAAGCGTATCAGATTGCCAAAAGGAATTTGGAAAAAGGGATCGGAACAAACACCTTTGCGACGCTTGAAACGCTTGAGAAAACGGACGCGGAACTCGGCGCGAAACTCGCTCAGGATATTTTAAGTAAAATTAAAAGCAAAGATACCATCATCGGTTCGGCGGCTGATTACACGGAAAACAGCACAAATGCCAATGCCGCGCCAGTGAACGACAAGTCTCCAAATTCGGGTTTGACCATCAACACCTGGGACATTCAATCTTTTTTGGATACCGTAAAAAAACTAAACCGGCAAGCGGCAGCCGATAAAAAAGCGGCGTTACTGAGCGACGGCGACATCAGCGACGCGATTGAAATTCTCGCCCGAAAATTTACTCAGCAGGAATTTCTTTCAGCTTATGAAGTTTCAAAAATAATGCCCGAAATTACGAAAAACTTTCCCGCCCAGGCGTTGGCAATTCGCCGCAAAATCGGTCAGCAGGAATCTTCGACGCTGAATAGTTTGGTGAAAAATCAAATTTTTCAAAACGAATCCGAAGACAAATCAGCCGACGAAATTTTGCAGATTATCGAAAAAAAACCCGCCGCCGACCGCGATAATTTTTATTATCAGGCTGCCGAAACCGCTTTTACCAACGGCGATATTGAAAAGGCGCGAACCTTTCACGGCAAATTAAAAACCAAACGGGAAAATGATTATTTGGACACTGCGATCAGCGACGCGCTGCCGCTGACGCTGGCGGCAAAAGGCGATTTAGACGAAACGCGGCGGAGTCTCGCTAAATTGAAACCGCCCGAACAGCGCATCGAAGTTTTGACGACTTTGGCGATGTCGTTTGCCAAAAGCGGCGACCTGAAAACCGCTTCCGCCCTGATGAACGAAACGCGCTCGATTTTCGCCGGCGGGGTGAAAAACCGCCGGAACTTAAATTCCGTCTTTCAAATGGCGCGGGCTTACGCCGTTATCGAACCCGAACAAAGTTTCAATTTACTGGAAGCGAACACGCAGTTTTTCAACGATATTATCAGCGCGGCGATTCTGCTCGACCAATTTAATGAAGGCGGCGCGGTTGAAAACGACGAACTGCGGCTCGACGCGGCGCGGCGCGAATCTTACCAGGATTTACCGAAAGGCGTTGATTTGATAAAAAGTCTGACTGCCGCCGATTTTGACCGCACCGTCAATTTCGCCGAACGACTGGCGCGTCCCGAAGCGCGGTTTTACGCCCGTTTCCGCATCGCCGAAGTTCTGCTCGATCCAAACGCGGAGGAAAACGAAAAGGGTTTTCAATCAAATTTGAACGAACAGGAAGGCGTTTACTAGAACAATTTTCAGAGGCGAATGGCGAGCTTAAAACTTCAAGCCGAAAGCCCGCACGGAATCAGCGGCGCGATGTTTCTGCCGCCTGTTTACCGGACATTCAATACAAAAGTTGCTCTAAATCATTGTTTTTCACCGTGAATTTTTAAGGAGTTCCCAAATGAATCTAAAACTATTTTTACTTTCTTTCCTTTACCTGACACTCGCTCAAATCGCATTTTCGCAAACCGTCGCCAACAACGATAAAGACGAAGTTTCGCCTGAACTGCGAAAAGACGCGGTTGTTTTTCTACGCGAAACCTCCACTGAAGTCAATAATCTGCGAACGTTGGAAAATCGCATCAGCTTTTCGGCGGAACTCGCCGGTTTGATGTGGTTTGAAGACGAAAAAGAAGCGCGAATGATGTTCCAAACCGTTATTACCGATTTCAGACAGCTTTTAGCGCAGTATGACGCGCAAATCAACGCGGCGGAAATTTCACCGGATAAAGAACAAATTTCCCCTCTC
This sequence comes from Pyrinomonadaceae bacterium, assembly GCA_965217575.1. Classification (GTDB taxonomy): domain Bacteria; phylum Acidobacteriota; class Blastocatellia; order Pyrinomonadales; family Pyrinomonadaceae. The sequence continues at coordinate 4,012,390 of OZ244558.1, read as the reverse complement.
GGCGGAGATTCTTCGGCGCAGTTGTACAGAAAATTTATCAAAGCCCTCGCCGTGCGGCAGCAGATTGCGACGACCATCTCCGAACACGACGCGCAATTGGCTTTGGATTTTTTTAACGATACCGCGCTGGTCGTTTCAAATCCGGTTTTCAAAAAACAAATCGCCGCTCAGGACGGATATTTTGAAACCCGTCTGCTTCAGCAAATCGCCGAAAGAGACGTTGACACGGCTTTGAAATACGCCCGTCAATCTTTGAATAAAGGGCTTAATTACGAAACCGTTAATTTGCTCAAAAAAATTTACGAAAAAGACGCTGACAAAGGAATCTCTTTCGGCGAAGACGTTTTGGCAAAGGTAAAATCCGGCAGCACTGACCCCGAAAATTTTTATATTCTTGACTCACTGCTCAGTTTCGGCGCGGAAAACTTTGATTCTAATAATGGAAAAAGCGACAAAAAACCAATTTTCAGCCAACAGTCAATGGGCGAAATTGCTGATTTGTTGGCGCAGCGCATTTTGAGCCGGGAAAATGCCGAAAGCAGAAATTTTTTAGACTCTGTTTCGACGATTGAAAGATTTGCTCCTTCTCGCGCCGCGCAAATTCGGCAGAAATTTAAAATCCAAAATCAGAAAAATTCGGTCAAAGTCGAAAGCGCGGATTCCGGTGAAATAACGGCAAAGGCGGAATCAGTCGAAGATTCACCTGAAAAATTACTGGAAAATATCGGAAATCTCGAAGAAAAACAGCTTTCAAAAGAAGAAAGAGAAAAAGCTGTCGCGGCGGCGCGGAAAATAATCGGCGGCATCAAAGACCCGAATCAAAAACTTTTCGCGCTGTCGGCTCTGGCTTTGCAGATTGCCAAATCCGGCGACAAAGAAACGGCTTCTAAAATTATGGACGACAGCCGCGCGCTGGTCACTTCGCCGCCGAAAAATTATCAGGATTTTATGAAAGTTTGGTTGTTGGCAGGCGGTTACGCGCAAGTTGATGCGGACAAAGCCTTTCCGATTTTGGAGGACGCGATTTTCCGGCTTAACGAAACGATTACCGCGTTCGTCAAAGTCGGCGAATTTATGGATGTCAACGGCGATATTATCGAGGACGGAGAAATTCAACTCGGCAGTTTCGGCGGCGAGATGTCCCGCGAATTACTGCAAAATCTCGGCGCGACGGACACTTCTATCCGCAGTCTCGCGGTCGCTGATTTTGCGCGAACGCGGGCTTTAACCAATAAATTTGAACGCCCGGAAGCGCGAATTCTGTCGAAAATGCTCGTTCTGCGCGGCGTTTTGAATGATGAAAAAAAAGCGGCAAAGATGGAAAAGTGAAAAAAGGTGAAAAAGTGAAAAAGTTTAAATAAAAATAAATATCAAAACTTTCCTTTACTTTTTCACCTTTTCGCCTTGCCGCCTTTCCACTTCTCTACCCTAAACCCGTTCCGGTCAGCCAGTGTCCGCCGTCAACGACCAAAGTTACGCCGCTGATATAATTTGCCGCGTCCGAGCATAAAAACAGCGCGGCGTTTTCGATGTCGGCGATTCTGCCGAAACGCCGCATCGGGATTTTTTCCGCCAGTTTTTCCTTCACAGGTTCCGGCACCAGCCGTTTAAATCCTTCGGTGTCGGCAATCGGTCCCGGCGCGATGCCGTTGACGCGAATGCCGTATTTTCCCCATTCGAGCGATAAATTTCGCGTCATCGCGTCAACGCCCGCCTTCGCCGCCGAAACGTGAATCTGCATCGGGGTCGCCGTGTAATGCAGCGTCGCGCTGATATTTAGAATTTGTCCCTGCGATTTTTTCAATTCTTCAAAGGCGGCGCGGCAGACGTTAAATGTGCCTTTGGTGTCAATGTCAATCACCGTGCCGAAACCGTTCGCCGAAAGTTCTTCGGGTTTGACGAGAAAATTTCCCGCCGCGCCGTTGACGGCGATGTCAATTTTGCCGAAATGTTCGACGGTTTCGGCGACGGCGTTGGCAACCGCTTCGTAATCGCGCACGTCGGCGACGACCGCGAAACATTCGCCGCCGCCGTCTTCGATCAGCTTTTTCATCGGTTCGAGATTTTCGATTTTGCGCGAGGTAATCGCCACTTTCGCGCCGTGTTCCGCCAACGCCCGCGCCACGCCGCCCGTAATTCCCGTGCCGCCGCCGGTGACGAACGCGACTTTACCGTCAAAAATATTTTTTCCAAAAATTTCATTATTCATATCGAATTAATTTAGCCGAAAAATCACCGCTAAACAAACCGGTCTATAAATTTCCCGCATTTTGTTTTTGAATCGTCTATAATTATTTTCAATTCACGATTTGCGATTCACAATTGACGATTAACGAAAAAATATGAACATTTTAATGATTGCCGATGTCGTCGCGCGTCCCGGAAGACTCGCGGTTTTGGAAAAAATTAAGGAAATTCGCGCCGAATACAAAATAGATATTGCCACGATGAACGGCGAAAACGTCGCCGGAGGATTTTCGATTACGCCGAAAATCGCCGACGAATTATTTGAAAGCGGCATTGATCTGATGACTTCGGGCAATCATATTTTTGATAAAAGCGAAATAATTCCCTACATCGAAAAAAATTCGCGCCTGCTGCGTCCGGCAAACTACCCGCCCGGAACGCCGGGAAACGGTCTGTTCGTCGGCGAAATCAACGGTTTTAAAATCGCCGCGCTCAATCTGCTCGGCAGAGTTTTTATGCCGCCGGTTGATGATCCGTTCCGCATCGCCGAACGGGAAATCAATAAAATTCCCGAAGATGTAAAAATTCGGCTGGTTGATATGCACTGCGAAGCGACTTCGGAAAAATACGCGCTCGGCTGGTTTTTGGCGGGCAAAGTTTCGGCGGTCGTCGGTTCGCACACGCACGTTCAGACGGCTGACGAACGCATTTTAGAAGGCGGCACGGCTTATATTACCGATGTCGGAATGACGGGAAGCTATAACGGCGTGATCGGAATGGAGAAAAACGACGTTATCAATCGTTTCACCAATTTTCCCGCCCGCCGCGCCGACCACGCAACGGGAAATGTCTGGATTTGCGCGGTCGTCATTGATATTGACGAAAACACCGGCAAAGCGCGGGAAATTACGCGGCTTCGTTTAGAGATTTAAAGTGAAAATTCAATAGCATTTGCGAAGTCGCGGAGTTCTGCCGCGCTCCAGAGTGTAATCGGCGATTTGCTCTTTGGTTTCCATCAGTTTGACTCGTAGCGTCAGCGTATCGCCGGAAATTTTCCCCGTGTAATGCGCCGGCTGCGATTTCGGCGGATTGTCCGTTCTGGTCGGACCGAAACCTTCCGGTGTGTGAAAACCGTCGGCTTCAAATTCGCCGTTTTCATCAACCATCAGCTTTTGTTTGATTTCGCCGATGGCGCAGTCGTATTCGATTTTAACTCCGTTCTCCGTCACGACCACCCCGATTCCGGTCGCGCCCCAACTGCTCGGCGGAACTGCGGTCATTTTCGATTGGTTCATATTTTGCTCTTTATTTTCATTGTTTGACTTGAACGGCGTTTTCGTCGGCGCGGGCATTTCCAAGCCCTGACTCGGCATTAATTCGATATTTTTGTGGCGGCAGCCCGCCGCTGAAAAAACAAAAACGGCGGCTAAAATCAAGCTGACTGAAACGCCGTCAAATTTTTTATAATTATTAAACATTATTCTCATATTCTACACAATTTATTGAAAATTGCTCAAATAAATTCGCGCTTCTCTGATAAGTCTGCGATAATCGGCGGATTTACGGGTTCGTAATTTTCGTCACAGGTTGAAGCGTTGACAAACTTTACGTCGAATTTTTCCGCCGTGCCGTAACCGCAGTGAATATGTCCGAAAACGTGCAGTTGCAATTTATTCAGGCGCAGTTCTTCAACCCGTTTCCGCAATTCCTCACAGCCCGTATTTTCGATAAAATACTGTCTCGGAACTTCATCTAAAATCCCGTTCGGCGGTCCGTGCGTGATTAAAATATCCGTATCGTCGGGAATTAATTTCCACTTTTCCGCCAGTTCCGCGCCGCGATTCAAATTAAAAGCCCAGTCGAAAAATCTCGGCTGAAAGGGTGATCCATAAAATTTTATTCCGTCAATTATACAAAATGAGTCTTGCAAATATTTGAATCTTGGATCAAGCAGGGAACGGGCAAGTTGAGGCTGTTGTTCAAAAAGCCAGTCATGGTTCCCTGCAATAATTACAATATGGTTAAATTTGTCAGCTTGCTTTAGCAACTCTCGATTAAACTGCGTAATCTCCGAAACCGTCCCTGTTGTCGTAAAATCTCCACAATGAATTAGAACATCTCCTTTCGGGAGGTTAATTAAATTCATTTGGTTATGTGTGTCGCTAATGATAACTAATCGCATATAAACTTGTTCGATTTCCTTGAATTTTCTATTGATGTCAGATATTGCAAATTATATTCAACGTGCAATCCACAAACATTTTTACCCTGCAACGGAACTATATGGTCAACCGTATAATTATCAAGGCAATTCAGATAAATTTCCTTAATCGCTTCCAAATTCGCCCAAGATAGCGTAGCTTTTAGTTTTTTTGCTTCTCTCAACATTTGATTGAAACAACGCTGTTTTTTGTTTTGTTGTTGCCACCATTTATTCTTTAAAGTCGCAAATTGCACACATCTGACATCAACGACATACCTGCTGAAACTTCCATATCTCTTGCATACTTTTCCGTTAAATTTATGATTGCCTTTGATTCGAGCTATCTCTTTAAGAGTTTGAGATTTTCTCTCTTTCGTTTTTCCTTTAAGCCTTTCATTTCTCTCTCTTAATTTTATTAAGGCACATTCGATAACACCATCTATTGGATACAAACCTTTTGTTGATATGTCCATTTTTACAGAGTTTCCCTGTAAAATAGTATTTACTCATATATTTAATTATACCAATAAAACTACTGGTTTTAGTAAAACGCCGATAAAATTTTAAGTTCTTAAATTCGTTTGTGTTCCGGTAATCGTCGCGTCTCCGGCGTGAATCAAAATATCGCCGTCCGGCACGGGAATTTGTCCGTTGCAGTTATGCGTGTCGGATAAACAAATTATTTTCAACATTTTTTCAATCTTCGTCATTCCGGTAAAATAAATATAAACTAAAATTTGATTTTGACATCAAAGCACTTCTCTCTCCAACAAATTCGGGCAAAATTACAAACGACGCAAATCTAAAAACACTTAAATTTATGGATTTATTAACACATTACTCGCTGACGGCTGCCGGTTTGGTTTTGCTCGGTTTGGTTTTATACGACGTTTACGCGACGATTTTAAGAGGAACGAAGCATTCCGGTCTGTTCAGCAGAATACTGAATAACGGAGTGTGGCGCGGCGCGACGTTTTTATCGAAAAAATTGAATCGCCGCTGGCGGCATCGCGTTTTGTCATCCGTCGGACCGCTTTTGCTGCCGCTTTTGATTTTGATTTTTATTCTGATGCTGATTACCGGATTCGCGCTCGTTTATCTGCCGCGCATTAAAACGGGTTTCAAAATCAGCGACACAGTTTCGGGCAGTTTGTTCTTCCAAGCCTTTTATTTCAGCGGAATTACGCTTCTGACTATCGGTTACGGCGATATTTTGCCGATTTCTAACTTTACGCGCGTCGTTTCAATTATCGAAGGCACTTCGGGCATCGGCGTAATCTCGCTTTCGATTACCTATTTATTGACCGTTTACTCCGCGCTCGAACGCAAACGCGCGGTGGCTTTGAAATTTTATCACCAGGCGCGGCAGGGCGCGGATATTTCCGGTTTTATCACCAGCCATTTCGCGCGCGGACGTTTTTACAGTTTAACCGAATCGCTGCGCGAAGGCACACGCGACTTGCAGGAATCGCTCGAATCACACCTTGAACATCCGATCATTCATTATTTTCATTCGCTCGAAGTTTACAAAGGTCTGCCCCGCGCGCTGTTCGTCGTGCTTGAGACGGTTGCCATTCTCAACGCGCATATTGATGAAAAACAATACGTCGAAGCCGGCGATCACCCGGACATTTTGATTGCCGGCGACAACGCGCGGCACGTTTTATTCGAGCTTTTGGCTTCGCTCAAGCTCGAAGCGAACGTCACCGAACCGTTCGAATCCGAAACGGAAATCCGGCGGCGGCGGCGCAGATGTTTCAACCGAACACTGCGGCATTTGCGGCGCAGCAAAATAATCACCCGCTCCGATACTGAAGAAGCGTTCGCGGAATATTCGGCAGACCGCGCGACCTGGGAACCCCAGCTTTATCATTTCGCCGAATTTCTCGGCTACGATTGGGACGAAGTGACGGGCGACCGCAGTTTGGAAGACGCGACCGACGACGAAGTGACCGAACGCCACGAAAATCTAACTGTTGACAGCGAACCGCCGAACAAAACCGCCGCACAAAACCAATAAAATTTCGCGCCGCCGCCTCTAATTTTTGTAAATGCGGCTGACAAAACCGCCGTTTAAAAACTCAGACGGCTCAATCTGGCTTTGCAGAATCACACCTTTTAACTTGCCGGACAAAAGCATCATCGCGGACTCGATTAACGGCACGGCGGTCGTCGTTTGAATCGCGCGAAGTTGGTGTCCGTTTATTTCCAACGGTTCGACAAAAAACGCTTTTTCGATCATTCGGCGCGTTCCTTTTTCGTCAAAACCGTCAACCGATGCGTGAATTAAGACAAAATCGTCTTCAACCGCCGGAACTTTTCTCAAAAATTCCGCCAGCAAATTTTTCGGCAGCTCCGCGTCGTTCGGAAAACGGCGAATCACGCCGTCAACCCAATTGTAATGCCCGACGTGGCGCAGAGTTTTATAATCGAGCCGTCTGGATTTACCGGCGAAAAATTCCGGCAAATCAGCCGCGCCGCCGCTCGTCAAATCCGCTTCGTAAGTTCTGCCGCCGACCACTATCGTTTCACGGTCGGAAAGCGCGGGCTGTTCGGTGATCTGATAATCACGAATGACGCGCGCCGGTTTGACGTATTCGGTCGCCACGCCAATCGGCGACCACGTAAAACCGTAAAAATGCGGTTGGTGCGCGTGCGCCGACAACGCGCCGACTTTCATTCCGATTTTTTCGACTTTTTCAACGCCGAAACGCTGCACAAATTTCTGATAAAGCGACATCGCCAGAACATTGATAAATCCGGGCGCGAGTCCGGTCTGCAAAATAAAACCCGTTTCGGCATCGGCGGCGATTTTTATGATTTCATCGGTTTCGGCGACGTATTCGGTTAAATTCGCGTAGTGCATTTTGAAATCTTTGGCAAACCGCGCCATTCGCGGAGCCTGATTTCCCGGCGAACAATCCAGCAGAATATCGCATTGTTCAAACGCCGCCTTCATTTCGTCGCTGATGCCTTCCGGCAGCATCAAAACAGTTTTCACTTCGGTTGTTTTCTCAGAGTTTTGCAAAACATTTTTTTTGGTTTTGTCGAGATTTGACTGATTGATGTCGCCGAGAAAAAGCTCCGCTTCAAAATCTGCCCATTCACGAATTAAAATTGCTGCCGCTTCGCCGATACCGCCCGAACCGGCGATAAATATTTTTCGATTCATAGGCACCAAATTTCATCATAAAGCCGTCTTAATTCAAAATCGAAAACAATTATTATTTTCAAAATTGGAATAACCCGACGATTGAACTTATTTATTAAGTAATCAAGACAACGCACAGGAATGAGGGAAGGTGGAGAAGAGCGGGCAGGCTTCGGCGGCGGATTTCGGAAAACGAAATCCGCCTTCGGAACAAGGCTTAATGGGGTTTTTCTTTGACTGACTTTTTCAAAAATCAGGATTTTAAACTTGCCAATCCGCTCAGGATTATTATAAAAATGATTTTGTCGTTTGCAATTGAGTTTCATTTCAACGACAATCAGTTTTCAATTAGCTAAAACAATACGACAATTTATTTAGTAACAGTCCAAAATTCTTTAAGCCGGAATTTTCAGGAATTTTTTCGTTTTAGTCGTTTTTAAATAAGGTAGAGAGATTTTTCTCCGCCTTCCTCAAGCCTTTCAAGATAAAAAATAAAAAATCAGGAGTTGTCTTTGATGAATTTCAGTAAACCTTCGTGCGTTTCTTTGTTTTTAATTTTATTCCTAGTTGGTTTCGCCGGTCAGTCTTTTTCACAGGAACGATCAAGAGTAGTAAAAACCCCGCCAACCGAATATCCGGCATCCGCTCCGGTGCAGAGACCGCCAAGTGAAACCTATCAAAGACGAATTCCTCCGATGACCAATCAAATCAACGTTCAGCCGCCTCAATCGCTTATCAAAAAAACAGGTTCTTCACGCCCGATCAATTCCGTTCCGAGTATTTACGTCAGCCGTCCTGCTTACAGTTCCGATTTCAACCAGCGATTATTACTTGCCATCGAATCAAAATACGGCACACCTTATCGTTACGGTTCAACCGGACCTTATACTTATGATTGTTCGGGTTTGGTGTGGAGCGTTTTCAGAGAAGCGGGTTTCGATTTTGAACGGACGAGCGCGCGAACGCTGTGGCAAAATTCCGAGCCGGTCGAAGGCGATGACCGCTTTAAGTTCGGCACACTCGTCTTTTTCAACAAACTCGGTCACGTCGGCATTGTCGCTGACGAAAATGGCTTTTACCAAGCCTCTTCAAGCCAGGGCGTAACTTACACAAAATTTGAAGGTTACTGGCAAAATCGCATCGTTGGTTTCCGACGGCTCGCCGTTGCCAAATAATACCGAAATCATTCTAATCGGTTTGTAAAGTCAGTTTCGTCTTCGCGCCAGTAGGCAGTTTTAGGTGAACATTAGTAAATCGGGAAACGACTTAACCCGGCGAATTAAACCGCTCGCTGATGCGAAGACGAAACTGACCTGAATAAATAACCAACTGTATCTGTTTTGGCATTAAACAACAAAACCCGGACGATGCTGATTCTCTTTTTCTTCCCAGACAATCGCAATTTTATCAACCGCGACATACGCCGCCCGTTCGTTCTCATCTCTTAAATAAAGAACGCCGCTGTCAACATTGACCACTTCTCCACTAAAAGTCGCGTTCGCGCCGCAGGAAATGTCCACTTTTTTTCCCATCAACTGTTTCAAAAATTCTTCCATTTTAATCTCCGTAATATTTTATTAAAATTTTCCGTTCGGCATCGCCGCCGATCTGCCTGCTGACACCCAGCGACTGACAGTTTGCTGCGTTTCCTTAGTTTCGCCTGAAACTGTTTTACTTTTATCAGCAAAAGCCAAAGCCGCCGCGACCAATGCTAAATCGCGCGTTTCTTCGCTTAATTTCTGCGGCTCGCGGCGTTTATTAAAACGCTCGATAAAGCCGGTGTCGAGTTTCCCTTCGATGAATTCTTCGTCTTCGACGATTTCACGAAAAAACGGCAGCGTCGTTTTGATGCCGCCGACTTCATATTCTCGCAAAGCGCGACGCAGCCGGTCAATCGCTTCCTCGCGGGTTCTGCCGAAAACGGCGAGTTTTGAAATCATCGGGTCGTAATAAATCGAAACTTCCGCGCCCTCGTAAATTCCGCCGTCGTCGCGTACGCCATTACCCTGCGGAACGCGCAGCCGCGTGATGACTCCCGGCGACGGCAGAAAATTATTTTCCGGGTCTTCGGCGTAAACGCGGCATTCAATCGCGTGGGTGTCCCACGAAATATCCGCCTGCGAAAATGAAAGTTCCGCGCCGCTGGCGACCGTAATCTGTTCGCGGACGAGATCAATTCCGGTGACGAGTTCAGTGACCGGATGTTCGACTTGCAGGCGCGTGTTCATTTCCAAAAAATAGAACGATTTATCCAAATCGGAGACGAGAAATTCGACCGTTCCCGCGCCGACGTAATCAACCGCTTTCGCCACTTTGATCGCGCATTCGCCCATCGCGCGGCGCAGTTCCGCATCGTTAATCGGCGACGGACATTCTTCGACGACCTTTTGATGCCGCCGCTGAATCGAGCATTCGCGTTCGCCGAGATGAACGTAATTACCGTGATTGTCGGAGAAAATTTGAATTTCGATGTGGCGCGGTCGCACAACCGCTTTTTCCAAATAAACCGCCGAATCGCCGAAACTCGCCAACGCTTCGCTCTGCGCGGCTTCAAAGGCATTTTTCAATTCTTCCTCGCGCTCAACCAGTCGCATTCCCTTGCCGCCGCCGCCCGCCGAAGCCTTGAGCATCACGGGAAAACCGAATTCTTTGGCGGTTTCCAGCGCATCGTCGGCAGATTTCAACGGTTCGGTCGTGCCGGGAACAACCGGAACACCCGCTGCAATCGCAATTTTTCGCGCCGAAATTTTCCCGCCCATCGCGTCCATCGCGTCCGGTGAAGGTCCGATGAAAGTGATTCCCCGCTTCGTCACTTGACGCACGAAGTCGGCGTTTTCCGACAAAAAACCGTAACCCGGATGAATCGCCTCCGCGCCGGATTTCTCAGCGACTTCAATAATTTTTTCCTGCCGCAGATAGCTTTCATTCGACGGCGGCGCGCCGATCAAATACGCTTCATCCGCCATTCTGACGTGCAGCGCGTCTTTGTCGGCTGACGAATATACGGCAACAGTTTTGATTTTCATATCGCGGCAGGCGCGAATGACGCGGCAGGCGATTTCTCCGCGATTGGCAATTAAAATTTTTTTGAACATTATTTTTTCCGTTTATATTTCACCCGAAAAATTCCGCGCCACCGACGACTTTCAAATTCGGCATAAACGGCACGAACTTTTGAAAATCTTCCATATCTTTCGTCACCACATAACATTTGCCAGAGCTGCGGTGCGAGCAATCAGCGCGTCATTTTGAAGCTGATGAGCGTGTTTGATTTTCGGAGTCAGCCCGCGCGCAGCGGATTTGTCGCCGAACCGCAAACGGCGAATCAGCTTTGCCGTCTCCCACCAATGGGTTTTACCGGGAGTCAGCGAAGTTCCATTTTTATCTTGCAATTTGCTCCATCTTTCATAAAGGTCTAAATCATCGGCAGAAATCGTGGTTGTCACCAATTCATAAAGTACAATGCTGGAAAAACGCATTTTAGCTAAAAGAAACGGAGTATTACGAATTTTCGTCGAATGTGCGATGTAATACATTTTGGTCGCATACAGAAGAGTTAAACTTTGGCATTTTGTTGGCTGATATACGCAAGATTTAATCTAAAATCGAATTTCCGTGATTTTTCGGGTCGAAACGCACGCCGACCTTAGCACCGGGCGCGTATTTCAACGGATTCTCCAACTTATCCGCCGTCAGTATTTCCGACGATTCAAAATCCACGCCTTGAATGTTGTAGAAATAAAAAACCACTTCGTCGCCGCCGTCGGTGGTTTCGCTTTCCAAAATCGTGCCGTCGCAGATTCTGCCTTTGGTGCGAAGAAATTCGCGCCGCTGCGCTTCTAAATCAACTTCTTTTTTCGGTTTGAAAATATCAAAGAATCTCATTATCAATCCATTATTAGTGGCGGTTTGTTATATTTAGCCCGCAAATCATTAACCGCCGACAAAACCATCGGACGCTGAATCAGTTTGGCTTCGAGCGGACGTTTCCCCGGAATATCCATCATTATTAATCCCAGAAGAATCGTCGGAACGCCGGGTCCGGGCGTAAAAATCATAATTATTCCCGCCGTCGTCAACAGAAAGCCGATGATATTTTTGACGATTACCAAACCCCAGCGCAGGGAAAAATGCTGCTCCGCATTTACCTTTTTGACATATGAAGAACTGAAGTAATCCGCCGGAATTTTTATCATTCCGATGACGATTAACCCGTAACTGGCAATGATCGCAGCAATTGAAAACATTACTCCCCAGGCAACGCGTCCCCACGTCAGCGATTCCCAAAATCGCGCCAACCACTGCCAAATTTCTCCGAGCCATTCCATAAATCATTGGTAAACAATAGTTTGCAAGTTTTACATCCTCAAATCAATGGCTTTCCGCCGTTTCAATCCGGCGTATTTCCTTCCAAATATGAAACATTCGATGAATAAAAGTCCATAGCGAACCGATTGCCAGAACGAAAAGCACCTGCGGCATTCGATTGACGAAAAACGAAGTCGAATTCGGAAAACTTGAAAGCGCGCCGATAATCAGCAGAACAACTCTTTCGGGACGCTGCAAAAATCCGACATTAGCTTTGACACCGAAGCCTTCGGAACGCGCGGTCGTATAGCTGACCATCACCGAAAACATCATTCCGATGCCCGCCAGAGTAACATTCAAGAGCGAATGCTGCGGCGTGTTGCTGGCGTAAAAAACGATAATTCCGAGAAACGAAACCATATCGGAAAGCCGGTCGAGCGACGAATCGAGAAAACCGCCGAAGCGCGTGACCCGTCCCGAAAGCCGCGCGACATTGCCGTCGAGCATATCAAAAAGATTGGCGATAATCAGCACAATTCCCGCCCAGAAAAATTCGCCGAAGCCGAAAAGCACGCCGCAGCCGACGTTAATCGTCACGCCGACGACGGTTAAAATATTCGGGTTGATTCCGCCGAACGCCAGCCGGCGCACCATCGCGTTGATGATCCGCATTGCTCCGCGTCCGATGCTTGCTCCAAACATTTAGATTTACTTTTCCCGCACTGACAGATTTTACGTTTCGTTAACTTCTACATTTTCAGCCAGATGCTCAAAAAATGCAAAAGTTATTTGATGAACTGTCGCTTTACCAAACAGTTATCTGATCTCAAACTTCAAACTTCACCGCCCGAATTTTGAATTTGCCAATTAAAACAATCGCTTCGACCGAGCGTATTGAAAGACTGATTTGATAATTAAATCAATCAAAGATGTTGGGCGAAAAGCCACGTCAGCAAGTCTTTTTCACCGAGCGCGTTTAACCAGACGTTGTGTCCGACACCGGCGTATTCACTGTATTTCACATTTCTCTGATGCTTTTTTAAGGCTTTGACGAGTTCGCGCGATTCGCTGACCGGCACGATTTTGTCGTCCGCGCCGTGAAAAACCCACGCCGGAGTATCGCCGACCTTTTGAGCGATTGGATCAAAGCGGTCGCCGTTTACCAGCGGACTGCCGCCGCAAATTGACACGAGCGCGGCAAATTTTTCGTGGTATTGTGAAGCGAAATGCCAAACGCCGTAACCGCCCATCGAAACGCCGGTCAAATAAATCCGTTTGGGATCCATCTTAAATTCTCCGGCGGTTTGTTCGATTTCCCGCATCACCATTCGCTCCATCACCGCGTCCGACCAATATTTTCCCGGACGACACTGCGGCAGTAAAACAATCGCCGGAACTTTTTTGAGATATTGCCGGAGAATCACGTTCATCGCGCCTTCGGTCGGGACAAAACCGCCGCTGCCGCGCTCACGAATGCCGTGCAGAAAAACGATCAGCGGCAAATCAGCGGATTTTTCGATGTTGGAAGGCGTGTAAATTTGGTAAATAAAATCTTCGGAATCAATCTGAACGGTTTGATTACTAATATTTCCCTGCCGCTTTAAACTGCCGGAGAATAAATCGGCTGAGAACGCGCCCATTGCGGATAATAAATCTTTTTGCATAATATTTAATTTACCTATTGAAAGAGAATTTACTCAAGCGGCGAATCATTTTGATGTAAGAAAACGCCAAGAATAATGCCATCAAACCAGTTTGAGCAATCAAGAAAAAGCGAATTTTTGACTCATTCGTTGAGCGACAAATTTTCAGATTGAAACGCGGGCATCCTTAGCCTGCGCTCCGACTGATCTCACTTGTTTTTGCAGTATCCGCCGCGCTTTATCAAATATTAAAGATGATCTTGATTTTGCCTTTCAACAAAGATAATTTATTCTTAAAAATCCCGGTCATCTTTTGAAGTTTTCGGAGGAAAATCTGATGTTCGTAAAAGTCTTCGTCAAAATTCTGTTTATTTTTGTATTGTTCGCGCTGCCCGCTTTCGCGCAGACAAAACTGCTGCGCTTTCCCGATATTTACGGCGATCAAGTCGTTTTCACCTACGCCAGCGATTTGTGGACGGCTTCGACGAGCGGCGGCACGGCGATTCGTTTGACGGCGCATCCGGGAATGGAAGTTTTCGCCAAATTTTCGCCGGACGGAAAGTGGATCGCCTTTACCGGACAATATGACGGGGACGAGCAGGTTTATGTGATGCCTTCGGGCGGCGGCGAGCCGAAACAACTGACGTTTTATCCGGCGAAAGGTCCGTTCGCGCCGCGCTGGGGTTACGATAATCAGGTTTTGGGCTGGACGAACGACGGAACTTCAATCGTTTTTCGCTCGCAACGCGATTCTTATACTTTGCCCGTCTCCAAACTTTATACGATTCCGATGACGGGCGGAATGCCGACCGCTTTGCCGATGCCGGAAGCCGGTTCGGGCGATTTCTCGCCGGACGGCAAACGGATGGTTTATTCGCCGCGCACGAGAGATTTCAGAAGCGAAAAACGCTACGGCGGCGGACAGGCGAACACGCTTTATATTTACGATTTAGCGACGAACGACGCGAAAAAAATCAGCGAAGGCGTGCGCCCGTGGCGCGACGCGATGTGGATCGGCGACAAGATTTATTTCAACTCGGACAAGGACGGCAAATTTAATCTTTACAGCTACGATGTCGCTTCCGGCAAGACAATCGCCGCGACGAATTTCAAAGACTGGGACGTGCGCTGGGCTTCGTCGGACGATCAATCGCGCGTCATTTATGAGCGCGACGGCGAACTGGAAATCCTCGACACGCGAAATAACAAGCCGACGAAATTAAATATCAACGTGCCGGACGACGGCGTTTATAAACGCCCGCGCGTCGTCAACGCGATGCAGGTTTTGGAAAACGTCGCCCTGTCGCCGAAAGGCGAACGCGCTTTGTTTGGCGCGCGCGGCGATATTTTTAGTGTTCCGGTCGAAAAAGGCGGCACGCGAAATTTGACGCATTCTTCCGGCGCGCACGACAAATATCCGCGCTGGTCGCCGGACGGCTCGCGCATCGCTTTTATCTCCGACCGCAGCGGCGAAGACGAAGTTTGGGTGATCGCGCAGGACGGAATGAGCCAGCCGCAGCAGTTGACGAACGGCGGAAACGCGCAGAGATATTCGGCGGAATGGTCGGGCGACGGCAAACGTCTCGCTTTCTCCGACAAAGACGGCAAAATTTACATTTACACTTTCGCCGACAAAAGTCTGAAACAAATCGTGGACGCGGCAAACGGACAGATCGGCGATTACGAATGGTCGCCGAAAGGAAATTTTCTGGCGTTCAGTATGAACGACAAAGCCGCGTCGAACAACGGCGGCTACAATTCGGTTTACATTTACGATGTCGGGAACAATAAATTAAATCGCGTCACCGATCCGATGTTTAATTCGCAGAATCCGACTTTCGACCCGTCGGGCGATTATCTGTATTATCTGAGCGACCGCGAATTCGCGCCGCAGATTTCCGACAAGGAATTTAATTTCGCGGGCAATCGCTCGACAATGATTTACGCGCTCGCTCTGCGAAAAGATGTCAAAAATCCGTTCCCGCCCGAATCGGATGAAGTGACCGTCGCGCCCGCGCCGACATCGCCGCCGGACAAACTCAACCCGACGACCGAACCGACACCGATTGACGAAAAACAGCCGCAGCCGACCGCTTCCGCTTCGCCGTCGCCGACCGTTTCGGGAACTCCGAATCAGGACGCGGCGAAGAAAAATGTGCCTTCCGCGAAACCGGAAACGATTGATTTCGACGGCATCACGAACCGAGTCACGCGCGTTCCGCTGTCCGCCGACAATTACGGCGGATTGACGGCGAAAACCGGACATCTGCTTTATTTCGTCGGCTCGGCGTTTTATTACGGCAGACAATCAGACAAACCGACATCTTTGCGAATCTTCTCAATCAAAGAGCGCAAGGAAACGAATCTGCTGGACGGCGTTTCGACTTATTCGATTTCACGGGACGGCTCGAAAATCATCGTCGGACAGGGCGCGAATTTTTCCGTAATGGACGCGGCACCGAACGGCGCGAGCGGCAAAAAGAGCGTTTCGACCGCCGGAATGACCGTCGAAATCAATCCGTCGGAAGAATGGAATCAGATTTTTAACGAAGTCTGGCGGCGTTACCGCGATTGGTTTTATGTTTCAAATATGCACGGTTTCGATTGGGTGAAAATCCGCGACGAATATAAAACGTGGCTTCCCTACGTCGCGCATCGTTCGGATTTGAATTACGTCATTTCCGAAATGATTTCCGAACTCGCCACGCAGCATTCATACATTGACGGCGGCGATTTCAACACGCCGCCGCGCATTAGAGTTGCGCTGCCGGGCGCGCGATTCGAGATTGACAAAGCGGCGAATCGCTACAAAATCTCGAAAATTTACGAAGGCGAAAACGAGGAAGAAATTTATCGCTCGCCGTTTCGGGAAGTCGGCGTGAACGCCAATGTCGGCGATTATATTCTGCAAATCAACGGCGAAAATGTGACGGCTGACAAAGATATTTATTCGTATCTTCGCAATAAAGCCGACGCGCCGGTTGTTTTAACGGTTAATTCCACGCCGACACTTTCCGGCGCGCGACAAATTTCGTATCGCCCGATTACCGACGAAACGAATCTGATTTATCTCGATTGGGTCACGGCGAACCGCAATCGCGTCTCGCAAATGACGAACGGGCGCGTCGGCTACATTCACATTCCCGATATGGGCGCGGCGGGAATCCGCGAATTTATCAAATGGTATTATCCGCAACTGGACAAAGAAGGTTTGGTCGTTGACGTGCGCGCCAACGGCGGCGGCAATATTTCGCGGATGATAATCGAACGACTGCGCCGCAAAGCTCTCGGCGTAAATTTTTCGCGCACCAATGAAAGCGCGACGACTTACCCGGATGCCGCCGCACCAAACGCGATGGTCGCTATTTTGAACGAAAATTCGGCTTCGGACGGCGATATTTTCCCGTATATGTTTCGCCAAGCCGGACTCGGCACATTAATCGGCAAACGCTCGTGGGGCGGCGTGGTCGGCATTACGAATCACGGCACATTGATTGACGGCGGCACCGTCAACGTGCCGGAATTCGGTTTGGTCAATCTCGGAGGCAAATGGGTGATCGAAGGCTACGGCGTTGACCCCGACATCGAAGTCGAAAACGACCCGAAATCCGTCATCGCCGGCGGCGATCCGCAGCTCGAACGCGCCGTGCAGGAAGTTTTAAAGAAAATGGCGACCGTTCAGACGAAACTTCCCGCCCGCCCACCCGCTCCGGTGAAAAATAATTGATTCCCAAAACCTCGGATTTAAACCAAAGAAGGAAAAGCAAAAATATAATTGCTTTTCCTTCTTAAAAACAATCAATCATTATTGATCGTGAATGGTCGTCAATCGTTTGATTTCAAAACTGCGCGAGCCGTTCGGGGTCTTTATTTTAATCTCGTCGCCCTCTTCCTTGCCCAGCAAACCCTGTCCGATGGGCGTAACGGTGGAAATCAGACCGTTATCGGGATCGCTTTCTTCAGATGTGACCAGTTTGTAAGTTATTTCCTCGTCGCGGTCAATGTCGTATAGAACTACTTTTGAACCGTAAGCGATGCGGTCGTGCGGAATTTTTGACAAATCAATTGATTCCACTTCGCTTAACCGCTGGCTCAGTTGAACAACCCGCGCCATCACCATTTTCTGACGCTCCAAAGCGGCTTTATACTCGGCATTTTCCTTCAGATCGCCGAATTCCCGCGCCAATTGTATTTCCTTCGGTAACTTGAAACGCAGTTCGTTTTCCAGTTCCTTTAATTCATCCTGTATTTTTTTTCTGATTTCTTCCATATTCTTATAATTCCAGATTCCATATCTCCAAATTCCAGATTTTAAGAGTTCAGAATTCCTTCTTCCAATCTGGAATTTGAAATCTGGAATCTGGAATCCTACAATTTGTTTTCCCTCGGCGCGGCAAATGAAATGCCGATGTCGCGCGCCGTGCGGACGAGCTGTCCATCAACTGCCACGGTTTTGATATTGGCAATCGCTTCGGAAAGCGGCACATTAACAACTACTCCGGCTTGCAGCGCGACCATTTTTCCAACTTCTCCGCACGCCAGCGCGCGCACCGCGCACGCGCCGAAATTAGTTCCGAGCATTCGGTCAAAAGCGTTCGGAGAACCGCCGCGCTGAAGATGTCCCAAGACGACACAGCGTGATTCTTTGCCGGTTATTTGCTCGATTTTCTGGCGCACATAGTCGCCGACTCCGCCCAACCGCGGCGCGGATTTTATATCGCCGTAATCCTGATAAATTTCCGATTTCCCGACTTCCGTCGCGCCTTCGGCAACGACAATATTGGTAAAGCGCGAACCGCTTTTTTCGCGCGCGTAAATCTTTTGCGCGATTGACTCAAAGGAAAAAGGAATTTCCGGGATCAAAATCACGTCCGCGCTGCCCGCGAGTCCGGCGTGAAGGGCGATCCAGCCGGTATTTCTGCCCATCACTTCGAGCAGCATCACGCGGTCGTGCGAAGCGGCGGTTGTGTGCAGCCGGTCTAACGCTTCGGTAGCGATGTCAATCGCCGTCATAAATCCGAACGTCAGTTCGGTCGCCGCCAAATCGTTGTCAATCGTTTTCGGCACGCCGACGACCGGAAAACCGCGTTTGTGAAATTCCTGCGCGATTTCCAAAGTTCCTTCGCCGCCGAGAACGACTAATGCTTCGATTTCCAATTTCCTCAGGTTTTGTAAGGCTTCCTGAATCGCTGCTTCCGGGAGAACAACGCTGCCGTCAATAAACTTACAAAAACTTCCCGTATTTCTCGTTCCCAAAATCGTTCCGCCGCGCGGCAAAATTCCGCTCACTCCTTTGGTCGTCAGCTTCATCGTTCGGGTCGCGCCCAAAAGCCCTTCAAAGCTGTCTTCGATGCCGACGACCTTCATCCCGAATTCTTTGATCGCCGTCCGAACCGCCGCACGAATCACGGCATTCAATCCCGGCGCGTCGCCGCCGCCTGTCAGCAGTCCGATTTGTTTATACATAATTAAAGCCGGTGATATATTACTTTATGAATCGCTGAACGCAAAAAACACAACGATTTTATTCGGCGATTTTGAAACGTCAAAACCGTTTTCCTGAATTTATAAATGATGATGCACAATTGATAAAACGAAAAGAGTTATCAATTGTGCATCTTTCTGAGCGAACGGCGGCTATTTTTTGACCATTATCGTGTCAAGCAGTCTTTTCGCGTCGGGAATTTCCTCAATCGCCTTTAAAACCTGCGGGTCTGTTTCGAGCAGCACCTGCTGACCGGCTTCGGTCGAATTGTTGGCGGTCGCCAATTCATCGCGCAGACGCGTTTTCGCGTAATCCGTCTGGCTGTTGATGTTTTCCGCCGTCAAACCGTTATCTTTATCCTTGACCGTAAAAGCGCGGAAGGCATCAAATAATTTATCGTTGATCTGAAAATCTTCCGGCAGAATGGTCGGTTTGTAATTTTGTTTATCAACTTTATAATTTTCAAATCCTTTTATTTGTCCGGCAACCAACTGACGAACGAAGAAAAACGTCGCTTCGCTGATGCGTCCGCGCAGCGGCGTGTAAGCCAGTGCCGCCGATTTAACATCGGGTTCGATGCCGCGCCCGCCGTAGAAAACTCTGCCGCCCGCCGTTGTCACCGGACTTCCCGCCGGTTTCGGTTTCACGTCCGTCGCCGGCGCGGTCGAATCGTCGGATTCGCCGTCTTCGGAATGATGAGTGTAATAATCGTAAATCGAACCGTTTGAATAATCTCTCTGCAATGAGCGACCGTACGGCGTATAGTAGCGCGCCGTCGTCAAAGTCAACCCTGTGCCGTAATTGAGCGGGAAAACTCGCTGCACGAGACCTTTGCCGAAGCTGTCGCTGCCGACAATCAAACCGCGCCCGTAATCCTGAATCGCTCCGGCGACGATTTCCGAAGCCGAAGCCGAACCGCCGTTTATCATTACGACCAGCGGGAAATTTTGCGTGTTATTGCCAACGGTGTCCAATTCCTGCGACGGAGCGTTGCGCGAACGACCTTTGACGGAAACGACAGTTTTGCCGCTCGGAATAAAGCGGCTGACGATTTCAATCGCCTGCGGCAGCAAACCGCCCGGATTGCCGCGCAGATCAAGCACCAAACTCTGCATTCCCTCTTTTTTCAAATCCGCAATCGCCTGATCCATCTCATCGGCGGAGGTTTCCTGAAATCCGCCGGTAAAACCGATGTAGCCGACGCTGTTGTTGAGCATAAAATAATTGCGAATCGAAGGCAGCGGCACGCCGCCGCGCACGATGGTAAAATCGAGCGGTTTATCAACTCCGGCGCGCGCGACCTTAACATTAACAGGCGTGCCGCGTTCGCCGCGCACATTTTTGGAAACTTCCGCGCTCGAATAATCTTTCGCGTCTTTGCCGTCAATTTGGACGAATTTGTCGCCGTAGTGAAGACCGGCTTTGTCAGCGGGTGTATTTGGAATCACCGATTGAATATAAACGCCGTCGCGGTGCTGCAGAATGGAAACGCCGATGCCGTAAAACTGTGAAGACTGGTCTTCGTAAAGTTTGCGAAATTCGTCGCGTGAAAAAAACGTCGAATGCGGATCGAGCGTGAATAACATTCCCTGCACCGAACTTTCCGTGATTTTTTCGTGGTCAATCGGTCCAACGTAGCTCGCGTCAATAACATCGAGTGCCTGCCGGTAATCGCTAACGATTTTTTCCGTCGTCAGCGAGGTATCCGCCGACGTTCTGACCGGCATTCTGCCGAAAATTCCGCCGAAAACCGCACCGACGATAATTAATAAAACCCCAATTATGACAAACTTTCTACTCATTAATAATTCCCCCAGGTATTTAAAACTATATCATATATTTGTTGTCAAAAGTCAGTCTGCGGTTGTCAGCCTGAAACAAAATCCCAAAATCAGCGACTCCTGATTTACAAAATGCCTGCCGACAATTTACTATTAGTTTTTCACTCAATGCAAACAAGTCTTTCCATCATTATTCCGGCTTACAACGAGCAAAAAAGACTCGGCGCGTCGGTCGGGCAAATACTTGCTTACGTCAAAGAAAAAATTCCGACCGCCGAGTTAATTATCGTTGACGATGGTTCCAGCGACGAAACGGCGCGCGTCGCCGAAAAAATCTGCGCCGATTTTCCCGCCATCAAGTCAAAAATTATTCGTTACGAACAGAATCGCGGCAAAGGTTTCGCCGTCAAAACCGGCTTGCTCGCGGCGCAGAGTGAAATCGCGCTGTTCAGCGATGCCGATCTTTCGACCCCGATTTCCGAATTGCCGAAACTGGTCGAGCCAATCGAAAGTGGCGCGTTTGATTTGACTTTCGGCTCGCGCGCTTTAGACAGAAATTTAATCGGCACGCACCAACCGTGGCGGCGCGAACAGGGCGGAAAATTTTTCAATCTGATCGTCAGAGTTTTGACGGGTTTGCCCTTCTGGGACACGCAGTGCGGGTTTAAAGCGTTTAATATGAACAAGTTTCGCCCGCTTTTGGACGTGATGACGATTGACCGTTTCGGTTTTGATGTCGAATTTTTGTACGTCGCCGACTATCACGGCTTGCGTCTGAAAGAAATTCCTGTCCGCTGGGATCACTGCGAAGGCACGACCGTCAGCGTTTTCCGCGACAGCCGCCGAATGTTCAGCGAAGTCCGCCAGATTCGCCAAAACGCCAAACGCGGCGTTTATGACCAAGTAAATGTTGTATAAGGAATCAAAACCGGAGTTACTCAAGACTATCTTTTGCGAGCGACAGAAAACCGCGAAAAATTAAGTTGGATTTTGAAAGATTTCTTAATAGATTGTAAATCCAGCTTTTGACGATTGACGATTTACGATTTACGATTACTAAAATGACCGCAAAATTAAACGTCAATATAGATCACGTGGCGACCGTCAGAGAAGCGCGTAAAACTATCGAACCGAGCATTGTTGCCGCCGCCGTCATTTGCGAACAGGCGGGCGCAGACGGCATTACGGTTCACTTGCGGCAGGATCGGCGGCATATTCAGGATAAAGACATCGAAATTCTGCGCTCCGTCGTGACGACTTATTTGAATGTCGAAATGGCGGCGACTGAAGCGATGATTGAAATCGCCGTCAAAACCAAGCCCGACGCGGTTTCGCTCGTGCCGGAAAACCCGAACGAAATCACCACTGAAGGCGGTTTGGATGTCGCGGGGAATTTTGAAAATGTTCAAAAGGCAGTCAAACATTTACGCGACGCGGGAATTTTCGCCAGTATTTTTATTGACCCGGACGAGCGGCAAATCGAAGCCGCGCACAACGCCGGAGCGCAGCAAATCGAGCTTTGCACCGCCGAATACGCTGAATTAACGCTGGGCGCGAGATCGTCGCACGGCGAAGGCGCATTGCGCGCCGCACAGGAAATCAAACGCATTAACGACGCGGCGACTTTCGCCGCGCAGTTCGGTTTGGTCGTCGCCGCCGGACACGGTTTAACTTACCGCAACATCCGCCCGCTCGCCCGCATTGACGAAATCACCGAATTTAACATCGGACACAGCATCATTTCGCGTTCCATTTTTGTCGGATTAAACCAAGCCGTTAAAGAGATGATTGCGGCGATTAGTTAATTCCGTAAATACATTTTACCGAACAATTAATTTTTATTCCGCGCCGGTAGCAACCTTTTTCGACGCTGGCGACTCTTTTAATAAAAGATCAATTAAAAATTGCGTTTTGGAGGTAAAACAATGCTTATTTCTCGACTGTTGTTGTTTTCGTTAATCTTCGTCTTGACGCTTGAATCTTCTTTCGCTCAAAATATTGAAGAAGCCAACAAAGAAAAACAGCGGCAAAGAACCGTTCTGCTCGAACAAGTTCTCGCCGACGTTCCGAATCTGAAACTGCCGGAAAATCGCGCGTTTATCTACGCGAGAACGGGAAATTTAATGTGGCAGACGGATGCGAAACGCGCCCGTGAATTGTTTCAAAACGCCGTCAGCGAACTAATAAACGCTCAAACGATTGCCGAAAACGACAAAAAAACCAATCAAAATAATTACGACTTGCTCAATTCGCAGGGATTAAGACCGAATATTTTGAATATGATCGCGGCTCAGAATGCCGAATTCGCGCTCGAAAGTCTCTATAAAACACGCCCCGCCAAAATTATCAAAGCGATGTCCGCCTATCAGCAAAACGGCGCGAAAATAAATAAAAGCAACAATCCGTCGGACGCGCAGATTATTCAAGCCGAAATAAATCTCGAACAAAACTTGCTGGCTCGCGCCGCCGAGCAAAGTCCCGAACGCGCCGCCGAACTACTCGAAAAATCCATCGAAAAAGGCATTACGCCCGAAACGATCAGCTTGTTAAAAAAACTCCACGCCAAATCTCCGGCAAAAGCCCAGCAGATGTTGGGCGACATAACGGCAAAACTGCTGAAATTTAATTACGCTGCCGACAATCGGTACGACAGCTCGAATCTCCAAAATTTCTCGGTCGCTTTAACATTTTTAAATGAATTTATCCGCGAAAAATCCGAAGGTGAAAACGCGCTCAACTATGATTCCAGTCAATTACAAAGTTTGGGAGAAATAATAATTTCAACCGTTTTGAAAAGTGACAGCCCGAATTACAGATACTCGATTTCACAACTGATTTCGATAGCTCAAAAGTTGTTTCCGAACCGCGTCGAAAGTCTCAAACAGAAACAAAATGCGCTGGCAAAATATCAATACGGCGACATCAGCAGCGTATTTGATAAGGAAACCCTTCAGTTGATGCAAAACGACGCTTCGCCGGAAATTCTCATCAGCACGGCAAAAAAACTTTCTTTTTTTGCCGGCAATCAACTTTATCAGCGAGCGGCGAATAAATATGCCGAACAGGGTAATTTTGATTTGGCGGAAAAGACTCTGAGCGAAAATTTATCGGATGAAGAATTGGAGAACGCGGTCAATAACCTGAGTATGCAAAGAGCTTACAAAGAAATTAATTCGGGAAATTTTAACGAAGCTCTTAATTTAATCAATCAACTGCCGGAAAATCTGCGTATAAATCTGCTTGTTTCCGCCGCCAATTCGGTATATGAAAAAGACCCGCAGAATAATAAATCTTTCGCGGGTTCAATTTTAGAGCAGGCGTATTCGCTCATCAACAGCAAGCCGGAAAACTCCAACGAAATGAGTTATTTAACGCAAATTATCGCCGCCTACACGAAAATCGAGCCGGCTCAGGCGTTTCGTCTGCTTGAGCCGCTGGTTTTTCAGATCAACGAACTTTCCGAAGCCGCTGTTTTAGTCAGCGGTTTTACCGGAAACGGTCAAATTTGGCAGGGTGAAATCACGCTTTACAACAGCAATCCGTTCGGCATTTATCTCGGCGAAGTGGACACGCCGCTCCGCAATCTGCTAAAAATTGACTTCGACCGCACGCTGCAAATTATCGAACATTTTCAACGCCGCGAAACCCGCATCAGCTTAAAACTGCTTTTAGCCGAATCAATAAACTAAGTTGAAAGTAAAATATCTTTAACAGGTTATTTTTAGAATTTAGACAATCAAGTCCTCAGATTATTTGAACATTTCTTTCAAAGCCTGTCCGGTGTAAGATTTCTTAACTTTCGCCACTTCTTCCGGCGTTCCTTTAGCGACGATTTTGCCGCCGTTTTCGCCGCCTTCGGGTCCTAAATCTATTAAATAATCGGCTGATTTGATGATGTCGAGATTGTGTTCGATGACGATCACGGTGTTGCCCGCCTCAACTAATCTTTGCAGAACGTCCAGTAATTTGTGAACGTCGGCGAAATGTAAGCCGGTCGTCGGCTCGTCGAGAATGTAAATCGTTTTGCCGGTCGCGCGTTTGGAAAGTTCTTTGGCGAGTTTGATTCTCTGCGCTTCGCCGCCGCTTAAAGTCGTCGAAGACTGACCGATTTTGATGTAACCTAAACCGACATCAAGCAGCGTTTGCAGTTTTATTTTGATGTTCGGGATGTTTTCGAGAATCGGCAGCGCGTCTTCAATCGTCGTGTCGAGCAAATCGGCAATTGAAAGACCTTTATATTTGACCGACAAAGTTTCACGATTATAACGCGCGCCGCGGCACACGTCGCAGTTGACGAAAACGTCGGGCAGAAAATTCATTTCGATGCGCTTCATTCCCGCGCCTTCGCAGGCGGCGCAGCGTCCGATTTTGACGTTGAACGAAAATCGCCCCGATTTGTAGCCGCGTTCGCGCGATTCGGGCAGCATCGCGTACAGTTCGCGGATCGGCGTGAATAAACCCGTGTAAGTCGCCGGATTCGAGCGCGGCGTTCTGCCGATTGGCGATTGGTCAATTTCGATGATTTTATCAACTAATTCCAAACCTTCAATCGAAGAATGTTCGAGCGGCGTAACGGCGGATTTATAGACGAATTTCGCCAGCGCGGGATATAAAATGTCGTCAACCAATGTGGATTTTCCCGAACCCGAAACGCCGGTGACGACCGTCAAAAGTCCGAGCGGAAACGTGACATCAATGTTTTTCAAATTGTGCGCCCGTGCGCCTTTGACCGTGATATTTTTTCCGTTCGGCGAGCGGCGAACTTCGGGAACTTCGATTTTCAATTTGCCGGAAAGATACTTTCCCGTGATCGAATTTTTGTTTTTCTTGATTTCCTTCGGCGTTCCGACCGCGATAATTTCGCCGCCGTGCGTTCC
The DNA here is from genome assembly GCA_965217575.1 of Pyrinomonadaceae bacterium. GTDB lineage: Bacteria > Acidobacteriota > Blastocatellia > Pyrinomonadales > Pyrinomonadaceae. Next base: position 3,986,755 of record OZ244558.1, on the reverse strand, counting down.
GGCGAGCGGTCCCAAATCAACGACGTAATCGGCGTTTTCAATCGTTTCTTCGTCGTGTTCGACGACCAGCACCGTGTTGCCCAAATCGCGCAGTTCGTGCAGCGTTTCGATCAATTTTTGATTGTCGCGCGGATGCAGACCGATGGAAGGTTCGTCCAAAACGTAGAGAACGCCGCGCAGTTGCGAGCCGATTTGCGTCGCCAGCCGAATGCGCTGACCTTCGCCGCCGCTCAGAGTTCCCGAACTGCGATCCAAAGTCAAATATCCTAACCCGACGGCTTTCAAAAATTGCAGACGCTCTTTGATTTCTTTCAACACCAAACCCGCGATTTTTTCTTCACGGTCGCTGAGCGTGATTTCGCCGAATTTATCAACCGCTTTATCAATCGGGAGATTGACGTAATCGTCAACGCCCAAACCGCCGACTTTGACCGCCAGACTTTCCGGCTGAAGCCGTTTTCCGCCGCAGTCGGGACACACCATCGGCGAAACCAATTCCGTCAAAGCCTCGCGCACTTTTTCCGACGGCGGCGTTTCCATTCGCTCGCGCATCGCCCGCAATGCGCCTTTCCAGTCGCTTTCATATTTGTAACTTCCCTGCTGAAATGTCAGACGTTTTTTCGTGCCGTTCCAAAAAGCGTCGCGGATTTCTTTCGGCAATTCTTCAAACGGCAAATCGAAAAGTCCTTTGTCCTTCGTCTTTTGTCCTTTGGTTTTTTCTTCGTCGGGCGAAACTAACTTGTCGCCGTCGGTAAATTTTTCGATAAGTGCTTTTAGAGCCGAATTGAGAAATTTGCCGCCGGATTTGTCGGTTTCATTTAAGAATTTGATTTTTCCGGTAATTTGCGTTTGATCTGGCAAAATCTTGTCCGCATCCATTTCCATCACCGCGCCCAAACCCTGACAGCGTTTGCACGCGCCGTAAGACGAATTGAACGAAAAAGAACGCGGTTCGAGCGGCGCGATATTGATGCCGCAATTGACGCACGCCATTTTTTCCGAATAAAGTTTTTCGTCGCCGTCAATGACCGAAATCAAAACCGCGCCGTCGGTCAATTTGAGCGCGGTTTTCACCGATTCGTTCAAACGATCTTTAATATCTTCTTTAATTAAAAGCCGGTCAACGACGACTTCAATCGTGTGATTGGCGCGTTTATTCAACTTTATTTCTTCGTCCAAAAGCCGCATTTCGCCGTCAATTCGGGCGCGGACGAAACCGTCTTTGTGCAGTTTTTCGAGTTCCTTTTTGAATTCGCCTTTGCGCCCGCGCACAATCGGCGCGAGAATCATCACGCGCTCGCCTTCGGGCAAATCCAGAATGTTGGCGATGATTTGTTCGCTCGACTGTTTGGTAATCGCCGCGCCGCACTGATGGCAATGCGGCTGTCCGATTGACGAAAAAAGCAGACGCAGATAATCGTAAACTTCCGTCACCGTGCCGACCGTCGAGCGCGGCGAACGTGAAACGGTTTTTTGTTCAATCGAAATCGCGGGCGACAAACCTTCGACCGAATCAACATCCGGTTTTTCCAGTTGATCCAAAAACTGCCGCGCATACGCCGACAAAGATTCGACGTAACGCCGCTGACCTTCGGCGTAAATCGTATCGAACGCCAGCGAAGATTTGCCCGAACCCGACAAACCCGTGATGACCGTCAAAGTATCGCGCGGAATTTCGACGTTAATGTTTTTCAGATTATGCTGACGCGCGCCGCGCACCGTGATTTGTTTTATGCTCATTCTTGTTTTACAGATAAAATATTTACTCTCAAGCGAAACGATTATTTTATCAATTTGCAATAATAATGAAAAGTCGGGAAATTTGACTGCAACTTCAAATTTTGCCGGCGACTTCGAGCAATCAATTTGCCGGACTGGAGCGCGAGCGTCTCGCTTGCCTCGTTCGTGCGAGCGAAGCAAGAACGAACGTGCTCCGCATAGACATTGAAGTTACATTTTTGGTTGTGCGACGCTTCCCGTTCCCCGCTGCGCTCGAACGAGGCAAGCGAGACGCTCGCGCTCCAGTCGTCGGCGAAATTTTCTTGTCTTGAGATTCAATATTTCCGTCAAACGAAAATGGATAATATCTTTATCTGTGGTTTATAATTTACCTCAATTAAATTAAAAACTATGAATATTCCCGAATTTAACGAAATTATCGAACCAAACGACCAGACCGAAGCGCGGCGCGAACATCTTGACAAACTTCGGACGCTCGTCGGCAACGTCTATCCGAACAAATTTGAACGCTCGAAAATAAGCGGTATAGAAGATACGATTTCCAATATGCTGGCTTTCGCGCCCGTCACCGAAATCGCCAAAGAACTAAAAGACAACACGCCCGAAGGCGAAAAACCGGATCAGGAATTAAAAGCGAAACTCAATGAAAAGCTCAAAGCGTTCGGCAATGTCAGAATTTCCGGCAGACTCGCCGTGCCGCCGCGCGTGATGGGCAAAGCCGCGTTCGTGCATTTGTCGGACGGCAAATCGCGTTTGCAGATTTACGTGCGCCGTCAGGACGCGAAAGCGATTAGCAACGACACGGGCGAAACCATTGACGAAGAAAACAAAGCGTGGGAAGTTTTCGGTTTGCTCGATCACGGCGACTTTATCGGCGTTGAAGGTTATTTATTTTTGACAAACACGGGCGAATTGAGCGTTCACGTCGAAACTTTGCAGTTTTTGTCGAAAGCTCTGATGCCGATGCCCGATAAAATACACGGAATTGTTGACGCGGAACTGCAAAGACGTTATCGCTACGCCGATTTAATCGCCGACAGTTTGAAAATTGACCACGAAGAAAATGAACTGACGACGCGCGAAGTTTTTGAACGCCGCGCCAAATTAATCAGCGGAATGAGAAATTATCTCGACGATGCCGGCTACATCGAAGTCGAAACGCCGATGCTCACGCCGAAAGCGACGGGCGCGGCGGCGACTCCGTTTGAAACGCATCACAACGCGCTCGACATTCCGCTTTATGCGCGAATCGCACCCGAACTTTACTTGAAAAGATTGACCGTCGGCGGTTTTGAAAAGGTTTACGAACTCAACCGCAATTTCCGCAACGAAGGTTTGTCGCACAAGCACAATCCCGAATTCACTATGCTCGAATTTTACTGCGCCTATATGGACGTGAACGGAATGATGGATTTCGCCGAAGCGATGATTAAAGAATCGGTGCAGAAAGCGACGGGCGGAAATTTGCAGGTGAAATACGGCGAGAATGAGATTGATTTTTCAAAGTTTGAAAGATTAACGATGAAAGATGCAATTGCACGATATTTTCCTGAAAATTGGAAGATGTTAAATCAGGATGCTTTTAATAAAAATTGGCTAGATAATCTATCAATGCTTCGTCGGTTGTATATTTTGAGTTTGCTTTTGTATGAAACAGGAAATAGAGAACTAGCCAAAACATTGCGCTCAGGACAAGAACCTAAAGAAGTTGCTGAACGAGCGAGAGAAATTAGAGAAAAAGTCGAGCGTGAAAATATATCCAAAATTTGGGGATTATCACAACTTTTCGTTGATAAAAAAATCTCTATACTGGAAGCTGAAAGTAACGGAATTGATTTAAATTTATATGAAATGATTCAGAAGATTCTGGAATCAACAAGTTCTAAAGAAAGTCAAGAAGCCTTTTTTATTCAAAACTTTTTTGAAGGTTTTGCAGAAAAAGAAGTCGGAATTATTAAAAAATCAGGTAAAACAATTGTTCAACCAACCTTCATCATTGATTACCCGAAATCAATTTCGCCTTTGTCGAAAGCGTCGCCGGAGAATCCGAACATTGCCGAGCGGTTTGAATTGTTTATCAACGGGATGGAATGCGCCAACGGTTTTTCGGAACTCAACGACCCGCAGGAACAATACGAGCGGTTCGTTGACCAGATGAAAGAACGCGAATCGGGCGACGCGGAAGCGATGGTTTTGGACGAAGATTACATCCGCGCGCTCGCTTACGGAATGCCGCCCGCCGCCGGAATCGGCATCGGCATTGATCGGCTCGTGATGCTTTTGACCAATAAACATTCGATCCGCGATGTGATTTTGTTCCCGCATATGCGACCGATTACAAATGAAGCGAATGAACAATAATGCGTGTTTTGCAAAATGTCAGTTGCACTGCGTTTAATAAAATTATGGTAACAAATAAAATAATCGCATTAATATTTTCGGTTTTCGCCGTTTTTTTTATCGGTCAAACATCTATTTTGGCACAAAAGCCGAAGTCCGTTTCAATTTACGACGCGCCGAAGCAACTGATGATGTTGAAAGGCGACGATATTCCCGAAGATATTGACCATACGAAATTCGTTTTGCGCGAAAAATTTTATCCGATTGGCTGGTCGAAAGACGGCAAATTCGCTTTTTACACCGAACCTGCGGACGAAGCGTGCGGTTGTTATTTCGCCGAATTAATCGTTCAGGATTTGCGAACGGATAAAGTTCTCTGGCAGAAAAGTTACAGCAGCGAAAACGGCGGCGCGGACGATTTGCAAAAGTACTGGGCGAAAAATCAAAAGGAATTTTCGCGCCGACTCGCGCAATACGGAATCGTGCCGAACAAAGATTTTACGCTTCTCGATTCGCCGTTAAAAGCTGCCGATGACACGTTTAGTATTGATCTTTTCTCGGATGTCAAAATCGCGGAAGACACTTATATTTCCAAAGGAAACATCGTTTTAAAATTGCTTTCCGACAAGAAAGGGGCGAAAACCGTTTATCAAAAAACATACGACGGTAAAGGTTACGACGGCGTGATGAACACCGAAATCGGCGGAATGCTGCTCAGTCCGTTTGAACCGCGTTCAGCAATTATTTTAATTGAAACGCGGCGCGGTTACGAAGGTCCGCCGCACACTACAAACATCAAAATCGTCGGCGCGACGCTCAACGGCGGATTTAAATAACAGAAAACTGACAATTAACAGATGATAATTAAAAACCGAAGCGGAAAATTAGACAAATAAATGAGATAATAATTTACGAAATTTACATCCAAGGAGTTATAAAAATGGTACAGGAAAATAGAGACGACGAAAAAGACACGACCGCGACGGGAAGCGATATTCCGGGCGGCGACGGCACGATTTCCGACGAAGATATGCAGGCGATCACGGGCGCGAACGACGACCGACCGACCGGACAGGATCATTCGACCGAAGACCACGAAAAAGAAATGCCGCGCGATGGCGTGGGCGCGATTCAGGACAGTTCGCTGATTAAGGAAGATGTCGCCGACATCAAAGACGAAGAATAATAATATGAATTTTACGGATACGGAATCACAAATCGAAGGCATCGAGCAAATTTTCGCCGATGCCAAAAAAGAAGACAATTGGAACACCGGCGAAGATATGCTTTACAGCTATTATTTCGTTGATAACAGCATCGAAAAACTCGAAAAACTCGGTCATCATCTCGAAGAAAAAGGCTACGATTTTTTAGACATTTTTGAACTCGGCGACGACGACACGGGCGCTTCAACCGGCGAATTTCTGCTGCATATTGACAAGGAAGAAACGCATACGCCGCAGTCTTTGGCGGAAAGAAACGTCGAATTTGCCAAACTCGCCAAAGAATACGAAGTCGCCGAATACGACGGCTGGGAATTCGGCGAAGTCGGCGTTTACGACGAGGAAGACGACGAATTAAACGACGATATAATCGAGTAAACTTTTGTTTGATTTTATTTAAAAAGAAACGCGTTAAAAACGAGCGGAGTAAATATAAATTTGTATTTACTCCGCTCGTTTTTACGCTTTTAATCACTGAAAAATTGCACCGCAACGCTCAGGCGACCGGAACGCGGGCAGTTTTGCCCGCCTCTTGCGGCTGAATAAAAGTTATTTTATTTTCAATATCGCTTATTTTTCTCAGTCAGCCGCCAATGTAAATTTTTGTCCGGTTGCGGCGTTCAACAGACGCGCCGCCGAATCTTGAAAGGCAGCGATTTCCAAAAACCCGGCACTGCCGAAAATCATAAAAAGCTCGTGATTTTCGGCTGAGGCGAAAAAAATCTCCAATTTATCAATTGTTTGATCGTTGATTTCGATGTGAAATTTAGCGGGCAAATCTTCTTTGACGAGATTGGTGATTAAATTTCCAAAATGATCGGTGTGAATTATTTCGGCTTCGATTTTGTCCGGCGCAGTGCGGCGCGGTTTGGTTTCTTCAAAACAGACCAAATTTTTTAATTCCGCGCCGAATTCTTCAGGTTTTACTCCGTTTGAAAGATGCGCGGCGGCGGGCGCGAAAACGTCGCGTCCGTCAAATGTGCCGCTGACCGCAGTTCTGAAATATTTTTCGTTGGTCAGTTCAAACGCCCTGAAAACTTTGCCCGCGCGAAAGATGAAACTCAGCAATCCGTTGTCGGGAGCGATGAAATAATAATTATCCGTTTCCACCAAAATCGCTTTTCTGGCGGACCCCACGCCGGGATCAACGACCGCCGTAAAAATCGTTTTTTTGGGAAAATCTGCGTAACAGGCGCGCAGCGTAAAACCGGCGGATGAAATGTTCTGCGGAGCGATTTCGTGCGTGATGTCAACGATTCGCGCGTTATCGTTAATTGACAAAATCACGCCTTTCATCGCGCCGACGAAGTAATCGCGGATGCCGAAATCAGTCAGCAGACAAATAATCGAATTCATTTCGGGCAAATTTGGAGAGCTTTTAAAATGTGTAATTAACTCGGTGCCAAAAATTTAACCGGCGCGGCGCGGCAAGTCAAAAAGGAGAATAAAACCAGCCGCGCCGCGCCGGTTAAAGTGGCGCGAAAACAATTTTTCCGCGCCGCTGATTATCTGATTCGCGTGTCGTAAGCGGTTTTAATCCGAAGCTGCTGGTTTTTGTTCAGACGGATGTTCTTTCCGCGATCAACGACGACCGCGCCGACTCCGAAAGCCGCGCCGACTCCTGCGCCGACCGCCGCGCCGACCGGACCGCCGGCGACCGCGCCGATGACCAGACCCGTTCCCGTCGTCGCGGCAACTTTCACGCTGTCATCTTTGACGGAACTCTGACCTTCGACCGTGCCTTCCGCGTCAACGCCTCTGACATTATCGCCTTTGGTCGGCAAAACTTCGGTTAAAATCGCATTGAAATTGCTCCAGCGATTGTCCGGCAGGACGATGCGGTCAAACGACAAAAGCAGTTCCGAACGGCGTTTGATTCTGCCGGGCGTTTGAATTTTGGCGACGCGTCCCTCGATGGTCGCGCCGGAAAGTTCATACGGCGAAATGACGCGCGCCGTAAATTTATCACCTGCGCGGCTTTGCTGCGTGTTGATGTTGTCAAGCAGTTCGACAATCAATTCGCTGTCGGTCGGAATAGTGATAACTCCCGCTTCATCTATCGAATAAGTTTGGCGGTCGGGTCGCGGCATAATCACCGGCGGCTGTTTTGCCGTATTTTCACTGACGGCGGCATCCGCCACTGGCGCGGGCGCGGTTATCGCCGGATTTTCTTCGACTTTGGCAGGCGCGGAGGTTTCGGCAACTGCCGGTTCGGGCGCGGGTGTCTGAACGGTTGTTTCCGCCGGAACAGACGGCGCGACGGTTGTTTGCGCGACCGTTTCCGGCGGCGCGGCGGGAGTTGTCACCACCGTTTCCGCCGGTGTTTTAACGGCGACGACTCCGCGTTTCGCCAAACTGACGGGAATTGTCGCGTCAAACGAACGCTTTTCAAATCCGGTATCGTAACCGATTTCAAAACCCTGCTGATAACCGTCGCGGTAATCGTCCAACGAACCGTAATCTTTGTTAAAAGCGCGGTCGGCGCGGCTGTATTCGCCGTGTTTGTCGTAACCTTTGGCGGCATTGTCAATCGTATCGCGGTAGCCGGACATATAGCCGTCCGAATAGCCGGTGCGATAACCGCGCTGTAACGCGATATTTGAATCTTGGGCTGAAACACTTTGAACGGTAAAACTCAGGAAAGAAACGGAAACGAGGGAAAGACTTAGAAAAGCTGCTAAAAAACTTCTGGTCAGTTTCATAATGATCTCCTTATCAAAAAACACGAAATGATTTATCCTCTAGGATTTATACAATAAAAGCTCATATTTTACAAGAAGAAATTTTCAGATTGTCACAAGCGCGGCGCAACCTTCTGAAAGAAAAGAGCTTTCTGCTTTGGTCGAACTCACAAATTAAAAAACAGCGGCGAAATTTGTCGGGTTTCACCGCCAAATTTATGCTTGGAGAACATAAACAAAAGGAAATTAGAAACTTTTCCTGAACAAATAAGAAGCGCGAATAAAAAACGTCCGTCCGTTGCGTTCAAAGCGCGGTTCAAATTGTCCGGTGTACGGGTTGAAGCCGTTGTAATTTAAGTTATCGTTGTAGCCGAGATAAAAAGCCGTTCCCGGACTCGGATTCCAGCCCAAAAGCATCTGTCCGCTGACGTTGGACGACAGGGAATTGTAATCAACGCGCGTTCTGGCGAAAATGAAGCGCGTGAACTGATAGGTCGAGCGCAGCGTGACAATATCGGCGTTAAATGTTTCTTTATTGGTATCATAGCGCGTCAGTTTGCTTTTTTGATAATCAAGCGAAATTCGCAGCGGATCAATCGGTTTGTATTCAAATCCGGTTTCCAAATCAAATTGTCTGCCTTTGCCCGGATCGAGCGGCGGTTCGCTGGGCGGGAAATTATTCGGATCGTTCGGATTTATCGCCAGCAGCCGCAGATATTCCAAATAGTCGGGGCTGTTCAAATAACTCGAATAAGCCGGACTGACGCGCGGAAATCGCGTATCAAAACCGCTGCCGCGCCCGTTTCCAAAGTCGAAATCGAAAGCGTTCCAGCTTGAACTGACATAGCCATAGACGGAAAGCCGCTTGTTGATTGTCCGGTTAATGCCGAAATTGGTGTAAGGCTGATACGCCGAACGTTCCGGCGCGCCGAAAAACGCTCCCGGTCGCGTCGCCGTGCGTTTCGCGCCGAACTCTTCCTCAAACAGCCGCTCGTAACTGACTCCGAATTCGGCGGAAACCGATGTGTTGTGCTGCAAACTGAAATCGAATTCGTTGCCCAGAACGGCATTTTGTGAACGTCCCCGCCAATCGTAATTGATACGGGCGACGGGTCGCCAGTCAAGCCGGATCAGGCGGGCATTTGGTTTCGGTTCGGTACTGAGCCGACCGGCGAGCAGAAAGCTGTTGGTATTGACGCGGCGCGTAAATCCGGCATCGGCGCGGTAATAGCGCGAACGTCCGCTGGCTTCGATGTAATACCCGTAATTTTTCGCCGTGAAATCCAAATTCCAGTAATAACCGATGCCGTTTCCCGTGCGATACGGCGCGCGGTCGGTGTCGGGATCGTAAAAATTGCGGCGCGAATGAGTGCCGACGATTTGAAACTGCGTCGTGGTTTTCGGATTTAATTTGAATTTTCCGTCAAAGCCGGAAGTAAAGTTTCGCTGGCGCGGAAAAGTCCGCATCGTGCCGAAAAAACCGACATTATTTTCCTTGCCGATGTCGCGTTTAACGCGGACAACGCTGAAAAGCGCGTTTTTGTCCAAAAATTCACGGCTGATCGGCGCGCCTGGATCATTGCGTTCTTCCTCTGAATAATTTCCCGGCGCGTTGTCGGAAGCGGCGAGAAAACCGAATGAAGTTTTGCCGATTTTGCCCGTCAGTTTCGCCGCGATGTCGGGATCAATAATCGTTCTCGAATAAAATGTTTGCAGCGGCGTTTGAAAAATATCCGCGCCTTCTAAAAAGAACGGGCGTTTTTCCTGAAAGTAGATCGGAAAACGCTGATTGGCGGTAACAACCGGCGCGTCAGCTTCGATTTCGGCGAAATCAGGATTATAGGCGGCATCCAGAGTGATGTTCGGCGTGATGCTGTATTTCAAATTTACGCCGATGTCCTTATGAAGTCCCTGGTTGAGAAAACGTCCCGGATCAATGATCGCGCCGGGCGGCAAATCGTTGACGACTGAGCGAAAAAACGTCCGCCGCCGCTCGCCGGATTCGGAAACGGTGACGCTCGGCACGACTTCCAGAGTGCGTTCGGTTTTGATTTCATCAAGCCCGCCGATTTTGCCGTGTTGGATAAGCTGTCCCGAAATATTGCGGTTGAGCGGCATCCACGAATCGAATTCGTCATTGAGCCGGTCAATATTCCGCGCGGCGTTAAAACCCCAGAATTTATCTTTTCCCGCCGTGTAGCGCAGCGATTTGAACGGAATTTTCACTTCGACCGACCAGCCCCATTCCGTAATCACGCCTTTCGATTCCATCACGATGTCAACCGAATAGTCGTTGCCGCGTCCTTCGGTATAAATTCCGTCCTGCTGAATTCCGAGCGGATTCCAGCCCAAAATATAAGCGCGCCGCCGGTCGTTGTAAGTGTCGAGCCAGACGCGCACATTATCTTCGCCGAAAACTTCGTCGCGTTTGGCGACCGTCGCCCGAATTTTGCCCGGATCGTCCCAGCATTTAAAGCCGATATACAAATTTTTCTCGTCATACGCCAAATACGCTTCGGTCGGTTTGGAAGACGCGACGTTATCGCCCGGATCGGTTTGAATAAAATCCTTGAAAACGGCGGCGGTTTTCCACATTTCCTCATCGAGTTTTCCGTCAATGATGGGCGGCGCGGAAATTTTGGGAACAGTTACCGGATGAGATTTTTCCGGCGGAAGTTTCAAATTCGGATTTCCTGCGGTATTTTGCGATTGGCTTTCCGAATCAGCGGCATTTTTATTCGGCGACTGCGCTTGAAGATGAATCGTTAAGAAGATGACGGTTAAAAAGGCAGCAAAAAATTTCATAGTAAACACAACTCAATGAAATGGAAAAAAGTTCAGGCGGAAAGAAAATATTAAAATCGCCTGCTTGATTAAGACGTAACTCCGCGCGGGATGTTAACAAAAAACATTCGGATCAAAGCAAATTTTATATGATATATTTTTTCAGTTCGATTTCATAACAGCCGCGCTTCGCACAAAAATTTCTCCGTCAGAGGTGGACAAAAGACGCAGATGTTCGCCGCCGCCGCCGATTTTCCAGGTTGAAATGTTTTGACTGTCGCCGACGTAAACCATTGAAACGCCGTCGCTTTGAACCTTTTTGCGATTTGATTCGATGTTGACGTTCGCGCCGTCCGGCAGCGTCAGAATTATATTTCCGTCTGCGGTCTGCGCCGAAAGTTTTTGAAAATCGCCTTCTAAAGCGAGGTTTCCGTCAACGCTCCGGGCATTCATTTCGCCGCGAAACCCGATGACGCGCACCGCGCCGTCGGTTGACGCGATCTCCATTTTCCCGTCCGCGTCGCGCACATTTACCGCGCCGTCCGCGCCGCTCAAATTGATCTCGCCCGAAACGCCTTCGAGACGAATTTCACCGCTCGTGACGATTTTGAGATTCGACTTTTTCGGCACATAAACTTCCACGCGAACGAGATTTGATTCGTTAAACTGCGCCGCGCCGCCGGTGTCGGCGATTTTTAGATTGATCTCCTGACCGTTTTGTTCAGCCTTTAACTCAAGCGATTTTTGCGCCGACGTTTTTGAAATGCGGGTGATGAAATATTGAACTTCCGGTTTGTCCCAGCCGCGCACACGCACGGGACGGTTTCCGGCTTCAACCGTCACTTTCGGGATGCCTTTGACAACCAGCGAATCGCTTTTTGTTTCGATATTCGGCGAACCGTAATTAAAATTCGCCGCCGTTCGCGCCATCGCTTCCCGATACTTTTCGCGCGCCAGTTTAATCTGCAACTGGATTTGTTTGAGATTAATGCCGGCGTTGGCTTTTTCAAGTTCTTCCTCAATCCGCTTCCGCATTTCAGGATCAATTTCGCCTATTTCCTTCTCCGCGTCCTTTAACGCTTGTTCAACTCCCCTTCGCGTTTCGGCGTTGAGTTTGGAGCCGTCGAAATTCGGTGCGACTGGCGGCATTGGAACCTGCGGCGGCTTTGGCGGGCTGATTTTGAAAACTCCGTTATTGTCGTCAGCATCCCAATCTTCATCACCATTTTTCGCCGGTAGAAGATTAACCGCCGGATTCAGGCTGCGACCGTCGTTCGGATGCTTGAACGTCAAACCGCCGTTGACGCTGTTCAGTTTAATCTGAACTTCGCCGCTGCCGATTTTGCCGTATAAATTCTCACCGACGTATTTGCCTTTGCGAACGGGCAAACCAAAATCGTTGCTGATGTTTCCGTTGACGGTATCGGCTTTGACGGTGGCGTTAGCGTCGGACGGAATAATCAGGTTGACAGTTCCGTTGACGGTGTTGAGCGAAATGCGACTGCCGGATTGCAGTTGGTCGAAATTGGCTTCGAGCATACCGTTGACCGTTGACAAATTCGCCGTTCCGCGCAGATTGGTCGCTCTGATTTGTCCGTTGACCGCCGACGCTCTGGTCATATTTGCCGCATTTGAAATATTTATCGCGCCGTTGACCGTTTCAATACCATCTAAAACGGCGGTGCGCGGCACGAACAGATGATAATCAACCTGTAATTTGTCGGAATTATAGTAATTTTTGCGTTTCCGTTCGTCGTAACTGCCGTAATTTGTCTCGACGCTGAACGATTCCTGCCGCGCTTCGATTTTAACGTCAACCTGCGACAGAATTTCCTTACTGCTGCCGGTTTTAACGTATTCGAGTTTGACCTGCGGGTTATCCCACGTTTCTATCGAAATTGAGCCGTTGATATTGGAAACGCTGATTTTTCCGTTGGCGTTGAGCGGATAAGTTTGCTCAAAACGTTCTGTTTCATCTAATCCGGCGATTTTCGCAAGATTAGAATTCGCGTAATCGAAATTGGTGTAAAGTGGTAAATTGTTCTGGCTTGAAAATACTAAGCCCGCGATAATCATTGAATATAACCAAGACATAATGATCTTCTCCTTTGAAATAAATGCAGAAAATTATTCGTTTTCTATTTAGAGAACACCGCGATTTTTTGTTTTGTGACAATTTTTTCACCGCCGCTGATTTTTGGTCGGCGATTTAATGAATTTCAGCAGGCGAAATGAGTTCCGACGGAGGAAAATTTACAAATACAACCAATACAACGACTTATCACGGTTAAACATCTGACGAATTTACTTTAGAAGTTTCATTTGATATTTTTAATGATTTGGTTAGAACGATAAGACGGAGAAAATGATGAAATTAAAACAAACACGCTTGCATATTTTGCATCAAGCCAAAAACTTGAGCAGCGAAGCTAAGACCGGTGTTTCTCTCCATTGTCACACCCAGTATTCCAGGGAAATGCTTGATTTTGTGCCTCATTATGCGGACAAACTGCCGATTATTTCATATTTATGGAACAGAGAGCGCAAAAAGTATATCGAGCGCGAAGGCGCGGCTCCCGACTTTTCAAGCGGTTACTGGTCGCCGCCGCTGACACCGCAGGAAGTTTTCAATCTCGAAAAGAAACAAATCAACGAAGCCGGACTGAGCGCGATCACTTCAATCACCGATCACGACAGCGTGGAAGCCAATTTGGAGGTAAACCAACAGACGGACAACGCACAGGCTCCGATTTCGCTGGAATGGACGGTGCCGTTTGAATACGGTTTTTTCCACGTCGGCGTTCATAATCTGCCGCCGAAGCGCGCCGTCGCGCTGACCCAAACTTTACTTGATTACACTTTCAAAAAGGAAAATCACAGCCCCGAAAAATTAAACGAAATGCTTTCGATGCTCAATGAAATTCCCGAAATTTTGGTCGTTCTCAATCATCCGATTTGGGATATTGAAATGGTCGGCAAGGAAAAACACGCGATTTTGTTGAAGAATTTTCTGAAAGAACACGGTCGTTTTATTCACGCGCTGGAAATTAACGGTTTTCGTTCGTGGTCGGAAAACAAAGCCGTCATCGAAATGGCAGAGGCTCTCGGCTATCCGCTCGTCACCGGCGGCGACCGTCACGGTTGTCAGCCGAACACGGTGATTAATTTGACCAACAGTAAAACTTTTGCGGAATTTGCCGAAGAAATTCGCGTAGATAAGCGCAGCGCAGTTGTGATGATGCCGGAATATCGGCAGCCGCTTCATTCGCGGCAGTTGCAGTCTTTTTCCGAAATTTTGAAAAATTATTCCGAATTTCCCGCCGGTCGCCAGAGATGGTTTGACCGCGTTTATTTCGACATCGGCGACGGTCACGGCGTGCGGCAGCTTTCGGTTCACTGGAAACGCGGCGGTCCGACGTGGCTGCGCTGGGCGGTTTGGACACTGGGAGTTTTCGGCAGTCCGAAAATGCGCCCGGTTTTCAGTTTAGCGCGCAAGCGGCTGGATCGTGTACCGAAAGACATTACGAAAACTGAATTTCAAATTCCCGATTTACAGGAAATTACCAACAGTTTCGCGGCTGAACAACCGCCGGTAAATTCGGAATTCGCATCTGATTTTGCCTCCTAAGAAAGACCGGCTAAAGGGTGAAAGTAAAGGAATAACCTTTGCGGATTGCCCTTTTTTAAATTTTGAATATTGTGAAAAATTCTCTGCGCGTCGCTTTTTTCCCCGATTCGTTTCTGGAAGTCAACGGTGTCGCTATGACCAGCAATAAACTCGTCGAATTCGTCCGCCGGCGCGAGTATCCTTTTTTGTGCGTTTATGCCGGCAGAAAAACGGTGGTCAAACAAGATGGAAGTATAACTTTTATTTCGCTCAAACAATCTCCGCTGTCGGTCAGAATGGATGAAGGTTTGAAATACGACCCGTTTTTTCAGCGTCATACGTCGTTGGTGAGAAAACAACTGGAAAAATTTCGCCCGGACGTTTTTCACATCACCGGCTTGAACGATGTCAGTATTATGGGCGCGTATCTGGCGTGGCGAATGGATGTCGCGTTGGTCGGTTCGTGGCACACGAATCTGCACGAATACGCCGCCCGCCGGCTGCGTAAAAAGTTCAGTTTTCTGCCGAAAAAATTTCTTCATCCGTTTACCGATTTTCTCGAAAACCGCATTTTGGACGGGGCGAAATATTATTACCGGATGCCGCAAATTCTGCTCGCGCCCAATCAGGAATTGATTGACGCGCTGACTGAAGGTACGGAGAGAACGGTGCATTTGATGGTGCGCGGCGTTGATACGGAAATTTTTTCCGCTGCCAAAAGAACAGTTGACGACGGGGTTCTGCGGTTCGGTTTCGTCGGCAGACTGCGTTCGGAGAAAAACGTGCGAATGCTGGCTGATTTGGAAAACGCGCTGTTTAAAGCCGGAAAAAAGAATTTCAAATTTTTAATCGTCGGCGAAGGCGATGAACGCGCCTTTTTGGAAAAAAACATGCGGACGGCGGAACTGACCGGCTTTCTCGAAGGCGAGCGTTTATCGGAAGCGTATGCTAATATGGACGTTTTCGTATTTCCGTCGGAAACGGACGCTTACGGAAATGTTCCGCAGGAAGCGATGGCTTCGAGCGTTCCCGCGCTGGTTTCCGACAAAGGCGGACCGAAATTTTTTGTGCGTCACGGGGAAACCGGATTTATCGCCAAAGACTTTGACGAATTCGTTAAATATTCCATCGAACTGATAGAAAATCCCGAAAAATTATCGGAAATGAAAAAGCTGTCGCGCGAATTTGCGCTTTCGCGTTCGTGGGATTCGGTTTTTGAAACGGTTTATCAGGCTTACGGCGAAGCCAAAGTTTTTTTGGACAACAAAAAAAAGCTGCGAAAGAAAAAATAAGCAGACAAATAACGGCAATGTTTTTTGCCGAATTATTGATGTAAAAGCCGCTCGTGTCATTTTATTATGGAAGAAATAATGTTTGAAGAACCGCCGCTGATCGCTCCGAAAAATACTATCCGCGAGGCTTGGTTAAATATTCTGCGCGATCCGGGCGTTTTTATCCGGCACTGGAATTACAAAGGCGCGATTTTGAGCGGCGCGATTCGCGCGCCTATTTTTTTGGCGACTTATTTAATTGCAAAGGAAAGTCTGAAACTTGCGCTCGGTGCGGCGTTGGCGCAGTTTCTTTTTCGTTTTTTGTTTGCCGGAGTCGGCGGCGCGCTGATTCAGTCTTTCCGCCGCGTCGAACCGGCGTGGAAAGCTCTGCTGTCAATTCTGCTCGTCGTGCCGGTCATCAGTCATATCTTTGAATATTTCGTGCAGACCAGTTTCACTTATTACACCGCCACCGCCAATCACACCGACCAGGCGATTATTCGTTCGATCTGCCTTTCGATTTTTTCGGCTTTGTTCAGCCTGTATATTATGCGGCGCAACGTGATGATCGTCGGCGAATCGGAAAGCAAATCACTGTTTAACGACATTATTCATTTGCCGTTGCTGGTGTTTGATTTTCTCGCTTTTATTCCGCTGGAAATTGCGCGAATGGCGCGGCGCGGCGAAATAATTCCGGCGGTACTCAGCATTTTGGGTTTCGGTATTTTTTCGCAGCTCGTCTGCTGGGCGGTGACAAATAAATTATTTTGGTCGCATCACGGCGGTCAGGAAATCCCTTTTATCAAATTTTGGGGCGTTGACGGCATTATTTTAATGACGGTTGCCGTCGTTTTGTCAATTTTTATTTTGAGCCGAAAGAAAAAAGAAAAACTGACGGTTCAGGAATTTTAGCTGATGGGCAAGCTGTCATCAGCGAATTTTTCGGCGAATAATTTTTAAAGTGTCAATCAAGTCAGTTCACATCACCAATTATTATCACAAAAATTCGGGCGGGATCAGCACGTCTTACAACGCGCTGCTCGCCGCCGCCGGACGACATAAAAGACTGATGCGCCTGATCGTTCCCGGCGAAACTGAAGCGGTCGAAGAGGTCAACGATTACGCCAAAATTTATTACGTCCCCGCCAAACAGTCGCCGGTTTTCGACAAGCGTTACCGGATAATGATGCCGTGGCAGTATATGCCGAACGATTCCGCCATTCGCAAAATACTGCTTGCCGAAATGCCTGATATGATTGAAGTTACCGATAAATACACGCTCAGTATGCTCGGCGCGATGATTAGATTGGGGAAATTCAAACAGATCGGTCGTCCGATGCTCGTGCATTTTTCGTGTGAACGAATGGACGACAATATCGGTTCGTTTTTGTCGGGCGGAAACGCCGGAAAATGGCTGGCGCGGCGTTTGATGGGCAATTACAATCTGCCGTCGTTTGATTTTCACATCGCCAATTCACCGTACACGGCGGACGAATTTTACAAATCTTTGGCGAAAAACGAAAATCCGCGCCGTTCGGACTGGTTTTTCAATAAATGCTGGCAATTTTTCAAAGCTCCGCGAATGCCGGTCGAAGAGCGAATTTTCGTGTGTCCGCGCGGCGTAGATAACAGACAATTTTCTCTGGCGCGTAAATCCAAGGCGGGAAAAAATGAACTGCGCCGCGCCGCGAATATTCCCGAAGACGCGATAATTTTGCTTTATGCCGGACGAATTTCGCCGGAAAAAAACATCAAACTTTTACCGGATTTGATGGAAATTCTGGCGAAAGACGAAAAAGATTATCGTTTATTAGTCGCCGGCGCGGGACCGCAAGCCGAATGGCTGCAACAACAAACCGACGCGCGAATTCCGAATAAAATCATTCAGCTCGGACATCTTGATAAAGAAACTTTAGCGAATTATTACGCCAACGCCGACATTTTCGTGCATCCGAACCCGCGCGAACCGTTCGGCATCGCGCCGCTCGAAGCGATGGCTTCCGGCACGCCGACCGTCGCGCCGAACGCGGGCGGACTTCTTTCGTATGCGACCGACGAAAATATGTGGCTCGCCGAACCGAACGCGGAAAATTTCGCGGCGGCGATTCGTAAAGTTACCGAAAATCCCGAACAAACAAAATCGAAGATCAAAAACGCTCTGGAAACCGCTGAACAGAATACGCGCGAGGCTTCGACCGATTTTTTGATGGCGACTTATGATAAATTATACGAAGATTTTCAGAAACGAAATGAATTATTTACAAATCGGGAAGCCGCGCAGGGATTTGATTTCGCAAATATAGTAAAGTAAATAACGAATGTTCGAATTAGTTTTAGCCAATTTGAGAACTCGTCCGTTTCGCTCGCTGATAAGTATCATCGGAGTCGCGCTCGGCGTGATTCTGGTCGTACTTTTTACGGGTTTGGCGCGCGGAATGAGCGAAAATATGGTCAAACGCGCTTCAAATTGGAAGGCAGAAATCGTCTTTACGCGTCCGGGCGCGATGGAACTGCAAAGTTCAAATGCCAATGTCAATACGGCTTACGCGAACCGACTGCTTGAAATCGAAGGCGTTAAATCAACCGTTCCCGTGATTCGTTATATTACGCCGAACACGAAGGCGCGGTGGGGCGTTGAGTGGATTGACGGCGTTGAATGGCAGCCGTTCGCCGAAATGAACGATATGCAGATTGTCGAAGGTCGCGCCGCCGTCGCCAACGACGAAGTTATTTTGGACGAGCGCAAAATGGCGGACGACAAATATCAACTCGGGGACACCATCGAACTTTTCAGCCGTCCGTATAAAATTGTCGGCGTTTTTTCGCCACCGTCGGGCGCGCGCATCAAAATGTCGCTCGCCGCAATGCAGGACGCGCTGGAATCCCCGAACAAATGCACATTTATTCTCGTTAAACTCAAAGACGACGCGGATATTAACACGGTCGCCGCGCGAATAAACGAACAGTATCCGGGTAATAAAATCAATTTAACCAGCGATTTAATCATCAACGCCGAAGACCGCATTCCGGCTCTGAAAACTTTTCTGCGCGTTCTCGTCGGACTCGGCGCGTTCGTCAGCACGATTTTCGTACTGCTTTCGATGTACACGACGATTACCGAACGGCGCAAGGAAATCGGTATTTTGAAATCTTTGGGAGCGTCCAAATCATTCATCATCAAAGTTATCGAAGGCGAAGCGTTTCTGATCGGAATTTTCGGTGTCGCGCTCGGTTTTTTAGTGTCATTTGCCGCATCTTATATTATCCAAAAACAATTCGATTTGCAGTTTGAATTCAGCAAAAGTTGGATTATTACCGCGATAATTATCGCCGTCGGAGGAAGTCTGTTCGGCGCGCTGTATCCGGCGTGGCGCGCGTCTGACATTGATCCCGTGTTAGTCTTGATGAATGAATAATTATTCGGTGCAGAGAACATTTTTGTATGAGTTCTAAACAACTTGTTCTTGATGCGGTCAAACAAAAAAACGCGTCGAAAAAGCAGGGCGTTTTGCAAAAACTTTTCGCCGTCTGGTTTGACGCATTTGTTTATAATCAGATTTGGGAAGATCCGCGCGTTGACGTTCAGGCTCTGCAAATAAACGAAAATTCGAGAATTTTGACAATTTCCTCCGGCGGCTGCAACGCGTTCAATTATCTGCTTGAAAATCCCGAAAAGGTGACGGCGACCGACCTCAATCGCCAGCACATTTATCTGCTTCGACTAAAAATCGCCGCTTTGAAATATTTGCCGTCGCACGAACAGTTTTTCAACTTTTTCGGCTTCGGAATCAGCGAACGAAATACTGCCGATTATCACCGATATATCGCACCGCATTTAGACTCGGAAACCAAAAAATTTTGGGAAAGCAACACGTTTTTCGGCAGTATTCTTTACGGCGAAAGAATCAACTTTTTTCAGAAAGGCGGACTTTACGAACATTCGCGCAACGGTTATTTCCTGCGTTTTTTTCACCGCGCGGCGCATCTGTTCGGCGGCAAACCGGAAGAAATATTAAAGGCGAAAAATCCGTCCGAACAGGAAGTTCTTTACCAAAAATACATCGCCCCGTTTTTTGACAGTTGGCTGATTAAATTTATCGGCAAACTGCCGGTCACGATGTTCGGTTTGGGCGTTCCGCCGCAGCAGTATGAAGAACTGAAAAAAGACCTGCACGACGGCGGAAATATCATTGACATTTACCGCGAACGCACGAAACGGCTCGCCGTCGCCTTTCCGATTCAGGAAAATTATTTCGCGTGGCAGGCGTTCGCCCGCCAATACGACACGGAAAACCGGTGTGCCATACCTGATTATCTGCAAGCTGAAAATTACGAAAAATTAAAGGCGAACGCGGGCAAAATCGAAACCGCCGTCGGCTCGGTGACGAAACAAATCAGGCAAAACCCGAAAAATACGTTTAATCGCTTCATCTTTCTCGACGCGCTGGATTGGATGAACGCCGAAACGCTCACCGAATTATGGGCGGTGATTGCCGAAAATGGCGAAAAAGATTCGCGGATAATTTTTCGCACGGCAAGCCGTTTTTCACCGATTGAAACGAACTTGCCGAACGATTTACGAGAAAAATTTATTTACGAAAAGGAACTTTCACAAAAATTATTCGAGCAGGATCGCTCGGCGATTTATGGCGGATTTCATCTTTATATTTTGAAAAATTAGCCGCGCGTAAATACAAAAGAACACGAAAATTTTAAATTTTCATTTCGTGAAATTTCGTGTTTGTTCGCGTCAAATTTCTCCTGCGGCAAAAAATATATGTCAACGGCTTTCGAGAAAATGGATAGAATGTATCGCCACCAGCGGTATTTTTACGACTTTACGCGCCGGTATTACCTGCTCGGACGCGACCAATTAATCGAAAAACTCAACGTCCGAAACGGCGAGAACATACTTGAAATCGGTTGCGGAACGGCGCGGAATTTGATGATTTTAGCGCGAAAATTTCCCGATGCGAATTTTTACGGACTCGACGCTTCCGCCGCAATGCTGACTACGGCGCGGAAAAAAATCAGCGCGAAAAACATCGAAAACATCACGCTCGTCAACGCGCTCGCCGGCGATTTTAATTACCGGCAAACATTTGATTTGACCGCGCCTTTCGACACGATTTATTTTTCGTATTCGATCACTATGATTCCCGATTGGCGCGAAGCCGTTGCCATCGCGCTCGAAAATCTCAAAAACGGACGCACTTTGTACATCGTGGATTTTTACGATCAGCGCGATTTGCCCGCGCCCTTTCGCGCGCTTTTGCAAAGCTGGCTGAAAATATTCGACGTGATTTACCCACGGGATTTAATGCCGCATCTCGAAAGTCTGGAACGGCAAAATTTAGGTGAATTATCAGTTACTTCAATTTATAAAAGTTACGCTTTTATCGCAGAGTTCAAGAAATTTTAGCCACGAACAAACACGAAATTCCCCGAAATAAGAAGTCAAAAGGTTTTTTCGTGTTTGTTCATGGCTAATCTTCTCTGATAATTTCACCGATTTCCTTTTGCAGAGTTTCGCGCTGAACCAGAAGGCGCAGAAATAGTCCGCGTTGGCGCAGCAGAAACCACGCGGATTTAAGCCAAATTTTCATATCAATCAGTGTTTCAAACGAGCGCAGCGCGATATAACCGCAGATAATCAGCAGTGGAATCGAAAGCAGGGCGAATTGCCAGCCGAAAAAACAGAATATAATTCCGGCGAAAATCAGCCACGTCAGCGGCATAAACAAACACGCGGCGAGAATTTTCGAGGTTGAACCGGCGGCATCAACATCGTGCGTCGTCACCATTTGACCGAGCAGATTTGAGAACAAATAAGCGGGCGAATGAATAATCGCGCCGACAATCGAAAACGGCGCGAGCAGAATTAAAAGCAGGATTCGCAAAATTAAATAATTGAAAACATAGCGCGTCGGATGTTGCAAAACCGATAAACTTTCGACTGTTAAACCGCTTGATTCGAGATAATTTTCATATTTCGCCACCTTTTCGCGCAGCTTTTCCATTTTCTCGGGATTGCTTTGTCCGAGCAGTTTATATTTTTCCGCCAAATCCTGAAGCCGCAAAAACGTCTGTGTCAGCGTTTGTTTAAAAATTAAATTTTCGTAAACCGACGAAAAAAGAGCTTCGGCTTTGATGACGGTTTCGAGTTCGTTTGTATTTTCAAGGTTGAGCGTTACGTTGTGCAGCGCGGTTTCGATTTTTTTGGTTAACGCAATGACCGGTTCGCGCGGCGGTTCGCCATTTTCATCGAGCGCGGCGGGTTCAACCTCAAAAATTTCGCCGTAACGAATCAATGCTTCGCTGCGAAACGCGGTTTTTGACGTGTAATAAAGTCCGACCGCCATTATTTTCAAACCTTTTTCGATTAATTCGTTATTATCTTTGCCGACGGCTAACGCGCCGAGCGCGATGCGCGCGGTGCCGGTTTTGATCGGCTGAAGTTTCGTTTCGTTGTGCGAAATGCCTTCGGGGAAAACCGCGATGCAGCGACCGCGCGCGAGAAGTTCTTCGCAATTTTCAAAAGTGAACTGATTTTTCGCCTGATCGGTTCCTGCGTCAATTCGTCGGTAAACCGGCAGAGCTTCGATCAATCGCAGCAAATAACCACCGATTGGAACGTCGAAAAGCGTAGATTTGGCGAGAAAAGAAACGCGGCGCGATAGTGAAACGAAGACGACTCCCGGATCAACCAAACCGTTGGGATGATTGAGAACAAAAATAATTGCGCCCGTTTCGGGAACTTTTTCAACTCCGGCGACTTCGATGCGCCGAAAAAAAAGCCGCAGCGCGACGCTGATAAAAACGTGAAAAAGCTGGCGCGCGAAACTGCCTTTGCCCAAATAAATCATCTGTCGCAGACGCAAAGGTTTGATGGTTTCGGCTTGCTCTAAAGTTTTATTTTGTTCGTCGGAGTTTTTCAAAATTTTGTTTATATCGGTTCAAACTTTAGCAGTTAATCTCGCCTAATCGCCTTCAAATCAAAGTTATCGTTTGGCAAGCGGGCATCTCAAACCTGTTTCAGTTTCGCGTTCCGGTTATCACCCCCAAAAACTTTGATGACATTTTTTTCTACAAATTTCGGCAAATTTTGCTGATCGCTCCGGCGGTTTCTTCAGGTTTTTCAAACGGAAACAGGTGAGAACCTTCGATAAACTGAAATTTGAACGGAAAGTTTTTCCGCATAAAGCCCAACCGCGCCATTTGAGCTTCGCGCGAGCTGGTGCCGCCGATATAAAATGCGGGAATCTGCAATTTTCCGCGCAGTTTCGGCAGATAATCGGGCAGCGTCTGGTAAATTTTCGCTTCAATGCTCGGCTTGAAAAAAAGCCCGACGTGATCTTTGCCGCCGACAATTCCATATTCGGTGTAATCGCGCAGCACATCTTCGTCAAAGGCAGCGAATTTTCCCTTTTTCTTAAAATGTTCAAACGCTTCGCTCCTGGTTTTCCAACTCGCGCGTCTGAATTGCGTGGTTTTAACCAGCGGAGATTTGTCCATTTTTTTAGTCAGCTTTAAAAATTTTATTCCCAAACTGCTCAAACGGCTGATAATCGGCGCGTCAAGCAAAATTATCGCTTTGTATAATTCGGGATTTTCGACGGCGACGAGAAATTGGAGAATGCCGCCCAAGCTGTGTCCGATACCGATGATCGGTTTTTCGTAACGCTTGATTATTTCTTCGCGCAGTTCGTCCGCCAGCCGATGCCAGCCGTCGGTTACGGGAAATTTCGGATTATGCGCGTGGCGTTCGAGAAAACCGATTTCAAAATCATCTTTTAAGAAGGAAAAAAGTTTATTGTAAGTTTGAGCCGGAAAACCGTTGGCGTGCGCGAAATGAATGATTTCTCTGGACATTAAAATCTATTAAGCATTTCCCAAAAACCAACGTCAACCCACCTGCCCAATTTATAGCCGACTTCTTTGAAATGCGCGACTTTTTCGTAGCCTAATTTTTCGTGAAAGACAACGCTCGCCTCGTTTGGCAACGAAATTCCCGCGATAATCGCGTGAACGCTGGTTTCCTTTAACTGCTCGAAAAAAACCTTGTACAGTTCCGAACCGATGCCCTTTTGTTTCTGCTGATTTCTGACGTAAATCGAAGCCTCGACCGAATATTGATACGCCTGCCGCAACTTAAATTGCGTCGCGTAAACGTAACCCTGAATCTCCCCATCAATTTCAGCGACCAAATAAGGATGTTTTCCGCACATTTCACTGATTCGCTCGCGCATCTCTTCCGCGCTCAACGCTTCGGTTTCAAAGGTGTGATGCGTGTTTAAGATGTAGTAATTGTAAATGTCAGCTATTTGAGAGGCATCCTGCAATTCAACTTTTCTGATATTCATTTTTTCAACTCCATTTTCGCCACCGATTGAAGATGAACTTCGTCGGGACCGTCGGCAAGCCGCAAAGTTCGCGCGTAAATCCAGAAATTTGCCAGCGGAAAGTCCTGCGAGACGCCGCCGCCGCCGTGCGTTTGAATCGCGCGGTCAATTATTTTCTGCGCCATTAGCGGGACGACGGCTTTGATCATCGCAATTTCTTTTCTAGCTTCTTTATTCCCAACCTCGTCCATTTTCCACGCGGTTTTCAAAACCAACAATCGCGCCTGTTCGATTTCCATTCTCGATTCGGCGATCCATTGTTTAATCACACCTTGTTCGCTGAGTTTTCTGCCGAAAGTTTCACGCGATACGGCGCGTTCGCACATTAATTCAAGCGCGCGTTCCGCCACGCCAATCAAGCGCATACAATGGTGAACTCTACCCGGACCCAATCTTCCCTGCGCGATTTCAAAACCGCGACCTTCGCCCAAAAGCAAATTTTCCTTCGGTACGCGCACATTTTCAAACGAAATTTCGGCGTGTCCGTTCGGCGCGTCGTCGTAGCCGAAAACATTTAAAATCCGCTCCACTTTCACGCCGTCGGCGTTCATCGGCGCGAGAATCATTGACTGCTGAAGATGTTTCGGCGCGTTTTCATCGGTTTTCCCCATAAAGATCGCCAACTTACAGCGCGCATCGCCCGCGCCGGTTGACCACCATTTGCGACCGTTTAAAATATAATCGCCGCCGTCGCGTTTGATCGAAGAACGAATATTCGTCGCGTCAGATGATGCGACATCCGGTTCGGTCATCGCAAAACACGAACGAATTTCGCCGTTTAACAAAGGTTTCAGCCATTCGTTTTTCTGTTCGTCGCTGCCGTATCTTTCGAGAACTTCCATATTTCCCGTGTCCGGCGCGGAACAGTTAAAAACCTCGCTCGCCCAAGTAACCCTGCCCATCGTTTCGGCGAGCGGCGCGTATTCGACGTTCGACAGACCGGAAATCTCCGGCAGAAACAAATTCCACAAACCTTCCGCCTGGGCTTTATTTTTTAACTCTTCGATCAATTCCGACGGCTGCCACCGGTCGCCCGCATTGATTTCCGCCGCATATTTATTTTCATTCGGATAAATATTTTTATCCATAAAATTTTGCAGGCGATTTCGCAGTTCCTTTGTTTTATCAGAATAGTAAAAATCCATTTTTTTTATTCGCCGGTTATTTGCGCTCTAATATTTTATCATTTGCCGAACTTACTTTTATCAAATTTCTTTACTTAATTCACTGAAAGAACTAAGATTTTTTTACAAACAGAATGCGGCGGTGAAGTTGACGATATTTTTTTTTGTTTTTAACAAAGATTTACAAATTTTGACCGCGCTTTTTGGAGGTTTTTATGGAAAAGAATTACGGAACGGGCATCAAAATCGTCGGCATACTTATCTTAGCCAGCATTTTACTGTGTGTCGGCAGTTTGATTTTCGCTTATTATCGTGATGATGTCAGCAAACCGGCTAGCAAGCGAACGAAGCGTCCCGGCAGTGAGAACCAACTAAGCGACAGCAACATTTTGATAAAAATCTTTCAGATAAACTGGAAGACAGGTGCGGTATGTTTACAATTTTGATATGCAAGAAACCAATAAAATTCGCTCTGGCGAAGAAGTAAACTCCGAAAAATTAGCGGATTATTTACGTTCCAAAATGTCCTGTAAGGGCAGCGAAATCGAAATTTCACAATTTCCGGCGGGCAGTTCAAATTTAACTTATTTGGTAAAAATCGGCGATGAAGAATATGTTCTGCGCCGCCCGCCGTTCGGCAACCAAGTCAAATCGGCGCACGATATGTCGCGTGAATTCAATGTTTTATCGAAACTTTCGCTTCATTACAAACCCGCGCCGCAACCGCTTTTTTATTGCGAAGACGAAAACATCATCGGTTCGGAATTTTATTTGATGGAACGCCGCCAAGGTTTGATTATTCGCGGTAAATCGCCTGAAATTTTGGTAAATTCAGAAAATTTACAACGGTGCGTCAGCGAAAGTTTTATCGAAAATCTCGCTTTATTACACAGTTTAGATTATGAAAAAGTCGGTTTGGGCGAACTCGGCAAACCTGACGGTTACGCCAAAAGACAGGTTGAAGGCTGGACGAAAAGATATTTTAACGCGAAAACCGACGAACACCGCGAACTCGAAAAAGCAATCGAATGGCTGAACGCCAATATGCCGAATTCCGACGGCGCGACGCTCGTGCATAACGATTACAAATTCGACAACGTGATGCTCAACCCGGAAAATTTGACCGAAGTGACCGCCGTTTTAGATTGGGAAATGACGACGATTGGCGAACCGCTGATGGATTTGGGGACGACGCTCGGTTATTGGATGTCAAAAGAGAATGGCGCGGAGCTTTTGAATATGCCGTTTAACCCGCGCGTTTTGATGGAAAATATTTCGCGGCGCGAACTGGTTGAAATTTACGCGAGAAAATCCGGGCGCGACGTTTCAAATATTCTTTACTACTACGTTTTCGGCACATTTAAAATCGCCGTCATCTGTCAGCAGATTTATTTTCGTTTTACAAAAGGTTTTACGTACGATCAGCGGTTTGCCGGATTTAACACATTTGTTAATTCGCTCGGCGTAATCGCCGCTGATGCGATTGAAAAAGAGAAAATTTAATCGGCGAATGAGTTACTGAGACTTTATTGTGTGGAAGAATTGCTAATTCGCGCCGGTTTTGTGCTAAGATTTGGCTGTCAAAACCAGAAGGAGAAAAAAAACAATGCCGGACGTAGAAATCACTTGCGTTCAATGCCGGGAAGCGTTTAATTTTACCGCGCAGGAACAGGAAAAATTTTATCAGCGAAATATGATGCCGCCGCAAAGGTGTCCGAAATGTCATTCAAAAAAAGCGACGAAGGGCGAAAACGCGCCGCAGCGGTTTGAAATCGTCTGCGACAATTGCGGAAAACACGACCAGGTGCCTTTCCAGCCGAAAGTCGGGCGTTCCGTGATGTGCAAAGATTGTTTTCAGGCGAGCCGCACGAAAAGCAAAGCGGCAATTTAACCCGGCGTAATTATGCCGCCGATCTTCCCGCTTTTTATTCCGGCTGTAAAATTTCTTTCACCGCTTTTTGCCGGTAATCAAAAATATAATCCAGTTCCCGCCGGACAAACCAGTGCGCCAAATCGCCCAGCGGTTCGAGCGGCAAACGGTATTTCACTTCATCTTCAATTAGAGTTTCATTGGCGGAGAGTTCGGTAAAAGTGTGGCGATGAATCCATTGTTTATAAGGACTTTTCAGAGCTTCATCCACAAAAACGCGCGGCGGATTCCACGTCGAAATAACGGTTTTCCAGGTCAAAGGCACGCCGCGCAGTTTTAATTGATAATCAATCAGCGCGCCTTTTTTTATATCAATCGGCTGCGGCGAGATAATCTGAAAATTAAGTTCCGGCGGCGTAATGCGCTCCAGATTTCCCGCGTCGGCGAAAAAATCGAAAACCTTTTCAATCGGCAAATCCAAAATCAATTCACGTTTTAAGATGTGTTCCGCCATTTTATTATTACCAGTTTAATACGCGCGTTTTTGACGCTTCCGCGATATTTATTTTTCAATTTTCCCGAAGCCGCACCACGAATTTTGATTATGCCAGACGATTTCGACTTCATCCGCGTTGATTTCTTTCCACCAACTTTCAAATTCGTCTTTGGAAATATAAAACGCCGTCGGCGCGACCAGATGATCGAAGACGATATTATGCTGTTCGCGCCAGCCGAAAGTCGAAAGATGATTGAGATAATCGTTGTAAAAAAGTTTGGCGGCGAGCGGTTTTGAAGTTTTGTTAAGTGGTTTATAAATTAACTTTGAAGCGAGAAAAACGCCGAGCGTCGGCAGTTTTGAAAGCTGATAAAGCGTCGGCTGTTTCATTTTTGAAGTGAAACCCGTGCGAATCGGGTCAACGTAACTCGTGATCCATTCGTTATTTTCCGCGCCGTAAATCCACGCCGAAATCGCGCCGCCTTTTTTCACTTTTGAGGCGAGCGACACAAAAGATTTTTGCGGGTCGGGCGTGTGATGCAGAACGCCGACCGAAAAGGCGTAATCAAACGCGCGTTTGAACGGCAATTTGTAAATATCGGCTTGCACGATGTGCGCGTTCGGCAAATGTTTCGTTGCGGTAAACGCCGTTTCAACCGCCGCGCTCAAATCAATGCCGACGACTTCTTTCGCGCCCCAATGCGCCGCCAAAGTCGTGTGTCTGCCTTTGCCGCAGCCGCCTTCGAGAATAATTTTATCTTTGAAAAAATCTTTTTTTACCGGTTGCAGCCAGCCCAAAAATTGTTCGGCGTATTGTTGATCTTCCTGCGTAAAATGCGTCCATTGCCAGCCGAAATTCGACGCGGTTTCGGCTTTGTCCTGTTCCAGTTTATCAAGCGCCGCAAACCGCGGAACGCCGCGCGTCACGCTGTATTCGCGCGAACATTTGCGGCACGTCAAAACGGCTTCGATAATTTCTTTTTCTTCGTATTTGCTCGCGTAAGCCAACAAAATATCGCCGCCGCAGCTTGGGCAGGCGAGCAAATCTAAAAGTTTTTCTTTCATTAAAAATGTATTTTATTTGTCCAATTCACGCTCATTTGTCGCAAATTTGCTCTTAAATTCCTCAAATTCACGAATCGGAAACGGCTGCCGCCAGTTGAATTCAAATTCGTCGGTTTCGCGGTCGGCGTAAAGCTGATTAAAGGTTTCGGCGAACGTTTGGCAAAGATCAGCTATTCGTCCGCGATGCGAATAGACGAGTTCGCGTTCGTTCGTTTCGCGTTCTTCGGTCGGATATTGATAAATTTCCAGCAGCACATTTGCGCCTTCTTTGAAAAAACGAAAATCAAACTCTTCCGGGTCACGATTCCACTGCAAAACGTATTCAGTTCGCGCCGAATTTTCGTCCGGCAAATCCGATAAAATCTGCAATAATTCAGACAAAGCGCGTTCGTGCGGCGCGTGCGCCGTCGTCGTGTGAAATTCGCTCGCGCCGTCATCGAAACCGATTGACATCCAGCCGCATTGCGGCGAATTAAAACTGACTTCCAATTTATTTGACATAACTTTTAGGGAATCGTAGATGGCGAAAAATTTACGATTCACAATTTACGATTTACGATTTACGATTTCAATATGGTAACTTTAAGTTTAATTTTCAACAAACGATGAAACAATATCAAGATTTTCTGCGCCACATTTTAGAAACCGGAACGACGCGCGGCGACCGCACCGGAGTCGGCACAATCGGCGTTTTCGGTTATCAAATGCGTTTTGATTTAAGCGCGGGTTTTCCCGCCGTGACGACCAAAAAACTGCATTTTCGCTCGATTATTCACGAACTTTTGTGGTTTTTAAAAGGCGATACGAATGTTAAATATTTAAATGAAAATAAAGTGACGATCTGGGACGAATGGGCGAACGAAAGAGGCGATTTGGGTCCGATTTACGGCAAACAATGGGTGAAATGGGAAACCAAAAACGGCAGCGTCATCAATCAAATCGCCGACGTAATTGCTGAAATCAAACGAAATCCGTATTCGCGGCGGCTGATCGTTTCGGCGTGGAACGTCGGCGAACTTTTTGAGATGGCGTTGATGCCGTGTCATCTGCTTTTTCAATTTTACGTCTCCGGCGGCAAACTTTCGTGTCAAATGTATCAGAGATCAGCCGACAGTTTTCTCGGCGTTCCGTATAATATCGCGTCTTATTCGATTTTAACGCAGATGGTCGCGCAGCAGTGTGATTTGGAAGTCGGCGAATTTATCTGGACGGGCGGCGATTGTCATATCTATCTGAATCATCTCGAACAGGTGAAAACGCAGTTGTTGCGCGAACCTTTTCCGCTGCCGAAATTGGTTTTGAAACGCAAACCCGACTCGATTTTCAATTATCAATTTGAAGATTTCGAGATTGCTAATTATCAATCGCACAAATCAATTGCCGCGCCGATTGCGGTTTAAATCCAAATTAAAACTGCCAAACTTTTTCAGGCGTTAGACAAAAATCGAGCTTCACATCGAAATTTTCGACATCGGAGATTTTCTCAATCGGCGCGAAATAACTCAAGCCGATTTTCAGACAATCCGCGCGGCAGATTTTCAAAAACTTATCGTAAAATCCTTTTCCGTAACCGGCGCGAAAACCTTTTTCGTCAAAACCCAAAAGCGGAACTAAAACCGCGTCAATTTTGCGCGCTTCGATTATTTCACCGGCAATCGGTTCATCAATTTGCCAGATATTTTTCTCCAGCTTTGTTTCACGCGTAATCTTCACGCTTTCGATTTTGCCGCCGCCAAAATTGACGCGCGGGACGAGCATTTGAAGGCGCGGAAATTCGCGCCGAACCCGCTCGAAAATCAGTGATGTGTCAATTTCATTATGTTTCTCAATCGCCGTAAAACAATGCAAATATTGAACTTCGATCAAAGCAAACGTCCGAAAAAAGCTATCCGTAATTTGCCTACTTTTTTGTTTTTTTTCCGCTGCCGAAAGCGATTTTTGTCTGGCGAGATTTATTTTTCTGAGTTCTGCTTTAATCATTTCCTAAACGGATAATTAGCTTTCAAACATAACAATCGGCTCAATTTCGCGGCGGGCGGCGAACGTTTTCGTATTGAAACTTAAAAAATATCGTATTTGCCGATGGCGGTTTCGGGCAAGCCTGTCGCTAAACGAGTGGTTAGTTTGATTCGATTGAAAATTTTGTCAATCGGGAACAAATTCGGACAATTGATCGGCGGTTTGCGCGGCTAAATCGGCGGCAGCTTTGGTCGCTTCCGGTTCGGAATTGCCGACGCTCGTCATCACGCGTACCATCGCGCCGTCACTTCGGCGGCGCGTTACGCTGTCCCACACCGTGTAAATTTTGTCCTGATATTCGCTGGCGACGGCGCGCCCGCGACCTTGATACCAATAAATTAAAACTTCTTTGTAATCGCCGTTGACGACGATAAACCAGTTCGCCTGAAATTTTTTACCCGTCGGTGTCTTAATTTCGATGGTATTCGGTCGCTTCATTTCCCAACCCGCGCCCGGCAGACAATTTTGCGGACTGTGATAAGTCGCGCCCGTCCGCTGCGAAGCGTAATAACCGACATATAAATTCGCCGGTCGTCCGTCGGGCAGAGCATATTCACGCATCATATAATCGCTGGCGCGGAGAACGCTTTCGGTTTGTTTGTCAAAACGAATTTCGCCTCCTTTCTGTCGCCATTCGCCAAGCTGCGCGGGAATTTGCGTCAGATTTACGCGCTCGACTTCCGCCTCGCCGCGTCCGGCAAACCAATTGATAAAAACGCCGCCGACCAGCAATGCGGCAAGCAGCAACAGTATCTGGTTATTGGTATTTCGTTTTTGGTTTTTAGTCTCTGAATCTGGAATCTGGAATCTGGAATCCGACATTGGGAGTCTGGAATTTGGAATCTTTTTCAGTCCGAAATTGAGCGCGAGTAAAATCAAAAGTGCCGCGAGATAAACCAGCCAGCCGGAAAGTTCGTGCCAGACGCTTTCGGTCGCCTGTTTGCCGTAATAATAGGTTAAAACTCCGGTCGCCGTCACCCGCGCCGCGTTGGTAAAAATCGCAATCGGAAACGCCGAAAGCATTAAAACAACGGTGCGCCCAAAATCGAGATTTTCCCAAAATCCCGCGCTTTTCGACTTTTTCCCGCGTGTAAAATAAGCTAAAACCAACGCCAGCGTGATGAGCGTCATCAGCGAACGAATGCCGCTGCACGCTTCGACGACTTCGAGCGCGATGATCTGCGTCGCGCCGCGCGGCAGAATTTCAATGACGTTGCCCTTTCTGACCGAAGCGACTTCACAGAACCGAATGCCCCAAATTGCCATCTGCGAAGCCCAGATTTGCAGCGGAAACGCGATTTTATTAAAGATAATCTGCGGAATCGGAATCGCCAGCAGCAGGAGGGCGAACGGAACGGCAAGCCATTTCAAAAGATTCGCGCCCCAGAAATAAATGACGATTCCGGCGAGCATCACCGCCAGCGAAATGCGCTGCGTAAAGAGTTCCGCGCCGAGCGTGCCGCCCAAAAGCATCAGCAGCGCAAACAAAATACAACCGCCGCCCAACCATATTTGCGGCGTGCGGCGCGCGGATTTTAATTTGTCGAATTCAAGCCAAATGATATAACCGATGACGAACGGAACCAATAAACCGTGTGAATAATTGTCGTCCGTCCACCAATCAGCGGCGAGTTTATTCAAAACCGCCGCATACAAAAAAACCAACGCCGCCGCTGTCAGAAGCGGCTGCCAATTCTTTTTAGTATTGATCGAAGTTGAATTCATTTCCCTTATCAGGCAAACGGACAATGACAGCGAAATTCCGCAATCCTTAAAATTATAACAAAACTTTGCTCACTGCCGCCAAATTATTTGCGAGTTGAAATTTCGCTTGATTTTCAGCGAATTTATCGTATAATCACTTCAATTCGCACAAATTGAGAAACCCGACATCAGCTTTTCAATGGTGTCGGAAGTAAATGTTTTGTATATTTCTGCCCAACAGAACATAAAATAAAATTTTTCTGAAATTTGTATTTGATTAGCTGTTTTTTTTATAAGCCGACAAAATTTGTCGGCTTTGAAAAGTTAAGCTAATAATTTTTCAGGTGAATTTTGAAATATAATATCGAATTTTCTTAAAACCGCTCAAAAAGTTTGCCCTTTTTGAAAAGTTGAAAAGAGTTTTTTCGCTAAAATTTCTTCGACTGTCAATGCCCCGATGGTCAACGAACGCGCGGCGAAAAAATTCCGTCTGAATTGTAAGAAAAATTCCGTTTATAAAAATGCGATATAAAGAGTGCCGATTTTTTCGATTTTTTCTGTCTGCCGTTCTGCTCGGCGGCAGTCTTTTCTGCGTTGTTTCCTGTAGTTTCCAATCTGCCCAAAAACATCTTTCTCGCGGCGAAGAATATTTACAGCAGCACAAATTTCAGGAAGCCGTGATGGAATTTCGCGCCGCCGCCGATATTGACAAAAATTCGGCGGACGCGCATTGGGGATTGGCGCGGGCAAATGAAAGTCTCGGACAATTCTACGAAACGGTTGATGAACTGCGCCGCGTCACCGAACTCAGCCCGGATAATCTTCAAGCCAAAGTCAAACTCGGCAGCTATTATCTGGCAGCGCAGCCGCCGCAAACTGATGAAACCGCCAAAATTCTCGAAGATGTTTTCGCCCGCGACCCGAACTTTGTCGAAGGTCATATCTTAAAAGCAGATTTGCTGGCGGTTCAGGGAAAACCCGAACCGGAAATTTTGAGCGTTCTCAACCACGCCATTGCGCTCGACCCGCGCCGCATCGAATCTTATCTGAGCCTGTCGCGTTACTTTATGAAAATAAAGAAAACGGACGAGGCGGAAAAAACCATTCAAAAAGCGATTGCCGTCAACCCGAACAGCGCGGCGGGTTATCTCGAATACGGCAGATTTCTCGATTACGAAGACCGCGCTGACGAAGCGGAAGCGCAGTTTACCAAAGCGATTGCCGTTGCTCCGCAGGATGTTGCGGTGCGTGAAACGCTTGCCAAATTTTATCTCGCTCAGAAACAATTTGAGAAAGCCGAAGCGATTTACAAACAAATTGTCCAACTTCAGGGCAACAGTCCCGAAAGTCGTCTTGAACTGGCGAATTTTTACGCCGCCGCCGGTCGTGAAGATGACGCGCTGAAAGTTTTCGGCGCAATCGTTGCTGAATTTCCCGAGTATGCCCGCGCCCGTTACCGTCTGGCGGAAATTTATCTCGAACGCCGGGAAAATCAAAAAGTTGACGAACAGGTCAGTGAACTTCTCAAATTAAACAACAACGACGCGGAAGCACTGCTGCTGCGCGCGCGCCTCAAACTTCAGGAAAATAAAGCCGATGAAGCGATTGCGGATTTGGAAGAAGTTTTGAAAAAACAGCCGAGTCAGAAAAACGCGCTTTTTTATATGGCACAGGCGCGGCTTGCGCTCGGACAAATTGACCAGGCGCGGGCGTTTATCGGCGATCTGGAAAAATATCACCCGGATTTTCTCCGCGCGAAACTTTTAATCATTCAAACAAGTTTTCTGGAAAACGCGCCGGAAAACGCTCTGCTTCAGTCAAACGAACTGCTCGAAGCGGCGAAACACGCTTTTCCGAACGCTGAAAACGACGCGCGAGATTTGGAAGAACTGCGTTCCCGCGCTTTAACGGCGCGTGGTCTGGCGTTTTTGGAACTCGGCAAACTTGCCGAATCACGCGCCGATTTGCAGGAAGTCGCGCGGCTGTCGCCTTCGTCTTCCGCCGCATCGGTCAATCTGGCAAAAGTCGCCATCGCTGAAAACAATTACGCGCAAGCGTCCGATCTTTATGAAAAGGCTTTGACGGCGGACGCGAAAAATTTTGATGCTCTCAGCGGTTTAGTCAATATTTTAATCGAACAAAATCAATTTGACCGGGCAGCCGCGAAAATTGACGGCGCGCTTACCGCCGAAAACGGACGGGCGGACGCTTCGGCAGCTTTACATTATTTGAAATCAGACGTTTTTATGGCGCGGAAAGATGTTCCGTCCGCCGAAGCCGAACTCAAAACCGCGATTGAACTGGACGAAAATTATCTGCCGGCATATTCAGCTTACGCTTCGCTTCTGGCGGCGCGAAACCAAACCGATCAAGCCGTCGAACAATATAACGCCGCGAATGCAAAGAAACCTTCCGCTTCCGTCTATACATTGCTCGGAATACTGGAGGACGGACGCGGAAATGCGGCGCAAGCCGAAAATTACTACCGCCAGGCGTTGGAAATAACGCCGAACACGCCGATTGCGTCCAACAATCTGGCGTGGCTGATCGCCTCCAATCAGGGAAATTTGGATGAAGCCTTAAAACTGGCGCAGACGGCAGTTGATCGCAACCCGAATAACGCCGGTTTTTACGACACGCTCGGCTGGATTTATTACAAGAAAGGACTTTATTCAACCGCCGTCGAGCAATTAAAAAAAGCGGTGATGCTGGATGCAGCCGAAACAAATCGTCGCGGACAGCCGCCGACGGCAGCATATCGTGTGCGACTGGCGACGGTGCTAGCGGCGGCTGGCGACAAAGCGGCGGCACGCAAAGAAATCGAAAGTTCTTTGCAAAACGGACAAAATTTGAGTGAGTCGGAAACTCAACAGGCGAAAAACCTGCTTGCCGGATTGTAATTTTGCTCGGCTCCGAAATTAGAGTCGGACTAAATAAACGATAAATTACAATTTCGGCAGATTGATAAAGTTGGTTTAAACGGACGCGATAATCAGAATCGCCCGCGACGAACGATGTTAATAAAACGAATTATTTTCCGTTCGCGCTTAAAAGCAGTTCTAAGCGACTGCAAACAGGGGAAGTTAAAATGACAACATTCTTAATTGATATAACTAATGCAAATCTCCTCTTCGGATTTGTGCCTGAAACAACTGGTCTATTTTTTTTCGGAATTATCCTGATTATTTTGGCAATGATTCTGCGGTGGTTTTTTAATCGGGATCAAAAAACCGAAACGGAAAAAGAATTTAATCAGCAGCTAAAAAACAACTAATAAATCTTCAGGAAAAATAAAGATGAGCGTAGAATTTAGACAAAGAACCGCAGGCGAATTTATCGGGATGCTGAAACGGCGCAAATGGCTGATTCTGCTGCCGATTCTGACAATGACGGCGGCAATCGGCTACGTTGTCCAAAGATTACCGAGCGTTTACGAATCGAAAACGGTTTTGATCGTCAAACCGCCGACGATTTCCGACAAAGTTGTTCAATCGCTGACCGACGAAGATTTATCGCAGCGTCTGCAAACGATCAATACCGAAGTTTTGAGCCGCAAAACTCTAGAGCCGATGATTGCGAAATATAATCTTTTTGAACTCGAACGCAGCGCGGGCGTACCGATTGAACTGATTATCGAAAAAATGTTCAAAAATATTGTAGTCGAGCCGGAAAGAAGCGAGGACGACCGCAAAGTCGCCTCCTTTAAGTTGACTTACCGCGACCGTTCGCCGGAAGCGGCGCGCAACGTAACGGCGGAACTCGCCAGCAAATATGTCAACGCGCAGATTCTCGCTTCGACGCAAACGGCGGAAACGACGCGCGAATTTCTCGACAATCAGGTCAATCAGGCGAAAGGAACGCTCGACGCGCTGGAAAAACAGCGGCTTGAAATAATGATGCAGAATGTGGACACGCTGCCCGAATCTTCGCAGGGTTTGATCGCGCAGCTACAGGGTTTGCGGCAGCGCGAAGATACCATTTCAAAGGAAAAAGAAATGCTGTTCACGGAAAAAGGTCGGCTCAACGACAGCATTCGCACGCTCAACAGTCAGGCGCGCCTGATCGAAGATTTCGGCGACAAGGAAACTCAAGCCGCCGTCAGCGACGCGACGCGCATCGAAGACACGCCCGCTTACGCGCAACTCGTTCAAAAACGCGCGGAATTAACGGCGAAACTGGAAAATCTCAAATTAACGCTGCGCGAAAAGCATCCCGACGTAATCAAAGCGCAGAATGACATTGATAAAGTCAACGATGAATTGGACGCTTTGAAAAAAAATACGCAGGCGCGGGTTAAAAGCGCGACCGCCGCCGGGACGAGAAAAGCCGAGATGCAACAGCAAAATCTGCAAATCGAAAAACAGAAAGCTGAAAGCCAAACCACCCAGATTGATGAACAGTTGAAATATAAAGATCAGGAAATACAGCAAAATGCCGGACAAATTTCGATGCTGGAAACGAAAATCAATACGATTCCAAACGTCAAAGTCGCGCTCGAAGGCATCACTAATCAATATCAATCGGCAAAAACGACTTATGACGATTATTTGAAAAAGCGCAACGACGCGAGTTTGCAGGTTGACCGCGAACAGAACGCGCAGGGCGAAACGATTCGCGTGCAGGACGCGGCGAATCTGCCGTCGTCGCCGGTCGCGCCGAAACGGGCGGTGCTGACGGCGATGGGCGCGGGCATCGGGTTATTTCTCGGTTTGTTGTTGGCGGCGGCGTTTGAATTGCCGCGCGTTCTCAAGATTCAAAATATCGAAGATGCCAAACATTACACCGGACTTCCGATTCTGGCATCCGTGCCGCCGCTTTTGTCGCACCGCGAAAAAACCTGGCAGAAGCGTTCTTACTGGCTGAAAGTTTTGACCGGAATCGCCGTCGCCGTCGGGATGATTCCTTTAATCATCATCGCACTGGAAAAAACCCGCATCTTTGAGCGCGTGGTTTCCTAACATTTCAAAATTCCAAATTGGAAGGCAAATCTGGAATCTGGAGCAGATAAAATTATGTATAAGGAATTTTTTGGATTGGAAGACAACCCGTTCACGCTTACGCCGGATCCGCGTTTTCTGGTTTTCACGCCGAGCTACAACGAAGTTTTGGCGAGTCTTTACTACGGACTGGAGAACGCGAAAGGTTTGATTGTGCTGACGGGCGAGGTCGGAACAGGAAAAACTACCGCACTGCGCTGGATTCTGCGCCGTCTAGATTCGAGCGTTTTGGCGGCGTATGTCTTTAATCCGCGCCTTTCGATTGACGAATTTTATCACCACGTCACGCAAATGCTCGGCATTAAAGACTGGAACAATAAAGCCGAACTGCTGTCGGAAATGGGCAAAGTTTTAGAGGCGCGGCACGCTCGCGGTCTTCGCACCGTTTTAATCATTGACGAAGCGCACGAATTGTCGGATTACGTTCTCGAAGAAATTCGTTTGCTGATGAATTTTGAATCGGACAATGCCAAACATCTGCAAATAGTTTTGACCGGACAGCCCGAACTGCGCGAAAAACTCAACCAGCCGAATCTGCGCCAACTGAAACAGCGGGTCGCGCTGCGGTGCAAAATGCACGCGCTGCCGAATGTTGACGAAATCGAGCGATACATCACCGAACGGCTTTTGATCGCCGGTTCAACTCAGCCGAATGTTTTTACGCCCGGCGCGATTGATTTTATTTATCAGTGTTCGGAAGGCATTCCGCGCCAAATAAATAACTTATGCGATAACGCGATGCTCGCCGGATACGCTTCGGGCGAACAAATAATCGGCAGACAAATCATCGAAGAAGTTGCCGATAATCTCGATTTGCTGCCGCGCGGCGGCGCGCTTTCGACATCCGACCGGATGCCGGAGCCGGTTAATTCCGCCAGAGTTTTGACGGCGGAAGCGCGTGAAGAATTATGGAGTCATCAAAGAAGCGGCGAAGCGCAGACATCCAGAAAATTCAGCTCTCCGGTCGCCGCCGGAAACAACGGAAACGGCAGTCCGATTCCGCGTCCGAGCAATAATTTAGATGACGAAATAAGTTTGGAAATCGGCGAAATCGGCGGCTTTTATTAATTCTCAAACAGAATTTGAGACAGAATCTCTCTCAAATCCTGAATTTTTGATCTTAAACTTTCAATGTTGAATCTTTATGAGTATCCTTAAAGCATTACAGAAAAAGCAGGCGGAACAGTCCGGCGAACCGGAAACTCCGCTTGCGGGGAACGTCGTGCCGTTTAACAAAAACGAGCGGCGCGCCAATCACGAGCCGGAACTTTTCACCAAGCCGGACATCAAAATCGGCACCCCAAGTTTGGCGTTCAATGGGCAGTCGGATTCATTAATCGGGAAGGCACTCCCTGAGATGGAAACGAAAATCACTGCCGGGGCAACTTTGAACGCTGTCGGCTCAACGCGTGTCGCAGAAAACATTCTGCCTGAATTTATCAGGTGGGAAGTCGAAGCTGAACGCGTTGAGCCGCGCCTCGTCGCCATCACGCATCCCAATTCAAATTACTGCGAAGAATATCGCGGTCTGCGAACGCAGATTCTCCACAAAAGCCAGCGTCAAAAATTACAGTCAATCGTCGTCGCCAGCATCAATGCGAGCGAAGGCAAATCAATTACGGCACTGAATCTTTCGTGGATGCTGGCGCAAACCGACGGCATCAAAGCGTTGATTATTGACAGCGATCTGCGACTGCCGAGTTTGAGCGATTATCTGGGAATTGATGCGGATAAAGGACTTTCCGACATCCTTTCGGACAAAGCGACGCTCGTCGAATCAATCATCAAACTGGAACCCGCCGGACTGCATTTTCTGCCGGGCGGCGAAGCGCGGAACGATGTGGCGGAATTGATTTCAGGACCCAAATTCAGGGAAATACTGCGTCAGGCGCGTGATATGTTTGATTACATCATCATTGACGCGCCGCCGCTCGGCATTTTTACCGATGCGACTTTGCTGATTAACCAAGCCGACGGCGCGATGCTCGTTATTCGCGCCGGAAAAACCCGCTACAATACAGTTGGAAATATTCTCGAAACGCTTCCCCGCGACCGAATGTTGGGCGTGGTGCTGAATGAAAGCGAAGATGTTTTGGACGAAACACATTATAATTACGGATATTACAACGCCAATCGCCGATTGAGAGCCTAGATATTCAATCACAAATGTCAAAATCGGACAAACCGGTAATGTCATTTGAAATTTTTTAATCGTCATTAATTAACCGATGGTCGGAACCAGATTTACTTCACGCACGTTATGGCTGATTCTTGCCGATGCCGCGATTGTTTACGGCGGCATCGTTCTGGCGTTATATCTGCGGCTGGGAATAGACGGAGCGGCGAATGAACTGAATGAAAGAAACGGCTGGTCAAAAATCACTCTCGCCACTCTGCTGTGTCTGTTGATTTTTTATTTTTACGATCTTTACGATTTTACCGTGATGGGCAACCGGCGCGAGCTGATGCTCGGTCTGGTGCAGGCTCTCGGCATCGCCTGGACGCTGCTGGCTTTCATATTTTATTTTATTCCGCCGCTGTTTATCGGTCGCGGCGTTTCGGTCATCGCGGTTCCGGTCGTACTGATTCTGCTTTTAACGTGGCGAATGCTGATTCATTATTTGACCGGGCATCCTGACATCGGCGAGAAAATTTTGATTTTCGGCACCGGACGCGCCGCGCAGGATACGGCGGAATCGGTTTGGGAAAGACGCGACGCGGGCTATCGCATCGTCGGATTTGTGACGGAAAACGGAACTAAAGTGGAGGAAGTATCGCCCAAAATAAAATTAATCGGCTGCGCCGACGATCTCGAAGAAATCATCAAACGGGAAAAAATCAATCGAGTCGTCATCGCCGTCCGCGAACGGCGCGGAACTTTTCCGACCGAAACGCTGCTGAAAATGAGTTTGGCGGGCAATGTCAATATCGAAGAATGCACTTCATTTTTTGAACGCGTCACCGGACAGGTGCATATTGATATGGTGCGCCCGTCGTGGTTGATTTTTGGCGGGCGCAGCCGCGACACGCATCTGAAAACATTTTCCCGCGAATTGATTCACCGTTCATTGGCTCTCACCGGCTTGCTCTGTTCGCTGCCGATTGCCGCGCTGACCGCGATACTGGTGAAAATAGATTCCAAAGGTCCGGTTTTTTATAATCAGGAAAGAGTCGGGAAAAACGGGAAAACATTTCAGGTCATCAAGTTTCGCTCGATGAAAACCGATGCGGAAAAAGACGGCAAGCCGATTTGGGCAGCGACCGACGACGACCGCACGACGCGCGTCGGGCGCGTTATTCGCAAAATTCGCGTGGACGAAATTCCGCAGTTTTGGAACATCATCAAAGGCGAAATGAGTTTTGTCGGACCGCGCCCGGAGCGACCGCATTTCGTTTCGCAGCTCGCCGAAGAAATTCCGTTTTACGAGCATCGTCATCTGACCGCGCCGGGATTAACGGGCTGGGCGCAGATTAAACATCCATACGGCGCGTCGGTCGAAGACGCGCGGTGCAAATTGCAGTACGATTTGTATTACATCAAAAATCAAAGTCTGGCACTTGATTTAATTATTGTTTTTGAAACGGTAAAAACCGTTCTTTTCAGCAGGGGCGGAAGGTAAATTGAAGATTCCAGATTACAGATTCTAAATTCCAGATTACAGATTCCAAATCGGGGATTGTCCGTCATTTCAGCAGCATAAAAATCTGGAATAAGAAATTAGATAGGCGTTTATTTGAACGGAGAAAGAAATATGAAAGCAGTCAAGTTAGCAAAAAGCGTCGGTTTGATTTTAGTCGGCGTTTTAATTTTTTCGCTCGGAGTTTCGGCGCAGCGGACGTTGCCGAAAAAGCGTGAGAGTGTGGCAAAAAATCAGAAAAATGTAAAATCCGCTGCTCCCTCCGCCGAAGATGAAGTAAAAAAATTAGATGCGCCGGAAAGCGTCGAACCGTCCGCCGAACAGCCGGACAAAAAAGACGAAGCGAGCCGCCGGCAGGAAGAATCGAGTGAGGACGAATCGGCGATTATTCCTTATTACAATAATTATCTGAAGGAATATCGGCTCGGACCGCAGGATGTGATCTCGATTGAAGTGTTCGGACAATGCCCGGATTACTGCAAAACGGCGATTAATATTCCGCCGACGGCGAAGATTTCCTATCCGCTGATTCGTGAAGGCGTGTTTGTCGGCGGCAAAACGATTGAAGAGGTGCAGGACGAAATCACCAAAAAACTCGATGAATATATTATTGATCCGAAAGTTACGATTACGCTCGATAAAGTCGGTTCGGCGCGATACAGCGTTTTGGGCGATGTCGCGCAGCCGGGCGTAAAGCTGATGGAGCGGCGGTTGAGCGTTTATGAAGCGATAGTCGAAGCGGGCGGCATTCTTCGCACCGGCGACAAAAAAAAGATAACGATTTATCGCCAGACGGCAAACGGCATCACGCCGCTGACGATAAATATGGAAGAGATGGCGCGCGGCAATGCGGAAATGGTCTATTTGGTTCCGGGCGATCAGGTGATTGTGCCTGGCAATAAGATCAAAAAAGTGGACGCGGTGCTGGATGTGATCGGCAAATTAAGCATCGTTCGCCTGCTTTTCGGCAGTCCTTTTTAGAACAATTCCAGATGCCAGATGCCAGATTTTAAATCCATATATTCCGACGTGTAAAATTTCTTTCGATTTGAAATCTGGAATCTGCATTTTTAGTATGAGTTTAATGAAAAACATCTTGACCTTACTGCTCTTTGTGGCGTGTTTTCAGACGGCGAAAGCTGATTGGGTAAAACAGGAATCAAACACGCTGGCGTGGCTTCACGACATTTATTTCATCAACGAAAACAAAGGCTGGGCGGCGGGCAGCGACGGCACGCTGCTGGCAACGGCGGACGGCGGCAAAACTTGGAAAAATACTGTTGATTTTACCAAAGATACTTTTCGTCAGGTTTATTTTTCCGACGAAAACAACGGCTGGCTGCTGTGTGAAAGAAATATTTACGCGCGCGGCGCAAACGCGTCTTCATATCTGCTGAAAACTTCCGACGGCGGATTAAGCTGGGACACCACGAATTTCACCGGCAGCGGGCGTGAACGAATTACCCGAATTTTCTTTAATCATAACGGTTTAGGTTTGGCAATCGGCGAAGCCGGCGTGATCTTCGTGTTGCAGAACGATAAAAAAACGTGGCAAAAAAGTGTTTTGCCGCTGCGGTATTTAATGCTCAACGGCATTTTTAACGGTGATTCGCGCGGCACAATAGTCGGCGCGGGCGGCACGATAATTTTCACGGAAGACGCGGGCGTTAGCTGGAATCAGGCAGCCGTCGCGGGAAAATCTGATGTCAAACTAAATTCTTTGTTCTTCATCAATCCTAAAACCGGCTGGACGGTCGGCGGCGACGGCAAAATCTACCAGACGGTTAATGGCGGAAAATTCTGGCGCGCGCAAAATTCGCCGGTCAATACCACTTTAACCGATGTTTTCTTCAATAACACGGCGGAAG
This sequence comes from Pyrinomonadaceae bacterium, assembly GCA_965217575.1. Classification (GTDB taxonomy): domain Bacteria; phylum Acidobacteriota; class Blastocatellia; order Pyrinomonadales; family Pyrinomonadaceae. The sequence continues at coordinate 3,943,926 of OZ244558.1, read as the reverse complement.
GCTGGGCAATCGGCGACGTGGGAACGGTTTTGCACACCTTTACGGCGGGAAATATCTGGACTTCGGAGAATATCAAATCCAGCCGCAAACTCGAAAAGATTTTTTTTATCGAACGCCAGGGCTGGATAGTCGGTTTCGGCGGCTTGATTTTGAAATACAACGAAAAGTAAAATCGGCGTTAATTTAACAAAGCCGCGTTCAGATGATGGACAAGCGCGAGAATCAAATTTATCGCGCGATGCCCAATAAATTTATTTACTCTGAACTTGACATCCGCACCTGATTTTTCGTAGCATTGCAATTCGCCGTTAAGTTTAAGCGGCGCGTTTTTTTGAAAACAACTTAGCCGGCGTGCCAAAGTATATTCGATAAAAAGTGTTTCGGGTACGTACGTCAATTGGTAGACAGCCTCCCTTACAAGGAGGAAGTTAGGGGTTCGAGTCCCTTCGTACCCACCAAAGTTTGAAAATTTCAAATTCCAAATCAAAAATTCCAAATTAGTCTGGAATCTTGAATCTGGAATTTCCAATGCGGAGTCGTAGTTCAGTTGGTTAGAACGCCAGCCTGTCACGTTGGAGGTCGCGGGTTCGAGTCCCGTCGGCTCCGCCATTCAATTTTAGAAGCCGTTACGTTTACCAAGACGTAACGGCTTTTTCCGTAGAGAGTTAGACGAAAAACGAATTTTCCGCCGACGGCGATAATTTTCCGTATCCGATTTGCCGTCGGATTTTTTTTCGGCTAAAATTTAACCATAGTTAAATTTTATGACGGTGAAGAAATCAAACAAGGTTACGGCTTCCAAGGAAGATTACCTAAAAGCGATCTGGATGCTTTCGGAGTGCGGCGCGGACGACGGGCGGCAGGAAGCGACGACCAGCGATTTAGCCGAAAAATTACAGGTCAGCCCGCCCGCCGTTTCCCGAATGCTCAAGCAGATGGAGCGTCAGTCGCTCGTTACCCACACGCCTTACTACGGCGTTCTTTTGACAGAAAAGGGGCGCGCCGTGGCGATTCGGATCGTTCGCCGCCATCGTCTGCTGGAATTATTTTTGACGAAAATTCTGAATTATCTTCCGAACGCGGTTCACGCCGAAGCCGAACGGCTTGAACATCATATTTCCGCCGAATTTGAAATGAGGATTGACGCGCTTTTGGGTTTTCCGAAAACCTGTCCGCACGGCAGCCCGATTCCGAACCGCGCGGGAAATTTTCAGACTTCCGAGAATAAATAACAATTTTTTATGGACAGTAATGTTTCCAAAAATACTTCCCTGATCGGCTGGCGCAGCGATAATCAGCAGCCGAGTTTGCCGGAGATCAACGCGTCAATGCCGGTTCCGAAAAACTCCGGTTTTTGGCGCAAATTGCTGGCATTTTCCGGTCCCGGCTATCTCATCGCCGTCGGCTATATGGATCCTGGAAATTGGGCGACGGACATCGCCGGCGGCTCGCGGTTTAATTACAGACTGTTGTCGGTAATTATGATTTCAAACCTGATGGCGATACTTCTGCAAAGTCTCGCGCTACGATTGGGAATCGTGACGGGACGTGATTTGGCGCAGGCGTGCCGCGATCATTTTTCGCCGAAAATTTCATTTATACTGTGGGTTTTCTGCGAAATCGCCATTGTCGCCTGTGATTTGGCGGAAGTTGTCGGTTCGGCAATCGCGCTTAATTTGTTGTTTGGCATTCCGCTCGTTTACGGCGTGATGCTGACGGCATTAGACGTAATGATTTTGCTGCTGCTGCAAAATCGCGGTTTTCGCCGGCTCGAAGCCATTGTCATCACGCTGGTTTCAACGGTCGGCATCTGCTTTGCGGCGGAGATACTTTTTTCGCGCCCTGACATCGGCGGCATTCTGCGCGGTTTTGTGCCGTCGCCGGAAATTATTTCTAATCCCGAAATGCTCTATATCGCGGTCGGTATTTTGGGCGCGACCGTGATGCCGCACAATCTTTATCTGCATTCTTCAATCGCGCAAACGCGGCAGTTTGAACGCACACCCGACGGCAAGCGCGAGGCGATTAAGTTTGCGACGATTGATTCAACCGTCGCGCTGATGTTCGCGCTTTTTATCAACGCGGCAATTCTCATTGTCGCCGCCGCGACGTTTCATAAAAGCGGCAATTTTGAAGTCGCCGAAATCAATGACGCATACCAGCTTCTTTCGCCGCTGCTCGGCGTTTCCGGTGCCAGTACGCTGTTTGCCGTCGCGCTGCTCGCTTCCGGTCAAAACTCAACACTGACCGGCACTCTCGCCGGACAAATTGTGATGGAAGGTTTTTTGAACATCCGCATTCGTCCGTGGCTGCGGCGTTTGATTACGCGCTCGATGGCGGTCATTCCCGCCGTCATCGTGACGGCTTTTTACGGCGCGGAGGGAACGACGCAACTGCTTATTCTCAGCCAGGTCGTATTGAGTATGCAGTTGAGTTTCGCCGTTTTCCCGCTCGTAATGTTTACCAGCGATAAATTAAAAATGGGCGAATTCGTCAATTCGCGGGCGCGCAAAACCATAAGTTATATTGTCGCCGTCATCATCGCCGCGCTCAATATTTGGCTGTTGGCGCAGATTTTCCGTGAATGGTAGATGGCGTGAAAAATTAGAAGCGGGTCTGAAAAGTTTAACCGCCGGACGTTACGCGCGGGCAGACTAAGGATGAAGGATGAAGGATGAAGGATGAAGTAAAAAAATTCCTTTCGCCTTTATCCTTCATCCTTTAGTCGCGTTCTCGCTGAGGCGCGTGAGTCGCCTATTTCAAAACATCAATTTACGCCGCGCCTTCATTTGAACAAGCCTTTTTCCGGCATTGGCGACGGCAGGACATTCGCCAACGCCGTAAAATCAATGCCGCTCAAATCTTCGTTCAATGACACAATCTGCGTCGGCTGGCTGAATTGATACCGCTTTGCCTTCGCGCTCAGAATGTAAGTCTCCCCTGACGGAACTTCATTAAAGCGGTAATAGCCGAACGGATTGGACAGAGCAACGCGTGTCTCCCCGTTAGCACCGGTCAGAGAGACACGAACATTGATGATGCCGCGTCCGTTTGCCGTCAACACGCGCCCGCTGATTGTCGCGCCCGCTGATGTCGGCGCGAGATTATTGATCTTTGTGATGAAGGCATCAGTCCCATAATTGTAGCTTGTCTGGAACGCATTCGGAGTCGTCGGAAAGTTGAATGATTGAGTGTTTCCGGTCACATAAATACTGTCCGCTGAATCTATTGCGAGGCGCACACCGGCATCGAAGCCGGAGCCGCCCAGATATGTCGAATAAACGAGTGATTTCCCGTCTGCCGCGAGTTTCGTGATGAACGCGTCAGTATTGCCGCCGTAGCTTATCTGAAGCGCATTGGGTGTTGTCGGAAAGTTGGTCGAGTTAGCGATTCCGGTAATATGGGCGTTGCCCGCTGAATCTACCGCGATTCCTTCGCCGGCATCTTTGCCGTTGCCGCCCAGATATGTCGAATAAACAAGCGAGCGTCCGTCTGTCGCAAGTTTTGTGACAAACACATTCTCAGCACCGCTGCCTTTGCTTGTCTGAAACGCATTGGGTGTCGTCGGAAAGTTGGTCGAATAAGTTTCTCCGGCAATATAAGCGTTGCCCGCCGAATCTACCGCGATGCCGTTGTCGTATTCCGCACTGTTGCCGCCCAAATAAGTCGAATAAATGAGCGAATGTCCATCCGCCGCGATTTTTGTGACGAAAGAATCATTAAAGCCGCCGCCATAAACGGTTTGAAATGCGTTAAGCGTCGTCGGAAAACCGGTTGATTGAGTTCTGCCGATAATATAAGCATTCCCCGCCGAATCTACCGCGATTCCTCTACTCTCATCGGAATCGCTCGCGCCTAACAAAGTCGAATAAACGAGCGAGCGTCCGTCTGCTGCCAGTTTCGTGATGAACGCATCACCATTACCGCCGGGAGTTGTCTGAAACGCGCTGGGAGTCGTCGGAAAGTTAGTTGATTGAGTGTATCCGGTCACATAAGCATTGCCCGCTGAATCTGCCGCGATGCCGTAGCCGTCATCAATGTAGAGACCGCCCAAATAGGTCGAATAAATGAGCGACCCGCCGTCCGCCGCGAGTTTGATGACGAACGCATCAGTATTGTCGCCGCCATAAGTTGTCTGAAACGCATTTGGTGTGGTTGGAAGGTCGGTCGAACGGGTTCTTCCGATAACATAAGCATTGCCCGCTGAATCTACCGCGATTCCTCGACCTTCATCAAAGTCGCTGCCGCCCAGATACGTTGAGTAAACGAGTGATCTCCCGTCTGCCGCGATTTTAGTGATGAACGAATCATTACTGCCCCCAGAGTTTGCCTGAGCCGGATTTTTTGTCGGGAAATCGGTCGAAGTAGTGTTTCCGGTCAAATATACGCCGCCTGCTGAATCTACCGCGATGTCATTATTTACATCGCTGCCGCTGCCGCCCAAATATGTCGAATAATCGAGCGTCGGATCAATCACGAGCGGCAAACTCGCGTCGCATTCGCCGATTTCAAAGCCGATTTCTTTCCCGCGTTTGACATACCGGCTCGCTACCTTCTGCCGCTCGCCATTAATCGTTTGATACACCACTGGCTGATGTTCGCGCATTATTCCCAATTTAGTATATAAAAGTAAGTCGCCGCTCGCCTTTTCGATCTCGACTTTCTTCGCGCCGTCGAAATTCAATTTGATCTGTTTGTAATCGGCGTGCGGCGCGACGATAAAATCGTATTCCAACTGCTGCTGATTACCGTAATAAGTTACGTCTATTCCGTTATAGACGGCTTTATAACTGACTCTGCCGAAGGTCAAAATGTTCGTGCGCCATTTCGACTGGTCACTGCCGATAAAATAATTGACTTTGCCCGTCTGCTCCCCGGCACTTTCGGACTTTGCCGCCGGATTCGCGCCGATGAGTTTCATTCGCAGTGCCGCCGATTCGGTTTTGACTTTTGCAGCCTCGGCTGATTTAACTTTCGCTTGTTTGCCATTTTTCGATAAAACGAAAACTGCTTCATTCGGCTGCAAAAAGAGTGAATAACCCGCGCCGCGAGAAATAAAATTCACCTTTGAAGCAGTTTGCCCTTTGTTCGCCTCAAAACTCAAAGGCAGTTTGCCGTAAGCCGCCCGCGCCTGTTCTTTAATCGTCAAATCATCGCCCGGCGATTGTGATGGTCGTTGATTGACAGTCATCGAACTGTCGCTCGCCGCCGCCGAAACAGACATTTGCGTGTGCGGCAAAGTCATTTGAAACAGAACGAACATCGCCAGCAAAAGCGTCAGCGCGATGAGCTGAATAAATAATCCGCGATTGTTTTTGAGCATATTTTTTTCCTTTTTTCACAAATAAAATTTTGATATTCGGCGCGAGTGCCGATTTCGTATTACAAAAGCAATTCATCTCGAATCGCTTCTGCAATACTCTGGGAAACCCGCGCTTTGTGTCTTCATTTACTAACGCGAGAGTTCGGGCGCAAATGTGACACGCAAGTCGGAAATATTCTTGTAAAAAAATAAGTTGGCGGCGTGAAATTGAATTATATGCTCAGGCGAAAAATCGGGCGCGAAACTAATTCGCGCCCGATTTTATCATTGAAATTCCATTAAACCGTTTACGGCAGATATGCCGCCGGAACGGGCGTGTCCGAAGCGAGTCCGAACTGAGTCGCTGCAAATTGACCGCTTAAACTTCGCAGAATATACCAATTTCCGTTTCTGAACACCGCCAAATCGGTTTTGCCGTCGCCGTCGTAATCACCAGCTGCCGGAACATCGCCGGATTGTCCGAACTGCGCCCCGACAAATGCGCCGTCAGAACTCCGCAGATAATACCAGGTGCCGTTCGACGGTCGGAAAACAGCGATGTCCGCGCCCGCGTCGCCATCAAAATCAGCCGCAATCGGGATGTCGCCGTTCGTGCCGAACTGCACGGCTTTGAATCCGTTGTCGGAACTTTGGAGAATATACCAAGTGCCGTTTGACGGTCGAAAAACGGCGAAATCCGCTTTGCCGTCGCGGTCAAAATCGCCTTTGATCGGTACATCGCCGCTTGTGCCGAATTGCGCAGCGCGAAAACCGCCGTCGGAGCTTCGCAGATAATACCAGGTGCCGTTTGACGGTCGAAAAACGGCGATGTCAGCTTTGCCGTCGCCGTCGAAATCGGCTGGCACGGGAATGTCGCCCGCCGCTCCGAATTGAATTCCGGTAAAGCCAAGGCTACTTCTGAGCAGATACCAAGTTCCGTTCGAGGGACGAAAAACGGCGATGTCGGTTTTGCCGTCGCCGTCGAAATCAGCCGAAGCGATTTTATCACCGGTTGAGCCGAAGCCAACGCCGCTGAATTGATTGCCGGAACTTTGCAGATAATACCAATTCAAAGCACCGTTCACTGAACGAACGACGCTGATGTCGGTTTTGCCGTCAGCGTCAAAATCCGCAATGCGCGCATTCGTTTTCGATTTGCATTTACCGGAACTGCCCGCGTTATAAATCGTTTGAATCTCAGCGGCGGAAAGCGGGCGGCTGTAAATTGAAAGTTCGTCAACCGCGCCGAAAAAAGCGTCGGTCACGATGTTGTCGCCGCGCGCGCCGATTGCCGCGTTCGTCGTAAACTGAAAAGTCTGTCCGCCGAAACTTTGCGGCGCGACGGCGGTACCGTCAATGTATAAAATCACGCTGTCGCCCGATTTCGTTACGGCGACGTGATGCCAGTTGGTATCGGTGATTTTCAAGCCGCCCGAATCAACATTTGAAATGCCGGACAATCCCAAAATAATTCTACCGTCGGGACGCATTTCGAAAGTGTAGCCGTTTGAGCCGTAACCGAACATAATTCCCGAATCAAAACCCGCCGGATTATTCGTCACAACCGTCGCGCTGGAGCGTTTAACCCAATTTTCAATCGTGAAACTCTGCAACTGTAAATTCGCCGGATTGCCGACAATCACGCGGTCGCCAAAGTTATTATTATTGCCCGTGCCGCCGAGCTGAAAAGTTTGCACGACTTTGCCGGACGCGAAGGTTACATTGCCCTGAATTGTCCCGTTGCTGCCGCCCTTAATATCATTGGCGTTGCCGTCGCCCGGATACCACGCGACTAAGTTCGCCGGCGCGGGGGTGCAGGTTTGTCCGAAAGTTTGCGCCGCTTGAAAAAATACTGCGCCGAAGAAGATTGCCGTTAAAAGAAACCTAAAACTTTTTTTATACATAATTTTTCCCTTTTTTTCTCAACCAAAATTTAATTTGCGGCGCAGACTCGGTTTTCGCATTACGAAATTTTCTCTAATCGCTTTTTACCATTGTTGGAAAACTTCACCTTTTTGCCTTCACCAACTAACGCGAGAAGCCGGACTGAATTGTGACAAGGCTGGAAAAGAATCTTGGAGAAAATTAAGTTTTAGGCGTAAAATCAAATCTGACTTTTGAATAACAATGAGCGACGAAATTCAGCACGAGGTAACGCGGATTTTGCACGAATGGAGCGACGGCGACGCGGACGCACCCGCGCGTCTAATGCCGTTTGTCTATGACCAACTGCGGCGGCAGGCGAGAAATTATCTAGCGAACGAGCGCGGCGACCACACCTTGCAGCCGACCGCGCTCGTTCACGAAGCATATTTGCGCCTTGTTGACCAGACGCGCGTGTCGTGGCAGAACCGCGCTCATTTTTACGGAATGGCGGCGAATATGATGCGGCGAATTTTGGTTGACCACGCTCGCGCCCACGCGACGGGCAAACGCGGCGGCGCGGTCATTCGGCTTTCGATTGACGACGTGCAGATTCCGCTCGAACAACGCGCGGCGGATTTGCTCGCGCTCGACGAAGCACTCGAAAAACTCGCCGCTTTTGATGAACGCCGCAGCAAAATCGTCGAAATGCGTTTTTTCGGCGGTTTGAACGATGACGAAATCGCCGAAGCATTGAATGTTTCGCGGCGCACCGTGCTGCGCGACTGGAAAATGGCGCGGCTCTGGCTTTACCGCGAACTGGCGGAAAAATAATCTTAAATCGTGCCTAAAAAATTAACGCCGTTTATCCCGACTGCCGACGGCGGATGCGTCCCGCTTCCGGGTCAAAAAATTGAATATCTTGCCTGTGTTGCGGCTTTTGGACACGCGCTCAAATTTTTTTGTCACTTTTTTCGCGGGTTTCTCGCTTTAGTAAACAGTTGGGCGAAATTATTTTTAATTTAAGCGAACGGCGGGTAGGCAAATTTTATTTTGTGTCGGTCACAAGCAAATTAAAATCGCGTTTTGTCCGGGAGTTTTCATAATCTGAACTTAGTTTCGTCCGACTATTTAATAATGAAGGCTGAAGAATGGGGAAAAATTACCGAACTGCTCGAAGCGGCACTCGATTTAGAGCCTGCCCGACGCAGAGAATTCTGCTCGCAAATCGGCGCGAAATCGCCCGAATTGCAACGCGAAATTGAATCTTTACTCGCCTGTGAAAACGATGCCGAACAGTTTCTCGCATCTCCGAACGTCGCTTTTTCGACCGCTCTATTTATTGACGAAGACGCGCCCGACACGCTTGCCGGACAGCAAATCGGCGTGTATCGCGTTGAACGCGAAATCGGTCACGGCGGAATGGGCGCGGTTTATCTGGCGACGCGCGCCGACGGGAAATTTTCGCAGCGCGTCGCTCTCAAACTGCTCAAACGCGAAATGAACACCGCCGAACTGCGCCGCCGTTTCCAACAGGAACGTGAAATTCTCGCCTCTTTAGAACATCCGAATATCGCCCGCCTGCTCGATGCCGGAACGACCGACGATAAAATTCCGTATCTGGCGATGGAATACGTCGAAGGCGTGCCGATTGACGAATTTTGCAGCAGCCAACAACTCGACTTAAATCAAAGGCTGATTTTGTTCAAAAAAGTTTGCTCGGCGGTTAATTTTGCCCATCGTAATCTCATCGTTCATCGTGATCTGAAGCCGTCAAACATCTTTGTCACCGCAGATGGAACGCCGAAACTGCTCGATTTCGGCATCTCGAAAATCCTGTCAGCCGAATTTGAAAACGTCAGTCCCGCCACCGTCACCAAACTCGGCGCGCTGACTCCGACTTACGCTTCGCCCGAACAACTCAGAGGCGAATCCGTGACAACCGCCACCGATATTTACAGCCTTGGCGTGATTTTATACGAGATTCTCAGCGGACATCGCCCGTTTGAAAAACAGGAAAACAGTTTGAAGGAAATTTATCACGCGGTGACTGAAAAAGAGCCGCCGCCGCCGTCTTATTTGATTGCCTCGATTTCAAAATCATTCAAAAAAGCAACTGTGGCGAAAACCGTCGTGAAAAATGAAAATGTCGCAGATTTATCAACGATAGTTCAAAATTTCGACAGTCGAACCGAATCGAATAAATTTCAAAACACCGCGCCGAACAAAATCAATTTAAGTTCAAACAGTCTGCGCGGAGATTTGGACAATATCGTTTTGAAAGCTCTGCGAAAAGAACCGGAACGGCGATATTCTTCCGCCGAGAATTTCTCGGAAGACATCCGGCGGCATCAAAAAGGATTGCCGGTGACGGCGCGTCCGAATACGTTTTCATATCGCGCCGAAAAGTTTATCGCGCGGCATCAATTCGGCGTTTTCGCGGCTTTTTTGATTGCGCTGAGTTTAATTGGCGGAATTTCGGCGACCGTCTGGCAGGCGCGGCGCGCCGAACAGCAAAAGTTTATCGCGCAGCAGCGTTTTGACGAAGCGAGAAAAGTGGCTAATTCGCTTTTGTTTGAAGTTTATCCGCAGATCGAAAATTTGCAGGGCGCGACCGCCGCCAAGGAAACCGTGGTCAAACGCGCTCTCGAATATCTCGACAATCTCGCCGCGCAATCGGCGGGCGATGCGGCTTTGCAGCGCGAACTCGCCGCCGCTTACGAAAAAGTCGGCGACGTTCAGGGAATGCCGAATCAGCCGAATCTGGGCGATTTAAAAGGCGCGTTGGCGAGCTATCAAAAAGCGCGAAATCTGCGCGAATCGCTTGTCGCAAGCGACAAACAAAATCCTGTTTTGCGCGACGAACTGGCGACGAATTACGAAAATCAGGGCGTAATTTTATGGTGGCTGTCGGAAACGCCGCGAGCTGTCGCGCTTTACGAAAAAGCTCTGCCCGTGCGCCGCGCTCTGGTCGCCGAAAATCCGCAGTCAGTCGTTTATCAAACACATCTCGCCAGTTTGCAGATGGATTGGGGCGATGTTCCGGCGTGGAATAATAAACCCGAAGAAGCGTTGCGGCATTTGGGCGAGGCGCGGACGATTTTGGAAAATCTTCTCACCGAAAATCCGAATGACACGCATTTGAAAACAGTTTTGGCACTTTGTTTGATCCGCGTCGGAACTTCGCAGCAAAACACGGAAGATTATGACGGTGCCGAGCAGAGTTTTGCCAAAGCGCAAGCCGTCTATACGCCGCTCGCCGCCGCTAATCCGAACAATTATAAATATCTGCGCGGTTTATGGGAAGTTAAATTCGGACAATGCGAAATGTATGTGGAAAAACCCGACGCGCAGAACGCGTTGGAAAATTGTCTGCAATTAAAAAATATGGCGGAGAATTTGAGCCGCAAAGATAAAGACACATTCACGCAGCACGATTTGCAGAGCAGTCATTCTTACGCCGGAGAAGCGTATTTGCTGACGGGTGAGCCGCAAAAAGCGATTGACGAATTTGAAAAATCGCGCTCGCTCGACGAACAACTAATCGCCGCCGCGCCCGACGACGACGAAAATAAACGCTCTCTCGCTAATGCGGAACTCGATTTGGGCAAAGCTGATTTTCAGTTGGGAAATTTCGAGTCGGCACTCGCCCACCAACAAAAAGCGCGGGCGACGCTCGAAGAAATCGTCAACGACGATGCCGGAAATTTAATTCCGCAAATTGATCTGGCAAACGTCCTTAAACAAATCGGCGAAATTAATTTGAAACAAAAAAATCTGCCCGAAGCCCGCAAAATGTTCAGCCTCGCGTTCGACATTCTGCAAAAACTCGATGCGGAAAATTCGCTGAACGTCTATAATAAAAAAATGCTCTCCGAACTTGAAAATAAAATTGCTTCTCTGAAAATGAAATAATCGGTATTTCCCGGCGGTCACTTTTTTAATTTTTACTTAACCTTTGCGAAGTTCGGTCAGAACCTGTTTGGCGACTGCTTTGAGCGTGTCGAAAACGCCGACTCCCTGCGAAGCGGTCGCTTCAAAAACAGGTTCGTTTTTTCGGCTCAGTTCGGCAATCAGATCGGCGGTCGGAACGACATTCGGCAAATCACGTTTGTTTAACTGCAAAACATAAGGAATATCCATCAAATTGTAACCCTGCGTCTGCAAATTTTCTTCCAGATTGTAAAGCGATTCGATATTCGCGTCCATCCTTTCTTCCTGCGAATCGGCGACGAAAACCACGCCGTCAACGCCTTTCAAAATCAGTTTGCGCGACGCGTCGTAATAAACCTGTCCGGGAACGGTGTAAAGGTGAAATCGTGTTTTGAAGCCGCGCACCGTGCCGAGTTCGAGCGGCATAAAATCAAAAAACAGTGTGCGGTCGGTTTCCGTCGCCAAGCTGATCAATTTGCCTTTCGCCTGCGGCGCGGTCGAATCGTAAATATATTGCAGATTGGTCGTTTTTCCGCACAAACCCGGACCGTAATAAACGATTTTACAGTTGATTTCGCGGGAAGCGTAATTGATAAATGTCATAGAATTATTATGGATTGTGGATTTCGGAGTTCAGATTTCGGATTTTGATAGTCAAATGAAAATAATGTCATCAGCCGGCATCAGCCAACTTAATTTTCAATCCAAAATCTAAAACCTAAAATTAACTAAAAAGGCTGTCTATGTCTTCGTCGGTAATTTCTGAGAAGAATGAATTTTCATCGAGCCGCTGTTTTTCCGAATCGCGGGTTATTTCCTCGAAAATCGCGGCGACTTCGTGACTCGCCCGCTTAGTTCTGATTTTAACTAAACCGAGCGTTGAGCGTTCGTCAAAAACCACCACCAGCAGACTGCGCCCGATTACGCTGATAAAAATACTTTCACGTTCGCCTTCGTGAACCACGGCGGGAAAAACGTCTTCGCCGATGAGCTTCGCCATACTCGTCGTCGCGGCGACATTGCCCGCCGCCAGCGACGAAAAGCTCGTCGTATCCATATCGCCGATGCTGCCGTGATGGGCAATCGGCTGACCGTCGCGGTCAACCAGAAAAACGGCACGTCCGGCGCACTCGACGCATAAGCGCGCCAGCACGGTTTTTAATTTTTGAAACTGATGTTCGTGTATTACAATCGGCGTATCTGCCATTAGTTTTCTCTCTCTCGGTAATTATTAAGGGAGGCAAGAATTTATTATTTTTCAACCTCTTGAGATTGGATAAATGTTATAAAATGTTTTTAAATTTGAAAAGGTTTGCTCAAGACAGGTTCGGCGACGAACCACTTCTCTAATCTAGCACATCAGCGATAACCGCTTCAAGTGTTTTTTTGTGTCTGACAAACCTTAACAAGCGATTGATTCGGCTGTCAAAAATGTTATTGCTCAATCAAAAGCAAAGTGTTAAAATTTCTTTGACAGGCGTAATTTGTCTGTTTTGCCCGTTAAAAATGAATTAAATCTCAAAATCAATCGCTCTATCTTGTGTCTCCCGTCCATTTTCGATAAATTTCCCTATAAAGACAAATGAAAAATCATCTATTTTCGCAAAACTCATTCGGTTTAAATATAGTGGCGATTGGCGGCGGGAACGGGCTTTCAACTCTTTTGTCGGGTTTGAAAAGATTCGTCAAAGCACGCGACACCGAACCTTTCTGGCTCGAAAACCTTTCCGGCATTGTGGCGGTGACGGATGACGGCGGAAGTTCCGGCAGACTGCGCGACGAACTGCAAATGCCGCCGCCGGGCGACATACGCAACTGTATGGTCGCGCTTTCGGAAGATTCGCATCTGCTTTCAAAACTTTTCAAATACCGTTTTCCCGGCAGCGGCGAACTCGGCGGACACAGTTTCGGCAATCTGTTTCTCGCGGCACTGTCGGAAATAACCGGAGATTTTGCCGAAGCGGTCAAACTTTCCTCCGAAATTCTGGCGAGCAAAGGTCATATTTTCCCCGCCACCATCTCCGATGTCAGACTCGCCGCCGAACTGACCGACGGCTCGATTGCGCGCGGCGAAACGAATATTTCAAAGGTCGGCAATTCGATTCGGCGGCTTTATCTCGAACCCGCAACCTGTCACCCGATGCCCGAAGCTCTCGCCGCAATTTACGATGCCGACGCGATCACCGTCGGTCCCGGTTCGCTCTTTACCAGCCTGCTGCCGCCGCTGCTCGTCAAAGGTGTCAGCGAGGCGATTAACGATTCGCCAGCGGTTAAAATTTTCATCTGTAATTTGATGACGCAGCCGGGGGAAACGGACGGATTTAACGCCCGCAGACATCTCGAAATTGTTCGGGAATACGCGCCGGAGATTGATTTTGATTATATAATCGTCAACAATCGTCCTATCAACGAAGAGCAGTTGTCTCTTTACGCCAGCGAAGGAGCGCGGCAAATCGGCATTTCCAATTCGATTTCGACAGGAATTGTCGAAGGCGCGGAAATCGTTTACGGAAATTTGCTGGACGATTATGAAAAGGTGCGTCACAATCCTGAAAAACTGGCGCAAGTCGTTTTACTGTGCGCGATTCAGCACGGCAAACGCGCCAGTCTGGTTTTATAAATTATATGGAACAAGCAAACTCCAACGAACAGCCAACGCTTGATGTTCTGATTTTAGCCGCCGGACTCGGAACCAGAATGCGTTCCAACCTGGCGAAAGTACTGCATAAAATTGACGGTCGCCCGATGGTTAATCACGTTTGCCGAACGGCGACGGCACTCGCGCCGCGCAAAGTTTACGTCGTCATCGGGCATCACGGCGAAGATGTCAAACTCGCGGTTTTGGAAGAATTAGACCCGGCACACGCCGAATTTGTCTGGCAGAAAGAACAGCTCGGAACGGGCGATGCGGTAAACGCGGCGCGTCCGTTTTTGGAAAAAGAAGATTCAACGCTGCTCGTGCTGTCGGGCGATGTGCCGATGATTCGCGCCGAAACTTTAGCCGCGCTGGTTCAGCAGCATCGAAATCATCGCGGCAAAGGCGCAGCTTGCACGATTTTAACGGTCAAATTGGATGATCCGACCGGTTACGGGCGCATCGTGCGCGACGACGCGGGATTTTTCGAGAAAATCGTCGAACAGAAAGACGCGACCCAGGAAGAAAAAAACATCAGGGAAATAAATTCCGGCATTTACTGTTTTGACACGAAAAAACTTTTCGCCGCCCTGTCGAGCGTGCAGAACAACAACGCGCAGGGAGAATATTATCTGACCGATGTTCCCGCGCTGCTGCGTCTCGCCGGCGAAGCCGTTTCGCTTTATCATCACACGGACGCGCGCGAAGTTTCGGGGATCAACAACCGTCTCGAACTCGCCGATATGGAGCGCATTTTGTGCCGCCGGACGATTTCAAAAATGATGCTCGATTACGGCGTAAGTTTTATTGACCCGAAAAACACCTACATCAGCGAACAGGCGAATATCGGGCGCGACACGGTGATTTATCCGAACGTGATTATCGAAGGCGAAACGCTGATCGGCGACGGCTGCGTGATTCGTTCGGGAACGCGCGTCACCAATTCGCACATCGGACGCGGCGTGGAAATTTTAGATCACTGCGTGATTACCGATTCCGAAGTCTCCAATGAATGCACCGTCGGACCTTTCGCGCATTTACGCGGAAAAGCCAAATTAGAGGAAAAAGCCAAGGTCGGTAATTTTGTCGAATTAAAGAAAACAATTCTTGGACGCGGTTCAAAAGCCAGTCATCTAACTTATCTGGGCGACGCGACCATCGGCGAAAAAACGAATATCGGCGCGGGAACGATCACCTGTAATTACGACGGCGTGAATAAAAATGCGACGAACATCGGCAACAACGTCAAAATCGGCTCGGATACGATGCTCGTCGCGCCGGTCAAAGTCGGCGACGGAGCAGTGACCGGCGCGGGTTCGGTCGTCACGAGAGATGTGCCGGCTGATTCTTTGGTGGTCGGCGCGCCCGCGAGAGTCAAAAGAAATTTGAAAGAAGAGGAAGAAACAAAATCAGTCGAGGCTTAAAAAATCAGAAATTTAACCTTTATCCCTTAGCCTTTAAAAAATTATGTGTGGAATTGTCGGTTACGTTGGAAATAAACAAGTTGTGCCGTTAATCATTGACGGTTTGAGAAAATTGGAATATCGCGGCTACGATTCGGCGGGCATCGCCGTTGTTGACGAAAACTGCGACTTATCGCTGCGCCGCGCCGAAGGGAAACTTCGCAATCTCGAAGAAGTAATTCGCTTAAAACCGCTCGACGGCACTTACGGCATCGGGCATACGCGCTGGGCGACGCACGGGCGACCGACTGAAGAAAACGCGCATCCGCATCGTGATTGTTCGGGCAGAATCGTCGTCGTGCATAACGGCATTATCGAAAATTATTTGCCGCTGAAGGAAATGCTGAAAGGCAAAGGTCACGAATTTAAGACTGAAACTGACACGGAAATCGTCGCGCATTTAATCGAAGAACACCAAAAAGAAGGTTTGGAATTTGAACCGGCGGTGCGTCAAACCGTGCAGGAACTGCGCGGAATTTTCGCGCTTTCGATAATTTCGGCGGACGAACCGGATAAAATTATCGCCGTCCGCGAAGGTCCGCCGGTCGTCATCGGTTTGGGCGACGGAGAATTTTTTGTCGCCAGCGACATTCCCGCGATTTTGCAGCATACGCGCGATGTTTTTTATCTCGGCGAACGCGAAATTGCGATTTTGACGAAAGATTCGGTGCGCGTCACGGATTACGACGGCAACGTCATCGAACCGAAACAGCAGCGCATCACCTGGGACCCGATAATGGCGGAAAAAGGCGGCTTTAAGCATTTTATGCTCAAAGAAATCTACGAACAGCCGCGCGCCGTCCGCGAAACGATGCAGAGCCGCGTGTCGCTCGACACGGGAAAAATTTATCTCGAAGCGATGAATATTTCCGAAGAAGATTTCCTGAGCATCACGTCGGTCAAAATCGCCGCCTGCGGAACTTCGTGGCACGCCGCGCTCGCCGGGAAATATATGATCGAGGAACTGGCGCGCGTGCCGGTCGAGGTTGATTACGCTTCGGAGTTTCGCTACCGCAATCCGGTTTTGCGCGAAACGGATTTGCTGATCGTCATTTCGCAGTCCGGGGAAACCGCCGACACGATTGCCGCGATGCGCGAAGCTAAACAATCGGGCTGCAAGGTTTTAGCGATTTGCAACGTGCAGGGTTCGATGATTACGCGCGAAGCCGACGGCACGATTTTGACACACGCCGGACCGGAAATCGGCGTGGCTTCGACCAAAGCGTTCACTTCGCAAATGATCGCAATTTATCTTTTCGCGTTATATCTCGGACAGCTTAACGGGAGAATTGATGAAATCAAAGCGAAAAATTACGTTCAGGAACTCGCCGAACTGCCGCTGAAAATCGAGCAGCTACTGAGCGATTCCGACTCCATCGAGGAGCTTTCCAGAGAGTTTTTCCGGTCGCAGGATTTTCTCTATCTGGGACGCGGCATCAACTTTCCCGTCGCGCTCGAAGGCGCGTTAAAACTCAAAGAAATTTCATATATTCACGCCGAAGGTTATCCGGCAGGCGAAATGAAACATGGACCAAACGCGCTGATTGACGAAAAACTGCCGGTCGTCGTCGTCAACACGCGCGAAAAAGGCAACGAAGCGAGCGAACTGCGCTACGAAAAAACGCATTCCAACATCGTCGAAGTCAAATCGCGCGACGGCATCATACTTTCGATTTTGACCGAAGGCGACGAGATGAGTTCGCTGGTTTCGGATTACGTCATCGAAGTTCCCGAAGCTAGTGATTTGCTCGCGCCGATTTTATCAATCGTGCCGCTGCAACTGCTGGCGTATCACATCGCCGTCCGGCGCGGCTGCGACGTTGACCAGCCGCGCAATCTGGCGAAATCGGTGACGGTTGAATAAATTCGTTTCACCGTCAATTTTTGTTGTCAGCTTTTTAAAAACCGTGTTATTCTTTGCCGGATTGAACTGATAAAACCTTTTCGATCAAAGTGATCGGTAATTTTAATAAGTAAAAAGAGGACAACAAAAATGGCGGGAAAATTTGAGATAAAAAAATCAAAAAGCGACCAATTTCATTTCAATTTGAAAGCCGGAAACGGTCAAATTATTTTGTCGAGCGAAATGTATGAATCGAAAGCTGCTTGTAAAAACGGCATCGAATCCATCAAAACTAATGGCGCGGAAGAAAAGCGTTATGAGCGTCGAGATTCGAAAAACGGCGAGCCTTATTTCGTTCTAAAGGCGGGCAACGGGCAGGAAATCGGCAGAAGCGAAATGTATTCCGGCAATGCGGCGATGGAAAACGGCATTCAATCGGTGATGAAAAACGCTCCCGATGCCGAAATTGAAGATATGACCGAAGCCTGAAACAGAATATTTTGCTTCGACCGGAAAGCGTTTTTAAATTTTGCGTGAGTCATTTTTTTAGATTCACGCTTTTTTATTGCTTAATCTCAAAATTTTTTGTCATAATTTAACTGCTGATAAAATTCATTCGGAATATATGAAGACAATCAATTATCGTTATTTCTACGTTATCTTTTCTCTGTTTTTTTCGACACTTTCAATCGCGGCGCAAATTCCCCAGCCGAAACTTGCGCCGGTCAGAACCTACGACGTTCAGAAATATATTCTGCGCGTGAGCTTTGACCGCGCCGCGAAAACTGTTTTCGGCGACACGACCGTGCAGGTTAAACCGCTGAAAAATGATTTCAAACTGCTCGAATTAGATGCGGCGAATTTGAATTTTGAATCAGTCAAACTCGTCTCTAATGATAAAAATTTAGTTTATAAAACCGAGGGCGAAAAAATTTACGTGACGCTCGACAAAAATTATTCGCCCGAAGAGACAATTTCCGTGCGATTTAAATATTCGACCAAACCGAAAAAAGGAATTTATTTCGTTGACGCTTTGACGGAAGAGGGAAAAATCACCCGCGCCGCGCAGATTTGGACGCAGGGAGAACCGGAAGAAGCGCATTTTTGGTTTCCGTCGTACGATTTCCCCGACGACAAAGCGACGAGCGAAGAATTTATTACGGTCGAAAAAGGCGAAACCGCAATTGGCAACGGCGAACTCGTCGAAACGTTTGCCAACGACGACGGCACGAGAACTTTTCATTATAATATGAACGTCCCGTTTTCGTCATATCTAGTTTCTTTCGTTGTCGGAACTTACGCTAGAGTAGATGATGTTTACAAAAATATTCCGCTCGGTTTTTACGTTTATCCCGATAAAACTTCAGTTGTCCCGACAGCTTACGGAAAAACCAAAGATATGATGCAGGTTTATGAACAGTTGACGGGCGTAAATTTTCCGTATAATAAATACGATCAGACGATTGTCGCCAACTTCAATTTCGGCGGAATGGAAAATATCACGGCGACGACGATGGCAGACACGGAAATTCTGCTCGCCGATTTCGGATTTGCCAAAGGCGGCGTGGAAGATTTGGTTTCCCACGAACTTTCGCATTCGTGGTTCGGCGATTTGGTAACCTGCAAAAATTGGTCAAATCTTTGGCTGAATGAAGGATTTGCGACGTTTATGGAAGCCGCTTACCGCGAAAAAATGTACGGTCGCGCCGATTATCTGCGAAAAATCAAAGAAGATGCCGCGCAATTTGAAATTGACGACGCGATCAGCAAAAATCGTCACGCGCTTTTCAACACCACTGCCAAACCGGACGATTCCCTGTTCGACACGACGACCTATCAAAAAGGCGGCGCGGTCATTCACACACTGCGCGAAACCGTCGGCACGGATAATTTTTGGAAGGCGATCAATAAATATCTGAACGAGCATAAATTTCAAAATGTCGAAACCGCCGATCTGCAAAAAGCGATGGAAGATGCTTCGGGAATGAAACTCGACTGGTTTTTCGCGCAGTGGGTGTACGGCGCGGGTTATCCGAAACTCAGCGTCAAACAGAGTTATAATCCGGCGACGAAAATCTTAAATTTGACCGTTTCGCAAACGCAGATTCAGGATAAAATAACGCCGTCGGCATTTATTTTGCCGATGGAAATTGAAATAACCACCACCGCCGGCGTAAAAACCGAAAAAATCGAAATTAAAAAGCGAGTGGAAAGTTTTTCGATAAATGTAGATGACAAACCGACCAAAATTATTTTTGACAAAGACGAAAAAATTCCGCTCAAATCGGTAAAATTGCAGCCTTTGACTGCCGCGCGCGCAAAATAGCAGTTGATTTTAGTTTTTTTGATTGGAGCGCAATCCGTCCCGGTTGCAATGAGCGCGAAAGCGCGAAAAAGCGTTTCACTAACTTTGAACATTCAGAACAACGAAAACTTTTTGCGTCGAGGCGACGCTCAATTGCAACCGGGACGGATTGCGCTCCAGTCTTTTTACTATTTTGCACAACAGACCATTGATAACTGACAAAATGCTTTATCGTTTTTTAGCCGATTTTACATTGATTTTTCATCTCTGCTACGTGCTGTTCGCAGTCTTCGGCGGATTGCTCGTGCTGCGCCGCCGTTCGCTGATTTGGCTGCATCTTCCGGCACTTTTTTGGGGAATTATCGTGCAGGTATTTTCCCTGACTTGTCCGCTGACCGAATTTGAAAATAAATTTCGCGCGCTGGGCGGCGAAAGCGGCTATACAGAAGGTTTTGTCGAACATTACTTGACGAATATTTTGTATTTTCACATTGATTACCGGTTTCATTTCGCGCTCGGTTTTATTTTGCTTCTCATCAATTTGCTGATTTATTCATATATTTTCGTGCGCTGGCGAAAAATGAAATAGTTATTTTTATTTTTTTAGTTTTTCCTTTATGACTTTTACAAATTCCGCCAACAAAAATTCAGTTTCACTTTTAGATCACGATCTGAACCGACATATTCCCGAATTATTAAAGTTTGACTCGATTGAAGAATTGAAAAATTCTGAGATTTATCGGCAAGTTAAATCGGAAGTCGAACGAATTTTAAACGCCGTCGTTCAGGAAGATTTCTCTGACAATCCGAAATCCGAAATCCAAAATCCAAAATCAGTCTCGGCACTCGCCTGGAATATCGAACGCGGCAATCGGTTTGCGGGAATCCTTGACGCGCTGAAAAATCATAAAGATTTGCGCGATAAGGACTTACTGCTTCTAACCGAACTCGATTACGGAATGACGCGGAGCGAAAATCGTTTTGTCGCGCGGGAATTGGCGCAGGAATTAAGTATGAATTACGCTTTCGCGCCCGTTTATATCGCTTTGCAAAAAGGCAGCGGCGTTGAAGAATTTGCGGGCGGCGAAAACACGAAATCGCTGCACGGGTTGGGAATGTTTTCCAAATATCCACTGAAAAACGCCCACGCCGTCGCGCTTCCCAACGGCAAGGATAAAATGTGGGGCAAGGAAAAACGCATCGGATATTTACGCGCTTTGATCGCCGACATCGAACATCCGGGCGGTGATTTTCGCGCCGTTACCGTTCATCTCGACGCGCATTCGTCCAGAAAACATCGGCACTTGCAGATGAAAATCGTGCTTGACCATTTGGATACACTGCCGAAACTTCCGACGATTATCGGCGGCGACTGGAACACGACGACTTTCAACGCGCAAACCGGCAACCGCGCGATTGCCGGATATTTTCGGCGTGTGGCGATGGGCGTGAAAAACGTCACGAAAAATCATTATCCGCATCCCGACCGTTATTTTGAAAAAAATCTGTTTCGTGAAATCGAAAAACGCGGTTTCGATTATAAAAATCTCAACGAAATCGGCGCGGGAACGCTGCATTACGATATGACAAACGCGGCGTATAACACGAATTTAGGCGATTGGGTGCCGAAATGGTGTTTTCCGTTCATTTTTTGGGCGGCAAAACGAGTCGGCGGCAAAGTTTCGACGCGGCTCGATTGGTTCGCCGGACGCGATATTGCAATCGCCGAAAACACGCCGCCGAAAACCGTCGGCAATTTAAAGGACGCGGAAAACATTCCGCTTTCCGACCACGATGCGATCACTTTGGACTTTGTGCCGTCGAAAAGTTAGAATCAAACATTCGATTTTCAGTGTCACGAAAATTTCGGATATTGAATTTTAGATTTTGAAATTGGAGAAAAAAATGTCAGAAGTAAGTTTTTGCCAGACGATGAGTTTTAACGCCGACGATTTTGAATACGAAACGGTCAACCACGAAAACGGCAACGCGACGATGATTACGTTTGCGGTTGACGAAAAATATTACAGTCCGGGCGATGTCGTCGTCGTATTGGACAAGGACGAGATAGTTTTTCACGGCGTTCTCGGCAAAATCGAAAACGGCAAGGCTTACGCCTACGACCCGAAAGGTTCGCTGCTGCCGGCGACCGTTCAGTGAAATTTCAAATTCCAGAATCCAAATTTTCGTTTGATTAACTTGACAGTTTCGTCATAGATTTTTAATATCGAAACTTGTAATGTGGGGATGTAGCTCAGTTTGGCAGAGCGCTGCGTTCGCAATGCAGAGGTCAGGAGTTCGACCCTCCTCATCTCCACCACTTATTTTCAACAACTTACAAAAACTCAGGACGAGGCTAATTTGGTCAAGCCGCTCAACTCCGCATAAGTCTATTGAAACTGTTGTTTACGCAAATCCATCCGATCTATTTTCCCGGAGCATATTTCTTTTCAGTGTGACCTTTTAGTTGTGCCGGGTAGAAATACACTTCGCGCAAATCGCCTTTGGAATATCGTAATGCCTGATCGTTAAAGTGCGGTGATTGCGGGTCGCCGCTTTCGCCGCCGGCGGTGACGGCTTTGGCGCGAACTTGTTTGCCGAATTCGACGACGGCGACGAAACTGTTGCCGCTGGTGCCATACCATTTTTTCGTGTTGCGCGTCGGTGCCGCGCCGAACGAGGCGAGCGACCCCCAATTTCCTGAAGTAAAGCCGACGGGGATGCTCGGACTGTTATCGTCAAAAGGATGAATTAAATCATCGGTCAATCGCTGAAAACGATTGATTTCGCCCCACGCCGTTTGCCACTTGCCGAAATCTGCCGTGAGTTTGTCCGAAGCACGAGCCAAGGCTTCGAGCATTTGAGCATTTGTCGCTTTCGCCGCGACGAAATCCTGCGACGGAATGCCGGGACTCTGACCGACGGCGCGAAGAATTTCCATTCCCCAGAATACGGCGACCGAAGTGGCGACCGAATCGGTTGACCAACGAAAATTCCAATCGCGCAAAATGCCGATTTGGTTTTTCAATTTTGCCTTTGAAGGATCATTTGCGGGCAATGTGTCCCACGCTGCGACGAGTGCCGGAACGGTTTTTTCAAACCAAGGCAAATAACTGTCGTAAGCTGCTTCGCGCAGCTTTTCGAGCGTAAAATCTTTGCGGTTTTCGAGAACCCGAATCGCGTGCCGACCGCGTGCCGACTCAATTCCGTTATCAACATATTTTGGAAAATCCGCTTGTTTCAAACTGCTTGCGCCGGCGGCAGACCACGGCGAATTGTTGCTGTTATAAACCCATCCGCTCGCCGGATTCATTAAATGCGGCGATTCTTCAAAAGTTAATAAACCGTTCCAGTCCGTTTCGGGATTGCTTCCGTCAACGGGTTTTGTCCAGTCGAATTTGGACTCGCGGCGCGGGATAAAATTGGCGTGAAAATAAGCGATATTGCCGTCGGCATCGGCATAGATAGTGTTGTTCGACGAGTTCGCGTGAAGCTCCATAATCTGCCGAAACTCTTTGTAATTCTTTGCTTTCGTGCGCGTGAACGACTGAATCAAAGCATTGATCGGCGTATTCATCAAACCGACGCTGACCCAATCGCCCGTCGCGTCGTCGCGCCTGATGATTGCGCCGTGATGAGTTTTGTAAGTTGTAAACACACGTTCCGCCATTTCACCATTCGCGGTTTTATACGGCACTTTGACGGTTGAGGTTATCATCGGTCTTTCCGCTTTGCCGTATTTGTAAAAATATTTATCGCCTTTCCTGACAATTTTTTCGCGCCATTCGTCAATCGCATCAACCGCGCTCGAAGTGTGCATCCAGCCGAGTCGTTCGTTAAATCCCTGATAAATAAAGATTTGTCCCCACGTCGCCGCACCGTAAGCGTTAAGTCCTTCGCCGCTCGTCACCTGCAATTCCGAACGAAAATAAAATGAAGTGTGTGGATTAATTAGCAGCAGAGCGTGTCCGTCGGTCGTATTTTGCGGCGCGACGGCAATTCCGTTTGAGCCGCTCGGTTCTTTGAAAAGATCAGGTTTTTCCACCAGTGCCGCCGCCGCTTTGTTTTCGTAAAATGCTTCAAGTCTGCCCAAGTTTATTGATTCGATGTCGCCGCCGATGCTGCCTTCGGTAAACGAAAGTGCCATCCACGGCTCGAATTTCGTAATCACGCGCGGTTTTACACTCGGATGTTTGGCGAGATAAAAATTCAATCCGTCCGCCCAGGCAGTCATCAATTTTTGCAGCCACGGCGGACTTTCACGAAAATCTTTTTTCAATTCGTCGGGCTGAATAAACATTTTCATCCGCAAATCGCGCCAAATTGCCGATTCGCCTTCCGCTTCGGCGAGTCGTCCCATCGCATTCAGATAGTTCGTTTCAACGCGGTTAAAATCATCTTCCGCCTGCGCGTAAATCATCCCGAAAACGGCATCGGCATCAGTTTTGCCCGTAACGTGCGCGATTCCCCAATCATCACGCACGATGGAGACATTTTTCGCCTGTTCCTGCCACCGCGACATTTCTGTTTCCAAAGCATATGTCGGAATACATAAAAACAGAAAAATAGTAAGTATCGAAAATTTGCTGCGAACTGAACGGATAATTGCTGAATTCATATTTTTTTTACAGAAAGTATATTATATTGACTGACAATTATGCTTTTCTAAAGCCGATCACCATTGTATTTCAAATTGCAAGATTATTTGGCATCAGTAAAATGTTTTATTTTTGATAAATGGTTAAATATTAGCATTTGCTGAAAGATAAAAATTGAAATTCTCTGATAAAATACATCGCAAAAATTTTTATCGCCTTTTATTTTTTGTGGTAATCTGACGTTTGCCTTATGAATATTTCAGCACCCGAAGAAATCGAACTCGATAAAAAGCTGCGCGTTTTGGAACGGCTTAAAGATAAACTCGCGTTTCGTGAAGAAGCGATGACTGATTTACGCGCCGAACTCGAACAGTTTGAAGCGAATTATTCGATGGAAGTCGGCAGACTTTACGCTGAATTTGACGAAATCGAAGCGCAGATTGCCGAAGAAGAATTAAAACTCGTGCCGGACGACGAGGAAATTAAAAAACGTGTCGAAGAACTGCGCCGCCGCGCCGAAGAATCCGCCGCCAATGCCGACGAAGAAAATTGGAAAGGCTGTTCAAACAAGTGGCATCCGACACCGGAAGCGAAAAAGGCTTATCACAAACTCGCCAAACTTATTCACCCCGATTTGGCGTTCGGCGCGGAAGAAAAAGCAAAACGCCACGATTTGATGGCGAAACTCAACGACGCTTACTCGGCGGGCGATCAAAATCGGTTGAATAAACTCGTCGAAGATTTCCGCGATTCGCCCGATTTGATTACGGGCGATTCGGTCGGCGACAAATTAGTTCGCGCGATTCGGCAGATTTATCAAATTAAAAATCGTTTCAAAGAACTGCGCGAAGAAATGCTCGTCGTAGAACTTTCAGAACTTTTCATCCTGCGCGAAAAATACAACGCCGAAATGCTCGAAGGCAGAAATATGATTAAACAAATGGCGGAACGAACCAAAACGCACATCAAAAAATCTCAACGGCGGTTGGCAAATCTGCAAAATTTGAACGCCGCGCAGGAAGAATATGTGAAAGAACGCTTTGGAATGGATATTTCGGCTTTCCGATAAAAATGAAAAACAGTTTGGAATAAAATATTTTATTCCAAACTGTTTTTCGGCTAATATCTGACTTCAACTATTTATTGATATTGTCAGCGGTATTTTTTATCGCATCGCCGACGGCATCAACCGTGTCGCTGACTCCGCGTTTGGCTTTGCCCCAAGTTTCCTGCGTTTTGCCTTCGGCATTTTGCGCTTCGCCTTCGGCTTCTAAGTCGCGGTCGCCGGTCGCTTCGCCGACTTTATCTTTGACCCAGCCTTTCGCCTGTTCATATTTTCCTTCAACTTCATCTTGGTTTGGTGTTGACATAATTTTTTTGCTCCTTTTTTGTAAAAGTTTTGCGTATTGTTTTAGAACAACTACGCAAATTTACAAATTTGATTGCAATTTTCCTGCCAATCCAAAATCTGTAATCCAAAAATCCAAAATAGAACTTACATTCCTTTATAATTCGGACCGCCGCCACCTTCGGTCGTCACCCAGTTAATGATCTGATAAGGGTCGGCGATGTCGCAGGTTTTGCAGTGGACGCAGTTTGAAAAATTGACTTTTATTTCGCGCCGTCCGGTTTTCGCGTTTTCTTCCATTTCGTAAACCGCCGCCGGACAAAAACGCTGACACGGATTGCCGTATTCTTCGGCGCACGTCGTGGCGCAGATTTCCGTATCTAAAATATGCAGATGCGACGGCTGATCTTCCTCGTGCGCGACTCCGGCGTAGAAAACGTCGGTCGCTTTGTCGAAAGTCAGTTGTTTGTCAAATTTCAAATCTTTGTAACGCGTGTAATCGGCTTCGCTTTTATATTCAAAATCAACCAGCGTGTCCATTCGTTCGTGTCCGGCGACGTGATGTTCCTTCGGCATAAAACCCCACGCGAGTCCGCCGGTTAAAAATTGCAGTCCGCCGTTGACGATTGCCGACCAGCGACCGCGCTGAAACGAGGCGTGGAAATTGCGGACGGCGAAAAGTTCTTTGTGAATCCAGCTCGCATTGACTTTTTCTTCGTAATTTCTAAGAGTTTTCGTCGTAAAATCGTTGTAGTCAAACGCCATTATGATCGTTTCCGCCGCCAGCATTCCGCTTTTCATCGCCGTGTGAATTCCTTTGATACGCTGCCCGTTTAGGAATGACGCGGAATCGCCGACCAGCAAAACGCCGTCGGCGTAAAGCTGCGGCATCGTGTAATAACCGCCCGCGTTGATCGTTTTCGCGCCGTATTTGAGCATTTTTCCGCCCGCCAGAATCGCCGCGACATCAGGATGAGTCTTAAACTTTTGAAATTCGTGATGCGGATCAATCATCGGATCAACATAATCGAGTCCGGTGACGTAGCCGATGCTGACGATGTTATTTTTCATTCCATAAATCCAGCCGCCGCCGTAAGTTTGCGTGTCGGACGGAAAACCGAGCGTGTGAATGACGAAACCTTCGTCAATGTTGCCCGCCGGAACTTCCCACAATTCCTTCACGCCGAGCGAAAAAACCTGCGGCTCTTTGTCTTCGTGCAAACCCAATCGCTGCATCAGTTGCTTGGTTAATGAACCGCGCGAACCTTCGCCCAAAACCGTCACTTTGGCGAGCAGATCAACGCCCGGTTCAAAATTCGGCTTCGGATTGCCCTCTTTATCAACTCCTTTGTCGCCCGTGCGAACGCCGATGACGCGCTCGTTTTCGTCGTAGAGCATTTCCGCGCCGGGAAATTCGGGGAAAATATTGATGCCCGCTTCTTCGCATTTTTCGCCGAGCCATTCGCAAATATTGCTCAAAGATGCGATATATTTGCCGTGATTTTTGAGCGGCGGCGGCGTAATCGGCGACTTAATCTTTTTAGTTTCAGTCAGATACCAAAAAGCGTCTTCGGTAACGACCGAATCAACCGGACAGCCCTGTTCGAGAAAATCCGGCATCAATTCGCGCAGCGCAATCGGATCAACGACCGCGCCCGACAAAATATGCGCGCCGACGGCGGAACCTTTTTCGATGATGCCGATTTCCAAATCGTCAATTTTTCTGCCGGAATGTCTGCCTCGTTCGACGAGTAAGTTGTGTTCCGCAATTTTGTTTTTCAAATGTAGAGCCGCCGCCAGATTCGCCGGACCCGCGCCGACAAAAATCACGTCCATTTCCAATTGTTCGCGTTCGATCATAATTTTTTTACCTTTTAAAATGAATGGTCATTCATTTGTTATAAATATAACAAAGCATTATAAATTCTTCTAGTCGGATTCTTTGAAATTATTGCATATTACCGTCAATCAATTATGCTCAATTTTACACTAGAATTAGTTTTATCAGTAAACAAAAGGGTTGTTTTAATACTTTTGTGTTTCTTTTTGCCATTCGGTAATAATAGTCGGCAAAAAACGAAATGTTATCCGACATCAAATTAGAAAGTTGTTCGCTAAAATTTCCCAACCTAATCAAATCAAAAACGCGGGCGGCGCGGAAACTTATCTCACCCGCCGCGCCGTCGAATTTGCCAAATCACATCCCGATCAATCCGCAACCGCCCGAAATTCTGCACTTAGCGATTAGCGCGACGGATTACGGAGATGCCACCGGTACTGATTCCAAATTCCAGATTCCAGGTTTTAGACTTGAAGCGACGAAAAGAAAAAGGACATTGTGCATTTATAAATGCACAATGTCCTTTTTTTATAACTGACAACTCATCAAGATTTCGCAGCAGCAGCGACGACTTTTTCCGCCGCGTCGGTCATTCCTTCGGCGGTCATAATGTTGATGCCCGATTCGCTCATAACGCGTCTGCCTTCTTCGACGTTGGTGCCTTCGAGACGCGCGACAATCGGTATTGAAACGCCGAGATTTTTCGCCGCCGCGACCACGCCGTTCGCCACCATATCGCAGCGGACGATGCCGCCGAAAATGTTGATTAAAACGGCTTTGACGTTTTCGTCGGCGAGCAGAATCTTAAACGCCTGTTCGACTCTTTCCTGCGACGCGCCGCCGCCGACATCCAGAAAATTCGCCGGTTCGCCGCCGTGCAGTTTGATGATGTCCATCGTCGCCATTGCCAGTCCCGCGCCGTTGACCATACAGCCGATGTTGCCGTCGAGTTTGATGTAATTCAAATCGTAATTCGACGCTTCGATTTCGAGCGGTTCTTCTTCGCTCAAATCGCGCAGTTCGGCGTAATTTTTGTGTCGAAACATCGCGTTGTCATCAAAGTTGACTTTCGCGTCGAGCGCGATCAGACGCTCGTCTTTGGTCAGCAGAAACGGATTGATTTCGACAATTGTCGCGTCCATTTTTTCAAATGCGGTGTAGAGCGAAATCATAAATTTCGCCGCCTGATTGACGAGTTTGTCGGGAATTCCCAAGCCAAAGGCGAGATTGCGCGCCTGAAACGGCTGCAAACCGAGTCCCGGTTCGACCGTTTCTTTGAGAATCTTTTCCGGCGTGTTCGCCGCCACTTCTTCAATTTCCGTGCCGCCTTCTGCTGAAGCCATAAAAACATCTTTGCCGGAAACGCGGTCGAGCGTGATGCCAAGATAAAATTCCTTGTCAATCGGCAGACCTTCTTCGATCAGTAAAGTTTTAACTTCGCGTCCTTCCGCTCCGGTCTGATGCGTGACGAGCGTCATTCCGAGCATTTCGGAGGCGATTTTTTTGGCTTCTTCCGGCGATTTGGCGAGTTTTACGCCGCCGCCTTTGCCGCGCCCGCCCGCGTGAATCTGCGCTTTGACGACGACGACATCAGTTCCCAAATCCTTCGCGGCTTGCTCGGCTTCTTCCGGCGTTCGGGCGACGATGCTGTTCGGCACCGGCACACCGTATTGTTTGAGCAATTCTTTCCCTTGATATTCGTGTATTTTCATAGATTTTTTGGCTTATATTTTTGCACCTTGAAATTCAGGAAAACTTATACTAATGACAGGACTTGCGGGAATAAATTTAACATTTTTAGTTTGTTTATCCCGTTCATCCTGTCATTCCTGTAAGTTTCTTTTTTGTTTCAGCAGTATTAAACTTGGCTTTACTGTGAATTTTCAACAAACTTGAGCAAAGTTCGCACAGCGACCGCCGTCGGACCTTTTGACTGGTGCGCTTTCGTGTCATCCGCCCACGCCGTTCCTGCGATGTCGAGATGCGCCCATTTCGCTTTGTCAATAAATTCCTGAATGAAAACCGCGCCCATAATTGTTCCAGCTTTGCGCGAAACGCCCATATTTCTGACATCCGCAATGTCAGATTTAATGAGCTTGCTGTACTCTTTGCTGACCGGAAGCTGCCAGAAATTTTCGCCCGCATCTTTGCCGCAGGCAATGATTTCGTCAACTAAATTCTGATCATTGCCCAAAATTCCGGTGTTCAAATCGCCGAGCGCGATAATTACCGCGCCGGTCAGCGTCGCCATATCAATAATCGTCGTCGCGCCGTGTTTTTCGGCGTAAGCTACCGCGTCCGCCAAAACAAGACGACCTTCCGCGTCAGTGTTGAGAATTTCAACCGTTTTGCCGTTAAAAGCCGTGACGACATCGCTCGGACGCGAGGCGTTGCCGTCCGGCATATTTTCGACCGCCGCGACGATTCCCATCACCGGCACGGTCGGTTTCAGCATCGCAATCGCCCGCATCGCGCCCAAAACGGTCGCGCCGCCCGACATATCATATTTCATCGCCTCCATATGTTCGGCGGCTTTGATCGAAATGCCGCCGGTGTCAAACGTAATGCCTTTGCCGACGAGGGCGAGCAGTTCGCCTTTTTTGCCGGTGGATTTTTTCGGCTCGTACTTCAAAATAATCATTTTCGCCGGCTGTGCCGAACCGTGCGTGACGCTCAAAAGCGAACCCATTCCGAGTTTTTCCATCTTGGCTTCGTCGAGAATTTCGCATTTCAAGCCGGTTTCCTTCGCCATTTTTTCCGCCCGTTTCGCCATTTCGGTCGGGGTCAGAATATTCGGCGGCTCGTTCGCCAGATCACGCGTCAGATTCATCGAATCGCCGATGACTTCGCCGCGTTCGAGTCCATTTTTAACATCTTTTTCCTTCGCGCCCTCAATGCACAAAACGAAAGTGTCAACCGATTTTTCGTTTTTGTCTTTGGTGCGGTATTTGTCGAGTTCAAACTGACTGGTCACTACGCCCTGCGCCGCATTAGTCGCCACTTCGACCGCATCGCTGTCCGAACGCGGGAGCAGCGCGAATCCTTTGGTGTTGCGTTTTTTGAAATAACGCGTTGCCGTTCCCGATAACGCGGAAACATCCGACGTTTGATAGTCGTCTTTTTCGCCGACTCCGACCAGCAAAAGCCGACTCGCTTTGACTTTGCCTTTCGGCTCAAAAACAAAATACGCCGTGTCGCCGGTTTCACCTTTGAATTCTTCCGTTTTGATAACCGAAGCGATCATTCCGCCCGTCAAAACATCCAAATCCTTCAAAAGCCCGCTCACCGCTTTTTCGTCCTTGAACACCGCAACCGCCAAAGCATCAACATTTGCTTCCTCAAAATTTTCCGTAATTGCCTGAAACTTCATTGTTTACCTCAATTTGTATGTTAATTTGTATATTAAATTTTCCCGCAAAAATCTATTCGACTATAACTTAACTTTAGCGGTTTATCAATTTACCGCTCTTTCATCTGCGCCTGTGTTTCGCGTTCGACGGTGCGCTCTTTCATCGTTTCGCGCTTATCGTAAAGTTTTTTACCTTTCGCCACGCCGATTTCAAACTTGATCCGCCCGTTATTCCAGTAAACCCGCGTGACGACCAAAGTCATTCCCTTGATCGTCGTCTCCTTCTGCAATTTTTCGATTTCGCGCCGGTGAAGCAGTAATTTTCGCGTTCGCAGAGGTTCGTGATTTTGTTTATTGCCGTGCGAATACGGCGAAATATGCGTGTTGAACAGCCAAACTTCGCCGTCTTTGACCGCGACATAAGATTCCTTGAGCTGAATGCGCCCCGCCATTACGCTTTTGACCTCAGTTCCCTGCAAAGCGATTCCGGCTTCGTATTTATCGAGAATATGATATTCAAAAAAAGCGTGGCGGTTATTTACAATGTCCTTTTCGTTCGCTGACATAACTTATTATTTTGCCTGTCATTGATTGTTCAGGCAAGTTTGATTCGAGTTAAATCATTTGACAAGTCGGTTTTCTATCAATAAATTATAGTTTGCACTTGTTGGGAGATCGTCTAATGGTAGGACTGCAGTCTCTGGATCTGCCTATCGGGGTTCGAATCCCTGTCTCCCAGTTAATTTTAATTCATTAGTGAGGAATTTTATCTTTGTGTAAAATTCCTCACTAATGAATCTTTTTGTTTCTTTCCAGTATTTAATCGTAGATATATCTACAATTATCAATTTACATTTTAGTTTTTCGGCATCTAGTATTTTTTGAGCATCTTTCTTTTTGATTTTTCTTAATTTCTCAATTCCGAAAATTGGCAGAAAATGAGTCGGTCCATTGACTTCTATTGCCAACATTATTTGAGGAATAAAAATATCTAGCTCTAAATTTGAAGGCAAAAAATCTCGAATATTTTCTTCAACAATTAGATTTTGAATTTTTTTTTTTAATTAAATCGAATGAGTAATTTTTCTGATTTACTTCTTCTAAAATTGTTCTTCTTCTAAAATTGTTCAAAGTTTTATTTCTATTCTAAAATGTCGCACTACAAGATTTTGAACAGAAGTTGTACTTATTGTTTGTGATTTTACTTCTTTGTTTAACAACATCGATTTTACATTCTTCACATTTTAGAGTTGTCCAATTTATTTTTTTTGATAAATGTAATGGCATTTTAATGAACAAAAACGAAGGGCAAAATTTGGGTTTCCTTTAAGGGATGTTTGCACGATATTTTTCCCCTTGTAAAAAACTATCCGGCAATTTTCGTATTTTATGGGAATCAAATCCTTGATTTAAGTAAGTTCAATTCTTTATTTGTTATCAGTAACTTCATAAAACTAAAATAATTATATCAACCCCTATGAACGAATGGTACGAAACCGAAATTCGCGTGCGCTACGCCGAAACCGACAAAATGGGCATCGTTCATCACGCTAATTACCTTATTTGGTTTGAATTCGGCAGAAGCGAGTTTTGCCGCGCCCGCGGATTTTCCTATCTCGAAATGGAAGAAAAAGACAACGCGCTGATGGTCGTCGCCGAAAGTTACTGCCGCTACAAATCGCCCGCTTTTTACGAAGATGTTTTAACGATTCGCACCAGGATCGCCGAAATCAAAAGCCGCAAAATTCAATTTGTTTACGAAATATTTCGCGCTTCCGATCAAATGCTGCTCGCTGTTGGCGAAACTCTGCATCTCGTCACCGACGAGAACAAAAAAGTTCGCACCCTGCCGGAAACTTATAAGCAAAAATTACTTGCGAAAGTTTCCGCTGAACAGGCTTTTCCCGAAGAGTCAGACCCCGCACTAATATAAATCAAAAATTTAACTCGTTGTTATGATATTGAACCCGAGTCTGCGCCTTGCAAACTTGACAACAACGTCATCATATTTTCTAAACAAATTCATTAACGACCCGCTTGACAAGTAACTGTATATCTAGTATTCTAGCACTCGTTGGCGATGAGTGCTAACAAGAGAAAATTAAAATAAAAAATTATTAAAAATCTCGAAAAGGAGAAATAAACATTATGGCTACAACAATTAAACCACTGCACGACCGCGTGATCGTGCGCCGCATCGAAGACAGCACCGACAAAACCGCCGGTGGACTTTACATTCCCGACACGGCGAAAGAAAAACCGCAAGAAGGCGAAGTGATCGCCGCCGGTGAAGGTAAATATAAAGAAGACGGAACGCGCCAAACTTTGGATGTCAAAGTCGGCGACCGAGTTTTGTTCGGCAAATACAGCGGTTCGGAAATCAAAATTGACGGCGAAGAATTGATGATGATGCGCGAAGACGAAATCTTGGGAATTATCGAACGCGCCGGAGCAAATGCCAGCTAGTTTTTAGTTTTTTTGCAAAAAACCAAAGACCAAAGATTAAAAGCATTTAATCTATCAAAAATATCTAATCAGGAGTTAAAAAATATTATGGCTAAACAAGTAATCCACGGCGAAGAATCGAGAGCGGCAATTTTGCGCGGCGTTAATCAGCTCGCCGATGCAGTAAAAGTTACGTTAGGTCCGAAGGGACGCAATGTTGTTATTGACAAAAAATTCGGCTCGCCGACGATCACCAAAGACGGTGTGACGGTGGCGAAAGAAATCGAATTGAGCGATCCGCTGGAAAATATGGGCGCGCAGATGGTGCGCGAAGTCGCTTCCAAAACTTCGGACGTTGCCGGTGACGGAACGACGACCGCGACGGTTTTGGCGCAGGCGATTTTCAAAGAAGGCGTTCGCACGGTTGCGGCAGGCGCGAATCCGATGGCTCTCAAACGCGGCATTGATAAAGCGGTTGAAAAAGTCGTCGAAGAAATTCACCGAATGGCAAAGCCGGTTTCGGGTAACGACATTAAACAGGTCGGTACGGTTTCGGCAAACGGCGACACGAATATCGGACAGCACATCGCCGATGCGATGGAAAAAGTCGGTAAAGACGGCGTAATCACGGTTGAAGAATCGAAAACGATGGACACTTCTTTGGAAGTTGTCGAAGGAATGCAGTTTGACCGCGGCTATCTTTCACCGTATTTCGTCACCGACCCGGAAAGAATGGAAGCCGTTTTGGACAATCCGTTCATCTTAATCAACGAAAAGAAAGTCTCTTCGATGAAAGATCTTCTGCCGATTCTCGAACAGGTTGCCAAACTCGGCAAACCGCTTTTGATTATCGCGGAAGATGTTGAAGGCGAAGCACTTGCAACATTAGTCGTCAACAAACTGCGCGGCACATTAAACGTCGCGGCGGTAAAAGCTCCCGGCTTCGGCGACCGTCGTAAAGCGATGTTGGAAGACATTGCGACGATGACGGGCGGCAAAGTTATCAGCGAAGATATGGGCGTGAAACTCGAATCAATCACGGTTGAAGATCTCGGACAAGCCGCGAAAATCACGATTGACAAAGACAACACGACGGTTGTTGATGGCAACGGTTCCGACGCTGAAATGCAGGGACGCGTTAAGTTAATCCGCAACCAAATCGAAGAAACATCTTCAGATTACGACCGCGAAAAATTGCAGGAACGTCTGGCTAAATTAGTCGGCGGCGTAGCAGTTATCAAAGTCGGCGCGGCGACCGAAACCGAAATGAAGGAAAAGAAAGCCCGCGTTGAAGACGCAATGCACGCGACCCGCGCGGCAGTCGAAGAAGGAATCGTTCCCGGCGGCGGTGTCGCCCTGGTTCGCGCTTCCAAAGTTCTCGACGATTTCCAAACGGATGCCGAAGATTCCGACGAACAAATCGGAGTCAACATCATCAAACGCGCGCTCGAAGAACCGCTTCGTCAAATCGCCAACAACGCCGGCAAAGAAGGCGCGGTGATCGTCGGCAAAATCCGCGACAATGACGACGCAAGCTACGGTTTTAACGCCGCGAGCGAAAAATTTGAAGACCTCGTTTCAGCCGGAGTCATTGACCCCGCGAAAGTAACGCGCACCGCACTGCAAAACGCGGCTTCCATCGCCGGAATGATGCTCACCACCGAAGCGATGATCGCCGATGTCCCCGAAAAAGACGATCACGCCGGAATGGGCGGCGGAATGCCGGGCGGAATGGGCGGAATGGGAATGGGAATGTAATCTGAGATTACAAATTTCAGATTCCACATTCCAAATTATAAAAAGGCTTCGTTCAAATTTGAGCGAAGCCTTTTGTTATTTACTAAATTCTATGAACAGAACTGAAATTGAAAATGAATTATTAAAATATTTTTTTGACTGTTTTGAAAAAGGTTCAATGTGTTCTATTGAGGTTTTATTTCAAAACTTAAAGAATGTTAATCTAGATTTTTTTGAGAGAATTGCTAATGATCTCGTTGAAGAAAATTGGTAAAGGGTTTAAAAACGGATTCCTACGCTGAATTAACTCTTAGTGGATTTATTGAAATGGAAAAAAGAAATTTTATTTCTGAAACGCACAATAAAAAAATAAGATTTGAAATTTTAAAAGCTGCTTACAAAAAGAAAGATTCAGACGAGTATGATAATTTTGCAAGTTATGAAGATTTTGACTGTATTGATTTCTCTACGGCTGAATTACATTTTAATTTTGAATTACTTGAAGACCAACAAATGATTAAAATAGTAGAAATTGACTTTGATAGAAAACCTCTATTTCATATTAAATCTGACGGGTTAATTGAATATGCAAAATGGCACAAGCAACAGTCTTTTGTTGACGAATTTGAAAAACTGTCAAAATTGGTCGAGATGACTCCACAATAGCGAGGCAAAAAATTAGAAGTTCTCATTGCTGAAGTTCTGGAGTTTGCAGGTTGGCAACAAGAACCAAATGTAGAAACCACTTACGAACAAATTGATGTTGTAATACACAAGAACCGTGAATTTTATTTAATTGAATGTAAATGGGAGAAAGACCCAAGCGAGGCAGAAGTATTAGATAAATTATTCGGCAAATTGAGCAGAAGAGTTGGAACAGGAGGAGTTCTAATTTCTATGTCCGGCTTTTCAAAAGGTTCTGTTGATTGTGTAAAAGATTCTACTAATCAGAAACTAATTTTACTATTTGGCAAGGAAGACGTTAAGCAAATTATTTCAAATCCAAATTCTTTTGAAGAATTGTTTAATGAAAAACACAAAGAACTTGTAGTGAGAAGAAAAGTGATTTGGAAATAATCACGCTAAATCCATAAAAGCCTCTTCCGCGAGTTGCGGCAGTTCGATGGCGACGAAAGAAGTTTCGGCGTAAAGATAATCCTCGCCCGACTCGTCAACGACGCGAATCATTTTATGTTTTTGGGCTTTTTCATCCGGCACGACGCGGTAGATTTTGCCGAACTCTAATGATGCGGGATAATTTTTGTTTTCGATGCAGACCGCAAATTTCGTTTCAGTTTTCATAATATTTAATCGAGCAGTTCTTTGATCTTCACTTCCTTTCTGCCGATGCCGTGAGCTTCGTACCAGTGCAGTTCGGCTTCGTATTCATATCCGTCTTCGAGCCTGACAAAAGCGCGACCTTTCAATTTGCGCCAACGTCCGCTGCCGTGAGTTTTCCGCAGTCGTTCGACATCACGAGATCGCGCTTCCGACGGCGATTATTTCAACATCTTCAATCGGGCTGATGATCTCAAAGACTTCCACATTTTAAATAATGCAGTTATCTTAAAAAAAATTCAAGTATTTTGGATTGCCGCTTTCATCGCCGGTTTGATATTGACCGCCGAAGCGATGATCGCCGATGTCCCCGAAAAAGACGACCACGCCGGAATGAGCGGCGGAATGGGAATGTAGTCTGAAATTGCAGATTTCAAATTCCAAATTGCAAAGTAAAGAATAAGGCTTCACTCAAATAAGAACTAAGCCCTTTTTGTTTAGTTTTATTGCCAATTACTCCAAGCCGTAAAAAAAGAATGTTTTTCGTTGCTGCGTCTTTAATTTCGAGCAGATTTCTGCAGAGTCTGTCAATCACTTTTACAGTTGAAAAATTGCTTGACAGAACGAAAAAACAATTATATTATTTCCGTCAAAAGAAGTTATGCTAACTCAATCGTTTAAATAAATCAGCCGGTGCAAGTTACAATTGTAAAGCCGGAAATGAAGATACTCAGCCCGCCGCGAGGGATGCGAAAAAAAACACGAAATAGTAGATCAGTCAAAGTTCGAATTTTTTTGAATTTCAAATTCCCTGTTATGGTATTTTGTATTGATTCCTTAGTTTGTCAGTTTCAAATTACTCAAAAAATGCCGTACGTTTACGGAGTCAAAATTTAAATAGATTTGATGTATTTGGGAATTTCAGGTGAATTTTAGCTTTTAGTCCCGCTGTGTTCAAGCGTGATATTCGGCTTTCATTAAAATTCAGGAGATAAAACTATGAATAATCTCCCACAGATTAAATTAATATTGCGTTTTGTATTTTTTTTATTCGTTCTAATTTTTGTTTGGCACGAGCAAGCCGCGGCTCAAAGTCTTGACTTGGACGGTGGTTTTACCGGCGGTGTTTCGGACGCACCACCGAGCGGTTATGTTTCAGCGACACAGCCGGACGGCAAGGTATTAGTCGGCGGGTTGTTTCATCTGACAAATGGTGTTCAGAAACCTTTTCTGGCTCGTTTGAATACGGACGGGACGGTTGACCCGACTTTTAATGTCAGCGGTGCCGGTGCAAACTCCTATATTTATGACATAAATATTTTGAGTGACGGAAAAATTCTCATCAGCGGAGGTTTTACTTCATATAACGGAACGACAAAAAGCGGTTTGGTGCGACTCAATGCAGACGGCAGTCTTGATCCGACTTTTAATGCGGGAGGTACGGGATTAAGTGGAACGGCGCAAACCATTGCCCTTCAAACAGACGGAAAAATTCTGATTTCCGGTTCAAATATTACCGCATATAATGGTATCGCTCGATTCTCCGTTATCAGAGTTAACTCTGACGGAACTTTGGATACGACATTTACATCACCGTTCACGACCAGCCAATTTGTTGAGGGAATTGCTATCCAGCCGAACGACAAAGTTGTCATCGGCGGTGTTTTTTCATTTTACGGTTCACCATATAACAACATCGTCCGCCTCAATTCCAACGGTTCGATTGACACAACTTTCAGTCCGGGCGGCACTGACGGAGGCATTTATGCTCTCTCGTTACAAGCAGACGGAAAATTTTTGATCGGCGGCGACTTCACTTATTATCAAAACAACTTTCGTCCAAAAATCGCTCGCCTAAATTCTGACGGATCGCTCGATACTTCTTTTAATCCCGGAACACTCGATGGTGCGTCTGCCGAATATTTCGAGTCTCAAACGGACGGCAAAATCTTGGTAGCAGGCAAATTTTTAGATTTTTTCAATCAGCAGTTTTCGCTGATCAGACTCAACGCGAACGGCAGTTTGGACAATACATTTCAACCGCTGCCGTCAGACGAAGAAGGTTATAACGTCAAATTGCAGAAAGACGGCAAAATTATTCTGACCGGATTGTTTACACAAATCGGCGGCGCAAGTCACAGCGGCATTGCGCGGTTAAATTCCAACGGGAGCGTTGATTCTACTTTTAACGCGTCGCTCAGTAATTTAGGATTGATTGACGCAATTGCGCGTCAGCCGGACGGTAAAATTTTAGTCGGCGGCATATTTTACCGTGCCGGCGGCATTGCCAACTTTAACATCGCCCGGTTTAATCAGGACGGAACGCTTGATTCCTCATTCACCACCGGCACCGGCACCGGATCAGTTAACAACGGCGGTTTCAGAATAATCTTTGATATTAAAGTGCAGACTGACGGTAAAATTTTAGTTGGCGGAGCCTTCAGCAGTTTTAACAATGACTTTCGACCAGCGATTGTCCGTCTTAATGTAGACGGGTCAGTTGATACGTCTTTTCAAGCGACGTTTTTCGATCCGACACTTGCTCCTATAACGTATGATATTTTCGTTCAGTCCGATGGTAAAATTTTGGTCGGCGGACGATTTTATGAGTCAATTACTCAAAACCAACAAAACTTAGTAAGACTGAATACCGACGGCAGTGTTGATTCAACTTTTACCGGCTCCGGCAACGGCACCAATAACGCA
The DNA here is from genome assembly GCA_965217575.1 of Pyrinomonadaceae bacterium. Lineage (GTDB taxonomy): Bacteria > Acidobacteriota > Blastocatellia > Pyrinomonadales > Pyrinomonadaceae. The sequence goes on along the minus strand of OZ244558.1, from coordinate 3,905,281 downwards.
GTTTTATCAATTACGCAGCAGAAAGATGGCAAGTTCATAATCGGCGGCTCTTTTACAACATACAGCGGACAACCGCATTCACGCCTTGTACGCATCAGTGCAAACGGCATTCTTGATTCGACTTTTAATATTGGTTCGGGAGCAAATTCGCTCATTTGGGACACTGAGATTCAAGACGACGGCAAAGTTTTAGCGGGCGGAAACTTCACGACTTTCAACGGAATAACTCGAAATCATCTGACTCGTCTAAATTCAGACGGCTCATTAGATACGACATTCAATGTTGGGACAGGCGCAGACAACACCGTTTATAAAATTGTGACACAACCCAGGGGTAAAATTATTATCGGAGGCTTTTTCTCAATTTATAACGGGAAAAGTGCCAGCCGTCTGGCGAGAATCAATCCTGACGGAAGTCTTGACAGTTCTTTTATATCAGGAATCATCAATGATTTCCTAGCTAATGTCAGAGATATTTTAGTGCAGCCCGACGGAAATCTGATAGTCGGTGGTGTTTTTAGTTCTTATAATGGCATCAGTCGCAACAGTTTGCTGCGACTGACGGCGGCTAACATAAAAAAGACAAATTTTGACTTTGACGGTGACGGCAAAGCCGATATTTCCGTTTTTCGTCCCGATGGCGGTTTTTGGTATCTGCTCAATTCGGCTTCCGGTTTTACTGGCTCTCAGTTCGGCGTTTCAACAGACAAACTTGTCCCAGCCGATTACGACGGCGACGGCGTAACTGATCTCGCTGTTTATCGCGGCGGAACTTGGTATCTCCAGAGAAGTTCCGCCGGTTTTACCGGCATCGCGTTCGGGGCGGCTGACGATGTGCCGCAACCTGCCGATTACGACGGCGACGGCAAAGCCGATCTAGCCGTTTATCGCCCGTCAAACGGCACTTGGTATATCTATAATTTGGTGACTAATCAGTTCACTTCTGCACAGTTCGGTGCTTCGACCGACAAACCCGTCGCCTCTGATTACAACGGCGACGGGAAAGCCGATTATGCGGTGTTTCGCCCGTCAAACGGGACTTGGTATATCGCTCGACCGACCGGCGTTCCGGCACAGAATTTCGATTCGATCCAATTTGGCGAGGCGAATGATAAACCCGTTCCCGCTGATTACGACGGCGACGGGAAAACCGATGTCGCAGTTTATCGTCCATTGAATGGTTCTTGGTATATCAACCGAAGTCAACTAGGGTTTACGAGCTTACAGTTCGGAATTTCAACGGATTTGCCTGCACCGGCAGATTACGACGGCGACGGCAAGGCGGACATTACGGTATTTAGAGACGGCAACTGGTATTTGAATCGTTCGACGGCTGGATTCTTGGGCATTCAATTCGGCGCGGCGACGGATAAACCTGTGCCTAATTCTTTCGTTCCTTAATCTTAAAGAAATACTTTTGCCAACGAAAAACTTCGTTCAATATTGAACGAAGTTTTTTGTTTAAATACGTTCAACATTTATTTGGAGATTTGTTGTAAAATAATTTTGTCATAGAATTTTAGCCGACCGCATAAATCAATGAAAGTAATAAAATTTACAATATCGTTTTTTTTCGCATCTTTGATATTTATCAATATTTCAACGGCAAGTGCCGCGCCGGTAACTTATACAGGCGTTAATCTCGCCGGAGCAGATTTCGGGGAGAACAATCTGCCCGGAACTTATAACGGCAATTATACTTATCCGACGCACGCCGAAGTTGATTACTTTACCGGAAAGGGAATGAATACTTTTCGTCTGCCGTTTCGGTGGGAACGTCTCCAACGGTCGCTGAATGCCGATTTTGATGCGGCGGAAGCGGCGCGAATTGATGATGTCGTCAATTATGCGACGGTAAAAGGCGCGTATGTTTTGCTTGATCCGCACAATTACGCCCGATATTACGGCACGATTATCGGTCAGGGCAATGTTCCGGCGAGCGCGTTTGCCGATTTCTGGACGAAACTTGCCAATCGCTACAAAAATAATCCGAAAGTGATTTTCGGTTTGGTGAACGAACCGCACGATATGGCGACGGAGCTTTGGCGCGATGATGCGAACGCCGCGATTGCCGCGATTCGGGTGACGGGCGCGACGAATCTGATTTTAGTTCCGGGCAACGGCTATACCGGCGCAGCCAGTTGGCTGCTGAATTGGTACGGCACGCCGAACGGCACGGTGATGCTGACGATCAACGATCCGCTGAATAATTTCGCGTTTGACGTGCATCAATATCTCGACAACGATTCGTCCGGCACTTCGGAAAACTGTATCAGCACAACCATCGGCGCGGAACGCTTGACGGCTTTTACCAATTGGCTGAAACAAAATAACCGGCGCGGATTTCTCGGCGAATTCGCGGGCGGGCGCAACAGCACCTGTTACGCCGCGCTCGGCAATATGCTGAATTATATTGACGCGAACAGCGACGTTTGGCTCGGCTGGACGTATTGGGCGGCGGGTCCGTGGTGGGGCGAATATATTTTCACGCTGGAGCCGACGAATTGCCCGACCAACTGCGCCGACCGACCGCAAATGGCGATTCTCGCGCCCCATTTCGCATCGCCGCAAACCGCCGCCCGCGCGAAATTTGATTTCGACGGCGACGGCAAAGCCGATATTTCAGTGTTTCGACCCGACAACGGATTTTGGTATCTTAATCAGTCAGCCAACGGATTTTATGCCCGTCAATTCGGTTCTTCGGTTGATACGATAGTTCCCGGCGACTACGACGGCGACGGCAAAACCGATCTCGCCGTTTTTCGGAAAAGTGCCGACAGCACCTGGTATATTATGCAGAGTTCCGATAATACATTTCGCTCAAAACAGTGGGGCGCGTCAAATTTGGAACAGGCAATATTGTTTGACACCATTGTTCCGGCGGATTACGACGGTGACGGCAAAACAGATTTGGCGGTTTTTCGTATTACTGATTATCTTTCCGAGCCTGCCAGATTTTTAATTCTGCAAAGTTCCGATAACCTCGCGCGAGTCGAGCAGTGGGGTTCGGTCGGCGACATTCCGGTTCCGGCGGATTACGACGGTGACGGCAAAGCTGATCTCGCGGTTAATCGGGGCGGCGTTTGGTATATCAATCAAAGCAGTTCGGGATTTCGCGCGGAGCAGTTTGGAAAAGCTACGGACAAATTGGTTCCGGCAGATTACGATGGCGACGGCAAAGCCGACATCGCCGTTTTTCGCCCGACAGACGGTTATTGGTATTTGAATCAGAGCCGAGCCGGATTTACCGCGATACAGTTCGGATTGGGAACAGACAAACTGACTCCGGCGGATTACGACGGCGACGGCAAGACAGACATTGCGGTTTTCCGTGACGGAACGTGGTATCTGAATCGTTCGACGGCGGGATTTACGGGAGTTCAATTCGGCGCGGCAGCCGATAAACCAGCTCCGAACGCTTTTATTCGTTGAAACGGCGATAGATTACTTGTAAAAAGGCTTCGGTCAAATTTGGTCGAAGCCTTTTTGTTTTTCGATTATCTTCAATATTTCTCATAATGTTTATTCAAACGCGATGCGGGAAATATCTACAAAAATTTATAGACTTTATCAAACCTCAAGCATCTTACTTACCGGTAATAATTTCATCGAGTTTAGCAAACGACGGTTTTATTAAAATGAACTTTTTTGAATTTTTTACCGATTTTATTTTTAGGACATAGGGAAGGAGATTTATGAGAAAACAAACAGCATTATTCGGTGTTTTCTTGAGCTTATTGTTGACCGGCAGCGTTCTTTTAAATACAGCGAACGCGCAGGTTAAAATTAACAGAAAGGGTTCGCAGTTCGTTAAGAAAACTCAAACACAAAAAACTCCGCCGACCGAAAGGTCGCTTGAAATTCAAAAAAATTTTAGCAGCAAAGCCGCCGGCGCGAAGAGCGGAAACGCTCCGACCGGACCGTGTGATTCAGCAATTCCGATAATTCTCGGTCAACCGGTAAGCGGGACGTTATCCGCTTCGTCCTGTTTGCTGAACGACGGCTCATACATTGATTATTACAGTTTCAGCGGAACTGCCGGACAAGCGATTTCCGTTTCGCTAACCTCGTCGGCGTTCGATACGTATTTATATTTATTGGATGCGGACGGAAATGTTATCGAAGAAAATGACGACACCAGCAGTGCCACGACGGATTCGCGTATTCCGATGGGTGCGGGCGTGGTTACACTGCCGTCAACCGGCACTTACTACATCGGCGCAAACTCCTACGATGCCGGTCAAACCGGCGCATACACCGTCAGTTTAAATGCTGACGCGGCGTGCGCGACGCAAACCGCCACTTATAACCAAACCATCACCGGCACGCTGACCGCCGCGGCTTGTTTGGTCGAAGATACCGGCGGTTATTATTACACCAATCTTTATACTTTCAGCGGCACTGCCGGACAGCAGATTTCGATTGCCGAAAATTCAACTGACTTTGACGCGTATCTTGTACTGCACACGCCGAGCGGCGCGAACAGCCTCGCCGACGACGACAGCGGAGGAGGCACCAACGCGCTTATTCCAAGCGGCGGCGGCACATTTACCTTACCTGAAACGGGCATTTATACCATCGAAGCGACCACTTCCAATGAAATGGAAACGGGAGCTTACACTTTAATCTTAACCGGACCGTCGGGAACGACGGCGGCGACTCACACGCTTTTCGATTTTGACGGCGACGGCAAAGCCGATCTGGCGGTATTTCGACCGGACAATGGAAATTGGTATTTGCAGCAAAGCACCAACGGTTTTACCGGAGCGCAGTTCGGTGTTTCAACCGACAAAATTGTTCCCGCCGATTATGACGGCGACGGCAAAACCGATCTCGCCGTCTATCGCGGCGGAACCTGGTATCTTCAACAGAGTACGAACGGTTTTATCGGCATACAGTTCGGCAGCCCGGACGATATTCCGGTTCCGGCGGATTACGACGGCGACGGCAAAGTTGATCTCGCAGTTTTCCGTCCCTCAAACGGCACCTGGTATATTTACAATCTGGTGAACAGTCAATTTACCGCCTATCAGTTCGGAGCGATGACCGATGAGCCGGTCGTCGGCGATTACGATGGCGACGGCAAAGCCGATTACGCGGTGTTTCGTCCGTCAAACGGCACCTGGTATATTCAGCAAAGCAGTGCCGGATTTACCGGAATGCAGTTTGGCAATTCGGACGATATTCCCGTTCCTGCCGATTATGACGGCGACCACAAGACCGATATTGCCGTGTTCAGACCATCGAACGGAACCTGGTATCTGAACCGCAGTCAATTAGGTTTTACGGGTGTGCAGTTCGGCATTTCGACCGATCTGCCGACACCGGCGGATTACGACGGGGACGGCAAAGCGGACGTTGCGGTTTACCGAAGCGGTGTGTGGTATCTGAATCAAACAACTGCTGGATTTACGGGAATTCAGTTCGGCACAGCGACGGATAAACCCGCTCCCAACGCCTTTGTCCCTTAATATCGCGGCAAATTGTCTTAACATCAAATAAGGACTTCGTTTAGAAATGAGCGAAGTCCTTTTGCCGTAAAACAATCAATAAAATTCGAGGGAAACCGGAAATTTCAGCCGCGCTTTTCCCGCCGATCAGCCGTCTAGCCGGTCGCGCGGGCAGAAATAAGTTTGACACAATTTGAAAATCAGGTGTATCATACATCTTTCTAAAAGTCTGCGGACTAATTTATCATCAACTTATAAACTTATTTTGTCTGAATTTAGAGAATATGCGGTAATTAAATCCCATATAAAAAGTTTCTCCGCATTTCTGATTTGCTGCTCACTTTCTTAAAAGTAAGATCGTCAAAAGTTTCGGTAAATATCAACTCTTCTTTATGATAAGCGGTTTTGATTTATATTTTTTCGCATCTCCAAATAACTAACAAGAGGATTTTTATGTATTTTATTAACTCCTGCAAAAAGATTAACTTTTCGTTTTTTCTTTTTCTCATCATCGCGCTGACAGTGGTTTCGGCAGTCTTCGGAACAATCAGTTCATCGGCAAACTCCGACGGCGTTACGCAAAATCAAGCGGGTGTATCATCGCCGGGTACTTTGCCGGGCAAAGCGGTAAAATTTTCGGAATCAGCCAGCCGATTGGATTTGTTCGCCGAACGCCGAACAAATCCTCTTTTGGAAGCCGCCGCGACTTTTACGGTGACGAACCTCAATGACAGCGGCGCGGGCAGTTTGCGAAAAGCGGTTGCCGATGCCAACGCCGCCGCCGGAGATGACACCATCGTTTTTCAGTCCGGTTTAGTCGGGACGATTACTTTGACGAGCGGCGAAATCGTCATCACTTCAAATATTTCGATCAGCAACACGGGAACGGGCGTGGTGGTCGTCAGCGGAAACAATGTGTCACGCGTTTTTAGTGTTTCGGCGGGAGCAGTCGTCACAATAAACAATCTGACGATCAGCAACGGCAGTGTTGCTGAAGAATACGGCGGCGGGATTTCAAATGACGGAACGCTTAATTTACTTAACAGCATCATCAGCGACAACACGGCGATTTACACGGGTGCGACCAGCGGCAGTGCCGCCGGGGGCGGAATTTTTAATACCGGAACGCTCAACATACAGACTTCGACGTTACAGAACAACACCGCTCGCGTGACCAATTTGGGCGTGTCGAGCGGCGGCGGCTTGTTAAACTCCGGAACCGCGACCATCACCAACAGTGCGGTCGTATCCAACGGTTCGTTCAGCACACCCGACGCTTACGGCGGCGGAATCTCTAACGGCGGGACGCTGACTGTGACAAATTCGACGGTTGGCAATAACACTGTTTCGTCAAGTTCGGCATCCGGCAAAGGACTCGGCGGCGGAATTTTTAACGCCAACCAAAGCGCGCTGACCATCAGAAATTCGACCGTCAGCTTCAATACGGCGACGGCAACTTCAGCAGACGGCAGCGGGATTCTGAACACCAACGGTTCTTCATTTATCGTCAACAATACCATTATCAGCGACAACACCCTGACGAGCGGCGGCAATTCGATTATCCGCGATGTGTCGGGAATGGTCACCTCTCAGGGCAACAATTTAATCAGCAATACGGCGGGCAGTTCCGGCTGGATCGCTTCGGATATAGTTAATCAACCGGCACTTCTCACGCCGCTCGGCAATTACGGCGGACCGACTCCGACGTTCGGACTTTTGCCGATCAGTCAGGCGACCAACGCCGGAAACAACGCCAACGCACCGGCGACGGATCAGCGCGGCGCGACTCGCATTGCCGGTGGAACCATTGACATCGGAGCTTTTGAAAATTCTGTGACGGGTGTCCTGACGGCGATTCCCAATGTTGCCGTCGGCGCGCCTTATAATCAGACTCTTCCGACTTCATCATCGTCCAATCTGACATTTGCGCTGGTCTATGGATCACTGCCTCCCGGACTATCGCTTTCCACAGACGGAAACATCACGGGAACGACGACCACCGGCGGAACATATAACTTTGTCGTTTCGGTAACTTATCCGAACGGTCTGGTCGGTTTCAAACAGTACACTTTAGTAGTAAATTGCAGTTTTTCACTCAGCCCGGAAAGCCAGTCGTTTACCAGTATGGGCGGCAATGGCACCGTTAATGTAACCGCCGAAAACGGGTGCAATTATTCAATTTTCACCAACAATGCTTCCTGGATCACGGTCACGACGAGCAGCGTCGGTTCGGGAAACACCACTGTCGGATTTTCCGTCGCTCCCAACACCGGCGCGGCGCGGACGGGTTCAATTACAATCGCGGGGCTGATATTTACCATTAATCAGGCGGCTGGCTGCGGTTATTCACTTTCGTCGAGCGGTGCCAGTTTCACAGCCGGCGGCGGAATGGGCAGTTTCAGCATTATCACAACGGATGCCAGTTGCCCGTGGACGGCAGTTTCAAACAATTCTTGGATTACGGTTAATACGGCTTCGGGAACCGGCAACGGTTCAATTTCATACACCGTTCAGCCGAATACCGGCGCGGCGCGCACCGGAACAATTACCGTCGGCGGGCAGACTTACACTATTAATCAGGCATCAGGCTGCTCTTATTCATTAACCCCGACCAGCATCAGTCTTGACGGCGGCAGCGGTAGCGGCAGTTTCGCCGTCGCCACGCAGGAAGGATGCTCCTACACCGCCGTCAGCAACGCGTCCTGGATCACGATTACGGCGGGCGGAACGGGAACGGGCAATTCTACCGTTTCATTTTCGGCAGCCGCGAATACCGGAGTCGCCCGCACCGGAACTATTACAGTCGGCGGGCAGACGTTTACTATTAATCAGGCGGCAGGTTGTTCATACGCGCTTTCAGCGACCAGTTCAAATTTCAGCGACAGCGGCGGCAGCGGCAGTGTCAATGTCATCGCCGCCAGCGGCTGCGCCTGGACTGCCGTGAGCAATGTCTCGTGGATTACCGTCACTTCCGGCGCGAGCGGAACCGCTAACGGGACCGTCAATTTTACTGTCGCCGCTAACACGGGCGCGACCCGCACCGGCACTTTAACAATCGCCGGACAAACATTTACCGTTACTCAAACCGGCAGTTGCGTTTACACGCTTTCCGCCGCCGGAACAGGTTTTTCGGCAACCGGAGGCAGCGGAAGTTTCAATGTCACAACCAATCCCGGCTGCGCCTGGACAGCCGTTAGTAACGCTTCGTGGATAACGATTGTTTCCGGCGGCGGCAGCGGCAGCGGCGCGGTTTCTTTCACTGTCGAAGCCAATGTCGGACCAGCGCGCACCGGAACGATTACCGCCGGCGGACAAACTTATACTATTAATCAGGCAGAAGGCTGTTCTTATTCGATTTTCCCGACCGGCACCAATATTCCAGCCGCCGCCGCAACCGGCAGTTTCAATTTGAATGTCGGCGCGGGCTGTCAATGGACTGCTGTCAGTGATGTCGCGTGGCTGACAATTACGTCGCCCGCCAGCGGTAACGGCAGTGTCCTAATTACTTTCTCCGCTCAGGCAAATACAGGAGTCGCCCGCAGCGGCACGATTAGGGTCGCGGGACAAATATTCACGGTTAATCAAGCCGCCGCCGCATCTGTGCCGCACGTCGCTTTTGATTTTGACGGCGACGGGAAAGCCGATTTGTCGGTGTTTCGTCCCGCTAACGGCAGTTGGTATCTCCAACAGTCGCAGAACGGCTTTACCGGAGCGCAGTTCGGCATCTCGACCGATGTCATCGTTCCCGCCGATTATGATGGCGACGGCGTAACCGATCTCGCCGTTTATCGCGGCGGAACCTGGTATCTTCAGCGCAGTTCCGTCGGTTTCACCGGAGTTCAGTTCGGCGCGCCCGATGATATTCCGCAGCCCGCCGATTTCGACGGCGACGGCAAAGCTGATCTGGCGGTTTGGCGACCGTCGAACGGAACCTGGTATGTTTACAATCTGGTGAACAATCAATTTACCGCTTATCAGTTCGGAGCGGCGAGCGACAAGCCGGTCGCCTCTGATTATGACGGCGACGGGAAAGCGGATTACGCGGTGTTTCGACCGTCAAACGGGACGTGGTATCTTCAGCGCAGCACGCTCGGTTTTACGGGAATGCAGTTTGGCGATGCCAATGACAAAGCGGTGGCGGCGGATTACGACGGTGACGGGAAGACGGACATCGCGGTGTTTCGACCGTCGAACGGCGTGTGGTATCTGAATCGGAGCAGCGCGGGATTTACGGGCGTGCAGTTCGGGATTGCGACGGATTTACCGGTTCCGGCGGATTATGACGGCGACGGGAAAGCGGACATTGCGGTCTTCAGAAGCGGAACTTGGTATCTGAACCGGACGAGTGCCGGATTTACGGGCATCGCGTTCGGCGCGGCGACCGATAAACCCGCTCCTAACGCTTATATTCCTTAAGTTGCAACTGTTTTTTCGGACAAATCATTGACAGCCGATATTTGAAATGAATCGAGATTTTTTGTCTCCTCATTTCAAATATCGGCTATTTTCTTTTTTTAGCCTTGACTAAAAAAAATCACTTAATCTAACCTTAATTCATTGGTATGTATTTTGAAAAAATTTAGATAACTTTGCGCGAAGTGAAAAAATAAATCGCGCCGAAAAAAATGAGTAAGATTTTATTATTTATACTGGGCGCGGTTCTGGGATTAGTTATCGGCGGCGTGCTGGTTTTATATTTTTTCGGCGGCGCGCCGCGCGCGGCGGCAGTTCCGGGAAATCCGATTCAGCCGCCCGATGCCGGCGGCGTTCCGGCGGGAACCGCGACGGTCGTTCTCAATCAGCAGTTTTTTGATACTGTCCTGAACACAATTTTCCGCGATATGAATGCGCCCGCTTTTCCGCTGAATCTGACGGGAAAAAATAATTATCAACCCGACTGGCAGCCGGAAACAATCGCATTTCAGCAAAGCGGCGGGTGCGACGGGAAAATTACTCTGCTACCCGAAGGAAGCGGTGTCAAAACCGGTGTCAGACTGGAAAGCGGCAAGATTACCGCGCCGCTGGCTTTTCAGGGAAGCACTTCTCTGCTGGGAAACTGCATAAATTTTGCGGGCTGGGCGCAGGCGAATTTTAATCTGCGCTATGACGAAACGCAACAGGCAGTTTACGGACAGATTGATGTTCAAACGATCAATCTTGACGGCGTAACTCCGCTTCTCAGCGGAGTCGTGACACCGATTGTGCAGACAACGCTCAACAATCGCGTCAATCCGGTAACGATTCTACGCGGTCAGCAGCTCGCGCTCAGTCTGCCGATTTCCGCCGCCGACGGCACCTTCAACGCAAAGGTCAAAGATATTCGCGCCGATGTCAAAGAAAACGCGCTGAATCTTTATGTAACTTACGATTTCGCGGGAACGAAAAGCATTCAGCCGGCGCAGTAATTATTCATTCTTATTTAATAATTTGGTCGTCTCTTCGATCACGCTTCCCCGATTGACTAGTTCGTCAGTGTCCGGCGTTTTCCACGAATTTATCGGCGGCACATAATTTCGCGCGGGCTGCGCGGTCGGCGGCGGAAGCGCGGTTTGGTTTGTTCCGGTTAAATTTTCGGCGGCAGAATTTGAAAAATTCCTTTGAGGAATATCAAATTTCTCCGGCTCTTTTTTTAGAAGCAGAAACGAAGCGACCAGCAAAATCAACGCTCCCATCGTGCCGATCAAAGCGAAAATTCCCGCCAGATCATCAAAATTAACGATACCGGACAAAGGCGTTAGAATCAGCACAAAAAACATAAACCAGAAAAGCGAAAAAATTAAGCCGTTGCGCCGACTGAAAATATTTTTTGATTTGTACAGATCAGCCAGTTGCGGCAGAAAACCGCCGTGCGCGAGAATTTCCGAAACCAAGCCGAGCGGAAAACCGCAGCGTGAACAAAATTTTATTTCCTGTGAAATTTGCTGTTGACCGCAATTTGGACAGAACATTTTTTTCTCCAATCTTAATGAATTTTCAGTGCTTAAACTTTAACGCATTTTTACACAAATTTGTTCACACTCAAAATATATCGTCAATCGTTAATCGTTAATCAAGAATTTTTTGAGATTCCTATTAGAAAATCAAAGTATTTGTTTTTCACCAAACACGATTAACGATTGACGAGCAGCAATTTACAAATTCGGAAGTTTTTCGTCCGCAAACAACTGGAAAACGGCAAAGGCGCGACCTTGAAAATGTTCGGCGCGGGCGATGGTTTCGAGCAGGATTTCAAAGATTGTTTTTAATTTTTCGGGCGCGGGCATTTCCCTTTTCAAATCTTCGTCGGATGTAAAAAAGGCGAAACCTCTGCGCCGCGTTTCTTCGACTTCGGCGAGATATTCCAGGATTTTATCGGTCGTTGAAAGTTCTTCCGGCAGCGTCCATTCAAACGGATCGTCCCAGAGACGGCTGGTAATTCCGCCGAAAGTTTGTTCGACCGCGCCCGCGCTTCGCAAAATATACGCGCCGCACGAAAACGGCGCGAAACGATTTTTAAGTTCGCGCGGTTTCCAAAAAAGTTTGTCGTTCGGGATTTTTTCGATTAATTCGCGTGAACGCAAATGCGCTGAACTGAACCGGCGTTCAAAAGTTTTTATCATAATATCCATAAAAAGAGGGCGACAAGATTTCAACTTACCGCCCGCCGCTTGTCATTAAATCGCTGAAGATTATCGCCCGTTTTTAAATTTGCGGTCGTCTTCCACCAAAACTAAGCCGTAATTTTTGCCGTTATAATTTACGCCGTTCCGGATTTTGCCTTTGATGCCGATTTGCGCGCCTCTCGAAGGAACGCTCCGGCGCGTCATCACCCAAATCGAACCCGTGCCGTCGTCAACTTTGTAAATACCGCCCTGCCCGTTGCTGATGATCGGAATCGAAATGCCGTAACCGTTCTGGACGGTTCCGGCAACCGCGACTTCTTTATCGTAATATCTCGACGGATTCGCTTCGATGTCGGCGACGCTCACTCGTTTCGGACACGCCGTCAAAAAAAGTCCGGTCAATAAGACCAAACTCAGTAATACTAATTTTGTTCCCTTTTTCATTTATGCTCCTTAATTTGTCTGATGAAATTTCGGGAAGAGTGGTATTTCACTAAATAAAGATTCATTCGGCGGAAAAAGGTTTGCCGTTTTTATTTTTTAATTCGATATTTGTTTCGTAATAAATGCTTTGCTATATTTCAATTACAAAATATTTTCAGGAGAATTTACAATGAAAAAAATTGCGCTTATTTTTTGCCTGTCGTTATTGACGATGACATTTGCCGCGTCGGTATTTGCCCAGGACAATTCCAAAAAAGATGAACTTTTCGGCAAAATTGCCAAAATGTCGCAGACTAAAAAGTCTGAAGATCAGGACAAGGCTTATCAGTTGAGCAAAGATTATTTGACTCAATACGGCAGCGACAATGACGAAAAAACGACCAAAGTCAAAGAATACGTCGAAAAATATCGCGCTTCGGCGATCAATAAAAAGCTCGATGACGGCAAAACCGCCGAAGCCTTCGCGCTCGGCAAGGAAATTTTGACGCAGGAGCCGGACAATTCGTATGTCACGATGAATTTGGCTTACGGCGGCTACGAAGCATTGACCAAAAAGAAAGATAAATCGTTCGCCGACGATTCGATCAATTACGCGAGAAAAACGCTCAGTCTTTTCGAGGCGGGAAAATTGCCGAAAACTTTTCAGCCGTTCAACAATCAAGCCGAAGCGACGGCGTTGATGTATTATGTGATCGGCAGTTTCCAGGTTGACGACCAGCCGCAGAAAGCGTCGGAAAATTTTTACAAATCGCTGCAATACGAATCGAAAATCAAAAATAATGCGTATCCTTATTATATGATCGCTTATAATTATGAGCAGCAATACGCCAAAGATGCCAAAGATTTCCAAGCCAAATACGGCAATCAGGCGCAGGAAGACAGCGCGATGAAGGCGGACAACGCGAAACTCGAAAAACTGCTCAACCGAATGCTCGACGCTTACGCGCGAACGGTCAAAGTCGCCCAAGCCGAAAATAACCCGAACACCGCCGCCTGGAAACAACGCTACAATGAAATTTATAAATTCGTCAAACAAAGCGACGCGGGCGCGGACGAATATCTCAACAATGTCGCCTCAACGCCGATGCCTGACCCGAACGCGGTTTAGAACCGCCGCCCATTTTTGACAATAAGCCTGATCGAAGTTAGCCTCTTCTTATCAGGCTTTTGTTTTTGAATCCAATTCCGGCGGGATTTTTTCAATGAACGCAACCAAGCAGGCGCGAGCCGAAAAATTTTCGTTTACTTCCAGCATAAGAGCGGACGTTTGGCAGCCGAAATCTAATCCGAAGGCATTTGAATGGTGGTATTTCGACGCTCTCAGCGAAGACAAGCGCGACGCGGTGGTGATAATTTTTCTCGATAATTTCATTTTCTCGCCGCGTTATAACTCTGCCAATCGAAAAAACAGCCGTTTGACCGAAAAATTTCGCCAGCGAAAAAACTCCGCCGGTGCCGAATGTTTTCCCGCGCTGGCGTTTACTTATTACCGCGACGGCAAACCGGTCTATCGCGCGATCAACGAATTCGCGCCCGAAGATTTGACCGCCGATGAAAAAGTTCCCGCCTGCCGCATCGGAAACAATTCTTTTCGGTTTGAATTCGCGCCTTACGGTTCGGGTTATCTGCTTTCCATCAACGCCAAACTTCGCAAAAACCGGCATCTCGAAGCGCATTTTGAGTGGCTTTCGATTGAGAGCGATTTTCTGCCCGACAAAACCGTTAATCAGGAAGATTCCCACTTTTGGAATTTGGTCGTTTCGCGGGCGGACGTAACCGGAAGAATCAGCATTGCCGACGACGCGGGAAAAGGCATTGATGTCATTCATTTTCGCGGCACGGGTTATCACGACCATAATTTTGACAATCGCTGGCTGCCCGAAACCGTTGCCGAATGGCAGTGGGGACGCGCGCATTTTAACGACGCGACCGCCGTTTTTTACCGCTACCGTGAAATCGGCGAACAGTTTGCGACGACGAAACTTCTCACCGTTCGCGGCGGCGAATTGAACGACCGCGACGCAGATTGCGAACAGCAAAATTTTCAGCGCGACAAATTCGGCATCAAATATCCGACGCGTCTCCGCTTTTCAAGCGACGACCATTTGCATCTGCGCGTCAAACAAAATGAAATTATAGATTCAAGTTTTTTCTATCTGCGTTTTCTCAGTGAAATGACCTTGATGATCGGCGACGACAAACCGCGCGAAGCCGTCGGCATCACCGAATATCTCGCGCCGAAAGCGTTAAAATATCGTTGGCTCGACTGGCTGACCGATATGCGAATCGGCAGGGGCGGCAAAGGTTCTTTTCTTCCTTGAGACAGCTTCAAAATTCAGGTTTAATACTTTAAAATCAGAGGAATAATTGAATGCTGAAAATATTTAACCGGAAGTATGCGGGAAAATCCACTAATTGCCAAAGAAAATATCAATCGTTTTTTGTGCGAACAATGCGGCGCGAATATGGTTTTCGATCCGCGCCGCGGGCAGTTGACTTGCCCGTATTGTAATTTCACCAAAGCGATTGCGACCGACGGCGAAATTGTCGAGCGCGATTTTAACAGTTTTCTGCGTCCCGCCGCCGAACGTCTCCAGCCGCTCGCCAGCGAAGCGATGCAGGTTTCGTGCGAAAGCTGCGGCGCGACCGTTACTTTTGTGCCGCCGGAAACGGCGCGTAACTGCGATTTTTGCGGCGCGAAAATCGTCGCCCAACCGAAATCCGCCGATCCGCTGGTCGCGCCCGAAGGCGTTCTGCCTTTTTCCGTCACCGATCAAATCGCTTCGACCGCGCTTTCAAACTGGATTAATTCGCGCTGGTTCGCGCCGAACAATTTAAAGGTTTTCGCCGAAAAAGACAGAATCAGCAGCGTTTATCTGCCTTACTGGACTTTTGATGCCGATACTGACAGCCGTTATTCGGGCGAACGCGGCGAATATTACTACGAAACTGAATATTACGAAGAAAACGGCGAAACAAAATCGCGGCAGGTCAGATATACCAATTGGTATCCGGCAGCGGGCGCGGTTTCGAGATTTTTTGACGACGTGTACATCGCCGCGACCAAATCGGTCGTGCCGAAATATCTGAACAAATTAAACTGGCAGTTTGACGAAATCGTGCCGTATCAGCCGGATTATCTCGCCGGACACAAAGCGCAGACCTATCAGGTTTCGCTCGAAGAAGGTTTTGAAGGATTCAAACAAATCGCGGCGGACGTAATTGACGGCGACGTACGCCGCGACATCGGCGGCGACGATCAGAGAGTCGGCAGTATTGACACCGAATATTCAAAAGTTACATTCAAACATCTGCTGCTGCCCGTTTACGCGGGCGCGTATCGCTACAACAACCAAGTTTTTCAAATCGTCGTCAACGGCAGAACCGGCGAAGTGCAGGGCGAACGACCTTATAGTTGGCTGAAAGTCGGCTGTTTGTCAATTTTCATCTTAGTTGTCATAATCATCATTGCTTTGATCGCATCATCAACGAAGTGAGTTTTTGGTTTTTAGTTTACAGATTACAGTTTGTTGGATATTTGTAAAACGGACGGTGCTTCTCAGCAAAAACCAAACCAAGAACCAAAAACAAAAGACTAAAAAATTATGAATCCCTGGCACGAAGTAAAAGCCGGCGACAACGCGCCGGAAATTGTCAACGCCCTGATTGAAATTCCGAAGGGAAGCAAGGGAAAGTTTGAACTCGACAAAGAAACCGGCTTGATCAAACTCGACCGCGTGCTTTATTCGTCGGTTCATTATCCGGCAAATTACGGTTTTATTCCGCAAACTTACTGCGACGACCGCGACCCGCTGGACATTCTGGTTTTCAGTTCGATTCCGCTGCCGGTGCGCTGTCTGCTCGACGCGAAAGTGATCGGCGTGATGCGAATGGTGGATTCGGGCGAAATTGACGACAAAATCATCGCCGTCGCCGCCAACGATATTTCCGTCAGCTATCGCAACGATATTTCCGAACTCCCGCCGCATACGACCGTTGAAATGCGCGCTTTTTTTGAAGATTACAAAAATCTCGAACACAAACAAGTCGTCGTCGAAGAATTTTTCGGGCGCGAACAAGCCTTTGAAATCATCAACGAAGCCATCGAACTTTACAAAACGACGTTCGGCGACAACGCTGCCAGCGTCGGAAAATAAATCAATTATTTGCAGGGATAACAGAATAAAAAAGGATAAAATTTTTACTAAAAATATCCCTGTTTATCCTGTTATCCCTGCAATTATTTCCCTGTTAATCGAACCGCCGTGCCGTAAGCGAGAACTTCGGTCGAACCCTGCGAAAATTCCGTCGCGTCGTAGCGCATTCCGATAATCGCGTCCGCGCCGATGGCGTTGGCGTGCTGCGCCATTCGGTTAAACGCTTCGAGCCGCGCGTTTTCGCAGACGTGTGCGAATTCTTCGATATTGCCGCCCGCGATTGATTTTAACCCGCCGACGATCCCGCGTCCGATGCCGGTCGCCCGCACGACGATTCCGCGCACGATTCCCAAATACTCCTCAATTTCGTATCCCGCCACTTCGTTTCCCGTGGTAATAATCATATTTTTCTCCTATTCTTTTATTCGTAACGTAAAGCCTCAATCGGATTTAAACGGCTCGCCCGAAATGCCGGAAGAACGCCGGCGACAAAGGCAATCGCGCATACCAGCAGCAGCACCAATAAAAGTGACGGCACTCTAAAAACAAAAATGCTATAACCTTCAAACGATTCGAGATATGTTCGAGCCAGATAAATATTGACGATGGTTCCGACGATAATTCCGCCGATGATGCCGATCACCGCGCCCCAAAATCCGATTAAAATTGATTCAAGAGAAAACAATAGAAAGATTTTCCCGCGTCCCATTCCAAGTGCTTTCTGCAACCCGATTTCTTTCGTGCGCTCTAAAACAGCGATAACCAGCGTATTGATAATGCCGAAAGACGCGGCGAGCAGCGCGATAAAAGCAAATAAATTTAATCCGATTTGCAGAATGCCGACCGCATCGTAAGTTCGCTTCTGCTGATCGGCAAACGTTTCCGCCGAGAATCCCTTTTCGTCCAGTTTGTCTTTTATCGCCGCGATTTTCCGCGCGTCGCTCGTGTTTAATTGAACTGTAAAACTCGAAAAGCGATTGAACTCGTTAGCTTGCCGCTGTTGATCTTCGTAAATGCTTTTCGCCGTTTTCGCGTCAACAAAAGAATTAAAATTCGTCATCATTCCTTTGGTCGAAACGCCGACGATTTTCAATTGAACGGTTTTCATCGCGTCCGTTTGATTTGGTAATTTATAAGCGACAATTGCCGTTTTACCGATCAAATTCCGAATGTCTGCATCAAAGGTTTTGGCGAGACTGAGCGGCAGAATGACTTGATTTTCACCGTCAATTGTTTTGCCTGCTTCAACCTTTTGCGTGATGCCCGCCGATATTGTTCCCAGCGCGACTTGGTATTTCTTCGCGCCGTCAAGCGTGATATATTCGCCGTCAATAAAATAGCGCGGCGTGATTGTTTTAATTTCGGGAATTTCATTTCGCCACGCTTCAACCTGCGTTTGAGAAACGCTTGTCGAATTCGGATCAATTATATTTCCGGCTTCGTCCTTTTTCGTTTCCTCATATTCGACCGATTCATCGGGGTTAGCCTGCTTGTTTACGCGTTCAAATTTTTTGCGGACAAATATTACATTGTTTCCTTCGATATTTTTGACTTGTTTTTCAACGTAATCGCGCAAGCCGTCGCCCAAACCGTTGGTCAGGACGAGTGTAAACGAACCGACAAAAATCGCCATCACCGTCAAAAACGTCCGCAGTCTGGCGCGAAAAAGATTACGGTTGGCAATTTTTATCAAGTCCCAAAATTTCATTTCTTTTATGGTGAACCGTGAATTATTAACAGTTAGTTTAGATCGGAAATTGAATATTGAAAAACAAATTTGGTTAATTTCCTATTCATACCGGTTAATTCAAATCAAACCTTAAAAGTTTAAATACTCAACACTATTTCCCCGTCTTTCATTGCGATTGTCCGCTCACATTTCGCTGCCAAATCATCGTCGTGCGTGACGATGATTAATGTAATGCCCTTTTCTTTATTCAAGCGAAACAACATCGCTTCGATAATTTCACTGGTATTTGAATCGAGATTGCCGGTCGGCTCGTCGGCGAAAATGACCTGCGGACTGCCGACCAGGGCGCGCGCAATGCAAACTCTTTGCTTTTCACCGCCGGACAAATCTTTGGCGCGTTTTTCCTCTTTGTCCTTTAATCCGACGGCTTCGAGCGCGTCCATCGCGTCTTTCGTCATTCGATACTGCGTCGCGCCGCGAATCCGCATCGGCAAAACGATGTTTTCAAAGACGGTTTCCTGACCGTTCAAAAAAAACTGCTGAAAAACGAAGCCGAATTTTTCATTTCTCAATAAGTCACGTTTCTTTTCCGAAAGCGTCGAAAAATCGGCGCCGTCAAAAATTATCCTGCCCGCCGTCGGCGTGTCGAGACACGCCAGCAGGTGCATCAAAGTTGACTTTCCGCTGCCTGATTTCCCGATAATCGCCGCGCATTCACCTGATTTTATTTCAAGATTGATATGTTTTAAAACTTCGTAATCAACGCCGTCACTCGTATAAGTTTTTGACAAATTGATCGCTTCAAGCATATTTTATTTCCCGACGAGCGGCATCACTTTTTCTTTTACGAATAATTCGATCACTTTTGTTGCAGAAAATAACAAATGTCTTAAATTAATCAATAAATATCGGGTACTCAAAGAAAAAAAAATTAACTGTCAGAGCTGCTTATGTCTTACTTTAGAAATCATCTGTATTATTTTAATATGTTTTTCTCAATTGCCGACAATTATAAAATCATTCAAGTTATTTTAATAATGTCGCTTTTAATTGAAAATTCGTCCCATTTAGTTTTGTGGCATACCTGTTGCAGAACAAATTTAGAGTAACTGCTCTCCCGCAATCTAAGAAATTTGCCGGAAAATTCCATATTTAATGGCAAACTTGAAATTTAATTTTAAGTTTCCGGCTTTTCAATAAAATACTAAGGAGTTTTAAACTAATGAAAAAGATATTCGCAACATTTATGATGATGGCAATGTTGGCAATAATATTGCCGCTTGCCGCTAACGCGCAGACCTATACGACCCGCCGAGTTTATCGCAACGGTCGCTGGCAGACGGTTCGGGTTTATCGGACAACCGAAAGAAGAAACAGTCGTTATCGCCAAAGTAGAGTTACGCCGCAGGAACGAAGAAGATTGGCGCGTGAACGAAGTCGGTATGTCCGGCTTCGCAACCGCACGACCCGCGATGGCGTTGTAACGCGCCGCGAATCGCGCAAACTCGACCGCCGGGCGCGCAAATACAATCGTGATATTCGCCGCGCGCGCAATAACTAATCTGTCTGATAAAATCAGCAGTTAAAATAAAAAGGAACGATTCCGAGAAATCGTTCCTTTTTTTATTCGTCAAATTAACGAAATGCGTCGGCAATATACGATTTGACACATAAATTTAGATTTCCCTAAAAAAGGTGTTCGATAAACAAGCGATTTCGCCAATCGGCAAATTTGGCACATTGATTGCTAATCAACCGGCAGAGGTGATAAACAAGATGACAAAAAATTTACAACGCAAAATAAAAAATACAGGTTTCGTTTTATCGCTGGCTTTCGGATTTTTGATGCTGTCGGGCATTACGGCAAACGCCCAGTATAACAATGACGATTATTATCGCCGACAGGAACAGCGACGCGAACGTCAGCAGCGGCGGGAAGAACAGCGTGAAAACCGCGACAACGGTTATTACGGTAACAATGGCAACAATGGCAATAACGACGGTTATTACGGCAACAACGACAGAAACGGCAATTACGGCAACAACAATCGTTACGGCAACAACATCTATCGCATCGCCCAGCAAAACGGTTACAACGACGGTTTGAGAAAAGGCGCGGAAGATGCCCGTGAACGACACAACAATCCGACCGGAACTTCGGAATATAAACGCGCGACCAACGGTTACAACTCTTCTTACGGCAACAAAAACGAATATCGAGATGCTTATCGTCAGGCGTTTTTGCAGGGTTTTAACGAATCCCAAAGCCGCTATTACAACAACGGTCGCTACGGCAATCGAAACGGCGGCGGTTACAATACTGGCAACGCCGGCAGAATCTTTCGAGGTATTCTCGGCGGATATTAATTGCAGGCGGAAACAAATTAAACAAAAAGACCGACTTTTTTTAAGTCGGTCTTTTTTTGTGCCGATTAAGCCAAACAAATTGGAACTTTTACCGTTTCCACGCGTGTTTTTCCGTATAAAAAAAGTATAGCTTTTAACGCGCTTTAAATGTTAAACTATTTTTAATTCAAATTAGGAGATTCAGGGTTATGACGTGTTGGCATTGTAATAAGGAACTTGATTTCGATTTTCAAGCGACGGACTGGACAAAATTTTATCATTGCGCGAGCTGTGATAAATGGTATGAAATGAGCAAGGAAAAAGAAAAGGTAAACGGCGCGGTGCCGGTCAGATTTTTGGAACTGGAAAGCCGCCCGCAAACGACGGCGACGGTTTCGGTTTAATTTAGTTTGAAAATATTTTTCGCCGCAAATTGACGCGAACGAGGCTGGTTTTATTAATCAGCCTTATTATCGCGCCGGTTTGCGGTTTGCGTTTTTAAATCTTCACTCTTTCTTTATTAAAGAATTAAAGATTCTCTTCTAAAAAAATCTGCCGAGCGAGAAGTAAAATTTCCGGTGTCCGCCTTCACCGAAGCTGCCGCCGAGAAATATCGGACCGATGCGCGTTTCCAAAAGCGCGCCGCCCGTGACAGACTGGCGATATTTCGCCGCGTCGAAATTTTCAAACGCGCTGCCGCCTTCATACCAGCCGCCGAGATATAATTTTCCGCCGATATACGGCGGAGCCGAAAAAGTTTTGCGTAAAACGCCGACACCGCCTCTCAAATAATTACTGCTGCGAAATTCACCGCTGCCGTAGCCGCCGACGTTGAACAATCCGCCGAGCGTAAATTGCTGAAAAAGCGGCGCGGTTTGGCTGAAAGTCGTTCCCGCGCCGCCGAATTCAAAGGCGATATTTTTATCATTAAACGATTGAAAAGCGTCAATTTTCGATTCGGCTTGCGGAAATCCGGCGGTCGCGCCCGGACTGGCAAAGTAATAACTAAGTGAACTTCTGAATTCGACACCGCCGGTCGGAATTTGCGCGTTGTTTCGCGTATCAAAATTCCATCTCAAAGATGCGAAACTCACTTTCCCGCTCAAATCGCCGAGCAGCGGATCGCCGATGCGCCGCGAAGCTCGCAAATTTCCGATTGAGTAACCGAATCGCAGTTCGCTGTTGCGATTTAAACCGTAACCGAAATCAATCCCGGCTTGCGCCGTTTGAAACGTGTATTCCGCCAGCCGGTTGCCGTCATTATAAAAATTAACTCGATGATCTTCATAAAATGCCTTTGGAGCGACAAAAAATCGGGTATTTCCGAACGGATGATAAAACTCCGTGCCGAACAGCGTTCGTGAACCGATGCTGACATCGTTGCGCCACTCGTTGCCTTCGCCGCCGACATCGAAAAACGTCAAACGTCCTCGCGCGTTGAAATTTACATCGTCATTTTCGGCGTTATTGACATCCACACCGACATTGAGAACCGTCGTGCGCCGCGTTCGCTCCTGCGGATCGTAAACGCGAACGACCAAACCGGTCTGATCGTCGCGCCGGGTGATGCCGTAACCGAGATTGTCGAATCTTTCCGTTCCCGTCAGTTCGTTCAAATCGTTTGCCAGAGCCTTTTCGTTGAGCGGTTTATCTTCGTATTTGTCGTCCAATTTACGCGCGATTTTTTTTTCGGCAATTGGACTTTTAGTGCCTTCAATCGTCAAAAATTTTGGAATCGGATCAATATTCGGACGTATTTTCGCCTGCCGCTCCGCCAGGTATTGCTGCCAATCGGCATCGTCGAGCGCGAGACTTTTCAGCAGTGCGACTTTCGCTTCCGCCCCTTCGTAACCAAGTTTGACGATTTCTTCACCGTCGCTAAAATCAAATGTCGAATAGTTTTTCAAATCCGGCGCGATGATTATATCGGCTTGGCGCAAACTGCGGCGCGAATTTTCAGCCGTCGCCACATAGAACGTCTGCCCCAGAATGCTGACCAAATTCTGAAGCGAACTGCGGTCGCCGAGCTGCGTTTCGATATTGACGACGAGAATAATATCCGCGCCCATATCTTTAGCGACATCGGTCGGAATATTATTTAAAATTCCGCCGTCCGCCAAAATTTTCCCGTTCAGTTCGACCGGCGCGAAAACCGCCGGAATCGCCATCGTCGCCCGCAACGCCTGCGCCAGCGAACCGCTTTTTAAAACCACCGTGTCGGCGTTGACCAAATCAGTCGCCACGCAGCGAAACGGAATCGGCAAATTGTCAAAATCGGTTTGATCGCCGTAAGGCAGCATCAAATGATCGAGTACCAAACCGATTTCGTGTCCCGGATTCAAACTGCTCGGAAGCCGCAGACTGGTAATTTTGCCGCCTAAATTTATTGAACCCGGCAAATTGCGGCGGTCTTGTTTGCGGCGGTAAGTCAATTCGTCAAACGCCGGTTTTCCGCGCAAAAGTTCTTCCCAGTTGAGCGTATCAACTAATTTTTCCATCTCTTCCGGCGTTTTGCCCGTCGCATACAATGCCCCGACCAGCGCGCCCATACTCGCGCCCGCGATGTAATCAACCGGAATGTGATTTTCCTCCAGAACTTTGATAACGCCGATATGCGCGAAACCGCGCGCGCCGCCGCCGCTCAAAACCAATCCGATGCGCGGGCGTTTTTTCGGCGCACTTTCAGGAGTTTGAGCCAGCGTCCGACCGTCGGCGAAAGACGTTGAAATCAGCATAAAAATTATTAACTGCGCCAAAAATATTCTGTTTTGTTTCAGTTTTTTTATCAATCGGTTAAAATTATTTACCATAAATTCCGCAATGATTTTCATTAACTCAGTATATCGCGGCGAAATGATTAAAAGAAAGATGTGTTTGTTCGCCAGCTTCGGTTATTCAGATGCCGATTGCGGGCGAAAAGCGAAGCGGAAAATTTCATCCGACCTGTTTTTCGTCGTTTCCGTTCGACACAAATAAAAGCTGCAACTTTTCAGACAAAATACCGCGTCTATTAAATTGTCATTAAACCGTTTGGATTTACAGGTTTCAACTGATTTAATTGTGCGATAAAATACCGGAGTTAATTTAAGAATGATAACTGGAGATACATAAATGAAAATTTGTTCTGTTTGTCAGCGTTGCTATGAAGATGCCGCCGCCGTTTGTATTGAAGATCACGGCACTTTGATCGCCGGACGAGCGGGAAATCGTGAAATGATTTCCAACTACCGGCTTGATTCTCTGCTTGGGCGTGATGCGGTCGGAGAAAGCTACGCGGCGACAAATATCGCTCTCGACCAGCCTTTTGTCATCAAAATTATCGCTCGAAATTTTATCGGCGAGACGGAAAAACGAGTGTTTCAGCGCGAAGTTCAAGCCGCCGCCGTGCTCGATCATCCGCATCTCGTTCGCGTTTATCAATCCGATTCGCTCGACGACGGCGATTTCTATATTATTAGGGAATCAGTCGGCGGTCGAACTTTGCAGGAAAATCTGAGAGATGTCGGCTCACTTTCCGAAGCTGAAGCCGTGACGGTCGCGCGGCAAACGGCGGAAGCTCTAATCGCCGCGCACAGTGCCGGAATCATTCATCGCGCCGTCAGCCCGGCGAACATCATTTTCACGAACGATCCGCAGGATAAAGTTTCAGTCAAACTTCAAAATTTTGATTTCGGCGGCATTAGACAGCGAGCGATTACTGAAAATCTTGATGCTGACGCGCCGATCAACATTCTCCGATATTTTTCGCCCGAACAGTTTGACGGCAAATCGGTGAATGGAGAAACCGATGTTTACAGTCTCGGCGTGGTGCTTTATGAAATGCTCTGCGGACGTTCGCCGTTTGACGCGCCGACTTCGGCGGCAATCGCCGACCGGCAAATCAACGAACAGCCGCTGGCACAGCTCCGCTTTGACACGCGGGCATTGCTGACACATATTCTGAAAGGCGCGCTTCAAAACAATCCGGCGGCGCGACTGCCGACAGCGAGTTTGGCGCGGCAGTTAAGACATATCGAGCAAATCAGTTTTCTGCCGCCCCAAAATCAAGTGGAATCAAAGCCAATTTCAGCACCGGATAGAGCTGAATCAGCCGCGACGACTGACACTACCAACGCCGATGAAGAAACTTATTCTTTCGGCACATTGACACCGATTTTGATCGAGAAAAATGAGATTAAAACCGAATCAGCCGCCCTGATTCCGGTTGAGAGTCCGGCGACAAACATCAATTTAAACAATTTGAACCGAACTTTTGCGGCGGAAAAACCGACTGACGAAATTCCGTTTGAATCCGGCATCGGGCAAAACGCGCCGAACGTGCCGGACAAATCGGTCGGTTTCGGTAAATTGGAGCCGGTTTTTATCGCTGAGAACGAAGTCGGCGCGAATTTACCGGAGAGGCTTTCAACGACGGCTGAAAATGACCCCGCGAACATTGTTTCATTCGAGCCATCTCCGGTTATCAGCGCGCAAAACCGCAGCAGCGCGCCTTTGCTTGAACCTGATCTTCGGCAAAGCGCGCTGAACGTGCCGGACGAACAATTTCCGCTCGGCAAACTGGAGCCGGTTTTTATCACGGACGATGTTGCCGATAAATTGCCAGCCGCGCCGCCCGCCGCACCAGTCGCGGACGCTTACGAAGTGCGAAAAGCGGAATCAGCCGCGCCGAATTTTTCCGGTTATCCTAACGAAATCCGACCGCCGCGCCGAACTTTACCGGCAAACCGATCCGCTTTTATCGGCGCGGGTTTGTTAATGTTGCTGATTGCCGTCATTGCCGGCGCGTTTTTCTACAATCGTCAGCAAAATTCAGCGGTTTCCGCCACGCCGACCGCCGCGCCGCCGGTTTCTGCCGATCAGCCGTCTGCAACGGAGGGAACAAATAAAGCGGTTGAAACAGCGGAAAAACCACAAATTGCGCCGCCGCTGACAGCCCAAAACGCGCCGCTGGTCGCCGCTCAGGAAACGCTGCCGACCGATCAAGCCGCGTCGGAACAAACAAAAACGATTTCGGATCAAACGACAAATGCCGTGCCGCAGAAGCAGTTAAATTCCGCGCTCGACGACTGGATTTCCGCCACCAACGCGCGCGACGTGAACAGGCAGATGAATTATTACGCGCCGCGCCTCAACGCTTACTATCTCACGCGAAATACTCCGCAGACGGCGGTGCGGGCGGAAAAGAACCGCGTTTTCGACCGCGCCGACGCGGTTGATATTGAAGCCGGAAAGCCGGACATCACTTTAAGTCCCGACGGTCAAAAGGCGACGATGCGATTTCGTAAAAAATACGCCGTTCAGCAGGGACCGCAAACCCGCAAAGGCGAGGTGCTTCAAGAACTGCAATGGGTTAAATCGGACGACGGCTGGAAAATCGTCAGTGAACGCGATATTAAAGTCATCAGCCGGTAAATTACCGCGCGTCAAAAAGTCAGAACCGTCTGCGTTAGCGGGCGGTTTTTGCGTTATTGCGGAAATCGCCCGCGCCAACCGCCCGCGCCAACTGATTAAATCATCCCGCAAAAAAACCGCCCGCTGGTGCGGACGGTTCTGACTCGCGCAAATTTGTTTTCCTTCTAAAATGTAATGCCGATTTGACCTTGAATTGTGCGCGGCGCGATAAAATGCGTTCCGCTAAAGGTCGAATTGAAGTTGTAAAGCGCGACTTTATCAGTCAAATTAACCAGCGTCAGACGCGCCGACATTTTGACTTTTTCGGTGTGCAGGAAATTATCGCTGCCCAAACTCAAATCAAACAAATTACGCGGGGCGACGCGCGGCGGATTAGTGTCGTCGTTTTCCGTGCCGTCCGCCGGAATGCGAATTCGCAGCGCACCGCGATTCGGGTCATTACAAACTGTAATCGGATTTGCTAAAGTTGCCGTCTGACTGCCGCAGAATAAGCCGATTTGCTGCTGTTCATCCGTGCTGAATCCCAACGCCGTTTCATAATCGGGAACCGCGCCGGAAACCAAACCGCTATCGTATCGCCAGGTAAAGGCGACGAACGGCGCGAATTTCTTGAGTTTCTTAAATTGGTCAAAACCGTATTGAACCTGTGTTGTTTGCTGAAACGCCTGGTCGTGGTCAATACGGAAAACGCCGTCCGGCAGATCAGAGTTGAAAAAGAAGCCGCCCGTTTCCGGCGGGAAAAATCTGGCTCTGGTGTGTCCAGCGGTGAAAAACGCGCTTAAACCTTTGTAATCGGTCAAATTAACGCGAAAAGAAACTCCGTCAATTTTCGATTTGTCCCACGAAATCGGGAATGTAATCGGCGTGTTCAAAAGCACGTTAAAATCATAAGCGTTGCGCGTATATTTATTAAAATAATCTACGTCCGCGACGATGTATTTACCGATTCCCTGCTGAAAACCGACGTTAAATTGATTGCGGCTACCCGGTTTGAGCGGCGCGGTATTAACATCGCCGAAACTTCCGTCAGCGAATCCGTTCGCGCCCGCCGCGTTCGAGAAAATCAGGTTTTCGTTGTATGGAGTTTCAAAATTGCGCGTGTAAGAAGCGCGCAGAACCGTGTTGGTCGGTTTGAAAAGATACGACACTCCGAGACGCGGCTGAAGCGATTTACCGTGACTCAAACCGTTATAGTTATCGAAACGCAAACCTAAACTGAGCGTCAAACCGTTTTGAAAATTGAGCGCGTCCTGCGCGAAAAGAGCTTCCTGTTTGATGTCGGCGCGTCCGTTGAAAGTGAAAAGCCTGCCGCCGCGCGTCAGATCATACGGCAGCAGACCGGCGATAAAATCGGCATTCTGACTCGTTCCCGCGCCGCACGTCGTTCCGGGAATCGGATCGCCGGAAAAGGAAAGACATAACGGATTAAAATTTGGGTCGGTGATGCCGAACTGAAAGCCTTCGTTTAAGAGAGTGTGCTGAAACTGCCCGCCGACTTTGATGTTGTTGATGCCCTTGACATAAGCGACATCGGCTTTGATTCCCGCGTTGGCGAGCCGCCGCTGCTGGCTGATGGTCGTTGTCTGATCGGAAAACGGATTCGCGCTCGGATAAAAATTCACCTGGTCAAGCCGGTAAAACGGATTGACCGTCAAAACGGTCGAAGGATTGAAAATATGCACGTAACCGGGCGCGATATTGATTGATTTGACGCGCTGGCTTTGATCCTGACCGAGTGCTTCCTGTTCGTAAGTGTTGGCGATGTTAAATTTGTTGCGCGCCAGAAGCAGGTTAAAATGAAACGAATCTTTGTTGTTCGGGCTGTAATCCAGCCGATTAAAAATGCTGGCGGAATTTCCGTTATCGTGCAGATTGACGAATTCCGGCGCGTCTAAAAAGCGGTTGGAACGCTCGAAATTTAACGCCGTAAAATTTCCTAATTTAGCATTGCCGAAGCCGAAAGTACCGTCTTCCTGGACGGTTCCGAAACTTCCGTAAGTCGAATTGAAACTGCCGAAAGGTTTCGGCGAATTCAAGCCCGAACGAGTAATCGCGTTGACCACCAAACTGCTTTTATCGCCGTATTCGGCGGGTGTCGCGCCGGTGATCGCTTCAAAAGACTGAATCGCGTTGACCGGAAGCTGCGTCGAAAACGCCTTGCTCTGCTGGTCGGTTATCGGCTGTCCGTCAACCGAATACTGCGTTTGCGCGTGATCGCCGAGCGGATGAAAAAAGCCGTTGGAATCAGCGACGACACCGGGCGAAGTCAGCGTAATCGCTTCGCTCAACCCGTTGCCGGGCGAAGTCAGCGGCAGTTTTTGAAGCTGCGATTGGTCAACATCCGTGTGCGTCGTCGAAATATTTTCAACCAGCACGGCATCGGCACTGACATTAACGGTCGCGTTCGCGCCGCTGATCGCCAGCGCAATCGGCACCTGCATCGGCACGGAATTTCGCACGACGATGTTCTGCGCCGCGTTCTGAAAACCGTTTGCCGCAACGGTGATCTGATAATTATTCGGCGGCACATTGTTAAAAACGTAAATGCCTTCGGGATCAGTGGTCG
Source organism: Pyrinomonadaceae bacterium (assembly GCA_965217575.1). Taxonomy (GTDB): domain Bacteria; phylum Acidobacteriota; class Blastocatellia; order Pyrinomonadales; family Pyrinomonadaceae. The sequence goes on along the minus strand of OZ244558.1, from coordinate 3,876,614 downwards.
TCGTCCGCTGATAGCCGGTAACGGCATTTTTGATGCTGATATTCGCGCCCGCGACGACGGCGTTATTCGGGTCGGTTACAGTTCCTGAAACCGTTCCCGCCGTGCCGAGCGATTGCGCGAATGCCGGTAATGAAAATAGTATGCAGAATAAAAATGCGGCGAATGTTTGATAGCTAAATTTTTTTGACATAATTTCCCTTTGTTCTAAAAAGTTCAATTATATCTGCAAATAAACCTCTGACATTAAGTTTTCAATCACCAGTCGTAAATGAGAAATAAGCGGTTGAAAAACTAAATAAACTGTTTCCTCGCCGGAACCCGGACGGCTGTCCGCCTTCAAGCGCGAAAGCGCGAGAAGCAAGCCTATCACATCCTAATTGCGTATTTGACGGCGAGCGTTTGCAATGATTCGCTTTGCTGGCATTGGCGGACGAGCCGTCCGCGCTCCGGCTAGATTTTTAACAATTTTTCACGCAAAATCCGCGACTGCGAACGGCTCGACGCGATTTCCTGACCGTTTTTCAGCAGCACGAGATAAGTTCCGCCCGGCAGCGGCGAAATTTTCTCAATCGCTTCCAAATTCACCAGCGCGCCGCGCGACAGACGCACGAATTTGTTCGGTTCGAGCTTGGTTTCCAAATCTTTCAGCCGAAAATTAATCGTGTAGGTTTTGTTGTATAAATCGGTTAATTGCAACAGTTCGCCGTCAGCGACGATTGACGCGATTTCGGAAACGGGAATCAAATAAATTTCATCGCGGCGGCGAATCGGAATACGCTGAAGAAAAGTTTTCGGAGAATTTTCTTCATAATCGGCAATCGCGGCTTTCAGATTGACCGCTTCGCGCGTTTGGAAATCAGTCTGTTCGAGTCGTTCCTGAGCGCGGTTGAGCGTTTCTCTAAGTCGTGATTTTTCAACGGGTTTAAGCAGATAATCAATCGCGTTAAGTTCAAAAGCGCGCACCGCGAATTCGTCGTGCGCGGTCACAAAGGCGACGAGCGGCAATTCCGTTTTACGCAGAAATTTGATGACTTCCAACCCGGAAATCTCCGGCATCTGCAAATCGAGCAACGCCAAATCAGGCTTCTTCTCTTTGATAATTTCAATCGCGCCCGCGCCGCTTTCCGCTTCACCGACGATTTCCGCGTCTTCAAACTGCTGCAAAATATTTTTTAGAAAACTGCGCGCCGGTCGTTCGTCGTCGGCAATGATTATACGAATTTTGTTCATAGTTGTCTTTTGATTCCAGATTTCAGATTCCAAATGCCGGATGCCGGATTTTCGCCCGGTTCTAACTCTCCGTTATTTGCCAATTTGGAATTTGGAATCTGAAATTTGAAATTTTATCTCCGCCGTCGTTCCTTTTCCGATTTCGCTTTCGATCTTAAAACGCGCCGTTTTTCCGTAATAAGAAATCAACCGCTGTTCGATGTTGTTCAAACCGACACCTTTTTCTCGCGCCGCCGAAATTTCGTTTTTACCGACACCGCCGCCCGAATCAAAAACGCGCAATTTCAGGAAAACTTTGTCGTTTTCATTTTCCAAAGCGGCGGAAATAAAAACTTTGCCGCCGTTTTTCATTTTTGAAATACCGTGTTTTACGGCATTTTCGACCAAAGGTTGCAGAATCAGCGCGGGCAGGCGCAGTTTTTCCAAATCTTTCGGCACATCAATTTCGACTTCCAAACGCTCTTCAAACCGCGCTTTTTCGATTTCCAGATAACTTTTAATCAGTTCGATTTCTTCGCCGAGCGTTGAAAATTCGTCGTTCGAGCGCAGACTGCCGCGCAGAAGTTTAGTCAGTTTCATCAGCGTATCAAAGGCTTTTTCGGGCGCGGTTTGAATTAAATAACCGATTGTCGTCAGCGCGTTAAACAAAAAATGCGGATTTATTTGGGCGCGCAGAGCGCGAAGCTGCGCCTCGGTCGCCAGTTTGCTGAATTCCCGCGCCTGCGTTTCCTGTTCGTATCTTTCGTTGGTCACGCGCAAATTATCAATTCGCCGCGCTGCCGAATACGCGACCGCTTCAAGCATCGCAACTTCATCGGATAAAAGACGGCGACCGCCGGAAAAATCGTCAAGATTAATTTGATAAAACTCCGGTTCAGCCGTCGGAATGAAAATTTCCGCGCTGTTCGGCGTAAAATTGACCGGAGAAATTTTGCCGCTCGGTTCGGATTCGCGCGTCGGTTTCCAAACTGCGGTTCGCGCCGTCAAAACATTTGAAATTTTCGCGCAGACTTCACTTAAAACGCTTTCCGCCGTTTCGCAGTGTTCAATGATGCGCGTCGTTTCAATTTGCAATTTCCCGTAATCAAAGCGGCGCAAAATGATTTTATCAACCAGCCAAACGGCAAATTTGTGCAAAGACGGATATGCGAGAGCGGTCGCCATCCACAGCGTCAGAACGATAATTGCCGACTGCATATCATCGCGGTCACGCGCCGCGTGCAGAGCGAGCAGCGGAACAGCGACGAAAACATACAGCCCGAAAGCCAGCGAAGCCAGCAACAGCAGCGACAACGCGCGTTTCAAAAACAAATCGGCAAAGGCGAAACGATAATCCTGAAGCAGAATCGCCAGCGCGAGCGGCAGCGAAGACTGATGCGCGATCAGTTCGACGAGCCACGAATTTCCTTCATTATTTGAACTTAAATGAAGCGCGGAAACGGCGAAAACCAGCAGTGCCGTAATCCAGACCGTTTTGTTTTCGAGCGGCTGTCTGAAATTAAATATCAGCAACCCGGCGATTAAGGCGAGCGATCCGAACGTGAGAATTTGCAGAGCCAAACTCGACGGCGCGGCATCATTAAAAATCGCCGAATAAAGATGCAGCAAACCGGCTAAAATGCTTAAACCGTAAGCGGCAAAAGTCAGCAGACGCGCCTGCGGATTTTCGTTTTCGGAATTTTTCCACGCCGAATGAACGACAACCGACGGCAGAAATCCGAGCGCGGAATAGGAAATCGCCAATAAAATCGGCGAAACGCGCCCCGCCCCGACATCCTGCCAGATAAAAACGGAAAGTTCGCCGAGATTCCAGAGAAAACCCAGAACCGACGTGGCGAAAAGCAGCAAATCAAACGGAAATTTGTCTTTCGTCTTGCGGTGGCGCACGACCATCACGAACAACAGCGCGTAGAGCGCGACTCCGACGGTGAAGCCCAAAAGATTAATTAAAGATGCGACGTTCAGCGTGTTCATCGAAAGACTCTGAACTTAGAATAAAACTTTATTTGCAGGGATAACAGGATAAAAACGGATAAATAAAAAGAATTTTTTCAAATTTTTATCCCATTTATCCTGTTATCCCTGCAAAATCCCCCCGATTTTCACTTTTTCGCGGTATTGATTAATGGCGACGTAAACGACTTCGGCTTCGGTGACGCGCACCGACTGACCGTGCGAGCCGAAACGTTCGGCTTCGACAATAACGTGAATCGTAATCGAAGTATTGCCGACTTTGGTTGTGCGCGCGTAAAAACTGACCAAATCACCGACGAAAACCGGTTCGTGGAAAATAACTTCTTTCATCGCCAGCGTCACAAAACGGTCGTGGCGCGTGTGTCTGACGGCTTCAACGCCGCCGGCAACGTCAATATAACTTAAAATAATTCCGCCGAAAACCGTCCCGTGCGCGTTCGTGTCGCGCGGCATCATCGTGATCCGAATCGCCGCGTTTCGCAGACGTTCGGCTTCTTTTTCCTGTTCTTGTTCCATTTTTATTTTTAACACAAAGCGGAAAGAAATTTACAAAGACAAACAGGATGGACAGGATTAAAATAAAAAAAATATCCCGTATATCCTGTTATCCCTGCAAATAAAATGTTTAGTGCAGGTTCTCTGCTGCAATTTTCTCTAAAACCCAATCGTGAATCGCGGTTTTCAGTTGTTCGAGATGATTGTCAAAAAAGTGTCCGCAATGATTGAAAACCACCAGTTTCGTATCAGCATTTTCGGCGACCATCGAAACGAGAACATTGAGATTTTCAATCGAGCCGAATTCGTCCTCGTCGCCGTGAACGAACAAAATCGGCTTGCGGCAGTTCTTCATATAGGAAAAATCGTATTTATCAACCGCCGTGCCGATGCTGATAATTCGCACGATGCGGTCATCTTCGAGCGCGACTTCCGTGCCGACGCGCGAGCCGAAGGAAAATCCGGCTAAAGTGATCGGCTGATTCGGATAATTTTCGCTTAAATAATCAAGCGCGTCGCGCACGTCCGTTTTTTCACCGTCGCCGTCGTCGTGTTCGCCGTCGGAGTTGCCGACACCGCGAAAATTGAAGCGCAGCGCAACCAGTCCGGCATCGAGCAGTCCTGCCGCCGCGCGATAAACGACTTTGTTGTGCATCGTTCCCTGCCCAAGCGGATGCGGATGACAAACGAGCGCGACACCGCGAATTTCGCCGTTCGGCTCTTTCAAAATAGCTTCCAATTGCCCGACCGATGCGGGAATCATTAAATTTCCTTTTGGATACATAACTGAAATTTAGATTTTAGATTTTGGATTTTGGATTGGCAAATGAATTTTCCGAAAAACTATTTGCGGCGACGGCTGACCTTGTTTTTCGATTAGATATTTACGCTGATTTCGTGATATTTTTTTCAATGAATTATCTTTTTAATCGCAGTTTTTTTGATATTAATTAAGCACTAATAATGGAAGAGATTTTTAAGGAACAGCCGACAGAAATACCGGCTGACAACATCATTAAAACGCCCGAAAGCACCGAATTAACCTGGAAACAGTGGTTCGGCACGGACGAGGCGACGCGCTGGGTTTATCTGATTTTCGGTTTATTCGCTATTTTTTTGATAATGACGTTGCTGCAATATTCGACGCAGGCGATTTGCTGCGGCGATTGGGACGGTTATTATCACATTCGCTGGAGCGCGCTGCTCTGGGAGAATTTCAAACATTTCAAATGGCTGCCCGAATTCACTTGGCTTCCGCTAACTGTCTTGAATCCAAACGATTACGCCGATCATCATTTTCTTTTTCACCTTTTTCAAATTCCCTTTTTGTGGTTTTTTGAACCTGTCACGGCGGCGAAAATTGCGGCTATTTTCTACGGCAGTCTGGCGATTTTTTCGGTTTACTGGATGATATTTCGCTACCAAGTGGATTATCTGCTGTTGTGGCTCGCCGCGCTGCTGACGTGCGCCAATCCGTTTTTTTACCGGATGAATATGGCGAAAGCTCCGCCGCTGACGATTATTTATACGATTCTCGGAATTTATCTGCTGTTTGAGCGCAAATATATCTGGCTGTTGCCGCTGATGTTCATTTTCGTCTGGACTTACAGCCTGTATCCGATTTTGTTTCTCGCGGCGATGATTTGGGCGGCGATTATGGCGTGGAACGAACGCCGATTTGAATGGAAACCGCTCGCTTACACTTTCGGCGGGATGATTTTGGGAAATATTATCAATCCGTATTTTCCCGATAATCTGAAACTTTTTTCCGAACATTTTTTCACGAAATTTACGAGCGATTACCCGGTCGCGGTCGGCGGCGAATGGTATCCGTATGACGGCTGGCAACTGCTGACGCATTTAACCGTCGCTTTCATCGCAATGCTCGTCGGTTACATTCTGTTTACGCCACGCGGCGGTAAGATGCCGGAAAAAGCGACGTTTTTTCTCGTTTTCGCGTCGGTTTTATTCGTTTGGATTTTCAAATCGAAACGCATCGCCGAATATTTTCCGCCGTTTGCGATTTTGTTTGCCGCCTTTAGCTGGCAGGCGTTTTTCGCGCCGCGCGTCTTGCTGCCCGAAGATTTTCAGCGCGAAATCGAACCTTATCTCGACAGAAATGAAAATAAACAAAATATATTGTGGAAAAATATCGCCGCCGGTTTAATCGGATTTGTTCTCGTCGTGATGATGTTTTTCTATTTTGTCGGCATTGACACGACGACGTGGGCGAACGATAGCTGGCGCAACACGGTCGGATTGCGCGCGCTTTTTAACATCAAACAGGAAGGTTTGATGTCGTCAATCCGCGATAACGAAGCGAACACCAGATACGAACGGGCGATGAATTGGGCGAACGAAAATATTCCCGCCGGTGAGCGAATTTACAACTGCAATTGGGACAATTTCCCGAAAATGTTTTTTTACGACACGAAGCATAATTACGTTTGGGGACTCGATCCGAATTATCTTTATTCGGAAAATCCTGAACTTTACAAATTGATTGACGGCATCAATTCGGGTAAAACCGAAGATCCCGCGCCGATTATTCGCGAAAAGTTCGGCTCAAGATTTATCTTTTCGGAAGCAAAGGACAATACGGATTTTATCGCCAACTGTCTGAAAAGCGGCTGGTGCGAAACGGCTTATCAAGACGATGAAGCGATAATTTTGAAAATCCGCGACCAAAAAGGCGAACCGCCCAACGCCGCCGATGACGAGGGCGCACCGCCGACCGCCGAAGAACTCAAACAGCTCGACGAAGAAGAAAAAGCCGTCAATTCGCCCAATCAGACGAACGACGACGAAGATAACGACAACGCAAACGACGAAGAACCGGACAACGCGGAGCCAAATAAATGAACTATCAACTGAAATCAAAAACTATTTTCAATCGGAGCGCGAACGGCTCGTCCGCCTTCAATTGGAGCGCGAACGGCTCGTCCGCCTTCGAGCGAGAAGATGCGAGAAATACTTCGCGTGATGGCGGCGATATTGGAGGCGAACGCTGCAAAGCCTTGCTTTGCCGGCATTGGCGGACGAGCCGTCCGCGCTCCGCCGGCAAATATTTTCTTTTTGGGCTGATTATTCTCGTCTGTTTGAATATCGCCTGTGAAAGCCCGTCATTAAAGGCGAATAAGGCGGCGGTCAACAAAACTTCCGAAAACAAAGTCAACGATTTTCAAAGCGATTTGGAAACGATGAAAACCGCTAAATTCGATTACATTTTCGTTTTTCGGCGCAAAGACGGCGGCGTTTTGGACGGCGAAGACAAGTCTTACATCAAGACGAATTCGCCCGCTTCGACCAATCGGTTTATCTTATCCGACGATGACAAAGCGGTGATTGCCGGTTCGGGTTACGAATTTCCAGCCGCCAATTTGGAACTTCTGCGAAAACGCTTTGATGTCGAAGATTATTCAACGCCGAAACAGATGAACAATCAAAATAGCGGCAAATAAATTCATCATCAAACAGGAAAACAATAAAATTATGGCTGATAACAAAATAACCGACACCATTAAACTGGTGACCGGCGAAGACGAAAGTTTCGTTAATGTCGGGAAAACGGCGCAGAGCATAGTGTTCGACTCTTCAACGCCGCCGGTGCGTTCGATTGCGCGCGTTGTTTTAGTGACGCTGATAATTCTTGCGATTGCCGGCTTTCTGTCAAATCTCGTTTCCGCTCTGACGCATTTATTTTTTCTGATCGTTTTGGCGGTTTTTTTCGCCTATTTGATAAAACCGCTGATACAAATGATTCGCCGTCCTTTTGAAAATACGAAATATGATAAATATATGCCGCGCCCGCTGGCAATTGGCATCACTTATCTGATCGTTTTTTCGGTTCTGGGTATCGTCATAACTTTTCTGACTCCGCTGGTAGTTGATCAAGCCAAACAATTTTCGATTAATTTGCCGGAATACACAGCTTCGCTGCAAGCCAAATTTAGAGATTTCAGTTCACGTTACCGAACCTACCGCATTCCAGATTCGGTGCAGACGCAAATCAACGATAAAGCGAGCAGCGTCGTCGGCGCGGTCGGCGGCGAAGTGACGAATTTTTTGATAAATATCGTCTATTACATTCCGTGGCTGGTTTTGATTCCCATTCTGGCGTTTTTCTTTCTCAAAGACGCGAATCTGTTTCGCGTTTCACTGCTGCGCGTTTTTCCGAGCGGCGATTGGCGGATGCGTGTGGAATCAATAATTCACGATGTCAACACGACGCTCGCCGCGTATGTCCGCGCCCAGCTTATTTCGTGCGTCTTTATCGGCACGCTCTGCACCGTCGCATTTTATGTTATCGGCGTTAATTACGCGCTGCTGCTCGGCGTAATGGCGGGAATTTTCGAGTTTATTCCGCTGATCGGACCGTTGACGATTGCCGTCATCGTCATTACGGTCGCCGCGCTCGAATCAACGACGGAAGCGATTTCCGTCGCTATATTTTTGGGTGTTCTGCGAATTTTGCAGGATTACGTTTTCTACCCGCGCATCGTCCGCGAAGGAATTCATCTGCATCCGCTGGCGATTATTTTATCGGTTTTGGCGGGCGAGGAAATAGCCGGAATTCCGGGAGTTTTTCTTTCAATTCCGGTCATCGCGCTGGTGACGGTATTGTACAAACATATTTTAGAATACAGCGGCGGCACGGGAATCGTCGTTAATATGCTCGCGCCGCAAGACATTGCCGAAGAAGTGACGGCAACGGCGGAATAAAGTCGGAATTTATAAATTAATAAATAAATGTCATCTTTAATTTGGCTGATTGTTTTCTTTTTTATCTTGTGTTTTTTGGTGTTGGCGGCTTATATTTTGGTGATTAAAGCATTTTATTGGGGTGATAAAAAAGAACCGCCGAAAAAGATTCGCGGTTCCGAGGTTAAAAGCCGGGAGCCGAGATAGCTCTGCGGCGGCTGATTCCGATTTTTCGATTACCCCAAAACTTTATCAATCAGGGCGATCACTTCATAAGCCAGAGCTGCGATCATCGCCGCTGCCGGAATCGTAATCACCCACGCCCAGACAATGCGGCTCGCTACGCCCCATCTGACCGCCGAAAATCGTTTCGCCGAACCGACCCCGACGATTGCGCCGGTGATCGTGTGCGTCGTCGAGACCGGAATTCCGGCGAAAGTGTTGGCGAAAAGCGTCAACGCGCCCGCCGTCTCCGCGCAAAATCCGCCGACCGGCTGAAGTTTAACGATTTTCGTTCCCATCGTTTTGATGATGCGCCAGCCGCCCGAAAGCGTTCCCAAACCGATTGCCGCGTGCGCCGCCAGCACGACCCACAGCGGAATATCGGGAAGTTTTCCGCCTTCGCCGAATTGCAGAATTCCGCCCGCCGCGAGAACCGCCGTGATGATTCCCATCGTTTTCTGCGCGTCGTTGCCGCCGTGTCCGAGCGAAAAAGCGGCGGCGGAAAAAAGCTGCCCGACGCGGAAACCTTTGTCAATTTTAGCGAGGTTGGTTTTGTGAAAAATCCAGTAAACCGCGACCATCAAAAGAAATCCCAAAGCCATCCCGATCAGCGGCGACAGGACGATAAACGACAGGGTTTTGACCCAGCCGTTGGAAATTAAAATCCAGAATTTATCAATAGATGTCGGCGCGTTAAGATATTTTGTCGTCCATTCGGGAGAAAACAGCACGGTGCTGACTCCGCCGAAGCCGTTGAGTGTGATATAGGCGGCAATCGCGCCGCCCGCGTAAGCACCGATCAGCGCGTGCGAACTGGAGGTCGGCAGTCCGAGATACCAGGTGATCAGATTCCAGATCACCGCGCCCAAAAGTCCGGCGAGCAGTACATACAGCCGCGTATCCTGGGCAATCGCGTTGATATTGACCATATCGCCGCCGATAGTTTTCGCTACCGCCGTGCCGAAAACCAAAAACGCGACGAAATTAAAGAACGCCGCCCACGCCACCGCGATTCCCGGTGATAAAACACGCGTGGCAACCACCGTCGCAATCGAATTCGCCGCGTCGTGAAAACCGTTGACGTAATCGAAAACAAGCGCGATTAAAATAATGAAAATTACTAATCCTAAAGCTGTCGAATGACCATCCATAACTTTCAGCGGTGAGCGGCGAGCGGCGAGTGAAGTAAAAACTTCAAACTCACCGTTCACAACTTACCGTTCACCAATAATTAATTGTGTTTCAGAACAATGCTTTCAATGATATTGGCGACGCTTTCACAGCGGTCGGTCGCATTTTCCAAAATTTCGTAAAGTTCCTTCCATTTAATCAGCGCAATCGGATCGTGCTGTTTTTGAAATAATTCGCCGATGGCGCGGAAATAAATATCATCGGCTTCATTCTCTAAACGGTGGATTTCAACGAGGTGCTGATTCATTCCGTTCGGCTTTTTAAGCATTGAAACGGCGGAATTTATTTCCATCGCCAGAACCTGAATCACTTTGGCAAGCCCTTTGGCGTAATCATTTATCTCCTGAATGTCATACATTATAATGGCGCGTGCGCCGGCATCAACATAATCGCAAACATCGTCGAGAGCGACCGACAGCGTGAAAATATCTTCACGGTCAAATGGCGTAATAAATGATTTGTTAAGTTTAATGCTGATTTTGTGCGTCAGTTCATCGCAGGCGTGTTCTGCGTCTTTGATGCGTTTGGAGTGCGGCTCAAAATTTTCGCGCTTGTCCTGCATCATTTCAACCAGAATGTCGGCAGCCTCTTGAATTTTCTGAGTGATCTGCGAAAAAAACACGAAATATTCGTCTTCTCGCGGCAATAAACTAAAAGCCATTTTCGGGAATCTCCATCAAATTTGAAATTAAAGAAACTAAATATATCGGAATAAAAAACGCTTGTCTATGCCGATGCGAAAAATTTTAACATTAATTTAACACCGAGCATTGGACGTTTTTTTCACTAAAAAATGTGATTCTCATCTGAACTTCCAGTTTCCGGGATGCTAAATCAGAATTTTCGCTAAACCATTTAGTGTAAGCGTTTGCGGAGATTGCAAACTTATTTTGGCTTTATTTGCCCGCGCGATTGGCGCAAGTAAAAATATGAAATCCTAACAATTCACATATATTTGGCAGTTTTGTCGGTTTGATAAACAATTTTCGGTCAACTCATCACGAGTTATCTTTCATCTTATCAGGGCGTTTGGCACACACTTTGCACTTTTGTAATTGATGGTGACAAATCGTAGTCAGACAATACATAAATTTAAGAGGGAAAAGATGAACAATTTTAATTTGAGCAAGTATTTCGCCGTGATCGCGCTGGTTTGGACGATGGTGATGATGCCGGCGGCGGCAATCGGACAAACGCGCATTTCGATGCCGAAAAACAAATATTCGATTCAGGACGACATTAAACTCGGACGACAGGCTTCGGCGGAAGTGGAACAGAAAATGCCGATTTTGAACGACCCGGAAGCAACTGCTTACGTCGCCGAAGTCGGTCGCCGATTGGTCGCCGCGATTCCGCCGCAGTTTCAGCATCCTGAATTTCGCTATCAATTTAAAATTGTCAACGCCAGCGATATTAACGCCTTCGCGCTGCCCGGCGGTTATATGTATGTCAATCGCGGAATGATCGAAGCGGCAAAAAACGAGGGCGAAATGGCGGGCGTGATGGCGCACGAATTGTCGCACGTCGCGCTCCGGCACGGCACGGCGCAGGCGACGAAACAGAGCAATCCGCTCAATCAGATTCTCGGTATCGGCGCGGTTTTAGGCGGCGCGGTTCTCGGCGGGCAAACCGGCGCGGCACTCGGTTCAACTCTTTTTCAGGGCTATCTTTTAAAATACAGCCGCGAGTACGAAACGCAAGCCGACACGCTCGGCGCGCAGATTATGGCGCGCGCCGGTTATGATCCGCGTGATTTGGCGAATATGTTCAAAACCATCGAGCGGCAGAGCAGCGGCGGCGGCACACCAGAGTTTTTAAGCGATCATCCAAACCCGGAAAATCGTTACGAAAACATCAATCGTGAAGCGCAAATGCTGCGGGTTTCACCGAATCCGATTGAAAACACGCGCGAATTTGAACGGATTCAAAGTCGTCTCAGAGGAATGTCGCCCGCGCAGTCTTCCGCGCAAATATCGCAAAACGCGCAAAATAATCCGCAGGGACGCACGGAAAATCCGATGGCGAACGGCAGATATGAAAGCCGCGTTGATTATCCTTCGGCGAGAACCACATCCTACACCGGCGCGAATCTTTTTCGCGTCAATGTGCCGGAAAACTGGCAGGTTTTTGAAACTCAAAACACCGTCAATTTCGCTCCGCAAGGCGCGTATGGCAGCAACGGCATCACGCGCGGCGTGATGCTCGGTGTTACTCAAACTCAGAATAATGATTTGGGAAACGCGACGCAGGAATATGTCAACGGTATTTTGCAGTCCAACAATTATCTGCGGCAGGACTCCAATTTCTCACGCGCGACACTTGCCCGCCGCAACGCCTACGCGACGGTTTTGTCGGGACGCTCACCGGTCACGGGTCAAATTGAAGTCGTTAATATTTACACGACGCAGCTTAACAACGGTAGTTTGATGTATGTCGCCGCCGTCGTGCCGCAGAATGAATCTTCAAGATACAATGCGGCGTTTCGTAATTTTCTCAGTTCGCTGCAAATCAACGACCAATAATCACACAAACCTGAATCTTCGGAAAGCGCAGGAAAATTAACGGATTTCCCTGCGCTTTTTTATTTAATTTTTTGATACAAGCGGCGAAAAACCGGCAGATTCTTTTCTTCGACAGCCGCTTCTCGCTCGGTTTTGACGGGAAACGGGTTTTCAGAAATATTGATTTCGCCGAGTTTTTTATTTTCCCCGAACACCGTGAACATTTGTTCGGCGAGAAAATCAACATCCGTCTGAATAAAAACCCTGCCTGCGATTTTTAAATGCTCGACGATTGTTTCAGCCAGCTTTTCATTGACCATCCGGCGTTTGGCGTGTTTATTTTTGAACCACGGATCGGGAAACTGAATCGTCACCGTTCGCAGAAGGTCGGCGGGAATTTTCTCCAAAAACACATCGAGCGCGTAGGTCGCATTGCAGAATTCGTAATGCAGATTGGTCAGTTTCGCCTGTTGCGCCAAACGATTCGCTTCGTCAACCAGCGGTTCGCGGATTTCCAAGCCGAGAAAGTTTTGATTTTTTTCCATCTCCGCCATTTTCAAAATAAATCTGCCGCGCGCGCAGCCGATGTCGAGGTGCAGCGGCAGATCGTCAGCGGCGAAAACCGCACCGATTTCCAGCGGTTTCGGCGTAAAACGATAATACGGCGCAAGCGGATTGACGTGTTGGTGAACGCGGATTCTCGGCATAATTTTTGATGAATAAATGGCGAAAGGCGAAAAATTTGACGGAAATTTCAGATCATTCCCAAAAGAATCAGAATGGTGAAAAGACAGACGACCGCGACGATGCCGAGCGCGGCGATGCCGACTAATTTGGTCGCTTCGCCCGCTTCGCGCGGGTCGGTGTGCAAATCGCGCGGAATCTGTATAAAGCCGTAGATCAAACCGACGATTAATCCGCCGAGATGTCCGAAATTATCAACATTGGAAATGACGAAAATCCCCGTAAAAGCGATAAATCCGACGTTGAAAAGCATATTTTTGAGAAACGCATTCGACAGTAATTCTCGCCGCAGATAACCGTAAACTGTCAAATAACCGAGAAATCCGACAATGCCGCCCGACGCGCCGACGGAAATGGCATCGGGCAGAAAGATCAAACTCAAAACTCCGCCGCCGATTGCCGCCAGCAGGAAAATAATCGCCAAGTGCGCGCGATTGGAAAGAATTTCAATCAATCTGCCGAGAACATAAAGCGCGTAGCAGTTAAACGCGAGGTGAATTACGCCGCCGTGCAGCACCGCGCCCGTCAAAATTCGCCAGTATTGCCCGGCGGCGAAAGCCGGTTTGACAAATCCGGCGAGCAGAACAGATTTTTCGCCGCCGAACAGAATCGAATCTCCGCCGTCAATCGCCCACTGAACGAGCGAAACGGCGATTAAACAGCCGATCAAAATGACGGAATATAGCGGAAAAACGGACACTGCGCGCTGGACTTCCGCATCTTGCTCGCCGGGCGTTTCATTTTGTTCGGGTTCTTTTTCGTATTGCAGAGACATCTTTTTAAAAGGATAAAGGATAAGAGCGAAGGGCGAAGGACTTTATCTTAACTTTCGCCTTTCGCTCTTATCCTTTACATAGCGAGTCCGCCGTCGGGCTGAATAATTTGTCCGGTGATGTAACGCGCCGCATCAGACAGCATAAAACACGCGATTTGCGCGACCTCTTCGACGTTTCCGAGTCTGCCCAAAGGAATTTGCGCCAGAATTTTCTCGCGGTATTCGGCGTTCATTTCCTGCGCCATCTCTGTTTCGATTAAACCGAGAGCCAAAGCGTTGACCGTAATTTTTCGGCTGGCGATTTCTTTGGCGAGTGATTTCGTCAAACCGATCATTCCCGCCTTCGATGCCGAATAATTCGTCTGTCCGAGCATTCCGACGACACCGGAAATCGAAGAAATATTCAAAATCGAACCGCCGCTTTCGTTTTTCATCATCGGACGCAGAACCGCTTTCGAGAAATTCCACGCGCCCTTTAAATTCGTGTCAATGACGGAATCCCAATCATCTTCCTTCATCCGCAAAATCAAAGTATCGCGCGTGATTCCGGCGTTATTGACTAAAAAATCAATCGTTCCAAACTCCGCCGTCGTCTGTTTGACAAAATCGGCTGACGCTTTCATGTTCGCTACATCACATTGGGCGGCGAAACATTTGACATTTAATTTTTCGATCTCCGTTTTCAGTTTTGCGGCTTCGTCCGCGCTTTTCGCGTAGTTAAAAGCGACATTTGCCCCCATTTTCGCCAATTCCAGCGCAATCGCTTTCCCGATGCCGCGCGTCGCGCCCGTGACGATTGCCGATTTTCCCGCAAATTGTTTTTCGCTCAAGTTAGTTTAAACACCTCAGTTTTAAAGATTATTTCGTTAAATTTTGTTATAAATATGGCGCGTAATCGCGCTTTTTCGATTTTACCATTACTCGACTGATTATAATTAATCCTGAATGACGCTAGCGAAAAATTTGGATGAAATTCCGCGCAACAATACTTTTCACGGAGTTAATGAAACGATAATTGAATATTTGCTGACTCTGCAAAAAGATTTCGCGGGCGACGTTTTTTCGATGTGCCGTGCGGCGCAGGCGATTTTAATTTATCGTTTTCCAGAGTTTCTATCTGCGTTTTATTGATAATTGCAACTTTGGAAAACGAAAATTTGCGCTAATTCAATTTTCAATTTATCCGTTTAACGCGCCGCGCTGAACGCTGAAAAGCTGGCTCATACCTTTTTCGGCGAGTTCGAGCATTTGATTCATTTGCTCGCGGTTGAACGGTTCGCGTTCCGCCGTACCTTGAATTTCGATAAATTTTCCCGTTCCCGTGCAGACGACGTTCATATCAACTTCGGCGTTGGAATCTTCTTCGTAACACAAATCGAGAATCGGCGTGCTTTCGATCATTCCGACGCTGACGGCGGCGACTTCCGAGATAATCGGATTTTTCTTTAATTTGCCGGCGATGAGCATTTTTTTGACCGCCAAACCGAGCGCGACGCACGCGCCCGTAATCGAAGCGCAGCGCGTTCCGCCGTCGGCTTGCAGCACGTCACAGTCAATAAAAATCTGCCGTTCGCCCAAAATTTTCGTATCCACGACGGCGCGCAGACTTCTGCCGATCAATCGCTGGATTTCCTGCGTGCGTCCCGACGGGCGCAGCGTTTCGCGGTTGGTGCGCGTGTGCGTCGCCCGCGGCAGCATCGCGTATTCCGCCGTCACCCAGCCGATGCCTTTGTTTCGCAGAAACGGCGGCACGCGTTCCTCGACCGTCGCCGTGCAGATCACTTTCGTATTGCCGACTTCGATCAACGCCGAACCTTCGGCATACGGCGAAAAATCCGGCGTGATGCGCGTTTCTCTGATTTGGTCGTGTGTTCTCTGGTCAGTTCTTGTGTAATTCATAATTCGTTAATGGTTGTGTATTTTGTATCGTTGATCGTTGATCGTAAAGTCTTCATTCGATTGACGATTTACGATTGACGATTGACGATGAGGTCAGTGCCGAAAATTTCGATGGCTTCGAGTTTCGCGGGTTTGACACCTAAAAATCTTTCGGCGACGCGGGCGAATCTGTCCGCCGCGTCCGTGACATAGAAATGGTCTAAATCATCGCCCAACCGTCGGGCAATTTCGCGCTTCGGCGGATTGGTATTCGCTAAATTTAAATCTTCCAAAAGCCGTCGCACTTCTTCCGCGGTCGCTTCGCCCGAATCAATCAGCGTAACATTTTCGCCGACAATTTGCTCAATCACTTCGCGTAGAATCGGGTAATGCGTACAGCCTAAAACCAGCGCGTCAACTTTTCTTTCGACGATTTCGGCAAGATATTTGCGGGCAATCGAACGGGTTTCCGGCTCGCGCGTCCAATTTTCTTCCGCCAGTGCGACGAACAGCGGACACGCCGTTTCGACAACTTCGGCGGCAGTCGAAACTTTATGAATTGCCTGCGAATAAGCGCGGCTCGAAACAGTCGCTTCGGTGGCGATCACGCCGATTTTCGGGCTGCTTTTGCTTTTTGTAATTTCGACGGCACGACGCGCGCCGGGTCCGATCACGCCGACGACTTCGATGCCGACCTGTTCGCGGATTCTCGGCAGCGCGAGCGCGGAAGCCGTATTGCAGGCGACAACCAGCATTTTTATTCCGCGCGAGGCGAGAAACTGCGAATTTTCCAGCGCGTAGCGTTCGACCGTCGCTAGCGATTTCGTCCCGTAAGGCACCCGCGCCGTGTCGCCGAGATAAAGAAACTGCTCGTTCGGCAATTTTTCGTGCAGAGCGCGATAAACCGTCAGACCTCCTACGCCGCTGTCGAAAATCCCGATTGGTAAATTGTTCGATAAGTCTGTTTTCACTGATTAAACGCTCAAAAGCAAAAGGTTTAATTTAAGCGCAATTCCTCAAAATTACAAATCGCAGCCACCGGAGCGCGGACGGCTCGTCCGTGAAATGAGCGACAGCGAAGTTGAAAGCGTGAGCTGTGAATTGATGACAAATAACGCTTTCAGCATTGCTTTACTTGCTGGCGGACGAGTCGTCCGCGCTCCGGCTGTAATTTAAGTCCAGTAATTGCGGTCAAGCGAACGATAACCGATGGCTTCGCTAATGTGATTCGGCTGGATATTTTCGCTTTCCTCCAAATCGGCGACGGTGCGCGAAACTTTTAAAATCCGGTCGTGCGCGCGGGCTGATAATCCCTGCCGGAGCATCGCGCGTTCGAGCAGATTTTCGCTATCGGCATCGAGCGCGCAAAATTTGCGGATTTGCGTCGGTGACATCGCGGAATTTGAAAAAATTCCGTCGCCGGAAAACCTTTTCAACTGAATCTCACGCGCTTTGATGACGCGCTGGCGAACCGTTTCGGAAGTGTCGCCGGTCGGCACGCCTTTACCGCGCAATTCTTTAAAATTTACGGCGGGAACGTCAATGTGAATGTCAATTCGGTCGAGCAAAGGTCCTGAAATTTTGCCGACGTAACGCTGAATCTGCATCGGCGAACATTTGCATTCGCGCTGTGAACCGTAATATCCGCACGGACACGGATTCATCGAAGCGACCATCGTAAAATTCGCCGGAAAGGTCAGCGACATCGCCGCGCGTGAAATCGTAACTTCTTTGTCTTCCATCGGTTGACGCAAAACTTCGAGAACGCCGCGATCAAATTCCGGCAGTTCGTCGAGAAACAAAACGCCCAAGTGCGCCAGTGAAACTTCGCCCGGTTTCGGAATCGAGCCGCCGCCGATTAAACCCGCTTGCGAAACCGTATGATGCGGCGATTTGAAAGGTCGGCTCGTCACCAAACCGGATTTTCCCGTCAAACCTGCGACCGAATGAATTTTTGTGATTTCCAACGCTTCTTCAAATTCGAGCGGCGGCAAAATCGTCGGCAGACGCTTGGCGAGCATCGTTTTACCCGAACCGGGCGAACCGATCATAATTAAATTGTGCGAACCGGCGGCGGCGATTTCGAGCGCGCGTTTTGCGCTCTGCTGTCCGCGAACTTCGGCAAAATCAACGCGATATTTATTTTCTTCGGCGGTGATGTCGGAAATATCGAGTTTGAGCGGCGGCATCGGTGTTCCGCGCCCGGACTGCAAACCCTGCGCGACGACGACGGCTTCCCGCAAATCTTTGACCGGATAAACATCAACTTCAGCAACAACGGCGGCTTCGGTGGCATTTTCTTCGGGAATCAGCAGATTTTTGATGCCGTTTTCGCGGCAGCGCAGCGCGATTGATAACGCGCCGCGCACGGGACGAATTCGTCCGTCCAAAGATAATTCGCCGACGCTTAAAATATTTTCGAGTGCTTCGCCGTTTCCCAAATCGCCGTTCGCGCCCAAAATTCCGAGCGCAATCGGCAAATCGAAACTTGCTCCCTCTTTGCGAACATCAGCGGGCGCGAGATTGATCGTCGTTTTGTGAAATGGAAAAAAGAACGAACTGTTGGTAATCGCCGCGCGAATCCGTTCGCGCGATTCACGAATCGCCGTGTCGGGCAAACCGACGATTAAAACCGGCGGCGAAATCTCCGTTTCGCCTTTGACCGGCTGTAAATTCACTTCAATATCAACGATGAGCGCGTCAATGCCGTAAACAGCGGCGGATTGCGTAAGGAAAAGCATAGAATTTTTTTTTCAAATAAAAGGTTGCTGAAAATTAGAACGCTTGATTTTATATCAGATTTTTCGCTAAAAGTCAGAATTTTTGAATCGAATTGAAATTTTGCAGAAAAAAAATGCTTTGCAATTTTATCGTAAAAACAATAGAATCACCCTTAGTTGATTCAAACTCTCTGTTCGGTAAAATTTAACAGCCAAAATTTTTACATTTCGACGTGAAATACGCCTGACCGAAAGCAACCAAAATTTGGAGGTGGCACATCATAGACAGCAACGATTTACTAAAAACCGAAAATATTTTAGGAGCTAATATGGAATTAACCTCGATAGCGATTGAGCGCGACAGCGTTTTTCAGTCTGGTGAAGAGACGAATGTTCCTGTTTTTCAAGCACTTTCAACGACCGAAACGGAAATTTTTGAAGCCGACGCGCCGGACTTTAAATTAACGCAGCTTTCGGCGGCTGGAAATATCGCGGCGTTTGAACTGCTTTACGAGCGTTATCATCGGCGCACATACAGTTTATGTCTGCGAATGACGAACAATCAGACCGAAGCCGAAGATTTGACGCAGGAAGTTTTCATTCAGCTTTTCCGCAAGGCGGGAAGTTTTCGCGGCGATTCGGCGTTTTCGACGTGGCTTCACCGAATGACGGTTAATCAGGTTCTGATGCACTTTCGGCGGCGGAGCGTGAAAAACGAAAAAACTTCGCAGGACGGCGAAATGCCCGAACAGATCGTGCCGGGAACGGAAAACCGTCTAAAAATGCCGGTTTTGGACAAAATCGCCCTGACCCGCGCCATTTCCGAACTTCCGCCGGGTTACAAAAGCGTCTTCACGCTGCACGACATCGAAGGTTACGAACACGAAGAAGTCGCCCGCATTCTCGGCATTTCGGTCGGCACATCAAAATCCCAGCTTCACAAAGCGCGGCTCAAACTGCGCGGCTTGCTCGTTAAACAAAACGCGGCATAAATCAAAAATATTCAAAAAAATTTTATAAGGCAACTTAAAAGTTTTCGCGGCAATCTATTAGTTTGAAGTCAATAATTTGGCGGAAATTTTACGAATTAAGTTTTCAATTTTTAAAGTAAAAATTTAGATGAACTGCGAACAATACCAAGAATTGATTAGCGCGTTTTTGGACAATGACCTCGACGAGGAAAATTTCAAAAACGTTCAATCGCATCTCGCTCTCTGCGCCGAATGCGCCAAAGTTTGCGAAGACTGCGCGATGATTCTTGATTTTTGTTCGGAAGATTTACTGGAAGAAGTTGCCCCGCCGCCGAATTCAAAAGCTCTCTGGTGCCGGATCAACAACATTATTGAAACTGAAATCAAACCGGAAATCGCGCAGGAAGCGGAAAAGAAAGAAGAAAATCGCGGCTGGCTTTCACAAATTTGGAACAATAGCTGGCAAATTTCGATGTCGCAGGTTTTGACATCAGTTTTAGGCATCGCCCTGATTAGTTCCCTGCTGACGATTGTCGGTTTCAAGAACTATTCCGCGCCGGACGACGCGGCGGAAACCGCGCCGTCGGTTTTTGAAAAAGTTTTAAGCAAAGTCGGTCTCGCCGAAACGCCGCGCGAAAGACGCGAAAGACATTTTAGAGAACAGCAGGCGACGGTTGAATATTGGAACAAGCGCGTTGAAGCGCGGCGCGCTAACTGGGACAATCATCTGCGCGAAGCCTTTGACCGCAATTTGAACGAAATCAATCAGGTTGTATTTGAATACAACAAAATTTTAAAGGAAAATCCGCAGGACGCGCTTTCGGGCGAAATGCTCGATTCGGCGATGACTGAAAAAGTCGAACTGCTGCGAGAATTTTCCGAGTTGTAAATCAAATTTTCAGACAATGAAGTTAAAAGAATTATTTATCTTTTTTGCCCGCGAAAAAACTACGATTCTGTTGTTAAGCGTAGTTTTTTTCTTTGTGTCCGCCGCGCCGCAGAGTATTTTCGCGCAAAAAAATTTTTCCAGAACGTATCCGGCGAGCAAAAATGTGCGTCTGCAACTCACCAACCGTACCGGAACCGTCACCGTTATCGGGTGGGAGCGCAGCGAAGTCAAAATTTCGGCGTATATGGAAGCACCGGCGGCAAATATGGAGCCGCAAAATTTGAGCGGCAAAATTTTTATTGATTTGGTCAAAGATAATCAAGGCAGAAACGAAGTCGGCAATGTAAATTTTACGATCAATGTTCCCTACGATTCATCCGTTGATATTGAAACGCGGATGGGCAATTTGAATGTCAGCAACATTCGCGGCGCGCTGGTTCGCGCTCACGTTTCATCGGAAGGCGACATCACTTTAACTAATATTTTCGCGCCGGCGGTTTCGGCGGAAAATCTGATCGGCGATATACTTTTCGACGGCGAAGTTCAGGCGAGCGGAACTTATCGTTTTACCTCCACGCGCGGCAATATCAATCTTCGCGTTCCGCTTAATTCGTCCTTTAACTTCGTCGCCACCGCGCCTTCGACGCGCAGCATTTTGCTCGGCTCATTTACAAATTCAAGTATGAATTTCGGCGACGGACGGCGCGTTTACGGCAAAGTCGGCGACGGCAGCGCGACTTTGACCGTCACCAATCAGCGCGGCAGCATTTCATTTATCAACCGCTAGTTAAGGCGCGGCTCGCTCTGCCAGTTATCGAAGCCAAGCTGTTTTTTCTAATTCTTCAATTGTAATATTGAATTGTTGCGATTCTTCCCGCCGCGCCCGGAAGCGGACGAGTCCGTCCGCGTTTGCTTTATAAAATATGAAAAAAATCTTCATTTATTCGCTCTTATCCGTCCTTGTATTAATCATTTTAATCGCGCCCGCTTCATTCGCGCAAACGAAACAGCTTCTCAAACGCACGACTTATAAAACCGACACGGTTGATTTCGGGGTCGGCGGCACGGTTTCGATTGTGGGCGCGCCGAGCGGAGCGATTTCGATTGAAGGCTGGCAAAAAAACGAAGTCGAAATTTCGGCGGAAATCGAAGTACAAGCCGAAAGCGAAAGCGATTTGGCGCAGCTCGCGCAGGTCAGCACTTACATTTTAGACGAAAGTTTCGGACACATTCGCATTTCGAGCGTCGGTGTTTACGATAAAAAATATATCAAAAGCGTCGCCAAAAAGTTCCCGAAAAACTTGCTGGAAATGCCGCTCAAAATTGATTATAAAATCAAAGTTCCGTCGTATTGCGATTTGGAAATTGACGGCGGCAGCGGCGATTTAACTTTGTCGAACGTCGAAGGCGCGATGCGAATCAAAGTTCTCGAAACAAACGCCAAGCTGAATTTGGTCGGCGGCACGATTCTCGCCACCTTCGGCAAAGGAAACGTGGATATTACGATTCCGAGCCGCAATTGGCGCGGGCGCAGTGCTGACATTCAACTGGCGACGGGAACAATGAGCGTTCAATTGCCGCCGAATTTCAGCGCGTTTGTGGACGCGAAAGTTCTGCGAACCGGACAAATCGAAAATTCCTACGAGCTGTTAAAACCGCGCGACCGCGCCAAATTCACCAATCAACTTATTAACGCCAAAACCGGAAATGGCGGCGCGCAGCTCTCTTTTACGGTTGGCGACGGAACACTGCAAATCAAAGATTTGGAATTCAAAACTCAAAAGTAATCCAAAACCCGAAACCTTGAATTATTTGTGTGGAAAGTGGTAAGTTATTTCTTTTTATCACTTTCCTTTTTATTTTACGGAAGAAAATTTATGACTATCAAATCAGATTTATGGATTCGCCGGATGGCTGACGAGCAGGAAATGATCGCGCCGTTTCTGCCGGAACTCGTTAAAGCGGTCAACGGTAATCGCATAATTTCCGCCGGTGCTTCAAGTTACGGTTACGATATGCGTCTGGCGGACGACGGTTTTCGCGTTTTTTCGCCGATTCGCGGATTTGAGATTGACCCGAAAAAATTTGATGAAGACTCGCTGATCGAACCGCCGCTCAAAACCGCCGAAGACGGCGCGAAATATTACCTGCTGCCGCCGCATCACTACGGACTTGGCGTAACGATAGAAACTTTTAAAATGCCTCGCAACGTCACCGGAATCGCGCTCGGAAAATCAACTTACGCCCGCGCCGGACTACTCGTCAACACGACTCCGCTCGAAGCCGGTTGGACGGGAAGATTAGTCGTTGAAATCGGAAATTTGGCAAATCTCCCGCTTCGCGTTTATGTCAACGAAGGCATCGGGCAGATTTTATTTTTTGAATCCGATGAAAACTGCGCCGTTTCATATCAAGATCGCGGCGGAAAATATCAGGGACAAACGGGACTGACTTACGCTAAAGTTTGACTTTTTAATCAACTTTAAATTGAAAGTATCTTTTGTCAGAATTGATAACGGATACTTTTTTTGATTTTAATTAACCGATGATGACCTCAAATTATAAATTTCAAACAAACGGTTATCTGTTGTTATTCATCATCTTGTGCGGTTTCTTTTCTCTCGTTTCGACTAATGCTCAGGATAATCCTCCGACGACCGATGCGGCGGAAGATAATGTGCCGGCGGCGCAGAATTTTCATCAGTGGGGCGCGGTCAGCCTTTTTCACGGCTTGCCGTCGGACAAAGTTCGCGCCGTCGCGCAGGGAAAAGACGGCGTGATGTGGTTCGGAACCGATAACGGTTTGGCGAAATATGACGGTCGGCGCGTACAAGCGGTTAATTTGCCGGGATTGAACGCCGGGAAAATTCTCGCGCTCAAAGTTGACGGAAAAGGCGCGCTCTGGATTGGTACGGACGCGGGCGCGGCGCGATTTGTGAACGGCGAGTTTTATCCGATTGAAGAAACTTTCGGAAAATCTGTTGTTTCCATCGCCGAAACCGACGGCGGAAAAATTGTTTTAGCCAGCGACGACGGACAAATTTTTCAGTCTTTTCAAAATGCGGACACTAGTCTCGCTGTCAAAACCACTTTGTCGCAGCCGTTGTTCAGCGGAAACGATGAAAAACCGTCAAAATTAACGAGTTTTGCGGCAATCGGCGAAAACTTTATTCTCGGCACATTGGGACACGGCTTGATAACGGTCGAAAACGGTGAAGATCGAGAGATTTTCAGTCGCCCGCGACCGTATTTCGTTAATGTTTTGCAAAAAGATAACAACGGCGATTTGTGGTTCGGAGCAGAGGTCAGGCGAAACGACGGCGGACTTTATTACGCCAAAAACATCGAACGCCCGGAGAAAATCGGCGGCGAAACCGGAACGGTTGCCGCGCTCGCTTTCGATGCGAATGACGATTTGTGGATCGGCACGACCGAACGCGGCGTTTATCATTTTCGCGGCAGGCAGCAGCTCGAACATTACACATTTGAGAATACGGCGGGCGGTTTGCGCTCGAATAATATTTACACGGTTTTTATTGACCGCGAAAACGTCGTCTGGTTTGGAACGGACAAAGGCGTTTGCCGCTACGACGCTTCGAGTCCTTTTGACCAAAACATTTCCGACGACAAAAACAGCAATTTCGTGCGTTCGCTTTACCGAACAAAAGAGGGAAAACTGTTCGCGGGAACGAATCGCGGATTATTCGCTTTTGAAAACGGAAATTGGCAGATAATTCCAAATTTTGAACGCAAGCCGATTTACGCAATCGCCGAAAATTCAGCGGGAAACTTGTTAATCGGCACGGCAAGCGGACTTTACACTTCAGACGACAAACAATTAGCCGCCGAAGACGTGCGCGCCGTTGAAAATTTTCAGGGCAAAACATACATCGCGCTTTTCGGGCGCGGAATCGTCAAGACGGACGGCGAAAATGCGACGCTGATTTTTTCCAACGACTTGCCGACCAGTTTGCACGCCGAGGGCGAAAAACTTTGGATCGGAACGGCACAAGACGGCGTTTTCTCATTCGACGGGAAAGCGGTTTCAGCGGAAAAATCACTGGAAAATCTGCGCGGCGCGGCGATTTGGGACATTGACGGCGACCGCGAAAACGGTTTGTGGTTCGCCACCGAACGCGGACTTTTTCTGCTCAAAAACGGCGAACTGAAAGCGGTTACGACCGATGCGGCGCGCGATGTTTTGGCGGGCAAAAACGGCGATGTCTGGAGCGCGACGCTCAACAACGGGCTTTCTCACCTGAAATTTGACGCGCAATTCGGCTGGCTGACTTCCAACCTGAGCGTCGAACAGGGCTTGCCTTCGCAGACTATTTTCGCGCTGCTGCCGATTGGAAACGACAGCATTTTGATCGGCACCAATCGCGGCTCGGCGCGTTATGCGCCGAGCCGAACCGCGCCTTTAATTATTCCGACGCGCGTTTTGAGCCAGCGTCTGTATAACGCCGACGAACTGCGTCGTGGAATCAAACTGGATTATCCGCAAAACACTTTGACAGTTGAAGTTACGGCGTTGAGCAGCCGCACTTTTCCCGAACAGTTTCAATACGCTTTCACGCTCAAAAACGGCAAAGGCGAGATTATCAACCAAAAACTTTCGCGCGATTCGCAGTTTTTAATGGACAATTTGCCGCCGGACGATTATTCGGTCGAAATTCGCGCTTTCGACAAAGATTTACTGTCTTCCGCGCCGCTTACGTTTCAATTTTCGGTCGGCAAAGCACCTTTTCCGTGGACTTCGACCGCGCTCGCCATTTTGCTCGCCATCGCTTTGATCGCTTTGGTTTGGGCGATTATCGAGCGTTGGCGAATTACGAAAAGAAACCGCGAACTCGCCGCCGCGCGATTTGACTTAGCCAACGAAGCCGAACGCGAACGCCGCCGCATCGCCCGCGATCTGCACGATCAGACGCTCGCCGATTTGCGAAATTTGATGATGATGTCCGACAAACTTCCGACGGTTGAAACGAGCGATGAAAAGCAGGATTTCCGCGCCGAAATCGAAGCCGTTTCCAACGAAATCCGCCGCATCTGCGAAGATTTGAGTCCGTCGGTTTTAGAAAATGTCGGCTTGACCGCCGCGCTCGAATTCCTTTTAAGTCATACGTTTACGCAAACCGACAAAAAGTTCGAATACAAATTTACGTGCGACGAAGGATTGGAAGAACGGCTTAAATTGCCGACAAATACGCAAATGCAGATTTACCGCATCGCACAGGAAGTTCTAAACAACATCGCGCGTCATTCGGGCGCGGAATTCGTCGAAATGAAAATCACCGATTCGGACGAAGATAATTTCAACTTAAAAATCGAAAACGACGGGCGCGATTTTGATGCCGACAAAGCGAAAAAAGGTCGCGGACTTGCCAATATTAAATCCCGCGCAAGTTTAATAGATGCCGAAGTTGGGTGGCACAAACCGGGCGGCAAGATTGTTTTTTCGCTTTCCAAAAGTCAGAACCGTCTGCGTTAGCGGGCGGTTTAATCATCGCATACTGAAAAGCCGAAATGGTTGCATAGACGATTGGTTTAACATCGCGTTTTCAGCATTTTGAGAAACTCTTAAATCATCATTTTCAACCGCCCGCTCACGCAGGCGGTTCTGACAAACTGTGGTTTTCCACACAAACTTTACCGTAACAGCCCGAAAACACACCGTTATTCGTCACGTTTTAACCCGCCGATTTATAAAAGATAATCGAACACGATGCGATTATCTTTTAACAAAAATATTTTACGGAAAATCATTTACGGCTTGCTCGCAATTTTGCTTTTCGCGGCTGCCGACGAGATTATCCGCGTCAAAAATTCCGCTCGCAGCGAACTTGCCAAAGAACGCTCCCGCCTTGAAAAACACATACCTTTTGAACGGGCTAACCTCATCCCTCACCTTCAAAATAATATTCGTGTTTGGCAAAGTTTCAACGAAACGCGGGATTTTATAAAATTTCAGGACTCATATTTTGCCGCGACGAGCGGCGGACTCGTGCAATTTGCCGCCGACGGGAAATTAATCAAACATTACACGGTTTTAGACGGTTTGAGCGAAAGCGATTTGACCCATTTGATCGTTTTCAACGCCAAACTTTTCATCGGCACGCGGACGCAAGGCTTACTCGCTTTCGACGGCGAAAACTTTGCGGGCTACAAATGGACAGACCGCGACGCGCAGGCGATTACGGCATTTTTAATTGACGACGGGAAACTTCTGATCGGCACGTTCGGCGGTGGATTAATCGAATTTGACGGCGTAAATTTCACCGAAATTAAACCTGAAAATCAAAAATTGTCCGCCGTCAATTGTTTGTTCAAATCCGGCTCAACACTTTTCGTCGGAACTTTTGACAACGGCTTATATCTTTTAGACAGCGGCGTTTGGAAACATTTCACAACCGCCGAAGGTTTGCCGTCAAACCGTGTGGTTGGAATCGGAAACGATGGAGAAAATGTTTTCATCGCCACCGATTTCGGACTCGTTCAAACGGCGAATTTTCAAACAAACAAACCTTTCCGCGCAATCGTCACTTTGCCGACGCTTTCAAGTCTTGCCGGATACAACAATCAGATTTTTTTCACCAAAGCGAACGGCGAAATTTTCACGCTTGATGAGAAATTCGCAGTCAAAGAACTGGCAAAAAAAGAAAATTTATCCGACGCGCGTTTGACGGAAATTGACGGAAATCTATTTTTGCTAACCAAACAAGGGATTTTCCAAACGAACGGCGCGAATTTCAGAAAATTCGGCGACTCCGAAAACGATTTTCTGACTGATAATTTTATTTCCGCGCTGGCTTTCGATGACAACGAAAATCTCTGGGCGGGAACTTTTCGGCGCGGGATTGATGTTTTGACCAAGGACGGCAAAAAATTAAAGCATTTAGAATCGGAAACCGCGCGCGAAATTAATTTTTTGCACGAGCAAAACGATCAAATGTTCGCCGCGACTTCCGGCGGTTTGATGCGATTCAAAAATGATTTTTCGAGCGACGATTTAACAAGAAAAGACGATTTATTAAGCGATTCGATCACGCATTTCACCGACGCGGATTTTCTTGCAATTGCGACAAGCAAAGGATTAACGCTCAACGAAACGGGCAAAATGCGAAGTCTTTCAACCGTTCAGGGTTTGCCGAGCAACAGCGTTTACACGACGCTTTTTGCGGGCAAATCGCTGTTCGTCGGAACGCTCGGCGGTTTGGCGGAAATTCAAAATAATAAAGTCGTCCGCGTTTTCAAAGATTCAAATTCAAATCTCAAACAAAATTGGGTGACGGCACTCTGCGCGGCGAACGACCGCATTTTTATCGGAACTTACGGCGGCGGCGTTTACGAATTAACCGCATCCGGCGAAATTCAAAACTTTGCGGAAATCGGCAAATTCGTCGTCAATCCGAACGCCATTTACAGCGACGACGCGAGGATTTTCGTCGGAACTTTGGAAGGCGTGAAAATTTTGGATTTGACCACGCAAAAGTGGAGCGTTTTGACCGAAAATTTGCCGTCAAAAGTCGTAATGAGCATCACCGGCGACGGCGAAAATGTTTATTTCGGCACGACGAGCGGAATTGCCAAAATTGGGAAAAGTTATTTCGCCAAAGGAGATTTCAGATGAATTCTATATTTCAAGTTCCAGATTCCAAATACAAGAATCTTCGTTTCCCATTTTCTACTTTCCATTTTCTATTAATTTATTTTTGTTTTTTGACAATAGCGAACGCTCAATCAGGTGTTTTAATTCCGTCGTCGAAAACCGGCAAACCGAATCCGCAAGTCCTTTCTCTGCAAGTGATGAATGTTGACGTTTTGATTGATAATCAGCACGCGCGGGTGAAAATCACGCAGATTTTTGATAATCACACGGCGGAAACGCTCGAAGGCAAATATCTTTTCGCGCTGCCGCCGACGAGTTCAATTTTCGATTTTGCCGTCTGGGACCACGACACGCGAATTCCGGGCGTGATGATGGAAAAACGCCGCGCCAATGCCGTTTACAGTCAGATTAAACAGGCGCAGATTGATCCCGGCTTACTTCAGCAGGACGACGAACACGAAGGAAGTTCGGCGTTTTCGGCGAAGATTTTTCCGATTGACGGTTACGGCTCGAAACGGCTCGAAATGGAATACACGGAAATTCTGCCGGTCGAAAGTCTGAGTTCGCATTTCACATTTCCGCTCAAACCGTCGTTCGGCGAAACGCAAAAGGTCGGCGAATTTAACCTGCACATTCGCGCGGTCAACGATTTTCCGATTTTCACGACGACTTATTACGATTATCCGCTCCAAATTACCACAGCGAACGCGAATGATTTTGAAGCCGAATATCACGCCGAAAATATCGAGCTGAAAAACGATTTTTCGTTCAATTATCAGATAAATATACCGAACAGCGAACTTTCATTTATCAGTTATCGCGCGCCCGAACAGATTTCCGCTTACGATTTGCGCGATCCGCAACTTGCCGCCGCCAACCCGGACGGCTATTTTCAGGCGCAGGCGATTTTCAATCAGCCGGCGGCAGCCGAAAAACCGCCGCGCCGCGTCGTTCTGCTGCTCGACACTTCCCTTTCGATGTATGGCGACCGGCTCGCCCGCGCCGTCGAAGCCGCCGATTATTTTCTGCACGATTTAACTGCAAAAGACGAATTCAACTTGGTTTTATTCGGCGACGAAACCTCATCATTTTCAGAAAAACCGCTCGCCGCGACGACGGAAAACGTCGAAAACGCGATGCAATTTATCAAAAATTCGATGTTCGGCGGCGGCACAAATTTGAAAAAAGCTCTGCAATCGGCAATCGCTCAAACGAATAATTTCTCAATCGGCGGGCGCGATATTATCTTGATTTCCGACGCGAATCCGACGGCGGAAACAACCAATATAAAATCAATTTCCGCTTTGTTTGACAATAGAAACGACATCAAACTTTTCGCCTTCGCGCTCGGCAATGACGCGAACGAATCGCTTTTAGAAAGTTTAAGTGCCAAAACTCACGGCTATTTCGCGCAGGCGCGGGAAACCGAAGACATCGCGCTCGCGCTCAGGATATTTACTGAGAAAATCGGCGCGGCGAATATCGGAAATTTGCGGTTAAATTCTTCTCAAACAGATAATTTTTATCAGATTTATCCGAGCGGCGCGGACAGTTTCAACGGTTCGAGTTTCTCGTTTGTCGGACGTTATAAAAAGCCGCAAACACAGACAACAATTCAACTGACGGCGCAGTCCGGCGCGGACGAGATCAATCTTTCGCGCGAAGTTTCGCTGCCGGAATTTGACGACGCGCATCCGCATCTGCCGCGCGTTTGGGCGCGGGCGCGGGTTGACGCGCTGCTGCAGGCGATGAATGTTGACGGCGAGCGCGAAGATTACATCGCGGAAATTATTCGCCTGTCGGAAAAATACAAATTCGTTACGCCTTACACGGCGTTTATCGCCGCGCCGCGCGCGCTGCTTCGTCCGCGTTTCATTCAGCCGGGCGATCCGGTCATTCGCGTCAAAACAGACGAATCAATCAAGGAAGTTTTCGCCGTTTTGCCGTTTGGCGAAACATTGCCGCTCAAATTTTTGGAAAAAGAAGGCGTGTGGGAAACGCGATTTCTCGCGCCCGCGTGGATGCCCGACGGAACTTACAAATGTCGTCTGCTGTTGACCGATAAAAATAATAACGGCTATCAGGAAGAAAAAACTTTCGTCGTGGACAGCCACGCGCCGAAAATAAAAATCAATTTGCCGTCTCCAACCGTCAAAGCGGGCGATGAAATCACATTGAAAGTTTCCGCCGACAGCGACACGGCGCGGCTCGTCGCCAAATTTTACGGCGCAAAACCCGTGCAGCTCTTTTGGTCTAACGCGGAAAAAGCGAACGTCGGAAAACTGCGCGTACCGGAAAGTTTATCGGCGGGAAAATACGTTTTAACGGTCACGGCGGAAGATTTCGCGCACAATCAAACAAGCGAAGAAGTAAATGTTGAGGTTTTAGCAAGATGAAAAAACGACTTTCGCAAAGTACCGCCGTCGTCCCGACTGCTGTATCGGATGCGTCCCGCTTCCGAATCAAAAGAGACGTGAGCGCGAGACGCGCTCACGACGGCAGTCGGGACGACTGCGGTACGACGCGTTTTAGACTTATCTTCACGTTTGTTATTTTCGGCGCGATAATCTTTTGTCTCCCGTTTTTCGAGAAAGTGCAAGCCGAAAAAACGGATGCAAAAGTCAAAACGGAACAGGAACCGGCGGTTGAAAACGCGCTTTACACGCGGACGGAATTTTTCGGCGCACCGGCTTTTGTGCCTTTCCCGACTGAAAAAGCGCGTGATAATTTGGCTGACATCTTGCAAAAGTATCCGAACGACGCGGAAATTTATCGAAAACTTGCCGAACTCGATGAAAAACTGGAAAAATTTGATTCGGCTGAATCGGAACTGCAAAAATTTGCCGAACTTCAAAAAAATGATTTACACGCGCTGGAAATTCTCGGCGATTTTTATGAACGCCGCGCCGAGTTTGAAAAAGAAGCCGCGATTTTAGAGAAATTGTTGACGATTTCGCCGGAAGCGGAACGCGCGGCAATGTTTTCGCGGTTGATCGAATTCGCCCAAATTCACGAACTCGAACAATATCTCAAACCGGAATTTTATCAAAAAATCGCCGCCGAAAATTCGGCGATTTTCCCGCTTGTCGAGCAGTTGATTGATAAGCTGACCAAAGAAAAAAATTACGCGGAAGCCTTGAAAATACTGCGCGGTTACAAAGATAAATTTCCAGAAAGACGAAATTTAATTCTCAAAAAAGAAATTGAAATTCTGCTTTCGATGAAAAATAAAGCGGAAGCCGAACAGGTTTATCAGGCGGCGTTTGACCCGTTTTGGTCGGACACAGAAATGGAAAATTATTATTCATTTCTCAAAGATCAAGACCGTTTTCGCGCTTTCGGCAGCGAGTTAAAAGCCAAATTCAAACGCGATTCCGCCGATTTTGATACGGCGGCGCGGCTGATTTATTTTCGCAAAAACGACGGAGTTTACGATAACGATTCTTCGACAACAGTCATTTTGCAGGTTGAAAAAGCGCGAAACGAAAAAAACATCACTTGGAAACCGGAAGAACTCGTTACTGCCGCGCGTATTTTGCTCGCCGACGGCGAAAGCGATTTGGCGGCGCGTTTTCTTTACACGCTGCATCTGCAAAACGCGCTCGCGCCGAAAAGCGAATTGCGGGCGAAGATTTTGTATCAGCTTTTTGAATTGCTTTCTGACTCCGATGAACAGCGTATCTCTCTGACAAAAGGAGATTTACGGTTTTACGAAGATGTCGGCAAAAGCGATTTGCATCCGGGAATTACGAGCGGCATTTTGTCGCTGATTTTTTCAGACACTGCGCCGCAAAAAGAACTCGATAATAAAGAAACAACGGCGACCACATTCTTCAATCGTGCCGCGGCTTACCGCATTTTTCTCGCTTACAAAGAAGAATATCCGACTTCGCCCGAACTCGCGCAGATGTATCTCGACATCGTGCGGCTTTATACAGCGACGAAACAATCCGACATTGCCGCCAAAACGCTCGCCGAATTTGAGCAGAGATATGAAAAATCAAGCGATTATCCGCAGGTTGCTTTGAGATTAGCCGACGCTTTTGCGTCAACAGATCAGCCGGAAAAAGAACGCGAAATTTACCGGCGCATTTTGGATTACCTTGGCAAACAGAGCAAATCGCTCACGCCAAAAATTGAGATAAAAGAATTTGAAACGGATTCTGACGATTCCTATATTCCGCCGCCCGCCGAAAACGACAAGCCGCAGATTTCAAATCAAGGAATAGAAATTCCGGGCGAAAAGAAAAAAGACGACTATTATTATTACGACGACAACCGTAATTCTCTGCGTGATTATTTGGGGAAAAAAGACGATGCGATAACGTATTCCGGCATTTTGAAACGTCTCGTCGAATCACTTTCCAAAGACAAGCAAACGGAAAAAATTCTCGCGCTTTATTCCGGTGAAATCGCCAAATACCCGGACGAACAATGGCTTTACGAACAGCGTTTGGAATGGCTCGAACAAGCAAATCTTGTTGATGAACAACTCAAGGTTTATAAATCCGCGATTGACCGATTCAAAACTACAAACTGGCAGGACAAATTAGCGCGCTGGTTTTTGCGGCGCGAGAAAAATCAGGAATTTGCCGAATTTTCGCAGGATTTGATTGGCAACCTGAACGATGCGGACACACAAAATTATCTCAACCAATTTGTTGACCAAAAAATCAGCGGAAGCGATCTTGACGAACAACTTTATCTGAAATTATACGTCGCGGCGCACGAGCGTTTTCCGCATAACGTCAATTTTGTCAACGGTTTGCTAAATTTTTACAAAGCGCACAAACGCGAAGATGATTGGCGCGAACTTTCCGCCGAATATTATTTTGAATCGAAATCGGTGCGCGACATTTACATCAAAAATCTCGCCGAAAAAGATGAACTGCGAAATTATTTGAACAAAGCGCGTGAAAAATGCTGCGCCGATGAAAATTCGCCGGAAAATTTGCCGTACGCGCTTTTTCGCGCTGATGCGGCGGCGCATTTGGCGAATTTTGAAGAAGCCGTTGACGTTTACACGAAGCTCAACGAACTTTATCCGCACACACTCGAATTTCAGGAACGGCTTTTGAATTTCACGCGTTCGTTCGGTCAGCGCAATCGCGGAAGTTTGGCGCAGGCGGCGAACATCGCCCACGCGCAAGCCGAATTTACGCCGTCGTCCGCTGAATTTCGCACTCGCAGCGGCGAAATTCAGGCGGAACTCGGCAATTACAATATCGCGCGAAACGAATGGGAAAAATTGATTGCGACGGCACCGGGCGAGCCCGAAATTTATCTCGAAACGGCGACGGTTTACTGGGATTATTTTCAGTATGACGATGCGCTCCGAACGATAAAAAATCTGCGCGAAAAAATGAATGACGACACGCTTTACGCTTTTCAAACCGGCGCGATTTTGGAAAGTCAGCACAAATTGCCCGCAGCGATCAGCGAATATGT
Organism: Pyrinomonadaceae bacterium; assembly: GCA_965217575.1. Classification (GTDB taxonomy): domain Bacteria; phylum Acidobacteriota; class Blastocatellia; order Pyrinomonadales; family Pyrinomonadaceae. Next base: position 3,843,266 of record OZ244558.1, on the reverse strand, counting down.
GAAAGCTCTGGATTCAGCCGAAGACGAAAATTATTCGCAGACGAGCCGCTCGAAAAATCGTCTGGCGCAGATTGCCGAAAAAACGCCGGATAATTTGCGATTGATTAACACGGCTTTTGAAAACGAACGCGGGAAACGTCAGGACGATTCCAATTTGGTGCTGGCATACGCAGATTTTCTGCAGCGGGACGAACAAATGTCCCAAGTGAAAACCGTTCTGAAACTGGAAATTACGCATAGTCAAGACAAAGATTTTTTGGAATCGGCACGCGGTTTTTTCTCGGAAAATGATGATAAAAACGGCGAACAAACCGCGCTGCGGCGGTTGGCGGAAACTTCAAAAAGTCCGCGCGGCGCGATTTCCTACCGTCTTCAGCTTGCCGATTCGCTGCTGGACGAAAATCGGCGCGACGAAGCGGAAACGGTCGTGTCCGAACTTCTCAAAAAATTCCCGACAAATTACGGAGTTTTGAGCGAAAGTGCCGATATTTACTGGCGAATAAATGCGCGTGACGAAGCGATTCACGTTTTGCAAACGGGTGTAAATCAAGGGAAAGGCAAATTTCAATATATTTTTTCGCGTAAACTTGCGGCAAAATTAGTTTTGCAAAATCGCCTCGCCGAAGCCGAAAATATTTTGCTCGAACTGCACAATGAAGACGCGGGCGACACCGATGTTTTCCGTGAATTGATTAATATTTACGTCGTTCAAAACAAACCCGATTCTCTCAAAAAAGTTTTCGGCGAAACGCTCGAAGCGTTGAAAAATCAGGATATTGAACGCCGCGAATTGAACGCACAGGTTGCCGATTTTCGAGTGCAGATGATTGACGCTTTTACGCGGCTCAAAGATTACCGCGCGGCAGTCGGGCAATATATCGAAATTATCAACCGCGAACCGGACGACGAAGAAAATATCGAAAACGCAATCAATTACGTCAAACGTTACGGCGGCGGCGATGTTTTGCTCGCTTATTACCAAAAAACTGCTGACGCAGCATATAAAAATTATCGCTGGAATGTCGTTTTGGCGCGGATTTACGAAGCCGACCACGATTTGGACGATGCCGTGCAAAATTACAAAAAGGCGATTGATAATCAGCCGGAAATGCCGGAACTTTATCTCGCCGTCGTTGACATCGAAACGCGCCGCAGAAATTATGATGCCGCGCTGGAAAACATCAACAAAGTTTTGGAATTGACGAACGACGACACGGCTTACATCAAACGCAAAATCAAAATTTTGAGCGAAGCCGGACGCGCCGCCGAAGCCGAAGCGGAACGCGCCAAACTTCCCGTCGAAGAAAAGCCGCAACAGCAAACGGTTTCCGAACAGTTTCAAACGGCGCAAAATCTGCAATCCGTCGAAAAATCGAAAGCGGCAGCGGCGTATCGGCAGGCGTTTGATGAATTGCTCAAAAAGCCGGACGCGCATTATTTGACGGCGGCGGATGTTTCCGGTTATGTCCAGACATTGCAAACAGAGGAAAATCTCGCCGCGATCAATGAAAAGTTGTGGAATCTGCGCGACAAATTCATCGTCGAAGCCGACGGAAACAACGTCATAAATGCCGCGAAAGCGCGCAATCAACAGCAAACTTTGGACGGCGCGATGCCGGACGCGATTGGGAACGCCGCCAAAAACTTGGCGACGAGCGATGAAAATGCCGCTTTGCAAAAAGATTTGAGCCGCCGAATTGATGAAGTTTTTCAAAAGACAGATTCTCATTCGACGCTTTCACTCCTGCAAAATATGGCATATCGGGCAGGTTTCGGCGCATTGACGGAAAAAATTCTCATCGCCCGCAAAGATAATGATTTTGTTTACGGCGAACCTGAAAGTTACCATAATCGGCTGCGCGATCTGATAAGTTTTTACAGCGAACGCGGAATGTTTCAAAGGGCTTTGGAAGTTTTGGGCGCGGAACAGCAGCGCGATAAACACGCCGCAGATTTCGATTATTCGCGCGGGATCGCTGAAAATGCGCGGTTAGTCGGCGACAACGAAAAGGAATTGACCGCACTGCGCGAAAATTATCAGGCGGCGAGCGGCAAAATCATCGTCGAACCGAATGATTTGACGGCGCGTTATCTGGAATTTCTTTATCGAAATGACCGCGCGGAACTCGCCGGTTTGACCAAAAAATATTCGCCGTATCAGTTGCAGTTAATTAACTTTTTGCTGTCGAAAGGCGAACGCGACGCGGCGCACGAGGCGATTCAAAACACGGAATTGCCGCGCAGTTGGAAGCTGGCGCGAAACGCGGAAACGAGTCTTGCCCTGCGCGAATATTCAGGCAAAGACGAATGTTATTTTTGCGATGCGCTGCGGCTCGCGCCGATTGGGGAGTTTATCGCGCAAAGACCCGACAAAGCCAATGAATTAGTCGGCGACGCTTGGTTTCGGCTCGTCGGCGAATACGGCGAATGGCTTTATTTCACGCCGAACGAAGATGGGAAAAACGATGCGAAAAACTTTCTGCCCGCGATGATCGAAAATCGCCCGAACAGCGCGGACGAACAACTCAAACTCGGCGTGTTTTATCTCAAGCAGAAAGATACAAAAAACGCGCTCGAATCTCTACAAATGGCGGCGGAAATAAATCCTAGCGACAAAAATATCAAAGCAAATCTCGGCGCGGCTCTTTTTCAGACGGGCGACGAAAAGAAGGCGCGGGAAATTTGGGCGCAAATTATCGCAGGCGAAAACGTGAGCGTTGAGGATGGCGAACTTTATCTGCAAACTTTGAGTGAATATAACTTACAGGCGGAAGCACGAGAAAATTTGCTGCTGATGCTCGTTAAAAATTTAAAGGAAAACGATTCGGGAAAAGAAAATTACTATGACAGCAAAAAACAGAAACTGCCCGAAAACTTGAAAATTTTTATTCGTCAATTGTCGGACTCATTCGACGCAGAAAGCGCAGAAACGGCTTATTTTCAAAAACTAGCTGTCGCCGTGCCGAAAAGCGTTTTGCTGCCGGGAATGCTGCTCGACGAAAATTTGATCGCGGAAAAATTTCGCGCACCATTTTACGAAATTTTGATTGCGCGAACCGGCGCGGCGAGCGGCTCGGATTACGATTATGAAGCGGTTTTGCAAAAAACTTACGGCACTGAAGAAGCCGAAGAAATATTTGATCTCGAAAATAATTTCAAAGTTACTCAGCCCGAAGGCGAACATATCGTTTGGGAAAAGGAATACTTAAATTATCTGCTGAAAATCGGTAAAAATAACAAAGCCCGAAAGCTGATTTCGGACATCAAAAGCGAATTGAACAGGCGTTATCCGCGCCCCGAATGGCTGCGCCTGGCGGCACTGAAATTACAGATGCGTCAGGGAAATCTCGCTAAAACATTAGACGACGCGAAACGTTTTATCGGTATTGAAATAAAATCTGACGTGTCGTCGGTGAAACCGCCGAGCGTCGAACGTCTCAATGATGTTCTGCAAATTCTGCGCGACGAAAAAGCCTGTCCCGCAGTCGTCCCGACTGCTGTCGTGAGCGCGTCTCGCGCTCACGTCTTAAATCCTTTTTCTGACTTGGAAGCGGGACGCGTCCGAGACGGTAGTCGGGACGACTGCCGTACTCTGCTTCAAGCATTTTACTGGCGGCAGCTTGCGCTCGAACAATACGAAACGGCGAATTTTACCGGTTTGGCACAGATATTTTTTGAACGAAACGATGCTGAAAACGCGCTTCAAATATTGCAATTATTAAATGAAGCGGCTGATGAAAACACGAAGCCGGAAGCATTCGGAAAACTCGCCGCACTGCCGAACATTAAACTTTTCGCGGTTGACAGCGCGAAAGTTAAAGAAGCGAAAACCGTTGACACGCTCAATCAAAATGATGCGCTGCGGCTTTCCGCTGAAACCTGCGTGAACGCTGGACGAATAGATGAAGCAATCGCTTTTCGCGCAAAACTTCTCGAAATTGCACCCGATGACGCGAAAAACCGGCTCGAACTGGCGCGGCTTTATGCCCGAAATAATAATCAGCCTGAAACGGTCAAACTTTTGGCGGAGATTATTAACAATCAAAATACCGATGTAAATTCGCGCTGGCAGGCGGTTTGGCTGGCGCGGGCAATTGTTGATAACAAAGTGGATTTGCTGAACGCGGCAGTTTCCGCCGACGGCGCATTACGAAACGCGCTGGAAATTTTAGCCAAAAATCAAATCGAGATAAAGGTCGAAAATGCGAGTTTGCAATTCTGGTTTTTTGTCGGTTCGGTCGCCAGAAGTTACCGTCAAAATGATTTTGCGATTACTGCTTTTCAAAACGCTTTGATTGCTGACGATGAGGCGAATAATCCGTTTGATGAGGAAAACGCGGCGCAGCAATTGATGCGTTTGTATGTGGCGAAAAATCAGCCGAACGCAGCATTTCGACTGGCTGATGAAAACAACGCCACGAAATCCGACGAATTATTAAATATGCTCTCCGAAGCGGCTGAAAAAGCCGGAGATTTCGGGCGGGCGATTGATTATGAAAAAGCGAAATTGAAGGAAGTTGACGAGGAAAAAATTGCTCGGCTGCAAAATTTGAACGAGGAGAAAATACGAAAAGTTACTGAATTCACAGTAAAAATGTAACGCATTCGTCCCGACTGCCGTCGTGAGCGCGTCTCGCGCTCACGTCTCAAAATTTTCCGACTCGGAAGCGGGACGCATCCGAGACAGCAGTCGGGACGACTGCGGTACTGATATTATGAAATTAAAAATCATCATCGTCTTATTCGTTTTCGGCGCGATTGTTTTCGCTTATTCACAAACCGCGATCAAACCTTTTGAGCAAGCCGCGGATTTTCCGCGCGGCGCGCTTATTTACGTGCAGTTTGCGGATTTGCCGACTTTTATCAAACAGTTGAACGAATCGAAACTGAAGCAAAATTATCTCGAAAGCGAAAATTTCGCGCAGTTTGAAAATCGTCATTTGGCGTTAAAACTTGCGTCGCGCTGGCAGGAATTTAACGACGCGAGCGGTTTTCCGATTGATTTAGACACATTTGGCAAGGTGTCCGAAACACGCGCCGCTGTTGCGGTTTATGACATCGAGCAGCTCGATTTGGTTTTTATCGCGCCGGTTAATGATGAGATATTTGCGGCTTCGCAGTTTTTTCAAAACAGTTCGCAGTTTGAAGAAAACACGCTCGAAGACGGAACGATTTTTTACGGCAAAGATGTTGAAGCAGATCGCGGCAGACAAAAACAAAAACTCGTTTTCGCCAATGTAAACGGGCGTTTTATTTTGGCGACGAGCGAGAAATTATTAATGCAAACGCTGGCGAATATCAACGGCAAATCTCCGAAAAACAGTTTGGCGGACGAACCGGCGTTCAAAAATCTGAGCGAAAAAGTTGCGCCGCACACCGCGACCGTTTGGCTCGATCAGGCGAAACTCAATGACGATTATTATTTCAAACATTACTGGCTGGCGGGAAATCTCGAAGATTTGAAAAAATTTCGCGCCGGAATGTTCGATTTTGAAATGAGCGAAGACAAATGGACGGAACACCGCGAATTTGCATTGACGGAGACGCAAACTGTAAAAAATGAGAAAATAAGCGCGAAAGAAGCGAATGGTTTGACCGCGACGCTGCCGGAAAATGCTCCGTTTTACAAATTGCAGAATGTTACAAACAAACCGAATTTAACAATTGATGCGGTGCAGAACGCGCTTTACGACCGATTTGAAAATACATCGAAATCACCCGAAAAATCCTGGAATCGTAACTATTACAGCGATGAAGATTTTTATTCTTCAGATGAAAGCCGGCGCGATTATTCTTATTTGGATGACGATTACGATAAAACGATTGACGACGCGGAAGATGCCGGAATCGTCGAAGAAACCGACAGTTCGACGAAAATAAACGCGGAGAAAAAATTGAAAAATGATTTGCAAAACGCGCTCGCGGCGGCAAATCCAAACATTGTTTTGACAGCTCAAATTCCGCAACTTTTGCCTGCGCCGCTGTTCGCTGAATTTAGAAGAGCGGCAATCGTTAAAATTCTCGCGCCCAACAATTTGAATCGGGAAAATCTGGAAAACGCGCTCGCCGCAAAGCTCAAAAACCAACTGATAGTTGCCGACACCAATGCGAAATTGAATTGGGAAACAAAAACCGAAAACAATAAACAATGGCGCGAACTGAATTTGCCGATGCTCGGTTGGGGAATTTCGTATAGTTTGCAAGACGATAAATTAATTTTTTCAAACAGCGCGGAACTGCTCAAAAGCATTATTTTTAATGAAAACAAAATTGCGGAAACGCAGTCGGAATCTCGATTTGATGATTTGACGGTGATTCGTCTGAGCGAGCGCGAACAAGGTTTTGAACAAATAATGAAAAATCTCGCCGCAGAAAATAAGAACGATATTTCGAGCGATTTTTTCGCCGGAAATATCAGCAGTCTGCTCGATGTCGCGTCCGATGTCAGCCGCATTGAGATAACTCGAGATACGTCCGGCAATTATTTGCGCGAAGAGATAAATTTTATTTTCAAATAAATTTCGTCAGAGCCGCCCGCTCACGCAAATGGTTCTGACAGCGCGCAGTTTTATTTTCAGTGAAGTTGTTTATAATAATCGAACGCGGAAAAAAAGAAACGAGCGAAAAAAATGCTGAAAATCGAAAACTACATCGGCGGCGAACTGCTCGCGCCGCTTTCGGGCGAATATCTGGACAATTATAATCCGGCGACAGGCGAAGTTTATTCGCTTATTCCCGATTCGGACGAGCGCGACGTTGAAAAAGCGGTCGAAGTTGCAAAAAAGGCGTTTCCCGCGTGGTCGAAAACCTCAGCCGAAGCAAGACACGACGTTTTAATGCGCGTTTCGAGTTTAATCGAACGCGAGTTGGATTTTTTAGCCGAAGCCGAAAGCGTTGACAACGGTAAGCCGAAAAGTTTGGCACGCAGCGTTGATATTCCGCGCGCCGTTGCCAATTTCAAATTTTACGCGACCGCCGCGATGCACTTTTCTTCGGAAGCGCACGAAACTGTCAATCAGGCGATAAATTACACTCTGCGCCAGCCGCTCGGCGTGGTCGGCTGCATTTCGCCGTGGAATTTGCCGCTGTATCTGTTCAGTTGGAAAATCGCGCCCGCGCTCGCCGCCGGTTGCTGTGTCGTCGCCAAACCTTCGGAAATCACCCCGATGACCGCGTATTTATTATCGAAAATTTGCATTGAAGCCGGACTTCCCGCCGGAGTTTTAAATATCGTTCACGGTTTGGGAATAAAAGCCGGAAGCGCGATTGTGCAGAGCAAAGATGTTAAAGCGATTTCGTTCACCGGCGGCACGCGCACCGGCGAATGGATCGCGCGGGAAGCCGCGCCGAAATTTAAAAAACTCTCGCTCGAACTCGGCGGCAAAAACCCGAACATCATTTTCGCCGACTGCGATTACGACGAAATGCTGGCAACGACGGTTAAATCTTCGTTTTCAAATCAAGGACAAATTTGTCTGTGCGGTTCGCGGATTTTCATCGAACGCCCGCTTTACGAACGATTCAAAGCGGATTTCATCGAACGAGTTTCCGCGCTCAAAATCGGCGATCCGCTCGCCGAATCAACCGACATCGGCGCGGTCGTCTCCGAACAGCATCTCGAAAAAGTTCTGTCCTATATCGAACTCGCCAAACAGGAAGGCGGCAAAATTCTGCTCGGCGGAAATCGCGTTGATTTATCGAACGAGAATTACGACTCGAAAAATCCAAAATCCGCAATCCAAAACCCAAAATTGAACGGCTGGTTTATCGAACCGACGATCATCGAAAATCTGTCGTTCGACTGTCGCACAAATCAGGAGGAAATCTTCGGCGCGGTCGTCACGATTCAGCCGTTCGACACGGAAGCGGAAGTTTTAACTTACGCCAATTCGGTCGAATACGGTTTGTCGGCGACGATTTGGACGAAAAATCTTTCACGCGCGCATCGGATAGCGGAAAAAATCGAAAGCGGCATCGTTTGGATTAACTGTTGGCTGTTGCGCGATTTGCGAACGCCGTTCGGCGGCGTGAAAAACTCCGGCATCGGGCGCGAAGGCGGTTTTGAGGCGTTGAAATTTTTTACCGAAGAAAAAAACGTCTGCATCAAAATAAATTATTAAATGAGCGAAAACATTATCAATTCGTCGAAAGCGCCTGAACCTGTCGGCTTGTATCCGCACGCCCGAAAAGTCGGGAATCTGCTGTTTTTGTCGGGCGTTGGTCCGCGCGAAAAAGGGACGAAAAAAATTCCCGGCGTGGAACTCGACGAAAACGGCGAGATAATTTCTTACGACATCGAAACGCAGTGTCGTTCGGTTTTTCAAAACGTCAAATATATTTTGGAGGATGCGGGTTCAAGCTGGGGAAAAATCGTTGACGTGACGGTTTATCTGACGAATATGAAAGCGGATTTTCAGACTTATAATCGAATTTACGCCGAATATTTCAGAGACAATCTGCCGTGCCGGACGACGGTTGAAATCAACAAACTGCCGACACCGATTGCGATTGAACTGAAAGTAATCGCCGTGATCGAATAAAACACTCTCAAATTTAATCTGGAATCTGGAATCTGGAATCTATGAAATACATCGCCTTTCTGCGCGGCATCAACGTCGGCGGGAAAAACAAAATCAAAATGGAAACGCTGCGCGAAGTCTGCGCCGCGCTCGGATATTCAAACGTCAAAACTTATATCAACAGCGGCAATATCATTTTTGAAACGGCAAAAACTGACGATCAAAAACTCGCCGCGAAAATCGAAACGGCGATTGAAACGGAATTCGGCTTGAAGATAAAAGTCATCACGCGTTCGATTGATGAAATCAAAAATATCGTCGCTGAAAATCCTTTCGCCGGACAATTTGAAAATGATAAAGACGTTCACGTTTTCTTTTTGGACGAAGAATTGCCGGACGAAAAACACGCGATGCTTTTGTCAAATAACAGTGAAAATGAAATGTATTCGGTGCGAAACCGCGAAATTTTTTGTCTGTTGCGAGTCAGCGTTCTAGACAGTTTGATCGGCAAAGATTACATCGGCAAAAAGCTGAAAGTTTCGGCGACGGCGCGAAATTGGCGAACTGTCAATAAGATTTTGGAATTTTGAGAAATGTAATCATTAAATTTTGCTGATTTAAGAAATTATTGAATAAATTTTGAAATAATAAGCTGCTCCGTGAAAATTAAGAATAAATATTAGAGGAAAAAGGTTATGGAACCAAATCAAACATTAATAAGCAGAAGGTGGAACATCTCAAAGTTAAAATTTATAATTATAAGTTTGTTATTGATCGGTTCAGTTACTTTTACAGCACAAGGACAAACAAAAAGAAAAAATCCGGCTGATAAATCTAATAAAAACGCGTCCTGTAAAATCGGTACAACGAACTTTAAATGTCCCGATAATTTTGTAAAAGAGCAAGTCGTTGGTGAGAACACGATTTTATTTAAATATAAGTAGTTGCTCACAATTAAGCTAGACTATGTGTGAAGTTTGAGAAGTTTATTCTCAGGCTTCTTCCAAATTCGTTTAAGGCTTGTTTGACCGAATATTGTAATCTTTGTCTGTCTTGGTAATCACTCGGTGCCAACCATTCATATTTCAACTTCCGCCATACTGTTTCGGCAATGTTCAAATGCGGTGAATAGGTCGGCAAATAAAAGATGAATAATCCTCTTTGCTGCCAAAACCTGAGCCGTTCACTGATTTGTTTGCCGGTATGGATTCGCGCATTATCTAAAACTATCACTGTCGGCTGCGAGATCGAAAACGAAAATCTTTCCAATTGTTCGACCACAAACTCTGCGGTGACCGCTGTCTCCGATGTGGCAACCCAACTCTGATTACTTCTGGTAAATAAGCCGAAACAATTGACTCCTTTGCCTTTGGCTGTCGGCATCGCCACCACTTCATCGGCAAATTGCCAGCCATACGGCACATTCGGCTCTAAGTTGACACCCGACTCATCGCCGTAATACAGTTCGATTAATCCCGCTTGACTTAAATTCTCCAACGAACCTAACACTTCTTTTTTTAACCGATACACCTCTTCATTCGGCACACCTTTCAAGCGTTTTCTAATTCGTTTATAGCGGCAAGCGTTTTTTTCAGATACCGCTTTAATGAACTGCTTGAGAACTCTTTACCCAACAGTTCCTCGAGTTCTCCGCGGGCGATTGAAATCTTCTGTCGTGATCGCTTGACCGCTTCTTTGACCTGCTCCAGATCAGCCGGTTGAAGAATCGCCTTGCGTCCCCGTCCCGGTTTCGTCTGCAAACCCGCCATCCCTTCCGCCTGATAGCGGTTTAGCCAATTATTAACAGTCATCTCACATCCGCCCAAAATAGCGACAACTTCTGACGACGTTCGTTTCTCGCTTTTCAATAAAACCATCTGACAGCGTTGCCGGAAACTATGTGTCTTACCATTACGATAACCGTTTTCCAGTGCTTCGCGTTGTTGTTTAGTTAATTCAATTACTTTTGTTTTACCCATCTCAACAAATAGTCTAAACTATTTCTGCACGATTACTTAATTACGAAGGTTCAATAGTATATTTTTTCGCGGCAGTTCCTCGACAGGAATTTGACGATACAAAAATTAGAAATATAATTGCCGGAAAATTTAGCGGAAAATCTTCTGATATTTTTCGCTGGAAAGATGTGAAAGAGCCGCTCGTAATGAATTTGGAAACCAAATATGAAAAGAAAATAGTCAATCGGCTTGGTTACAACTACAAATTGGTTAATTTTGTAAGCCGCTACTTTGAATTTAATGGAAAAACCATTGTTCTCGGCTACGGATATGACACCGATAGTGACGGATTAGCAGGATTATTTGAAGAAGGAGATGGTATCGGTGATAATGCGATTGGATGTAATGCAATCGCCACGACTTTGAATTCAATCACAAAAGAAAAAAGGGGAAATTTACAATATTGTTCCATAACTGCTTTGAGCGCGTCCAAATAAACTATAACTTTTTACCAATAATTGTGATGAAATAGTTAAAATCCCCCAAATATTTGATAAAAAATATGCCGATACAAAAACCTTTCAATTTCAAGCAATGGATTGACGAACATCGTCATCTCTTAAAACCGCCGGTCGGAAATCAGTGCGCTTACGACGCGGAAGATTTTATCGTGATGGTCGTCGGCGGACCGAATTCGCGCAAGGATTATCACTGGGACGAAGGCGAGGAATTTTTTTATCAGCTCGAAGGCGACATCATCGTCAAAATTCAGGATGACGGCAAAGCCGTTGACGTGCCGATCAGAGAAGGCGAAATGTTTCTGCTTCCGGCGCGCACACCGCACAACCCGATTCGCGGCGCGAACACGATTGGAATGGTCATCGAACGCAAACGACGCGCCGACGAAAAAGACGGACTTTTGTGGTTTTGCGAAAACTGCAATCACAAACTCTACGAAGAATATTTCACGCTCGACGACATCACGACGCAGTTTCAGGGCGTTTTCAAACGCTTCTACGACAGCGAGAGTCTGCGGACCTGCAAAAATTGCGGAACGGTGATGTCGCCGCCGGTTGTAAGTTAAAAATTAGGATTTATAAGGTCAAATTAAATATGAATGAAGAAAAGTTCAGATAAGTCCCAAATATTTGAAGGAACATTGGGAAAAGCATACTTTTGTAAACAATTTAAGGATCAGGAGATTAACTGTCACGGCAGGTTTCCGCTTTGACTTGCAGGCTTATTGCATAAACCGCTGCTCTTGGGCTAAGATATTAGACCTTCCAGGGTCGGCGAAAACTAAATTTTAGATGGAGTTTAGACAAATGAAATATCTTCCAATTATCTTCATTACATTGGTCTTTTCAACTTACGCTTTTGCCGCGGACTTTACAGTCAATTTAACCACAGATGAACACGACTTAAATACCAGCGACGGTATTTGCGCGATTGCGGGCGGCGGCGGCATTTGCACAAATAACAGCTTTGAAATTATTAACAATTCAACTGTCACTAATAACACCTCAAATAGCGGCGGCGGAATCACAAAAGTTGGCGGTAACCTCGTTTTAACCGATACGATTATAGCAGGGAATAATATCTCTCCTAACGGTATTGGTCCTGAAATTTTGTTGTCTGGCGGCAGCTCAGTCATATCGTTAGGCGGGAACTTAATCGGCAAATCTTCCGGCAATGCAGCTAATACGGGAATTGTTATTGACTATCAGCCAACCGATATTTTAGATGTGAACCCGATGCTCGACACGTTGCGAAACAATGGCGGAACGACCCCGACTCACGCCCTGTTAGCGAGAAGTCCGGCAATTGATAAGGGAATTAACACTTCGGCGATTGACTATATAAATGACAATATATCATTAACTACCGACCAACGCGGACCGGGTTTTCCGCGCATTAGTGACGGTGACGGAGACGGCACGGCAACAGTTGACATCGGCGCGTATGAAAATCCGTCCGCGCTTTTTGCCGCGCCCGTTTCTATCGGCGGGCGAGTTACAAATGCTAAAGGACGCGGAATTTTTCGGGCATTGGTAATGTTGACAAATCAGAACGGAGAAGTAAAAACGAGATTTACCAATCCTTTCGGCTATTACAATTTTACCGGAGTGCCGACAGGCGAATCGTATATTTTGAGTATCAGCAGTAAGCAGGTCACTTTTGTGCCGCGTACTGTTTTTGCGAGCAGCGATATTGGCGATTTAAATTTTATCGGAAACTAGCCAAATACATTTTTTAATTATTTCGTGAGTTTAACTCGTTAAAATATTTTTATCTCGGCAAAATAGGAATTAAATCTTCCGCTGCGCCGCCGATTTCGTCAAATCTGATCGGGACGAATGAAATTGCCGGCGAATTTTTGTTGATTGAAATATCTTCCAAATTTTGCCGTAATTTTTTCGATTTTGCCGCGCCGACCAATTCGATAAAATCTTTTTCATCGGCTTTTTTCAATTCTTTTATCGAGCTGAATTTTCTCAAAATCTTTTTCCGATCAGCGTCTTCAAAACCGCGAAAAATTCTTTCAAGCTCAAACAAATGCTTGTTGTCGCGCTGTCCGCGATGCACTCGGTTGGCGGCGTTGTGTGCTTCATCGCGCAACTGACGCAAAATTTCGTAAGTTTGATCGCCTTCGATGAATTCGATTTTATTTTCATCAGAAGTCAAAAAATGTGAAATTTCGCTGTGTTTTCCCGCTGGTTTGACGGCGGAAATCAGCGCGATATTTTTGATTTTGAAATTTTCCAAAACCGTTTTGACGGCGCGAAGCTGTGAAATTCCGCCGTCAATTACGAGCAAATCGGGAAAAGGTTTTTGCGTTAATCTTTCCGCGACGGCGTTTGCCATCGCGCCGATTTCGTTTTGCTCGTTCGGCGCAAAAAACCGAATAGTTCCCGGTTCGATTGCGCCGTTTTTCCAGACGACGCTCGCCGCGACAAAATCTTGATTGGAAATATGCGCGACATCGAAAACTTCGATTTTTGCGGGCTTTTTCTTCAAACTGAAAATAATTTGCAGTTCGCTTTTTATTTTATCAGTTGATTTCGGAACGCTGATTTTTTTAAATTCAGATTCAAATTTCGCGCGTTTTATTTTTTGTTTCGTCGTCACATTCAAACCGTCTTTGACGATTGAAATTTTGATCGGACGCTCGAACTTTTCGCTCAAAATTTTCTGTAGAGATTTGCGCGATGGAAAATCCCGCGTCAGACGAATTTCCTTCGGCGCGTGAAATTTATAAAATTGCTTGATAATGTCGCCTAAAACGATTTCCGCCGTCAGGTTTTCTTTGGCAAAAATGAATTCTCTGCTGCCCAAAAACTTTCTGCCGCGCGTCGTCACCAAATAAACGATAAATTTCCCGTTAGTCTCTTCGATTTCAAAGCTGTCAACCGCGTCATCGAGCCGCAGACGAGTTTTTTTGTTCGCCGAAATCTTTTGCGAATCAACCAAAATATCGCGCCATTTGACGGCTTTTTCAAACTCCAGATTTTCCGAAAGTTCGGAAATTTTATTTTCCAAAAACCGCACGAATTCGGCTTCGCTGCCGCTCAAAAACAATTTCAAAACTTCGACATATTCGGCATATTCTTCTTTTGAACAAATTTCCGCAACGCACGGCGCGAGACATCTTTTTTCGTAAAACATCGCGCACGGCTGCGAAAAATCGCCGTCAATTTTGATTTCACAGCTTCGCAGACGAAACATTTTATTCAATATTCCGAGCCAAATCCGCACACCCGTTTCCGGCAGAAACGCGCCAAAATAATCATCTTTCGCATTTAAAATCCGGCGCGTAACAAGCAGCCGCGGAAATTTTTCCCGCGTAATTTTCAAATGCGGATAGAGATTTTCGACAACGATGGATTTTTCGCTTTTTTGGCTGTTTGCTTTGCTTGCCATTTGTATGATTTTCAAATTCGCGGAGCGGATTGGAGCGCAACCCGTCCCGGTTGCAGTGAGCGTCGCTTCGCCGCGAAAATACCGTCGGTTAAATGAACGTCATAGTAACAAAACATTTTTTTCGCGCTCTCGCACTCATTGCAACCGGGACGGGTTGCGCTCCAGTCCTTCATTTTAGGTAAATAACGTAACCAACTACTAAACTTTCTAACTTTCACTGTTTTCATATTCATCCAACAGTGTGTGAATTGTTTCCAGCGAATCGGCTTCTTCAATCGGTTTGTCTTCGCGCCAGCGCAGAATGCGCGGAAAACGGACGGCAACGCCGGATTTGTGGCGCGTTGATTTTTGAATCGCTTCAAAGGCGAGTTCAAAAACGAGTTTTGGAGTAACGCTTCTGACCGGACCGAAAGTTTCTTTCGTATTTCGCCGCACGTAATTATCAACGCGACGAATTTCCGCGTCGGTTAAACCGGAATAGGCTTTGGCGAACGGGACGAGTTCGCCTTTTGACCAGACGGCGAAAGTATAGTCGGTGAACAGGTTAGCGCGTTTTCCCGTGCCTTTTTGCGCGTAGAGCAAAACCGCGTCAATCGTGAACGGATCAATTTTCCATTTCCACCAATCGCCGCGATGTCTGCCGGTGCGATACGGAGAATCGAGTTTTTTGAGCATCAAACCTTCGACTTTCAGCGAGCGCGAAGTTTCGCGGATTTCCGCCAATTCTTTCCAATTTCCTGCTTCGACGGATTCCGTCAGACGAAAAACTTTGCGTGTTTCTTCGTCTAAATTATCAACAGTTTGTTCGAGAAATTCGCGGCGCGTGCGAAATTCAAAGGCGCGAATATCTTTGCTTTCGTATTCGAGCAGATCGTAACACTGCAAAATAACCGGAACTTCGGCGAGCAGTTTTTTGCCGATGGTTTTGCGCCCGATTCTTCGCTGTAATTCGTTAAAAGACAACACCGCGTCGTCAAGCCACGGCAGAATTTCGCCGTCTAAAACCGTGCCGTCCGGCAGATTTTCGGCGGCTTCGGCGATTTCGGGAAAGCGTTCCGTCATCAAATCTTCGCCGCGCGACCAGATGAAAACTTCACTGGCGCGTTTGATAACCTGCGCGCGAATTCCGTCCCATTTCCATTCGGCTTGCCAGTCGGAAATACTGCCCAAATCTTCCGTCGGAAAATCAATTTGATGCGCCAGATGAAACGGAAACGGACGCGCAATCGGCGTTTCATCTTCTTCGATCTGCGGGTTGATTAAATGTTTGAAAAATTCCGCTGTCGGTTCCCAATGTCCCATCAAACGCAGCGCGATAATGTCGTCGGGAATTTCCGAAAGCTGTGCGAGCGAGCGCATTACGAGTTTTTGCGACACGCCGACGCGAAAACTGCCGGAAATTAATTTATTGTAAATCAGCCGCTGCGTGTAATCCATTCCGCGCCAAGCCTTTAAAACTTCGCTTTTTTGAAATTCCTCGTCCGACTTGCGAAGCGGAAGCAGTTTTTCTTCGACCAATTCACGCAGCGGCGTTTCGTCAACCGCCGCGTTATTCGGCAATAAAAGCGCGATAGTTTCCGAAGAATCGCCGACCGTATCGCGCGATTCCTCATAAAGCCATTCGGGAACGTCGGCTTCTGCCATCGCCCATTCGCGCAGTTTTTTCGACGGAATAATCTGTTTCGGCTTTCTGCCCGACAAAAAATACATCGCCCACGCCGCGTCTTCCGGCGCAGCGTGTTCAAAATAAAATTTCAACGCTTCAATCTTTTCGTTGGTTTTATTCGTTTGGTCGAGTTCGGTGTAAAGTTCGGTGAATAGTTTCATAACAATTTAATTTTTAGCCACAAACAAACACGAAAAAGACACGAAATTTTTAAATAATTTTCGTGAAATTTCGTGTTTGTTCGTGGCTAATCTTCAGTTTCCCCTTCGCCGACATACTGTGTTTTCAGCGGTTTCGCGTTGATGTTATTTTCGTTGAGCCAGCGCACAAGTTCTTCGATAAATCCGTGTGTGACGAAAACGGTTTCGGCGTTTGTTTCGCGGATTGCGGTTTGCAGTTCGCCCCAATCGGCGTGGTCTGAAAGAACAAAACCGCGATCAACCGCTTTTCTGCGTCTCGCGCCGCGCACGACCATCCAGCCGGAGGCGAATCCGGTCGAATGCGCTCCGAACCTTCGCGTCCACGTCGAAGCGAGCGCGGCGGGCGGCGCGACGACGAGCGAACCGGCGAAATCTTTTTTGTTTTCGACATCACCGACGTATTTCGTCGCCGGCAAATCAACGCCGCATTCCCGATACGCTTCGGTTAAGCGTTCGACCGCGCCGTGCGTGAAAATGTTGCCGATTGAACGGTCAACGCCGTTCATCACGCGCTGCGCTTTGCCGAGCGAATACGCGCCGATGACGGAAACTTTGCCGCGTTCCCGGTTTCTGCGCCACCATTCGTTGATTTGCTCGAAAACAATTTCAGTCGGTGTCCAGCGGTAAATCGGCAGCCCGAACGTCGCTTCGGTAATAAATTTATGACAGCGCACGAATTCAAACGGCGCGCACGTCGCGTCCGGCGTGAGTTTATAATCGCCGGATGCGACCCAAATTTCGCCTTTACATTCGACGCGAATTTGCGACGAACCGAGAACGTGACCCGCCGGATGAAACGAAACTTTCACGCCGTTCATCGTCCGCGTTTCGCCGTAAGGCATTGATTCGATCACCGCTTCGTCGCCCAGACGAATCCGCGAAAGCCGTTCGCCTTCGGTCGGCACGAGATAATTTCCACTGCCGCGATAAGTATGATCGGCGTGCGCGTGCGTCAAAATCGCTTTTTTCACCGGCAAAGACGGATCAATATAAAAATCGCCGCGCTCGCAGTATAAACCGCTGTCCGTTAAAGTAATCAGACTATTTTTAGAACTCATAAATTTGTCGTTTCGTCCGCAATAACCAATTCGGGAAATGAATTTTAGTTTAATTTATTCAGAAGTCTTTGAGAAATCCGGCGAGAATGCAAATGACCGATCATAAACATTTCAGCAAAGCAAAATATCGGTCAAATTGACCGCTTATTGAGATGGAGTATTTTTGTTATTAGAATTTCATAATTAATTTCAGCCTGTAATTTGTTGATGTTTGAAAGAAAATTTTATGTTTGGCATAAACTTCGCACTAACGTTTGCGGTTGAGAAATATTTGAAATGGAGAAACTTTATGAAACCAGTTGCCCGAAAAAATGATTTAGTTGTTAAGGAAATTACCGGCGAATTTTTTATCCACGATTTGCAGAACAAAAAAGCCATCTGTCTAAATCCGACCTCGGCTTACGTTTGGCAGAAATGCGACGGCAAAAAAGAATCCGGCGAAATCGCCGAAGAAATGCGAAACGAACTCGGCGTGCCGGTCAGTGAAAAATTAGTTTCGTTCGCCTTAAATTTTTTGTCCACAGAACTTCTTCTGGAAAATAATCACCAGTTTGTGTGAAATTTATTTTATGATTTTAATTTTAAGTGTATTTGAGCAGCGGATTAATAATTTTTTGAAATTGATGTTACCGGGAAAAAGGTCGCAAAAATTTGACTTAATTTAAATTTTTTTACCAACCTTTTCGGATACAGCGCGAACGCGCCCTTGCTGACGCGCCGGCTTCTGCCGGAATGTATGTCGTATATTTAATTTTCATTCCTTCGAAATCATCACAGAGCCACGTTTCGATTGAAATTCTCGCTGACAAACGTCTAACATCCCAGAAAAACACACCTGCGAAACTAAATGTATCAACTTGACATTTAAATCATTTAATTTCAAATTAAATTTAGTGATTTGAATGACTTATGAAAATCGAACTTGAAACTTCGCCGTCGCTTTCGCTTGAACGTAAAATTAAAATGCACGAGGCGCGCGAGGCGATTGTTGACCGGCTGGCGCGGGATTTGCCGACGAATATTGATCTCGAACGGTTTTTGCGCGTCGTCGTCTCCGAACTCGGACGAATGATGCAGGCTGATCGGTGTGACGTTTTGCAGCTTACGAACGACAGCGAACTTCGCATCAGTCACGAATGGCGGGCTTCGGAAGATATTCCGTCATCAGTCGGAACGACGATTCCGATTGACGCGGAAAAACTCGCCGAATATTTCGATATTTCCAAGCCGATTCGCATTAATGACACGTCAAAATCAAAGGATGCGACACTTAGATTTTTTGCCAAAGCACTCGAAACGCGTTCGCTTTTGATTTTGCCGATTACTTTGAGCGGCAAAGTTTTGGGTTTGCTCGGACTGCACGACACACATTCGCCGCGCGAATGGCTCGACGAAGAAGTTTCGTTTCTCGAATCAATCGCCCAGCAGCTCGCCATCGGCTATCAATATACGAGCCTTTACGTCGCGCAGGAACAGGAAACGCGCCGGACAAATGCACTGCTCGAAATCGCCAACACGCTCAATTCTCATTCGGAATTTAACATCGTCTCGTCAAAAGTTTTAGAACGCGCCATCGGATTAGTCGGCGCGGATTACGGCGCGCTCGGCGTGCTTGACCAAACCGGCAAAAAGATTTCGCTCGTCGCCTTCAAATCCGCGCCGGACGTTAAACCGAACGCGGTTTTGCAGATGATCGAACAGCACAATCAATCGCTCGACATCGAACCGTTTCCGGCACTCGGCGATATTTTGCGCGAAGGGAAAACGATGCAGATTGTTGACACGCAATTGCCGTTTGCGATTCGGCTGATTTTTAATTCGCAGCTCGGCGGCAAATCCGCGCTCGTCACGCCCGTGCGCGTCGGCGGTCAGGCGTTCGGTCTGCTCGGTTTTGTGTGGAGTGAAGAACGCGCCAAACCGTTTGAAGAACACGACATCGCGCTCGTCGAAGGCATTTCCGACCAAATCGGCACCGCGCTCGAACGCGATCAACTTTCCGCCGAAGTGATGCGTTTGAAAAGCGAACTTCATCAAAAACACAGCGAAATTATCGGGCAAGCCGCGACGATTCGCCGCTCCATCGAACTCGCGCTCAACGTCGCCGACACCAACACGACCGTTTTAATTCAGGGCGAATCGGGAACGGGCAAAGAGCTGCTCGCAAATTTGATTCATTACAATTCGGGGCGCGAAAACAAACCGTATATCAAATTAAACTGCGGCGCGATTCCCGAAACGCTGCTCGAATCCGAACTGTTCGGACACGAAAAAGGCGCGTTCACGGACGCGCGTTCGCAAAGACAAGGACGTTTTGAAGAAGCCGACGGCGGCACGCTTTTTCTCGACGAAATCGGCGAAATGTCGCTGTCGTCACAAGTCAAATTGCTAAGAGTTTTGCAGGACGGCGAATTTACGCGCGTCGGCGGGCGCGAAGTCGTCAAAACCGATGCCCGCGTCATTGCCGCGTCAAATATTGATCTGGAAAAAGCCGTCGAAGAAGGGACATTTCGCAAAGATTTATTTTATCGCCTGTCGGTTTTCCCGATCACCGTGCCGCCGCTGCGTTCGCGCCCGGAAGACATTCACCTGCTGGTTTTTCATT
This sequence comes from Pyrinomonadaceae bacterium, assembly GCA_965217575.1. Classification (GTDB taxonomy): domain Bacteria; phylum Acidobacteriota; class Blastocatellia; order Pyrinomonadales; family Pyrinomonadaceae. Next base: position 3,823,342 of record OZ244558.1, on the reverse strand, counting down.
TTCTCGAACTCTACAAAGAAAAAACCGGACGCTTCGTGTCGGGAATTTCCAAAGAAGCCTTACGCGCATTGGTCAATCACGAATGGTCAGGCAACGTCCGCGAACTCGAAAACGCCATCGAACGCGCGGTTATTATTGCGTCGGGACGACAAATCGAACTCGACGATCTGCCCGAAGCGATCAGCCGACACGCCTTTGAATCGTTCGCCCAAGCCAGACAAGAACGCGCCAAAGCCGCCAGCGAAGGACGTTCGATAAATTTAGAAGTCGAATTCCCCGCGACAATGGAAGAAATCGAGAAAAATGCGATTGAGTTGGCTTTAGATTATACAAACGGCGACAAATCACGCGCTTCGAGATTGCTAAATATCGGCAGGAAAACGCTTTATCGGAAGTTAGAGCAATATCAAGACAGTTAAAAATAATTTATAAATATCAGTGATTATTTGGATTTTCAATCGTTAAACCTTCGGCTTGTGCCGCGTTGTTCAGTTCCCTGTCTGCGGAAATTAGTATCAAAGGGAGCAATCCGTTTACAAGCCTTTCATTGGTTGCCTCTAGTGCTTTGTTACGTTAATTTTTGGAAGTTAGTTCTTCATAATGGCGAGCTAACTTCTCTCTGGCTTGATCAACCGTGAACTGCCATTTGACCTTGATTTCTAAGTCGTTTCGTTCTTTGACAATCATTTCCAATTGGTTACTTAAGGTTTCCATATCGGAAATTCGCCGTGCCAGACAAACGCGTGACAGTGCTGACAATTCCAACTCCGCGATATTAAGCCACGAGCCTTTTTTCGGCGTGTAGTGGAACTCAAAACGCCGACTTAGTGTAAAAGCTTCTTCGGGCGGCAGATTCTCATAAAACGATCCGGCATTATGCGTATTTAGATTATCCTGCACCAAGACAATCTGTTCGGCATTTGACCACCGATTGACGAGTTCCTGAGCAAAGCGGCAGTAGTCGGCGCGCGTTCTTTGCCGATAAACTCGCACCAGACGTTTGCCGGTTAACGGTTCAAAGGCGACAAAGACGCTGGCAGTGCCGCAACGCGCGTATTCATAATCAATCTTTTTGACGGCTCCGGGTTTCATTGGTAGCGGTTCGACCGTCTCGCCCAATAGTTGAAACGGCAGCTCATCTATACAAATGATCGGGCGGAGCCGATTATACGGCAGATTGTAGAGCGATAACACATCTTCCATCCGCGCCAGATATTCACCCGTGATGCGTCCGATGCACCACATCTTCTTCAAATGTGGTTTCAAAGCGTTTTTTTCAGTATTTCACCGCACGTTTTGTAGGAAATAGAATCAACTAATCCAAATTCGACTGCTTTGTCCGCCAGCAGGCGCAGCGTCCAGCGAGCGTGTCCGTCAGGTGCGTCGGAACAAGCCAAGGCAGTGATCCGGGCTTTCATCTCACCCGTGATGACGGGCGGTTTGCCCGAACGCGGCTTCTCCGTCAAGGCGGATTCCAAACCCTCCTTCAAATACCGCTTTTGCAGATTGTAAACCGTTCCGATTCCGACTTGCAGTATTTCGGCGATTCCGGCGGGATGTTCTCCGCGATGCAGCAGGTCAAGAACTCTGCCTCTGGTTTGAACACGGGCGGTTGATTTACCTTTGGATAAAATATTTGTCAAAGAACTTCGATCCTGCTCCGTTAATTGAATGATTTGTCTGTTTCTTGGCATCATTCGAGGTTACACAAAACTGATCGTTACTGCAATCTTTTCGGTAACAAAGCACTAGTGCTAAGTAACATTAGTTTTTAGAGTTACTTTTTCATAATGGCGGCTCAGTTTTTCTCTGGCACTTTCAACTGTAAACTGCCATTTGAACTTAAGCGCTGATTTATTTCGCTCTTTGACCGCCGATTCCAGTTCACGGCTTAGAGCGGTTGCGGAATCAATATACGGGATAACCGCCACTGGCAAACCAGCCGAGGGCATCTTTTCTCGTCACTAAAAGCAAGGCTTCTTTAAGTGCTTGCTCCAACGCTTCCCGAGTCCGCGCCTTCGCCGCTCTTAAATAGGTCTTGATTTTCGACCAGCATTTCTCAATCGGATTCAAGTCCGGCGAATAGGGCGGCAAGTAAATGACGGTCGCCCCACACCCCTCGATGGCTTCCGCCACGCCTTTGACCTTATGCGCTCCGAGATTATCCATCACCACCAGATCGCCCGCCGCCAGTGTCGGAGCCAGCACCTGTTTGACGTAGGCGAGAAAAACCGCTCCGTCCACCGCCCCGGCGACCGTCATCGGCGCGCTGAGTCCGTCTTCGCTCAAACACGCCGGCATCGTGATATTCTCGCCGTAATTCTGCGGGACGGCATCAGAGACCCGTATTCCCGGAGCGGCGCGTCCATAAAGTCTGGTCATCGCCAGGTTGCTGCCCGCTTCGTACAAAAACTTCAACCGTCCGCGGACTGCCCCCATTTCCACCTGATACTGCTCGCGGCTGGCTTGCACACGTTCCAGGTCGCGCTCGGCAGCGTCAATTATCTTTTTTTTCGCGGCAATGCCAGTCGGCGGAGTTCTTCGCTCATCGTCGAAAGGGCGACCGGCGACTGATTTCTCTCCGAAGCAATTTTCGCACTCAATTCCGCCAAAGTGATGTCGGGTTGGGCGGCAACTTCCGCCCGCAGCAGTTCTTCAGCGGTTTCCAACCGTCGCTTGCGTCCGCCTTGGTGCGGCAAGGCTTCAAACTTACCCGTCACGCGGAAACGATGCCACAGTTTCTCAAGCGTCGAAAGCCCAACGGCAAACCGCTCGGCAATCTCCGGCTGCGAATCCTCGTTTTCTTGAATCGCCTCGACGATTCGCCGTTGTAAATCATTTGATATTGGTCGCATCGTTCAAATATCTTCCATTTATACCGTATATTCAAACCGCAACCGCTCTAGTGTATGCAGAAACTAAGTCACGCGAATAATAAAAAGCGACATTCAACAAATATAATAATTACAGCTAATTCCTTTCACATCCAAGAATTGTGCCTTTATTCAATTTTTAATTAGGCTAAGTGACAACCTCGTCAGCAACTTTTTGATAGTTATTTTATAATTTCGTTGTAATTTTGCGGCACTTCAATCGTAATTTGTTTTTGATATTCAACTTTATCAAAACGTCTGATTGAACAAAATCGCATTAAAAAACGGGCGCGTCATTGAGCGGAAAATGCCGCGGAAAAACGGTTCTTCAGCGAATAAAATGACGTGACCGCTGCCGGTCGGTTCGTCAATCAGATACGCCGTGTTTTTCAAAAGGCGTTCGGTGTTGCCTTCCCAGACGAAGCCGGAAATGGTCAGCGGCTGAGTCGGTTTCGGCTCGAAGACGACGGCGTTGGTGCCTTCTTTTGACAGCCGGAAAAAATAGCCGGACGAAATCAGCACGGGCAAATTGTTGTCTTCGAGTCCGTAAGTCAGGTAAGTCGTGCGGTCAACCGTCGCGCGAATGATCGCGCCGGGAATCGCTTCGGGAACTTTGCCGGCGGTTGCCGAAGGCGAGGCAATCGGCGGCAGAACGGGCGGGGCGCCGTCGTCTTTGTCGGATTTTAATTCCTGCGACGGATTCGGATTCGGCTCGACGGCGGTCTGTCTGTTTTTGACTTTTCCCGGTGTCGGCGACGGCGACGGGCGCGTTTCGGCTTCTTTGCGGGTGTCGGGAATTTCGTCTTCAATCGTCTTATTTTTCTCCTCGTCATCATCGCTGCCGACGAGTTTCGCCGAAGTCAGTCCGACATCTTTGAGCGCGGCGAAAACCGACGCGCCTTTGACGGTGATTAAAGTACCGCCGCCGGAAATCCACGTTTTCAGAGCGGAAACGCCGCCGCTGCCGAGCGTCGAAAAATAACGCCCCGCCGAACCGTCCGGCATAATCAAAACATTGTAATTTTTCAACGCGCCGCCTTTGACGCTGTTGATCGTCAGCGGCGTAAATTGGATGCCGTAGCGGTCGAGCGTCCACCAGATCGAGCCGTAAGAAGTTTGATCAACGGCTTCGTCGGCGACAATCGCAATGCGCGGATTTTGCAGTGAAACGACGTTTTCACTGCCGACATCGGTGTCGCCCTGTTCGGTGTAGCCGGAATTGACGGCGACGACGCTCACGCCCATTTCACGCGCCAGCCGCGCGACGGTTTCGTGAATCGTTTCGGGATTGCGGGAAATTCTGATGACGAACGTGCCGCGCGAATAATTTACGCCGCCCGCAGTTAAAGGCTTCGTCGCCACCGCCACGCGAAAACCTTCTTTCATCAAACGCAGAGCCATCGCGCCCGCGCTGTCGGTTTGATACGGAATGACATACGCGACCTGCGCGCGACCCGAAACCGCGCCGCGTTCGGCGTTTTGAACGAATTCATCGGAAACCACCGTCGAATTAACATCACCCGCGTCTTCCGTCCAAAAAGCGTCCACGCCGAACGCGAGCGGCAGATTCCACGAAGTAATGTCATAAAAGCCGTAATCTTCTTTGTTTGCTGAACTTCCGCGCTGCTGGTTACGGCGAAATCGGTGCAAATTGTCCTTTACGAAAGCGTCATCCTGCGGCGTATCCTGTTCGAGCATCGCTTTGATTAAACGCTTTTGCGGCTGATTCAAATCAATAATATACGCGCCGGACGGAAAATTCTGCGAAATTTTCGGCGCGTCTTTCTGCATATAACTGTGCGCCGCGTTCGATGAAAAAGGCGCGTTGGCGACTTTCACTTCGATTTTGGCGAGCCGCAAAACTTCGAGTAGTTCCGCCGTTTTTGTCGAGTCTTTGGCGGGCAGAATGACGATGCGCTGTAATTTTTCGCCGTTCGCCTCCAACGCGCCGCGCCGGAAATCGTAAAAATCCTGCAATCTCGCCTGCCGATTTTTCGCCAGCGTTTCGAGCGTCGTCAGCGAAGCGACATAATGTTTGGCAATCGCCGAGCGCAAAGTCACAATCGTCCCGTCGTCGCGCGTCCAGTTTAAGCCTTTGAAGCCGCCGCCGTCGGTTTCGTAAGTCATTCCAATCGCGCCGTTAAGCGACGGAAACGAGTCCCAGTAACCGGGATAAAACAAGTCGAAAATATCGCGGACGTAAAAACTCCATTTGTTCGCGTCAAAATTTCGCGCGTTTTCCCTGCCGAACGTGGCGAGCCATTTATTGGTCGCGGGCTGCGGCAGATTCGGGTTGATCGGCAGCGCGGCGGGCGGAAAAAAGAACTGCGACGGCTGTCCGTGATGGTCAACCGAAAGCTGCGGATTCCACTCGAAAAACGCCCGCTGCATATTGCGCGTTTCCTTCTGCGTCGCGGCGATGTTGTCGCGGTTCAAATCAAAGCGAAAATGCGAAAGTCTGCCGTAAATTGACCACGGTTCGCGGTGTTCAATCGCGTTGCGGTCAGCGTCTCCGGTAGCGATGGAATTATACCAGGTGACAAATCGCTCGTGTCCGTCGGGATTTTCGCCGGTCAAGATCAAAGTTACACAATTGTTCAAAACTTCCAAAGTCTGCGGTTCGTTCGAGGCGGCGAGTTGATAAATGACCTGCATCATCGTTTCAAACGAAGCCGATTCGTTGCCGTGAATCGTGTAAGCCATCCACGCAATCGCCGGATTATTCTGAATTATCTGATTCGCTTCGGTCGGCGCGGTGGCGATTGGATTCGTCAAACGCGCATTGCTCGCCTTAATTTCATCAATTCGCGCCATATTCGCGGGCGAAGAAATCGCCACGAGGTGCATCATCCGATGTTCGTTGGTTTCGCCGATGTCGTAAATTTTCACGCGGTCGGGCGCGGCTTTGGCAATCGCATTGATAACCGCTTCCATCTGCGCGTAAGTCGTGTGAAAATCGCCGACATCGTAGCGCAAAAGCGTCTGCGGACGCGGAACTTCAGCGCGATAATCGCCGCGCGTGTAAAAATCGTATTTTTCTTCAGTTTGGGAAAAAGCGAATTGCGAAAAAACGACACCGACAAAGGCGAAAAACAACAGGATTTTTAGCTTCATTGATAAAATTAAACGGACTTTTAGAATTGAAACCGGTCGAACTTTGGTAGATATTAAACTTAAATTTGTTAAACTCAAAACATAATGGAAAGTTTTCACGAAAAAATATGTCCGCGCTGCGGTCTGCCGAAACTGAGAAGCTGGCAAGAATTGACCGATGAAGAAAAGTTTCTAGTCGAAAGACTGCCGCTGAACACGGAATTTACGCCGAAAGAAAGAAAACGACACCTTTTTTGCGTCAATTGCTGGAATGAAATTTACGCGAAAGAAAGCGAAAACTGCTGAGATATTTTGACTTTTATTTTAGCGCGCGATATTTGGTAAAAATCATTGCAGAAGCCCGCACGAAATAAGGGCGTTCTTCCCTGCGCTTTTACTTCGGGCGGGCTTCTGCCTTATAATTGAGGAGTTTTTTCTAATTTTTCTTCACTCAGTTTTTCCATTGTAATCTCCCAACTCTATATCCTTGAATATTTTATCAAGCCACAAATTGGATAATTTTTCCTGAATCGAATTCGCCCGCAAACGGTCGTTCAAATTCTTGAAATCAACAAAATCCAGGTTTTGATCCTGATTAAAACACGAAAAAACGAAAAATTCTTCGCCCGTGTGCGGATTGACGTGCCGCTGTAAACATTGGGCGCAGACTTCTTTCATCATACACTGCATCGGCGAATTGATTGAACCGATTGCCGTGTGCTGCTCTTTCAAATAAGGCTGCAATGCGCCGAAACGAGATTCCTTTACGCCGTTCATCATCCGGTCGGAGCCGATGGCGATGATGCGGTCAACGTCTTTCAAATCAACGGTTTGCTCACCGAGTTTGCCTTCGGCGTAAGCGATCATCGCCTGGACGATGTTGCCGCGAAAATGCGCGTCCTGCGATCTTTCCGGCTGAATTTCGTCGCCGAAATCGGTCGCCCAGACAACTTTGTCAACGGCATCTTCGATTTCTTCGCGTTTGAACAAATCTTCGCCGTTTTTATAACCCGCGAAATAAATCACCTCGTTGTTATTTTCGCGCATCGCCTTGGCAATCGAAAATAAAACCGCGTTGCCCAAACCGCCGCCGGCGAGCAGAACCGTTTCGTTTTCGGGAATTTCCGTCGGCGTTCCGGTCGGTCCCATCACGACAACTTCCTCGCCTTCTTTGAGCAAAGACACCAGCCGCGACGACGTTCCCATTTCCAGAACGATCATCGAAAGCAGACCCTTTTCTTCATCAACCCACGCGCCGGTCAGTGCGAGACCTTCCATCATCATCCGCGTTTCTTCGATGATCGGCGCGGACGATTCAAAGTTTTGCAGGCGATAAAATTGTCCGGGTTCAAACTTTTTAGCTTGCAGCGGAGCTTTGACGACGACATCCACAATCGTCGGCGTTAGGCGTTCGACTTTGACGACGTAGGCGCGGAGCTGTTCGTCGAGCGCGGCGATTAATTTGTCGAAAATCGCGTTTTTTTCGGCTTGCGGCAAAATTCCCTGTTTTTCAAGCTGATCGGCGAAAAGTTCGACGACTTTCGGATAACCGTTTTTCGCCGAAGCCATCGCTTTGACGACGTTTCCCGCATAAACCGGGTGATTGTCGCCGTAATATGAAATAAACTTCCCGTCGTGTTCGTAGGACGTAAAAAATCCGGTTTCGCCCTTGGCGGCTTCGACGGCGTGAAGTTTTCCGTCGCCGTTTTTCTCAAGTTTGAACGGCTGGAAAAACTGTTTCCATTCGTCTAATTTAAATGTTCCGGGTTTTTCCTTTTCGTAAATCACGTTCGGCGAAGTTCCCGCCGCGACACAGACGGTGCGTGCCGGAAATTCGACCATTTCGCCGGAATTTTCAAATTTCCCGTTTTCAGAGTTGTAACTTAGACGCTCGAAAATCAACGCTTTAATCGCGCCGAATTCGTCCGGCACGGCTTCGGTCGGATTCATACATTCGACGAAATTGATGCCTTCTTCAAGAGCTTTCTGCACTTCTTCGTGATTCAGACGATAGGCGGGCGAATCTTGCAGACGCTTGCGATAAATCAAGGACACACCGCCCCATCTTTGCACGAGCGGCACAAAATTCGGCTCTTCATTCGCCAGAAAAGCGCGTGTTCGTTCTTCACGAATCGCTTTGCCGTGTTCGAGAAATTCCTGCATCACGCTCAATTCTTCTTCGTCAAATTTCGCCCAAACTTCATCTTCGCCGAATTCGTCGGTGATCTGCTCGAATTTTTCGAGCATTTTTTCGACCTGCACCGGATAATAAGCGAAAATTTCGGTCGCCGTATCAACGCCCGTCAAACCGCCGCCGATGACGACCGCCGGCAATCTGACTTGCAGATTCGACAGCGTTTCCTTTTTAAACGCGCCGGTCAATTGCAGAGCCATCAAAAAATCGGACGCTTGTCGAATGCCGCGAATCAGATTGTTTTTCATCTTGACAATCGTCGGTCGTCCCGCGCCGGTGGCAATCGCAATATGGTCGAAACCGAATTCCCAAGCGTCTTCAATCGTCAGCGTACCGCCGAAACGAATGCCGCCGTAAGCGCGAAAACGCTTGCGGCGCGCGAGCAGCAGTTGCAGCATCGTCAAAAAGTTTTTGTCCCAGCGAACGGTGATGCCGTATTCCGAAACGCCGCCGAAACCGGATAAAATACGCTCGTCGAGATTGTCTTTGATCTCGTTAATATCTTTGATCGCCTGCGGAACGGTCGTGCCGCCTGCGCCCGTCCAGTCGTCCGGCAGCGGTTCAATTTTGAGTCCGTCCATTCCAACCACGCCGAAACCTTCATTTAAAAGATAATGCGCCAGCGTGTAGCCCGCCGGACCCAAACCGACGACCATTATATTTGTTCCGTTATACGGCAATGAATACGGACGTTTGGCGTTCAAAGGATTCCAGCGCGTGAGCAGACTGTAAATTTCAAAACCGTACGGCAAATCCAGAACGTCGGTCAGCGTCGCGGTTTCGGCGAGGGGAATATTGACCGGCTCCTGTTTTTGAAAAATACAGCCTTTCATACAATCGTTGCAGATGCGATGTCCGGTTCCGGCGCACATCGGATTGTCAATCGTCACGAGCGCGAGCGACGCAATCGAATCGCCCTGTTTTTTGAGCAGGTGCATTTCCGAAATTTTCTCGTCGAGCGGACAGCCTTCGGCGGCGATGCCCAGCGGATTGCGCTTGGCGATGCGGTCTTTATCACGCAGTCCGGTCGAACACGAATCTTTGTCGCGTTCGTGGCAAATCAGACAGTAATCAACTTCGTAAAGCGCGTCGCGCAGACTTCCGCGTTCGTCGGTCAGTTTGAAACCGTCGCGCCGCCGCAGTTCGCTTTCCGCCCCGCGCAGTAAATTCGGCAGTTCTTCGTTTGGATGAATCAAATGGACGAGATTTTGATAATCGAGTCCGTGCGGCGTTTTGAAGCTGTACCAATTTTTTTCCTTTTTGAAAAACGCGACTGCCGACCACGCTTCGAGCAACCTCAGCGCGGCTTCAACCTGCAAAATTTCGTCGCTCGCTTCGCTTTCCAAAACGAAACGCGAGAACACTCTGCCAAAGGTTTTGTCTTTTAGTTTATCGTAAGCCTTGTTTACTTTATTGACTGTTTCCTGAATTTCCGCCGTTATTTCCAAATTTTTCGTCAGAACTTCTTCGGCTTCGACCAATTTTTCGGTGATATACGCGACGGCGAGTTCTTCGTCGTAAATCAACGTTTCGTCAAACACCGCGTATCTAAACTCCCGCAGCGCGGTCGTCAGTTCCGTTTCATTGAAATCGGCTAAATCTTCGGCTTTATATTTTTTGATCGCGCGCCGCTGAACGAAAAATTTATATTTCCAAATCGGGTCTTGTTCGTTGATGACGCGCTGCAATTCCGCGCGTTCGTGGTTGATGCCGAACATTCGCGCGATAAATTCCGACAGAAACGGCGCGGCATCGGTCAGTATTTTCGATTCGACTCGTTTTTCGTAACCCGCGCCGCGCCGCACGATGTATTTTTTCAGTGCGTCGCCGAGAATCGGTTCTTTTTGCTCGACTTCAGCGTAAAATTTTTCTGCCAACTCTTGAAGTTTATTCGCATCATAGAGGTCGGAATACTTGAATCCGACGATGCCCAAATCAAAATCGCGGTCGGTCGCGGCGGCTGTCAAAGTTTGTTCTTTTTCGGAAGTTCCAATCATCATAGTCTGTTTATAAAATTAAAAATTAAAAGTTTTTGTAAAAGATAAATATACCATTTTCAGCATTGCTCGAACAAAAGGGGCGTGGTTTAAGCGGCGTAAAACTTTTGATTTGAAAATGAAAAGAAGGTATATTTTCTATGATTTGATAAAAAAATCGGAATTCTGCCCGATTATTCGGGAAATTTCCCGCCGAATGTGTTATAAAACAAGTTTGTTCAGTTTAAATTTACCGGCAAAAATTTATTATAATTAAGGTTTTATTTTTAGAAGTATGGAAAAAGATGAAAGGTTGCTGCCTTTACCAAGCAAAAACAATCTGCCAACGACAAATCAGGAATTTCCGTCGGCTTACGCGCCTTTTTACGATGATGATTCATTTAGTGAAAACCGCTCGATCCGCGAATATTTCAATATCGTTTACAAACGTCTGCCAATAATTTTGACGCTGGCGATCTTAACGACCGCCGTCGTCGCGTTTTATATGTATAAGCAGCCTTCGATGTTTTCGGCGCAGACGGATATGATTATCGAACCGCGCAAACCCAAAGTCCAGCAGACGAATGCGGTCATCATCAACAATTACGGCGATGATATGAACTATACCAACACGCAGTTGAAATTGCTCCACAGCCACGATTTGATGAAAAATGTCGTGATCGGGCTGGGCTTGCAGCGTAATCCGAATCTTTTCAGCGCACAGGAGAAAGGTGTCGTTTCAACCATCAAATCAATGTTTTACGGCGGTAAGGAAGATGTCGCCAAGAGTTCTCTGCCGGTTTTAAACACCGCCGGTGACGACGAAAATATCAGTCAGACATCTTTGACACCCGAAGAAGACGAGCGCGCCGAAAGTTACGCCGATATTCTACTCGGCGGTTTGAACATTGAACCGGAAGAACACACCAATATCGTTCACGTCATCGAGCAAAGCACCAATCCTGATTTGGCGGCGCGGGTCGCCGATAAAGTGGTCGAAGTTTTTATCAATCAGGATATTGACCGTGAAACGCGCGGCGCGAAAAAATCCTATGAAGATTTGTCCAAATCAATCAACGAATTAAACACCGACATCGAATCGGAGCAGCGGTCGCTGTTGGCGATGCAGGCTAAAAGCGGCTTGCCCTTGATGAACGGGAAAGGGCAGGATGTCAACGCCAGCACACTTCAAACATTGAGCGGACAGTTGTTAGCGGCGAAGGACACGCGGCGCGTGATTGAAGGCGATTATAATGCCGCGGTTGAAGCCAATTCAAAAGGTGAAATTTTTGCGACGCTCGGCAACGATGCCGCCATCCAAAATGTTCGTCAGACGCTCGCTGCCCGAAGAGAAAAACAAAACGACCGGATTCAGGAATTAAACAGACAAATTCAGGAATTAAAAGCCAGAAAAAGTCAGCTTCTCGCGCGCTACACGGAAGAATATAAGGATGTCGTGGCGGTCAACGAAGAAATAAAGGAACGCCAGGATACTCTCGCTCGCACCCAAGATGAAAATCAAAAAAACTTCGCACAGGAAGAAGCCAAAGTCAAGAACGATGTGGCTAAGGAAGTTTTAACGGGAAAGAGAGCAAACCTTGTGGCGGCGCAAAAACGCGAAGCGCAGCTTCAAAACGCTTTTGACGTGGAAGTTTCGCATTCCAATCAGCAGGGCATCGCCGAAACGCAGTTGACCACGCTGACGCGCGGCATCGAAACAAAACGGCAGTTACTTGACACTTACACGCAGCGGCAAAAAGAACAGGAATTGGCAATTGCCGGTTCGCGCCCGGACAACATAAAAATTTCGTCCAGAGCGCAGGTTCCGTCATCGCCGATTGGACCGAACAGAAATCGAAATATTTTCGTCGCCTTGTTAATTTCTCTGGCGGCGGGTATTGGATTGGCGTTTTTGCTCGACTTCCTTGATGATTCCGTGAAATCTTCCGACGACATCGGCAGACATCTCGGTTTACCGACGCTGGCGTTAATTCCGCATCAGAATACGGTTGATAAACGAAAACTTGCTCGATTAAATCCTAAAAACGGTTACGGGAGCGGCAGCGGGAAATCGCTCGCGCTGATCGCTCTGGAAGATAATCGTTCGGCGATGGCGGAAGCCTACCGGCATTTGCGAACGTCGCTGTTGTTTTCGTCCGCCGGAAAACCGCCGCAAACAATTCTGGTAACTTCTTCGCAGCCGGCGGAAGGCAAAACGACGACCGCCATCAATTCGGCGGTGACGCTTGCTCAATCCGGCGCGGCAGTCGTCATTATTGACTGCGATCTGCGCCGCCCGCGTCTGCACAGTCATTTCGGTCTGGATAACGTCAGCGGTTTGACGAACTATCTGTCGGGCGATAGAAATCCGGCGAATTTGATTAAAACGTGTGAAGAATTGCCGAACCTGAAGGTTATCACCAGCGGACCGCTGCCGCCGAATCCGGCGGAACTGCTCAGTTCAAATGAGATGAAAAATCTTTTGCAGTTCTTGAAAGGCAATTACAAACACATTGTCATTGATTCGCCGCCGGCAATTTCATTTACCGACGCGGCGATTCTCTCGACGGTCGTGGATGGCGTTATTTTAGTGGCGTTGGCGGGCAAGAGTTCAATCCAGTTGATGCGCCGCTTCAAACAGCGTTTGGGAAATATCGGCGCGCGTATTTACGGTGTCGTGCTTAACGGCATCAAACCCGATTCCGTCGAATACGGCTACTACGGTTACGGTTACACTTATGATTACTATACGCCGAGCGAAGATGATTCGACTCCGTTGATGGAAGAGGAAAAGGTTTACGCCGCTCAGGATAATAAACCCTAAGTCCGAAAACCTGTATAGAAAAAAAGCGCGTCCGGCAATCTTCAAATTTGAAGAAATTGTCGGACGCGCTTTATCTTTAATCTTCAATTAATCTCCGACAAAGAATTTCGCTTCTTTTGCCGTTTGCCGTCAAATATGACAAAATAAAGTCCTTATCAAACACTATTTATTAAAAGAGAGGAATAAAAATGGCTGGAAGAAATAAAATTACGGTCGTCGGCGCGGGCAATGTCGGCGCGACCGCCGCGCACTGGATCGCCGCGAAAGAATTGGCGGATGTCGTTTTAGTGGATATTGTCGAAGGAACTCCGCAGGGAAAATCGCTCGATTTGGCGCAAGCCGCGCCGATTGACGGTTTTGATGTCAAACTCGTCGGCGCGAATTCTTATGAAGAAACAAAAGATTCGGATGTAGTAATTATCACCGCCGGACTGCCGCGCAAACCCGGAATGAGCCGTGATGATCTGCTGAAAACCAACTCCGACATCGTTGGCAAAGTAACCGACGAGATTGTTAAATATTCGCCGGACGCATTTTTGATTATCGTTTCCAATCCGCTCGACGCGATGGCGCAGGTCGCGTTTAAGCGTTCCGGGTTCCCGAAAAACCGCGTGATGGGAATGGCGGGCGTTCTCGATTCGGCGCGAATGCGCTGCTTTTTAGCCGAAGCATTAAATGTTTCGGTGGAAAACGTGACGGCGTTCGTTCTCGGCGGTCACGGCGACACGATGGTTCCGCTGCCGCGCTATTCGACCTGCGCGGGAATTCCCATCACCGAACTTCTGCCAAAGGAAAAAATTGACGAAATTATCAAACGCACGGCAAGCGGCGGCGCGGAAATCGTCGGACTCCTGAAAACCGGCTCGGCTTATTACGCTCCGTCGCTCGGAGCGGTCGAAATGGCGGAAGCGATTTTGAAGGACAAAAAGAAAATTCTGCCGTGCGCCGTCTATCTCGAAGGCGAATACGGCATCAATAATCTGTTCGTCGGGGTTCCCTGCAAGCTCGGCAAAGACGGCGTTGAGGAAATTATTGAAATTTCTTTGACCAACGAAGAACGCGCCGCACTACAAAAAAGTGCCGCTTCCGTCCAGGAATTGATTGATGTTCTCGGCATCTAACCGATCAAACAATTTAATTTTCAGGGGAAAGTCCGACGGCTTTCCCTTTTTTGTTTGTAAAATATCGGTCAAAATGAATAATCTTTTCGTTCATTTTGACCGAATAATTTTCCGTAAAAAAACCGCTCAAACTCACCAAATGTAAGTGTTTCTTTATTTAGTTGCTTTGGCACAAATTTTGCAAGTATAAGTTTAGCAGCTTGGCGGCTGCGTAATCTTCGAAAACGACCTGCCGTGTCTGATCAGGGAATTAAAAATAATGAAATTTAACTTAAAATCATCTTTCTTAGCGAAAAGCGTTTCAGTTGTTCTGCTGTATTCTTTTATTTTCACAAATATTTTCGCCGTCGGTGTGCTTGCCGCTTCCACCGATCAGAACGCGATTCAAACCCCCGCGCTGAATAAATTTACCAGCGATTTAACCGAACTCGCCGCTGACGGCAAACTGCGCCAGACGGCAAACTTCGATAAAGAAACGAACTTTTTGATAAAAACGCTGACGGTCAGCGGGTTGCGTCAGCCCGTAATTTTGGATGAAGCCGGAAAAAATCAGGAACTTATCGTCGAACAACTGGCTTCGAGAATCGTCAAAGGCGACGTTCCGGCAGCGTTACGCGGCAAACGTCTTTTGAAACTGGAAACCGCCGCGCTTTTTTCCAATGCCTGGAATAAAACGACGGTTTCCGAAAATATTTTTAAGATTTTCAGCGAAATTTCCGCATCACACGGCAATGTCATTTTATTTGTTGACGAATTGACTAACTTCGTCGGTAATTCACCGATTAATAACGCTTTGACAAATGTTTTAGCGCAGGGAAAAATTCATCTCATCGGCGGAACCACCGCCACCGCTTACCGCGAAAAAATTGATGCCGCCGCGGTCGCCGCTTTTTTTGAACCGCTGAAAATCGGTGAAACGCCGTTTTCCGGTGCGGAAACTTCTGCCGAAAGACTCGTCGGCGGCGAAGATTTTCGCGGCGACAATATTTCATCCGATTTGCGCGAAATGATGGAAAAAGATGCGACCGGCAAAAAACGCGCCGATGTCATTATTCAGGCAAAAGATGCCGACAACGCCGCTTTGAGAGCGATAATGTCGGCAAACAATGTTCATCTGCAAGACCGCATCGGCGACACAATGATCGTCAATCTGCCTTTGAACGCGATTGAAGCGTTGACCAACAGCGGGAATGTCAACTATATTTCGCCGGACAGAGACATTGATCAACTCGGACATCTCGAAAGCGCGACGGGAGCGGCGGTGGCGCGTGAACAGGCGGCAACAGCGGCACGAACCGCTTACACTCTGAACGGCAGCGGTGTCGGAATCGCCATTTTAGACTCAGGAATGCTGGTCAATCATAAAGCCTTCGGAAATCGCGTCGTTTACAGCCAAAATTTTGTCACGACCGCTTCTTCGGCGGATGACGATTACGGACACGGTACACACGTCGCGGGAATCGCCGCCGGCAATTCAACGCTGAACGGCGGCGCGTATCGCGGGGTCGCGCCGAACGCCAACATCATTAATTTGAAGGTTTTGGACGGACAGGGCGCGGGAAAAAGTTCCTGGCTGCTGAACGCTTTGCAGTGGCTGATTGATAATCATCAAACTTATAATATTCGCGTTGTCAATTTGAGTCTCGGCAGTTCAGCCGTTGATTCATATACCAACGATCCGGTTTGCCGCAAAGTTCAGGAATTAAATGCTAAAGGAGTTTTAGTGGTCGCCGCCGCTGGAAACGACGGTAAAAACAGTGCCGGACAAAAACTTTACGGAGGTATTCATTCACCCGGCAACGATCCTTCGGTTTTGACGGTCGGCGCGATCAACACGGAACAGACGGACGCGCGCGGCGATGATGTAATGACAACTTTCAGTTCACGCGGTCCGACGCGCAGCTATTATGTTGATGAAAATAAAGTGAAGATTTACGACAATGCGATCAAACCGGATTTGGTCGCGCCGGGCAATCGAATTGTTTCCGCCAAAGCTAAAGCCGCCAGCTATCTGGTAACACATTATCCTGAATTGTCCGATCCGTCACTTAATTCGACTGCTGACAACAGCCTGCTTTATATGAGCGGGACTTCAATGTCCGCGCCGGTCGCGGCGGGTGCGGCGGCTCTGCTTTTTCAGATCAATCCGAATCTTACGCCGCAAATGGTGAAAATGATTCTGGAATATACGGCGCAGCCGATTGCCGACTGCAATATGTTTGAACAGGGCGCGGGCGAGCTGAATGTGGAAGGCGCGGTTCGGCTGGCAAATTCTTACAAATCAGATTTTAGTTTTGATTCGCTCGGCGTTTCCGGCTCAAATTTGCTGAAAACCGGAAATTCATTTCCGAATCCGCAGTCAACTCTTAACGGCGCGACTTTTTCCTGGTCGCAGGGCATTTTAACCAACCACGCTTATCTGAAAGGACAGTCAATCGCCGACACTTTTCACGATGTTTACAAAAACGATATGTGGTTTGAAAAAGGTATCTCTCACGATAACGCGAACAAATTTATTCTCAACAGCAGTTTTGCCAATTTGTCGAGTATATCCGTCACGCCCGAAGTTACCACCAGCAACGGCTCAACGCTGGGCGAAGGTGCGGTCTTTCAAACCTTCAGCGTTTTAGTGAGCGATGGCGTTTTGGTCAGCGACGGTGCTTTGATCAGCGACGGCGTTTTAGTGAGCGACGGCAGCTTGATGAGCGACGGCACTTTGATGAGCGACAGCGTAATTAGCGGCGATTAGTGGTTTAATTAATATTATTGTCAACAAGTTTTATCTTAAAAAAACAATAGACAAACTTTTGTTTATCGGTCATAATCAGGGAAGGTTTTAATCAAACCTTCCCTGATTATTTTAGGGTATAAATTAGAAAAATCGCTTCACGAAAACTTCGCAACTCACTTTTCACAGAATGCCGAAATAGTTTTCGCATTTCAAAAATACTTAATTTATGAATACGAAATCTCAAACCAAAAATTATACGCTCGTAATTTTGGCATCAGGTTTTTTGTGTTTAGCATCTGCCGTTTTTAATCTCCAACCGGAAATACTCGACTTCAGGTTTCTGATTCTGCTGATTTTTACCATCGGAATCGGCTCACGCAGTGCTGTTAAAATTCCGAGATTTAAATCACATATCGCCATTTCCGACACTTTCATTTTTCTGGCACTGCTGATGTATGGCGGCGAAACTGCCGTTATTTTATCGGCGATTGAAGCGTTTTTCTCATCGTGGCGAATCTGCAAAAACAAATCAATCGTTTTTATCAACGTTGCGATAATGGCTTTCTCGACGACGCTCGTCGTTTGGAGCTTAAAGGTATTCGGTTTATACACCAAAAACCAACTGCGCGGAGACGGCGAAGATTTAGACAATTTTATCGTCGCTTTATCCGTAATGGCTTTGACGCAGTTCATTGCCAATACCGCATTTGTTTCTATTTACAGCGCGCTGAAAAGCGAAAAACCGCTGTGGGAAACCTGGAAAACAAAATATATCTGGACGTTTCTCACCTATTTTGTCGGCGCGTTCAGCGCGGGCGTTCTGCTGCGGCTGGTTGATATTCTCGGTTTCGGCATTATTGCCGTCACTTTTCCGATCATTGTCTTTATCTATCTGACTTACCGGATGTATCTGAAAAATGTGGAAATGTCCCTCGCGCAAGCCGAGCAAGCCGAGGAAAACACGCGAATTTTAGAAGAGCAATCTTTGGCACTGCGCGAATCGGAAGAGCGTTTTCGGAGCGCGTTCGACTTTGCGCCTATCGGTATCGCGTTAGTTTCTCCGGCGGGAAATTGGCTGAAAGTAAATCACGCGCTCAGTGAAATTCTCGGTTATACGGAAGAAGAACTGCTCCAAACTGATTTTCAGTCAATGCTTTTTCCTGAAGATTTAGGCAATACGCTGCTCAAAATCAGTGAATTGTACTCAGGAAACATTTTGACCTGCCAGTTGGAACAGCGTTATTTGCACAAAAACCGGCAGACCGTTTGGGTTTTGTGGAGCGTTTCGACCGCCGCTCATATCAAATCCGAACAGCCGAATTTGATTTTCCAAATTCAGGATATAACCGATAAAAAATTTGCCGAAGAACAGCTTCAATACGAAGCCACACACGATGCTTTGACCAACCTGCCGAATCGCGCGTTTTTTATGTCGCGGCTCGGTCAAGCGTTGAAAAAAGCGCGGGAACTGCCGAATCATAACGTCAGTATTTTATTTATTGATCTCGACCGTTTCAAAATCGTCAATGACAGTTTAGGTCATCTGATCGGCGACCAGCTCCTGTTTGAAATTGCCGGACGGCTGCGCGAAGGTTTGCGTCCCGAAGATTTGGTGGCGCGGCTCGGCGGGGATGAATTTACCGTTTTGGTGGAAGGAGATTTTGAAGAAAGCGAAGTCATCAAAATCGCCGAACGTCTGCAAGTCAAATTCGCCGAGCCGTTTGATTTGAGCGGACACGAAATTTACAGTTCGGCAAGCATCGGAATTCTACATCGTTCGGAAAATCATCTGACACCCGAAGATATGATGCGGGATGCAGACACGGCAATGTATCAGGCGAAGCGTGCCGGAAAAGCGCGCCACGAAGTTTTTGACCAAGATATGCACGAAGCCGTCAAAGCGAGTTTGCAGCTTGAAACCGATTTGCGGCGGGCGATTGACCGCGATGAATTAGCTGTCTATTATCAACCGATTTATTCACTGATTACTGAAAAAATCGAAGGTTTTGAAGCACTGGCGCGATGGAATCACAAGAAATTTGGTTTGCTCTCGCCCGAAAAATTTATCTCTCTGGCGGAAGAAATCGGTTTAATAGACACGCTCGGCGAGCAAATTTTACGCAAAGCGTGTTCGCAAATGGAGTTTCTCAATAAGAATACGGCAGAGAAATCATCTTACAGCATCAATGTAAATCTTTCCAGCAAACAGTTTGCCCAGCCGAATCTGGTCGCGTCGGTCAAGCGAATTCTCAAAGAAACCGGATTTTCGCCGCATTTGCTCAAACTTGAAATAACCGAATCGGTATTTTTCAAACACGGGGAAAAAGCGGTGGAGATGCTGTACCAACTGCGCGAACTCGGCATCGAAATAAACATTGACGATTTCGGCACGGGCTACTCAAACCTCAGTTATCTGATGCAGTTGCCGATTGCGACGCTGAAAATTGATCGTTCCTTTATCAGTCCGATCAAAGAGAACGGCGAAAATATGGAAATTGTCGAAATAATTGTAATGCTGGCGCGAAATTTGGGAATGAAGGTGATTGCCGAAGGCGTTGAAACTCCCGCTCAGCTAAAGCAGCTCAAAAAATTGAACTGCGAAGGCGCGCAGGGTTATCTTTTTTCCAGACCAATGTCTTTTGAAGAGTTGTCTTTTTTCCTCGACGAAAACCGTCAAATAAATCAAAATTTGCCGAGTAATTTTGAAAGCGTCGAAATATTCTCGACGGTTCAGTAAAATTTTCCCGACTCAAAACGCAGCACTATTTTCGCAGCCAGCCGAACAGAGCGTTGACCGTAATATCGCGGTTCGTCTCGTAAATCGCCCGCGTCAGCGGAATTCCCATCGGGCAAACCTGAATGCAGTTTTGCGCGTTGCCGCAATTGGTGATGCCGTCCTCTTCCAGCAAACCGTTCAGACGGTCGTCAATCGTAATTTTCCCGGTCGGGTGCATATTGAACAGCCGCGCCTGAGCAATTGCCTGCGGTCCGATGTAATTATCGTCGTGATATTGCGGACACGCTTCGAGACAGCAGCCGCACGTCATACAGCGCGAATAAGCGTAGCGTTCGGCTTGCGTTTCCTGCGAAGTGTGCGGACCCGGACCTAAATCGTAAGTTCCGTCAAGTTCAACCCAGGCGTGAACGCGTTTGAGATGATTGAACATCTGCGACCGATCAACCACCAAATCGCGGACGTTCGGAAATTTCGACATCGGTTCAAGCGTGATCGTATTGCCGCCCGAAGCGATTAAAATATCATCAACCAACGCCGAACACGACTGTCGCACGCGACCGTTAATAACCATCGTGCAGATGCCGCACACCTGCTCCAGACAATTCATATCCCAAACCGGCGGCGTGGTTTGTTTGCCGTCTTTGGTGATGGGATTTTTGCGAATATCCATCAGCGCGGAGATCACATTTAAATTTTTGCGATACGGAATTTCAAAAGTTTCCGTATAAGCGTTCGCATCGGGATTTTCGCGCCGCTGAATACGAATTTCGATTGATTTCGGCGGATTCGTCAATCGCTTTTTTTCGCCGTGTCCGTTTGTTTCACTCATAAATTTATTTCAACTCGCTGATAAATTTCGTCCAACAACAATTCGACTTCAATCGAGGCGAATTTGACCTGACTTTTCAAACCGATAGTCGCCTGATAATTCCAACTTCCGTCCTCTTCCCTTCTAAACTGCTCGACTTTCGCCTTGTCCTGCGAAATCAAAATGTATTCCTGCAAAGTGTCCAAAGTTTGATAAGCGGCAAACTTTTCGCCTCTGTCTTTAGCTTCGGTGCTGTCGGACAAAACTTCGACAATCACAACCGGATTTATAATCGTATCTTTGCGCTTCTTGTAAAATTCCGGATCGCCGCAAATCACCAAAACGTCGGGGTAATAAAATTTTCGATAGCTTTCAACCCGAACTTTAACATCAGTCGTCACGGATTCACAATTTTTCTTCAGCTTACTGCCAAAAGCGCGATCAACATTTGAAATAATTCGAGTGTGGTCAAGCGAACCGCCCGCCATTGCGATAATTTCGCCGCTTTCGTATTCGCTTCGATACTCGGCTTTTTCTTCCAAAGCCAGATATTCTTCCGGCGTATATTTATTTTTCTTCGGCAAAGCCGTCATTTTCTAGGCTTCCTCGGAATCATTGTGTTCTCGCTGTATTTCCTCTTCGACGACTTTGAATGATTCGCCGTCTTTGATTTTGTCGCCTTCTTCAACCCAGTATTGTTCGCCGCTCGAATCTTTCGGTTTATCGCTGTAACCCTGCGGAATAAATTGATCCGCGCCGCCTTTCGGAAGCGGCAGTCCTTCTTCCTTCGCTTCTTCGGCAAGAGCCGCTTTGGCTTTGGATTTGCCCGACGAATAATCGCGTTTGCGCGGTTCAAGCAGATCAATATCAACCGCTTCATAAGACAAAATCGGAGCTTCGGCTGAATATTCGGCGATGGTCGTCTTTAACCATTCTTCGTCGTTGCGTTCTGGGAAGTCGGGTTTATAATGCGCGCCGCGTGATTCATCGCGGTTGAGCGCGCCGAGCGTGATGACTCTGGCGAGTTCGAGCATATTTCTAAGTTGCCGCGCGTGCGGAATCGCCTGCGTCGCCCATAAATTTGAATCGTAAATCGAGATTCTTTTATATCTGTCGAGCAGTTCGAGAATTTTATCGTCGGTCGCCTTCAAACGGTCGTTGTAACGCACGACCGTTACATTATCGGTCATTACTTTGCCGAGTTCGTCGTGCAGTTTATACTGATTTTCGCCGCCGCTCTGCTTCAGCAGATCAGTATTTATTTCCTGCTGACGTTTGAGTTCGCCGGCATATAAGCCGTTTGTTTCGGTGTCGCCGCGCTCGACGTTTTTCGCGTAATTGATTGCCGAAGGCGCGGCGGTGAATCCGCCGTAAACGCAGGAAACAAGCGAGTTCGCGCCGAGACGGTTTGCGCCGTGGATCGAATAATCGCATTCTCCGGCGGCGAAAAGTCCGGGAATATTAGTTTTCTGCTCGAAATCAACCCACAAGCCGCCCATCGAATAATGAACGCCGGGAAAAATTCGCATCGGCACATAACGCGGGTCGTCGCCGACGAACATTTCATAAATTTCCAAAATCGCGCCGAGCTTTCTGGTCAAAACGTCCGCCGGAATATGCGTCAAATCGAGAAACACCTGATTTTCGCCGCCGATGCCGAAACCATCAATACAAACCTGAAAGATTTCCCGCGTCGCAATATCGCGCGGCACGAGATTGCCGTAAGCCGGATATTTTTCTTCGAGAAAATACCAGCGTTCATTGACCGGAATGCTCTGCGGCGGGCGCGTGTCGCCCTGATTTTTCGGAACCCAGACGCGTCCGCCTTCGCCGCGCGCCGATTCCGACATCAAACGCAGTTTATCTTCGCCGGGAATCGAGGTCGGATGCACCTGAATAAACTCACCGTTGGCGTATTTCGCGCCCTGCTGGTAAGCGATGGAGTTCGCGCTGCCCGTGCAAACCTGCGAATTGGTTGATTTTCCCCAAATCATTCCGGGTCCGCCGGTCGCCATAATTACGGCATCGGCGGGAAACGCTTTGAGTTCGAGCGACTGCAAATTCATCGCAATCAAACCGCGGCACACCTGATGATCGTCGAGAACCAGCGAAACCATTTCCCAGCCTTCGTATTTATTAACTTTGCCTTCGGCTTCAAAACGCCGCACCTGTTCGTCGAGCGCGTATAAAAGCTGTTGTCCGGTTGACGCGCCGGCAAACGCCGTTCGATTGTGAAGCGTTCCGCCGAATCTGCGAAAATCGAGCAGACCTTCATTCGTGCGCGAAAACGGAACGCCCATTCGGTCAAACAGATAAATAATCGAAGGCGCGGCTTCGCACATCGCTTTGACCGGCGTTTGATTCGCCAAAAAGTCGCCGCCGTAAACCGTATCGTCAAAATGTTTCCACGTCGAATCGCCTTCGCCTTTGGTGTTGACCGCGCCGTTGATGCCGCCCTGCGCGCAAACCGAATGCGAACGCTTGACCGGAACGACCGACAGCAAATCAACATCGTGTCCCGCTTCGGCGATTTTCATCGTCGCCGCGAGTCCGGCGAGTCCGCCGCCGATCACCGCTATTTTTAATCCGTTTGATGCCATAATTTTAATAAACTTCGTCGTGTGTACCGATTGTTTGCAGTAAAATTACTTCTTCGCTATTGTATTTAACCACTTCAAAAACAATCCTCAAATCATATTCAACACTACACGCCCAACAATTTTTTAACTTGCCTTTTAATTTATGCGTTTTTAGCTGCGGATGAAATATATCTGATTCTAAAAGACTTAATATCATTTTAAGACTCTCGGCAATGTGCAAATCCTTTTTTAGATGCCGTTTTGTATCACGAACAAATGATTTTGACGCGATAAGTTTCACGACAAAACCTCTTTCATAATCTCATCAATCGAAGCAGGCTTTATTTCACCATTTTCAAACTCACGCCGTGCCTCTTCGACTGATTCAACGATTCTTTGTCGCTTATTTTCCCGCAAGCGATGCCGTAAAATATCAATCAGCATTTCTTTTTCTTCCGACGGCAATTCTTCAACCGCTTCTAAAACATCCGCAAATCTTTTTTGCATATTATTTTATTCTCTAAAATGTTTTTTCGTATCTCAAAATCTCTGCGGCACGACAATTTCATTTTTCTGCGCTTCGCTGCAAAACGCGCTCGGCAGCAATCCGCACGGACGAACGAAGGCGACCGCCGCGTTAGTGCCGACGAAAAAAAGTAAAACTGACAGCGCGACCGAAGCGTAAAGCGAATATTTCTGCGCTTTTTCGCCGATCACGATGCCCCAGTCAACCGCAAATAAAAATAATCCGTAAGCCAGATGCCACGCCGTCGCCGCCACGCCTAAAATATAGACGAATAAAATAATCGTATTTCTGAATTCCCGCGCCACAATCGTAAACGCTTCGTTCGCGTGTCCGGCAACCGGCGTTTCGTTCAATCCCGGAATCATTCCGAAACGAAAGTTGAGAATGTGAAAAGTCAGAAAGAAAAACAGAAAAACGCCGGTGATTCGCTGAAAAAGATAAAACCAGTTGCGCCCGTAACCGTAATTCGCCACGTTCGGACGCGCTTCGGCGGAAATAAAAATGCCGTAAACCGAATGAAAGACCAGCGGCACGAAAATACCGAAAATCTCAATAAATAAAAGATACGGCAGATCGTGAATGTCCTGAACGTGTTTGTTAAAGCTGACATTGCCGCCCATCGCCGCCGAATTGGTGTACATATGTACGAGAAAAAATGTGCCGAGCGGAACGATGCCGGTGATCTGGTGCAATTTGCGGAACAAAAACGTTTTGCTTAGTTGTATCGCCATTTTTCTAGCCTCTTGTCGGATTTTCGATTGTTAATTTTGAACTGCGTTAGATATTTTGAAATTTTATTGCCAAAACCGCAAATCTGCATTTGAATATTTATCGTTAAAACTGAAAATCAGCCGTCTGCCAAATCATTGTTCTTCATCATAACTTTTTTTCTTGATAAGATAAAATGAATTCTCTTGCATTAGTTGTTCAGAAAAACTTATAATTAAATTTAGTCTTTCAACCTTTGTCATTTGTTGTTTGGATTACTAAATTGAGAGCGAGGGACGAAGGAAAAAAGGTGAAGTAATGCACATTGAAACGTTAAAAGTATTTTGCGATTTGGTCGAGATGCAGAGTTTTTCGCTGGCGGCAGAACGCAATTTTATTACACAGTCGGCGGTCAGCCAGCAAATTCGGACGCTGGAAGATAAATTCAAACGCCGTCTGCTTGAAAGAGTGCGCGGACGGCGTGAGGTTCGTCTGACACCTTCGGGCGAAGTTTTCTACCGCGAATGCAAAAACGTTCTGGCAAGCTATGACACGCTCAACGAAAGTATGAGCGGAATGGTCGGCAAAATCAGTGGAACCGTCAAAGTCGCCACCGTTTACAGCGTCGGACTGCACGAACTGCCGCCAAAGGTGCGCGAATTTATGACGAAGTTTCCCGCCGCGAAAATTGATCTGGAATATTCGCGGACGACCCGCGTCGTGCGCGATGTCTTAAACGGCACGGTCGAACTCGGCGTAGTCGCTTTTCCCGAACAAAAACGCGGCTTAACGATTGTCACGATGGCGAGCGACCGGCTGGTTTTGATCTGCCCGCCCGATCACGAATTTGCCGAACGCGCGGAAATTAAAGTCAAGGAAATTCAGGGACGCGATTTTGTTTTGTTTGAACGCGATATTCCGACGCGCAAAGCGACCGATAAAATTTTAAAATCCTACGGTGTCGAAGTTCGCAAAGTCGCCGAATTTGACAATATTGAAACGATCAAACGTTCGGTTGAAGTCGGTTTCGGTCTGGCAATCGTCCCGCATCCGAGCGTGATGGACGAAGAAAGAAACAACCAACTGGCGGTGGTCGAATTAGCCGAAAAAGATTGGATTCGTCCCGTCGGAGTCGTTTACCGAACCGACCGCGCGCTTTCGATTGCGGCGAAAAAATTTGTTCAGTTATTGGAAAACCAATCGTCGAAAAACATTCCCGAATAATTACGCATCTCAGCGACCAAACAATATTTTCACCGGGAATTTTTCCGGCGCGGCGGACTTCGCAGACATCCATTTTTATCGTCCACACATCTGAAACTGAAAATATTTTACAATTCAGCAATTTTTGCATAGAATTATGTTGGCGATTGATGATTTGCCGAAATTTTCTCCTCTCTCACACCGTCAGCGACCAATTTCTCGCCGACAATTACGCTGTTAAAAAATTAGATCGTTTTCCAAATATCGTTCCATTATTTTAAATCAACCAAAATTTACCGGGTTTGATTAACCCTTTTATTGAGTAAAATTATGAAAAAGCTGTTAATAGGAAGCGCGTTTATTTTAGCCGTCGCCGGATTATTTCTGGCTTTGATGTATCCGCGTTTCAATACGCTAGCGGACAGAGATATTCCGTTCGACGATGACGAACCGGATATGCCGAGTTTTTTGAAAAATAATATGAGCAAAGAGGAGTTTATGCGGCTCCGAGATGAAAACATCGGTTTGCTGCGCGGTCTTGACACGGCGCAGCCTGATTCACGACCGAAAGCGATTGAGAAGCTGGAACAAAGCGAACTCAAACTGGCGCGGCAGCGCGACGCGATGAATCTGCCGTCCGCTCCGATTTGGCGGTCGCTC
This sequence comes from Pyrinomonadaceae bacterium, assembly GCA_965217575.1. GTDB lineage: Bacteria > Acidobacteriota > Blastocatellia > Pyrinomonadales > Pyrinomonadaceae. Next base: position 3,797,309 of record OZ244558.1, on the reverse strand, counting down.
GGTCCCGCGCCGATTCCGGTCAGTGCCAGCACTTCTTACAGCGGGCGGGTTTCGGCAATCGCCGTTCATCCGACCAATCCGAATATCGTTTACGTCGGCACGGCGCAGGGCGGTTTGTACCGGACGCTCGACGGCGGAGCCAACTGGACACCTTTGATGGACAACGCGCAATCGTTGGTCATCGGCGCGGTGGCGATTTCTCCGTCCGACCCGACGACAGTTTTTGTCGGCACCGGCGAAGCCACATTTTCCGCCAGCAGCTTTTTCGGAGTCGGCGTTTACCGCATTACGAACGCTGATTCGTCGCCGGTTGTTTCGGGACCGCTCAATCTCGGAGTCAGCGGAAATGACGTTTTTACCGGACGCGCGATCAGCAAAATCGTCGTACATCCGACCGATTCAAACACTTTGTTTATAACTTCAACGAGCGGCGGCAGTGGAATCAGCGGCGGATCGAACGGATTAACACTGCCGTCCGCCGGAGTTTTTCGGACGACGAACGCGATGTCGGCAAGTCCGACGTTTGAAAAATTGACAATTCAGGGAACAGCGGCGACCAGCCGTTCGGTAGTTGACGCGGTTATCGAACCCGGTAATCCCGCCCGTTTAGTGGTCGCGGTGATCGGCAGCGGCGGCGACGGCGGCATTTATCTTTCATCCAACGCGCTCGACGCGGTTCCGAATTTTATCCGCACTTTAACCACCGGCGACGGCTCAAGCGTCGGGCGCGCCGAACTTGCCGTCAATAAAATCGGCGATGTCACGACAATTTACGCCGCCAGCGGAACCGCCAGCGGGACGCTTTTCAAATCGGTTGACGGCGGCGCGACATTTTCGCAAACTATCGCCAACAATTTTTGCAGCACCCAGTGTTTTTACGACATCGCTGTCGCCGTTGACCCGAATGACGCGAACAAAGTTTATCTCGGCGGCTCACCAGCTCTGCCGTTCGGACGTTCGCTCAACGGGGGAATGAGTTTTACCAACAGTTCGTCAGGCTTGCACGTTGACACGCAGGCGTTCGGGGTTTCGCCTTCCAATCCGAATATCGTTTATTTCGGCAGCGACGGCGGAATCTGGAAAACAAACGATGTCAGTGCCACACCGATTGTTTGGACGACGTTAAATAATTCAACCTTCATCGCCACTGAATTTCAGAGCATCGCGCTGCATCCGACCGACCGCAATTACGCGCTCGGCGGAACGCAGGACAACGGGACGGAGTTTTTTGCCGTGGACGGAAAAACCTGGGTGCGTTCGGACGGCGGCGACGGCGGTTACGTCGTGATTGACCAAAACGCTACGAATATCACGAATGTCACGGCGTATCACACTTATTATAATTCTTCCGGTACGCAAATCGGATTTTCCAGAGCGACGACCGGCGACGCGACCACCGGCGATCCGAATTGGGGCGGATTTTTAGGCTGCGGCGGTACATCAAACGGTATTAACTGTTCCGACGCGACGCTTTTTTACGCTCCGCTGGCGCGCGGTCCGGGCAATCCGAATACGTTTTATTTCGGAACCAACCGTCTTTATCGCTCGGCGGATAAAGGAACGACGATGACCGATGTAAGCGGAACTCTCTCCGGCACGGTTAGTGCCATCGCCATCGCGCCTCAGAACGATGATGTCAGGCTCGTCGGCACGGTGGCGGGGAGAATTTTTCTCTCAATTACTTCCGGCGCGACGACGATGACCGACGTAACCGGCGCGATTCCGGCGCGCTTCGTCGGTCGCATCGCCATTGATCCGGGTAATGCCAACGTCGCTTATGTGAGTTTAACCGGCTACGGACTCGGCACCGGACAGCACGTCTGGAAAACGACGAATTTACTGAGCGGAAGTCCCGCCTGGACTGCCGCCGGAACCGGCATTCCCGATGTTCCGACCGATTCTTTCACCATTGATCCGGCAAACTCTCAACAGTTGTTTGCCGGAACCGACATCGGAGTATTTCGTTCGACCGACGGCGGCGCGAGTTGGCAGCCGTTCAACGACGGTCTGCCGCGCGTGGCGGTTTTCGGAATGGAAATTCAGCCGCTTCACCGAGTTTTGAAGATTGCCACGCACGGACGCGGAATGTATGAGATTCAGTTAAACGCCGCGCCGAAATCCACAAAATTTGATTTTGACGGCGACGGGAAAGCCGATTTGTCGGTGTTTCGTCCCGCTAACGGCAGTTGGTATCTCCAACAGTCGCAGAACGGCTTTACCGGAGCGCAGTTCGGCATCTCGACCGATGTCATCGTTCCCGCCGATTATGATGGCGACGGCGTAACCGATCTCGCCGTTTATCGCGGCGGAACCTGGTATCTTCAGCGCAGTTCCGTCGGTTTCACCGGAGTTCAGTTCGGCGCGCCCGATGATATTCCGCAGCCCGCCGATTTCGACGGCGACGGCAAAGCTGATCTGGCGGTTTGGCGACCGTCGAACGGAACCTGGTATGTTTACAATCTGGTGAACAATCAATTTACCGCTTATCAGTTCGGAGCGGCGAGCGACAAGCCGGTCGCCTCTGATTATGACGGCGACGGGAAAGCGGATTACGCGGTGTTTCGACCGTCAAACGGGACGTGGTATCTTCAGCGCAGCACGCTCGGTTTTACGGGAATGCAGTTTGGCGATGCCAATGACAAAGCGGTGGCGGCGGATTACGACGGTGACGGGAAGACGGACATCGCGGTGTTTCGACCGTCGAACGGCGTGTGGTATCTGAATCGGAGCAGCGCGGGATTTACGGGCGTGCAGTTCGGGATTGCGACGGATTTACCGGTTCCGGCGGATTATGACGGCGACGGGAAAGCGGACATTGCGGTCTTCAGAAGCGGAACTTGGTATCTGAACCGGACGAGTGCCGGATTTACGGGCATCGCGTTCGGCGCGGCGACCGATAAACCCGCTCCCAATGCTTTTGTGCCTTAGAACAACAATTTAATTTTATTGAAAGCGGCTGATTAAAACGCGCGGCTTTCACTTTTTACAATAAAAAAAGGTTTTCCTTAAAATGGGAAAACCTTTTTTGTTTGCCGATTTTCCGCCTGTAAAAATCTCCGTTCGGTGATTGACAGGTTTCCAATCAATTATTTTTGCGGGAACAAATTTTCAGCCTCGGTGTCTAAACACATCACAGGAAACAGTTTTATCGGCGATTCAGCCGGAAAATCGCGTTTCTAAGTTATTGAGTTAATCACCGGCACCGAAATTCAGGAGGAAAATAAAATGTTAGATAAATTGGTAGAATCAAAAAATAACGGCGGAGAAAATAAAAGATTAAGTGGTTTTTTGCTGACGACGTTTTTCACCGTAATTTCAATCTTGACTTTTGGGTTGATTTACAGCCTTTTCAATCAAAGTCTGGCGATGAACGGCGAAGGACTGGACGTTTCCGCGCTGACTGCGCCGGTCGCGCTTGCCGACCAACCGCCGCCCGCGCCGCCCGTTCAAATGCGGCAAACTGCCGAAATGACAAATGATAATGTGCCGACACGGGCGATAAATATGCAGCGAACGGATGAGTCCCCGCTGAGTTCGCCGCAATCGGTCGCCGTTGTCAAAAACAAAAACCAGGCGCGCCCGAACGGTTTTTTCACTCTCAAAGAAACAGACTCAAATGCGGCGGCAGCATCAAATATTCGCGGCAGCGAAAGCGGCGAAAATGTAACCGGTCTTACGGTTTCCGTCAAACCGACCGTGATGAAAGACGAACCGGAAACGGAGCCGCCGCCGATCAAACAAACTTTAAAAAAAGCTCCCGAAAAAAATAAAGCTCCGATTACGGGCGGCGTAGTCAACAGCAAAGCGATAAATTTGGTCAAGCCGATTTATTCTGCGGCGGCGCGGGCGATCAGAGCCGCCGGTGAAGTTAAGGTGCAGGTAACGATTGACGAAAACGGAAAAGTGATTTCAGCAAACGCCGTCAGCGGACATCCGCTTTTGCGGGAATCGGCGGAAATTGCCGCCAAATCTTCAAAATTTACTTCGACCACTTTGTCGAACGAAAAAGTCAAAGTGACCGGAATAATCATTTATAATTTTGCCCTTCAATAAGAAATCTTTCGCAGCCTTATTTTGTCAATTCGTTGTTGAATTTCGACAGTTGGTTTATAATTGAGATTGTTGGAAACAACATAAATTAAAAAGCAGGGAGACAATAAATTATGGCAATTGAAAGCAAAAAATGCGCTTATGATCTGTGCAAATGTATGGTCGCGGGAGATGTCGAATATTGCAGTGAACACTGCGAAGACGCGGCAGATCAGGATATAGTTGAGATTAGCTGCGACTGCGGGCATTCAGCCTGCCAGTAATCTGTTGAGTTTTGTAAAGAAAAAGGCTTAACTGAAGTTCAGTTAAGCCTTTTTTTCGTTTCGGAAAAATCAACCAGCCGCCGCCAGCGATTTTTTCTCGGTTGGAAAACTTTCCCGGATTTTTTGAAAACCGCGCCGAATATGTGATTTTACCGTGCCGAGCGGCAATCCGGTGATTTCGGCAATTTCACTCTGCGACATTCCTCCGTAAATCGCCATCTGCACTAATTTACGCTGTTGCGGATTGAGTTTGTTCAAATGTTGAACGGCTTGCTTCGCTTCTAATTGATTCTGCATATTCTTATCCTCCTCACTAACGCGTGTCTGTAAAACTTCTTCGGAAAAAAGCGTTACGGGCTGCCGGTTGGTTTTGCGTAAAAGGTCAATTAAACGCCGCCGGGCAATCAGGGCGACAAAACTTGATTCAGCGGATTTCGCCGCGTCAAATCGTCCGGCATATTTCCAAATATCAATAAAAATATCCTGCACGGCATCTTCGGCATCTTCTCTTGTTTTGGTAAAATTTAACGCCAGTGACCATACCAAATTTCCGTATTTACTCAAACAATCTTCAACCGCCTGTTTATCTTCAACGGCAATCCGGTGCAGAACCGAAGTTTCCGTGTTTTGTGATATTTCAGCATCTGCGCCCATTTTACTCCTTGAAATCTGAAAATCTATGTGTTTATTGTAACAAACAGATTATTTCAGCTTCCGTAACTTTCAATACATATTCAACCTATTCGTTACATTTCCAAAACAAACGCCTAACAGTAAATGTCGGCAGAACCTCAAAAACGTAAAAGCTGCAATTCACAAAAGGCGGGAAGAATTTGTTTTAGTTACTTTTCCCTGATTGTTGCAGTTTTATTAAACATTGAGTTCAATTTCCGGCGCGCAATCGGCTATTTTTTCTTTGTTTCTTCACGTCCGCGCGGCGTATCGTTGAATTTGACACTTCCGGGAACATCGTGTTTATCGGCATCTGCTTCAGACTTGCCGCCGCGCGCCATTTCCTGAACAATTTCATCGGAAGATTTGTTAGCAGATTCTTCGGCAATTGTTTCCGCGTTCCAGTCTTGTCGTTCAACATCTGGAAATTGTTCCGGATCAATGTTCTTTTCGCTCGGCATAATTATATTCTCCTGATTTTAGAAAACTTTATTTTCTCGAATTTGCCCCTGTTCGTTCAAAATTGAAAACCTGAACGTGTCATTTCTGACTTAAAGCACCAAACCGCCCCGCTTTTCCAGGATGTCGCGCAGCCACCATTCGTGTTTTTCGTGAATCTGAACAAATTTGGTGATAACATCGGCAGTTCCCGGATCATCGTTATCGTCAGCGGTTTTGATCGCGGCGCGCATTTCCTTGATAATCTGCATCGCGTTCACATCAGCTTCTTTAATCATTTCCCGCATATCGGTATTGTCGGCGGCGGATTTGACGGTTGCCGTTTGTTGAAATTCTTCGAGCCGCGATACCGGATTTTGACCGATCATTCTCACCCGTTCCGCCATTACATCAATGGTTTCATAAACTTCCCCGGCGAATTCATCAAACAATAAATGCAGATCACGAAACAGCGGTCCGAAAGTCTGCCAGTGGTAATGTTTGTAGTTCAAATAAAGAATGAAGGCGTTGGCAACCTGCTGCTGAAGCGATTCGACAATCGCATCGTTCGGCTGGTTGTGAACTGATAATTTTTCTTCGAGTTTGGTTTTTGAATTTTTGGTAGCTGTTTGCGCCATTTAATCTCCTGAATGTAAATTTAATTGAAATAAAAGCTAAAATCGGTCGTTTTTAATGTGTTCTGTTCAAATTTGTTCACTCAAATTCTGTGCCAGACTGTTAACACCAGTTGATTGTGCTTTTATAATCTTCTGCGGATGTTTAATGTATCGAAATAAAGCAAAATTCTGTATCGAAAAAACAAAAAAGGGTGAACTTTTCGCTCACCCTTTTTTGTTTATTATTTATCGAATAATTACCGATTGACGCTCGCAGGAGCGGTGGCGGTAATCGTAAATTCCGATCCGGGAGTGATTTCGACATCATCGCGTCCCTGCAAAACGACGGTTCCGGCTCCGGCTCCGGCTCCGACCGCCGCACCGATTGCCGCGCCCTGTCCGCCGCCGGCAATCGCGCCGATCAACGCGCCGAGCGCTGCGCCGATTCCGGCACGCTGAACCGTTTTCGTCGTTTGGTTGTTATCGCGGACGCTGCCTTCATTGTTGACGGTAACGTTTTCGCCGCTCGTCAATTTTACGTTGTCAACGATGCCGGCGAAACGATAAGTTTGACCGTTCGGCAGCCGAATCGTGTCAAATTCCAGAGAGACGCTGGCTCTGCCGGAAACCTGTCCCGAACGTTCGGCTTTTGTCACGCGACCTTCGATAATCGCGCCGTTATACTGTGACGGCGAAGTCACTTCCATTGAAAATCGGTCGCCGGTCTGCGTCGCTTTCGTCGAAATCGCCGATTTCAAAACCGTCGTCAACTGTGTGTTGTTCGGAATAACAAAGTCGTTTGACTGAGTGTTTCCGGTATTATACTGACCGCTGTTGTTATCGTTGACGTTTGAAAACTGCGCGGTTTCGCTGATTTTGTCGTAAACGCTGGCGACCGTCACCGTGTCGCTTCTGTTTTCCAGATAGACGCGGCGGACAACTTTTAACTGTCCGTTGCTCATCGGGATAAAATTCACGTAAAAATCGTTTATTCGGTCGCCTTCGTAAGTCAAAGCCACGCCGTCATAATAAGTGTTTGCCGTCACTTTGATGGCGCGTCCGTTGCCGGTCGTTTCGGTTCGCGCCACATTGTCGGCGGTAAAAGTGATTTGCGGCGTACTGCTCGAACCGACCATCACCTGTTTGTCTCTTTTTTCAATCGCCAGCGTCGCGGGTGACGTTAAACGTCTTTCGAGATTTCTCTGAACGTTGTCACGCTGCGCCGCCGGATAATTATTGATCGCTCTGCCGACGACTTCGCCGACACTATCGCTCTGCGCCGTGTTCAAACGGTAAGTTCCAGTCAGCATCGCGTCAAATTTGCTCACCGGCGAATACTGCCGATTGGTGAAATCGAAATTGATACTGTAATAATTAGAGAGCGTATTCAAGTCGGAGCGCAGCAGTTTCCAGTCGCTTTCGGCACCCGCCGTAAAACGGTAATCACGCATAAATCCGTCAATCGAATACGCGCGATTTAAGACTTCCTCGACATCCGCCGAAGTTGAACGGCGGGCATCGAAATTTTGTTTCAGCGAATCGGTCGCCTTTTCAAATTCGGCGATGTAACTGTTAATCGTCTGTTCGCTTCCGGTGTTATTCAGAACGCTGCGGTCCAGCGCGACGTTCATATCGCGTTTGTAAGTATCGGTGCGTTGTTCGAGACGCGTCAAAAGCGCGCGAACATTCGTTTCGCTAACATTGTAGGGCGATCTGCCGGTGTTTACCGTGGTTGCCGCCGTATTATTGACCGGCGCGGCATTTTTGTCCCAATTGACGTTGTAATAGTTAGCCAGCGTTCCCAAATCCGCCGATAAAAAATTCCACTGACGTTCCGCATTTGCCGCCAAACGGTTGTTACGCATAAATTGATCAATGGATGACGCGCGGTTTAAAACTTCGCGGACATCCGAATCAGTTGACCGGCGCGCGTCGAAATTCTGTTTCAGCCGGTCGGTCGCGTTTTCAAATTCGGTCACGTAATCCAATACGTTATCTTCACGGTTGGTATTGTTCAGACGGCTGCGGTCAAGCGCGTTATTTAACGCTCGTTTATAATTATCCGTTTCGGTTTCGATGCGGGTCAGAAGCGTTTTAATGGTCGCGTCATTAACGTGGTTAGGCGAGTTGACGACCGTGCTGCTGTTCGCCGCCGCGACCGGATTTGTCCAGTTCCATCTGACCGAATAATAATTCGCCAGTGTATTCAAATCGGTTCGGACGCTCGCCCAGCTTCTCTGCGCCATCGCATTCAGCCGGTTATTCATCATAAACCGATTGATAAACGCGGCGCGATTCAGAACATCTTCCACGTCGGCGGAGACCGATTTTTTCGCGTCGAAATTTTGTTTCAAAGCGTCGGTTGAATTCTCGAAATCGGTGACATAATTCATCACATTATCTTCGTTATCGGTGTTGTTCAGCCGACTATTATCAAGCGCGCTGTCTAAATCGCGCTTAAACGTATCCGTTTTTCTTTCGATACTGTTAAGAAGATACTGAACATTTCTGTCCGCTATGCGATACGGACGATTTTGCGCCTGAATATTTGCGGTTCCCGCCATTAATCCAAGCGACAGTAATCCAAAAGTAAATAAATTTAATAAAATTTTTCTCATAAAGTTTTCCTTGTTTTATTTTTTTGTGATAATGAAAGAAGCAGTTTGTAAGTGTGGAAAGGAGAGTTGAAAAGTCAAAAGATTTCTTGCGCTTCCATAAACAGGTTGAATAGTGCAAGAATCGTGCCGGAAAACGCATAACGTCGCTAAATCTTTTATTTTCAGGATTTAGCTTTAATGAAATAAAATTTGCGGTGAATATTAATAAGAAATTGCAATGAAATAATACAAAAACTTATTTTCCATTATCTCTGTTATAAGGAAAACGCACTATAAAAGTCGCGCCCTTTCCCTCGCCTTCGCTGTTGGCTTCGATGCTGCCGTTATGAAGTTTGACGATGTGGTTGGAAATAGCTAAACCTAAACCCAACCCGCCGTAAATGCGCGTGCTGGAATTGTCATCTTGTCTGAAGCGGTCAAAAATATACGGCAGAAAGTCGGCGGTGATGCCTTTTCCGTTATCTTTGACGACCATTTGAATATGACCGTTTTTCTCTTTGACAAAAGTTTCAATCCTGCCGCCCTGGTCTGTAAATTTAATGGCGTTTGAAAACAGGTTGTTCATAACCACTTTGATTTTTTCTTCGTCGCCGGAGATTGTGTGTCCGTTAAGTTCATTGTTTTTAACAAATTCAATATTTTTTTCCTGCGCCGTTTTTTCGGCTTTTTGAAATGAATGCTCGAAAACTTTGGAAAAAACCACTTCCTTTCCTTCAAGACTGATGCCTTCGGAAATAATCTGAGAATATTCCAGCAATTCTTCAACCAATTGAGTTTGGAGACGCAAATTTTTGTCAACTTTTTCGAGAGCCAGTTTTCTCGTATTACCCGATAAATTATCGGTTTTTAATATTCTCGACCAACCGGCAATGGCATTGAGCGGAGTTCTCAGTTCGTGCGAAACGACCGCGATAAATTCATCTTTGGTTTTGTTAGCGCGTTCCGCCGCCTGCCGCGCTTTTTGCTCTTTTTCCAGTAATCCCTGTTTCTGCTGTTCCAGTTTGAAAAGTTCAGCCGCCGTGGTCTGCATTTGAGTTCGCGCCGACGCTTCCCAGAAAGCCATTCCGAACATCAGAAAACTGAAAGCGACACCGCCGAGCAAAATTAGCGGTGTCCAGCCGACGCTGGACTGCGCGGCAAATTCCGGCAGCGAATCATATTTAATCGTCCAGTTTCTGCCCGCGACATCAATATTTTCCTGAACGGAATATTTTCTTTCGATTTGTTCGGTAAAGTTCGTGTACTGGTTTTGCGAAGTTTGCACCAGTAAATTTTCCGGTTTTATTTCACCGTCGTAAATTTTTATCGCAATATCGGAATTGGAAGCGTTAGCTTCAATATCCTTGAGAAATTCGCCCGCCTGAAAAGGACTGTAAATATAGCCGGTCAGGTTTTTTCTTTTTTCTTCCAGCGTCGGCGGAATTTTCCCGTGTTTGTAAATCGGCAGATAAATCAAAAAACCGGTTTCTTTCTGATTTTCGTCCGTCTGCGTCAAAAAGATGTTGGCACTCGCCGCCGATTTCCCCGAATCGCGCGCCCGTTCCAAAGCTTCGCGCCGATTTTGTTCGGTTGACATATCAAAACCGATGATATTTCTGTTTTTTTCGTTGAGCGGCTCAAAATATATAATCGCCTGACGTGATTCGCGGTCGGTTTCGGGGAACATCTGGAAATCAAAGAAACCTTCCGAATTCATTTGTTTGACCAAGTTTTCCCGCTCGCCGGGCGCGACAATTTTATCGTAACCGAGTCCCTGAACACCGGCGTAATTCACGCCGAGTTCCAAACTTTCAACGTAATTGGCGAAGGTCGAACGGTCTAATTTGCCGGTAGATTCGATAAATCCGCGCCCGCCTTTGAGCAGCGCGATACATAAGTTTACCTTGTTTTCGACAGCCAGTTGAATACGCGCGACTTCATTGTTAAATCTGAGCGTATCTTTGTTTTTGGCACTCTGGTAAAAATTGTAAGTTACTCCAATCGTAACCAGCAGAGAAACAGCCAGAAACAAATAGGGTAGTCTCGCCGCCTCATCTTTTACTAATTTTTCACTTAACTTAGACACAAATTCGTTTACCGAGCAAATCAAACAAATAAAATAATAAAGCTGTCCTTATTACATAATCGGTTAAACGCAATAGCTGTGCCGTTGAAATTACGGCGTTTTTAGGTGTAAATCGCGCATCGCGCGTTTAGATTATTCATTTTTTTAAAATATCCCGTTGAAATTTTCGGATAAAATGACCTGAATTGTTGCAAATCCGCATTAAATTAAAATCTTACTTGTTAAAAAGCTCCATAATGTTGTATTTATAAAACGGCTGATTTGGCATTAATTTTGCTGTGAAATTTTGCCGGTAAAGTTTTAAAATTATTTAAGAAGGAGATAATTTAAATGTCAGAAGAAAACAACACTGGAAATAATCTAATTTGGGCGATAACCACTTTGATTATCGTGGCGATCATTGCGGGAGCCGTCTATTTCACTGTTTTGCAGGGCAACAAAACAAACGACAGAGACATTAATATCGAAATTAAAGCACCGGCGGCGACCAAATAATACTCAACGAGGTGCTTGCTTTGCAAAAAATGAGCGCGGATTAAAATGCGCTCATTTCCTACTTTATTATTTATCTTCAATCAGATGTCCGCGAGAATATCATAAATTATCAATTTTTCCTTCCAGATTATGACGTTTAATCATTCCGTAAAGTCGCGGACGATATAAACCCAAAAGATTAGCGGCGGCTTGTTTGTTGCCGTTGGTACGTTTCAGCGCGGCTAAAACAACACCGTTTTCAATCGAATTGAAAACATCTTTCTGCTCTTCGCCATCTTCGGGTTCGGATAATTTTTCAACGATGTATTTCCCGACTTCTTCAAACAACTGCTCGCCTTCCAAATTTTTCTGATAAAGCGCGCCGTGACCGTTTTTTTCAATTCCGGCTTCGGAACCGTCAGCCGGCAGATTAATTTTTATCAAATTGCCGTTTCCCGCGCTTTCCATTCTCGAAATATCGGCGTATGACATCGCTCCGTCAAGATTTTCGGGAACATTCAGTTCGTTAATCACGCCGTTTTTAGAAAGCAGAACGGCTCTTTCAATAACGTGCTGAAGTTCGCGCACATTCCCGCGCCAGTTATAACTGAGCATCTGATTATACGATCTTTCGGAAAAACGGCACTCATCCTTTTTGTATTTTTCCGCGTAAATTTGCAGAAAATGTTCGGCGAGCATCGGTACGTCGTCCATTCTTTCCCGCAGCGGCGGAATTTTTATCTCGATGGTATTGATGCGGTAATATAAATCTTCGCGCAAATTTCCGTCGGCTATCGCTTCAAAAGGGCTGCGGTTAGTCGAAGAAATCAGTCTGAAATCAACTTCCTGCGGCTTGTCGCTGCCGACCCGATAATATATTCTTTCCTGTAAAACCCGCAACAGTTTCGGCTGGAGACTCATCGGCATTTCGCCGATTTCGTCCAGCAGCAAACTTCCGCCGTCGGCGCGTCCGAGAAATCCTTCCTTATCGCTGGTCGCGCCGGTAAACGCACCTTTTTTGTGTCCGAAAAGCTCGGATTCGATTAAGTCTTTCGGCAGAGCCGAACAATTTAGTTTGACGAACGGTTTTTTCGAGCGGTGACTTTTGTAATGAATCGCGTTGGCGATAACTTCTTTGCCGGTTCCCGATTCGCCCAGAATAAGAATATTCGCATCGGATTCGGCGACGCTTTCAATTATTTCGTAAATATCCTGCATCGAACGGCTGCCGCCGATCACGCCTTCAAAAGAGGTGCGGCTGGAAAGTTTGTCGCGCAGTTCTTTAATTTCAACTTTTTGTTTTTTACGTTCGACGGCTTTTTCGACCAAAACGAGCAATTCTTCAAATTCGACCGGCTTTTCGAGAAAATAGAATGCTCCCGCTTTCGTCGCTTCGATGGCTTTTTCCGTCGAACTGAATCCGGTAATCATTATGATTTCCGTGTCCGGCGCAAATTGTTTACAGCGGCGCACCATTTCTATGCCGTCGAAATCAGGCATATTCAAATCAGTTAGAATAATGTCAAACTCATTTTCTTCGACCAGTTTAATGCCTTTTTCACCGCGCTCCGCCGTAGTCACTTCAAAGCCTTCGGACTTTAAGTTAAACTTCATCAAATCTAAAGTCGCCGCGTCATCATCAATTATTAATGCTTTGCTTGCCATAAGGTTTCAGTAAATATTTTATATCAAATTGAATTTCAAAATGCGAAATGCGGATTCTAAAGGTAAAGTTCAACCGCAACACCGCCCCTAATTTCTCACATCTTTACAAATAATGTTTTATTGTAACAAAAAAATTATCGCAACCCGAAATTTTCTAAAACAGACTGAACAATTTGGCTGATCAGCACGGAAAAAGAGGTAAGTCGTTTCAACTTACCTCTCGGCATTTAATACGCGCTGCTGTGAACAGCCGAATTAGCATTTTTAACTTAATTTTAGTTTGAATTAATCTTTTTTTCTGCTGATAAGCAAACCGATCAGCAACCCGAAAACGGCGGCGACGGCAATGCTCAACTCGGGTTTTTCCTTAATCGTGTCTTTAACCTGACGGCGCGTTTCGGCAACATCGAAATTTTTTATGTAATCGGAAGAATTAGCCAGCACATCAGCGGCGCGATGCCCTATTTCATTAGCTTTTTCGATAGTTTGATGCGCGTAATCATTAATAACATCGGCTTTATCGTTCAAAAATCCGTGTGCCGTATCCGAACCGTGATGAACTTTTTCCGACGCGCTCGAAAGGTTGTCGGAAACCTTTTCCTTATAATTATTGGTAGTTTCTCCCAATTGATCAACCTTTGTCTGAATTCCTTGTTTTACTTTATCAATCGTTTCTCCAGCTTTGGCGGCAACGTCGCTTTTTGCGTTGTCAACATCATTTTTAGCTTGTTTAACTGCGGTATTATTTGAATCGCTCATAAAATTATCTCCCTTATCTTTATCTGTTAGTGCGAAATAACTTTAATTTTCATTAATTTCGCACAGTTAATATTTTTCGCCGCAAAATTCGTGCCATTGGCGACAAAGGTTGTGAATACAGGATTTTGTGGGAGATCTTAATTTATCAACGTCAAATATTTGGACATTGTATTGTAATGATTTGATACACTAGAACAGTGTATTTGATTATCGTTTTTTTGATATTTTTGTCATCCGCAGTCAATATCCCATCGTTTTTTCTTGTATCATTTTCATACTTAAATATAATAAGCGGAAAATTAGGTTATGTTTAAGTAGTTTAGTTAATTGGACTTAAGTTTTTGGCACGAAAGTTGAAACGTATTTTATAAAATGCCCCAAGGCAAGAAACAGATTAAATAAAATAAAGCGAAAAGGGAGAAAAATTATGTTGGAAACAATCATCGTTATTTTGGTAGTCTTATGGTTACTCGGATTTATCGCCAATGTCGGCGGAGGTTTGATTCATATACTTTTAGTTATCGCGTTGGTCGTTTTGGTTATCAGACTGGTTTCAGGCAGGAAAGTTGTTTAATTAAAATTTTCAGTCAGTCTGTCTTAAAACGACTGTCAAGTAAATTAGCAGTTCATATTTCGCTGAGAAGCCTCGATTTCCGGTAATTCGGGAGTCGGGGTTTTTCCGCACTACAATATTTGAAATTTGAAAAGTTTATCGCCGTCATAATTTTTGCGAACGAGCCTAATTCTGACGATTCCGAGGACGCGCCGCCAATAAAAATTCCGACTTAAAATAACAGGTTATAAAAATGGAAATGATCCCGGAAAACCAGATATCAGAAATTTTTAAAAATGTTTTCGCCTTCTTCGGAACTCTTTCACCGAAAGGCTCCGTTCAAAGCCTGGAAGGTAAAGTTTTCGAGAGAACCGCGACCGATCCTGCGCTTTTAACCGGTCAAAAATTTTCCGAAACGGTTTACTGGCAATCGTCCGAGCATATTTCAAAACAAATTGATAATGTTATCGCGGAAGCTGAAAAAGGCAATAGGGCGAAGATTTTGGTAGATTTCCGGGTCAGTGCCGGCGAAATAATAAATATCGAATTGTATCTGCACCCGATTGTAAAAAATGACGAAGTGGAAAAGATTTTCTTTTGCGCGCAGGAAGTTACCGCCCGTGAAAAAGAAATCGAATATTACAAAGAGCGCAGCGAACATCTGCTCTACGCGGCGGAAAATGCGGAAGTCGGTTTGTGGTATTGGGATTTGTCGAAGGATGTAATTTATTCCACGCCGAAATGCAATCAGCTTTTTGAAATTTCGCCGAACGATGTGCTGACCCTAGATTCCATTGTTAAAATAGTTCACCCGGACGACCGTTCGCGGGTTTCCGCCGCCCTGCACGAATCACAGCTTCACGGCAGGGAATACAATATCGAATATCGGGTGATTTACGATGACACCAATATTCAATGGATCGCCGCGCGCGGCAAAACTTATTTGGATGACGAAGGCGATCCTAAAATTATGATGGGCGTGGTCAGGCGAATTACCGATAAAAAAGTCGCCAACGAAGAACTTTCAAAAGTTTACGCCCGCGAGAAAAAAGCGCGTGACGAAGCCGAAGAAGCCAACCGCGCCAAAGATTTTTTTCTCGCCGTTGTCTCGCACGAACTGCGTTCGCCGCTGAACGCCATTCTCGGCTGGTCGAAAATTCTGCTGACCAAAGAGGTTGACGAAGAAACGAGAATCAGCGCGCTGGAAACCATCGAAAAAAGCGCGCGTTCGCAGGCTAAACTGATTGAAGATTTGGTTGATTCGGCACGCGTTTCATCGGGCAAACTGCGGCTTGAACTGCGCCCAGTGAATCTTTATGAAATCGTAAAAACCGTCTATAATTCACAGCAGCCTGCCGCCGAATCCAAAAAAATCGCCCTTAAATTTTCCTTCGACGCGGAAAACATTCAGGTTTACGGCGACACAATGCGGCTTCAGCAAATTTTTACAAATCTGCTTTCCAACGCGCTGAAATTTACCGGCGAAGGCGGCAGCGTTCAAATCAACCTTCAATCAGATGATAAAAGCGTCAAAGTTGTCGTTACAGACGACGGACAGGGAATCAGTTCGGGCGCATTGCCGGACATTTTCCGGCAGTTTCGGCAGGGCGACGAAAAAACATCGCTCGACCGTAGCGGTTTGGGACTCGGCTTATCAATCGTCAAAATTCTGGTCGAGAAACATCAGGGCGTAATAGAAGCGGCAAGCGCAGGCATTGGAAAAGGTTCAATCTTCACCGTTACGTTGCCTTTGTGCGGAACGGAAATCGGCGAACGACCCGAAATTGATGAATCCGATGCAACCGAATCAAAAGAAACTAAATATCTGAGCGGAATCAAAATTCTGGTGGTTGAAGACGACCCGGATTCGCGTGAAGTTCTGCATTTGCTTTTGGAACAAAGCGGCGCGAATGTGCAAAGCGCGGAATCGGCGCAGGAAGCGATGAATCTGCTGCGCGAATCGGATGAAAGACTGCCGGATGTGATCGTTTCGGATTTGGCGATGCCGAATGAAGACGGTTATTCGCTGATCGGGCGCATCCGAAAACTGACTGCCGAAAACGGCGGAGAAATTCCCGCGCTCGCGCTAAGTGCCTTTGCTTCCAACGACAACAAGACAAAAGCGTACAGCGCAGGCTTTCAAAAATATCACACCAAACCGTTTGAGCCGGACGGCATTATCCAGGACATTTTGCAGATCGTTAGGAAATAATTCCAGATTGCAGATTGCAGATTCCAAATTCCAAATTAGCGGAAGTCTGCGTATGAATTCGCACACCTCAGAGAACCTGGAATCTGGAATCTGGAATCTGCAATCTGCAATCTGCAATCTCAACTCTTCAGTCGTTTCGCCTTCCCGACGAGATTTAGAAAGTCGCGGCGGTAATCTCTCAAATCGCTTCCGAGCGAACTCTGCGCCAAGTTCGACACATTTGCGAAGCTCGCATTTTCTTTGTAGCGCGAATCCCGCAAAATCATTCCGAATTCAGCGACCGACGAGGCGAATCTCAAGTTGTCTGAAGCGTTTTCGATGGTGTTTCCTCTGTCCAGCAAACCCTGCGTCAGCAATCGGCTCTTCGATTGGTTCGGCTCTTTGTAACGCAGTTTGACGGTTAAAAGTTCGTCGCTGAAATTTGATTCCGAAGGCTGAACTTTGCCGTATTTTAATTCGATTCCGTCATTTCCAACGCTTTGTCCGGCGGGAACGATTTCGTAAAGTGCCGTCACCGAATGTCCCGCGCCGATTTCGCCCGCGTCTTTTCGGTCATCATTAAAATCACGATTAGCGAGCAGACGATTTTCGTAACCAATCAGGCGATAACCGGCAACTTTCGCTGGGTTAAATTCGACCTGAATTTTGACATCTTTGGCGATGGTGAACAGCGTTCCGGCGACCTGCGGGCCGAGCGATTTCAACGCTTCTTCCTGCGAATCAATATAGGCGTAATTGCCGTTGCCTTTGTCGGCGAGTTTTTCCATCATCGAATCGTTGGTGTTGCCGGTTCCGAAACCCAGCACCGACAGCGAAATTCCGCTCTGTCGTTTCTGTTCGATCATTCGGACGAGTTCGTCATCACTCGAAAGCCCGACATTAAAATCACCGTCGGTCGCCAGAATCACGCGATTATTGCCGTTTTTGATGAAATTTTCCTGCGCGACGTTATACGCAAGCTGAATTCCTTCGCCGCCGTTAGTTGAACCGCCCGCGCTCAAATTATTAAGCGCGTTCAAAATCTCATTGCGATTGTTCGTCGAAGGCAGAACCAAACCGCTGGAGCCGGCGTAAACGACGATTGCCACGCGGTCTTTGCTCGTCAATTGATTAACCAAAATTCGCAAAGCGTCTTTCAAAAGCGGAAGTTTTCGCGCATCGTTCATCGAACCGGAAACGTCTATCAGAAACACCAGATTCGACGGCGGCACATCGTCGAGCGACATTTTTTTGCCCTGCAATCCGACGGAAACTATTCTATGCTTCGCGTTCCAAGGCGCGGTCGCCGATTCCGTCGTCACCGAAAACGGCACGTCGCCAATCGGCTGCGGATAATCGTATTCAAAATAATTGACGAGTTCTTCGATGCGAACGGCATCTTTCGGCGGCAGCATTCCGTCGTTTAAATAACGGCGAACATTGGCGTAAGAAGCCGTGTCAACGTCAATCGAAAAGGTCGAAAGCGGCGCGCGCGAAGTTTCGAGAAACGGATTTTCGTCAATCTCCGCGTATTTTTCCCCGGCGGTTGAATCTTCGTTATAATATTCATCGCCGTTCATTTCCGGCGCGGCTGATGCCATATTTGAATTCATCGCGGAACTTGTATTTTCCCGCATAACTTGTCTGTTGACTGACGTGCTTTTTTCGGCAACCGAGCAGGCTGAAATCAGAAAAGCCGACATCAGGCAGAATCCGATCAAACGATAACTTATAGTTTTATTTTTCATAATTCCTCCAAATAATTCCAAATCTAAAATTCAAAACTAACTCCTGTTTGACGAATAGAACGAATCACAAAAAATAACTTGCAAAGAAAAAAGCCGCTCGAGAGCAGCTTTTTACGCGTCATAAAATTTTACCGAAAAATGTTAATTGCCGTCAACGACCGTCACCGGAGCAGCACTTGCTTCGTCAAAACGCGGCGCGAGTCTGGTGTAATTTTCCGTCGCCGCCGTTTGCGGAACAATATAAAGATTTTCGTGTGATTTCAAATCGTCCAGCCATTTATAAGAAAATGTAACGCTCTGCGCGGCTTTGTCGTCAAGGTCGAAATCAGGCGTTAAATTAAATGTTTCGGTTGCCAGATAACGAGTCTGATTTCCGTCTTTGACGAAAAATTGAAGACTGACGCTCACATTTTCCGTCGAATGATTTTTGCGCTCTAAAAATAAATCCATATCAAGCTGATCGGTATTTTCATTGAAAACGGCTTGCGTAATTTTGGCATTCACCTGCGGACTCTGAAGATTTTTTCTCATTCTCCAGCAGCTTCTCGTATAAATTACCGGCGTTTCGGGAACATCAACGCTGTCAATTTTCGGCATTTCATAAAACAAAGCCGCAATTATCGCGCTTGTTCCGACGATCAAATTGAAAAGTATAAATCCGACGACGTGTTTTTTCATTACTGTATTTCTCCTTGATTAAAACTTAATTTATAGAACGATAATAACCCAAACACTTGCACAAAATCAAGAAAATTATGCAAATCTCGCTTCGATTGAATTTTCTTCCCGCACGCCGAAGCGTTCGGTCAGGTGCGGATAAGTTTCATTTTCTTCTTCGAGATTTTCCGCGTCGAGAAGCATTTCCGCTTCGGCAATTGCCGTGATCGAACCTTCTATTTCCATATAAATTCCGAACGGCAATTCATCTAAAACGATTTCCGCACTGCGAAAATTCCACTTTTTTCGCCGTTTTTCGTAAACTAAAGTTTTCGTAAAACCCAAACTTTCAATGATACTTTCAAGCTCGTCGGCGTTTTCAACTTTCGTTTCGTATTCGGCGCGCTGTTTGTAAGCCGAAGCGTTCGGAACAGGTTCTTTGTAATTTAAAATCGTGCGGTCGGCAATTTTCCGAACGCGCAGAACCGCGCCTTTTTCGTGCAGAATTCCGCCGCCGTAAATGATGTTTTCTTCAAAATCTTCGCCGGTAAACTGCGCGCCGATTTCTTCCAGACGCGCCAGAATCTGTTCGCGCTGATCGTTTGACAACGTAAATTTTTTCTCGATTTCAATCGCCATATTTTTCCTTGTGTTCCTTCATTAATTCCTGATAAATCTCATCATTTTTGGCGAGATAATATTTCTCCGAAAAGATTTTCGCGGATTCGGCTTTCACTTTATCCTCTTCAATTGGCAAAACTTCCTTCGTTCCTTTTTTATATTTGCGCCCGGATTTGTGATTGGCATAACGCCGCGCCCGCGTGATGCCCATCTGCAAAAATTTTCGCGCCATATCCATTCCGACGAAATCTCTCTGCTTTTTGTATTCGAGAAAAAGTTCGTAAATTTTCGCGCTCGATTCGGCGGCGATTTCCGGCGTTTTGAATCTCCAAAACGGTAAAATTTCACTCTTATACGGTTCAACGAGCAAAACTCCCTGTTCACCCTTTCCGACACGATAAAATTCCGGCTGTTTTCGCAAATCCAGATTTTTATAATCGAGCGAATAATCAAATTTTGCCGTCATAATTTACAATGTCCCAAAACGTAATCTTAACTCTTCTCCTCACGATTGATGATTGACGATTGACGATTGACATCTTCAAATCCCAAGTTTATCACGCAGTTCGAGTTCGCGTTTATTCATTTCGCCGTCGTCGGTTTCGTGGTCGTAACCGCACAAATGCAGCACGCCGTGCAGAATAAGCTGTTTAATTTCCGTTTCAAAATCGAGATTATTTTCCGCCGCCTGCCGTGCGGCTTGTTCGGTTGAAATCGCAATATCGCCGAGATGGTCGGCTTCCGTTTCAAATTCGTCGGCTTTAAACGGGAACGACAAAACATCGGTCGTCGCGTTTTTGCCGCGAAAATTATCGTTCAATTCGCGCATTTTTTTGTCCGCAATAAAGGCGACGGTGAAATCTTTATTTTCCGCTTCGCCGACTTTTTCCAAAATTTTTTCGGCAAAGATTTGAAAAGTTTTCCGATCAAATTTTATTTTGCGCTGGTTGTTGATAATTTCCGGCATACTACGAATGTCAATTCAAGTTAAATTTTTATAAAAATACGTTTCCGGTAAAGCAGCCACATTAAAAACCACCATAACACAACGAACGAAATCGCATACAGCAGCGACGCGTCGGCGGGCGCAACGAGCGGGAGAAAAACTTTGTCGAAAATCATTTCCTGCAATGAAATCGCGTTGTCCGGCGAAACTTCGACCTCGACGATGTTTAAAATCGCGCCCATTATCGAAGAACCGACATACAAAGCAATCGCGTTCGTGCCGAAAACAACGAACGGCAGCGACCATTTTTTGTAACCTTTGATGTCAATCAGCCAGTAGCAGAAAGCCAGAAAACACAACGCTAAACCTGCCGTATAAGCGACATACGAACTCGTCCACAACGATTTATTGAGCGGCAGCAGAAAACTCCAAACCCAGCCGACGAACGTCAGACCAACGCCGGCAAAAATCATTTTCGCCGCTTTTTTCGTATTTTCATTATCGCTTCGCAGCCAATGTCCGGTCAAAACGCCGATCAAAGTCGTCGCCACCGCCGGAATCGTCGAAAGAATTCCTTCCGGGTCGTAGATTTTCGACTGATTCCAGATGTGATTTTTCGTCAAAATCGCGCGGTCGAGATATGCCGCGAGATTGCAGAATTTATCGTTAAAAGTCGCCGCGTCACAGCCCGGAACATTGATTAAAGTCATTAATGCCCAGTAAACCAGCAGAATGACGACGACGATGATCGTCTGTTTTTTCCAATTGGTGTGCAAAAAAATCAGCGCGGCGGCAAGATAACAGACGGCGATGCGCTGCAAAACTCCCATTATCCGCGTTTCTGCCGGATCAAACCATTCGGCTTGCCAGATATTATAAAGCGGAAAAATTTGCAGAAAAATGCCG
Source organism: Pyrinomonadaceae bacterium (assembly GCA_965217575.1). Lineage (GTDB taxonomy): Bacteria > Acidobacteriota > Blastocatellia > Pyrinomonadales > Pyrinomonadaceae. The sequence continues at coordinate 3,776,066 of OZ244558.1, read as the reverse complement.
AGCGCGAAAATTATTATCGCCCGTTTGAAAATTTTCAGATAAATCGCGCGATTGATATTTCCCGTTTCAACCCGTCTGCCGAGCGCGAACGTGATCGAAACGCCGACGATGAAAAGAAAAAACGGAAAGATCACATCGGTCGGTGTCGCGCCGTTCCATTCGGCGTGTTCGAGCGGCGGATAAATCGCGCTCCACGTTCCCGGATCGTTGACTAAAACCATTGCGGCGATGGTGATTCCGCGAAAAACGTCGAGCGCGAGCAAACGATTCGGCGGCGGTTGGAAATCGAAAATGTTTTCCGTCCGAGTTTTTTTCAATCGCCAATTGCCGAGAAAAATGCCGCCCAAAATCGCCGCGAAAACAACAAGTTCGACGACGTAGCGCGGTTCGGGATTTTCGATGCTCGAAAGAAAAGCGATACGCGGCAATGTCATTAAACCCAGCAAAACCAGCCAGCGCAGAGTATTTTTGTTCGTTCGACCGCGCCACAGAAAAATTACGCCGCCAACCGCGAGCAGCGTGTAAATCCACATCAAAATAGTGAACAGCGGCAGCCAGATTTGCTGATGCTCGTCGTAATCCAAATTACCAATCGGCGAAATCTGCCCGCCGAACGGATAATACAGCGAATGCGAGTCGAACCACAGCGCGGCGGCGCGTTTGGCGGGCAAAAACAAATAATAGCGCAGCGGCGAGCGCAAAATTCTTTCATCGGCAATCGCCGCAAATCCCGCGTCAATTTCCGGTGTCATTTTAACCGCGTTTTGTTTATCATCATCGTCATCGTCGCCGGATTGATCGCCGCCGCCGCTGTCGTCATCCGATTTGTCAGCCTGATTATTGTCGCCGCTGTTATTATCATCCGAATTCGCGCTGTCATCCGAAGAATCGTCGCTTTTGTCGTCGTCGGAACTTGCCGAATCATCGGCGGAATCGTCGCCGGACTGCGCCGCGACAGTTTGATTTTCACTGCCCGGCGGATGATTATACTGGTCGAGCAGAGCCGCGACACGCGCGCGTTCTTCATTTGAATCGAAGGTTCGGGCGGGAACTTTATTGATGGAAATCGGCTTTTCATCGAGATTCCAAAGCATCGGTTCGATAAAATGCGAATCATCAATCCACGTTCGCAGCCAGCGGTCGTAGCCGTGTGCGACAAATTCGCCCGGCATCTCGGCGTGCGCCGGCGCGAGCGGCTGAAAAACGCCGAACACGCGATAATTGCGAACCGTCCACGGCGCGAGCATCAAAACAAACGCCGCCGAAAAAACTGCGCCTTTCCAACCGACCGCAATCAATCTTTTAATAAATTTCGGTGAGTTTTCACCGCGCAGAAACAAACCGGAAATAACGAGCGTCAATCCGATTCCGGCGGCGAAAAGTCCGCTGTCGGGTCTCAGCAAAACCGCTGCGCCCGCCAGTAATCCGGTTGTAATCCACCACAGCAGAGTTTTTTTCGCGCCCGCAGATTTAAACGCCAGCGTCGCCGTCAAAGTCATCGCCGCCATCAAAAAAGTCGTCAGCGTTTCGGTCAGCAGCGTTGCGGCGTAAATGACGACAAACGGGCATAAAGAAACGAGAATAAACGTCCAAAAAGCGTTTTTCCGGCGGCGTTCTTCGTCTTCCGTCCACAAAAACGCCAGCAGCGCGGCGATCACGCAGGTCGCCGTATCAAAAAACGCCTCGACAATGCGAACCGCCGTGTCATTGCCGCGCCCGAAAACGCCGAAAACGGCGGCGATCAACAGCGGCTGTCCAGGCAGACGAATCAAAGTCGGCGAAAACGGAGCTTCGGTTTCTATCGAATAAACCTTCCGGTCGAGCAGATTTTTAGCGATTTGCGAATAAACCGCCCCGTCGCCGGGTTCATCGGTGGCGAGAAAATAAGCGACACAAAGCCGTGAGACGAGCGTCAATAAAACCAAAACGACCGCCAAAAACACCGGAAACCATTTATTTTGCCGCAACTTCTTTAACAACCTTTTATCTGCCCTTTACCGCTGATAAAGTTAAAGTTACTCCAAAGAAAAAGAGTTATCAAACGAAAATGCGCTTCTGCTTGTTTGTATTTCAAATCAATCCATTATGAACCGAAAATCTTTATGCGCTGCCTCTTTCATTTTCGGCTTTTTATCCGAACTCGGTTTAGATACGGCTCATTTTCCTGTTCGCGTTTTTCCTGCGAATCGGACGAATGCCAGTTCATCCATTCGGTCGGCGCGTCGAAGGTTTCGCCGCCGTGTTGGGTTAATCTCGAACGGATGCGGCACATTACGGGCGTGTTGATGTGCGAATGGGAAATTATTTTAACAGTCTCACAAAACCTGCCTGCTCAAAATGATGATCGGCAGTTAATGCTTCAGAAATCCCGCTCTCGCGCATTACGACAAAACTGGAACAATCAACCAAACTCCAATTTTTATCGGCGCGATTTGAAAGCAATTCTCACGATTTCGCATCTGAAACTTCGTCAATGTGAATGATGTCAACCAGCAAAGAAGATTTAATGCTTTCGATATAACCGATGCTTTTCAAACGCGGATTCGCAGAGGACTCGAGAAAAGCGCGACGAGTTCGGCGATTACATAATTGGTCGTCACGAAACGCGAACCGTTTTGTTTCGCGCTTTCATAAATAAATTTGGTTTGCTCGTGAAATTCGAGGGTATCAGGAATTTTGTGTAAATCGGAATTTATAAATTAAAGGAGATTTACACGATGACTATTAGAAAAGAACTTCTTGACGAACTAATTAAAGATTACCAAAATCCTGAAGATTTATTAGGTGAAAACGGCTTACTTAAACAATTAACCAAACAATTACTGGAGCGGGCGATGAACGCTGAGTTGACGCATCAACTTGGTTACTCAAAACACGAGATTGCTCCACAGGAGCAATCTAATCGCCGCAATGGAACGACTAGCAAAAAGGTCAAAAGTTCAGCCGGCGAACTGGAGCTAGAAGTTCCACGCTGGCGGTGCCGGAGAATTTGAGCCAATCATTATTGAAAAGCATCAACGGCGATTTGACGGGTTTGACGAAAACATCATTTCGTTGTATTCACGCGGATTATCAACCCGCGATATTCAAGCACATCTGCAAGAAATCTATGGTGTGGAAATTTCACCGCAACTAATTTCAACTGTTACCGAAGAAATTCAAGCGGAAGTCGTGCAATGGCAGAATCGTCCGTTGAGTAAGATTTATCCGATAGTTTTCTTGGACGCGCTACGCATCAATATTCGGAAAGACAAAATAGTGCAAAAACGAGCCGTGTATGTGGCAATTGGGGTTAATTTACTAGGTCGCAAAGAATGTTTGGGCTTGTGGGTGAGCGAAAATGAAGGAGCGCGCGTTTTGGTTGACGGTCTTAACCGAACTCAAAACCCGGGGTTTGGAAGATATTTTTATTTGTTGTGTAGATGGTTTGAAAGGCTTCCCGGAAGCGATTGAAGCTGTTTATCCACAGACGATTACGCAAACCTGCATCGTTTATCAAATTAGAAATTCGCTTGCCTTTGTCGGTTATCAAGAGAGAAAAGAAATAGCTTCTGATTTGAAGGCGATTTACACGGCAGCCACCACCGAAGAAGCACTCTTAGCATTAGATTTATTTGCCGAAAAATGGGATTCCCGCTATCCGTTGATTGCCAAATCGTGGCGCGAGAATTGGACTCGAATTGAGCCGATGTTCCAGTTTACGAATGAGATTCGTAAAGCGATTTATACCACCAATGCCATTGAATCGTTAAATATGAGCTTGCGGAAAATCACCAAAACCAGAGGCAGTTTTCCATCCGAAGAAGCGTGTCTCAAATTGTTATATCTGGGGTTGAAAAACGCCGCGAAAAAGTGGACAATGCCCATTCCGAACTGGGGATTAGCGATGAATCAATTTGCCATTATGTTTGAGGACAGAATCAACTTGGCAGAATTACACCAACTTACACAAAATTCCTGACACCCTCTGAAATTCCTGCACAGTATCAGCCAAGTTTCCCCAACCCGAAGTGTCAACAAATATCTTTTTCATCGTTTAACCTTCAAATCTTCGGCTAATTCTTCACCAATATATTCGTCGTGTTTATCAGCCCAATCGTGAACATCACTGCTGAACGCGCCGACAAACTTATCGAGTGAATCGGCAGCCTGCATCGGTTCAACTTTCGCCAATTTTTCAAGCGCGATTTCTTCGACTTTACGCTTTTTCGATTCGGCTTCTGCCACAATCCGCCGATAAATATTTTCGGGAACCTCTAAAACGATTGAATGTGTCATAAAACTTTACCTCTCAAACACATTTTACCGCGAAAACATTTTAACGCCTAAATTTATATTCACCGAAACATTCTGCTCTAAAGTCGCCAACGGCGAGAAACAACACAGCCTGCGGTGAAACCGTAGGTTGCGATGTCAATAAACGCGCCGACGCTGAAAGCGTCGAACAAATTAACAATTAGATTATTTAAGCGAATATTGCTAAGGTAGCTATTATCAATCCCTCACCTGAAATTATTGGTTCTGACACGCTAATTTCTAACTCATCAGTTTTTAGACCTTCCACCATACTTGAAAATATATTTTTTGCTAAAAGACCAACCGGAAGTCCTTTAAACAAATCGTATGAATCTTCGGCTTCTAACTTTCCAATTACTTTACCTAAACAAATCCAATTGGCATTGAAGATTTCTTCAATTCGTTCATTTCTTGCAAAAGCAGAATAGACTTTACAAACTGATTTAAAGTTATCTGATTCAAAGATTATGTTGCTAGCACTTTCTTCAGTGAATAAACTGCTTGAAACATTCTCAATTCCTTGAATATTTACAAGTTGATTTTGCTTAATTCTTATTTGATTTTCGTAGATTCGACTTAATTCAGATATGTCAAAAGATTCTTCACCAATTGTGACTTGCTTGGAGCCTTTTATATTTTTAGTTGGTATTTTCTTAAAGTCGGTCAACTGCGATTCAAGTTGTTTTATTTCAAGTTCAATCGCCGGGATTGCAATTGGGATTAATTGATTGAAAGCCTTACTGATTTGATAATTAGGACTTGGTTGAGCATTTCCATTTATTTCGACTAAATCCCCAACAGAAATTTTATTAAGGTCTTTTTTTGATGAAATTTTTTTAATGATTTTTTCTTCGATAAGCAAATTCCTCAGTCTAATAAATAGTGAAGCATTCGGAAATCTAACAGTTCCTTTATATTGTGATTCCAAATTGTCTGATACTTGTCTAGAAATATCCGCTTGAGCATTAATATCAGCAAGGTTGGAAATCCAACCTGAAACTTTCGCACCAAAGGAAACCTTACCGGAGGTGTCTTTTGTTTTAGAAGTTTTACCTTCAACATTAGCTTCCTCCAAAATTCCACCTTCAAGTGAAGCAAGAAAAGCTGTCATCATTGGCGTGTCCAAATAAATAGGGTAAACAAGTTCCATAGTAATTTTTTCCAAAAACAAATTATCAAATCCTAATATTCCCAACCTTCTCCGGCTTTTTGTCCGAACTCGGTTTCAAATAAGGGGCGTTATCCTGTTCGCGTTTTTCCTATGAATCGGACGAATGCCGATTCATCCATTCGGTCGGCGCGTCGAAGATTTTATATAGTTTTCGGGTCAACGGCAACTATTCCGAGATTTGAATAGCGCGTGAAATCTGATGTATTGAAAGTTAAAATGTGTGTAACCTGATGAACGAGCATTGCCGCTGCGATTCTTGCATCGTGGACTTGAACGCCGGAAACGCCGAAATTGACAACTAACTTGCGCCACTCTTTGTGAACATTTTTATCGTCGGGCAAAAGCGGGAAAATTCTTTCGATAAGACGCAGAGAATGATTTGCCTGTCCAACAGAAAGACCAAAACCGTTTCGCGCCGTCGGACGTGTAGCGACGTTCCAGAATTCGACGCAGGTTTGCGGCAGAATGTAAATTTTATCGCCGTTTGCTTTTAGTTTTCCGATTGCCGAAAGCACAGTAGGATGTTGTGCGTCGGCGCGAATGGCGAAGCGCAGTAAGTTATTGGTGTCGGGAACGTAAATCATAAATGATCTTCGTAAATTCCTTCGCGGCTCGTCGCATAATTGGACAATCCTTTAAAATCGGCGGGCAGACTTTTGTCGACAAAATCAGCGAGTTCGTCAGCGAGTTTTTCAAATTCTTCAACACTTAACGATTCATCTTTCGCCAATTTCTCAAGCGCGATTTCTTCAATCTTACGGTTTTTTGTTTCTGCTTCTTCCGCAATTCGCCGATAGATATTGTCGGGAATTTCCAAAACAATTGAATGTGTCATAATTTTCACCTCTCAAACGCATTTTAACGCAAAAACTTCACAAAGACTCAATGTTTGAAAGCCGCATTCGGTTTCCGTTGACAAGTAAAATTGATTCTTCGACAAATTCTTGATTATCTAACTCATCATCGGCAAATTGTTGAATAACATCCATCGTTGAGTAAATTTCAACTCTGTCATAGCTTGGCTGACTATATTGTTCAGTTACGAAATTTTTGTAAGGAACTAAGATTGAAATTTTGATTCCTTCAACCTCTGGATGAAATTTGATGATGCGGGCGATGCGTTTGAAATAGGAAAGAACTCTTTGATTTAGTGAGTTTCCGATGCGGTGAGATTGGTCAATGCGGATTGTGTTATAAACTTCCGTATCTCCGCCGACATCAATCGAAAGATAATTACTATCCTTATATTTTTCAGATTTAATTGCCGAATCAACATACTTTAATTCTTTCAACAAATTTAATTTTCTGGTGGTTGGAATTGATGCCAAATTTCCATCAAAGACTTTTGGAAGAACTTTACCAACGATTTCTTTCTGATAATAATCACTTGCTTCAAATTCCGACAACAAGCCGACAAAAGCAACTTCACGAAAAGCCGCGTTTAAATCTTTGACTGTATTATCAAAGCGAAGTTTGATGTTGAATAAAGGGTCGCGTAGTTCAACCAAAGTATAATTTTTCTCGCGGGAAACTTTTTCGATTGTGAGTTGACGCATCAAAGTCCAGCCTGCCGTGCGCCATTCGGTCAAACCGCCAATCATAATTCCGCTTTTTTCGGACTGTTCAATAATCGCGCCGTAACTGACATCGCCGCTCCAAGTGCTAACTCTTTCAAAACCAATCAACTTGCTTGGAATCTTCAGCACGACAAACTTTCCTTTTGGAACATCAAGAAATAAACTTTGCTGATTTTGTTGTGCTGAAATAGAAACATATAGCAGAAAATTGATTGCTAAAATCAGGAAAAGAGAGATTTTTAATTTAGTTGGATAACACATAATCTTATTCTTCAATTTTGTATGTGAGAAGTTTTCTAAATGCTTCGAGATGAACATCGGTTAATTTATATTCGAGCATTCCGATTTGAAACTCGACTTTTTTGCCTTTAGCGATTTGCTCGAATGTTTCATAAGGCAACGTAATGACGACGGTTTGTTTTGTCGCTGTTTTTGTTTTTTCTTCATCTGCCAATTTCATCTCGCCTAAGGAAAATCGCTTGTCGTCAACCAAAAAATTAAGTGCAAGATTGTCTTCACGGAAAAGCGGACGCGCCGCCGAAGCGTAAAAATAAAGCGAAACTTTTTCAGGTTTCTCTTGAGTTTTGCCTGTGAAATTGTATTCGGCGTAAGTGCGAATCGAACGCTTATTTCCGCGCACAAGCATTTTTGAAGTTGAAACAATCGTTACATCTTTGAAGCGGTCATACTTATCATTTACATCGGCTTCTGTTTCTTCTTCCTCAACTTCTTCATCCTCGTCTTTCGGACGCACACTTTCCGTTAATTTATTGAATTCTATAAGTGATGAGTCAAAATCTTTTATTGACCGAAACAGGAAACTATTTGCTGCTAACGACGCTTGTTTACCACCATCAGAAAACTCATTAGAATTTTCAAACGCAACAAGAACAGGTTTTTCATCACCGTTAAATTCTATATTGACGTTGTTAATTTTCCTTACTTCCACCTGTTTTTTAATTCTATTTGCTTGATTTTTGTTTTATCTACATTAAAGTATTGTTTATTTCCATCATCTGGCACATATATTATTTTTGTTTTAGTAACATATAATTTGCCGAAACTATTATAAATTTTATGAATATTGAAAACTAAAGAATCTTCTCCATCACGTTTTTGGAGTTTAACTACCGTCGAACCATCCTTACGACTAAGTATTTTCAAAGCTGGTTGACCATCAATCAAAACTGCTTCGATTAGACCTTGCAACGACATTTGATTGTTGTTTTCATCTTCTTTGTCCGTGTTAGATTGTGCCGTTACAAAATTCGATATAAGCGAAAGAGTAAACATCAAAAATAAAAATTGAATACTACGGTTGATTTTGGGCATAAATTTTTCTCGACAATTCATTTTTTAGCAAACTAAGCTATACAAACTTTGAAATAAGACAACAGTTTTTCCAATAGTTTCAGTTTTTATTTAATTGAGAAAATTTACTTGGATAAGCTAAATTTAGCAGCAATCTTTTCATCAAATTTAAGCCCACATCCCAAAACTAAAGGTATCACCCGAATTAGATAATCAAGGTCAATAATTCTCTCTTGCCCTAATATAAAATCTGTATTAGACACATTTTTAATATATTTATCTCCTATTTTTCCTCTATTGTGAACAAATATATTTCTTGTTTCTATAAGCTCAATTAAATTGTTACGTTCATCATCGTTTTCGACAAGCGATAATCCTAATTTATCAACGCACCATTTTTCTATTTCTAGAAATCCACTATAACTAAGATTTGTAACCTTTCTTTCTGTCAAGTCCGTTAAAAAATCAGACATTGTGTCAAACTGCAATATATAGTCTAGCTTGACTTGTTCACCTGATTTAAGTATTTCAGGCTTTGAAGGAATTATTTCGCGTATTACATCCGATAAATAACTGGAATAATTATCAACTAAGCGACAAATAATCATTTGAAGAAACAATTGTGAATAGCCGATCCATCTATTATAAAATTGAGTTTGTTGGTTTGTTTTATTTTCCTCAGTATTTTGTTCTATTTCATTAAATTGAATTTGCTTCAGTAAATCGTTTGCTACGCCTGCCGATTTAGTTACAAAATCTAAAAAATTAAAAATATTAGTTACCTCTTTATCAAATACTTTTCCCGCAATTGTAACTGCTTGTATTTTACACCCTTCTTTTTCTATAAAGATAGATTCAACGTGACTTAATAACCTTTTTTTTACTTTATCTGTTTCCATATTTCACAATTAAATCCGAATATTTCCAATCTTCTCGGGCTTTTTATCCGAACTAGGCTTCAAATAAGGCGCGTTATCCTGTTCGCGTTTTTCCTGTGAATCGGGCGAGTGATATTTCATCCATTCGGTCGGCGCGTCGAAGGTTTCGCCGCCGTGTTGGGTTAATCTTGAGCGAATTCGACACATTACGGGCGTGTTGATGCCGACACCGGAGATTATCGCCTGTCCTTTGGTGAGCGCGGGGAGTTCGGCGAGCATCGCGCGACCTGCGCCTTCGACGGATTGGGCGACGGTTTGCTGGTCAATCGGGTTGACGATTCGCATAATGATTTGCGTCATACATTGCGACAGGACATCTTGGTCTAATTTGCCCGGTCGCTGCGTGATTAGTCCGATGCCGACTCCGAATTTTCTGCCTTCGGAGAGGATTTGTTTTAAGATGTTGGTTGACACGACGCTCGCTCCGGCGGGCGCGAAACGGTGTGCTTCTTCTAATAATGTGAAAACCGGATAGTTGACGACATCGCCCGATTCTTTCGGGGTTTCGCCGCGCGTCGCCATCATTCGGGCTTTGTTGATGCGCCGCAGAAGCGTGCCGACAATGACCTGCTGTTCGTGCTGTTCGATGTCGGATAATTGCAGAATCGTGCAGCGTCCGGGTTTGAAAAGTTCGTTTAATTCGATCTGTTCGCTCGCCGAAAAAATCGTGTTGTCGCGGTCGAAACGCGAATCCATTCGCCACAGCAAACCGTCAATCGAAGAGACGTTGCCGCCCGAACCGTCTTTTTTCGATTCGTCGCCGTATTTTTGCGCGTTCACTTCGTCGCGCAAATCGTGGTAAGCGTAGGCGTAATCGGCGCGGCGTTCGGCTTTCAATCTTTCGTTCAAACTGCGAAACGCCTGCGACAGAAAATGCGCCATTTTGTCGCTCGTGCCTTCGGGCAAAAGATATTTCACGTCGGCTTCGGTCAAAGTCGAAAAGCGCACTTTGATTTTGTCGGGCGTGTAGATTTTGACTTCCGGCTGATAACCTTCGCGGACAAAATTTTCGTGCGCGTGAATTGACTGCATCGTGTGATATTCGCCGTGCGGATCAACGATCAAAACCGCCGCGCCGTTGTGCGGCTGCATCAATTCCTCGATAAAAACGCCCGCCGTGTAAGATTTCCCCGAACCCGTCGAAGCCAAAATCGCCAGATGCGTCGAAACGACATCTTTGACCGACAGCACAATCGGCACTTCGCCCGCCTCGCGCGTCAGCAGCGAACCGATGTGCGCCGAACCGGTTTCCGACTGCTTTTTCGCGCTCAACATCGCCGAAAGCGTCTCCGACGAAGCCAGAAAAACGGCTTGCCCCGGATTTGGCGGAATGCGCGGATTGTTAAAATCTTTGACGGTCGTGTCGAAAAACCCGATGGTTTCCACCTGAATCTCATAAATCTCGCAGCCGTCGCCATCCAAACCAATCAACGACGAAACCATCGAAGGCGGCGTGTTCGGATCGGACAAAAAAGCATCCGGCAAATTCCGCACGAGCTTTCTGCCTTTAATCGTGCCGATAATTCGCCGTTCCTTGTCGCCGACTTTCGCCTGATAATAAACAAACTCGCCGATGCGCGTTTTCTCGTTGTCTTTGGTGATAAAAAGATACTCGTGCGGCATCTCGCCCGGACCTTTGACCGTGCCGGTTAGGAAATCTGTTGTCATATATTTTATCGAATAGAGTAAATTTACAGCAAAATTATACCACGAAGTCTTTACTGCATTTTATCAAAGATTAGCTAGTTTTTTTATTCCAAAAAGTATAGAATTCGAGCGTTCCGAACAAAATAAAAAACTATTCTAATATGCCATTTATCCAAGAGCCGGTTTATATCGCCGCCATTTTGTTGTTGCTGATCGTGATTTCCGAATGGCTGGCGGAGTTTAAGTTTTTCAAACACATCGGTTCGGTGCTGATTATCATTATCGCCGCCGCGATTTTGGCGAATTTGGGCGTGATTCCTTCGTCATACAACGCGCCGCCTTTGTATGACGGGATTTTCGGGTATGCCGCGCCGATTGGGATTTTCTTTTTGCTTTTGGAAGTAAAACTCAAAGATTTGAAGTTTGCCGGACTTCCGATGCTTTTGATGTTTTTGCTCGGCTCAATGGCGACGACTTTGGCGGCGATTATCGGTTATAAAATCGTCGCGCCGCAAAATCATTTTCATCTTGCCAATGCGGTTGCCGGAATGTATGTCGGAACTTACACGGGCGGCAGCGCGAATCTGAACGCCGTCGCGCTGGCTTACGATGTCAATAAAGACGGCGTTTTGTATGCGGCGGTCAATGCGGTGGACAATATTTTGACGACCGTCTGGCTGATTTTAACGCTGCTTTTGCCGCCGCTTTTGCAAAAGTTTTTCCCGCGTCAAAGAAGTATTCCGCCGCATCTGCAAGGACTTTCCGATGAAGAAATCCGCGAACAGATGATTCAAAAACCGAACAGCATCAATTTAAAAGATTTGGCGATGCTGCTCGCGCTCGGTTTCGGAACGCTTTTCGTTTCGGCAAAAATCGCGGCTTTAGTTCCCGGACTGCCTTCGATTATCGTTTTAACGACGCTCGCGCTCGTCTTCGCGCAGATTCCGTTCGTCCAAAAACTGCAAGGCGGCAGAATTTTAGGTTACTTGCTGATAATGCTGTTTCTCGCCGTCATCGGCGCGTATTGCGACATCGCGGCTTTGATGAACAGCGGAAACGCCGCCGGAATTCTTCTTATTTGGGTGACGATAATTATTTTTCTGCACGGAACGATTCTTTTCGTCGTCGGCGGTTTGCTGAAACAGGATTGGGACGTGATTTCAGTCGCCTCAAACGCGAACATCGGCGGCGCAACGAGCGCACCGGTCTGCGCCGCCAGTCTCGGTCGTCCCGATTTGCAGTTGCCCGGTCTGCTCGTCGGAACAATCGGCAACGCGCTCGGCACTTATCTGGGGTTTTTGGCGGCGGAACTTTTGAAATAGTAATTTTAATAATTCGTCAAAATGTCAGGTCTTCAAAAAGTTTCAGGAATGACAGAAGCAGGAACAGTGCGAAAAAGGCGCGAAAAAAAGGCATCCCGCCGGATGCCTTTTTTCGTGTCAGATTGCAATTTCCCGCTAATTATTTTTCGGCGACGAAATCGAAACTGTCGAGATTTTCGCTGACGGAAACGGCGCGAGCTGAAAATCGGAAACGTTTGTGCGAAACATTGAAAATGTATGTTTCTCCCGCCGCAACTTCACTAAATTGATAATAACCAAAAGGATTTGTACGGGCAGTTTGTGCCGTTCCGTTTTGGTCAGTCAATTTTACAGTGGCACCGGACACGCCTCTGCCGAAGAAATCTAAAACACGACCGGCAACCGAAACCGGCGCGGCAGTCGGCTGCGCGGTAATCGTAAAGTTCGCGTTGTTGATATCAAAGAAGATATTTCCGACCGCTTCAACCTTGATTCTTGCCGTCGTCGTTGCATTGTTCGGAACGGTAATATTTTCGGCTCCGTCGTTCGGCGTATTGGCGGCAAGCGTAATCGGGAACGTCTGCCCGCCGTCGGTTGACAACAGAATATTGACGTTTGCCGCGTTGACCGGCGCGGCGTTCGTTTCTGCAATATCCCACGTAACGGTTTGCGTTGAGCCGCCCTGCCACGTCGCTTCCGGCGCAAGCAAAGATTCCGATTTAGCAGTTGCTTGCGGCGTGTTTTGCACAGTTACCTGAAAAGGTCCCGCGCCGCCCGCAATCGTCACGGTCGTTCCGGCATCCATCACGCCGCCGCGCTGGTCGCGCAGGGAAACGCGGAAATTCATCGTGCGGCTGACGGTCGGCAGACGTTCACCGACGACGCAGGTCATTCCCGCTTCGCAAACCGCGCCCGGTTTTCCCGTCGGATGCGTTCCCGTATAAGTTAAAACCGGCTGATTACTGGCGACACCGTTGACGTTCGCCGTTTGATCGTTGTTCTGCGGATTTAAAATGAACGTCAGACTCGGAAATGTGCGTGTGTTATCTGAAACCGGCGAATAAGGACGAAGCAGCGGACGCAGAACGCCGTCGTTATCAACATCGTAAGTTCCCGGCGGAGTTCCCGCCACGCCGCTCGCCGCTGCCGCAACGTCGTATTCTTCCCACGAATAAAGCAGATTGGCGACATCGCCGCCGTCCGCGTCCGCGCCGGTCGCCGTTAAGGTGAACGGAGTCAAACGCGGAATCGTAAACGCCGCGCCCGCGCTGACGGTCGGAGCATTGTTCGTTCCCGAAGCCGTGCCGCAGCCGGTCTGCTGAACATCGCCGTTCGGATTGGTAACATTAGTGTTAATTTGCGTCAAACTTCTGATGTGAAATGATGGAAATCCGGTGTCAACATACTGCTGTAAATTTCGACTGGCGCAAATGCCGACGTAAGACATAATCGTCGCGCCGCTCGCCACTTCAAAAGCATTTGCGGCACTGCGCGTTGTGCAGGTATCATTTGCACCGGGATCAAGGTTGTTATAAGTATGGCTCGCGCCGAATTGATGCCCGATTTCGTGCGCGACGTAATCAACGACGAATGGATCGCCCGTATTCGTGTTGCGTGCCGAATACCCCTGCGCTTTGAATCCGGCAGCACAGAGCGAAGGCGAAGTCGCCACGCCGCCACCGCCCGTGCCGTAAAGATGTCCGATGTCGTAGTTATTTGTGCCGACGCGATTATCAAGCGTCGTTTGATTAGTGTTCAGCTCTGCATTGGTGTCCATATTGACATACGGATCTGTCGCCGGATCGTCGAAATTAATAGTTCTCTGGGTGTTAGCAACACTCGGATTGACTATTTGAAACTGGGAAGCGAGTTCACGAATATAAATTCCGTTCAAACGATTGACCGTCGTCGTCACGACGGCGAGTGCGCGCTGCCGAATTGTAACCGGAGTTTCCGCACCGGTATAACCGGCGGCGTTGCGCGACCATTCGCCGGTCGTCGCAATAGCGATCCGGTAGGTGCGGACGGCTGCGCCGAACGTAAATTCCGGCGCGTCCGGCAGAAAATCGGTTTTGTAATCCGTTTCAGTGATTTTCTTCATCGTTTTTTCGACGTTGCAGTAAAATTCAGTGTCGGGTGCGCCGTAATCGGATTTGTTGTAAACCAGATAATTTTCCGTGTCGCCTTTTTGATACGGGTCAATCATCACCGTATCTCTGCCGGTCGAAACGTAGCCGTGAAAGCCGTTGATATTCCAGTCGAATTGCCCGACGGCTTGCGGATTATCAATGCCGTAACCGGTAAAAGTTTTCCAATCGGGAAATTCAGCGGCAAGATGCGGCGCGAGAACCTGCGTTTCTTCCATACGGAAACGCTGAATCGAACCGTCCGGCATCGGAACTTCCATTACAAGCGGACTTTTCTGCGCCGCATCCGTGTTTTGGAGCGGCAGTTCCGCGAGCGAATTTTTCAAAGACGGTTGGTTGAGCCGAAAAACCAGATATTTTTCCGGCAGACGCGGCTCCGCGCTGAGTAATTGAACGCTTTCACGCTCGACTTGTTTCCATAAAGTTTTTTGCTGCATTGATTTAGCTGCTTTTTTCGTATCGTCTTTACTTCTTTTGCCGCCGGCGAAAGCCGTAAGCTGCAATAATGCCAGAACGATTGTCAAGAAAGTTAAAACTGAAATGTATTTTTTCAGAATATTGTGTGTTTTCATAGTTCCTCCAGTAATCTTTTCTAATTTATTTTTCATTTTGTCACTTAATCTTTTTGCGAAATTCGGCTGATCTCACTCGAACAAATATGCGTTACTTCCAGTTGAGTGTCTGAAAAATGAAAGTTTTCATTTTCGATCAGCCGGTAAATTTCACGAATATTGATTCCTAATAAAGCTGCCGCCGTCTGCGCCGTCATCATTTGTCCGCCGCACTTTTCACAGACGATCTGCTCGTCGGGCGGCGATTGCTTTTGGCTGACGATGATCTCCCGTTTCGTTTCAACCAGAATGTGTGTCTTCTTTATAATTTTCATTCGTTTTAGATGAACTTAAAATATCCGACTCTAATGATCGGCGTTGCTTGAGCGAGATTGACATAAAATGCCCGAAAAAGTCCTGATAAAAAATCGGAAAATTTTTCGGATAAAATTTCGGATAGCGTAAAGACCTGCAAATATAAGGCTTTGATGAATTAAACCCGTATTCAAGAAATTGGTTGAAGTGTCAAATTTTATTTAGAAACTGTGCAAGTGAAGAAACACGCACGAAGTAAGCGGGTCGCTGCGCCCTTACTTCGTGCGCGTTTCTGCATTATCCGAAACGCAGTTTCTATCTGAAAAGCGTATTACTTCTGCAACTTCGTGCCATCTAATTCGCTCTGCAAAAGTGTCGGACTCTGATAAAAGTTGAAATCGAAATTCGTCAAGTCCTCGGTTAAATTGCGGAAACGCCGCCGGGGTACTTTCAATTTGGGTGACGATAATTATTTTTCTGCACGGAACGATTCTTTTCGTCGTCGGCGGTTCGCTGAAATAGGATCGGGACGTGATTTCAGTCGCCTCAAACGCCAACCATCGGCGGCGCAACGAGCGCGCCGGTCTGCGCCGCCAGTCTCGGTCGTCCCGATTTGCATCTGCCCGGTCTGCTCGCCGGAACAATCGGCAACGCGCTCGGCACTTATCTGGGCTTTTTGGCGGCGGAACTTTTGAAATAGTAGTTTTAATAATTTGGCTTGCGAAAAATGCAGAAGCCCGCATGAAGTAAGAGCGCAGTTCTTAATGTCCTTACAGTGTGCAGGCTTTTGCGTTGAAAACTTTTTTCGCAATGTTTGTTTTGGTGTAGAAACCGGAACGATATAGAAAGGCGCGAAAAAAGGCATCCCGTCGGATGCCTTTTTTCGTATCAGATTGCAATTTCCCGCTAATTATTTTTCGGCGACGAAATCGAAACTGTCGAGATTTTCGCTGACGGAAACGGCGCGAGCCGCAAATCGGTAGCTTTTGTGCGAAACATTGAAAATGTATGTTTCACCCGCCGCAACTTCATCGAATTGGTAATAACCGAACGGATTAGTGCGGGCTGTTCGGGTAATGCCGCTTTGATCGGTTGAAGTAACTCTGGCACCTGATATGCCTCTGCCGAATAATGAAACAACCCGACCGGAAATCGAGACCGGCGCGGCGGTCGCTCCGGCGATGACGTTTTGGTAAACGCTGCGCCCGTAAGTTGCTGCGACAATGCTGTTTGTTACTATCGTCGGTGCTTCGATCCGATTCGCTGTTTCGCCGAATTTGAAACCTTCTTTTGTTAAAGAACTTGTTTTATCCGATGATTTAGGTCGGCTCGTAAAAGTGCCGTTGACGTTCGTGGTGGCGAGACGCATCACGATGACCGGCGGCAGTCCGTCGTTGAAACTATTAAAGGTCGCGCCCGAATCAGTTGACCGGAAAATGCCGATGTCCGTGCCGATGTAGAATGTCGTCGGAGTAACCGGATCAGTCACGAAATCGTTGACCGGAATATCAACCGAAAAATTCAGCCGCGTAATCGTTGCGCCATAAGCGGTTGACCGGAGAACGTGATTCGTCGTGCCGAAACCGGAAACGGTAATATACGCGATTGACGGATCGGTTAAATCCATTTTAATGCTCGTGATGAAACGATCTCCGCCGACGGCGGCACTTAAAATCGCCGAACGATCCGTAAATGTCTGGCTGCCGGTTTGTCTGACCCAGAACGCGCCTTCTTCGGAGCCGGTGTAAATCGCCGGAACGCCGCTGTCCGCCAGTTTTTGCACTGCCATCGCGTTGATGTAGTCCATTCCGCCTTTGGTCAAATCCTGCCCGTTGCCGTTTGCCGGATACGCCCAACTGCCGGTCGTCGTTCCGCAAGCGGTGCAGACCGCCAGCGTTTCCGTGCCGACATACAAGGTTGCGTCCGTGCCGTTGGTTTCTACCGGCGGGTAAAACGAGATGCGATGCCCGTTTGCCGAGGGATCGGCGAGAGTTACATCGTTTGTCGGGTCTGCGCCGTTTGCTCCGGTCGCTGTTTCGGCGTTTTCGATGCGGGCAAACATACCCTTCGTGCTGTTGACATACAATTTTGTAAAATCAGTCGGAACAAGACGATTTCGCCCGCCGTCGCCGCCCAGCATTTCCTCCCAGTTTGTGCCGCTTGCGCGCCGCTGCGTGCCGTTGTCCTGCGCTCCGGCATAAATTCTGTCGGAATCATTCGGTTTGACGCTCAAGCCGACTATTTGATCCAGCGAAAGCGTGCGATTCAAATTTTTGGTAAATGTCGCACCGGAATCGAGCGTGCGCGAAACGCCGCCGTCGTGGGCAGCAAAAAATTGAGCGTTGTTGGTTCCGACAAAGGCGAGCTGCTGCTGATCGGCGTGAACTTTCGAGCCTTGCTCCGTCACATCGTATTTCATCGTTCCCGCATTATAAGTGAATCCGTTGGTCAGATTGGTAGTGGATGCGATGGTACTATCATTGTTAGCATTACTATTATTGATGACAAATTTGTAAACATCGCGCGAACCGACGAAAAGCGTAGTGTTGTTTGAAGGATCGCCGACCAGATATGTGTTGTAACCGAACTGCGCGGGATCAATCTGGCTCGCGGTCAGGCTGATTGTTGTATACCTAACGTCTTCGCTGGGAGTTCCTTCATTATCCCTGATGACGACCAGCTTCAAATCTGCCGGAACCGCCGGAGACGGAGGGTTATTCGATGCGTCAACTGCGCCTTTGCCGCCGTAAAGGTGAAGATAGCGACTTGAAAAACTGCCGACGGAAATACGATAATCCGTCGCGGTGGTAAAGTCCGGCAGAATGGTATTCGTTCTCCGGGTAAAAGTTGCTCCGCCGTCTCTTGATTTGTAAAATCCGGGTGTCACTCCCGTCCCGCCGCCGATCACGGTCGCATATATAACGGAGCCGGTAACTGTTATTCCGTTGTCAGCAGGTCGGTAAACTGCATCGGAAACCTTGCCGTCGAGCGTTTTCGTCCACGTTACGCCGCCGTCGGTCGAACGATATAATCCCGTATCGAAAGTCAATGCCGGAACATTTCTGGCTTGATTGGAAGGTTCGCCGCGCACCACAAAAAGGGTGTTCGGATCAATCGCATTGACCGCGATTCTGAGACTGAAACCTTTATCGGGCAGTCCGGTCGTGTTGATCTTCGTCCACGTCGCGCCGGAATCGGTTGATTTCAAAATGCCCGTGCCGAAATAAGCGTTGTCGCGGTCGCCCATCGCCGCGTAAACAATAGTCGGATTCGACGGCGCAAAGGCAATCGAACCGACTGCCAAATCAACCTGATTATCCGAAACCGGCGTGAAAACGACCTGACTGCTGTCGTCGGCAAGCGCATTGGTCGAACGCCAGATGCCGCCCGTCGCCGTGCCGAGCAAAACGATGTTGCCGTCCGTCGGACTGACGGCGACCCAGTTGATGCGCCCGCTGGCATCGCCGTAAGCCGCTGTGCTGAGAAACGAATCGAGCGGCTGCGGTCCGACCAGCGACCACGCGGCAGTCGGCGCAAGTCGCCCGTCATCAAGCGGCGGCGCAATCGCGTCGGCTTGATCTTTGGCTCTTTCACGCGCCTTTGCAGGAATTTCTCCCAAACCGAAAAGCCGCTGCTTCAAAAACCAGCTCGTGTGTTCAAAAGCCTCTTCGCCTTCTTCATTTTCTTCCGAACCTTCGCCAAGATCGGCTTGACGCAGATATTCCCGTTTTTCCGAACGTTCCGAACCGGAAAATAAACTGCCGATGCGGGATTTTAATGTAATTCCCGCAAAAACTGCGCCGCCCATTATCAGAATGGCGAGTAAAGTGTAAAATTTAGTTATTTTTTTCATAAAGTTCTTCCTTTTTTGAAACGCAGTATCGAGAATCCGATTGTTTAGTTTCAACAATTTGCTGCGTCCTCTTTTTCTTCATGTCTCCGCACCTACGGTGCCTGATAGTTTTTCCTTCTAAAATTATGTGTAATTGCTCTCGTTATTTGAAAAATCGCGCACCGTTTTGCGACCTCGTGTTGACGTTTTCCGGTGGTTTGGCATCAAGCAGTAATGTGCCGAAATTAGCGAACAATATCCAATTTTTTATCGTTTTCTTCATTTTTTATCGAGCTTATGACTCTTTTTCCGAGTTTAAGACCCGCCTCGTTAAGTATTCTAAAATTTTGTCACTTAATCTTTTTGCGAAATTCGGCTGATCGCACTCGAACAAATATGCGTTACTTCCAGTTGAGTGTCTGAAAAACGAAAGTTTTCATTTTCAATCAGCCGGTAAATTTCACGAATATTGATTCCTAATAAAGCTGCCGCCGTTTGCGCCGTCATCATTTGTCCGCCGCACTTTTCACAGACGATCTGCTCGTCGGGCGGCGATTGCTTTTGGCTGACGATGATCTCCCGTTTCGTTTCAACCAGAATGTGTGTCTTCTTTATAATTTTCATTCGTTTTAGATGAACTTAAAATATCCGACTCTAATGATCGGCGTTGCTTGAGCGAGATTGACATAAAATGCCCGAAAAAGTCCTGATAAAAAATCGGAAAATTTTTCGGATAAAATTTCGGATAGCGTAAAGACCTGCAAATATAAGGCTTTGATGAATTAAACCCGTATTCAAGAAATTGGTTGAAGTGTCAAATTTTATTTAGAAACTGTGCAAGTGAAGAAACACGCACGAAGTAAGCGGGTCGCTGCGCCCTTACTTCGTGCGGTTTTCTGCATTATCCGAAACGCAGTTTCTATCTGAAAAGCGTCTTACTTCTGCAATTTTGTGCCGTTTAATTCGCTCTGCAAAAGTGTCGGACTCTGATAAAAGTTGAAATCGAAATTCGTCAAGTCCTCGGTTAAATTGATGACTTTCGGCTCAAACCGATACCGCTTGGAAACGACCGTTAAAATGGCGTTTTGTCCCGCTTCAACATCGTCGAAATGGTAATAACCGAACGCCGTCGTGCGGCTCGTCAGCGTTTCACCGTTCTGATTTGTCAGATAAACCGTCGCGTTGGTCAAACCGCGTTTGCCGATTAGAACGCGCCCGCTGACCGACACGCCCGCCGCCGTCGGCGCCTGCACTTCAAACGCGCCGATGTCGGCGAGGTTGCCCGTGCCGTTCGGAGAGTTCGGGTCGTCAATCGGACGGGTGAAGCCGCGCTGGTCGGTTGTCAGCGTTGAGTTGCCTTTGTCAATGGCAGGCGAGCCGGTTTGCAGGGCGCGCGTTTGCGTTTGTCCGCCGTTGTTGGCGAGCGGGGCGAGCAGCGGGTTAATCGGATTCGCGCTCGTGCCGATTTGGTTGCCGGTCGTCGTGCCGGTGATGGTCGCGCCGCTGTTGTTGCCGATGAGGTTGTAGCCTTGCGACGTGATTGTTCCCGAAAAATCAGGCGCACTGCCGGTCGCGGTGTTGGCGGCGACGATGGTGTTGCCCAGATTCGCCGTGATGGGTGTGTCGAAGGGTTTTTCGTTGTAAATGCCGCTGCCTGTTTGCGCCGAGTTGCTGCTGACGGTCGAGTTCGTCACCGTCAGCGTGCCGTTGTTGTAAATGCCGCCGGCGATTGATTGCGCCGAGTTACCGCTGATCGTTGAGTTCGTTACCGTCAGCGTGCCGTCTGTGTTGAAAATGCCGCCGCCTATTTGCGCCGAGTTGTTGCCGCTGACGGTCGAGTTCGTTACCGTCAGCGTGCCGTCGTTGTAAATGCCGCCGGCGATTCCTTGCGCCGAGTTGCCGCTGATTGTCGAGTTCGTCACCGTCAGCGTGCCTTGGTTGTAAATGCCGCCGCCTTGACTCGCCGAGTTGCCGCTGACGGTCGAGTTCGTCATCGTCAACGTGCCGCGGATAACAATGCCGCCGCCAAAGCCGTTAAACCTCGTGTCCGTCGTTCCCGTGCCGTTGCCGCGCGTTACCGTCAAGTTGTTGAGCGTGAGGTTCGCGCCGCTGTTCACAAAAAAGACGCGGCTCGTGTTGTTGCCCGAAACCACGATGCCCGTCGTGCCGCCCGCGTTCGTTATCGTCAAGTTGCCCGCGTTGTTAACCGCCAACTCGCCGAGCGTCAAGGTTATCGTGCAAACGCCCCCCGCGCAGTCCGCGCCGTTCGCCGGAATCGCAAAGTTAATCGTGTCGTTCGTCGCCACGGCGTTCGCCGCCGCGATTGCTTCGCGCAAACTGCAATTGACACCCGACACGCAAGTCCCGTTCGTGTCCGCCGTTTTCGTGACCGTAAAAGTCGCCTGCGCCGCCGCGCCGCCCGCCGCGCCCGCCAGCCAGAACGCGGCGGTTAATAAACTGATGGTTAGCGTTTTCATTAGTGTTGTTTTTTTCATTGTCGTTTTATTCCTTTAATAAACTGATGGTTAGCGTTTTCATTAGTGTTGTTTTTTTCATTGTCGTTTTATTCCTTAGGAACGTGCAAAAATAACTTGTAACGAATCTGTGGGCGGAAGCCCGCGCGTGAGCAAGGGCGCAAGGTGCGTTCACAGTCTGCGCCGAGGCTCACGCGCGGGCTTCTGCCTTAGAAATTTAATCTTTTATAAGTTATTTTTTGCACGTTCCTTAGTCTGTTTTAATATTTGAAATTTGACGAAAGCCGGTTTGGTAAAAACCTCGAATTAAATGCAGAGTTTCATCGGACTTTTTCGCTTTAACCGCAGAACAATTTCTTACGGCTCTAAATTGGCGGCATCAGGAGCGATTCCGACCGTGTAGCCGATTGTCAGCTTATCTTCGCACGGCTTATCCTGAATACATTTAATCGAGATGATATACCTTCCCGGCGGCAAAACCGGCGTGGTATCGGCATCAAATTTAGTGTTAAGTCTGGCGGTGTTAGCCGTTGTCGTTCCGTATTCGTAAGCGTCGCTGCCGCTTGCCGCGTCTTTGCCGTCTTTTTTCAGCATCCAGTTGGTTTTCGCCGGAACTTTGACCAATCCATACTGTTCCGTAGTGATTACCGAACTGTTTATTACCTGAGGTGTTGTTCCGGTTTTCGCCGACGAATTTTCGGAAGGCACTCCCTGTTGTGAAGATTTGATAAATATATGACTGCCGGTTTTTGAATCTATGACGGCAATTTCTTTGGTTTCACCGGGCGCGAGCGAGTATTCGACCGTTTTCATTTCGCCCATTTTCTCCAGCACCACCGTTTCGATTTTTGAATTGTTCGTTTGGGCATTTACCTCGATGCTGAAGATGCCCGCCATAGTAAAAAGCGCAAATGCGATCAGTGCGCCGTAGTTTTTGAACTTAAACATATAAAATTATTCTCCTGTCCTCTAAAATTTGAAATAGTATTCCATCCAAGCGGCTGATTTCCTCTGATCAAACAAATCTTGTATTACATTGAAACCGCATTACTCGTTTGTTTTAAGGTAACCTTGAACTGTTCAATTTCACTGTTTGGTGTTACTTGAGCAAAATTTACACGGAAGACTCCCAAAAGTCCTGATAAAAAATCGGAAATTTTTCGGATAAAACTTCGGATAGCGTGAAAGATGAACAAACAAAAGGGTTTTACGAGTTTGCATCGTTTCTGCTCGGTGTAAAAAAACGTCTTTTTGTGCGTTCTGCCTGATGTTTTCCCTCAAAAATCGAATCGCTGCTCATTGAAAAGCCGCGCAGGAGATTTTTCCGGCGGCTGATTTTTTCAATGTTCGCAAATCGAGTTTGACTTCACGCACCCAGCCGATGCTTAAACCGGAGTTTTTCCATTCTTTTGACTGTGGACATTCGCCGGACGGTCGTTTGGTTTTGGAAATCTCGGAAAATGTCAGAAATCTTTTGCCCGTTATTTTCCCGGTCTCGTGAACATCTGCCGTAAAAACGGTTTTTTTCGTTTTCAGATCAACTATTCTCAGTATTCTTATATCCGGTCCGGTTCCGTCGTCAATAATTAGTTTGTCGCCGACCGATCCGTTAAAAAATTGACTGTCCGAATCTTTGACGACCAGATACGGTTTGGCGAGTCCGGTTTCGCAGACTTTGGCAGTCAATTTGCCGGAATTATTTTGATAGACGTTGATATAAACTCCGTTTCCCGGCGAGGAAACCGTCTTGAAAACGTAGCGGTCATAAATGTAACAGTCCCGACCGTCGGCATCCTTCTGATATTTGTAGTTGTCCGCTCCCGCAATTGGCTGACCGCCGTCCTGAGCGAAGATGCTGAATGCCTGCGCCGCAATCAACAGCACCAGCGGCACAAACAAAAAATTGCTTTTCATAATTTTTTTTCGATTTTATTCGGCGACATTTTAATGAGGTTTTTCACCTTCCATATTTCCGCCGGGGTTGTAAATGCAGACGATATAGCTGACCTGTCCTTTGAGTTCCACTCCCATCGAACTGCCGTTGCGAATAATTCCGCAGCCGATGTCAGTGCTTGCTTTCCAAACCATCTGCGTATAATGTCCGCATTCTTTGCCCGCCGCGCAGGTGTGTTTGGCTCCGTCATAAAACTGCTTTTCGTCAATCCAGCCTTGCTGCAGTTCAGCGACTGTCGCCGTCGGAGTTGAAATAACCGCCAAATTTTCTCCGGCACTGCTGCCTTTGAATATTTGATTGCGCTGCGTTTCGGGGCTGTGTACATTAGTATCTTTTTGCGCCCAGTCCTGAGCAAATTTGGCTAAATCGCAGTTCCATTTCAGCGGCGCGGTTCCGACATCGGCGCGAACCCGGTTGTGAATCTTCACGATTTCATCAATCTCCGCATCGGTCAGCGGCGTTTTCACATCGGCGCAGCGACTGCTTCCGTCAAAAAAATTCACCGGTGACAGAATATTAAAAAAAGATTCGCCGCCCGCCGCATATTTAATTTGAGCTTGGGCGGTTGCCGCGAAACTCATCATCAGGATTGTAACTATCGTAAATTTTAGACTTTTCATTGTTTTCTCCTCAATTGTTTTTAATTTGAGCGAGTGCATTCTTTTGATGGAAATGCACTCGCGGATAATACGTCTTCCGTATTTCTTAATCGCATTAAAGCTCTTTTTCGTCATCAATTCGCCGAATAAATTTACTTCATTCTACCGAACGGATACGCCACGAAGTTGATTTCCGCCGCGTCTTCGCTGAGGCTGACCACCTGCGTCGGCTGATCGAACCGGTAGGTTTTGCCACGCGCCGTCAGAATGTAGGTTGCGCCCGCCGCGACATCGTTAAAACGGTAATAGCCGAACGCCGAAGTCATCGCCGTCCGCGTCGTGCCGCTCGCGTCCGTCATTTGAATTATCACATTTCTGATGCCGCGCCCCGTTGACGTAACGGCGCGTCCGCTGAGTGTTACCGATGCGGCAGTCGGTGCCGCCGACTCGAACGCGCCGATGTCAACCGCCGTGCCGTTCTGCCGCGCAAAGCCCGCGCCGCGCTGGTCGGTCGTCAGCGCGACGGGCGGATTGTTTGTGCCGCAGCTTTGGTTGACGACGCAGTTGTTGCCCGCGTCAATCGCCGGACTGCCTACGTTCAAAGCGTGCGTGTCGGTTTGCCCGCCGTTGTTAGCGAGTGCGGCGAGGTTGGCGGCGACGTTGGTTTTGTCGGTCGGCTGCGTGAATCCCGTGCTGTTCGCCGTGTTGCCGATCAGATTGTTGCCGTTTGAGACGAACGCGCCGTTTACGTCCATATTGTTGGCATTTCCGCTGATAAGGCTGTTGCGAATATTCAGAGTCCCTGTGTTTCTATCGTTAGAAACGCCATTCGGAGTATTGTTCGTCACGGTGACGTTATTCATATTAGCCATACTGTTGAACACGTAAATCCCACCAAATCCAAAATCATTGGTGCCGTCGTTGCCGGAAATGGTCGTGTTGGCGATATCGGTCGCTGCACCTCTAACAAACACACCAACACCAGTGTTATTGCTAATCGTCGAATTCAAGATCGTCATTGTTCCGACGCTTGAACCATTAACGCCCCGCCCTTTATTGCCGGAAACCGTCACACCGTCGAGCGTCAGCAAAGCCCCATTGTTATTAACGCCGCCGATTGGTGAACCGGGACTGGAACTGTCATCGCCATTTGAGATTGTCATGCCCGAAATGCGAACCGTGTTGGCGGTGCTGTTGATGGTAAATATGCGAAACCGTGATGCTGTGGAGCTGCGCCGCACGGTGAGTAGCCGTGCGCCGGTTCCCGTGATGGTCAGCGGATTGGTGATTAACAACTGCCCGCTCGTCAAGTCAATCGTCTGCGCCGTATTGAACAGCGGCGAGGCGAAAACAATCGTGTCCGCGTCGGCGGCGGCATTCGCGCTCGTGATCGCCGCCCGCAAATTGCCCGTGCCGTCGTCGTCCGTGTTCGTGACCGTCAAAGTCGCCGCGCCCGCGAAGGTCGCCGCCGCCATTAAAACTATCGCCGCGGCGAATAGATTGTTTATTGTTTTTTTCATTAGTTTTTCCCTTATTAAATTTATTGTGTTTTTCCCGTCTGTTGACTTTCCTTTTTTTCGTTCGCCCAATCCAAAATTCGTCTGATTGATAACGGACAAACGTCAACTTCGTAATTTTCGGTTTCCGCGAAATGAATCTCGCCCGCATCAATCGGCTGATGAATGCGCCGAAATCATCGGCGCGGCGCATTTTTCGCAAAAGATGAATCCGTCCGCCGCTTTCCGTCGAACAATAAAATTGCGCTGCGTTTTAACGTAAATATTTATTTTTCGCGTGATTTTCATCAGATTTTTGGTAAACTGAAAAGTGTTCGATTAAATTCGTTCATCGCCTGACGACAAATTAACAAAAAGCAGTTCAAAAAGTCCTGATAAAAAATCGGAAAATTTTTCGGATAGAATTTCGGATAGTGTGAAAGATAAGCAAACACAAGAGTTTTATGAATTTTCCCAATTCAGGCTCGATGTTGAAAAACGTCGCTTGTCGTGCGGGGAAGAGATTATTCCGCTGACCCCGAAGGAATTCGAGGTGCTTTTTCTGCTGGTTGAGAACGCCGGACAGGTGGTTGAGAAAAACCAATTGCTCGAAACTGTCTGGAAAGATACGTTTGTCGAAGAAGGAACGCTGACGCGCAATATTTCGTGGCTCAGAAAAAAACTCGCCGCGCACGACGCTGATGATCGCCAAATTATCGAAACGTTGCCGAAACTCGGCTACCGTTTTCTGCCCGAAATCACCAAATCGCCGGAACCCGCGTTCGTCATTACGGAACAAATTATTCAGGAATTTCAAATCGAAGAAAGCATCGAATTTGTGCCGTCGTCGAACGAAAACGAAATTTCGTTTATTGACGGGAAAATTGTCGAAACGCCGAAGATAAAAGCACTGCCCGCGCCTCTGAATAAACAAATTTCGATGCTCTGGCTGATCCCGATTTTGCTGATTTTCTCCGCGCTGGCTGTTTCCGGTTATTACGCTTATCTTTCCCGAAACCGCTCGAATCCGATTCTCGCCTCTAAAATCGCGCCGTTTTCCGGTTTGCCCGGACGCGAAACTTCGCCGTCTTTTTCGCCCGACGGCAAACAGATCGCGTACAGTTGGGACGGCGGAATTGACGGCGGAAATTTAGATATTTACGTCAAACTCGTCGGCGCGGGCGAACCGATGCGCCTGACGAACACCGAAACGGACGAAATAAACCCGACGTTTTCGCCCGACGGAAAATCCATCGCGTTCGTTCGCAATTTTCCGAACCGCAACGAAATATTTTTGATTCCCGCGCTCGGCGGCGCGGAACGGCAGCTCGATGATAACGTCGGTTTCGCCAGTCTTTCCTTCTCTCCCGACGGCAAATATCTCGCCGCCGCGAATCTCGATTTGAGCGAGAAAAAAGCCGGAATTTATTTGATAAATTTGGCGAACGGCGAAAAAACTCAATTCACCACGCCCGAAAATCCCGCCGTTGATCTTTCGCCGCGCTTTTCGCCCGACGGCAAATCGCTGGCGTTTATTCGGTATTTCAGCAGTTTCCGCCGCGAGATTTTTGTCGTTCCGGCGGAAGGCGGCGAACCGCGCCAAATCACTTTTGACGACACGCGAATTTACGGTTTGGATTGGAACAACGACAGCCGAAAATTATTTTTCACATCCTATCGCACCGGCAACCAGCTCAGTTTGTGGCAGATTTCGCTCGATGAAAAAAGCGAACCGCAGATAATTCCGACGGGCAGTAAAGATATGGACAATCTGGCGATTTCCCCAGACGGAAAAATCGTCGCGTTTGTCGAAAACACGACGGACGAAAATATCTGGGAATTTGAGGCGAATGCGCCGCCGCGCCCTTTGATTCGTTCGACTCGCGCCGATCACAGCCCGCAGTTTTCGCCCGACGGCAGCCAAATCGTTTTCGCTTCGGACCGCACCGGAAACTACGAAATCTGGCTCGCCGACGCGGACGGCAAAAATCAGCGTCAGTTGACCGACACCAAAGAATCGGCGGGCAGTCCGCGTTTTTCGCCCGACGGAAAATTTATCGTTTACGACGCTCAAATCGCGGGCGGCAGCGATATTTATACAATTTCGGTAAACGGCGGCACGCCGCGGCGACTGACCGAAAACGCTCAACAAAATTCGCTGCCCGCGTGGAGTGCGGACGGAAAGTGGATTTTTTTCAGCTCAAATCGTTCGGGCGATGACCAAATCTGGAAAATGCCCGGCGGCGGCGGCGATGCTTCGCAAATCACCCGAAAAGGCGCGTTTGAAATGTTTGCCGCCCCTGACGGCGCAAAAATTATCTATTCAAAAGGTGTCGGAAAACCCGGTTTGTGGAGCGTCGGAACGGACGGAAGCGACGAAAAAGTCATTCCCGAACTCGCCGAAGCCGGAAACTGGCGTTCGTGGACGGTCGCCGCCAACGGTGTTTATTACACAGATTTTACAACCCAGTCGCCGTTTCAAATCAAATTTTTTGATTTTGCCTCAAAACTAACAAAAGACGCTGCCGCGATGAAAAAACCTCCGCTTCTTTATTACTCGAATCTCGCCGTTTCCCCCGACGGCAAAAAGATTCTCTACGCCCGCGAAGATCAAAGCGCGAGTTCCATAATGCTCGCCGAATTGAGCGAATAATTTCTGAACCCGCCGAAAGTCGAATCAAATAAATTGCGAAAGGGAAACTATTTTCGGCACGAATGAGCGATGAATTGCGATTATTGATCGGAGCGATGAATAAATTTTTTCAATTCGGGAACAAATCAATCGAAAGAGGTGTCTAACCGGTAATCAAATTTCAGGAGGAAAAAAATGAACAATAAATCAAATTTGAAATACATCTGGCTGGCATTCGGAATTTTTTCGATGATTTCGATAATTCTTATGTGGTTCGGTGACGATTCGCAAAATCTTCGATACGCGATTTACGTTTCAAACGCGCTGATGCTGGTTTTGTCTGTGCCGTGCAGTCTTTTTGCAATTCCGGTGGTCGTCCTGGCAAACTATTATCTCGGCATCAATCCGCTTTCTGCCGAAGGAGTTTATCTCAGCACCATTTTTCTGTTTGTTCTCGGAATGATGCAGTGGTTTTGGGTCGCTCGTTTGTGGTCGCCGGATAAATACGTGTTTCAAAAAATTAATCTGCTCGATGCCGGAACCGATTAGCCGAAACTGATATAAAATTAGAAATACAAAATTCGGGGAAATGAAGAATATAATCTTCGTTTTCCCTTTTTATTTATTGTATTTGTCTGCGACAGATTGATAATTAACTTTCTTTCAGTTAATTTTTATGTGCGTAAATTTATTAAAGACAGGAATTACACGAATTATGAGAAAAAATTTGCAGTCGGCGGCAATTTTCGCCGCTTTCGGGCTGCTGATATTCAGCGCGTCAATTTGTTCGGCGCAAATGATGGTCGGCGATTTTCGAGATGCGCCGAAAACGGACAAATCCGTCGTCGGCGCGGCAAATTTTGCCGTCGCCGCGCAGAATAAAAAGCAAAAAACCGCGTCTGTGACGTTGATTGCAGTTGAAAAAGCGGAAAAACAAATCGTCGCCGGTGTGAATTACCGTCTGTGTCTGGCGGTTAAATCAAATAACAAATCAGCTCAGGCGACGGCGGTCGTCTATCAAAACCTGCAAAATCAATATAAATTGACGAGTTGGACGAGCGGAAATTGCGCTGACGGCGAGCCGAACGCGCCTTCGTCCGCTGTTTCTGCTGCACCGGATGAAGTCGTCAAAAATTTATATGCGGCGGACAAAGCGGAGAAAAGTCCGTTTTTTCAGGCGAAAAACCGCGCACTGGTTGATAAGTATTTTACAAAAGATTTAGCCGATTTAATTTGGAAAGACGCGGTTGATTCCAAAGCCGGCGGCGGTGTCGGAATACTCGATTTTGCTCCGTTGTACAACGCGCAAGATGTGCAGATCACCGCATTTAAAATCGGCAAACCCGAATACGGCGAAGGCAACGCGCAGCTTTCCGACGTTCCGGTGACGTTCAAAAATATGGGTAAATCTGAAACGGTTTTGTTCCGACTTTTACAGGACAAAAACAAAATTTGGAAAATCAGCGAAATCTATTATCCGAAGGCAGCCGACGCGAATACCAATTCGCTCAAAGTTATCCTGTCACAATAGAAAGCGATTCTCAAACAAATTAAAAAAAGATGAAAGAAACTAATTCAACCGCGCTGAAAGTTGCTTCGACTGAAGAAATACGCGGTCATTTTCCAGCTCTGAGCCGCATTTATAACGATTACCGAGTCGCGTATTTCGACGGTCCCGGCGGAACACAGGTTCCGCGCCCCGTCGTCGAAGCGATGAACGATTATCTGTTTAACCACAACGCCAACGGGCATTGGGCGTTTCCGACGAGCAACGAAACCGACGCTTATGTCGCGGCATCGCGGCAGGTTTTAGCCGATTTTCTGAACGCCGCGCCGGACGAAATCGTGTTCGGGCAGAATATGACTTCGCTGACGTTTCATCTGGCGCGCGCGCTCGGCAGAAATTTTGCGGCGGGCAACGAAATTATCGTTACCGAATTAGATCATCACGCGAATGTTGATACGTGGCGTTCGCTGGAAAATGAACGCGGCATTGTGATTCGCGTTTTGCCGATGGATATTGAAAGCGGACAGTTGGAGATGTCCGAACTTGAAAATTTGCTGAACGAGAAAACAAAACTCGTCGCCGTCGGCGCGGCATCGAACGCGCTCGGCACGATCAGCGATGTCAAGCGCGTTTGCGAAATGGCGCGTGAAACCGGCGCGCTGAGTTTCGTTGACGCGGTTCACTACGCGCCGCACAAATTGGTTGATGTCAAAGAATGGAACTGTGATTTTCTGGCGTGTTCGGCTTATAAATTCTACGGTCCGCACATCGGTATTCTTTACGGGCGCAAAGATTTACTTGGAGAAATTGATTTTCCGAAGCTGAAACCTTCGCCGAATTCCGCGCCGGAACGAGTGGAAACCGGAACGCAAAGTTTTGAATCAATCGTCGGCGCGGCGGCGGCGGTTGATTTTTTAGCTTCTCTGGGAACGGGAAATTCACGCCGCGAAAAACTCCAAAATACTTTTGGCGGATTTCACGAACGCGATCAGGAATTAACAGATGCTTTGTGGCGCGGATTGTCGGCGATTGACGGCGTGAAAGTTTACGGTCCCGCGCCGGACGCGGAACGCACTTCACTCGTTTCGTTCACCGTCAAAGATTTGCCGTCGGCTGAGGTCAGCGAAAAACTGGCTGAAAAAGGCATTTTTATTTCGCACGGAAATTTTTACGCGCAAACCGTCGTCGAAAAATTAGAACTTTCCGATCAGGGATTGGTTCGCGCCGGATGCGCCTGTTACACGACGCTCGAAGAAGTCGAAAGACTCGTTTTCGCGGTCGGGGATATTGCTGCTTGAAAAATTAACTTGCCGGTTTGAGCTGAAAACTGACGAGAAATTTAACTTTCTTCGTTCATTTCCGCTAATTTTTCTTCGACATAATCCAATTCTTTTCGCAGATTTTCTTCCATCGTGACGGAAACTTCGTGCTGTTCCATCTCGATTGCCTGTTGTTCCATATCTCTGTCGAGTTCGATTCTTTCATCCTGGTTGGTGAGATTCAGTTGTTTTTCGAGTTCGTCGCGGCGTTTTTCGAGTTGTTCTCTGGTTTGTTTGACTTCTTTCATAATTCTCCTTTTTCACGAAATTATTTTTAACGATTATAACGCGAAGCATTTTGATTGGCGAATTGATTAAAAAATTTACCGCGTTGATTAAGGTTTGAGAAAAATCAATAAATCAAGTTATCATAATCATAAATCATAAAAATTTATGGGAAATCTGAACGTAACCGACAAAGTTGACGAAAGCGACAAGCGGAATTTTACCAAAGCACTTTTGAACGATTTGCAGGCACTCGAAAAAATGCTCGACGGCGATTATTTCGAGGAAAATGTGCGGCGCATCGGCGCGGAACAGGAAATGTTTCTGATTGATTCGGCGATGTGTGCCGCGCCGCTCGCGCTGGAAGTCATCGAAGCGGCACAGGACGAACGTCTGACGACCGAACTCGGACTTTTTAATTTGGAAATCAACGCCAAACCGCTCGATTTTCGCGGAAATTGTTTGAGTTCGCTGGAAAACGAACTGCACGAAATTCTCGAAATCGTGCGAAAAACGACGCGCAAACTCGGCGCGGATATTGTGATGGTCGGAACTTTGCCGACGGTTCGGCAGTCGGATTTTGTCGCCGAAAATCTCACGCCGCTGCCGCGCTACAAAGAAATGAATCGCGTTTTGACCGAAATGAGCGGCGGCGAACGTCTCATTCACATTAAGGGTTTAGACGAATTGCAGATGACTTTTGAAAATACTTTTATCGAATTTTCAAACACGAGTTTTCAGGTTCATCTTCAGGTCGGCATCAGCGAATACGTCAATTATTACAACTGGTCGCAGGCGATTGCCGCGCCGGTTCTCGCCGTCGCCGTCAACTCGCCGCTACTGCTCGGACACCGTTTGTGGCACGAAACGCGAATCGCGCTTTTTCAGCACGCGACCGACACGCGTTCGGCGGTTCACCAGGCGCGAAATCAAACGCCGCGCGTCAATTTCGGCGAAAAATGGGTGAACGATTCGCTGATCGAAGTTTTTCAGGAAGATGTCGCGCGTTTTCGCATAATTTTAACGCGCGAAGTCGAAGAAGATTCGCTCGAAGTTTTGAATAACGGTTCGATTCCGCATCTGCACGCCTGGCAAATGCACAACGGTTCGATCTGGCGTTGGAATCGCGCCTGTTACGGAATTATTGGCGACAAACCGAGTTTGCGAATCGAAGCCAGATTTTTGCCCGCCGGTCCGACGGTGATTGACGAAATCGCCAACTCCGCATTTTTTCTCGGTTTGATGACGGCACTGCCCGAAGAGTTCGGCGATGTGCGCGAAAAAATGTCGTTCGACGACGCGAAAAATAATTTTTTCAACGTCGCGCAAAACGGTTTGAATACGCAGATTATGTGGTTTGACGGAAAAGTTTATTCGACATCGCGTTTGGTTTTGGAACAGCTTTTGCCGCTGGCGCGAAAAGGTTTGGAAAAAGCGGAAATTGACGCGGCGGACATCGAAAAATATCTCGGAATCATTGAAAAAAGAGTGGCGGCGAAAGTCACCGGCGCACAGTGGACACTCGATTCGCTGGCGAATATGGACGAAAAAACAAATATGAATATTCGTCTGCAAACTTTGACTTCCGCCATAAAATCAAATCAGGAAACGAACAAACCCGTTCACGAATGGAAACTCGCCGAACTCAACGACAAAACCGGCTGGATTGAGAATTTTCACACCGTCGGACAATTTATGATTACAAATTTGCTGACCGTCAGACCGGAAGACGTGATTGATCTGGCGGCGAGTATGATGAACTGGCAGGAAATACAGTACATTCCGGTCGAAGACGACGAAGGAAAACTCGTCGGAATCATCACGCACCGCGATTTGCTCAAACTGCTCGTCAGCAAACCGGAAAACGAAACGGTCATCCGCGACATTATGGAAACGGAAATTACAACGATTTCTCCCGAAACAACGACGCTCGACGCACTGAAATTAATGCGCGAAAAAAATATCGGATGTCTGCCGGTTATCAAAGACGAAAAACTCGTCGGATTAGTTACCGCGCAAGATTTTTCGGAAATTTCGGTCAGACTTTTAGAAGAAAAATTGAAGTACGAAAATTAAAAATATGTGAAAAAAAATTCTTCGTGCCGCGATTTTGCTGCCAATCTTTTCGTCAATCACTTTTGCCGTTGTTGACAGCCGTTTAGATGTCGGCGTAAAAGTGTTTGTCAATATCGTTTTTGATCACTCAAGTTAAGGGCAATTCATATCTGGAAAATAGTTTTTAAAGTTTTTCTCTGGCTTGCTTATACAGTCGGGTATTTTTTATTGGCTGCGTTTAGCACGGGCGGCGGACACGGTAATTTTTATCTGTTTCTCCCCGCAGCATCGTGGATATTAACAATTATTCCGGTGATTTTGCTTGGTAAACTGAATAATCTGACAACACGCCTTATTTTTATCGGCGCGATGATATTGCATTACGGATTGTTAGTGTATTTTTTGGCAAACTACGACTTCGGCGCGGATAGAGGTTGGAGACAATATTCCGGCTTACAGATTCCGGTTATTTGGTATTTGGTAGGACAAATAATTATTTGGCTCGTATTTTTGAGAGAAATAATAAAAAGTGAAAAAGTGCATTGAATAATTCAACAAACTTTTTCACTTTTGACTGTTTAAGACTGAATATGCGCTTCGACAAACCATAAAAGTTTATCGGTTCCGCGCGAAACTTCGGTGAATAAATCCGCCGTGTCGAGATCGTCCAGGTCGTCGGCTTCGCTGATATTTTCACGAACTTTTTTACCGAAATCCGAAAGCGCGGTCGAAAGCGCGTCAACGTGATCCGCGCCTTCCGAAATCTCCAGCGGATATTCGCTTAAAGACGAATTGCTCGCCGCCACGCGAATCGTGCCGAGCGCGGTGCCGCCCAAAATCGTCACTCTTTCGGCGATCAAATCCGTGTAATCTTCAACCTGCGTCGCCACCTGATCGAAAAGTTCGTGCAGGGCGATAAAGTTCATTCCCTTGACGTTCCAATGCGCCTGTTTCGCCTGCGATTTCAAATCCGACGCGTCGGCAAGCCGCGCGTTTAGTGTTTCGATCATCTTTTCCCTGGTTTCCAACGGCAGATCGTTTTTTGTTTTATGCATACAAATATTCTCCTGATTTAGAATTATTCTAATTCCAAATCAGTTCCCTGTCAATTTAGCAAACACGTTTGGCAAAAGGCGAAACAGGGCGAAGATAAGATGAATTCATCTTATCTTCGCCCTGTTTTCTGTGAATAAAAGTAAAAAAATTACGCCTTATTTAACGGCTGCCGTCGTTTCTTTTTCTCGCGGATCATACGGCGTAGCGAGATATTTTTGAACTGCCTGCTGCGCGTTGTCGTAGTTGTCGCCGAGACCGGCGGCGCGTTTGTAAGCGGCGACGGAACGCACGCGGTCGCCTTTCGCGTCGTAGGCGTTGCCCATTTTGATATTCGCCCAAACCGCCAGCCACTCTGGACTTAAATTTCCGCCTAAAACGGCTTTGAAATTATCAACCGCCAGGTCGTAATTGCGCTGTTCTAAAAAGAGCAATCCCAAATTGTAGTAAATCCACGAATTCGAGCGGTCTAATTTGAGCGCGGCTTCAAACTGTTGCTGCGCTTCGACGTAATTTCCTTCTTTGAACTGTTCGATGCCGCGCCGCGCGATTGAAGAAACCCGCAAATCGTCGGAGATTCGCAGTAACTTATAATTCGGATCAATAATCACGGCGAGCGGTTTGCCGGTGGATTCGATGTTAAAATCCGCGCTGGAGTCGTCAATCTGCACCGTTTCGGTTTTCAAACCGTTTTCACCTTCGGCGCGAAGCTGGAGTTCGAGCGGCAAATGCAGGTTGTCGTAATTTTCCTTGACCGTTCCGCGCGTGATAAATTTGCCGGCGCGGGTGCGGATGATTTGATAATCCGCCTGAAATTCGGGAACGCCGGTGCTTTCGACCCAGCGCGCGAAAAAGTAGCGCATCGGCTGTCCGGCGACCTGCGTCGTCAATTTTTCAAAATCATCAATCGAAGCGTTTTTGCCGCGATACTGCTGTAAATAATTCCGCAGCAACTGGTTAAATTTCTGGTCGCCGAGCGTGTCGCGTAAAAGTTTGAAAACAAACGCCCCTTTGCCATACATTATATATTGATAAGCGACCGATTGATCGTCCAGCGCGGCGGGTGTACGCGAAAGTGACGCGGTTTGTTCAAAAGTCAGAGATTTTTCGAGCAGTTCGCGGCGCAGACTGTCGAGCTGCGCGCCGGACAACTGGCTTTCGCGCAGTGAATACGCGCTGTATTCCGCCAAACCCTGCGAAATCCACGCGTCGTCAAAAGATTTTAACCCGACGGTCAAACCCCACCACTGATACGCGGCTTCGCGCTGAAGCCTCTCTTCGGTGATTTCGCGCGGCTGTTCAAATAATTTGTCAGCCATAAACATCATTCCCTGCATCGAGTAAAAATCCAGACTTTCATCATCAATCTGGACGATTATCATTCGCTTTCCGGCTTCGGGCGCGCCGTATTTTTTGCTGTAAAAATTAAGGGCGCGTCCCAAAGTTTCGCCGTAAGCGGCAACCTGCGCGTCGGTTCCCGCTTTGGTGTAAAACTGCAAATCATAATCGCCGAATTTGAGATTTTTACTGACGTATTTTCCGTAGGCGAAATTTCCGACGAGTCCTGAAACCGTGCGGACGAAGCGATATTTTCCGCCGGTTTGCGAAACGGGCGCGTCGCTGAAACCGACCAGCGTGTAACCGCTCGGCAGTGAAATGGAAATGTCGGATGTCGCCCGGTCAGCCGCGTATTCGTGAAACGGGAACCAGCGCGCCGCATACATCAAATAACCGTCGTTCGGTCCGACGTAGGCGAGCCTTTTCGTCAACAGCGGTCCGCCGGACGGTGAAACCAAAACGCCGCTGTATTTGAAACGCAACGTCACCGGTACGCCTTTGGTCACGACATCGCCCAAATCAATTTTGACGCTCGGACCCAAATCGGATACGCCGACCTGATCCTGGATAAAAGTTATTTGATTCGTAAGCGGCGGCGCGGCGGTTTTGATTTTCGGCTGGGAAACGCTGCTCGAAACAGCGGCGTTCTGGCGCGTGATACTCTCAACTTTCAGCGAACCGTTTAACTCAAAAGTTACTGAGCGCGTGTCTTCGAGCGGCGTGAAATTTACGTCAACCGTCGCGTTCAATTTGTTTTCGCCCGGCACGAGCTGGATGTCCATTACATAATTCGACACATCGAACGCCGAACGCTTCACCTGCTGCTGCGCCGCCGCTGCCAGAGATAATGAGAAAACTACTGAACTTATCATCACGGCGCGAAGGATATTTTGCTTGAAATTATTCATTATATTTCGGAAATCTCACTTAAATTTTATTAAAACTTGTGCCGTTTATGATGTAGAAAATCCTTGATTCGTTGGCTTTTTCAAATTTTGATATTTTTTGCCGATCAGCGATTATTGACCAGAGAAAATAATTCCGGGAGGCGCGGAAGCGCGGTTCGCGCGCCGATTTCGCGGCATTTCAGCGCGGCGACGGCATTTGCCATTTCCGCCGCCGTTTCTACTGTTTCGTTCTTCAGCAAACCGTAAAGTAATCCGACCCGAAAAGCGTCGCCCGCCCCGGTCGTATCCCGGCAGCCGTTCGGAACTGCGTAACCCTTCGTTTCGATAAAATTTCCTTCACACAACAGCAGCGAGCCGTTTTCTCCGAGCGTCATTCCGACAATCGGACAGCCGAAGCGCGATTTTATTTCGCGCAGTGATTCTTTTTTGTCTTTAATGCCGACTAATTTTTCCGGGAATTCGGCAGACGCGATAAAAATATCAATCAGCGAAATCATTTCAAGCACGCCGTCGAAAATATTATCAATATCAATGGAAATTACCGCGCCGTTTTTTCTCGCCTCCCGCGCCATTTTCGCGCAGGCGAAAGCGTCGTGCGGTGTGGCGTGAAAAACTTTCGTGTGTTTTAAAATCTCCAGCGGCACGTCTTCCGGCGCGAACGCCAGCTTTTCATCGCGCTTCCAGATGACGGTTCGTTCGCCGCTGCGTTTATCAATGATGATAAACGCGATTTGTGTCTGCGCCCCTTCAATCTGTCTGACAAAATCAATATTGACACCTTCATCAATCAAAGTCTGCAAACCGAAATCGCCCGCCTGGTCGCTGCCGAAACTGCCGACATAGACCGTTTTCAAACCTAACCGGCGCAGTCCAGCCATCGTCGAAGCGATTTCTCCGCCCGCTAGCAGCGTGTAATTTTCGAGTTCGATTTTTGAATCAAACTGCGGATATTCCGGCACGACGATTAAATAATCAACCGCGTTCGTTCCGAAACCGACGACATCAAAATCTTTATTCTCAACTACTTCAAAGGGAAATCGCATTTTTTAGTTTTAAATTTGAAATTTAGAAATTTTGTCAATAATATCTAATAATTATCGGTTGAGAACAAATCAAATCGGCTTCTTTTTCTTAACAGAAAAGTCTTGCCAAAGTGTTCTCAAAAAAGTTAGATTGAAAATATAATAAATTATCACTTGGTTTTTAAGTGAATTGCAATAAAAAAAACACATTTTTGGAGAAAAATTAAAATGCCAACAACAGCTTGTCCCGAATGCAGCGAAGACGTTTTTGTGGATGCCGATTCAGAACAGGGCGATATTATCACCTGTGACGAATGCGGCACGGAATTGGAAATTGTCGGTCTCGACCCGGTTGAACTCGATATTTACTCGGATGACGATTTTGATGATGCGGACGATGATGAAGAGGAATTTGAATAGCGGTTTTTTTCGTCAATCGTGAAGTCAACAATCGTTTTAGAAAGGAGAGGTTCATAATATTAAGATATTTATTGTGTAATTAAACCTCTTATCTTTACGATTGACGATTTCACGCTCATTGATTGAGTTCGTAGCCTGACCGATTCTGCTTGAGCTGAAATCCGTTCGGACCTTCGATCCGTACTCGATGAAATTTTCCGTCACTGCGATTCTCGTCTTTCGGATAAAAAGCTACCAGGTATGATGAAGTAATTTCTTCGCCCAGAGACTTAAAGAGCGGCTCGAAATTTTTCTGGGTCGCATAAAAAGCGTGTCCACCGGTTTTTTCCAGTAATCCGCTGGCTTCGAGCGGTGTAAGCAACGGTTTTTTATCCATTTGCAGTCGTGAAAAAGACGGCAGAAGCACCGAATAAATCGTAATTTCCGATTCGTTGGCGCGTTCAATGACGGTTTTCGGCGAAACCGTATCGCCGACCGGAAAACCGTCCGTAATTAAAATAACGGCGCGCTTCGGGATTTTCTGATTAACCGTCGGCGGCGATTTTTTCTTCAGCAGTCGAATCGCGTCATCAACCGCGTCGTAGGCGTGCGTTGAAAGTCCGTCCTGTTCGCGCAGCAGTTTATCAATGGATTTTTCCAGTTTATCGGGACGATTCGTCAGCGACTGAATTGTTTTGACCTGCATTCCGAAAGTCATCACGGCAAAATAAGAATTATAATCGGCGAGTCTTTTGACGAAATTTTGCAGTGCTTCGTGAATCCGCGCCAGTTCTTCGGGCGTAACGCTTCCTGAAACATCCAGGGCGAAAACTATCGAAAGCGGACGACCTTCGTCGCTTTTTTTGATCGGGTCAAAAAACTCAATCGGACGCTGCACACCATCCTCGAAAACCTTAAAATCCTTCGCTTCAAGCCCGCGTACCGGATTGTTGTTCTTATCCGTAATCGTCACTTCAAACGGAATCAAGTCGGTATCAACTCGCACTACATTATCGGAAGTTTGACTGTAAACGGCTGAAACCAGACAAAAATTGAGCAACACCAGCGCACCCAAATAAGCCGCCGAAAACGGCACACGGCGGGCGAAAAACGTCCGGCAAAAAGGTATTATTTCCTCGTTTTTAGCCTTTTCGCATTGATTTTTTCGTTTATCTTCGTCTTTCATTGTTCAGGCAATCTGCCGACATCTCATATTACGATTTACTAATCAGTCTTACGCCCAATTTCGATAAAATTCAACGGCAAACGAAACTTTTTTACCAAGTTTCGTTGTTTTATTATTCTAAAATTATCTTTTACATTTGAAACTTTTATCCGATTCATTAGTTGCCTGAAAAATTTGATTAAAGCATCACAATTATTTCAATTTGATAAGAATATGTCATTTTGAATCGTCATTTTGACCGATTTTTCGTCACCGTGATTGGAAAAAATTACTGCCGCTTAATAATTGCGCGTTAAATACAGCCGCCGCGTTTTGGCACGAAAATTGAATTGCTTTTAATGACTTACAAAACTAAGTCGCGGTAAAACGCAATTGGAATTGAAATAATTTCTCTCACAGTGACACTAAAGTTTTCGGAATTTGATTAGAAAAGCGATGAAAAAATTTGACCTCTCAATTTATGATTTACCGGCAAAAGTTTACTGGTGCGTAATTTTCGGATTGTCTCTGCTGACGCTCGGATGGTCAGTTTTCACCGCCCGCTTTTCCTTTGTGCAGTTTTTGGTGCTGGGCGGCTCGCTGATCGTTTCATCGCTCGTCAGTAATTATCGAATCAAAATCCCAAAGACGCAGACAGCGATTTCCGCCGGAGAACTTATCATTTTTTGGGGCGCGATCTGGCTCGGCGCGTCGGGCGCGGTTTTACTCGCTCTCGGTTTTTCTTTGACGAACAGCGGTTTAGCCGGAAAATCCCCGGTTCAGCGACTGTTTAATATTTTCGT
Source organism: Pyrinomonadaceae bacterium (assembly GCA_965217575.1). Classification (GTDB taxonomy): domain Bacteria; phylum Acidobacteriota; class Blastocatellia; order Pyrinomonadales; family Pyrinomonadaceae. The sequence continues at coordinate 3,736,031 of OZ244558.1, read as the reverse complement.
CAATGTGATCGCCGCGTTTGCGGCAGCCACCGTGTTTTATAAGTTTTTATATTATTCGGCGGGTTTTACGGGAACCGCGCTTGCCGGCAGCGCGATTGAAACAAAATGGCTGCTTTCCGCCGCCGTTTTGATGGCTTTAACTCATTTTTTGACGTTCTTCGCTTTGACCTCCGCGCTTTTCACAATTGTCGGCAAGTATCTGCTGACGGATTTTTGGAAAGATAATTTCAAATGGACGGCGGGCGCGTATCTGCTCGACGCGGGCGGCGCACTGGTCACGCATTATATTTTTCTTTCGTTCGGTTTGGGTTTCGGATGGTTTATTTTGCCGATGATCGTCGTCGCCCATCTCGCTTATAAAATACATTTGCGAAGACTTGGGCAAAAAACCAGAGAAATTCGCGAAGCCAGCCGAATTCATTCGGCAACGGTTGAAGCTCTGGCAACGGCGATTGACGCGCGCGATCAGGTCGGTCTCGGTCACGTCAAACGAACACAGATTTACGCCGTCGGCATCGGCGACATTTTAGGTTTATCGGAAGCCGAACTTGAGGCACTGCGAACCGGCGCGATGCTTCACGACATCGGCAAACTCGCCGTTCCCGATCATATCTTGAACAAACCGGGCAGACTGACGCTGGCTGAAATGGAAAAAATAAAAATCCATTCATCGGTCGGCGCGTCAATTCTCGAAAAAATTGATTTTCCGTATCCGGTCATTCCGACCATTAAATATCACCACGAAATGTTTGACGGAAGCGGGTATCCGGAAGGATTAAAGGGAAATAATATTCCGCTGACGGCGAGAATTTTAACGGTTGCCGATTCTTACGATTCTTTGCGCGGGGCGCGTCCGTATCGTGCGGCGGTATCACGTGATGAAGCCCGCCGGTTTCTTTTAAACGGTGCCGGAACAAATTTTGATCCGAAAATTGTTGATGTGTTTCTGCGAAATTTGCAGATTTTTGAAACGAAAATCAGCGCACAGGGTTTGTCATATAAATTCGATGAAAACGGCGGCGATGAATTTAACCGCCCCTCGGACGCATCTTTCCCGCAAAGCTATGTCGAACAGATCAAACGCGCCAATCGTGAAGTTTTCTCGCTTTACGAACTGTCGAGAATTTTCAGCCTGTCATTAAATTTGCAGGACACGCTTTCGTTATTCGTCGAAAAAATCAGCGATTTTGTTCCTTTTGACACCTGCGTTGTTTATTTATCGGAAGAAAATAACGAATTTGCCAAAGCCGCCTTCACACAGGGCAAAAACAGTTTAACGCTCAAAAATAAACGGATTAAAGCCGGTGAAGGGGCAACCGGTTTCGTATTGAAAAATCGGCAGCCGATTCATAAAGTTGAGCCGGGACTTGATTTTTCATTTCACCAGCTCGAACTGGTCGAAGAATATTCAGCGATGGCTGCACTGCCGTTAATTTCAGACGAAAAATTAATCGGCGCGATTTCGCTTTATTCTTGTGAAATGGAAAATTATGAAGACGAACACCTGCGGTTGCTGGAAACCGTTTCGCGCATCGCTTCTGACGCGATTGGGATGGCACTGCACCACGCCGAATCCGAAACGCGCGCGCTGACCGATCCGATGACCGCGCTGCCGAACGCCCGCAGTTTGCAGATGCAGTTTGAAAAAGAAGCCGGACGCGCCAGCCGGAACACCGGAACATTTCAGCTTTTGATGCTTGACCTCGACGGTTTCAAAGCGGTCAACGACACTTTCGGTCACAAAGTCGGCGACGCGCTGCTGCGAGAGGTCAGCAAAGTGATGCGCGGACAGCTTCGTGATTATGATTTTCTGGCGCGTTACGCCGGTGACGAATTTGTCGCCATCGTGCCGGAAACCGACGACGAAGGAATTCGTGAACTATGTCAGCGAATGGAAAAAGCCGTTTCCGAATTTGCTCTGCCGGTCGGCGACGGCGAATTCGCGCGGGTCGGTGTCAGTTTGGGCGCGGCTTGTTTTCCGCGCCACGGCGAATCGCTCGACCAAATCGTGATTACCGCCGACAAAGCGATGTATGTTTCAAAAGCATTGCGGAAACAGCGTCAAAAACAACCGGTTTCCGCCGCTTCGGACAAGAATTTTGCTGAGAACAATTACGTTGTTGAACTGGACGAAAGCCACATCGTTTCATCAGCGATCAATTAAACAAACGTCAATCGCCCGACGCGCTCGCCGATGACGATTTCGATTCAATAAAATATCGTCAAATTTCTATTTTTTCGCCGTCCCGCGCTTCGATGACTTCGCCGGGCGGCGAAAATTTTGCGACTTCCGCCGCGAAATCAACCGCGTCCCATTCCGGGTAAAGATGCGTCAGAATCGTTTTTTTCGGCTTGGCGTAACGAATTAAATACGTCGCTTCGCTGAGAGTGAGATGCGTTTTGACCGGACTTTTCTCGAAAAACGAACATTCCAGAACGAGCAAATCAACATTTCGCGCCAGCGTTCCCAAATCTTTGGTAAATCCGGTGTCCGACGTGTAAACGAGCGTTTTTTCGTTTTTATTTCTAATGTGAATCGCCAAACTTTCTTCCGTGTGCGGCGTTTTGACGGCGACGGCTTCGACTGCGGGCAGAATTTCAAACTTTTCGAGCGGTTCGACTTCGATAATTTCAAGCGGAAACGGCTGTTCAAAAAGTTCGTAACCGGCGGCATCGTCAAAGGCTTTGAGCAGATTTTTCAAACCTTTCGCGCCGAAAATTTTCAAAGGTTTTTCTCTATTCTGAGTTTCCGGCGCGTATTTTGTGCCGAACAAAAACGGCGCGATTCCGCCGACGTGATCGAGATGAAAATGCGAAATCCAAATCGCGTCCAAATTCGCCCAATCGCAGTTTTCCCGCGCCATTTGATGAACCGCCGAAGCCGAACAATCAAGCAGCAGCGAACCGTTTTCAGTTTCCAGCCAGAAGCCCGCCGAACTTCTTTTCGGGTGCGGAACGGAAGTTCCCGAACCTAGTATTATTAGTTTCATTTATCATTTACCATTTATCATTTACCATTTACCATTCGTCATTTATCATTTATTATTTACCAGATGGTGGAGAATAATGTCACTTACCAAAAGGCATATAGATTTGCCATCAGAATTATTAAAGCATATCAGTATTTGTGTGAAGAGAAAAAGGAGTATATTTTATCAAAGCAAATGCTCAGAAGCGGAACTTCAATCGGCGCGAATATCGCTGAGGCAAACGGCGCGGTCTCCAATGCCGACTTTTCAAACAAAATCAGTATTGCTTACAAAGAATGTCTCGAAACAAAATATTGGCTCTCGCTGTTGAAAGATACTGATTATATTAGCGAACAATCTTTTAACAGTATGCACAATGACGCAGACGAAATTGCAAAGATATTGTTTTCGATTCTTAAAAAAACGCGAATTAAAAAATAACGGGAATCATTTATCATTTAATCCTGGAAATAAATGATAAATGATAAATGATAAATGATAAATGTAGACATCTTGGCAATTTTCGCCCATCCCGACGATGTAGAATTAACGGTCGGCGGAACGCTTTTGAAAATGAAATCACTCGGCTATAAAACCGGCGCATTAGACGTAACGAAAGGCGAAATGGGAACGCGCGGAACTGTTGAAGGTCGCGCCGCCGAAGCCGGAGAAGCGGCGAAAATTTTGAAATTGGACGTGCGCGAAAATCTCGAACTGCCCGACGGTCACGTTTGGGTGACGGAAGAAACGCGCACGAAACTGGTCAGAGTTTTGCGGCGTTTGAAGCCGAAAGTTTTGCTGACGCACCAAGCCGACGATCCGCACCCGGATCATAATCATATCGTTCAGTTAGTGCGCGAAGCGGCGCGGCTGTGTTCGATGCAGAAATACGATTTTGATTTCGGGCAGGAAAGAACGAATGTGCCGATTGTCGCGCATAATATTTTTTCGCAGCGCGTTACGCCGTCGTTTATCGTGGATATTTCGGATTTTCTCGACGAAAAAACCGCCGCGATTCGCGCTCATAAATCGCAGTTTTACAATCCGAACGCCGGCAAAGACGAACTCGAAACGCGACTGACAAGCGAAGGTTTTATTGACGAACTCGAAAATCGTTCGCATTATTTCGGCAGTTTAATCGGCGCGACGGCGGGCGAACCGTTTTTCGTGCGCGAGGCATTAAATATTACCGATCCAATTGCGCTTTTAACCAGACCGATGAATCTTTATTCGTAAAAAATCTTTAGATTTGCCGTCCGAGTTCGGGAACGATGTAGAGCAGCCACCACAAAAGTATCTGAATCGCCAGAACGATAAAACTCAGAAAAAAACTGACGAGAGCGAATTTGCGTCCGCCGAGACGCGGATGACGCAAATAATTTAAATAACCGAAACCGCTGACGATAAACGTGAACGGCACGAACAAAATTCCCAAATACGGCACGAGCGAATAAACAAAACACGCCCAAGCCATTTGCGAAATCGTGTTTTCATTGCGCTCAAACAGATTTTTGATTTCTTCGCTTTTGGAATTTTCGATTAAAAAAGACTGTCCCTGCAACCGATAAGAAGCCCGTAAACTGTCGAGCGGCTGATAATCTTCTTTGAGCAATTTTCCGCAAATCAAACAAAATTTCGCATTACCGCGCCGAATTGCCGCACCGCAGGCAGAGCAATTTTTTTCAACAGCCAACGAAATTCGAGAAACGGGAAATTGTCCACGCTCAAAATCGTGTTTTCCGTTTTCCATTTTCCGTTTTCCATTTTCCATTATCTTCGCCGTCCTTTGCTCGCCGCTTTTCGCGCGACGCTGAAGTTTAGTTTTTCACGTCCGGCAAAATCCTGCAATGCGCCGAGAAAAACTTCGCGGTCGCGCATCGTAATGACCGCCGTTTGATCGGCGGTTTCGAGCGCGTACGGATAACCCAAACCGATGACGCATTCGGCGCGCACGACATCCAAAACTTCGTTCAAAAGTCCGGCTTCGTAAACCCACGACGGAACGTCGAGCCGCGCCGGTGCGGAATCGGAAGTCGTTTGCAGATAAGTGAATCCGACGATTGACCGATTCGTTTCCGCCTCAATAAACGCGCTCAAACCGCGTCTTTTTGAATAGCAAAAACAAGTCCGGTCGCCCCAATTTGTCAAAACTTGCTTAAAGCTTTCAGTCGCCGCGTGAAGAATTGTCGCGTCGTAAAGCGTTCTGACATTTGACAACGCGCTGTCGCCGAAATTATCGAGCAAAGTCAGCAAATCACGCGCGTAACTGCGGTCAACGTAACCGACGAGCGGAACTTTCGCCGCGATTGAAATCCGCGCGAGTTCGACTAATTTATTGGTAAAGCTGACTTGCAGACTCGTCTGCGGATGCGGCGTTGACAGCAGAAGCGTGCCGTCATAAAAAGCCAGCGGCATTCGTTCGCCGCGTTCCTGCCAGCCGCTTTTTTTCTGCAAAAATTCTTCGACCTTTTCCACTTCCGCTTCAAAGCGAAACTGTCCGACCTTCGTTTCGGGAATCACGGGTTCGTCCTGCGAAAGCAGTTTTTCGGGCGAAAGCACCGAAAACCGCGCGTTTTTTTCGTAACACTGTTCGGCATTGTGAGGATTTTCAAACCAGCCGATTTGAATCGCCGCGACCGGCAGCGAAGTTTCTTTTTCGGCGTAAAGCTGGCTTCCGTCCGCCGCGAAAGTCGTGCGATTTTGCAAAATTTCGTTTGCCCACGCTCGCGCTTCTTCGTGATTACGCCACTTTTCCGTGAAATTAAACGAAAAAGATTTCGTTTCGTTTAATTCATCGGACGGCAGCGCGCCCGCGTCGTCTCGCTCCTGCAATTTCTCCCAAATTTCCGCGCTCGGCGTTTTGCAGAGCGACTGGAGTTTTTCCAAATAATCCGTCAAATCGCTGAATTGTGTTTCGGTAAAACGCTGAAAATCGGCGCGTTGATTGTGAAGTTCGGATGTTAAAAGTTCTCGAAAAAGCATTTTTATATTTTACAAAGTTAGTTCGGCATACCAGAAACTCGCCGTCTCGCCCGACGGAAAAACCGGCGCGTGGTTGTAGATTTGAGCGATTTTGTAATTGACCGGATTTTTGAAAAGTTTCCCGTCAAAAACAAAAGTATGAAACTCGCCGTTTTCGCCGCAGGCATCCACGCCGTCCGGCAAATCTTTGACAAATTGTTTGTCAAAAACGCGCCCGCAAAACTCTTTGGGCAGATATTTTTCGTTGACGCAAATGACAACCGAACGAAAATCGTCGCGCCAGAATTCATTGACTAAATCCAGACGATTTTCGTTCCACAACGGCAGTATTGTTTTGATTCCCGCCGCCGCGCAAACCTTTTCTTCCCAATCGCGGTGCGCTTGCAAATCAATATCGCCGAAAATCGCCGCGTCGAAATTGTCCGCCTTCAATCGTTTCAATTCATCAATAAAAACCGCTTCGTAACTCTGCCAAGACGCGTTCGGCGTAATCAATTCCAAACAGAGCGCGTCGGCTTGCGCTCGCATCACTTCCCGCGAAACCGAATGCGAACGGGAACGCAAACCCGTTTTGTCAAACATCGTCAAAAGATGCGTCACTTCACAGCCGTTTTCAACGGCGCGGTTCAGAGCCAGACACGAATCTTTGCCGCCGCTCCACGAACAAAATGCTTTTTGTTTCATTTATTTGCGCGGTTCGTCCGGTATTTCATAAAATTCATCAACACGCTCTGTGTTGAACCCTGTGAACGTAAAAATATCTGCCATCTATTATAAATCAAGCGCAATTTTAAGTTTCGCATCGAGTTTGGATTGCAGCGCGACGGAAACCTCACCGATTTCGCCCAGTAAAATCGAGCGTTCAATTGTAGCAAGTTTATCCATTTTGAATACAGAGCTTTTTTTCAACCCTGTGGAAGCAAAATCCGCGTCCTTGTTTGAAAGCAGCTCATCGGTCGGTGACAGTTTTGAAACATCAAAAACGGTCGAAACAAAAGCCAAAATAACATCGCTGTTATTTGTAGATGACGAAGATATAATCAACGCGGGACGAACTTTGTTTCTTGTCAAATCTGTAAAAGGAAACGGTGTCAATACAATTTTTCCGCGCTTCATTAGTATTTCACCTTCAGATCATTGACTGTGTAAATGTCTTCGCCTTCTTCATTTAGAAAGTCAAACGCGCCGCTTTTTTCTGCCAGATACATTAAGTCTTTCGTATCAAAATCAGTTTCTTTTTCATCAATCTTAATTGGTTCAACCTGCTCCGCTATTTTGACGAGTTTCTGCAAATCATCAGCAGATATGATTACCTGATTTTCGCCGTAATTTCTTGTTTGTATGTTCATATTTTTCCTATTTCACGCGGCTCGTTCTTCGCTTCATAAAATCCATCAAAACAAACTGCGTCAAGTTGTTCGGATTGGCGAAATACGCTTTGCCGCGCGTCATCGCCGACATTTGTTTGACGAATTCGACCAGATAATAATCGCTGGCAAGCATAAAAGTGTTAATCATAATGCCGGATTTGCGGCACGCCTGCACTTCCTTCATCGTTTCCGCCATCACAAACGGGTCGTTGCCCATCGAATTTTTGTAGAGCATTTTCTTGTCGCTTTTGACATCCTGCGAATAGCGGCGATGCGCGAAATAAGCGGCGTTTGACGGTTCGATGTAACACGCCGTCGGTTTTCCGTCCGTGACCATCACGATTTGCTTCATATCTTTGCGCTGGGCGTTTAAGATTCGGCGGGCTAATTTCAAACCTTCCGCCGTGTTCGTGTGATACGGTCCGACCTGCGTCGCCGCCAGTTTTGCAAGCGGCAATTCTTCCGCGCCGTCGTGAAAAAGCACGATTTTCAAACTATCGCCAGCATATTGCGTTCTGATTAAATGCGCTAAAGCGAGCGCGACTTTTTTAGCGGGCGTAAATCTATCTTCGCCGTACAAAATCATCGAATGCGAACAGTCGAGCATCACGACAGTCGCGCACGACGATTGATAATCCTGCTGGTAAACGTGCAAATCTTTGTATTCCAGATTCAGCGGAACGCCCAAACCTTCGCGCGTAATCGCCGATAAAAGCGTCGAATTTACGTCAAGATTAATCGTGTCGCCGAATTCATACTGTTTCGACGCTTGCGCCGCTTCGATGCCGGTGTCGAGATAATGCGTGTCGTGTCTGCCGATGGATGATTTGCCCATCGAACCGAGCAATTTTTGCAGCGTTTTGTAGCCGAGAAAATCGAGACCTTTTTCGGTCACTTCAAAACGAATGTCGCGCGGCTGCGCTTCGCCGACTTCGCCCTGTCCCTGACCGTTTTGCCGCTGCTGCGACTGCGGTTGTTCGACTTCTTTCAAATTCAAATAACCTTCTTCGACCAATCTTTCAATCAATTGGTTGATTAATTCTTCGAGCAGCGAACCTTTGAATTTCCCGTCATTGTCGGCGAGCATTTTTTCTACATCCTGCTCGTCTAAAATTCCCTGTTCCATCAACGCTTCAAGCAATGCCTGACGCAGCGCGTCCATCGAATCGTCCATCTGATTACGCTGGCGCGTCCAGTAATAATCTTCGTTATAGCCGGAATCGAGCATCATATCCGACAGCGAATTCATCAGATCGCCGAGATTGATGTCCGACACATTAAAACCTTTGAATTTTGAATAGCGAATAAATTTCATTCTTTTGCCTTCCTTAATCAGCTTGTTTTTGACTTGCCAACCTGAGCCTAAAAGTTTATCTTAAAACTTACAGACTTTCCCCAAATTTGTTCTTCCCATTAATTAGTATATTTCACTCTCCCCTTAAATTTAAACGTACAAGGAGTGAAAAATTATGAAAAAGTTTTTAGTTGGATTGGTGATGTTATTTGTTTTTGCGGTGACTGTGCCGCTGGCGGCTGACGCGCAAACGTGCCGCTGCCGACCGGTTCGCCGCAGTTACAGCCGAAGCAGCTACAATAGAAGCCGTCAGAGCCGAAATTCTTACGCGCGAAACTCAAACAGCCGTTATGCAAATCGCGGTTATTCGGAAAACGCTTACGGCAATCGCGGTTATTCAAACGGCTATTACGCGAATCGTGGGTACACTTATCAGCGTCCGAGTTTTTATCGCCGTCATCGCAATGTCATTAATTTAGGAATCGCCACCGGCGGCGGCGCGTTGATCGGCGGCATCGCGGGCGGCAGACGCGGCGCAGGTGTCGGCGCGCTAGTCGGCGCGGGCAGCGGCGCACTTTACACTTACGTTTTGAACAAGAAAAGACGACGTTATTAATTTTAATTTTTAGCCGAAATACAAAAGCCGCCGTGTTTTCCGCATTGCGGCTTTTTCTTTTCAATTGATGATCTGGCGTTTCCGACAATTCCGTTTATTTCTATCCGATATAGTGTAAAAAATTCTTTCCGCAAGCCGCCAAATAGTCCGCAAATTGTTGCTTAACTTTACTTTAACAGTTTTGGCACGATCATTGCTTTTACTGTAAACAAAAGAAGGCGAACGACCTTCAAATTTATAGAGGAGAAATAAAGCAATGAAAAAGTTTACAGCAACATTCGTATTAATGGCAATAATGGCAATTATGCTGCCGCTCACGGCGACTGCCCAAACCAGACGCAGTTACAGCGGGAACCGAACGACCACGACCAGAAATTACCAGACTTATCCGACCAGAAATTATCAGGATCGCAGCGTTTACGACAAACACCGCAACCTGATTAACATCGGCATCGGAACCGGCGCGGGAACATTACTCGGCGCATTGATCGGCGGCAGAAAAGGCGCATTAATCGGCGCGGCGGCGGGCGCGGGCGGTTCGGCACTCTACACTTACAAAATTAATCCGAAAGATAACAGATATTATCGCCGCCACTAATAATTGTCTGCCTGACACAAACTGAAAGTTTCGGCAAGTTTGCCCGCTTGCCGAAATTTTTCGCGTTTTAAAGCGTCAAAATGCGGCGCGCGCAAAAAAATATTTCTCGTCCTCATTCGGAGATAGTCTATAATGTAAATTGTTTCTGAGACTTGATAACGAGGAATTTATTTTTATGCAGGAAAAAGATATTTTTGACGAAAAACAAGAAGTCAAAACGGCGAGTTTCGTCTGTCCGATGTGCCGCGAACGCAATGATTATGAGGTGCGCTGGTTAAAGCGGACGAAGAAAAGAAATCCGTCACGCAATCTGAGCCGCGACGACCAGGCGCGATTCGACAAATCGCGCGATTATATGGTGCGTGTTGACGATCAGTTGATGTGCAAAAATATGCGCTGTCGCCGCCGCTTTGAAATTCCGTCGGCGCAGTCAATCGTTTTTATTTAATTCTTTTCCAATCGTCTTTTGATATGCTATTCTCAAACTTTATGGAAAACAACGAGGAGCAAAAAATGAGTTCAGAAAGTAAAACACCGACCGACCGCGAAATTAAAAACCTGATGGCAGAAGAAATCGCCTCCGCGCCGCAGGCTCCGGGAGAATTAATTCAGCGATTGGAAGAACACAACGCTTCATCGCCCGCTGATTCGGGCGGCGATATTGATGCTGAATGGGAAGATGTCAACGATTCGGGCGCGGAAGCCTTCGCCGGACACAATCCGACACCCGGACAATCAAACGTCGAAGCCAACGCCCACGCTTACGGCGTAGATTATCAGGACAACGAACCGCTCGACCTGCTCGAAAAGATAGAAAAACGCGACCGCGACCGCTGGGAACTCAACGAAAATTCCAAAGACGAAGACGGTTTTTAGTTCTGCAATTTTATAATTTCACAAAAAAAGACGGCGCGGATTTTACGATCTGTGCCGTCTTTTTAATTTGGATCAGGCTTTTATTTCAAGTTAAATTTTGCAAAATACTCGTCAATCTCGCCGCGCAGTTCGATGCCGACGCGCTCGAAACAATCGAGCAAATCGTTGTATGCGCCCGCGCCGCCAAAAAAATCCCAAAATTCTTCGGCGACTTTCAATTCCTGCGGCAAATCGAGCATCCCACGCATCGTCCAACGATTATAAGGTTCGGGCGCGTATGGATTGTAAGGAATCGCAATCAGCGAATTAACTTGCGCGTCCGGCGTGTCGGCTAAAACAGCGGCGACCCATTCGAGCAGCGTTCGTTTGAATTCCTTAAAACCGCCCGCGTTCGGTTTCGCCGTTTTGATGTCGAACAAAAACAACTCGCCGCTCTCAGCCTCGACGAAAACATCAATCTTCGTCGGCTTGACCTTTATCATTTCTCCGGCGCGGCAAACGGCTCTGATGCGTTCGATTTCGCTCAACTTATCCGGCGTTCCCTTCGCGGCGGTCAAATCGGTCATTATCGTCTGAATCACCTGAAACGCACCCGCGCTGATATATTCGCCCGCCTTCATCTGCGCCTTCGCGTCCGCGTAATTCGACGCGGCAAGCGCAACCGCGACCGGCTCAAAAACGCTCGTCCCGAAATTCGTGTTGAGCGAATAAATAAACGAATACAACCCCAGCCGGTCTGTGCCGAGTAAAGTTTAGAAAAGTAGAATCAACTACCTTTGGTTTTTCTGTCTGGACAAGTTTCACAATAGGTTCTTTTGAAAGCCAAAATAACAGCTTCGTAATCAGGATTGCCGAAAACAGAGTCGTAATTGTGAAATGAACAATGTCCAAACTGTTCTATAGGTCTTGCATAAGATGTTTCTTTACTTTTTGTGTGCGCCAAATTCTGTTGCAGTTCAATATATTGACACCATTGAAAATGTTCTCTGTTAATTTGCCGACTAGCTAGAACATCCTTTTTTATGTTGGGAAGGCGAGATTGTGGCAATCCCATATTTTCCAAAATATCTTGAGCGAAATCTTCCATTTCATCATCGCTATTGTTTGCCCATTTCTCATCTAAATCGGTAGAATTTGCCTCATCAATTATTCTATTGAAAATTTCTGATAGAGGATTTTCGGCATTTGCTTTTACTTTTGCGTATCCCATTTTGCCAGATGTTTCAGAAATTTTTGCAAGCATTTCACTGGCTTCAATTGCTTTTCCTTTGAGACTTGCTAAAGCAGCGAAGTAAGATTCTGCCCTTAACTTACGCTCATACAAATTAAGTGAAGAATAAATTTGAATTGCATTCTCTAAAAAACTTTTACATTTTTCAAAAACATCATCTCCTATATTTTCAAAAGCTACTCCATTTGCTGCTGAATGAAAATTTGTAATTGTTAATTTGCTTATCACAAAAAGAACTCTCTCAACAATTATATCCGCTTTTAATATCTGATTTTTGGTCTTTTCAAAGATTTCAGTAAGCTCATCTTCCCACTTAGTAGCTTTTTCTCGATGGTCAACAATTAAATCTGCAACATCTCTAGATAAGTCATCAATGTTTTGATAAACATTTAGACTCTTTCTTATTGAAATATTGGACATATTTTCAGTTAATTCTTTAATAATAGTTCCAAGTTCAGCTTCTAAAATGTAATAACTAAACTGTAAAATATTTTCGGTGAGTAAATCATCTTTTGGAATCTTTTTGACTTCATTTCTTAATTCATCTACTAATTCTTTACGACGTTCTGTTTTCCCCTCGTTTAGAAGTAGTCTATGGATATAATCAAAACGAAAAGATGAAAATTTTTGAGTATCATCTTTTTCCGCAAGCGTTCTTAATTTTTCAGTATGTTCTTCAGAAGTAATATTGCCCAAACGATAATCACAGGCGGATTTTAACCAATCAACAATTTGCTGATCGTCCTCTGATATTTCCTGCTCGCCTATTTCTAGTAAAGTGATAATTTCTTTTGCAGTGTGGTAATGCCCTGAATAATATTCAGCGTATGCTTTAACTGTTTTTACAGAAGAGGTTTCTTTGTCTTCGTTGTCAAGAACACTTATCTTTTCAAGAATTTCTTTGGAATAACCTTCATTTATTAAACTGATTCCATAATCGGCAACTAAATTTAGGATTGCTTTCTTGTCAGTTATTTCAAATGTTTTAGGGTTTATTTCTACTAAAACATTTGATTGAGCTAATACAAGAGTTTCGTTTATCTCTCTAATAAATGAGCTTTGCTTTATTATTTGTTCTCTTATTTCATTTAACGAGGCTAAATCTAAAATGTCATAGAAATGTAATTCTATTGTTTTTTGTTCTCTCCATTTCGGATTCGTCTCTGCAAGCCTTTGGAATTCATTTCCAGCCCGAACAAAACGAAATTCATTTTCTCGCTCTATGTAAAGCACATATATAGAAATAGGATTATTAAGCAAATAGTTAAGATTGCTTGTTTTTATCTGTAAACGATAACTTCCATCTGTCTCAGGTTTAATAGAGCGAGTGCCTTTTAATTGAATTTGTGTGCGAAAATTTGTTGCAAGCCCATCTTTGAGAACTTCAAGAGAGACATCAACTCCGTAATCTTCAACGCGCTCATCTCTCAAGCAAAATTCTTTACTCGGAAGTAATGAATCTAATGCTTTAAGGCTATTAGTTTGAATTTCGCTATTTTCATCTACTTTTGGAAGGTTTTGTAAGTAACCATCTCTATCAGTCATAATTTTATAATCCAATTGAATATCTTAATTCCTTCAAATTCTTTTCAGCCGAGTATAAATCGCCAATGTTTTCGGATTTTATATGTTTATATCGAGTGTGAAAATCGAATGTTTCAATTACTTGCTCAAACTTTTTCAGCGTGTCCGAAATGATATACAAGCCGACATTGTTATAATCCATTAAAGTTGACAACCTGCCAACGCCCGACCAAGTTCCGGTTGACATTTCTACTTCAAAAGCATTTTCAGGAATGAGATGTTTGCCTTTTTCTCGAAACCAAATTACATCAATCTTTCGCAATAAATCGTAATTGGAAAATTGCAGTTGGGGACATTTTGTTAAGGTTGAAATCTTTCCTAATTCCACATCGTTAAACTTTTTCGATTTGTCCGGGCAAAATGTGTGAAAGCCGCGAATGTTTCCGATTTCGATTAGTCTGCCTTGAATAACTGAATGCAAACTTTCTTCGACGGTGTTTTGCGTTGCGGAATATTTGTAAGGTTTTAACAGCAATTCCCAAGCGTTTACAAATTCCGTGCAGTTTAATCTGTTCGCTTTGCCTAAAAGAACAATATTCAAATCGCGGTCAATCACGATTTTATATTCGCCGTTTCTATCGTGGCTAATTTGCGGCAAAACCTTGAATAAAACTTTTGCCGGAATGATAACAGTTTGTTCAACTGAACCGCAGACAAAAGCAATGAAAGGATTTTCAAGATTATTCATTTCTTCGGCAGTCAAATAATTTAAACCGTAAAAAAATCTGCCGTTTGCGCCTTCCATTGCAGTTCTGATTAAAACATTGGCTTGGGCGATTTTATAGGTTCTCGATTTCAGAACTTTAATCGGCTCGACATTGGCTTGAAATTTTTTCGCCACTTCTAGAAACTCATTGGCGAGAGATTCGGCGATAGCTCTTGAGTTCATAATTTAATTTTGATTTACCTCGTCTATTGCAATTTTAACCGTGTCGTAAACAGCATCCCACAAACCAAATTCAATCAATTTAGTTAGTCGCGCAATTTCTTCATCGTTCAAACTTCTACCGATTCTTTCTTGCGCGGTATTTTGCACGAAATCTTTATCAATCCAGTAAATCAAATCGTCTCTGTTTAGCTGTTCCATAATTTCAGTTGAGATGCGGGTAAAGATTGTATTTGTCGTTGGCGACAAGGAAAATGTCGAAATCTTCGGCTAAAAACTTTCGGGCGTTGCGAAGAACGGCGGCGATGCCTTTGGCGTAATCGTCACGCGCTTGTTTCGATTGTTTTTTGGCGAGCGCGCCGATTTCCTGCGCGTCGCGGCGTTCGTAGCCGAAAAGGTCGTAGGCGTAGGCGTGTTGTTCGTGATAATCAATCAAGCCGACATACGGCGGGCTGGAAAAAATGCCGCGAATCTTTTGTGTTTCGGCTAAACGGGCGAGCGGTTTATTGCGCTTTTCGAGTTCACTGATGACATCAATTTCGGTCGAATCGCCGTTTAAGCAAATCTGAAAGGTTTCGGTTCGCAGTTTGTCGAATTCCGCCAGACGCTTGACGGTATCGGCGGCGTATCTTTCCCACCACGAAACGATGGTGAACAGAGGTTTGCAGATTTTGCCGTGTTTCGCGCAGTAGTAAGTCGTCGTGACGGGTTCGACCAAGGTTGCAAGATCGGTGTGCGTCGTGGCGCGGCAACTGCGAATCGTGCGGCTCAAAATCACCGTCAAAACGTCGCGCATTTCTCGGCTTTCGATTTTTTCGATAATCTTGGAAACAAAATCAATTTCTTCACGAACGGTGGCGACAAACCATTTGTCTAAAAATCTTTCCTGTCGGTCTTGTTTGAGTTTAATGCCGAAACGCTCGACTTCTTCGAGATATGTTTTCAAAACAGCGGCTTCGTGTTCGGCGGCGTAACTTTTATCATCAAAATCTTTTCGTCGGGCGCGAATTTTGAATTCCGGCGAAGGAAAAAATTTATTATTGTATTTGTTGAGATATTCCGTCAATTTCGCTTCAAATTCGACATTTGACTGTTCAGCAGTGAACGCGCGAAGTCAGTGCGAAATGTCTTTGATGTGCGATTGCAGTTCGACGAGATTTATTTGGCTGACTTTGACGTTTGAAATCAGCGCGTTAAAAGCCGACACGTCAATTCCGACGGCGTTGATTCCCAATTCGTTTGCCTGAACTAATGTCGTGCCGCTGCCGCAAAACGGATCGAGAATAATGTCGCCTTTTTTGAAAAAAGTTTCGGCTTTGAATTGGTCGGTGTGCGAATCTAAAAAATATTCGACCAATTGCGGGATAAATTTGCCCTTATACGGATGCAGGCGGTGAACGTGTTTCGTCGTTTCCGATTCTTTGTATTGGTCGAACGATAACGCCCAATTCAAATCGCCGCCTAATTTCTTTTTCCAATCGTCTTCGCGTTTATATGATTTGTAGTAATCAATGAGATCGTTTTTCGCCACAAAAGTATTTCCGTTGTCGGCAACTTTGGGGACTCTGCCGTAGTTGATGAGATACGAGATGTTTGACGGCGTGACGGTTTTGCCGATGTGCGCGGTCGCCCAAAGGCTGGCTTGTTTGATGTCTAATAGTTCGTTTGATTGAAACATAACAGGATTTATAAATATTTTAACTCAAATTATCTGAAATGTGCGGCGATTGAAATTTATTATTTTTTTTGACCGTTTTCGATCAAAAAATTCGCATTTGTTGACAAAAAGTGAATTTCGGTTCGCTAAAAGTCGCGGTTGCGGAAAAGAAGTTAATGTTTAACGTTAAGTATGAAAGCATATCTGTTATGATTAGTGCGTAATTTTTGGGTCAGCGTAAATGGTTTAGGCAGGTTCTTTTTATTTACGCAAGTCTCCGGCGAATAAAACGTCATTGTTTCGGCGCGGATTTTAAGTTTTCAAAGCGAATTTTCAGGTAGGGGAAATTCGCTTTGAAATATGCGGTTGGCGGAAGATAAATTTTCTTTTTATCTTCCGCCGGTTGCGTCTTTGCCAAGTTTTCGTTCGTGCGGTTTAATGTTTTTATGAAACCTGCTTGGACAATCGAAAATTTTCTCGAAGAAAAAAACAATCAACTGCATATCAACAATATTTCGGCAACCGAACTGGCAAACGAATTCGGAACGCCGCTTTTCGTTTTCTCCGAATCGCGTATTCGGCATAATATCGAACGCTTAAAACGCGCTGAAAAGTTGATCGGCTGCCGATTAAAAGTTTGCTACGCCGCGAAAGCCAATTCAAATATGGCGATTTTGCGAACCGTCAAAGAGGCGCGCTGTGATTTGGAAGTCAATTCCGGCGGCGAACTTTGGAAGGCTCTGCAAATCGGTTTTACGGGCGAACAGATTATTTTTAACGGCACGAGCAAGGAAATCTGGGAAATCGAAAACGCGATTAACGCCGAAATTTACGCGATTCAGGTTGATTCGCTGTTTGAATTGTCGCTGATTGAAGAAATCGCGCGGCGACTGGAAAAACGCGCCAATGTTTCGCTGCGGCTCGTGCCGGAAATCGAAACGAACACGCATTCGGGCTTGCAAACCGCGCTTTTAACATCGAAATTCGGGATGATGCCGAATGAAGCGTTGCAGGCTTTCCGGCAATATAAAGACGCGGAATTTCTGAATTTATGCGGCGTTCATCTGCACATCGGTTCGCAAAATCCCGAAGCCGCGCCGTATTCCGAAGCGTTCAAAACGCTGTTTGAAAATCTTTTGAAAATTTACGAAGAAACCGGCGTGAAACTTTCGCACATCAATCTCGGCGGCGGTTTTCCGGTAAATTATCTGCGCGACGCGTCGCACGAAAGTTCTTTTGCCGAATCGGAACGCGCGATGTTCGCGGCGGATTACGAACCGGCGGAAGCGATTGAAAACGCCTGGAAAACTGTCAAAGAATCCGCCGCAAATTCCAGTGCCGCGCATCTTCTGGAAAATATCACGCTGCTTTTAGAACCGGGCAGAAGCGTTATCTCCGATGCGGGAATTTGTTTGACGACCGTGAGAAATCTCAAAAGCAGACCGATTTCAGATTCCAGATTCCAGATTCCAGATTCTGAAATCCAAAATGACCACTGGCTTTTGACCGACGCGGGTTTCAATATTTTGCTTTCGATGGAAACTTATAAATGGTATTATCATTTGATTTCCGCCGAAAGATCGAATGAAAAACACGATTTTCCGTATAAACTCGCCGGACCTTTATGCGACGGCGGCGATGTTTATTTTGACATCGAAGGCGAAAATCGCCTGCCCGAATATCGTCTTTTGCCGAGAGATATTCAGCCGAATGAAGTTTTAGCTTTACTAAATTGCGGCGCGTATTCCATCGCGCAGATGTTCCAGTATAATGGGAGATTTTTGCCGAGCGTCGTTCTAATCAGGGAAAACGGCGAGGTCGAATTGATTCGCAAACGCGATGATTTTGAAGATTTAATCAATAATGACCTCTGGTGAAAAAGCGAAAGCCCGCGCGTCTTTTGTTCTTCAATCCAAAATCTGAGATTCAAAATCTAAAATCCCGAATACCAATCATAGCCGCGTTCCGCCCAATAATCAGCGGGACGTTCGTTAGTAAATTCGATGCGCCCGATGCGTTTGAGCTGTTTGATGCCGTATTTGGTCGTCGTCATCAACCGCAGCGGCGCGCCGTGTTCGGACGTTAAAGGCGCGCCGTTCATTTCATACGCCAGCAGAGTTTGCGGGTGCATAATGCTCGGCATATCCCAGCCGACATAATAGGCGCGGTCGGGTGTTACCAGCGAAACATATTTGGTGTCCTGCGACGGGGCAAATTGCGCGGCGAAATCGGAAAATCGCGCGCCCGTCCAGTTGACGATCACGCTCCAACCTTCGATACATTTCAGTTTGGTCGTCATCTCGACGCGCGGCAGCGATTTAATGTCGTCCAGCGATAAAACCAGCCCGGAAACCGTCGTGTTCGGCGCGGGCGGCGTGTCCAAACTGCGCGGCGCGTTATCTTCGCCTTTAAACTTGATATTATTGCTAAACTGCGGAAACGCCTGCGGATTTTTCGTGCCGACGATCTGCAAATTCCAATCTCCGACATCAAAATTGTCGCCCAAACCGATTGCGCCGTTCGCGCGGGAACTCGCCATTGCGCGCGGAAATTCGGGCGCGAGATCGTTTTTGTCGAAAAATATCTGACTGACATTTTCGTTAAACCGGAAAGTTTTCGTCAGTAGGGAATTTTTCGTCTCGTCCGGCATCCAACGCCCGCCCAAAACTCCGGCTAACGCCGCCGCGCCGCCGATGAGAAACGTCCGGCGTGAACGCTGCGACATATTTTTTCTCGCCGCTTCTGCGGTCATCGGCGGGCTTAATTCGCGTTTTTCATTGAGCAGAACCGCCGTGTTATGTTTATTGATTTTCTCCGAAGCGGCTTGAATTTCGTCGTTCTGGTCGTTGTCAATGGCTGGTTCGCCGCTCGTTTTTTCCCGCGTCGTTTCGGCGGGCGGTTTTATTTCCTCGTTCATATTTTCGCTCCTTCCTCAGCGGCAGCGGTATTTGCAGGCAGAGGCACGTTGTCCGCTTTGATAATTTCGTAACCCGTCACCATCGAACGAAAATTGCTCCAGCCGGCGAGCGCGACCTGCGCGACGTGAACGACGAAAAACAGCACGAACAAAATCATCAGCCAGAAATGTTCCCACCGCGCCCACTCGTAACCGCCCAAAATCGCCGTCAGCGGCGCGAGCTGTAAAGATTTATAAATCGCCAATCCGGTGATAATTGACCCGAAACCCATTAAAATCGTGCCGGTGTAAGCGATGCGCTGCGCGTCGTTGTATTTTCCCTGCGGCGGCAGATTTTTGACGATGTGCAAATCGTGCAGCGTGACGAGCAGCGCGCGTCTGAACGAACCCGGAACCGGCAGCATCGTCCGCCATTCGCCCGAAAAAGCGAGGTATAAAACATAAATCACGCCGTTGACCGCAAACAGCCACATAAAGAAAAAATGCAGCGAAATGCCTTCGGCGAGACGAAACGGAATACCGAGCGCGTCGTAGAATCCCGCCGGAAAAAAGTGAAAAATCTCATCGCCGAAAATTTTCACCGAATAAACGGCGTTCGCCCAGTAAATCAGCAAACCGCTCCAGATCATCATCGCCAGCAGCGGAAAATTTATCCAGTGCAGCCAGCGAATCGCCAGCGGATGTTTTTTCTCCAGTTTTTTCATTTTTGTCACCTGCTATTTTGATTATATTTTTATTCGATAAAATTATTCCAAAATATTTTCGGCAATTCAAAAATGAGGAGAATTTAATTTTTATTTGTGGATTTTACCTTTCCGCCCGCGCGATCATCGTTTGCAGAATTGTTTTTTCCGCGTCGGTCAAGACGAAATTTTCGCGCTCGTAAATGTCCGCCAACTGCGCCAAAGTAACGACCTGAATACTTTCGTCGCGGATTTGCGCGATTGTTTCGAGGTTTTCGCGCGAAAGCAGACGCGATTTGTCCTGTTCGCCGTAATTGTGAAAGCGCGTCGTAAATTCATTGTAAGCCGCCGAACGCGAGGCTAATTGCGGAACGGTTTCACACAGCGCGGCGGCTTCGTTTAACAAATCAATCGCTTTTTCCCGTTCGCCCGAAACGTTTTTCGCGTCCGAAACGCCGATCAGCGCGAACATTCTTTCCGAATCTTCGCTGATGCTGTTGATCGCCTGCCGCGCCAAAATATCGTTGTTCTGCCGTATGCAAGCCTGCGCGATTTGTGTTAAAGCCGACATTTGCTCGGTTTCATCAATATTTTCCTGAGCGATTTCGATGGCGCGTTCGCTTTTTTCATATTGGGCAAATTGGACGGCGATAGTTCCCCACAAATTAAAACGGGCGCGGCTGTCGCGGATTTCTGAATCCTTTTGCGATTTCAAAAGCGCATACGCTTCTTCGAGCGTTTCCAGCGCGTCGTCGCGCTCGCCGCCGTTCCAAAATTCCTGTGAAAATCCGACTAAAGTGTTTGCAATCTGCGTGTTGTCGGCGACCAAATCAAGCGTACGGTCAGCCAGTTCGAGACTTCCGGCGCGCAGAAAGCCGAGCGCGATGCCCGCCAAAAGATTGTCGCGGTGAACGCCGTTAATGTGTTCGGCGATGGTTTTGGCTTTATCAAAAATTTCGATTGCTTTATCGTTTCTGCCGCCCGCACGGTAATGTTCGGCGACATACTGCAAAATCCTGATTTTTTCTTCGGGAAAGTCAATTTCCTCCGCCGCAGTTACGGCGTCATCAAGCGTCGCATTAGCTTTTTCGCGCTGATTATTTTTTTCGTAATATTCGGCGATAAGCTGTAAAGCGTTGACTTTCGCCGCCGGATATTCGATGCGCGAAAGCGTCTGCCGTGCTTCTTCTTCACGATTATTGAGCGTCAAATAATAACCGATTAAACCGAGCGCGTGCGACGGATGATCGAGTTCGCCGGCAATCTCGAAGGCTTTTTCAAATTCACCGGCGGCGGCTTTTTTGAGCGCGATGTTTTCTCGCGCTTCCGACTGCAAACCGTGGTCTTCAATCGCTTCAATCAGTTGAAAGGCATATTCGTCATCGTTAGTTTCAGCGCATTTCGTCGCCACTTTCGACAGCAGACGGTCGCGCACGAACGGATCGTCAACCGTGTCGGCGAGTTCGGCGGCGAGATCAACTTCGCCTTTGGCGAGATAATGCGGCACGACTTCGTTGATCGCCGCCGCGTGTCCTTCGGCACTTTTGATGTCTTCGGCGAGAAACGCCGCGCACGACAACAGATTTTCCCGCGCCTGTTCGGGGGTTATTTGATGTTCCGCCATAAATATATCGGACTAAAATTTAAATACGCAAGAAATTTGCAGGGATGACAGGATGAACAGGATTTTTATAAAAGAAAAGATTTATCACTGTTTATCCTGTCATCCCTGCAAATCTCCGTTCTTATTTCTCAAACGGGTTTTTGGTTTAGACGAAAACCCGCCGAAAAGAATCGGGCATCCAGTCGGCTAAAGTTTTTGAAACAACATCCGCGCCCGCTTCGCGCAGTTTTTCCGCCGAAACGGTGTTGGTAATTCCCAAAGTTTTCAGTCCGGCGCGTTTGCCGGCGAGAATTCCCGGCGGCGAATCTTCGATGACCACGCAGTCATGATGGATAATCGGATTGCCGCCCAAACGCGTTCGCATCGCGTCAACTTCGCTGAATCCCGTCAAATAACACTGCGGATCGGGTTTGTGTGTTGCAATGTCGTCCGCGCTGACGATGCTCAGAAAACAGTCTCGCAAGCCGGTTTTTTCCAGCACATATTCGATTTCTTCGCGCCGCGCCATACTGACCAAGCCGAGCGCGAATTCCTGTTCCATTTTCCTGATGAAATTTTCCACGCCGTCAAACAGCGGAATTCCCTTATCAATTATTTCGCGCCAGACGGCGGTTTTATTGGTAACGACTTCCCGCCTTTTGTCGGCGGAAAGTTCTTTGTTCGCATCCTGATACATCAAATCGAGAAAAGTTCGGTCGTTCATCCCCAGACACGAATAATATTTTTCTTCGGTCAAATCAATTCCTTCGTCGTGTAAAACTTCCTGATAAGCCTTCATTTGCAGCGTTTCATCGTCAATGATGATCCCGTTGAAATCCATCAAAATCGCTTTAATCATTTTATAGTTAGTTTCCTTTTTGGTTGTTAAATTTACAGTGTAACTTCGCTTTTCATTTGATCAAATTTATTGTAAAAAAATTGCATCAAACATATTTCCGCGCCCCAGAATTCCATTTGGATCAAGCGCGCGTTTAATTTCCGCCATTTCGTTTAAATAACGCTCGCCGTGCATCACATAAAGATAATGTTTCTTTAGTTTACCGATGCCGTGTTCAGCGGAAACCGTGCCGCCGAGCATTACCGACTGCGCGACGAAACGCCCGTAAAGATGTTTCGCGCGTGTAACATCTTCGTCCGTTTTCGGCAGCATATTCGCGTGCAGATGATTATCGCCGATGTGTCCGAAAATTACATATTCCAAACCGCTTTCGTCCAATTTCTGCTTGTAAAACTTCAAAAAAGAAGCGAATTTATCATCTGAAACCGCCATATCCGTGCCGATTTTTCGCTGTTTGTTGCGGACGACTTTTTCGTTGACGGAAACGGGCAGAGCGTGGCGAAATTCGCGCATTTTTTCGAGGTCTCTTTCGCTCGTCGTAAACCACGAAGTTTCCAGTTCGGCGTGGTGTTTCTCCAGAAGTTCGTTCCATTGTTCGAAAAGCGTATCTTCGTTTTCGTCGCTCGTTTCCTGCTCGAAAAATATCGCGCACTCGACGTTTTCAGGAACTTCGGGAAATTTTTCGCCGATGAATTTCAGCGAGTTTTTATCGAAATATTCGATCAGCGTCGCGTCAATCGTATTTGATATTTGATTTTTTCTCGTTTCAAATGAAATTTTTCGCGCTTCGCTGACGAAATCGAGCAAATCTTTTTCGTCCTGAAAGAAAACGATTCCGCTCAGAAAACCTTTCGATTTCGGCAAAAGTTTAAGCTGAATTTCCGTGATTACGCCGAGCGTTCCTTCACTGCCGATAAATAAATCAATCGCGTCAAAATTTTCCGCCGAAAAATAACCCGAAGTATTTTTGCGCGATTCCGGTTGCCGATACGTCGGAACTTTCACTTTGATAACACTTCCGCTGCCGGTTTTCAGTTCGATGATTCCGTCTTTAGCGAAAATTTCGCCGCGCGTTAAATTCAGAATTTCGCCGTTTGCCAAAATAATTTGCAGTTTTTCGACAAACTCGCGCGTCGCGCCGTATCTGAAACTTCGCGCGCCGCTCGCATTGGTCGCCACCGTTCCGCCGATCTGACAACTCCATTCGGTCGGATCGGGCGGATAAAAGAGATTTTGCGCGGCGATGGCTTTTTGCAGATCATTTAGAATCACGCCGCTTTCGACGATGACGTAATTTTCGTTTATTTCTTTGATTCTATTGAGCTTTTCGAGCGAAATGACATAACCTCCGTAAGGAATCGCGCCGCCGACTGTTCCGGTTCGCGCGCCGGAAATCGTGACGTGAACTTTCTTTTCGTTTGCGTCTTTTAATGTTTCCGCAATTTGTTCGACAGTTTCGGGAATAAACAATTTGTCCGCGTGTCCGCCCGGCAAATTGCTCGCGTCAATCAAATAATTTTGCAGTTCGTCGAGTTGAGTTTTTACTTGCATACCTTTGATTCGTAATTCTTAATTCGCAAATTCGTTAAGACAATTGATTATTCGTAAAACTTATTGTTCGTATAGTTTATTAGATGATAAATCAAATACGAATTACGAATTATCCGACTGATTTAAGCAGTGCTTCGCGCATTTCTCCGGCACTCGCCCAGCGAAATTTGACTTCTTTGGCGATTGCGGTTTCGATGACGGCGGCGACGCGCAGCGGAATTTCCGGTTCGCGCTGTGAAATCGGCACAATCGGCTTTTCAAAAATCGCTTTGACGGTTTCCGAAATTCCGGCGCGCGGCGAAAGATCAAGCGCGTGCGCGCCGGTCAAAAGACTGTAAGCCGTCATTCCGATGGCGTAAATATCCGACGGCGGCTTTACTTCCTTAAAATCTCTGACCTGTTCGGGCGGCATATACGCGATGGTTCCCGCGACATCGCCGACCATCGTCACGCCGCTCATTCCCGATTGTTTGAAACTTTTCGCCAGACCGAAATCGGTTAATTTGGCAGTATATCGCGGATAATTTCCGTCCACCAGAATATTCTGCTCTTTGATGTCGCGGTGAACAAAACCCAGCGAATGCGCGAAATCAAGCGCGCCGAGCGTTTGCTCGATAATTTTGACGACTTCCATATAATTCAGTTTGCCGCCGCGATGTTTAACTAACTTGGAAGCGTCCATTCCGCCGACGTATTCCGACACTAAATAAACGATGCCGTTGTGCGTTCCGTGTTCGATATAACTGACGATGTGCGGATGCTGAAGGCTGGCAGCGACTTCGATTTCGCGCATAAAACGCTTGAGCGATTGTTCGCTGACGGCGACTTCGGGCAGCAGGGTTTTAATCGCCACGGCGCGCCCGTCTTTAACGGAACGCGCCAGCATCACGCTGCCCATTCCGCCTTGACCGAGCATTTTTATCATCTGATAACCCGGAATCGGCTGCGGATTTTTCTTGAGTTTTTCGCGGCAGTCGTCACAGACAAAAGAAAGTTTTGCGTCCGGGCGCGACGCTTCGGCTTTTGACAAAATCCCGCAGTTCAGACATTGAATCGTGATGACCGAAGGTACGGTTTGCGCGAATTTTTGCGGCGTTGGCGAAGCGAAAGACGGCGAGGCTTCCGAAACGACTCCGACTTCCAAAACCGTTTCGCCGCCCTGAATACGGTCGCCGCTGACCAAATGCGCCGCTTCAACGCGAATACCGTTGATGAAAGTTCCGTTAGTCGAGCCTAAATCGCGCACAAAACACTGCGGCGGCGCGATTTCCAGAAGACAATGATTGCGCGAGAAAAAACGGTCGTGCGGCAAGCAAAATTGTGAATCTTCGCTTCGCCCAATCGTAAAAGTTTCGTGCTGGTCAAACGTGAAAACGCGCCCCGTCTGCGGACCCGCGATCACGCGCAATGTTACGCGCATCAATTAAATAATCTATTCAAAACTTTTTTTACAAATTTGCCTCGTTCTTTTATCTTATACCGCCGATAATCGCAAAAATGACGTAAACAATCGAACTTAAAATGCTTACTATGCCGAGAATCAAACCGGCAATCGCCATTCCGCGCCCGCCGTATTTGACCGGATCGCTGTTGGCGTTGTTCATTCCGAGATAGCCGGTGATCACCGCGACGATACCGAGCGGAAAACCGCCCCAGCAACAAATTAGCACGAAGCTGAGAATTCCTAAAACCAGCGAAACGGTCGGCAGAGTTTGATCTTGTTTGCCCGTCGTCATCATCATCGGCGCGTAAGCCGGATTCTGCAAACTCGCCTGATTTTGCCAGGGTGCGACCGGCTCTTGATTTCGCCAATCATTCGGCGCGGCATTCTGCCAATTTTCACCGGTGATACGCGGCGGATCCATAAACAGCGTCGGCGGCGCGTCATCAACCGATTTCACCAATGCTGCACCGTCGTTTAAACAAAAATTTTGTTCTCTGTCGGTATAAGTTTGATTACAGGTCGGACAAATTTTCATTTCTTTTTCCTATTTTTGTGAGGGTTAAAATAGTTTTAGTTATTATACTTTATTTTACGTCGAAAAAAGCAAAGCGCAATTTATCTGTGAACATTTTTTTAATTTAAATGATGTCCGCAGAGACCGCAGAATTTAATGTGCGGCGGAAATTGTCCGCCGCAGAGACGGCAAATTTTTTCTGCCAGACGCGGCGGACTTTGTTTGATATTCGGAGAAATACCGCCGACTTTGCTGATCGGCAAATTGCCTGTTTGAGTGATATTCAAACCGCACCGCCCGCAATATTTTGAATTCGCCGGCAAAATTGCCGAACAGCGCGGACACGGAAAAGTTCCCTTATTTTCGCCTTCGCTGATGACGGAAAATGAATTATTGCCGCACCGCCCGCAGTATTTTACGCCTTCGGCAAAACGCGCGCCGCATTTTGTGCAGGCGACGATGCCCGGCATTACGCTCGAATGAACGCCGCTGCCGCTTGTCTGCGAAGGCGAAGGCGAAGGCTGGCTGCCCGCGCCGCGCAGCGGTTTGAGATGCGCCTGAATGACCTGTTCGTTCGCGTCGTCGCGGATTTCGATGACGCGCTCGTCGTCTTTTTCGCCCGCTTTGGAAACTCTCAAAACGTGCTGTCCGGCGGGAACGGTTGACAAAATCAGTCTGCCCGAACCGCCGATAATTCCCTTTCGTTCATCGTTGATGTAAACTTCCGCGCCGGTCGGAGCTAAGATAACGAGTCTGGATGAACCGAAATTGGTTTTATCATCAACATTTTCCGCCGCTTTTTCGAGTTCTTCAATCCATTCGCTGACGCTTCCCGGACGATTATTCGGGTCGGTTTCGAGCGCGCGCATCACCGCCTTTTCGACATCTTTCGGAATATCGGAACGAATCGTCGAAAGCGGCGGCGGCAGGTGCATAATTTTCTGCATCACGAGCTGCATCATATCGCCCGCAAACGGCGTTTTGCCGCCGAGCATTAAATAGGCAATCGTGCCGAGCGCGTAAATATCGGCGCGAACGTCCACGCCGAGTTCCGGCTGCATCTGTTCGGGCGACATAAATTCCGGCGTACCGATAATTCCCCGCGAAGAAGGCAGCGCGTTTGAACTCGCGTCGGTGACGGTTTGACCGACGATTTTCGCCAGACCGAAATCGCCGACTTTGACGAAACCGTCGCCTTTGCCCTTCGTCATTATAAAAATATTGGCTGGTTTCAAATCGCGGTGCAGAATTCCCGCATCGTGCGCGGCTTCCACGCCGTCGGCGATTTGCCGCAAAAGATTGACCGCGCGTTTGACGGGCAGCGTTCCTTCGCGCCGCAGAAGCCGATGCAGCGTTTCGCCTTCGACGTATTCCATCACGAGATAAAACACGCCGTCCGCGCTTTCGCCGAAATCGGTGACATCAACTATATGCGGATGACTGATTGAAGCCGCTGCCCGCGCCTCGCGTTCAAACCGCGCAATCGCTTCGCCTTCTGCTAAATCGTCACTGCTCAAAACATCCTGCCGCACGGTTTTGACGGCGACGCGGCGCGTTCCCAAATTTTCGTCCCGCGCCAGATAAACCTGTCCCATCGCGCCGCGCCCGAGCCGTTTTTCGAGCAGGTAACGATTGGCGAGCAATCTGCCGCCCGGCAAACTCAACCGCGTCGGCGTTTGATCCTGCGGACAAAAATTCACATTGTCGTCGTAGCAGACTTCACATTTCGGACATTCTTTCATTCTTTCTTTATTTTCTCTATTTATCGAAAATTTACCAAATTATGAACGTCAATAGTTGTGATTTGTTGCATCGGAGCGTTAAATTTTTGGACTTTGTTTTTTGTTCTTGCTATAATCCGACTCGTCAGTTTATTGGGTCGTTAGCTCAGTTGGTAGAGCAGCGGACTCTTGTTCTATAAAAATGGGAGCGTTCATTGGAAACAATGAAATGAAAATGCGGCTGTATGCTGGAACACCCTGAGAGCTTTAAGTACGAGCATCTATCGTAAAAATCTTAAAGATTGGGCAATCAGCAGGCAACTCCCGGTAATAAATTTTACCGGGAAAGCCCTCAGAGACTATACGCCGCACGCCCAAACGGAAAATGCCGTGGGTGATGAGATAGTCCAGACTACAACGCTTGATTTTTTCGGCGGCTAATGAAAATTAGTGTGGTAAAGTAATCCGCGGGTCGCAGGTTCAAAACCTGCACGACCCACCAATAATTTTAGAGAAGACAAGTTTCTAACCGAACTTGTCTTTTTGATTTTTCAGACTTTTTTTTAACTCTTTGCGTCTAAACATTTGAGCGTGAAAAAATTCCCGTTCAAAGGCGCGTTTGGTAAACTTCTCGTGCAAAATTTAACGGTCAACACGAGTAATGACGGCAAATTTAACCGATGAACAATTAGTCGAACTGGCGGTCGGGGAAAACCCGGAAGCGTTTGGCGAAATCGTGAAAAGGTGGGAGCGAAAGATATTCGCGCTCTGTTTCGGAATGCTCCTGCGCGAAGATGAAGCCAAAGACGCGGCGCAGGAAACATTTATCGCGGCGTATCGCAATTTGAGCAAGTTTCGCGGCGAAGCGAAAGTTTCATCGTGGCTGCACCGCATCGCCGTCAACCAATGTTTGACGACCAAACGCCGCGCCAAAACTCGTTCGGAAGATTTTTTGGACGACGAAACGCGCGAGGACGAAAAAGTTTTCGTCGCGCCTGCGGAAAAAACGCCGTCGAAGTTGACCGAACAGAACGAGCGTTTGCAGTTGATCCGGCAGGCGGTCAATTCGCTGCCGGCGGATTTGAAGGAAATCGTCGTGATGAAGGAATTTGAAGAAATGACGTTTCAGGAGATTTCCGACACGCTCGATTTGCCGCTAAGTACGGTCAAAAGCCGACTTTATACGGCTTTGAAACAGCTTCGCGCCAAACTGGAACGTGTGCCGATGGAAGTTATTTAAGTTTTTTTGGCAGAACAAATTTAGCAGAACAAATTTATATGTTAGACACCAATCATTACAAAAACTCTTCCTGCGCGTTTGCCGAGCAAATCGTCGCCTATTTGTATGATGAAACAGGCGAACAGGAAAAAGCGATTTTTGAAGCGCATTTGACGGACTGCGAAAACTGCGCCGAAGAACTTTCGGCGTTCGGTTTCGTGCGCTCTGCGGTTCAGCAGTGGCGAACGGCGGAATTTTCGCCGATGCGAACTCCGGCAATCGAAATTCCGTTTGAAAAGTCTTCTGAAATCAGCGTAATTTCAACGGAAAACCGCTCGTGGTTTGCCGATTTGCGCCGATTATTGACGCTTATTCCGTTGCGGACGGCGACGGCGGCGTTGGCGATTTTGGTCGTGTGCGCCGGTTTGACTTTATTTGTCTATAATTTCTCCGGCAAAACGGACATTGCGGAAAATAATCGCCAGCCGGTGAAAACCGCCGCGCCGATTGTCAAGGAGAAAAACGAGCAATCGCCGAAAATAAATGATGAACGGGAACTTGCCGAGCAAAATTCGCCCGCGCCGATTTCTCAAACTTCGGAAGAATTAAAGATTAAAAACAGTCGTCCGGCAGCGGAAAATTCGTCATTGAAAGCTCCCGATCAAAAACGCGCCGCGCCGAAAACTGAAATGCTCGCGCGCAATTCCGATAATTCCGCGCCTGTTCACCAGATTAAAAATAACGTCAATCTCAACAAAACAGTGACGGCAGAAAACCGGAAAGCACCGAAACTGGCTAATTTTGACGAAATTGAAGATAATTCCCTGCGGCTTTCGGATTTAATGGCGGAGGTCGAGAAAGAATAATTTTTGCCCAAAAATGACGATGAAAAAAATTAATTTTTTAAGTTTAATTTTAACTGTTTTTCTGTTTGCCGGATTTTGCACTTCGGTTAAGGCGCAGGATAATTCGGGCGCGCCGGATCAGCCAGCCGCCGCACCGCGCCCGAATTTAATGGCGCAGCTTGGTTTGACGCAAGACCAGATCAGGCAGGTTCGGCAGGTTAATCAGGAAAAAAAACCGCAAATGAGGGCGGCGCAGGAACTTCTGCGCGAAGCCAATCGCAATCTTGATCAGGCGGTTTACGCCGATGTTGTGAATGATGCGGAAATTCAGACGCGGTTAAAAGAAGTGCAGGCGGCGCACGCCGAAGTCATTAAAATCAGATCGGTGACGGAACTGGCGGTGCGGAAGGTTTTAACGCCGGATCAACTGGCGAAATTTCGGGAGGTGCGGCAGCAGTTTATGGAAAATAAAGAACTGCGGCAAGACAATGTGAAAACCCGTTCGCTAAACGCACCCAATCGCCAGAATCAGATCAATCGGCGTTTGAACAACCGTCTTACCAGACCGCATTCCGGCAATTGATCCATTTGTTTTTCTAAATGTCCGCTTCGTTCAGCCGATTTTTCAGGTCGGCTTTTTTCATTTTAAGGTTCTGTGAAAATCAAACAGCAACCGCAAAAATTACCAGCGGCTGCTGTAACGCCGTTCATATCTGTATTGCCAGTTTCTCCAACGCCATTTAATATTTAAGGGATTGGCGGTTTGATGCAGACCAATCAGCAAGCTTAACCGTAATTTGCAGTAGTAAAGCAAGAATAACAACTTTTCCATAAAACAACTTCCTTCAATACTTTAGATAAAATTCGCCCGATTATTTTACGCGCGCGGCTGGCTTTTCGGCAGGATGATCGCCGGACGAAAATCGGCGGCGATTTTTTTCGTCAATCCGGCAGCATCATAATCTCCAAAATCATTATTAATGCTTTCTTCCGCTCCAAGTTTTCGGTCAGCACGGCTTCCAAAAAACCCGATACCTGAAATAAGCGGCGCGGCGACAAAATCTAATAGCGTAATCAAATTAAAATGTCAAAAATTTTGATATACGGCAAAATTACTACATAAAATAATTTTTTAATGTCTTTTATATTACATACATCAAACTTTTTCCGCCTATTGCCTTATTTTTTGGTTTTTTCTAAAAATTCAGGCTCTCTTTTATTTGTTGTTTTTCACACTTCGTTGTAACCTTTTATTGTTTACGAAAATAATCATCAATGAATCCGCTCAAAAAATTTCTATTTGAATTGCAGGAAATTACCCATTTGATAATTTCCGCATTCGTCGGCGCGTTCAAAAAACCGTATTATCTGGTGGATTTGGTGCGGCAGATGGATTTGATCGGGGTCGGTTCGCTGCCAATAGTTCTGCTGACCGGGCTGTTCACCGGCGGCGTGATTATTTTGCAGACTTTTCCGACGTTTCAGTATTACAGCATTCAGGATCAGGTCGGCAGGTCGGTGGCGACATCTTTGATGCGCGAACTCGGTCCGGTATTGACCGCGCTGATGGTTTCCGGGCGCATCGGTTCGGCGATTTCCGCCGAACTCGGTTCGATGGTCGTCTCACAGCAGATTGACGCGATGCGCGCGCTCGGCACCGATCCGTATCGCAAACTCGTCGCGCCGCGCATTTTCGCGCTGATTTTGATGCTGCCGTTTTTGACGGTCGCGGCGGATGTTTTCGGCATTTTCGGCGGCGGATTAGTCGCTTCCGGGATTTTTAATCAACAGCCGGGCGTTTTTATCACGTCGGTTCGCAACGGCATCAGCGTCGAGGACATTCTCGGCGGAGTTATCAAGCCCATCGTTTTCGGCTTGATCGTCGGCAGCATTTCCTGTTACAAAGGTTTGACGACGACGGACGGCACGGTCGGTGTCGGGCGTTCGACGACAAATGCGGTGGTGCTTTCTTCGATTGTCGTGATTATTTTCGACTTTTTCCTGTCGCGGGGAATTAATTCTATTCTCGGCATCAAATATATTTAATTCTATAGTTATTGAAATTTATGGCTTTAGCGGAAGCGATTGAAAATGCGGAAACCGGCGAAAGTATTGAAGAAGTTCTCGAACCGACCGATTTGGAAGATGCGGTTGATGAACCGGACCGGATCGTTCCGGCGATTGAATTTCGTGATATTCATTTGTCTTTCGACGACAAAAAAATTCTCAACGGCTTGAGTTTTATCGTCCGGCGCGGCGAAACGAAAATTGTTCTGGGGCGCA
Organism: Pyrinomonadaceae bacterium; assembly: GCA_965217575.1. Taxonomy (GTDB): domain Bacteria; phylum Acidobacteriota; class Blastocatellia; order Pyrinomonadales; family Pyrinomonadaceae. The sequence continues at coordinate 3,704,329 of OZ244558.1, read as the reverse complement.
GCGGCGGCGGCAAATCAACGATTATCCGGCTCATTTTAGGTCTGCTCAAACCCGATTCGGGGCAAATTTTTATTGACGGCGAGGAAATCAGCGATTACAGCGAAGTCAAAATGATGGACGTTCGCAAAAAAATCGGAATGGTTTTCCAGGAAGGCGCGTTGTTCGATTCACTTTCGGTTTACGATAACGTCGCCTATCGTCTGCACGAGCAGGGAGTTGAGGAAGCGGAAGTCGAAAAAGAAGTGCGCCGGATGCTGCAATTCGTCCAGCTTGAAGACGCGATTGACAAAATGCCGGCGGAATTGTCCGGCGGAATGCGGCGGCGCGTCGGTGTCGCCCGCGCTTTAATCGGCGATCCGCAAATTGTTTTGTTTGACGAACCGACCGCCGGACTCGATCCGCCGACCGCCCGGACGATTTGCGAACTCGCCATCAAACTGCGCGATTTAGAAGACGTTTCTTCAATTTTCGTGACGCACGAGATGAACAATCTCGAAATTCTCGCGTCCGAATACGCGACCGTTAATGAACAGGGCGAAATAGTTTTCGAGGTCGAAGGCGAAAAAATTTGTTTGATTAACACGGAAATTATTATGCTCAAACAAGGTCAGATAATTTTTAGCGGAAAAGATGAAGAACTTGCCGCATCAAACGACGAGTATATTCAAACATTTATACACGGAAAGTAAGTTGTATTCCAGATTCCAAACTCCAAATTCTTTTTCTGGAATCTGGAATTCTAAAAATATATGCCACCAACCCAGAGAAATTTAGGTTTCAGCCAATTGCGCGTCGGTATTTTCGTTCTTTTCGGACTCGCTATCCTGGCGTTTTTGATTCTTAACGCGACCGGCGATTTTAATCCTTTTGAGAAAAAATTCCAGTTGCGCGTTCGTTTCCCGGATGCCGACGGCTTGCGCGAAGGCGCGGAAGTGCAGCTTGCAGGCGTTAAAATCGGCAAGGTTGCGAAAGTTAATCTGCTGCCGCCCGACAGTCCCGACAACGCCAAAGTCGAAGCTGTTTTGACGGTTGACCAAAAGCTCGACGGCAAACCGATAGCCGACCGAATCCGCAGCGATTCGACCGCGCAGTTGGTCGCCACGTCGCTTTTGGCGAACGATAAAATGATCAACGTTTCGCCCGGAACCCAAAAAGGGACGAAGGTCGCGGAAAATGAAGTGCTTAATTCGGCACCGGCGATGTCCATCAACAAACTCACCGAAACCGGCAACGAACTGCTCGACCAGATCAATAAACTTTCCGTTCCGGCGAACGAAATTCTCACCAAGGCGAACGCGGGCGAAGGCACGCTCGGACGGGTGATTAATGACGATTCGCTGTATAAAAATCTCGATACGGCGGTCGCCGAAACGCGCACGACGGTCGTTAAACTGCAAAGTACGCTCGATAAAGTCAATCGCGGCGGCGGCAGCGCGGGCAAACTTTTGAACGACCCGGAACTTTACAATAATTTAAATAACACGGTCGCGCAGCTTGAAAGTATTTCCAGAGATTTACGCGCCGGACGCGGTTCAGCCGGAAAATTTTTGTCCAACGACGAACTTTACAACGAAACCCGCGCCGCCGTCAGCGATTTGCGCGAATCAATCGCCGGCATCAAACCGGCGTTGGAACAATTCAACAGCATCGCCGCCGATGTTAATTCGATCACGGCTGATTTAAACGCGGGCAAAGGAACTGCCGGAAAATTATTGAAAGACGAACAAATTTACAACGATGCCCGCGACGCTTTGGCGAAATTTAACTCGACCGCTTCAAAACTCGACATTTTAATCGGCGACGCGCAAAGCGGTAAAGGCACTGTCGGCAAACTTTTAACCGACGAAACGCTTTACAACAACATCAATCAAACGACTTCCAACGTCAACCAAATTACGACCGAAGGCACAAAATTGATTTACGATTTCCGCCAAAATCCGAAAAAATATCTGACCATCAAATTCAAATTATTTTGAGAAATCGTTTGAAAACTCAAAATTTGCCCGCGAAACATACAATCGGACGAAAAGAAGAAAAACCAGAATCGGCGGCGGTCGCGGACGATTGAATATCAACGTTGCGACACATCGGCAACCGCTCAAAATATGAGAGATAAACTGCCCGCGACCGCCGACGGTTCTGATTTAGATAACTAACCAGCGTAATTTGTTTTCGTATAAGGTTGAAACAGCCGTGATGAAATGGGAGAAGTAAAGTTTTTGCCTTTCATTTATCAGCAGACCGGGTATCCAGTCTATCAGCGAAATTTAGTTTTAATTACTCGTTATTCTTTGCGAGCTGAAGTGCGGAAGTAAAAAAAGTTTTTCGATACCATAGAGTCACGACGGCGGTGGTCACAGCGACTGCCGCCGCCTGCATAAAGACGACGACGATTTGATAACGAACCGCCGTCAGCGGCGATGAACCGGCGAGAATTTGTCCGGTCATCATTCCGGGCAGGGTCACGATGCCAACGACCATTAAGCCGTTGACGGTCGGAATCAATGAGGCGCGAAGTGCCTGACGGACGGGTTGGGCGGAGGCTTGGCGGTAATTTGCGCCGAGCGCGAGATAGGCTTCGATTTCGCCGGAGCGCGTTTCCATTTCGCTGTTTAAGCGTTCGATGGCGAGTGCCGCGCCGTTCATCGCGCTGCCGACGATCATTCCGAACAGCGGAATCAGATAACGCGGATTGTGCCACGGCTCGACGCGCACGACCAGCATCATCACATAAACGAGCGTCAGTCCCGAACCGAGCAGCATCGCCGAACCCGTGATCCATTTTAACTGCGGATTCGGTTTTTTTTGTCGCCCGTTTGCCGCGTTGACGGCGACGATCAGCATTATCGCCAACAACGCCAGCGTGAGATACCAGCGGTCGAGCGCGAAAATATAAACCAGCGCGTAGCCGACCAGAACGAGCTGGACGACGGTGCGAATCGCGCCGATGACGAAATCTTTGACGAGTCCGAGTTTTTGTTGGCGCGAAATGCCGACGGCGATCAAAATCAGACCGACCGAAAGCGAAAGATCGAACCACGAGACATCGTTGACGGTCGCGTTTTCGGCGATTTGAAAAAGTAAAATCATCATTTCCCGCTGTCTAAAAATTGACGAATCCGCGAATTTTCCGTCTGATCGAAAATGTAATCGGTCGCGCCCGTTTCGACGATTTTTCCGGCTTCCATCACAATCGTCGTATCGCTCGCCCGCCGCGCTTCGCTCAGGCGATGCGTGACCATCACGACGGTGATGTTTTTCTCCCGTCCCAGATGCCCGACGGTTTCCATCAGTTTGTCCGCCGTTTCCGGGTCGAGCGCGGAAGTCGGCTCGTCCATCAGCAAAACTTCGGGCGCGCTCATCAGGGCGCGGGCGATGTTGACGCGCTGTTTCTGTCCGACGGAAAGCTGCGTGCCATCCCGACTTGCCAGTGATAAATCAACTTCGGCGAGCGCGAGCATTTCCGCAATCACATTTTCTGAATCAATAACGGATTTTCCGGCAAGTTCCAACGCCGCGCGAAGGTTGTCGGCGACGGTTCCGGGAAACATCACCGGCGTTTGAAAAACGAAGCCGACCTGCCGCCGCAGGGTTTGCACCGGATATTCGTTTATGGAGCGCGAATGATAAAAAATCTGCCCGCCCGCCGGATCGTCGAGCCGATTGAGTAGCCGCAGAAGCGACGTTTTGCCCGCGCCGGACGGTCCGATCAGCGCGGTTATTTTTCCCCGTTCGATTTCCAGATTGATGCCGTCGAGAACGATTTGCGCGCCCTTTGACTGCCGCACGTCGCGCAGCGTGAAAACTTTTTCGCCGTCTAAAGATTCCACGTCAGATTGGCTCCGTAAATTCTTTTTCGCGCATCGTATCGCGGAGCGATCAGCGGAAAATACTTTTCCATTCGGGTAGTTTGGCGCGTGCCGTCGGGCGCGTCCAAATTCGCGTCGTGATGTTTCAGATAGACGAAATGACCGATGCCGTAACCGATTGCGCCGCCGACCAAAATATCGCTCAAAAAATGATTTCGTCCCGTGAAACGCGACGCGCTGACCGCCGCCGCCAAGCCGTAAACACCGTAGCGGACGAGCGGACGCTTTTTGCCGTATTCACCGTCAATGACGGCGGCAAGCGACCAGATGCTCGACGAATGACCGGACGGAAAAGAATTGCCGCCCGTCAAAAACCTGCCGTTTCCGCCTTTGTCGAGCGGACGCGGACGCTCGGTGGCGAATTTCAGAGTCTGCGTCACGATTCCCGCATCAATCAACGCTTCGGCGGCTAAAATTCCCGTTTCCCGCGCTCGCTGATTGTGCGTCGTTCTGCCAAGAATATAAAAAGCGGCGGCAGTTCCGCCGACGGCGTAACCTGTTCCGAATCGGCTGACATCGCGGCTGATTCGCAGTCTGGTTTCATTATTATCGAGCGCGCCCGCCGAGTATCTATCGGTGGCGATCAATCCGGCGGATGCCGCGCCGAGCGGAATCAGCCAGCGCGCGTCTTCACGCCGCAAATGAAACGGCGAAGTCCAAATCGCATATTGATCTTTTAAGACGTTTTTGAGAAAACGCCTTTCCGGCGAAGGAGTCGGCGACGGCGATGGATTTACCGAACCGCTCTGAGCGTGAATTTCGGGCGCGGCAGAAACAAAAATCAAAGTAATGAGAAGAAAAATATACCGCCGATTTTGTTTGATCTTGATTTTTTTAGATAAATTAACTTTTTTTTCTCTACTTGGTTTCATCGCTTTACTCCTTTCAAAAGCGCATTTCGCCGGTTTTCAGCATTTTGTGACAGTCTTCAATATCGGGCGACCGTTTTTGCCGAAGCCCGCACAAAGTAAGGGCGCAAAAATAGTGAGTCGGGCAATACACAATTACTTCGTGCGAACTTCGGCATCAGTCGCATAATTTTTGCGAACCGCTGCGGTTGGCGTTGAAATTATTTGCCGTAAACTAAAACCACGAAACTGTTCGGCACAATCGCCGGACGCGGATGCGGTCGGTCGGCGGTCGGTGCGGGCGTTGCGCCGAATTCGGCGGTCGGCAGGTAGATTTTCGCGGTTTTCGCATCCAGCGACATTGTGCGCGCGCCGCGCTGCGTCGGGACGTTTTCGACGACGCTGAATTTGTCGGGCGCGTCTTCGCGGACGATTGTTAAAGTTCCCGCGCCGTTGGAACTGAAGGCGAGTTTGTTTTTCGGGTCGAACGCGGCGGCATCCGTGCCGTCGCCGGTCGGCACGTCGGCGACGATTTTGCCGTTTTCATAGTTCAGGACGATCATTTTCGCGTTGCTGCACACGACGAAAAGACGGTTCGTTTTCCGGTCAATCGCCATTCCCGACGGTTCTTCGCCGGGCGCGATTGACCAGCGATTCTTCACTTCCAGCTTGCGCGAATCAATCGCCGCGACTTCGGATTTATCTTCGATGTTGACGAAAACCATTCCTTTGCCGTCCGCCGCCGCAAATTCCGGTTTGCCGCCGAGCGGAATCGTGCCGGCGACTTTGCCGCTCGCCGCGTCAATCACCGTCGCGTCGGAACTGCCGCCGTTGAAAGCGAAAACGCGCTTTGTCGCCGCGTCGTAAATGATCGCGTCGGGATTTTTGCCGGTCGGCACGGTTGATAAGGTTTTTAAGGTTTTCAAATCAAAAATCGTCACGGAATTATCGCGCCCGTCGCTGATAAAACCGCGCCCCAAATCGGCGGCGACGGCGATGCCGTGAACTCCGTTGGTGTTCGGAATTTCGCCGATAATCGAATCTTTGTCGGTGTCAATGACGACGACTTTCGTCGCGTGCGAAACGTAGAGCCGATGCGCGTCCGCGTCGGCGTAGAGATAATCCCAGCCGCCTTCGCCGCCGATTTCGATTTTTTTGAGCAGGTGATAACCGCTCGCAGCGGGCGTTTTCGGCGGCGAACTTTGCGCCGCGCACGCGACCGCGCCGCAAATGACGAGCGAAAAGAGCGCGGTAATTTTTTTGACTGAAAAATATTTTTTAGTTTGGATGTTCATAATTTTATTTTGGCGCGGATCGTTTGCTCCGCGAATCGGATTTCAAAAGCGCGTAAACCGTCGGCGTGACGATTAACGAAAGTATCAAAGCGAAAACCAGCCCGCTGATTACGCCGACGGCGAGCGGCTGCAACAATTCCGAACCCGCGCCGATGGCGAGCGCGAGCGGCAGCATTCCGAGAATTGCCGCCAGCGATGTCATCAAAACGGGACGAAAACGGCGGCGACCGGATTTTAATAAAGCGGCTCGCAAATCGTCGCCTTCCGCGATGTGTTCTTCCACCGCGTCGAGCATCAGAATCCCGTTTTTCGCCACGATTCCGACGACCATAATCATTCCCATAAAACTGACGACATTGAGCGTCATTCCGGTAATAAATAATCCGAGCAGAACGCCGCCGAGCGCGAGAATTGCGCCCGCGACAATCGCCAGCGGATGCGCGAACGAGCGAAATTCGATCAGCAGCGTCAAAAAAACGAGCGCGATTGCCAGAACCAAAGCGAAAGCTAATTCGCCGAACGATTTTTGCTGTTCCTTGTAAAGTCCGCCGTATTCGACGGTCATTCCGGCGGGAAATTTCACGTCCTTTGCAAGCTGCGCCTTGATCTGGCTGATCGCCGTTCCCAAATCGCTGCCCGAAAGTCTGGCGGTCACGGCGACCGATTGGCGCAGACCCGAACGGTCAATTTCGGTTTGTCCTTTGTCATATTCGACTTTGGCGACCTGTTCGAGCGTGAAAAGCTGACCGGAAGCGGAGCGAATCGGCAGTTTTTTCAGAGTTTCGAGCGAATCTTTGATCTCATTCGGATATTTGACGCGGACGGCGATCAATCTGCCTTTTTCCAGAATCGAAGACGAAACATCGCCGCTCATCGCCGTCGTCACGCTGCTGATAATGTCGGCGGGCGACACGCCGAAACGCGCCGCCGCTTCCGCGTCAATGTTGAACGTAATCGCCGCGCCGCTGACGACGATGCCGTTAAAAGTGTCCACCACGCCGTTCACTTTTTGGATTGATTTTTCGACTTCATCGGCGGTTTGTTCAAGCGCGGCTTGATCTTCGCTGAACAGGCGAATCTCAATCGGTTCGGGCGAACTCGTCAAATCGCCGATCAAATCCGTTAAAATTCCGACGAATTCGACTTCGAGAGACGGTTCGCTTGACTCGACTTTGCCGCGCAGTTCATTCGTCACTTCGTCGGTCGAGCGACGGCGTTTTTCCTTTAATTTGACGAGAAAATCGCCCGTGTTCGGTTCGGTAATTGATAAACCTAACTGCAAACCCGTGCGCCGCGAATAACTTTCGACTTCCGGCGTTTCCTTCAAAAGCGTTTCGACGTGCGTCAGAATGCGGTTCGTTTCCTGAAGCGAAGTTCCCGGCGGCGCGACGTAATCTAAAACAAACGCGCCTTCGTCAAACGTCGGCAGAAATTCCGAGCCGAGCGCGTTGTAAAGAAAATACGAACCGACCAGAATCAGCGCGGAAATGATTAAAACGATCCAGCGAAATTCGAGCGCGAGTTTGAGAACTTTTTCGTAAACGCCGATGATCGAACGCATTAAAAAACCGTTTTCATCGTCGAGTTCGCTTCTTTTATCGCGCCTGACTTTGACAAATTTTTCCGCCAGAACGGGCGTGAACGACAGAGCCAGAACGAGCGAAGTCAGCAGCGCGACGGTCATCGTCAGCGCGAGCGAACGGAAAAACGCGCCCGTCACGCCGGTCAGCAAAGTCAGCGGCAGAAAGACGACGACCGGCGTAATCGTCGAGCCGATAATCGGAATCGTGATTTCGGAAACGGCGTTCATCACCGCTTGATGCCGTTTTTCGCCGCGCGATAAATGCGTGAAAATATTTTCGACGACGACAATCGCGTCGTCAATGACCAGCCCGATTGCCGCCGCCACGCCGCCGAGCGTCATCAAATTAAACGACAGCCCGACCAGATACATCGCCAGAAACGTCGCCAGCACCGTCACCGGAATCACCGTGATCGCCACCAGCGTCGTGCCGACGTTTCGCAGAAAAGCGTAGAGAATGATGACCGATAAAACCAAACCGATCAAAATCGCGTCGCGCACCGAACTCATCGAATCGCGCACCAGAATTGACTGATCGTAAAACGGCGCGATTTTGACATCCGGCGGAAGCTGTTTTTCGATTGCCGCGAGTTCGGCTTTCACTTCGTCGGTGACGGCGACGGTGTTCGCGCTCGGCTGGCGCAGCACATTGACCAGAACGGCGCGTTTGCCGTCCGCCGTGACAATCGTGTAATTCGGTTCGGTGCCTTCGCCGACCGCCGCGACATCGGAAATCTTGACCGGCAAATTGTTGACGACCCCGACGACGATGGAATTTAACTGGTCGGGTTTCGTCGCCCGTCCGCTGATCAAAGTCAGTTCGAGCTGATGATTTTCCTGAATTAAACCGGGCGAGGCGAGCGTGTTGGAATTTTTCACCGCGTCGGCGACCTGCTGCAGCGACACATTGTGCGCGTGAAGTTTTTCCGGGTCAACCGTGATGTGATATTCGCGCACGTCGCCGCCCGCCACCGCCACATTCGCCACGCCGTCGAGCCGCGCCAGACGCGGGCGAATCGTGTAGGAAGCGATGTCGCGCAGCGCGGTCAAATCGCGCTTTTCCGAAGTCAGACTGTAACCGGACACGGGAAAAACCGCGAAAGTCAGCCGGTCAACGCGCCGAATCTGCGCCGTCGGCGGCAAATTCAACTGCGAAACCCGCGACTGCACCAGTTGCAGCGACTGCACGATGTCCACGCTCCAGTTGAAATATAAATTGACATCCGCCGAACCGCGCGCGGTCGTTGATTTGATGTTGGCGATGCCGGGAACGCCGTTCATCGCCTCTTCAATCGGCTTCGTCACCGACACGAGCATCTGCTCGGCGGGAACGTCGCCGTCGTCAACGATAATCACGATGCGCGGGAAATCCGTCTGCGGAAAAATTGACGACGGCAGCACGAACGCCGCGTAAATTCCCGCCGCGCACAATAAAACGACGAGAACGACGACCGCGCGTGACTGACCGGAAATGATTTTCGCTAAATTCAATCGCTTAACCTCAAAGAAAAAAATATTTGGCAGTGATGACAGGATAAAAAGGGATCAGAAAGATTTTGAAATACTCTAAAAAGATTTTGTTTTATCCCTTTTTATCCTATCATCCCTGCCAATTTCTCCGCTTCAAATTCATCTTCGCTTCAAATTATTTTTCTTCCGCCGCCGGATTTTCCTGTTCTTCGACTTGCGTGCCGTCGGGCAGATTGTAATTGCCTTCGACGACGATTTTTTCGCCTTCCTGCAAGCCGTCCGTGATCTGCACTTCGTCTTTTGTTTTCAAACCGACGGTCACTTTCGTTTCGTGCGCGACGTTATCAGCGTCAACGGTCATCACGGTTCCCGTGTTTTCGTTCGCCGCGTCGAGCGTCACGGCGGCGGGCGGCACGACCAGCGCGTCGTTCTGCGTTTTCGTCGCAATCCGCACTTCCGCCGCGCCGTTGATTCGCAGGCGACCCGCGCCGTTCGCCAAATTCACCCAAATTTCGACCGCACGATTGCCCGGATCGGTCGAACGCGAAATCAAAGAAACTTTCCCGCCCATCTGCTCGCCCGGAATGTCCGCCGGAAACACCGTCGCCGCGTCGCCGATTTTGATGTCGGGCGTGAGCGTGTCGGGAAAATTCGCTTTGACGACCACGTTGCCCGTGTCGGCAATCGTCAGAAGTTTGCCGCCGCCGGTCGCGTATTCACCCTGAAACTGCGTCTGGTCAATGACGAATCCGGTCAGAGGAGCGCGAACCGTCGCCAGACTGATCTGCGCGTCGAGCGTCTTGATGCGGTCGTTCGCCTGACTGATTTTCACCTGCGCCGTCTGCGTGTCGAGCGGACTCGTCGCCGACTGCCGCAGGCTGACGTTTTTTTCCGCCAGTCTCAGACTGTTTTCGGCGTTCGCCAGAGTGAGCTGCGCGTCCTGCAAATCCTTGAGCGCGATGCCGCCTTTGTCATACAGAAATTTGCGGCGGTCAACTAAAGCGGAGGCATTATCAACGGCGGCTTTCGCGTCTTGCAAATCTTTTCGATTCTGCGCTTCGGCTGCCGGAATCGCGCTTTTCTGCAAAGTCTGCAAATTCAATTTCGCCTCGTTCATAGCGGAAACGGCTTCGGCGCGCTGCGCCTGCAAATCGCGCGTATCAATCCGCGCCAGCACTTCGCCTTTTTTGACGAGCTGATTTTTCCACAGCGGCATTTCCGAAATCAAACCGTTCGTATTTGAACTGACGACGGCTTGTTCGAGCGGTGAAATCGTCCCGACGGCGGAAACATCGGCGGAAATCGTGTCGGTTTTGACCGTCGCGGTTTTCACGGCGACGACGACGTTCGCTTCGTCCGAACCGGCAGTATCCGCCGAATTTTTGCCCTTGAAAAAGAAATACCAAATCGCCAGACCGACGAGCGCGAGAACGACAACGCCGATAATCACATTTCGCGTCGTGTGAGATTTGGAATCTTCAGAATCTTCATCACTTTCAAATTCCGATTCTTCAAAGTCTCTGTTTTCGTCTGAATCCGGTTCATTCTCAAAAGTATCCTCATCGGAGCGTTGTTCCGCTTCCGAGAATTCTTCATCAAATTTTCGCGTTTCGGATCGCTTGTTTTGTTCTCGCATTTTCCGTTATCCGTTTTCCGTTTTCCACTACTTCCCGACCGCCTGACGAATTCGGGCGAGCGCGATTTGATAATCGTAAATCGCCTGATATAAAGCGGTTCGCTGATTGATGACCTGCGTCTGCGCGTCGGTCACTTCGGTAATCGGAGCTTCGCCCGCGCGGTAGCGAAGCAGCGAAACTTCAACGACTTTTTCCGCGTTGACGATGCTGTCGCCCAACAGCCGAATGCGGTCACGCGCCGAATTTGCCTGTAAAACAGCGGCGCGATACTGCTGCGATAACATTCGTTCGGCGAAAATTTTCGACTGTTCGGCGATCTGCGCTCTGATTTCAGCTTGCCGGACGCGGCTCTTGATGACTCCGAAATCGAAAATCGGAACCGTCACGCCGACCGTCGCCCGAACGCCCAAAGTATCCAAAACCGGTTTCGGAAACAGCGAATCGGAGATAAATCCGCCGTCCAAAACATAAGTGATCTGCGGACGACGCTCGCTTTCGGCGATTTTCAAATCTTCCCGCGCCGCTCTCGATTCGGCGTTTAACTGCACGATTTCCGGTCTGTTTTCCGCGTTCGCGCCGGCAGTCAAATTTTCGATTTCCGATAAATTCGGCACGCTCGTCAGCAAATCGCCGACCGCCACCGCCTGCGAAACGTCGTAGCCGAGAAAAACGCGGAGCGCGTCCGCCGCCTGCTGTTCGGCAAGTTCGGCTTGCAGCAGTTCGTCGCGCCGCGCCGCCGTCTGCACTCCGGCGCGCACGCCGTCAATCGGCGGAACTTCGCCGCCCTGCGCCAGCAATTTCGTCAGAGCCTCAAAATCGGCGGCGACGCGCAGATTTTCCCGCGCCGCCATAATTTTCGTCGCCGCCAGCGCGAGATTCAAATACGCCTCGTCCAGCGCGACGATCAAATTGCGCCGCGCCGCTTCCGTCCCCGAACGCGCCGCGTCGAGCAGTGCCTGATTCCGCCGCACAGTCGCCCGCAGTCTGCCCGACGTATCAATCTCGCCCGAAGCCGTCACCAAACCCTGATATTCCGAAATCGCGTTCGCGCCCAAAAAGCTCGGCGGACGCGCAAGGTTGTTGACGTTATTGCCGGCAGGCAAGGCGGCGATGCCGTTCGGATTGCTGTTGGTCAACGCCGGCGAAGTGTAAATCACCGTCGGATTCGCCGTAATGTGCGGATAAAGTGCCGCTTTCGACTGCAAAATGTCGCCCGCCGCGATTCGTTCGTTCAACTGCGTCTGGTTATAAGTCGAAACCTGTTTCAAAGTCATCGTCACGGCTTGATCGCGGCTGATCGGCGCGTTGTTTCCGGTTTGCGGACTCATCGGCGCGGACTGATTAATCGTGTTCGGCGGTGTTGCTTCAGTAACCGGATTTGGTGAAGCGGAAGGACTTATCGGTGTCGGATTAGCTACCGGATGATTCGTGCCTGCCGGAGTCGGGTTTATAATCTGACCGCCAGCCGCGCCGAAAAAGAATAAAATAACCGTCGGCAAAATGACAAAACAACGACGCGAGCCGTTATTTTTTTGCCGCTGTAAAAAAAATTCCCTCATTGTTCGGCTTGTCTGTCAATTGTTCGGATACATTTCAGTCGAAACAATTTTTCCTCGATTATCAAAAATCAAAGGACAGCTCTTAAAATTTATTGAAACGTCCGCAAATTTTCGTCCTCATAACAAATTGCAGATAATAATTCACGAACGCTTCGTTTTTAATGTGCTGAAAATTTAGACCGGCTAAAGTTCAATTTTTATGGGAACCGGTTTTCTTTTCCATTTTTTCTTCTTTTTTCTCTTTGGCTTCCGCATTTTTATTTTCTTCTTCGACCGCCACGACCGCGCCGGTGTATGCGTCCACATTCACTTCGGTAATCGTGCCTTTCGCGTTGCGAATATCAAAGGAATAAATCATTTTTCCGTGTTCTTTTTCAAGTTCGCTCGATTCGATTTTGCCCGAAGCTTTCTTCAAAGCGATGGCTTTCGCCTTCGCCATTCCGATTTTTTTCGTTTGAGCATTTGCCGTTAAATTGCTGATGCCAAACACTAAAGCAAGCATTATTGCCGCTGCCGCCGATGTTTTTTTCATTTTACAACTCCTGAAATTTATTCAAACCGGTGGTTTGTAAGTTTATTTTACACCTGGAAAGATAAACGTCAGATTAACGTTCTAATTTTAAAATCCCTTGACAAAACCGTATTTGGTCAGTAATAAATCTTCTTCCTGAATTAAGCCGATTCCCGGCGCGTAAAATTTATATTCCTTTTCTCCTTTTTCAATCGCGCTGGTTTCTTCAGTTTTCAGACAGTTTGAAAAAGTTCCCGCCGGAGTCGTTTTCGTTTCACCCGCGCTGATAATTTCCGCTCTGTCCATCGCCGCGCCCGGCGCGATTTCCTGATAGTATCTGGCTCCCAGCAAAATAAGTCCCGGCATTATCACGCCCGCTCTATTTTCGCCTTCCGCCGTCCACGCGCCTTCGTGCCTGACGATTTTGCCGTTTTTGTAAATATCAACTTCCTCGCCGAAATAATACGCGCTGTTGGTTTCCCGGCAGAAAGCGAAGAAATTTCGAGAAATTTCAGTGGTCTTTCCGTTTTTCGATTCGTTTTCCTCGACCACGCGCGTTTCGACATTACCGATTTTTTTCGTTTCGTTCAAAACGGTTATTACCAGTTTGCCGCCTTTTCCTTCCAGCGTTAACTGATAACCGGGTTCGAGAATAAAATACCGATTGCGCCCGGTGTTTTCAAAAGCGCATTTATCTGACATTAGATTTTCGGTAAACTGCTTGTCTTTCGTCTGTGCCGGCGCGCCGGTGGCTGCCGCCAGCAAAAAGATTAATACTAACGGTAATTTTTTCATTCTTACTTTTCTTTTCAATAATTTACGATTTTCTTAAATTATACAAAATTTAAGATAAATCTTAGATTTGTAAACTGATTTTAGGAATTTATTATTTGGCGAATGACGGCAAAATCACGACGAAAACGGTTTGCGCGGCGTTTGATTCGAGAAGTTTCAAATGTCCGTCGTGCGATTCGGCGATCCAGCGACCGATAGAGAGTCCGAGTCCCGCGCCCGCGCCATTTTCCGAATTGACGCGCGAACGCGCCTTGTCCGCGCGGTAAAATCTTTCAAAAATCTGCTTTTGCGCCTCGCCCGGAATCGCCTCGCCCGTATTGCGAAATTTTATTTCGTAATATTTATTATTCAATTCGCCCGACACCGAAATTTTGCCGTTCGGCGGCGTATATTTGATCGCGTTATCCAGCAAATTTAAAATTAACCGCCGAATCAAAGTTTCGTCGCCGCGAAAAAGCAGTTCTTCGTCGGTTTTCAATTCAAATGTCAAATTATTTTTGGCAACTAAAGTTCGCGCCGCGCGGCAGCATTCCGCCAATAACTCATCCAGATAAAAATTCGTTATTTGCAGCGGGAACTGTCCGGCATCTGCCCGCGCCAGAGTAAATAAATCCTCGACGATGCGCGTTAAACGGCTGCCTTCCTCACGAACGATTTCCAAAGATTCACGGTATTCATTTTCCGCGCGCGCTTTTTTCTGGAGCGTCACTTCCGCTTCGCCGCGCACAATCGCCAGCGGCGTTCGGAGTTCGTGCGAAGCGTCCGCCATAAATCGCCGCTGCTGCTCGAACGAGGTTTCGAGCCGCGCTAAAAGTTGGTTAAAATTTGTCGCCAACTCGCCCAGTTCGTCTTTTTCGTTGACAATCGGCAGTCGTTCATTGAGATTGGTCGAACTAATCAAAGCGGCTTTTTCGCTCATTTCAACGACCGGCGCGAGCGATTTTCGCGCCAGATAATAACCGCCGAAGATCGCCGCCAGTAAAACCGAAGGAATTGTTACCAGGAAAATAAGGCGAATTTTGTTCAGCAGCCGCGCCTGTTCAGTGAGCGGCTGCAAAACCGCAACGATGTAACTTTGCCCGTTAAAATTTGTCATTTGTGAAAAAACTTTCACTTCGGTTTGATCGGGCAGCGGGAATTCTTGAAAAAAGCCGCTGTTTTCGGTCAACCCGGCAATTATTCCAGGCGGAATTTGGTCGGCGGCAATATTAAATCTGGGCAACTGCAAAGCTGTCGGCGCGCTTGCCTCAAAACTTTCGGCAATCACATTTCGCTGTTCGTCGAAAATCACGAAAGCCAAATCGCGGAAACGAAAATCTTCCTGAATTTTTTCGTTGAAAATTTCCCGGTCGGTTTTTCCCTCTTCGTCTTCGTCCTTGTCCGCGCTGATTACACCGATCAAAGCGTCGCTCGCGCCGCGCATCGCGTTGTCGGTCAGTTTTGAAACGGTCTGCGCGACCAAAAAATAAACAGCGGCGGCAAAAACGGTCAAAACCAGAGCCAAAACCGCCGCATACCACAGCGTCAGACGAGTTCGCACCGAGTTGAACATAGATTTTCAGTTTTTCGGAATCTCCAAAATATAACCCGCGCCGCGTTTCGTTTGAATCAAAGATGAAGCCGCGCTTTCGTCAATTTTCTGACGCAGCCGATTGACGTAAACTTCGATTAAATTTGAAAACGGATCAAAAGTTTCATCCCAGACGTGTTCAGAAATTTCTTCACGCCCGACGACGCGATTGGCGTTTCTGGCGAAAAATTCGAGCAGCGCGTATTCCTTCGCCGTCATCACAATTTCCCGTTCGCCGCGTCGAACTTTTTGCGCCGAAATATCAATTTCCAAATTTCCGATGCTGATCTTTGCCGGCAATATCGCGCCGCGCCGTCTCAGTAAAGCTCGCAGTCTTGCCAACAGTTCGCCGAATTCAAACGGTTTCGTTAAATAATCGTCCGCGCCCGTGTCCAAACCTGCGATGCGGTCTTCGACTGCATCACGCGCCGTCAGCATCAAAATCGGGAGATGATTTCCCATCAAACGAATTTCGCGGCAAACTTCAAAACCGCTTTTTCCGGGAATCATCACATCCAAAATAATTAAATCGTAAATATTTATCGAAGTTTGATAAAGCGCGTCGTCCCCGTTCGCCGCCACATCAACGGCATATGCGTTTTCACGCAGACCTTTGGCGACAAAACGCGCGATTCCTTCGTCATCTTCGACCAGCAAAAGACGCATTCTTGAAAATCCGTAAATAAAATTTGACCGTTTTACTTTATAACTTTTGAAAGATAAACAGAAGATAAATATTGTATTTGATTTTTTTGGGAGCGCGGCGGGTAAGACCAAAGATATTTCTGAAACATCAAAAAAGTTGTTGTGAACCCGGCGTAATTAACTTTTGCGAAATAAAAATCTTGTTTCACAAAAATTATTGTGCTAATTTAACTAAACAAATTTATTCAAGGGAGGAAAAAATTATGCAAGGTCCGCTGAGAAGTATTTTAGCCGGTGCCGCCGCGTGGAAATTTGGCGGCGGCTGTATTTCAACCATTATCATTTTTCTGGTGGTTTTTTATCTTTTGGGTTATGTTCATTGTTAATCTTTCGATTTTTCTTAATGAAAAAGGCTGTCGCAATCAGTTCTGCGGCAGCCTTTTTTTATTTCAAACCTGATCGCGCCATTTAATAACTTCGCCGCGCAGCAGCGGATTTTGCTGTAAACTGCCGGTTTGACCGTGCGCGGCGGTGGCGCGCTGAATATGCCAGTAAGTTAAACCGAGTTTGCCGACGGCGCGTAAATACCGGCGGCGAGCCTGATATTTTCCGCTTGTTATTCCGCCTAAAACCCACGACAAACTACCGAACATCGAAGTCGCGGTATCGAGATGCGCCTGCGGGATGATTCCGCGAGCGACATCAATCGCCAGCATTTCCTTCAAAATTTTGTTTTGACGACGCATTACATAAAGCGTGAAACCGACAAAAAGCAGGAAAAACGGGATTTCAAGCACGATATAACCGATGATAAATCCTCCGCCTCCGCCGAGAAACGACATTCCGTTCCAAATCGCGTGGAGCGTCACGGCGCAGGCGTAACCGACGAGCGGCATTATTATTCTGACCGGCAGCTTGTAAGATTCCCGCGAAATGCCGCAGCCGATTCCGGTCATCGAAGTAAACGTGACGTGCGCGAACGGCGACAGAATACCGCGCATAAAAAGCAAAACAACGATTGAGCCGTCAAGCAGTCCGCGCCCGTAATAAAGCACGTTTTCGACCGTCGCAAATCCGAGCGCGATGACACCCGCGAAAACAATGCCGTCTAAAATATCGTCGAAATAACGCCGGAAGAAGACTAAAAGTAAAATCAAACCCAATCCTTTCGAGCCTTCTTCAAAAATCGGCGCGGAAATAACGCCGCCGACCGTTTCGCCGAGAACCGCTCCGATTAAAGTGTTGACGACAAACGAAAAAATCACCGCGACCAGCGCGCCCCACGCGAAAGCCGAAGCCAGCAGCCAGAGCGGTTCGGGATCGTAGCGGTCAAGCCAAATCAGCGGCAAAATATAGAATACGGCGGGAACAAAGGCGATCACGGCGGCGATCACGGCGACAGCCGGACCGATGCTGAGAAACATTATTCCGACGACGATCAGCGCGAGAAAAACGACGGCAAAAATCGCTATGGCAACACCGATGTATTTTCCGGTGTGATGTGTCTGCTGTTCTAAATGCCCGACTCCAAAACCCGCCAGCGAATTTTTTAAGTCAACCGGCGGAGTCGGCAAAAATTGGTTTGGCGGCGGGTTCTGAAAATTTTGTTTTAATACGGTCGGCTCGGTGTTCACGGCTTGATTTTGAATGTAAACTTTTGCCTCGACACCGTTTTTGCCGAATTGAATAACGTCTTTATTGTTTAATCTGGCGTTTTGAATTTTTTGCCCGTTGAGCAATGTTCCATTGGTGCTTTGATTGTCAATCAGATAAAATCCGTCAGGTTTGGCTTCGATAAAGGCGTGCTGTTTTGAAGCGACCCTTTCCTGTAAAGGATCAAATCTGACCGCGCAATTTTCGCTTCGCCCGATGGTAAGAAAACCGTTCGTTAATTCAAATTGACGACCGCCGAGCGAACCGCTTTCAATATTTAACAAAAGTTTCATACTGATATATTAAAAATAAAAAAGCCGATGTCAAGCGTTTATCGCTCGACATCAGGCTTCCGCATTCACTTTGTTATTTAGGGCTGAACGGAGACGGGCGAGGGCGTGTCATCGGCTTGTCCGAAAACGCGGCTGATGAACGCGCCGCTGGAACTGTTAAGACGATACCAAGCGTTATTTTCAGGACGATAGACGGCGATGTCGGTTTTGCCGTCGCCGTCGTAATCCGCCGGAATCGGAATGTCCGAAGCGAAGCCGAATTTATAAACGCTGAGAGCATTATTTTTGGAATTCAGCAGATACCAATTCCCTTCTGACGGACGATAAACGGCGAAATCAGATTTGCCGTCGCCGTCGAAATCGCCCGCTAGAGGTTTGTCCGTTCCCAAGCCGAATTGCTGATAAATTGGGATCGAAGAAGAACTGGGCAAAATATACCAGGTTCCGCCGGAAGGTCGGAAAGCGACTAAATCCGCCTTGCCGTCGCCGTCGTAATCGCCGGTAAAAACGCGGTCGCTGTCCGCGCCCCACTGAAACGCTTTGAAACCGAGCGTGCTTTGCAGAATATACCAGGTGCCGTTTGACGGTCGCCAAACGGCGATGTCGGTTTTGCCGTCCGCGTCGTAATCAGCCGCCACCGGCACATCGCCGCTCGCGCCGAACTGCCGCGCCTGAAAACCGCTCGAACTTCCCGAAATATACCAGGTTCCGTTTGACGGACGATAAACAGCGTAATCCGTTTTGCCGTCGCCGTCGTAATCGCCGGCGGCGATTTTATCGTTATTCGCGCCGAATTGTTTCGCGTCCGCCGAATTATTTGAACTGTTTTCAACGCGCCATACGCCGGAACCCGGCGAATAGGTCGAAAAATCCGTTTTGCCGTCACCGTCAAAATCCGAAACTCGATTTTTCGGCGGCGCGCCGACCTTGCTCGCGTCAACGATAAACAAACCGCCCGCCAGATCGCCGATCAACACTTTATCCTGTCCCAAAAACGGAAAAACCGCCCAGTCGCCGTCGTAAGTCGAAGGAAGACTATTTTCCAAACTATTGGTTAGTCCGCAGACGAAATCCCACGGTTCATTGCCTAATTTGTCGGCTTTGTCATTTTCGACGAAAGCGGGCTGAAAAGTGTCATACTGCCCGACTCTTTTCGGGACCGCCGGATTGGAAATATCGAAAATCTGCAATCCCGCCTGATACCACGCGACGTAGAGATAATTTCCCATCACCACCGGATTGTGCGGCGTAACGGCATTGATTCCCAAACCGTCCATCGTAATCCGGTTAATCATCAGCGGTTCCGCCGGATTGTGAATATCGTAAACGCGCACATCGCCGCTGCCATCGTTTGTTTCGCGGCAGCTATAAAGATAATTGCCGTCTTCGCTCGTCCAACTGCTGTGCATATTGTTGCCCGCCGTCACGCCGGTCGGGTCTTCAATTACGCCCAGCAGCGTCGGTGCCTGTGCGGTAATATCGGTGATGTCGTAAATTTCGGTTCTGCCGCGATTTGAATTGCTTCCCCAGCCGGAGGTGAAAAGCCGATTGCCGCGAATGTGCATCGCGTGAACCCAGTTTATTTCCGTCGGATTGATGTCGCGGACGAAAACCGGATTCGCCGGATTGCTGATGTTGATGACTTTGAGAATTTTGTTGGAAAAACCGTTGTAATTTTCAATCAGTAAATTTCCCCAAACAACCATTTCGTGAATCGAATTGTGACCGTTGCCGTGTTCTGAATTGACGATTCCCAGCAATTTCGGAGCGGTCGGATCGGACAAATCAACAATGTGAACGCCGCCGCCATTGCCGCTGCCGAAATAACCTCGATTGCCGACGACAACCGCTTCTAAAAATTGGAGATTATTACCCGGATTATACCAAGATGCCAATTTCGGCGCGTCCGGGTTTGAAATATCGTAAATAAACGCGCCGCGACAGCCGTAACTTCCCTGCACGACGATATTGCCGTCCGCGTAAATATCTGCAAATTTCAAATTGTCGGAATACGCGCTGCACGGCGGATTAACCTCTCCGCGAAGACGCACCTTCTGCGCTTTCAAATTCCCGCCGAAACCGACAAAGACCGTTAAAAAACTGATTATGACGAAAAGAAATTTTAACTGAACAGAAATTCGATACGGCATAAATTCTCTCCAAATTCCAATGAAATAATTTTGTACGGACAAATATTCTTACTTATTTTTGCTTATGAAACAAGTATCAACACATTTTTTGATTGTTTGTAGAAGTTATCTAAGAAGCGGCTTTTGAAATGTCGCGTATTGACAGGTCAAAAGTTCCGGGCGCGACTTTGCTGAACCGGCGATTGCGGTTTAATGAGACGGCAATTGAAATCGTCGGATTGTTGCCTTTAAATTCAAATCCGCCGTCAACTAGCATATTATAAAGTTCGTTGACGTGCAGCGGCGAGTTGGATTCACCAAGTAGCAGCGTGCAAGCCTGCGTTATGGTGCGGTCGGTAAAACGATTGTTTTTAGATTCGTAATTCCGGTTAATCGGTGCGACATTTTTGGAATTATTCATATACGAAACTGGATTATTTCGATAATCCTGCGGCGGCTGATTATTGATATTCGGGTTTTTATAACGGCGCGACGGCATTTGATATTTTTCGTCCTCGTAAGAAACTTTTCTCAAATAATCATCATCGTCATCTTCATACCGTGATTTTCTCGGATAATCTTCTTCCTCTTCGTATCGAGATTTCATTTGGTAATCGCTTTCTTCCTGAGATTTTTTGTGAGCTTTCCACGATTTACTGCCGCTTCTCATCGTCGGAATCAGACTACGAAGAGCTTCTTCGGTTTTCTCCGCGCTGTTTTGAAGAGCCGTAATTTCGATTTTTAAATCTTCGGCTTCGGCTTCGACTTGGCGAAGACGTTCCTGCAAACGTGATTCGGCGGTCTGAAACTGCCGCAGACTTTGCTCAAGCGTTGAAATTATATTTTCTTCATTTAACATATCGTTTTAATAAAAAATATTGAGTTTAATTTTCATTCGGAAGCGATTGATTTAAGAGTAGCTAGCGTTTTTTTTAGAACAAGTTCAATTCCAAAACCTCGTCAAAACATCACTTGACATCCTGCTAACTACTGCGCTCGATCATATAACCCGGAATTTCTTCCAATGCGGAACGATACTCTGTTTTCGGCAATAATTCAAGATTTTTTATCGCGCGGGCAGCAAATTCATACGCTTTCTTCCGGGTTTTTTCGAGCAGTCCGGCGTTTTCCAGCTTTTCCAAAAGCGCATCGCGCGGAATATTTGCATAACTTCCGTCACGCATCACTCTTTCCAAATCTTTTTTTACCTCCGGCTCTTTTTCGACCAGTAAAATCAACGGCAGCGTCAATTTCCCTTCGAGCAAATCCGCGCCTGACGCTTTGCCTAAAATTTCATCCTGCGCCGTAAAATCAAGCACATCGTCGGCAAGCTGAAACGCCGTGCCGAGATTCATTCCGTAATCTCGCAAAGCGTTCTGCCGTTCTTTTGAAGCATTTCCTAAAATCGCGCCGATTTCGCAGCACGCCGAAAAAAGATACGCGGTTTTGCGCTGTAAAATGTCGAAATATTCCGCCTCTGAAATGTCAATTCGTCCAAGCGTCGTCAGTTGAATCAATTCGCCTTCCGTCATTTTGCGCGTCAGACGCGTTAAAATATCGAGAATCTCCAGGCTGCGCTCTTTCAAAGAAGTTTCAAACGCCGACATATAAAGCCAGTCGCCCATCAAAACCGCCGACTGATTGCCGAACCGCGCGTTGACCGAAATGCGGTTGCGCCGCGTTTCGGCATTGTCAATTATATCGTCGTGAACGAGCGTCGCCGTGTGCAGCATTTCCATCACGGTCGCCAGCCGCACGACATTTTCTTTCGAGCCGCTTCCGCCAACCGCGTAATTCGCCAGCACAAGCAGTGCCGGACGCACGCGCTTGCCGCCCGACGCGCGCAGATAGTCGCCCAGATAATTGATAACCTGAATATTTGAACTCGCCTGCCGCTGAAATTCGGCTTCGACCAAAACCATTTCGGTTTTTATCAAACTGAAAATCTTTTTCGCCGCGATGTTCGGATTTAATTTTTCTCTGATTGGCGCGAATGTCTGCATTTATTTTCTGCAATTAGAATTTGAAATCTGGAATCTTTTTAGTTGCTTCGGTAATTATCAAACTGCATATCAATTCCGAAATCCTTACCTTTGAGCGCGGCGATGGTTTCCTGCAAAACGTCGCGGTCTTTGCCGGAAACGCGCACCGAATCGCCCTGAATCGAAGGCTGCACTTTGATCTTCGCGTCTTTGATAAATTTAACGATTTCCTTCGCCTTATCGGTCGGAATGCCCTGCTGAATTTTAGCGACCTGCCGCACCGTTCCGCCCGCCGAAGGTTCAATCTTTTCGTAACTTAGAGCCTTGAGCGGAATGCCGCGCTTAATCAACTTGCTTTGCAGAATATCGTTCATATTGCGAAGTTTGGTTTCGTCTTCGGCAGATAAAATCAAATCGTTTTCGTGCATATCAACCAACGCTTTGCTGCCTTTGAAGTCAAACCGCTGACTGATTTCCTTGCGCGTCTGGTTAATTGCGTTGTTCAGTTCCGCGTGGTCAACTTTTGATGTAATGTCGAATGAATTTTCTTTTGCCATAATGTTTTTAATTGTAAATGGTTAATTGTAAATGGTAAATCCGGCAGGTTTGATATAAATTTCCGCCGGAAATCAGATATTTAGTGGTAATTTGAAGAAATTCAAAAAATTCCGCGTGGTTTGGTCAGCTAATTTTTCAAGTTCAACGTCGTAAAATTCGGCTAAAAATCGCGCCGTATGCACGACAAACGCCGGTTCGTTGCGCTTGCCGCGATTCGGCACGGGCGCGAGAAACGGGCAATCCGTTTCGATCAAAAGTTTGTCGAGCGGCACGACTTTCGCCGCATCACGCAGATTTTCGGCTTTTTTGAATGTTACGTTGCCGGCAAACGAAATCATAAAACCGATGTCCAGCATCGCCCGCGCCATTTCGACCGAACCGCCGAAACAGTGCATCACGCCGCCGCGTCCGAGATTTTCAGCATATTCTTCGGTCAAAATCTCGACCGTTTCATTGTCCGCTTCGCGCGAATGAATAACTACCGGCAAATCCAAACCTTTCGCCTGTTTGATTTGTTTTCTAAAAACATCGCGCTGAATTTCACGCGGCGAATGATCGTAGTAAAAATCAAGCCCGATTTCGCCCCACGCGATGACTTTTTCGCTTTTCGTCAATTCAATTAAATTATTTTCCGCCGCATCGTCATAAAGTTTCGCGTCGTGCGGATGAACGCCGACCGCCGCGAAAACATTTTCGTAACTTTCCGTGCATTTAACGGCGCGTTCAATCTCGCCGTCGTGCGGATTTCCCGTCCCAATCGTAAGCATCATTTTCACGCCCGCATCATTCGCGCGTTGAACAACCTCATCACGGTCGGCATCAAATTGTTCGCCGTCAATGTGGCAATGTGAATCAATATAAATCATTTGTCAGTTAATTCGCCTTTATTTTCTTTCGTAATTCTTGCCAAAATGATTGCCAAAAACAGTTGCGGCTTCCGCAAAACTGATGCCGTTTTTTTGAGATTGCGCGCGGCTTTATTTTGCGTCGAATTTTAAACTTTTAACAATTTTTTCTAAATCACTTTGACCTTCGGAATTAAAATAACTCATCACAAAAGTTACGGAAAAGCCCTGACGAACCGTGATAAGCAGTTTTTGTTTAACAGAATCCTTGTTTGAGAGAGTGAATGTCGAAAATTGCGCTCCGCCAATGTTGAGGTTTTGAATATCTTCCAGCAAATTAAAGTTTGGATTGGTCAAAAAAAAGTTCTTTGTGGCAATCGCCACTTTTTCCGGTGTAATTTGACTGTTCGGCTGTTTTAAAACGCCGATTCCGAAACTTGAACCTTTTTTCAAAATATCTTTTTTCGGTGTGATGAGAAAAATTACGACTTCCTTGCTTGCAGCTTCTTCAAATGCTTTGTTTGTTTTCTCTTTTTCAGTTTTTAACGATTCCAGTCCGATACTTTTGAACCCTTCGATTTCCGATTTGTTCAGTTTCTCCCAATCTTGCGGAAAACTCAGCGAAAAATAAAAAAAAGTATTTTTATAAGCTGAATCGGTTGCCGTGCCGAGAAAATCATCAGGAATGGGAACAACGACAATTTCAGGAAATTTCAGCGGTTTAAAAGAGGCAAAAAATCGTTCGGTCTCACTCTTAAAGTCCGCGACTTTCCCCGGATAACTTTTGGTCAAAATATGCCAGTTGGTCACATCGCTTTTAATCTCGTAGATTCTTCTGCCGACGATTAAAATTCTGACTTTCTGAAAATCGTAATCCTGCAAAACATCAAATTCTTTACCCGCTATTCCGCTTATCTCAATGTCTTTTTCCGCTTCAATCGTTGATTTCGGCAGTTTCAACAAATTGGTTTTGACGACTTCATATACCTTTGCCGCGTCATTCAAATCAAAATCGTAATCAATCGTATTGACAACTGAATGAGAGCCTTGCCGGTAAACTCCGTAATTCGTAACTTTTCCGTTCGGAATTTCCTGTTCGACAATTTTTGCAACGCCCGGAAAGGTAATTTAAAATGTTTTATCTTCGTCAACAAACTCCTTCAAATCGCTTTTTTCGGGTGCTTTATAAATTAATGGAGCAGGCGGCGGCGGCGGCGGCTGTGCAAAAATAGATGCTCCGCAAATACCCAAGATAAACATTAAACCGACTAGATATTTCGTAATCATTTCAATCTCGCCCCAATATCCACATTTTCGATAAACGCCGCCAACGCCGGTTTTTCGCCCGTGCCGTCTTCCAAAGACGCGGCGCAAATCATTCCCTGCGATTCGAGTCCGCGCATTTTTCGCGGTTTCAGGTTCGCCACGACGACGACTTTGCGACCGACGAGAGTTTCCGGTTCGTAGAATTCGGCGAGTCCGGCGAGAATCTGGCGCGGTTTGTCTTCGCCGAGATCAATTTCAAAACGCAAAAGTTTGTCGGCTTTCGGGATGCGTTCGGCGACTTTGATTTCGCCGACAATTAATTCGACTTTGAGAAAATCGTCAATCGTGATGTAATCTTCGTCGGTTTGTCCTTCGTCAGTTGTCTTTTGTCCTTCGTTTTTGGCGACTTCCGACGATGTGAGTTTATTGTCATTTGAAACCACTTCCGGCGCGACCGACGAGGTGGCGTTTATTTCAGCATTCGCTGTCTTTTCTTCATTATCCATTTTCAATTTTCCATTATCAATTATTTCATTCATAACTTTCGTTTTATCAATGCGCGGAAAAACGGCGTTCGTTGCGCCGATTTTCGTTCCCGCTTGCAGTTCTCCGTATTTTAGATTTTCGGGATTACTCGCCGCAATATCATCGCTTAACCCGATTTGCGCGTAGATTTTCGCCGCCGATTCGGGCATCACCGGATAAAGCAAAACGCTCAACCAGCGCAGCGTTTCAGTCGCGCGATACAAAACGGCGTTCAAAGTTTCCGCCTGATTTTCGTCTTTAACGAGTTCCCAAGGTTTCGCGTCGGAAATCATTTTGTCAATTCTGGCGATCACGTTCCAGACGATTTCAAGCGCGTTTGAAAACTCAAAATTGTCGAATTTTCTGATGAATTCGTGACGCGCGTTTTCCAGAACCGACACTAATTCTTGCTCGTCCGGGTTAATTCCGGCGCGTTTTGCCAGCAGATAATTCGCTTCGGCAATTTTCCCGCTTGGAATTTCGCCGCCGCGATATTTGGAAATCATCGAAAGCGTGCGCGACGACAAATTGCCCAAACCGCTCGCCAAATCCGCGTTGGCGCGGTCAATCAGATTTTCGTAGCCGAATTTTCCGTCCTGCCCGAAAACCATTTCGCGCAGCACGAAATAACGAATCGCGTCGGTCTGAAAATGCTCGTGCAAAACGTCCAATTCAATCGCATTGCCGAGCGTTTTGCCCATTTTGCGCCCGTCCGCGTCGAGCCACATTCCGTGCGCGTAAACCGTTTTCGGCAATGCAAGATTCGCCGCTTTCAAAAACGAAAACCAGTAAACCGTGTGAAACCGCAGAATATCTTTGCCGACGAGATGCGTCACATTTGCCCAATATTTTTCGTAACCGATGTTGGCACGTTTGTCATTGCCGTAACCAATCGCCGTAATATAATTGGAAAGCGCGTCGAGCCAGACATACATCACGTGATTTTCGTCGCCGGGAACGGGAATTCCCCAACTGACGGATTTTTTCTCGCGTGAAATTGATAAATCCTGCAAACCGCTTTTGATAAACGAGATAACTTCGTTTTTTCTGGCTTCGGGACGAATCAGATCGGGATTACTTTCGATTTGTTCGAGCAAGTCGTCGTCGTAATCCGACAATCTGAAAAAGTAGCTTTCCTCTTTAACCAAATCGAGCGGTTTTTCGTGAATCAGACAGCGCGGAAACTTTTCATCTGCGCGAATTTCGTATTCGGTTTCGGTTTTAAACTCGGCGCAGTTAGGACAAAACCACGCTTCGTAAAAGCCTTTGTAGATGTTTGCATTACCTTTCGGCGTTTGATTTTTCGCAATCTCGCGCCACAAATTCTGCACCGCTTCGTAATGAAACGGCTCGGTCGTCCGCATAAAAACGTCGTAATCGGTCAAACCGAATTCGGCGAACATTTTTTTATACTGATCTGAAACGAAATCAACCTGCTCTTTCGGCGAGATGTTTTTTGCTTCGGCGACGCGCTGAATATTCACGCCGTGTTCGTCCGTTCCGGTCAAAAAATACACGTCGAAACCGCGCTGTTTCCTATGTTTCGCCATCACATCGGCGACCGTCGTCGTGTAAAGGTGTCCGAGATGCGGCAAACTGTTCGCGTAATAAATCGGCGTTGTGATATAAAAAGTTTTTTCCGGTTTTTCCATTTCTTCCATCAAAATAATTTCGTGTATCCTTCCTGATTAAAATGCGCGTCGTTCGTGAGAATTTCCGCGATCCTGAAATCGCGCATCGCGTTCATCGAAATACAGTCGGTCAAACTGTAACCTTTGTCGAGACGCGATTTATAAAGTTCGAGAGCTTTGAGAAAATCTTCGTGATTATGAAGCAAAACTAAAATTTCATCGTTGTTCAAAAGGCTTTTGACCGCATCGGCAACTTTTTCTTTGATTTCCGCTTTGAACTCGCTGAAATAGTTGAGAACTTCGATTAGAACCGTTTCAGTAGTCACAATTTCGACATTTCCAGTTTTTTCAGTCGCCTTCAATGCGGCTTCGCGCCATTGGTCGTCAAGCCAAAAAACAGCCACCCAATAACTCGTATCGGCAAAAGTTTGTTTCATTTTTGTTCACGTTTCGGCGCGCCGTAAAGATAATGATCGTGGTTAAGAGAACCATCCGTCGGATAACCTTCAAATGCTTCTCTTGGCAATTCCCCCATAATTTTCTCGATTTCCTGTAAAAATTTTCGTTTCGGCGGTTTTTCCGGGCTTTCAGCATTTGAAGTATTTTCCGCCGCGCCGTTTTCGCTGATTTGTTTGGCGTATTCTAGAACCTCGCGCTGTTTTTCTTCCGGCAAAACGCGAATCGTTTCTATAACTTGCTGTTCGATGGTTTCATTCATAATTCAAAGTTCTCCTTCGCTCGGTTTTTAAAGTTCATTCAAATTTAGAACTTTCGCCTGATATTTGCTAAAATTCGGGTCTTCCGCGATGATCGTCAGATTTTCGGCGTTCGCCTGCGAAATCAGCAGCCGGTCGAACGGGTCTTTGTGAATCGGCGGCAGATTGTGAACGCGCAAAACGTGCTGCACCTCAATCGGCAGCAGCGTAAATCCGGCGCGGCGCACGCGGTCGGGAAACCAAATTTCCGGCACATCGGGAACGCTTAATTTGCCGATGCCGTATTTGATCGAAATTTCCCAGCCCGTAACGTGAGACACGAAAATTTCGTTGTCCGTCGTGTTTTTCAAAAATTTCAACGCGTTTTGTTTGATTCGATGCGGTTCGAGATAAAACCACAAAAGTATGTGCGTATCAATCAAAACTTTCATCATTTTCTCCGTAAAATGCCGCCAGAATATCTTCCGGCAACTCGTCGAAATCGTCAGCGATCCAACCTTTTCCGGCATCCATTCCAAAACAATCTTCCTTTTCATCGCGCACCGGAACTAATCTCACCAAAGGCTTTCCGGCTTTGGCGATGACGACTTCTTCACCGTTCAATGCCTTTTCGATGAGTTTGCTCAAATTCGTTTTCGCTTCGTGAACATTCGCCTGCGTCATTTTTATTGCACCTCTCCGCCACGATTATCACACGAATTAGCTAATCAACTCAACTAATCAAAAGGCAAAAATAAAATGCGTTGTGATGCGCCTTTTATTTTTGCCTTTCTACTTTTTACTTTTGCCTTTACTTACGGTTCGGCTGCGCGGCGGCGAATTCATCGCTTGATTTGAAAGCGGGCAATTTCGGCGCGTTGGAAACTTTCATTCCGATTGCCATCGAAATTTCCAGATTCTGCACCAAACCGTCGTAACGCCACGATTCGTCAAAATTGTCCGACGGTTGATGATAATGCAGCGTGTTGTATTCTTCAAAGCGTTTTCGCGCCGCTTCTTTGTCCTGACCGACGTAATCGGTGCCGCTTTCGACGTTCAGCGACGGCACGCCGACTTTGGCGAACGGGAAATGATCGCTGCGGAAAAAGAAGCCCTGTTCCGAGTGTTCGTCGCGCGAAAAAGTCATTCCGCGTTCCTTCAAAACTTCGCTGATAATCGCGCCGAGCGACGAGCGTTCCGCGCCTAGCGCACCGTAATCCATCGTTAAACCGTAAAAATTCGCGCCGTCGTGATTGATGTCGGCGGCGGTTTTAATGAGCGGAAAAAGCGGATGTTTCGTGTAATAATCCGCGCCGAGCAGTCCTTGTTCTTCGGCGGTCGGAAACAAAAACACTTGCGAGCGTTTCGGCTGTTCGGCTTTCGGCAATTTCGTAATCGCCGTCGCAATCGCCAAAATCGAAGCCACGCCCGAAGCGTTATCGAGCGCGCCGTTGTAAATTTTATCGCCGGTTTTGTCCGGTTCGCCGACTCCCAAATGATCCCAGTGCGCCGAATAAACGACGTATTCGTTTTTCAGTTTTTTATCGCCGCCTTCCCAAACGCCGACGACGTTGTTGGAATTGACGGTTTTCGTTTCGCTCTCAACGTCGAGTTTCGCCTTCACGCCCAAATTCACCGGCTGAAAATCCCGCGATTTGGCTTTTTCGCGCAGTTCGTCGAGGTTTTTTCCGGCTTGGGCGAAAATTTTACGCGCCGTGTCTTCGGTCATCCACGAACGAAAATTGAGAAAAGGCGTTTTATCGTCAGCCGTTCGCGCGACATCAAAACGCCAATTGCCGTTGGAAGTTCGCACGACGTTCCAGCCGTAACCGGCGGATTCGGGCGTGTGAATCAAAATCACGCCCGCCGCGCCCATTCGCGCCGCCTGCTCATATTTATAAGTCCAGCGTCCGTAATAAGTTAGAGCCTTGCCGCCGAAAAGATTCGGCTCTTTTTCGGTCGCCGGCGGATCGTTGACCAACATCACGAGAATTTTCCCGCGATAATCCGCCGCGTTTCCCTTGTAATCGTTCCAATTCTGCTCCGGCGCGTCAATCCCGTAACCGACGTAAACCAAATCGGCATCGAGTTTAACGCTTCCCGTCTGCGCTCCGGTCGAACCGACGAAATCGTCGCCGAATTTATAATTCTGGTCGCCGATCTGCAAAACCGTATTCGGATTCGTTTTCACCGCATACAGCGAAACCGGCTGAAAATACGAACCGTTGTTCGCCGGCTTGACACCGATTTTTTTCAATTCGTCAGCGATATATTGCGCCGCCGCCTCGCCCGATTTCGTTCCCGGCGCGCGACCTTCAAATTTATCGTCGGAGATATATTTGATGTCCGCTTTGATTTTCGCTTCGTTAAAAAGATTCGTGTATTTGCCTTTTGTCTGCGCGAAACTTGCCGCGCAAACTGTTAAAATTAAAAGACTTACCAGAAAAGACTTTTTCATAATTTTACTTTCCTTATTTCAAGATGCGGGGAAATTTTCGTCGTAAATGATTTCGGAATTTCGCAATTTTTCAACCCATATCGCCGCCGCTTCCGCGTCTTCGGCTTTGACACGAATTTTAATCCAGCCGACCGCCGCGGCGAGCAAATTGTAAGCTCCGACGATGTTGTCGTCCGCCAAAAAAACTTCAAAGCCTTTCGCTTCGAGTTGATTTCGCAAAAATTCGGCTTCAAACTGTTCCGCCGCCGTCGCAATCGTGACTAATTCGATGTCCATAATTTTTTTAACCTTTAATTAAACTCATCGCTTCCGCGCGAGTTCGCGCGTCGGTGCGGAAACCGCCGAGAACGCTCGACGTGATCGTTTTCGCGCCCGGTTTTTTCACGCCGCGCAGCGTCATACAAGTGTGTTCGGCTTCCATCACGACCATCACGCCGCGCGGTTCGAGTTCTTCAAATAATGTCTGCGCGATTTGCTGCGTCAGACGTTCCTGCACCTGAAGGCGATGCGAAAAAATCTCCGCGATTCTGGCTAATTTCGACAATCCGACGATGCGCCCGTTTTTCGGAATATACGCGATGTGAACTTTGCCGACGAACGGCGCGAGATGGTGTTCGCAAACCGACGCGATGGAAATATCTTTGACGATGACCATTTCGTCGTGCGAATCGCCCGGCAGCGGCACGATGTGTTCGCTAGCGTTTTCCCACATTCCGCTCGTCAATTCGGCGTAAAACTGCGCCACGCGCTCCGGCGTTTTCTGCAAACCGTCACGCTCCGGGTCTTCGCCCATTCCTTCGAGCATCAAACGCACGCCCGCCGCGATTTTTTCCAAATCTACTCTACTTTTCTCTATTTGTTTAGCCAATTTTTTTGCCCTTTTCAACAACAATACTTTTAAATTTTTAACCGCAGGTGAACGCGGATAAACGCGGATTTATTTTTACACATCGGCGTTAATCCGCGATTAATTTTCTTTGATCTTCTTCGTTTTTAATTGTTCCAAAACTTCTCTTTCGACTTCGCGCATAGATTTGTTTGATTTTAGCGCGATTTCACGAATTTGTTCATATTCGGGTTTCGCATTAACGATTTTCCCGTTATATTTCGCCATTTTGACATCAATTTTGCCGAATTCCGTTTCGACTTTGACGGTTTCGCGCGGCAGACAAGCGCGTTCGACTTCTTTGATGCGAACGCCGAGCGTCGAGGTTTCAGTGTAAAGCAATTCCGTTAAAATTTCCCTTTTTGATGAATCGCACAAAATCGAAACCAGCGTCGCCGGACGATTTTTCTTCATCTGAATCGGCGTAAACCAACAGTCTAACGCGCCGAGTTCAAAAGCGCGTTCCATCACGAAACCCAATATTTGCGGCGATAAATCGTCAATGTTAGTTTCAATTTGAATAAGTTTTTGGTTCTTGGTTTCAAATCCGCGCTCATCTGCGAAATCGGCGGTTAATTCTTTTTTGTCAGCGTCGCTTTCCGTTTCGCCCAAAATTAAACGCAGCGCGTTCGGAAAGTCTTTATATTCACGAGTTCCCGCGCCGTAAGCGGTTTTTTCGACGTGCATTTCGGGAATTTTTCCGAATTCACTGCAAACCGTCGCAATAATCGCCGCGCCCGTCGGCGTGATTAATTCGCCTTCGATTTCGGTCGAATAAATCGCAAAATCTTTCAAAAGTTCGGCGACGGCGGGCGGCGGCACGGGAAATTTGCCGTGCGCCATTTTCGCAAACCCGGAACCGACGTGGATTTTTGAACACGCAAATTTTTCGATTTCCAACAGTTCAAACCCGATACACGCGCCGACGACATCAACAATCGCGTCCATCGCGCCGACTTCGTGAAAGTGAACTTTTTCGACCGCAATACCGTGAATCTTCGCTTCGGCTCGCGCCAGATTCGTAAAAATCTCAATCGCGCGTTTTTTGATTTTTTCGTCGAGCCGCGAATCGCTGACAATTTTCACAATCGTCGAAAGATGCCGGTGCGCGTGTTCGTGCGGCACTTTGACTTCGGCGTGAATCGCGGAAATTCCCGATTTATCTTTCGTGGTGAATTCAATCGCAAAATCTGAAATATCAAGCAGTTTCAAACGCTCAACCAATTCATTTTCATCAACGCCGAGCGCGATCAGCGCGCCCAAAATCATATTGCCGCTCGCGCCGGCGAAACAATCGAAATACAAAGTTTTCATAAATTTAAAAGTCTAGTTTTCAAACGGGAAAAGGTCAAAGTGATGGTTTCGTTCTTTCGCCGAATCTGCGTTATACTTTCCTTTTTTATTTGAGGAAATTATTGTGAATTTATCTGACATACAACAAATTCTGCGCGAAAAGGTCAAAAACACCGCGCTTGAAAATTTTAACATCGAACTGGAACAAATCGCCGCCGAAGTTCCGCCGAAAACCGAACTCGGCGATTTGGCGTTTCCCGTCGCGTTTGAACTCGCCAAACAATATAAACAGCAAACGGGCGAGAAGAAAAACCCGCGCGAAATCGCCGAAATTTTGAAGGCGAATCTGGAAAAAGAAAGTTTCGTCGAGCGTGTCGAAGTCGCGGGCGCGGGTTATTTGAATGTTTTTTACAACCGCGCCGATTTTCTCCAAAACGCGCAAACGGCGCAAATTTTGCCGAAATTAAACGCCGAAAAAGACGGGAACGCGCCGAAAAGAATGGTCGAACACACTTCGGTCAATCCGAACAAAGCCGCGCATATCGGTCACGTTCGCAATTCGGTTTTGGGCGATACGTTCGTGCGGATTTTACGCGCCGACGGAGAACGAACCGAAGTTCAAAATTACATTGACAACACCGGCGTTCAGGTCGCCGATGTCGTCGTCGGCTTTGTTTATCTCGAAAAAATGTCGCTCGACGATATAAAATTGCTCGATTTGCGATTGAAAGAAGAAGGCAAAACTTTCGATTATTACTGTTGGGATTTATACGCTAAAGTCGGTCAGGAATATCAGACAAACGCGGATTTGAAGTCGAAACGCGCCGAAGTTCTGCACCAGATTGAAGCGGGTGACAACGAAACGGCGGAACTTGCCGACTATGTGGCGACGCGCAACGTCGAATGTATTTTGAACACGATGGAACGCCTCGATATTCGCTACGATTTACTGCCGCGCGAATCGGAAATTCTGCATCTGCATTTCTGGGCGAAAGCGTTTGAAATAATGAAAAAACTCGGCGTAATTCGGCTCGAAACGACGGGAAAAAACGCCGATTGCTGGGTGATGCCGACCGATTCGCACACGGGAAACGACGAATACGATGCCGACAAAATTCTCGTTCGCTCAAACGGCACGGTGACTTACACGGGCAAAGACATCGCGTATCAACTGTGGAAATTGGGCGAACTCGGACTCGATTTTAATTACAAACTTTTTCAAACTTACTACGACGGCAAAGAAGTTTGGACGACGACTTTTGAGGAAACCGACAACACGCCGGTCACAAATTTCGGCGGCGGCGAAACGGTTTACAACGTCATTGATTCGCGCCAATCGTATCCGCAGGAAGTCGTCAAAAAAGGCGTTTCATTGATCTCGCCCGAAAAAGGCGAACGCGCCAGTGTTCATCTAAGTTATGAAATGGTTGCGCTTAGTCCGGCGGCGGCGGAAGAATTAGGTTTTCAAATTTCCGCCGAAGACAAGCAAAAATCGTTCATCGAAATGAGCGGGCGCAAAGGTTTGGGCGTAAAAGCCGACGATTTGCTCGACCGTTTGGAAGCAAACGCGCTCGCCGAAGTCGAAAAACGCCACCCGGATTTGTCCGAAGCCGAAAAAAGAGAAACCGCGCACATCATCGCCATCGGCGCGTTGCGCTATTTTCTGCTGAAATTTACGCGCACGACGGTCATCGTTTTCGATTTCAAAGAAGCACTCTCATTTGAAGGTGAAACCGGTTGTTTCTGCCAATATTCCGCCGTTCGCGCCAATTCGATTTTTCGCAAATTAGACGAAAACGCGCTGGAAAATTCCAAATTACAGATTTCAAATTCCAAATCGGAAGTAGCGGAGATTTTGAATAATGAAGATGAAATTTGGGCTTTGATTACGCTGGCT
Organism: Pyrinomonadaceae bacterium; assembly: GCA_965217575.1. Classification (GTDB taxonomy): domain Bacteria; phylum Acidobacteriota; class Blastocatellia; order Pyrinomonadales; family Pyrinomonadaceae. Next base: position 3,670,437 of record OZ244558.1, on the reverse strand, counting down.
TCGCGCTTGGAAGAAACGATTTCGCAAGCCGTTTTCACCACCGAACCGGCGATTTTGGCGAAATATACGTTCGGTTTGGCAAAGGCTTTTAATCTTTTCTATCACAATCACAAAATCTTGATCGAAGAAAACGAAGTCAAAAAAGCTATTTTGATCGTCGCGGCAGACATCGCGCGGCGCAGTTTGACGACGGCGTTAAATACGATGGGAATTGAAGTTCCCGAAAGAATGTAGTTGGATTTTAGATTCTTGATTTTGGATTTTGGATTGGCAAAATTTTTATCGTGACGGTTTATTTGCTAGAATTTAACTGTTCCGCAGAAGGAGTTCTCAAATGGCGAATATGTTAGAAACACCCCGGACAACCGAAATGCCGATTTCGAGCGTCGGCAATAATCCGCGCAAAGTTCGCAGTAATGCTTCAATTAATCGTTTTTTGATTAAAAACAAAGGTTATGAATTCGTCAACGGGAAATTGGATAAAAAGAAAATGCCGACAGCCAAACACAGCGGAATTGCGACAAGGTTAAGCGCGGAAATATACATTTATTTAAAAACCAATAAAATTGGACGCGTTTACGGCGACAATACACTTTTTCAAATCGGCGAAAACAAGTGTATTCCCGATGTCGCTTTTGTTTCGGCAAAGAAAACTCCGCCGACCGGCGAACCTTTGGAAATTTGGGATTTCGCGCCTTATCTGGCAATCCAAGTGATTTCGCCGAGCGAAACTCACAATAAAGTCGAGCGCAAAATCCGCGATTATTTCGACGCAGGCGTAATGCAGGTTTGGAAAATCGTTCCCGAATTCAAAACTTTAACGATTTATTTCTCGCCGACCGAAACAAAAATTCTGACGGAAAATGATGAATTGACCTGCGAAGAAATTTTACCGAATTTTCATCTGAATTTAAGTGAGATTTTTATTGATTGATTGCTTTGCTTGCTTCTTTTTGATTATTCTGTTAAAAATTTATCTTGTTATGCAGACTTTATCGTTAAATTTCAGCGCGAATTATCGTTGGTGGCGTTATCGCAAATCGGCGGCGATGAGTCTTGTTTAATGGCGGAAAAAGTGAAAATTCCGCACGAATAAGTTTTAAGATTGACCGTCAAACCTTTCTAAAAGTTTGACGGTTTTTTTATTTTTTTGATGCAAAATCTGAAACCTGAAAATTTTTCCGCCTTTCAAGCGCAGACTGAAAAAGGCAATGTCGTTCCCGTAACTTTGACGGTCGCGGCGGATTTGCTGACACCGTTTGGTACTTATTTGCTGCTGCGCGAAAATGCGAAGTTTTCTTTTTTGCTCGAATCAATCGAAGGCGGGGCGAATTTGGCGCGGTATTCGTTTTTGGGCGCGAATCCAAACAAAATTTTGCGCGGGAAAAACGGGAAAACAATTGTCGAAGAAAACGGCGAAACAATTGAATCGGAGAAAAATCTCGTGGAAAGTCTGCGCGAAAACTTTAAAAACAAAAATTTCGCCGAAGATTTTCAAATCGCGCCGTTTGCGGGCGGCGCGGTCGGATTTTTTAACTTTTCCGCCGTCGGACTTTTTGAAAAATCGCTGAAAACGACGGAAACCGATGACGGATTTTGGCTTTTTTTCAACACGACCGTCGCTTTTGATCACGCTTATCAACAGATAAAAATTACGACTTTGGTTTTCACCGACGAAGGCGAAAATCTCGAAACGCTTTATCGAAACGCCGTCGCAGAAAATGAAAAAATCGCGCGGATTTTGCAGAACACACCGCAAATTCCGGTTTCGCCGCAGATGAAATCGGCTGAAAAAGTTTCGTCGAACTGGAAAAAGGAAAATTTTCTCGCGGCGGTTTCGCGGATTAAAGAATATATTCTCGCCGGAGATTGTTATCAAGCCGTGATTTCACAGCGGTTTAGCAAGAAAACTTCAGCGACGGCAGTGGCGATTTATCGCGCTCTGCGTTCGCTGAATCCGTCGCCGTATATGTTTTTGTTTGAATTCGGGCGGAAATCAATTATCGGCGCATCGCCGGAAATGCTCGTCAGATGTCGCGGGCGAAATGCCGAATATTGTCCGATTGCAGGAACGCGGCGGCGCGGAAAAAATGAGTTTGAAGACGCGGCACTAGCCGAAGAAATGCGAAACGACGCGAAGGAAACGGCGGAACATTTGATGCTGGTTGATTTGGGCAGAAACGATTTGGGCAGAATCGCCGAATACGGTTCGGTCAAAGTTGATAGATTGATGGCGGTCGAAAAATATTCGCACGTTCAGCATCTGGTCAGCAATTTGTCGGCGAAATTAGCCGATGAAAAAGACAGTTTTGACGCGCTGGCGGCGTGTTTTCCGGCGGGAACGGTTTCCGGCGCGCCGAAAGTTCGCGCGATTGAAATAATCAGAGAATTAGAACCGAAGACGCGCGGAATTTACGCGGGCGCGGTCGGTTACGTTGATTACGCCGGAAATCTCGACACCTGCATCGCCATTCGCACGATTGTTTTGGAAAACGGCACGGCTTCGGTGCAAGCCGGCGCGGGAATCGTCGCCGATTCGGTGCCGGAAAAGGAATTTGACGAAACCGTGCATAAAGCGCAGGCACTTTTGCGGGCGATTGAAATTGCGGAAGGTTAAAAATGCAGAAACACGCACGAAGTAGGTGTGTAGTTTGCGCCCTTACTTCGTGCGGGCTTCTGCAAAAACTGAAAATTTAGAAATTTATTACAGAAAATTATGTTAATTGTTATGAAAGCCGACGCGACGAAAGCGGATGTTGAGCGCGTCGTTGAAATTATTGAAAAATTGGGATTTCGTCCGCACGCGATGCCGGGCGAAAGCCGCACGGCGATTGGGATTACGGGAAATAATGGCGCGGTTGATCCGGCGCATTTTGAAAATCTTTCCGGTGTTGCGGAAGCGATTCGCGTGACGAAACCGTATAAACTGATTTCCAAAGATTTGCGCCCCGAAAAATCGGTCATTAAAGTCGGAAACGCGACTATCGGCGGCGATGAACTGGCGATCATCGCCGGACCGTGCGCGGTGGAAACTGCCGAACAAGTTTTCAGCGTCGCCGAAGCGGTCGCCGCAAGCGGCGCGAAATTCTTTCGCGGCGGCGCATTCAAACCGAGAACTTCGCCGTATGCTTTTCAGGGCAAAGGCGAAGACGGCTTGAAAATTTTAGCCGAAGTGCGCGATCAATACGGTTTAAATATCGTCACCGAAGCGATGGACGAGCGCGGCATTGATCTGGTCGAAAAATACGGTGACTGCATCCAGATCGGCGCACGCAATATGCAGAATTTTTCGCTCTTGAAATACGCCGGAAAGACGCGCAAACCGATTTTGCTGAAACGCGGTCTGGCGGCGACTTTGGAAGAATTTCTGCTCGCCGCCGAGTATATTATGTCCGAAGGAAATTACGACGTGATTTTGTGCGAACGGGGAATTCGCACGTTCGGCAATCACGCGCGAAATACGATGGATTTATCAATTATTCCCGCCGTTCACCGAATGACGCATCTGCCGATTATCGTTGATCCGTCACACGGAACGGGCAGAAATTATATGGTCAATCCGATGGCGCGCGCCGGTGTCGCCGTCGGCGCAGACGGTTTGATTATCGAAGTTCATTCAAATCCCGAAGAGGCACTTTGTGACGGCGCACAGGCGTTAACTCCGGCGCAATATCTCGAATTAGCCGAACAAATGAAAGTGATTCACGATATTTTGATGCCGGTCACAGCATAAAATAAGCGTAAAATTTCTGATTCTTGCTTACCTTGCTGCAAAATAAAAAAGTCCGCACTTGATTCCCGAACAAGTGCGGACTTTTTTATTTTGCTCCGTGATCGCCTTTTGCCTATTTTGCCATACGGAGTTTCAAAAAACTGTAAAATTGAATATAGCAACTCAGCATTGCCGTGACGATTAACAAAGTCATCGGCAAAAATCGGAACGTTTCAGGCAGAAAAACACCGACGCTCTGCTTAAAAATTACCCCGAGTAAAATTGCCAGCAACGTGATCGCGCTTCTGCCCAAAAGCCAGCTTCCAAAACTTTGTTTTTCGTTTGAAGGCAGAAAATACGGCAGTACGGCGACCATCAATAATGTTAAAGCCATAAACACACTGTCCAACGAAAATCCGCTGAAACCCCGCCCGAATTCGATTGCCAGAAAGAAAAGAACGAAGGTTGTTTCGACTGCGAAACTTGTCTCTCTGATACCTGAAATTTCCTTTTGCTCAGTGTACGATACTGTTTTCATATAGGTCGAGATATGCCGTCCAAATTTAATACACAGCTAACAGACAATTATTTGATTGTTTTTTTGCACAGGAAAAAATCCGATTGATTATCCCTTCGGCTTGCTGAACTGCGTGTAAGCCACGCGGAACAGTTCGGATAAGGCTTTCGCCGTTTCGGGTGTCAGATTTTTGTCGGCGCGGAGATGCGCTTCGACAATTTCCGGCGTGGCTTCGTGCGGATAATAAACCACCGCGTCAATCGCTTCGTTATCGTGCTGATTTTTATTCATCACGCGATCAATCGGCATATCCAGCCAACCCGTCAAACGCGCGATATTGTCGGCATCCGGTTTGCCAGTGCCGTTTTCGATGCGCGAAAGCGTCGAAGCCGAAACTTCGGTCGCGTCCGCCACATCGCGCAAACTCATTTCCAATTCTTCCCGGCGGCGTTTGATGGCGCGTCCGAGTTCCTGTGTATTGATCAGACTTTCATTTTTGTAAGCCATAATTTTTCTCTCCACTAACTATAATTCTTCTTCTGCTAAAACATCTTCTAGCGGAAATTCTACTCGTAAATAAATATCTCGCAACAAAACTTCCGCTTCGATTGATTCTATTTTCAAAGCGTCTTCAGCCTTGTTAAAATAGCGATAAAGCCAATTTCCGGTTTCCTGTTTTGTAAATTGCTCGATCAAAAACTTGTCCTGCGAAACAAGTATGTAATCAGTCAAACTCGGCGTTTCATCTCTGTAAAAATGAAATTTTTCGGCGCGGTCGTAACGCTCGGTCGAAGGCGAAAGAACTTCAAAAATGACTGCCGGATTTACCAAAACATCTTTTTTAACATCGTGAAATTTCGGTGCGCCGCAAACGACGGTTAAATCCGGGTAGGCAAATAAACTTTTCGTCGTCGTCCGAACTTTCATATTCGACGATAAAGCCTCACAATTTGTTTGCCGAAGCCGGATGCTGATTTCGGCTGTCAAATTTACCGAAATGCGGCTGTGCGATAAACTTTCGCCCGCCATTTTAATAATTTTGCCGCCAATAAATTCGTGGCGTTCTTCAGCTTGACGTTCAAATTCCAGATATTCTTCCGGCGAAAAAATAATTCCGTTTTCACTTTCCACCGCTCGCAAATACGTCTTGAAAGGCAATACCGCTTCCGCCGTTTCAATCCCTTCAAAATTTTTTAGTGCCAGCGACATTTTGTTTCACGAACGGAATTCTGTTTCTCCGCATTTGAAATGTAGCATAAAAAATTTTTAGTTGCAACACCGCGTTTCACGCTTGCAACAAATAAATTTGTTTGATACACTGTTTCACAGATGAAACGAATACGTTTTATCTGCGCTCGCAAACAACTGAAATTAAAACTGTTTGCGGAAAAGGAGTAAGGAAATGACAGCAATAGCAGAAGAAAAAATTTTAACGGATAAAAAAGAAAAAAGAGCAAAATCAATCGCGGCGATGGGACTTGTCAACCGCGAAGGCGATAAGTTTTCAGTTTCGACACCTTCTTTGCGCGGCAAACAGACTTCATATCAGGTTTGGCGCGATGAGGCGGGAAAAATCCGTTGCAATTGTCTGGAGTTTGAAGAAGCGGTGGTCAATGATTCGGGATTTCGCTGTGAACATATTCTGGCGGTGAAATACGCTCTGGTCGCAAAAAATACCGAATCGGCAGCCAAACAGCCTGTTAAAGTTGAAACTCAAGTCGAGGTCAAACCGAAACAGGTTGTCAGTTCAGAAGACGAAATCGCTACTGAGTCGCGCGTGTCCGTGCGCGGCGAACAGAAGTTTGATGAGGTTCGGGAAAAGACTTCAGCCGACGGACAGGCTGATGAAAAGTCTGCCGAACCGCATCCGCTTGCGAACATAAAAGGAAAAATAGCAATGAACAAAGAAAATTTACAGGAAGTGCCGTTTGCGAAAACGGAAGAAACGGCGAGCAATGTGTTGAATTTTACTTCGACATTAAAGGAATTACGCAAAAATGTTGACCCGGAACTTGTCCGTCAGCGCGAAGGCTGGCGCGACCGCAACGGCAATGTGCAAATGGTTGATTACGTCGAATGGCACACGGTCGCCGACATTTTGGACGAAACTGCGCCGAATTGGTCTCACGAAGTCAAAGATATGCGCCAAATCGGAGATATTTTCACCGTAACTGTTGCAATTACGATTGACGGCATCACGCGCGAAGGCATCGGAACCGGAATGGCGGGTAGCGAAATGGGCATTAAAAAAGCCGAACACGACGCGCTCAAACGCGCCGCCGTCAAATTCGGAATCGCCCGTGAACTCTACAAAAAAGAATCCGACACCATCGAACGCGAAGGCGCAGTTCCGCCGCCGAATAATGACGGCGGTTTTCCGGCAAATCCGATTGCGCGAAGTTTGTCCGATTTGGTCACGGCGAAACAATTGGGAATGATTCGCGCACTTTCACGCGAAATCGGAATCGAAGCGGACGATGAATGCCAAACCGTGATGGAATGCAAAACCGACGAGCTTTCCAAAAAAGCGGGTTCGAGTTTTATCCAGCATTTACAGGATATGCAGAAACAGCACAGCGTCGAAGTCCCGACACCGATGCGCCGCGCCGGGTAGTTTTTCAGTCTGGAAAGTCTAGGAAGTTTTGGAAGTCTAGGAAGGAAGAATTAAGTTTTCGACTTCCCAAACTTTCCAGACTTCTTCAAGTTTGAGTTGTGAATGACCGTCCTGCTTTCTCCGAAAAGCTAAAAACACCTCACATTCACAACTCAATCCCTTTTTTATTTTCATCTAAAATCAGGATCATTGAACGGAAATCGCGGACGCATAATTTCGGGAAATTCGATGTCCAAATAAATCTCCGCCGCCGATAATTCACAACCCAGCGAAGATAGATAAATAACATCTCCCAAATCATTAAATTCAAGCTGCAACCAACTATCCGCGCTTTGCTTGGTGTAAAGAACAACGTGCGGTTTGTCCTGGTCAACCAAAAGACATTCCGTAAAACTTTCGATTGATTTGTAATAAGTAAATTTATCGCCAATGTCAAAAGCGCGTGTCGAAGGCGACAGAATTCAACGATTAAGGACGGATTTGTCAAAATTTCCAATCCTAAAATTTTCTAAATCTCGATTTCACCACACAAAGCCGACAAATCGGGATAACGATACGGCGGATAAACGGGGACTTTGACTCGCGTATTTGAAAGAAAAACGCGGCATTTCTTTCCTCTGAGCGCGGTTCTCAAACCAAAATCGAGATTGGAAACAATAGTTTCGTGAGAAATGGAAGCACCCGCCATACTCCAAACCTTTCCCTCAAAATATTCCAAACGTTCCTCTGAAGATTTTTCGAGTTCGGCGTATTCCTCCAAAGTATAATTTTGTTTGACGGCAAGATTCTGCATAATTTTGATGGTGAATGAGACGCGCATATTAAATTTATTCGCGTCTCATTCGCGGCTGATAATTTTGTTACGCGCTCAAAAGTTCGCGCAGCACATACGGCAAAATTCCGCCGTGTCGGTAATATTCGACTTCAATCGGCGTGTCAATTCTCAAAGTCAGCGTTGCTTCGTCTTCGCTGCCGTCGGCACGGTGAATTTTCAGCGTAACATTCTGACGCGGTTTGACTTCGGAATTTTCGAGTCCGGTCAAATCGAAGGTTTCTGTGCCGTCCAAATTATATGACTCGACCCCTTCGCCCTCCTTGAATTGTAACGGAAGCACACCCATTCCGATTAAATTAGAGCGGTGAATGCGCTCGAAAGATTCGGCGATGACGGCTTTGACACCCATCAAAAGCGTGCCTTTCGCCGCCCAATCGCGCGAACTTCCGGTGCCGTATTCCTGTCCGGCGAAAATCATCAGCGGCGTGTCCTGTTCTTTATACTTCATCGCCGCGTCGTAAATCGTCATATTTTCGCCGTCGGGCTGAAACGCGGTGAAACCGCCTTCTTTCGGCGCGACCATCAAATTTTTAATGCGGACATTGGCGAATGTGCCGCGCAGCATCACGCGGTCGTTGCCGCGCCGTGAACCGTAGGAGTTAAAATTCATCGGCTCAACGCCGTTTTCCTGCAAATAAAGTCCGGCGGGCGAACTCGGTTTGATCGCACCGGCGGGCGAAATATGGTCGGTCGTCACCGAATCGCCGAAAACAGCTAAAGCGCGCGCGCCTTCGATGTTGTGAAACTCGCCCGTTTCCATCGAAAACCCTTCAAAATACGGCGGGTCTTGAATATACGTCGAATCTTCATCCCACTCGTAAACTTTACCGGCGATGGTCGGAATATCGTTCCATAACGGATTTTTTTCGGCAAAATCGCCGTAAAGCTGTTTGTAAGTTTCAGGATCAAAAGCCGCCTGCAATAATTCCCTGACTTCATCGAGCGAAGCCCAGATGTCTTTCAAATAAACGTCACTGCCGTCTTTGTCCTGCCCAATCGGTTCTTCCACCAGATTTTTGGTCACGCTTCCCGCCAGCGCATACGCGACGACGAGCGGCGGCGACATCAGGAAATTCGCTTTGACGTTCTGATGAACCCGCGCCTCAAAATTGCGGTTGCCGGACAAAACCGACGCGACGATCAAATCGTTTTCGACGACCGATTCTTCCAGCGCGTGATCGAGCGGACCGGAATTTCCGATGCACGTCGTACATCCGTAGCCGACTAATTCAAAACCGAGTTTGTCTAAATACGGCTGTAAATTCGTTTTTTCGAGGTATTCGGTGACGACGCGCGAACCGGGCGCGAGCGATGTTTTTACATAATCGGGAACCTGCAAACCTTTTTCGACGGCTTTTTTCGCCAGGATTCCAGCGGCGAGCATTACTGCCGGATTTGATGTATTGGTGCAGCTTGTGATCGCCGCGATTAAAACGTCGCCGTGTCCGATTGAGGTCGTGGTCTGTTCGACGTTCTCCGACGCATCTTCCACGCGGTCGGGTGTCGGGCGATTATTCATCATTTCGGTTTCCGACCAGGTGTTGGTGTTATCCGGGCTGACGTTTTTGGTAATTGGAACGGGAACGGAAGCGGGCGATTGTGCGCCGCCGCCGACCGAAACTCCGGTGATGTTCGCGCCCATCGTGACCATAAATTCTTTCTCTAAATCTTCGACATCTTTGCCGTAACCGCTTTCGGTCACGGGTGCGGTGAACAGTTCGCTGAATTTATCTTTCAAACCGAACAATTCGATTCTGTCCTGCGGGCGTTTCGGACCGGCGACGGCGGGCGTGATCGTCGCCAAATCGAGTTCGATGACGTTGGTATATTCGACATCGCCTTTTTTCGGAATGCCAAACATTCCCTGCGCCGTGTAATAATTGCGAATGGTTTCGATGTCTTCCGCGTTTCTGCCCGTCGCTCTGAAATAATCGAGCGTTTTTTCGTCCACGCCGAAAAAACCCATCGTCGCGCCGTATTCAGGAGCCATATTCGCAATCGTCGCGCGGTCGGTGGCGTGAAGTTTCTGCGCGCCTTCGCCGTGGAATTCGACAAATTTGCCGACGACTTTCGCCGCGCGAAGAATTTCCGTGACGCGCAAAACCAAATCCGTCGCGGTCGCGCCCTGCGGTAAATCGCCCGACAGATGCACGCCGATGACATCCGGCGTTAAAATATACACGGGCTGTCCGAGCATTCCGGCTTCGGCTTCGATGCCGCCCACGCCCCAACCGACGATTCCGAGACCGTTAATCATCGTCGTGTGCGAATCCGTGCCGACGAGCGTGTCGGGATAATAAACGCCGTCTTTTTCAAACACGCTTTTTGCCAAATATTCGAGATTAACCTGATGCACGATGCCGATTCCCGGCGGCACGACGCGGAAACCGTTAAACGCCTGCGTTCCCCATTTCAAAAAACGGTAACGCTGTTCGTTGCGCTTAAATTCCATCTCCATATTCTTTTGATACGCCTCTTCCGAACCCGCGAAATCAACCTGCACCGAATGATCAATCACCAAATCAACCGGCACGAGCGGTTCGATCACGCCGACATCTCTGCCCAAACGGTCAACGGCGGAACGCATCGCGGCGAGGTCAACAAGCAGCGGAACGCCGGTAAAATCCTGCAATAAAACGCGGGCAACGGTAAACGGAACTTCCTCGTTGCGGTCGGCGTTCGCGCTCCAGTTGGCGAGATGTTTAACGTCGTCTTCGCTGATTTTTTTGCCCTCGTCAAAGTTCCGCAAAACCGATTCCAGCACGATGCGAATTGAAATCGGCAGACACGAAATAGTGGCGATGCCTTCCTTTTCCAATTGCGGCAGTGAATAAAATGTGCCGTCCGCGCCGCTGCCTGTTTTGAATGTTTGTTTGGTGTTGAAAAGATTATGTGTCATAGATTTATTTTGAAATTTTGGTTTTTAACTACTAAGTGTAAAAAGCCTTTCGTCTAACGTCAAGCAAGCTTTTTTCTGTGATAAAATAAATGCGATGGAAAATGAAAAAGAAAGGCTTCGCGCCTGGGCGGAAATTGGAAGGAAACCGGAAAAATTTTAGAAGAAATGCGGCGTGAAGAAATTAAAAATTCCAATCTCGCCGATTCGCTCAAAAGTTTTGACTTAGCGTTAAAATCGGCTCTCTGGCTCGAACCGGCGAAACCTTACTCCGGTTTTGTCGAATATCATAAATTTTTGAGCAAACTTCGATGACGGATTTAATTACAACGGCGCAGAAAGTTCAAAGTTTTTGCGAAAAGCAGAAATGGAAGTTCTGTTTTATCGGCGGATTGGCTCTGCAAATGTGGGGCGAACAACGCCTGACAAAAGATGTTGATTTGAGTCTGTTTACCGGCTTTAGTTCCGAAACAAATTATATTGATTTGCTTTTGGAAAATTTTGCGGCGCGGGTTGCGAATGCCAAAGATTTTGCGCTGCAAAATCACGTCGTTTTGCTTCAAACGTCCGGCGGCATCGGTATTGATATTTCACTCAGCGGCTTTCCTTTCGAGGAAGATAAATGATAAATCGCGCCGAATATCAGAAATATTTACCCGATATTAGTTTGAAGATTTGTTCGGCGGAAGATTTAATTGTTTTAAAGGCGTTTGCCGACCGCGATAAGGATTGGAATGACATAAAAACCATTATTATCAAACAAAATAAACTTGACTGGGACTACATAGATACATTGCTGCCGCCGCCGCTTGTCGAAACCAAATACGCGCCGGAAATTCTGACCAAACTGGAAAAACTCAAACAAAAAACTCCAAGCCGATAAACCGGAAAGTTTATGCAAAATATCTGGATTGATCTTTTTAAAACAGCGATTCACGCGCCTTCGCCGCATAACGTCCAACCTTGGCGGGTCAAAATAATCAACGAAACCGAAGCTGAATTGTTTATTGATTCGGCGCGAACTTTGCCAAAGGAAGATGTTACGGGCAGTTTTATTATTTTAATGATGGGTTTGTTCGTCGAAGCGTTAAACATTTTGGCTGAACGGCGAGGTTTTAGTTTATCTTATGAACTTTTTCACGAACCCGATTGGTATGCGCCGGCAATTTTAGAAATTGAGAAACAATCGCTGATTCCGTTTGCAAAATTGGAACTGACGAAAGCCGAGAAAATAGAAAATAATTACGGCGAAGATTTATTTTTCAAACGCCGCACTTCGCGTTTGAATCTGCTTGATAAAAAAATTTCTGCCGAAACCCTTTCAAGTTTGCAGGAAATTGCTAATGCTTTTAATCAAAAATTTTCCGTTGTTACCGATCCGAAACAAATCAAAAGCCTGATGAATTGGAACACGGAAGCGGTTTTTGAAGATTTGAATGCGGCTGATTATCACGACGAGATTGTCGAATGGTTTCGCTATTCCGATGAACAATCCAGAAAACATCTCGACGGTTTGGACTATCGTTGTATGAACACATCGCGTTTGACTTTTCGGCTGTCGGCAAAAATGTCTTGGCTGATGCGCGTTCCCGTTTCAAAACAAATTATGGCAAAAATTTACCGCGCCCAACTCGGCACTATTCCGACGCTCGGCGTGATTGCGGGCGGATTTTGGAAACCCGCCGACGCGATAGACGCGGGCAAATTTCTAATGCGTTTCTGGCTCAAAACCGCCGTTGAAAATTTGTATATTCATCCGTTCGGCAATCTCGTTACGAACAGAAAAATCGCCGAAAAAGTTGAAAAAGATTTGGAAATTTCGGACGTTTGGCTGATTTTCAAAATCGGCTATTCAGCCGAACCGCCGAAAAGTTATCGTTTGCCCGTTGAGAAAATTTTGATTTAAATGAAGATTGAGCGTAATTTAACCATTTAAAATCTGCCAATTAGTCTTCGGAACAATTGAGAACTAATAGCTGATAACGAACAACAAAAAAGCATTACGCAACACGACGGCAAATTATCAGCTATTGGTTCTCAGTTATCAGTTATCCCGAAAGGTATTTGTTAAAATTAAAATACGCGCGGCTTCATTTAATTATCGTTTTCACTTTTTACTTCGGTCTATGCTTCGTTACATTTTCGCTTACATCTTAATTTACATTTTATGGCTGATTCGTCGGCTCATAAGTTTTGACGGACGCTCATATTTGCTGCTGTTCGCCCCGCAATTACAGCCGTTTTTGGCGTGGGTCGCAAGAGAGCAAAGTTATGCCGTTTTTTACAAAGCAAAGCGCACTTGTCCGGCTTATCAAAAATTTTTGGAAGCCGAAAATTATAGAGAAAACGGCGCGTGGAAAATCGAAAACGTGCCGGTTATGACGAAGGAGAATTACGTCAAAAAATACAGCATCGAAGAACGCTGTTTCGGCGGCAAAATCCCCGCGCCCGGAACGGTCATTGACGAATCTTCCGGCTCGTCCGGCGTTCCGAATAACTGGGTGCGGAGCGCGGAAGAACGCGAAGATGTGCGGCGGATTTTGCAGCTTAATTACGAAATCATCTACAACGACGATCGATGTATCTTGTTGAATTGCTTTGCTTTAGGTCCGTGGTCGACGGGAATGAATGTTTCTATGTCGCTCGTTGATGTCGGCATTTTGAAATCAATCGGACCTGACGCGAAAAAATTGGAAAACACGCTGACGCTGTTCGGCGCGAAATACAGATATTTGATTTTCGGTTATCCGCCGTTTATCAAATCGTGGCTCGACAATACGACGCTCGATTTGTCCGAATATAAAATGGACGCGGTGGTCGGCGGCGAAGGAATGTCGGAAAGTCTGCGCTCTTTTATGCTCAAATCCTTCAAAAGCGTCGTTTCGTCTTACGGCGCGTCGGATTTGGAAATTAATATCGGCGTTGAAACCGAATTGACGATTGCGCTCAGGCATTTGTGTTTTGAAAACCGCGAACTTTGCGCGGGCATTTTCGGGAGTGAAACTCCGCCGATGATTTTTCAATATAATGCGGCGGATTATTTGATAGAGACATCGCCCGAAGGCGAACTTCTCTTTTCAATCGTTCGGTTCACGGGCGCGGCTCCGAAACTTCGTTACAATCTGCGCGATTTGGGCGGAACTTTTTCGAGCCGGCAACTACGCGAAAAACTTTCCGCAAGCGGAACAAACATCGCGGATTTGGCAAAAAAGCAGAGCGCGTTTCCGCTTTTGTTTGTTCACGGACGCGGTGATTTGAGCGTTCCGTTTTACGGCGCGAAAATTTTTCCGACAAATTTGGAAGAAATCATCAACACGCATCCAAAACTCATCGGCAAAATAAACTCTTTTCAGATTATCAGCCGCGAAGATTCGGAATTAAAACGCACTTTGATAATTTATCTCGAAAAAATGAAAAACGATAAAAGCGATTTGCCGGATTCGGACGAACTGCACGGGATTTTCTTTGATGAATTATGCCACGTCAATCAGGATTTTCGTGAAGTTACCAAGATGTTCGACAAATCCTGTGTGAAAATCAACCTTCAGAATTTTGAAACGGGTGTTTTTGCCAACAGAGATATTCGCGTCAAAAATAAATATATCGGATAGTTTCTTTTCGCTTTTAACTTTTGGATATTCGCGTTATATTCAGTTTTTGTTAATTGTTCCCGAATAAAATTTCAATTTTCGATTTACGAGTGAAAAATGAACGACGACGGCAGTAATTACAATGAAATTAAAAAGGTTTTCCCCGCCAAAATATGTGCAGAACCTGACGCGCCTGCCTGCGCGTGTCCGTCGAAATGTATCCGAATATAAATTTTTTACTTATCTCGCTCTGCTAGGTCCCGGAATTATCGCCGCCAGCGCGGGCAACGAAGCCAGCGGCATCGCCACTTATTCGTCCGCCGGCGCGGATTATGGCTACACGCTGTTGTGGGCGTTTGTTCCGATGACCGTCTGTTTTGTCGTCGCGCAGGAAATGTGTGTCCGAATGGGCGTTGTTACCGGACAAGGTTTAGCCGATTTGATCCGCGAACAATTCGGCGTGCGCTGGACGGCACTCGTGATGCTCGCGCTGCTTATTGCCAATACGGGAATTATCATCGCCGAATTCGTCGGCATCGCGCAGGCTTCTGAACTGTTCGGCATTTCACGTTACATCACGATTCCGATTACGGCAATTGTCGTCTGGTGGCTGATCGTCAAAGGCACGCCGAAGCGCGTCGAACAGGTTTTTCTGCTGATGTCGCTGATATTTTTGACGTATATCGTGTCGGCGTTTCTCGCCAAACCGAACTGGACGCAGGTCGGCAAGGAATTCATCACGCCTGATTTTACTTTTGAAAAAGGTTATTTATTTACGATTGTCGCATTAATCGGCACGACGATCACGCCGTTTATGCAGGTTTTCGTGCAATCTTCCGTCGTCGAAAAAGGAATGGACAGGGAAGATTATCCAATCGCCCGCGCCGACGCGGTGATCGGCGTGATTTTCGCCAACCTGATCGCGTTTTTCATCGTCGTTTCGACTGCCGCGACGCTGCACACGCAGGGCATCAAACTCAACGATGCCGCCGATGCCGCCCAAGCTCTCGTGCCGGTCGTCGGTCAATACGCGAAATATCTGTTCGCGCTCGGACTGTTCGGCGCGTCAATGCTGGCGATGGGCGTTCTGCCGCTCGCCACCGCGTATTCGTTGAGCGAAGCGTTGGGTTTTGAAAAAGGTCTCTCGCATTCTTTTCGGGAAGCTCCGATTTTTCTCGGCATTTTCACATCGCTGATTTTCATCGGCGCAATCGTCGCGCTGATTCCCGGCATTCCGCAAATTCAGTTGCTGATTTTAACGCAGTCAATCAACGGACTTCTTTTGCCCGTCATTCTCGTGGCGATTGTTTTGCTGTCGAGCAACCGCGAAATAATGGGCGAGTATAAAAATTCGTTTCTTTTTAATTGTCTGGCGTGGATTATTACGATTGTCGTTTCGATACTGTCTCTTTTGTTGATCGGAACGACGATTGTTGATATTTTTTAATCTCGGAGGAGGAGATTTCGCGGCAGATCGAATTTTATGGCGACATCAGAACTGCAAAAAAAAATCGTTCCGTCTGTCATCGTCATCGTCACACTTTCTTTTGTCCTGCTCTGTCTACCGTTTATCGAAGCACCCTTAAACGCTTATATCACATCGTTTTTCGGCGCGACCGACAAAAATATGGGTTTGACTGCCGTCAGCCTTTTTGAAAATTTACTTCGCATTACCAAAATCGTTTTGTGGATGATTTTGATAATTTCCATCGTCCGACTGATAAATTATCTGATTTTCGGCGCGGCTCTGCGTAATTCCAACAATTACGAATTTTCCGGTCTGGTCAGAAACGTTATCTCAATTATTCTCTACATCGTCGCTTTTTTTATTATTTTTCAGAGTTATTACCCGGAAGTTCCGCTCGCGCCGATTTTTACGGGTTCGACGATAATCGGTGTCGTTATCGGTTTGGCACTTCAGGATACGCTCGGCAATCTGTTCGCCGGAATCGCGCTCCAAGCCGACCAGTCTTTTCAGGTCGGCGATGTCATAAACATTCCGAACAAAGGATTTGGCGTAGTTGAAAATGTTTCCTGGCGCGGCGTGAAAATTCGCACATTTCAAAATAAACTGCTCGTCATCAGCAACAGCGTTCTCGGCAAAGAAGCGATTGAAGTCGCGCCGTTTGACAACTTAAACGCGCGCATCGTTCCATTTAACACGCTTTATGCCAATTCTCCGGCGAAAACGATTCAAGTCGTCCGCGAAGCCGTTCGCCAATGCGAAAATGTCTCGCCGAAAATTCGTCCGGTCGTGCGCGTCAAAAATCTCGGCGACAGCGGTATTGATTGGGAAATTAAATACTGGCTTGAAGATTACACGAAATACAACGACACCGACGCGCTGATTCGCCAGCGCATCTGGTATGCTTTTCAGCGCGAAAATATCGAATTCGCCTACCCGACGCGGACGATTCATATTGAAACCAAAACGCAGGAAAATATTTTCGTCGAAACCGACTCGACGATTTTTGAACGGCTGAACAACACTTCAATTTTCGCGCCGCTCGACGATCAGGAAGTTGAATCGCTCGCCAGAGTCAGCGCGGTCAGAGTTTTCGCGCCCGGTGAAAAAATCGTCCGCAAAGGTCAGAAAGGACATTCGATGTTCGTCATTCAGCGCGGCGCGGTTTTCGTTGAAATAATGGAAGGCGGCAAACCGAAAAAAATCCAAACACTGCGCGAAGGCGATTTTTTCGGCGAAATGGGACTTTTCACGGGCGAGCCGCGCACAGCGACGGTGGTCGCGGAAGAGGAAACCGAAGTTTTGGAAATAAACGACTTATGCGTCAAACCGCTGCTCGAAAACAATCCCGAACTGGTTGCAATTTTTAGCAAACTGATCGAAGAACGCCGCGCGCTTTTGCTCGAACAGCACGAAGAACTTAAAAACACACAGCCGATTAATCAAACCGGTGTTTTCGATTCCATCAAAAAGTTTTTCGGTTTATGAATTGGAGCGCGGGCGAGCCGTCCGCGCTTCAATAAGAAAATCGTGCGCTGAAGAAATTCAGCGCACGATTTTCTGTCAATAATCCGCCTGATTTTTAGTAAATATTAAAGTTATATTCAACGACGGCGACGGTGGTGACGGGAACGCCGTTTTTCTTCGCCGGTTCAAATTTAATTTGTTTCGCCGCCGCAATCGCCTGTTCGGTCAAACCGTAAGGCAGACCGGAAACCGGCGCGACGCTGCCGATTTGACCTGACGGAAGAAATGTCACGCGCACGCGGACCGTTCCCTGAATTTGGTTGGTTCGCGCCTGATCGGTATAGCCGGCGCGCGGTTTGAGAATAAACTTGATTTTCTCCGTTACGCCAACTGGGGCTTTCGGCGGCGGCGGCGGCGCGTCTCTGCCGTCATTTCCATTACCCGTCCCGTTCCCGTTGCCGTTACCGTTACCGTTACCGCTGCCCGAACCGAGTCCCGAACCCTGTCCGGTTCCGCGTCCGCTGCCCTGTCCGGTTCCTTCACCCGAACCTTGTCCGCCGCCTCTGCCCGTGCCGTTTGAAAGCGCGCCGAGAAATTTTGCGTTCGGATCGCCATAAGGTTCTTCCGTTGGTTTTACTACTTTATTTCCCTGGGTCGTGGCAATCGGCTGTTTGAGTTCAAAGTCTTTTTGAACAATCGTTTTATCCGGCGCGATCAAAGGCGGATCGGGCGTTTGCGTCGCCAGTCTGCCTTTGGAAGTCGGTGTTTCTTCATTACGTCCGCCGCCGCCGCCGCCGCCGCCTTTATCGGGCTTCGGCTTGACTTCTTCTTCAACCGGAACCGGTGCTTCATCATCAACGACCGGCACATAAACCGCCAAATCGTCCCCAATCGCGCCGATCATCAGCGGGTGATTAAAAATCGAATAGACCATTCCGCCGGCGGTCAGCGTCAGCATCAGAGCCATCGCGCCAAGTAGCAGCAAATTGCGCTGTTTGGCATTTTTTTCCTGAATAACGGTGACGTTAAAACCACTGCCAGACGGCGTTCTGCTGATCGGTGTCGCCTGGTAGTTGTAATTTTTCGTCTGATACGGATTTTCGGCGGCATTGGCAGCCACACCCGCCGCAGTCGTTGCCGCGAAAGTTTCTTCCGGTTCTTCCGCTAAATCAGCCGCTGCTTCTTCCACCGGCGCGTCGTCTAAATATTCCGCTTTCAAACTCCCGAAACTATCTTCAAAGTCGTCAAAATTATCAAAAGACTGCGGCGCGGCTTCATTTTCAATCAATGGAGCGGCAGCGGCAGTGTCGGCAAGTATTTGTGTTTCGCCCGCCGTTTTCAGAACCGACGTATCAGCCAGCGGTTCAGACGGCGGTAATGTTTTGTGTGACTCCGGCAAAACCTCTGCGACCAATTCCGGCAGCGCGGCTTCGGCAGTCAAATTATTATCCGGCGCGGTCGGTTTGCTTTCGGAAATCGCTTTAGCTTCGCCCATTACCGGACTCATTTCAAACGCTTCCATCGCTTTGCCGCAATTTGGGCAAAAGCCGAACTTTTCCGCAAAACTTTCCTCGCATCCCGCGCAATACTTAACTATTTTTCCCATCTTTCTGACCTCTCAAACTTTTTATTCGCTTTCACAAACTTCTAAACAGGTTCCTTGTATTATAATATTATAAACTTGTCTTTTATATATGTTAAGTTTTCCGGGAACTTAAATAACTTAACATTTTATTGATTACGACATTTTCATAGATGCCTTATCCGTTTGACGCGATGCCTGTGGACATCTAAAATTTTCTTTTTGCAAATCGGGAATCGTCATCGCTAACTGAAATAATACCAGATATTTCCAGATACCAACGAAAACCGGCGAAGACGCAACTAATAATTCAATATTAAAAATTTCCGATGAATGATTTTAAAAGAATGTATAGCAAAAACTGTTTTCAAAAATTTACGCTGTTGATTTTAATGCTGTTTCTGAACGTCATTTTTTCGGCGGCGCAAACGGATAAATCGCCTGCGCCGCGTCAGGAAAAACTTCTTAACGGCTTGAAACTGCTGATTTGGAACGAGCCGAACGCCGGTAAAGTAACGGCAAAACTGCGAATTCACAGCGGCGCGGCATTTGATCCGCAGTCGAAAGAAGGCACGATGGCGGTTCTCAGCGACGTTTTGTTTCCGAGCGCGGCGGCGAAAGATTTTTTCGCCGAAGATTTAGGCGGAAGTCTCGATGTGACGACGACTTACGATTATATTCAAATCACCGCGACCGCAAATTCCGACCAAGTTTTGACGATGCTTGAAACCATCGCCAACGCTGTTTCCAATCCGCAGATTGACAAGGAAATCACTGCCCGATTGATTGCCGCGCGGCTCGAAAAAGTCAAAGAGTTGGAAAAAAACCCGTCATACATCGCCGACCGCGCCGCCGCCGCCAGATTATACGCCAATTATCCGTACGGCAGAGCGGAAATGGGAACGAGCGAATCTTTGCCGAAAATTGATTACGCCGATTTAATTTTCGCCCGCCAGAGATTTTTAACGCCCGACAACGCGACGCTGACCGTTACCGGCAACGTCAAACCGGAACTGGTCAGCCGCGCCGCGCGCCGCTATTTCGGCGCGTGGGAAAAATCCGACAGGAAAATTCCGGCGACATTTGCACAACCTGAAATGCCGGACACCAAAGCATTTTCGATAGAAATGTCGAACGTCGAAAATAATCTATATCGAACGGCGACGATGACTGTTTCGCGCGGCGATAAAGATTTTTACGCAACAAAGATTTTAACCGAAATTTGGCGACAAAAGTTTTGTTACGATAACGAATCAGACCACGGCAAATCATTTTTAGAGCCGCATCTTTTGCGCGGAACTTATTTCTTTAAAGCAAATGTTCAATCAAAAGAAAATTCATTGCCGGAAAAAAATCCTCCCTGTGCGATGATTGTCATAAATGGTGGAAAAGCGATTTATCCGCCAAAGATAACACAAAATGATTTGGAAACGGCGAAAAGCAAAATTATCGCTGATTTGAACCAAAAAATGTCGAATGTTAATGATCTGTCCGATTTGTGGCTCGATGTTGACACGTATCAACTTACATCGGTTAAAGAAGAACTGCAAAAAGCGAACAGTGTTACGCTGGCGGACGTGCAGCGCGTCGCCGAAAGTTTGCAGAAACAGCCGATTGTGACTGTTGTCGTAAAAAAGTCTGAACAAACGAAAGAATAATTTGGAATTTGAAATCTGGAATCTGGAATTTTTTAATGTCAAACGAAAGAACCGCCGACGAATTACAACACGCCAAAGACGTGCGCGAAATGTTTTCGCGCATCTCGCCGAAATACGATTTTCTCAACCATTTTCTGTCGGGAAATATTGATAAACGCTGGCGCAAATTGGTCACGAAAAAGCTCGAAAACATTCTGAACGATAAAAATGCGCTCGTTTTGGATGTCGCCTGCGGCACGGGCGATCTGGCGTTAGAAATGCAAAAAGCGGCAAAAGCTAAAATCATCGGAACGGATTTTTGCCGTCCGATGTTAGAAATTGCCAAAGACAAAAACGCGGCGGAAAATCTGACGATTCCGTATCTCGAAGCCGACGGAATGAACTTGTCGTTCGCTGACAAGACTTTCGACGCGGTGACAATCGCCTTCGGTTTGCGGAACTTTTCCAATTGGGAAGACGGTTTGAAGGAATTACAGCGCATTTTGAAACCGAGCGGAAAACTGGTCATTTTGGAATTTTCCGCGCCCGTCATTCCGGGTTTTCGGCAGTTATTTCAGCTTTATTTCACAAAAGTTCTCCCGAAAATCGGTGGTGTCGTCAGCGGTTCGCGTGGCGCGTATGAATATCTGTCCGATTCGGTGGCACGGTTTCCCGATCAGAAAGGTTTGATGAAAATGATGCTCGAAAACGGCTTTTCCGATGTCGAGTATAAAAATCTGACCGGCGGAATCGCCGCGATTCATTCAGGTATCAAAAAGTAACGCAGTCATCCCGACTTCCGTTCTGAGTGCGTCCCGCACTCAGAACACGACGAGCGGGACGCTCGCCGGACAGCAGTCGGGACAACTGCGTTACATCTTCAGAGATGAAATACAAATTACAAAATTTCGCGCGGCAGGTCGGACTGCTTTTGCTCGTCGTCTGGACGGTTGTGTCACTGGTCACGCTGTTAATTGAATTGGTTCCGGGCGATCCGGCGCAGGCGATTTTGGGCGAACAGGCAACGCCTGAACAAATCGCCAATTTCAATCAGAAACACGGACTCGACAAACCGGCGTTTTTCTTTTCCTACAATAACGAAAAAGGTTTCGACTGGCACGGCGCGGACAATCGTTATTTAGATTACTGGAAAGGCGTTCTGACCGGCGATCTGGGAACGTCATTTCGCACGGATCGTCCGGTGCAGGATATGATTTTCGAGCGTTATCCGGCGACCATCGAACTCGCCGTCGCCGCGCTGATAATCGCCGTCGCCATTGCGATTCCGCTCGGCGTGTTGGCGGGAAAAAACAAAAATTCGCTGACTGATAATTTTTCTTCGCTCGTCGCGCTTTTGGGAATCAGTTTGCCGACGTTCGTCATCGGACCGTTTTTGATGTATATTTTCGCCGTCAAACTCGGCTGGTTTTCGCCGACCGGCAGCGCGCACCCGGAAGATATTGTTTTGCCCGCCGTCACATTGGGCGCGGCACTTTCGGCGATTTTAACGCGGATGATTCGCTCGTCCGTCATCGAAGAACTCGGCGAAGATTACGTCAGAACGGCGCGCGCTAAAGGTTTGAGCGAGCGCAAAGTCGTTTACAAACACGTTTTAAAAAACGGTCTGATTCCCGTCGTCACGATTCTCGGTTTGCAGTTAGGGGTTTTATTGGCGGGCGCGATCATTACGGAAAAGATTTTCAGTTGGCAGGGTTTGGGACTTCTGCTGCTCGAAGACGGCATCGGCAAGCGCGATTATCGGCTTGTGCAGGGCTGCGTTTTAGTAATTTCCGTCACTTATATTCTGGCAAATTCGCTGACCGATTTGGTTTATCGGTGGCTTGATCCGAGAATTCGGTTAAATTAAAAAATATGGTGAAAGATTTGATGTCGGATTTTGAAAAACAGGTAAATTTTATTCTTGAATTGGAGAAATTAAAATCAGTTCTGCGAAAAGTTAAACCTATCGGTGAAAATCGCTACGAAAATTCTGCCGAACACAGTTGGCAAATTTGTCTGGCGGCGATAATTTTTTCCGGTTATGCAAACGAAAAGATTGATCTTGATAAAGTTATCAAAATGCTGCTTGTCCACGACATCGCGGAAATTGACACCGGCGATGTGATTTCCTTTGCGAAAGCCGATGGAATTGACGAGGAAGAATTTGAGGCAATGGAGAGAATTTTCGGAATCCTGCCCGATTCGCAAAAAGATTATTTTGTTTCTTTGGCAAAAGAATTTGGTGAAAATGAAACGAAAGAAGCGCGATTTGCCAATGCAATGGACAAATTTATGCCTGTTTTTCAGAATCTTTACAACAACGGTCAGAGTTGGCGGGAAAACAATATCTCGAAAGAACAAGTTCTTCGCAAATCTTCTAAAATCGGACTCGGAAGTCGGTTTTTAGGAGAAATTATGGACAAAAAAATAGAGGGTTTTGATTTTTAGTAAGTTCCCGTCTGCTGAAATCTTTCATTCTTTCATTAGACCTCTTGCGAAATTAAATTCTGATGGTTTTTCTTTCAAAGTTGTAAATGCCTGAAATTAGATTGAATCGCAGTCCGAGTCGTCTTCTCCGATTTCTATAACGCTCTCCCAAGATGCGAAATATCTTCAATCTTCTGATGACATTTTCAACTTTGACTCGTTTTCGAGCTAACTCTCGATTCGCTCGTTTGTCTTCTTTTGTCAATTTGTGCAATTTACTGTTCTTCTTTGGTATCAATACTTTATATTGTTCTTTCTGTAACCCTTGATAACCGCTGTCCGCTTTCAGTTCGATACTTTTCAGCAATTTTACGCCGCTCTTTTCATACATTTTCTTGTCGTGTGTTTTGCCTTTCCCGAAATATGTGGCAATCACTTGTTCGCTTTCTTGACAGATTATCAACTGACATTTTAAGCTGTGCCGCTTCTTTTTTCCCGAATAATATCTTCGTTGTTTTTTTTCGGTCTCTCAATTAGCATTTCCGTCACATCAACTATCGTGTAATGCAACTCATCGTCTTCTAATAATCGTCTTTTGCTCGGCAATGAAAACTTTCCGCTCTTGATTAAAATATCTTCAATCTTCTGAATTGTCCGCGATACATTCGATTCGTGAATCCCGTAATCTTGTCCCAAATGAAACATCGTCCGATATTCCCGCCAATAGTTAAGTGCAAGTAATACTTGATCTTCTATTGATAAATCGGAATTTCTGCCTCTGGTTTCCTGACTCATAACTTCTTTGACAACTTCACACATTGTTTCAAATGTTCCTTTCTTGACCCCAAAGAATCGCTTGAAATCTTTGTCTTTTAAATCTTTGGTTTTCTCGTATCTCATCAGATTTGCTCCTTTGAAATATTTGTGCCATCTTTATCAAAAGTTTTCAAATATCTCTTTTATTTCGCAAGAGGTCTATTAATGAATCGTTTAACTTATATCGGACTCGCCATCGCCGCAATTTTTATTTTGACGGCGATATTCGCGCCGCTGATCGCCACGCACGATGTGACGGCGCAGGATTTGGCGATGCGTTATGCCGCGCCTTCCGCCGAACATTTTTTCGGCACGGACGCGCTCGGTCGTGATGTTTTTTCGCGCGTCGTGTTCGGGGCGCGAATTTCGCTTGAAGTCGGCATTATCGTCGTCGTTGTTTCGTCAATTATCGGGATTTTTATCGGCGCGATTGCCGGATTTTACGGCGGCTGGGCTGATAAAATTTTATCGGGTTATGTTTTCAATGTTTTCCTCGCGTTTCCCGGTTTATTGCTGGCGATTGCACTGGTTGCGTTTCTCGGCGCGGGTCTCGGCAAACTGATTTTGGCGTTGTGCGTCATCGGCTGGGTCGGTTACGCGCGCGTGATGCGCGGGCAGGTTTTGAAGATTCGAGAATATGATTTCGTCAATGCCGCGCGCGCGCTCGGCGCGAGTAATATGCGAATTTTATTCACGCATATTCTGCCGAACGCGATTCAGCCGCTGATCGTGCAGGCATCTTTGGGAATGGCGGGCGCGGTTCTGTCCGAAGCGTCCCTGTCGTTTCTCGGTCTCGGAATTCCGCCGCCCGCGCCGTCGTGGGGAACGATGATCGAAGAAGGTCGCGGTTTCGATATTATGTATTCCGCACCGCACGTTTTATTTATTCCCGCCATCGCCATCGCGCTAACCGTTCTCGCCTTTAACTTTATCGGCGACGGGTTGCGCGAATATCTCGACCCGAAACAAAGACGGAGATAACGGTTAGCGGTGAATGGTTAGTGGTAAATGGTTAAGCAATACATTTATCATTTATCGCTGTTTTCACATATTGAGTTCGAGGTTGATGATTTGGTCGTTGGTGTGAATCAGAGGATTGGCGGACATTTCATCAATGAAAGCTCCTGCCGCCTCCGCTTCCAAAGGTTTTGAGTAAAAATAACCCTGTCCGTATTCGCAATTCAGGCGTTTGAGCTGTTCAAGTTGAGCCGAAGTTTCAATTCCTTCGGCGATAACTTTCATCTTCATACTTTGCGCTAATTTGATGATGGTATTAACAATCTCGCTGTTTTCATCGCTTTCCGTCATTCGGCTAACGAACGAACGGTCAATCTTTAAATAATTGACCGGCAGACGATGCAGATAACTCAAACTGGAATAACCCGTGCCGAAATCATCAAGGCTGAGTTCCACGCCGAGTTCGCGCAGTCGGGTCATCATTTTCACCGACATCACACTGTTTTCCATTAAGTGGCTTTCCGTAATTTCCAGCTTTAAACAGCGCGGCTCAAGCCGTGTGGAAATGAGCGCGGCAGTCACCTGTTCCACCAAATCAGGCTGTAAAAACTGCTTGCACGACAAATTAACGCTTAACTTTAACGATGCCGCCGCCGGATTTTTGTCCTGCCACTGGCGCATCTGCCGACAGCTTTCAAAAAGAATCCACCTGCCGAGCGGCAAAATTAAGCCGTTTTCTTCGGCGACCGGAATAAATTCGACGGGCGAAACCGTCCCGCGTTCCGGGTGATCCCATCTGATAAGAGCTTCAAAACCGGCAAGCTTATTTGTTTCAATGACAAATATCGGCTGGTAATAAAGACAAAATTCGCCGCGTTCAAAGGCTTGCCGAATCTCGGTTTCGATCTGCAATTGTTTCAAAGCGCGGTCGTGCATCGCTTGGTCGAAAACCTGATAGCACGCTTTGCCGTTGGCTTTGGCGCAATACATCGCAATATCTGCGTCGCGCAGCATATCTTCGGCATTCGTGTGTCCGATGCTACTGAGCGCGATGCCGATGCTGGCGGACATAAAAATCTCGCCGCCGCCGATATTAAAGGGAAATTTCAAATTTTCCTGAATGCGTCGGGCAATTTGTATCGCCTCGTTATCTTCATCGAGTTCGCCGAGCAAAATCGTAAATTCATCGCCGCCCAAACGCGCGACGACATCGCTGGAGCGTAAAACCGATTCAAGCCGCCGCGCAATTAAAATTAATAACGCGTCGCCCTCCGCGTGACCGAGCGAATCGTTGATGACTTTGAAACGGTCGAAATCAAGAAATAAAACCGCGAACATCGCGCTGTGGTCACGCTTTCCGCGTTCAATTCTGAGCCGCAGATGGTCGGTGAAAAGCGCGCGATTGGCAAGTCCGGTTAAACTATCGTGAAAAGCATCGTGCAGAAGCCGCTCTTCAGAGTGTTTTCTTTCCGTAATGTCGCGGAAACTTAACACCAGCCCGATTACTTCACCGCCGATCATTTGCGGTTGGCAATAGCGTTCGTAAACTCTGCCGTCCTTAAACTCAAACACCATATAATTTGGTGTTTTCGGCTGTTTGGCAAGCTCTTTCGATTTGAGTTTAAAATTTTCCGGGTCTTTTAACTGATCCAAATAAGCGTATAATTCCCGTACTTGACCGAACACCTCGATTTCAGTTTCGGGAATATTCCACATTTCAAGACAATTTTTATTGTAACTGACGATTCTGCCTTTCAAATCAATCGCTAAAATAGCGTTGTCGGTGGCTTCAAGGGTTGAGGCGAGCAGCGAAACACTTTTTTGCAGGTCTTCTTTCGCTCGCTTATCTTTGGTTATATCTACTCCCGTCCCGATAAAACCGATTATTCCATCGTCTTGACTGCGGTAAATAACAGAACGTCCCCAAATATCGTAAATCTCGCCGGAAACCGACACCAGCCGATAAACAAACGAAAATTCCTTTTCCTCACGCTTAGATTTTTCCCATTCGGCAGACATCAATTCAATGTCGTCGGGGTGAACCGCTTTCGCATATCCGGTTCCCAAAGATTCTTCAAATGTCAGACCGGTCAAATTGCACCAGTAATCATTAACGAAAAGACAGTTTCCGTTAATATCCGACTGAAAAATAATGACGGGTGAATGAGTTGTTAAAAGCCGAAACAATTCTTCGCTCCGGCGCAGAGCGACATTAGCTTGTTTCTCATTATCAATATCGGAACTGGTGCCGAACCATTTGATAATGTTACCGTCCGCGTCGCGTCCGGCAGTCGCTTGAGCGGCGTACCAGCGATATATGCCGTCTGCGTCCTTTAATCGAAATTCAACTCTATAAAAATCACCCGTGGCGACCGAATGATTCCAGTTTTTCAAACAGTTCGGCAGATCATCGGGATGAACGAAATTGCGCCATCCGTCGCCGATTATGTCATCCATCGCGCACCCAAAATACTTAATCGTTCGCTGGTTGACATAATCTAATTTTCCGTCAGGAAGAGCCGTCCAAACATGATAAATAATGCCTTCACTTAAAAACCGATAATTCCGTTCGCTGTTTCTGATCGCTTCTTCGGCTTGTTTGCGCGCGGTGATGTCGAGCATCACACCTTGCCAGTAAAGCCGCTGTCCGTCTTCATTTTGAACAAAGCGTCCGCGGTCGTGCAGCCAAACTACCGAACCGTCAGCAGCGATAATTCGGTATTCGTATTCATTTTCGCGCCCCGCCTTCAATGCTTCTTCGGTCTGCTGTAAAACGCGCTCACGATCTTCAGGATGCAGAATGCTGATCCAAAAATCAGACACGGCGTACCAATCTTCCTGTTTATAGCCCAGTGATTCGACATTCGGGCTGACGTAAATCGGCGCGTGCGGCGGCTCCGGTTCGGCAACGTAAACAATTGCCGGCAAAGAATCAACCAGGGAACGATATTTATTTTCCGATGTCCGCAGTGCCGCTTCGTCGAGCTTTCGCGCGGTTACGTCACGCGCGATGCCCTGCACGCCGATTGGCTGATTCGCCTCATAAATCAATCTGGTGCTGATTTCCATCGCCACGCGGCGTTGATCTTTGGTTAAAATTTCCAGTTCGTAAGTGGTCGGCAGTTCACCTTTTATTTTACGCATCGTCATCTGCTGCGCGAATTCCAGATATTCCGGCGCGACGACATCAGCGATGTTCAGATTGACGGCTTCTTCGTGAGTATAACCGGCAATTACTTTGCCTGCTTTATTGAGCGATGTAAAATTCCCTTCTAAATCGGTCGTGTAAAAAAGGTCATTGGCATTATCCAGTAAATTGCGGAAATATGTTTCCGACAACCGCAGCGATTCTTCGGTTTTTCTTCTGGCTAAATCATTCTTCACCAATGCTTTTTGCGAGCGGCGAAGCGTACGAATCGTCGTCAGCCACGCCATCAGCGAAACGATCAGCATCAAAACGATAACCGTCACCGATAAAGCAGAATAATGTTCAACGGGCAATTGTTCGTGAACGGCATAGTTCGCTCTGTAAACCTCCCAGATGAAAAATAAGATAACCATCATCATCAGCAAAAATGCGGTGGTTAAATGCAGTCGGGGAAATTGAGTTCCAACTTTTGCTTCGGGAGTTTCCGCCGTCGAATTTGAGATTATTTTCATTTTGGTAAGTTTATTCGCCGCAATGTGTGAGACCTTTTCATTTTGTGCGGTCGGCGGTTTTTCAAATTAAAGCTGTTCATAAAATTTTGCGGAATGAATAATATTTGAAAACAGGTTTACCGGCGAATATCGGCATTTGGGATTTTTTTGAGCGGTTCCAACTTTGCGTCGAAACATTTTTACTCAGCCAGTTTACACTATCCGGCTAATTATGTAAAACATTTTTTAATCTGCGGCATCAAAATTTAATCACAATTTTCACAGAATTTCGCACGGCTGTCGGCAAAAGTTTGTTACACTTCTCAAAATAATAGTTTTCAAAAATTCGTGACATCCGTTTCCGTTAAAAACATTTCCAAAACTTATCCGCCGTCGTTTCCGCGGTTAAAGAGCTTTTTTCGGCTTTCCGTCAAACCGGCGGTCAAAGCTCTGCAAAATGTTTCTTTCGACATCAATAGCGGCGAGATTTTCGGTTTAATCGGAAAAAACGGCGCGGGCAAAACGACTTTAACTAAAATCATCGCCACGCTCGTTCAGCCGACCGCCGGAAATGTTCTGGTTAAAGGCTTTGACTCAGTTGCCGATGAAGTGAAAGTGCGCTCTTTAATCGGTTTGGCAACCGCCGAAGAACGCTCGTTTTACTGGCGGTTGACTTCTGAGCAAAACCTGATGTTTTTCACGCGGCTTTACGGCATCAGCGACCGAGCCGCGCGAAAGCGAATCGCCGAATTATTTGAAGAATTGAACTTATCGGAATTAGCCAAACGTCGCTTTTCCGAACTTTCAACCGGCAACAAACAGCGTCTGGCGGTCGCCCGCGCGCTGCTTCCGAAGCCGCCGATTCTGCTTTTAGACGAGCCGACGCGCTCGCTTGACCCGCTCGCCGCCGCCAATATGCGCGATTTAATCAACTCGTTAAAAGGCGTTTCCATTTTGCTGACTTCGCATAACCTGGCGGAAATCGAAGAGCTTTGCGCGCGCGTGGCGATTATCGCCAAAGGTGAAATTCGCGCGATTGACACGCCCGAAAATCTGCGCCGTTCGCACCGGCAAACGCAAAACGTGACGATTATTTTCAATAATTTGAACGAAAGCGATTTGAAAAATATTTTGCCGCCGCGCGGTTACATAATCGAAAAACAGTCAAGTTCTTTCGCATTAAAATTCACGCGCGAAACGGAAGATCAGCTTTTAGGCGAGACAATTTCGCTTTTAACGCGAAAAGGCGCGACGATTTACGATGTCGAAACCGAAAAAGCGACGCTTCTGGACGTTTTGGAAAGTTACGAATGACGGCGAAAAACGTGAAAATATTCCCGCTCGGAGACAACGCGCTGACGATTGAGTTCGGCAGTGAAATTTCGCCCGCGCTGAATAGTTTAGTAATTAATCTCGCTGATTATTTCTCGCAAAATCAGTTTCCGGGTTTGATCGAAACCGTTCCCGCTTACGCTTCGCTGACGATTTTTTACGAAGTTTTTACGGTCAGAAAATCTTTTCCCGAATTTTCAACTTCCTATTCAGCCGTCAAATTTTGCGCCGAAAACGCCCTGCGAAACTTGAATGAAATTACAAAAAACAAACCGCGTTTGGTCAAAATTCCAGTGAGTTTCGCCAAAGAGTCCGCGCTTGATTTGGAATTTCTCGCCGCGACGAAAAATTTAACGTCGCCGGAAGTTATCGAAATTTTCACCGCGCGAATTTATCGCGTTTATATGCTCGGATTTCTACCCGGATTCGCTTATATGGGCGAAATTGACGAACGCATCGCCGCGCCGCGCAAAAATTCGCCGCGCTTGAAAGTTTCGAAAGGGAGCGTCGGCATCGCGGGCGGACAAACCGGAATTTACTCGCTCGCCTCGCCCGGCGGCTGGCAGATCATCGGCAAAACCAACATCGAACTTTTCACGCCCGAAGCCGCAACGCCGACATTTTTGCAAGCCGGTGACAACGTGAAATTCTACGCGGCGGATTTTGAGGCGTGAACCACAAAAAAATTTGCAGGGATCTCAGGATGAACACGGATAAATCTCTTTATTACTAAAATACCCCTGCCAATTTTGACATCCCTGCAATTTTTTCCGTATTGCATTTTCCTGAAACCTTCCACAACGAAGTTGATTTCATTCAAATCAAAATTTTTCGTTCGGTGAGCTTCTTTTCCAACTCTTTAACTTCCGGCAGATACATCGTTTGAAAACCGCATTTCGCCGCGCCTTCGAGATTTTCTTCGCGGTCGTCAATCATCAGACACTGCGCGCCGGAAGTTTGCGTAATCCACAAAACCTTCTGGAAAATCGGCGTTTCCGGTTTTTTAACGCCCAGAAAAGATGAGCTGAAAAAGTTTGAAAAATAACATTGTAATTCAAATTTTTTGATGCGGTATATGTTCAGTTCGAGCGATTCGTTATTTAAAGTTGAAATATGGTAATTTCCCCGCGCACACAATTTTTTCAAAACTCCGATGCTGCTTTGATGCGCCTGCGAGCGGCTTTCCATAAATTCGACAAATTGCTTTTCCGAAAAATCTCTCTTTTTAAAAAAAACAACTTCGTTCAGATAATTTTCGCGGGAAATTTTGCCGGTTTCAAATTTTTTAACAACTTTTTGATGCCGTTCATCGCTTTCCTCATAATCGTAGCCGAAAACTTCGGCGGCTTTTTCGCGGGCGACGTGATCCCAGCCGTTGGTCAGACAAACACCGCCGATGTCAAAAAAAAGATGCGTAATTTTCATCATATTTTATACGAGTTCGACGGTTTCGCCGTAATGCGGAACTTCCACTGTCCAGCCGTATTCATCGCGGATGTGCTGCGCCATCGCTGCGGCGGCTTCGGGTTCGCCGTGCGTCGTGAAAACTTTTTTCGGCGTAACTTTCAAACCCGAAAGCCAGCGTAAAACCGCTTTCCAGTCGGCGTGGGCGGAAAAACCTTCGATTTTCTCAACGTGACAGCGCACCGGAATCCAGTGTTTCATTATTTTCACTTCGTGATCGCCTTCCAAAACTTTGCGTCCGGTCGTGCCGGCGGCTTGATAACCGACGAAAATTATCGTCGCGTCTTTGTCCGGCAAAACGCGCATCGCGTGATGCAGAACGCGCCCGCCGGTCAACATTCCCGACGCGCTGATAATGATGCGCGTACCTTTTAAATCGTTTAATTTTATAGAATCTTGACGGTTTGAAGTCGTCATCATTGAACCAGTTCGCAGCGGATGAACTTTTCGCGCCAGAATGCTCGCGTATTCCTGATCGTATTCTGAGCCGGAATGACTGTAAACCTGCGTCGCCTGCGCCGCCATCGGTGAATCCACGTAAACCGGAAGAACCGGAATTTTCTTTTCTTCTTCGAGTTCGCGGATCAAATACAAAATTTCCTGCGTTCTGCCGACGGCAAAAGCCGGAATCAAAATCGGCGCATCGCGGTTTTTGGCTTCGTTGATAATTTCGGCAAGCTGAACGTCCGAATGAACTTCGCTGTGCAGACGATTCCCATAAGTTGATTCGCACATCAAATAATCGCAGTCGGGCGGCGCAACCGGGTCTTTTAAGATCGGCTGATCGTAATGTCCCAAATCGCCGGAGAATAAAAATTTGACCGAATCGCCATTTTCCCGCGCGTTTTCCATTTCCACCAAAACTTCGCTCGCGCCCAAAATATGTCCGGCGACATTGAAAGAGGCGCGAAAACCTTCGCAAATTTCGACCGATTTGCCGTCGTTCGCCACGAGTTCGAGCAGTTTGAGCGCGTCTTTCGCGTCGTCTTCGTCGTAGAGCGGAAGCGCGGGCGAATGTTTTGTTAAATTATGGCGATTGCGATAATCGGCTTCTTCCTGTTGCAAACGCCCTGAATCGGGCAGTAAAATCTTGAGCAAATCGCCGGTCGCGCGCGAGGTGAAAACCTTGCCCGAAAAGCCGAGTTTGACGAGTCGCGGCAAATATCCGGTGTGGTCAATGTGCGCGTGCGTGATGATTACCGCGTCAATTTCATCGGCGCGAAACGGCGGATCCTGCCAGTTTTTTTCGCGCAGTTCTTTCAAACCCTGAAAAAGTCCGCAGTCCACCAAAACTTTTTTGCCGTTCGACTGCAAAAGATATTTTGAACCCGTGACGCTGCCTACACCGCCGTAAAATGTAATTGTTGCCATAGTTTTTAAACTGGAAAAAATTAAATCAGGGGAAAATGCCAAATACAGCTAATCATAAACCTGAATTGATTAATCATTCAAGATGACAATTCAAAACTTTCGCGCTTTTAAAGTTAATTGGCATATTCTTTCGGAAATAAAATCACTTTGCCGCTTCGTTCTGATTTTGTCTGTTCTTTCTGAAGCCGCGCGTGCTGCAAAAGCTGTTGTGAGGTTTCGCCGTTTTTCCAGAAAGTCGCCGCGCCGAAGTTTAGCCGCACATCGGTTTGCTCGCCCGGTGCCGCGTCAAACTTGTTGTAAATAAACGCTTTTTTAATGCGTTCGATGATTTCTTTGGTGATTTCTTCGGCAGCGGTCGGCAATACGACGAGAAATTCATCATTTGAAGAACGTGCCAAAAAATCCATCTGTCGAAGCTGGGCTTTGATTAAATGAGCGGCGAAAGTCAGCATCCGGTCGCCGGTCGCGTGTCCGAATTTTTGATTGAATTTGGCAAAATCCTTGATGTCAACGGCTAAAATTGTCAAAGGGCGTTCGTCACGATTGCGCTGTGATTCGGCGGTTTGGTTTTCCAAAACGAGATAAAACGCCCGTTCGTTCGGCAGATTGGTCAAAGAATCGGTCAGCGCGTTAGTTAAACTGCGCTCGAACGACATCGAACTCAAAAACAAAGGCGCGGCGCGCATACCGACGGCTTCAATCAGTTGCATCGAAGTTTCGTCAAATTTTATTTCATTGTTTCCGTAAAGCGTCAAAACGCCGAAAACGCCGCCGCCGCTAAAAAGCGGCACGGCTAAACCGGATTCCAGATTTTTCAGCGCGTTTTCCGGCAAAACATTTTCGTCGGATAAAACTTTTTCTTCACGCCTGATTTTTTCATCGAGCAGGGTTTTGCCCGCCAAACCCTTTCCCGCGTTCATTTCCGCATTTAATAAATTCCGCGAATTTTCGCCAACCGCGCAAACAGCTTTTAACTTGTTTTTTTCTTCATCAACCAGAAACAGCACGCAGGCGGCAAACGGAACAATTTCATTGATCCGGCTGGCAACGAGCCTGAACATATCGGGAAATTTCAGCGACGCGCCGAAAAATGCGCTGGCTTCTTCGAGCGCGAGCAATTTACCTTCGACTTCTTCGTTGAAGATCGAATCGGAAATTTCCTTTTCCGTTTGACGAGTTTTTTGTTGTTGCCAACTGTAAAAAAGAACGCAAAACAGAATATATGCGAGAATTATCACCGTGAAAATCAGGAATTTTGTTTGAAAAGACTGAGCAAAATTAGAAACAAGAAAAGTGGCGACCAGCGCGCCAAGCGAAATTAATGCCAGTATAAAATAGCCGTCGGCAAGAAAATGAAGACCGCTTTTTGATGATTTGTCTGCTTCCGAATCGTTCATAATCTTGGAAAAATAAGCGGCGCGGGAATCGGAGATCAATTTTCAGAGGTAACTTCTCCAATTTGAAAATAACTTTTTATCTTGAAAAAAGTCAATATTTATATCTATTTAAAAATTATATCTCAACTTACAATTTCAATGATGAAAATATTTTCAGCATTTTTTCTAAAACCGGCATTTCAAGTGATTTTAGATTTGACTTAAACATTTTAGAATTTTATATTGACCAATGTTCCTAAAAAAAGTGATTGGGACAAAGCCGTTAGAAATATCGGTTGTTATTAGTAAATTTAATCTTTGAAGAAGACAGGAGAATATAATTAAAATGAAAAAGACTTTAGCTCTTTCAGGAATGTTAATAATCGGTGCTTTAGGTATGGCTTGCGAGACAATCCCCGCCAACACCAATATGAATAAAAATTTGAATACAAATTTGATGATGAATTCAAATATGGCAACGCCGATGATGGAATCAAATATGTCATCGTCATCGTCATCGTCGTCAACGGGAATGAACTCAAATATGCCGTCATCTGAAATGAACTCAAATATGATGATGAAAAACAGCAATATGAGTACTATGAACTCGAATATGATGATGAAAAACTCAAATATGATGATGAAAAACAGCAATATGAGTACTATGAACTCGAATATGATGATGAAAAACAGCAATATGATGATGAAAAACGGTAATACGATGATGAAAAACGGCAATATGACCCCGTAGTTTCACATTATTTCATCAACCAAATATAAAGCGCGCCCGTTTCAAACCGGCGCGCTTTTTTATTGAAATTAACTAAACTGAATTAAGCCAACTGTTTTTCCAGTTCGCTGACTGAAGTAACCGGTTTTTGACAGGTGTAATTTTCGCAGACATACGCCGTCGGCTGATCGTCAATCATTTTTCGTCCTTCGAGAAGCGGAATAAAGTCGGCGTTTTCTTCGGCATTTGCCGCCAAGACCAAAACTTTGTTCGGCAGAAACTCATCGAAAATTTCCCTTTCGAGCGCGTTCCCTTTTTCGCCTAAAATAACGATTTCTTTGGTTGGATTCAAATAAAATTCCAATACCGACAAACTTCTGCCGAAAGCGTTCGGATAACGCCGAATTTGCGGCGCGTAAAGCCGCAGAACGGTGACGGCGAACCGCGAATATTTTTCGTCGCCGAGCAAATGCGCCAGTTTCAGCAGAACATCCGCCGCCACCGAATTTCCCGAAGGCGTGGCATTATCCTGAAAATCTTTCGAGCGAACGAGCAAATCTTCGTGGTTGTTCGCCGTAAAGAAAAATCCGCCGTCGTCTCCGTCCCAAAATTCCGTAATCATCAAATCCGCCAGCCGTTTCGCTTCCCGCAAATATTTCACTTCGCCCGAAACCTGATAAAGTTCGATCAAACCGTCGGTAAAATCGGCGTAATCTTCCAGATAGGCGTTGAGTTTCGCTTCGCCGTCTTTCCAGCTTCGCAGCAGATAATCGTCTTTTTGGAGATTGTCTGTGATAAAATCGGCGTTTTTTCGCGCGATTTGCAGATAATTTTCGTTCTCCAAAATCGCCGCCGCTTCCGCGAACGTCACCAGCATCAAGCCGTTCCAAGCCGTCAGAACTTTTTCGTCGCGGAACGGTTTGATTCGTTTTTCCCTTTCGGCAAAAAGTTTTTCCCGACTGTTTTCCAGTTTTTCTTTCAACTTTTCTTCGGAAATTTTCAAAACTCCGGCGGTTTCACGCGGAGAATTTTTAACATTTAAAATGTTTTTCTCTTCAAAATTGCCTTCTTCCGAAACGTCGTAATAAAAATTAAAAATCTGCGCGTCTTCCGCTCCCAAAATTTCCTCGATTTGCTGCGGTGTCCAGACGAAAAACTTGCCTTCGACACCTTCGCTGTCGGCATCCTGCGCCGTGTAAAATCCGCCACTTTCGTCAAGCATTTCGCGCCGAATATATTCGAGCGTTTCGACCGCGACGCGTTTGTAAAATTCATCTTTCGTAATTTGATACAAATGCAGATAAACTTTCGTCAGTTGCGCGTTGTCGTAAAGCATTTTCTCAAAATGCGGCGCGAGCCAGATCGCATCTACCGAATAGCGGTGAAATCCGCCGCCGAGCTGGTCGTAAATTCCGCCGTTTGCCATTTTACGGCAGGTTTTTTCAACCATTTCGAGCGCGTTTTCATTTTTCGTTCGCTTGTAATAACGAAGAAGAAATTCCAGCGACATCGCCGGCGGAAACTTTGGCGCGCCGCCAAAACCGCCGTTCACGCTGTCAAAGGTTCTGACAAAACTCCGAAACGCCGCGTCTAACTGTTCTAAAGACAAACTTTCCGTCGCCAATTCAGCTAACCCGACGCGCCGCATTTCACCGACCACCTGATTTGCCGAGTGCATCAAATCGTCGCGTTTATTTCGATACGCGTCCGCCACGCTCAACAAAATCTGCTGAAAACTCGGCAGATGGTAACGCGGCGAAGGCGGAAAATAAGTGCCGCCGTAAAACGGAATTTTGTCGGGTGTCATAAACACATTTAAAGGCCAGCCTCCCGAACCGGTTGTCAACTGCACAAAATTCATATAGATTTTGTCAACGTCCGGGCGTTCTTCCATATCAACTTTGATGTTGACGAAATTTTCGTTCATAATCCGGGCGGTTTCTTGGTTCTCGAAAGATTCGTGTTCCATTACGTGACACCAATGGCACGCCGAATAGCCGATGCTGACTAAAACCGGCTTGTCTTCAGCTTTCGCCTTGTCAAACGCGGCTTCGCCCCACGCGTACCAATCAACCGGATTGTGCGCGTGCTGTAATAAATACGGACTTGTTTCTTTGATTAAACGATTTGCGGGTTTTGGATTTTCCATTATTTTAAGTTCAGCAGAATGTAAAATTAGTGCTGTGTGTCGCCACCAATTAAATTAACGGCGTGCGGCAGGACGTTTTTGATAACGTCGAAACACTCGATTACGCCTTTCGGCGAACCGGGCAGGTTGATAATTAAAGTTTTGCCGCGAATGCCGCACACGCCGCGCGAAAGCATCGCCGTCGGCGTATTTTTCAAAGTTTCGGCGCGCATCGCTTCACTCAAACCCTGCGCTTCGCGTTCGATAACGGCGCGGGTCGCCTCCGGCGTGTTGTCGCGCGGCGCAAATCCGGTTCCGCCGGTCGTGATAACTAAGTTCGCGTCGTCGCGTTCGGTCAATGAATAAAGCGTGTTTCGCAAATCTTCAAAATCATCGGAAACGATAATTTTATCGGCGATTTCCGCGCCGATTGACAACAACAACCCGACCAGCGTCACGCCCGAAACGTCTTCACTTTCCGTGCGCGTGTCGCTCACGGTAACAACAATCGCTTTTAGTTTATTCGCCATATTTCACGTAATCTTTCAACCAACATCTGTCCATTACCACCAACAATCCGGCATCGGCGGCGCGTTTTGCCGCTTTTTCGTCAATCACGCCTTCCTGTAGCCAAACGGCTTTCGCGCCGATTTCAATCGCTTCGTCAACGATGCTTCCGGCTTCATCGGAACGCCGAAAAATGTCCACCAGATCAATCTTTTCGGAGACATCTGCCAAACTCGCCACCGCTTTTTCGCCCAAAACCATCGTTTCGTTCGGATTGACGGGAACAATTTTGTAGCCTTTTTGCTGCATAAACGACGCGACACCGTTGGACGGGCGATAGGGATTTGACGATAAACCGACGACGGCAATCGTTTTACATTCGTCCAAAATTTGTTTGATAATTTTACTGTCTGAATAACTCATTGTTTTTCCTCGACTTCGCTCTGCGATTGAATTTTATGTTTTCCGATGATGAAAATGTCTTTTTTGTGTTCTTTTTTCAGTTTTTCAAATTTTTCCGCTTTCGCTTTTGAAACTTTAACGCCCGCGTCAACGATAACTTTTTCGAGTTTTACACCTTTTTCAATCACCGCGTTCGGCAAAATTATCGAATTTGTGACTTCGGCGTTTTTTTCAATCGTGACGTTCGCGCTCAAAACCGAATGTTCGACGCTTCCTTTGATCTTGCAGCCGTTTGAAATCAAACAGTTATTGACGCTCGCGGAACTGTAAATGAACGCCGGAACGCGCTGTTCGGCGTTCGTTAAAATCGTCCAGTCGTCGTCGTCAAAAGCAAATTTCGTGTTTTCGTCGAGCAAATTCATCTGCGCGTTCCAGTAACTTTCAACCGTTCCGACATCGCGCCAGTAACCTTCGTGGCGATGCTCGAAAACCTTTTTTTCTTTGACGAATTTCGGAATCAATTCGTCGCCGTAATCCTTTAATTCGCCGTTTTTTTTCTGTAATTCTTTGAGCGTTTCAAACAAAATCGGCGCGTCGTAAACGAAAACTTCCGTCGTAATCAAATCGCTTTGCGGTTTTTCCGGTTTATACTCAAAATTCGTTACACTGCCGTTTTTACCTGCTTCGACGACACCGAAACGCGAAGCCGATTCACCTTTCGGAACTTTCGTCGTAACAAGCGTGAGCGCGGCTTTTTTTGCCAGATGTGTTTCGATAACGTCTCGAAAATCGAGTTTATAAACGTGATCCGCGCTTAAAACGATCAAAATATCAGGATTGAAATTTTCGATAAACTTCAAATTACGCGCAATCGCGTCGGCGTTGCCGTGCGCGAATCCGCCTTCGTGATTCGATTCGTCGTCATCGTCATTCGGCGGCAAAACGCGCAAACCGCCGTAAGTTCGGTCTAAATCCCACGGTCTGCCGTTCGATAAATGTTCGTTCAGCGAATGCAGTTCGTATTGTTCGATCACCCAAACGTCGGAAATACCGCTGTGCAGGCAGTTGCTCAACGCGAAATCTATCAGGCGATAAAATCCGGCAAACGGCATCACCGGCTTGGCGCGTTCGTCGGTTAAAAGTCCCAAACGTCCGCCCGTGCCGCCCGCTAAAATTAAAGCTAATACTTTTTGTTTGAACATTTTTCTATAATAATGCGGAAACCCGCACGAAGTAAGGGCGAGTTTCGCCATCGTTAAATGCCCTTACTTCGTGCGGGCTTCCGCATTTTGAATTAACCGATTGATGATTCGATATTTTCAATATCTTTTCGCCTTTTGCTGTAAAGAACGCTCAAAATAACGCTGCCGACGACCAAAAGCATTCCCGATAAAGATTGTAAGGTCTGGACTTCGCCAAACACAAACCAGCCGAACAGTAATGCGTAAATCAAACTCGTGTAGTTGACGATGGCGACGCTGGCGGCGCGTTCTTTTTGAAAGGCGTTGGTTAAAAAAACCTGCCCGAACTGCGAAAAAAAACCGACCAAAAACAGCAACAGCCAATCCGAACCGCGCGGCGTTCGCCAATCGAAAACAGTGAATAAAAGTCCGGCGATCACGCCGATCACCTGAAAATACAACACGATGACCAGCGGATGTTCCCTGCCGCGCAGAGTCCGCACCAAATTGTAAGCGACACCGGAACAGAACGCCGCGAAAATGCCGAAACCGAGATAAAGAGACGAAATTCGCGTGTCGAATTGTTCGACGATCAAAACGCCGCCGAATGCCAGCGCGTAAAAAAACCACTGCGCCGATTTGACGCTTTCCCGCAGCGCGAAAATTCCGATAATCGCCGTAAAAATCGGCGCGAGATACTGAATCGTCATCGCGCTCGCCAGCGGAATTTCCTGCAATGTCAAAAAGAAAAAACCGAGCGCGGTCGTCCCGAAAATCCCGCGCAAAATCAGCAGTTTCGGATTATTTCCGCGAAAACTCCGTTTTGCCAATCGCAAACCCGCCAGACAAAACGAACTCGACACCAGACAGCGAAAGAAAACGACTTCCATCGCCGGCAGATATTCGAGTTTTTTGACGAACAAATTCGCCAGCGCGAACGAAAGTGCCGACAGAAACATCTGCGTCGCGCCCTGATTGAAAAATGAGGATTTGTAGAATTTATTTATCAAGATCGGTAACGATTAATTCGGTTTCGTTGTCGTCGTCTTCGTCCGGGTTGTAAACTTCGTAACCGTAAGAATCATCGTAGTAATAGCTTTTTTTCCGCTGGTCTTCGCTCCAATTTCTCTGTTCGGCGTTTTCCGGGTCTTTTTCTTCCGGCGGCTTTGTTTCTTCGTTCCGTTTCGTCTTTTCGGGCATTGTTCATTTATAATCAATTGCGAACTTTTCGACAAATTCATTTCAGAATATTATGAAAATCAAAAAATATATTTTAACATTCGGTCTGGTCGCCTCTTCGATTATTTCAACTTATTTCGTCACTGTTTCGACGGCGCAGCAAGCGCAGCCCGCGCCCGTCACGGCGGACAACGAATATCAGGTCAGCGCGGTTTTGTATATGCAGAAAGCGGCGGAATATCGCGCTTTGGCGTATCAGGCGTTCAACGCCGCGCAAATGTCGCTCGACGCGGATTTTGATAAAAAGAATTTGAAAAAACTGCCGAAAGCCGAACGCAAAATGCCGCGCGCCGTCGTCGTTGACATTGACGAAACCGTTCTGGACAATTCGCCCGCGCAAGCCTTCAACGTCAGAAATCGTTTGCCGTTCGATTTGAAAAACTGGTACGCGTGGGGCGAAATGCGAAAAGCCAAAGCGATTCCGGGCGCGGCTGCTTTCTTGAATTATGCCAACAAGAAAGGTGTCAAAGTTTTCTACGTTTCCAACCGCGACGAAGTGCAGAAACAGGCGACGATTGACAATTTAAAGTCGGTCGGATTTCCCGACGCGACCTTTGAGACCGTCCAATTGCGTCAAAATGAATCAACCAAAGAACCGCGCCGGGAAGCAATCAAGAAAAAATACCGCATCGTGCTGTTGATCGGCGACAATCTGGATGATCTATCTAATATTTACGAGAAAAAATCGGTTGACGCGAGATTTGCCGAAGTTGATAAAACGCGCGAAATGTTCGGTCATAAATACATCGTGCTGCCGAACGCGATGTATGGAACTTGGGAAAGCGCGATCTACGATTACGGACGCTTAAACGAAATCGAAAAGGCGCAAAAACGTGCAAACGCGCTGGAATTGCCCTAAAATCAAAGTATGAAAAGAACTCCTGAAGAAAAACTTTTAAATCCGAAACCGGGAAGCAAAATTGCTGCTGCGAAAGAATTCGGCATTGATTTAACTTTGCTTGTCAAAAACCTGAAATTTACGCCGGAAGAAAGAGTTAATAATATGCAAAAGTCTATGCGAAACTATCATAGAATAATGATTGAGGCACAGGAACGGAGGAAAAACAGATATGGTGGAACTTGAACCGGCAATTCAGGCTTTAATGGAAAATGAAGTTGAATTTGTGGTGGTTGGTGGTGTTGCAATAACTGCTTACGGTTCCGGGTATATTACTCAAGATGTGGATTTCTGCTATTCGCGGTCGTTATCTAACATAAAGAAAATTGTTAATGCACTCGCTCCCTTTAATCCTCGTTTACGAGGTTTTCCTAAAGAACTCCCATTCATTTGGGATGAACGAACTATACTAAACGGAACCAATTTTACGCTTGATACAGACCTTGGAGATATTGATCTTCTCTGTGAAGTTGCAGGTGTCGGAAATTATTCAGCATTAAAAATTTCATCGGAGAAACTCAAAATTTGCGGCATTTTAGTTGACGTAATTTCGATAAATGATTTAATAAGCGCAAAAAAAGCCACCGGAAGAACAAAAGATTTACTCGTATTGCCTGAACTTGAAGCATTGCGCGAGGCTTTGAGTGATGAAGAATAAATTATGAGAAAACTTACAATATTTTGCATTTTGCATTTTGCATTTTGCATTTCGGCATTCCCCCAAAATCTGACGGTGCGCGAGATTATGCGCGAGTCTTCGATTGCCGGAACGCGCGCTGAAGGCGAACGACTTTCGCCCGACGGCAAATATGTCGCTTATCTGTGGAACGCGAAAGGTGAAGAACCGAAGGATTTGTATCTGGTTTCGACGGACGGCAAAAACACGAAAATTCTCGCGTCACCGAAAGATTTACTTGCGCCGAATCTGGTTTCGACACCGGAAAACAAGTTAAATTATGGTTTGATTGTGAATGACGATTTTGCGAAATCGCGCCGCAATCAAATCGGCAATCTCGACTGGTCGCCGAATTCTCAAAAGATTCTCTTTTCGCAAAACGGCGATTTGTTCGTTTTGAATATTGCGGAAGCAACCGCCAAACCGCGCCGTTTGACGAAAACGCAGAGCGCGGAATTTGCGGCGCAGTGGCTCGACGATAATCGAATTCTGTTTTCGCAAAACGGCAACTTTTTCGTAATTGACACGGGAAATTTTTCGCTGATTCAAATTTCCAAAGAAGCGAATCCGCAAGCATTTACTTCGGTTTACAACGCGACACCGACTAAAAACGGCGAATTAATCGCCTACGTCGTCTCCGACGCTTCAAAGCAGAAAACACTTTACGTGCCGAATTATCTCGACGAATTTGTGCAGGCGCAGACGACGCGGCGCGGTTTTACCGAACAGAAAATTTTGGCGGCGAAAGCGGACGGAAGTTTGGAAAAACCTCTCGAAATCAAACTGCCGAAAGCGGAAGGCGCGGGCTACATTCGCGGAATTGATTGGGCGGCGGACAATGTTTCGCTGATCGTTGACCGCATTGACAAAGATTTGAAGCGGCGGCAGCTTTTTTACGTTTTCAACGTCGGCGGCAAAGATGAAAACACGATTCTCGTCACGGAAGAAACCGACGAAAAATGGATCGCGCCGCTTTCGCGCATCGTCGAACCGAATCCGAAAGACGCTTTACAATTGTTTTTCGGCTCGGAACGCGACGGTTACAATCATCTTTATTTGGCGACGCTCGACAAGTCCAAATTCAAAGACGGCAAAGCGAACGCGAAAATTGAGCAATTAACCAAAGGAAATTGGCAGGTTGAATGGGCGAAATGGTCGGACGAAAGCAGAATTCTTTTTGATTCGACACAAAATTCAACCAGCGAGCGCGAATTTTATTATTTGCTTCCTGCAACTAACACAATAACGCAGGTAACTTCAGGACAAAAAGCCTTTAAATCAGAGCCGCAGATGGCAGAACCGGGCGGCGCGACTACAAAATTTATTTATGAAGTTTCGGAATGGAACAAACCGGGCGAAATTTATGCTGACAGCAGTTGCAATACAAAATGTGAACGCATAAAACCTCAAAAATTAACAAACACAACGCCCGAAAATTTCTCAAATCGAAAATGGAATGCGCCGAATTTCATCGAAATAAATTCCCGCGACAATAAAAAAATTCCCGCCAAAATTTATCTGCCGGACGGTTTTGATAAATCGAAAAAATATCCGATGGTAATTTTTGTTCACGGCGCGGGTTATCTGCAAAACGTCATCAACGGCTGGAACAATTATTACCGCGAATTTATGTTCAACGAACTTTTGACGCAGAAAGGCTACGTCGTTTTGGACATTGATTATCGTGGCTCGGCGGGTTACGGAAGTGATTGGCGAACCGATGTTTATGATTTTCTCGGCGGCAAAGATTACGAAGATCATTTGGACGCGATTGATTACGCCGTCAAAAATTACGCGGTTGATGCGAAGAAAATCGGCGTTTACGGCGGAAGTTACGGCGGTTTTATGGCGGAAATGCTCGCTTTTAGAACCGATAAAATCACCTGCGCCGCCGCGCTTCGTCCGGTTGCCGACTGGAAAAATTATTATTATTCGTCGCCGGTTTATACGGCGGAAAGATTGGGTTTTCCCGATAAAAATCCTGACGCTTACAAACGCTCGTCGCCGATTTCTTACGCCGACGGATTAAATAAACCGCTGATGATTTTTCACGGTTTGGTTGACGATAATGTTCCGGCGCAGGATTCGATGCAGTTGGTTGAGAAATTGATTCGACTCGAAAAAACGCAGTATTTTGACGAAATGATTTATCCGGCGGAAAGTCATAGTTTCGTCCGTCCTTCGAGCTGGACGGACGAATACACGCGGATTTTGATGTTTTTTGAAAAACACTTAAAATGAAGATGTCGGAGAAGTAGGATATTCGTTTGACTATCTGACCTCTAACATCATAACATCTGACATCTTCTTATGAGAATTTTAGTAACCGGCGGCGCGGGTTTTATCGGCTCGCATCTGTGCGAAAGACTTTTGAACGAGGGCAATGAAGTCATCTGTCTCGACAACTTTTTCACCGGCAGACGCGAAAATATCGCTCATCTGCTCGATAATCACCTCTTTGAACTGATTCGCCACGACGTAACCGAACCGATTTTGCTCGAAGTTGACCAGATTTACAATCTCGCCTGTCCCGCTTCGCCCATTCATTATCAGTATAATCCGGTCAAAACCGTCAAAACCAGCGTGATGGGGGCGATCAATATGCTCGGAATGGCGAAAAGAGTGAAAGCGCGGATTTTGCAGGCTTCGACCTCCGAGGTTTACGGCGATCCTTTGATTCATCCGCAGACGGAAGATTATTTCGGCAACGTCAACTGCATCGGACTGCGTTCGTGTTACGACGAAGGCAAGCGCGTGGCGGAGACCTTAATGATGGATTATCACCGGCAGAACCAGGTTGACACGCGCATCATCCGCATTTTCAACACTTACGGACCGCGAATGAGAGCCGACGACGGGCGCGTGGTGTCAAATTTCATCGTCCAGGCGTTGCGCGGAGAAGATTTGACGATTTACGGCGACGGCAGTCAAACTCGTTCATTTTGTTACGTGGACGATTTGGTGGAAGGGATGATGCGTTTGATGAACGCGACGGGCGAAGATATTCATTTGCCGGTGAATGTCGGCAATCCGGGCGAATTTACGATGAACGAACTCGCTCAGGAAGTGTCCAAAGCGGTCAATAAGAACACGAAGACTTTGCATTTGCCGCTGCCGCAGGACGATCCGAAACAGCGGCAGCCGAATATCGAGCGCGCGAAAAAACTTCTGAAGTGGGAGCCGACGATTGCGCTGGCGGAAGGTTTGGAAAAAACGGTCGCGTATTTTGCGAAAACAATAAGCAACGCTGAAACTGAAACAGCTTAATTTATTATATTATTGGAGTATTTTGATGAAAATTTTAATAACGGGCGGCGCGGGTTTCGTGGGAAGCCAT
The DNA here is from genome assembly GCA_965217575.1 of Pyrinomonadaceae bacterium. Classification (GTDB taxonomy): domain Bacteria; phylum Acidobacteriota; class Blastocatellia; order Pyrinomonadales; family Pyrinomonadaceae. Next base: position 3,625,642 of record OZ244558.1, on the reverse strand, counting down.
CTTGCCGACAAACTTATTGGCGAAGGACACGAAATAACGGTTATTGATGATCTTTCGACCGGGCGCTATTCAAACGTCGCGCATCTTGAAGGCAAAGAAAACTTTCGCCTGATTATTGACACGGTTCTGAATTATCCGCTGATGGAAGAACTAATTCGGGAAACCGACCGCGTTTACCATATGGCAAGCGCGGTCGGGGTGAAACTGATTATGGAACATCCGGTCAAAACCATCGAAACGATTTTTCGCGGGACGGATATTGTTCTCGGTTTTTGTTCGCGCTACCGCAAACGCGTGCTGATTCCCAGCACGTCGGAAGTTTACGGCAAAGGCGCGTCCATCCCGTTTCGTGAAGAAGACGATTTACTGACCGGCTCGACCGACAAACACCGCTGGGCGTATGCCTGCGCGAAAACTCTGGATGAATTTCTCGCGCTCGCGCACTGGAAGGAGACGCGTCTGCCAGTCGTCGTCGTGCGACTTTTTAACACCGTCGGACCGCGCCAAACCGGACAATACGGAATGGTCGTGCCGAATTTTGTTAAATCGGCGATCAAAAACGAACCGCTGATAGTTCACGGCGACGGTTCGCAGTCGCGCTGTTTCGGTCACGTTTTGGATATTGTCGAAGGTTTGACCAAAGTTATCGAAACGCCGGAATGTTTCGGTCAGGTGATAAATCTGGGCAATGCCGAAGAAGTAACGATTAAAGGTTTGGCGGAAAAAGCGATTGAAATGACCGGCAGCGACAGCGAAATTCGCTATATTCCTTATGAAGAAGCCTACGGCGAAGGTTTTGAAGATATGCAGCGGCGTGTGCCTTCGCTGGAAAAAGCCAAACGGTTGGTCGGCTATCAGCCAACCCGGACGCTTGAAAAAATCATCAATGACGTGGCGGAACAGTTTCGTGAAGAATTGAAAACCGAAACCGCCAATGCCTAAAATTTATGAAAAAGTTGGCTTTACTATTTATATTTGCGGCTTTGTCGTGCGGCATCGCCGCCGGTCAAACCAGCGGCGGCTTGAAGGGAAAAGTTCGTGATCCGAAGGGAAACGGTCTCGCCGGTGCGAAAATAACGGTGCGCCGCGAAAGCAAAGACCTTAAATCCGCCGTTGCCGACAGCAAGGGGAATTTCGAGTTGTCGGGAATCGAAGCGGGAAATTACAATCTGGTCATCGAAAAATCCGGCTTCAGCGCGGGAGTTCTTTACAACGTCGAAATAAAAGGTAATAAAGTCAGAGATTTAGGCGACCGTCTCGTTTTAACAGTTGATCAGGGAACGCTGGTTATTATCAAAGGAAGCGTGTTCGACACGGACGGCAGAAGCATCGGCGGCGCGAAAATTGAAATCGAAAAGGTCTCAAGCGACGGTTCGACGAAAAAAGTCGGCGCGGATAACGCCAGTTACAGCGGCGAATTTACATTTCGGTTTCCCGAAGGCGCGAGTAAGTATCGCGTCACCGCTTCCGCCAAAGGCATCAGCGAAAGCAAAGAAATCGAAGTTGACGGCGCGGCGATTTACCGGCTGGCGATCACCTTGAAAACGGACAAGTAGAAGTTTTAAAAGCGGAAAAAGTGAAAAAGCGATTTGGCGAATTTGCAGGTTTTCACATTTCCGCTTTTTCACTTTTTACTCTATCAAATTAATTAACTGTTTCCGAAATTTCTTCCGCCGGCTGAATTCCGGCGACGGTTCCCGCGTCGGTGACGATCAGCGGAAATTCTTCGAGCAAAACCATATTCGCCAGCGTTTGCACCCAGTATGTTCCGGCGGTCGGAAACACGACGTTGACAAAAAAACTGACATTATCGGAAAAACCGCCCGGCGCGAGTTCGATATTAGTCGGCTGCGAGGTAACGACCGTCGTTACTTTGTCGGGTGAAACGATTCGCACTTCGGTTTGATGCTGTCCTTCGCCGCGCCAGTGATTGACGACAGCGAATTTGATCAGCGAAATGGGAAGTTTTTCGACCATTATATTTTGAAAAATTCCCATCAGGGAAATTTTATTGCCCATTTCCAAACGGACATCATCGCATAAAAGAGTGTAAATAAGCTGTAATTTTGGTGTTGTTTTCATAATTCAATCGCCGGATGGCTGAAAATTAATTTGTTTTGGACTAAAAAGGCGTAATGATATGTGAGTTTCATAGTTTTGCTTTCAGTTTTCCACTTTTAATCTCTAAGCCGCGCCGTTTTTATCAAACCAGGCAAGCATTTTCGCCCACGCGTCGGTCGCCGCCTCTTTATTATAGCTCGGACGATAATCGGCGTGAAAACCGTGACCGGCGTTCGGGTAAACGATAATTTCCGATTTCGACTTGCCTTTTTTCAATTTATCCTGCATCTGCTGAACCGTGTTGAGCGGAATGCCGGTATCCATTCCGCCGTAAAAACCGATGACCGGAACTTTCAGATTGGCGGCGATGTCAATCGGCATCGTCGGCTGAACGTCGTTTTTCAGCGCGTTCGGCGCGTTGGCGATTCTGCCGTACCACGCCGCGCCCGCGTCAACATTTGAATTATGCGCCGCGTACAGCCAGACGATTCTGCCGCCCCAGCAAAATCCGGTAATCGCAAGTTTTTTGGTGTTGCCGTGATTGTTTTTCGCAAATTCAACCGTCGCATCCAAATCGGACATCGCCTGCGCGTCGGGAATCTTAGAGAAAATATCGCGGTTAAGTTCTTGCGGTGTCGCAATTGTCGAAACGTCGCCCTGTCTGGCGTAAAGCGCGGGCGCGATTGCCAGATAACCCAATTTGGCAAATCTCCGGCAGACATCCTGAATATATTCGTGAACGCCGAAAATCTCGTGAACGACCAGAACCACCGGAAAATTTTTATTTTTCGCGTCGGACATCGCCCGGTAAGCGGGAATAGTGCCGCCCGTGACGGGAATTTTCACCTCGCCGGCGATTAAACCTTTTTCGTCGGTTTTTATTTGCGTTTGCGCCTGAATCGGCTGGACTGCCAGCGCAAATCCGGCAATGATTGAAGTTACCAAGAACTCTCGCCGGTCTAAAAGCGACGCTGATGAATTGGACTGTTTATTTTCTTCCGACATTTTTTCTCCGATTTGATTTATATTTAAATTTTGGCTTTTCCTTTCGCATTGGTCAAGGTTATAATCAGAAAAAACTAAAGGATGAATGATGAAAGACCGGGATGAACGAGAAATTAAATGTGATTAAATATCGGCGGTTTTGAATGAAAAGTATTTTAATTGTTGTTTAACTCAATCGTTGCCCCGCGCTTTTATCTTTAGGTAATTATGATGTCGTATGTTCTGATTGGTCTTTCGTTGTCTCTGGCGGGCGTTGCCGGTCTGCAATTTTTTTACTTGGTTTATATGGAGCGCATTGACCGCGAACATAAAAAGCGTATTCACGAACTGGAACGACACGCCAAATATCTGGCGCGTCGTCTGAAAGATGCCGAACAGCAAATCGTTGAACAAAACGAGGTTTTAGAAAGTTTTCTCGATGATTTCGGCGAAGAAGAAATCGAAGACGAAGTGTGGGCGGATGTTATCGAAGACCGATAAACGACCCGAATGTAAACGCGCCGCCGTCCGCCTTAAAGAAACATTTTATCCCTTGAAAATCACAATCGTCGCGCCCCAGCCGCTTGAAAATTCGGGCGCGTTTTTAAATGATTCGACAAACGGCGTTTCCGCCAAAACTTTTCTGACAATTTCCCGCTGCACACCGATTCCCTTGCCGTGAATTATTTTCACGATCCGAAAACCTTTTTGAGAGGCTTCTCGCAAATAATTTTCGACCACCGATTTAACATCTTTTGGATGAAAAGCGTGTAAATCGAGCGCGTCGGTAATTTCCATCTCAAACGGTTCGGGAAAAGGATTCTGCAAATCAATCTCATCGGATGCGTTCATATTTTCAGCTTACAACAAAAGGCGCGGCTCACAAAAAGAACGAACAAAATGTTTTTGTTCGTCCTTTTTTTTATTTTTGTAACTTCTCCAATCGTTTGCCGACATCGCGGTAATCAACGTTTTCGGCGTAGAGTTTTTCAAAATATTCAATCGCCTTTTCCCGGTCGCCGCCGACTTCGTAGGTGTTGCCGAGTTCGTAATATAACGCCTGTTTTTCGATGTCGCCCAAACCCGGAACTTCCAGAGAGCGTTTATACCACATCAGCGCGAGATTCGGCATCTGTTTTTCGATAAAACAATGTCCGAGCAGATTTGAGCATTGAAAAAATCGGCGCGTTCCGTCGGCGGCGGAAACGAAATTTATCGCGTCCTGATATTCTCTGATGGCTTCTTCCATCAAACCCATTTCCTGATAGGCGACCGCCAAATGATAATGCGTTTCGTAATCATCTTCGATGCTTGATTCGCTTTCCTGAAAACCCAGTTCGCTTTTCAAATCAACAAAATGATTAAATTCGTTCGCGCCTGGAATCTGAACCGGATTTTCGATGATGACTTCCGGTTTTTCCGGCTCGACAACTGCCGCAGAATCGGTCGGCGCGTCGTCCACCTGAAGACGCAGCGCGGCAAATTCCGCCCGTTTGCCGTATTCCAATTCCATCATCTCCAAAGTTTTCGCCGCCAAATCTTTGTAACCCTGCGCGATGTAAAATTCGACGCTTTCGATTTCTCGCTGCAATTCCAGTTCATCAGCGAGTTTGAGCGGTTTGCCGACCGGATTTTGTTCATCCGGCTCGATTTCCTTTTCAATTTCTGCGGCAAAAACTTGATTCTCATTTTCCGAAAGGTCTTTTCCGTCGTAAACGGCGACTTCGTCGTTGTAAAAATTAAATTCTTTTACGTCTTCCGAAAAATCATTTTCAATTAAATCGTCGGTCTGAAAACCGAGCGAATGGTCGTTATCGGCAAAATCAAATTCGCCGTTCCCGTTGTAAAGCTGTTCGTCGTGTCCGTTAGTTTCGGCAGCCGGACCGATGGCGGAAAAATCTTCTAAAAGCGCGGCGGCGGCGGAGAATTGTCCTTCTTCGGCAACGGCGTTTTCTTCAAAACCGTGCGCTGTGTTGATTTCCTGCAATCGTTGAACGTAACTGGTTTCCTGCGGAGAAATCATCACCAACTGCGAAAGAGCGTATCGTTCATCTTCAAAAACATCGAGCGAGCGCGCCATTTCAGCCAGTCTTTCCAAAGATTTTTTAGTTTCGTCGGCATCGCGCTGCCAACTGTAATAGCGCACAAGAAGCCGCAAAGCGTCGAGATGTTCGGGATTTCTCGCCAGAATTTCGTTTGTCCAGAAGAAAAATTCTTCTCCCTGACCGCCGACCAGCAAATGTTCGGAAGACATCGCCAGAATTCGCGCGGCGGCATTCAGATCGTTATTTTTCAGATAAACTTTAATGAGGTCTAAAAATTTCGGGTAATTGGCGGGTTCCTGTTCGACCAGTTTGATAACCGCCCGCTCCGCTTCCGCCGGACTGCCCATATCGAGGTAACAGTCAACCAAAAGATACAGAATATCGCGGTTAAACGGCTGTTCTTCCAGAATTCCTTCCAGAATTTTCGCCGCTTCGTCGGCATAACCCAAACCGATTTGCGCTTTAACCAAACCGTTTAACGCCCGCAGATAATTTTTCTTAACTTCCAGAGCTTTGGAAAACGCGTTGACCGCTTCTTCATATTGTTCTTGTTCGGTCAACCGCAAACCGGCTTCGGTAAACGCCTTTGCCGCTTCGTCCTGCTGATCTTCCTGCCAGCAAACTTCGGCGATTTTCAAATAAATATCCGTGTTATTCGGATCGAGTTCGGCGATTTGCTTCCAGATGGCGAGAGCTTCGATTTTTTGCCCTTTACGCTGATATTGCTCGGCGAGCGCGGTGTAATGCGTGCGCGCTTCGGCGACCGAGCCTTTCGATTGATAAAGCTGGGCTAATTTTGCCGAAATCTCCATCGAATTGGGTTCGATGCGGGAAATTTTATTGTAGATAGCAATGGCTTTGTGAGCGAATCCCTGCGTATTGTAATGTTCGGCGACTTGCGTAAAGCAGCCGACGGCTTCCTGTTTTTCAGAGTTTTTGACGTATAAATCGCCCAGAATGTTCAGAGTGCTGAAATCTTTCGGATCGTTTTCGACAATTCGTTGATATTCGCTGATCGCCGCGCGAATTTTGCCCTGCGACAAAAATCGTTCAGCGTTTCGCATCGCTTTTATTTTATCGAAGCTCATTGTGATTTAAATGCCTTAGAAATTTTGAATTTTGTTATGTAAAGTTTAAGGATTTAACTTTTACGAAGGTTGAAAAGGCAGATTAAATTAACCGCTTAATCTCCCAATCTAAATTATCACGCCCCTGCAAAGTAAGTCAACGAGTTTTAACAATTTTTGTAATAATTTATATTTTAATTGATATTTAAACCTAAAAATTAGACGTTATCGGAAAAAGTCGGTCAACGAAAATTAAAAGCTATTGCCGCGATTTTTCACTGATGATGAATGTTTATTGGAAAAATCGGCGGTCAGCCGCACGGCGGACGAAACTTAAATCGGCAGCGTCCGGCAAGTTATTCGACTTCGGCGGCTTTGATTTTTCCGGCTGGTTTTCTTAATCTTAGAGTTTCGGGTTATTTTTCAATTATTTACGGTTGAGTCAAAAACTATGCAGGCACTAATTTTAGCCGGCGGCAAAGGTACGCGGCTTCGTCCTCTGACAATCTACACGCCGAAACCGGTCGTTCCCTTACTAAATCGTCCGTTTTTGCTTTATCAAATTGAAAGTCTGCGGCAGGCGGGCATCAAAGATATTACGCTTTCCCTAAACTATCAGCCGGATAAAATCGAACATCTGCTCGGTTACACGCTGGACGGCGGCGTAAATCTGCGTTATTTGACTGAACCCTCGCCGATGGGAACAGGCGGCGCATATAAATTTGCGGCTGACGAACTGCGGGAAACGACCGTCGTTTTCAACGGCGATGTTTTAACCGACGCGAATATCGCAGACATTATCGAGTTTCACCGTCAGAAAAACGCGGAAGCGACCATCGTTTTAACGCCGGTTGAAAATCCTTCGGCTTACGGTTTGGTCGAAACTGACGAAGAAAATCGGGTTCTGAGATTTCTGGAAAAGCCGAAACCGGAAGAACTCGCCGGTTTGACGACGAATAATATCAACGCCGGAATTTACATTTTAGAGCCGAGCGTTTTGGATATAATTCCGAAAGGCGAAAACTATTCATTTGAATACAATGTTTTTCCCGAACTGCTGAATCGGCAAAAGTCCTTTTTTGCGTATGTTTTACAAGATAATTACTGGCGCGACATTGGTAATCCGGTCAGTTATCTGGAGGCGCATCACGATTTTTTGAACAATCGGATCAAGGGTTGTCAAATTGATCGGCAAAACGGTTCGGAAATCGCGGCGACGGCGATTGTTGACGAAAAATCGGTAATTGCCGAAAACTGCACGATTAAAGCCAATGCCAAAATCACCAATTCGGTCATCGGAGAAGGCGTTCACATCGAAGAAAAGGCGATTGTTGAAAATTCGGTAATCTGGGCGCACACGCGAATTTCAAACGCGGCGCACATACAGGACGCGATCATCGGGCGCGGCTGTCACATCGGCAGAAACGTCAGCATCGGCGCGGGCGCGGTGTTGGGCGATAAAACTTCTCTGACTGATTACACAAAAATCTGAAATCATTACAAATGAATCGAATAACTGAGAAATTTAATCAATTGAAGTCGGAAAAGCGCGGCGGGTTTATTCCGTTTATCGTGGCGGGCGATCCGAATTTGGCGACGACGAAAAAATTGATTTTGGAATTGGCGAAACAAGATGCGAGCGTGATCGAACTCGGCGTTCCGTTTTCCGATCCGGTCGCCGACGGCGCGACGATTCAGGCTTCCGGCGAACGCGCTTTGCGAAACCGGATCGGCATCAAAAATATCTTGGAAATCGTCGCGGAAATTCGCGCCGAGAAATGCGAGATACCGATTATTTTATTCGGCTATTTCAATCCGGTTTTGCAGTTCGGTCTGGAGAATTTTGCGCTCAAAGCGAAAGAAGCGGGCGTTGACGGAGTTTTAGTCACCGATTTAGTTCCCGAAGAAGCCGGTGAGTTTCGCGGAATTTTGGCGGAAAAAGACTTGGCTTTGATAATGCTCGCCGCGCCGACTTCGAGCGACGAAAGGCTCAAAAAGATCACGGAAAAAGCGAGCGGCTTTATCTATGCTGTTTCCCGTGCGGGTGTCACCGGTGCGCGCACCGAACTCAGCAGTGAAGCTGAAAATCTGGTCGAAAGACTGCGACAACTGACTGATTTGCCGATTGCCGTCGGCTTCGGCATCTCCAACGCCGCGCAAGTGGCGGAAACCTGGAAATACGCGGATGCGGCGGTCGTCGGTTCGGCAATCGTCGCGGAAATGATGCGGCTGGCTCCCGACATCAATGAGGTTTCGACAAATTTCGTCGAAAAATTCGGCGACTTTTCGCGGAATTTATTGCCGAAACAAAGCTGAATTTCGGGCGGTTCATTTTTCGCGCAAAAAATTAGAGGAATTTTGACGCGTCTCACGATTTTTCCGTCTCATCGCCGCCGTAAAATTTTCGCATCGCCCGGTCTTTACTCTTCTTACCGCCTTTTTTCTTATCAGCGCGTCGGTATTTCATTTGACACATCGCATTTTGCGCGTCGAAATCTGGCGTGTCATTATCGAAATAAATTTTGTGTTTTTCGGCGGCGAATATTTTTTCAGACCACTTGAAATCACGACTCCGGCACAGAACGCGAAATTTATTTTGCATTACCGTCTAATTTTCAATTAATTATAAAAATATTTTTTGTCTTTCTACTCAAATATTTGCTGATGATCCGTATCGCATATTTTATGAAATCAATTTTGAAGTTAAAATAAAGAAAAATTTTAATCATCGAAATTTATGGAGAAAAATACAACATTTCCGCCCGGTCGAATGATTCGGGATAATTTCAAAGTAAAAATCTGGATTTTGTTAGCTTTATTTACCCTCGTTTTCTCAAATATCGTCGCGGCGCAGGACGCGAAAGAAGATGAAACGATTAAAATTGATACGCTGCTCGTCAATATTCCGGTTATCGCCAGTGACCGCGACGGGCGTTACGTTGCGGGTTTGAAAAAGGAAGATTTTTTTATCGTCGAAGACGGAGTAAACCGCAATGTAGATTTTTTTGCGGATAATCAGGCTCCGATGAACGCGGCGATTTTGATAGATGCCAGTTTCAGCACGCGTGATGTTTTGGGCGAGATTACCCAAGCGGCGCGTGATTTTATCAAAACTCTGCGCCCCGAAGACAAATGTATGATCGCCAGTTTTGACGCTGAGACGAATATTTTAGCCGATTTCACGTCCGATCAAAAAAAGCTGAACAAAGCCGTCAAGCGCGTCGGCATTTCACCCCGTGTCGGTTCAAATATGCAGGACGCGATGTATCGGCTCGTAACGAAAAATTTCGCGGCGGTGCGCGGCAGAAAAACGATTATCGTGCTGACGGACGGATCCGTGCGCGGGCGCGACATTTCCAACCTCAAACTGGTGGACACGCTGATCGAATCCGACGTGATAATTTACCCGATTTTGTTCAACGCCGAAAGAATATTGCCGCCGAATTTTCGTCTTCCCCAAAAAATAAAATTGCCGACCGGCGAAACGATAAACGCGGACGAATTTCGGAAAAGAATTCAAGCCGCACACACCAACGAACTGCTTTTTATGAAATTGCTGGGAGTTATCACCGGCGGCAGAACCTATGAAAATATCGCCGAAGATTTCCAGAAAATATTCCAAAACATCGCCGACGAACTGAAAAAACAATACGTCGTCGGATTTTACCCGTCAAGCATCAGCGACGGAAAACCGCATAAAATCGTCGTCAAAACCAATTCAATAGATACCGTCATCAGAACCAAAAGCGTCATTCGCCTGAAATCAGCTCAGTAAAACCAGCAAACATTATGAAACGAAATATCAAAGCACCGACCGGAACGACTTTAACCTGCAAAAACTGGCTGTCCGAAGCCGCTTATCGAATGATTCAAAATAATCTCGATGCCGATGTCGCGTTTGATCCCGACAATTTAATCGTTTACGGCGGACGCGGGAAAGCAGCCAGAAATTGGGAAAGTTACGACGCGATTTTGGAATCTCTCAAAAATCTCGAAGCCGACGAAACTCTGCTCGTGCAGTCGGGAAAACCCGTTGCGGTTTTCAAAACGCACGCCGACGCGCCGAAAGTTTTGATTGCCAATACGAACATCGTGCCGCACTGGGCGACACAGGAACAGTTCGACAAATACGAGCGCGAAGGCTTGATGATGTATGGACAAATGACCGCCGGAAGCTGGATTTACATCGGCACGCAGGGCATTTTGCAGGGAACTTATGAAACTTTCGGTTCGCTCGCCAGACAAAATAATTGGGGCGATTTGCGCGGAAAATTCGTTTTGACCGCCGGACTCGGCGAAATGGGCGGAGCGCAGGCGCAGGCGATAACTTTTAACGGCGGCGTTGGTTTGCTCATCGAAGTTGATAAATGGCGCATCGAACGACGTTTGCAATTGAAACAAATTGATCTGGCGACTGAAAATTTGGACGAGGCGTTGGCAATGGTCGAAGAATTCACCGCGAAAGGCGAAGCGAAATCAATCGCGCTTTTGGGAAACGCGGCTGATGTTCAGTGGCAGATTCTCGAACGTAACATTATTCCCGATGTCGTCACCGATCAGACTTCCGCGCACGATGTTTTATACGGCTACATTCCCCAAGGCTTATCAATCGAACAGGCGAACGAATTGCGAAAAGAAAACCAAACCGAATACGAAAAACTGGCGATGGATTCGATGGCGCGGCACGTTGAAGCGATGTTGGAATTCCAAAAACGCGGCGCAATCGTTTTCGATTACGGCAACAATCTGCGCCAGCGCGCCAAAGACAACGGTATCGAAAACGCCTTCGATTATCCGGGTTTTGTTCCCGCCTACATTCGCCCGCTGTTCTGCGAAGGCAAAGGTCCGTTTCGCTGGGTCGCGCTTTCCGGCGACAAAGAAGACATCTACAAAACCGACGCGGCGATGATGAATCTGTTCCCCGAAAACGATCATTTAATCAAATGGCTGACGATGGCGCAGAAGGAAGTCGAATTTCAAGGATTGCCCGCGAGAATCTGCTGGTTAGGCTACGGCGAACGCTCCAAAGCCGGACTCAAATTAAACGAAATGGTCGCCAGCGGCGAATTAAAAGCACCAATCGTCATCGGCAGAGATCATCTCGACTGCGGCAGCGTCGCCTCGCCCAACCGCGAAACCGAAGCGATGAAAGACGGCTCGGATGCCATCGCCGATTGGGTTTATCTCAACGCGATGATCAACGCCGTCGGCGGCGCAACGTGGGTTTCACTCCACCAGGGCGGCGGAGTCGGCATCGGCTATTCGCTCCACGCCGGACAAGTCATCGTCGCCGACGGCACACCCGAAGCCGCCAAACGCATCGAACGAGTTCTCACCACCGATCCCGGAATGGGCGTTGTCCGCCACGCTGACGCGGGTTATATTGAAGCGATTGAGTTTGCTGAAAAGAATGATCTTAAAATTCCGTTGATGAATATTTAGATGGCATAAATGATCTAACTGTAATATCCGATAGTTTTTCTAATAAATATAAGGAAATTCGTAAATAGCCGAAATGCAAAAACTGAATAGTCCGACAAGCGAAATTTAGGCGATTCTCGAAAAGACTATCGCGCTTCTCAAAACAGCGTTGGCGATTCGGCGGAAGTTTATGCGTTAAAATTTATGTTAAAATGCCTCTTATGAGGTAAAAGTTTATGACATCGGAAGAAGTTTTGTTGGAAAAGTTTAACGCTTTGCCGGTTTATCAGCAGCAGGAATTGTTGGATTTTGCCGAGTTTATCGAACTGAAAGAAGCTAAAATTCAGCCGCGCCGGAGTTTGTATGGGATTCTGTCCGATTTGGACGTGCGGATCACGGAAGAAGGCATTGCCGAAGCCAGAAGGGAAATGTGGGGAAACTTTCCGCGCGAGCATTTTTTTGACGAAGAGGCGAAACAGTGAACTGCGTCACCGATACTCACGCGCTTGTTTGGTATCTCTATGCGCTGCCGGAATTATCCGCCGATGCCAAGAATTATATGGATAATGTCGCGGCTTCGGGCGGGTATGTTTTCGTGCCGACGATTTCGTTTGTCGAAATAATTTACTTAGCCGAAAAGAATCGTCTCGGCGCAAATATCCTGCCGCGCATCAATTCGGCAATGCTGTCGCCGAACAGCGTTCTCAAACCGATTGAATTAAGCCATCAAATAACCGTTTCGCTGTCGCAGATTTCGCGCTTGACTGTTCCGGATATGCCCGACCGAATCATTGCTGCAACCGCTTTGCATCTCAATCTGCCGCTGGTCACCGAAGACCGTAAAATTCAAGCCTTAACATCAACTCAGACAATTTGGTAAAAGTGTTCGCACCGTAACAATCGGCGTTGCCGGCATTGGCGATTCGGCGGAAGTTTGGGCGGTAAATGTTAATGATTAAATTTGCCCAAAAGAACGATGTTAAAATTCCGATGATAAATAAATTTATGGTTAGACGAAAAACTAATCTCGGGGTAATTGATGAAGATTCGGCATCCGAAGCAATCGAAATTATCGGCAGACTTGCGGAAGAAAACAACATTGAATGGGCGTTGGTCGGCGGTTTGGCAATGAATTTATATGGCAGCGACAGACTTACCAAAAACATTGACGCGATTGCCGATAAACTTTTACCTGTTTCCGAAAAGCAAATTGTCGGACGGCTCAAACAAGGCGGCGAGCGTTATAATACCGAAACTGACGAAAAAGTTGTGACCGTAGATTGGATCATTCGCAATGACGAATTCAAACCGCTGTTCAAAGCGGCACTAAAAGAAGCCGTCAAAATCAACGATGTTCCGATTCTCACGCCCGAATGGTTAGTGATTTTGAAATTTATCGCCGGACATTTAAAGATCAGGAAGATGCCGTCTTTTTGCTGAGTCGTAACGGTTTGGCTGATCGAAAATTAATCAAGGAACATATCATCAAACACGCCGGAGCAATCGCGTGGGGCTTGGCAAAACACGGCTATCAACGCTGGTATGACCTCGCCGACGGTCGAAGCCTCGAAGAACAACGCAATGAAAAGGAAGGTTATATTGATTCATAAACGCGAAACCTTTATATCAACAATCATCTTGAAACTCTGCTGAAAATAAATATCAGTGTCTGAGAAGAAAAATAATCAGAAAAGTCTGTTTTGTCCGGTTTTTATTTCCAGCAGAACTTTTTCTATTTCGGGCGGTTTTTTCGTTTCCAGACGGTGAATGACGGCTTCTTTTTCGGCGCGTGAAAAATGTTTCCAGATTTCGGCGAGGCGGCGGTTTTGTTTGATGTGGTAGATGGCTTCGCTCGGTGTCATTGAAAAAATTCTAATTTAAGCAGGCGATTTTCGCACGGTTATTTTCTGTATTTGACGGGTAATTTTCAATCATCCGAGCGTGTCGGACACCAGTTTGTAGTGCGGGTCTTCCCAGTGGTTGACATCAATAATCGCGGAAGCGTTGTTGAGCAGTCGGCGGCAGTCTTCGCTTAAATGGCGCAAATGAACGGTTTTGCCGACTTTGGCGTAGCGTTCGGTGATTTTGTTGAGGGCTTCGATTGCCGAATGGTCGGCGACGCGCGATTCCCGGAAATCTATGACTACTTGGTTCGGATCGTTTATGATGTCGAATTTTTCTTCAAATCCCGTTACCGAACCGAAAAATAAAGGTCCGTAGATTTCGTAATGTTTCACGCCGTTTTCGTCAATGCTTTTGCGGGCGCGAATGCGTTTGGCGTTTTCCCACGCGTAACCGAGCGCGGAAATTATCACGCCGGAAATGACGGCGACGGCGAGATTGTGAAAAACGACCGTGATTCCGGCGACGATGACCATTACCAAAACATCGGTCGCGGGAACTTTGCGGAAGATTTTCAGACTCGCCCATTCAAACGTGCCGACGGCGACCATAAACATCAAACCGACGAGTGCCGCCATCGGAACCTGTTCAATTAATGACGAGCCGAACAGGATGAATGTTAATAAACCGACGGCGGCGATGATTCCCGAAATGCGGTTTCTGCCGCCCGAACTGACGTTGATGACGCTCTGCCCGATCATCGCGCAGCCGCCCATTCCGCCGAAAAATCCGCAGACGAGATTCGCCGCTCCCTGCGCGAAACTTTCCTGATTTCCTTTGCCGCGCGTTTCGGTCATTTCGTCAATGACGGACAACGTGAGCAGACTTTCGATCAAACCGACGAGAGCCATAATCAGCGAATACGGGAAAATAATTGACAGCGTTTCAAAGTTGAGCGGAACCTGCGGCAAGTGAAATGCGGGAAATCCGCCGCCGATGGAAGCGATGTCGCCGACCGTTTTCGTGTTGATTCCAAAGCCGATAATTATCAAAGAAACAGTTAAAATTGCGACGAGCGACGACGGAACGGCTTTCGTGATTTTCGGCAGCAAATAAATAATCGCCATCGTCAAAACGACGAAACCGAGCATTATCAACAGCGCGTTGCCGGTCATCCAACTGATCGCACCGTTCGCGTCAACGGTTTTAAATTGCTCGAACTGCGACATAAAAATCACAATCGCCAAACCGTTGACAAACCCGAACATCACGGCGTGCGGCACGAGCCGGATGAATTTTCCGAGTTTCAATAAGCCGATTGTTATCTGAATTAAACCCATCAAAACGACTGCCGCGAACAAGTATTCCAAGCCGTGCCGAGCAACCAGCGCGACGACGACAACCGCAATCGCGCCCGTCGCGCCGGAAATCATTCCCGGTCTGCCGCCGAATGCCGCCGCGATCAAACCGATGATAAACGCCGAATAAAGTCCGATCAAAGGGCTGACTCCGGCGATAATCGAAAACGCGACCGCTTCCGGCACAAGCGCGAGCGCGACGGTCAAACCCGATAGTATTTCGTTTTTGAGGTTGTATTGTTTGTATTTTAAATTGCGTAGAAAAATCATTGTATTCGTTTGTTTAAAAAGACGATTGAAGGCAATCGCGGGCAAACGAGCATCATACGTTATGAGAAAATCTTTGTAAACCGAACATTTGCCGTTGTGAAAATCCGGCATTGAATCGCCGGACAAGGAAAATATACGAACATTAATACAATTCCGCGACAAAAACTTACCAAAATTACTATAAACTTAACGCTAAACTGTGAGAATTTTGATGAAGTGATTGAATGGCTGAAAATGCGGATTATCAGGTCAAATATATTCCGAAAAAAAGTCCGCTTTGAGAAAACATCGCTTCCGCAAATTCGCCAAATTACAGCCTCGACATTCCATAATCGCAGTATTCGATCAGCGGACATTGTTCGCACAGCGGTTCGCGCGGGCGACAGATTTTTTTGCCTAAACGAATCAGATTGACGTGCAGCGAATAGAATTTTCCGGGCGGCACGAGTTCGTCTAAGAGTTTGTGCGCTTTCGCGTCGGTGATTTTTGCGGGCAGAATTCCCATTCGTTTGAGAATGCGAAAAATATGCGTGTCGAGCGGAAAAACTTCCTTGTGCAGCGCGAAAAGCAAAGTGCAGGCGACGGTTTTCGGTCCGATGCCGCGAAACTGCAAAAGATAATCTCGCGCGGCTTCGTCGGGCATTCGGTCAAGAAATTTCAGCGACAGCGCGCCGTGTTCAGCTTTGATTTGCGTCAGTAAACTCTTAATCACTTTCGCTTTTTGATTTGCCAGACCGCCGAGCCTGATCGCGTCGGCGATTACATTTTCGTCCACGCCTAAAACCGTTTCCCACGTTTTAAATTCGGTTTGCAGGTTTTGAAACGTGCGGTAACTGTTCACGTCGGAGGTCGCCTGCGAGAGAATAATTTTTATCAACATCGCTATCGCGTCGCTTTTCGGCTTTAATTTCGGTTCGCCGAACGTATTTTCGAGATTTTGGACGATGTATGGAAAAGGTTTTTCTTCTTTGATTCGCTCCGTCAGATCATTTTTCGCGGCGGTTTCATTTCTCATAAAGTTTGATTCTACAAAAAATAAAGCCGCGAGCAATTTGATCTCACGGCTTTACCAGATATTTTGTCGAAATTGATTAGTATCTGCGAACTTTGTAATATCTTCTTTTCTTGGGTTTAATTTTGTAAGTGTAAAGTGCCGAGCCGCCCGCGCCCGCGCCCGCGCCGATCAGCGCGCCTTTTCTGCCGCCGATCAGCGCGCCGAGAATTGCGCCGCCGCCGGTTCCGAGTGCCACGTTTGACGCGTTGCGGTGACGACGATAAAAACTTGGTTTTCTGACCCGCACATAATGAACGCGTCCTCTTCTGTCACGAACGCGTTTAACGTAAGTCTGCGCCGCTGCGGTTGTCGGTAAAATCAACGGCAAACCGCCCGCGAATACAAATAACATCAACAATGTAACGATATATTTTCTCATTTTTTTTATTGCTCCTCGAATTAATTTTTTAGGAGAGTAATTTATTCAACTAAAGTCATCAGCAATTACGATGCCAAAAATGTTTTCGGCTTTGAAACTGCGGTCTCTGCATCTGTTTGATACGATTTGGGTTCCGGTTATTCGTATTGGGGTAAACGCCGAATTAAATCGTCTGTCGTTTTGTGTCTCTAAATAATTTCAAACGCTGCCGCCGATTAAAGTTTTTGTTTTTCGTTTAATAAAGTGAAAAATTTAATGCGCCAAATATTGTTCAAGAATCGGTTCAAGTTTGTCAAAATCAAGCGGTTTATTGATTAAATCGTCACATCCGGCTTCGATGGCGCGGCGATAATATGAATTGCCGTAGGCGGTAACGGCGATAATCGGAATTTTACCAAAACCTTCAACTTTTCTAATCATCTGCGTCGCCGTCAGTCCGTCCATTCCGGGAAGCGACAAATCCATTAAAATAAGATCGGGGTTATTTTGTTTGGCTCTGTCCACCGCTTCCTGACCGTCCGCCGCCTCAATAACATCATAACCGAATCTTTGCAGCAGAAACTTCATCATCGTTCGAATATCGACGTAATCTTCAACAACTAAAACCGTTTTTGCCATAAAACACCCAGCAGCTTAAATTAAAGCTGATATTAGAATACTAAAAACACTGCCGAAGTTCAACAGATTAAGTTTTTAGGGGAAAATTCACATCTGCCGCCGGTCGGTTTCGCGCTTCTGACTATCAACATAATGGAAATTGATTTATAAACTACTGTGAGCAAAAATTTATGCAGGCTGATTTAATAATTTACAATATCGGACAACTCGTAACTTGCGCGTCCGGCGGAAAAGCGAAAAAAGGCGCGGAAATGCGGGAAATCGGTTTAATCGAAGACGGCGCGATTGCGGTCAAAGACAGCTTAATTGTCGCCGTCGGCAAATCCGCCGACGTTTTGCGCGAATACGAAGCGGAAAATTCAATTGACGCGCAACAAAAAGTCGTCTGTCCGGCATTCGTCGAATGTCACACGCACATCGTTTTCGCGGGCGACAGAATCAACGAATTTGAGTTGCGAATTGCAGGCGCGACGTATCTGGAAATTATGGAAGCGGGCGGCGGAATCGTCTCGACGGTCGAACAAACGAGAAAAGCGAATTTGGATGAATTGATTTCTCAATCAAAAAAACGGCTCGACCAACTTTTGGAACTCGGCGTAACGACTTGCGAAGTCAAAACAGGTTACGGTTTGAACACTGAAACCGAACTCAAAATGCTCGAAGCTATTATAATTTTGCAAGAAATTCAAAGCATTGATTTAATTCCAACATTTTTAGCCGCTCACGCGATTCCGCCTGAATATAAAAATCAAGAAGGTGAATTTACCGATTTAATCTGCAAAGAAATGTTGCCCGAAGCGGCTGAAAGACTCGGTAATTCATATTCGTACGCAAAAGTGAAGTCTGGTGAAAATTTTGAATCACTTCCTTTTTTTGCCGATGTTTTTTGCGAGAAAAACGCTTTTAATCTCGAACAATCGCGCCGCATTTTGACGACGGCGAAAAATCTCGATTTCAAATTAAAAGCGCACGTTGACGAATTTACAAATCTCGGCGGCGCGAAAATGGCAATCGAACTCGGCGCGACTTCGATTGACCATTTGGATATGATTTCCGACGAAGAAATAAATCTACTTGCCAATTCAAACACAATCGGCGTTATCACACCAACAGTTAATTTTAATTTCGGCTCATTGGAATTTGCCGACGCGCGAAAAATGATTGATAAAAACTGTACTGTCGCGCTTTCGACCGATTACAATCCCGGAAGCGCGCCGTGTCCGAGTTTGCCGAACGCGATGGCGATTGCCTGCCGTTATCAAAAAATTCTGCCGTCCGAAGCGTTAAGCGCGGCGACGATCAACGCCGCTTTTGCGGTCGGGTTAGGCGAAAAAACCGGCTCAATCGAAGTCGGCAAACGTGCTGATATTTTGATTTTAGACGCAAAAGATTATCGCGTTTTGGCTTACGAATTCGGCGGAAACTGCATCAAAACCGTGATTAAAAACGGTGAAATTGCGGCGGAAAATTAAATAAATGTAGAAACACGCACGAAGTAAGTGTATTTTCGTCCTTACTTCGTGCGGACTTCCGCATTTTTAATAAAAATGAACGAAATTATTTTAGACGGCGAAAGTTTAACCTTTGAACAGGTTCTTGCGGTCGCATTTGGCAAACCGAACGCAATTCGCGTCAAACTTTCGGATAATGCCGAAGCGCAGGTCAAACGTTCGGCAAACGCCGTGCGGAAATTAATCGAGCGCGGCGAAATCGCTTACGGAATTACGACCGGATTCGGCGCGTTTAAAGACAAAATCATCTCGCGCGAAGAAGTCGAAATTTTGCAGCGAAACATCGTCGTCAGCCACGCGGTCGGTGTCGGCAAACCGTTTGATATTCCGACGACGCGGGCGATTATGTTGATTCGCGCTAACACTTTAGCGCGCGGATTTTCAGGCATCAGGCTCGAAACGCTCGAACTTTTGCTCGAATTTCTCAATCGCGGCGTTCATCCGGTAATTCCCGAAAAAGGAAGTCTCGGCGCGAGTGGCGATCTCGCGCC
Source organism: Pyrinomonadaceae bacterium (assembly GCA_965217575.1). Taxonomy (GTDB): domain Bacteria; phylum Acidobacteriota; class Blastocatellia; order Pyrinomonadales; family Pyrinomonadaceae. Next base: position 3,606,541 of record OZ244558.1, on the reverse strand, counting down.
ATTGGCACATATGTCGTGCGTTTTAATCGGCGAAGGCGAAGCGGAATTCGGCGGCGAAGTTTTACCGGCGGGCGAAGCGTTGAAAAAAGTCGATCTTGCGCCAATAAAACTCGCGGCGAAAGAAGGTCTCGCGCTGACCAACGGCACAACCGTAATGACCGCCGTCGGCTTGCTCGAAACGTGGAAAGCGATTTACCTGGCGAACGTCGCCGATGTTTCCGGCTGTCTTTCGCTCGAAGCATTGAACGGTACGACGCGCGCTTTTGACGCGCGAATTCACGCTCTGCGACCGCATCCGCGACAAATTCAATGCGCGGAAAACTTGAGAAAAATTCTTGATGAAAGCGAATTTGTGCGCGACTTTGATTCGTCAAATGTGCAGGACGCTTATACTTTGCGCTGTATGCCGCAGGTTCACGGCGCGTGCCGCGACGCGATTGCGTATGCCGAATGGGTTGTCAACATTGAACTTAACGCCGTTACCGACAATCCTTTGATTTTTTGTGACGAAAATTGCGAGCAGATTGACGTGATTTCCGGCGGAAATTTTCACGGCGAACCGCTCGCCCTGGCGTTTGATTATCTGGCAATCGCGCTTTCGGAAATCGGCAATATTTCCGAACGGCGTTTAATGCGTTTGACGGACGAAGCCTCAAACGCGCGGATTTTACCGGCGTTTTTGACCGAAAACGGCGGATTAAATTCGGGTTTTATGATCGTTCAATACACTGCCGCCGCGCTCTGCACGGAAAATAAAATTTTGTCGCATCCGGCGAGCGTGGACACGATTCCGAGTTCGGCAAACGTCGAAGATCACGTTTCGATGGGCGTAACTTCCGCGCTGAAACTGCGTCAAATTGCCGAAAATGTCGAGCAAATTTTAGCTTTGGAACTTTTCGCCGCCGCGCAAGCCGTTGATTTTCGCAAAAAAATAATCGGCGCGGAAAAAACGCTCGGCATCGGGACGCGCGACGCTTACAATTTAATCCGCGAAAAAGTTCCGTTTATCGAAAAAGATACTTATATGAAAAATTACATCGAAGCCGTGCGGGAAACCGTGGCGAAACGGGAAATCTGAAACGAATGAATTTTGAAATTTCAGAAAACTTCCCTTTAGCCGCGCTGACGACTTTCAAAATCGGCGGCAAAGCGCGTTTTTTTGCGCGGGCGACGAACGAAAATGAAGTTGTCGAAGCATTAAATTTTGCCGCCGAAAACAATTTAAAAATCTTTATTCTCGGCGGCGGCAGCAATGTTTTAATTGCCGATGAAGGTTTCGACGGACTCGTTTTGCAAATCGCAATAAAAGGAGTTTCGACGTTTGCCGAAAAAGACGGAACGATTTACGTGACGGCGCAGGCGGGCGAAGATTGGGACGAATTTGTTGAATTTTGCGTGGAAAAAAATCTCGCCGGAATCGAATGTCTGAGCGGAATTCCCGGTTTCGTCGGCGGAACTCCGGTGCAGAATGTCGGAGCTTACGGGCAGGAAGTTTCGGAAACGATTGTGTCGGTTCGGGTTTACGACCGCAAATCTAAAGAAATAAAAGATTTAACCAACGCCGAATGCGGATTTTCGTATCGCGCCAGCATTTTTAACACGACGAACAAAAATCGCTACGTCGTTTTGGCGGTAACTTACGCTTTAAGTTTTGGCGGTGAACCGAAAATTATCTATAAAGATTTGCAAAATTATTTGGCGAACGAAAAACCGACTTTGCGGCAAGTTAGAAAAGCCGTCGGCGAGATTCGCGCGGCAAAAGCGATGCTCGTCCGGCAGGGCGGCGCGGATTCGCAGAGTGCGGGTTCGTTTTTCAAAAATCCGGTTGTCAGCGCGAGTAAATTTACGGAAATCAGTAAAATTGCCGAAAGTTTAAGCATCGAAAACGTGCCGTTTTACAAAGTTGACGGTGAAAACGTGAAAATTCCCGCCGCGTGGCTGATTGAAAAAGCCGGTTTTGGCAAAGGTTACGTCAAAGGCAACGCCGGACTTTCGACCAAACACACACTGGCTTTGACCAATCGCGGAAACGCCCGCGCCGTTGAAATTACAGATTTAATGCGCGAAATTCAGACTGAAGTTAAAAAAAAATTCGGCGTAAGTCTCGAACCGGAACCTGTATTCGTTTGAAAGTCGGAACAACTGTGTGAAGTGGATGGCTCGCGCCGGTATTTTAAAGAGTTCGTTGAACGCTTGAAACACGACGATCAAATGCCCGCTCACGCCGACGGTTCTGACTTGGATAAATTTGGCTTTTTGCCGTTTTGATAGGCTGCCAAAGCCATTTGCGCGGCGGCGGCGGCAGGCGGCAGAAGCGGTTCGATCAGATAAGCCTTCGGCGCGGTACGGCGAACCGTTTCAAGCAAAGGTTCGGTAAGAATGTGACCCGCCTGAAAAATACTGCCGACTTTAGCAATCGGAAATTTTCTTCTTTCGAGCTTCAGACGGCGAATCACCGCCGTCGCCGCGATGCCGAGTTCGTGCCCCGCTTCCGCCAGAATTTCCAGCGCGACCGCATCGCCTTCAGCGGCGGTTTCGACCACCAAACGCGCGAAACCGGCGATTCGCGCATTGTCAATCTGCGGCGCGTAAATCGCTACCAGCAAATCTTCCACCTTTCCCGTGCGAAAATATTTCATCGCCTCGTGGCTTAATTTTGTGTGGTTTCCGCGTCCGTCCGAAGCCTTGGCAATCACCTGCAATGCGCGCCGCGCGATTCCCGCGCCGCCGCCTTCGTCGCCCGCCAGCGGTCCCCAGCCACCGGCAACCGCTTTTTCTCCTTTTTCGTTTTTTCCCAAACAGATTGAACCGGTTCCGGCGATCAAAACCAATCCGGCTTTGTCCTTCGTCGCGCCGTAAAGAGCAATGTCCGCATCAGTTACCACTTCAACCGATTTTATTCCCAACATTTGAGAAATGCGTTCGCGCAGTCTCAGGCGAATGTCGTTTCGCCTGACTCCGGCTAAACCGAGCGCGGCGGAAACGATTTCGGTCGAGTTACGGTTCGATTTATCACAGGCGTTGTTGATGGCTTCCGCGATGTTCGTGACCGATTTTTCAATGCCGACGCGCATCGGGTTTGACACGCCGGAAAGACCTTCGGCGACGACTTTATTTTCTCCGTCAAGCAGCACCACCAGAGTTTTCGTGCCGCCGCCGTCAACACCCAAAAATAAATTGTCCGTCTTCCGTGCGTTCTTTGTTTTATTTTTTTTTTCGTGAGTCGAAATCATTGAATTTTTATAGACGAAAATCTATATTCTGGTATATTCTAACTATACCAGGTCTTATAATCAAAACTAAAAGATTTTATCAAAACGATAAATAATACTAATGGATAATTATCAGCGGTGAGCTGTTAGTTGTAAACGATGAATATGTTCTGGAAATTTACCGGTCAACACTTTTACTCCACAATTAAAAAAGTATGGAAATCAGACAACTCAAAGCATTCGTAGCAATTGCTGAAATGAAAACGTTTACAGCGGGCGCGGGACAGGTCAATATCACGCAGGCGGCAATTTCGATGCAGATTCGGCAGCTTGAAGAAGAAGTCGGCTTGCAGCTTTTCACCAGAACGCCGCGCCGCGTGATTTTGACGGAAGCGGGCGAACATCTGCTGCGTCGGGCGCGGCGAATTTTGCGCGAACACGACGACGCGCTCGCCGAAATCGCGGAAATTGCCGGTGCGGAACACGGACGTTTGCGAATCGGTTCGGCTTCGGCGATGTTCGCCACCGCGCAGTTACCGAATATTTTGGAAAAGCTGAAAAACAAGTTTCCGAACGCCGAAATAAAAGTCAGTTCCGGCACGAGTCAAATTTTGGTTGATAAGATTATGCACGGCGAAATTGACATCGCGTTTGTATCGCTGCCGGTTCAAAACGCGAATATTCAAACCGATCTATTGTTCAGCGACGAAATCGTGGCGATTGCCGACCCGTCGCATCCGCTCGCCAAGGAAAAATATATCAGCGCGGCGACGCTCGCCGGCGAACGACTGATTTTAGGCGAACGCGGCGGAAATACGCGGCGGATGATTGACGAATTTTTCGCGGCGGCAAACGTCAAACCGAACGTCATAATGGAACTTTCACGGCAGGAAGCGATCAACAAAATGGTCGAAAGCAAAATGGGTGTCGGAATTGCCGGAGCGAAAGCCGTCGCCGGAGAAATCAGTGATAAAAAGCTGGTTTCGTGGCTCATTGAAGGCGCGGAAATTAATTGGGATTTAGGTCTGGCGCGTTTGCGCGGCGGTTATTTTTCGCTGATCGTCAAAGAATTTATCAAACTTTGTAAAGACAGCTTTAAGGAACGCGAAAAAGGATTGAAAGCGGGAAAATAAGTTGAAAATGAAAAACAGAAAATGGAGAACTACGAAATACCTTCGATTTGACGGCACCAAAATTCTGAAAATATTTTGCATTTTGCATTTTGCATTTTGCATTGCGTCCGCGCAGGGTTTGCCCGTCGCCGCGCCGCAGACAGTCGGAATGAACGCCGAAAAGTTGAATCAGATTGACGCGCTGGTTGAAAAAGACATCGCCGACAAAAAACTTCCCGGCGCGGTCGTCGTCATCGGACACAAAGGGAAAATCGTTTATCGCAAAGCGTTCGGCAATCGCGCTTTAGTTCCGAATGTCGAAAAAATGACGGTTGACACGATTTTCGATATTGCGAGTTTGACGAAAGTCGTGGCGACGACGACTTCGATAATGATTCTCGTCGAACGCGGACAGATTCGTTTGAATGACACAATCGGCAAATTCATTCCCGAAATTGAAGATGAAAACGTCAAGAAAATCACGATTCAGCAATTAATGACGCACGTTTCCGGCTTCGCGCCCGATTTCGATCTGCGCGAAAAATGGACGGGACATCAGGGAATGCTGAATGCTTTGAAAAAAGAAAAACTGCGCCAATCGTCAGGAACAAGGTTTGTTTATTCTGATATAAATTTTATTACTCTTGGTGAAATCATTTCGCGTGTTAGCGGGGAATATCTAGACAATTTCGTTTTAAAAAATGTAACTACACCGTTAAATATTAGTCATAATGTAAATGGAAAAACTGGGTTCTTTAATTTTGGCATGGAAAGTAAATTTTGGATTCCGCCTTTTCAAGAGATGATTGCACCGACGGAAACCCTAGAAGGACAACAAAATTATCTCGGAGGGAATTTTAGAGGTAGTGAAACCGAACGCACTAATATCTTACGCGGTTTCGTCCACGATCCGACGGCTTTTCGGATGGGCGGAGTTGCCGGACACGCCGGACTTTTTTCGACGGGCGACGACTTGGCGCGGTTCTGTCAGATGCTTTTGAACGGCGGGATTTTGGACGGAAAACGCATTTTGAGCGCGGCGACGGTGGCGCGAATGACCGCGCCGATTGTCGTGAGCGAAGACGGCGCGACGCGCGGACTCGGTTGGGACATCAACACCGCGTTTTCGTCGAATCGCGGCGAACTTTTCCCGCTCGGCTCGTTCGGACACACGGGTTTTACAGGAACTTCGATCTGGATTGACCGCGTTTCACAAACCTTCGTCGTCTTTATGTCAAACCGCGTTCACCCCGACGGCAAGGGCGATGTAACTCCTTTACGCGCGAAGGTTGCCACGGTAACGGCTTCGGCAGTCGAAGATACGCCGATTGAAGCGTTTCGCCTCGCCGAGGACATTTATTCATCGCAAGTTGCCGCGCAAATTCCGAAATTTAAGGAACAGTCGGAGGCAAAAAAAATTGTAGTCAATAGGATTAATGTTTTGGGATATTATGACCCGATTATAAAGCCTGTTCTAAATGGGATTGATGTTTTAGAGAGAAATAATTTCAAAGAATTAAATAGTTTGAAAATTGGCTTGGTGACAAATCAAACCGGCAAAGATTTAAGCGGAAATGCGACAATTGATGTTTTGAAAAACGCGCCGAATGTGAAACTCGCCGCGCTTTTTTCGCCCGAACACGGCATTCGCGGCGAACTCGACCAGTCGAAAATCAACGATTCGACCGACGAAAAAACCGGCTTGCCCGTTTATTCGCTTTACGGCGAAACGCGGCGACCGAAACCGGAACAATTAAAAGATTTAGACGCAATTGTGTTCGATATTCAGGATGTCGGCGTGAGATTTTACACTTACGAAGCGACGCTTTTAAATATTTTGGAAGAAGCCGCGAAAGCCGGAAAGCCAGTGTTTGTGTTAGATAGACCGAATCCGATCAACGGCGAAACCGTTGAAGGCGCGATTGCCGACGCTGACAAATTGTCGTTTGTCGTCTCGCACACCGTTCCCGTGCGGCACGGAATGACGATTGGCGAACTCGCGCAGATGATGAACGCCGAAAAGAAAATCGGCGCGAACTTAAGCGTCGTCAAAATGGAAAACTGGACGCGCCCGATGTGGTTTGACCAAACAAATCAAACCTGGATAAATCCTTCGCCGAATATGCGTTCGCTGACCGAAGCGACGCTTTATCCGGGAATCGGACTGCTGGAGACGACAAATTTATCGGTCGGACGCGGCACGGACACGCCGTTTGAAATCGTCGGCGCGCCGTATATTGACGGGCGGAAATTAGCCGACTATCTAAACGAAAAAAACTTGTCCGGCGTTCGTTTCGTCCCCGTTAAATTTACGCCGAACGCTTCGGTTTTCAAAGACAAAATGTGCGGCGGCATTAATCTCATAATTACTGACCGGGCGGAGTTTAAGTCTGTCCAAACCGGCATCGAAATCGCTTCTGCTTTACGCGCCCTTTATCCGAACGACTGGCAGATTGAAAAGTTTAATCGGCTGCTCGCCAATCAAACGGTTTTTGATGAAATCAAAGCCGGAAAGTCCGCCGCCGAAATAGAAAAATCGCAACGCGTTTCAATTGACGAATTTATCAAAAAACGGGCATCATTTTTGCTTTATAAATAGCCGGATTTTGTTCTTGTGAAATCCGCGCTCTGATTTATTAACAATCTATTAACATTCTAAAGGTTTTGAGTAATTTACGGCTAATTTTGTTTTAACAGCTATAACGAAATTTTGAATAAATCTCCAAAAACCTAAATATTTCTTATGGCTCAAAAGCCAAATTTCTGCAAATTTCAGTAGTGAGGAAAAGGGAAAATATGAAATACAATTTCAAGCAAACGATAATTTTAACGCTGTTCGCACTCGCTTTCAGTTTGGGTTTAAGCGGTTTAGCAGCGGCGCAGGAAATAACGGGAAGCATCGTCGGAACAGTGCGCGACGCTTCCGGCGCGGTGATTCCGGGCGCGACCGTGACTATCGCAGATTCACAAAAAGACGATACCGTCGTTCGCACGATTACGGCGACCGACGAAGGAACTTTCAGCGCGCCGAACTTGCAGAGCGGCGTTTATCAAGTGACGGTCGAAGCCGCCAACTTCAAAAAGGTCATCAAAACTGACGTTAAAGTTGATGTCGGACAGCGGCGATTAGTTGACGTGCAGCTCGAAGCGGGCAACATCTCCGAAACCGTGACGGTGCAGGCGGACGCGGTGGCGGTCAATTTATCAACGCCGGCTGCCGGCACGACGATCAACGGCGATCAGGTGCGCGAACTTTCCATCAATAACCGCAATTTCGTGCAGCTCGTCACGTTATCGCCGGGAGTTTCAGCGAATTTATCCGATCAGGTTTTCGTTGGCACGACCAACCCGGAAGGACAGGCGAACACCGTTAGCATTTCAATCAACGGTTCGCGCAGCAGCCAGAATACTTACACGGTGGACGGCGCGGACATCACCGACCGCGGCTCAAATTTGACGATTCAGGCTTATCCGAGCGTTGATTCAATCGGCGAATTCAAAGTTCTGCGCTCGCTGTATCCGGCGGAATCCGGCAGAAGCGGCGGCGGACAGATCAACATCGTGACGCGCAGCGGAACGGACAGATTTCACGGCTCCCTTTTTGAATTTCACCGCGAAGAAAACTATAACGCCAACACTTACTTTAACAACCAGACACTCCAACCTGATGAAACCGGTCACGCTATTCGTCCGCGCTTCCGTTACAACGATTACGGTTTGACCATCGGCGGTCCGATTTATTTTCTCAAATTCGGTCAGCGCGACCCGAACGACGGTTATATCGGCAAAGTGCCGAAAACATATTTCTTTTTCTCGGAAGAACAGCGCAAAGATATTCGCAATCCAAGTCTCAACTCAACCGTTCCCGACGCGGCACTGCGACAGGGAATTTTTCCGGTTGATATTTGTTTGAGCGGCACGATTTCCGGTTCGACCAGAACCTGCAACAATATTTTGCCCGCCGGTACGCCGCTGGCTTCGCGGGCGACGATCAATCCGGTTTCACAGGCTTATTTGGGAATTTACAATCAGTTGCCGGTTCCGAATCAGTTGGGAACGATTGGCGGACTTCCCAATTACAATTTATTTTTTCCAACGCGCAATACTTTCGATTTTCGTCAGGAAATTATCAAGATTGATACGACCCTGACCAGAAGTTTGACCGCTTTCTATCGTTTTGAAAATGACAAAATTCCGACAATTGAAGCGAATTCTTTGTTTTCATACGGTTCCGGGCTGCCCGGCGTGGCGACGACGCAGACGGATTCGCCGGGACGGACGCACACCGTGCAGGCAACTTACGTCGTCAGTCCGCGTGTCATTGTCGAAGGTCGCTACACGCGCGCTTACGGAGCGATTTTGAGTAATAATATCGGTTTGCTTTCGACCGCCCGCACCAGCGTTCCGGTCAATTTGGCGTATCCGAGTCAGCGCGACCGCATTCCGACGGTAACGGGAGACGGGTTCAGCAATTTCAGCGGTTTCGGTCCCTACAATAACTTTTCAACGAAGGACGATTTCGGCGGCAACGTCACTTATATTTTCGGCACGCACACGACGAAATTCGGCGGCGATTTCTCCAAATACCGCAAAAATGAAAATGCTCTGGCGGGCAACAACGAAGGCATTTTCAGCGGCTTCTTAAACACGCCTGTTTCAACGACAGCGACGCAGGGCGTAGTTTGCGCCCCGTCACAGCAGGCGACGACCGGCGGTGTCTGCAAAACCGGTACGCCGTCCAATCTGCAAAATTTCGCCAATTTCTTGCTCGGCACGAACGCTTCGTTCTCGCAAGCCAAAGCCGATTACACGGCTGATCTGCGCCAGCGAAATTTTGAAGCCTACGCGCAGGACGAATTTCGCGTCAGAAAAAATTTGACGCTTTACTATGGCGTACGCTATTCGTTTTTCGGTTCGCCGTATGATGAAGGCGGACTTTTAACCAATTTTGTCCCGGAACTTTATAACGCGGCACAGGCTCCGCTCGTCACCGGTGCGGGCAATCGCGTCGTCGGCACGGGAAATTTCTGCAACGGCTTGATCGTCAATTCGCAGAATTATCAAACTGCGCCGAACGGCTGTGCGCCGGTTTCTTCGCCTTACGGCAAATACGTCGTCAAAGCTCCGAAGAAAAACTTCGCCCCGCGCGTCGGTCTGGCGTTCGACCCGTTTGGTAACGGCAAAACTTCGATTCGCACCGGTTACGGAATTTATCACGAGGAAACACTAGTCGGTATTTTCGAGCAGAATCTGATTTCCAATCCGCCGTATCAGGAAACGACGAGTTTAAATCAGATCAATTTGAGCCAAGCGTTCGCCGCTAATCCGCTGGCGACACTCGGAACAATTGCAGTGCGCGGCGAAGATACCGACTGGAAAACGCCGTATATGCAGCATTGGTCGCTGGATGTTCAGCATCAGTTGACCAAAAATACGCTGGTTGATGTCGGTTATTACGGCAGCAAAGGAACAAATCTGATCGGTATCGTGGACATTAACTTATTGCGACCGGGTTACGCCATCGGTTTGGGCAGCACGGCTTGTGCGGTCGGCGCGTCAACCACCCCGACAGCTCCGTGTCAGGTCGCCGGAACTGCATTTACGAGTACGGCGGCAGAAGTTATTCTAAACCAAATCAGACCGTATCGCGGTTATTCGGCAGTCAATATGATCAAACCGGAGTTTAACTCCAATTACAACAGTTTGCAGGTCGCCGTCGAACACCGTTTCTCCGGCGTGTCGCAAATAAATCTGGCATATACTTTCGCCAAAAATCTGACCGACAATCAAACCGACCGTTCGACCGCGCCGCAGAATCCTTACGATATTCGTTCGGAATACGGCAGAGCGCAGCTTGACCGGCGGCACGTTTTTGTCACCAATTTCATTTATGAACTGCCGTTTTTCAGAAGCGAAAGAGATATTTTGGCAACAGTTTTGGGCGGATTTCAGACTTCCGGCATTTTTACATACCAAACCGGAATTCCGTTTACGGCGACAACTTCCAGTTACGATCCGGCGGGCATCGGATTTCTCGGCGCATCGGCGGCGGGCGGACGACCGGATCAAATCGGTGATCCGAACGTCGGCGGAGCGGGAACGCAGCAGCAGTATTTTAACACCGCCGCGTTTCAGACGGTGTTCCCGGCAACCGGCATCAGAAATGTTCCCGGAAACGCCGGACGCGGCACGATTGATGGTCCCAGCACGACGCGGCTCGACTTTACACTGACCAAAAACTTTCATTTCACCGAATCGCTGAATTTACAGTTGCGCGGCGAATTGTTCAATGTTTTCAACACGACGAACTTCGCCACTTTCTCCAGCACAAACGCGACATCTTCGCTTTTTGGAATCGTTAATTCAACGAGAGATCCGCGAACGGCTCAACTGGGAATCAAATTCTTATTTTAATCAAGAATGCGAAATGCCAATTCCACTCGCATTGTTTCACCTGAAACAATGCGAGTTTTTTATTTATAATCAAAGTTATGAAGAGTTTACTGCTGAAGAATGCTTCCGTTATTATGCCGACTGAGAAGATCGGCGATACAGCGATTTTTATTGAAAAAGAAAAAATTGCCGCGCTGGATTTGGATAATCAAATTGACGAATCTGACGAAACATTTGACTTGGCGAACACGACGCTTTTCCCCGGATTTATAGATATTCACAATCACGGCGCGGTCGGCGTTGATGTCAACACAGCAACGGCGGATGATTTGCGGAAAGTCAGCAAGTTTCTGGCTTCAAAAGGTGTCACGGCGTGGCTGCCGACGTTTGTTCCCGATGCTGACGAAAATTACCGCAAAGTCATCGCGGCGATTGATGAAGTGATGAAAACACAGGACGGCGAACCAATCGCGCAGATCGTCGGTGTCCATTACGAAGGTGTTTTCGCCAACAAAAAAATGTGCGGCGCGCTGCGTCCCGAATTTTTCAAAAATTTTCCGAACTGCGATGAAATCAGTCAATTGCCGCGCTTAAAAAATGGCGTTCATTTGACAACGCTCGCACCCGAAATCAAAAACGGAATCGAACTCATTAAAGAATTGCGAAAACAAAACTGGATCGTTTCCATCGGACACACAAACGCCGATTTTCCGACTCTGGAAGCGGCTTTTGCGGCGGGCGCGAAACAAATCACGCATCTTTTCAACGCGATGACCGGCGTTCATCACCGCGAAATCGGTGTTGCGGGCTGGGCTTTGACGAAAAAAGAAGTGTCATGCGAAATCATCGCCGACGGCGTTCACGTCGCGCCGCCGATGCTGAAATTCGCCGCCGACTGTAAATCAGCGAACAATTTAATGCTGGTTTCCGATTCCATCGCGCCGACCGGCTTGGGCGACGGCGTTTATGAAATTTGGAACGATGTCATTTCCGTCGAAAACGGTCGAACAAAAAACGAACGCGGCGGCATCGCCGGAAGTGTGATTACAATGCTCGACGCGGTGAAAATGATGTCGTCGCTCGGTTTCTCCGCCGCTGAAATTTCACAAATGGCGAGCGCGAATCAGGCGAAATTGTTGGGAATTGACGATTTTCGCGGTTCGATTGAAGTCGGCAAACGCGCTGATTTGGTAGTTTTGGACGACGCAGGGAATGTAAAATTAACTTTGATCGGCGGAAAAGTTGTTTCACCGATTTGAAACTACCGGGCAATGCCGGGAATAAGTTGAGAACAAATGATTAATTGATGTAACGCGCCCGACTGGAGCGCAATCCGTCCCGGTTGCAATGAGCGCGGCGGCGCGAAAAAGTGTTTCAGTTACTTTAAACTTGCATATAAAAACGAGTAATTTTTCGCGCCGAAGCGACGCTCAATGGCAACCGAGACGGATTGCGCTCCAGTGATTTGCTGTCCTTGCATAACAACGAACAATGAATAATCAAAACCGCCGCTTATTTACTTTTGCAAATTCAAACCCGTTCCCGCTTTATATTCGCCAACCGTAATCGGCAGTTTGCCTTTGAAATCAATTTCGCCCAAGACCGCACGCGCCGTCGCTTTTTGCAGGCTCGGCATATCGCCGTAAGCGACGATGTAGGTTTTCATCGCGGGGAAATTGTCGAGCAGATACGGGTTGCCGAAGCTCAGATTGATGATTTTTTTGTCGCTTTGCAAAAGTTCGCGCAGAAAATTCGCGCCCGCTTCGGGAATTCCCGCCGAATTTTTCGCGCCCGAACGGACGCGACCGACGAGCGCGGCTAAAATCACATCGGCTTCCGCCGCTTTTTTTCGCGCCGCCGCGATTTCTTCCGCCGTCGAGCGTTCGTCCAAAACGACCGAATCGAATTTAATTCCCGCCTGCCGCAGCGTTCTTTGAAACGTGTTCGCGGCGTAATTGCGGTCGTCGCCGTTGGTGATGCCGAGAAAGAAAATCTTTTTATCTTTGGAAAGCGGCAAAACGCCGTCTTCTTTTTTAACCAAAGTGATCGCGTTTTCGGCGATTTCGTTGGACAAAATGCGTGCATCTTCGCCGGAAACGATTTTGTCAATTTGGTCGAGCGGCGTGATTTTATTTTTCGTCAAACCCAACTCGTATTTCCACGCGAGAATTTTGCGAACCGATTGATTTAATCTTTCCGTCGAAATTCTGCCTGACGCGACGGCGGTTTTCAAGCCTTTGATCGTTGCATCAACATCCGCCGGTTTTTCCAGAATGTCCGCGCCCGCCAAAACCGCGCGAACGGCGGCTTCGTCCTGATTAAAATAAATCGTCAAACCGCTCATACTCATCGCGTCGGTAACGATTAAACCTTGAAAATTCAGTTGTTTACGCAAAATATCGGTTTGAATGACGGGCGACAGCGTGGCGGGCATCGTCGCCTTTTCCGTAACGATTTCCGCGCCGACTTCGGCATCGCCCTGAATGAAATTTTTGAGCGGTTTGATTTCCGTCGGATCAATCTGCGGCAGCGCGATGTGCGCGACCATAATGGACGCGACACCGCCTTTGATCGCCTGCTCGAACGGTGGAAACTCAATCTTATCAAGCGTTTCACGCGACACGTTGATAATCGGCAAACCGCGATGCGAATCAATCGCCGTGTCGCCGTGACCGGGGAAATGTTTGGCGGTCGCAATGACGTTCCGACTTTGCAGACCTTCGATAAACGCCGTCCCGAACTGCCCGACCGCCGCCGGATTTTCGCCGTAACTGCGGACGTTTATCACCGGATTATTCGGATTATTATTGACATCGAGAACCGGCGCGTAAACCTGCGTAATGCCCAGAGCGCGGGCATCGCGTCCGGTAATTACGCCCATCCGACGAGCGAATTCGGGATTTCCCGTCGCCGCGACCGCCATATTCCAGGGAAAATTTTCCGCGTCGCCGAAGCGCATTCCCACGCCGGTTTCCGCGTCAATCGCAATCAAAAGCGGAGTTTTCGCCGCTTCCTGCATTCGGTTGACGAGAAAAACCGATTCGTAAATCGGCGCGCCGAACAGGACGATGCCGCCGAGTTTATTTTCGACGATTTGCCGCCGCAATTCTTTATATTCGTCGCTGTCCTGATTCAGATAGCGCGCGTTGATGCCGATGTGAACGAGCTGCCCGACTTTTTCGTCCGCCGACATTTTTTTCAGTTCTTTGTCCGCCCATTTATACGCTTTTTCCGACGGCTGAAAGCTAGTTTTCGCGTCGTTCGACTGCGGAATCGCGTTAATAAAAGAGCTGAATATCAAAAGAAAAATTAAGAAAATGTTGATTGTAAATTTCATTGGAAACATTAAATTTGGTTCGACAAATGCGCTTCGGCAAGTCGTTCGTTTTCCCGAGTCGGAAAAATTCGGCTGATCGTATAACCGACCGCCAGACAAATCAGCGTGCCGATTAAAACATACCAAGTCCACGCGACGGTCGTGTAAAATTTGATGAACAGCATCACGACGATAGATGCCAGCATTCCGGCGACCACGCCGATTTGGTTGGCGCGTTTGGTTAAAACGCCGAGCAGAAACGCGCCGAGCATCGTGCCGTAAACAATCGAAGCGATGGTCAAACCGACGGTGAAAACCGAACCCCAATTGCGGGCGAAAAACGCGATGAAAATCAGCACGATGCCCCACGCCGCCGTCAGATAACGCGATAATTTCAACAGCGATTCGTCGCTCGCCTGCGGATTAATCAGCGGCTTGTAAAAATCCAGAACCGTCGTCGAAGCCAGCGAATTGAGCGAGCCGGACAAATTCGACATCGCGGCGGCGAAAATTGCGGCGATCACCAGACCGGAAATGCCGTGCGGCAATCTTTGAACGATAAATTTCGGAAAAATTTCATCGTTCGTGGCGAGCGTTTCGGTCATCGGAAAATGCTGGTAATAAGCGTAGAGCATTACGCCGATGGTCAGAAAAAGCGCGAACTGAAACAGCACGACGAAGCCGGAAAAAATCAGAGCTTTTTGGCTGTCGCCCTGATTTTTGCAGGTCAAAAGCCGCTGAACGAGCAGTTGATCGGTGCCGTGCGAAGCCATCGTTAGAAAAGTTCCGCCCAAAATTCCCGCCCAAAAAGTGAACGGCAGACTGTAATCGAAACTAAAGGAAAACATCTGCAATTTGCCCGCCGCCGCGCCCTGCGCGACGATTTCGTTCCAGCCGCCCGGAACCAAGGACACGAGCATATACGCCGCGACGAGCGAGCCGCCGATGTAGATTATCAGTTGAATTAAATCCGTCCAAATGACCGCCGCGATGCCGCCTTCAAACGTGTAAATCAGCGTCAGAACGCCGACGATAACGATTGACCAGAGCGTTAAATTCGGAAAATCCGGCAGACTCGAACTCAAAACGGCGGTCAAAACCAGCGATGCCGCGAAAATTCGCACGCCTTCCGCCAACGCGCGCATTATCAAAAAAAGCGATGCCGCGAAATTTTTCGTCGCCGCTCCGAAACGGTTTTCGAGCAGTTTATAAGCCGTCAGCAGATCGCCTTTGAAATACGCCGGAATAAAAATCAAACTGATGATAAACCGCGCGATAATATAGCCGAAAACGACTTGCAGATAAGTAAAATTGCCGCCCTGTTCGGGCAGCGCGTATTTTGAATAAGCGATTGCCGGCACGCCGACGAGCGTCAAAGTGCTGGTTTCCGTCGCCACAATCGAAAGACTGATGATGATCCAGTGAATGTTTTTGCCGCCGACAAAATAATCTTTGACGGTTTTCTGCGATGTCCGAAAAAGCACGCCGAAAATCGTGATGCCGATCAGATAAAGCAGCAGAACCGCGTAATCGAGAGTTGAAAATCCCATAATTTTTGATTGCAGTAATTTTCGTTTATTTTAAGTTCAGGCGCAAGCTGAACACCGACAACAGTTAAGCCGTCCGGCTAATGTAAAATAATCAGCTCTAATCTTTACCGATACAATGCTCCGCTAGTCATTTTGTTGCACTGCCGGCAGAAATCATTCTAAAATTAAACCGAAAGGAGTTTTTTATAATGATCGAACAAACAATTATTCAAGAAATTCAGACGCTTCCCGAAAGTCTGAAACAGGAAGTTTTACATTTCGTCCAATTTTTGAAACAAAAACAAGCCGTAAAAATCGAACCGGCGAAACCGCGCAAAAAACGTCAAGCCGGAAGTGCCAAAGGCGAAATAATTATGGCAGACGATTTCGACGCGCCACTCGAAGATTTTGCGGAGTATATGTAATGCAATATTTGATTGACACGCATATTTTTATCTGGTTTATCCAAAATTCGTCAAATCTGAATTCGCAGACTCGAAGATTGATTGAAGACGTGAATAATGAAATTTTCATCAGCATCGCCAGTCTTTGGGAACTTTCCATTAAAAATTCGATTGGCAAATTACATCTTGCCAAAGGATTTGGAGCAATGACTAATTATCTTTCCGACAATTCAATCAAAATTTTACCGATAGATTTCGCACATACAGTTGAAAATAACAAATTGCCTTTTCATCACCGCGATCCGTTTGACCGCATAATTGTCGCGCAGGCGATTGTTGAAAATATTGATTTTATCAGTGCCGATGCCGTATTTGACGATCATCTCGCGGGAAAATCAATCAGGCGCATCTGGTAAATTTTCAATCGCCTTTTCCACCGCGAAATTCATTTTTCGCAACGTCTTCTCCGCCGTTTCAAAATTCACCACGCCGCGAAACATTACCAGCGCGATTCTTAAATCATCCTGCGCTTCGTTCATTAAATATTGCGCCGCCGTTTCGTTTAAGTCGGTTTCCGCCATTAAAATTCGCAAACTGCGCTCTTTCAATTTCGCATTCGACGATTTCACGTTCGTCATCCGATTGCCTTTGACGTAGCCGAGTTTGATCATCGCGGCGGTTGAAATCATATTCAAAACCATCTTCTGCGCCGTTCCCGCTTTCATCCGCGACGAACCGGCGATGACTTCCGCGCCGACGATTGGCACAATCGCAATTTCCGCGATTTGCGTAATCAAAGATTCGGGAACACAGGTGATGCCAGCCGTGAAACAGCCCGAATTTTTCGCGTATTCGACCGCGCCGATTGTATAAGGCGTTCTGCCGGAAGCGGCGATGCTGATAACCGCGTCTTTTTCATTCAACTCGCGGTTTTGCAAATCTCTTGCTCCAGCTTCTTTATCGTCTTCCGAACTTTCCGTCGCTTTGTAAAGCGCGTCGTAACCGCCCGCGATGATTCCCTGCACCAAATTATAAGACACGCCGAATGTCGGCGGCAGTTCGCTCGCGTCCAAAACGCCGAGTCGTCCGCTCGTTCCCGTTCCGACGTAAAATAATCGCCCGCCGTTTTGCAGTCGTTCAACAATTTTATCTATCGTTTCCGCGATTTCGGGCAAAACTTTTTCAACCGCCGCCGCGACGATTTGATCTTCGTCGTTTATCAGACGAATCGCCGCGAGCGTCGGCAATTGATCAATATTCGCGGTTTTCGGGTTTTCGAGTTCGGTTACGGGAAGCATTCTTGATAAGAATGCCTTTATTTTAGTTATAGGTCAAGAAAAAGCGTTCAATTTTTCTTATGGCAAAGCTTTTATTTTTGTCATTGAATTTGTCATTGAAATGGAATTGAACGACGAAAGCTAATGATTCGCCATTTACCATTTACCATTTACCATTTACCATTTACCGGTGAGTTTTTATCCCGAAAGAATTAACGAAAGATTTCAGCAGCCGAAAAATGCCGGAGAATTGAACGGCGCGAATGCCGTCGGAACAAGCGCAAGTTTTGTCTGCGGCGCGTTTGGGCGATTTTATCTGCAAATTGAAGTTGAAACGAAAAAAATTCTCGCTGCCAAATTCAAATCAAACGGTTGCGGATTTTTGATCGCGGCGGCAGATGCTTTGGCGGATAAAATCGTCGGAAGGCGATTAAACGAGATGCACGGCTCAGACAGGGAATTTTTGACGCTTCAAATCGAAAACGAACTGGGAAATTTTCCCGACCCGCGCCGGCACTGTCTGAAACTTTGTCTCGAGGCGGCACAAACGGCTTTTGCCGATTTTCGCGCGTCTCAGATTACAGAATTCAGCAGTGAAACGGCATTAATCTGCACTTGTTTCGGTATTTCCGAAGAAACTATCGAGAACGTAATAAGAGCGAACACGCTTGAGACCGTCGAAGAAGTCACGAAATGTTGCGGCGCGGGCGGCGGCTGCGGTTCGTGCCAGCCGCTCATTCAGGAAACTTTAGATATTTTACAAGAAGAAAATTATGGTATAATCGAAAACTACTGACCGTTTCAAACGGAAAATTAAAATTTGGAGGGAATGTGCGCGGCTTTTGAGCCGCAGATCACAATTCGACAACTAAAACTCAAACAATGGATGATCCTGCCGGTAGTATTTTATTTTTACTTCAAGTTAGCGAAACGACCGCTTCAATTACTCTGACCGAAGCATTAATCGAATTTTTTCTAATTTTTTTCATCGTCGGACTCAACGCGTTTTTCGTCGCGTCGGAATTCGCGCTGGTTTCCGTGCGGAAACAGCGAATCGAAACCCGCGCCGAAGAAGGCGGCAAAAGCGCGCTGGCGGCGTTGCGGCTACTCAATAATCCGACGCGGTTTATTTCCGCCGTGCAGCTCGGCGTAACTTTGGCTTCGCTCGCTCTCGGCTGGATCGGTGAACCGACCGTGGCTGAAATTCTCGAACCGATTGCCGCCCGCATCGCCAGTGAAGGCACCGCAGGATATATCGCGCACGGCGTGGCAATCGTCATTTCCTTCAGCGTGATTACGTTTCTGCACGTCGTTCTGGGCGAACTCGTGCCGAAGATGTTCGCGCTCGAAAAATCCGAAACCTTCGCGCTGTTCGCGGCGCGCCCGCTCGAATTGTTCGCCAAGATTTTTTCACCGATTCTGTGGGTTTTAAATAAGGCGGGCGGAGCTATCGGCAAAGTTCTCGGCTTAACTTCTTCGCTCGACCACGCTTCAATTTACACGGAAGAAGAAATCCGCCAGCTCGTTAAACTTTCGCAGGAAAGCGGTCTTTTAAATGAAGAAGAACGTAATCTCATTGATCAGGTTTTTGAATTTTCCGAAACAACCGTCCGTGAAGCGATGATTCCGCGCACGGAAATCGTGGCGATTCCGGCAAGTTCGACGCTTGAAGAAATCGCCAAAGCGTTTCGTGAACACGGTTACTCGCGGCTGCCGGTTTACGGCGATTCGCTCGACGACGTGCGTGGCGTGCTGCACGGCAAAGATATAATGCAGTATCTGCTCGTTAAATCGCGGATGTTCAAGTTGGAACGGGTTTTGAAAAAGCCTTTTTACGTAGTTGATAACGCGCGTTTGGAAGACGTTCTGCGCCAGATGCAGAAAGAAAAATTTCATTTCGGTTTTGTGGTTGACGAACACGGCGGCGTGGAAGGCATTATCACGCTCGAAGATTTGCTCGAAGAAATCGTCGGCGATATTTCCGACGAACACGACGAGGAAGATAGCGCGCAGATTACTGAGGAAGCGGACGGCAGTTATGTTATTGACGGCGGACTCGCTATTCGGGAGTTAAACCGACAGATGGATTTAAGTCTGCCGGTATCGGAAAGCTACACGACAGTCGCGGGTTTTTTGATGTCGGAAGCGGGACAAATCTTAAACGAAGGCGAAAGCGTAAATTTTGACGGTCATTTGTTCAAGGTGGAAAAAGTTGATAAACGGCGCATCTTAAAAGTTCGGATGGAAAAAACCGACCAAATGTTACAAAATTAAAATTCAAAACGCATCAAAATCCTTTCAAATCGAACTACAAAAGCGTTTAGTCGAAGAAGCAGCCGCAATAGTTTTGTAACGAAATTCTGTTTCGCCGAAACACGCCGTTTTTAATGCGGAGCGAAACAATAATTATACCAACTCAAATTGAGAAAGACGTAATAACCGGAGCGCAAGCGGCTCGCTTGCCATCGGTTCGCGCGAAGTAAGAACAGACGCGCCTCTCGATGGCTCAAAACTTTCAGGTCAAGGCGCGGGCGGTTCCGTTCTCGCAAAGCCTCGAACGATGCAAGCGAGCCGCTTGCGCTCCAATCAGATGCGTCATTTTTGTTTGAAACCAGTATCCTTCGATAAGGCGGCGATATTTATATTAAAAGTCATTTTTCTGAACCGCAATCTCAAACAATCGCACGTTTCGGCTGCCAATCCGTTGTCTCTAAAGTTTTCAAAAGAGCGAAGAACATCTTAATACTCTTTCATCTTATCAGGATACTGAAAATAACCAGAGAGCGGCTGTTTTCAGCGATGTTTTCTCCCTCGCGCGTCAGCATCGAAGCCCTTTTCTTTGCGGGAAAATACAGAATAAAAAAAAGCAGCTTCGTTGATTATCAACGAAGCTGCTTTTTTTGCGGGAAATTGGTCTGTATCATAAGGTGAAGACATACTTAGAAATTTGTTAGTCACTCATCATCATTCCTTTCATTGTTTTGTTCTCCTTTTATCTTGCAGTTTTTAAGTTTTAATTGCCGCGTTCCTTGCTGTAAAGAACTTAATTTTTTGACTTTAATTAGTCACTCATCATCATTCCTTTCATTGTTTTGTCTCCTTAGATTTTTAGGTTTTGTTTTTAAGCGTATTGCTTCGTTCTGCCCTTACTATTACAACTGTCGTGCCACTGTTGGATTCGGCTTTTGTTTAACCATAAGTTCTTTATTTATAGTAACTTAGAAAACGCAAACGGCGGAAAGCAACTCTTCTAAGTTTTCAAGGAGAATATGTATATTTGGTTCACATTTTTTTCGTATTAAATACTCAAATGCTGATTATGCACGACTTATTTTTCTGTAAAGTAACTATACACCTGCTCGGCGGGAAATTTTATTCAGTATCCAATCCAGAAAATTATGTGTGGATAATTTCTTACAAATGGTGCTATTGTTACGTGTGCGGATTGACTTATTCTTGTTTTTAGTCAGGCTGAGATACCGTTTTGAGTGCCGGGAGAATATATCCGCCGCTTTTATATCTTCTGTTTCTGTCAGCCGAATAAAACTCACCTCGGCAAAGTCATTGTTATTCTTTCGACAGTCTTATCCGTTTTTTGCGGTTATCAATTTGCCGAAAAGTACCTTTAACCGGAGTTTTCTTCTTTTGCCGGATTTTACGCTTTGCTAGTTTAACAATCCGCCGCCGGCGGCGCGCCAAAGTAAAGCGTTCATCTGTTCCGGTTTCCGCGCCGCGCTTCCCAAATCCAACTTTGACGTTTTGTCTGACATCAAACGCGCATTATACTTAAGAAAACTTTTTGTGAGGTAATATGCGCGAAATAATTTCCAGATTAGGTTTTGTTCTCTTAATTTCTATGATTTTTACCGCCAATGCTTTTTCTCAAACGAAAATTGAATATCCGAAAACCAAGAAGGTTGATCAGGTTGACGATTATCACGGCACGAAAGTCGCCGATCCGTATCGCTGGCTCGAAGATGACAATTCCGCCGAAACGAAAGCGTGGGTGCAGGCGGAAAACAAGGTAACTTTTAATTATCTTAATCAAATTCCCGAACGCGAACAGTTGAAGAAACGTTTGACCGAACTGTGGAATTACGAAAAATATTCCGCGCCGGTTAAGAGAGGCGACAAATATTTTTATTCCAAGAATGACGGTTTGCAGAATCAGTCGGTTCTGTACGTCGCCGATTCGGTCAAAGATGCGGGGCGCGTGCTGCTTGACCCGAACAAACTTTCAACCGACGGCACGGTCGCGCTGTCCGGGATGGCGATTTCCGATGACGGCAAAATACTGGCTTACGGCTTATCGGGTGCCGGTTCTGATTGGCAGACGTGGCATTTCCGCGATGTCGCCGACGGCAAAGACTTGCCCGATGTTTTGGAAAACATCAAATTTTCCGGCGCGTCTTGGACGAAAGACGAAAAAGGCGTTTACTATTCGCGTTTTCCCGAAGCCGACGAAAAATCGAAATTAACGCGCATCAACTATTTTCAAAAACTTTACTATCACAAACTCGGTACGCCGCAATCGGAAGACGCTCTTGTTTATGAACGTCCCGACGATAAAGAAATGGGCATCGGCGGCGATGTTACCGAAGACGGCAACTGGCTCGTCATCAGCGTGACGAAAGGCACCGCGCCGACGAATATGGTTTTCGTCAAAAACCTGACGATGGAACGCGCGCCGATTATTCCGGTCGTTGATAAACTCGTCGCCGATTACAGTTTTATCGGCAATGACGGCTCGAAATTTTACTTTCGCACCGACAAAGACGCGCCGCTCGGTCGTATCGTGATGGTTGATGTTTTGGACAAAGATTTGACGTGGAAAGAAGTCGTGCCGCAAGCCAAAGAAACGCTCGGCAGTGTTGATTTTATTAACAATCAATTTGTCGGCAATTATCTGAAAGACGCTTACACGCAGATTCGCATTTACGATTTGAAAGGCAAATTCGTCAGAAACGTAGATTTACCCGGCATCGGCACGGCGAACGGATTCGGCGGCAAACGCTACGACACCGAAACTTTTTATACTTATTCGAGTTTCAACGCGCCGCCGACCATTTACCGATACGATATGAAAACCGGTAAATCAGAGATTTTTCGCAAATCCGATGTAAAGTTCGACCCGAACAATTACGAAGTCAAACAGGTCAAATACGCGAGCAAAGACGGCACGCTGATTCCGATGTTCATCGTCCATAAAAAAGGCTTAAAACTTGACGGCAACAACCCGACGCTGCTGTATGCTTACGGCGGTTTCAACATTTCGCTGACTCCGGCGTTTTCGGTTTCGCGCATTGTCTGGATGGAAAACGGCGGCGTTTACGCCGTGCCGAATCTGCGCGGCGGCGGCGAATACGGCGAAGAATGGCACAAAGCCGGAACGAAACTGCAAAAACAAAATGTCTTTGACGATTTCATCGGCGCAGCGGAATATTTAATCAAAAATAAATATACGCAGCCGAGCAAATTAGCGATTTCCGGCGGTTCAAACGGCGGGTTGTTAATCGGCGCGACGCTCAATCAGCGACCGGATTTGTTCGGCGCGGCACTTCCCGCCGTCGGCGTGATGGATATGCTACGCTTTCAAAAATTTACCATCGGACGCGCGTGGACTTCGGATTACGGCTCAAGCGATAACGCCGACGAATTCGCCGCGATTTACAAATATTCGCCGCTTCATAACATTAAAGAAGGCACGAAATATCCGGCGGTCTTAGTGACGACTTCCGACCACGACGACCGCGTTGTTCCAGCGCACAGCTTCAAATACGCCGCGACTTTGCAGGAAGCGCAGGCGGGCGACGCGCCGGTTTTAATTCGCATTGAAACCAACGCCGGACACGGCGCGGGCAAACCGACATCCAAGCAAATCGAAGAACAAGCCGATGTTTACGGGTTTTTGATGAAAAACTTAAATATGAAATAATTTCGCAATGACGAATCACGAATCATAATTTTATCCGATAATAATTCGTGATTCGTCATTATCGCTAGTCGGTTTCTCTAACAAAAAGTTCTTCGAGCGATTGCTTCACCGGCTGGACGGAAACCAAACTGCCGCCCGCATTTTTATTGATTTGCAAAACTTTTTCGA
The DNA here is from genome assembly GCA_965217575.1 of Pyrinomonadaceae bacterium. GTDB lineage: Bacteria > Acidobacteriota > Blastocatellia > Pyrinomonadales > Pyrinomonadaceae. Next base: position 3,583,195 of record OZ244558.1, on the reverse strand, counting down.
TGTCGTTTTCGTCTGAAACCTGAATATTCGCGCCGTTGGGTTTGGCAAAAATCGCCGCGCCCGCGATGCCGGCGATTTGATTGCTTAAATCTTCCGCTGAAATTCCTTTCAAAGTGATCTCAAACTGCTGCGTTTCGCCGCTTTGCGACAATAAATCATCGAGTTTTCCGGTCGCCGCGAGTTTTCCCTTTCGCAGAATCGCTACGTTATCGCATAACGCTTCGATGTCCGACAAAATGTGCGTTGACATAAAAACGGTCGTCCCGCCGTCGCGTAGTTCGGCGATTAATTCGCGGATTTCGCGCCGTCCAATCGGATCAAGCCCGGACATTGGTTCGTCGAAAAAAACAATTTCTGGTTCATTTATCAAACTCTGCGCTAAACCGACTCTTTGCAGCATTCCTTTGGAAAATTTGCGAAGCTGTTTGTTCCAATCCTTTTCGTCCAAACCGACTTTCGTCAAAAGTTCGGCGGTTTTTCGTTTTCTTTGCGCCGCGCCTAATCCGCACAGCTCGCCAAAATAGTTCATCAGTTCCGAGGCTTTCAGATAATCGTAAAAATAAGGATTTTCGGGACAATAACCGATCCGCGAGTGCATTTTCACGTTTGAAATATTTTCGCCCAAAATCCTGGCAGTGCCGGTCGTCGGGAACATCAGCGACATCAAAATTTTAATCGTTGTCGTTTTACCCGCGCCGTTGCCGCCGAGAAAACCGAAAATCTGTCCGCCTTCGACATTGAGCGTCAAACCGTCCAGAGCGCGAACTTTCTTCTTTTTCCAAAAGCCGACTTCGTAATCTTTCGACAAATTTTCGATTTCGATGATGTGGTTCATAATTTTTTTTTGAACGCGGGCAGCCTGTCCGCCTTCGAGCGCGAACAGCGCAAGAAGGTTCATCACTGTCCGAGGATCAGATAGAACAACGCATTCAACCTTCTAACCTTACCGACGCTGCCGGTTTAGTTCAGCGGGATTTTTGTTTCTTCACGGTCGAGCTGCACGTCACATTTTTCCGTATCCAAAATATACGGCGCGCCGCTCGGATCAACTAAATTTGACGCGTTATCAACGCGAAAATCTTTGCCGCCGTTCAATTTAACGTTTTGCAGAAGCGGCAGAATTTCGCGCCAACCGTTCGCGCAGCGGTTATTTTTTTCCCTGAAAGTTTGCAGCGCGGCACGAATCGCGTCGCGCTCGTTCAGTGAATCGAGTTCAAGCAACCGCAGCCGCGCGGTTTCTTTTGACTGTTCATCCTGCGCGTCGTCAAACATCTGCTGATAAATTTCGCGGGCGGTTTCGCGGTTGCCGCCGGCGGATTTCATTTTCGCCGCCATCATTTTCATAAAATCCGGCGCGCCTTCGATCTGTGAACCTTTTTCGTAAACTTCGGCGGCTTTTTGATAATTTTCCAAACGCCAGTAAATAAAACCGAGATATTGATAAAGCCGCCAGTTATTCGGGTTATTGTCAATTCCCTTCTGCGTCAATTTTATCGCCTGCTGTTTGTCAATCGCGGGCAGCACCGTCGCGCCGAATTCGTAAACGCTGAAAAATTTCGGGTCTAAATCGGTCGCGTTGTTCAAATACGGATAGAGCAGGCGCGGATTTAAGGAACTGAGATCGTCCAAACTGAAATCCTGCTTGCTATTGAGAACTTTATCGCCGAGATACCGCAGAGATTTCATCCAGTACCAATCGGCGATTAAACCTTCAAAACCGAGCGAAAAACCCTTCAATTTCGCGCCCTGCAAAGTCAAATCTTCATCGGCGTAACTTTCCGGCAATTGCGGTTTGTTTTTTTCAAGAAAATTGCTCAAAACAAAAACCGCCGCAAAACAGGCGAGAATAACGGCAATCGTAAAAATTGTTTGTTTAGCAGACGTTTTCATAATAAGACGGGCGACCACAAGAAGACGGGCGACCACAAGGGATCATCCTTACAATAAAATCACTTGAAATTTCGCCGACTGAAAATAAGAACCGTCGCGGTCAGCAAAATTACGATGTAAACGACCGCATATAAAATTCCGCCGCCGAACATTGCCGCCGTCGGAACGTCGCCGTGCGCGGCGTTGGTCGTGAAATTATAAAACGACAAATTCGGCAGCGCGTGATACAGCGCGTCGAAAAATATTTTGGTAAAAGGCGAACCGAGATTGGCGGCGAAATCGCGCAGCGACGCGCTGAAATTTCCGATGATAAATACAAAAAAAGTTAAAAGCGCGGACAGCGCGGGCGACGAAAACGACGAAAAAAGAATCGCCACCGCCGTTAAAATCATCAGTTCGAGAAAAATCAGCCCGACCGCGCCCCAAATCGTCGCCGCCAAATTTCCGCCGCCGACGTAAAGAATCGCCAGCGAAACGCCCACGCCCATTATTAAAACATTGACGAGCAGAGTCAGACACAAACCGAGATATTTGCCGATGATAAACTCGCCGCGTCCGATTGGTTTGGAGAAAATCACGTAAACCGTCCGTTTTTCAATTTCTTTGCTGACCAAACTGACCCCGACAAAAATCGCAATAAAAACGCCGAAAATCAACATTGCGTTCAAACCGAGATCAACAATCGTCCGCGCTTCCTGTCCGGCAGTCAGTTCGCCGAGAAAAACCGCGCCGCCCGTAATCAACAGCACAAAAACGACTAAATTATACAAAACGCGGTCGCGGACGGCTTCACGAAATGTATTGCGAGCGATAACCGGAATTCGATTCATAATTTACCAGATAAAGATTGAAGGGATGTTATTTGAGAGTCGCACGAAGAAAAGGACTTAATTATTATAAAACATTTATGATTTTATGCAATAAAAAAATTAATTGTTCAATGACGATTTTATTTTTACAAACCGACTCGAATTTCTTTTATGTTAAAATGCTTCCGAGGTGAAAAGATATGCCGTCAATGACAGAAAACTCCGACGTTAAACCACCGGAAGTTTGGCTCGTTCCGAAAACAGATGCGGCGCGACGAAAAATTGCGCTGACCCCCGAATTTGAAGAGGAAATTTACAGTTCGGGCAGATATGAAATCGTTTACGGAGAAATCAAGGAGCGTTCGATGCCGAGTCCGATTCACGGAAGAATACAAGCAAAAATTACTGCGAAATTACTTTTGCACGTTGAGGAAAACAACTTAGGCGCGGTTTATACGGAAACCCATTTTGAATTTGCCGAAAAACTGAGCCGCGTTCCCGACATCGCCTTTGTATCATTTGCACGTTTTCCCGCGTCCGGCGAGGACGAATCGAGCCGCTGGCACATCGCGCCGGATTTGGCAGTTGAAGTGATTTCGCCGACTGACGATTATGAAGATGTGCAGGAAAAGATCACCGAATATTTCACCTTCGGCGTAAACCAGGTTTGGATCATTTCGCCCGAAAGCCGAACCCTGAGCGTCTATTTTTCGCGCACGAATGTCAGGATTTTAACCGAAACCGACGAACTGGACAGTGAAGAAATTTTGCCCGGTTTCAAAATGAATTTGAGCGAGATTTTCCAGGTTCCGAAACTTTAAGAACCAGTTTACAGTGTGCGGGCTTCCGCCGCACTGCATTAAACGCTCGATCAAAATTCGCTTTGGTTTATTAACTTTTAACCTTTCATTGCCGCTTCAAAAACTTCCCTGCCGAATTCGTTGATGCTTTTACCGTGTTTGGCGCAAAAATTAAAATTGAAAGCTGCGAAACGACCGTGCGAAAATATCAAGTGATATTTTCGCACGGTCGTTTCGCAGCTTTCGTTTTTAGTCTTTCAGTTTTCTATCATACTTTTTTCGCAGGATGATTTGCTGGAAGATTTGCTAGATTAACAGCATTTATATAACTTCTCTGCATATTATTTTGGATAAAAATGAATATCTATTTGTAACGATTGTTTCAAAGGCTATTGATAAGGGTCAATTTTCATCTTTGAGCCTGAAATTTTAACTCTCAGCACTTTGCGGTCTTTGTAATAATCTAACAGCTTTTTGTTTTTTTCTTCCCCTAAATCGTAAGCCCAAATTAGTTTGGAACTGTCAATATCTGCTTTGTTGTAAACAATATCTTCAAGAAAAGTATATTCATTGCTGTATGAAACGATTGCTAAATACTTCTTGTTATTTCTCTCAGCCGCTTTTTCAACAACTGATTTAAGATAAGTTGTCTTCTCAGGAATAGCTATTTCAAGTGATTGATCTAAATTTAAGGTCAAGTTTGAAAAATCTTTATTTCTTGTTGCGCTCTGTACTGGAAAGAACCATTCTGAGGTGTAAAGTATTTGATAACCATAAGAAGTTGCTGTTAATAATACAAGCAGGAGAATGACAAGTTTCTTTTGCGAACCTTTTTTGCTAACCTCTAAAAATTTTCTAAAACCTTCCACAATTAAAAGATAAAAACAGCAAGTAATTGGTGCTTCATAATGAAAATTGTCCCAATAAGTTGCTATTGACATACAACAAAAGGTGAATAATATTGTTCCAATAATCAATGATAACCATTTGTTCCTAAAAGCTAAAAGGATTATTGAAACATAGAAAAACAAGCCGAGCGGCGGCGACAATAGAAATAAAGGGAAAAATATTAAAAGATAGGTTAGCGCATAAATAGGGTAAAGAAATTGAAGACGCGGCAAACCATATACTTCCAAATGTCTGATTGGATCAGAACAGGTTAAAGAATTATAAAGTTCCTGTAAGCGTGGATGTCCTTGAAGATTTGATTCGGCGGGAGATTGAAAAATAAATAACGGAGTTGAAAAGTATTGTGATTGATGCTTGGTGTAAGCAAATCTCAAAGCGTCGCCCGTTAATCTATAATTATAATAAGCCATTGCTGAAAGCGCGATTCCGGTAATCAGCACACCCGGCAAAATAATCTTTGAAAATTTTTGTGCAAAGGATTTTCTTCTATCGCGTAAAAGCCAGATTAAAAGGACAAACAAGGCAGGAAGCATTGTTACAGTTCCTTCAAACGGACGAGAATTAACCAAAACAATCCCGCCCAGTAACATAAACATTGTTGAACTAATTGATAAATTTTTAAAGATTCGACGAAAACCGCCGAAAAATAAAGCCCCACCTGCCGCTGCGACCATTCCTCCCCAATAGCTTTGCGCCCAATAACTGTTAACTCCAATAAACAGAATCATTAGCAAAGTTCCGAGAATAGCCCATCGCTTACCAGTCCAAGCGAGCATCATCCAGAAAAATGCTGCCGCCGCCACTCCGCAGGAAATCCAAACGCCAAAAGCCGGATGCCCGAACAAAACTTGTCCGGCTGCCAGAAATAATCCCTGCATTGGCGGATATTTCGACATATAACTTGGTTTAACTAAGATGTGAGGTGCCTCAAAGTTTTCCCAAGCGACGGGAGTCAGATTGGTCAGTCTTCCGTGAGCATAAGTATCAGCAGCCAGCAAATAACTAAATTCGTCGTGAATGTGCGGAACGGGAAAACCGCTGGCGTATCCGTAAAACATTGGTAAAATGAATCCGATTATTCCAAAAGACAAAACCAAAAGCCAATTTTTACGGAGCAACCGCGCTAAAAAAAGGCTTCTACTTTTCGATGAATCAGGTTCCAATGCAAATTGGCTTTCCATAAAATTGAAGTTAATCTGTAACTCGCAAAACTTGAGCTTGATTATTCAGGTTTGATTGTCCGACAAACGCATAATTGGGCAAAGGCAAATTTTGATTATCAAGTTCCGGTTTGTCTAATCCGGTTTCGCCAATCTCGGCTGATTCCTGGTATTCGTAATCTGTATTAATGTCCCAAAGATTGTGTTTTGTGCCTTGAGAAATATTACTTGCCGCTAAAATTCCCATCAAAATACTGTGATCTTGATTGTTGTACTTGAATGCGCCATATCTGCCGATTACATCAAGATTCTCAATCGAATCCAAATACTCTTCAATCGGTTTCAAATTCTCCTTATAGCCGCGATTGTAAACAGGATAGCAGTTTTTGACGCGGTGAACGTATCCGTCTGAAATGACTGCATCGCCAATCAATCCGGTTTTTTTCATTTCTTCACTGGCGAGAGCGACTAAATTTTCATTCTCGCTTGTCCAAATTTCGTCTTCATCATAGCACCAGTATTCCAGAGCCAAAATACTGCTTTTTTCATCTCCGTAAAGTTCAGGTGACCAGTTGCGAAAATTTGTAATGCGTCCGGTTCGCAGATTATCGGCGTGAATATAAAGCCAGTTGTCGGGAAATAAATCTACAGCCTCAACTTTTAGAAAAACCAAAATCGTATTTCTAAATTTCAATGAGCTTGCCAGATTAACGACTTTTTCCGGCACTTCCGGCAGTTGTGAAACCATTCTTGTTAAGGGCATCGTTGAAATAATTCGGTCATAAGCGCGAAATTCACCGTTCATTAGTTCTAAACCGACAACTTTATTGTTTTCGGTACAAACCCGCCTAACCGGAGTTTGGCAAAATACATTGCTGCCGGAGTTTTGCACAAAGTCCGCCATTTTTTGGTAAACGACTCCTGAGCCTTCGTGTGGATAAGCAAAAGTGTCAACCAAAGTTTTGTGTTGATTGTCTTTGTTTCCCTTGAAAGCACCTTTAATAGCTTCCATCAGCGACAGTTTTTTAATCCGCTGCGCCGCAAAATCCGCGTCCAACTCGTCGCACGAAATTCCCCATAGTTTTTCGCTGTAAGTTTTGAAGAAAATTTCAAAAAGTCGTCTGCCGAATTTTTTAACCACCCACGCTTCAAAAGATTCGTCACCGGAAGCCGAAGAATTACTTTCAGGCAATAAATTTTCCTTTGCGAAACTCAACATACAATTTGCAGCTTCTACAACGCCTAACTGATTCAGAGCATTTAGAGGTTTGAGCGGATAATAAAAAAACTTGTTTTTGTAATAAATTCTGGTCAGGCGATTAACCATTTCGTAATCGGAGCCGACAAGTTCGAGCCAGACTTTATTGACGCGCGGGTCATTACTAAAAAAGCGGTGCGGTCCTAAATCAACCTTTTGATTCCAAAGATTAATCGTTTTTGCCATACCGCCGACGCTTTCGCTCGCTTCAAAAACATCAACTGAAACATTTTCTTTTGCCAATTGGTAGGCAGCAGTAATTCCGGCAGGTCCAGCTCCAATAATTCCAATTTTCATAATTTTCTCCTATGGTTTTTGAATTGACAGATATTTTTTGTTTGTAAATGAAGAATGAACTGTAAAAACTTAATCATTCAGTGAGGCAAATTTTCTTTTGAGTAAATTTCCGAGTAAAAAAATTATCGAAAGCCAAGTACCAGCCGACATCCATTGTGAAATTTTCACCAAAAAGGTTTCTTGAAAAAACACTTTTACGTTTGATACTTGATTGGAAATCGGAATGAGAATCGCGCCATTTTCATCAGGCTTTGTTTCAACCGGAATATTATTTACTGTTGCTTTCCAATTCGGATGATAGAAAATGGCGATTCGGGCATTTTCCGCTTTGCCTGCCGAGATTTGAAAATCTTTTTCGGTTGCCGTCCAGTTTTCGATTTGAACTTCACGACCGGCGGCTAAAACTTTGTCTTTGATATCAAACGCTTCTTTTCTCGTCCAGATCGTCCACCAGAAAGTAAAACCTTCGGCTTTGGCATTTTTCTCCATCATCGAAGCGACTGCTTCTTTCGGAATAAACGGCGCGGGACGAATTATCTGACTGATCGAAAAAGTAATGACAAATAAAATGCTGCTGGCGATTAATAAGGCGAACGGACGTTTTTTGTCTTTGAACCACTCGACCAAATAATTTAATTTGCTTGCCGAAAGAACGGCGGTGGTGATGCTGACGATGGAAAGCCAACGCCACGGAAATTGAACTTCCTGTAAAAGCGGCGACGCGTCCCAAACAAAACGGCTGAAAGGAATTGTGAGAAAAACCGAAACGGCAAAAACCACCCAAACGCCGGTGAGATTATCTTTTTTCTTTGACCAAATAAAAAAAGGAACGGTACAGCCAAGCGCGAGAATGATCGTGTATAAAAACATCAAATCATAGAAAAACGTCGCGGTTTCATAGATTCTAATTTGCAGATCGCCGGTAAAGGTTTGAATCGGCGTGAGAAGAAAATGGAATCGGTAATCAAGCCACGGATCAGGATAAATGACTGTTTTGGCAAGCAAATCTCTTTCCTGTAAAACCTTAACCCAAAAGAAAGAGCTTGCCGCCAAACCGCCAAACGCGCCAATCGCTAATTTTACGGTTTGCGACCAAATTTTTTCACGCCGCAGAAGCGACATTCCGTAAAGCGCGAAACAAATTGAACCGATCACCGTCAGCGGCAAGTGAGTTAAAATCAGAACGGCGAAAGAAACCGCCAATCCGATAATGTCCGACGTTTTTCCGCGCCGGCAAATGCGTGAAATATAAACGAACGTAAACGGCAGTAAAGAACTGCCGACATACTCGGCATAGAAGAACGTATTATGGATTTGATTAAGATGATAAGGAAGAAGAATGTAAATACATCCGGCGAAAACGGCTTGTTTGGCGGGCATATATTCACGCGCCCACAGATAAACCGCCAAACCGCCCAGAAAAGTAAATAAAGTGAGAACCAGCCACGACGCAATATGCCAACTTCCGGTAATCAAATAAAATACGGCAAGCGTATAATGCGAAATCGGCGGATAAAGCCGCGTTTCCATTCCGCCGTAACCGAAATTGCGATTGAGCGACCACGACGGATAAAAATTTCCCGTTAAAATTGATTCGTAAAAGGTCGTCGCGCACTGATAATGATGCGGCAAATCGTAACCGTAAGGCAGACCAATGATTAAAACGGGCAGCATTACCGCGAAGGCGACGGCGGCAATAATCAGCAGACAAAATTTCTCGTCTTGCAGAAATTTCACAAAAAAAGTTTTCATCAAGAATTTAACGAGCGACAATTTTCGATACAAGCAATTTGATTGATATTTGTTTATCAATTCTGAGCGCGACGCAAAATCGTAATGTGAGAGGAAAGAGGAGGCGAGATTTCAAAGGTATTAACGAAAATTACAAGTAAAGTGAGAAGATAAATCTCACTTTACTTGCCGTAGGAAAACCTAATTTTGAATCATCAAACTATTAGTTATTGAGCGCAGGTGAACTGGATGTTGGATTTGTTCCAGCCGCTACCGCACGGATGACACCCGATTCATCAATAAAAAACGCGCGCGTACCGGTTCCCGTGATAGCATTCACTGTTGAAGGTTTTGATTTGAGTGTGAATGTTGAAGGAGTGGTCGCAACTATCGGGTCATATTGAAAAAGATAACCACTTTTCGGTGTAGTTCCATAAGCGGCTTTTGCCATTGCCGCGCCAAATGTAGCGTCAATTAAACTGGCACTTGTTAAATCTGCCACAGTTGCCGCAAATAAACCGCTTCCGGCAGTCGCCTGATAAGTCACATTCGCACCGTGAAATGTTCTCATTGACGAAATTGCCGAACCTTCGTTAGCACCGCGACGCGCGGCGAGCAGATTCGGGATGGCGATGGCGGCGATAATGCCGATGATGACCACGACGATTAATAATTCGATTAGCGAGAAACCTTTTTGATTTTTGATTTTCATTTTAATTTTATATTCTCCTGAGATAATTTATGTTTTTATGTTTTTTAAACTCGTTATTATTCTTTACAACTGACGTGCCAGAAGATTTTCGATATGAAATTAATTTATAACTGAACAAATACGGGGGTTTTAATTATATTTGATATTTTCTGAACAAAATTCCTGTGAATTTAAAACTTGCCGAATAACATTTTTTGTGAGTAATTATGACGAAAATTGCAATTAATTTTCAGGCTCGAAGTTATACTTGATAATTTCAAGCAGGTTATTTGTTAAGCGCAGGTGAGGTTACTGAAACACCGGTCGCGGCGACACGAATAACACCCGAACCATCAACAAAAAATTCCTGCGTTCCGGTGGCGGTTATCGCGCTAGAAGATGCCGGTTTCGCAATTACGTTGTAATTTGAAGGGTCGCCGCTCACATCCAAACCATCGTAAGTAAAATAATATCCACTTTTAGCAGTAGCCGGAGTAGTTGCGCCGGCGGCACTGCTGTCAATTAAACCGGCATTTTTTAATGTCGCCAAATTAAGCGCGAACTTGCCGCTTCCAACGCTGGTTTGATATGCGACATTGGAACTGTGAATTGTTCTCATTAAGGAAATTGCCGAACCTTCGTTAGCGGAACGACGCGAAGCCAGCAAGTTCGGGATGGCGATAGCGGCGATGATGCCGATGATGACAACGACGATTAATAATTCGATCAGCGAGAAACCTTTTTGATTTTTTTTCATTGGTGGTTATTCCTCCACATTGGATGGATATTATCAGAAGTAAGTCTTTTTAAGGAAAAAGCAGAATAAGACCTTTCTCATTCTGCTTTTAATCAACATCTAATTTGATAAATTATTAGTTGTTAAGTGCATTTGATGCTAAAGATGCTCTAGCTGTGCCAGCAGCCGTAACTGGTTCGGCACGGATCACACCTGATTCGTCTATGAAGAATGAACGTGTTCCGGTAGCTGTAATTCCCGTTGCGCTTGAAGGGAAAGATACTAAAGTAAAGGTTGAAGGGGTAACAGTGGAAGCAGAGGGCGAATAATTGAATAAGTAGCCGCTTTTTGCCGTTGCTCCACCAGCGGGAGTTGCCACTGCCATTGCAGCGGCAAATGTGCCGTCAATTAAGCCAGCACCTGTCAGGTCTGTCACAAGCTGTGCAAATTTACCGCTTCCGGCGGTCGCTTGGTAAGTAACATTCGCGCCGTGAAATGTTCTCATTGAGGAAATAGCCGAACCTTCGTTAGCACCGCGACGCGCGGCAAGCAAGTTCGGGATAGCGATGGCGGCGATAATGCCGATGATAACGACGACGATTAATAATTCGATCAGCGAGAAACCTTTTTGATTCTTTTTCATTTTAATTTTACAATCTCCAAATATTCTTGTTTTAGTCTTTTACCTCTTTAGGTTCACTTATACTTATTACAAACAATGTGCCACAGGATTTTCAGAAACAAAAACGATGGATACCTCAACAAACACAAGGCTTTTTACACATTTTCAGATTTTGCAGTGATTTTTGATTGATGTTAAAACTGGTCCGATTACATATTTTGTAACTTAAATAATGACGAAAAATGTAACTAATCAATAGATAAAAGTAAGTTTTAACCTTGAAAATTATATATTGCGAAAGGCAAATTACTAAAGACATTTTCTTTGTTTGTATTTTCGGAAGCATCAAAAGTAAACATAGATTTGAGTAGTCGAACAGGATGGTATTTATAAATGCAGAAGTTCGCGCGAAGTAATGACGATTCCGTTCACGCCTTTACTTCGCGCGAACTTTCACACTAAAGCATTAACCCAATAATTATTTTCGACTATCCAGATTTTAAAAGGAATAAGCAGAATAAGAATTAACTTATTCTGCTTTTCGTTAAACTAGAGTTGAATTATCAAACTATTAGTTGTTAAGCGGTGTGGCATTTGTCACAGCACGAGTTGCGCTAATTGCCGGAACAGTAGCCGCATTTGCACTGGCATAAATAACGCCATCTTCGGCAATCAGAAAGTTGCGAGTTCCGGTAGCAGTAATTCCTGAAGCACTCGCTGGTTTAGCAACGCAACTGAATGTTGAAGGAGTGCTAGCGACAGTTGTGCCATCATAAGTAAAGAAATAACCGCTTTTCGGCGCAGTAGAAGCCGTCGCGCCGGAAAATGTGGCATCAATTAAATTGGCAGTGTTTAATGTCGCTAAATCTGTTGCAAACTTACCGCTTCCGGCGGTCGCTTGGTAAGTCACATTTGCGCCGTGCAATGTTCTCATTGAGGAAATAGCCGAACCTTCGTTAGCACCGCGACGGGCGGCAAGCAGGTTCGGGATGGCGATGGCGGCGATAATGCCGATGATAACGACAACGATTAATAATTCGATCAGCGAGAAACCTTTTTGATTTTTGATTTTCATTTTAATTTTACAATCTCCAAATATTTTTGTTTAGTCTTTTTACCCTTTTTCAGGTTCGCTATACTCATTACAAACGACGTGCCAAATGTTTTTGACACTTATCTGATTCGTAAAACATCAATAAATACAAGGGTTTACAAAACGACGCGACATTTTTCAAAAGAAATTTAAGCAGCGTCAAAACTTGTCAAATAACAGTTTTTGGTAATTATTCGGTGACGGAAAATGTCATCAGCCGGAGCGCGGACGGCTCGTCCGCCGCAATCGAGCGAAGCGATGTTGTGAAACGCCCGCTGTCATTAATGCGGCTGGAATGTTAAGTTTTGCTTCATCGCGTTTCGCGCTCGCAGGCGGACGAGCCGTCCGCGCTCCCGGTGAGCCGTCCGCGCTCTGATTGTGATATTCTATGAAACGGTTTTTGGTTATGGAAATCGTTGACGAAATAAAAGAAAAATTGGGCGCGGAGTGGCTGCCGGCAATTTATAAAGATAAAGTTCGGACGCAGCGCACGCGCGCTCATAAGTTAGAGATCACGCGGCGTGAAAATCGGGCGATTATCCAACATACGCTGCTCGGCGTTGAACTAAAAGTCGGCAACAAACGCTTTTCCTGCCCGGATTTGTCAACGGCGCGATATTTGCAGATATTCGCGCGGCTCGGCTGTCAGGAAATCGCCGTGCCGTATGATATTTCAAAAATCTCGACGCTTGCCGATGAAATCGAGTCTGCGTGGCACAAAAGTCTTTTGTTTCTGGAAGAATCTGCCAAAGACAAAACTCCCGCCGTAAAGGGGCGAATGCGCTCATCTCTAATTAAGCAAATGCGCGACGAAATCGAAGAAATCGGCGCGGGTTCGCTGATGCCCGAATTTAAACAAAGTACAAAACAGCGCAGCTAATAGACAATAATCAATTATTGAACTAATATTCCTGAATTTGTAAATTACACGTTCAGTTTTTACAGATGAAGTTTTTGCTACAACTTTCAAAAATGTTAATATAATTAAAGAAATTTATGTTAGATGAAATGCCGCTATCAAAAAAAACCGACCTGAGCTTAGAAGAACTCCCTTTTCCATACAACAATCGCCCATTCTGCCGTTATGAACCGATAGAACAGCGGATCGAACACGCGAAGGTTTTGATCGTCAACGATCTTTTGCGCTATGAAAGCGATTTGTCCGAGCTTGCAAGGCGTGAGTGGAACGGGACGGCGGAAAGCAAAGTGCGTTTTGAGAACAAAATTTCCGCGATGGCGGTCAACAATATCGCGCAGAATGTTCTACGGCTCGTGCGCCAGCCGAAAACTTTGACCGTGCATCTTTCGGAAATTGCCGAAGCCGCCGAATCATTCAACCCGGACGCGATTGTGATGAGCGGTACGCTGTCGGATTTCGATTATTACAATCCGGCGCATCTCGAAAGTTTTAAGAATTTTATTCAGCGGACGGACATTCCGGTTCTCGCCATCTGCGGCGCGCACCAACTGGTCGGAATGAGTTTCGGCGCGGAACTGAAAACTCTGGATAATCTCGATCCGGCGGAAAAACGCACGGAGCGAATGAATGAATACCAATATCGCTTTATCAAAATTGTTGATCCCGCCGACCCGATTTTTGAAGGCGTGGCGGATGTCGAAAGCGGAATCTGGCAGGATTATACGCTTGAAGACGACATTTTGCGCGTTTGGCAAAATCACGGTTTGCAGGTCGAAGGCGTTCCCGAAGGCTTTGAACTGCTGGCGACGGCGTATCTCTGCAAAAATCAAATGATGGTCAAACGCTCGGACAACCAGTTAATTTACACCGTGCAGTTTCACCTCGAAAAATCGTTTGAGGACTGGTCGAAAAATCCGACACGGTGGGAACACCCGAACGAATCGCGCGACGGGCGCATTTTGTTTGAAAATTTTTTAAAACTCGCGCTAAAGCACGGTAAATGATTTATAAATCCGTCGGCTGATCGGAATGCGGCACGAAACAGTTGCGGCAGCGGGCTTCGTATTTTCCGCCCGCGCCGACTTCGACCTGCGCGTCGGACTTGAAAGTGCGCTGTGAATAATTGGCGGTTTGACCGCATTTGACGCAGATGGCGTGAGTTTTCGTGATAAATTCGGCGATTGATAAAAGCTGCGGCATCGGCTCGAACGGTTTTCCCGTGTAATCCTGATCGAGTCCGGCGATGATGACGCGCTTGCCCTGATTGGCGAGTTCATTGACCGCTTGGATAATTTCCATATCGAAAAATTGTCCTTCGTCAATGCCGACGACTTCCGTGTCCGGCTCAATTTGGGCGAGAATTTCCTGCGCCGTCATCACCGGCTTTGAAACGTGCGTCATTCCTGAATGCGACGCGATTTGCTCGATTGAATAGCGGTCGTCAATTTTCGGCTTGAAAACCTGTACTTTCTGCCGCGCGATCTGCGCTCGTTTCAGGCGGCGAATCAATTCTTCCGATTTCCCGGAAAACATCGAACCGACGATCACTTCTATCCAGCCCGTGCCGTTTTGCCGGCTGCGGCGGCGTTCTTCCGTATTGTCGAAAGCGTATTCTTCAACCATTTTCGCGTTTAAGTTCCCTTCTGGTAATTTTGAAAACGCTTAGCCTATCACAGGCGAAAGTTCAAAGTCTAAAGCGCGTTGTGCAAAATAAAAATTCCTGAAATCAGCAGTCGTAAATTGTGATAATTTTCTGTTATTCTGGATTTGTGAACATCAAAATTTGTTCCAAATGCAAGCGTCCGTTTCTGGCAAACAACGAATTTTGCCCACATTGTCCTGAACCATACACCTGGAATCAGGAATCCTGGGCGAACGTCGGCTGTCTGGTGCTGATGGTTTTGCCGCTTTTTTTGATGATTTTCTTCTGGTTTTTTATGTTTCTGGGATTTTTTATCCAGTAAAAGTCAATCGCCGAACAAACGATAGCCGGAAATTTATTTTTTGTTATTCGTCACATTTGCATTATCATCGGTTTGGTCTTTACTTCTCTTGATTAAACTCGTCGCAATCGCGTCCACCAGCCGCGCACTGTCCGATTTACGCGTGACGTTGTTGCTGATAATGGCAAAAGCGTAAACTTCATCGGGCGCAACCTGCGCGTAACCGGCGAGCGAATTGACAAATGTGATCGAGCCGGTTTTTGCCAGAATTTCTCCCTTTACTTTGCCCAATCTTCCGCCGAGCGTTCCGTCAGTCGCCGCAATCGGCAGAGAATCTTTAAATATTTCGGCAAAATTCGACTGCGCGGCGTAAATCAGCGCACGTCCGAAGGCTTCCGGCGAAACAAAATCAAGCCGCGACAAACCCGAACCGTCACGAATTTGAATATCTTCGACCGCGACGTTGTTCTCTTTGAGAAACTTTTTAATAACCGCCGCGCCCGCCGCATCGTCGCCGCGCAGTTCCTGAAGCTGACGACTTTCATCCGGCGCGGTGTCGCCGAATTTTTTGCCGAGCGTTCGCAAAAGCAGTTCACCGTACAGATTGACCGAATGTTTGTTCATTCGCTGAATAAGTTCGCCGAGAGTTTTGCTTTCAACGGCGGCAAGTTCCGCCGCGCCCGCGACATCCGCGCGATTTGCCGTTTTCCAGCCGACCGCTCTGAAATCTCCGTCAATCGTAATTCCCTTTTGTGCCAGCGATTCTTTCAGCGTTTTCGCCACCCACAACGCCGGATTATGCACGGAAATTCGCCCGTAAGCCTTGTTTCCGTTTCCCCAGACGTAAATTTCATTGTCTTCCAGACCGCGCTGAATGCCGAACGCTTCGGTGTGACCGCTCTGCGCCGGCTGAAGCTCGCCTTCAATGCCCATCAAATCGTTAGAAACCGCAGGTTTGCCGTCGCTGTTCATAAAAACCGCCGCCTGATTTTCCTTGAACGACAGCGCGCTCGCCTCCGCCCCGTAATGCCACTGTAAGTCGTTCCAAGTCCAGCCGTCGCCGATATTCGCGCCTTTGAAATAGCTGTCGTCGCCGACGATGTTTCCCGTGATATGCCGCAAACCTTTGGCTTGCAGTTGGCTGATTAAATTATCCAGAGCCGCGTCGTTGAAATCCGGCGCGCCCGTCCCGTAGATAATCAAATCGCCGTTCAAAGTTCCGTTTGCGTCAATTTGACCGGGCGCGAATATAGAAGTCTTAAAGCGAAAATCCGCGCCGAGTTTGTCGAGCGCGACAATCGAAGTCATCGCTTTTTCAATCGAAGCCGGGTTAAAAAGCTGCCGCGCGTCACGCGCGACGACGATCCGCCCGTCCTTCAAACTGACGGCGAAAACGCCCCAGCGCGAATTGGCAAATTCGCTCTGTTCGATGATGTCGTCAATCTTTTTCGCCAGCGCGACATCTTCCGGCTTTTGGGAAACGACCAGTGGTTTAGCAAGATTGATGTCGGAAGGCGGAATGTCAAAACTTGCCGCATTTTCATCAGCAGCATCATCGGTTTCAGCGGCTGGCTTGACCGTTTGACACGCCGAAAATATTCCGGCGGAAAATAAAACCGCGACCAGAAAAATTTTTTGAATAAAAGAATTATAACTAAATATCATTTTAAAAATTACAAATAATGTCGCGCCGCCTGCAAAACTTCGCCGACGCTGATTTCGTTCAATGTTCCGTTGCTGATGACGCAAAGATGTTCCGTCAGCGGCAGATAATTAGTCGGGGCGCGTTTGTCCAAAAGCAGCACAATTGGCGTTCCGACTAGCGCGCCGACGTGCATCGCGCCGGTATCGTTGCTGATTAAAACCCGCAACCGCGACATCGCCGCCGCTAGTTGCGGAATCGTTAAATTATCTATGATGATTGTTTCGGCGGGAAACTTTTCTTCGACTTCGCCGCGCAAATCTTTCTCTTCGGGACCGAGAAAAACCGCCGTTTGCAAATTTTCGCGCGGATCAAACCGTCCGGCTAATTCCGCGAATTTTTCCAAATTCCAGCGTCTGCTTGGATGCCCCGCGCCCGGAAAAAGTCCGATCAATTTTTTATCCGCCGCCGTTTTTTCGCGCCACAAACTTTCCATCACGGCAAGATCGCGCGACGACGGGGAAATTTTCACGTATCGTTTCGGTTTTTCAATCGAAAGCGATTTCAAAATCTCCAGATAACGGTCGGTCGCGTGTTTTGATTTGTCTTCGAGCAGCGGTTTCGGGCGAAAATTTCCTAAAAAATCAAGCGACCGATTTTCTCGGTTGATATAAAGCCGCTGCTTCGCGCCGGAGAAAAAACCGAGCAGATTCGTTTCGGCGAGACTGTGCAAATCAATGATAAAATCAAACTTGCGGCGGCGAATTTCCTTTGACAATTTAAAAATCTCGCCGATTGACCAAATTTTTCCGCTGTCGCGCAGTTTCACGCGGTCAACGACGATTTTTTCATCGGCAAAACCGGCAAGCTCGATTATTTCCGCGCTCGCTTTCCCGATCAAAACGGTAATTTTCGCGCGCGGAAACTTTTCTCTAATCGCCGAAAAAGCAGGTAAACTCAAAATTACGTCGCCGAGCTGTCCGAAATTGATGATTAAAATGTTCTTAGGATTTTCCAAATTCCAAATTCCAAATTCCAAATTGCAGATTCCACATTCCAGATGAAATTACTGTCTTCAATCTGGAGTATGAAATCTGCAATTTGGAATTTATTAAGTTTGCCGCAAATCGGTTCCCGTCATTTCTTCGGGTTTGGCGATGCCGAGAATGCCGAGCAGGGTCGGCGCGACATCTTCGAGCGCGCCGCCGTCACGCAGTTTCAGACCGTTCGCCTGTTCGTCCACAAAATGAAACGGAACGGGATTGGAAGTATGCGCGTTATTCGGTTCGCCGGTCAGCAGATCCGCCATTTCTTCGCAGTTGCCGTGATCGGAAGTAATCAGCGCGATGCCGCCGACTCCGCGAATTTTTTCCAGAATGCCGCCCAGACAAGTGTCAATAAACTGCACGGCTTCAATCGTTTTTTCCAAATTTCCCGTGTGTGCGACGACATCCGGCGCGGCGAGATTGACGATGAAAACATCGTTTTCGCCGGCTTCGAGACCGCGCAGAAATTTGTCGGTGACTTTGAAACAAGCCATTTCGGGCGCGGTTTCCGCCGTTGCCGGTTTTGGCGACGGCACGAGAACGCGCTGTTCGCACGGGTGTTCGAGTTCGACACCGCCGTTAAAAAAATAGGTTAAATGCGCGTATTTTTCGGTTTCCGTCACGCGGCAGTTCAAAATTCCGTTTTTGGCGAAAACCTGCGCCAGCACATTTTCTTCGTTTTCCTGCCGAAAAGCGACCGGCAAATCAAATGTCCGGTCGTATTCGGTCAGACAAACCGTGTGAATTTTCGGTTTTCTAAAAGTCGGAAATTCGGTGGTATCGGAAGTGGCGAGCGATTTAACGAGTTGGCGCATCCGGTCTGAACGGTGATTGAAAAAGATCACCACGTCATCATTGTTGATCGAAGCGACCGGTACGCCGGGTTTTTCTTCCAGAATAACGGGCTGAATAAATTCGTCGGAAATGCCGCGCAGAAACGAACCGCGAATCGCCGCCACCGGATCAGCGGCGCGTTCGCCTTCCGAATGAACGAGCATTGTGTAGGCGCGCGCCGTGCGTTCCCAATTTTTGTCTTTATCCATCGCGTAATAACGCCCGCACAGTGTGGCGACACGCCCGATGCCGATGTCCGCCAATTTTATTTCCAGAGCTTCGACGTAAATATCCGCCGTGCGCGGCGCAACGTCGCGTCCGTCCAAAATCGGATGCACGAAAACATTTTTAACGCCTTCGATCTTCGCCATCCGCAGCAGGGAAAAAAGGCTTTCCGGCGAAGAATGAATATTTCCGTCGGACATCAGACCGATCAGATGAACGGCGGAACCCGCGGCTTTCGCTTTGGCAAAGGCTTCCTTTAAAATTTTATTTTCAAAAAACCTGCCGGTTTTAATCGCGTTTGAGATTCTCGAGACATCAGTTTGAACGATGCGTCCCGCGCCGATATTCAAATGTCCGACTTCGGAATTTCCCGGCGTATCAGCCGCCAAACCGACGCGCAGACCCGCCGCCGAGAGCAGCGTTTTCGGATACTTCGCGCAAATCTCGTCATAATAGGGCGTATGTGCCAGCGCAATCGCATTGCCTTCCCGACGCGGCGAATAGCCCCAGCCGTCAATAATAATCAGCGCGAGCGTTCGGCGTTTATCATTCATATTTTTTCCGAATTTTAATTTGGAGAGCTGAAAATCTTCAATACGCATTCGGTGCCGTTTTCTCCATCCAGCGGTCGGGAAATTTTAATGCCGTAAAATCGTATTTCGCGTAGAGCGCGTGCGCGTCTTTGGTCGCCAGAATCCACCGCCGAAATCCCTGTAAATCAGGATGATTTATTATGACCCGCATCAGCCATTTACTCAAACCGCGCCCGCGAAACTCTTCCAAAATATACACGTCGCCGAGATAAGCGAACGTCGCGTAATCGGTCACAACGCGAGCGAAACCGATTTGCTTTTCGGCTTTGTAAACGCCGAACGACAGCGAATTTTTGATCGCCGTTTCGGTTTGTTCGCGCGTTCTTTCTTGCGCCCAATACGATTCTTCTGACAAAAATTTGTGAATCGCGTCAATTTTCAGAAGTTCGCGGTCGGTGTTGATCGTAAATTCGCCGTTTTGCCAGTTCATAAAAATCAGTTTTTGATATTGATTTATGATTATTTGTGATAAAATTTTGACACTTAAAATTATCTTGCATTTCGTCGAAAGTCAAATATTCATTGACTTTCACAAATTTGTTGGGTTGTAAATAATTCAGCATATAACAGAATTAATTTAGCTAAAGTGCGAAGTTTGGAATTTCTGCGAAATAAAAATTTTTGACGGTTAGATTTCGCAGTTCAGCAAAAACTACACGTTATATGTCTCGCATAAGAAGTTTTAGTAATCACCAAAAAGAAGAAAATTATGAATTTGAGAAAAAATTTGTTTCGTATTTACGACGCGAAATTTTACAAACATTTCGTGCTGTCGGCTTTTTTATTAACCGGACTCGTTCATTGTCCGTGAATGCACAAATAACGCTCAGTCAGTCCTCGAGTAACACTATCACCGACGCAAACACTGTCGAATGCAACCAACTATGTTGCCCAGAATAGTTTTTGGCGGGCTTAAGATTTGTCTTCGTTAGGTTCGAGCGGAAATTGGGCGCGGTATTCAGTAATGTTCGTGTAACAATGACCGGCTCGAACGGCGAAACTCGCGCAGCACTTACAAATTCTTTCGGTTATTACCAATTCATTGATGTTCCGGCGGGTGAAACTTATATTTTGAGTGTGTCGGCAAAGCGTTTTCAATTTACTCAAAGTTCACAGGTTCGTTCAATTTTAGAAGAAACCGGCGGCATCAATTTCGTCGCTGACATTTGGAGTTATGAGGGCTTCGCTCCACATCATCTCAGCCGCCGTTATAGCGACGGTGGTGGTTTTGGTTTCGGTTGTTCGCGTGGCGATAGAAAACGATAACGACTCTTAAATTATGCCGTGATTTTACAATTATTCGGTTTGAAACCGTACTTTGCAGTTCGGACATTCAATCATTTTGGTTTTGCCGCTGATCGGAATCGTCGGCACGACGAAAAACAGTCGTAATAAACCACATTCCGATTTGGTATATCATATTGTCGGAGTAAATTTTTGATGAGTTTGTTTGAAGATCAGGAAAGGATTTTGAAGGATTGCACGGCGCGTTTTGAACGGCTCGGCATTAAATATGTGCTGACCGGTTCGATGGCGATGCTTCATTATGCCGTCGGACGAATGACGCGGGATATTGACATTGTGATCGAAGTTTCAAACACCGATGCAACGGCGATAATTGCAGAATTCGAGCCTGATTATTACGTTCCGCATTCGCGGGTTCGTGATGCGATTGACAGAAAATTTATGTTTAATCTGCTTCATCAGGAAACGGTTGTAAAGATTGATTGCGTCGTTCGCAAGGAAACCGAATTTCAAAAAGCGACGTTTAAAAATAGAGAAAAGTTCCGATTCGGAGATTTCGATGTTTGGACAATTTCCAAAGAAGACTTGATTTTATCAAAACTTCTGTGGGCAAAAGATACCAAATCCGAGATGCAGATGCGCGATGTTACGAATATGCTGCGAACGGAATATGATGAAATTTATGTCCGAACTTGGGCAAAGAAATTAGGGATTGAAGAGTTGTTGGAAGAATGCTTGGAAATGTTAAAATAAACTGATGCTGAAAGATACGACCAAAGAAATTGCCGAAATGCAAAACAGATTATGGTTGGCAAAGAAACCTCAGGAACGCGCCAAAGCCGTGTTCGGAATGTTTGCGACTGCGCGAAAAATCATAATTTCTTCGCTTCCGAAAAACTTGAGCGAAAAAGAATTCAAAAAACAGCTTTACGAACGAACTTACGGCGAACCGCTGCCGGAAGATTTTTTTGAAAAATTAGAAACGTCTTTATCTTGACGAAAATTTTTCCAATAATTCCTGTTCTCTTTCGCCGGAGATTCCCGCTTTCATTTCAAAGTTTTGAGTTTTGCGCCAATTATAAACATCAAGAATCGTTTCGCGCAAAGGCGTGAATTTCAAGCCGTTTGCCAACGCTTTATCAACATTCATTGTCAAAAAATTTCGCAAATTTTCATCAGATTCCGGCAAATAAAAAGGCATTTCGCTCCACGGCTGAACTTTGTTGGCGGTCAAAAAATTTTCGTCCGCCCAGATAAATTCCGCATCGCTTTCAGTCGCGTTTTTCATTTCACCGAGCATTTTTCCAAAGGTTAAATCAAGCGATTGGCTCGTCACATTGAAAGTTCCGCGCGCGTTTTCTTCAATCATTTTAATAATCCACTCGGACAAATCGCGCGCGTCAATTAGCTGCACAAAATTTTCCGGCGTTCCCGGCGCGAGAATTTCGCCGCCGCGTTCGACACGCATCGCCCAGTAAGCAAAACGATCAGTCCAGTCAAATTTGCCGACGATCATTCCGGCGCGAACATTTAACAGGCGATTCGGCACCGCGTTTTCGGCGGCTTCTTCGCATAAAACTTTTAACGCGCCATAGCTTTCGCCCAAAACAATGCCGTTTAATTCCTGTTTCGTGTCAATATTTTCAAACTTTTTCCGTTCTTCTCCAGAAAGTTTGGCTGTTTCAGTTTGCTCGTCATAATCGGCTTTGCGAGTGTTTTTGTAAACCGAACCACTCGAAATAAAAACGTATTGATTGACTTTATCCCTCAAAAATTCCGCCGATTTTTTCACGGTTTGCGGCAGATAGCCGCACGTATCAATCACGGCATCCCAAGTTTTGCCGCTCAAATTTCCCAAATCATTATTTCTATCACCGTGAATTTGTTCGACATTTTCGATTTTATCGTCCGCATAATTCCTGCCGCGATTAAAAAGCGTCACTTCGTGATCGTTAATGAGTGCCGCGTCAATTAAATGCCGCCCGAGAAATTTTGTTCCGCCGACAATTAGGATTTTCATAAAATCTTTGCCGCGAACGGAGGCGCAAAGACACGAAATTAATTCAACGATTTATTTCATATCTTTGCGCCTCCGTTCGCGGCGCAGGAAATTTAGCCCTTGATTTGATAGAAAGCCTTATGCCCCAAATATCTGGCTGAATCGCCCAAATCTTCCTCAATTCTGAGCAGTTGATTGTATTTGGCGATGCGGTCGGAGCGCGATAAACTGCCGGTTTTGATTTGTCCGGCGTTTGTCGCCACCGCTAAATCGGCGATAAAGCTGTCTTCGGTTTCGCCGGAGCGGTGCGAAATGACGCACGTCATATTGTTGGTTTTCGCCAGTTCAATCGCGTCCAAAGTTTCGGTTAAAGTGCCGATTTGATTGACTTTAATCAAAATCGCGTTCGCCGCCGCTTCGTCAATTCCGCGCTGCAAAAACTTTGTGTTGGTGACGAATAAATCGTCGCCGACGAGCTGGATTTTTTTGCCGACCTTGCTCATCAGATATTTCCAGCCGTCCCAATCGTTTTCCGCCATTCCGTCTTCGATGGAGATAATCGGATATTTTTCCGTCCACGAAATCCAGTAATCCGCCATTTCCTCGCTCGATAATTCGCGTTTGTCCGACTTTTTGAACGTGTATTTCCCGTCTTTGAAAAATTCGCTCGCCGCCGGATCGAGCGCGATCATCACGTCCTCGCCCGCTTTGTAACCGGCTTTGTCAATCGCTTCGAGAATCGTTTCAATCGCTTCTTCGTTCGATTTCAAATTCGGCGCGAAACCGCCTTCGTCGCCGACGCTCGTCGCGTAGCCCTTTGATTTCAAAACGCTTTTCAGATTGTGAAAAATCTCCGCGCCCGCTCTCAAAGCCTCCGAAAATGTTTCCGCGCCGACCGGCATTACCATAAATTCCTGAAAATCCACGTTGTTGTCGGCGTGCGCCCCGCCGTTGATGATGTTCATCATCGGCACGGGCAGCGTTTTCGCGTTCACGCCGCCGATGTAGCGATAAAGCGGCATTTCCTGCAACGCCGCGCCCGCCCGCGCCGCCGCCATCGAGACGGCTAACAGCGCGTTCGCGCCCAAATTCGATTTATTTTCCGTGCCGTCCAAATCAATCAACGTTTGGTCAACCAGCGTCTGGTCGAGCGCGTCAATGCCTTCGAGTTCGTAGGCGATTTTTTCGTTGATATTTTCGACCGCCTGCAAAACGCCCTTGCCCAAATATCTGCCTTTGTCGTCGTCGCGCAGTTCGACGGCTTCGTTTTCGCCCGTTGACGCGCCCGACGGAACCGCCGCGCGTCCCTGTGTTCCATCTTCCAAAATAACTTCCGCCTCAACGGTCGGATTGCCGCGCGAATCCAAAATTTCCCGCGCCCAGACTTCTTCGATTAAACTCATTAAATTATTGCTCCTAAAATATTTATTCTGAAAAAAACTTGTCAATTAAATTTAGCCTGAAATTGAGCGGAAGACAAAAGAAGCGATAACTAAAGTCAAAATTGGGAATTCGAGATTTAGTTTTTTGTTAATTAAATATTTTTATCATAGAGAACCGGTTTTAGAGTATCGGTTTTAACCCGATGATTTGCTTTCCTCAATTATTTTGTTGTAAATTCAGCTATGGAAAAGCTAATTTTTTTATCCGCCGTTTTACTTCTCTTATTTCTCTCTTCAGCAATCATCGCACAAAAAAAATCTGTTGATTTGATTATTTCCGGCGGCACGGTCGTTACGATGGACGGCGCGAAGCGTGTGATTACGGACGGCGCGATTGCCGTTGATAGAGACAAAATCGTCGCGGTTGATTCGGCGGCTGAAATCGCGCGGCAATTTTCTTCCGGTCAAACGATCAACGCCGCCGGAAAAGTAATTGTTCCCGGTTTAATCAACACGCACACGCACGTTCCGATGACGCTTTTTCGCGGAATTGCCGATGATTTGAGTTTGCAGGAATGGCTGACGAAATATATTTTTCCCGCCGAAGCGAAAAATGTCACGGAAGATTTTGTCCGCGTCGGCACGCGATTGGGTTTGGCGGAAATGATTCGCGGCGGGACGACGACTTTCTGCGATATGTATTATTTTGAAGATGCCGTCGCCGACGAGACCAGCAAAGCCGGCGTGCGCGGCGTGCTGGGCGAAACGGTGATTGATTTTCCCGTCGCCGATAACAAAACTAATGATGAAGCGATAAATTACGCGGAAAAATTTATTGACAAATGGAAAAATAATCCGCTGATTACGCCCGCCGTCGCGCCGCACGCGCCTTACACGGTTTCGACCGAACATCTGCAAGCCGTCAAAAAGTTGTCGGATAAAACCGGCGCGCCGATTGTCATTCACATCGCCGAAACGCAGAAGGAAGTGGACGACAGTTTGGCGAGCAAAAATCTGCGTCCGATTGAATATCTCGCTAAAATCGGTTTTTTGAATGACCGAGTGATCGCCGCGCACGTCATTTACGCGAATGACGCGGAACTTGCCGCGCTGAAAAATCTCGGTGTCGGCATCGCGCACAATCCGCAGTCGAATATGAAACTCGCCTCCGGTGTCGCGCCCGTTCCGCAAATGCTGAAAATGGATTTACCGGTCGGACTCGGAACCGACGGCGCGGCATCGAACAACGATCTGGATTTGTGGGAAGAAATGGACACGGCGGCGAAACTGCACAAGGTTTTCACCAAAGACCCGACGGTCGTTTCCGCTGAACAAGCCTTTGAAATGGCGACGATTCGCGGCGCGCGCGCCTTGCATTTCGATAAATTAATCGGTTCGCTGGAAGTCGGAAAACGCGCCGATATTGTCATCGCTGATTTCGACACGCTTCATCAAACGCCTTCTTACAACGTTTATTCGACGCTGGTTTACGCGACCAAAGCGAGCGATACACGCGATGTTATTATCAACGGAAAGGTGATAATGCGCGACCGCCGCTTGATTACTTTGGACGAAAGCGATATAAAGAAAAGTGCAAACGCATATCGCGCAAAAATCATCTCAAGTTTATCACACTAAAAAACAGGTTTACCGAAACTTGTTTGGAGGCTTTTTAAAGCGCATAATAAGTTTTAAAAAGCACAGTAAACGGATTATTTGTTCAGATCGCCAAAGTGAATTTATTTTCGCTTCGATCTTTGCGGAAAATTTAAGTCCGAAAGTAAAGAAGGAGACTCGAAAATGCCGCTCAAAGTCAGAAGTTTTTGCACTTCGCTTTTAATAATTTTAATTAGTTTTTTCGTCATTAAGGCGCAGACATCCGCCGATGTAATGCGCGAACGCGTAGCGAAGGCGAAAGCGTATATCGCGGTTAGAAACTATAATGCCGCGATATATGAACTCGAAAATATTCGGCGCGAAACATCCGATCCGACCGTCAACGGCGTGATTAATGTTTTATTGATGAATTCCTATCTCGAACAGGGCGATTACGCCCGCGCTCAGGGTTTTCTGAAGGAACTTTCCAACACGCAGAAAATTAATCGGCAAGGCGGCGCGGCAAATTATTTCGCCGTCGCCGGACAGGTCGTCAAAGGCGCGCGCAATCAACTGGAGCGCTATCGTGCGCTCGGATTAAATGTTTCCGACCGCGCTTTACCAATTGAAGCGTCGGTTGACATCGAGAAAATGCGCGAAACTTTGGAAGCGGTCGTTGATGAATCAAAAGTTTTAGGCAGGGACAAAGATAAAACCTCCGACGCAATGGCACTGCTCGACGAAGCGACCAATGTCAGAAGCAGTTTGGCAAAGGACGATTACGACGCGACGCGGTGGAAGAATGAAGCCGCCGACGCGCGAGAAACGATGGTCAGTTCGAGAAGCGTCATCGTTAATGCCGTCAATGAACAGACGGCGGTCGCCGACGCGAATAAACCCGAACCGACAGCAACCGCCGCGACTTTGCCAGCCGTTGTTCCGAACGCGGCAGTTCAAACGAAACAGAACACGGCAAATCCGACTTTCCAGCCGATTCCGAATTCCGCCGTTGAAAAAACCCCCGTCAATGCGGCGCAAACCGTCAAACCCAAAACTTTCGAAGACACAATCGCCAAAACAGATTATTCAGCCGCTCCCGAAAAAGCTCAAAAAGTTGCGGAAGAAGCGGTAAAAACAGACGTTTCCAAACCGACTGCTGAAGAAAAACAAGCTGTTCCGACTGCCAGAGAACGCCGTATTGAGAATTCGGACGCGGAAAAAACTCCCAACGTCAATAAATCTCAAGCAACTGCCAATAACGCTGACGCGCCTAAAGATAATTCACCCTTATCGGTCGGTTCGCTGATCGAATACGCAACCCAAAAATCAAATCCGATTTATCCGAACACGGCGAAAAGTATGCGAATGACGGGTGTGGTGCGGCTTGAAGTGATGGTTGACGAAAAAGGACAGGTTGCCGAAGTGCAGAATTCGAGCGGACCGACGCTGTTACGCGGCGCGGCGACAGACGCGGTGAAAAAATGGAAATTCAAACCGTTCACCCGCGACGGCGAGCCGGTCAAAGCAACCGGATTCGTTAATTTTAATTTCACTTTATAGACGCTCGAACAAAATAAATTAAATTTGTCGTCAGGTCAGAACCGTCTGCAATAGCGGATGGTTGGACGCGATGATTTTAGCATTTACCGATATTTTGTGGTGTTGATATGCGCCGTCCACAACCGCAGACGATTCTGATTTGGAGTTTTGTGATGTTGATATTCAACCGACCGCTATCGCCGACGGTTCTCACTTAAAAAACTAACCGGCGTTTGTTTTGATACTATTTTGAGTCGCGGCTAAAATTCGATTTCCGATTTTTTCGCCGGAGTATTCTTCTGGTTGCCTGATGTCGAACCGCTGTTGGGACTGACCGCGCTTGCGCCGGTGCTGCGAAACAGCGGCGTAAAAATCCATTTGCTGTGGTTTTCGATGCCGTAATAAGCGATGACGGACGCGCCTCGGCTTTGGCTGGCGACTCCGATAAACGGCGTGTTTTCAGTAGAATCTTCAACTTCATCATCGTCGGCTTCTTTCAAATCACTATCGCTCTGGGAGTTGATGATATTGACCAGCGGAAGCGCGTAACGATCAAATATTTGACCCGGACTCGCCGGCAAAACGCCGTTATTGTAAACCTGAACGCGCTTTCCGAAATTTAGAAAGGCTTTGCTGTCAGGTTTTATCAACCGCCATTTACCGTCCGTCGAAAGCGGATCGGTCGCCGCCGACCGCCGTAAAATCTGGCGTTTTTTCGTGCCTTGCGGAAGTCCTTCGAGCAGATCGTCCATCGAATTGGGAAGTTTTCCGTTGTAAAATATCACGTATTGCTTGATTGCGTCGGCAATTTCCTCGCCGCGCCGGATTTGTTCCAATTCCTTTTCGCGCTGAATATTTTGCTGAACGGTCGGAGCCACAGCAAGCAGCGCAATCGCAAAAAGCGTCATCATCGCCAGCACCGCGATTAAGCTCATTCCCTTTTGATTTTTGTCGTTTGCCATTTTTTTAATCGCCGCGTCTTATACGTTCCGCATTTTAATTATCTCCGTCATCATTGTCGTCAACGTCAGGTTTATTCGGAATCGGCTGCGGCTGCGGCTGCGGCGCGCGCGGAATGTTGCTCGGAATACCGGGAATTTCGCCCGGCGGCGGAACATATGCCGGAGCGATTTGGTTGTTCGGATTACTTTGAACGTTCGGATTATTGTAAAAATTTCTCTCGCCTCTGAGCGGCATTCCGGTCGGCGACATCAACGCCGGATTGTTCGGATTACCCGCGTTTGTTCCCTGTCCGGGTTCGGGACGATACAGCGCGAGTTTGTGTTTGAAGCCCAGATTAACATCTTCAAAAACCGTTTCGTCCGCCGAAATACTAATCAGCCGAAAACGTCCGCCGACAATATCGTTCAAACGCCTGCTGATCGGCGTTGGCTTGCCCTCCTCCTGAAAATACGCCGTGTCGTTGTTGTAACGCTTACGCGCGATCATCCCGATATACTGAAAATTTGGTTTCGGCGGCGACTGCACATTGAGCGAAACATTGTTTGAGTAAAGACCGCCCGGCGCGATTACGGTGACAATTCGCGCCCCTTCGCCCGTAATCAGATTTGCCGGAATATCCGCCACCAGTTTTTGCGGGCTGATATACGTTGTCGGAAGCTGGCTGCCATTGAATAAAATTACCGAATCGGGCGTGAATTTATCGCCGCTGACTTCCAGGCGAAAAGTTTTCGCGCCGGAATAAACGCTCTGCGGCGTAACGAAACCGACTAAAATCGGCGGTGTCGGCGTGGGGATCGGGGTCGGCGGCGGCGTGGCGGGCATCACGACTTTTTCCGGCGTAACATACGGAGTCGGCGGCGGCGGTTCGTAGAACGCGAAAATATTTCTCCCCGCGTCCGGCGCGTAAAATTTATCGGGGTTGTAAACCACCGGTGTCGTCGTATATTGAAAATTCACTTCGTCCTGATTCGGAAGCGTCGAATTTTGTGTACCGCCGCTGTTTCCCGTCGTCGTTTTCGGTGTCGGCGACGGCGATGCGCTGGCGGTAACAGTCGGCTTTTTGGAACTAAAAAACATTCCGCCAAACGTGTAAGTCAGCGCGATGACCGCCATCACGCCCAGCACGGCTGCCGCGATAATTTTGTTCCGTTCCGTCGGACTTTTCCCTTCAAAAACTTTCATCTCTTGATTTTACTGAGTACTGACTTCCGTTTCCGCCGGCTGAAAATTCGGTCGGCGGAAATACGCCGCCATTTCCAGTCTCAAAGTTACCGTTTCGCCGCGCGTTTTGCCGCGCACGGCTTTCGGCGGCGACGCGGCGACCTGCTGCACGGTCGGATTCTGAGCCACGCCGAATTCGTTGTTAGGATTTATTTTAACAGTGTTAATTGATGCCTGAGCCGGAGTATTCGCGTCATTTTTATCTTCCTTCTCCGACGGCTGCAATTCGACCGCGCTGATGACGATAAACTGGTCGCTGGTTTCCATCGCTCTGATAAACCGCCGCAGATTTTGATACGAACCTTCGACGGTGGTCGTCACGTAAACGCCCGGAAAAATGCTCTGAAACTTCGCCCTGCCGCGTTCGGCATCGCTTTGATTCTGCTTGTTGCGACTGTCCGCAATCTCCAGCGGCGCGTAATCGGGTCCGCTGGTATTGACTAAATTATAGGCGTTGATTAAACCGTTGATGCGCTGGTAAAGTTCCGTTTTTCCGGTTGCCGGCGTTCGTAGAAAGCGCGTTTCAAAATCATCGGCACTGTTGATTAATTCCGCCACCCGCGCTTCGGTCGAAGTAATCGTGCCGTATTTGCCGCGCGAGGAAATCATTTCCGCCTCCAACTGATCGCGTTTCGTTTTGTTCGTTTCAAGTTCCTGCTGCGCGGGCATCACGACCAAAACCACCAAAATTATCACCGCCAGAATCGCCAGCATTGCCAGACCGACCGTCGCAATCTCCAGCGGTCCCCACATTCCCGCGTAAACTTTGCGCGGGCGATTTTTCGGCACGATGTCAACGCGCGGCTCTTTTTCGATGATGATGGTTTCATCTTCGGTCAGCAGCACGGTGCGGTTTTCCTCTTCGATGACGACCGCGCCGTCGCGGTTCGCGCCGTAATCGTTGACGATCATTTCCGGTTCGTGATGTATTTTCGCCGCTTCATCCGGCTTGAGATTATCATTCATTTACTGCTTTGCCTCCCCGTTAGTCTGCGCGACATCGCTCGTCGGCGCGGCGGGCGCGTAACTGTAACGCGGCGTGTAAATCAGACGCAGAGTGTATTCCGTATAAGTTGAACGGTCGGTTTTCTGCAAATCCTGTCCGCGCAGTTCGGCTTGAAAAATCCCGGAACTGTTCATATTGTCAATCATCGTCATCACGCTTTGGTAATCGCGGCTGAGAACGCCGAATTCCAGATCGGCTTTCGTTTTGTCGCCGTCTTTGTAAATATCTTCGACGCTGATCCGTGAAACGCTGACTCCGCCGGGCAGCAGAGATTCCAAATCGGCGAACAGACGCGACCAGCCGAAGGATTTATTCGCCACCAGTTTATGCGCCGCGACAAGCAAATCGCGCTGGTCGGGTGTTAATTGCTGCTGAACTTTTTCGCCCTTGCCTTTTAATGTCTGAACTTCCGCCTGCATCTCTTCGATATTGGTTTTGGCGATTTCGTTTTGCTTGTTGATATTGCTCAACCTGGCAAAGGAAATCACCGCGCCCGCAACGGCGACCGCCAGCAGAAGCAGAGCGAGCATATACGGCAGCGTTCGGTTGCGAAAAGGTTGACTGGCAAGATTGAGTTTGGTAATCACTTTTTTTTAGATTTAAGATTTAGGCTGACAATCTTAAATTATTTACTTTTATAATAACACGAAAAAATTCGCCCGTTTCGCTGTTTTCGTTTGCTTTTCAACGAGTCGAAACCGATTTCGTTTGTCTTTCACGTCAAATCAAAAGAAAAAGTTGCAAAAACATTCACCGTTATTCATCGCGCGGCGGCAGCGGTTTGTTTATTTCTTCGGAATTTGTATCACGGTAGGCGCAGACCAGATTTCTGCCTTCGCGTTTGGCGCAGTAAAGCGCAGAATCCGCCATTTCGATCAATTCAATCGGGTCTTTTGAATCGTCCGGGAAACAGGCGACCCCGATGCTGATCGTAATGTGGTGGGTTTGTGCAACTTTTCCCTGCCGGATAACGCTGAATTTTCGTTTTTGAATTGCCGAGCGGATTCTCTCCGCCGCGACAAATCCCTGCGCGAGATCGGCATCAAGCAGAAAGGCGGCAAATTCTTCGCCGCCGAACCGCGCCGCGACATCGCCGACGCGCAGATTTTGCGTGATGGTTAAACCGATTTCTTCCAGAGTTTTGCTGCCCGTCAAATGTCCGTAAGTGTCGTTTACGTCCTTAAAATAATCAATATCCATCATCAGCACACAAAACATTTTTTTATCCTGTTTGGCGCGCGCCGACTCCCGCCGCAGTTCGGAAAAGAATGACCGGCTCGAAAGCAGTCCGGTTAAATCATCGTGTGAAATCAGGCGGCGAATCTGCCGCTGATATTCGCGGTCAATCTCGTCGAGCAGTTCAAAACGCAGAATATGTCCGCCGATTTTAATTTTATCGCCGTTCTGCAAAACCGCTTCGCTGATTTTTTCGCCGTTCAAAAACGTCCCGCTTCTCGAAACCAAATCGCTTAAAATGTAGTTTACCTGATCGGTCGCGGCATCGGCGGTGATCGTAATTTGCGCGTGGCGGCGGGCGATTTTCGAATCATTAATCCGCACGTCCGCTTCGAGCGCACGCCCGACAATAATTTCCTCGCGCTCTAACGGAATCGGCACGGCGAGCAAGTCTCCGGTGAGAAAAACCAGTGCCGGATGCAAGACTCGTTTCGGATTATTTGACTCTCTCATAAGGAAAATTTAAGACTGGCATTTACAGAATAAAACATTTTCGGTAAAATTTGCCAGATATTATTGAGAAAAATTATTTGCAACCACGGATTTTCCCGCGCGCATTTCAAAATTTCCCTTTTTGGACTTACTATCAATGCAGGCGATGAAAATTCTTATTGTGAAACTCAGCAGTATCGGCGACATCGTACACACCCTGCCCGCGCTGGCGGCGATTCGGCGCGCGCTGCCGGAAGCGGAAATTTCCTGGGCGGTCGAAAAAAGAGCGGCGGAAATTCTCAGACATAATCCGTTTCTCGCCAATCTGATTGAAGTTGACACCAAAACTCTGCGGAGACGCAATCAGCTCGGCAGAGCAGTTTCCGGTTTTCGCGCCCAGTTGCGCGAACTTCGCGTTTCGACTTTTGACGCAACGCTCGATTTTCAAGGCTTGCTGAAATCTTCCGCCATTGCCAAACTCGCCAAATCGAAAAGAATTTACGGCTTTTCTAAGTCGAATCTGCGCGAACCGGCGAGTCGTTTTCTTTTAACCGACCAAATCGAAGTCGCGCGAAAATCGCATATCATCGTCAAAAATCTGGAACTCGCCGAACAATCGCTCGGTATCGCCGTTCCCGCCGAAAATTTTGAATTTCCGATTGCGACCGCCCATCGGCATCGGGAAGAAGCCGCGCGCGTCCTCGACAAATCCGGCGAAAATTTTGCGATCCTAAATCCGGCGACGAGCTGGCAGACCAAACTCTGGAGCGCGGACAAATACGGCGCGCTGGCAGATAAACTCTGGGAAGAACAGGGATTAACGTCGGTCGTCACGTCCGCGCCGGACGAGATAGATTTGGCGGAAGAAGTTTTGCGAAACAGTAAATGCGGTAGAGTTTCGCTCGCCCAGCCGAGTTTGAAGGGTTTTTACGAACTCGCCAAAAAAGCCAAAATCTACGTCGGCGGTGACACCGCGCCGACTCATTTGGCGACGGCGGCGAACGCGCCGATTGTCGGAATTTTCGGTCCGACTGAATGGCGGCGCAACGGCAGTCCGAATAAAAATGACGTGTGCGTCGAAAGAGATGACATCGGCTGCCGCGTGGATTGCCACCGCCGAATCTGCGACAATTGGATTTGTATGGATATTAAAGTCGCGGCGGTTTTAGATGCTGTGCGAAAAAGATTGGAGTCCGCCGCGCGGGTTTTTGAATCGTGCTGACGGATATTGACAGAATGAGCTTTAAAAACAAGAGATTACTGCAAAGAATGCGCGTTCCGCTCGGATTTTTGTTCGGGATAATTTTCCTGATTTTCGCGCGTCCCGCGCCCGTCACGCTCGGCATCGGCGGCATCGTCGCGCTGTTCGGCATTCTGATTCGCGCGTGGGCTTCGGGTCACATTCGCAAAAATCAAAATTTAGCGGTTTCCGGTCCTTACGCCTATTCGCGCAATCCGCTTTATCTCGGCAGTTTTATTCTCGGTCTGGGTTTTACGCTGGCTTCGGGCGTGTGGTGGCTCGGATTTATCTTTATCGCCCTGTTTTTGGGCATCTATCTGCCGGTGATGCGCGTTGAAGCAAAGGATTTAACGGAAATTTTCGGCGCGGATTATCAGGAATATGCGGCGAACGTACCGCTTTTTTTTCCGCGCTTTACGTCTTACAAAGCGTCGGATGCTCAATTTGATATGAGTTTATACCTGCGCTACCGCGAGTATCGCGCCGCTTTGGGGTTGATTTTTGCGTGGTCGGTTTTGCTGGTCAAGGCGATTTTTCTCAATTAAGACAATTTCCTAAAACAATCTCCGGGAAGGGCGTTAAATTTTGCCCGCCGCCGATCAGTTTACTCTTTACAATTGACGAATAACTGTTGACAATTGAATAAATAAAATGCGAATGAAAAAGTTAATACATTCTTTTTTAGTGATTCTCAGCATCACCGGCGGCGCGGTTTTCGCGCAGAATGCCGTGCGCGGCGAACCTTTCAAAGCCGGCGAAAGTTTGGTTTACGAAGGCAAATTCAACAAACTTCTGCTGCGCGGCGTTCCCGTCGCCGAACTTAATTTTACGGTTGAAAATATTCCGAACAGCAAAAATTACCTGGTCAAATCCGCCGCGCAGTCGAAGGGAACGCTGACCAAAATTTTCGGCTTTAAAATCAACGAAAACATTCAGTCAACCGTCAGCGGCGAAAATTTTTCGGTTCTCAAAACCGTCAAACGCGACGAACAGGGCGACCGCGTGCGCGACAGCGAAGCGATTTTCGACTATGCCGATAAAAAAGTAATCTACGTGGAAACCGATCCGAATGATGTGGCGCGACCGCCGCTCCGCGTCGCCTCGCCGATTGAAAAAAACACGCAGGATATTGTCACCGGAATTTATGCGATTCGCCGCCTGCCGCTTGCCGTCGGAAAAACCTTTGAATTGACGATCAGCGATTCCGGTCTGATTTACACGATTCCCGTCCGCGTCGCCGCCCGCGAACAGCAGAGCGGCATTTTGGGAAAAACCTGGTGTTTCCGGGTCGAACCGCAGGTTTTCGGGGAAAATCGGCTGATTGAAAAAGACGGCGAGATGATTATTTGGATTACGGACGACGCGCGTCGTCTCCCGATCCGCGCGCAAATTGACACGGACATCGGGAAAGTTGACATAAAACTCAAACAAATCAACTATAATCCGCCGGTCGTGGCGAAACCGCGATAAATTCTAAATTGTCTTTCGCGCTTGTTTTTTTTGCAAAATGCCGCATAATCTTTGATACTACACAGCTTATTACAAAACTTTATGAATGACCGAGACGCGAAAAAGAAATCGCCGGAAACCAAAAGTTTGGAAACCGGCGGCGATGTCAGAGAATTTGTGCTTGACGGCGTTAAATTAAACTCGATTTCATCGCCGGCGTTGAAGGGCGAATCGTCGGTTTCAAACGACAGCGCAAGCGATCTGCCGGCAGACGGCAAACTGCCGCCGAAAATTCAGAATGAGCCTGATTTAACCAAGCTCGAAGATGATTTAAGCGATCTTGAAAATCCGATTTTCAAGGAATTATCCGAGCCGCGCCTGCCCGCGCTGCCGAAGGAAAACCGCGCCCGTCTGCAAATGCAGTCACCGACGCGGCTGCATTTTTACTGGTCGGTCAAAACCAATCCTTTCCAGACCTTGAATCGAGCTTTCAACGGAAAAACCGGCAGTTACACGTTAATTATCAAACTTGTCAATCAAAAAACCGGACGCGAAGAACTTTTTTCGGTTGACGCGGAAGGTTCGTGGTGGTTTGACGTGGACGCGGAGGCGGCATATCGCGCCGAAGTCGGATTTTACGCGCCGAACCGTCCGTTTGTGCGCGTAATGTTTTCCAATACGGTTGAAACGCCGCGCCAGAATCCTTCGCAAAATAGCGATTATTCACCTGATTTTATCGTTTCCGCCGATCAGTTCGCCGAAGTTTTGGACGTTTCCGGTTTTCCGCAGGACGCTTTTGAAGTCGCGTTGGCGGGCGACGATTTGAAAAATTCCGAAGATGCGACGAGCCGCGCTTTTTCACAGATTTTCGGTCAGGAAAAAGAAGATTTTTCCGATGATGAAATTCGTTTTGCTCTGCTCGCGCTGGCTTCCGGTTACGATCTGGAAAGTTTGCGCGGACAAATCAGCACCAGTTTATTTATATTTTTGCAGACCAATGCCGAAAAACTGAGCGCGAAAGAGGCACTCGCTGCGCTGCAAAAACATTTCGGCGTATTCGCGGACGAAATCGAAGAAGAATCCGCCGCGCCCGCCGTCTTTGGCGCGAGTTTGATAAATTTCCCGCGAATCTCCAGGAAATCGAGATATTTGCCGAAATTCGCGCCGCTCAGTTCCCTGCGCCCGGCGGCTGACAAATAGTTTTTGAAAGGAAATTACGAATAACTGATAATCCGCCATCCAAAATCTAAAATCCGAAATTGAATTATGCCAACCGGTTACTTCAGCTTAATTTTACACGCACATCTGCCTTTCGTGCGTCACCCCGAATATCCAGAATTTTTGGAAGAAGACTGGCTGTACGAAGCGATTACGGAAGTTTATCTGCCGCTGATTTTCATTTTTCAAAACTTACACGAAAACGGAATGAAGCCGCGTCTGGCAATCAATATTTCGCCGCCGCTGTGCGAAATGTTAGCCGACAAACTGCTTGAAACGAGATACACGCGTCATCTCGAAAATCTGCTCGAACTTTCTAAAAAAGAGGTCGTGCGCGCGCAAAACGAAGCACCCGAATTTTACGATGTCGCGCAGATGTATGTTAGAAATTTAAGCGCGTCGCTTGATTTATGGAACAATAAATATCAGCGAAATTTAATTAATGCCTTTCGCCAGTTGCAGGAAGACGGCGTTTTGGAAATCATCACCTGCGGCGCGACACACGGTTTTCTGCCGCTGATTTCCACTCTGGAAGCGCGGCGGGCGCAGATAAACATCGCCGTTGATAATTATAAAAAACACTTCGGCAGACAGCCGCGCGGCATCTGGCTGCCCGAATGCGCTTATGAACCGGGACTGGAAAATCTGTTGAGTGATGCCGGAATTTCATATTTTATCGGCGATTCGCACGCGCTTTTATACGGCGAACCGCGCCCGCGCTACGGCGTTCACGCGCCGGTCAAATGTCCGAACGGCGTGGCGGTTTTCGCCCGCGACGTGGAAACTTCACAGCAGGTCTGGAGCGCGGAAGCCGGTTATCCGGGCAACGCCGCGTACCGCGAATTTTACCGCGACATCGGCTGGGATTTGCCGCTCGATTATCTAAAGCCGCATCTGCACAAAGACGCGGCGCGGCGGCATTTAGGTTTGAAATATCACCGCATTTCGAAGCGCGGCGTGCCGAACGACCAAAAACAGCCGTATGTGCCGATTTTGGCGAATCATAAAGCCGCCGAAGATGCCGCCGATTTCGTTGCCAAACGCATTCGTCAGGCGCATAAACTGCGCGAAACTTTCGGCGGACATCCGCCGCTCGTCACCGCGCCCTACGATGCCGAACTCTACGGTCACTGGTGGTTTGAAGGTCCGCAGTTTTTAGATTTTGTGTTCCGCGAACTGCACTACAAAAAAGATGAAGTTCGCGCCGTGTCGCCCGGTGATTTTCTCGATTCGGGAATTCCGATTCAAATTCAGCAGCCATCCGCTTCAAGTTGGGGCGAAAACGGTTATTACAAAGTTTGGCTCAATGAAGGCAACGCCTGGATGTATCCTTACAGCCACGACGCGGAGCGCAAAATGACCGAATTCGCCAATCAATATCACGCGCCGAACGACATTGAACGCCGTGCATTAAATCAATTAGCGCGTGAATTACTGCTGGCGCAGTCGAGCGATTGGGCGTTTCAAATTTATCAGGGAACAACCGTCCAGTATTCGTCAAACCGTTTCAAATCGCATATTCAACGCTTTAATTTACTGGCGCAAATGCTCGAACAAAACGAGTTTGACGAAGCGATGCTCGCCGAAATCGAAAACCGCGACAATATTTTTCAGGAAGTTGATTATCAAATCTATCGAAGTTAAAAACTAACACAAAAAATGGTTAATTTAATTCCGTCGCCCGAATCAGTGATGCAAATTCTGCAAAGTGCCAACGCCTATCGTTTCGGAAATTTTGTCAGCCGGAGCGGGCGGCATTCGTCGCATTATTTCAAAGTTCCGACGGCGTTTCATATTTCCGACAACGCGCGTATTTTAGCCGTCGGGTTGAGCCGCAAATTTCGGATGGACAGAAATGTGGCGAGTCTTCTGCCGCACATCGCCGTCGTCAGTCCGAGCGCGGACGGAATTCCGGTCGCGTTCGGCATCCGCGACGCGCTCGGCGGCGAACAAATTTACTGGGCGGGACGCGAAAACGGCACCCGCCAATTTCCCGATTACATTAGTAATTTTAAAATAAAACCGTGCATCATCGTTGACGACATCGTGCGTTCAGGTTCCACGCTGCGGGAAACACATAAGCTGCTAACTGATTTAGGTGCAACAGTTATCGGATTTGGAACCATCGTCAAATTTAAAAGCGCGCCGCAGGAAATAGAAGAAATCGAAGTAAAATCGCTGGTCGAATTCGATTCGCCGATCTACAATTCCCTCGACGAATGGCAATCGGCGGAAGGAAACGACGCGCCGGAAGAAAAAATCGTCGAATTTTAATTTTTGTAAAATGTCGAATTTGTAGATGCTGGAAACATTCGCTCACGGATTTGCGAGAATAAAAACTTTCCACTAAACTAATAGAGTTTTGCCCTTGTAGCTCAACGGTTAGAGCAGCAGACTCATAATCTGTTGGCTGTAGGTTCGAATCCTACCGAGGGCAAATCCTATAAAAACTAACAGATGTCGTGAATTGTTGAATTTTCCGGCATTTTTTATTTTTTCGCGGCGATTCGATAGAAGCTGAAATAAAAAGCGGGGATTGGCTTAATCGTCAATCGCAATCTGCAAGCGCGAAGCGGCGACAAAATCATCGCGTCGGTCAACGGCTCTTCACCGTAAGAATATTTTCCGACTGCCGCCAGGGTCTGCGCCTCGTCGCCTCAAACGGCAAATACGCCCCGCGCGAAATCACCCAAAAAGACAAATGCGAAATCTTCGGCGTAGTGACGCACGTTTTGCATACGGTCAAAAAGGTTTGATTGAAATGTTTCGTCGGTGGCACGAGTTATCAATAATGCGGATTAAATATGAAAGCATTCGAAATCAAAATTCAAGTGAAAGCATTTAACAATTATCTTCTGAATTTGGTTGAAAAATTGAATACGTTGGATAGTACTAGAAAGGAAGAAAAAGGACGAGACAACTATATTCGTACACATCCTTCAGAAAGGGAGAAGTACATTGGAGCTGAAGTTGATTTTATCATAACGAGATACGAAAATTTGAGACAAAATCTGGTAAATTTCTATCCGGTCTTTTTCTTGGATTTATTAAAGGTTGATGAGGATTTTGATTTTAATGGTATTGACCACCTATCTAGAGAAGTGGCTTACGCTATGGACATTTTAGAGGGGGTCGAAACCGAAAATAAAACGCCTTCAGATAACAATTTTAATCAGGCAAATGACGATTCTCTAAACAATTCTCCATTCAACGACAGCGAGCAGGAAGTCATAACCCTGCGATTAGGTGAAATCAGGACACAATTAACCGAAATTGCTCAAAATCAACCGCACTCGGAAGAAGAAATTCAAAGCAATATAAAAAGTATTAATGAAAAAATTGATGAATTAAAGGAATCTTCTAAAAAGTTAGGACGTAAAGATTGGTCAAATTTTTTCTTAGCATTCATTCTTAATGCTTTATTTTCGTTATCAATTTCACAAGAAGCCCGAATGACTTTATTAAATTCTGTTAAAAGTCTGCTTAATTTCATTAAGAATATGTGGCTTTTAGGTTCCTAAACAAAATGTCAATCAGGAAATTTTACAGCGCAAAAGCAAAAGCCGGTTGGAAGTTCGACGTGGAGAGATCACATAAAAATCCATTTTCAAAACTGGAAGCGCAGCCAAGCACATTATCGAAATAATTTGGTAAAATGTCGTAGGAATTTGGTTGATAATCGTCAAAAACTTTAATCTGCGCTCAAGGTTTTACTTGATTTGCACACGGTTCAACCGTCGCTTTTTTAATGCGGACGGGATTTTTCGGTTTGTCGCCTTCGACCGGCATTTTATTGATCGCTTCGACGACTTCCATTCCTTTGATGACGCGACCGAAGGCGGCGAAAGTTCCGTCGAGGTGCGGCGCGCTGCTTAGTAAAATGAAAAAATTGGTCGTCGCGCTGTGCGGTTCTTCGGCGCGCGCCATCGAGAGAATGCCGCGTTCGTGTTTGATTTGGCTCGGTTCGTCGGGCAGCGTGCGACGGGCGCGGTTGCCGAGTTCCGCCGTCATCTTTGATTGGCGCGTATAAAGATCGCCGCCCTGGACGATAAAATCGGGAACGACGCGGCTGAAGGTGGTCGTGTCGAACGCGCCCGTCGCCGTTAAATTCAGAAAATTTCGCACCGATTCGGGCGCGCTTTCGGGAAACATTTCCATTTCAATCGCGCCGGCTTCCGTATCAAATTTGACGCACTGCGCCGCCATCGCCGCTACCGTCTCTTTGTCGAACGGTTCGGCTTTTTCCGTCGGCGCGACCGGACGCTGGTTGGCTTTTTTAACGGCTGGCGGGTCAGCTTTTTTAACTTCCCCTTCCGGCGGCTTTTCCTGCGCGTTGATCGCGCCGACCGACATCGCCAAACAAAAAGCGACAATTAAGACGAAAATAAGCGAAGATTTCATTTTTGTAAGATAGCAAAATTCGGGAAAGATGAAAAATAAAAAGCAAATTTCGCAGTTGTTTGCGTCAGCTTCCCGTAAAACTATTTTTTTATTAAACTGAAATCAATTAATTGAGCGATAGAAAAATTGAGGTTGTAAGCGTGGATTTTTTTGAAACTGTCAAAAATTATTTTCCAATCTATTTAGCCGCCGAAAAAATCCGTTGTTTTTTGAAACCTGTTATTTACTATTTTCGCTGAACGATTTACTATTTACCTCTAAATTATGAGCAAATATCGCAAAGTCGTGTGGAACGAAGGAATGCTTCTGACCCCGCATCATTTTCAGCAGTGGGATAATTATTATGAAGAACTTTTAACTTCGCGTCTGCGGGCGGTAATGCCGTATGAATACGGAATTTTGGATTTGCAGATCAACCGTGAAGCCGTCGCCAACGGGAATTTTCAGATCATCAACTGCGCCGCCGTGATGCCCGACGGACTGCTGATTAATGTTCCCGACACGGAAGCCGTTCCCGATCTGCGTCCGGTCGGCAGTCATTTTCATCCCGAACAGGAAAAACTCGGCGTTCATCTGGCGATTCCGGCGAAAAAAATCGGCGAAGCGAATTATCAGGCGAACGGCGCGAAAATCAATATCAATTTACGCTTTTTACAGGAAGGCGCGCTCGTCAAAGACGAAACGAGCGGCACGAACGAACAGCCGCTCGCGCTCGCCAAAAGCAATCTGCGGATTGTCTTCGACGACGAACTGCGCGACGGTTTTACGTCCGTCAAAATCGCCGAACTCGAACGTACGCCGACCGGACAACTGAAAATTTCCGAAGAATATATTCCGCCGGTTCTGAAAGTTTCCGCCTCCGTCTGGCTCGTCAATATGCTGCGCCAACTGGTCGAAATTTTGATTACGAAAAGCGGCAGTTTGGGCGAACAAAGACGGCAGCGAAACGCGTCCTTGGCGGATTTTACGACATCGGAAGTGGCGATTTTCTGGCTGCTGCACACGATTAACAATTCGATTCCGACGATGGCGCATTATTTTCGCTCGCCGCTGCTCCACCCGGAACCGCTCTATCTGGAAATGGCGCAGCTTGTCGGGCAATTGATGACGTTTGCGACGGAATTTCACCCGAAAGATATTGTCAAATACGAACACGACGACCTGTATTTTACGTTCAGCAATCTGTCGGCGATGTTAAAAGAACTGCTGGAAACCGTTATTCCGAGCCGCTGCGTGCCGATTCCGCTGGAGAAAACGCGCGACACGCTGTATGTCGGGCGCGTTGACGATGAAAGATTATTAAAAGAAGCCGGATTTTATCTGGCGGTGCGGGCACAGATGCCTGAATCGAAATTAATCGAAGGCGTTCCGCGCGTCATCAAAATCGCCTCGCGCGACGTGATTGATTCGGTTATCGGCTCGGCACTTCCGGGCGTAGTTTTAACTCATTCCAATCCGCCGCCCGCACCGATTCCCGCCCGCGTCGGTTTCCGGTATTTTATGCTCGACACGATTGGACCTTACTGGAACGGCATCAAAGGTTCAAAAGTCATCGCCGTTTATGTGCCGAATGAAATTCCCGATGAAAAGTTGGAAATGTATGCGGTCAAGCCTTAAAGATTGGGATTCAAATTCCGAATTTGACGAATGAACCGATTTGGAATTTGAAATCTGAAATTTGGAGTTTAAGATATGAGTGAAAGAAGTAATAAAAACGATTTAGTCGCGTTTGCCGGACCGATTTTCGATTTGATTTTGCGGCTTAAAGCCGGAATCGTCGCGCCGTCTAACGAACTTCGCCCGCAGATTGCGGCGATGCTGATGGATTTTGAGAAACGCGCCGAACGTTACCGGTTTAATCATAAGATTATTCAGGTCGCCAAGTTCGCGCTCGCCGCGTTTGTTGACGAAACGGTTTTGACCAATAATTTTCCGCTGCGCGACGAATGGGAAAAAAACCCGCTCCAACTAGAATATTTCGGCGAACAACTGGCGGGCAACAAGTTTTTTGAAAAACTGAACGCGATGATTAAACAAATCGAGCAGACGGCGGACGCAGTGGAAATTTATTACGTCTGTATGCTGCTCGGATTCAAGGGCAGATACGGCGTTTACGAACAGGAAAAACTGCTTTCAATAATGCAGAATACGGCAAACGCGCTGGTTAAAGCCGGAAAAATCAAGCCGGTTGAACTTTCACCGCACTGGCTCGCCAACGATCA
Organism: Pyrinomonadaceae bacterium; assembly: GCA_965217575.1. GTDB lineage: Bacteria > Acidobacteriota > Blastocatellia > Pyrinomonadales > Pyrinomonadaceae. Next base: position 3,540,848 of record OZ244558.1, on the reverse strand, counting down.
GCCGAAGCCGCCGGAAAAACGCGGAATGCCGGTTTGGGCAAAAATCAGCGCGTTTAGCGGTCTAGGATTAGCTTTGATCATTTATTTGACAATGTTTTTAATGTCTGCGAACTTTTTGAAAGGCGTGGTGGACAAACTAAAACTTTAGCGGTTTAGGTCGGTGATTCTCAAATTATTGATATATTATTCATCGGCAGACGCTCATCCATTGAAATATTGAAATTATGGCTTCGTGGCAGATTAATCAACTTAAATACGCTTTCGGTGTCAGCGGATTGATGTCATTTTACGGCATTGTCGCAATGGCTGTCTGGCTGGTCGGCGACCGCTACGATTATAATTACACGCAGCGCGTCGTGATTATCGTGCTGGTTCTGCTGACGCTGCCGATTGCGCTCGTCACCGGATACGCGGCGAAACGGCGAAGCGCAAAAAAGGAACTTCAAGAAGCGAACACTCCAGCCAATGAAAAAACGGCGGGCGAACCGGCGCAGAAACTCACCGCGCCAACGGGCAATTACGATGATTTGGCGAAAAGCTCGGAAGAAGTAATTCAATTTCTCAAAAGCTCGAATTTGGGCGACGGCGGCAAAGAGGCGGTTTATTCGCTGCCCTGGTATCTCGTGGCGGGAACGCCGAAAAGCGGCAAATCTTCGCTTGTTTTGGGCGCAAATCTGAATTTTCAAAATCTGCCGAGCCAGCGCGAATCGGAACAGAAATTTATTCGTTCGACCCGCCATATAGATTGGCGCGTGACCAGCGACGCGGTTTTTATTGATACGGCGGGGCGTTACCAAACCGAAGGAATTGACCGGGAAGAATGGTCTGCGCTGCTTGAAATTATCAGAAAAAGCCGCCCGAAACGTCCGCTCGACGGATTTTTGCTGGCGGTCAACACCGATAAAATTTTGACCGCCAACGAAGCGGAAATCGAACAAACGGCGAAGGTTTTGCGGGCGCGTCTTGACGAAGCGATGCAGCGCGTAAAAGTTCGCTTTCCCGTGTATCTGATTTTTACCAACGCCGATTCCATCGAAGGTTTCCGCGATTCTTTCTCGACCTCGAAAAACGAAGGGAAAAATTTAGTTTGGGGCGCGACGATTCCGCTTGAAAAAAGCGAGAACGCGCCGGCGATGTTCGACGGCGAATATGAAATTTTGCACAATTCGCTGATGAAACGCCGCTTGATTCGTCTATCCGCGCCGTTTCCGCCGGTGCGTCAACTGCGTATTTTCAATTTTCCGCTTCATTTCGGTTCGGCGCGGCGCAAAATCGGAACCTTCGCGGCGACGCTGTTTCGCCCGAATCCGTTTAGCGAAAGTCCGTTTCTGCGTGGTTTTTATTTCACGGCGGCTCCGGCAAATCATCAGAATGTCAAAGCCGGACAAACTTTGGCAAACGTTCCGCAAGCCGTCGGTAACACCTATTTTACCGAACGTCTGTTCCGCGATGTCGTGCTTCGTGATAAAGATTTAGTTCGCACCTTTCAGGAGCAAAAACAGAAACCGCCGATTTTAGGCTGGGTTTTGACCGGCATCGGAGCTTTTTTGGTTCTCGCGCTGCTGCTGATGGCGGGCATTTCGCTTTATAAAAACAAACAACTGCTCGACGAAGCGGAAGCCAAAGGCGAAGCGGTTTTGACCATTGCCAAATCGGATACGGGGAAAAATCCGCTCGAAAAGCCGAAGGAAGATGCCGTGCGGGAAATAAACGCGACCGAAGATTTGCGTCAGTTAATGGCGAAAATTGACGATTATGACCGCAACGGCGCGCCGCTCGATATGCGTTTCGGAATGTATTCGGGAGACCGGGTTTATAACGAAGGACTGCTGCCGATTTATTTGAGCGTGATCGAGCAGCGATACCGCACTCCGACGGTCGAGCGAGTGAAAAAAGAACTGAAAAAGTTCGCCGACAGTCCGCCAATCACTAATCCGGCGCAATTGACTCCGCCGGAAGAAGAAAATCTGGGCAAAAATTACGAACTGCTGGAAGCGTATCTGATGCTGACGAGCAAATATAAAGACAAAGCCGACCCGTCGCTGATTTCGAGGACGCTTAAAGATTACTGGGTCGGCGAGGCGAAAATCCCCGCCGGAATGGAAGGCATCGCACAACAGCAGCTTGATTTTTGGGCGAAACAGATTCCGCGCCAGGACGCGATTGGCGACAGCACCAGCGTTCAGTTAGACGAGCCGCTGGTCGAAGCCGTCCGCAAAAAACTTCAGGCGTTTCCGCCGGTTTTTCGTTATTACAAAGAAAAAATCACGGACATTTCCAGACAGGTTGATGAAAATGTCGGACCGACGACGGTGCAGGGAATTCTGACGCGCAACGGTGCCGACGCGAGTTATATGGACGGAACTTATACGATACCGAGTGCCTACACGCTCGAAGGCTATAAGTTGATGAAAACGGCGATTGCCGAAGCCGATACGAAATTAAATGAAACAAACTGGGTGATGGGCGATCAGAATAAAAGTTTGATTACGCAAAGCACCGATGCCGGAATGCTCGAACAGCGTTATATGCGTGATTATTCCGACAACTGGCGCAAATTTGTTCAGGGAACAAGTGTTAAATATAACAAAGGAAACGCGAAAGAAGCGTTACAAGCATTTTCGTCCGCCAATTCGCCGATGAACATTTTGATGATGCAGATCGCCCGCAACACCAATTTTTCCGCCAAAGAAACGGGTCAGGGCTGGTGGGAATGGATCAAAAGTTTTTTCAGCCGCGCGCCTACGCCCAGCGAAACGGGCGGCAACACGCAGGTCGAAAAAGATTTTCTGCCGCTGTTCACTTTCGTCGGAAAAGACCAGAAAACCAAAGCTCCGATTGATGATTATCAAAGCGAAATAGGCAAAGTTTCTAATAAATACAACGGTTTTTCGGTCAATGAAATAAATCAGCTTTCCATAGATTTGGCGAAGGACGACAATACGAAATTTCCGCAGTTAAAAGACGCGACGGCAAAAATTAACGGTCTTTTAGGCAATTTCAGTTCAACTTCGGCGGGACAGGAATTGGCGACGCTTTTGAAAGAACCGATTGATAACTTAAATTCGCTGCTTGGCGCGGACGCGCAAAGTCAGCTCGACAAAACCTGGAAAGAACAGCTTTTGCCGCTGGCGAAAGATGCCGAAAAAGGTTTTCCGTTTGAAAATACCGAGACGGAAACCGATTTGCCGAAATTGACGGCGTATTTAAATCCGGTGGACGGTAAATTGTCGAAATTTTACGACGACCGTCTGAAACGATATTTCGACGGAAATCCGGGAAGTTTGAAACTTAAAGAGGGCAGCGAAGTTAAATTCAGCGACGATTTTGTCAATTATTTGAACAAAGCGTTCCAGTTGCGCGACGCTTTGTACGGCAAAAACGCCGCGCCGAATTTCAGCTACCAGTTCACCTTAAAACCGGTTGACAAAGCCGTTATCGAAGGCACGATTGACGGACAGGCGATCACTTCGGAAGGGACGGAATCGAGCAAACTGCTCAAATTCCCGGCTGATCCGGGCGCGAGCGGCATCGGCGTTTATATGAAATTGATCGGTTCGGGCGAAACCAGTTCAACTTCGGGCAGTTCGGCGGCAAATACTTCCGCGCCGCCCGTCAATTCAGCGAGCAATACCAATTCCGCGCCGAAACCGGCACCGGACAGCGCGGGCGCATCGTCCGGCACGGAATTAAAAGATACGGGAACCTGGGGGTTGTTCAGGTTTTTCAACGCCGCTTCTTCAACCAAAGAACCGGGCGGAGAATATACGCTGAACTTCAAAATCGGCGGCAAAACGGCAACCGCGGTTATCAAACCGGGCGGCGGCGACATATTCGACAAAACTTTATTCGGTTCGGTGCGCGCGCCGCAAAATCTTTTGAAGTAATCATCGGAACAGGAGAAAATCGCATTGAATTAGGAAATTCAACAGACAATATTTCATTGGAAATTTGCCAATAGATAGATCATCTTATTTGAAACCGGAGATGAATTTGTGCCGGAATTTATCCCGCAGTTTGATTCAGAATAAGGAGCGATCATAACTTATGAAGCATCAGTTAGTGATATGTTTGCTGTTAATCGCCGCTTTATTTTGTAATAACTGCGGCAGTAAAATACAGCTCAAATGCGGAATCAGCGCGGCTTCGCAAATCGGTATTGACCATTTGCAGCCGCTGATTGACGCGATGGAGCAATATAAAAAAGATAACGGTAAATATCCGGCGAACTTTAATCTGGTTCCCAAATATATTGACAAAATTCCGATTATCATCAGCGGGGACGAAAGTTCTTACGACCAATCGAAATTTAACATTTTGAAAAACGGGCAGCTCGGCGGAAGCAGCCGGGTCAGTTCGGAAGACGGAAGCTATTTCAGTATGCAGTTTCTGACGAAAGATGATCGAACCTGCTTGCTGGGCGGCGAAAATAATATGTGTGAATATTCGTCCGATAAACCTTTTTGGAATTGTCAGCAAAAATGAGCGGTATCGGCGCGCAATTACGATTTAAATAAACAACGGCGCAATAATTTTTTTTGATAAAAAACAGCGGCGGCGTTTGAAGACGATAAATTACAGAATATGAGCGAAGCGAAAACATTACTGGACGCGGGAAATTTGGACGGCGCGATGGAAGCGGCTTTGAAAACCGTGAAAGCGAATCCGACGGATGTCGCGGCGCGGACTTTTCTTTTTGAACTCGCGTGTTTTGCGGGAAACTGGGACCGCGCCGAAAAACAGCTTGACGTGATCGGTCATCAGGATGTCGGCGCGATGATCGGAGCGCAAATTTTCAAACAGAATCTGAGCGCGGAACGCGACCGGCTGCGTCATTTCGCCGACGGCTTGATGCCTGAATGTTTGATGACACCGCCGAAATACGTGGACGATTTGCTCGTCGCCAACAGTCGCCTGCGCGAAGGCAATGTTGTGGACGCGCGGAGGATTTTGGATAAAGTCGAAGAAGAAAGACCGGCTTTCGCCTGTCAAATCAACGGCGAAAAATACGCCGACTTCCGCGATTATAATGATTTTACCGGCTGCGTTTTTGAAACCATCGTCAAGGATTCTTACACCTGGCTGCCGTTTGAACAGGTTAAAAAAGTGGAATTTGAGCCGCCGAAAAACCTGCGCGACCTTTTTTGGGCGCAGGCGCGGGTGGAAATGACAAACGGCACAAAGGGGGAAATGTTTTTCCCCGCGCTTTACGCCAATTCTTGGAAAAGCGGCGACGATCAGGTGCGGCTTGGCAGAATGACCGACTGGCAGGATTTAGGCGATGAGCTTTACATCGGCGAAGGTCTGCGGATTTTTTGGCTTGACGGAGAAGAAAAACCGCTGCTCGGACTACGAGAAATTGAATTTTTTCACGCGGAAGAATAAAATTTGTTCATTCGACGTTTAACCGATTTTGTTTAAGTTTTTCGATTTACCGATTATTTTCGCTGAAAGGCGGAAAAAGAATTTATGACTGTTGAACCCCAACCACCCGTAATTGATTTAGAAGCGATATTATCGCCGATTTCCGAAGAGAATCCGGCGGGCGAAAGTTTGCGCTATTCCGGGATTTACGACGAAATTAAAGAGGCGCGGCGGGCGGACGATAATTTAGATCAGGGACAATGGAAGGTCGAATTAAAAGTCGCTGATTTTCGCCAAGTGATCCGTTTGGCGGAGCCGGCACTGGAAAAGGAGAGCAAAGATTTGCAGATCGCCGTCTGGCTTTCCGAAGCGTTGGTCAAAGAACGCGGATTCGCGGGTTTGCGCGACAGTTTGAAAATGGTCAGCGGTTTACAGGAAGTTTTTTGGGAAACGATGTTCCCGGAAATTGACGACGGCGATCAGGAAGGTCGCGCCAACGCGGTTTCCTGGATGGACACGCAGACCGCTTTTGCCGCCAAAGAAGCGGCGATCACGCCAAACGGATACGGTTTTTTTAATTACGAAGATTCCAAACGCTTTGATATTCCCGAAAATATTGACACGCTCGGTTCCGCCGATCAGGAGCGGTACCGCGCGCTGATGACGCAGGCGGAAGCGGAGAAAAGAGTAACCGCCGCAATGTGGCGCAAAGCGAAAGCCGACTCGCGCCGCGTTTTTTACGAAGAACTCGCGCTCACGGTTGAAGAATGCTGGGCGGAATATAACGAACTAAACCGCGTCATCGAAGAAAAATTTGACCGCAATCAAACGCCCGGACTTAACGAATTGAAAAAGTCTCTCGACGAAATTCAAACGCTGGTCAAAAAACTTTTAGAAGAAAAACGCGCGGAAGAACCCGACGAAGCGGAAGAATACGCGGAAACGGGAGAAAACGACGGCGATGAAGCGGCTTCGACGGGCAGAAACGGCGGCATTTCAAGCGTCAGCGGAACGATTCAGAACCGCAAAGACGCGCTGAAACGACTTTCCGATCTCTCCGATTTCTTTTATAAGACCGAGCCGCACAGCCCGATTTCATATCTTATTAAACGCGCCGTCACCTGGGGAGAAATGCCGCTTGAAAGATTGCTGATGGACGTTATCAAAGATGAGAGCGTGATCTCCGAATTGCGCCAGACGCTCGGATTTAACACGAGTTTATCGGATTCTTCGGAAGAAGACGAATACTGAGAAATTTCCCAAAATGGTTGATTAAAATAAGTCTAAAGAAAAAGTTAAAGGAGATAAATTATGCCAAAAAAAGAAAGTCTGCAACATAAAATTGACCGCGTTCGACCGCCGCGCATTCAAATTACCTACGATGTCGAGGTCGGCGGTGCTATTGAATTAAAGGAATTACCGTTTGTGGTCGGAGTGATGGGCGATTTTGTCGGGAAACCGGAAGAAGCTCTGCCCGCGCTCAAAAATCGCAAATTTGTCGAAATTGACCGCGATAATTTCGATCAGGTTTTGTCGGGAATGAAGCCGCGTCTGGCTTTTAATGTGGAAAACAAACTGCAAAACGACGGCAGCAAAATGGGTGTCGAATTGAAATTTAACAGTATGGAAGATTTCGAGCCTGATAAAATCGTCCAGCAGGTCGAACCGCTCCGCAAACTCGTCGAAGCGCGAAATAAACTCTCCGATTTGCGCTCGAAAATGGACGGCAACGAAAAATTGGAAAATATGCTTAACGACATCATTTCAAATACTGACAAACAAAAACAATTGAGCGACGCGCTCGGCATCGAAGGCGGAAAGGAGGAATAAGATTATGGCTGAAGAAGCAAAACAAAAAGAAACTCAGGTGCAGGAACAGGAAGTTCAGGAAACCAGTCTGCTCGACCAAATTTTAACTGAAGGCAGAATGGCGCGGGACGAATTTCAAAAAGAACGCGCCAAAGATATGATCGGCGAATTTGTTTCGCAGGTGATGGCGGGCGAATTAACGCTGTCGAAAAATATGGATGTGGCGATAAATTCCCGCATCGCCGAAATTGACCGCCTGCTGACCGAACAGATGAACGAGATTATGCACCACGAAGATTTCCAAAAACTGGAAGGCTCGTGGCGCGGGCTTAATCATCTGGTAATGAACAGTTTAACCGGCACGCAGCTTAAAATTCGCGTGTTGAGCGTCAGCAAAAAAGATTTGCTGAAAGATTTTGAACGCGCGCTCGAATTTGACCAGTCCGCGCTGTTTAAGAAAATCTACGAAGAAGAATACGGAACTTTCGGCGGCGCGCCCTATGGAGCGTTAATCGGCGATTACGAATTCGGCAATCATCCGCAGGATATGGCTCTGCTCGAAAAATTAGCCGGAGTCGCGGCGACGGCACACGCGCCTTTTTTGAGCGCGGCATCGCCGGAACTGTTCGGCTGGGACGAATATTCGGATATGACCGAAGTGCGCGACGTTTCAAAGATTTTCGACCGCACGGAATATATGAAATGGCGCAGTTTCCGCGAGTCGGAAGATTCGCGCTACGTCGGTTTGACGCTTCCGCGCGTGCTTGGACGCGAGCCTTACGGCGGGGCGACGAAACCGATTGAAACCTTTAATTTTGAAGAAGACGTAACCGGCAAAGATCACTCGAAATATTTGTGGAGCAACGCCGCCTACACGCTCGGCACACGTTTGACCGAAGCGTTTTCGATGCACGGCTGGTGCGTGGCGATTCGCGGGGTCGAAGGCGGCGGACTCGTTGACGGACTGCCAACGCACACCTTTGAAACCGACGAAGGCGAAATTGCGATGAAATGTCCGACGGAAGTGGCGATCACCGACCGCCGCGAAAAGGAATTCGCCGACAACGGTTTTATTCCGCTCGTTCACTGCAAAAACACTGATTACGCGGCGTTTTTCGCCACACAGTCGGCGAACAAAGCGAAAAAATACGACACTGATTCAGCGAACGCCAACGCGCGGCTCTCAACTCAGCTTCAATATATTTTCGCCGTTTCGCGGTTCGCGCATTACTTAAAATCAATGATGCGCGATAAAATCGGTTCGTTTATGTCGCGCGAAGAAGCGGAAAACTTTCTGAATCGCTGGATCAACAATTATGTTTTAGACAGCGATGTGGCGAGTCAAAACGCCAAGGCTTCACGCCCGCTGCGCGAAGCGCGGATAGATGTCGCCGAAGTTCCCGGCAAACCCGGAGCCTATCGCGCCGTCGCGTTTTTGCGCCCGCATTTCCAGCTTGACGAGCTTTCAGTTTCATTAAGACTGGTCGCGGATTTACCCGCGCCGGCGAAGTAAATGAGCGAAGGAATTTATTTTTTGGAAAGTCTGCAAAAAGTAAATTCCTTTCACGTCTAATAACTGTAACGAAAACAAAGTAGCTCTGACGGAGATACTCGAAAAGATTCTAAGAGCTTTCAAAACGAAAGTTCAAATGAAAAAAAATTAATTTTAAAAGAAATAAGGAGAAAAATTACTATGGCAGATATGTTTATTAAATTTAGCGGAGTGGACGGCGAATCACAGCAGAAAGGATATGAAAACTGGATTGAACTTGCCAGTTTCAGTATGAGCAGCGCGACCTCCGGTTCGACCAAAGTGGGCGGCGGCAGCGGTGTCGGCAAACCGTCAATTCACGGCGTAAGTTTCAGCACAGTCGCCGGAAAACATACTCCCGCGATTAACCAAAAGTATTTCAAAGGAGAACACTTCGACAAAGTTGAAGTAGTTTTTATCAAACAAACCGGCGATGCCAGCGCGGAACAATACTATCACCTGACGATGGAACACGTTTTTGTGACCAGTATGCAAGCCGGCAAGGGCGAAGGCGGTTTGGGAAGCGAATCAATGAACCTGACGGCGGAAACCTACGAACAAGAATATTGGGCGCAGGATTCAAAAGGAAAATTGACGAGCGTCGGTAAAACCAAATACAACGAAAAAACGAACGTCTCCAGCTAACCCGAAATCGGACGCTGAAACAACAGTAAATTCGAGACTTAAATCTGAAACTAACCGCAGAGAAAAAACCTCTCGGTTAGTTTTAGACTTTTTGGGCGTTAATTTTTACAATTAATTTAGATCGAAATTTCAGCCGGGAGGCATTTTAATTGCGAGACAGCGAAATCAGAATTACACCATCAATCATTGATCGTCTGCTTGATTTTGAGCCGAAAGTTTCGACCGAAGCACCGAAATCCCGCTCGCAGGGTCTGCGAGAATTGAAACAATCGGTGCGGCGCGATCTCGAATGGCTTTTAAATACGCGCCATACGGCGGACAAAGTTCCCGAAGGTTTGGAGGAAGTCAACAAATCAATGGCAATTTACGGCTTGCCGGATTTCACCGGACTCAGCTCGAAAAGTCTTGACGACCGCAAAACTTTAATTCGGAATATTGAAACGGCTCTGCGGCTTTTTGAACCTCGTTTTATGAATTTGAAAGTTACGCTTGAAGAGATGAGCAGCGTGGATCGCGGTGTCAGATTTCGTATCGAAGCGAATTTGCGTGTTGAGCCAACGCCCGAACCCGTTGTTTTTGATACAATTCTGCAAGTGGGCAGCGGTGAATTTGAGGTCAAAGAAAAAAGTTAAATTTTTCACTTTCAATGCGCGACGAACTTCTTGATTACTATGAACGCGAACTGATTTTTCTTCGGCGGATGGGCGCGGAATTCGCGCGGAAATATCCGAAGGTTGCCGCGCGTCTGCTGATTGACGAAGAAAAAATAGAAGACCCGCACGTCGAACGAATGATTGAAGCCTTCGCTTTTCTGGCGGGGCGCGTCAGCATCAAACTCGACGACGAACTGCCGGAAATTACCGAATCATTTCTCAACGTCGTTTACCCGCATTATTTATCTCCGATTCCTTCGATGGCGATTTCGCAGTTTATTTTCGGTTCGCCGAAAGATAAGCTGACTTCGATTCAAAACGTCAAGCGCGGCGCGAAACTTTACTCACGCCCGATTGACGGCGCGCCGTGTCGTTTTCGGACGAATTACGACGTGCAGCTCGTGCCGGCGGAAGTTCTCTACGCCGGTTTGGAATCGGTCGCGCCGCCGAACGCGCAGGGCAATCTGACAGAAAGTCAAATTCGGATAAGTCTGCGCTGTTACGGCGACGCGCTGCTGTCGGAGCTGAAAAATGCCGAAACGGGCGAACCGCTCAAATTTTTGCGCTTTTATCTAAACGGCGATCCGCAGCTTGTTTTTCCGCTTTACGAAATGATTTTTAATCATTCGTCAGCCGTTGAAATCCAGCCAAAGGAAACTCCGATCAGCAATAAAACATTGCTGACGATGAACAACTTTCAATTAAAACTGCCCGATCCGGTGATCTTGCCAAAAGATTACATAAGCCAGGTCGGATTTGATGAAAGTGACGGAATGCTTCCCTATTCCAAACATTCATTTTCCGGTTATCGGTTGCTGACCGAATATTTCGCGTTTCCCTCCAAATTTTTGTTTTTTGACGTTTACGGACTTGACCAGGCGGCACAGAAAAAATTCGGCAGTCATTTCGACATCGTAATTCATTTGAAAAATATCACGCCGCCGCGCGCGCCGATTACGAGCGAAACTTTTATGCTCGGATGTTCTCCGATCATCAATCTTTTTTCGCAGACGGCAGACCCGATTTATCTTTCACAGCAAAAATACGAATATCAGATATTTCCCGACGTGCATCACCAATCGTCGAGCGAAATTTATTCAATTGACGAAGTTTTTACCACCGATCCGCGCACTAATACGACGCGGGAATTTTCCCGGTTTTATTCGATGAAGCACACCTACGGCGAGCAGAAGGAAAGAGTTTTCTGGTATGCCAACCGGCGCGCTTCGCAGCGACCCAACGACAGCGGAACAGATATGTTTATGACGCTGGTTGATATGAATTTCAACCCGCGCCTGCCCGCCGAAGAAGTAATTACCGTCAAATGTACCTGCACCAACCGTGATTTGCCCGCCCGACTTCCCTTCGGCAGTAAAAACGGCGATTTTGAAGTCGAAGGAACCGCTTTGATTTCGCGGATTCGCTGTCTCACCAAACCGACCGAAACGATTCGCCCGCCGCAGCGCAGGTCGGCGCAGTGGCGTTTGATTTCGCATTTGAACTTAAATTTTCTGTCGCTCGTCGAAAACCAAAACGGCGTTCCCGAAGCCTTGCAGGAGATTTTGCAGCTTTATAATTTTAACGATTCGGCGGTCACGCACAAACAAATTTTGGGAATAACCGGAATCGAAAGCCGCAAAGTTGTCCGGCAAATCGGTCATCACACCGGCGCGGGTTTCGTGCGCGGCATTGAAACGACGATTGAATTTGACGAAGAACAATTTGTCGGCAGCGGAGTTTTTCTGTTCGCCTGTGTGCTGGAAAGATTTCTGGGCGTTTATTCATCGCTTAACTCCTTTAATCAGCTCGTGATGAAAACCAAACAGCGCGAAGGAACGGTCAAAAGATGGTCGCCGCGCGCCGGTGAAAAAGTGCTGCTGTAGTTACTCAAAATTCAAAATCACGGAATTGACGCAGAATTCCGATCTTGAATCTTAAATCCGAAATGCCAAAAAAAGACTTAAACCAAGAACTTTTCGACGAGCCTTATAAGTTTGAATTTTTTCAGGCGGTGCGGCTGCTCGAAAAAATATTTCCCGAACTTTCGGCGGTTACGCGCAGTGTTTCGCCGCAAAACGAGGTGGTGCGTTTTCGCAGCAACGCTTCGCTGAAATTTCCGCCGAGTGAAATTTTTGAAATAAATGAGACAGCCGCTGTTCAGACCGATGAAAAAAAGCTCGAAATGTTCGTCAATTTTATGGGAATGATCGGAATTATCGGCGTTTTGCCGATTCATTACACCGAATTGATTATCGAACGCGCCCGTTACGGCGACAAATCTCTGTGGGCGTTTGTGGATATTTTCACGCACCGCGCCGTTTCGATGTTCTTTCGCGCTTGGGAAAAATATCGTTTTCCCATCCAGTATGAACGCGGAAATGATGATTTCACCGAACATTTATTAGATTTTATCGGACTTGGAACAAACGGTCTGCGCGGCAAACTTCATTTGGAAGACGAAAATCTGTTGCCCTACAGCGGTCTGCTTTTGCAGAAGCCGCACTCGACCGCCGCGCTCGAACAAATTTTGACGGACTATTTCGGCATTAAGGCAAAAATTCAGCAGTTTTTCGGTCAATGGTTAGAATTAGACGAAGAAAGCATCACCAGACTCGGCGCAACGAACAGTTCGCTCAGTTCAACCGCGATTATCGGAACGCATATTTGGGAGCAGCAATCAAAGTTTCGCGTAGTGTTGGGCGCGTTATCATTTAAGGAATTTCAAGCCTTTCTGCCGAACGGCACGGCGCGTGAATCTTCGACATCAATAATCCGTTTTATGGTTGGCTTAGAATTAGATTTCGATGTGCAGCTAATATTAAAAGCCAAACAGGTTCCGAGCTGTATTTTAACCACTCGCGCTCAACGCCGCCCGATGCTTGGCTGGACTTCGTGGCTGAAAACCAAACCGTTTGAGGAAGATGATAAACAGGTTGTTTTGCAGTTATAGATTGAAAATTTATTTTGACGGAAAAATTCTCTCAAAGTCTTGAAAAAGTCGAATCAATCAAGATGATTTCGGTCAAGGAGAACGATAAATGATTTACCGCAAAATTGAAACGAACGAAATAATTTCGGCAGACGCAACAGCAATAATTGACGGAAGTTCGCCGATTTCAGCGACCATCAGAATTTTGACCAAATCAAACATCCGCCGCGCAGTGTTTTCTTTAAGTATATTGTTGTTAATGTTTTCGTTAAGCGGTTGCACGACTATCAATAAATGGCGTTCGAGAACGCCTGTTCCGGTTTCAGGTCCGATTGAAGTCGGACCTGAATGGGTTGAGATAGCTCCGCCAAATCCGTTAATTTCAAGAGAAGGAACTCGTCAAGAAATACTTCTTTTCACTAAACACGACGTTAAAGGCGATTGGGGAGATGACCTAAAAACTCTGAAATTAAAGGACGGAAGGGATACAAGAGTAGAAGCATTTCTTTATGATGAAAAGGGGAATGAATTTGAGCTTTTTATAAATGGAGATGTCGGAGAATACGTTGCTCTTGCGCTTACTCCACGCAATGCCGACAAAATGGTGCGGTTTCCAAATGGGCAATACACAAAGTTAAGAATAAGAAGCGAAATACCAATCAAAGTTGAAAAAATTGAGTGGGGAGCCGATTATCCAACTGACGATATATTTTAATTGTGTTTTACAAAAACACAAAATAAAAATGGGGAAACAATGACCTACAGGAAAATAGAACTAACTGAACTACTTCCGGCAGATGTAATAGTAACTACTGACAAATATTCACCGATTTCTGCCGCGATTAGAAGTTTAACGGGTTCAAGTCTCAGCCATACAATGGGTTACGCTGGAAATAATTATGTAATCGAAGCTTGGCAAGAAGGAGTACAAAGACGCGAATGGAAAACAGCAACTTTGACAGCAACATTAGCAATCGCTTTGAGAAAAAAGGGAATTACAATGGCTCAAAGAAGAAAAGTTGTTGAATCAGCGCAGCAATATGTAAACAAAAAATCATATGATTACACTGGCGCATCCGGTTCTGGCTATACACTCCGCTACGGGTACATAATTTCCTTTATTGGAATTCCTTTATATCCAACGAATGCCGCCCGTGCCGCCGCACTGATTGCAATGGGCGTGACAGAAAAAGAAATTGCGAAAAATGCTTCGGATGAACACGCTGACGATAAATTTTTCTGCTCGGAATTAGTGTCGAGAGTTTTCACCTTAGCCGGTGTTCCGATTGTTGACGGCAGAGCCACCGACCAAACGCCGCGTCAAATCAGATACTCGCCGTATCTTCAGTATCTCGGACATTTGATTGACAAAAAAGAGCCGAAAAATGATGAAAGTTATCCGTCGTGGCAAAGAGCAAAAATTGGTTGATTCTACGTCTTAAAATTAAATAATGAGGAAATTATGAACGTAAATTTAAAATCTTTAGTTGGCAGATTAAACGAAACCTGTCGCGGCGCGCTCGAAGGCGCGGCGGGGTTGTGCCTTTCGCGCACGAATTACGATGTGGAAATCGAGCATATTCTGGCGAAACTGCTCGGCGAAGACGACACGGATTTGCATAAAATCTGTCGTCATTACGAAGTTAATATTGACCGTTTATCAAAGGATGTTTCAAATGCACTCGACCGTCTGAAAACGGGAAATTCGCGCACGCCGGGACTTTCCGACCGTTTGCCGGAATGGTTTCAGAACGCGTGGCTGCTCGCGTCGGTGGATTACGGCGCGGCGCGAATTCGTTCGGGGCATTTAATTCTCGCGCTGCTTTCCAACGACGGCACGGCGCGGATCGCCCGCGATATTTCGCGTGAATTCGCGCATATTTCGCCTGAATCCTTACAGAAGGATTTGCCCGACATCACAAAAGATTCGGCGGAAGCGCGCGATGCGGTCGCACTTGGCGAAACCGTCGGAAGTTCTGACGGCGCGCCGGTCGCGTCGGGCATTCCGGGCAAGACGAAAGCCCTCGACCAATACACCGAAGATTTGACGGCGAAGGCGGCGGCGGGAAAAATTGATCCGATTCTGGGGCGCGATTTTGAAATTCGTCAGCTCGTAGATATTTTAACGCGCCGCCGTCAAAATAATCCGATTTTGACGGGCGAAGCGGGCGTGGGCAAAACGGCGGTCGTCGAAGGTTTCGCCGTCCGCGTCCACGAAGGCGACGTTCCCGAACCGCTCAGAAACGTCGCGGTGCGAACGCTCGATTTAGGTTTGCTGCAAGCCGGCGCGGGTGTCAAAGGCGAATTTGAAAATCGTCTGAAACAGGTGATTGACGAAGTAAAATCGTCGCCGCAGCCGATTATTATGTTCATAGACGAAGCGCACACGATGATCGGCGCGGGCGGCGCGGCGGGACAAAACGACGCGGCGAATCTTTTGAAACCGGCACTGGCGCGCGGCGAACTTCGCACGATTGCGGCGACGACGTGGGCGGAATATAAAAAGTATTTTGAAAAAGACGCGGCTTTGGCGCGGAGATTTCAGGTCGTCAAAGTCGAAGAACCCGACGAAGAAAAAGCGATTGTGATGATGCGCGGCATCGCCGACAAAATGGAAGAACATCACAACGTCCGCATTTTAGACGAAGCGATTGTCGAATGCGTCAAACTTTCCAATCGCTATATTACGGGTCGGCAGCTTCCCGACAAATCGGTTTCGGTTCTCGACACGGCGTGCGCGAAAGTCGCCATCGGACAGGGCGCAACGCCCGCCGGAATCGAAGATGCGACCAGACGAATTCAAAGTTTGGCGACGGAAATCAATTCGCTCGAACGCGAACTCGTGACCGGCGCGGCGCACGACGAGCGGCTCGAAGATTTGAAAAAGAAAAAATCCGAAACCGAAGCGAAACTCGCCACGCTGAACGAACAGTGGGCGAAGGAAAAAGATTTGACCGCGCAAATCAAAACGATTCGCACCAAACTCGAAATGTCGCGGCTCGACGGTAAATTAGCCGAGAAAATGAGCGGTGAAGATCAGCCGACGATGGACGCGGTTGCCGACACAACTGGCGAAACCGACACCAAAGCCGCCGCCGCGCCCGCCGAAACGGATTCAAATGTTTCGGGCGACGCTTCCGCGACTGCCGCCGCGCCCGCGCCGGAAACCGCGCCGCCGCTGGACTTGCAGGCGGCGAAAGAAGAATTGAAAAAATTGACCGCCGAACTGAAAACCGTGCAGGGCGAACATCCTTTAATGCAGCCGGTCGTCAACGGTCAGGCGGTCGCCGAAGTCATTTCCGGCTGGACGGGCATTCCCATCGGCAAAATGGTCGCCGACGAAATCAATTCAGTTTTGAAATTGCAGGACACGCTCGGCGAACGGGTTTTGGGACAAAGCCACGCGCTCGAAGCGATTTCACAGCGCATCAGAACCGCACGCGCCGGATTGACCGACCCGAAACGTCCGATTGGAGTTTTCCTTTTAGTCGGAACTTCGGGCGTTGGTAAAACCGAGACGGCGTTGGCTTTAGCCGATTCGCTTTACGGCGGCGAGCGCAATTTGATTTCGATCAATATGAGCGAATATCAGGAAGCGCACACGGTTTCGAGCCTCAAAGGTTCGCCTCCGGGCTACGTCGGTTACGGCGAAGGCGGCGTTTTGACCGAAGCCGTCAGACGCAAACCGTATTCGGTCGTGCTGCTCGATGAAGTTGAAAAAGCGCATCCCGATGTGATGGAATTATTTTTCCAAGTCTTCGACAAAGGCGTTTTGGAAGACGGCGAAGGGCGCGAAATTGATTTCAAAAACTGCGTCATTCTGCTGACTTCCAACGTCGGCACGGACACGATTATGAAACTTTGCGCCGACCCGGACACGAAACCCGAACCCGAAGGTTTGGTCGAAGCGATTCGCCCCGAACTCGTTAAAGCCTTCAAACCCGCGCTGTTGGGAAGAATGGTGACGGTGCCGTTTTATCCGATTTCCGACGACATTCTGCGGCTGATTATCAAATTGCAGCTCGGCAAAATCAAAAACCGCATTTCGGACAATCACGGCGCGAAATTCACCTACGACGATGCCGTCGTCGAAACCGTCGCCAGCCGCTGTACGGACGTTGATTCTGGCGCGCGCAACGTCTATAACATTCTGACCGGCACGCTTTTGCCGGAAATGTCGGGCGAAGTGTTGTCGAGAATGGCGAGCGGCGAAGGCATCAAAAACGTCCGCGTGACCGTCGGCGACGGCGGAAACTTTGTCTATGAAATAGCTTAAAAGAAAGTAGGTTTTGGCGATTCACTCAAGAGAAGGGCGGCGGAATAATGGTTTTAATCATCATTCCGCCGCCCTTCTTTTTGCTCAGTTATAAAAAAAATCGGATTATCTGCTTGAATGATTGTTTGTAAAAAAGTGAAAATCTTAATTAAGGCTTGCTTACGCCGCAAAAGACATTTAAAATTCAACTGATAAATCAGGCGGCAATTTCTCACACCTGCTTTTCCGACCGGATTATAAAAGAATGGTTTGCTTTACTTACCACCGGGCAGCCGGCAAATCGTGACAAGGAAAAATAAAAATGGCGAGAGTATCACAAGAAAACAGACTGCTTTCAATTACCACGCCTTTGGGCGAAGATTATCTGCTGCTCAACAAAATGCGCGTTGAAGAAAAAATTTCAGGACTTTTCGAGATTGATGTCGAAGTTTTATACGATGAACTGGAAGATGACGCGTTCGATTATACCATCATTGACGACACGCAGATTCTCGGCAAAACCGCGACCATCGCCATTACGCAGCGCGACGGCGGCAAACGTACGCTGACCGGAATGGTCAACGGCTTCACGCTCGCCGGACGCAACCGGCGGTTTACGTTTTATTACGCGACCATCGTGCCGCACGTTTGGCGATTAACGCAGAGCTTACAAAACCGAATTTTTCAGCACCTGAGCGTTCCCGACATTTTGAAAAAAGTGTTCAAAGGCTACGAAGTCAAATATCAGCTTCTGAAAAACTATAAGCCGCGCAATTACTGCGTGCAGTATCAGGAGACGGATTTCGCCTTTGCCGCGCGTTTGATGGAAGAAGAAGGCATCGGTTATTATTTTGAACACACGCCGCAGACGGAAAAAATGGTTCTGCGCGACGACTTTAAAACGCCGGAAGACTGTCCGAGCAAAAGCAGTCTCGGCATTTTCAACGAAGATTTGACCGGTGAATTATTTGAAAGCGCGATCAAAGAATGGCGCATAGATTACAAATTGCAGAGCGGGAAAAGAATTCTTTGGGATCATCATTTTCAGCTTCCGGGAAAAAAACTCGACGCGGCGAAAACGAGCGTTTTCAACGCCGGACAAAATCAGGAAATCGAAATTTACAATTATCCGGGCGGCTACGCGAAAAAATACGACGAAGCGAACGGCGACCTCGGCAATATCTTCACCGACAACAAAGAAACGGTCAAAAATCGCATCAAATCGCTCGACACGCAGTATCAAACCACCTCTGGCGCGTCCGACTGCTGTACGCTGACTTCCGGCTGCCGCTTTCATCTCGAAAATCATCCGAACAAAGATTTCAATAAACAATATATGTTGATTTCAGTGACGCACACCGCCGAACAGTCGCCCGATTATCTGGTCGGCGACGTGCTGCCGAAGGCTTACGAAAACGAATTTGTCTGTCTGCCGCTCGGCGCGGGACAGCCCGAATACTCTCCGCCCGTCAAAACGCCGAAGCCGGTCGTTTACGGTTCGCAGACGGCGACGGTGGTCGGACCCGCCGGAGAAGAAATCTACACCGACAAATACGGGCGCGTCAAAGTACAGTTTCACTGGGACCGGGACGGCAAATACGACTCCAACAGCTCGTGCTGGATGCGGGTGATTCAGCCGTGGGCGGGCAAGAACTGGGGGACGATTTGCATCCCCAGAATCGGACACGAAGTGGTGGTCGAGTTTTTAGAAGGCGACCCGGATCAGCCGATAGTGTCGGGGTCGGTTTACAATCCGGCGAATATGCCGCCTTACACTTTGCCGGCAAACGCGCACACGATGGGGTTCAAGTCGGACTCGACGAAAGGGAGCGGCGGCTACAACGAGATGGCGATTGTGGACGACAAGGGCAAAGAGTTGGTTAGAATCAATGCCCAGAAGGATATGGACACGAAGGTGCTGAATGACGACCGGCAGCACGTCATTGCCAACCGCACGAAAAAGGTTGACGGCTGGCAGCAGGAAACGGTCAAAGGAGATAAAACGTCGGTCGTATCCGAAGGCAACAAGGTAACGAAGGTCGAGAAAGGATTTCACCATAATGTGGTTAAGGAAGATATTCTGATCGAATCAACCGCCAACGAAATAGTCATTAAATCGCCGACGCAGATTACCTTAGTCGTCGGTGGTGAAGGTGGTGAAAATGCGCGGATCACAATGAATGCGGACGGTTTGATTGAAATAGTCGGCAAGAATATCGTAATGACTGCCAAAGAACAGATTGTTTCGCAGGCGACAGGCGACAACAGCGTTAAAGGTGCGAACGTGCTGCTCAATTCGGATTAAAAAATTATGAGTTTATATCACATCAACGAGGGAACAATTGAACTGCCGGAGGCTTGGACGGATCGCACAATGAATGTTTTCACGCCGGACGAATCGGAAAACCCGGAATGGAATATTGTCGTCAGCCGCGACAAATTAGACGAAGGTGAAACTTTGGACACATATTTAGACAAACAGTTGAAGGAGATGCCGAAGGTATTGCCGCGATTTCAAATAAAATCCAACGAAGAAATCGAAGTCAACGGTTATCCGGCGCGAAAAGTGGTATCAATGTGGGTGGGCGAAAGAGGAACATTGCGGCAAAAGCAGTTTGTTTTTGTCAAAGACGGCAAATCACTGGTCTTTACGTTCTCGGTTTTGGAACGTCTGCACCGGAAACACGAGAATATTCTGGATGAATTTATCAAATCGTTCAATATGCGGTTCTAGTAAAGTTTTTGAGAGAACGAATAACTTTTGAATTGACGGTTAAGATTTAAAGAATATGCTTGCAGCAGCCCGATTCGGGGATGAAATATCACATACTTCGCAGCGCAGCGGACTGATCGCCGGGGTGCTGATCGGCGCGTTAATTGTCGGCGCGGTGGTGGCGGCTGTGGTTTCAGGCGGGACAGCGGTTCCGTTTATGATCGGGCTGGGAGCGGTGTTGATCGGTGCGGGCGCGGGCGGTGCTGTCGGTCGCTGGCTCGGCTCAGGGTTAACTCCAAAGGGAGCTATCAACAAAGGAGCGGCGACGGTTCGCATCAACGGCATTGCGGCGGCGCGTTCGTGTATTGACACGGCGTTATGTCAAGATCATACTCTGCAATTGATCGCCGGAGGTTCGCTGAATGTGTTCGTCGAAGGCTTTCCGATAGCGCGAATTTCCGACATCGGAGCGTGTTCGTTTACCATCAGCAAAGGTTCGCCGAATGTGTTCATCGGTGAAGCGACGGGCGCGTGTCCGGGCATCGAGATCACGCCGGAAATCGAGCCGTGGCTGGAGATGCTGCCGACGGTTCTCGGCGTGGCTGGTTCGTATTGTCTCGGCTTCGGCGCACTCGGCTGGGCGGGTTCGGCACTCTCGACCGGACTCGGTTTCGGCGGTTCGCTGCTCGGCGAGAATCTCGGCAACAAATATATCGGCGGACGATGGGGGGGCTTGATCGGCAGTATCTTGGGCGGTTTTCTCGGTGGTGCTTTCGGGGCGGGCATTTCTAAAGGTTTGGGTAATGCGGGAATTCGTGGATTCAATCGGGCAGTTGGTTTAAGAATTCCTCCATCACAAGTTGCTACAAATACTGATGAGGCGTTCTTTTGGTCTGGAAGAACTAACGGAGTGGGCGGCGATAAAGTTGCTGGAGAAATAGCAAGAAATAATGGTGGTAAAACCTTGGAAATGCTGATTGAAGAAAGAGGTATCAAAATGCCTGACTGGGATCCTAACAATGCGGCATCAATGCGGGCGTGGGAAAATATTTCTTCCGAGTATGCAACGAACGCGTCTGGAAATGTCCGGGCGGTAGTTGGTCAAGACCTTCGACCGGGAAATGTTTGGGAAACCAGAGAATTGCCAGCATTAATGAATAATCCGAGAGTGACAAGAATTACTACTATTGACCCAGCAACGGGGGCAGAAAAAGTTATTTTTACAAGGTAAATAATATGATTTTAAGCACGTCGAGAAGCAATATCAAATTTGAATTTGATGGGAAAATTATCAACATTGAATGTGAAGCCTATCTTCCGGGTTACGGTTCACCGGATTTTGTCATTTACTCGAACTCAATTCGGAATTGGGAATCACCCGACGAAAACGAAGAAATAAACGATGATCAAAGAAAACAAATTTTAGAAGCACTTCAATTCGAGTTAGCGCAAAAAAACATATCGTCTGAAATTGAGTAGATTCAGAATATAAATTTTTAAGACAAACCTTTAGTTTAGAAAAAGCAGCATTCAGCTACTTTTTTGTTTGATTAACAAAATTAAGCAACAAATATATCGGCGGGCGATGGGGGCGGCTTGATCGGCAGTATCTTGGGCGGTTTTCTCGGTGGTGCTTCCGGGGCGGGTATTTCCAGAGGTTTGGGACGTGCCGGAATTACCGGCTTCAAACCGCAAAGGTGTCCGGCATCTTTTGATGATTTCTCTAAAACATTCAAATACTTTGCTGGAAATTCGGCGTAAGGCGGATGATAGCGCGATTGAATTGTCCCAACCAATTTACATATCCTTCGTGCAAATTACGATTATCCAAAGTTATCAAATTGATTTCGACTTTGCTTTTCTGCCGGTTTTTTGTTGTTTAACAAATTTAATGGTTGAGTCGTTCTAACAATTTGTGCAATTTTTTGCTTGAACCGCGTCTTTTAATAAAGTTCGGTAAATTTCTCTGGTAAAAGTCTTTCGGGTGAATTTCTGAATACAAAATGACTGCGCTTTTTTTCGGCTGGCGGTTTGGTAAAATGGGCGAATTTAATGGTGAATTTAGCAGAGCCGCGATCAAATAAGCTGATAACAAGTAATCTTTAATTAGTTTGTAATATAAGGACAGATAGAGAATGGCAAAAGTAACGCAAAAGAACCGGCTGCTTTCAATTTCCACACCGCTCGGCGAAGATTTTCTGCTGATTAACAAACTTCACGCCGACGAACGCATTTCCGAACTTTTTGAAATTGATGTCGAACTGTTATTCGATGAGATGGAAGACGACGCATTTGAGGCGACAATGGTTGGAGACACCGAGATAATCGGCAAAACCGTCAGTATTTCCATCACCCAGAAAGACGGCGGCAACCGCTTCCTGACCGGAATGGTCAACAATTTCACGCTCGCCGGCAGAAACAGAAGATTCACGTTTTATTACGCGACCATTGTGCCGCACGTCTGGCGATTGACGCAGATCGTTCAAAGCCGGATTTTTCAGCATCTCAGCGTACCGGATATTCTCAAAAAGGTTTTTGCCGGTTACGAAGTCAAATATGAGTTGCAGGGCGAATACAAACCGCGCAATTACTGTGTGCAGTATCAGGAGACGGATTTCGCCTTTGCCGCGCGTTTGATGGAAGAAGAAGGCATCGGTTATTATTTTGAACACACGCCGCAGACGGAAAAAATGGTTCTGCGCGACGACTTTAAAACGCCGGAAGACTGTCCGAGCAAAAGCGAGATTGCGATTTACAAAGAGGATTTAACGACGGAGGTTTACGAGAGCGCGATTAAGGAATGGCGCGTGGATTACCGATTGCAGAGCGGACGACGGACGTTTTGGGATTATCATTTTCAGCTTCCGGGAAAAAAACTCGAAGCGGAAAAAACGAGCGTCTTCGATGCCGGACAAAATCAGCAATTGGAAATATATGACTTTCCCGCCGGTTACGCGCGGAAATACGACGGCATTGACAAAAGCGGCGGTGAGCAGCCCGGCGATTTGACAAATATTTTTCAGGACAACGTAAAAACCGTCAAAAACAGAATGACGGCACTGGACGCGCAATATAAGATCGCCTCCGGCGCGTCGGACTGCTGTACGCTGACAGCGGGTTACAGATTTCAGCTCAGAAATCATCCGAACAAAGATTTCAACATCCAGTTTGTAGTTTTATCGGTCACGCACAACGCCGAGCAGTCGCCCGATTATCTGGTCGGCGATATACTGCCGAAAGCGTATGAGAACGAATTCACCTGTATTCCGCACGGCGCGGGCAGCCCGGAATTTCGTCCGGCGCAGAAAACGCCGAAGCCCGTGGTTTTTGGCACTCAGACGGCAATCGTCGTCGGACCGGCGGGCGAAGAGATATTCACCGATAAGTACGGACGCGTCAAAGCGCAGTTTCACTGGGATCGGGACGGAAATGACAACGAGGACAGTTCGTGCTGGATGCGCGTCGCGCAAACTTGGGCGGGCAACCAGTGGGGCGCGATGTTTATTCCGCGTATCGGAATGGAAGTGATCGTCCAGTTTCTCGAAGGCGACCCGGATCAACCGATCATTACCGGCTGCGTTTACAATCCCGAAGCGATGCCGCCCTACACTTTGCCGGACGAAAAAACAAAATCCACCATTAAAACCAACTCGTCAAAAGGCGGCGGCGGTTTTAACGAATTTCGCTTTGAAGATAAAAAAGGCGAAGAGCAGATATTTGTTCACGGCGAAAAAGACCTCGACGTGCGAATCAAACACGACCGCAAGGAAATTATCAAAAATGATTCTCATCTGATAGTGGAAAACAATCAGTTGGAGAAGGTCAAAGCGGATAAACATCTGCAAGTCGGCGGCGACCGGAACGAAAAAATCGGCGGCGCGATGTCGCTCAAGGTCGGCACTGATTTGCAGGAAAAAGTCGGCACTAATTACGCGGTTGACGCGGGAATGGCGGTTCATATCAAAGCGGGAATGAGCGCGGTGATCGAAGCCGGAGCCGCTTTGACGCTTAAGGTCGGCGGTAACTTCGTCAATATCAGTCCGGCGGGTGTGACTGTTTCCGGGACGATGGTGCTGATTAACAGCGGCGGTGCCGCGGGCGCGGGCGCGGGCAGTCATCCGAGCGCGCCCAATGATCCGAAGGAAGCGGACACGGCGAATCCGGGCGATAAAATTAAAGCGGCAGTGCCGCCGCCGCCTTCGCCGCCGACGAGCTACAGTCAACAGGCGGAAGCTCTGCAAAACGCTTCTCAAAACGCTGCGCCTTTTGTCAGCGGGTAAAACATTTACTGCAAAATGGATATACAAAAAGTCAATCAGTATCTTTTTTCAAGCGTGACCAGGATTTACGCCGTGCTGGACGGTGCTTCCGTGCCGAATTTACCGGTGCGTCTTTACGAGATGCGACCGCCGCATTTTTGCCTTTTCACCGGCGATTTGGAGCCTGATATGCGGGAAGTCGCGCCGTATCTGGTGCGTTTATTTCCGAAAACGCCGTTTACAGAGTGGCTTTTGCAGGAATGCTGGGGAAAACATTGGGGAATTTTCGCGCACAGCCGCCTGTCGTTTATTGAAATGCGAAAACATTTCCGTTCGATGGTAAAAGTTTGTGACGAAGCGGGAAATCCGTTAATTTTCCGCTTTTACGATCCGCGCGTCGCGCAAAAATATTTGCCGACGTGCGGTGCGGCGGAACTTAAAATATTTTTCGGCGGCGTAGATGCTTATTTTGCCGAATCGGAAGACCGCGAAAATTTAATGCGTTTACAAATTGGAGATAATCATCTGACGGCAACCGCTTTGCCGATTAATTAATTCGGAGGAAACTTTTATGCCGCAAGGACCGGCTGCCAGAATTACTGACAGCGTTGCCCATCCGCTGCCGCCTGTTTTAACCGGCGGACCAACCGCCGTGAACGTGATAATCGGGTTTTTACCGGCGTGGCGCGGAGTTAATCCGGCGGCGGCGGCGGCTCTTCAAACGGCTAAACAAATTTCCGATGCCGCGATTACGGCGGCGGAAGCGGCGACGACCGCCGCCGCCGAAACTCCCGCCGCGCCTGCTGCCAAAGTCGCTGAGGAAACAACCAAAGCGGCGGCGGCGGTAGCGATGGGAAGCACGATTTCCGCCGCCGCCGGAGGTTCGGACATTCACTCCTGCGTCACGCCGCTGCCGCTGCCGCCGCACGGACCCGGCGTGGTGATTACGCCGTCGGCAACCGTGATGCTGAAATTTATGCCGGCGGCGCGAATGGGCGATACGATTCTCGAAGCCGTCGGACCGCCGAACACGATTACCAAAGGTCAAATGAACGTCATTGTCGGCGGTTGATAAGGACGCAATTCACTGTGAGCGGCTGTGCCGCGATTGGCGGGCGAATTTATCTTCGCGTCGGAAAATTTTTGCGATGTTAATAATCAGAGAACAACAAATTCAACATTTTATTGCCGAAAACGAAGAGGAATTAATCGCTCTCATCGTGCAGATCACGCGCGAATCCAATGCCGACAAACTGGCTGACTATGACGATCAGACGCTTGAGAAAATGGTTAAAATCGGCATCGGACGCGCCAAAATTTACGAATTAACACGCGCCGAAGACATTGCTGCCTTTGTCGCCGTGATGTTTGAAATCGCGCCGAATTTTGACGAACAGGAACAAATCAAAACGGTTTTAGCAGACACGACTTTTCCCCGCGCCGAGAGATTTTATCAGCTTTTCGAGCGCGTTTCCGAAGAAGATTGGAAACGCGCCGAAGATATTTATAATGTCAGTGTCTGGTTTCCCGCTAAACAATAATTATGGAAAACAATTCCGAAAATACAGCAAAAACAACCGAAATCCAGCGAGAATCAGTAAAAAAACTTGCTGACCAGTATAAAAATTCACCGTCTGACGAACTGAAATACAAACTCGACCGCGAAACGGATATTCTTCGTCATCTTTCCAATTCCGAAAAAGAAAATCCGAAAGAACGCGCGAAAAAAGCCGCCGAATTCGCAAAAAAAACCGCTCTGAAGCGAGCGGTTCAACAAGTTTCATAAAACAAAAATCAAAAATTTTGCGGATGCGTCATTTCTTCGGGTTTAACGAGTTCGTCAAATTTTTCGCCCGTTAAAAGTTCCAATTCAATCGCCGACTCTTTCAGTGAAGTTCCTTTTTTATGCGCGTTTTTCGCAATTTTTGAAGCGTTATCATAGCCGATATGCTGATTCAAAGCCGTCACCAGCATCAGTGAATCCTGCAAATATTCGTCAATCTGTTGGCGATTTAACTCAATTCCGTTGATACAAAATTCGACAAATCCGCGCGAAGCGTCATTTAAAAGCCGAACCGAATGCAGAAAATTGTGAATCATCACGGGTTTGAAAACATTCAGTTCAAAATTCCCCTGCGAACCGGCGAAACCGATTGCCGCGTCGTTGCCCAAAACCTGCGCGGCGACCATCGTCATCGCTTCGCTCTGAGTCGGATTTACTTTTCCCGGCATAATCGAACTTCCCGGTTCGTTTTCCGGCAGAACAAGCTCGCCGATGCCGCATCTCGGTCCTGACGCGAGCCAGCGGATGTCGTTGGCGATTTTCATCAAGGAGGCGGCGAGTGTTTTTAACGCGCCGGACGCGAAAACGATTTCGTCGTGCGCCGATAACGCCGCGAATTTATTCGGGTGCGAGCGAAACGGCAAATCCGTCAGTTCGGCGATTTGTTTGGCGGCGCGTTCCGCAAATTCGGGATGCGAATTCAAACCCGTGCCGACCGCCGTGCCGCCGATTGCCAGATCATAAAGACCGTCCAAAACCATTTTCAATCTGTCAATATCGCGCTCGAGCAAACTCGCCCATCCGCCGAATTCCTGTCCGACGGTCAGCGGTGTCGCGTCCTGCAAATGCGTTCTGCCGATTTTCACTACATCGGCGAATTCCCGCGCTTTCGCGTCAATCGCATCGCGGACTTTTTCGATTTGCGGAATCAGCGCGTTCATCGTTTCGGCGGCGGCAATATACATCGCCGTCGGAAAAGTATCGTTGGAACTCTGCGACATATTCACGTCGTCGTTCGGGTGAATCGGCTTTTTAGAACCGAGTTCGCCGCCCGCGATTTCGATGGCGCGATTGGAAATCACTTCGTTGGCGTTCATATTCGTCTGTGTGCCGCTTCCCGTCTGCCACACGCGCAGCGGAAAATGCGCGTCCAAATCGCCGCTAATCACTTCGTTCGCCGCCCGCACGATCAAATCCGTTTTGTCGAGCGTCATTTTGTCCGATTTCAACTGATGATTGGCAATCGCGGCGGCTTTCTTCAAAATACCGAGAGCGCGAATCATTTCGCGCGGCATCACATCGTTGCCGATATTAAAATGATGCAGACTTCTTTCCGTCTGCGCGCCCCAATATTTGTCCGCTTCAACGGCGATTTCGCCCATCGAATCGGTTTCAATACGTGTTTTTCTTTCTGTTTTTGCTGCTTCTGACATTTCTATTTTTGTCCTGTTAATTCGTTCAATTTTTCAAATATTTTCTGTAAAACCTCATCGGAAACCTGTCCGATTTTTGTCGTAATATATCTTTTATCAATTGACGCTAACTGAAAAACGAGCGCGACTGAAATGCTGTTTAGACCATTATCAGGATTTGGCTCAATTTCAATTGTTGCCGGAAAGCGCGTCACTTTTTGCTGCGAGGTGAGCGGAATGGCTAAAATTGTCGGAATTTTATCGGAGATTTCTTGTTTTTGTAAAATAATTGCCGGTCTTTTCCCGGCTTGCGCGTGTCCGCCGCGAGATGGAAATTCGATAAGATAAATTTCGCCGACATTCATAATTTTTCCGCTTCATAAGGAAATAATTCCCAACTTTCCTGCGACAATTGCTGCCAATCTTTTAACTCCACTTTCAATTCATCAGCAATTGTTTCGCTTTCCAACGGAATTAACAGAACGCCTTCCGAAGTTTCGACAATTTTGACCACCGTTTCGGATTTGAAACCGTAACGCTTTTTAATTTCATCGGGCAAAATAATTTTACCGTCTTTTTCGAGTGTTAAAGTCATAATTAAATTTTATCACGGTTTTCTCAAAAAATCCTGATAAATGCGCCGGCTAAAGATTCGCATTTATCAACTTGCCGCGCAAAATTTTCACATCTTCGCCTTGATTTCACTCCAATTTTTCACAGAATTTGCCAACGCGCTCTGCAAATCCCGCGCGGCGGCGACGGCTTGCGTCGTCGGTTTCGCGTCCGCGTCCTGCAAAAGATCGAGCAGTGAATCAAATGCGCCGTTTAACCTGCTCAAAGGAAATTCCGACATCGGCACGGGCGCGTTTGAACTGCCGTTGACCAGCGCATTCAGCTTTTGTTCCAACGCTTCGATTTCTTTTTTCGACTCGTTATTTCCCGACTTTTCACGCGCTTCTTTTAACTGCGCCTGAAATTTGTTTATTTCTTCGAGCATCGCAAATGTTTGTTTGTAACCTTCATAAACCTGCATCGAAAGATCAAACTGCTGCTGTAAATCAGCCGTCGAAGAAGTTACGCGCGAATCCATTTTGACGTTCAAAGTTTGCGTGTAAGTTTTGCCGTTTGCAGTTAGTTTAACCGTGTAATTTCCGGGCATCACAAACGGACCTTCGGGAACGAACGGCGTGTCTTTGTAAATGGCGGAAATCGGCAAATCATAATTGTCGGCGGGCGGATTCGGATATTGCAAATCCCAAACGAAACGCTGCATTCCGACTTCGTTCGGCAAAATTCTCGGTATCCGAAGCCAGTAAGTCGGAAAACGCAATTTATTCACGTCATAAGGCAGCGGTTTGTCGTCGCTCGCAAAACGACGGACGAGTTTATTTGACGAATCGTAAATTTCCAAAACTACCGGCGTTGAAGATTTTTCCTTCAAAACGTAATTGATAATCGCGCCGTCGGGCGGATTTTGTCCCATCGGTTCTTCGGGCGGAAACGGCGTGTCAGTGTGAACGCTGCGTTTGACGCGAACTGCGGTTTGCGGCGCGAATAGAAATGCGTCGGCATTTGTAACTTCTTTGTTTATTTGACGCAAAGGCGTGATGTCGTCGAGAATCCAAAAAGAACGCCCGTGCGTTCCGACGACAATATCGTCGTTATGTATGACCAAATCACGAATCGAAGTCGCGGGCATATTCAACCGCAAAGGCTGCCAGTTTTCGCCGTCGTCGAGCGAAAAATAAACCGCCAATTCAGTTCCGCAAAACAGCAGACCTTTCCGAACCGAATCTTCGCGCACGGCGTTGACAATCGCGCCGTTCGGCAAACCTTTCGTGATTTCCTTCCAGGTTTTTCCGCCGTCGTGAGTGCGAAAAATATGCGGGCGCAAATCGTCGAGGCGAAACGTATTGACCGCCGCGTAAGCCGTGTTCGCGTCAAATCTTCCGGCATCAATCAGCGAAACTTTCGCCCAGCTTTTCAATTCCGGCGGCGTGACGTTCTGCCAATTTTTGCCGCCGTCGCGCGTTACCTGAATCAAGCCGTCGTCCGTTCCCGCCCAAATCGTGTTGATGTCTTTGTATGAAGGCGCGACCGTGTAAATCACGCCGCGGCGCGGCATCGTTTCCATTTCCTTTGTTTTATAAACGCCGACGTTTTCGGGAACTTCCCACTTTTCACGCGACAAATCGGGGCTGATAACTTCCCAATTCTGTCCGCCGGTCGTCGTTTTGAAAAGAACATTTCCGGCGAAATAAAGAATGTGCGGATCAACCGGCGAAAACAAAATCGGCGCGGTTCGCACAAAACGATATTTTCCGGTGCGAACGGCTTCGGGCGCGACGTTTTGGACTTGTCCGGTGCGTTTATCAAAACGCGTTACTTTGCCGCCGTAAATGTAATTCGGATTCAGCGGATCGGGCGCGACGTAGCCGTATTCTTCAACACCGACCGTCCGCCAATCACGCGCCGTAATCGCGCCCGAATCGCCGCGCGACGCGACTCCGGCAGAACCGCTTTCCTGCTGTCCGCCGTAAACCCAATACGGAAATTCGTCGTCGGTGATGACGTGATAAAACTGCGCCGTCGGCTGATTATACCAACTCGACCAAGTTTCGCCGCCGTTGACCGAAACGGTCGCGCCCTGGTCACTGGCGATTAACATAATGTCGGGATTGTTCGGATTTATCCAAATGCGGTGATAATCGTCGCCGCCGGGCGCGCCTTTGAAACTCGTAAAAGTTTTGCCGCCGTCAATTGATTTATACGAAGCGACGTTGGCGACGAAAACAATGTCGGGATTTTTCGGATGAACTCTTATTTCCGCAAAATCGCTGCCGCGTCCCCAAAGTCGCGGATCATTATTTGTTTTACGCCAACTTTCGCCTTTGTCGTTTGAAATATAAATTCCGGCAAATTCGGGTTTTGCGTCAACCGTCGAGTAAATGCGATTCGGATCGCTGCGTGAAATGGCAAACCCGATTCTCCCCAAACCCTGCTCGAAAGTCGGTAAACCTTTCGTCAATTTGTTCCACGTTTTTCCGCCGTCGGTTGATTTGAAAAGCCCGCTTTCTTTGCCCTGCCACGCGCCATTTTCCCAAGGTTCCTGCCGTCCAGCCCACAGATCGGCGTAGATTATGTTTGAATCGTTTGGATCAAATTCGACCTGAAACGCGCCCGTGTCAACGTCTTTGTAAAGAACGCGCTCGAAATTTTTGCCGCCGTCGGTCGAACGATAAACGCCGCGCTCTTCGTTCGGTCCGTAAGGATGTCCGAGAACGGCGACGAACAGACGGTTTTCATCTTTCGGATCAACAATAATCGAAGCGATTTGCTGACCTTCGCGCAAACCCAAGTGAATCCAGGATTTTCCGCCGTCGGTTGATTTATACATTCCGTCGCCGGTTGATAAATCGGGACGCTGCAAACCTTCGCCGCTGCCGACATAAATCACGTTCGGATTTGACGGCGCGATTGCCAGATCGCCGATTGAACCCGTCGGCTGATCGTCAAATATCGGCTGCCACGTTCGTCCCGCGTCGGTCGTTTTCCAAACGCCGCCGTTGTTCACGCCGATATAAAAAGTATTTGGCTGATTCGGAATGCCCGCCGCGCCGACCGTGCGTCCGGCGCGAAACGGTCCGATCATTCGCCAGCGCATATTTTGATATAGATTCGGATTGATCGGCTGCGCCGAAACAGCGGCAGAAACCGTTAAAAATCCGATTAAAACGAGTGCGATTTTTTGTAATACAGAAGTAGCGGAACGATATTTTAAAGCGATATTTACAGACATTTGGCAATCTCCTGAACGATTAAAAATATATTTGTCGAAAAACGCTTCGGCGAAGCGTTGCCGAATTTTAATATTCAAGATAATAGCCGAAAACAAGTAAAACTTTAACCGGACAAATACTGAAATTCGCTTTATTGCCGGATTTTTTCCAGTAAAATTACGGCTTCGACTTTGACCGCTGCATTTTCTCCGACGGCATCAACTTCCTCGCCGGTTTTCGCTTTGACGCTGACGCGGGAAATCTCGATTTCCAAACTTTTCGCCAAATTTTCGCGCATCTTATCAATGAACGGGCGCAATTTCGGCTTTTCCAGATTGATTGTCGAATCCATATTAACGACGATGAAACCTTTTTCTTTGATTAATTTGACGGCGTGATTTAAGAAAACAAAACTATCGGAGTTTTTCCATTTCGCGTCCTTATCGGAAAAATGCGAACCGATGTCGCCGAGCGCGAGCGCGCCGAGAAGCGCGTCGGTGACGGCGTGCGCGAGCGCGTCCGCGTCGGAATGTCCGACCGCGCCTTTTTCAGCAGGAATTTCCACGCCGCCCAAAATCAGCGGGCGATTTTCGACGAGTCTGTGAATATCGTTGCCGAAACCGATTCTAAACATTTTGATTCGTGATTTCTTTTAACAGACTTTCCGCCAGCAGAAAATCTTCCGGCGTGGTAATTTTGATATTTTTCGCGCTTCCTTCAACGATTGAAATTTCAACACCGAGTTTTTCCGCCAGAAAACACTCGTCGGTGACGATTTCACCGATTTCACTCGCTTCAAAAGCGCGCTTCAAAATTTCGTAACGAAAACACTGCGGAGTCAGTGCGCGGCGCAAATTCGCGCGGTCAATCGTTCGCACAATTTTTCCGTCTTTTACTTCTTTTATCGTGTCGGTAACCAATCCGGTCAAACACGCCGCGCCGGTTTCCCGCGCTTTTTCAACAGTTTGGGCGATTTCTTCAACCGAAACCAGCGGACGCGCGCCATCGTGAACTGCGACAATTTCAGCCGCTTTCGCGTCAATCGCTTTCAAACCGTTCAAAACCGATGCGGCTCGTGTTTTGCCGCCGGCGACTATTTTTGAAAGTTTTTTCAACTGAAATTTCGCGGCGATGCGCGTAAAGTTTTCGATTTCTGCGGCGGACAAAACCAAAATTATTTCGTCAATCGCCGAACAACTTTCAAATTTTTGCAGTGTGTGAATGATGAGAGGTTTGCCGCCGATGTCGTGAAATTGTTTCGGCTTTTCCGTCCCGAATCGAGTTCCCTTTCCGGCGGCGACGATGATGGCGGTGTTCATAAGTAATGGTAAATGCTAAATGCTAAATGTCTAAGATTTCTTGAATTAACCATTCACCACTTACCATTTACCATTTTATTCAATTTCTTCGATAATCGTTGTCTGCCGCAGTTCGCGGGTTGATTTGCGGAAAGTTGCCGGACGCGAGTCGTGAATATTCGTCGAGTTTTCGTAATTGTCGTCTTTTTCTTCCCACAAACGCCCGAAAATCATCTTTCCCGCCGTTGTTTGCAGCACGCTCGTGACGGCGACATCCGCCGTTTTGCCGATCAAACGCCGCGCGTTGTCCACGACGACCATCGTGCCGTCATCAAGATACGCCACGCCCTGATTGTATTCTTTGCCTTCTTTTAATATGAAAACGCGCATCGCTTCGCCGGGAAGAACGACGGGTTTCAGAGCGTTCGCTAACTCATTAATATTCAAAACGCTCACGCCGCGAAGCTGCGAAACTTTGTTGAGATTGAAATCGTTAGTGACGATTACCGCTTCGAGTTCGCTGCCGAGTTCGATAAGTTTCAAATCAACTTCTTTGACGGCGGGAAAATCAGTTTCGATGATTTGAATGTCAATCTGACTGTTATTGCGAAGCCGCTGAAGCATATCGAGTCCGCGCCGCCCGCGCTGGCGTTTTGACGAATCGGACGAATCGGCGACCTGCTGCAATTCGGTCAAAATAAACTGCGGAATAATCAAAGTTCCGCCCAAAAATCCGGTTTCGGCAACATCGGCAATGCGCCCGTCAATGATGACGCTGGTGTCGAGAATTTTATAATCGCGCTTGACGTTTTTGTCGGAGAAAATGCCGCCGAGCGCGGATAAATCAATAAATTCGCCTTTCGCCGCGCCGACCATCAAACCGATATACGCCATAAAAAACACGAGCGCGACCGTCAAAAACGTCTTCATTTCAGCGTTGACGGCGGTTGTTTCCTGCGAACTGATGAGCATTCCGATCAAATACGCGCCGACGATTCCCAAAATCGAGCCGACTGCCGCGCCGATCAAAGTTTTCAGCGAAGCGCGCCGCGCCCGCATTTCAAAACCGATGATGAAAAACGCGACCAGCATTCCGAGCAGTGCCGAAACTATCTGCCGACCTTCCCTGCCCAATGTTTCCGGTAAATGAGAAGTTTGCCCCAGCGGATTGAGCAAGTATCCCATCGCTGCCAAGAGCAAAATGAAGCTGATTCTAATTATGAGAACGTCCAATTTCATCGTAAGAATTTTAACACGAATTTAATTTTATGAATAACCGATAATTGGCTGTAAAAAGGAAAACCGTCAATTAATTTCCTTTATTAAACCGTCAAAATTTGTCCGGTCAAACTTTTGGCTTCGGACGATAAAAGATAAACGATCACTCGCGCCGCGTCGTCTTCGTTAATTCCCGATTTGGGACGAAAAAGTTCCGCGTCGAGATTTTCCGCCGGAGAGTATTTGTTTTCGCCAACCGTCACGCAATTTACGCGAAACTGCGGCGCGAATTCCCGCGCCAGCGATTGCGTCAAACCGATAACCGCCGAACGCATCGCGGCAAGCGCGGGGTTTTCGCCGGCGGTTTCATCAGCAAACACATTGACAATCGCCGGTTTCGGACGCGGCTTCATCAAACCAATCGCCGCCTGCGTCACGAAAAACACCGATTTCAAATTCGCGTCAACCGTTTTTGTCCAAATATCTTCACCTGTTTCTTGAAACGACGATTGCGGCTCAAATTTCAAAGTATTTATCAATAAATCGAGCCGACCGAACATTTTCTCAACTTCACCGACCAGATGTTTCGCGCCTTCAACGGTTGTCAGGTCGGTTTCAACGGCGTTTGCCAGCGTTCCCAGTGATTGCAGTTCCCGCAAAGCGCGTTTATTTTCTTCCGCCGCATCTGAAAAACCGACGATGACGTAACAGCCGAGCAGCGCAAGCTGCATCGCCGTCGCGCGTCCGATTGGATTTGCGCCGTCCGTAATTAGAGCGACTTTTTCGGCGAAAGCGTGAACGGATTGAACTGCCATAATTTTTTTTGGTTTTTATCAAACAAAAAGTTCGGGAAAAGGCAAAACTCATCCCGAACTTTTTAATATTACCCGCTAAAATTTTGAAATCAACCGCCGCCCTGATCCGTATAAGTCGTCGTTTGTCCGGGCGCGACTTGCGCGATTGACTGATCGGTTTTTGAAAATTCGCCTTCGCTGTTGAATTGTCCGGTGTCATTGCCCAGCGGATGCTGATTATCGCCCGGTGTCTGCGCGATGCCGGTTTTTCCCTTTCCGCCGCCAAGATTCTGCCCTTCGTCGCTGATGTCAAAACCGCCGTGTTTATCCACAGTTTTCTCGTCTTCAACGGAAATTATTTGATTTTCTGTATTATTCACTATTTTTCACCCCTTTATCTATTGGATTTCTCATTCTTTCTCAAACAAGTAACGATTCTACTAACAATTTCCGTGCCGATAATTTAGCCCGCATTTTATTGTCTGTTAAGATAAAGCTGTTTGATTAAAATACGTTTACTCCGTTTTTAAGCGTATTATTTGAGAAAGTTTGACCGAATATCTTACAAAATTATGGCAAAACAACCGGCAACAATTTACGTCTGTTCAAACTGCGGCTACCAATCTCGCAAATGGCTCGGTCGCTGTCCCGACTGCGGCGAATACAACACGCTCGTTGAAGAAAAATTTCGCCCGACGGCGCAGGCGGTCGGCAAAGGTTCGGCGGCGGTCGGCGCGCGTTTAAGTTCGAGTTCCTTCCGCGAAACGAAACCGATTTCATATTCGGACATCGAATCGCAGGACGACGCGCGAACTTCGAGCGGAATTGAAGAATTCGACCGCGTTTTAGGCGGCGGAATCGTCGCCGGTTCGCTTGTTTTAATCGGCGGTTCTCCGGGAATCGGCAAATCAACTTTAATTATTCAGGTTGCCGACAAACTCAGTCAAAACAATACGAAAACTCTTTATGTTTCGGGTGAAGAAAGCGAAAAACAAATCAAAATGCGCGGCGAAAGATTGGGCTTAAATGCCGAAAATCTTTTCCTGCTGCCGGAAACAAATCTCGAAACGATATTGGGCGAAATCGAAAAATTACAGCCCGACGCGATTATTATTGATTCGATTCAGACCGTTTTCAGTGAAAAAATCGAATCCGCGCCCGGTTCGGTTTCGCAGGTGCGCGAAGTCGCCGGACAATTTATGATTTTCGCCAAAGCGACGGGAACGCCCGTTTTTTTGATCGGTCACGTTACGAAAGAAGGTTCGATTGCCGGACCGAAAGCCCTCGAACACATCGTGGACACGGTTTTGTATTTTGAAGGCGACCGCCATCACAATCACCGCATCATTCGCGCCACCAAAAATCGTTTCGGCGCGGCGAACGAAATCGGCATTTTCGAGATGACCGGCGAAGGCTTAAAAGCCGTCGGCAATCCGTCGGAAGTCTTTCTGCAGGAACGTCCCGAAGGCGCGTCCGGTTCGGTCGTCACGGTTTGTATGGAAGGTACACGCCCGATGCTCGTCGAAGTTCAGGCGTTGGTCACGGGAACGAAATTCGGCACGGGACGCAGAATGGCGCAGGGTTTCGACTACAACCGCACTTCCCTTTTGATCGCCGTTTTAGAAAAGCGCGTCGGTTTTCAACTCGCCAACGACGACGTTTTCATCAACGTCGCTGGCGGTCTTGAAATTGACGAACCGGCGGCGGATTTAGGTGTCATCGCGGCAATCGCTTCGAGTTTCCGCAATCTGCAAATCCCGCCCGACACGGCGGTTTTCGGCGAAGTCGGCTTAACCGGCGAAGTGCGCGGCGTTCTCCAAGCCGAAACCAGAGCCAGAGAAGCGCAGACTTTGGGTTTTAAGAAATTGATTCTGCCCGCGTCGAACAAAAAAGGTCTGGAAAAACTTTTGGGAATGCGCGTCGTCGGCGTGAAAAATCTGGAAGAAGCGTTGGACGAATTGTTTTAAGAAGGCTAAAAATCAATCATTCCTTTACAGCAAATGTTTCCCAACCATCATAATCACCATTATATTCTTGAGCAAATTGCCAAAGAATGTATGTGTATTCATTAACACTTTGAGAATCAACCTTGTCGTTTCTTGTAATCTGAAGTCCAAAAGGAAAATCTTCATTGCTATTATCGTAAGACTTTTCAACAACTTCAAAATTCATACCGATTATTTTTGAAAGAAATTTTTCTCTATCTTTTTGAGTTTTGAAATATATCCAATGGTCAACGGCTCTTGCTTTTGTCAATTTGTCGCCGTGTTTTTCAAGAATATCAATAACGCGACTGTTTTTGATGCTTTGCAATTGCTGCGGATTAGGATAAAGAAAAGTTAAATAGCCGTTCCATTCTTTGTCTTCTTTTGAGCCGTATTGAAATTTATATTTTGGATAAGCTGCCATTATCTCGGAAACAGTTTTGTCACATAGAACTGTTTTGCCGAAGTAAAAATAAACGTCACGGCGACCATCAGAAATTAGATGACCGATATAAATTGCATTGTGTTTAGCAGGTATTAAATCTCCAAGCTTTTGTTCGATCTCATCTAATTCAAACATTTCCTCTTCGATTGGAAAACCTTCAGAACTGAAATTATTTATTTTTATCGAAACCCAAGCCACATTAGGTTTATCTTTCATCGGAGCAACTTTGTAAAGCCCAAGATTAACTACTATTGAACTAACTTTATTATCAACATTGTCAAAATAAACTCCCCAATCTTCTTGATACTCAGAAATTGACTGCTTTTCAAAAGCTTGTTCAAAATTATTGTTTTTTCCACCAGACATTTTATTAAGAACCCCACAGAATTAAAGAATTTAAAGAAAGCAATAAGATTAAAACAAATATGACTTTAAATAATTTGCCTTTTATTAAATTTAAGCCGCCAATCTATGCTGTCGCGGTTCGGGAATTTCATCGCCGAATTCGCGGGCGGTTTCGAGCCAAAGTTCGACGGCTTCATTAACATTTTTGACCGCATCAATCTGCGTTTCGCCGTGCGCCGCGCATCCGGCGAGTTCGGGAACTTCGGCGACGAAAATTTTGTCGTCGCTGTCCCAATAAATTACAATTTCATACTTTTGTATTTTACCGTTTTTCATAAATTATACTTTTTCAAAATTTCCCTGACTTGCCGAACCTGATATGATTTCGCTTTATTGCCGTCGCGCTGCAAATTCGGTTTTTCGATGATTCCCGCTTTTCGATAACTGTGATGACTTCCTTAAATTCGCTCGACAAATCCAAGAATGATTAGCAAATTCCGCAAATCTTCAAAATTGATGTTCGCATCGGATTTTCCTTCTAAAATCCTCTGCTTGATTTTGTCAGATTTGCTCATAACATTCGACAGATTAGCATTTTTTTCACCGAATCACTATGATTTGAAAATGAAACGAATCGAACCGAAAGCCGGACAGGAATCAGTTTGGGATTATCCGCGTCCGCCGAAACTCGAAGCGACGAATAAACATCTCAAAATCATTTTCAACGGCGAAATCATCGCCGAAACCAATCGCGCGTTTCGCGTTTTGGAGACTTCGCATCCGCCGGTTTATTATTTTTCGCCGGAAGATGTGCGAATGGAATTTTTGACCGAAGGCGCGAATTCCAGTTTTTGCGAATGGAAAGGTCGCGCCGGTTATTATGATTTGCAGATTGACGAAAAAATTGTGAAAAATGCGGCGTGGTTTTATCCGAATCCGACGAAAAGTTTCGCGGAAATTAAAAATTATTTGGCGTTTTATCCGTCAAAAATGGACGCTTGTTATGTTGACGGCGAACTTGTCAAAGCGCAGGAAGGCGACTTTTACGGAAGTTGGATAACTTCGGATATTGTCGGACCGTTCAAAGGCGGCGCGGGAACTTTCGGCTGGTAAAAAGGCGAAACTAAAATTATTTGGCGGCGTAAAGACTTTCGATTTTATCAATTCAAACACGAGGAATTATTTTATGAAATTGAAAGTTTTGCTTTTTATCCTGTTTTTGTCGAGCGTTTCCGCCTTCGCGCAGTCGAAGGACGACGCGGCTTTGAAATCTTTAATCAAACAAATGACTGACGCGCAGGCGAATTTTCAGCCGGACGCGCTCGATAAAATTTTAGCGTCCGATTACATCGAAATTTCGCCGCTCGGCGAATTTGACCCGCGCGATAAAGTTTTGGGATTTTACAAACCGGAAACGAAACCGCCCGCCGATAAAATGTCGGTGAAAACGGAAGCGACGGATTTTTCGATTCGCAGTTACGGAAAATTCGCCGTCGTCATCGCGCGGCTCAATTACAACATCGTCAGCGACGGAAAACCGCTGCCGCCGCGCAGTATTCGGGCGACTTATTTTTGCCGCCGCGAAAACGGCGCGTGGAAAATCGCTTCGGCGCAATACACCGGCATTCGACCGCCGCCAAACGCGCCGCCGACCGAATAAACGGCGCGTTTATCTGGCGAGAATTTAGGCTGAGAAATTTGGTTTCTCAGCCTTTTTTGATTTAAACCAAAATGTTAAAATTGCGCTTTATGAAACAAACTTTTTCCGCCGAAAATCTCGTCGAAGTTTATTCAAAACTCGAACTTCCCACCTCATCGCTCAACCGTTTGATCTCAACATCTCGCTCGCCGGTTCACGTCGTTTACGGCGGCGCGCATCTTTTCAAAAGCGATACGCCGCGCAAATTGGGCGCAATCGCCTTACAGTCGCTCGAAAATTACGCCGCGAATTTCGCCGAATTTGCCCGCGCGATGTGGCTCGAAGGCGCGGATACGCTGCCGATTTACGACGAGGCGATTCACAAACTCGAATCTCAGCTTGCGGGTAATGAGGAAAAAATCAAATCGGAAAATTTCGCGTGGTGGCTGGCGTGGACGATTTACAATCGCGTCGTCGAAAAATTAGCCCGCGAGCCGGTCGAAGATTACCGGATTGATTTTGAAGACGGTTACGGGTTCAGACCGGACGACGAGGAAGATTCGCACGCCGTTTCCGCAGCGGACGAACTCGCTAAATCGCTGCTCGAAAAAACGATTACGCCGTTCTGCGGCGTGCGCGTCAAATCGTTTCAGCCGGAAACTTTCCGCCGTGCCGTTCGCACGCTGGATTTGTTTACGACGAATTTAGTCGAAAAATGCGGCGGCAAAACGCCCGCCAATTTCGTCGTCACGCTGCCGAAAATCAAGCGCAAAGAAGAAATTGAAATTTTAGCCGGACTTTTGGACGAGTTTGAAAGAAAAAACGCACTCGAAAGCGGCGTGATAAAAATCGAAATAATGATCGAAACGCCCGAATCAATCGTCGGCGCAGACGGCGCAGTCGCCTTAAAAAGTTTCGTCGAAGCGGGAAACGGGCGCGTCAATTCGGCGCATTTCGGAGCTTACGATTACACGGCGAGTTTCGGCATTTCCGGCTTTCACCAGCATTTACAGCACGCGGCGTGCGTTTTCGCCCGTCAAATGATGCAGATTTCGCTCGCGCCGCTGAATATTCGGCTTGCCGATTCGGTGACGACCGAATTGCCGACGGCGATTTACAAGGGCGAAAATCTGACCGAAAATCAGTTGAAAGAAAATAAAATCTCCGTTGACAAAGCGTGGCGCGCGCATTACAACAACGTCACCAATTCTTTAATCAACGGATTTTATCAAAGCTGGGATTTGCATCCGGCGCAGTTGGTCGCGCGTTACGCCGCCGTTTATGCGTTTTTTCTCGCATCTAAAGATCCGCAAGCCGAACGATTAAAAGGATTTATCGGTAAAGCGGCGCAGGCGAATTTAACCGGAAATATCTTCGACGACGCGGCGAGCGCGCAGGGAATTTTGAATTTTTTCGCGCGGGCTTTGAATTGCGGATCATTAACCGAAGCGGAGGTTTTAGAAGCGACCGATTTGAGCGCGAAAGATTTACGCGCCGCTTCATTCGCGCGAATTATGGAAAATCGTCGGCAGAATCAACCGGACGAGACGCAAACTTAATCGTTGATTGACAAAATATCCGCCAGAAGTTCATCTTTTTGGCGGCGCGGGTCGGTGATTTGCGGTTTTGGGGTTCTGCGAAGCGTTTTTGGGTGCGCGAACGGATCAACCTGTAACGGTAAACCCTGTCTTTCCAAGTTTTCAGCGATGATTTTGATAATTAATTCCTGCTCAAAATGCGTGATATTCAGAAATTTTGTGCCGATGCCGTTATCCACAAAACGATATAACGCCTTGCACGTCAGCGGCAGATAATTTTTGTTCGGCAGCCGCACCAAAACCCGAAATTCATCGCCGATGAAGACATTATCATCCCACTCCGCCAAACAGCCGCCGATGCTGATTTGACTCAGCATTGTTTCGATTGTTTCACCGTATTTTGTTTGACGAATCGCCGGAATATCGAGCGAAAATCTGATGTGTTGTCTATGTTCGATTGACATTTTTGAAGCAGTATCCGCAAGTTTCGAGAAACTTCAGCTTCTATATTACAAATTTAATCTTAATAAAACAATGTTTTTTTCAAAACAAAAAGCGTCCGTCAATTTACGACGGACGCTTTTTACGATTTTTGACCACGTTTTTTAGTTATTGGCGACTTCGGTTTTCCCGCAGGTTTCGTTAAATGCCGAAACCAACGCCTGGGCGATTTGCTGCGGATGGCGACCTTCAAGATCGCGGCGTTCAAACATCTGCACCAGTTTCCCGTCTTTCAGAAGACCAATTGCCGGCGATGAAGGCGCGTAGCCGGTAAAATAATCGCGGGCAACATCAGTTGCGTCAATATCCGCGCCCGCGAAAACCGTAATCGCTTTATCCGGTGTCACTTCCGAGTTCTGCAAAGCCATCGCAATGCCTGGACGAACGCCGCCTGCCGCGCATCCGCACACCGAATTAACGATGACCATTACGGTTCCATCGGTGTTTTCGACCGCTTCTTTAACCGCTTCCGGCGTTTTTGTTTCTTCAATTCCAAGCTGCGCCAACTCTTGACGCATTCCGTGTATCATTATTTCTGGATATGGCATAATTTCTCCTACTAAATTCCAAATTTCAGATTTCAAATTCCAAACATTTGAAACTTGACCTTTTTTTCAAGTATTCTATGCAAATCGTTTTTCGTCAAGTTTAGAACGAAATCTGGAATTTGGAATCCGAAATTTACGGCACAATTTTAATAACCGCTCCAACCGGAATTATGTCGAAAACTTCCTGCATTTCTTCATCATCGAGCGCAACACAGCCGTTTGTCCAGTCGGAAGAATTTCCGCCGCCGTGAATGTAAATCTCGCCGCCGAGTTTGGTCTTTTGCGGCGGCATTTTCTTTTGTTTTATCGCTTCGACAATCATTTCGTATTCTTCACGCGTGATGATTTCATTTTTCAAACCACGCTTTGCATCTTCAATTTCTGGATAACTTACGCCGAGCGAAAGATAAAATTTACTGTTCTCGTTTTTTGTAAAAATGTAAAATTCGCCTTCAGGTGTTCTGCCGTCGCCTTCGATTTCCTTGTCTTCGTTCGGCGCGAAACCGAGCGCGATCTTATACGTTTTGATTAAACTTTTATCGTCATAAATCTGCAAAAGGCGCGACTTTTTCTCGATTACAATATGAGGATTTTTCATTTCAGTATTTGATTATGAAACGCCGGAAAGTTTGTTCATTTGTTTTTCAAAATCTTCGTTTAATCCCAAACGTCCGAGCCAGTCGGTTTGTTCGCGCATTAAACGCGGCAAATAAACGACATCCGACAGCGCGTAATGAACCAGCTCGTCTGTCCAAACGCCACTCCAGTTTTTGTTAAACGCGCTGCGGTGCGATTTGTCCAGATCAACGGCGAAATAGCGGTAAAGCGTTTCGGCTAAACTCGCCGATTGTCCCGCGCCTTTAGTCAAAATTTTTTCGGCAATCATCGTGCAAAACACATTTTCGACGTTAATCGAAATTGCCCGCAAAAAGTCCAGATCGAATTTCGCATTGTGAAAAACTTTAACAATTCGCGGATTTTCCAGAATTTCCCGCAATTTTCCGAGCGCGATACCTTCGCTCGACGGAATCAGAACGTTAAAATCGCCGTCGGAAAACTGCACGGAAAAAATCCGGCTGGTCTTCGCGCTCAAACCGCTCGTTTCCGTATCACAGCCGATTTCGCGCGCCGCGACGAGTTTTTCGTAGGCAAATTCTATTTCTTTCGGCTGACGCGCCACCAAAATCTTCACATTTTTATTGTAACGCGCTCAACACAAAGGCGAAAATGTATTAAGCTGTTATTCGTCAGTCGTAAATCGTCAATTGTAAATCGTTAATCGAAAAGATAAGCGTTGTGTTCACATTAAAATTGCGCTTTTACTGTTTCCTGATTGTGAAAAATTCTTGTTATGGCAGAAAAACTAACCGAAGTCGAAGCGCGGGTCGTCGGCGCACTGATCGAAAAACAACTAACTACGCCCGAATATTATCCGCTGACGCTAAACGCGCTGATCGCCGCCTGCAATCAAAAATCCAATCGTGATCCGGTCGTTTCCTACGATGAAGAAACGGTACAGAAATCGCTGGATATTCTGCGCGACAAAAATATCGTGTACGTTTTTTACGGCAGCACTTCGCGCGTTCCGAAATACAAACATATTTTGCCTGATGTT
Source organism: Pyrinomonadaceae bacterium (assembly GCA_965217575.1). Lineage (GTDB taxonomy): Bacteria > Acidobacteriota > Blastocatellia > Pyrinomonadales > Pyrinomonadaceae. The sequence goes on along the minus strand of OZ244558.1, from coordinate 3,497,790 downwards.
TTTGAGCTTGAGCCGCCGGAAACAGCGGTTTTGTGTGTTTTAATGCTGCGCGGCGCGCAGACTCTGGGCGAATTGCGCGAACGCACGAGCCGTCTTTACGAATTTTCGGGCGTTGGCGAAGTCAATGAAACGCTCGACAATTTGATACGGCGCGAAGAACCTTTAGTTATAAAATTAGAACGTCTGCCCGGACAAAAAGAAGCGCGGTTTGCACATCTTTTATCAGGCGAAATTGATGTCGAATCTTACACCAAAGAAAATGTCGGTTCCGGCGGAAAACAAGCGGGCGGCGAACGAATCGAAAAGCTCGAACAGGAATTGGAAAATCTGCGAAACGAATTTAATCTTTTCCGCGAATCATTTGAAGAATTTAAGAAACAGTTTGATTAAGAATTTATTCGGTTGAAACCTCATTTTCACCGTTCAGCGCGGCGTGCAGCGTGTGCCAGCTCAGACTCGCGCATTTGACCCGCGCCGGGAATTCCAACACGCCGGCGAAAATTTTCAGCCTGCCGAGCGCGTTTTCGTTCGTTTCCACGTCCAGATCGCCCGTCACCATCCGGTGAAATTCATCAAAAATCCGCTCGGCTTCCGCGCGCGTTTTGCCTTTGACGGTCTGCGTCATCATACTTGCCGACGCTTTTGAAATCGCGCAGCCCGAACCGAGAAAAGCGACATCTTTAACTTTATCGTCTTCCATTTCCAGATAAACCTTCAGCGCGTCGCCGCACAGCGGATTATGACCGTCCGCCGTCTGCGTCGGACGCTCGATCTCGCGGAAATTGCGCGGGTTTTTGTTGTGGTCTAAAATCACTTCCTGATATAAATCGTTTAATTCTGACATAATTAAAAATCGTAAATATTCAATTGCTAAAAGTAAAATACCGATAGCGCGATAACAATTTTACCGTTTTTAAATATCATACTCTTTTTTGATCTGAATAACAGCCGCCGCGATTTCAAAGATGCTGAAAATCATAAACTTCCGGCAACTTCCAGAGTTTCGACCGCCGCCTATTGCGGTATTTTTTTAATTAAATTAATTCATTGATTCAGAGTAAAGTTTTCGTTGATTAAATTGGCGACTTTTAACTATAATTTCGTATAACGCGGTTTGGAAGGCTTTAGCGGTTGGCAATATCATTACTTGAAATCATCAATTACACAAATCGGAAGAATTGCGCGGCGATGGATGCCGCTTCTCGGCTGTCTGTTGATAGCGGCGGCAAATATTCACGCCGAATATCAAATCAAATCGTGGACGACCGACGACGGGCTGCCGCAGAATACGGTGCGTTCGATAACCCAAACGCCCGACGGTTATTTGTGGCTGACGACGCTCGACGGTTTGGCGCGGTTTGACGGCGTGCGGTTTACGATTTTCAACAAGGGAAATACCGAAGGATTTGGAACGAATCGGCTGAATCAGATAATTCAGAGTCCCGACGGCGATTTGTGGATCGGCGCGGAAACCGATTTCGTGATTCGGTATCACGCGGGCGCGTTTATGACTTTCGCCCTGAATAAAGACAGCTTGCCGAACGGTCTGAACGGTCTGCCGAACGGTTTCATCAGAAATTTGACGCTCGATGACGCGGGTGTTCCGGTGGTTTTTTCCGGTGTCGGAATTTTCCGCTGGAACGGCGAAAATTTCGCTCCGTTCGCGCCGCTGGCGGGCGAAACCGGCAACAGTTCCGCTTTGTGGAGCGCGTCGGGCGCGTTCTGGTATTCCAATGAAAACGTGCTGCATCGTTTGGCGAACGGTAAAATTGACGATTTCCCGCTGTCCGGCGGTCAGGACGATGCCTTTATTGTCAAACTTTACGAAGACCGGCGCGGGCGAATGTGGATCGGAACGCGCCAAGCCGGTTTGTTCGTCGTCGAAAATAATCAACTGCGCCGTTACACGACCGCCGACGGTTTGCCTGACAACGATGCTAAACCGGCGATGGAAGACCGCGACGGTAATTTGTGGATTATCACGCCGTCGGGCGCGGCGATGCTCACGTCCGACGGCAGTCTGCAAGTTATGACGACGGCACAGGGATTATCCGAAAACTATACAGTGAGCGTTTTTCAAGACCGCGAAGGCAGCATCTGGATCGGTAATTTTCGGCGCGGAATCAGTCGTTTGACCAAACAGATGATTCAGTTTTATTCGATGAAAGACGGCTTGGCGGCGCAAGCCGTTTATCCGATTTACCAGTTGGCAAATCAGGATATACTACTCGGCGGCGGCGGTCTGACACGTTGGCACGATGAGCGTTTCAGCGTTTTTCAGGCGAATGCGGCGCGCCTTCCGAAGGCGGCGACGGCGATTACGCAGGATCGTTCGGGGCGCGTCTGGTTCGGTCACTGGAGCGGCGCGTATTTTTACGAAAACGGCAAACTTACCGATTTCAGCGGTCGTCTCGGACAACAGCCGACCGTTCTGGACATTTACGAAGACCGCCGCGGCGCGATCTGGTTCGCGTCGAACGCCGGATTATTTATTTATCAAAATGACGCAATCACCAATCTGACGACGGCGGATAATTTAATCAGCAACGACGTAAAAGTGATTCACGAATCGGACGACGGCGCAATGTGGTTCGGAACTTACGGCGGCTTGTCGAAATATCAGGACGGGAAATTTCAATCGTTCACGGTCAGAGACGGTTTGGGCAGCGATCAAATCCGCTCGCTTTACGAAGACGCGGACAAAACTTTGTGGATCGGCAGTTACGACGGCGGTTTGACGCGGCTCAAAGACGGGAAATTTACGCGCTATACGACGAAAGACGGGCTTTACAACGAAGGCGTTTTTTGTATTTTAGAAGACGACCGGCACAATTTTTGGATGTCGTCGAATCGCGGAATTTATCGCGTGGCGAAACAGCAGTTAAACGATTTCGCCGACGGAAAAATTTCGCGCATCGAATCAATCGCTTACGGGAAAGCCGACGGATTGCTCGAAACCGAGTGCAATGGCGGACAGCAGCCGGCGGGAATTCGGGCGCGTGACGGGAAATTGTGGTTTCCGACGCAGAACGGCGCGGCGGTGATCGATCCGAACAAAATTCAGACGAATCCGGTCGCGCCGCCGGTCGTCATCGAAGCGGCGAAAGTTGACAACAAAACGGTTTCCGTCGGCGCACCGATCAGAATCGAAGCGGGCGAAAATAATCTCGAAATCAATTACACGGGTTTGAGTTTCGTTAAACCCGAACTCATCAGTTTCAAATATAAACTCGAAGGTCAGGACGCGGATTGGGTCGAAGCCGGAACGCGCCGCGCGGCGTATTATTCGTATCTGCCGCCGGGAAATTACACGTTTCGCGTCATCGCCGCCAACTCGGACGGCGTGTGGAACGCGGACGGAAAATCGCTCGCCATCGTCGTCATTCCGCCATTTTATCGAACGTGGTGGTTTTCGATTTTGTCGCTGATAATTATCTTCGGCGCGGTTTATTTGATTTACCGGCAGCGCATTAACCGTCTGGAAAATCAGCGGCGAACGCGGGAGAATTTTTCACGCGAGATGATTACTTCACAGGAAAAAGAACGCCAGCGCATCGCCGCCGAACTGCACGACGGTTTGGGACAGAGTTTATTAGTCATCAAAAATCGCGCTTTGCTCGGCACGATGTCGCCGGAAGATCGCGCCGAATCGCAGGAACAGTTTGAGGAAATTTCCCGCGCGTCGTCGCAGGCAATCGAAGAAGTGCGCGAAATCGCCTACAATCTGCGCCCGTATCATCTCGACCGTTTGGGTTTGACGCGCAGCATCAACGCGATGCTCGAAACGATTAATAATTCGACGGCGATTGAGTTCGCGTTTGAGATAATGCCGCTCGAAAACATCTTTCCGAAAAACGAGGAAGTGATCGTTTACCGCATCGTGCAGGAATGCGTCAACAACATCATCAAACATTCGCAGGCGACCGAAGCGAGTGTGCTGATTCATCGCGGAACGCGTGGTTTGACGATGACGATTGAAGACAACGGACGCGGTTTCACGCCGCATTCCAGCGGCAGCGGAAAAGGCGGTTTCGGATTGATCGGCATCGAAGAGCGCGTCAGAATCCTGGGCGGAAATCTCCAAATCCGCTCCGCGCCGGACAACGGGACAACGATTATTATTAAAGAATTGGGGTAAACGGTAAACGGTAAACGGTTAATGTCAGAACGATTTACCGTTTACCATTTACCATTAAAAAGTGAACAGCGAAATAAAAATCTTCATCGCCGACGATCATCCGATTTTTCGGGACGGGTTGAAATCTCTGATCGAAAAAGATGCGCGGATGCGCGTCGTCGGCGAAGCGGGCGACGGCAGCGAAGCGTTGAGCAAACTGCCTGAAACGGCGGCGGATATTGCGATTTTGGATATTGATATGCCGGGCAAAGACGGTTTTGAAGTCGCCGAAAAGCTGCGCGAAAGCGGTTCGCCGACGGCGATTATTTTTCTGACGATGCACAAAGACGAGCATTTTCTGAACAAAGCTCTCGACCTCGATGTCAAAGGTTATCTCGTCAAAGAAAGCGCGGTGACGGACATTATCAACTGCATCAAAACCGTCGCGGGCGGCAGAGTTTTCATCAGTCCGGCGATTTCCGGTCTGCTGCTCAAACGCATCAAACGCGCCGAGAAAACCAAAGATACGAACGAATATCTCGCAAGTCTGACGGCGACCGAACGGCGCATTTTAAATTTGATCGGCGAATACAAAACGAGCCGCGAAATCGGCGACGAGCTGTTCGTCAGCTTTCGCACCGTCGAAAATCACCGCGCCAACATCGCCCGCAAACTCGACCTGAAAGGCTCGCACGCGCTGATCAAATTCGCGCTCGAAAACAAATCGCTGCTCGATTAAAACCGCGTTCGCACAACCGAAAATACTGCCGGGAAGAAAACATTTCAGCCACAGATTTACACGGATAAACTCAGATATTTTTTTGATGAAAGACAAATTAAATTCTGATTCTTCATCTCTTTTAATCCGTGTCCATCTGTGAAAATCTGTGGCTGAAAATTCTTTTGCCGCTCGAAATTAAGTAGAACTACTCAAACAAATCAGTTAGAAATACCTATTTTCAAACGCCCGCGCTTCTTCGATAATCAACCTCGCAATGAAATTTTTGATTGTCGAAGACAACGCCGAGATGCGCCGCCTGATCGTGAAAATCGTTTCGCAGTCGGACGACGTAATCGTCGAGTGCGAAGACGGCGCGGAAGCATTGCCCGCTTACCGCGCCAGTCTGCCCGATTGGGTCGTGATGGATATTCAGATGCGCCGGCTTGACGGCATCAGCGCGACCAGACAAATTATCGGCGATTTTCCCGACGCGAAAATCGCCATCGTTACCGATTACGGGAGTGCCGACTTGCGCCGCGCCGCCGATGAAGCCGGCGCGCGCGAATACATAGTCAAAGAAAATTTAATCGAACTGCGCCGCGTATTGGCGCATTAAAAATTACGAAAGAAACTATAATGAACAAAATTAAATCCCAGTTATCAATTATCGCTTTATTAATTTTCGCGTTTGCCCAAATTATCACGGCGCAGACGACCGCCTTTACCTATCAGGGAAAACTGACCGATTCGGCGATGCAGGCGAACGGAACTTACGATTTAGGCTTTGCCTTGTATGACCAGCCGACCGGCGGCACGCAAATCGGGGCGGCTCTAACCCGTGCCAATGTAACCGTCACCAACGGCATTTTCACCGTTTCGCTCGACTTCGGCGCGAACGCTTTTCCCGGCGCGAACCGATATTTGCAAATCGCCGTTAAGCGTCCGGCAGATGCCGATTACACGACTTTGACTCCGCGCCAGCCGGTTACGTCAACGCCGTATGCGATTCGCGCCCTGAGTGCGGCGACGGCGGACGCGGCAGCAACCGCGACCACCGCGACGACCGCGACCAACGCGCAGCAACTCGGCGGCACAGCGGCGAGCGGATTCGTGCAGACCGACAGCACGGCGTTTGTTCGCAACCAGACGACGCAGCAGACTTCGAGTAATTTCAATATTGACGGCACGGGAACGGCGAATATTTTCAACGCGGCGACGCAGTTTAACATCGGCGGCAATCGCGTTTTATTCACCGACGGCGACGGCGGCGCGAACACTTTCGCCGGTCTGCGATCCGGGAGAGTCAATGACACGGGATCGCTGAATTTTTTCGGCGGCTATGTAGCGGGTTCCAACAACACAAGCGGCAGCAGCAATTCGTTCGTCGGGGCGCAATCCGGTCAGGCGAACACGACCGGCAGCTTCAACGCTTATTTCGGGCGTTTCACCGGCAACCGCAACACGACCGGCGAACTCAACTCGTTTTTCGGAGCCGAATCCGGGACGAACAACACGACGGGAATATTAAACTCGTTCTTCGGCGAAAATGCGGGCAGCGGCAATACAGTCGGCGGCAGCAATACCGCGCTCGGCGCATACAGCAGTTTCGGCGCGAATAATCTAAATTACGCGACCGCCATCGGTTCAAACGCCCGCGTTTCATCGAACGACACGATTGTCATCGGAAAAACTGCCGGAACATATTCGGGTGTCGCGCGTCCGGCGGACGCGGTGCAGATTCCCGGTGCTTTAACTGTTACGGGAACAATTAACGGAACGGTAACGAACGCGACCAACTCCGCGCAGCTCGGCGGCACGGCGGCGGCAAATTTCGTGCAAACTAATGATGCGCGATTGTCCGACGCGCGGACACCGACTGCCGGAAGCGCGAATTACATTCAAAATACGACGGCGCAGCAGGCGAGTTCTAATTTCAACGTCAGCGGCAGCGGCACGGCGGGCGGCACACTGTCAGGCAACAGCGTCAATTCGGCGACGCAATTTACAATCGGCGGCAACGGCAAACTGCGAATTGATTCGTCAAGCAACATCCTTGTCGGCACGCTTCGCCAGTCGTATCTGGGAGGCGAACCGAACGTCGGCGGCAGCAACAACTCTTTTTTCGGTAACATCACCGGCGGCGGTTTTAATACTCCTAACGATAATCTCGGTTTTGATACGACGGGAAGCAACAACACGCTCGTCGGAGCGAACACTTCAACGGGATCTCCCAGTCTTGATTACGCGACCGCCATCGGCGCGGGCGCGCGGGTTAATACCAGCAATACCATCGTTCTGGGCAGACCCACGCAAGGTCAGGATCAGGTAGTCATCGCCGGTAACGTCAATATCGGGGGCGTATTACAGGTCAGCCTGCTCGGAGCCGGTCCCGGTGTAACGCTTTGCCGCAACAACAGCACAGGGCAACTCTCGCTATGCTCATCTTCGATTCGCTACAAAACCAACGTCGCGGATTTTGCTTTCGGTTTAAGTCTGATTAATAAATTACGTCCGGTAACATTCGACTGGAAAGCGGATGGCACACGCGATGTCGGTTTCATTGCCGAAGAAGTCAACGCCGTCGAACCGCTGCTGACAATTTACAACGACAAAGGACAAGTTGAAGGAGTAAAATACGACCGCTTCGGCGCATTGTTCGTCAACGCTTTCAAAGAACAGCAGACGCAAATTGAGCGGCAGCAAAAGCAGATTGACGAGCAAAAACTTTTAATTGATGCACTTAAAACTCTTATCTGTTCGCAGAATCCGGGCGCGGTTGTCTGCAAATAAATCGGCAAAAGTAATTGCCGGACTAAAATGTCCGGGCAATGAAACATAAGAAACATTACGAACTTTTAGAAAAATAATTATGAAACGATTTTATAGACTTACGCGCCTCAGCGCATTGATTTTTTTGACGGCGTTAGCGTTAATGTTTGTCTTTGACGGTCAGGCGGCGGCGCAGTTTCGGGGTGTCAGAGCATTTGCCGACTGCGTCGAAGTCGAATATGTCAACGGCGCGGAAACGGGCAATTATATCGCCTATTTCGGTTATTCCAACAGTGAATCCACAACAGCAGAATTTCCGCGGGGCGGTCCTAATAATTTTTTCTTTCCTGAAGAATTTCTTCCGCAGAATAAAGTGTCGGTTTTCGTGCCGGGCGTGCATCCGCGAGTCGTCTCCGTCAAAGTCCCGATTGGACAGCAAATAACCTGGGTACTCGGTATCGGTTACGCCACCGCGTCGTTCAACACTAACAACTTGTGCGGGTCGGACGGGGCGAATTCACGGCTGATAACTTATCAAGGCAAATTAAGCGACGGCGCGGCGGCGGCGAACGGCGTTTACGATTTGCAGTTTCAACTTTTTAACCAATTGACGGGCGGCACGGCGCGGACGAGTTTGATTACGCTCGATGATGTGCAGGTGACGAACGGCATATTCACCGTTCGACTCGATTTAGGTGCCAGTGCGTTGACGGAAGACTATCCGGCGGGATCATCGGCGGCGGGCAATTTGAAATTGAGTCCGGCGATTCTCGACGCGCAAAACTCGTTCTTTGAAATCGGCGTGCGGGCGGGAACTTCGACGGGCGCATACACGATTTTGACTCCGCGCCAGCCGATCACGGCGGTTCCTTTGGCGATGCGGGCAAATACGGCGAATATCGCTTTTCGCGCCGCTTATGCCGACAAACTCGGCGGTCTGAGACCCGATGAATTTATCCAGAACACCACGACGAAGCAATCATTTTTTAACTTTAACATTGGCGGCAACGGCACAATCGGCGGCGACTTAACCGTCGGCGGCACGATTAACGGAACTGTGAGCAATGCGACCAATCTCGGCGGCACGGCGGCGAGTCAGTTTGTCCAGACGACCGACTCGCGTTTGAGCGACGCGCGAACGCCGACTGCCGGAAGCGCAGATTATATTCAAAACACGACGACACAGCAGGCGACGAGCAATTTCAACGTCAGCGGCAATGGAATTGTCGGCGGAAACTTGACGGCGAATACGGTCAACGCGAACGGCTCAGATAATCTTTTGCTCAACGCCAACAGTTCTTCGCCGATTGGAACGTGGCTGACGCTCAACAACACGACGACCGGCGGACATAATTGGAGCATTATCTCGACCGGCGAGAGCAACGGCGAAGGCGCGGGCAAACTTTTACTCCGCGACTCGACTGGCAACGTCGTCCGTCTAACATTGAGCGATACCGGAGCGAGCGTGAACGGAAATCTGACGGTCAGCGGAACATTATCGAGCGGATGCCGCGCCGGATTTACGGCAGTGGCGAACGGGCGTTTGTGCATTTCCGAAACGCAACCCGCCGAGACGTTTTACACCGCCGCGCAAAACTGTACGAATATGGGAGCGCGTCTCGGCAACAGCGCGGATGTCGCTCTGAGTTTCACGCTGAGCGGTTTCAATTATTTCGCGGCGACTAATCCGAGCAGCGAATCAATACCGAAAGGCTGGCTGGCGGACATCATCGGCGATGATGTCCGCGCCACGTGGAACGCCAACAGCCCGACGCAGAATTTCGACGGTACGCCGCTCGATGTCAATTCCGGCGGAACCGGCGGAACCGCGCCGCGATTGTTATACCGCTGCGCTTATTAATTTATAACGACAACGATTTTATCTAACAGAGAATTAAAATTTTTATGAAACGATTAAATAACTTGACGCGCCGCAGTATTTTGGCGTTATTGGCAGGATTGGTTTTGACGCTGGCGTTCGGGGCGCAGTCGGCACAGGCGCAGCAGTTATTGCAGCCGTTTGTCGAGTGTGTCGAGCGCGAACGCGACAGCGGCGGCGCGCTGACCGGCAATTATACCGTTTATTTCGGTTATACAGGCATTAACACTGAACCTATTACACTTCCATACCGGAGTGGAAACAATTTTTTTTCGCCGGATGTTACAGTACTAAATCCCCCGACGGTCTTTTTTCCGGGCGTGCATCGCCGCGTTGTCGCCGTCACTTTACCGATCAGTTCAAACATCACCTGGTTTCTCGGTACAGATTTTACTATCGGCGGTTTTTCCGGTAACAGATTGTGCGGCGACAGCGGCGCGAACTCGCGCCTGATAACTTATCAGGGGAAATTATCGGATGGCGCGGCGGCGGCGAACGGAGTTTATGATTTGCAGTTTCAACTGTTCAACCAACTGACCAGCGGCGCGGCGCGGACGAGTTTGATTACGCTTGAAGACGTGACTGTAACCAATGGAATTTTCACCGTCCGACTCGATTTAGGCGTAAATTCGCTGCCGGCGGGCAGTCCGGGAGCGACTGCGCCGAGCGATCTGAAACTAAATCCGGCGATTCTCGACGCGGAAAACTCATTCGTTGAAATCGGCGTGCGGGCGGGAACTTCGACGGGCGCATATACGACTCTAACGCCGCGCCAGCCTTTGACCGCCGTGCCTTTGGCGATGCGGGCGGAATCGGCAGCGACCGCCTACCGCGCCGTTAACGCTGACAACGCGACGAATCTGGGCGGCACGGCGGCGAATCAATTTGTCCAGACAAACGATGCGCGTTTGAGCAACGCGCGAACCCCGACCGCCGGAAGTTCTAATTATATTCAAAACACGACGACGCAGCAGAGCGGCAGCTTCAACATTTCCGGCAACGGCACAATCGGCGGAACGCTGACGGCAAACACGGCTACTGTTAATCAAACATTGACGGCGACGACGACCAATATCAGCGGCGCGACCGAAAGATTATTAAACGTGCAGGGTTCTTCGCCGATTGGAACTTGGATAACGCTCAACAACACGACGACCGGCGGGCATAATTGGAGCATTATCTCGACCGGCGAGAGCAACGGCGAAGGCGCGGGCAAACTTTTATTTTACGACCTCGCCAACAACACTGGGCGATTATTGTTGAGCGACAGCGGAGCAACTATCACCGGCAATTTAACGGTTTCGGGCGCGATCAGCGGCGCGACGAAGAATTTCAAAATAGATCATCCGCTCGATCCGCTGAATAAAACTTTGACTTACACGTCGGTCGAATCGCCCGATATGAAAAACATCTACGACGGCAACATTACGACCGACGCGAACGGCGACGCGATTGTCACGATGCCCGCATATTTTGAAGCGTTAAACAAAGATTTCCGCTATCAATTAACCGTCATCGGCACGTTTGCACAGGCGATTGTGTTCGAGAAAATCAAAGGCAATCAATTCAAAATCAAGACCGACAAACCGAACGTCGAAGTGTCGTGGCAAGTTACCGGAATCAGACACGACAAATTCGCCGAAGATAAACAAACACCAGTCGAACAGGAAAAACCGGCGGTGGACCAAGGCAAATGTTTGTATGCTCCGGCGTGCGGACAAAAGCGATAGCTAATGCGCTCATTCACGCGAAAAAACTTCTTTGCGCGAATGAGCGGCGAATTAGGATTAATCAATTTGGAGAAAAAATATAAAAATGAAAATAAATTTCGCGCTCATTTCGCGCACGGCGTTTTTGTCGGGTCTTATCTTTTTCGCCTGCCTCATTTCGGCGCGGGCGCAAACCACGGCATTCACTTATCAGGGAAAGTTGAGCGACGGCGCGGCGGCGGCAAGCGGAATTTATGACTTGGGTTTCGCGCTGTATGACGCGGAAACCGGCGGGACGCAGATCGGTGCGGCAATCACGCGCTCGAATGTCACGGTTGCGGGCGGCATCTTTACCGTCCAACTCGACTTCGGGGCAAGCGCATTTCCCGGCGCGAATCGGTTTCTGCAAATCGCGGTTAAGAAAACGAGCGAAGCGGATTTTACGACTTTAACGCCGCGCCAGCAGTTGACGAGTTCGCCGTATTCGATTCGCACGATCAGCGCGGGCGTGGCGGACGCGCTTTCGGCGAATTGTGTCGGCTGTGTCACGAACGCGCAGATCAATGGGGTGGACGGCGCGAAAGTGTCGGGAACGGTGGCGAAGGCGACGAATGCCGGAAACGTGACAGGCATCGTGGCAATCGCCAACGGCGGCACGGGCAGCGCGACCAAGAACTTCGTTGATTTATCTACCAATCAAACCATCGGCGGCGGCAAAACCTTCAGCAATGCCGTGACCGCCAACGCTTTTAGTGCGGGAAGCGGCGGATTGAATATGAACGGCAATACCTTGCGACTGCGCGACAGTGCCGACAACAATCACGGGATGGTTTACAACACGACGGTTGACGGTCCCGAATTCCGCGCTTTCGGCGGTTTTCGATGGACGAACGGCACGGCGGGCGCGACCCAGCGAATGAATCTGGATTCGTCGGGCAATTTGTCGGTCAGCGGCAATTTGACAAGTGCCAATGTGACGGCGGGCAACATCACAGCGACCGGCACGATTACCGGCACATTGGGCAGCGGTTCGGTGACGACCGCGAGCTTTTCGACGCTGCCGAGTTGCCGCGCCCGCCAGACGGAAGCGCAAACCCTCACGAATGCGGTCTTTATCGGAGTTCGTCTCGACGATACGCAGTTTTGTTCAGGCGTGACATTCGACAATTCGAACGACCGGCTCGTGATTGTGACACCGGGCGTTTATTTAATTAACGCCGACATAATATTTGCGGTCAACGCGACGGGAATTCGGACAATATCTGTGTTAGCCGCCGGCAACGAAGCCGGCTTCAGAACCATCAATGCCGTTAGCGGCATTGAAACGGGAGTCGCCGCCGACACCTTAATACGGCTTAACGCCGGAGATTACGTTTCTTTTCGGGGCGGGCAATCGAGCGGCGGCAATCTCAACACAAATGTTTATAACGGTCGCTCGGCATCGCTGTCGGTGGCGTGGGTCGGACCGTAAAGGAACGAAAAACTAAAACAAGCGGCGATGCCGCAGCCTCGGACATCGCGCGGCAAAAGGAGAAAATAGATGAAAAGAGTAGGAATTTTTGTCATCTTGATTTTAACTTTAACCGCTGCGGCGCAGGCGCAGGTGGCGACGGGCGGCACCGACAAAATCGAACAATCGGTCATCGCTTCGGGCGGTGCGACGAATTCGACGGGCGGCACATACACTCTCAACGGCGCAACCGGCGAACTGATTGCCGGCACCACTTTGTTCGCCCGTAATTTGATTTCGAGGATTTGAAATAAAATTGGGCGGACAAAAACAAGCCGCAAGATCAACTGGGCATTGGGTTTGATGAGCAAGGCAAAACATCGCCGAACGGCGATTCAAAAAAATGGAATATTTGAAAGGAGACAAGTATGAAAAATAAAATTTTAGCGATTTTGGCAATCACTTTATTGTCGGTTTTCGCCGCCAAAGCACAAATCGCGCAGGGTGGGAACTACTCGCTCGATCAATCGGTGATTGCGGGCGGCGGCGGGACGAGCGCGGACAGCACGGGCAATCTTTATTCGCTGACCGGCGCAATCGGACAGGCGGTCGCCGACACGACCGGCGCGAGCAATTCGCCTTATAAAATTCAGAGCGGATTTTTCACGCCTGCCACTCTGTCACCGACGGCGGCGACGGTTAATATCGGGGGGCGCGTCACCACGACTGGCGGGCGCGGCATTCGCAATATCCAAATCACGTTGACGGACGCGAGCGGCAGCGTTCGCACGGCGATGACCACGGCATTCGGCTATTACCGATTCACGGACGTTGCGGCGGGCGGCGTTTATATAATTACCGCGCAAGGCAAACGCTTTACATTTACGCAGCCGACCCAGGTTCTGAACGTCAGCGACGATACCAATGATATAAATTTCATCGGCGACGCGGCATCGAGTTTCAAAGACCTTCAATAGTTGAACTAGGCGCGGCTCAGAGTCGCCCCGATTTCCGGCGAATTTGTAGAACTTCTCAATTTAGACAACGAACGGCGGAACGCGAACTTCAGTTCGCGTTCCGCCCGAGATCAAAAATAATTGAGTCCTGATTTTCTTGTAATCCCGCTTACTTTTTCGCGGCGGGCAGCGGTTCGGCGAAAATTTTGATCAGAATCAACGAAAATTCCTTGCCTTTGACGGCGATGCGCTGGTGCGGCGTGCCGCGCGGAACGACGATTAAATCGCCTTTTTTAATGATGTAAGTTTTACCGCCGATGATTTTATCGCTTTTCCATTCGCCGGGCGAGGCTTCGCGCGGATTGTCGAGTTTGCCGCCCAAAATCAACTGCGCTTCGCCGTCGAGCGCGTAAAAAACGTCGTCCGAAGCGTCGTGGATTTCCGCATCGGCGGTCGGGCGCGTTTCATCGTGCTGAATCGCCACGCGCGTCTGCATTCCCGCGCCGCCGATCAGGTCAATGACTTTATTCTCGTTGCTGATGCTTTTTTCAATATCCGAAACTTCCTGATTCGTCTTCACGACGTATGGACGAAGCGGCTCGGACGGCTGGCGCGTCTGCGCTGAAGAAACGATTGAAAACGCTAGAGTTAAGATTATAAATGCGATTGTTTTGTTCATTGTTTTATTCCGTTCAAAAGAAATTTTTAACCGCAGATTTACACAGATAAACGCAGATAAGAAAAAAATTCAAGGCTATTGTTTTTATCATTTCTAAATCCGCTTTTATCCGCGTTCATCTGCGGTTAAATTTCGTTTTCAAATTCATTTTTTCTTCGATTGACTCAAAAGCCACATCGCTAAATCGTTCGCCGCCTTGAAGTTATCGAAATCGGCGGGCAATTTTCGCCCGTCGGTGTATTCGTTGTAAAGCCACGGGTCGCCGACGGCGAAAACCGTGCCTTTGCCGTATTTGGAAACCGCCATCACTTTGTTGCCGTTCCAATTTTGGATTGATTTGGCATCGCCCGACAAAGTTAAAGTCGAAATTTCCTTCAAATAAACCTTGTGCGCCGTTTTGAAAATCGGATTGTTCGCATCAATGATGATTTTTCCCTGCTCGAACTGGTTTCCTTCGACGTGATTTACGCTGTCTTTGTTGAAGACGATGCCGAATTCTTTCGCCAGATTGTTGAAATGGTCAAACTCCGCGTTGCCGAAATCGTTGCCCATCAAAGCCAGCACGCCGCCGTTTTTCACCCAATCTTTAATCGCCGCGATGTGTTCGGCTTCGATAAAATTCGGCTTCGGCGATTCTTTTTCGTCGTCCGGGTCAACGATGATGTAAACATCCGCGTTTCTCAGGTTGGCGACGGTCGGCGCGTTGCTCAGAGTGGCGAGATTCGCGCCGTAGCTTTGAAAAACCTTGCCGAACAGCGAAAAGCCGCCGTTGTCCATTTCGTCCCATTTGTAATGCCACGCGATTTCTTTGCCGTTCGCGTCTTTTTTCGTTTCGTGATTGAAAAAATCGTCGAGCAGAACGGTTTTGTTTTTGCCGATCAGAGGTTTTTCGGCGAGTTCCATTTCGGTCGCCGCCTTCAAATACGCGCCGATTCCTTTCGGGTCGTTCTGCACGACTTTTTCGTTGACGTAATAATTATAATCCGCCGCGCGATACGGATTTCCGCCCAAGCCCGCGCCGCCGATGGTTTTTTCCAAAGTAATTTTCCCGCCGTTAGCCTGCGAAATGAATTCCTTCTGAATTCCCGCCCAGCCTTTGTCGGCGGTTTTCATAAATTTTTCCGGCAGATAACCCATTCGCGCGCCCTTCGCCAGCGCGTAAACGAACATCGCCGAAGCCGACGCTTCGAGATAATTTCCCTTTTCGCCTCGTTTGTCCAAAATCAGCCACCACGCACCTGATTTATCCTGAACTTTTTCGAGCGCGGTCATTTCGCGGTTCAAAATGTTGATTAATTCGGCGCGCTGCGGATGATTTTTCGGGAAATAATCCAGCACGTCAACCAATGCCATCGCATACCAGCCCATCGCGCGTCCCCAAAATTGCGAAGAACGTCCCGTCGTTTTATCCGCCCAATCCATTTTTTTCGACTCGTCCCAGGCGTGATAAAGCAATCCGGTTTTGTCGTCGCGCGTGTGCTTTTCCGTCCAGATAAACTGGTTGGCGATGTCGTCAAAATCCGCCGGTTCGTTGAAAGTTTCGGCGTATTCGGCGTAAAACGGCTCGCCCATATACAGCCCGTCGAGCCACATTTGATACGGATAAACCTTCTTATGCCAGAATCCGCCTTCGTTCGTGCGCGGCTGATCTTTTAACTGCGAACGAATTAAATCCGCCGCTTTTTTGTATTTTATATCGCCGGTCACGCGATACATCAAAAGCACGGCGCGTCCCATATTGACCTGATCTAAATTGTAATCCTCGACTTTGTAAGTTTTGATCGTGCCGTCCGGCTGAACAAATGTGTCCACGCCTTTTTTGATAAAATCGAAATACTTTTTGTCGCCGGTTTCAAACCATAAGTTCTTTATTCCGGCGAGTTCCGTGCCGAAATCGTAAACCCATTTCGGCGGAATCCCCGCCCCGTTCGGCGAATCGGCGTAAACGCGATTCATCGCCGTGTCCGCCATCTGTTCGGACAACATTTCAGTTTGCGCGAACGCCGAAAACGCCGCCGCGATTATCAAAAAGATTGTAAAAATAACGCCTTTAGATTTCATAAAAATTATTTCAACCGCCGATTGACGCAGACAAACGCCGATAAAAGCAAGATTCTAATTTTAAAGTCATCCGCTTTATTACAAAAAAATCCGCGTTTATCTGCGTTTATCTGCGTTTAATTTATCTTACTTCTTCAAATACTTTCGCAAACCGATTTTCGAGTTTCTAATATCGGCAATCGCCAGTTTCGCCATCGTTTCCGCGCCCGTCGGATTGAAATGCGTGTTGTCTTCCGCGCCGTTCGGATAATTCGGGTTTTCGCCCGCTTTTAACTGCAAAAACAGCGCGCGCGATTTTTCCGCGCCCATATCTTTCAATGTTTTTTCGCTCAAACGGTGCATATCAATCAGCGGAACTTTTAATTCCGCCGCGACCTTGCGAACCGCGTCCGGGTATTCGCCGTGCGTGTCAACGAAATTTCCGTTTTCGTCGAATTTCCGCCGCATTACGGGTGTCAGCAAAACCGGAATCGCGTTTTTCGCTCTGGTTTCATTGACGAATTTTATCAGATTAGTGCGATAATCCGTATTCGGCGCGGCGTATCGTTTCGGGTCTTCCGTCTTTTCGTCGTTGTGTCCGAATTCGATAAAAACGTAATCGCCTTTTTTCAAATCGTCAACAATCGCTTTCCATCGTCCCTCATCAATAAAACTTTTCGTGCTTCTGCCGTTCAAAGCGCGATTGTCAATTTTAACCTTTTTCGCATCGAAATACTGCTGTAATTTTTCGCCCCAGCCGGTTTCGGGTCGCTTATTTTCCGCCTTTTCCGCCATCGTCGAATCGCCCGCCAGATAAACCGTAATCGGCGATTTTTGCGCGAAAACCGACGACGCGAAAGTTAAAACTGAAACTATTACAAAGAAAGTTTTCATAGGAAATTTAACCGCCGATGGACGCGGATAAACGCAGATATTTTTTTTCTAAAATCCGCGTTTATCTGCGTCATCAGCGGTTTATTCTTCTACGTTAATTTATCAACGACTTTACCGTTAATCTTAAAATCATCGAGTTTCACGCCTTTCACGTTATTCACGATATTGCCTTTCGCCACGTTGTCGAACGTCGAATTTTTGATCGTTACGTCGTAGATCGGCGCGTTGTCCAAGCCCTGAATGTCAACGCCGTATTCGCTTTTGCCGCTCGTGATGTTTTCGACGACGTAATTTCGCATCACGGGTGTAAAGCTGCCTTTCGCGCCTTCTTCGTAGTTGAAATCAATCGTAATGACGGCGTGCGCGACCTGTCCGACGGTCAGATTTTTGAAATAAAAATTCTCCAGCAAGCCGCCGCGCATCGCGTTGTTTTTAACGCGCAGAGCGTGATCCAAATGCGGCGAATCGAGTTTGCAGTTCATCCCGAAGACGTTGCGAACGCCGCCGGAAATTTCGCTGCCGATGGTGATTCCGCCGTGTCCGTCGCGCATTTCGCAGTCCATTACGATGATGTTTTCCGACGGCACGTTGACGCGCCGCCCGTCGGCGTTTCTGCCGGATTTGATGGCGATGCAGTCGTCGCCCGTGTCGAAAACGCAGCCTTTAATCAGAACGTCCCGGCACGATTCCGGGTCGCAGCCGTCATTGTTCGGACCGTGCGAATTTATTTTCAAATTCTGCACCGTCACATTTTCGCACAAAACCGGGTTGATTTCCCACATCGGCGAGCGCAAAATCGTCAACCCGTCAATCAAAACATTTTTGCATTTGTAAGGCTGCACAAACTGCGTCCGCATAAAATGACCTTCGCCGAAAACGCGCTTTTCGACCGGCACTCCGGTTTCCGCCATTTCGAGCAAAACCTTGCGGTCAGCGTTCTGATTCGGCTGCGATTTACCGACTTTCCAGTTCCACCAGTGCGTTTCGTCGGCTTGCCCGTCCAGCGTTCCTTCGCCCGTGATCGCAATATTTTCCTGCTCGAAAGCGTAAATAAAAGGCGAAAAGTTCATCAGTTCCGTGCCTTCAAAGCGCGTGAAAACCGTCGGATATTTTTTTGTGTCCTGCGAAAATTTGAGCGTCGCGTCTTTGGAAACATACAGATTGACGTTCGATTTCAGATGAATCGCGCCCGTCAAAAATTCTCCGCTCGGCACGACGACACGCCCGCCGCCTTTTTTACTGCATTCTTCGATTGCTTGGCGAATCGCGTCGGTCGAATCGGTTTTCCCGTCCGCTTTCGCGCCGTATTTCGTAATTGTAAAATCTTTTTTCGGAAATTTCGGCGGCACAATCCGCGCCAAAATCTGCGGAACCTGCTCCCAAGCGTCAGCAGTTTGCTTTGCCGTCGTCTGCCCGAAATTGATATTGGGCAAAACCAGACTCGCACCTGCGCCCGCCAGTAAAAGTTGTAGAAATTCTCTGCGGTTACTCATAATTTTTCAAAGAAATAAGTTAGCCGATTGAGCATTTTCGTTTAATGAAAACGCTCAACCGACTTTGTTTGATGAACTATTACCTGTCGGCGACAAAAATTAAATCATTTAAATCTTCGTTAATGCTCAAAGTCTGCGAAGAATTGCTGAAATGATAATTTTTACTGCTGACGGTGATAATATAAGTCGCGCCTGCCGGAATATCATCGAATCGAAAATATCCGAACGGGTTGGTCATCATCGTTTTAGCGATACCGCTTGAATTTACGACGGTGACACGCGCCCGCGAAATTCCGCGTCCATTTGTGGTCAAAACTCGTCCGCCGACTTCAACTCCCGCCGCTGTCGGCGCGAGCAGTAATCCGTTGAGATAATTTTCGAGATTGGTATAGCCGTTTGCAGCGGTCGCCTGCGCGTCGCTCGGATCATTCGGATTAAGTCCGTTGCCGCTTTCGACGTTATCGGGAATTCCGTCTTGATCGGTGTCAAGCGGCGCGGGTTGTGAAACCAACACCGGATAACCGCCGACTTGCGACTGGGTGTTGATTTGTGTTCCCGTGTCGTTTTGAACTTCGGAAACGATTCGCGTGTCAACCGCATCTCGAACTTTGGACGCGCCGGCGCGCGCCAGCACGTTATTGTAGGCGGTTTGCGCGTCGTCCGCATTAATCGGGGCGAGCGACGGGGAATTTTTGAGAAATTCCGGTTTGAGCGGAGAATTTTGCATCGTGTAGGTTCCGACGAACATCGCCCAACCCGTGTCAACGCCGTCGCGCGTGCCGTTGACGTTGCTGTCCATCAAATTGCCGGTTTGATAAATCAGCGTGTTGACGCTGAAACCGTCAAAAGCGCGGGTGCGTTTGCTCGACGGCGTGGTCGGTCCGGCGACGAAGTAATTGCCGATGTAATTTACTTTCGTTACGCCTTCGTCCGCCGGTCCGCTGTAACCGGCTTCCGCACCCCAATCGTAAACGACGTTGTTGACGAAATCTAAAGTAATATCGTCGCCGACGCGCGGATTGCGGCTCAGGTGATGCGCGTAAAGATCGTGGTGATAGCTGATTTTCCCGTCGCCGTAGCGAATCAGCGAACCGTAACCGTGAATGCCTTTGATGTGACAGGAATTGGTCAAACTTTCCGTGATGAACGACCACTGCACCGTCACGCGGTCGGATTCGGTGACGGACAAAGTTTCGTCAACACTCCACGACGCGGAAACGTGGTCAACGATGACATCTTTCGATTTATCAACCCAGAACGAATCGCCCTGGAAGGAAGGACAATTGAGATCGCCGGCGCGAAAACGCATATATCTGACGATAACGTGCTGCGTTTGGTCAACGACCGTCGAGTGTCCGGCAACCGTAATGCCGTCGCCCGGCGCGGTTTGTCCGGCGATGGTGATAAACGGTTTGTTGATTTTTAAATCCGAATTCAGATAAATTGTTCCCGACAAATCGAAAACAATCGTCCGCGCTCCGGTCGCCGAAGTAATGCCGTTTCGCAGACTGCCCGCGCCCGCATCGTCCAAATTCGTGACGTGATAAGTGTCGCCGCCGCGCCCGCCGACCGCGTATTCGCCCGCGCCTTCGGCGGTCGGAAACGCTTTGAGCGCGGATTGGATATTCAGATTAGCGGTTATCGTGCCGGTGTAATTCGGATCATTAATTGTTACGACAACCGTGTAGTTTCCGATTGCCGTCGGCGCGGTCGTCGAACCGTTGTAAGTCACGGTGTAATTCAAACCGGCGGGATTCGTCGTCACCGTCACCGATTTCGGCGAACCGTCGTAAGTCTGCGTCAAACCGCCGAGCGTGATTTGCGCCGTCGCTTTGGCAATCGTCAAAGTTCCGGTCGCCGAACCCTGATAATTCGGGTCGTTAATTGTCGCCACAACCGTATAAGTTCCGGCGTTGGTCGGCGCGGTCGGCGAGCCGTTGTAAGTCACCGTCACCGCCAAACCAGCCGGATCGGTCGTCACCGTCACGGGTTTCGGATTGCCGTCGTAAACCTGATTTAAGTTCGACAGCGTAACGAACGCGGTCAATTTTTCCTGCGGCGTAAATCCGGTAACATTCGTCGGATTGCTGTAAAAATCAACTTCCGCCTGCGTCAAAGGATTGTTGCAGCGATTCCGCGAAATCGGATGCCGCTGCGAGCAGTCAATCGGATTACCGTTTAGATCGGTCGAATTATATTCCCAATAGCGAATATTCGGATAATTCGCCGCCGTCACCGGATTTGTCGGATTGTTGAACAGCCAGCCGACCGGCGCGATGTGCGTGTCCATCTGCGTGTTGATGTAAACCACCTGACTATACGGAAAATCGTCGGGGTCAATGCGACCGAGATAATTTCCCATTGTCACGCCCGCGCCTTTCGTCAGTTTGCAGTTGACGTAAACATTGCCGTAATTCGCCGCGCTGTTGCGAATCTGCGTGTAATAGCCGCCGTCGCGCAGCGATTTCAATTCGCAGTTTTGAAAAAACGTCGCGCCGTTGCCCCACATAAAATCAACGTCGCCTTCGATGTAGCTGTTCGCCACATACGCCGATTTCTGCGTCAAAAGCGTGTCCTGATAACTCAGCAGATTGACCGTGTTAATCGTCGTCCGTCCGCCGTTCGTGCGAAACGCTTCGGCTTGCGAACCGCCCTGCGGCGTGATGTTGTGCAGGGTGATCGTTTCCAAATTAAAATCAGCCGCGTCAACGCCGAACGACGCGCGGTAATTTCCCGAAATCGCGCCGTTCAAATTGTTATTGTTGGCGTATTGCTGAATCGTTCCGGCGCGACTTTCGCCGCGCACGGTAATCATCGGCTTGCTCGACGGAACGTAAACGATTTCCGTGTAAGTGCCGTTTTTAACGTTGACGACGACGCGCTGCGCGTTGTTCGCCGGAACGAAATCAACCGCGCCCTGAATCGTGCAGAAATCGCCGGAATTGTCCGCCGCGACCGTCAAAATATTCGTTCCGGCGGCTGGCGCGGCGGTTTTCGTCGTGAAAGCGAAAGTCGCCGCGTCGGAAAATCCGCCGAACGGCGTGCCGGTCGAATCGGTAAACACGCCCGCTTCAATCGTTACATAATAATTTTGATTGTAAGCGAGCGTCTGGTGCGGGTAAATATTGGCGGTGTTGCCGTTGATAATCACCGGATAATAGTTGAAATTCACGCCGCCGTTGTTTCTGGTCTGCGTCGCCGCCGCCAGATCAATCGTGTCAACGAGCGTGCCGTCGGCTTTGTAAATGCGGATTTTTCCGGTCGTGCCGAGTCGCGGCGTTTGATTAAAAGTGATCGAAAGCTGCGCGTCGGCGCAAACTCCGGTCTGCATATTCGCCGGGAAAAACGCGGTCGGCGCGATGGTCGAAACGACGGTTAAACGCGCCGGATCGCTCGTTACCGAACCGTAAGGATTGCTGACCGTCACCGTATAATTACCCGTGTCGCTGTTCTGCACGCTCGCAAAATACAGCGTCGAATTGGTCGCGCCGTCAATTAAAACGCCGTCTTTAAACCATTGATAAGTCAGATTGTCGCCCGTCGCCGTCACCGAAAGCGTCGCCGCCGTGCCGACCGTCGCCGTCGTATTTTGCGGCTGCTGCGTGATAACGGGCGGCGGATCAACCTGTCCGTTTGAAACGGTCAAATTAACCGCGTCGCTGACGACGCTGCCGCCGGAATTGCTGACGCGCACCGTATAACTGCCCGAATCGCTCGTCTGCACATTTGTCAATTGCAGTGTCGCGGTCATCGCCGAAGCGTTTCCGGTGATCGCCACGCCGTTTTTCAGCCATTGATAAGTCAGATCACTGCCGCTCGCGGCAACGGAAAAAGTCACATTGCTGCCGACTGCGACCGTTTGACTCGCGGGCTGCGGCTGAGTCGTAATGACCGGCGCGGCGGGCGCGAAATCAACTTTAAACTGCGTGAATTTAATTTTCGTGGCGAAGGCGTTTCCGGCAACGCGGAAACTGAACCAGTCGAAAGCCGTATTCGGCGTTTGGCTCGTTTCGGTCGCCGTGTAAGTCAAATCCGCAAGCGTGCCGCCGGTCACGGAAATCGTCACCTGCGTTTCGGTCGCGGAAGTTCGGCTGACCGAGTAATTAAAAGTGTAAGGCGTGTTGTCAACCAACGTCTGCCGCGCCGACGCGCCCGCGCCGGGCAGAGCCGTCCAGCCGGTCGCCACGCCGCCGCTCGTCGGATTCATACTGTTGAAAATATTCGTCGTCGGCGAAGCGTCTTTGCGGTAAAGAGTAAACGGATTGCCCGTTCCGCTCGGATAAAATTGCGCGCCGTAACCCGTATCATCGGCGAAATTAGCGTCGTTCTGCCCGCCGGTTTTGTCCGCCGTTACTCTCGAACCGTTGGAATTTAACAATCCGAAACGCAAATCCGAGCCGGTCGTTCCCGCGCCCGTCAGCGAAAATGTTCCGGCAAACGAAATCGCATCGCCGACACCGAGCGTGACCGGCGCGCCCGAAGCCGTAAAATACGCCCAGTAAGCATCCGAACCGCCGGCGTTCGTCAAATCGTATTCGACCGAACCGACCGCATCCGTCCGCGTCGTGCCGGAACGCGCTTTGTAAACGGCTAACGAATTGTTCGCCAAATCCTGATTCGTGCTGATGCCGTCGGCGAAAACATCGTTGATGATGGTCGTCGCCGCCTGCGCGAAAAACATAAATGATGCCGCCAAAAAACAGCCGACAGTGATGGTGATCGCAATTTTACTTCTCAGATGTGTTTTCATAATTTTATTTATTGTCAGAAACATTTTTCCGGCGGACTAAGCCGTTTATTTTTGCCGGGAATAAATACGGAAAAGCTCGAAATTAAAAAGAAAATTAACCGCAGATTTGTACGGATTAACGCGGATAAATCCAAGAAATAAGTTCAAAAAATCTTTCTTATCCGGCTTAAAAAGCTGCGTTTATCCGTGTTCATCGGCGGCTGTATATTATTTTCTTTTTCGTGTTCATTTCGTGTTTGTTCGCGGCTAATTACTCTTGATCTTCTCTTTCCACTTCGGATAATCCTTGTTCAAAAGATCATTCGGCGCGGTTACATACCAGTTGTAACCGTTGCGGCGTTCAGCTTCGATTTGCGAAACGTCGTAATGAATGACCGAATCGCGCCCGATGAAAATCGGTTTCATCGTTTCTATTTCGTAGAATCGCGCCCAGATCGGCGGCGCATTCTGGTCTTTGACAACTGTGTTTTCGCCTTTGATTCTTTCCCAGCGAATGCCTTCGATTTTGTTTTTTCGATACCAGTCAATCGCCGCTTCAATCGCCGCTATTTTCTCCGCCGACGGATGCGCGTCGAGCATTAAAAACCGCACGATGCCGACCGATTCGCCCGCCGTCAGTGAAATCGGCTCGAATTTTCGCGCCGCCGCCGGTTTCAAAGTATTTTCGTCATACTGCGCCGCCCAAACCGTTTTTTTGCCGTTAATTTCGACCTGCAACTTTAAAATCAACGGAGTCGCTTTTTCGACCGCGCTTTCGGCTTTGGCACGTCGGGCTTCGTCAACGAATTTGAAATCGTCGTCTTTTTTGGCGACCTCGCGCAGCAGTTTCAAAACGCCGATCATCGCGTCGTCGTTGAACGTGATATGCGTGTAATAACCTTTTTTAAGCGGGTAAAACTGCGGATAACCGCCGTTCGCGTATTGCGCGGCGAACAGATAATCCAAGCCTTTATTGAATGATTCTTTGTATTTCGGAAAATTATTCGGCGGCGTTTGCTTCGCCAGACTCGCGGTGATGATTTTTCCCAAAAACCTGATCTGCGTCCAAGTCGCGTCGTTGTCAATCGTTTCGCCTTCGTGATTTTCCTTAGCAAGCGCGGCTTTTTCCGGTTCGGTGAGCATCGCCGCCATATCAATATTTTTTTCCCAGCCGCCGTGTTCTTTTTGATACAAAACGACCTGATCGGCGATGCGCGCCGCTTCGTCGGTTTGATACCAGTCTTTCGGCTGCTTCAAAACGTCTTTCCAACCGACCGGATTATAGGAAAGTTTGCCGCTTTGCATCTGCTCAATCGCCGCTTTCGGATTCCAATTATCCGCGCCTTTTAAGAAATTTTCCGTTGAAAACTGCGCGGCTTGCTCTTTTGATAACTGCCGCGCCCATTTGACTCTTCCGCTCGTTTTCGCGCCCGCGCCGCTCGAATTATACTCGGCGAAATACGCCGTTTTTTCGCGCGTCGGAAGCCAGTTATTCCAGCCTTCGGGACGAACGAACGCGTCCATTTTCGTATTGATGTAAACAGTCCGCCCGAAATCGCGCCAAGGACGCGCGAGAAAAACGCCTTTGTCGGTATTTTCGGCGGTCAGTTTGCAGTCAACAAAAATTAAACCGCTCGCTTCGTCCGCCGCGAAACGCATCGGCGCGGCGATGAAGCCGTCGCTTTTCGAGTGAATCTCGCAATTTTCAAAAACCGCCGCCGCTTCGCCGAAAATATAATCAACCGCGCCTTCGATATAGCAATTCTCGAAATACTGCCGCCCGTTTTTCGCGTAAAGCGTGTCCTGCCAGCCGATGAATCGGCAATTTTTGAAAATCAGCCTGTCCGCGTCGGTCAAAACCGCGACGGCTTGCGAGCCTTTGCCGTATGAATTTTCAAACGTGATGTTTTCCGCGTAAAAATCGTGTCCGCCGACGTAAAAACTGTAACTCGCCGAAGTCGAACCGGCGATTTTATTGGTCAAATCGAAAGTTAATTTGGTGTCTTCGGCAGATTCGCCGATCAAAGAAATGAAAGGTTTGGTCGCGGGAATTCTGATCTGTTCTTTATAAACGCCTTTTTTGATAAAAATCGTGTAGCGTTTGGAATTATTTTCGGGAACTTTGGCAATCGCTTCATTGATTGTTTTGACATCGCCGCTGCCGTCGGCGGCGACCGTTAAGTCGGCTTTCGGGAACGAATAATTTTCCGCTTTCGTTTGAATCGCAGTCAAACCGAAAAATAAAATTAAACTGACCAACACAAAAAATTTCATCGTAATTTTCGTTTTAAACAGCGCGAGCCTTTTCGGTTTTGGTGCCGCAAAAAGCTCGCGCTGTTCAGATAAATCAATTTACCGCTATGATTTAGAAGGTAAATCTCGCGCCGAGCTGAATGTCGCGCGGCAGATTTCTCTGACCGCTGACGTAGCCGAAACTTGAACTGGTTGAAGAAAGCTGTAATCCGTTTCCGAGATAAACGAAGTTGAGCGCGTTGATCGCTTCGACTCTCACCTGTAAGTTCATCCTTTCATTAAAACGGAAGTTTTTCGTCAGACCGGCATCAAATTTCTGAAACGGCTGGTTGCGAAAGTTATTCAGCGTGTATGGCAGACTACGCAGGGTATTTTGGCTGCTGACTGTATAGTTATTGCCAAGCGACAAAGCCGAACCGGTTGATAAAAGAAAACCGCTCGTATCAAAAGCCGGAATATCAATGCCGTAACGTCTGCCCTGCGCGTCATACTGACCGAGCTTATTTTCCAGTTGCTTTATATCGCCGCCGTAATAGACATTTTGCAAAACCAGCGGTTCGCCCGACTGCCATTCATATACCGCGCTCAACTGCCAGCCGCCCAAAAATACGTCGGCAATCCGGTTCAAATTGCTGAAGTATTCTCTGTTGCGTCCGAAAGGCAGTGCGTAAACACCCGAAAACGCGATCCGATGCGGACGGCTGAACGTCGAAATCATATTGGTTAAATCTTCGTCCTGCGGATTTAAGCGGCGCACTCTTTCACGTTCGTGCGAGTAAGTGTAAGCGGCGTTAAATGACAGTCCCTGACTCAGACGTTTGGTCGCCTGAAGCTGTAATGACGCGTAATTATTGCTTCCGTTATATTCAGTAACGATTAAATCCTGAAATTGCGGATACTGCGTCAAAAGAAAACGGCGTTGAATCGTCGCGGCGTTGAGCGTCGCGTTCTGCGGCACAAGACCGCGAAACGGATTGGGAACCGTCTGATTTAAGAAAGTTTGTGTCGCCGAAATCGCGCTCGTAATCGTCGCGGCATCGGTTACCCCCATCAAATCATTGAGATATGCGCGTGGAATATAGTTTAATTGACGTAAAACCGGCAAATTATAGCCGTGCGAATAAACGAAAGTCGCTTCAATTCCGAAATTGTGCGGAAGCTGTCGCTGAACGCCGCCGATGAATCTGGCGTAGTTGGCGTTTTGACGATTGTAATCGTAAAGCGTCGTCGCCGTCGGACCGGTCGCGTTGGTCGTTCCTAAAGTTGTCCCGACCGAAGTAGCCAAACCGAGGCTCGAACCGATTGCCGGATTCAAACCGGATGGAAACGGATTGTTGATGTTTGACAGAAAGGTCAGACCGTTATTGGTTGACGGCGTGTAAGAGGTGGAAGCCGTGAAACCTGATTGATTGATCGTCTGAATTTGAAAAGGCGACGTAAAAATCCCGAATCCGGCGCGAACCACCGTTTTATCGTCCACCGCGTAAGAGATGCCGATGCGCGGCTGAAAATTATTTTTATCGGTCGCCTGATTAACATCGTCCGGGCTTTGGGCAAACTGCAATCCACCCGTCAAATTCTGAAACGTCGCAAGCGGAACGCCGGAAGGTGCGTTGGCGGTAAAATTAGCCAATGCCCCGGCGCGCAGCGAACTGGCAGTAGTAGTATCAAAATCCGTTACGAATTGTCCGTTCGCTTCTCTCAAACCGGATTCCAATTCGTAGCGCAGTCCGAGATTTAAGGTCAATTTCTGACTGAGCCGCCAATCATCCTGCACGAAAAAGCCGTTGTAATTTAAGCTGACATCATAAGCCGCCGCCTGTTCGATCAAACTGTTGGCATTTGCCGAAGGTATTCCCAGCAGAAACGCGGCTAAATCGCGCCCGGTTTGATTAACGATGCTCGAACTTGAGTTCGATGCCGGCGACGTGTAAGTTCCGGTGAACAAAAAGCGTCCGGCGTTGTAACCGTTAGTCGTGCGGTTTTCGAGCAATCGGCGGTAATCGTAACCGTATTTGATCGTGTGATCGCCGAAAATCTGCGTCAGTGTCGGCTGAAGGGAAAACAATTTGAAATCTCTGTTTAATCCTTCGTTGTAATCAGCGCGTTGCGCTCCGAGCGTGTCGTAATTGGTAAAATCGAAGCGTGGAAAGACACTCGATTGTGAAATCGCCGCAATGCCCGTAAAACCAAGATCGCTCGCTGAAAGCGGATTAGCCTGCGCGCGAGTCTGGACGAAATCATTTAAACTTGAACGAACGTCCAGCACAAAATTGGACGAAAGCGTCGCCGTATAGTCAAGACTGCCGCCTTTGTTAGTGCGATACTCGAATCCCTGCGTAATTGAATCCGGCGTTTCAAGGAAATTGTAGCGGTCTTCGGTGCTTTTGCTGTAAAAAAACTTGCCGAAAATACGATGATTTGAGTTGAAATTATGGTCAATTCGTCCCAGATAAGAATCATACGGGCGGGAAAGACTCTGATTGGAAAAATAATTGTTTTCGATTCCCGGCAGATTCGGCAGCGGATAAAGATTCAAAAATCTGACTGATGCCGAATTAAGACGATTCGTCGGTATAATGTTTCCCGCAAAAGGCGTTCGGCAAACGGTCGTGCCGGTGGTGCCGGCGGCGCACGAAGTGGCTCGCAGCGCGGCGGTTGCCGGATCGTAAATTAAAACCGGAGTGGATAGAGAAAGCAGTTCGGAAAAGTTTCCGGTTCTCATCAGCGCGGTCGGAACAGTTAAAGTTATCGGTTCGGCGTGAATATCCTGTTGTTTTTCGTAGGAAAACATAAAGAACGTTTTATCTTTGCCGCTGTAAAGTTTCGGAATGTAAACCGGACCGTTGATTTGTCCGCCGGCGCGATAATAAGATCGCGGCGGACGATCATTTCCCAATCGGTTATTGAAAAAATTGTTAGCGGTCAACTGTTCGGGACGGTTGAAATAATAAACCGAGCCGTGCAGTTTGTTCGTGCCGCTTTTGACCGCGACGTTGACGGTCGAACCGGCGGTAAAACCGTTTTGCGCGTCAAAAGCGTTGGTTTGAATCTTAAACTGCGCCAGCGCGTCCGCCGGCGGCGTATAAGCGACTCCGCCGTCAAACGTGACGTTCGGTGAACCGTCCAGAGTGATTAAATTGCCGCTCGCGCCGTTAGTGCGAAACGCGGAGAGATTGCCGTTCGCCGTCGGACCCGCGAACATCGGATTGCCCGTGTAGGAAACGCCCGGAGCCTGCGTCGCCAGATTATAAGCCGCGCCTTCGGAAAGCGGAAGTTCGGTAATCTGCCGTTCGGTAATGACCGTTCCGGTCGTCACCGAACCGCGTTCAAGCAATTCGGTGTCGGCAACCACATTAACTTCGGTCGTCGCCCCGATTTCCAACTGCATATCCACGGTTAAACGATCTCCGACATTCAACTGAATATTGTCACGAACCGTTGTCTTAAAATTCGTCGCGGTCGCCGTCAACTTATATTTTCCGGGCAAAAGTAAAGGAAATGAAAAATTTCCGTCTTCATTCGCCGTCACGGTTGACGAAATGTTTGTTTCCACATTTTGAACCGTCACGGAGGCTGCCGGAACAATCGCCCCGTTCGGGTCGGAAACCGTTCCCGTAATCGTTCCTCGATATTCCTGAGCCAAAACCGCTGTTCCAAATGACAACAGAATCAAAAGTCCGGTAAAAATCCCGTAACGCATAAAATTTTTAATCATCACATCTACTTCCTCAATTTTTATTTTATATATGAACCAAGCGGTTTTCCGCTTCGTTTTCTTCAAATCATTAATCCAACCTGTTGGAAAGTTTGAGTTTAAAATTTTAATTCCCTGGCAAAGATTACGATTACAAACAGCAAAATCTCAATTTTTTAAGACCCTTTCTGATTAACGAACACCAAAGCGTTCACCATTTTAAAAACCTTTTAGAGAATTATTGGTTTGACCAATTAAACAGTCGCCTTAAATCCACAGCGAAGTTGCAATTGAGCGCGGTGCTTGTACAAATATCATTTGGTCTAATTTAATTGCAAAATTACTTTGGATTGACAGAAAATTATTATCTCTCAACTAAAAAAAATGTCAAGTATATCCTTACCAATTTCAAATTTAATTGCAAAAGGTGTTACCAATAACTTGTTTTTAATTGTTTTTTGTTCGCCGGGCAAATTAATGTTTTGTTGTTCCGGCGGACTTTTTTTTCACGATTCGATCAAATGTGAAAAGGCGTTCTACAATTAATTAAAAAATTGAATTAGGAAAAGAAAGAAAGAGGGAAAACTGTCCGGTAAATTAAAAGATAAACTTTCATCATTAAAGCTGTAAAAGTTAAAGCTAA
The DNA here is from genome assembly GCA_965217575.1 of Pyrinomonadaceae bacterium. GTDB lineage: Bacteria > Acidobacteriota > Blastocatellia > Pyrinomonadales > Pyrinomonadaceae. The sequence continues at coordinate 3,467,761 of OZ244558.1, read as the reverse complement.
AAAAACAAGTCCGCCCTGCCGTTAAATTTTTTCACGAACGCGGCGGCGTAAGGCTTCGACCGCCGCGCCAAAGACGAGATGCGAGCCGAGTTCCCAAACAAACCACGCAGCGGGCATTTCCGTCGTCGGAGATTGCAGACCGATTAACGGCACGGTCGTTCCGTGCGTCACCAACCACATCGCCGCACCCGCCGGAATGCCCGCGCCAACGGTGACCATCGGCAATTCTTCAGCGATTGCGCCGTAAGCCGCGCCGAGTGCCGCACCGAAAACGTAATGAATCGCCGTCATTCCCTGTTCGGTCCGCGCCGCCGACGGCACCTCACCGGCTGTCCCTTCCGCGACTTCTCGAATCAGCACGGCAGGCGGCATATTCAGCGGATGCCCGGTGATGTCCGCCCCGCGCTTCGTTAAATCGGCAGGCGCGGACGGAAAAAGATTTTCCCCGATTTTCTGCAAAGGCGGCTCGGCGAGCGATTTTAAATACGCACCGGCTAATCCGCCGATCAATCCGGCAAACGCGCCGCGCCAAACTGAAGTTTTTTTGTTTGTCATATCAATAATTCAGCCGTAAAACTAAACAAATCAGGTTAATTAACGATAGCAAAACCATTTTAATCGTTTTGCAAAGTTAGAACCGTCTGTATTTGTTTCGATATAATACCTAAAAAACCCTTGCAGCAAAAGAATAAAACCAAGTCGGCACCAAAAGTAAAAAAAGGCAACTGTAAAAAGCTGCCTCAATTCATTAAATTTATTGGTGGAGTCGAGGGGGATCGAACCCCTGACCTCATGACTGCCAGTCATGCGCTCTCCCAGCTGAGCTACGACCCCGTGTTTTTCGGACGCTTACCGGATTTTCAATCCCGTGAGCGGCAGAATTAGCTGTCCGGCGGACAACCAATGGAAAAATATATCAAATCCGCTTCCGATAACCAAACTGCCGATACGTTTTTTACGATTCAGGTACCGCTTATTTTGAAATTGCCGCAGTTATTTTTAATTAATCTTAAACTTTCTAATTTCAACTTGTCCCTGAATATCGGCGGGCAAATCCAGCCGCAGGGAATTCTCGCCCGAATCGTTTTTGACGATTTCAACTTGCAGATTTTCCGGCTTTAAAGAATCTAAAATCGTGTGCGCGCCGTATAACACGACGGTTGCCGTGCCTTTTTGATTTTCGTTTTGAATCGGAACGACGAATAATCTTTCAATCCTTTTTTCGCCGATTTTGACTACAACATCAACGACCGTATCAATTAGCGTCGCTTTCGGATTAACGAGATTGAGTCCAATCTGGCGGGCGGTAAAATCTTCCGAACGGTTTTCAATATCTATTTTTTCGGTGGAAACAGAATCAAGCGATTTGATATAACTTTCAGGTCCGCGGACATTTACTTTGTTCGGTAAAACGGTGGTTCCGTAAACCTCAAAACCTTCGGCGACGCTGCCTTCGGTTTCAACCTTGACAAGAATCGCGCGTTCCTGAACGGCTTCGAGTTTGATGGCGATTTTGTTCGGCTGAACTTCTTCGAGTTTCACGCCGGTGGGCAGTTCGACATTGACGTTTTCCGGCGTAATTTGAACGGTTCGGTCGCCTTCCTGAACTTCCGTTAAATCCAGTGAGGCTACCAAATCGCGCGGATTTATCTGGTCAATTTTGCGCTTATCGCCGGTGACTACCAAATCAACTTCCTGCACCGGCGAATTGGTAACTTCAATGTCATTGGAAACGCGCAGGTTAAGCGTAATGTTTTTCAGCCGCGCCGTCGTCGGGGCGCGAAGTCCGGTTACGCCGAGCCAGAGCGCGAAAGTGATCGCCAGCGCGACCGCTTTAACCAGCCAATCGTCTAAAAATATCCGCCGAAACAAGCGGCGAATTGAAAACTTGCCTTCTTCTTTTTGAAAAATTCTATCGGTTTCTGACAACATTTTTAGATTATAAGTAGTTGCTCACAATTAAGCTAGACTATGTGTGAAGTTTGAGAAGTTTATTCTCAGGCTTCTTCCAAATTCGTTTAAGGCTTGTTTGACCGAATATTGTAATCTTTGTCTGTCTTGGTAATCACTCGGTGCCAACCATTCATATTTCAACTTCCGCCATACTGTTTCGGCAATGTTCAAATGCGGTGAATAGGTCGGCAAATAAAAGATGAATAATCCTCTTTGCTGCCAAAACCTGAGCCGTTCACTGATTTGTTTGCCGGTATGGATTCGCGCATTATCTAAAACTATCACTGTCGGCTGCGAGATCGAAAACGAAAATCTTTCCAATTGTTCGACCACAAACTCTGCGGTGACCGCTGTCTCCGATGTGGCAACCCAACTCTGATTACTTCTGGTAAATAAGCCGAAACAATTGACTCCTTTGCCTTTGGCTGTCGGCATCGCCACCACTTCATCGGCAAATTGCCAGCCATACGGCACATTCGGCTCTAAGTTGACACCCGACTCATCGCCGTAATACAGTTCGATTAATCCCGCTTGACTTAAATTCTCCAACGAACCTAACACTTCTTTTTTTAACCGATACACCTCTTCATTCGGCACACCTTTCAAGCGTTTTCTAATTCGTTTATAGCGGCAAGCGTTTTTTTCAGATACCGCTTTAATGAACTGCTTGAGAACTCTTTACCCAACAGTTCCTCGAGTTCTCCGCGGGCGATTGAAATCTTCTGTCGTGATCGCTTGACCGCTTCTTTGACCTGCTCCAGATCAGCCGGTTGAAGAATCGCCTTGCGTCCCCGTCCCGGTTTCGTCTGCAAACCCGCCATCCCTTCCGCCTGATAGCGGTTTAGCCAATTATTAACAGTCATCTCACATCCGCCCAAAATAGCGACAACTTCTGACGACGTTCGTTTCTCGCTTTTCAATAAAACCATCTGACAGCGTTGCCGGAAACTATGTGTCTTACCATTACGATAACCGTTTTCCAGTGCTTCGCGTTGTTGTTTAGTTAATTCAATTACTTTTGTTTTACCCATCTCAACAAATAGTCTAAACTATTTCTGCACGATTACTTAGATTCAATTATTTTAGATTTAAACGCCAAATTCCGCATCGAAAAATTATCCGACCGTGATCTCCGTTTCCGACTCCTTCATTGTTTTGGTCGGCTCGCGCTTGGTTTCGACCGCCGGAATGTCCATCGCTTCGAGCAGCAGCGCGCGCAGGGCGGTCGTGTCCAGATTACGTTTCAAAGTTCCGTTTTCGACGAAAGAAATCAATCCCGTTTCCTCCGAAACGATGACCGTTACCGCATCTGTTCCTTCCGTAATACCGATGGCGGCGCGGTGACGCGTGCCGAGTTCGCGCGAAATACTCGGATTTTTGGTCAGCGGCAGAAAGACGGAAGCGGCGGCGACGCGTTCGTTGTGAATAATAACCGCGCCGTCGTGCAGCGGCGTTGCCGGATTAAAAACCGTTACGAGCAAATCGTAACTGATTCGGGCATCGAGCTGTACGCCCGCGTCAATAAAATTTCGCAGACCGACATTGCGTTCAATGACGATCAACGCGCCGATTTTTTCCGTCGAAAGCGTCGTCGCCGCCAGAACGATTTCGTCGTAAATTGTTTCGCCGAGTCCGCCGTTCTGCCGGCGCAAAACCGGAAAACGAAAACGGTTGCCGAAATAAATCAACGCCTGCCGGATTTCCGACTGGAAAAGAACAATAATCGCCACGCCGATATACAGCACGGCGGAGCGCAGAACAAATTCGAGCGTGGCGAGGTCCTGCGCGACCGCGAACCAGTAAAGCAGAGCCAAAATTATCATTCCGACGACTGTCGGCACTGCCCGCGTTCCGCGCAGCAGTTTCAGAACGACATACACGATAATAAATACCAGCGTAATGTCCAGAACATTTCGCAAGGTATTGATTGTCGGAATGTAATCGCTAAACTGCATCTTTAAATTCCAGATTCAAAATTTGAAATCTAAAATTCGAGATTAAAAGCGCGTCTTAAATCTTGAACCTTAAACTTCCTTCACCACGTTTTCGGCGAGTCCCGCCGTTTCCAAGAATATCATATCAACTTTCGGCTCGGCTTTCTTGATGCTTTTTTCAATTTCACCGATGCACCTGATAATTTGTTCATTGGTCAAATCGTTTCTCAGATTGATATGCGCGTTGACCAAAATCTGCTTCGGTGCCAGGTGCATCGTCAAAAGTTCTGCCACGTCAACCACGCCCGAATGCGATTTTATCGCGCGCCGAATTTCTTCGACATCTTTCGCCGTCGCCGCCTCGCCCAGTAAAAGTCCACGCGAAGAGCGTGCCAAAAAGAATGCCACAATTGCCAGCACGATTCCGATGGTGACGGAAGCGATGCCGTCCCACAAAACTCCTTCGTAAGGCGCGACTTTGAATTGTCCCAAAAGTAGTCCGGCGGCGGCGAGAACTATTCCGACCAGTGCCGCCGAATCCTCAAAAATAACCGTTTTTGCCGTCGGGTCTTTTGATTCGCTCAGATATTCGCCGAAAGTTAATCCTTCGTGATGCGCTTCGGTAATTTCCTGATAAAGTGCCAGCGCAATCGAAGCGGCTTCCAGAACGAAGGAAATTCCTAAAACCCAATACGCCCAAGCCAGATTTTCAATCGCGTGCGGATGCCTGATTTTTTCGATGCCTTCGTAAATGGCGTAAGTTGCACCGACTCCGAAAATAAAAACCGCCGCGATAAACGACCAGAAAAAACGCTCTTTGCCGTAACCGAACGGATGTTTTTCCGACGCGGGACGCTTGTAAAAACGCAGCCCGAGCAGCAGAAACACTTGATTGGTCGTATCCGCCAGCGAATGAAAAGCCTCCGCCATCATTCCCGAAGAACCGGTAAAGACGGCGGCGAAAAATTTCAAAACTGTGATTAAACCATTGGCGATCAAAGCTCCGATGACGGCTAACATTTCTTTCTCCTTATTTTAGGTCAGAACCATCTCGCCCCGGCGGATGGATTATAAGACGGCATTTGATTTGAAAAGTCTGCCGAACGCTCGAAATTTGATGTTTAACCGACCGTTGACGCTAGACGGTTTTGACTTGTCTAATCATTAAACATAATTATACTTTCCGCAACACGAAATTATTTTCTTTGGCTGGTGCGCTTTTTGTTTTGCATAAAGCCGACCAAATTTCCTTTCTCATCAATCACGCCGAGCGCGCCGATGCCGTTTTCGCGCATCAGTTTTCGCGCTTCCGATAGCGGCGTGCGCGCTTCGACGAAATAATCAACCGTAATGGGGCGCATCATATCTGAAATTGCCGTCTTCCGCCAATCTTCCCGCGCCAATTTTTTCAAATCTTCGAGAGCCAGAATGCCGTAGAGCTGGCGGTCTTTCGCCACCGGAAAAACCGTCTGCCGGTGAAACGGCAAAACGTGGTCAACAAAAGCCGCCACCGCCGTTTCGGGCGCGACGGAAACAGGAAGCTGCATCACGTCTTCAACGACCATTTTTTCAAGATCAATGGTCTGGCTAATAATTGACCGCGCCGCGTCATAGAGAAAAAGTCCGACCAAAATCGTCCATAATCCGGTGAAAAAATCGTTGCGAATCAGAGCGATCATAACCCCGAAAATCAGCATTACCGCCCCGATACCTTGCCCGATGCGTCCGGTTAAAATCGTCGCTTCGTTCAAATCCGTTCCGCCGCGCCGCAGATACGCCCGCAAAACCCTGCCGCCGTCGAGCGGATAACCCGGAAAAAGATTGAACACCGCCAGCAGAAAATTGCCCAGAGCCAGCACGAAAAAAAACGGCGCGAGAATATTAGTGCCGAGCAGATTGAAAATCGCCATCAAACCGAGAAAAACGAGCGACAGCATAAAACTGGCGACCGGACCGGCGATGGCGATGCGAAATTCGGCGCGCGGCGAATCCGGTTCACGTCGAAACCGCGCCAATCCGCCGAACGGATGAAGAACGATTTCGACCACTTCGACCCCTTCCATCCGGGCGGCAAAGGCGTGAGCGAGTTCGTGCAGAAAAATTGAAACGAAAAAAAACAGCGTCGTTATCAGTCCAAACAGAAAACTCGTGAAAAAATTGCCGATCAGCGAATTGATGCTGATCGCCGTCGCCCAGCTCATTAACGCCAGCACGAAAAACCAACGGTAATCAATCCGCACCGGAATATTAGAAACGTGCGCGATGAGAAATTGCTGTTTGAAAAACTCAAAAATCCGCATTGATAAAAATTTTATAAGGAAACTTAAAAAAGTGAAAAGCGCGAAGTGAAAATAATTTCTCACTTCGCGCTTTTTACTTTTCGCCGGTCACTTTTTTAAGCCTTAAAAGGTATTTCCGCATTTTGCAGGAAATGAAATTCGTTGCGCGAAACTTTTTCAAGCAGTTCCGGCTCGTCAAACATATTGAGCAGCCCGCGCACGGTCGCGTAACGCGGCTCGTCGGAAACGGTAATCGGCAAGTGAACAAAATTTCGGAGATACTGTTCGATTCCGTTGAGCAGCGAACCGCCGCCGGTCAAGATAATTCCGCGATCATAAATATCGGCGGCAACTTCCGGTCTGAGTTCGGTCAAAGTGTCGGCAACAATCTGCGCGACGCGGCGAACGATGCCTTCAACGACCGGATAAATTTCTCCGATGGTTACTTCAACCGCTCCCGGACTTCCCGTTTGCAGATCACGCCCGCGCACGACGATTGACTTTTCAACATTTTCCGGCAGATAGGTGGTGGCGAAATCGGTTTTGAGAATTTCCGTCGTTTCTTCGCCGACCTGCAATCCGCGATGGCGGCGCAGATGGGTTGATAAAGCGATGTTGATTTCATTGCTGCCGATGCGCTCCGAACGCGAATGCACGACCGTTCCTTTGGCGATGATAGCGATATTGGTAGTTCCCGCGCCGATGTCAACGACCGCCGATGCGCGTTTGTCGCGCGTATTTACGCCCGCGCCGAACGCCGCCGCCAAACCTTCCTCCATCATATAAACCTTGCCGATGTGCGCGTCTTCCGCCGCATTGACCAACGCTCGCTGTTCGACGTGCGTAACATCGGAAATCATACTCATCACGGCTTGCAGAGAAACTTGTGAACCGCCGGTTTTCGCTTTTTTGACAAAATGAGCGAGCATTTTTTTGGTGCGCTCAAAATCCGCCACGACACCGCCGTTCAGCGGAGCCAAAACGGTTACGTCGCGCCCTTCACGACCGCGAATGTCGAAGGCTTCGCGCCCGTAAGCGACCACTTCGCCCGATAATTCGTTGACCGCGATCAATGACGGTTCGTCAAGCACAATATCGCGTCCTTTGACGGCAATAATCGTACTCGACGTTCCCATATCAATCGCCATCGAATCGGTAACAAGTTTTTTCAGAGATGAAATTCCCACCATAAAAGTTAGTTTCCCCAATTCTAACATACCAAATTAAATTTCATTCGCTTCGAGCCGGGATAACTTAATTTAATATAGACAACCAATTTTAGCTTAATTCCAGCTTACCTCAAACATTGAAACGGCTTGCCGACGATTTTTCACCGTCAGCGGTTCGCGGGAAATCAGGGAGAACAAATTTCCGCTCGCCTGCGCCGTCGCTTCACTGATCAAAATCTGTCCGCTCTGGGCGTTTGATTCGAGCCGCGAAGCCAAGTTGACCGTATCGCCAATCGCTGTGTATTCAGACCGCTGCTCCGAGCCGATATAACCGATAGTCGCTTCGCCCGTATGCAGCCCGATGCCGATGTTAATGCGGCTCAGACCTTCTGATTCCAACTCTTTATTCAAAGTTGCAAGCCGCTTCTGCATCGTAATCGCTGTTTTTACGGCATTTTTGGCATCTTCGGAAGTGGCGTTCGGCGCGCCGAAAATCGCCATCAAACCATCGCCGATATATTTATCGAGCGTGCCGCCGTGGGCGAAAATTATCTCGGACATCACGCTGAAATAACGGTTAAGCAGCCCGACGACCTTTTCCGGTTTTTCTTTCTCGGAAAATGCGGTAAACCCGCGAATGTCGGCAAAAAGCACCGTAATCGTCTGATTTATTCCGCCCAGCTTAAACGATTCAGGATTTTCAAGCAACTGTTTGACGACATATTCGGGCATAAACCGGCTGTAATTCGCCCGCGCCACTTCTTCCCGCGCCAGTCGTTTGTGCGCCTTGACGGTTTCAACCGTCACCGCCGCCTGCGCCGCCACCGCGCTGATTAATTCCAAATCATCGGAACTGAACGCCGCGAACGGATCAAAGCGGTCGGCATAGATCACGCCGTGAACATTCGATTCGGTTATCAGGGGAGCGCAAATCGTTGACCTTACGCCCTGCGAAACGATTGATTCCGCGCCGCGAAACTGCTCATCAGTTTTCGCGTCCTGTGACAGCAGCGCGACTTTTTCGCGCATTACCTTTTGCGTAATAGTGCGGCTGATTGACAGTTTTACGGTCAAATCTTCTAATTTTTCATCGCGCGCTCTGACCGCAATCGGATATAAACTGTAATTCAAAATTTTGCCGTCAAGCGTTTCATCGGCGAGCAGGGCGACGACTCTTTCGGCGGGCGTGCCGCGAAAAATTAAATCCGTCGCCTTCACAAAAATTTCTTTCAAGTCAAAAACCGTGCCAATCGTTTTGGTCATTTCGTAAAGCAAATCGAGTGCTTTTGCCTTGCGGCGCAGTTCTTTGATTTCTTCCGGCGTGGGGTAATCGGTTTCGATGGAAATATTTGAACGCTTGCCGATAATCTCGTTCGCAGAAATCAGCATCTGCGTGTGTCCAAGCGGCTGATCGTCATATTTTACACCAGTCGGAACTTCAACCGCCGAAAGATAATCGTTCGCCGCATTCGCGCTGCTGTCAGAAGAAATTTCCGCCGGAATGATTCTTTTGAATTCCAGATTTGTTTCGCCGATGGTAATCAAATCGCCCGGCTCGAGGGTTTTTTCAAGTTGCGGCGCGTTGTTGACGAAAACGTGATTAACACTCCGGTTAATTTTCCCGTCAACATAAAAACCGTCAATGATTTTATAATTCAATCCTTCGGCGACGATCTGCGCGTGGCGGCGCGAAACGCGGCGATCATTGAGAACGATGTCGTTATCTTTCGCTCTGCCGATGTTATAAACCATATCGGAAAGCAGATTAACTTCCCAACTTTCACCTGCGGTATCTGTAATTTTAAGAATTGCGCTCACGCTTTTTATTGTAAATCGTAAATCGTAAATCGTAAATCGAAATCCAGAATTAAAATTTTCCGCCAAAAATTAAAAGCGTTTTTCCGCCGCCGCCGATTTACGATTGCCGACTGAAGATTTACGATTGACAGATGATTTATTTTGACAACAATGCGACCACGCGCATCGCGCCGGAAGTTCTGGCGGCGATGCAGCCTTTTTTGACGGAATTTTACGGCAATCCGTCGTCGGCATACGACTTCGGACGCGAAATGCGAAACGCGATTGAAAACTCGCGCGAACAAGTCGCCGCGCTGCTCGGTGCAACCGATATAAATGAAATCGCCTTCACTTCCGGCGGCACGGAAAGCGACAATTGGGCAATTTTCGGCGCGTGTGAAACGCATCCGCACAAAAAACACCTCGTCACGACGCGCGTTGAACACGAAGCCGTGCGCCGCGTCGCCGATAAATTAGAGACGGAAAATTACCGGGTGACGCGGCTCGATGTTGACGAAAACGGCGCGCTTGATTTGGATGAACTGAAAAATTCTCTGCGCGAAGATACGGCGATTGTTTCCGTGATGCTGGCGAACAACGAAACGGGCATTCTCTTTCCGGTCGAGGAAGTCGCCGCCATTGTGAAAGCCAATTCCAATGCGCTGGTTCACGTTGACGGCGTGAACGCGGTCGGTAAAATTCCGGTTGATTTGAAAAGCCCGCTGATTGATTTATTCAGCGTTTCCGGTCATAAATTTCACGCGCCGAAGGGCATCGGCGCGCTTTATATCAGGAACGGCGTTGATTTGCCGCCGTTTTTCATCGGCGGGCGGCAGGAAAACGGCAGACGCGCGGGAACCGAAGCCGTTCATCAAATCGTCGGCATCGGCGCGGCGGCGAATTTGGTCAAAGATTTTTCGCCGATGGAAAAAATTCGCGGTTGGCGCGACCGCCTGGAAAACGAAATTTTGAATAAAATTCCAAACTCTCGTTTGAACGGTACCGATAATTCCGATTTGCGTCTGCCGAACACCGCTAATATTTCCTTTCCAAATCTCAACGGCGAAGCGATTCTCGCCAAATTAAACGATCTCGGCATTTGCGTTTCGACCGGCTCGGCTTGCAACGCCGAACTACGCGTCGCGTCGCCCGTTTTGCAGGCGATGAATATTCCGTATTCGGACGCGATGGGCGCGATTCGCTTTTCGCTGGGAAGATTCAATACGGCGGCGGAAATTGATTATTTGCTGGAAGTTTTGCCGAAAATCATTGATGAATTACAGGAAATATCTTTGTAAGCGGTTTTAATTCGGGCGAAGATTGACCGCGAAAAAGTTTTCCACCTGTGGAAAACTTTTCTGTCGAAAAATTATTAATCGAAAAGGTTCTAATTTATTTGAGCAATCGCGTTAAGACTATTCAACTGCGGCTCGGAATGATCGAAAATCTCGTCGAGTTCTTTTTCGACACTGCCGTGTCCGGGCGGAATTTGTTTGACAACCGGCGCGAAATTCTTAAAATCGTAAAGCTCCGTGTCAAGCAAATGCGAGCCGGTCACATTGGTCAAAGCCGTCATCATTGACGAACGAATGTAAGGAATTTCCCGTTCGAGTTCGGCGATCAGTTTTTTGACGCGGGCGCGCTTTAAATTCGGCTGCGAACCGCACAAATTACACGGAATAATCGGAAATTGTTTCTCGGCGGCAAATTTTACGATGTCTCTTTCTTGACAGTAGGCGAGCGGGCGAATAACCGTGTTGCGCCCGTCGTCGGAACGCAGAATCGGCGGCATCGCTTTTAACTGCCCGACGAAAAACAGATTCAGCAGAAACGTATTGATAACGTCGTCGGCGTGATGACCGAGCGCGATTTTCGTACAGTTTTCTTCAACGGCAGTCGTGTATAAAATGCCGCGCCGCAGCCGTGAACAAACCGAACAGAAAGTTTTGCCTTCGGGAACCAATCTGGTGACAATCGAATAGGTATCTTCTTCAACAATGCGGTAATTTACGCCGACGCTAGCGAGATATTCGGGCAGAATATGGTCGGGAAAATCCGGCTGTTTCTGGTCGAGATTGACGGCGAGAATTTCAAATTTGACGGGCGCGCGCTTCTGCACGTCAAGCAGCAGTTCCAGCATCGTGTAGCTGTCCTTGCCGCCCGAAAGACACACCATTATCTTGTCGCCGTCTTCAATCATCGAAAAATCGCGGATCGCTTCGCCCATTTTTTTGAGCAGTTTGGTTTTTATTTTACTTTCTACAAACAAAGTTTCGTCTTTTCCTCCGAATCTTAAAGTTTGACACGCCGCGCTGAAATTGACAAATGTTCAAAAAGGAAGTCCTTACCGCCGTCACTTTTCCGCACCAACTTTCATCGGCGGATTTGATTTGTTATATTTCTTTTGTTCGTTAAGCTGCGCTCTTGGATGTTTTGATCACCGATGCTCGAAAATGAATTTTATCAGATTGCGGATTTACTTTTCATCAACGAAGAATTTGACACGCTGAAAACCTCGCCGCGACAAATGGACAGGTTGTGGGAAAACGGCTGGCGGCATTTCGGAACGCAGTTTTTTCGCTATAATCTTTCATTTTACGAAGGCAGAATCTGCCGCGTTTTTCCGCTTCGGATTCGTCTTGCCGATTTTTCCGTTTCCAAGAATAAACGCCGTATTATCAGGAAAAACCAGGATTTACAAACGATTATTCGCCCGGTTGAAATTACTGAAGAAAAGGAAATTTTGTTTGAACGGCACAAACGCCGATTCAAACGCGCCGTGCCGTTTTCAATTTATGATTTTCTCTCTTATAACCCGGCGAAAGTTCCGTGCGAGGCGTTGGAACTCTGCGTTTACCAGCGAAAAAAGCTGCTCGCCGCGAGTTTTTTCGATCTCGGCGAAACGGCGATTTCCGGCGTTTACGCGATGTTCGCGCCCGAAGAAAATTCGCGCAGTCTCGGAATTTTTACGATGCTCGCGGAAATTGATTTCGCCCGGCAAAACGGCAAAGATTTTTATTACCAGGGTTACTGCTACGACGGAAACTCGTTTTACGATTACAAAAAACGCTTTCGCGCGCTGGAAAAATTCGATTGGCGCGGCAACTGGGAAAGTTTTAAAGAGTAAACTGACTGCCGTAAATTTCCTGATAAATAAAACCCAGAAATCTCGCCTCCGCCGTGCAGAGAGATTCCAGCCAGCAGCTCGATAAATACAAACGCCGTTCGGTTTTCGACGGAATTTTTTCGGCTTGAGCGATGTGCGACGGCTCTTTTTCGAGCTTATAGCTCTTGGCGATTTCCTCGTTCGTCTGCTTGGCTTCGCTCAACGCCTGCAACACATCCGCGATCCAGCGATGCAGTTTATTTTGCGAATCATTTTCGCCCAACGCCTGAAAAACGCCGATGGCAAACCGCGATTCGGCATTTTCAAACGGGTAAGTTTCCACGCCCTGCGCTTCGTCGTCCGCCTGTTTCCACTGAAAAAGTTCTTCAACCTGCGGGTTTCTGACGAGCGCGACGCGCGGATCATAGTTCAAAAACCATTCGAGCAAATCGGCTAAAGAATTGGTGTTGATGTCGCCGCTCGCCGTTTTTTGCAGTTTCGGCGGCTGATTTTGTTGTGTTTGTGCCATAAAATTATTTTAACGTGAAAGACGTGCGGGTTGAAAACGCCGGATTTTACCCGCCAAAAATTTTTTGTTTTCGCCTTAGATTGTAAAATCCGCCTCAACTTTCCCGACGACATCGCCGCGCCGGTTTTCAATTATCATCGGCGAAAGTTCGCGCAAGTCATCTGCGCCCAAAATTCCGAGTTGGCGCAAAAGTTCGACGGCGGCGACCGGACGGGCGCGTTTATCTTCGCCGTCTTCGATTTTAAAGGCGATTCCCAAGCCTGTTTTCCACTTCTCAGACGGCATCACGCCCGCCGTGTAAACGCCTTCCGCGCCGACTTTTGAAATGATTTTGCCGGGCAGAGTTTGCATCATCAGCGTATCTAATCTTTCCGTGCCGCCGATCATTTCCGGGTAATTCATCATCGCCGCCGTAACGCGCCGACACGCACGGCGCAGTTTTTCGTCGAATGATGGCGGCGGAAAAACCAGTCGGGCGAATGATTTCGCCATCGCGGAAATCGGCAGCGCGAAATTCGGCGCGGCGCAGCCGTCAATGCCGATTTTTATTTCGTTTGGCGGCACCTCGGAAAACAGCGCGACGGTTTCTAAAATCTCCCGCTGAACCGGATTTTCGAGCGCGAAATAAGTTTCGAGATTCGCCCCGCGGTGTTTCGCCGCGCCGAGCATCGCGCTGTGTTTGCCCGAACAATTATTGTGAAACTGCGTCGGTTTTTCACCGTTTCTAATCATCTCTTCGGCGCGCTTTTCATTAAACGGAGAATGCGCTCCGCACTGCAAATCCGCTTCGCCGAAACCGAGCTTGGCGAGCATTTCCCGCGCCGTCTCGACGTGAAAGTTTTCGCCCGAATGCGAACCGCAGGCGAGCGCGATTTCCTTTTCGGAGAACCCGAATGCGTCCGCCGCGCCGCTCGTCAAAAAAGGAATCGCCTGCAAAGGTTTCGCCGCAGAACGAAAAAACGTCACGGTTTCCGGGTCGCCGAGGCGCGCGATGATTTCGCCGTCGCCGTCCGCCACAATCAAATGTCCGCGATGAATTGATTCGACCGTTGCGCCGCGAATAACTTTGACTAAAATTTCAGCCTGCATATTTTACTGACAGAGATAACGGGATAAACGAGAGATAAAAAGAATTTTTTGCAATAGAGAAAAAAGAATTTATTTTCTCTTCGCGTGAATCCTGTTATTCCCGTCAATATTATTTCGCCGCGTTGATCATTTCTTTAGCGTGCTGCCGCGCCGTCGCCGTAATTTCCCTACCGGTCAGCATTCGGGCGATTTCTTCGATGCGTTCGGTTTCATTTAATTCTCTAACGCCAATTTTCGTGCGGTTTTTAACCGTCTCCTTTTCGACGAGAAAATGCTGATCCGCCAAAGATGCCACTTGCGGTTGGTGCGTGACGCATAAAACCTGCTGCGTGGCGGCTAATTCTTTGAGTTTTAATCCGACGGCTTCGGCGACGCGCCCGCCGATTCCGGTGTCAATTTCGTCAAAAACCATCGCTTTTTCGATTTCGGAAAGTTTCGCCGTCGTTTTTAAGACCAGCATTAACCGCGACGCTTCGCCGCCGGACGCGACTTTCGCAATCGGTTTGACGCTTTCGCCCGGATTTGCCGAAAAATAAAATTCGAGATGGTCAAAACCTTTCGCCGTGAAACTGTCGTCCCGCGCTTCGTCGGCGTTGATCCGCACTTCAAAACGCGCTTTTTCGAGCGCGACGGCTTTGAGATTGGCTTCAATTTCCCTTTCAAATTTACGCGCCGCTTTTTCGCGTTTGTTATGCAGTTCCGCAGCGATTTTGAGATAATCTTCCCGCGTGGCGGCTAATTTTTTTCGCAGTTCTTTTTCGCGCAGTTCGGCGGTTTCGATGTTTTTCAAGCGTTCTTCGCTTTCGGCGAAATGTTCCAGAACACTTTCGACGCTGCCGCCGTATTTGCGCTTCAAACGCGCGATTTCCGCCAGACGAGTTTCGATTTCCTCTAATCTTTCCGGCGAAAATTCCAAGGAGCCGCGAAAATCCCTGACCGCGAACGCCAAATCTTCCAAAACCGCCTGTGCCGTCAGCAAACCTTCGGTATATTCACGAAAACTCGATTCGTATTCGGTCAATTCCGTAATTCTCTGCGCCGCTTTGCCGAGCGTTGAAATCGCCGCTTCTTCATTTTCGTAAAGCAGCAGATACGCTTCATCGCTCAGAGTTGAAAGTTTTTCGACGTTATTCAAACGCCGTTTTTCCTCTTCGAGCGATTCGTCTTCGCCGATTTTCGGGTTTACTTTGCCGATTTCGTCAACCTGAAATTGCAGAATGTCGAGCAACTGCAATTTCTGCGCTTCGTCGGCGCGCAGATTTTCAATTTCGCGGCGGACGTTCGCCATTTCTTTGTATTTTTCCGCGATGCCGCCGCGCAAACTCTTCAAATTCGCGTATTCGTCCAGTATTTCGAGATGCGTCGCCGGATTAAACAGCGTCGCCTGTTCGCCCTGTCCGTGAATATCCACGAGAAACGCGCCGATTTTTTTCAAAAAAGATTGTGTCACCAGTTGGTTGTTGACGAAGATGCGGTTGCGTCCGTTCGCCGTCAATTCGCGCCGCACGATCAAATCAATTTCGTCGGCGTTTTCCATTTCAATGCCGCTTTCTTCAAAGATCGCCTGCAAATTTTCGTTGGAAAAAACACTGAAAAGTCCTTCGATTTGCGCGTTCTGTTCGCCTTCCTTAATCAAATCCGACGAAATGCGGTCGCCGGTCAGCGCGCCCAAACTATCCACGATAATTGACTTTCCCGAACCGGTTTCGCCCGTCAAAAGGTTCAGCCCTTTGGCAAATTCCAGTTGAAGTTCATCAATCAGCGCGATGTTTTTTATTTTGAGTAAATTAAGCATATACGGCAATCTAATTTTCAATTTTCGGGTGAATATTGTAAAGCCGACGAACCGAAAGAGTTCAAATCTTCAAAAAACATTTTTCGGGGATCACGGAATTAACGGGAATAAATTTTACAAAATTTTAATATCCCGTTAATTGCGTGATCCCTGTAAATATGCGCTTCATTATTTAAGGCGTGAGCCAAAATGTTTCAAGTTCGCCGTTTTCGTTCCATTTAAACAGCGAACGGCGATTGCCTTTGACATCCAATTCGAGACAATCAATCGCGTCAATAGTTGACGAAATAACGGCGAAATTGTTTCTTCCGGCTTCGGATTCTTCTTTTGTCGGCTGGCGTTCGATGATTTCTTCGGGCAGCCCGGAAGTCGCTTTTTTGACGATTTTGGTCGGTGCTTCGCCGACGTAACAGCGGCGCGAGAAAAATCCGGTCGCCAGCCACTGCTCTTCGACCAGTTCGTCGTCAAAATGCACCGTCGCCGCGCCTTTGACGCGAAGCTGAAGTTTTTCCTGCGGATGGTAAAACAGCCACGACACCTGCGGATTGTTGCTGATTTCTTTAATTTTCGGCGAATCGAGATGCGTGTGAACCGCCAGACGCGGCGTTCTGCGCCAGAACCGGCGCAGCACAACAACGCGCAGATTCGCTTTACAGTCGGCGGAAGTTCCGAGAACAGGCGTATGAAACGGGTGATCGCGCTCCAAAACGCCTAAATCAAGTTGTTTCCAGACTTTTTTGAGAATCTCGCCGTGTGACGTGGGCTTGTCCCAAATACTTTCAGACTTCATAAAACTCAGTTACAAATATAAAAAACCCGGCGCGGAATCGTGCGATTGAGGCAAACAGAAATTAATTAAAGCAACTGCTCACGGAAAATTTCGACGGCGAAAAATCACGGCGGCAAAAAGTCCAAGCACAGCACCCAAAAATATTCCTGCCAATCCGCACGCAATTCCGAGAAAGAGCGAGCCGGATATAATCAATCCAAAACCCGGCAGCAAAACGCTGGTGCCTGCGCCGATAATTGCTCCGATTACCGTTCCAGCCAAGCCGCCTAACAAATCCTCCTGATATAGTCCACGTTAATTTTAAACGTAAATTCGACATCGTACCTCACCCGCGCCTTGCTTTTTTCTAATGCTTTATTTTTTCAATAATCGCATTCGCAAATTCGGCGGTTTTCGCCGTGCCGCCTAAATCTTTCGTTACGCATTTACCTTCGGCGAAAACTGCGAGCATCGCTTTTTCGACGTTTTCCGCCGCGTCGCGTTCGCTGATGTGTTTGAGCATTAAAATCGCCGACATTAAAACCGCCGTCGGATTTGCCACGCCCTGACCGGCAATGTCGGGCGCAGAACCGTGAACCGCTTCAAAAACCGCGCCGATTTCACCGATGTTCGCTCCCGGCGCGAGACCTAACCCGCCGATTAACCCCGCGCACAAATCGGAAACGATGTCGCCGTACAGGTTCTCCATCACCATCACGTCAAACTGTTGCGGATTCATCACGAGCTGCATACAGCAGTTGTCAATTATTTTATCGTCGGAGACAATTTCCGGGTAATCCTTCGCCACATTATAAAAACATTCGAGAAAAAGTCCGTCGGACAATTTCATAATATTGGCTTTGTGAACTGCCGTTACTTTCTGGCGATTTTCACGCCGCGCAAATTCAAAAGCGTATTTTGAAATTCTGGTCGAAGCCTTTTCCGTGATAATTTTCAAACTTTCCACCACGCCCGGAATAACCGTGTGTTCGAGTCCGGCATATAAATCTTCGGTGTTTTCGCGGACGATAACTAAATTCAGATTCGGATATTTACACGGCACATTCGGCAAAGCGCGAATCGGGCGAACGTTCGCGTAAAGATCGAGCGATTTTCGCAAACCGACGTTGACCGACGTGAAACCTTTACCAACCGGCGTAGTTAATGGACCTTTGAGCGCGACTTTGTTCTTCTTTATCGAATCGGTTGCCGCCTCCGGCAGCGTCGTGCCGAATTTTTCCAGTGCCTGCGCGCCGATAATCTGCGTTTCCCAATCAATTTCCACGCCCGCCGCTTCGATAATCTGCACGGTCGCTGAAACAATTTCCGGTCCGATGCCGTCGCCCGGAATTAAAGTAATAGTGTGTTTTGCCATAAATTTTTAACTAATTTGAAGTTATCCGAATTCTAACGTGTGTTTATAATTTACACTAATTAGCTGGCAAGACTCAATTAAGCTCCAAATCAATTTCCGATTTACCGAAATTTTTCATCGTTCAAAAAACTTTATCCGCTTCGCCGAAGCCTTTTTCCGGCGAACATTTCATACAACGGCGATTGGCGATAAATCCGAAAATGATTGCCTTTTAATTAACAAAAGATTTATTATTAGACGATTAAAAAATATTATGAACGACCACCCTTATAATTACGACGAACAGCAGCCTTTTGCCGCCGCCGAATTTGCCGAAAACCCCGAACCGCGTTGTCCGTGCGTGCTTTTGCTCGACACTTCCGGCTCGATGCAGGGCGAATCAATCGAAGAATTAAATCGCGGATTGCAGATGTTCCGGCAGGAGCTTTTCAATGATTCGCTGAGTATGAAGCGCGTTGAAATCGCTGTCGTGACGTTCGGTCCGGTCAGCGTTTTGCAGAATTTTACGACCGCCGATCAATTTCGTCCCGGTCAGCTCGAAGCCGCCGGAGATACGCCGCTCGGTTCCGCCGTCGGGCGCGGTTTGTCGCTGCTTAAACAGCGCAAGGAAATTTTGCGCGACAACGGCATCAAACTTTTCCGCCCGTGGATTTTTTTGATGACCGACGGCGCGCCGACCGATAATTGGCAGCATTTGCCGCCGATAATTCGCGCCGGCGAAGAAAATAAATCGTTTTCGTTTTTCGCGCTCGGCGTAAATAATGCGGATTTCAACGTGCTGAAACAGATTTCCGTCCGCGAACCGATGAAATTAAACGGCGTGCGCTTCAAGGAATTTTTTCTCTGGCTGTCGGCTTCGCTGAAAAATATTTCACGTTCGACACCGGGCGATACGGTTTCGATTCCCGATTATAAACCTTACGGATGGTCGGAAGTTTGATGAACGCGGGAAAATGGCGTTACGCTTCGGCTTCAGCAATCGGCGCGGCGCATTTGAGCCAAAATACTGTGTGTCAAGACCGGCTTTTATGCCGCGCCGTTGAAACCGCTGAAGGCGAAGTTTTGATTGCCGCCGTCGCCGATGGCGCGGGCAGCACCAGCGACGGACAGCGCGGCGCGGAAATCGCCTGTGAATTTTTCGTCAGCCAAGTTACAGCGTTTCTGAATTCGGGAAATGCGGCGGTCAGTTCTTTAAATATTGATTTCGGCAAACTTTGGATCGCGCATTGTCAGACGAAAATCGCCGCCGCCGCGAACGCGGAGAAAAAAAAGATTCGTGATTTCGCCTCGACGTTCGTCGGCGCGGTCGTCGGTGAAAACGGCGCGGCGTTTTATCAAATCGGCGACGGCGCGGCGATTTTTTCCGCGTCCGGCAAACCGGAAAGTTACCGATTTGCCATCGCGCCGCTCGAATCGGAATACGTCAATATGACTGATTTTATTACCGATCAAACGGCGGTTGAGCGTTTGCGATATGTATTTATCGCGGAACGTCTCGAAGATTTGATCTTGTTTTCCGACGGAATTTTCGCCGTCGCGGTTGATTATCAAACGAACCAGCCGCACGAACCTTTTTTGATCCCGATGATCGCGCCGCTGAGAAAAGGCAGCGCGAACGCCGGTTTGAACCAAAAACTCGAAAGTTTTCTCGCGTCGCCGAAGCTCAACGAGAAAACGGATGACGATAAGACGATTGTTCTCGCTTCCCGCGCGGAAATCGGCAGCAGAGAATCGCTAACTGATTGATTTCTTATGTTTTAATGATTTTACAAGAAATATATGCTCAAGTTTTATGACAGCCAAAATCAATCCTGTATTACAACCGAAGTCATCGGCAGCGGCGGCGAAGGAACCGTTTATGTGTGCGAAAACAGTGATTTAGTCGCCAAAATCTATCACGAACCGATGACCGATGAAAAAGCCGAAAAGCTGCGCTGGATGGCGGCACACAAAAACGATCAGCTTTCAAAGATCGCCGCCTGGGTAGTTGACGTTTTGCGCGACGCGCCGGACGGCAAAGTCGTCGGTTTTTTGATGCCGAATATCAAGGCGAAGGAAATTCACGAACTTTATTCGCTGAAAAGCCGCCGCATTTATTTTCCCGAAGCGACGTGGCATTTTCTCGTTCACACGGCAGCAAATCTCGCCCGCGCCTTTTACATTCTGCACAAAAATTCGCACATTATGGGCGACATCAATCACGGCAACTGCGTCGTGCTGGCGGACGGCACGGTTAAGCTGATTGATTGCGACAGTTACAGCATCAAGACCGATAAAACGCGCTACACCTGCGAAGTCGGCGTGGCGACGCATCTCGCGCCCGAATTGCAGGGCGTTAATCTGCGAGCGGTTGAAAGGCTGGAAAAACACGACAATTTCGGTCTCGCCGTAATAATTTTTCAACTGCTTTTTCTCGGCAGACATCCGTTTGCGGGAAATTATTCCGGCGAACAGGACAAATCACTCGAAGACTGCATCCGCGAATATCGTTTCGCTTACGGCGACCACGCCGCGCTCAAAGATGTTCGTCAGCCGCCCGGAACGCTGTCGCTGTCAGCACTTTCGCCGCGCGTCGCGCAGTTATTTGAACGCGCTTTTTTGACCGATGACCGTCCCGCGCCGCGTGAATGGATCGAAGCTCTCGAAGATTTGGAGCGCAATCTTGAACAATGCGCCCTGCATCCCGGACATCTCTATTTTAATCGGCTCGCCGAATGTCCGTGGTGTGAAATTGAAATAAAAACCGGCTTGATGCTCTTTCCCTTTATCACTTCGAGCAATGAATTAGAAGGCGCAAAAAGTTTTAACGTCTTTACCGTCGAAAATTTGCTCGCCAGTTTCGACACTTCGCCGAATCTGCCCGCCAAACCGCCGCAGTTGCCCGCGACTTTGCCGCCGCCGACGGCAGAAGTAATCAAATCGAATAAGTTGAACCGAAAACGAATGCTGATCGCTTTTGCCGCGCAGTTTTTCGGGCTAATTTTTCTGATCGCCGTTTTTGGCTGTGGAATGGCGATTTTCGCGGGAATTTTTGCGATGCTGTTCTGGATAATTTTTACCGGCATCAACACTAAACATCTGCGCGACAACTTACAGGACGCGTTATGGTTCACCGATCAGCAGTGGAAAGACTTTGAAAACGAATGGAATCGGCAAACCGCCTCACATAATTTGAAAGACGATTTGTTCAAAATCAGAAACAAACTCGGTCAATATCAAAAATTTCAGCAGACCAACGTCAAAAAATTAAAAATTTTACGCGCTGATGTGACGCGCCGCCGTTTGCACGAATATCTGCACGCGGCGCGGCTCGACGAAGCGGCGATTCCCGGCATTGAAGATGAAGAGCGGCGGGATTTGATCAAAAAAGGTGTCACCACAGCCGCCGAAATTCAGGAAAATCGGTTGGTTAATTTTAACAATGTCAACGGAAATTTGCTGACAAATCTGCTCGAATGGCGCGGCACGCTCGAAGAAAAATTTGTTGTCGAGACGAAAGACGACCTGTTCAAAACCGAACAGACGACATTTATCAATGAAACTTTGCGGGAACGCCGTCGTCTCGAAAGAGAAATCGAAGGTTTGCTGGCTTCGATTCGCGCCGGAGCGGTTTATTTTCGCCGACAGCAGCAGCAGCTCGTTTCAAAAGCCGCCGAATTAGCCAATCAGGTAGTTCAGACCAGAAGCGATGCCGAATCGGTCGGCGACGGTTCAGCGGCAATTATCGGTTTGATATTAATCACTTTTATCACTCCTTATTTCGGATTTATCATCGGACAGGTGAACGCGCCGAAACCCGCTCAGGTCATAAACGCCGGAAACCGCGAAGGTTTTGGTTCAAGATCAGGAAGCGGCGTAATTGCCGCGCCGGTGGGTGAAATTGATGAAGATTACGACGGGAAAAATCTGATCGTTCCCGACCAGTATCTGACCGATGAAAAAATCGCCGCGATGACCCAAGACGACCGCACTTATTATACCGATAATCTTTATTATCAAGCCTATCAGCTTCTTTACACCGTCAAAAATTATCAGAAAGCCGAACAAAAGCTGCGGCTCGCTCTGCGGCTCAAAAAAAACGATCCGCGCCTGCTCAACCGGCTCGGTTACGCTTTGTATAAACAAGCCCGCAGCGACGAATCGCTGGTCTATTTGAGAGATTCGCTGAAAATAAATGAAGACGACAACGAAACCAAATTGCTGATCGGCATCAATTATCTGCAAATGAAAGAATTTGCGGCGGCGCGGCAGATATTCAGTGAAGTCGTTGATAAAAATCCGAACTCACCCGAAGGTTTTTTCGATCTTGGTTTAGCGTATAAAAATCTAAAAAATTATGATTCGGCAATCGCCGCGTTTCGGCAGGCAGTTAAAATTAATCCCGACGACGCTGAAGCGCATTATCAGTTGGGATTATGTTTTTCCAAACTGGGAAATGCAGAAGCGGCTCGCGGTGAATACGAAACACTGCTTGAAAAAAATAAGGAGACGGCGAAAAAACTGCAAAACGACGCAAATCTCGATTAAAAACTTGACCTCCGAAAAGACTAAAGATGAAATTAATTTGAAAAGTTACAATAAATTGCCGGTCAACGCCGAAAAACTCTGATTTGCCTATATTGCCAATCAGAGTTTTTCGTTTTTGCTGAATGCCGCTAAAACTATTGAACGTAATACGACGGAACCGGAATGTCCCGAACGCTGCCGAACTGCGAAGCCGCGAAAGCATTGTTAGAACTGTTAAACCGATACCAGTAACCGTCGGACGGACGAAAAACGGAAATATCAGCCTTGCCGTCGCCGTCATAATCCGCCGGAGTCGGAATGTCAGTTGATAAACCGAAAGAAGTCGCGCTGAACGCGCCGCTGCCGCTTTTCAAAATATACCAGCCGCCGTTTGACGGACGGAAAACCGCGACATCAGATTTACCGTCGCCGTCGAAATCGGCAATTAGCGGTTTGTCGCCGAACTGCCCGAACTGAATCCCGAAAAACGCGCCGTTGCCGCTGTTGAGCCGATACCAGCCGCCGTTCGACGGACGGAAAATGTTGACATCGGCTTTGCCGTCACCGTCGAAATCCGCCGGAACCGGAAGATCGCCGTTCGTTCCGAACTGCACCGCCGAATAAGAATTACCGGTCGCGCTCAGTAACCGATGCCAAACGCCGTCCGACGGACGAAAAACCGCGACATCGGCTTTACCGTCGCCGTCGAAATCGGCGGGCGCGGGCAGATCGGCTGCCGTTCCGAAATACACAGCGTCAAAGGTATTGGTCGAAGATTTCAGCCGATACCAAACGCCGCCGCGATAAATGGCAATGTCCGTTCTGCCATCGCCGTCGTAATCCGCCGGCACGGGCTTATCTCCCATTTGTCCGAACTGTACGAAATTAAAAGAGTTATTGCCGCTGTTCGTAATGTACCAAACGCCGTCCAGCGGGCGAAAAACGGCAATATCCGCTTTGCTGTCGCCGTCGAAATCCAGTCGGGCGGAATTTTTCGCAATCAAACAACTGCCGTTGACGCTCGTGTAATTGGAAATTTCAGTCCGCGAATAACTGCAAAAATTAAGCGGCGTAGCTCCGCTTAAAGTGGCGTTCATCAGCGTATTATCACAGCTCTGCGCCGCGTCAACGTGAGTGGCTCCGAGATTATGACCGATCTCGTGCGCCGTCACCAAAAATTTGCCCGGTTCCCAATCAATTCTGCCGCTGACTCCGTAAGCCTCCGCCGGATTGCCGCAGACGGCTCCGACCGTGGCGTATCCCTGCGACAAAACATTCGGTTTCGCCGAGAAGAGATGCGCCGCGTCGCGTGGATATTGAGCGAAAGAATAATTGGCGTTCCAGTAATTCTTAAACGAACTGAGCAGCGTGGTTAAATTGGTGCCGACGTATGCGTCCGGCGTTGACCAAGTGTGCTGAAAAACAACGCGGATTGAGACATTAAGTTCGTTTTCATAAACGCCTTCGACCATATTCAAAACGCTCAAAATTTCATTATTGGCTTGCGCCGCCCCGCCCAGTGCCGCAACGTATTCGTAATCGGCATCAGTTGCCATTTTCAGCACTTTTACAGTTTGTAAGCCATCGGTATTCTGCGCCGCCGCTACTTCCTTGCCGCGTTCTATTTTTTCTACCAGTTCGGAATTACAGGTAAAACTTTTCGATTGCAGCAAGTCTTCGGCGCGATAGACGACAAAATCCTTCGCATCCGCCGAAGCCGCGTAATTTTTGGCGGCTTCGATAAAAAACTTGTCGCTGTCCGTAAAGAAATAACCTTCGATTTTCGTGCCGTCAATCGTTAAACGAACTTCCGAATTATTTTCGCCCGCGACTTTTCCTTTGAACGTCGTGACATCGCTTTTTTCCAGTCGGCGAACGCCTGCCGCGCTCGTGTCTTCCGCGTAATACTGCGGCACACGCAAATCACGCGGCGTTAAATTTAATTGATAATTTTTTCCCGTCGTCGGAATTGTAATTGAAGAACCCGCTTCAGCTTTTTCCAACATTGTTTGATTATTGAGACGAATTACTTTGAATTTTTTGAACGAACCTCCCAATTCATTCTGCAAATCCCCGTTTTGTCCGAAAGCTAAAAAAGAAAAAAACAGTATGCAAAACAAACTGCTTCCGACTTTTTGAAAAGAAAATAATTTTGCCATTTAATAACTCCGCCGTTTAAAAACTATGGTTTAATATTTTGTGGATAAACTTTTGAAGAAAAATTTGCCCATATTGTTAATACATTTTTAACAATGTTGTTTTTCCAGTTTTTAATTCGCCGATAAGTCAGTTTTACAGAAAAATTTATTCGAAATGTTAAAAAATTTAGCCGGTCTTATCTGGAGAAAAACGCCGCGTTATTTTCGCAGAAAATTTATTCGCACAACGCAGAAAACTTTTACGGTTTCGGCAGCGGCAATTATCACCAATGAAAGCGGTGAGGTTTTGCTTCTCGACCACGTTTTTCGTCCGGCATCGGGCTGGGGAATTCCAGGCGGTTTTCTCGTCTCTAACGAACAGCCAGAAGACGCTCTGACACGCGAAATTATGGAAGAGACCGGTTTGGAATTACACGATATAAAGTTGATTCGCATCAGAACAATCGGCACACACATCGAAATTCTTTTTCGCGCGAAATCCGCCGGTACGCCGAAAATCAGCCGCGAAATAAAGCGTGCCGGCTGGTTCAAAGCTGCCGCGATGCCCGAAAAAATGGAATCTCTGGAGAAATCGTACATCAGAAAATTCTTGTAGCCGAAATCAAATCGGCGCGGCGGAAAGTTAATTTTTTTGAAGGCAAATTTTCGAGAGTTGTCGTATAATCTAAAAATAATTTGTGACCAAAAAAGGAGGTATCAGATATGGTTAATTTAATTCCTTCGCCAAAATCGGTGATGGAGATTTTGGAACAGACAGGCGCGTATCGGCAGGGGCATTTTGTTTTTCCGAACGGCAAACACGCTTCTCATTACTTTCAAATGCCGCTGGCGTTCCGCTATTACGACAATTCAAAAGTTCTTTCGGTAGCGTTGAGCCGTAAATTTCGGGTTATCAAGGAGATTGCCAGCCGTTTGCCGAAAGTTTCGATCATCAGTCCGAGTCCGGGCGGAATTCCCATCGCTTTCGGCGTGCGCGAAGCTCTCGGCGCGGAGCTCCAAATTTATTGGGCGGAGATTGAAAACGGTAAGCGGCAGTTTCGCCAGTATTTGAAGGACGGCGACATTTATCCGTGCATTATCGTTGACGATTTGATCAGAACCGGCAAAGCACTGCGGGAAACCGTCGAATTGGTCAAAGAACTCGGTGCGGAAGTCATCGGCTGCGGCGCGATTGTGCGTTTTGAAGACGCTCCGAAAGAAATTGAAGGAATCAAAATTGAATGTTTGACCGAATTTGACGCGAATTTTTACGATTCCTTTGAAGAATGGAAAAAAGCCGAAGGAAATAACGCGCTCGAAGAATCCGTCCGTTTTTAATTTCAGTTTGTTTTTGAATTCATCAATTGACAATAAATAATTTTCGGCAAATTATTTATTGTCAATTTGCATTTTCCGGCAACTAATATTTTCAAACTTTTTTTCGATCTTTATGGAAATTTCCGTCATCATTCCGACTCTCAACGAAGAATCTACGATAGAAAAAACTTTCGACGCGCTTTCGCGGCTGGTGAATGTTGATGAAATTATCGTTGTTGACGGCGGAAGCAATGACCGAACAATTGCCGTTATCGAAAATTACAATCACAAAAAGCCGTTCAAATTATTAAAAACAACCGACTCGAATCGCGGAAAACAAATGCACGAAGGAACCAAATACGCTTCGGGCGAAGTTTTTTGGTTTCTGCACGCCGACACGCGCCCGGTTCAGGGCTGCGCCAAACAAATCAAACAATATATGCGCTACGACGAAATTGTCGGCGGAAATTTCGAGATAGTTTTCAGCGGCGCGAGTCGCTGGGCGCGGTTTTTGACGTGGCTTTATCCGCAACTGCGTTCAATCGGCTTAGTTTACGGCGATTCGGCGATTTTCGCGCGGCGCGAAATTTACGAGAAAATCGGCGGCTTTCGCAATTTGCCGTTGTTTGAAGATGTTGATTTATACAAAAAGTTAAATCGCAAAGGTCGCTTTATGCACGTTAATCTGCCGGTCACGACTTCATCGAGACGCTTTGAAAATCGTTCGTTCATCTGGACGTTCGCCCGCTGGTCGGTTTTTCAGGGACTTTACTGGTTCGGCGTGCCGCCGCGTCTGCTGGCGAAAGGTTATAAAGCCATTAGAGATTAAATATGACGGATTTAAAAGCTGAAAAAAGTCTGGCGGCGAAAGAAGCTGTCAAATTAGTCGAAAACAATCAAATCATTGGTTTGGGAACAGGTTCGACGGCGTACTTTGCCGTTATTGAAATCGGCAAATTAGTCGCGGAAGGATTAAAAATAAAAGCCGTTCCGACCTCGAACGCGACCGCCGAACTCGCCGAATCTTTAAATATTCCGCTGATGACGATTGATGAAGTTGATTCGATTGATGTCACGATTGACGGCGCGGACGAATTTGATGCGGATTTGAATTTGATAAAAGGCGGCGGCGGCGCATTGTTTCGTGAAAAAATGGTCGCGCGTTTGACGAAAAAAGAAATTATCATCGCCGATTCGAGCAAAAAAGTTGACACGCTCGGCGCGTTCAAAGTTCCGGTCGAAGTCGTGCCGATGGCTTTAATATTCGCGCAGAAGCAAATCGAAAAAATCGGCGGCGCGGCGAAAATCAGGGTGAAAAACGACGAAATTTTCACAACCGACGCGGGCAATCGAATTCTCGACGCTGATTTCGGCGAAATAACTGACGCAAACGCGCTTTCCGCCAAATTAAACGCCGTCGAAGGCGTGGTTTGTCACGGACTTTTTATCGGTCTGGCGCAAACGGTGATAATGGCGAAAGACGGCGAAATAATTGTGTTTAACCGCTAATGAAATATGGAAAATCTGACGAAAATTTTCGCCGTCGGAATCGGCGGCGCGGGCGGCGCGATTGCCCGCTATTTACTGAGCGTTTCGCCGCTCTCAAAATTTCTTCAGCCTTTCCCTTTTCCGACATTTATCATCAACATCACCGGCTCGTTTTTGATCGGTTTTTTGCTGATTCTTTTAACCGATAAAATTTCGATTAACGAAAATTTGCGATTTGCGATAATGGTCGGTTTTCTCGGCGCGTTCACCACATTTTCCACTTTTGAACTCGAAACTTTCGGTTTGATTCGTGAAAGATATTTTACGACCGCATTTGTCTATCTTTTCCTGAGCCTTTTGATTGGATTTGCCGGAGTCGCCGGCGGCGTTTGGCTGGCGAAAAGATTTTTGTAAAGGCGGAAACTCGCATATTCGGCACTTTTGCTGATGCGCGGGTTTCCGCTTTGCCGATAATTTACTTCGGCTGTGGAATCGGTTTGCCGAGAACGATAATCGGCAGGTTCGCTTTTTGCAGAGTTTGATTAAGCCGCAATGTGTCACTGCTGATAAAATTGTTAATTTCAGCGATTTTCGAAGGCATCTGCGTTTGCAGCAGTGTGTATTGTTCGCGCATCGCCGCGGTCGGCGCGGCGTTTCCGCTGCTGACGGCATAATACAAATTGCCGATTTGATCGGTCAATTTCGCCGACGCGCGAATGTCGTCTTCTTCGCCGACGATCAGATCGCCGGTGATTTTATCAACCTGCTTTTTATAGCCGTCCAGTGCCGCGCTCAAATCTTTCGGCACATCTTCGAGCCGGTCTTTCGCCACTCGTTCGACTTGTTCGGCTTGCTGTTTCGCGCTGTCGAGCGTTCGCAACTCGGTGTTCAGCGTCGAAAGCATATCGCGCAGTTTAATCGCCAAATCGAACTGCGCCTGAAGTTCGGCAGTCGTCACCGAAACGGTCGGGTCAACGCGCACTTCGACTTTTGTTTCCTCGACGACTTTACCGCCGACGAGCAGTTTGACCGTGTAAATTCCAGGCATCGCCTGCGGACCGCGCGGCGAACCACCAAATCTCTCCATTTGTTCTTCGGTCGGCGGTTTTCGCAAATCCGCGCCTTCGTAACTTAAATTCCAAGCCGTGCGGTTTAAGCCTTTTTGTTTCGGCAGATTTTTTACTTCCGAAAT
This sequence comes from Pyrinomonadaceae bacterium, assembly GCA_965217575.1. GTDB lineage: Bacteria > Acidobacteriota > Blastocatellia > Pyrinomonadales > Pyrinomonadaceae. The sequence continues at coordinate 3,439,325 of OZ244558.1, read as the reverse complement.
TTTTCTGCCGCCCGCGTCGTCAATTTCCAGCGCGACTCTGGTCTTTTTATCCGGCTCGTTTTTCAAATAATAAGTAACGAGCGCGCCTTTCGGCGGATTTTCCCCTTGAAACGGCTCGTCGCCGATGCCGTAGCGCGTAAAGCGCGACGTAAAGCGATACGCCGGACGAACGTCAAACAGATAATTTTCACTCGATAAAATGTTATCGTTCAAACGCTGAATCGGCGCGGCATCGTCAAAAATCCACAAACTGCGCCCGTGCGTCGCCAAAATAATGTCGTTGTCGCGCGGATGAACGAGAATGTCGCGGACGGCGACGCGCGGCAGATTTTTCATATTCAGCTCGATCCAATTCGCGCCATCGTTATACGAAGCGTATAAACCGAGTTCCGTTCCGGCGTAAAGCAGATTCGGATTTTTCGGATCTTCGGTGACGACGTGAACGTAAGCGTTCGCGGGCAAATTGCCCGTAATATTGGTAAAATTTTTGCCGCCGTCGGTCGTTTTGAAAACGTAAGGCTTGTAATCGTCAAATTTGTGGCGGTCAACTGCCACATAAGCCGTGTTGACGTTTTGGCGCGATAATTCGACGTGCGAGACGGAAGAATCATCCGGGACATTCGGTAAATTTTTAACAATATTCGTCCAGGTTTTGCCGCCGTCGGTTGTCATTTGCAGATTGCCGTCGTCGGTTCCCGCCCAAACCACATTTGCCTGAAGCGGTGATTCGGCGAGGCTGATGATCGTCGCAAACGCTTCGGCGGAAGTGTTTTCCGTGAAAATCGGTCCGCCCGCGTCTTTCAACCGTTCACGATTGTCTTTCGTCAAATCCGGGCTGATGACCGTCCAGTTTTTACCGAAATCGTTTGATTTGAAAACGACGCTGCCGCCGAGATAAACCGTATTGTGGTCGTGCGGCGAAAGAATCAGCGGCGCGTTCCAGTTGAACCGATATTTGTCGTTTGCCGCCGCGCCGCCGATGCCAAAATACGGCACGACCGTCTGCTGTTCGCGGTTTTTCATATCGGTCAGCACGACGCTGCCGCCCTGCGATTCGGTCAAATAAATGTCCGGTTTATCGAGCTGCGCGATGCCGTAAAATCCGTCGCCAAAGCTGATCATTCGCCAATCGTCGTTCAGAATCCCCGCCGGTTCGCGCGTCTGCGAAGGACCGACCCACGTCCCGTTGTCCTGCAATCCGCCGACTAAGTTGTAAAAAGGCGCGGCATTGTCGGCAAAAATCTGATAATACTGCCCGCTGGCGAAATTGTTCATATATTCCCAGGTTTTGCCGTCGGTCGTCACCGCCGCCCCGCCGTCCTGTCCCTGCCAGATTCTTTTCGGATTCAGCGGGTCAATCCACAGCGCGTGATAATCAATATGCGTGTTCGGCGAAATCCGCGCAAAATCGCGCCCGCCGTCGAGCGACATAAACAACGGCGAAGCGACGGCGTAAACTTTGTTTTCGTCGGTCGGATCAACTCTGACGCGCGTGTAATAAAATCCGCGCCCGACAATATCCTGTTTTTTGTAAACCTGTTTGAAGGTTTCGCCTTTGTCATCGGAACGATAAAGCGTTCCTTCCTTTGATTCTAAAATCGCGTAAACCACGTTCGGGTTGCTCGCCGCGACTGCCAAACCGATTCTGCCGATCATTTTCGGCAAACCTTTTTCAATCTTTTTCCAATTTCTGCCGCCGTCAATCGAACGGTACACGCCGCCCTGTTCGTCGCCGCTCGTAAAAGTCCACGCTTTGCGCTCGAAACGCCACATTCCGGCGTATAAAATATTCGGATTCTGTTCGTCAATCACCAAATCGGACGCGCCGTGAAATCGGTCAATATACAAAGTTTTCGTCCACGTTTTGCCGCCGTCGGTCGTCATAAAAACGCCGCGTTCTTCATTTGATCCCCAGATTTTTCCGACTGCCGCGACGTAAGCGATGTCGGGATTTTTCGGATTGATAACGATCTTTGAAATCGTATTTGTGTTCTCTAAACCGAGATGATTCCAATTTTTCCCGCCGTCGGTTGATTTATAAACGCCGTCGCCGAAGCTGACAGAATTTCGCACGTTCGATTCGCCCGTGCCGACCCAAATAACATCAGGATTTCCCGGTTCAAGCGCGATGTCGCCGACTGAAATCGTATTTTGACGGTCAAAAATCGGTGTCCAATCCGTGCCGCCGTTCGTCGTTTTAAAAATTCCGCCCGAACCGGTCGCCACATAAACGATATTCGGATTGCCCGGAACGCCTTCGACATCGGCGACGCGCCCGCCCATATTCGCCGGACCGATGCTGCGCCAAGCGAGATTTTTCATCGCCGACGGCACCGTCATTTGTTCATTTGTTTGTTTGTTTTCGTCCGGTTTATTTTGTGCAAAAACAACATTTGCACACAAGCATAAACACGTCAGCCATAAACTGACGGCGATTTTCAGTCTTTGATTTAACATTTCGGTTTCTCCAAGGGATTTTGGTTTCGATAAACTTAATTTTAATACGCAGCCTAAAAAATAAATGTTTTAATTCTTTTACAGAAGCGCATTGCGCGCTTCCCTCACTGTTTTCACGGCATCTGCCGCAGTTTCGCCGATTGCCGTGAGATGTCCCATTTTGCGCCCGGTTCGAGTTTCGCCTTTGCCGTAAAGATGCAGTTTGACGTTTGAAAATTTTAAAGCGTTTATCCAGTTCGGTTTGCCGTTCTGCCACAAATCGCCCAGCAGATTCGCCATTGCCGCCGGTCTGTAAAATTCGGTCGAACCGAGCGGCAAACCGCAAACCGCGCGTAATTGCTGTTCAAACTGCGAAGTAACGCACGCGTCAAACGTCAGATGTCCCGAATTGTGCGGGCGCGGCGCGAGTTCGTTGATGATTAATTTTTTGTCTTTGGTCAGAAAAAATTCGACGCACAGAGTTCCGACGTAATCGAAGGTTTCGGCGACGTTTCGCGCGATTTCAATCGCTTCGTTAAAAACCTTTTCCGAAACAACAGCGGGCGCGAAAGAAATATCTAAAATATGATTTTCGTGTTCGTTTTCGATCACGCCGTAATCGGCGAAATTTCCCCGTTTATCTCGCGCGCAAACGACGGAAACTTCCTTTTCAAATTCGACGAACGCTTCCAAAACGGCTTCCCGATTGTTCAAATTCGCAAAGGTTTGTTCGATTTCAGCAAGCGAATTTATTTTCGTCTGACCTTTGCCGTCGTAACCGAAACCGGCGGTTTTCAGAACGCACGGAACGCCGATTTCACCGACCGCTTTTTCCAAATCCGCGAGCGTTTTGATGTAGCGAAAATTGACGATTGGAAAACCGTGACGCGCCAGAAAAGTTTTTTCCCGCAGACGGTTCTGCGTCGTATGTAGAACTTCGCCTTTCGGATGAACTTCGACAAACTGCGCGGCGGTTTCAATCGTTTTCGACGGCACATTTTCAAACTCAAAAGTCACGACATCAACGCTGCGGGCGAACTTTTCAACTTCGTCCAAATCATCGTAACCGGCGGAAATTTCGTAATCGGCAACCTGTCCGGTCGGCGTATCGGATTTCGGCGAAAAAGTGGCGACGCGATAACCCATTTTTCTGGCTTCAATCGCCAACATCCGCCCAAGCTGTCCGCTGCCGAAAACGCCGATAGTCGAATTTGGTAAAACCGGATTCATAAATTATTTTGCGAAACGAGTTTGAAATAATAAAAAAACGACGGCATAAAATAACGAATTACTTTATGCCGTCTGTCCGATAGGCAAACACAAATGTTTTGCCATTCTAGGGTTGGCACCTGTATTTGAAAATATATCGTTTGGGCGGAAAAGACAAATCGAACGCTTTAGATTTCCGTCTCAATCGAGTTTGGAATCTAAAACCGCCGCCGTTTGATTTCGGCGAAATTCCTTCAATTTTTCGCGCAGTTCAGGTCTCGAATTCGCCAGAATCGCCATCGCCAGCAGCGCGGCGTTTTTCGCGCCCGACGCGCCGATTGCCAAAGTTCCGACGGGAATTCCGGCGGGCATCTGGACAATCGAAAGCAGCGAATCCATTCCTGAAAGTGCTTTGCTCTGAACGGGAACGCCGAGAACCGGCAAAACCGTCTGCGAAGCGCACATTCCCGGCAGATGCGCCGCGCCACCCGCGCCCGCTATGATGACTTCGATGCCGCGCGATTCGGCGGTTTTGGCGAATTCAAATAATAAATCCGGCGTGCGATGCGCGGAAACTACTTTTGTTTCGTACGGAACATCAAAATCATTCAAAATATCCGCCGCGTTTTTCATCGTTTCCCAATCGGACGTGCTGCCCATAATTATCGCAACCAGCGAACTTTCATCATTTTTCATTGCTTACAAAATAGAAAAGACGCGCGGCGAATGCAAATCTCACGGAAACTATTTTTATTTCGGCTGAAAATATCTTCATTTTGCCGAAATTGATATTTTATGAATTATACCAACTCAAATTGAGAAAGACGTGATAACCGGACGGCAAGCAGCTCGCTTGCCGTCCGTTCGCGCTTTGCGCCGAACGGACGCGCCTCTCAATGGCTCAAAACTTTCAGGCAAATGCGCGGGCGGTTCCGTTCTTGCAAAGCCTCAAACGGTGCAAGCGAACCGCTTGCGCTCCAGTCAAATACTTTATTTTTGTTTAAAATCGGTATTATAGTTTTGTAATATTTGTAGATTTTTTCGCCGGCGAAACGCAGACCGGCTGTGCTGCGCTTCGTCACCAATAATTCTAAATCAACAAACTGACTGCGATGGTTTTTGTATTATTGATCTTCCGATTTGGTAAAAAATCCCGAATTGAAAGCCGTCGTCCGGCGAATATTGTTTTTTATCAAAGTCGCGCCGTCGGAAACGCTGATATTGTTTGCCGAAAGCGTCGTTCCGGTGGCGCGTTCAAATTCGGAAATCGCCTTATTTAAGTCGGTTTGCGCCTGAAGTTCGCGTCCGCGCGCGGCGAGCAGTTCGGTTTGACGCTGCAAGACCAGATAAAAAGTCGTCGTTCCGGCGCGAAATTGCCTCTGTTGGCTGTCGTAAAGTTGCTCGGCGGACTGGCGCGAAGAGAGCGCGGATGCCAGCCGCGCTTCCGATGAACGAAGTGCCTGCAAACCGTTTCTGACTTCGGCTTCGATGAGCTGTTCCTGCTGCGCCTGTAAATTTTTGATGCGGTCGGCGGTAACGAGCGTTCTGCCGAGATTGGCTTTCGCCACGCGATTGCCCCACGGCAGAGCGATTGAAACGCCGACGCGATAGGTCGGAAAATCCTGCGTTATCAAATTTCCGAGCGAGTTAAAATATCCGCCGACGAGATTAGCCGGAACGGTGTTGGTCGCCGCCGTCGTTTGAAGCGGGTCAAAACCGGCAAGCGCGGAAAGTTCGTTGACGCGCGTCGTCAGGGCGGAAGTCGTGTTGGTCGGGCGCACGGTCGCGGTTCCCGCCAAACCCTGCGAAATATATGATCCGACCAGATCAATTTGCGGTTTGGTCTGGTCGCGGAAATAACGCTCGTCAATTTTGTTAATTTCAGCGTTCGACTGCAATTGCGAGATTTCGGGGCGATTTTTTAAGGCTTCGGCAGTGGCGATTTCTAAAGTAACCCGCGGAGCTTCGAGGCTGACTTCGGAGGTCGGCGTAATCGGGCGCGACCATTCGGGCGCGGCGCGGTCGGGCAGCATTAATGTTTTTAAGGTATTTTCCGCTCTGGTTACATCTTCCTGCGCCGTGTAGACGCTTTGTTCAAACGTCGTAATCTGCGTGTTGGCGGCGATAATGTCAATCGGCGCGAGAACGCCCTTCGACACCAGTCGCTGATTGCTTTCAAGCTGCTGCCGCGCTTGTTTGACGGCATCAATCTGCACCTGTAAATTTCGCAGGGCATACGCCAAATCCCAATACGAACTTTCGACCTGCGCGATCACCTCGATGGCTTTTTGCCGGAACTGCGCGTCGGTCAAACTGAGATTTTTTTTAGCGATTTCAATTTGTCGCCGGTTGTTATCAAAACGCCGCCCGCGAAAAAGCGGCTGAATGTATGAAAACGTCAAAGCTGACGGAAACTGCGGGTTCAAAGTGGCGTTGGTGTTGCTCGTCGTCAAGCGCGACGAGTTAAAATCCGCCGAATAAGAACCGCCCGCATACGGCGAATAACCGCTCGCCCCGGCGGAATTATAAAAACGATTTTGTGTGATTTTTCCGTTCGCGCCCGCGCCGCCGATGGTCGAAGCGGTCGCCGTTGACGCGCTTTCGTAATAATTATCCGAAACGATATTCGGGTCGTAAATGCCGCGCGCCGCCCGCAGATTGAATTCGGCAATCTGCACGTCGTTGCGCGTCGTGTCAATATCGTTGCTGTTTTGCAGTGCCATTTCGATAGCTTCTTCCAGAGTCATCGGCAACTGGTTCATCATATCCACGCCGACTCTTTCAGCCGACGGCAGCGGGCGAATCGGAGCTTCAAAATTCGGCGCAATCGGCGGCGGATCGTCCGGCAGAATCGCCGGAGCGATGCCGGCGGAAGTGCCGACATTCTGCGTCGGTGTCTGCTGAATAACGGTGTTCGGGTTCGCTATCTGTCCGCTCGGCGTAACGCCGGGCGTTTGCGGCTGTGCCGGGGTCGTCACCGACGGCTGCGTTTGCGTTTGGCTCGGATTCGTCGTCTGCGTCTGCTGATTCGTTTGCTGCGTTTGATTATTATTCTGCTGCTGAATTTCCGTCTGCTGCTGGCTCGGCGGCGCGGTCGGCTGATTCGGCGGCGGAGTCACCGGCGTAGTCGGCGTGGTTTGCGCCCAGACCGAAGCGGTCGCGGCGCAGGCAATAAAAAAAGTCATCGCCATCCGCTTAAACATCAACGAGTAAAAATTTGATTTCTGATTATAAAATTCAAACATAAAACTACTTGCTCGAACTCGGTTCGGCATAACCTTCACCGCCGCCTAAATTAGATTCTTCAACTTCCTCTCGACGAGTTGATTTTCTAAACATTCCCGCCAGTCGTTCATAAGCCGGATGTAAATTGGCGATTTTGAATTTTTCGTATCTTGCGGAAAATCCGCGCCAGACGTTCGATTCCTGCGCGTCGTCAAACAGCGAATAAAAAACCGGCACGGCGAGCAGCGTCAGCAGCAGACACATTGATTGTCCGCCGACGACCAAAACGCCGATTGAACGGTTGGTCGCCGCACCCGCGCCGCTGCCGACGACGAGCGGCAGCATTCCGGCGACGAGCGCAATGGTCGTCATCAAAATCGGTCGCAGACGGTCGCGGTTCGCCTGAATAATCGCATCGTAGCGCGTCATTCCCGTTTCGCGCAGATGGTTCGTGTGATCAATCTGCAAAATCGCGTTTTTCTTGACGATGCCGAACAGTAGCAGGATGCCGAGCGCGGAGAAAATATTTAGCGTTTGTCCGGCAATCGCGGTTGAAAGAAGCGCGAACGGAACCGAGAGCGGCAGCGTTAAAAGAATCGTTACCGGATGAACAAACGATTCAAATTGCGCCGCCAAAATCAGATACATAAAGACGAACGACAGCAAAAACGCGTATAAAAACGAGTTATACGCCCGGTTTAATTCCTTTGACGTGCCGGTCACGCCGGTCGTATATTCCGCCGGCAGATTTAACTGCGCGGCGTAACTCTGAAGTTTTTTCAGCGCGTCGGATTCCGATGTGTTCGGCGGTAATCCGGCGGAAATCGTCACTTGCCGCTGACGATTAAGCCGACCGATTGACGACGGACTGGTTCCTTCTTCAACTTTCACGAGTTTTTCCAAACTGACCGGATTTCCGCTCGTCGAAGCAACCGTATAATATTGCAAATCACTGCGGTCGCGGCGAAATTCTTCTTCCGCCTGAACGACGACATCATATTGTTTCGTGCCTTCGCTGAAGGTGGAAACGCGCTGTCCGGCGGCGAAAGTATTTAACGCCTGCGCGACATCGCCGGCTTTGACACCCAAATCCGCCGCTCGCTGCCGGTCAATGACGACGCGCAGTTCCGGCGAACCTTCCTGGTTTGAAGTATCCGGGTCGCGGAAAAGCGGGTCTTGCTGTAATTTGGCGACCAGTTCGTCGCCGTATTCTTTAAGTTTTTCCTGATCCGGTCCGGCGATGTAGAAACCGATTCCCGAACCGCCGCGCCCTAAACCTAAACTGCCGGAAATCGAAGACGAACCGGAAACATTTATTTTATAATCGTCGCTCGAATATTTTTTTGTAATTCCGCGCGTTTTGTTGATCAAATCGGCTTGCGATTTACTGCGCTCGGAAACCGGCTTGAGTGTCACGAAAATTCTGCCGGCATTGCCGCCGCCGCCGCCGAATCCGGCTAAAACCAGCGTGCTTTGCACTTCCGGGAGCTGTTCACGCAAATCGCGGGCGATGCGGTCGAGAATACTCTGCGTGGCGGACAGCGAAGTTCCCTGCGGTCCGCGCAGATTTATGTCAAACGCCGATTCGTCTTCATCGGGCAGAAACGCCATTCCGACGTAATTAAATAATGGGTAAATCGAAGCGACTACCAAAACGCAAACCAGCACGACCGCCCAGCGAAAACGCATCGAAGTTTTCAAAAGCCAAGTGTAAACGCCGTCAATTTTGCTGTAAAACCACGAATCCTTACTTTCCTGTCCTTCATTTTTTGTTCTTGGTGCTTCATTTGATTCCAACATTCCGTCGCCGTGAATTTCGAGCGGCAGAGCTTCGCGGGTTAAATCTTCCTGATCTTGCGTTGCCTCGCCTCTGTCCTTTGATTTAATCCAGCGCGACGCGAGCATCGGCGTTAAAGTGAAGGAAACAATCAAAGAAACGGCAATCGCCGCCGCGCTGGTCAAACCGAACGACGACATAAAACGTCCGACGATGCCGTTCATAAATCCGACCGGAATAAAGACAGCGAGCAGTGAAAGCGTCGTCGCCAGCACCGCCAGACCAATTTCGCGCGTCCCTTCAATCGCCGCCTGAAACGGATTCATTCCCTTTTCTTCGATAAACCGATAAATATTTTCCAGCACGACAATCGCGTCGTCAATGACGATGCCGACCATCAAAGTCAGCGCGAGCATCGTCATCTGATTGAGCGAATAACCGAGCCACGCGATGACGGCGAACGATGCGATAATCGAAGTCGGAATCGCCAGTGCCGCGATAATCGTCGAGCGGAAATTCCACAAAAACACGAAGACGACAATCGCCGCCAGCAGTCCGCCGAAAATCAAATGTTCTTCGATGGCGTGCAGCGAATTTTCGATAAATTCCGACTGGTCGCGCGTTACGGCAACCTTGAAATCCGGCGGCAGATTCGGAATAATCTCGTTCATACGCGCCTTGACGTTGTTGATGACGGCGATGGTGTTCGAGCCGGACTGTTTGCGAATGGCGACCGAAACCGACTGCACACCGTTCAAAGAAGCGGCGGAAGAAGCGTCCGCGCCGCTGTCGTCAATGCGCCCGATGTCTTTAATTTTAATCGGAAAACCGTTTTTCGTGGCGACGACGATCTGGTTAAAATCTTTGATGTCGGTCAACTTGCTCATCGTTCGCAAACCGAGAGTTTTCGCGCCTTCCGTTAAATCGCCGCCCGGCAGTTCCAGATTTTGCGAGCGCACGGCGTTCGTCACATCGGTGACGGTCAGATTATACGCCTGCAAACGATTAGGGTTAATGTAAATCTTGATTTCACGGTCGCGCCCGCCGTAAATCACCACTTCACCCACGCCGTCGGCAGATTCGATTCGTTCTTGAATCAAAGTTTCCACCAAATCTGTCAATTCGACGACATTGCGCGGCGCGCTGACGGCATACAGCAAAACCGGCGAAGAATCCGGGTCGGATTTCCGCACGACCGGCGGGTCGGCGGTTTCCGGCAGACGATTGACGACGGTTGAAATTTTTTGCTGAAGTTCCTGATACGCCTGATCCGGGTCTTTTTCGAGATTAAATGTAATGGTGATGTTTGAACTGCCGCGCGAAGAAGTCGAACGCATTTCGTCAATGCCCGGAACCGTATTGACCGCGCCTTCGATAATGTCGGTAACTTCCGATTCCATTTCTTCGGGAGCCGCACCCGAATTCGATGTCGAAACCGAAATCGTCGGCACGTCAATCTTCGGAAAACGATCAACGCCGAGCGTAAAAAACGAAAACCCGCCGACGACCGTCAAAAACAACACGATAACGGTCGCAAAAACCGGACGTTGTACACAAATTTCAGCTAACCACTGCATAATCTTTTAATTTCAGATTCCAAATTACAAGTTCCAGATTCCAGATTTAATGTGCTTTTAATTTGCAATCTGGAATCTGGAATTTGTAATTTTACTGTGTCTGCACCTTGGCACCTTCGTATAACTGCTGTAAATTACTCGTCGCCACCGTTTCGTCAGCGTTCACTCCCGACACAATTTGAACGTAATCGCCTTCTTCCGTGCCGAGCTGGGCGACGCGCAGTTTAGCAATGCCGTTTTGAATGACAAAAACTCGGTACGACTGCGTTGCCTGATCGTTGTAAACTGCCGATTTCGGCACAAAAACGCCGTTGCTGCCGCCCTGTCTGACGATTTGAACGGTCGCAAACATTCCCGGACGGAGCGCGTTATTATCGTTGGCAACCTGCGCTTCGACGGTCGCCGCGCGCGTCGCCGGATCAACCGCCGGATTTATCGCCGTCACCGTTCCGCCGAATTTGCGGTCTTTATACGCGTCAACTTCGACGGAAACGGCGCGTCCCAGAGAAACAAACGGAACATTCGCTTCCGCCACCTGCATTTCGACTTTGATGGGATTTGTCCGAACTATCGTTGCCACCACCGTCGCCGTCGAAACAAATTCCCCGACCGCCACCGGACGATTGCTGATAAATCCGGCAAACGGCGCGTGAATCACCGTGTCGGCAATCGCTTGTTTGGCTAAAGCGACCTGCGTCTGCGACGCGGCGACGGCGGCTTGCGCGCTTTTAATCGCTTCGTTGCTTTGCCGCGCGGTATTTTTCGCCGCTTCCAACTGTTGCGCCGCGCTGTTGACCTGCGCCCGCGCCGTATCCCGCGCCGTTCGATACTGCTCGTAAGTAATCACCGCGACATCGCCGGTTTCGACGAGTTCACGATAGCGTTTTTCATTCGCCTCGGCTTGCCGCAACTGGGCGACGGCTTGTTCGTAATTGGCGTTGGCGGAACGAACTTCGGGAATTGTCGTAGCGGAAAAAGTTCCGTTTGCCGCCAAACCGAGTCGCGCTTCGGCTTGCCGCACGGCGGAAAGCGTCTGATTGACATTCGCCTGCGACTGCGCGAGCTGCAGCCGCGCGTCTTTGTCGTCAACCTGCGCGATAACGCTGCCTTCTTTGACAAAATCGCCGACATTGACCGAAACATTGACAATTTTTCCCGCCACCTTCGGCGCAATATCGGAAGTTTCAAACGCCGCTAAACTGCCCGTCGCCTGAATAACGGCGGGAATTTCACGCGCGACCGACTTGTCTTCCGTGACCGTAATCGTCGCTTCATTGTTTTCATTGGCTTTTTTATTGCCCTGATTTTCTCCTTCCGCCTGTGATTTATTACAGCCGAAAAAAATTGTCAAAGCGAAAACGCCGAACAGGAATTGGCAGGTAATTCTCTGTTTTATCAAGTATTTAAACAGCATAAGAATTTATATTTCAATCAAATTGTATAACATTTGAATTTATAACCTGAAAGTTTGACTGTAAATTTTTGTAAAGTTAAAAAAAATTTTGGAATCATTATCTTTTCCGCGAGTTTGCGGAAAACTTTGGATAAGATTATAAAATTGAAGTAAGTAAATTTTTGAGAGGTGAAAATATGCAGGAGATTACCGCCGCCGAATTGAAAAACAAGTTGGACAACGGCGAAGATATACAATTAATTGACGTGCGCCAGCCGGACGAATATGAATTCGCCAAAATCGAAGGCGCGAAGCTGATTCCGCTCGGCGACATTATGAGGCGAATGGATGAACTCGACGAATCGAAAGAGACAATTCTTCAGTGCAAGTCCGGCGGCAGAAGCGCGCAGGCGATTATGGTTTTGCAGCGAGCGGGTTTTACGGGCGATTTGAAAAACTTAAAAGGCGGCATTACGGCTTGGTCAAATGAAGTTGATCCGAATATTCCGAAATATTGAAAATTCCAGATTCCAGATTCCAAGTTCCTAACCGACCGCTAACAATCTATATTCTTAATCTAAAATTTGGAATCTGGAATCTGGAATTTGGAATTTAAAGCGATGTCAGCGCGTCGTAATTTGCGCTGATAGTTTTGTCCAAATCCTTTTTCGTATGCGCCGCCGAAACAAAACACGCTTCGAACTGCGACGGCGGCAAATAAATTCCGCTTTCCAGCATTGCATTAAAATATTTCGCAAATTTCGCCGTGTCAGATAGTTTAGCCGAATCGAAATCGGTAACTTTTTCGCCGGTGAAAAATAAAGTGAACATCGAACCGCAGGAATTCAAAGTGTAATTCAACTTTAATTCTTGCAGATTATTTCTGATTCCGTCGTAAAGATAATCGCACGATTCGGCTAAATCGGCGTAAAAATCCGCGTCGTCGTCAATCGTTTTCAGTGTTGCCAAACCCGCCGCCATCGCCAGCGGATTGCCCGACAAAGTTCCGGCTTGATAAACCGCTCCCGAAGGCGCGACCATTTTCATAATGTCGGCGCGTCCGCCGTAAGCTCCAACAGGCAAGCCGCCGCCGATGATTTTGCCGAACGTCGTCAAATCGGCGTTGATGCCGTAAAGTTCCTGCGCTCCGCCTTTAGCGACGCGAAAACCGCTCATCACTTCGTCGAAAATCAACAAAATATTTTCGCTCGTGCAGACTTCGCGCAGTTTTCGCAAAAATTCTTCGTCGGATTTGACCAAACCCATATTTCCCGCGACCGGCTCGATAAATACGGCGGCGATCTCGCCTTTATTTTGCTCAATTAGTTCATAAACCGATTCGATATTATTAAATTTCGCGTTGAGCGTATCTTTCGCCGTCGCCTGCGTTACGCCCGGCGAATCGGGCAGTCCGAGCGTCATCACGCCCGAACCGGCTTTCGACAAAAAAGCGTCGCCGTGTCCGTGATAACAGCCTTCAAATTTGATGATTTTATTTTTCCCGGTAAATCCGCGCGCCAGCCGCATCGCGCTCATCGTCGCTTCCGTTCCCGAATTGACCATTCGCACGATTTCGACCGACGGCACGAATTTTTTAATCAATTTCGCCAACTCGATTTCGCGCTCGTTCGACGCGCCGAAACTCGTCCCGCTCAACGCGGTTTCCCGAATCGCCTCGATTACCGAAGGCTGCGCGTGTCCCAAAATCATCGGTCCCCAGGAACCGATATAATCAATAAACTCATTGCTGTCAACATCTACGAGTTTCGCCCCGCGCGCCGACGCAATATAAAGCGGATCGCGCCCGACCGACTTAAACGCTCTGACCGGAGAATTTACGCCGCCCGGAATATGTTTCTGCGCTTCCGCAAATAATTCGCTGCTTTTTGTTGTGTTCATTTTTGTAATTCGGATTTTTATCAATAATTTTAGAATTTACTGCATTTATATTTTGTAGATGTGATTGGTTTAATTTTTCCGCGCTCAAATATAAATGAACGCTCTCTGCAACTTTCCTTTTCACTATCAAAATCAACCAGATATTGAGCGACTAACATTTTACTGTCGGGACGATAGTAAAGAATGGTCAAATATTCCCGACCGTCAGATGTTTTCGGTAACGGCTCGGCAGATGAAAAATTATCGAGCGATTGAAGTTCGCGTCCCGAAGATAAATCAGTCATTGTGTAATATCTGCAACCTGTTCCGCAACTGTGCGCGGCAACATAATATTTCCCCGCAAATGTAATATCCGGTGGTTCGACAAGTTTGCCAAGATCATCTCTCCATTCACCTTCGGAAAATTTTTTAATCCATTTCGGTCTTTGAATTTTTCCCTTGAATTTTGAAACTTGATAATCTTCAAAACGCGGCGATGTTTTTTGTTGCGCTGAAATAGCCGGAACGCAAACAATTAAAATGCAAATGATTTTTGTAAGAAATTTCATAAGGTTCAATTTGTTTACCTAATTTTATAATTGAATTTGCCCTATCGTTCTTCGCTTCGCTCATCAGGCGAGGACAAGCCGTCGCCCCTACAATAATTTTATCGCTTCCTTGGCGAAATAAGTAATAATCACATCCGCGCCTGCGCGTTTGATTGCGGTTAAACTTTCCAGCATCACGCGCTTGCCGTCAATCCAGCCTTTTTCGTGGGCGGCTTTAATCATCGAATATTCGCCCGAAACGTGATAGGCGGCGATTGGAATGTTGAAATTTTCCTTTGTCCGCCGAATAATATCGAGATAAGCCAGCGCGGGTTTAATCATCACGATGTCCGCGCCTTCCTGAATATCCAGAGCGATTTCGCGCATCGCTTCATCGCTGTTGCCGAAATCCATCTGATACGATTTGCGGTCGCCGAACTGCGGCGCGGATTCCGCCGCTTCTCGAAACGGACCGTAAAGCGCGGACGAATATTTCGCCGAATAAGCCATAATCGGCGTGTCGTGAAAATTATTTTCGTCCAAAACGCGACGAATTGCGCCGATTCTGCCGTCCATCATATCCGACGGCGCGATAATATCCGCGCCGCTTTGCGCGTGCGAAACCGCTTGTTTCCCCAAAAGTTCGAGCGTCGCGTCGTTCTGCACATAACCGTTTTCGACCACGCCGCAATGCCCGTGCGAAGTGTATTCGCACAAACAAACGTCCGTAATCACGAGCATTTCGGGAAAATTCTTTTTTATTTCCAGCGTCGCTTTTTGAATAATTCCGTCCGAAGCATAACCGCTCGAACCGACTTCATCCTTAAAATCGGGAATCCCGAACAGCAACACCGCGCCGATTCCCAAATTTAATAATTCCTCACATTCGCAAACAACATTATCAATCGAAAGCTGAAAAACATCCGGCATCGAAGAAATCTCGCGCTTCACATTCGCACCTTCCGCGACAAACAGCGGATAAATAAAATCATTCTTCGTCAAAACAGTTTCACGAAACATATCGCGCAAAGCAGATGTTTTCCGCAAACGACGCAGACGCGAAACGGGAAAATTCGGTAAATTGAAATTGCTCATAAGATTTTTAGCCACGAACAAACACGAAAAGAACACGAAATATTTTAAGAAACTATCTAATTTTTTCGACACAGCCTCTTTCAATCTTTATCTGCTTGCGCTTTAAAGCAGAAATAAATTGCCATTGTTTTGAATCATCTGTATCAAACGCCCCGATAAAAATATATTCTTCGGGATTTTTGCAAGGATATGAATATAATTTGATGATTTGCTTCTTTGCTGTATCAACTTCATAAAATCCCATTAAATCTTCAACAATAAAAATATTTGGTGAGTTTGTTGAATAAACATTGGCGCGACTGTATCCGCCAGTATCGGTTGCAATTTGTAATTCTGCGGCGGTTTTATCGTCAACTTTCAAGGCAAGAAATCTATCGTATTCCGCAAGAAAAGCGTGAATGTGAACTCGCCTGATCTGTATCGAAACATTTGGCTGAATTTTCACACTCGCCGCCGCGCCGTCGGTTTGTGCATTACACGAAGTGCAGAAAATCAGACTCAAAATAGTGAGTGATAAATATTTTAGTTTCATATAAATTTATTTTCTTATTTCGTGTCTTTTTCGTGTTTGTTCGTGGCTAATAATTCCTCGATCTCTTCCGCCGTTCGATAAGCGTTTTTCACGCAGTCGCCGACGGAGATTCCTTTGTAAAAATTGCTGCAAAAGTATATTCCCCGATGCGATTTTTCAAAATCTTCGATGCTCTGCGCGATTTTTTCGTAGCCCAATTCATACTGCGGAATCGCCTTTCGCCAGCGTTTGATGTGCGTAAAAGCGGGCTTTGCTTGCAAACCTAAAATGCTTTGTAGTTCCTCGTCAACAATTTCCAGCAATTCCGCGTCGGACTTTTCGTAAATTTCGGCATTTCTCGCGCCGCCGACAAAAGTCGTCAATAAATGATAACCGTCGGGCGCGCGATTCTCAAAAACGGCGGAATTCCAGATCGTTCCCAAGATTTTATGTTTTTCAGAACTCGGCACGAGAAACCCGAAGCCGTCAAGTTTCTTTTCAACAGTTTCCTTTTTCACGCCAAAGAAAACCATCGCAATCGGCGGATAATAGATTTTTTTGAGTTGTTCACTTAAATTTAAATCAAGATTTTCAATCAATCGCGCGGCAGATTCGGCAGGCGTGGAAATTATCAAAGCGTCGAAAATATTTTCGTCTTTTTCAGTTTGAACCAGCCATTTCCCGTCCGCCGTTTTTTCGATTTTCGCAACTTCCGTATTAAATTCAACGCTTTCACCCAAACTTTCAGCGAGTCTGTCGGTCAAAGTCTGCACGCCGCTTTCAAACGAAAAAGTGCGCGGAAAATTTTTATCGGCTTTTTCGGTTTTTGAAAAAAGCGAGCCGACAAGCAAACTTCCGTGCGTTTTTTCCAGTTCGTAAAGACGCGGAAACGCCGCTCTGACGCTCAGATTTTCAGGATTTCCCGCGTAAATTCCCGCGATAAACGGATCAGCGGCGCGCTCGACGATTTCCCCACCCAAACGCCGCTGAAAAAACTCCGCGACCGATTCATTTTCCGGCGATTTCGTCCTGACAAACGGCTCTTTCAAAAGCCGTAGACGCGCTCGCAAACTGAAATAATCATCCGCCGCCATTTTCAAAACGCTCATCGGCAAAGATTTCAATTTGCCGTTTTGCAAAACATAGCGTTTTTTATTTAATGAATTCGCCGCCAAAACTTCCGCGTCAAGTTTTAATTCTCGAATCAAATCAACCAAACGCGGCGATTTCAAAAGCGAATTCGGCGCATATTCGATCTTAAAACCATCAATTTCAACCGTCTGAATATTCCCGCCGACGCACCCCGATTTTTCAAATAGCGTGACCTCAAAACCTTTATTTTTCAGCAAAAAAGCGGCAGTCAATCCCGAAATGCCGCCGCCGATGATAACGATTTTTTTCATTTTATCTTCTCAAATTTCGGCGGTGGCGGTGTTTCAGAATATAAAATTTCTGATTTTTTGAATCGCTTTAATTTCCCTAAAATAAAGTAAAAGATGAATCCGTATAAAACCCAGTTGAAAAGAATAAACGACGAAAACCTAAATAAAAAATTATCGAAAATCATTGGCGCAATATGATTTTGTTTTAAGAAAATATCCATATACACAGGAAGAGTAAATGGAGCAAGTAAAATTCCCGGTGCTGGTTCACTATTTACTTTCGTTAGCATTAAAAATTCCGGCAAATAATCTCCAATAAATCCTAAAATTACTAAACAGATAGTTGGAAAGACAAAACCTAAAATAGTTGCAAAAACAATGCGTTTCATAAACATTAATTCGCCGACATCTTTTTTAATTCAAGTTTTTCCGCTTTCTGAAAAACAAGCTGCGCGAGCGCGTCAATGAATTTTTCGGAATAATTTAAGCCTTCGGTTACTTCAAACTGTTCAACGCCGGCTTCTTTGGCGAGGTGTTTGAATTCGATGCCGACTTCAAAAAGGGTTTCGAGATGGTCGGAGGCGAAGGCGATTGGGACTAATAACATCATTTTCGAGCCGTTTTTTGCCAGTTCGTCAATCGTCGTCGGCGTGGACGGCGTGAGCCATTTTTGCGGTCCGACTTTTGATTGAAAACACAGGCGGTGCGGGTTTTTCCAACCGCCTTTTTCGCGGACGGCGGTGACGGTTTCGCAGATGTGACCGGAATACGGATCGCCCTGCCGGACGAGTTTCATCGGTGTTCCGTGGGCGGAAAATAAAATATCAACTTCGTCGCGGCTGGCTTCGGGAAATCTTTCCAAGCCTTGATTGATGCGCTCGACGCAGGCGGCGATATACGGCGGAAAATCGTAATAATGTTCGACCAAAGTCCATTCGATTTTGCTGTCGCGCAGTTTTAAATGTTTTTTCCATTCTTTAACGCTCGATTCGGTCGTCGCCATCGAATATTGCGGATAAAGCGGCAGCAAAATCACTTTTTTAATGCCTTCGCGCTCCAATTCGTCCAACACTTCTTCGGTGAACGGATGCCAGTAACGCATCGCCGCGTAAACCTTGGCGGGAAAGCGTTTATTCAATTGAATTTCCAGCAAACGGCATTGTCCGAGCGTGAATTCCTTGAGCGGAGATTTGCCGCCGATCTGTTTATACTGCTCCTGAATCTTCGGATGCCGCTTCGACGAAATCAGTTTCGCCAGCCATTTTCGCACCAGAAAACTGCCCGGAAAATTGATAATATCCGGGTCAACAAACAAATTATAAAGAAACGGTTCAACCGCTTCGAGCGAGTCGGGTCCGCCGAGATTTAACAAAACTACGCCGATTTTTTCACTCATAAAACTTTTTAACCGCAGATGAACGCAAATCAAAACAGAATAATATTGCAGATTTTTATAAATCTTTTTTCAATCTGCGTCCATCCGCATTTATCTGCGGTTAATTTTTCTGCTACTCAAATAACTAAGCCACCAGATCAACATCTTTCGTTTTCTCAATTTTCTTACGCGATTTTAATATTTTCAACATCAATTCTTTCGCCGATTGCGGGTCTAATTCTTTTCGCAAACCTTGACTGATAAAAAATTTCAGAACCGATTCGACAGACATATCTTTTTTGTTTGCAATGTTTTGCAAAGTTTCCAGAACGTCTTTCGGAATGTCTAACATTACTTCGACTGATTCGCGTTCGTAAAATTTGAGTTCAAAACCTTCGGGCGTAATTATTTTTTTATTTTTTTCTCGCATAATATTTTTCTTCTTCAAAAGTCGCTGGACGCGCCGAAATTATTCTGAATCTTTTGCCGCGCTCGACGAAAACCGTGAATAAAAGATCGAAGTCGAACGTAAATCCGATGATGAATTCTCTGGATTCTTCTGCAACCGACGCGTCGCCGAATTGACACAATCCATCAAAGAAAACTTCGGCGGCTTTTTCAAATTTTACGTTATGCTTGCGAAGATTGACAACATATTTTTCATCGTCCCATTCAAATTCTGTTCCTTCTAACTCAAAAATAACATTCATAAATTTTTCAGCCACAGATTTTCACAGATTAACTCAAATAAAAATCAAAAACAGATAAAAGCAATTATCAAAAAATCTTTCTTAAAATCCGTGTCTATCTGTGAAAATCTGTGGCTAAATTTCTTCTCTTACACTGTTTTTGAAAACACAGGTTTTTCACGCATCATTTTTTCCAAATAAGCGTCAAAACACATCGCCACATTTCTGATAATCAAAATTCCCGCGCCGATTATTTTGATTTTGTCCGCATTATTTTCCAGCAGATTTTCGTCAATAAAAGTCTGCAATTTTGGAATATCGGCGGCGAAATATTCTTCAAAATTGATGTCGAATCGGCGTTCGATGCCGCGTTTGTCAATTTCGAGATGACACATTAATTGGTTGATCGTTTCCTTGCGAACGTGGTCGTCGAAAGTCATTCGATAGCCGACGTTTGTTGCGGGTAAATCAGCGTCAACGCGCGTGTAATAATCCTTTAAGTTCTTTAGATTCTGCGCGTAAATGTTTTGAAACTGCGAAATCGCCGACAGTCCGAAAGCGTAAACGTCCGTGCCGGATTTGGTCGAATATCCTTGAAAATTGCGATAAAGCGAGTTGTTTTTCTGCGCGACGGCGAGTTCGTCGGTCGGTTTGGCGAAATGATCCATTCCGATATATTCGTAGCCCGCGCCGGTCAGTTTTTCAATCGTCATTTTCAAAATCTGCAAGCGTTCGTCGGGCGACGGCATCGCTTCCGCCGGCATCACGTTCTGATGTTTTTTGAGCCACGGAACGTGCGCGTAATTGAAAACCGCGATGCGTTCGGGCGAAATATCTATGACTTTTTCGACCGTTTCGGCGAACGATTCCAAAGTTTGAAACGGCAAACCATAAATCAAATCGAGATTGACGCTTTGGTAGCCGAGTTCACGCGCCCAGGCGACGGTTTGGCGCGTAATTTCTTCCGACTGCACGCGGTTGATCGCTTCCTGCACCTGCAAATTAAAATCCTGCACGCCGAAACTCGTGCGGTTAAAACCGATTCGGCGAAACGCTTCGAGATGCGCCCGCGTCAAATTTCGCGGATCAATCTCGACGCTCGCTTCCAAATCGTCGGCGAAATTGAATTTCGACTGAATAAATTCGCCAATATCCAAAATTTCATCCGGCGTTAAATACGAAGGCGTGCCGCCGCCGAAGTGCATCTGTTCGACTTTTCGACTGTTTGAAATCAGCGGCACGAGCCGTTCGATTTCGCGTTTCAAATACTCGTTATATTCGCTGATATGTTCGCGTTTGTGCGTCACCAACATATTGCAGCCGCAGAAATAACAGAGTTTTTCGCAAAAAGGAAAGTGAAAATAAAGCGAAATCGGACTCGAACTTTCCGCCCGATTCGTCTCCGCGACTTCCTTTTCAAAATCGGCGGCGGTAAATTCCTGCGAAAAAACCGGCGCGGTCGGATACGAAGTATAACGCGGTCCCGGCTGATTAAATCTTTTCAGCAACTCAATATCAATTTCGCCAAAATTTTTCATAAAACTATTTTTTTAGCCACGAACAAACACGAACGGAACATGAAAAAAGGAAAGAAAATTTAACCACAGATTTTCACAGATAAATACTGATTATTTTCTGATTTTCATTTACTGCCAATAACTGCCGAATCTTTATCTTCCTTTTCCTCTTTCAAAAGTTTTTGAAATTGTTCCGATAACAATTTTGACTGTGTGCTTTTTTCGCCTAACAATTTGCTCAATGATTCAAATTTGGAAACATTTTCTTTATCGCTCGGATGTGGTCCGTCAAATAGGAAATACCAAAATGAAGCGGATTTTTTATCAGACAAATTATCCATGATTTTTTTTGTTTCTTCAGGATATTTTTTTACGAGTGCGTAAGTCGAATTTTGAAATTCCCCAATGTTGTCGGCATCCCATTTTCCATCAATTCCAACTTCGATAATTTTATTTAATTTTTCGTCATCAACAACTTCCGAACAAGTGAACAAATAATTTATATGTTCGGTTTTTGAATATAAGATATTTCCGCCTTTTCCGTCTTCATACCCGTAAAGTTCATTAAATTCTTGAAAATTATTTGGAAAAGCATTTACAAATTCTTTGCAGTTCTTTTTATCGTAAAACTCATTTAATTTTGCGGCTTTGTCTTTCAACCTATTATTTTGAATGTCAGGCGATTTAACTATTGAAACATTGCTGTCGGTCTCAACTTGCGCCTTATTGCAGGAAAAATTGAGACACAAAAATAAAACTGCCATTAGCAGGTGATTAATTAACCAAAAATTCTTTTTCATATCTGTGTTCATCTGTGAAAATCTGTGGTTTCAATTTCCTAAAAACCTTTCGTGTCTTTTTCGCGTTTGTCGCGGCTAATCTCCTTCTTCCGCGTGATATTTCGCGCTCAATTCTTTGACGCATTCGACAAAATACTGCGTGTTTTCAACCGGCGTTTTCGGCGTAATGCCGTGTCCGAGATTGAAAATATGTCCGGCGTGTTTGCCGTAACTTCGCAAAACCCGTTCGGTTTCCGCGCGGATTTTCTCTTTCGGCGCGAACAAAATCGTCGGATCGAGATTTCCCTGCAAACCTTTCGCACCGCCGATTGATTCGCGCACGTCGCCGATGTTCCGCGACCAATCAACGCCGAGAACGTCGCATTTCAATTCCGCCAGATTCTTATATGAACTCACGCCTTTTGCAAAAACGATGACGGGCGCGCCGTTGGTTTCGAGATTTTCGCAAACATAACGAATATATTTGAGCGAATATTCTTCAAAATCGTGCGGTGACAAAAGGCTCGCCCAAGTGTCGAAAATCTGCACGGCATCGCATCCGGCGCGAATTTTCGCGTTCAGATATTCGACGACCGAATCTGCCAAAATCCGCAAAAGTTTGTGCGCCGCCGCCGGTTCGTTATAAACAAAACTCTTGATAATATCGAAATTTTTCGAGCCTTTTCCTTCGACCATATACGCGGCGAGCGTCCACGGCGAACCGGAAAAACCGATTAAAGGAACGCGATTATTGAGCTTTTCCTTGGTCATTTTCACCGCCTGCATCACATAATCGAGCCGTTCGAGAAAGCCTTCGAGATGCAGATTTTCGATCTGTTCGACCGACCGAATCGGCACGTCGAAAACCGGACCTTTCGATTCGATCACGTCGAGATGCATTCCCATCGCTTCGGGAATCACCAGAATATCCGAAAACAAAATCGCCGCGTCCGTTTTGATAATGTCAATCGGCTGAACAGTTACCTCGGATGAGAGTTCCGGCGTTTTGCACATTTCCATAAAGGAATGCTGTGAGCGAATCGCCCGATATTCCGGCAAATACCGCCCCGCCTGCCGCATAATCCAAACCGGCGTGCGCTCCGTTTTTTCGCCTTTGCAGGCTCTGATAAATAGTGAATTTTCCAAAATTTTAATTTCTAGCCACGAACAATACGAAAGGAACACGAAAAAGAGAAGAATTTTTAGCCACAGATTTTCACAGATGAACGCTGATAAAAAAATGAGAAAACCATAAAATTTTTATCCGTTCTATCTCTTAAAAATCTGTGTATATCCGTGTTCATTTGTGGATAAATTTCTTCGTCTTCCGTCTTGTTTCGTATACTTTTCGTGTTTGTTCGTGGCTAATTTTCTTCCCTCAAATATTCAATCAACTTAACTGCAAAATCTTCCGCGTTCGATTTCGATGAAACAAAATCAACCGTCAAATCTCGCCGTTCAAAAAATTCGGCGGTCGTTTTTCCAATCGTCGCAATCTTAGTTTGATGCAAAACTTTCGCGCCGAATTGTTCTAAAAAACTACGCGCCGCGCTCGGGCTGAAAAAACACGCGGTGGCGAATTCTTTGTTGGCAAATTGCTCGCGCAAATGTTTAATTTCTTCAGCACCGACGGTTATTTTGCGAGTTTCGTAAACAACGGTTTCATCAACTTTCGCCGACACTTGCGCCAGAAACCCCGGCACGATTCGCAAAGATTCCGCGCCGCGCACGAATAGGAAATTTTTGTCGGCTAAATCTTCAACCGCGATTTTTTCGAGCATTTCCCGCGCTGTGTTTGCTTCGTCGGAGAAAACCAAGTCGAGATTTTCCGTTTTCAAAATATCAAAACTGCGTCTGCCTAAAACGTAAACTTTGCCGCGAAAATCTATCTTTTTCTCGTTCCGTTTCACTCGAAAAATTTCCGCTGCTCGTGCGCTCGTCAGAAAAATTCCGTCGTAATATTCAATGCGGGCGAGTTTGTTTTCAAAATCGCTCAAATCTTTTGATTCTCTCGTTTCGATCAGCGGCAGATTTAAAACTTCGTAGTTGTTTTCGGCTAAAATCCGGCTGAAAGTGTCGGTTTCTCTGATGACTAAAATTGTTTTCATCAAAGAACTTCTTCCTCAATATTTTCAAATCTTTCGCGCGTTCGTTCTAACACTTCATTTGCGCCGCGTGCGATTAAAATTTGCGCCAATTTTTCGCCCAAATCCATCGCCGCCGATTTTGCACCGCTGATTTTTTCGCGCCAATTCGTTTGTCCGTTCAAACTGCCGATAAAACCTTCGAGATGAATTTCACCGCCGTTCAAAGCTGCATTCGCGCCAATCGGAACCTGACAGCCGCCTTCGAGCGTTCGTAAAAACGCGCGTTCGGCGATGATGCAAGTGTGCGTTTCGTCGTCGTGCAAAACACGCAGAAGTTCTTTTATTTCCGCATCTTCGTCCCGAATTTCAACCGCCATCGCGCCTTGTCCGACGGCGGGCAGCATCGTTTCGGTCGGAATAATCTGCGAAATCCGCGCGTCCAGATTCATTCGATGAACGCCCGCGAACGCGAGAATCATCGCGTCTAAATCCGACTCGTCAAATTTGCGAAACCGTGTTTGCAGGTTGCCGCGAATCTCCGTAATTTCCAAATCGGGACGCAGATGCAAAAGCTGACTGCGCCGCCGCAGACTGCCCGTGCCGACTTTCGCATTCATCGGCAAATCGGCAATCGAAGCGTGTTTTTTAGCGATCAAAACATCGTTCGCCGTCTCGCGCTTCGACACCGCGCCGATGCAAAGTCCTTGCGGCTGAACGGTTTGCAAATCTTTCAAACTGTGAACCGCTAAATCAATTTCGCCGTTTAAAAGCGCGGTTTCGATCTGTTTCGTGAACAAACCTTTGTCGCCGATTTTCGCCAGCGCGACATCGAGCAGTTTGTCGCCGGTCGTTTTGATGATTTTTATTTCGAGATTGATGGCGGGAAAATGCTTTTCGAGCGTCGTTTTTACGTGATTTGTCTGCCAGAGCGCAAGGAGCGAACCGCGCGAGCCTAAAACAATTTTATTTTTCAAAATTCGCCTCACCGAGCGCATTTTGCTTCATTGCGAAAAGATGTTTAATCAGATTTTTATGTTCGCTCAATTCGTCTTTCACATTTGTTTGACGCGCCATTTTGTGAAACCACGAAGCGTTTGCCGCCAGAAATTCCTTGATTTTTTTGATCTCTTCGATTGATTTCGCGTCCGGTTTTTGCCCGGATTTGAAGGAAGCCGGAAGCAGCGGCTGTGAATAATACCAGACTAAAAAATCGCCCATTTCGCCGTAAATTATTTTTTTGACTTTTGCCATTTCCGCCATTCGCTTTTTGAAATTTTGGTCAACCGTCGAATGCAGATCGTCAATATTTTTGATCGTTACAAATTCGTTTTCAGCAGCTTCGGGCGCGATGTCGCGCGGCAGAGCGATGTCAATCAGCAAAATGTTTTTCGTCTGTTGTTCAAAATCGTCTTTAAATAAAATGTATTCCGGCGAACTCGTCGAACTGATGATGATGTGGGTTTCGTTTAAATGTTCGCGGAAATTCTCGAAATCAATGATTTCGCCTTCAAATTTGTAAGATTGTCGAAGCTGATTCAAAAAATCTTCAGCGTTTTTTCGCGTCCGGTTCGTCACCAAAATTTTGCCGACGCGCATTTTCAAAAGACATTCAGCGGTTAAACGCGCCGTTTCACCCGCGCCGATGATTAAAATAGTCTTGTCGTTCAGCGTTCCGCAATTTTTCACCGCCAGATCAACCGCCGCCAAACTGATCGAAACCGCGCCTTTGTGAATCGCGGTTTGCGTATAAGTCTGCTTGCCGATTTTCAAAGACCGCTGCAAAAGCTGGTCGAGAATTTTATCGGTGTAATCGCCGTCTTTCGCCGTCAGATAAGACTTTCTCAGTTGCTGCAAAATCTGTGTGTCGCCAACGATTTTTGAATCAACGCTGGTCGCTACGTGAAAAAGCTGCTGGCACGCGGCGCAGGAAACGAACGAGAAAAAGTCGGTTTTTGAGACGACTTCGGAAGCCTCTTTGAAGTCAATCAACAGATTTTTGTAAAAGTCGAAATTCACTTCGCCCGTCGGATGAACGCCGTAAATCTCCGTCCGGTTACAGGTTGATAAAATCATACATTCCGAGAGCGTTTCCTTGAGCCTGGTTAAAAGCTCGTTAGTTTCGTTTTCGTGAACGTATATTTTTTCCCGAACCTGAATCGAAGCGGTTTTGTGATTTACTCCGAAAGCGAACAATATCGGCTGTGAATCTGTTTTTTTAAGTTTGACTTGCAAAACTTTTTAATAATTCCTTTGATTATGAAAACTTACGAACCAAATTTAATATTTTACCCGCAATTACACCGACAGAACAATACTTATCATTTATTTTATGAGATAAGAGGCGACAAATCCATCTCATAAGTAATAATAACAGCTAATTATTACGATAGAAATGCTAATTTTTAACGAGAACAGTTATTAAAAGCATCAATATATCAGCCGCCCGCCGAAAAAACTAATCGTTCAAAACAATTTCAGCGCACATTTTGACGATTTTCATATCCTCGCGCACTTTTGTGCGACACGCCAAAACAGGTTTGTCAGTTGCGGAATTTTCCAGCCAAACCTGACAGTTGGCGCATTCGCCATTCCAGCAAAAATCGCCGTAGGAAACGGTTTCTATCGAAAGATACTGAAAACAGCGGAGCAATGAATTATTTTCGGGAACTTCCCGTTTTTCGCCCAAAATTTCAATTTTCACAAGTTTTTCAAACGGCTCAAAAATATCCCAGTAATTTTCTAAATTCATTAATTTTTATCGTTGTTTTTCGATATTTGTCAGTTCGGCAGAAATTTTGTTCGCCGTCTGCGTCACAATCACAGGTATTAATCTGATTCATCAATATCATTAAAAAAAAGCGTTGGCAATGGCTTTGTTGATTAACTTATACTTTTCACGACATCAAAAATTGGGTGTCACGAGCAATTTTTATATATTTATTTTTATACCGGAGGTAATAAACAAATGATTTTTTATCCATTAGGACACGTTGTTGAGGAAATTCAGAAACACGAACCGAGCAAAGAGCAGATTGTTTTGAGAAAATTTACGGGCGAGCATTTCACCAAAGAAGAAGCCGCCTGTGTTTGGGAAAAAGTAATTGATCACAAATGGTATATCGGCGAACGGCTTAAACGCGATGTCGGCGAACACGTCGCGGCGATTGATTATATTGAAAATTTTTATGACCTTGATTCGATGCGGAAAAACAAAAAAAACCCGTCGGACGCGGTTGAACGAATTATCAAATCTTTTGCCAATTTGGGGCGCGCTTTTTTTATTTCAAAAAGCCGGGTTTTTAACGATTAGTAAATTCATTTTCAACATTTTTACCGACGCGGTTTTTGACTAAACCGCGTTTTATTTTGTTTTCGATTTTTCGATGTTAATTTTAAAATCGGCATTTTGCCGCTTAACTTTTTAGAATTAAACTTAAATTGTTATAGTATTTAAGGAGAATATTTTTTATGTCATTAGTAATTTACACAAAACCGGGTTGTCCGTATTGCGAGAAAGCCCGCAATTATTACAACGAAAACAATATAGATTTTACCGAATATGACGCGCAGAACAATCCGGCGCGCAAAAAGGAAATGCTCGAATTTTCGGGCGGCGATTTGGTCGTGCCGTGCGTTGTCGAAAACGGGGAATATATTTCGTCGGGCTGGGGCGATCCGCCGCGCGGCTGAACGGTGACACCTGATTAATCGGCAGTTTGCCGGTGAAATATTTTAGGTTTTGGACTTTGGATTGGCGAATTTTAAGAATAATATATTTGTCAGGCTTTACTGGAAAAAAATTTCGTTTTATGATTGCAGATTAACTATTCATCAATCAAATATCCGAAGTCCAAAAACCGCAATCCTTTATGGTTGGTTCTAACATAAACCAGTATAAAATTTTAGAAAAAATCGGCGCAGGCGGACAAGGAACTGTCTATAAAGCGCAGGATACGAAACTTGATCGAACGGTCGTCATCAAGGTTTTACCGCCGGAATTGACCGCTAAAACCGCTAATTTCAAAAGATTTGAACGCGAAGCTCAACTTTGCTCGCAACTTGACCATCCGAATATCTGCACAATTTTTGATTTCCATCAGGACAAAGGCGTTTTTTATATCGCTATGCAGTATGTCGAAGGCAAAAACGTCCGCCAGCTCGTCAGTGGTCGCCCGCTCGATCTGAAGAGCGCGCTTTCGGTTGCCATTCAGGTCTGCGACGCGCTCGCCTACACGCATTCGCGCGGCATTATTCACCGCGACATCAAGGCGGGAAATATTATGGTTTCCGACACCGGACAGGCGAAAATTCTTGATTTCGGGCTGGCGAAACTTTTACAGGACGAACCTTCCGAACACATCAAAGGTTTAGACCGCGCGGAAATTACCGAACTCGGAATCCCCTACGGCACCGCGACTTATGCCGCGCCCGAACAAGCCAAAGGCGAAAAAACCGATCATCGCGCGGATATTTTTTCAACCGGCGTTTTGCTTTACGAAATGCTGACCGGAATCTGGGCGTTTCAGGGTAAAACCGTCATTGACGTGCGGCACCAGGTTCTTTACGGAACGCCGAAACCGCTTGCTGAAATGCGAAACGAACCGTTTCCGCCGCGTCTTCAGGAAATTATTGACAAAGCTCTGGCAAAAGCCCCGATTAACCGCTACCAGAAAATTTCGCAGATGCGCGATGATCTGCGCGATGTGTTGCAGGAAGTTTCAGGAATTCCCTTAATGAAAACCGATACCTTTGCGCCGCGCCACCTGGATGAAAATCCGGTTAAACGCGCCTGGAACTGGATTACCGGAAAATCCGGTTTGGATAATTCGATTCAACGCTCGTCGTCATCTGTTTCGCTTTCGCCGACGTATTCGCCCGAAACGACGCTGACCGCCAACGGACAGGAAAAAAAGAGCGTCGCTATTCTGCCGTTTAAGAATTTAAGTCAGGACGCGACGGCGAATTTTTATGAATTCGCGCTTGCCGACGCGGTAATTACCGAACTGGCGCAGCTTCGTTCGCTGATCGTCCGTCCGAGTTCGGTCATCGCCAAATATCAGGGCAAGGAAATTGACGCGCGCGAAGTCGGCAGAGAATTGCGCGTTCACGCCGTTTTATCGGCGAGTTTTCTGCGCGCGGGCGACCGTCTGCGCGTGACGGCGCAACTGCTCGACGTAATCACCGGCGATATTTTGTGGAGCGATAGAATTGACGCGCAGGGCGACGACATTCTCGCTTTGCAGGATAACATCGCGCACCGCATTCTTGAAGGTCTGCGGCTTGAACTTTCACCCGGCGAACAGGAAAAACTCGGTCGCCGCGCCACTGAAAGTCCGCAGGCTTACGAAGAATTTCTGCGCGGACGCGATAATTTCGGCAGATTTATCTTTCGCACCGTCGCCAATGAAGATTGCGAAGCCGCCATCGCTAACTTCAAACACGCCATCGAACTCGATCCGCATTTCGCGCTCGCTTACAGCGGTTTGGGCGCGTGTTACGCCAATCGCGTTTTCAAAGGAATGGGAACCGCCGAAGATTACACTTACGCCGAAGCCGCGTTCAGCAAAGCGTTTATGTATGATCCGAACGTCGTCGAAGCGCGGGTTTTGGTCGTTTTCATCTATCTTTCGCGCGGCGAAAAGAAAAAAGCGTGGACGGAAATCAATGTTTTACAGGAACAGTTTCCCAATCAAGCACCGCTTTATTTCGTTAAAGGAACGATGTATCGGCTCGACGGCGAATACGAAAAGTCACTACGGGCGTGGGAAAAACTCGTGCGGCTCGACCCGCTGGCAAAAGTCGTCGCCAGCTACAATCGCGCCCGCATTTTCCTTTACGAAAAACTTTACGACGAAGCGATGCGCGAATTGGATAAAGGCGCGGCACTCGAACCGAATCATCCGATG
The DNA here is from genome assembly GCA_965217575.1 of Pyrinomonadaceae bacterium. Taxonomy (GTDB): domain Bacteria; phylum Acidobacteriota; class Blastocatellia; order Pyrinomonadales; family Pyrinomonadaceae. The sequence continues at coordinate 3,409,941 of OZ244558.1, read as the reverse complement.
ATCAGAATTTTCCGCTCGACCATTCTTTTTTATCGCGGCGATACTGCCGGAGCGATTGAAATGATCGAGGAAGTTTTACGTGAAAATGAAGAAATGGACGGAATTCACATACTTTACGCAATTTATCTGGGCAATATCGGACGGAGCGAAGAAGCCAGAGCGCAGTTGACGGAAAAAGCTCGCGCTCTAGCCAAAGCCGATCACGATATGTCTTACTGGATGACTTCCGCCTGCACCCAAATCGGCGAAATTGACGAAGCCTTTTACTGGATGGAACGCGCCATTAAACTCGGCAACGAAAACAAACCGTGGTATGAAAATGATAAACTTCTCGCGCCGCTTCGTGAAGATCCGCGATTTAATCAACTGCTGGGAAAAATAGAAAAAAGAGATTAATTCTGCAACTGATAAATTTATTTAGCCACGAACAAACACGAAAATAACACAAACGGAGAAAAATTACTCCTGCGCTTTTTCGCGTCTTTTCTTGTTTGTTCATGGCTAAAAATCTTCTACTTTTCGAGCGCGTTAAAAATAAACGGAAAGGTTCCCCACGACTGCCCGCGATGCTGCGGACGAAAGGCGAAAAGCACGATTTTGCCTTTGCCGTAATCGGCTTCGGCGAGCGCGGTTTTGCCGTTCATATATTTTTCGCCAAGCGTCCAGCCGGATAAAAGCGAATCTCTTTCCGCGTAAATCGCCACTGTTTTTACTTTGCTGTCGTCCGAAATTTCAAACGCCGAACTGTTGGTAAAATAAGCGGGCGTTTCTTGGCTCAAACCTTTGCCCAACGGATTTCTCGTGTCAACTCTCAATTTAACAATCGAACCCGGATCGTAAAATTCGCTGCGTTTCAAACCGTTCAAAACATTTTTCACCGGCAGATTGAATTGTTTAATAACCATTTCGCACGAATCGTCAAAGCAGATCAGCTTCCCGCCGTTTTCGACGTATTTCTTCAGATTTTCAACGCCTGATTCGCCGATTCCGCCCGCGTATTCCGCCGGATAACGCTCCGCGCTCAGACCTTTGACGATGGAGTTTTCGCCGTCGGCGGGCAAAATTATCGCGTCGTAATTTAGATTGTTCGAGCGAAAATCTTGATCCGAAACGGACGAAAAAGGAATTTGAAAAGTGTCGAGAACAAACCGCGTCCAGCCTTCGTCCATCGAACCCGTAAAGCCTTTATAAAGTCCGATTTTCGGATTTGTTTTCAGCGGATTCGGCAGTTTGGCGAACGCTTCTTTGTGCGGTTCGAGATTTAAAACCTTACGCGCCTGATTGATGTTTTCCAGAGGTTTCAGCGTGTTTTGATATTTCGCCAAATCTTTAATGGTGATGACCTCATCGTAATCAATCCCCATTTGCAGCGGCAGCGTCCAGCCTGCGACATCATACGGCACTTCGGCTTCGCCTTTGGCGTTTAATCTCTCCGGGTAAAATTGTTTTTCAAACAGACTCAAAACATTGTTTTTCTGCGGCTGATTGACGAAAACGAGAAAACTTCCGAGCGGAACTTCGTGAAATTCCTTTTGATTTTTGACGTGCGTCACTTCGAGTTCGCGCGTCATTTGCTGAATTTCCATTCCCTGCTGTAACAAAATTTCGAGAAACCGCGAAACCGTTTCGGCGTGCGGCTGTCCGGCATAAACGATAAAAGCCTGCGGTTCGTCTTCTTTCGCAGCGAGATTGGCTTTCCCGTAATCGTAAAAATTCTGCAAATAACGCTCGCGGAATTTCGCCGCCATCTCTAGAAGTCCGCGTGAAGAAATCAGTTCGATTCGCGCAATATCGCGCGGATGCCATTCGCCGCCCTGCCAAACATCGGGAAAATTCGTCGCCGTTTCCAACAGATTCGGCAAACCGCGCGCCGGACGATTTTTTTGCAGTTGTTCTTTCGTAATTGTCACCGGCGACATCAAATCCGCGCTCGCCGCTTCGGTCAAAATTCCGATGGAATTGTGATAATAAGGCGCACTCCGAAAACCGCCGTGCCACCAAGTGTCGTAAGTCGAATTCGTCGCCACGCCCGCGATGTTTGCGGCTTCTAAATCAGCCGCCATCTTGTAGCCGAGCAAACCGACTTCGCGCAGAATCGAAGGATCAACGCGCGGATTTGCCGGATCGAAAAACGGCGGCGTGATAAAACGCGACGCGGTTTGCCCCTGCTGATGCACGTCGTAAACGATTTCCGGGTACCATTCCTGCCAGAAAAACTTCGTAATCGCCTGCGTTTCCTTCAAATTCATCATAAACCAATCGCGGTTGTCGTCGTGACCGGCGTAATAATGATAAAGTTCAGGCGGCGAAGTTCCTTCGTATTTCGTTCCCAGAGTTTTCCGATACCAATTCGCCACAATGTTAATGCCGTCGGGATTTGACGACGGAATCAACAGCAAAATCGTATTGTCGAGAATCTGTTTCGTATCGTCGTCGTTTTTTGACGCGAGTTCGTAAGCAAGATTCATTGACATTTGCGACGCGACGATTTCCGTCGAGTGAATCGAACAGGAAATCGAAACAATCGTTTTACCTTCGTGAAGCAAACCAAGTGGAGGAAATTTATTCAGAAATTCCGGAGGAACTCCAACAGGAGGAAGAATTTTTCGCGGGTCAGCGAGTTCTTGATTAATTTGTTTGTATTTTTCAAGATTTTTAATATTGTCCGCCGACGAGATAAACGCGACGATTAAAGGTTTTCCGAGCGTCGTTTTGCCGATTTCCTGAACTTTTACTCTGTCGCTCGCCGCGTCCAATTTCGCAAAATAATTCGTAATCTGTGACCAATCGGCGATGGTTTTATCGTCGGTCGGATGAAAACCGAGAACCGACTGCGGCGACGGAACATTTTGCGTCTGAGCATTTAACGGTAAAATGTAAATTGCCGACAGAAACGCGAAAATCGCAGCAAAATGTTTTAATTTATAGCTAAAAAACGAAAACCGATGCAATCTGAAATTGAAAATGTTCAAAATATTTCCCTCGCCGTCAAAAATAATGAAAAGTTAATTTTTCCTTTCGTAGATTCTCACAAATCGAGTTTCATTGGCAAACTTCGTTATTGGTGGAGTTTGACGGTCGCCGGAATTCTCCTGTTGTTCGGCGCGTTGCCGATGATGATTATTTTGCAAATCATCAACCGACAGATTTGGCTGTACCCGTTTTGTATGTGGGGCGCAAAAACGTGGATTCGTGCGTCGGGCGCGAAGGTCGAAGTGCGCGGCAAGGAAAATCTCGAAGAAAATAAATCGTATATTTTCGTCGCCAATCACAAATCGTACATTGATACGACCGCGCTTTTCGCCTACACGGGCAAAAAAGTCGGGTTGATTGCGAAAAAGGAGATTTTGAAAGTGCCGGTTTTGGGTCGCGGAATCAGTTTTATCAATTTTCTGACGATTGACCGATCACAAACCCCGAACGCGCGAAAAAAACTCTGGACAAGGCGCGAAAATTGGTCGAAAGCGGTTATTCATTCGGAATTTTTGCCGAAGGCACACGGGCGATGCCGGGTGAACTTTTGCCGTTTAAAAAGGGCGCGTTTCATCTCGCGCTGCAAACCGGCGCGGCGATTGTACCCGTCGTTTTCAAAAATACCGATTATATTATGGGCAAAAAAACCGGCGTGGTGAATCCGGCGACGATGGAAATCGTGCTGCTTCCGCCGATTGAAACGAAAGGTTTGACGGCGGAAACGGATTTGATGAATCTGCTCGAAAAAACGCGCGGCGCGATTGCAGATGAAATGGAAAATGGATAATTGATAGCGGAAAATTGGATAATATTTAAGAAAAAAAAATCAAAAATATTGTCCACTATCAATTATCCATTGAAATTAAGGTTTTTTCGGTGTCGGACTCGGGCTGGGAGTCGGCGTTGGCGAATTCGGGACGTTTTGAACCGTATCTTCCAAAATTTTCACGTCGCCGATGCCTTGTTTGTAATCGGTGTAGCGAACCCGCATTTTTAGTTTAACGGCTTGTCCGTTATCAAAAACCAGTTCGTCGTTGGACGAAGAATAAGCCGGAAACCAATATTTTCCGTCAATATTTTCGCGCCAAGTTTCGACCACCGGATAACGATTGTTTTTGTATTCGGGACCGGCTTTGCCTTTCGATTTCACGATCTGCAAGTCGTGGTCGTCAACCCAAATTCTGCCCGTGAAAACCCGCACTTTCGATTTCGGGTCGGGCATTACTTTCGGCGCAACATCGAAAACATACAAATTGAGTTCGTCAATTTTCTCTTTTCCAACGTAATTAAAATTATAAAGATTGACCGCTGAAGGGTCTAAAGCGAACGGGTTGATGCCGCCCAAATCTTCCAAATCTTCCGGCGTAACCTGAATTTCCGTAATCGTCGGAACGGGAAAATAGGTGATTTTTTCAAATCTTTTGCCTTCTTCGTTAAAAGTCAGTGAAGAATCCCGATGATAAGTTCCGGTTACTTGTCCGCCCATTCCGATTGTTTGAATGGTCGCATCGCGGTTGAAAATATAATTTTTGAGCGCGTCACGAAATTCACCTTCTTTCGTCGTAAAGTTTTTGACGATGCGGTCAATTTCCGTCTGACTCAAATTGGTTTTAACAATCGGCGATTCCTGGGCGAACGCGCCGCCGACCGAAAAACATAAAATTAACAATGTAAATAAAAGTATTCTCGCTTTCTTCATCTTTTTCCCACCTTTTCCGTTTATAAAAGTTAATAAATAGATGCGCGAAATGAGACAAAAGTTTCAAGAAAATCTCAACAACAAAAAAAATTTCAAATCGGTAAATGATTTTACGGTTCCGCAAATTTCATTTTGCCGGATTCGCAAACGGCGGATTTTTAATTTATCTTAGCTTTACAAAAGTAATTTTCGAGAGGTTTTAATTTGAGTCAAATAACCGAATTAAGTAAGGAAACCGAACAATTTCGTGACCGCAAATGGCGGCGCGAAGAGATTTTAAAAATCGAAACCGCGCCGCAAGTCGAAGCGTTGGTCGAAGATTTAGGATTTTGTCTCGCGCTGACCGACGCGCGGACGAATTTGCCGTCGGTGTACATCGCCGTCTGCGGCAGACGCGACGCGCATTCGCCGCGCAACGTGCAGAAAGATTACGAAATGAGTTTGGCGTGGACGCTCAAAGACGAAGTGATGCGACACGGAAAAGTTTATTACGGCAAACTCTGCAAGGGACGCGCAATGTTCGTCGCGCCGCGTCTTGTTCCATATTTCAACGCGGTTTGGGGCGTTCCGAAAAATTGTGAAAAAGATGTTTTATCGGCAGACGCGAACAAAGTTTTGAAAGTTTTGCGAAAAGAATGGGAAATGGGAACGGCGGATTTACGCGCCGAAGCAAAAATCGAGAACCGCCAAAAACTGACCAAAGCCTTAGACGAATTGCAGCGCGCGATGAAAGTCGTGCCGCAGGAAGTTCTTTATCAGCCGAAGTTTACATACATCTGGACATTAACCGAAGCGCGTTTTCCGAAAGAAATGTCCGTAAAAGTTTCCCGCGATAAAGCATTAATCGAAATCGCCCGCGCCTTTCTGCAAATGACTGAGACAACAATACGCGGTGAACTGGCAAAAGCCTTGGGAATCTCGCGCAAAGAAGCTGGTTTAGCAAACCGCGCATTGGTCGAAGAAGGTTTTGCAGAAAGATTGTCGGTCGGTGTTTATCGGATTCTGTCAAAATAAATCTATTGTAAAAAAAGATACATTTTTGATGGTTTGTTGTTATACTTCGACAATTCTAATTTATGAGCGAAAATAATCTTCACATTTCTATTGCAGCAACTCCTGATATTGAGTTCGGAAATCCAAAAATTTTAGAACACGATCTACGATTGACAAAGGCTTCTATTTTATATGCTGACCGAGTGAAATTATGTAGTATGACAGTTTGGATGGCAACAAGTTTTCATCTAATTGGAAATCTTCCTACGAATACGGTTCAACAGTTTGATATATTGATGAGCTTTGTTCCAGCAATTGAATCTTTAAATCCAAATACAGTAAATCTATTAGAACTTCAAAATTTGCATCAACTTCTCAAACGAAATCCTATTCTTTTGACGCGAAAGGAGAAAATTAAAATATCTCGCTTTACCGAAAAGTTCCCAGAAATTTGGGAGAAACTAAGAATCGAATTTAATGAAAAACTTGACACTTTTGGATTCGATGAAATTAAACTTGCAATTAAAAATAATCTTTTAGAAATACATCCTTTTTCATCTTCCGTTAATGATGAACTTGCACAAGAATATGTATCAGTAGTTCAAGACATATTAAATTCAACTAATACTCATCCCATGTTTGATGAAGAAACAAACAAATTAGTCAAATTAGGTTTAGAGGAAGGCAAAATTTTAACTGGAATTAGAAACATTAAAAAGAGCAAGCAGATTGGACTTGTGGCTGATTTATTTGACCGTCTTCCTGTGTTTGACATAAAAATGGATGAACTTTTGGACTTACGAAATGAATTACAGCGTCCGTTAGTTAGTTTTCGTGCAGAAATGATAAATCTTAGTAACGATATTGAAACGGCTGTATGGGACAAAGATTTTCCATCAGATGTTCAAACGACATATCAATCCAACGTGGAACCAGCATTACAGGAAATAGAAGAAAAGTTACAATCCGTTTCATTCAAGAAATTCTGGGAACGTAGAATTGTGGACAAATATGGTTATTTGGGAAGCATAGCAGGTTCTTCATACGCTTTAGGAGCCGCGATTAGTCCTTTGTCTGGAATTGCGGCGGCTATAATTGGAACTGGTTTATTCATTGAAGCGGGACGCGCCGACTTAAATGATAAAATTAATGAGATTGAGCGTAATGGACTTTATTTTTACTATCGAGTAAAAAAACATGCAAATAATTGAAGAGAGAGAACTAACATAAATTCGGCAACACGTTTCACATAAAGCAAAACTCGTTTTTAAAGTTATTCCGCGTTTTTATCAAGCATAACTTCGGGAAATTCCTTCGCAAATTGTTCGGGCGATTTTGAATCAACTTCGCCGCGCAGAGGTCTTGCGCCGACGTTGGCTTTGAAATTCCCGTTGTCGTCGTATAAACGGCGGTATTGCGCGGAGTTTCGGATGATGCCCTGCACGTAGCCTTTGGTTTCTTTGAACGGGATTTCTTCGACGAATTCGTCCATTTCGGGCGGCAACGTATTTTGCCATTGCGTGACGCGACCGGGACCGGCGTTGTAGGCGACGGCGACGAATTCCGTGCGGAGATATTTGTCGTATTGGTCGCGGATGTACGCCGTGCCGAGTTCGATATTTAACGCCGGCTGAAAAAGCGACGCGGCGGAAATGTCGGTCGCGCTCGAATTATATTTTCGCGCCATCGCGCGGGCGGTCGGAATTAAAAGCTGCATCAAACCGTAAGCGTTCGCGCCGGATTTCGCGGTCGGGTTGAAAATCGTTTCCTGCCGAATAAAACCGGCGACTTGAAACGGGTCGAGCGCGCGCTGTTTTGACCAATATTTGATGTCTTTCCAGTTCGTCAGCGGATAAAAAATGTCCCATTCTTCGCGCCCCATTTCTTCGGGAAACATCTGCGCGTAATCCGGGTAACTTTTCGCCAAAGACAACAGCGCGTTGACGTTATCGCCTTTCAAACGATAGTATTTTGCCAGCGCGAGATTTATTTTCGGGCTGTTGTCAGAGGCCTTTTTCGCTTCTTTGAGTTCGTCAATCGCCCAGTCGAAAAGTCCAATGGTGCTTAATTCTTCCGCGTTTGCCGCTCGTTCCAATTCTTTCGATGTCGCGGTTTCCGGCGCGACCGTCACCACTTTCAAGTTAGCGACGGCTTGCGGAATCAGCGAACCGGCGGGAAACTGCGGTGGCGTTTGACATTTTCCCTGCCCGCGCATCGTCGTCAAACGCCCCAACGCAAGATAACCATACCAGTTCGCGCCGTAACGATAGGTCGTTGCGTCGTAAAGAGCGCAGGCTTCGGCAATTTTTCCGGCGCGTTCCGAATCCCGCGCCGCCCAGTAACCGGCTTTGCCGCGATTGGTGTTGTCTTCGTCAACATAGCGCGCCAGATGTTCGGTCAGCAACTGCGAAGAGACGGGAAAATTGTTGTTTTCGTGTTCCGTCCAAGCGAGTTCAAACTGCGCTCCGGCGACATCAACCGCGTCCGGGTAAGCGGCAATCGCCGTTCGCAAAAGATAATTTTCATCCGCGCTGTTGTGCGCGTCGCGCGCCGCCATTCCGACGGCGATCATCGCTTTCGGTGTCCATTTGCTTTTTGGAAACTTTTCGCGCATATCAGTAATGATTTGCTTGGCTTCCGACCATTGTTTATTTCTGGCAAAAGCGTTGGCGAGTTCGTAAAACGCCTGTTCTTTTTCGTCCGCCGACATCGGAATTAAATTGAAAGCGAGCTGCGCTTCGGGAGTTTTGCGAAGATTTGAATAAGCGATCAAACGCTTCAAATTAACTTGCGGCGTACTCGTATTCGGAAAATTCGTCAGCAAATCGGTGTAAGATTTGACGGCTTCACTGTAATTTTTCGCTCCGTACACTTTATCGGCGCGAACATTGATTTCTTCCGCCGTCTGCGCCGTCAGCGGCTGATTCAGTTCCCTCAATTTCACTTCGGCTTCTAAAGCGGCGGGTTCGCTCGCACCGTAAAAATATGCCTGACGATAAAAATTAATCGCCTGCGCCTGGTTGCCTGCGATTTCGTAAGATTTCGCGGTTAAAAGAAGCGCGTCGCCATCGTGCTGATTGTTTAATGTTTGCAGAAATTCGGGAATTTTCGCGTTCTGTCCCGTTTGCGCCGCGCCGTTCGCCCACAGCAGATACGCTTCGCGCGTTCGCAGTGAAGTCGGAAATTCTTTGATAAGCTGTTCAAAAACGGTCATCGCCTCGGCGTTTTTTCCGGCTTTTTGCAGCGATCTGCCGCGCAGCCACAGCGCGTAATCGCCGACCGTCGTTTTTTCGCGGAAGATATTTAAATTAAGAATTTCCGCCGCGCCGCTGTAATCGTTATTTTCAAAATGAATTCGCGCCCGCAAAAGTTTCGCCAGTGCGCCGGTGCGCGAATTGGGAAATGTCGCTTCGATTTTCAGCACGACATCTTCCGGCGGCAATTTGCCGTCTCTGGTCATTTGCCGCAAAACTTCGAGAACTTTTTCCTCCGACTGCTGCGGCGTGATCGCCGCGCAGCTCGCCGCAAATGGAACCAGAAGAAATCCCGTGATTAATATAAAAAGCGTTAAAATTGAATATTTGTAAAAAGGCATTATTGAAATGATTACTCCCGAATTTTTTGATGCGGAAAGATTGATGTGATTTGTCCTTCGCTGAAAGCAAAACTCTTTCTAAAAGGCGAGCTTTGTTGTATGATACCAAAACTGTTTGATTTTTTGGAGGTTTGCAATGAAAAAAGTTCTTCCCGCGCTCACTTTGCTTCTTTTCTGCGCTTTGAAAAGTTTATCTCAATCCGCCGCCGTTACGCCCACGCCGACTCCGAAACCGCCGGACAATGAGGATGTCGTAAAAATCTCGACCGCGCTGGTTCAGGTTGATGTTACCGTGACTGACAAAAACGGCAAAATCGTCAAAGACCTGAATCCTGACGATTTTGAAGTTTACGAAAACGGCGTAAAACAGAATATCACGAATCTTTCGTTTATTTCCGCCGAGTCGGAACAAAATCAAAAGATCACGAAATTCGATAAAAACGATAAACTCGCCGTTCCGATTCCGCCGACCAACCTTAGACCTGAACAGGTGCGCCGGACCATCGCGCTGGTCGTTGATGATTTGTCGCTCTCATTTGAAAGCACTCATTTCGTGCGTCTCGCGCTGCGAAAATTTGTCGAAGAGCAAATGCAGGACGGCGATTTGGTCGCCATTGTCCGCACCGGCGCGGGCAGCGGCGCGCTTCAGCAATTCACTTCCGACAAACGTCAACTGCTCGCCGCGATTGACAAAATCAAGTGGAATTCAATCGGTTCGGGCGGCGTGGGCGCGTTTGCCGCGATTGAGGCGACACCGCTCGAACAGGCGAAAGCCAACGGCGCGGACATCAGCGACGACCAATTGGCGGCGGAAAAGAATTTTAACCGGGGCGCGAACGATTTCAGACAAGATATTTTCGCCACCGGAACGCTCGGCGCGATCAATTACGTCGTTCGCGGAATGAAAGAACTGCCGGGACGCAAATCAATAATGCTGCTGTCGGACGGCTTCAAACTTTTTTCTCAGGATAAAGACGGTTTCAAGGATTCGACGAGAGTTCTGGACTCTCTGCGGCAATTAGTGGATTTGGCGAATCGCGCGTCGGTCGTCGTTTACACGATGGACGCGCGCGGATTGCAAACGCTCGGATTAACGGCTGAAGACAACACCAGTTCACTTTCCGCCACCGATATTGAAGGACGGCTTTCAGACCGCCGCGATGAACTTTTAGACACACAGGACGGCTTGGTTTACCTGGCTAAACAAACCGGCGGTTTTCCGATCATCAACAATAACGATTTGAGCGGCGGCATTCGTAAAATTCTCGACGACCAGAGTTATTATTTGATCGGCTACGAACCCGACACGGACACTTTCGACCCGAAAACACGCCGATTTAATAAATTGGAAGTCAAGGTGAAACGAAAAAACACAGACGTTCGCTACCGCAGCGGATTTTTCGGCGTAACCGACGAGCAATTCAAAAAACCGACTAATTTGTCGCCCGAACAGCAGATTTTGACGGCTTTAAGTTCGCCGTTCGCGGTCAACGACATCAATCTAAGCCTGAACACGATTTTTAAAAGCGACGCGAAACAGGCGGCTTCCGTCAGTTCATTTGTTTATATCAACGCCAAAGACTTGAAATTTACGGACGAGCCGACCGGCAAGAAAAAAGCAGTTTTCGACGTTTTAGCGGTCAGTTACGGCACTGGCGGTGTGCCGGTTGACCAACTCAGTAAAACATATACGCTGACGCTCGACGCTGAAAACTACCAGAAAATCATAAAAGACGGTTTCGTTTATTATTTTACTTTCCCAATCAAAAAAGCGGGCGCGTATCAAATGCGCGTCGCGGTGCGCGACCACAACGGCGAAAAAGTGGGTTCCGCCAGCCAGTTTATCGAGGTTCCGAATATTAAAAACAATCGTCTGACGCTTTCGGGAATGGTTTTGGAAAATCTGACGGTCGAACAGTGGAGCAAAGAATCCGGTCAGAGCGCGGCTGACCGCGACAAAACCGCGTCCGGCGTTGATCCGCTGTTAAGCACTTCGCTGCGACAATTTAAACGCGGCACGATTCTGCGCTACGGCTTTGAAATTTACAACGCCAAACAGCCGCCGCAACTGCAAACGCAGACCAGAATGTTCCACGACGGCAAACTCCTTTTTGAAGGCAAACAAATTCCGGTCAGCCTAACGGGACAAACGAATTTGCAAATAATACAATATTCGGGCGCGATAAATTTGGGAACGGAAATACCGACCGGCGATTATATTCTGCAAATCGTCACGACCGATAATTCGGCGAAAGAAAAGAATAAAGTTGCCGCCCAATTCGTGCAGTTTGAGGTCGTTCCGTAACGAAATCGCCGCTAACCAACGCTGTTGTTCTGTAATGTTTTTACGCATCACGGAGATTTTTCTGTCAATTCAAGGCGAATCGTCACACGCCGGACGACCGTGCGCTTTCGTGCGTTTGACCGGCTGCCCGATGCGCTGCGTCTGGTGCGACAGCGCATACACTTTTACAGGCGGCGAAAAATTCACATTTGAAGAAATTTTCGCCAAATTAAAAGATTTCGGCTGCGATTTAGTCGAAGTGACCGGCGGCGATCCGCTCGCGCAGAAAAATGTTTTTCCGTTTATTACGGAACTTTGCGATCAAAATTACGAAGTTTTAATCGAAACCGGCGGATTTTTTTCGACGGAAAAAGTTGACAGAAGAGCGAAAATTATTTTAGACGTAAAATGTCCCGCGTCGGGCGAAAGCGAGAGAAATCACTGGGCAAATCTGGAAAAATTGAATGCGGAGAAAGACGAAATAAAATTCGTCATCGCAAATTTGAATGATTGGGAGTTTGCGAAAGAAGTTATTGCAAAATACGATTTGGAAATACGCGCGAAAGAAATTTTAATTTCGCCGATTTTCGGAATTGAAAATTTGCAGAAAATCGCTGAAAATGTTGCACAAAGCGGTTTGAAAGTTCGGCTTAATTTGCAGTTACACAAATATATTTGGGGAAAAGATGTTCACGGAGTTTAAACTGCGATGAAAAAACAAAGGGACATAAATAAAATAATTGAGTTGGTTAAGCAACTGTTTTCAAATGTTAATGTAAAACAATTGAAAGTTAAATTTCCATCTGATGATGATGGAATTTGGTATTTCTGGCTGACTGAAAATTCGGATGACGATATTCAAATTGAGAATTCATACGGGCAATGTCCATTTATTCTTGAAACGAATAGAAGTCCTGAAGTAAAACATGGCGAAACTGTGGAGCAAGTTGTTTCAATTGTCTGCGAACATTTAAGAACTTCAAGAATTGATGAATAGAAATTCAACAGCAATTTGTCTGGTTTCCGGCGGAATGGATTCGTGCGTTACCACCGCGATTGCCAAACAGGAAAACGACGAAATCGCGTTTTTGCACATTTCTTACGGGCAATTGACGGAAAAGCGCGAGCGAAAAGCGTTTAATGACATCGCCGATTTTTATAATGTCGAAAAGCGGCTTGAAGTTTCGATTGAATATCTGGCGAAAATCGGCGGCTCATCTTTGACTGATAAAAATATCGAAGTTTCGGAAGCGGATTTGGAATCGAAAGAAATTCCGACGAGTTACGTGCCGTTTCGCAACGCGAATATGCTGGCGATTGCGACGAGTTGGGCGGAAGTTCTTGGCGCAAATTCGATTTATGTCGGCGCGGTCAGCGAGGATTCGAGCGGCTACCCGGATTGCCGACCGGAATTTTACGCGGCGTTTGAAAAAACCATCGAAGTCGGCACGAAACCCGACACGAATATCAAAATCAAAACGCCGATTATCAAATTATCAAAAGCCGAAATCATCAAAAAAGGAATCGAAATGGGCGCGCCGCTTCATTTGAGTTGGTCGTGTTACCGCAGTGAAGATTTGGCGTGCGGAACGTGCGATTCGTGCGCTCTGCGGCTGCGCGGATTTGAAATTGCGGGCGAAGTTGATCCGATTGCTTATTTTGGGTAATCCAAATCTATATTGGTTGTTTCGCCTTTTTTGATCGTAACTTTCGGCGCGTCTTTGACAACTTTTTTAAACCATTCATCAAAATCGGCTTCGGATTTCGGGCGACTCGCGTCCGTTCCGATAATTGCCAAATATTCGCCCGGCGCAGCATCAAATTCAAAATCACCGTTCGCCTTCGGAATACCGCCGCCGCCGATTAACCTTTCTGCCCGCATCCGCGATTTTACGTTGGGAATCAAAGCGATAAAGGTGCGTCCTTCGTTTTTGTAATTGTTGATTCTGCCTTTGACGATGCCGGAATCCGCGCTCAAAACAATTTGCACTCCTTCGATATTTTCTCCGTCTTTGATTTCAATCGGCGTATTTTTCGCGTCGCTGTTTTTCAATGTGATTGATTTGGCAAAATATTTGCCGCCGGTCGAAGCCGTTAGAAAATACTTGCCGGCGGAAAGTCCTTCAATGTGAAATTCGTTGTTCGGTTTCTGCGCCTGATTATTTTTATCAATTTGATTTCTCAGATACGCCGACGAATTTGTTTCCTTTTCCTCGTCAAAAGCTCCGAACGTAACATAATCGGGCAGCGGTTTGCCGTCTTCAACCGTTACCGTGCCGGAAATCGTCGCCTGTTTCGGAATTTCAAATAAAACATCGGTTAAATTTTCATTGCCGATCTCGATTTCTTTGGAAACCGGCGCGTATTTCGGCTGATTTGCAATGGGTTCCGGCTGATTGCCGTCGTAATCGCTGCTATTTTTCGCCGCCGCTGTTAAGCGATATTTTCCCGCCGGTAAATCTACCAATATCCAATTTCCCCGCGCGTCGGTTTCTGTCTGTTTTGACGAATTAGAACTATAATTGTTAGATATATCTTCACCGATTTTCTGAAACGAAATTTGCATATCTTTCAGCGGTAAATTATTGCCTTTCGCCACTGCCGAACCGGAAATCTTAAACAAACGACGGTCATTGACAGTCAGATTTATATCCGACAATTCCTGTCCGAGAAACACGTTGAGCGGTTTCGCATTCTTTACTTCGGCGGCATTCGGATAAAAAGTTTTCAATATCGAATCATTGCTATTAGAAATATAGCCATTTGTCGAATTTCCCGAACCGTTCTGAGATGATAATTCAGCAACAAATACAATATATTCGTTCGCCGGAAGCGCGGTAAAACGATAAAAGCCGCGGTCATCCGTAACAAACGAATTATTTCCACTTTGATCACCGGAAAAATAGGTAAATCTCTCGTCCTTTTTAGTCAAAATCTGTATTCTCGCGCCGATTACCGGCTCGCCGTCGGCGTATAAAACTCGTCCGCTTATCGCGCCGCCGCGCTGAACCCCGATGTTCGTCTGAATCTCGCTCACGCCGTCAATCGTAATTTGCTGAAAATTCGGATTGTCAGCGTCGTTGTAACCTGGATTCAAAACGCCTTGAACTTTAACAATCGGCTGATAAACACCGGCTTTTACGCCTTTCATCACAAACTCGCCTTCGTCATTCGTCAAAACGTATTTTTCATTGCCGTAACTGCGACTGACAACCGTAATTTTTCCTTCGCTGCTGTCGTTTTTCGGTTCAATCAATTCGCGTATTTTTTGAAAACCGATCCAGCCGCGCCGCACCGGTCGGCTCGTATCCTGATAAAAAACGCGCCCGCGCACAACCGAGCCTGTGGTGTCATCTTCTTTTTCGTAAGGTGGCGACATAACGCCGCTTGTGCCGATTCCCGAACCGCTGCCTTGCTGCGCCGGAACAAAGGAAAAGTTGAGAAGAAAAAACAACGCCAAAAATATTAATCGAAAAAATTGTCTGCGAATTTTCATTTGAGATTTCCTTTTTATAGAGATGTGTAGTTCGGCAATGATAACATAAACCCAACTTGTTCGGGAAAATAATTTTTGTCCGAATAAACAAAAAGCCGCCGCGTAATTTTAACGCGGCGGCGAAGTTGAATTTGTTGATTTCAATCAATTTATAAATTCTTCTTTTTGCCCGTCAAAAATATCTCGCGCCCGACCAAATACAGAAAAACGGCGAGAATTACAAACGGAATCAGGGCGAGCAAATCGGACATCGGTCCTTCAAAAAACGGATTATTTGTTTTCGCCCACGTTTCAAAGCCGTCTTTGATGTTCTTGAGACTTTTCAAAATTCCGTAATCGAGACTAAACAGAGCGATCAAAATTCCGGCAATCGCGCCGCCCGCGATGTAGCCGGAGGCGAGCAGCACGCCGTTCGATTTGTCGGTTTCGGCGATGATCTGTTCTTCCGTCAAATTTTCGCGGGCGAGTTTGCGTTTCAGATATTTGTCCACGCCCCAGCGCACCAAACCGCCGATAAAAATTGGCGATGAAGTGGAAATCGGCAAATAAAGTCCGACCGCGAAGGCGAGCGACGGCGCGCCGGCGAGTTCGAGAACGACGGCGATCATCGCGCCGAGAATCACTAATCCCCACGGCAGTTGCTGGCTTAAAATTCCTTTGATGATATAGCTCATCAAAGTCGCTTTCGGCGCGTCGTAGCGCGTTAAATCTTTGCCGTCTTCGTCTTTTTTGACGATGCCGTTGATGCCCGGATCAACGAAATAAACCGGCTCGCCCTGCATATTAATCAGATATTTGCCGACCTGCCCGTTCTGCGGATCGGTGTTCTGCCAGACGCGGTAAGTGTTCGTGTCAACGCCTTTGTATTTCCCGTTGGCGACGGTTTCGGCTTGCAGTTTTCCGTTTTGGCGGAAGAGCTGGTCTTCTGTCACGCGGTGACTGGCGACGACCGAAGCCGGATCAACTTTTTGATAATAAGTTTCGGTGTTATTTAAAACCAAAAGCAGCGGACCTAAAACGAGTGCCGAACCGAGCGCGCCGACGAGGATCGCAATCTGCTGTTTGCGCGGAGTCGAACCGACGAGAAAGCCGGTTTTCAAATCCTGCGAAGTCGTGCCGCCGTTCGAGGCGGCGATGCAGACGATGCCGCCGATGCTCAATGCGGTAACGAAATACGGGTCGGGCTGCGTCCAGCCTAAAAGCAGAAAGACGAGACAGGTTATCAGCAAAGTCGCCACCGTCATTCCCGAAATCGGATTCGACGACGAACCGACTTCGCCCGTCAAGCGCGACGAAACCGTGACGAACAAAAATCCCAAAATAATAATCAGAATCGCGCCGAGAAATGAAACAATCGGATTGGCGAAAACGCTTAAACCCAATTGCGGAAACAGCATAATCGCCGCGATTAAAACCAAAACGCCGACGACGACCCACTTCATCGAAATATCCTGATCGGTGCGCGGCAAACTCGTGCCTTCGACGTGCGAACCGCCGCGCAGATCGGCGAGTCCGCCTTTCAAACCGTGCCAGATCGTCGGCAACGAACGCGCTAGCGAGATCATTCCGCCCATCGCCACCGCGCCCGCGCCGATATACAAAATATACGCGCCGCGAATTTGTCCGGGCGACATTTCGGCAATCGTATTCGTCAATTCCGGCGCGAGCGGCGCGGCTAAACCGGAGCCGAAAAATTTAATCATCGGAATCAAAACGAGATACGACAAAACGCCGCCACCCATCATAATTCCGGCGATATACGGACCGATAATGTAACCGACACCGAGCAGCGCGGGATTGTTTTCGAGCGAAATCGAGCCGCCTTTCAAAACATTGTCGGGCATTACCTTTTCCGGTTCGCCTTTCCAAAAACTGAAAACCTGCATCAGCGCGTTGAATAAAAACCCGACGACGAAACCGATTGAGATGATTTTTCCGCCCTGAAGTGCCGAATCGTCGGTTTCCGAAACTTTCACATCGGCGTATTCGTTGGCGACGGCGCGAGATTCCGCGCCCGCGCCCGCCTTTAAAACTTCCGCGCACGCCGTTCCTTCCGGGTATTTCAAAAATCCGTGCTGTTCTTTAATCAATGCGCGACGCAGCGGAATCATCATCAAAATTCCCAGCAGTCCGCCGAGAATCGCCACCAGCATCACGCGCCAGAATTCGAGATCGAAACCCAAAATCAAAATCGCGGGCATCGTTACGCCGACTCCGAACGCGATTGATTCGCCCGCGCTTCCGGCGGTTTGCACGATGTTGTTTTCCAAAATCGTCGCGTCTTTTGTAATTCCGATCTTGGAAAGCAGCCGAAATAAAGTAATCGAAATAACGGCGACCGGAATCGAAGCCGAAACGGTCAAGCCGGTTTTCAAAACCAGATAGAGTGACGACGCGCCGAAGATAATTCCGAGAATCGTGCCGACAATCAGCGGAAAAATTGAAAGCTCGCGCATATTGACCACCGCGTCGGGAATATACGGGCGAAACCTCGCCAAAAATGGATTACTAGTCATAAACTGAAATTACAACCTCCGAGTTTTTTTTGAAATGCAACGGGAAAGGATTTAAAAATCTTGCGCTAATTTACCTTGCATCAAACAAACAAGCAAGCAGAAAAACTTTTAAATAATCCGCAAATCAATTACACTTGTTGAAATTTCCGAACGGAGCTTTCCGAAAAAATGAAAAATAAATTTATTTCTGCGTTACTGCGTCATTGTATTTTGTTAATCGTGTTCGCCTTTGCTATTTCGGCGCAGACGAAAATTCCCGCGCCGAAAGATGTTTTGGGTTTTACTCCCGGCGATGATCGAAAATTGGCGAGTTGGGCGCAGACGGTTGATTACTTTCAAAAACTCGCCGCCGCGTCAAATCGCGTGAAATACGAAGAAATCGGCAAATCTACGCTCGGCAATCCTTTCGTTTACGCGACGATTTCCGCGCCCGAAAACTTAAAAAATCTCGAAAAATATAAACAGATCAACGACAAATTAGCCGATCCGCGCCTGATAAAATCGAACGATAAAATCGCGCAGTCTTTGATAAAAGAAGGCAAAACGATTGTGCTGATAACGTGCGGCGTTCATTCGACGGAAGTCGGTTCGGAACTGTCTTCGATGCTCATCGCCGACAAATTGGCGAACGCGACGGATGCGGAAACATTGAAGATTTTGGACGAAACGATAATTTTGCTCGTGCCGTCGCTCAATCCCGACGGCGTGGATATTGTCAAAAATTGGTATGACAAAACGCTCGGCACGCCGTATGAAGGCACGTCGCCGCCGGAGCTTTACAATAAATACGTCGGACACGACGACAACCGCGATTGGTATGCGTTCACGCAAATCGAAACGCAGTTGACGGTTGATAAAATTCACAACGTCTGGCATCCGCAGATCGTCCACGACATTCACCAGCAGGGCGCATACGGTTCGCGCATTTTTCTGCCGCCGTATTTGAAACCCGTCGAGCCAAATGTTCCCAAACAAATCGTCGAAGGCTACACCGAACTCGGCAATTTTATGGCGAAGGATTTACGCGAGCAAGGTTTTGCAGGCATCACGACCGATTCGACTTACGACACCTGGACACCGGCGCGCGCCTATTCGCATTATCACGGCGGCGTGCGGATTTTGTCGGAAACCGCGTCGGCGAAATTAGCCACGCCGATTACAGTCAAGTTTGAAGATTTGCGCGGCGGTTTAGGATATGACGCGAAAAAAGAAACGCCAAATTTTTCGCCCGTCTGGAAAGGCGGCGAATGGCATCTGCGCGACATCACCAATTATATGACAAGCGCGGCTTTTTCACTGCTCAAACACGCGGCAAACAATCGGGAAGAATGGCTGACGCGATTTTACGCGATTGGTAGAGAAGCAATCAGACCGCGAAAAGACGGCGATTTGCAAGGATTTTTACTAAATGACAAAGACGGCGAAGCATTAAGCCAATTAACCGATATTTTAGAACGCGCACAAGTAAAATTCGATTATACAAATAAAGGAATTTTCGTTCCAATAGCACAGACTTACGGAAGTTTTGCAAAGGCAATTTTAGAAAGACAAAACTATCCAAACTTGAAAGATGAAAAAGGAAATCCTATCCCACCTTATGACGTAACGGCGCATACACTTTCTCTTTTGATGGATGTCGAAGCAAAACCTGTTCGACATTACACATATAAAATATCTAATGGCAGCAGAGGTTCTAGCGGTTGCGGCAAAATAAATAATGCTGTTATTTATAAATCTCACGTCCCCACAATAGACGAAGGCTGGACACGATGGTTATTTGACCAACCTGAATATTGTTTCAGCCAACAATCTTTGCAAGATGCCGAAATTCACAATTCCGATTTCTCTTCAAAATCAACAATCATCTTCCCCGACCAATCGCCGAATCAAATTTTAAACGGCTACCCGAAAGGCTCGATGCCCGACGAATACACGGGCGGAATCGGCGCGGACGGCGTGGCAAATCTGCGGAAATTTGTCGAAGCGGGCGGAACTCTGGTTTTTCTCAACCGCGCGTCCGATTTCGCCATCGAACAGTTTAATCTGCCGATCAAAGACGTGACGAAAAATTTGCCAAGCAAAGATTTTTATATTCCCGGCTCGATTCTGCGAACCGAATTAGACACAGCCAATCCGATTGCCAAAGGAATGCCGAAAGAATCAATCGCGTGGTTTGAAGATTCGCCCGCGTTTGAAGTTTTGTCAGAACCGTCTGCGTCAGCGGGCGGTCAAGCGTCCACCGGCGAAACCGAAAAAGTTCAAATTATCGCCAAATATCCTGACAATCCAAAAGATATTTTACTTTCCGGTTATATTCTCGGCGCGGAAAAAATCGCCGGCAAAGCCGCGCTCGTCGAAGTCAAAATCGGCAAAGGCAAAATAATTTTATTCGGTTTTCGCCCGCAATATCGCGGACAGTCGCTGGCAACTTTTCCGCTGTTGTTTAATGCGATTGAAAATTAGCCGCCGACAAACACGAAAAGAAACACAAAAAAGCCGTTCAATTTCTAATCAAACGGCTTTCAATTTTACTTATAAAGAAAATTAAACTTTCGCGCCCGGATAATTCGCGCCGAGTCTGCTTTCCTCGCCTTCCGCCAGCGTGTTGACTAATTCGTAGTGAAAATAATCGAATTTGGCGGCGACGGGCGGCTGCACGCGTTTGTCGTACATTTCGCGTGAACGGTCAATCGCTTCGCGCAGTCGTTCGTAAAGATCGCTCCCGTCGCGTCCTTCTTTGACCTTTTGTTCGTTGTAAAGTTTGATTTCCGAAACGAGCAGCCGCGCGAAACGACGCGCGTCATTGTGCAGACGGCGTTCTTCTTCGCTGACTTCTATCGGCAAATCAACATTGCGGTCGCTAAAACGAGTTGTTCCGGCGGCGGGTGCAGCTTCGACCACCGTTTCGACTATCGTTTCGGCGGGTTCATTGAACGAACTTTCTACTTTTTCATCGGCTTTGTAAGAATCATAACTCGGTTCCTGAGCAAACGAAAAATTTTGCGGAGCTTCATATTGCGGAGCTTCGTAGGTCGGTGTTTCAGCGGTTTCAAATTGTGAATCGGCGTAAGGCGAACTTTCAAAAGCCGGCGGAGTTTCTTCAAACTGGCTTGGCGACTCGAAAGACGATTCGTTTTCAAATTGATAACCGCCGGTCAAAGGCGTAGAAAAATCGGTTTCCGAACCGGAAGACTGATAAGACGGCGAATACTCCTGAACTTCGATTTCGTCCGAATAATTCGATTTGTATTCTTCGACCTGTTCTTCCGGCTGATTCCACGAATGTGAAACTTCGTCGGCTGGCGTTTCTTCCGGCTGATTCCACGAATAAGGTTCGTCAAACGGCTGGATTTCCGGCGTTTTCTGATATGGATAGTCATTCGTCGGAAAAATTTCAGCCGCCGCCGAATCCGTGCGGACGTTTTCACTGTCGCTACTCGGCTGAAAAGAAAATCCGCCGCCTTGATTCGGCGATTGATAATCGCTTTCGGATGGCGTTTCAAAGTCTGAAGAATCGTAATTTTCGGCGGTCGGCGATTCGGCGGCAGGCGACTGGTAAAATTCCGCCGGTTTGTTTTCAGACGGCTGATAAACGTCGGCAGGCTGGTAAACATTGTCGGTTTGATGTTCTTTCGGCGATTCATTTTCAGCCGCCCGACTATCAAACTGATCCGCCGCCGCAGTTTTCGCGCTTTCTTTCGGCGAACTTTCGTCCGGCTGTTTGGATTCGTAACTTTCCGGCGGCGGTTCGGCATCTCTGCCCGGTTTCGCGCCCGGCGAAGCCGCTAAAAGTTCAACCGTCAGTCCGGCGATTCGCACTAAAACTTCCAATGCCTCGACGTTGACGCTTTCGCCTTCCGTTCCGTAATCGGCATAAAGCACGGCAACGCCGCGTCCGCGCGCGATCAGCGGAATGGCAAACATTTTATCGGGATGACCGTAACCCAGTTTGTTCAAATAAATTGAATCACCGGCGTAAGTTCCGTAAGAACTTTCCACCGCGCTCAGAGACCTGACCGCTTCGCCCAGAATAGTTGAGGTTGCCAGCGGAAAGAAAACCTCGCGCACGGTTTGGTCGTCCGAAGTATTTTCTTTGCCAAAAACGCGCCAACCGACAAAATGCTCGTTTTTGATGATGAAAAACGCTCCGCGCGGCGTAAACTGCGCGGCGTGATTGACGAGAGTTTTCAAAATCGCGGCTTGCGAAGTTTGTTCGGTAATATCGTTTATTGCGTCGCTCAGTTCTTTGATACCGACTTTCGGCGCGGATTCTTTCTCCATATCTTCCGCTTCGGCAATCGCCGTCGCGGTAATGCGCGCTCCTTCATCACGCGCCAGACGCAGATGTTCGACGACCGTTTCCGTAAAAACGTCGTCAAGCCCTTTGCCCGTTTCGAGGCGCGCGGAAAATTCCTGGAAAACACCGTTGAGCTGCGATTTATGTTTCTCAAATTCAGTTTCAACCTGCTGCTGCAACTGAGTTATGTCCTGCCGCATATCAGCAAAAACATCTTTGAGATAAATCTCGAATTCAGTTCTCAAACTTTGTTCGAGTTCTTCACTATTCACTTTATTTTTCCTCCGTATGTTGAAAACACAGCATTTTTCAGGGATGCAAATGGCTGGCGGTTTTTGAGTAGATTATGAAAATTTCTTTTGGACAAATCGGCACTGCGTTAGCTTACCGACTTTAAGATTATGTACAATTTTATGTTTTTATGTCAAGAAATAGTTTTCAATTCGGCAAAATAAATATTGTTAAAGCCGGAAACATTCCATAATTTAAATAAAAACCGCTCACATTTTCAGACCGCGATGACTTCAATCTGATCGTCAATCTCTTCTTTAATCATATTTTCAATCGCCATCAGCGTTCCGGTCAAACTCGACGGACAGCTTCCGCACGCGCCCTGATAACGAATTTTCAGGGTGTGATCTTCCAAATCCAAAATCTCCAGCCAGCCGCCGTCGCTCGCCAGATACGGGCGAATTCTTTCGTCAAGCAGTTCTTCAATCTGCGCGACGACCGGATTATCGCTGACCGCCGCCGCAATCGCGCCGCCGACCTGTTTCGCCGCACTGCCATTGCCGTTTCCGTTGGAAGCAACGGATTCCGCCGCCCGAATCGGCACCGCCAGCATCGGCAAAAGTTCGTCCCACTCGGTTTCGTCGGTTTTTTCGACCGTAATCATCTTGTCCATATAAAAAACGGACACGACATCGCCGACTTCATATAAAGATTTGGCGAGTTTGTCGTCCTGAGCTTTTTCGACTGAATCAAACGAATGCGAAGTTCCGTGCGAAACCGCTTCCTTTAAAATAAATTTGACCGCGTTCGGGTTCGGTGTTTCCTGTATATCTGCAATTTTTGGCATCTCTTGTAAATCCTTTTATCAAATCAAAAGTAGTAGATTTTCAAATCTTTACTATTTTGTCAACATTATATCTTATTTTTGTGAAACTTTCATTCAATTCTGCGGAAGCCCGCACAAAGCAAGGGCGGAAACTTATGAATGCCGCTTAACAAAACTTTACATAATTTTAACAAATCTTGACGGCACTGCGGCTCTGAACGACGTATAACGAATAAGTAAAGTTTAATCGAACTAACTTTTTGAGAAATTATTTTTATTATTTTGAGGAATTTATATTTATGATAGTGAAAGAACTATACATTTTGTTGAGCAGTTTGCTCATTTTGATTTCATTGCTGACTAATTCAAACGGCGCGGTCAGCGGCGCGGCGCGGCGCGGCGGAAATGTCTCTGCGCGTCAAGCGATTGTCGGCACTTGGCAAATCAACCACGCCGCTTCAGACAAACTGCTTAATCGGGTTCAGTTTGACCTGCGCCGATTTCCGCCGCCCGTTTTGCCGGCTCCCGAAAATCTGGTTTTAGCGACCGACGAAGCGGGAAGCGAAATTACGATCAACGAAGTTTTCGAGAAATTTATTCGCACGCAAACTCTGCCGCTCGGCGAAAATTTGGCTGGCGAAAGCGCGCCGACCGATCAGCCGATTTCCGTTAAAGCCTTCTGGCGCGACAAAAAGCTGGTCGTCGAAATTATCGCTGCGCGAGGCGGGAAAATGGTCGAAACTTTTGAAGCGGCGAATGTTAATCAACTGACCGTGACGACACGCGTCGAAGATCCGCGGCTCGCCAAACCGCTGACGGTGCGGCGCGTTTACGACCGTACGCCGAACGAAATCGCGCCAGAAACGGCGGCGATCAGCGTCGCGGATTTTCCTTTATAATTTGGCGGATTTTACCGAATTTTTACATTAACTGCGGAGGTTAATTACTGCAATGTTTAATTTTATATCATCATACCAAAAAACAGCAATTATATTAATAATCGCTCTTTCTGCCAGCCTGAGTTTCGGGCAGCAGACGAGCGGCACTTTGCGCGGGCAGGTCGCCGACCAGCAGAACGCGGTCATTGTCGGCGCGACGGTCGAAGCGATTGACGCGGGCGGGAAAATTAAAACCGCCGTCACGAACGATCAGGGCGAGTATGTTCTGAGCGGTCTCGTGCCGGGAAAATATACCGTTCGCGCTTCGCAGACCGGATTTGCCGCTTACGAAAATACGAACGTCAATGTCGCGGCAAACACGCGTGAACCGTTAAATATCGCGCTCGGCATCGCCGTCGAACAGCAGGTCGTGACGGTCGGCGCGGAAAAGCCGGTCAGCACCGAACCCGACAACAATGCCGACGCGATTATTTTGAAAGGCGCGGATATTGACGCGCTGCCCGATAACCCGGACGATCTGGAATCCGCGCTGCAAGCATTGGCGGGTCCGGGCGCGGGTCCGAACGGCGGACAAATTTACATTGACGGTTTCACCGACGGACGACTGCCGCCGAAATCTTCGATCCGGGAAGTTCGCATCAATTCCAATCCGCTGTCGGCGGAATACGACCGCATCGGGTTCGGGCGCATCGAGATTTTCACCAAACCCGGCACGGACAAATTTCGCGGACAGGGATTTTTCAATTTCAATGACGAAAGTTTGAACTCGCGCAACCCGTTCGCGGACAGCCGCGCGGCGTATCAGTCGCGGCTGTTCGGCGGCAATTTGTCTGGTCCGCTTTCCAAAAAAGCATCATTCTTTTTCGATTTTGAACGTCGTTCGATTGACGATTTGGCAGTCATCAACGCGACGACGCTGGATTCAAACTTCAATATCACGCCGTTTTCACAGTCGGTTGCCGCGCCGCTGACGCGCACGACGTTCAGCCCGCGCCTCGATTATCAGTTGAACGCCAACAACACTTTGACGGCGCGTTACGGTTTTACCAAAACGAGCAATGAAAACAGCGGCATCGGCGGTTTTTCGCTCGCTTCGCGCGGCTATAATGTTTCGGCGACCGAGCATAATTTGCAGTTGACCGAAACGGCGGTCATCAACAAAAGCATCATCAACGAGACGCGCTTTCAGTTTTTATCGCGCGGCACGGAAAATTCCGGCGGCGACAACACCACGCCGACGATTCAGGTTTTCGACGCGTTCACATCCGGCGGCGCGAACGTCGGCAATTCGTCAAACGACGAAAAACGCTGGGAATTATCAAACAATACGTCGTGGACTTTTCGCAATCACAGTTTGAAAGCCGGTGCGCGGCTGCGCGGAATTTCGATTGATAATATTTCACAAAATAATTTCGCGGGAACCTACTCTTTCACATCGCTCGACCAATACCGCAACGTGCTGCTCGGCGTGAGCGGCGCGACCCCGACGCAGTTCACGATTTCGGCGGGCAATCCGCAGGCGCGGATCAGTCAGGTTGATTTCGGCACGTTTATTCAGGACGATTGGCGCATTCGTCCGAATTTGACGCTTAATTTGGGAATGCGCTACGAAGCGCAGACGAATGTTTCAAACAATAATAATTTCGCGCCGCGTCTCGGTTTCGCGTGGTCGCCGGACGCGAAAGGCGGCAGTGGTTCGGGAAAAACGGTCGTGCGCGGCGGATTCGGAATTTTCTACGACCGCATCGGCGAAAGTTTATCGCTCGCGGCGGATCGCTATAACGGCACGAATTTACAGCAGTTCGTCGTCACCGACCCGGCACTGCTCGCGCTTTATCCGGCGGTGCCGTCGGTGGACACGCTGCTCGCTTATTCCGCGTCGCAGAACACTTATCGGCTCGCCGACGACATTCGCGCTCCGTATAACGTCCAGTCAACCATCAGCCTCGAACGTCAACTGCCGTTCAAATCTACTTTTTCGGTCAATTACACTAACACGCGCGGTTTCAATCAATTGCGGATTCGCAACGTCAACGCGCCGGTTGATTTTACTTACGGCGATGCGTCGAGCGGAACTCGTCCGTACGGCGATGTCGGCAATATTTTTCAATACGAATCGAGCGGCAGATTCGCGCAGAATCAGTTAATTTTCAGCCTGCGGAACCGTTTCAGCTCGAGATTATCATTTTTCGCGCACTACGTTCTGGGCAAAACGACGAGTGATACCGATGGCGCGAATTCGTTTCCGGCTAATTCCTACGATTTGAGCGGCGAATACGGGCGTTCTTCCCTGGACGTGCGACAGCGACTTATTTTCGGCGGAACGGTGCAGATTCCCTACGGTTTCAGCTTGAATCCGTTCATCATCGCGTCGTCTGGACAGCCGTTTAATATCACGACCGGACTCGACACGAACGGCGATTCGCTGTTCACCGAACGCCCGACTTACGCGCAGTTGGCGACCCGCTGCGCCGCGCTCGGATTGACGAGTTCCTTCTGTGACACGAGCAATGTTACCGATGTCAACGCGACGATTCCGCGTAATTACGGCACGGGTCCGGCGTTTGCGACGGTTAATTTGAGATTGAGCAAAACTTTCGGTTTCGGCAGTGAATCAAGCGGTTCGGGCGGATTTTCCGGCGGCGGACCGGGCGGACCGGGCGGCGGACCTTTCGGCGGCGGTTCTTCGTCGGGCAGAAAATATAATCTGACGTTTTCGCTGCAAACGCTGAATCTTTTCAACAATACGAACGCGGGAACGCCCATCGGCAATTTGAGTTCGCCGCTGTTCGGCAGTTCCAATTCGCTCGCCGGCGGTTTCGGTTTCGGACCTCCGGGAAGTTCAACCAGTTCGGCAGCCTATAACCGCCGCGTCGAAGCGCAGATTCGCTTCAGTTTTTAAGCCGGCGCAAGGCTGACCAACCGCAGGACAAGACGCGGAAAGCGTTGGGTTCGCCCGCGTCTTGTCTTTCGTCATAACAAATATTCGGAGCAACAATTTTATGAGCCAACTTTTTGAAATAGAAATTCCCGAAGCACTCAAACGCGAACGCCGTACCCGACGGAAAGCCGAAGCCGAAAATCAGGCGAAGGATGAATTTTTCGCCTTTTTTCTGCACGAACTGAAAAATCCGCTGAACGCGGTTTACGGCTGGTCGCGTCTGTTGGCAACCGGCGATCTCGACCGAACGCAGACGCTCAAAGCGGTTGAAACAATCAACCGAAATGCCGATTTTTTGAGCGATTTTGTTCAGGATTGGCTCGATTTTTCGCGCATCATCAACGGCAAAATGCGAATCGAACGCCGAGCGGTTAATTTACGCGAAGTCGTCGAAAACGCGCTCGAAGATTTTCTGCCCGCCGCCGACAGCCGGAACATATTTCTGGCGGCAAGTTTTGATTGTTCCGACTGCGAAATTTTCGGCGACACCAAAAGACTTCGCCAAATCGTCGGCAACCTGCTGAGTAATTCGATTAAATTCACGCCGTCGGGCGGATTCGTAGCGGTTGATTTACGGCGGACAGCGCAAACAGCGGAAATCGTCATTAAAGATTCGGGAATCGGGATCGAACCGAAGTTTCTGCCGTATATTTTCGAGCGTTTTTGTCAGGATCAAGAAAGTGTTCGGCACGGCGAAAACAGCGGACTCGGTTTAGGTTTGGCGGTTGTCCGCCATCTGGTCGAACTGCACTGCGGATGCGTCGAAGTTTGCAGCGACGGCGCGGGCAAAGGCGCGATTTTCACGGTTAAGCTGCCGCTTGCCGCATAAAAACCTAAATCTCAGACTTTTACCTTACGTCAACGAATGCGCGTTTTTCAAACAGCGTGATCTAATGCTTCGCGCAAAACGTTCCCGTTGAAGTCTTAGCCGCACAAACGGCTTTAACAGTCTAAAAAATATCTTTGTTTTCTTTGAAACATAATCTTCAATACAGACTTTGAGTTTGTTTACCCGGTTAATATTCGGATAGAGATTAAAAATTTGAGTTTAATTTTTACTGATTTTACTGATTTAAATGAAAATATCCACAGTATTATGCACTTACAACGGCGAACGGTATTTGCCGGAACAACTGGAAAGCATTTCCACCCAGACACGCGTGCCGGACGAACTTATCATTTGTGACGATTGTTCATCTGACAAAACACCGGAAATTGTCAGCGCATTTGCTTCGCGCGCGCCTTTTCCCGTGCGGTTTTTTATCAACGATGAAAATCTCGGCTCGACCCGCAATTTTGAAAAAGCCATCAAACTTTCTGAAGGCGACATCATCGTTCTCGCCGATCAGGACGATATTTGGCTGCCGCCGAAACTGGAGCGCTTTGAACAAATCTTTTTACGTTCGGCGGAGGTCGGGCTGGTGTTTTCGGATGCGGAGTTGGTCGCCGAGGATTTGCGACCTCTCGGAAGTAATCTCTGGAATTGGACGGTCAGAGGCGAACATCGGCATTTGTTAAAAGCTAATCGAATTTTTGATATACTTGTTCACGGAAATATCGTCACCGGCGCGACGATGGCTTTCAGGTCGCGTTTCAGGGAGCTTGTTTTGCCCGTTCCCGGCGACCGTGATTATTTTCACGACGGCTGGATCGCTTTGCTGATTGCGAGCGTCGCGGAGGCAGAAGCTCTGCCCGAATCGCTGATAAAATACCGGCAGCATCCGAATCAGCAGCTCGGACTTAAAGATTTAGGACTCGAGGATGATTCAACACAAGCGACAAAAAGAATACCCGCCAAAGCTAAAAATGCCGCCGAACGCGCGCTTCATTATGACAGCGAGATAGAAAATATAAGATTTGTTCGTCAGCGGCTGGAAGATATTCAGCACACATTTGATCAGACATTCCCGCTTTTGGACGCGCGTGTCAGTAGGCTGAAAGAACTCGAAGCGCATTATCAAGTCAGAGGACACATTCCTGATAGCCGAGTAAAGCGAGTGCCGTTTATTTTCAATGAAATGATGAGCGGAAGATACCATACGCTGTCAAAAGGTTTTTTGAGCATCGCGCTCGACCTTTTGCGCTGATTCGGCAAATTTATCGCTTTTGACTGTTTCGCCGCGCCGCTTTGCCGCCGTGAAAAGCGATAAATTTTGTTGTTTTCAGACGAATTTCAATATAGCTTTTTCCGAATGTCAAAGCCGGGGGAAAAACGGGCGATTGATGATTAGCAGCTAATTTTTTTCCGAGATAATTGCTCAAATTTATTATCTTCAAACGCTCGCTCACGCCGTCGGTTCTGACGCGTATAAAATAATCGTGATTTCCAAGCCGTGCGGCTGGACGTTGCGCGCGAAAACTTTTCCCTGACAGGCTTCGACGCAGGTTTTGACAATCGCCAAACCCAAACCCGTGCCGCCGGTCTGCCGCGAACGATGTGATTCGACACGGTAAAGTGGATCAAAAATCTTTTCCAGTTCATTTTCGGGAACGCCCGCGCCTTTGTCCGACACGTTGATTTCAACCGTTTTATTAGTCGCTCTACTTGCCGAAACAGTGATTGTTCCGGCATTTCCCGCATAGCGCACGCCGTTGCGAATGATGTTTGAAAGCGCGCGGGAAATCAGTTCCGGCTGGGCGAGAACGTCAATCTTTCCCGGAATGTCTATTTCAATGTCGGCGGTCTCGTGCGCCGTTTCCAGTTCAGCGACGCGTTCGACGAGCGGGCGTAATTTAACGCTTTCAAGCGCGACTGCGGCGGTCTGCATTCCGGTTTTTGAATAAGTCAGCAGTTCACCGACGAGCTTCGCCATCAATTCGACTTCTTCTTTGACATCTTCGACGTAGGCGCGATTTTTTTCGTCCACGCGGTCTTCCAAAATCGTCAGCGCGAAATTCATTCGCGCCAGCGGCGAATTTAATTCGTGCGAAATATCGCCGAGAAATCTTTTCTGTCCGCCAACAAAACCCGCCAGACGAATTGCCAGATGATTGATTGACGCGCCGAGCCTGCCGAGTTCGTCCGTCCGTTTTTCACCGACGCGGACGCTGAAATTTTCTTTAGCGATTTGTTCGGTCGCCTCCGTAATTTTTCCGACGACGGTGGTCATATTACGAACAAAAGGAAGCCAGAACAAAATTGAAACGAGAATAATAATGCTCGTTAAAATCAGCCACGGCATCGGATTAAAAAATAATCCGTAGCCGTAAAAAGAATCGGACGCGGCGAGCAGCCGGGCGCGCACGATTTCAGAATCGGCTTTGTCGGACAGCGCGATGCGCGCGCCGAACCAGTAAGTCGTCGGATCAATTGTCCGCACATACATTGACGGCGGCGACGACACATACATTGACGGCGGCGGCGGTGCCATTCCGCGCGCGAAGTTTGGCGGCGGATTTGGTCTGCCGTCAGCGTCCGCCGGCGGCGGCGGCGGCGGTTTGTCTTCCTGAATAATTTCTTCCGAAACTTTCGGCGGCAGAGAAATTTCTCTGCCGCCCATCTGATTTCCGTCGGCATTAAACAGAAAAAATTCCACGCCGTCATATTTTTCCGCATATTTTCTTAAAATCGCGTCGCGCTCCAGCCGCGTTTTTCCGTCGGCTTCGTTGGTGATCTGGCGCGTGACCGATTCGATATTACTGTTAAAAATACCGGCAAACCGCGAATTCGGTGAAAAACGAAAATTCAAACTGAAAAAGGCAAGCAGAATCGCGCCCAAAATAATCAGGTTGAGAAAAAACCAGATTATTATTTTGACGAAAAGTGGAAAACGAACGCCCGCCATCTTAACTGTTATCCTCCGCGTCCGGCACCAGCATATAACCGACGGAGCGCACGGTTTTAATGTAGCGCGGATTCTTTGAATCGTCGTCGAGTTTTTTTCTGAGCGAGGAAATATGCACGTCAATCGAACGGTCGAAAACGTCGAAATTTCTGCCCGCGATTTCATCGAGCAGCGTGTCGCGGTTTAAAACGCGCCCCGCCGAACGCGCCAGACAAAGCAGCAGATCAAATTCGAGCGCGGTCAGCAGCAGCGGTTCTCCGTTCTGCGTCGCTTCGCGCGTCGCTGAATTGATACAAATATCGCCGACCGTTATTTCTTCCGCATCGTCGCGGCTCTGCGTCGCCGTAATTTTTGAACGGCGCGTTACAGCGCGCAGTCGGGCAAGCAATTCTCTGGTCGAAAAAGTTTTCGGCAAATAATCGTCCGCGCCGATTTCCAAACCGACGATGCGGTCGGCTTCGTCGCCCAGCGCGGTCAGCATTACCACCGGCACGGTCGAAATCTGGCGAATTTCCCTCAAAACCGCGAAACCGTCCATTCCCGGCAGCATTACGTCGAGAATCACCGCTTCAAAGCTGCCGTGAACGATTTTCTCGATTCCGTCTTTCCCGTTGTGAACGCAACTGACTGCGAATCCCATCGGATCAAGATAATCTTTGACCAGTCGGCATAGCTTCAAATCGTCGTCAATCATCAAAATTTGGCTGTTTTTGTGGTTGTCAAAAGTGTTCTGCATAATTTTCGATTTTAGTTTAACCTAAATAATTCATCGCGCAAGCAACTTTACATTTGCTTAACAATTTTTCGCTTTTACACATCATAACTTTACAATCAGCGGCTAGATTTAATCTTACATAACAGACAGATTCATATTCAGAAACTGCCTAAAATACACAAATAGAGTTTTTGTTCTACGAAAAACTCAAAAGATATAGAAAAAAAGTTGAATTTTATTTTTGTAATCCTTTGAGTTTTTTTGCAGGTTTTTCCTGCGTAGATAAATATTCAACAATTGAGGAGATTACTTATGAAAAAAAATATTAAATTAACCGGCGAAAAAATGTTGCTGGGCGTTTTTGCTATAATGTCGCTGACATTCGGATTGTTCTATACGCTCAATCGAAATATCACTTTTGCACAATCAGGAGACGTGCAATCTGTAACTCAAATGCCGCTCGCTGAAAAAGCGGTTTCAACAAAAGCTCTGCCGTCCGCCGATGCGCCGGAAGCCGCCGCCGCCGCCGCCGATGTGGTGAACAAAGCACTGGCTTTCAAGGCGACGCTGACGACGGCGCAACAGGCGACTTTGCAGCAAACTTACACCACGTCGCTGGCTCGCAAATGGTCGAATCTGCCCTGCGGCTCCGGCTGCCGCAACGGGATTCAGTTCAGCACTTTGACCACCGCGCAGTTGACCGCCGCCCTCGCCGTCATCCAGGCGGCTGCCGGGACGACCGCCAACGAAGGCTACGACGAGTTTAATCAAATCCGCCTCGCCGACGATTATCTCAATGCCAACGGCGGCGGCAGCGGTTACGGCAGCGGACTTTACTTCATCTCGTTTCTGAACACGCCGACCACTTCCGGGGCGTGGATGCTCCAGTTCGGCGGTCATCATTACGCGGCGAACATCGCCTACAACGGCGGACACGTCGTCGGCGCGACTCCGCTCTTCGAGGGCGTGGAACCGACATCGTTCACCGTCAGCGGCACCACTTATATGCCGATCACGCAGGAACACGACGCGATGGCGAATATGCTCGCCTCGTTGACGACGGCGCAGTTAGCGACCGCCAAACTGAGTCAAACATTCAGCGATGTGACGCTCGCGCCGGGCGAGACGAACGGCGGATCGGGAACTTTTCCGGCGACGAAGGTCGGCGTGGCGGTCAGCACACTGACGGACGCGCAGAAATTATTGGTGATCGCGGCGATGAAGCCGTGGGTTAATGATTTGGACGACACGGTGGCGGCGAATCTGCTGACGATTTATCAGAACGAGCTGAACAACACCTACATCGCTTACACGGGCAACGGCACGTCGGGCGATGCGAGTTCGTTTCTGAATGCGAACACGAATTACGCGCGAATAGACGGGACGAGCGTTTGGGTGGAATTCGTCTGTCAATCGGGCGTGGTGTTTCGCAATCAGATTCATTATCACAGCGTTTACCGCGACCACACCAGAGACTACGGCGCGGACTTGTCTCTGACGACCGCTCTTGATCTTTCGCCGACGGCGGCAGGCTCTCAGATTGGAGGACGTGTTCTCTCTAGTTTTTACCGCAGCGTGAGCGGAGCTGCCGTCACTTTGACGAATTCTCAGGGCGAAGTTCGCACGACACACACTAACCCCTTCGGATATTTCGCTTTTGAAGATGTTCCAAGCGGTGAAACTTATATTATATCGGTTAATTCAAAGAGATACACATATATTTCGCAGGCAGTCAATCTAACAGCGGATTTGACCGATTTAATTTTCGTCGGGCAAGGCTCGTTCGGAAGCAAATAGTTGAAAAAACAACCTTGATTATTTAGTCAGCCGCGTGTTTTCAAATTGCGGCTGACTAATAAACAAATGATTAATTGGAAAACAAGATATTTTACCCTAAAAATTTGGCGGTATCACAATGATGAACAAATTAACATTTAATCTGGTATTCAAAGATCGTCGGCTTCAGCCCAAGCGGTTATTTATTGTCCTGGCGTTGCTGATGTTCGGCAATTTCACCGCGCAGTTTGGTTACGCGCATCAGCAGCCGACGACGATTGTTTTGCTGGATGTCAGCCCGGACAAAGTTGGAATGGAAATGCAGGTGCCGCTCAGTGAATTGGAGCTGGCGTTTGGTCACGATGTTACTGAAAATACCGACACGCTGGTGGAAAGATTGTCGCCGCAGTTGACGGAGTATCTGAAAAACCACATTCACCCGATGACCGGAAACGCGTCCTGGGCGGTGGACATAACGGATATGAAAGTGGGAAAAGCCGAACAGACGCAAAGCGGTCCCTATCAGGAAATTACCTTTCATCTGGTGCTGACACCGCCGGCAAATGTCAGCACCAGAAATTTCACTCTGAATTACGACGTAATTATGCACCAGGTGGTCACGCACAAGGCTCTCGTCGGGGTTCGCAAAGATTGGGAGTCTGGAAAAAGCGGCGAACAGCCGTTTACGGTCGGAATCATCGAAGTTGATACTAAAACGACGCAGATTTTTCCTCTGGAAATAAATTTGGTCAAAGGCGGCTGGCGACAAGGATTTGAAGGAATGATAAGCCTTGGAATGCAGCATATTAAAGAAGGCACCGATCATTTGTTATTTCTGCTCGTGTTGCTTTTGCCCGCGACTTTGCTGGTCAGGGGCAAAGAATGGGGTGATTTTGGCGGCACGAAATACAGCATCGGGCGATTGCTTAAAATCGTTTCGGCGTTTACCGTCGGTCATTCGATTACTTTGCTGATCGGCGCGTCGGGATTATTGAAACTGCCGCCGCAGCCGGTCGAAATTTTGATCGCGGTTTCGATTTTAGTTTCCGCCGCTCACGCCGTGCGCCCGATTTTCCCCGGCAAAGAAATGTATGTCGCCGCCGGCTTCGGTCTGGTTCACGGGCTGGCGTTTGCGAGTGTTCTGACAAATCTGAATTTGAGCGCGGGCGCGATGGCTGTGAGCATTTTAGGTTTCAACGTCGGCATCGAATTGATGCAGCTTTTCGTCATCGCTCTAATTGTTCCGTGGCTTATTTTGTTAAGCCAAACGCCGTTTTACAAATATGTCAGAATCACCGGCGCGATCTTCGCCGCCTGCGCCGCCGTCGCCTGGATTGCGGAGCGCGTTTCCGGTACGCCGAACTTTATCGGTGGTTTTATTCAGAACATTTCTCAATATGCGCCTTTAGGAATTTTAATACTGGCTGTTATCGCGCTGTCAGCCTTTGGGTCACGGTATATTAACGACTCAAAATATACAGTCGAAACACAACAATAAACTAGGGGATTATAAATTATGAAAAACAATAAACAAATATCAGGTGCGAAACGAACGGCACTGTTTCGTTTGTCCGGCGAGAAAATATTGCTGGGCTTTTTTGCCGCTTTGTCGCTGACGTTCGCGCTGTTTTATACTTTTGACCGCAATATTACTTTTGCATCGAAAGACGAGGCGCAAGCTCCGGTTGAAAAGAAAGAGACCGCCGAGACTGTGCCGTCCGCCGACGCGCCGGAAGCCGCCGCCGCCGCCGCCGATGTGGTGAACAAAGCACTGGCTTTCAAGGCGACGCTGACGACGGCGCAACAGGCGACTTTGCAGCAAACTTACACCACGTCGCTGGCTCGCAAATGGTCGAATCTGCCCTGCGGCTCCGGCTGCCGCAACGGGATTCAGTTCAGCACTTTGACCACCGCGCAGTTGACCGCCGCCCTCGCCGTCATCCAGGCGGCTGCCGGGACGACCGCCAACGAAGGCTACGACGAGTTTAATCAAATCCGCCTCGCCGACGATTATCTCAATGCCAACGGCGGCGGCAGCGGTTACGGCAGCGGACTTTACTTCATCTCGTTTCTGAACACGCCGACCACTTCCGGGGCGTGGATGCTCCAGTTCGGCGGTCATCATTACGCGGCGAACATCGCCTACAACGGCGGACACGTCGTCGGCGCGACTCCGCTCTTCGAGGGCGTGGAACCGACTTCCTTTACGACCAACGGAACGACTTACACGCCCATCACGCAGGAACACGACGCGATGGCGAATATGCTCGCCTCGCTGACGACGGCGCAGTTAGCGACCGCCAAACTGAGTCAAACATTCAGCGATGTGACGCTCGCGCCGGGCGAGACGAACGGCGGATCGGGAACTTTTCCGGCGACGAAGGTCGGCGTGGCGGTCAGCACACTGACGGACGCGCAGAAATTATTGGTGATCGCGGCGATGAAGCCGTGGGTTAATGATTTGGACGACACGGTGGCGGCGAATCTGCTGACGATTTATCAGAACGAGCTGAACAACACCTACATCGCTTACACGGGCAACGGCACGTCGGGCGATGCGAGTTCGTTTCTGAATGCGAACACGAATTACGCGCGAATAGACGGGACGAGCGTTTGGGTGGAATTCGTCTGTCAATCGGGCGTGGTGTTTCGCAATCAGATTCATTATCACAGCGTTTACCGCGACCACACCAGAGACTACGGCGCGGATTTGTCCCTCACTACCGCCCTTGATAATACAACTTCGACCACCGCATCAAAAACTAAATTTGATTTTGACGGCGACGGTAAAGCGGACATTTCGGTATTTCGCCCGTCTTCGGGAACGTGGTATGTTCAGCAGTCTTCCACATCGAATTTCACCGGCACGCAGTTCGGAACGTCAACCGATGTTTTGGTTCCCGCCGATTACGACGGCGACGGCAAAACCGATTTGGCGGTCTTTCGCGGCGGAACCTGGTATCTGCAAAGATCAACTTCTGGGTTTTACGGAACTTCTTTCGGCTCATCCGATGATATTCCCGTGCCGGGCGATTACGACGGCGACGGCAAGGCGGACATCGCGGTATTTCGTCCGTCGAACGGCACTTGGTATATTCAGCAAAGCACTAGTGGTTTTACCTCCGTGCAGTTCGGTCAATCGGGTGACAAGCCGGTGGCGGCGGATTATGACGGCGACGGCAAAACCGATGTCGCGGTCAACCGTGCCGGAACCTGGTACATTCAGCGTAGTTCGGCAGGATTTTACGCTCTTTCATTCGGAGATTCCAGTGATAAATTAGTTCCGGCGGATTATGACGGCGACGGCAAAGCCGATATTGCGGTATTTCGTCCGTCGAACGGCACCTGGTATCTTCAACAGAGTACCAGCGGGTTTTACGCCATTCAGTTTGGATTGGGAACAGATATTCCGGTGGCGGCGGACTACGATGGGGACGGCAAAGCGGATATTTCGGTATTTCGCAGCGGAACGTGGTATCTGAATCGGTCAACTTCCGGCTTTACGGGCGTAGGATTCGGCGCGTCAACCGATACTGCTGTCCCGAATGTGTTTACGCGATAAACAAATGCGTTTGAAACAGGATTTTTAGAAAAGTTGACAATTTGAAGCCTCCAATTTTTTAGAATTGGAGGCTTTTTCGATTTGAAGTCGGCTGTTTCAACTTTACATTAACTTAACAATTTTCCCGCTTTTCCACATCAAGTCTTTACATTGTGCCGTTAAAATTCAATTTAGAAACTGTTAGAAGAGTAATTCTTCACCGCGAAAGAATTAGAAAATTTGAAAAAAGAAGATTTGGGATTCCTTTTTTCGTCCTTCCTAACTTTCGCGGGCAGTTTCTTTATAAAGAGCCAGAGGGAATTTCAAGCAGCCAAGAAAAATTAATACAAAATCGGGGCAAAGCCATCAACTCTCCGATAAAGTATTCGCAGAATTAAAAACGGAAATGTCTGTGAGAGAGCATTCTCGTTTTTAATAAAACTGAAGCGCGTAGCGGCGAAAAATAAATTACGGTCAGTCTTTTGATTCAATGTTGGGATTGATATTGTTAGGCTAGATTATCGTTAAATTTGGGACTTTCGCCGCTGCGCGCTTCGGTAAAATTAAATCTAAAAAGATTAAATGGAGATAAAATGAAGGAAAATGCTTTAATAAATCGGCGGGAATTATTGACTAAAGGCTTAAAAGCTGGAGCCGCGCTCGGTTTGGGCGCGATGGCGGTGGGCGCGCTCGGCAATTCGAGTTCGTTTTTGTCCGAGATGTTTATTCCGCAAGCCCTCGCCAAGATTC
Organism: Pyrinomonadaceae bacterium; assembly: GCA_965217575.1. Lineage (GTDB taxonomy): Bacteria > Acidobacteriota > Blastocatellia > Pyrinomonadales > Pyrinomonadaceae. Next base: position 3,372,624 of record OZ244558.1, on the reverse strand, counting down.
CGGCGGGTGCGCTTGATTACGCTTCCAATGATCCGTGCGTTCTGACCTGTGCGGCGACTTTGGGTCCTTGTTATTACGACGCGAATCTCGTGCGCCGCGATATTACTGAAAGCGCGGCATCGGGTAAAGTCGGGTTGCCGACCCGATTAGGCTTTCGCGTCGTCAACGTGGACACCTGCGAGCCGATTCAAAACGCTTCGATTGACATTTGGCACACGGATAATCAGGGAATTTATTCCGCGCCGATCAGCACATTCTGCAACGGAACCGGAAATACCGTCCAAACCCAGCGATTCGGGCGCGGTATTCAATTGACGGACGCGAACGGCTGGGCATATTTCGACACATTTTATCCGGGCTGGTATTCATCGCGCACGACGCACATTCACGCGACGATTCGGCTCGATAACAAGGCAGTCGTGACGACGCAGTTTTTCTTTTTAGACCGCGTGAGCGATTTTATTTATCACAGTCATCCGAACTACTCGAATCGCCCGAACCGCGACACGACGAACACGACGGATAATGTCATCGGCGGCAATCTTTCGCGCTCTCTGCCTTATGTTTTCAGCACGCGGCTCGTCAATAACAAATATTTGCAGGCGGTCAAAACAATCGGCATTCGCACGACGGCGACAAGCTGTACCGCTTGATGACAAGGAGAAAAATACGATGAAAAACTTCAATCTTTCAAACAAATTATTCGCTCGCCTATTATTTTCCTTATCGGTAATGCTGATTTTGTCCGGCGCGTCGGTCGCTCAAATCAAGCTGCGAAACGCGCTCGATTACGACGGCGACGGCAAAGCCGATGTCGGCATTTTTCGCAGCAGTGCCAACGGCTGGTATATTTTGAAAAGCAGCGACAACTCTTTCAGCGGCTCGACATTCGGCAGTCAGGATTACGACACGCTCGCGCCCGGCGATTACGACGGCGACGGCAAAGCCGACCTCGCGGTTTGGCGTTATACGACCGGAACATTTTATTATATCGAAAGCAGCACGGGAACTTTCAAAGCCCGACAATTCGGCACGGTCGGCGATGAAGTCGTCAACCGCGATTACGACGGCGACGGCAAAACCGATTTCGCCGTCGTCCGGCGCGGCAGCGGCACGAGCGGCGTGATGACCTGGTATATTTACAGTTCGGCAACCGGCACTTTCAGCGGACAGCAATTCGGTTTATCGTCGGATATGGCGGTTCCGGGCGATTATGACGGTGACGGAAAATTCGACATCGCCGTCCAGCGCGGCAGCGGCGCGGCAACCGCTTCAAATATTTATATTCTGGGCAGTTCATCCGGCTTTTACGGCGTTTCATTCGGCTTGGGAACTGATATAGTCGTGCCGGGCGATTATGACGGAGACGGCAAAACTGATGTCGCCGTCGTTCGCAAAAACACGACGGGTTTAAGCTGGTAAGTAGTTGCTCACAATTAAGCTAGACTATGTGTGAAGTTTGAGAAGTTTATTCTCAGGCTTCTTCCAAATTCGTTTAAGGCTTGTTTGACCGAATATTGTAATCTTTGTCTGTCTTGGTAATCACTCGGTGCCAACCATTCATATTTCAACTTCCGCCATACTGTTTCGGCAATGTTCAAATGCGGTGAATAGGTCGGCAAATAAAAGATGAATAATCCTCTTTGCTGCCAAAACCTGAGCCGTTCACTGATTTGTTTGCCGGTATGGATTCGCGCATTATCTAAAACTATCACTGTCGGCTGCGAGATCGAAAACGAAAATCTTTCCAATTGTTCGACCACAAACTCTGCGGTGACCGCTGTCTCCGATGTGGCAACCCAACTCTGATTACTTCTGGTAAATAAGCCGAAACAATTGACTCCTTTGCCTTTGGCTGTCGGCATCGCCACCACTTCATCGGCAAATTGCCAGCCATACGGCACATTCGGCTCTAAGTTGACACCCGACTCATCGCCGTAATACAGTTCGATTAATCCCGCTTGACTTAAATTCTCCAACGAACCTAACACTTCTTTTTTTAACCGATACACCTCTTCATTCGGCACACCTTTCAAGCGTTTTCTAATTCGTTTATAGCGGCAAGCGTTTTTTTCAGATACCGCTTTAATGAACTGCTTGAGAACTCTTTACCCAACAGTTCCTCGAGTTCTCCGCGGGCGATTGAAATCTTCTGTCGTGATCGCTTGACCGCTTCTTTGACCTGCTCCAGATCAGCCGGTTGAAGAATCGCCTTGCGTCCCCGTCCCGGTTTCGTCTGCAAACCCGCCATCCCTTCCGCCTGATAGCGGTTTAGCCAATTATTAACAGTCATCTCACATCCGCCCAAAATAGCGACAACTTCTGACGACGTTCGTTTCTCGCTTTTCAATAAAACCATCTGACAGCGTTGCCGGAAACTATGTGTCTTACCATTACGATAACCGTTTTCCAGTGCTTCGCGTTGTTGTTTAGTTAATTCAATTACTTTTGTTTTACCCATCTCAACAAATAGTCTAAACTATTTCTGCACGATTACTTATATTTTGCGAAGTTCAGACAATAAGCTGCAAACCGCAAATTTCGGCGCGACGGAGACCGATTCGCCCGTTCAGAACGATTATGACGGCGACGGCAAAACCGATGTCGCGGTTTGGCGGGAAACCGACGGTACGTTTTATATTTTGAAAAGCGTGGACAATTCCGTTTCGTCAACCCAGTGGGGATTTACTTCGGATGTTCCGATTGCCGCTTACGATTCACACTAGCTTTTGCATTTAGAGCAACTTCTGATCGTAATACTAAACAAATATCGTCAGTTTTTGATTCAGTTTAGAGCCGTCTGCGTGCGCGGGTGGTTTTACGCAATAATTTGAGCGTTTCTCGATCTTCTATACGCTGACTCTTTAACGAGTCGCTTATTCAGAGAGCGATATATTGAATTTGAAAATTACGGTGTGTATGAGAGTTGAAAAGGCTCGAAAAAGAAAAGTTTCACAAACGACTTTAATAAAACGAATAGATTCATTAGTTAAAAAACAAACGATCTATTCGCCGGAATTCGACCGGACGGCAAATATAATTTTATAAATTGCCGTTCGTCGCCAATCCCGGAAGAACATTACTCGGTAATGTGAATATCGTCGGTTTTATTAAGTCGGGCGGATAAAAACATCGCGCCGAAACCGAGCGTCAATAATATAAAAATTATGGCGACCACGAACATCATTGTGCCGCCGCCGTTCTGAAAATACCAGAAAGAACTACCGCCTACGATGGCTGAAATCAAAGCCAACGCTCCATACAACATATTGTTCACAAAAATCACCTCCGTTCGTATTCAAAAAGGTTAAAAATTCCAAAATCCGTCGGCGGTTGTAGAAACCTCGGTTTTAGAAACAACTAATTCTCTCGAATGCTGCCGATGAACTTTGAAATGCTGATTGCTGGAATGCAACTCATCTTAACTCTGTTTGTCGCAAAAGGCAAGAATTATTTAAGCTGTATGCAAGTTTTGGTGTGATATTTTTGTTTAATTTTTGATATTTTAGGCGGCGGTTTCAAAAAGGGCTAAAATCTGTTTACCTTCGTGTGAACGCGGATCAATTGTGCGGATATGTTTGCGACCCTGCATTTCCCAAATCGCCGTCACATTTCCTTCTTTTTCAACCGCGTGATACGAAACATCTTCCGTATTTTCCGCCGTTGAATTTTCCTCATTTTCCTGTACTTCTGCGGGATTGTTGATTGGATCAACGTTTTCTTCCGCCGTTACGGTTCCGTTTTCTGACATCTACTTTAAAAAATCTCCTTGCGTTAAATTGTTGTTTTTTTACAAATTGTTAGTAATTAATGAATTTTGACACACGCTTTGAACTAAAGCAAGCATAAAATCGGGGCATTGACAAACATTTATAATATCAAAAATAATCAGGACATCAAAACCATCGTCAAACACCGAAATACCACAAATAAAGTTTTACTGTTTCCGTTCGCCTTCAATCCACGTTTCGCCGTCGGCGTAAACTTCTTTTTTCCAAATCGGAACAGTGCGTTTTAGTTCTTTTATCAGCCATTCACACGCTTCAAACGCGGCGCGGCGATGCGGGGAGGCGACGGCGATGACGACGCTCGTTTCGCCGATTTCTAGCTTTCCCAGACGGTGAACGATGCCGATGTTTTCGATTGCAAATTGTTCGCGCGCCTGTGTAATTAATTTTTCCATCTCTTTCAAAGCCATCGGCTGATAACTTTCGTATTCGAGATAAAGCGTTTCGCGCCCTTTGGTAAATTGACGAACGTAACCGTCCAAAGTTACCGTCGCTCCGCACGATTCGGGAACGACGCGCCGCGCAATCGCGCCGACATCGAGCGGTTCGGCGGTTATTTCAAAAAAATCATTTCGATTTTCGATTTTCGATTCTGGATTTTCGATTTTTTCACCTGACATTTTGAAATTTATCCGCCGGAAACAGCGGTGAAAACCGCGAGTTCATCGCCGTTTGCAATAATTTCGCCGCCATCGGCGTATTCCTGATTGACGGCGAAAAGCAGGGAATGTGATTTCAACTGCGGAAATTGCCCGACGATTTTATCGAACGCTGTTTCGGCTTTCGTGTTTTCGTCCACCGACATTTCGATTTCCCTTTCGCCGACCGCTTCCGCCGTCGCGCCGAAAAATAAAACTTGTACTTTCATAAAAATAATGTGCAAAAGTGAAAAAGTAAAACGCAATGACGCAGGCGACTTTTTTACTTTTGCGCTTTTGCGCTTTTCAAACTTTCTTCACGCAGCGCGCGTTTGAAAATCTTTCCCGTCGCGCCGACCGGCAATTCGTCACGAAATTCAACGTAGCGCGGATATTTATTGGCGGCAAACTGCGTTTTGCACCACGCGATAAAATCTTCTTCGCTTATATTGAAATTGTTTTTCAGCACAACAAACGCTTTAACTTCTTCGCCCAGACGCTCGTCGGGAACGCCGATCACGGCGCACAGCGAAACTGCCGGATGCGTCATTATAATTTCTTCGAGTTCGCGCGGATAAATATTATAACCGCCGCGCAAAACCATATCTTTTTTGCGGTCAACTATTGAAAGATAACCTTCGTCGTCAAATATACCGATGTCGCCCGTGTGAAACCAGCCGTTGCGAAAGGCTTCGGCGGTCGCTTCGGGGCGTTTGTAATAACCTTTCATCACGTTTGAGCCGCGAATGACGATTTCGCCGCGTGTCCCGCGCGGAACTTCCCGGTCGTTTTCGTCAAAACATTTCACTTCGACACCGAAAATCGGCTGTCCGACGGTTCCGGGTTTCGACGGTTTTGCAAAATGATTGAAACAGGCGAGCGGCGAAGTTTCCGATAAACCGTAACCTTCGGCGACGCGCACGTTAAATTTACGCTCGAAATCTTTCATCACTTCGACCGGCATCGGCGCGCCGCCGGACGTGACGGCGGTGATATTTTCGGCAATGTTTGAAATATCAAAATCGTTTTCTTCGGCATAGCGCAGCAACGCCCAATACATCGTCGGAACGCCTGTCCAAAAATTGACGCGCTCTTTTTTCATCGCCTCGAGCGTTGCTTTCGCGTCAAAACGCGGCAGCAGCACGACGCGATTGCCGGCGTACAGGTTCATATTCATCTGACAGGTCAAGCCCGTCGTATGAAAAAGCGGCAGCGTAATCAAACAGGTTTTCTGTTTGCCGTCGGTAAAATCCAAAACCACCGTGTACATCGTGAACATCGTCGTGATGTTCGTCATTAAATTTGAATGCGTCAATTCCGCGCCTTTCGGCTGTCCGGTCGTGCCGGAAGTGTAAAGAATCGCGCAGGTGTCGTGCGGCGCGTTCGGAAAAGTTTCAAATTCTTCCGACTCGGAAGCGGTAATTTCAGTCAGCGTTTTCGCGTTTTCAAACGGCGCGGGAGCCAGCGGCGCGTTCGTCATCACGATTAAATGTTCACACGACTCAACTTGATCGAAACCTTCTTTAGCGGTCTTGGCGAGCGGCAATTCGTCCGTGCCTTCAAAAACAAAAATCGCTTTCGCGTCGGAATCCGACAAATGATAAGCGATTTCACGCTCTTTAAATAATATATTGAGCGGCACAACCGCCGCGCCCGCCTTCATAATGCCGTAGTAAACAATCGGAAAAAACGGCAGATTCGGACAGCACAGCGCGACTTTATCGCCGCGCCCGATATTCATTTTTGCCAGAGCGTTCGCCACGCGATTCGCCAAACCGTTTAATTGCCCGAACGTAAAACGCATTTCATTCCAGACAATCGCCTCTTTGTCGGGCGTAAGCCGCGCGTGATGTTCGATGACCGAAGCTACATTGAGAGTCGTCGTACCAAATTCCATAATTTTGCAGAAACCCGAATAGTTAATCTAAAAACACCGGAAAAGCTTAGAGTCAATGTTTTAAGCGTCCAAAATATTCGCCAAGCACCGGAAAGCGATTCGCTTTTCGTATTTGAACGCTCAAAAATTACTTTTAAGGTAACTTCTATTATAGAAATTCAGAGTCCAAAATCAAATCGTCATTCCGCCGTCAATCACGATTGTTTGCCCGGTAATATAACTTGCCGCGTCGGAGGCGAGAAAAACAATCGCGCCTTTGAGTTCGCCTTCTTCGCCGATGCGCGGAATCACGTTGTTTTCCTGAATTGAACGCTCGTAAATGTCAATTACCCGATCAGCGAGACGCGAATGAAAAAATCCGGGCGCGATGGCGTTGACGCGAATTCCTTTTCGTCCCCAACTCGCGGCAAGTTCGCGCGTCAAACCGATCAAACCGGCTTTGCTGGCTGAATATCCGGCGTAAAAAGGTCCGTTTGCGCTCGAAGTTAATCCCGCAATCGAGGCGATGTTAATAATCGAACCGCTGCTGTTTTTGAGCATTTCGCGTCCGGCGATTTGCGCGAACAGAAAACAGCCGGTCAAATTGACATCAATGACTTTCTGCCATTTGTCGAGCGGCATTTCTTCCGGCATCGCACCCCACGAAATTCCCGCGTTGTTGATTAAAATATCAACTTTGCCGAACTTACCGACGGTTTCATCAACGACCGCCTGAACCTCCGTCTCTTTCGTCACGTCGCAGACTTTGCCGTGAACGTGAAAACCTTTGGCGCGAAATTCTGCGACCGTTTCCGTCAGCCATTCTTCGCGTCTGGCGCACAGCATCAAGTTCGCGCCTGCTTCCGCCAAACCTTCCGCCATTTCGACCCCGATGCCGCGCGAACCGCCCGTCACAATCGCCGTTTTTCCCGTTAAATCGAATAATTCCTTAATATTTTTTCCCACAAGTTTTTCCCATCGTAAATCGTCAATTGTCAATCGTAAATTGTTTCTGTCGTAACTTAATTTAACACATAATATTGTAAATTTGACTTACAATGTAGAAATATCTTTCAATTGACGATTGACGAAAAAATTATGAACAAAACACAAAAGGAACTCGCCTTTTTGCGCGATTTATATGTTGAAGTTGACTGGACTGCGCGTTTTACTGATATTTTAGACGCGAATTTTAAGTTTTCGGGCGAAAAAAATATTCTTTACGTCAACGCCGGAACCGGCAGCCACGCGCTGGCGATCAGCGAAAATTTAGAGCAGGATTCAAACTTAAGTGCTTTTAATGAAGACGAAGAATCAAATATTATCGCCCAAGCGAAATCCGACGCGGTGAAAGCCGACGTATTTTTCGCATCGGTTTTTCCCGACGACAGTTTTGACGTGGTTTTGGCGGACGCGAGTTTTGTCAAACCGAATGATCTGCATTCGTTTATCGCCGAAATTGTTGATTTGTCAGATAAACAGGTCGCTTTTTTTCTGCCGACGGCAAGCAGTTTCGGCGAGATTTTTTCCGTTTTGTGGGAAACCCTGTTCGACTTAAACCTGCTGGAAAAAGGCACTGAAATCGAACGCCTGATAAATGAAATTCCGACCGTTTCGCGTCTCGAAGAAACCGCCGCCAAACTCGGACTGAAAAAGATTGAAACCGTCACGAAAACCGAATTTTTCGAGTTTGAAAACGGCGCGGAATTTGTCAGTTCGACGCTCGTCGCCGATTTTCTTTTACCGGTCTGGCTCGATTTTCTCGATGAAGACGAACAAAAACAGGTTTCGGAAAAGCTCGCGCAGGTTATAGACGAAGACGACGGCTCGCTGGCGTTTCGCTTTTCGATTAAGGCAACGCTCGTGGTCGGCGAAAAAACTTAGAAGATGATAACTTCAGTTTTTTGATGTCGAATGGCATAATTTTAATTCGATAACGTTTTTATTTTCAAACTGCACGCTAAATGAATCAAGAACCGGAAATCGTTCCCGAAATAATCGACGAAAAGTTTTTCACCAAACCGCTGATCACGATTTTTGTGACGATCTTTATTGATCTCGTCGGTTTCGGCGTAGCGATTCCGGTGCTACCCGATTATGCAAAAAACGAATTCGGCGCGTCGCCGTTTATCATCGGCTGGCTGATCGCTTCATATTCGATTATGCAGTTTATCGCCACGCCGTTTCTCGGACAGCTTTCAGACCGTTACGGTCGCCGTCCGATTTTGTTTATCAGTCTGCTCGGAACTTGCGTTGCCGCTTTGATTACGGGACTTGCCGGAACGCTGCCGCTGCTATTTTTCGGTCGAATTTTTGACGGCATAACTGGCGGCAATATCTCCACCGCGCAGGCGTATATCGCCGATGTCACTTCTAAAAAAAATCGCGCCAAAGGAATGGGACTCGTCGGCGCAGCGTTCGGTCTCGGATTTATTTTCGGTCCGGCAATCGGCGGAATTTTGAGTAAATTCGGCACTCATACACCGTTTTTCTTTGTTTCGGCATTGGCATTTTTAAATGCCGTAACGCTTTATTTCGTTCTTCCCGAATCACACGAGCCGAATAAAAACGCTCCGAAACGTCAAAGCCGGCTGACCGAACTGATTAATTCATTAAAAGATTCGCGTTTCGGTATCGTCACGCTTTTATATTTTCTCGTCATCGTCGCTTTTTCGATTATGACGACTTCTTTCGTGCAATATACGATGTATCGTTTCGGCTACAACGCCGAACAAAATGGCTATTTGTTCGCGTATGTCGGCGTGCTGGCGATTTTAATTCAGGGCGGGATTTTCGCGCGGCTAGTGGAAAAATTCGGCGAAATTTGGTTGACCGCTGTCGGCTGTCTGCTGCTGATGGGCAGTTTTTTCGCTGTTCCGTTTGTCGGACCTGTCTCCGGCGGTTTGACCGCGCTGCTCGTCGGCATCGCCTTTTTCTCAGTTGGCAATTCGCTGGCTTCGCCCGCGTTGACCAGTCTCGCGTCAAAAGAAGCCCACGACGAGGCGCAAGGCAAAACGCTCGGAATTTTGCAGTCGGCGGCAAGTTTGGCGCGCGCGATTGGTCCCGCGCTTTCCGCATTTTTGTTGTACAGCGCGACCGCGCCGCAAAATATTGACGACCACACGCTTTTTCGCACTTTTTGGACGGCGGCGGCAATTATGCTGATCGCTGTTTTTGTCGCGCTCTATTTCGTGAAAACCAGACACGGAGAAGTTTTCGGTTTGGAGGCGGAACCCCGTGCCTGAGCGAGAGTTAAAAGAACGAGAAGACTGACATTTTTCCTCACGCGCGGGCTTCCGTTTTCAAAACAGTTTCCAACTTCCAGTTTTGATCGGCGTATTCGTCTTTTGATTTGATAATCAGCCAGTTTTTTTCCTGTTTTCGCATTTTCACGAGCGTAAATTCGCCTTTTAATTTCGCGCCGTCAAATGTGAAAACGAGTTTGCCCTTTTCAAGCTGTTTTTCGGCATCTCCGTTCGTTTCAAATTCGCCGCTGTCCCAGATGCGGACTTCGCCCGCCCCGTAACTTCCTTCGGCGAGCGTACCTTGAAAACCGATGTAGCCGACCGAATGATCGGGAACGGCAATAGCTAATCTTTTTTCGCGCGGATTCATCGAAACGCCTTTCGGAACCGCCCAACTTCTCAAAACGCCGCCGATTTCCAGACGCAGATCAAAATGCAGGCGCGATGCGTGATGTTCGTGAATGACGAAGCGTTTTCGCATAGAATCAGAGTAACTTGCCGACTTGAAAAATACAAAGAATGCGAAGAAAATTGCAGGGATAACAGGATGAAAACAGATAAATCTTTTTATTTGAAAAATCCCTGTGAATCCCTGTTATCCCTGCAATTTTCTTCTGTGTTTTTGATGATGTAAAAAATCCCGCCGATTTCTCGCGCGGGATTTTCGTAAAATAATTATCGCTTGAAATTTACTCTTCATCGCGCGCGTGAACGTGCGCGGGCGGATGCGTCGCTTCGACCGACGTGAACGATTCGAGAATTTTATACCTGTGCGACGCGCCTTTCGGCACCACGTAAGAATCGCCCTTTTCGAGCGTTACCATCTGTCCTTCGAGATGAAGCTCGGCTTTGCCTGAAATCACATAACCGACCGTTTCGTAATCGCGCGTGTGCAAATCTTTATCGTCGTTTGGCTCTTCGTTTTCCCACAAACGCATCGAAATACTTTTGCCCGATGCCATATATTTCTGTCCCATTTCACCGCTCGGCGAATTATCCGAATCTACTTTTGTTACTGTTGTATCACTCATTTTCGAGTTGATTTCCTCCTTGTTTATTTACTGAGTACTGCCATTCGATTATCGCACAAATTGAAGGAAATCTTTATTCGCCAACCTAAATCTTTTTATAAAATTCCGCTCCGTTTTTTAATTCAACGCTGATTTTGCCTTCCGATTCCGCATAATCGAGATGCGCGGCGGCTTCGGAAACCGCCAGCACACGCTGTCCGTTCTGATTGATCGCCTTTGGAAAAAGCTGTTTGGCGGCTTCCCAAGCCGTCAGACTTTTTTCCACAACAAGTTTGATTATACTCGCTTGCCGCGCATCAATTTCGCATATGTAACGGTGAAATATTTCGTCGTAATCCGTCACCGGCTCGCCGTGTCCGCCGTAAACTAAAGTTGGCGCAAGCGAACGAATTCGCGCCAAACTGACCAAATATTCGGCTAACGAATTAAAGCGTTTGGATTTATCAAACGGATCGGGTGAAATTACCGGATTCGGCGTAACGCGTTTCAGTACGGTGTCGCCGGCGATTAAAGTGCGATTTGATTCCCGAAAAAAGGAACACGAACCGGGCGTATGACCGGGCGTGTGGAGAACTTTCAAAATGCCGCTCGAAAATTCAAGATCGGCTTCGTCGCGCAGTTCCGAAAATTCATCGGCGGCGAGCGTGTCGGTTAGAAGCGAAACTTTTTCATAAAAACTCTGCATTTCAAGCAGTATTTCCGGCGGAACTCCGGCGCGAACCAGCAAATTCCGCCGCGCTTCGCCGACGATTCCGCCGGACAGATGTCCGGTCTCCCAGGGATGAATCAAAATGCGCGCGTTTTTCGCCTCGTCGCGCGTCCTTTTCGCCAAACCGCAGTGATCGGCGTGCGCGTGAGTAAGCGCGATTCGCTCAATATCGGACAGCACAACGCCGTTTTTCCGCAAGTTTTCGCTCAGCGCAGCAGCGGCTTCCGCGGTTTTCGGTCCGACATCAATCAGCGTCAGCGGGTCTTCTTTGATGAGATAAACATTGACATCGCCGATTTCAAAAGGAGTCGGAATCGCCAGCGGTATAATTTTCATAAACAATGCCGCAGTCAATACGGCTTAAAATAAAAAAAAAACCGCCAAAAACCGGCGGTTAAATATAGTATTACTTATAATATAAAAACATCTAGGCGGCAAGAAGATCGTTTGAAGTTTCGGCAAAGACTCTTCTGCCATTTAAAGCATCATCAATAATTTCACGAACGGCGGAAGCATCGGGATTCACATCCATCTTGGCGCACGCCTTCAGATGTCTGATAATTCCCTCAGTTGCGATTTCCATCGGCGCGCCGCTCAATTTTGCGAAACGACGAGCTTGAATATGATCAATTTGCAGAATTCTTTCCTGCAATGTTATTTGTTTTGCTGCTGCCACTTTGTATTCTCCTTCATTCATTTGGAATAACCCTAACCTTGCTCTTTATAATCAAGCTGCAAAGAACGACAAAACTGTCAAAAACCCAAGTAAAATCGGGTTTCGCTATATATTTTTCATATATTTAGAAGAAATTAACAAAGTAAAAGTTGTTAATTTTAATTGTTCGCCGGTAACTTCTCAACCTTATGTAAAAAAATATTAACAAAAAATTTACTTTTTGTCACCATTTTTTTTACTTTTGTGACATTTTTCTCAAAAGCACTGCCGAAAACAGAAAAAGGCTGCCAAACTTTAAAGTTTAACAGCCTGAATAAATTAATTATTGATCGTTCGATTATCCGCCGACGGCATCTTTCATCGCCTTTCCGAGACGGAATTTGACGGTCGTTTTCGCCGGGATTTTAATCGGTTCGCCGGTTGCCGGATTGCGACCTTCACGCGCTTTACGTTTCGCTTTAACCAATTTTCCAAAGCCCGGAAGTGTAAATTCTCCGTTCTTTTTCACTTCGCTCGCCGCCAGATTTGATAAAGCGTTGAAAAATTCTTTCGCGTCCGTTTTTTTGATTCCGGTTTTATCAGCGAGTTCGTTAATAATTTCCGTTTGTGTCATACGCTTCGGTGTAGCTGCTGCTGCTGCCATAATATAAATTTCCTCCAAAAGTTTAGGTGATTGTAAAAATACTACTTAATTGAACATAGCTGCCCGCTTAAACGCAAGCAGCAAATGGTAAAATCCGACCAACTGAAAAAAATTGGTCGGGGCGAGATGATTCGAACATCCGACCTCTCGGTCCCAAACCGAGCGCACTACCAGGCTGTGCTACGCCCCGAGATTCCGCGTTTCATATAAGAAACGCTACCAAGTGCCGAATTTTACAGGCGAAAATTGCTCCGGTCAAGTTGAGGAACGGTAAAACTGCGTAAATATCGGATAATTTTCGCTGCCGCCCGCGCCCGGTGACTGATTTTTTGCTTTACTTCGTCGGAAATGTCCCCGAACGTCTGAGACAATCCGTCAGGAATAAAAATCGGATCATAGCCGAACCCCCGGTTTCCGCTTGCGGCTGAAGCAATTTTGCCGGCGCAGATGCCTTCGGCGGTAAATTGAATTTCGCCATTCTCATCCGAAATCGCCATTACGCAGACAAATCGCGCCTGCCGCGCCGCTTTCGGCGTGTCTTTCAGCTCGCGTAAAAGTTTGCCGATTCTTTCTTCATCAGCGGCATTTGCGCCTGCATAACGCGCCGAGAAAATGCCGGGCGCGCCGCCCAAAGCCGCGACTTCTAAACCCGAATCGTCCGCTAAAGTCCAGAGTTTTGTCTGCAAAGCGTAAGATCGCGCCTTTAAAATCGCATTCTCGGCAAAAGTTTGACCTGTTTCTTGCGGTTCAATAACACCCGAAAATTCTTGTAAACTTCGCAGTCGGAAAGGCAAATTTGTCAGCAGTTTTTCTAATTCCTTTAATTTTCCGGCGTTTCCGGTCGCCGCCAGAATTTGCGTCGGGCTTTTTTCGTTCGTCATCTGTTAATTGCTGCCGATTCAGCCGAATTTCTTTTTTTCTACCAGCCGATTATCGGAGAAAAGCGGGCAAAAAACAACAAATAATAATGTAAAGATAAATTTTTGTTGCTAAAACGTTCAATTTCAGGGTATAAATTAAATAGCGGAAATTATCCGCTCACGCCTTAACTGAGAAATGTTTTTGAGAGGAAATCTTACCTTGGACGCTGCCACAACCACAACGACAACTTTTAATTCAGCAAATTTCGCCGTGCGAGACGAAAACGCAGCGGTTCTGACCGCGCCTGATGCGGTTGATTTGACTTTTGAATTGGGCGTGTGGCTGTCGGGTTTGGAAAGTTTTTTGAACATTCGCAATCATTCTTTTGCTGAAGAAAACCGCGCCAAAGCCGCTTCACGCGATTGGACGATAGAATTTCGACTGACTCATTCGACGCTTTTGCTGTGTTCAAAAATGGCATTTCAGCTCGAAGGAATCATCAAAAATCGTGAACTTTATTCCGCCGAAAATGATGAAATCGAGTTGTTGAGCGGCACAGACGCGGCGGCTCTTCAATTTGAAATCAGCGGCGATGAGGCTTACGAACTTTCACAGGCGTTGAAAAATTCCGTGCTGCTCAACGAAGGTCTGCTTCGCGCCGCGCCGCTCAAATTTGGTGAATGGACGGCTTGGAGCAATTTTTTGTCCGACAAACTTAAAAATATTGCGGCGGTCGCCAAGCTCATCGGAGCCGCCGAAAAAACCGGCGAAGAATTTTTGCCGGAGGCGTTTCGGCAATTGCTCGCCGCCCGTCCGATGTCTTTTGCGATGGAAGCCGATTTGCGGCTTGCTCTGCCGCGCTTCGCCAAAATTTTGAAGTGGTTGAGCGTGATTGAAAAAATGCTGCAAAATGACGAACCGCTGAAAACTGCCCTGCTGATTTTTGCGCGTATTTATGAGCAAATTCAAGAAATGACGACCTATATCAACAACCGTTTGCTCCGTTTTCCAAACGAAGAAGACGCGCTGTTCGGTTCGCTCGACGGCGCGGCTTACACGGCTTCGATAGAGCTTCGCAAGGTTTACAACTACGAGCTGGCGGGAGTCGCGGAAATTCGCCCGACACCGGCGGTTTACGCCAAAATGGAAACCGCCTTTTCGCTTCTCAACGACAGCTTTCAGCAAACACTGGTTAATTTTGCTCAACTAATCGAGCCGAATATCGAACCGACCAAACTTTTTCCGAATTTTCAGTCAAAACTTCGGCAATCTTTGGTTTTACGCCAAAACTTGTGGGAAATGCTGCAATCGGTGAAAAAAGCTGAGCAAAATCCCGAAACTCCGGCAATAAATTTCCTTCGCCAGCACTTAACTGATTTTCTCAACACGACGCTCCATTTTTTGTTCTACAAAGATATGGAAACGGTCGAAAGATTTATCGAAGAAGTTTTAATCACCGCCGACAAAAAGGATTTAGTCCCGATTCTGCACCGTTTCGGCGCATATCTCGACACGCTTTTCGGTCAGATAAATATGCGCGTGGTGCTGGCGAAACATCCGTTTGAATATCAGGAATAAAAATTTGACGCGCGAATTAAAAATTTTGCCGCAGCGATCAAACTCAGCGATTCTTTTTCTCCGCTGAAATTTTTCGGCGGGTTGCCTGAGCGAGCGATATGCGCGCCGATTTATTCAAGTTCAACGCGGAAATCGCCAACTTCGTCAAATTCGGCACAAACGCCGCGCGTCTGAGCAGTGAACAAACGCGCAGTCTTTTTTGAAATCTTTCGCGGTGTGAAAACTCGTAAATTTCCGCGATTTTAGCGGGGAAAAGCGCGTTTTCAGTAATTATCCGCCCCAAAGTTTCCGCGCTTTCAAGAGCCATCAGCATTCCGCTTCCCGTGAACGGATCAATAAATGCCGCCGCGTCGCCGACCGCGAAAAGATTTTTCGCCGGATTCAGTTTTTTTTTGCCGAAACCATCCACCGAAACCGCCAGCCAATCGAAAACCGGCACGGCGTTTCGCATCATTTCCCGCGCCCGCGCGTTTTGAAAAATCACTTCCTCGACCAATTTGTTCGTGTTTCCGACATATCCTTTAACAATTTCCGCTTTGACCAGGAAACAGTGATTTGCCAAATCATTTTCGACATAACTCAACCCGCCGTAACCGCCGCGAAAAAAGTAAATTTCGCACACGCCTTTCGTCAAATTGACGTTTTTCAGATGCGTTTTAAAACCGACCAGACGATTTTGGATTGCGGATTGCGGTTTTCGGATCGCCGGAATCTGGAATCTGGAATCTGGAATCTGCATTTTGGATTTCAAAGCCAATTTTCCCAAAACATTCGCCCGTCCGGTCGCGTCAATCGTCAAATCGGAAATTATTTCGCGCGTTTCGCCGTCTTTTGTTTTGACTTTCACGCCGCAAACCTGCTCGTTTTCAAATAAAATTCCGTTCACGGAAGTTTCTTCTAAAACCGTCACGCCGCACTGCTTTGCTTTTTCCAACAGACGAAAATCCATTTCCGCGCGGCTCAAACTCAGCGCGTTCTGTTCGCCGCCGAACCATTTGCTCGGAATGGCGACGGATTTTCCGCCCGGCTCGTAAAAAACGGTTTCTGCGATGCGGTCGCCGCCGACTTGCAGCATTTCGTCCAACACGTCCAATTCCTTAAAATGAGGCAGACATTCGGGCGAGATAAATTCGCCGCATAGTTTATGACGCGGAAATCGTTCGCGTTCGATCAAACAAACGTCAAAATTATCCTTCGCCAGCCGAATCGCCAGACTCGCGCCCGCCGGACCCGCGCCGACGATGACGATTGTGGATTTTGAATTTTGAATTTTTGATTTCATTTGTTCGACGGCTTTAATTTTACTCGGTAAAGCGTGTAAATTCCTAAATCTTCGCCCGCGTCGCGTTCATACCATCTATCCAGACTGGTAAAATCAAAATCCGAATCATTCGGCGCGACGACGTATGAAAGCGTCGGATTGGTCGCTTCTTTGATGCTGAAAGTTTTTCGATACGCGCCATATTTGCGAACTTCTTCGGCGATTTCGCCGTCAGTCAGCGGATTTGACGCGCCGCTCAGACGACTGGTGTGCCTGCCCCAGCCGAAAAGCGCGATAGTTGAAACGAAATCAGTTCGCAAGTCGTGTTCCAGCCAATCTTCATCGAGATTATTATAATACAAATACTGATAATACCGCTCTTTGCTTTCTTCCCACGAAAGTCCGGCGAAAACGTGTTGATGTCGCGACCAGAGAACCGACTGCGGCGCGTTCGTCGGTGAATCGTCGGCGTAAATAGAACTGTACGAAAAAATTACGGATTGGTGCGGATTTTTTTCGTCTTTCGCCAATTCTTCCAAACGATTGGCAAGCGGCATTCCTTCATCTCGAATAACATTCGCTTCGTCCAAAACGCGCACCGTATAATGACATTCGACGAATCCCCAAATTACCGCGACAAGCGCGACGATTGAAAATGAGATTTTTGAAATCAACGGTTTATTTGCCCGAAAATCCTTTAATAAAAGTCCGAGGGTCAAAACGAGCGACAGTGCCGCGACGTAATTTCCGATAAAAACCTGATAATGAATCGGCTGCAAAGAGTGTCCGGTAATTATTTGCTGATTGAAAACCGCAATCACCGTCAGCGCGAACGAAGCGGCAAAAAGCGTTGAACGATTTTTGAAATCAATCAATTGTAAAACGCTGCCCAAAATCAGCATTCCCAAAACTGCAAAACTAATCAGCGATGGCGTGCGAAACAAATCCGGCGCGTGAGTTAAAACGAGAAGCTGCACGTTGTCCATCGTCGGCGAACGCTGTGAAAGCATCAGCACGTAAGGAATTAATGACAAAAGACAGCCCAAACCGAGCGCGATAAAGGCTTTAAAGTCGTCAAAACAATTTGCGGGACGCGCGATGAGCCACAACAACACGACGGAAACGAGCCACGCGGCAGCGGTCGTCCAAATGTAAAAATAAGAAAAATTGAGAAAAGCGAAACAGAAAGCAGCTAAAACAGTGTAAATAATACGTTTATTTCTGTCTTTAGTATTTACCAAAAGCCAGACCAAAGCGCACATCGCAAAAAAGACGGGAAACGCAATCGCCGGAATATATCTTCGCAAAAAAGGGAAATACGGATAAGAAAAACCCGTTCCCAGAACTTCGCCGATTGCGCCTTCGCCCGCCGCGAGCGCGCCGCCGCACAATACGACTAAACTTCCCGCCATCGCCAGAATCGAATCGCCGGTGATTTTCCCGATCAGCCAAAACAACGCCAATGCCGCGAAAAAACCGGCAAACGCGCCCGCCAAAGTCATCGCCGTCGGCGCGGAAATTCCCAGAACGCGCGACGGAATCGCCACGACGTAAGGCGCGGCGAATTGAATGGAAAAAAGCGATTCGGGCTGCGGTGTTTCCGCCGTGTCGTCGCGTCCCGTATAAGGATCGTTTTTGCGCGGTCTGCCGTTAATCAAAGCGCGAAGATATGAAGCGTAAGCCGCTTCGTCAATATCATTGTAAGCGTAATTGCCTTGCCAATCGTCGCCGCGCAGATAAAGCAGCTTGAATTGCGGATAAAGCGCGAAAATCGCTAAAAATATTCCGGCGATAACGCCTAATTGCCAGCGTAATTTCATAACTTAGTGTAACGCAGTCGTCCCGACTGCCGTATCGGATGCGTCCCGCTTCCGAGTGAAAAACCTGCGCGCGTCCGAAGTCGTAAGCGCGGGACGCACTCACGACAGCAGTCGGGACGACTGCTGTACTTTGCTGATTTCCGTCTGAAATTCCAAATAATCAACCAGTTTCAGAAAATCCATTCGCGGATATGAATATCTTCCGACGCTGCGAAAAGCGAGCTGCGGTTTGGTGTTTTCAAAGATGTGAAAACCCCAGTAAAGAAGTTGTTTGCTAAAGCGAATCGCCGCGTCCGCCGGATCAATGTAATGACATTTCGCATCGCGTTCGGAGAATTGTTTGAACTGCGATTTCAAAATCTGATTTAACAGCGTATTGCGATTTTCTTCATCGGTTTGCAGATTATTGATTAAAACAAAAAGATGCGCTTTCGTATTTTCGCGGCGGATTTGATTAAAAGTGCGCTTGATAACGTCGGCGTTTTTATTGACACCGAGCGGATTCAGCGTCGTCGGAATCAGACAGTAATCGAATTTTTTGATAAATTCAGCCGGATTCGTCTCAAATTCGGGATTGCAGTCGCAGACGACGATTTTCGTTTCTTTGTAATCGCTTTCGTCCCATTCGTCCTGATTCAAAACCGAAATCACCGAGCCGAGTTTTCCCTTCGTCGCCGGCAAATAAACGCCTTCGCCGAGCAATTTCCGCATATTCTGCTGTTTGTCCAGATCAATCAGCGCGACATCGTAACCGTTCAGCGCGAACGCGCCCGCCAGATGCGCGCTGATCGTTGTTTTGCCGACACCGCCTTTGCAGGTAAAAACGCCGATATACGTCGTTTTGCAGCGTTCTTCCCGGCGGTCAACTTCTTCCGCGTTCCAGAATAATTTGTCGTCGCGCAAGATCACCGGACGCAGATGAGTGATATTTTCTTCGCGCAGATACGCGTAAACCGACGATGTAAAACCGCTCGTCGAAATAAAAAGTCCTTTATTGAAATTTTTCGCGTTCGGCAGCGCGAGATAATCGAGAAATTTTTCGATTTGTCCGAGATGAACTTTGGCGCGCTGGTTGCGAACCTTGACGATCATTTTCTCGCCCGGTTTGACGAGTTCGAGATCGTAATCTTTGTGTGTATTCGGCGCAACCTGCGCCGACCATCCTTCACGACGCAGCAGAAAAAGAGCCATTCGTTCGGTTTCGGTGGCTCGTTCGAGAACGACTTCGCGGTTGCGGTCTGAATCGGTTAAAACATCGAGCAGCTCCGCCCAACGCATTCTGTCTTTCGGCATTTTCTTTTATGATAGAACTATTCGCCAAACGCTTCCAAAACTTCGGCGGCGTGTTCGTCAACTTTTACTTTGTTGAAAATTTTGACGATTTTTCCCGCTTCGTCAATCAAAAACGTCTTTCGCAAAACGCCGTTAAAAGTTTTCCCCATAAACTTTTTCTCGCCGTAACTACCGTAAGCGTCGGCAACCGCGTGATCGGTGTCGGCTAAAAGCGTGAACGGCAATTCGTATTTTGAGATAAATTTTTGATGCGATTTTTCATCGTCAGTCGAAACACCGAGAATTTTTATTCCTTTTTCTTCAAAAGTCGAAAAACCGTCGCGCAAACTGCACGCTTCTTTTGTGCAGCCGGGTGTGTTATCTTTCGGATAAAAATATAGAACCACTTTTCGCCTGCGAAAATCAGAAAGTTTCACATCGTCGCCGTTTTGATCGTTGACGACAAAATCAGGCGCATCATCGCCTTCTTGAAGCATAATTTTCTCCAAAGTTTTTAATTTGATAGAATTGTAACACGGCGCGTGAAAAAAAATGAAGACACTAACGCAAATAAAAGCATTAAAAGAACTTAAAAACTTGAAAGACGATTTTCGTGAATTTATTAAAACCAAATACGAACACAATGCGAAAAGTTGTCTGACGTGCGAAACCAAAGGCGCGTGTTGTCTCGACGCGCATTTTGTCAACGTCCACATCACCAAACTCGAAGCCGTCGCCATCAGTAAAACTTTGGAAAAATTAAGCGCAGAAAAACAGCGCGAAATTTACAAACGCGCCGCCGAAACTGTTGAAAGATATGATTTGAGAACTTCGGGCGATACATTTTCAAAAACTTTCGCGTGTCCGCTGTTTGAAAAAAAAACGGGATGTCTTGTTCATTTTGAAGGCAAACCCGCGCCGTGTATTGCTCACGCCTGCTATGAAAATCAGGAAGATTTACCGCCGAACGAATTGCAGGAAAACGTCGAAAATAAAATTGAAAGATTGAACAAAAGAACTTACCGAAATGATTTTTCGTGGCTTCCGCTTCCGATTTGGCTGAGTTTGATAAATCCGTATTTAGAAAAATCTAAAAATAAAACCGCGCGAAATAATAAATAATCGGCGCGTTAAACAGCAAGCTGTCCAATCGGTCTAAAAGTCCGCCGTGTCCGGGCAGAATGCTCGCCGCGTCTTTCGCGCCCGCGCCGCGTTTGATCGCGCTTTCGGCTAAATCGCCGCCGACTCCGATGACGCTCATCACAATCGCCAGCGGAATTGAAACGACATACGGCAGTTCGCGGAAAAACAAAAATGTCGAAAGCGCGGCGAAAATAATTGCCAGAAAAATGCCGCCGATAAAACCTTCCCAAGTTTTTCCCGGCGAAATTGTCGGCGCGAGTTTGTGTTTGCCCAAATTTTTGCCGACATAGTAAGCGCCGACATCCGACCCCATCACGACGAGAAAAAAATATCCCAGAAGTTTAGTCGAAAGTCCGGGATTTAATTCAAAGCCGACGCGCGTCGAAACCAGAAATCCGCCGAGAAAGACGACATATAAAACGCCCGTAACTGTCACGCCGATGCCGATTAACATTTTGGAAAAATCTTTTTGAAAGCGAAAAGTCTGGGTGATAAAAACGCCGATAATAAAAAGCGCGACGGTCAAAATCAGCAAATCCGGTGCTTTTGAAGGCGCGTCAAACAGAAAAGCGATAAAAATTAACGCCGCGCCGACATAAGCGACGGCGGCATCGGCTTTGAGTTCGAGTTTTTTCGTCAGCGTGTAAAACTCAAAAAGTCCGGCGACGAGCGCGGCGGCGGCGATTATCACGAAAAGCCAGTTCGCCTGCGGATACTGCGGCAGAAAAATTGGTAAAATGATTGATAAAATTAAAACCGGAAGCGCGAAAAGCGCGGTTATTAAACGACTGTTCATAAAAAAATCACTTGTTTTCGATTCCACCAAAGCGGCGTTCGCGTTTTTGAAAATCAATAATCGCTTTGAAAATTTCCTCGCGGCGAAAATCGGGAAAATATGTCGGTGTCACGTAAATTTCGCTGTAAGCCAACTGCCACAACAGAAAATTTGAAATGCGAAATTCGCCGCTCGTGCGAATCAGCAGATCAACTTCGGGCAAATTATGCGTGTAAAGATTTCGTTCAATGTCTTCTTCGCGCAGATTTTCGACTGCATCTCCGTTTTCGATCAGACGTTTGACGGCATTTTTCGCCGCTTCCGTAATCTCGGCGCGTCCGCCGTAATTGAGCGCGACGCTCAAAACAGTTCCCGTGTTATTTTTCGTGTGTTCCGACGACGCGGCAATTTGCTTTTGTAATTCTTCCGACAAACCGCCGATGTTTCCGATTGCCTGAAATTTTATGTTGTTTTTGTGAACGGTTTTCAACTCGTTTTTCAAAAAAAGTCTGAGCATTTTCATCAAACCGGCAACTTCATCTTCGGGACGTTTCCAATTTTCGGTCGAAAAAGCGTAAAGCGTGACGGCTTTGATATTCAATCTCGCGCAGGTGTCCAAAATCGAGCGAACCGATTCCGAACCGGCGCGATGTCCGAAAATTCGCGGTTTGCCGCGCTGTTTCGCCCAGCGTCCGTTGCCGTCCATAATGATCGCAATATGCTGCGGCAGACGCGCCAAGTCAATCGCGCCGAGCAATTCGGCTTCGGCGGAGTTTGGTTTGATTATTTTGGCGAAATTTTCGTGCATTGATTCAAAGCTGGTTTTCAAAATCTTTATGGTCAATTTTTAGGCAGTTTTCAATTCAATCATCAAGCGAGGAAAAAAATCTTGTCCGCGGAAACATAGAATCAGCGTCTTGTTTCCCTGACCAGGTAAGATGAACAATTGCCAGAGGGTTTTCATAATTTGGCAGAAAAAATAATACGTCATCATTATCAATCCGGCACGCTACGGCAACGGCTTCGATTTCGTACAAAAGATGCTTTGGAGAAACCTCTTTTTTAAGTTCAACTTCAAGTCCGCGAGAACATTTCTCCCACGGCAGTAGTAAATCAATTTTTTCAAAAAATTCAATCACAAAAAATTTCTTCAACCTTAACAATCGCATCGCGGTTTATTTTACCGTAAATATGCGGATAAATTTCGTTATTGGTCGAAGGTTCATTGACCAAATTTGAAGTCAACTTTTCCGTTTCGAGCGTTAAAATCAAAACCTTTCCCGCATCTTTGTAATATCTCTGCAAAACGCCGTCAAGCTGCGCGGCGAAACTGCAATGAATAAAGCCTTCGGTCGTTAAACTTTCCGCTTCGTAAGAATCTTTGTCTTTGAATGCTTCCCAAACTTCGGGCGTTACGATGTGATAAATTTTCATTTTATTCGTAGTGGACTTTCAGCAAAGTCAATCCGTTGGCGGGCGCGGTGGTTCCGGCTAAACTGCGGTCGCCGCTGACGATTGCCGTTTGGATTGTATCAAAATCTTTTTCGCCGCGCCCGACTTCGAGCATTGTGCCGACGATTGAACGCACCATATAGCGCAGAAATCCGTTGGCGGAAATGCGAAATTCGAGGATCGAAGCGTTGGCGCGATTGTCCCAAAACGATTCGACCGAAAAATCGTTAATCGTCCGTACGCGATTTTCGACATCCGAACGCGCGGCGGAAAACGCCGTCCAATCGTGTTCACCCAAAAACAGGCGCGCCGCGTCATTCATTCGCCCGACATCGAGCGGTCGCGCTTCGTGATGCGCGTAACGCAGCCAGAACGGTGAAATTACCGGCGTGTTGACGACGCGGTAAATATAAGTTTTGCCTTTCGCGGAAAAACGCGCGTGAAAATTTTCGTCCGCCTTTTCGACGTTCATAATCCGCACGTCGCGCCACAGATTTCCATTGATTGCCAAGCGCAATTTATCCGGCGTAAATTCTCTATTTAATTGAACGCTGGCAACCTGACCTTCGGCGTGAACGCCCGCGTCCGTGCGCCCCGAACCATTGACGTGAACTTCCGCATCTTCAATCAAACTCAGCGTTCTTTCCAGTTCGCCCTGCACCGTGCGCTGATTTTCCTGCACCTGCCAGCCGTGAAAATCCGTGCCGTCATATTGTATGAGAAGTTTGAAATTCATCTGTTTAATGGTAAACGGTAAGTGGTAAATGGTAAATTATTTCTGAAGATTTGTCTTGGCGGTTTTAATGGAAGTTGTAATTAATTTTTGGATTTCTTCGCAATCAATTAACAATGAATTGGCAATTTTTTCGGTCAAAAATCACTGTCGCGCCGAATTCTGATCCAATAATGAGTTTCAAAAGATTCTTTTTGAGAGATTGAAAGTTTGTGAATGAAATCCGGTTTCGATTGCGCTTGATTAGCTTCTTCGATATTTGCGCCAATCGAAGTTCCTGAGCGCAAAACTTGTTTGGACATCACGAATTCCTTTTTCTCATTACTCAAATACTGATAAAGTTTTACAGTCCGTAATGCAAAGTTATACGTCTTCTCTTTCAAAACATTTTATTTCATTTACCATTTACCATTAAGCATTTACCATTGAATTGCTGCCTGGTTTGACTGCTTCTTCACCATTTTCGCACATCGGACAAATTTCCGGTTTGTATGTTGGAACATCTAAACTCGCCAGCGCGATTCTTTTCACGCCGACATCAGCCGCGCCGTTTGAGCGGTCAATGATCGAAGCCGCGCCGACCACTTTCGCGCCGCGTGATTCTAACGCTTCGATACATTCGCGGGTTGAACCGCCGGTCGTGATGACATCTTCGACGACTAAGATTTTCTCGCCTTCTTTGACGGAAAATCCGCGTCGCACGGTCATCACGCCGTTTTCGCGTTCCGTCCAGATGAAGCGAACGTTTAAGGCTTTGGCGACTTCGTAGCCGATAATCAATCCGCCGATGGCGGGCGACGCGACGGTTTCGATTTCCGCATCGGTGAAATGTTCGGCAATCGCTCTGCCGAATTTCGCCGCGTCCGCCGGAAACTGCAATGCTAGCGCGCATTGCAGATATTTTGGGCTGTGCAGACCGCTCGACAAAATAAAATGTCCTTCCAAAAGTGCGTCGTTTGATTTGAAATGTTCTAAAATTTGCTCTGAATTCATAAAAACTATTAAATTATATCGCGCGAAAACGCGCAAGTTGCTTGGGTTTGACTTGCGATTTGATTTTTTCGCGCTAAAATCAGTTGTAGATGCCGCCTTATCCTAACTTAATTTCAGATTCACTGCTAATCAGCGAAACGATTAAACTTTTGCAGTCTTTCGGCGGACGCGCGTCCGCGGTTAAGGTCGTTGATTACGTGATGAAAATTTCCAAACCCGAACCGAATCTGGCAAAACTGCTCGTGACGGATTTGGTCAATACCGATTCGCGTCTGCGGTTAAACGACGATATTTTAGAGTTGATCGAGTCGGATTTGGAACGACGGAATTTTGCCGAAACGGATTTTATCGTATTTGATTTGGAAACGACCGGCGCGAAAACTCCGCCGTGCCGGATTACGGAAATCGGCGCGTATCGTGTGCGAAAAGGCGAAATAATCGAAGAATTTCAAACGCTCGTCAATCCCGAAACGCCGATTCCGCCGTTTATTTCCCAATTGACGGGAATCAGCGACCGGATGGTGAAAAACGCGCCGCGATTTTGTGAAATCGCCGAAAACTTTCTAAATTTTATCGGCGATTCGGTGCTGGTCGCGCACAACGCGCATTTTGATTTGAAATTTTTGAATCACGAAATCGGCAGAATGCACAAAGATTACCGCGTCGGGAATCAGCATCTCTGCACGGTCAAAATGTCGCGCAAACTGCTGCCGCACATCGAAAATCACCGGCTGAACACGCTCGCCGATTATTACCGCGTGTCTTTAGTCAATCATCACCGCGCGACCGACGATGCTCGCGCGACCGCGCATATTTTTGTCAATTTGCTCAACGAACTCCAAGATTTGGGCGTAAAAGATTTGGCGGCGGCGAAAAAATTGAAATTCTAGCCGGACAATTTAAACTTTTCACATATTTTGTTGTAAAATTATCGTTTTGGATTTTATACGAATATGTTAGACGAAATAAATTTACAACCGACCAACCAGCAAAATCTCGATATTCGCTCAACACTGCGCGAAGAGATGAATCTTTACGCGCTCGACACATTCAAATACGAATACGCCGGACGCGAGATTTGGATAGATTTTGAAATTCCCGAATTTACGGCGATCTGCCCGTTTTCGGATTTTCCCGATTTTGCCGTTATCAAATTGAAATATGTTCCGAACGAACGCTGTATCGAACTGAAAAGTTTGAAACTGTACATTAATTCGTTCCGCGAAATAAAGGTTTTTCACGAACACGTTATCAACATAATTTTGGAAGATTTTGTTCAGGCGTGTAATCCGCTGCGCGTCGAAATCGAGGGCGATTTCCACGTTCGCGGCAACATCAAAACGGTGGTCAGAGCGAGTTACACGAAAAGCGCGATGAAAAAGGCGAAAGGATAAAATTTTATCTTTCGCCTTTCGCCTTTAACTTTCTGCCTTTAATTTAGTGGCTCGTTGACGACATCACGCTCGGCTGGGTGATGTGATGTTTCGTGCAGGCGTTGCCGATCAGTTCGCTGATACGGCTTTCGATTTTGGCTTCGTCGGCAAGTCCGGCGTTGGTGACTTCGGAAACAATCAAAAATTTGGCTTTTTCCAACAGAGTTTGTTCGCGGAAGGAGAGTTTCTTTTCCTGACTCAAAAAAGTAAGTTTCTTCAAAACATCAGCGGCTTCAAAAACATCGCCCGACTGAAGTTTTTCGCTGTATTCGCGGGAACGGATTTTCCAATCACTCGAAACATCGCTAAAATCTTCAGCCAAATCCACGACGAGATTTTTATACTGTTTCGACGTGATAATCGGTCTGATTCCGACGTTTTCCGCGTTGGCAAGCGGAACAAAAATCGTTGAATTGTCGCTCAAAACCCGCAGCGCGTAAAAGCTCATTGAATTGCCGCCGATCTTTTTCTTTTCAATGTCCTCGATTAAACAAACGCCTTGATTTGGATACGCTACTTTTTGTCCGATGCTCAATTCCATATTCATTTTTGTCTCCTTTCTGGTTAAAATTATCAGTAACAAAGACTGGCAAAGCGAATTGTTGACATAAACTCGCAGGCGCAGCCGTAATGTAAGGTGTTCCTATTATATCACAGAATGGAAAAAGATGGAAGACAAACGCCGAAGCTCAACATTTTACGGCATTTTGGGCAATTCAACGGAAAAAATCGTTCCTTTACTAAGAGTCGAAGCGACGGAAATTTCGCCGCCGTGCAGTCGGGCGAGATGTTTGACAATCGCCAAACCCAAACCCGTGCCGCCGATTTCGCGCGAGCGGGCGCGGTCGGTGCGGTAAAAGCGTTCAAAAACGCGCTGTAAATGTTCGCTTGAAATGCCTTCGCCCGTGTCGGCAACGGCGATTATGTCTTTCGTTTCGGTCGTCGCGTAACTGACCGTGACGCTTCCTGCTTCCGCGTTAAATTTAATCGCGTTGTCTATTAAATTCGTCAGCATCTGTTCAAGCCTGACGAGATCGGCGAAAATTCGCGTTTCGGGCGCAACTTGATTAATTAATTTTATGCGGCTTTCGGCGGCTTTTGACGACAGGTTGGTAAAAACTTCTTCGATGTGCGCGGATAAATTCAGTGATTTCGGCTGCAAATTGATTTTGCCCGATTCGATGGTCGAAAGTTCCAGAATATCATCAATCAAATGGTGCATTCTTTGCGCGTTTTTGCGAATTACGCGTAAAAAACGCTGGTTATTTTCCTCGTCGTCAATCGCGCCGTCTTCGAGTGTTTCGACGAAAGCCAGAATTGAGGTTAAAGGCGTGCGAAGTTCGTGCGAAACGTTTGAGAGAAATTCCTGCCGCACTTTTTCGAGGTGTTCGATCTGCGTCGTTTCGTAGAAAAAGCCAATTGCGCCGTTTGATTTTTCCAGTTGGATCGGCGCGATATGCACATCGTATTTGCGTTTTTCAACGCCCGGCATTTCGAGTTTGATGTCGGACGACGCGCCGTTTTCCAGAGCTGTGCGAAACGCTTCGTGGAGTGCCAGATCGCGGATCACTTCGGTCAGCCGTTTTTCTTCGAGCGCGCCGTTTTTTCGGGCAAAAGCGTCATACGCCGCCGCATTTGAAGCCAGAATGCGCGTATCTTCACCGACAACAATCGCGCTTTCGCGCAACGTTTCGAGAATCTTGCTCAAAATCGGACGTGAAGTTTTTTCACTGGTCGCTTTGCCGGCGAACCAGGAATTGATAAAACTCATAGAACTCTTTAATTCCAAATTTTAGATTCCAGATTCCAAATTTTGGAATTCTTTTAATCTTAGATTTGGAATTTGGAATCTGAAATTTGGAATCTACTTCGATTCAATAAACCGATAACCGACACCGACGACCGTTTCGATGCAGTCGCCGCAATCGCCGAGTTTTTGCCGCAGTCGGCGAATGTGAACGTCGAGTGTGCGCGTGTCGCCGAAATAACTGTAACCCCAAACATTATCGAGCAGATTTTGGCGCGTGGCGACACGTCCGGTATTTTTAATGAGATGCGTCAGCAGGGCAAATTCTTTGCGCGTTAATTTTACGTCTGCGCCGCCGCAAACGACGCGCATATCGGCGAAATCAATCGTCAATCGGTCGTCTTTATAATTCTGCACATCATCTTTTTCAACGCGCCGCAAAACCGCGCGAACCCGCGCGATAACTTCTTTGACCGAGAAAGGTTTGACGATGTAATCGTCCGCGCCAACATCCAAACCGGCGATTTTATCCATTTCCGCCGCTTTTGCCGTCAGCATTATAATCGGCGTTTTTTCAGTCAGCGGTTCGCGGCGAAGCCGTCTGCAAAGTTCCATTCCGCTCATTCCCGGCAGCATCAAATCAAGTACGATCAGCGATGGCGGACGCTTTTCATCCAAAGCCAGCCGCAATCCTTTTTCGCCCGATTCGGCAATTACGGGACGAAAACCCTCGCGTTTAAAGTTATATTCCAAACTTTCGGCGATGTCCGCGTCGTCTTCGATGATTAAAATTTCGTGCAGCATATTTTGATTCCAGATTCCAAATTTAAGATTCCAAATTTAAGATTTTTTCATTAATCTGGAATCTGGAATCTGAAATTTTACTGATGTTTGATAAAAACCGCTTCCTTCATATAAACCGTCAGTTCGCAAACGTCTTTGACGTAATCGCCGATGCGTTCCAGATTTTTGGCGACGAATAAAAGTCGCGCCAATCGTTTTGATTTGGTCGCGTCCTGCGACATTGTTTCCATCAAATTATCAACCAAACGGTCATAAATCCGGTCAACTTCTTCGTCCTCTTTGATAAGTTTGCGCGCTTTGTCGGAATCGTTCGTCGTAAAAGCATCGAGCGCGGCTTGCAGCATTTCCAGCGCGCGTTCCGCCATTTCGTTTAGTCCGGCGTAGGTTTTCAGTTCCGGTTCATCGTTTAATTCCAATGCCGCCCGCGCGATGCTGGTCGCGTGGTCGGCGATGCGTTCCAGAACCGGCGTGATCTTGAAAATCGAAATCACCATCCGCAGTTCCCGCGCCACCGGACGGCGCAGTGTCAAAACTTCGACGCTCAGACGGTCAATTTCAAGTTCCAGACGATCAATTACGCGGTCGTTTTCCAATACCTGATTGGCAACTTCGCTGTCTCTCTGCGCCAGCGCGTGCATCGCCCGCTGCACCGCCAGTTCGACTTCGCCGCCCATCAAAAGAAGTCTGTCGCGTAAAATATTCAGTTCGCGCTCCAAAAGTTTTCTCTGCTCCATTAGTTAAAAAGGTAGAACAAAACGCCCGATTATAAAAGCGCGAAGTCGAAAATCAATTATCAGATTAGGTGAAAAGTTTTAATGTGGTGTAAACAAACTGTTAAATTACTGTTAAATTTTGACAAGTGATGAATGGTGAATGATGGTTGATAAATATCAAGAGAATAATTTTTTATCAAGCAAAAATGCGTCCGGCGGGGAAAAATTCACTGCTTATCATTCACCGTTCACTGCTAAATAATCTCTTTCGGGCGAATGAAATCGCGCAAAACGCCGCCATCGGAGTTTATTTCTCGCCAATTATTTATATTCAAATCAATTACGGCTAATGCTGCCGTCGGCATCGGGCGCGCTTTGCCGGTCAAAAATTTTAAGAGTTCTTCAAAACCCGGATTGTGTCCGACAAGCATCGCCGATTCAATATTTTCGAGGATTCCCGACAAAACTTGTAAAAGCGTCGGCAAACTCGCTTCATAGATTCTTTTGTCGAATTGAATTTCATCGGCGATTGGGACGGTTCCTTTGACTAACTGTGCCGTTTGGGTAGCTCTTTTGGCGGGTGAACTGATGATTAATTCCGGCTGAAATTGTCTGTCAGACATTATTTTGCCGATCAGCGGCGCGGCGTTCAAGCCGCGTTCATCGAGCGGACGTTCAAAATCGGATAAATTCGCGTCATTCCAGCTCGATTTGGCGTGGCGCATCAGCAAAAGTGTTTTCATAATTTATGGCTCACTCGCTGATTTGATTCAGCACAATCGGGCGCGGCTGGAAAATATCTCTGAGCGTCGAATAAATTTTCTTTTGCAGTTTTTTATTTTTCCGCGCGGACATCAAAACATCGCTGACCGATAAAATACCGACCAGTTCGCCGTTTTTACCGATGACCGGCAGACGTTTAATTTGATTTTTTCGCATTTTTTTCAGCGCGTCTTCAATTTTGTCGCTTGCCGCGCAGGAAATTATCTTCGCGCCGATCAATTCGGCAGCCTTGATCTGCGAAATTTTCTTATTTTGCGACAGCGCGGCGAGACACACGTCGCGGTCGGTGATGATTCCGATAACTTGATTTTCCCCATCAATTATCGGTACGCCGCCGCAGTTTTTCTGCCGCATAATCTTAGCAACTTTCGTCAAAGTATCTTCTGAAACACAGCAGCCGACGGCTTTTGTCATTATTTTTTCAATTTTCATATTTCATCAAAAAGCAAACTCAAAAATAATTTGTTATATTAACTCTTACACTTTATTATCTCTTTAAAGATGAAAACACAAAAACTCGCCGCGATAGACATCGGTTCAAATTCATTGAAACTCGTCATTATCGAAGCCGCCGCCAGCGATTCTTTTACCGTTCTTCTGCAAGACCGCGAGCGCGTCAGGCTCGGACACGAAACGCTGAAAAATCATTTTTTATCGGAAGAAGCAATTGATCTTTCCGCCGCCGCCATCGGTAAATTTCGCTCGATTGCCGACAGCCGCGAAGTTGATTCGATCATTGCCGTCGCCACCGCTTCCGTCCGCGAAGCCGAAAATGCCGCCGAATTTGTTGATGAAATCGAACGGCGCACGGGCGTTCGCATTGAAGTTTTGTCATCGCTCGAAGAAGCCCGACTGATCGGCGTGGCGGTCGCGCAATTTTTCGGAGCCAGTAAAGATTCGCTGTTAAACATAGACATCGGCGGCGGTTCGACCGAACTTTCGCTGATGCGGAACGGCGAACCGGATAAACTTTTTTCGATGAAGCTCGGCGCGGTCGGTCTGACCGAAAAATTTCTTTTCAGCAATCCGCCGAAAACCAAAGAAATCAAAAATTTGCTGGCGGAAATCGGTTTCGCGCTCAAACAACCCGTCCGCAAAATGGACGACGAAACGTGGAGTTTTTCCACCGGAACTTCCGGCACAATTCTTAATCTCGCCGGATTAATCAACGCGCAAACGCCGGAAAACACGGCGGGCAAATTGGAAATCCCGCTCAAAAAATTAATCGCGCTCAACAAAATGCTGGCGAAAATTCCGCTCGAAAAACGCGCGCAATTGCCGGTCATCAGTCCGCAGCGCGCCGAAGTGATCGTCGCCGGCGGGCTGATTTTGGAAGGCGTGATGCGAATTTTCAGTATTCCGACGCTTCAGCCGTGCGCGTATGCTCTGCGCGAAGGCGTGATTATTGACTATCTGCGCGAAATCGAAGCCGAATCGCTGCCGCCCGTGCCGGATGTCGAAGATATTCGGCTGCGCGACGTTTTCGCCATCGGCAGACGTTTCGGTTACGAAGAACAACACGCTTTGCAGGTCGCCGCTTTAGCCGAAAAGATTTTCGACGCGCTCGCGCCGATTTATAATTTGAAAAGGCACGGGCGCACACTGCTTGCCGCCGCCGCGCTGCTGCACGACATCGGCTATCACATTTCGCACGAAGCGCATCATAAACATTCTCTTTATTTGATAAAACATTCGGAAATTACCGGATTTTCGGAAAACGAAAAATTGATGATCGCCAACATCGCGCGTTATCACCGCAAAGCTCTGCCGAGGGAAAAGCATCTGGATTTTATGGAATTGAGCGAAAAAGACCGCAAAATTACGGCGCGGCTCGGCGGAATTTTGCGAATTGCAGACGCGCTCGACCGCGGTTATGAAAATCACGTTCAGGATATTCGATTCAAACTCGACAAACGAAATTTATCGCTCGAACTTATCAGCGAACGCGACTGCGTGATTGAACGGGAAGCCATCAAACAGAAAAAAGATTTGTTTGAATATGCCTTTGACTGCAATTTAATTGCCGTCTAATTTGACCGGACAGATATATGTTCAAAATAATTTTATTTTTTTTAATTGCTACGACTTTATTTTCGACCGTTTTTTCACAAACCACTGACAAAAATACGTCAACGGCTAAAACTTTCATCGAACTGCTCGCCAAAAAAGATTTTGCGGCGGCGGAAAATTATTTTGACGACGTGTTGAAAAGCAAAATTTCGGCGGCGCAACTCGAAGATGTCTGGAGCGGACTACAATCGCAGGTCGGGAAATATAAGAGTCAAAATGATGTAAAAACCGTAAAAACCGAAGACGCGGAAATCGTCATTACGACCACCGAATTTGAAAACGCAAAACTCAACATTCAACTCGCTTTTGATACGAAAGGCAAAATTATCGGGTTGTTTTTCAAGCCGGTTGAAAACGCCGCTGAAAAAGCGGAAACTTATCTGGCTCCCGCTTATGCGAAATCGGAATTGTTTACGGAGAAAGAAGTTACTGTCGGCTCCGGCGAATGGGCGTTGCCCGCGACGCTGACCATTCCGAAAGGCAAAGGCGATTTTCCCGCCATCGTTTTAGTTCACGGTTCAGGTCCCAATGACCGCGATGAAACCAGTTCCAATCCTGCCAACAAACCGTTTAAAGATTTAGCCTGGGGTTTAGCATCAAAGGGAGTTGCCGTTTTGCGCTACGACAAACGAACGAAAGTTTACGGCAGTAAATTCGTCGGAACAAAATTTACAGTCAAAGAGGAAACAGTTGACGACGCGCTTTTGGCAGTCGAACTTCTTCGCAAAACGAAAGGAATTGATGCGAAAAGAATTTTCGTTCTCGGTCACAGTTTGGGCGGCTATTTGATTCCGCGCATCGGCAAAGGTGACCCGAAAATTACCGGATTAATCGTTCTGGCAGGTTCGACGCGACCGCTCGAAGATATTTTTCTCGAACAAAATAATTACCTGGCGATGCTCGACGGCACGATTTCAAAGGAAGAACAAATCCGGCTCGATAAACTCAAACAAACCGTTGCCAAAGTTAAATCTTTAAAGCAATCGGATATAAATTCACCGGAATTGTATCTTTATGTGCCGGTTTCATACTGGCTTGATTTACAAAATTATAATCCCCCGGCGGAAGCCAAATCACTAAAACAACCGCTGTTGATTTTGCAGGGCGAACGTGATTATCAGGTAACGATGACAGATTTCCAAAATTGGAAAAACGCGCTCAAAGACGAAAAAAACGTCACTTTTCAAACTTATCCGAAACTCAATCATCTTTTTATGCCCGGCGAAGGCGTGCCGAGTCCCGCTGATTACAAAAAAACCAATCACGTTTCGGAACAGGTAATTAGCGACATTACCGCTTGGGTTAAGCGTTGAATGAATAGAGATATTTTAAGTTTACGCACTTACTTCGTGTGGGCTTCTGCCATTCAATTTAGTGTGGTCTTCTGCATAAAAGTTACATAAATAAATGCTGATTCCCATCAATATAAAAAAGACCATCGCGTTTTCCGCGTCGCCGAGATTGTAATGGACGATTCCGCTAGTGAAAAAACCGATCATTCCGCCGAAACAGCCGAGAATAATTCCTCGGCTCTGCCAATCTAACGATTCCAGACTCCAGATTCCAGATTCCAGATTTGCAGGCTTTAGCTGCCGAATTTGGAATCTGGAATTTGGCATCAAAACTCTAAGAAGCGTCGTCCCGTAAAGAAACAAAATCCACAGCCACAGCAATAATGCGGGGAAACCGCGCTCGACGACAAGCTGCAAAGGCGTTGAATGAAAATGTCCGGGCGGCAGTTTGCCGTCGTTGTATAAATGCCAGTCTTTAGCGAATCGCTTAATCGAATCCATTCCCACGCCGATTGAAAAATTGCGCGGATTGTTCGTCCATAAATTGAAACCTTCGCGCCAAACCGTTTCCCGGTAAATCGTCGAATCGTCCTTCGCATCAAAAAATCCGACGTTGCGGCTTTGCTGCAAAAAGAACAGCCCGACGAGCGCGACCGGCAAAACGACGGCGATTAATCCTAAAAGCAATTTGCGATTGCCGTTGATGATGACGATGACGAATGCCGAAATCAAAAAGGCGAGCTGCGAGGCGCGCGTGACGGTCAAAAGCAGCGCGAAACTCATCGCCGCGACGCAGAAAAGTAAAAAATAGGTTGACGAAAAAAGCCGGTAGAGAAAAAATTCGCGTTTTTCTCGTTTTTCTTCATTTGCCGACTCTCTTTTCGCATTTTTTTTCCTGCCGATTGACGCGATTAAAAGTCCGAATGTCAGTGAAATGATAAATTGTAGATTTTCGGCAAAGGTAACGTAATGACTTAAAAATCCGGTCGAACGCCAGTTGCGGCTGCGCTTCCAACTGCCGATGCCGAGCTTTTCCAGCGCGTTTGTTCCGCCGAGTAAATCAGCGCGTTTGATCTGGACGGGCAAATAATAATCGGGACGATAAAATTTCAAAGACACGGTTTCGTTGCGTTCGAGTTCATCCACTAAATCTTCCGGCGTACGAATTTTCTTTTTATTGACTTCGAGCAGTGTATCGCCGTCTTTTAGAGCGACTTTCTCCGAATTATTTTCCAAATAAATCGCCTTCGTCAGCGGACTGTTCGCCGTCACGCCGGAAATTTCCACGCCGCGCCCGAAAATTCGCTCAATCGGTGTCCAGATGACGCTGACCATCGCCGAAAAAATCAGCGCGAAAGCCACTAATTTGGCGGCGCGAACGCTTCGGAGATTGCCGACGATAAAATAAAAAATGAGAAAAAGCAGCGCGTTTCGCACGCGGTCGAGCGAAATATCCGGCGCGAGCGAGAGAACCGAAGTGATTGCCGACCAGAACATAAAAAACCACAAAGCGTAATCGAGCGGCTTTTTCAAACGCAGTGGATTCGTCCAAACCGGCGGCGACGGTTTGACGAAAAATCTGATGATCCACGCCAGCATTCCGCACAACCACGCTGTCTGCGTCGCGGCAATCGAATGCGGCACGGATAACACCATCAGGATCAAAAAAACAAAAGCGATGCGGTCAAGCCACTTAGCGGCGAAACTTTCCGTTTCGATGCCGGCGATGTCGTCCAGCCGCGTGAAAAAATTTTGCATAAACTTCAAAAAAACGATTTTGTCCGCGCTTGTTGCGTGTCGGCAGTTTAATTTCTAAACTCTCACTATGAATTCCGAAAATTTGCAGACCGATTTAAGCGTCAAAGCCGAAATTAAACTTTACTACGATTTATATGTTCCCGAAAACTTAAAAAAGCCCGCGCCGCTTTTAATCGCGGTTCACGGTTACGGGGCGCACAAACGCTATATGATGCGCGAAGCGTTCGTCGCCGCGCCCGAAAATTTTGTGATCGCTTCGATTCAGGCTCCGTATCAGCATTTTCGGGAAACTGAAAAAGGTTATCGCGTCGGTTTCGGCTGGCTGACCGACCACAAAGCGGAAGAATCCGTGACGATTCATCAAAATTTTATTTTGGAAATCATCGAAAAATTGGCGGAAAAGCAACTTGTTGACCGCCAAAATATTTATCTCTACGGTTTTTCGCAGGCGTGCGCGTTAAATTTTCGTTTCGCTTTTACTTTTCCCGATGTCGCGCGCGGCATAATCGGTGTTTCCGGCGGAATTCCTTCGGATTTGGAGACGAATGAATCTTATCAACCGACCAATGCCGATGTTTTTTATCTTTACGGCGATGATGACAAGTTTTACGCGCTTAAGAAATTTCAAAATTACGAGCGCAAACTGAAAAATTATCTGCCGAATTTTCAATCGAAACTCTATCCGGCAAAACACGAAATCACTGAAGAAATGCGTGAAGATATAAAAAATTGGCTAAAAAATAATTCGTAAACGACGAAAAGAAACGCCTGCCGCCGGATAATTTCGGTAAATCCAGCGACCAGACGTTTCCTTTTTAGCGTCAATTTCAGACGGATTAGATTCCGCCA
Organism: Pyrinomonadaceae bacterium; assembly: GCA_965217575.1. Lineage (GTDB taxonomy): Bacteria > Acidobacteriota > Blastocatellia > Pyrinomonadales > Pyrinomonadaceae. The sequence continues at coordinate 3,336,681 of OZ244558.1, read as the reverse complement.
TCACGAAAAGTTTCTAATACAACGGCGCAAAATTCAAACTCGTCAGATTGTCGCTGACGTTAACCACCTGCGTTTGGAAATTATACCGTTTGGCTGAAACATTAAAGATACAATTCTGTCCCGCTTCGACATTATCAAATTGAAAATAACCGAACATATTGGTTCGCGCCATCCGCACCGCACCGCCGGCATCGGTCATCATTACGGTTGCATTGGCGAGACCGCGCTTGCCGACACTTCCCAAAACCCGTCCGCTGACAGAAACCGCCGCCGCCGTCGGAGCCATCACTTCAACCGAACCTTTTTCACAAGCCGCGACCGCATCATTGTTTGAATCGGTCGGGCGGATTACGCCGCGCTGGTCAACATTATAAGGTGCAATTCCGCAGCCGTTTGTGCCGTTCGGAATTGTATCTAGAACCGGACTCATCGCGCCGGGTTTATAATTCAGAGTCGTGCCGCCGTTTAACGCCAGCGGTGTCAATCCGGGATCAGTTCCGGTCACATCGTTTGCCATCGGCGCGAATGTGCCGTTCATCGTGTTTTCAACGTGATTATAATTGAGCGAAGTAATCACGCCGACAATATCGGGGGCAAACGCCGGATCACCGTCGGAATTATCGGCGACGATGCTGCTCATCAAATTGACCGTGCTGACTCCGGCTGCTCCGGTTGTTTGCTGACCGAAATTAACAATGCCGCCGCCAAAATCATTCGCGTTATTTGTAACATTGGCGGCATTTCCAGCGACAGTCGAATAGTTAATGTTGGTAATAGCATTGCCGGCGGCAGTAACGAAGGTTTCGATTCCGGCTGCCGTGCCGTTGATGGTGTTGCCGCCGACGGTGCTGTTATTAAGATTGAGCGTCGCGTTTGCCGCGCCGACGGAAATAACGCCTAAACCGCCACCTTCGAGATTAGTAACTCCCGCACCATTGCCGTTGTTAACGATTGCGCTGCTGTTGATCGTCGTCGTCGCGGCAGCCGATGCTATTGTGTAAACACCGCCGCGAAAAGTCGCCGCGTTATTATTGACGGACGAGTTGGTAACGGTTAAAGTCGCTTGCTGATTGACAATGCCGCCGCCAGAACCGGATCCTGTTCCCGTAACCGTAGCAGAGTTGGTGCTAACAACGCTTCCGGTAATATTCATTGTGCCGGCAAAATGAGCAATTCCGCCGCCTGACGTACTAAACGTGCTTGATGCCGTGGCTGTGTTACCGCTGACGGTGCTGTTTGTTAAAGTTACTGTCGCGCCGGTATTGTAAATTCCGCCGCCTTGCGCCGCCGCCGCAGTTGAGGAAACCGTATTGCCGCTGACGGTTGTACCAGCTAGAGTTATCGTCCCGCCGTTACTGATTCCGCCTCCTCTTGCGCCTCCGGTTGTGGTAGAAGATGTCGTATTGTTGCTGATAGTCGAGTTAGTAGCGGTCAGCATCGCTCCGACCACGTTTAAGAAAATTCCGCCGCCAATTCCGGCATTAGTGCTGGTAGTGCTGGCGGCAGTGTTGCCGGTAACGGTCGTATTATTCAGAATAACAGAGGCGGTCGCATTATTGATAATAATTCCGCCGCCGCCGTAACCGCTAAAATTATTACTGATTACACAATTATTAAAAGTAACATTGTCACCGGCGGCATTGACACGAACGCCGCCGCCGAAAGCTGCGCCTGTTTGTCTCCCGTTGCGAATGGTAACATCGTTAAAAACCGCTATCGCATTAGCAACAGGAAAATGTATCACGCGCTCGACCGCAGTTCCGGCAGTTGTCGCCGCTTCGATAAAGGTCGTACCGCTGCCCGCGCCGTTAATTGTGATATTTGAAGTGATGTCTAAATCGCCGCTCGCATTTGCGTCATCCACGCCGACCAGCGTCTGCGTATAAGTTCCCGCCGGAAGCGTGATAATATCATCGCCTGCCAGCGCGTTGGCTTCAGTAATCGCCGCTCTTAAAGTGCAGACACCATTGCCCGCCGCCGTTTCGCAAACGCCGTTACCCGCGGTCGCGTCGTTCACATCAGCGGTCGAATTGACGACAAAAGTTGCCGCGTAAACATTGGACGGTACGTTACAAAGAAAAAAAACCGCCAACAATGCGGCAACGATGGCGAAATTGCGCCCGACGCGTGCAGCAAACGAAACGCGCGAATTTGATATATTTTGTGGCATATTTTTCATAATTCTCCTGTTTTTCAGTTTTTATTAAAAAGCGTTCGTTTTAAGTCAATCAATTAAGACGGCGCGTTCCGGCGCGACTCTCATTTGATATTTCACGACGGTTGTCCGACAAATATTGATTACTGGCGGACACGATACTGGCGTGAACACTCTTAAATAGTTTTTAAATTATTAGTTGCAGAGATATTACAGAAGAAACGGTTATAGAGCAAGTAAAAAATAAAGTTCGGCAAATCGGTCGGTCTAATTGTCCTTCTTTATGTTATCGAATCAGCATCAAATAATCGGAGAAAATTATTTTTGCAAATGCTTCAATTCGGAATCCGTCTTTCTTTGTGCGGGCTTCTGCATTACGTTACGAAATATCGGCTCGCCCGCTTACCTGATTGTTGTTTATTGGATTGGGGATTCTTTGAAGAGACGGCGTTGAATAAATCTCTTAACGACAAAAGATTCAATGTTTACCTGATGACGTGCGCGGAATTTCCCTGCATCAAACTTTCAATTTCGGAAAGTTGTACCATTAGATTATCGCCCGGTGTCGTCATTGCCAAAACCGCTGCCGCCGCGCCGCAGTCAATGGCGAATTGCGGATTTTTTTCGTTTAAAAAGCCGTCAATAAATCCGGCGGCAAATGCGTCTCCGCTGCCAACCCGATCAAAAATTTCAACTTCCTGGTAATCGCCTGCTTTGTAAATTCGGTCGTTGATCAGACAAACCGCGCTTAAATCGTGGCGGCTCGCCGTGTGTGTTTCGCGCAGTGTGGAAGCGATGATTTTCAAATTCGGAAAGTCTGCCGACATTTTTTCCGCCGCGCGGCGAAAATTTTTCTCATCGTAATTTGATAATTTCGAGTCAAAATCAAACACGCCGAAGGCGACATCGGCAAACTTGAGCAACTCTTTATTCAACTGATTTGCCGCTTCGCGCCCGCCTTTTTTCTTCCACAAAGAATCACGGTAATTTAAATCGTAGGAAATAATCGTCTCATTTTCTTTGGCGACTCGCATCGCTTCCGCCGCGACATCGGGCGTGGTTTCAGAAAGTCCGACGAAAATGCCGCCCGTATGAAACCAGCGCGCGCCGTTTTCCGCAAAAATTTTCTGCCAGTCAATATCGCCGGTTTGCAATTGAGAAACTGCCGTATTCGCGCGGTCAAACGCCGAAGACGGCGAGCGGTGACCGAAGCCGCGCTCGATAAAATAAAGTCCGTTGCGCGTGTTTTCGCCTTTGCCGTCGGCTTCGCGCCAGAGAACCTCCGAAGCGTCCACGCCGCCCGCCCAAATCAGATTTTCCGCCAGCCGTCCGAGCGCGTTGTCGGCTAAAGCAGTGATGATCGCCGTTTTTTGCCGAAAGGTTTTCGCCAGATTACGCGCGACGTTATATTCGCCGCCGCCGTCGAAAACGCGAAAATTCTGCGACGTGTGAATGCGTTCTTCGCCCGAATCAAAGCGCAGCAGAACCTCTCCCAGAGAAACTAAATCCCAACGACAATCTTTTTTATTTTTTATTTTCAGCACGAATGTAAGATAGCAAATCTGAAATTCAAAATCATCTCGCCATCCAGCCGCCGTCCACGACTAAAATATGTCCCTGCAAATAATCGCTCGCCGATGACGATAAAAATACCGCCGCCCCCGCCAAATCGTCCGCATTTCCCCAGCGTTCCGCCGGAATTCGTTCCAAAATCTGCCGGTTGCGCGTTTCGTCGGCACGTAGAGCCGTCGTATTGTTCGTTGCCATATAACCCGGCGCGATGGCGTTGACGTTGATGTTAAATTTCGCCCATTCGTTGGCGAACGCTTTCGTTAATCCGGCGACACCGGATTTTGAAGCCGTGTAAGCCGGAACGGTTACGCCGCCCTGAAACGATAAAAGCGAAGCGATATTGACGATTTTTCCGCCGCCGTTTTCGATCATTACCTTTCCGGCGGCTTGTGACAAACGGAAGACGCTCGACAGATTGACTTCCAGCACGGTTGACCAATCTTCTTCCGAAAAATCAACCGCCGGAGCGCGGCGAATCATTCCGGCGTTATTAATTAAAATATCAATTTTACCGAAGTCGCCGACAACCTCTTCAACCAGCTTTTTCGGCACTTCTTTGTCCGCCATATCGCCGGCAAACGATTTCGACTTGCGTCCGAGTTTTTCGATTCGCGTGACGGTTTCATCCGCTTCGCCGTCGAAATGACAATGCGCGGCGACGTTCGCGCCCGCTTCGGCTAAAGCTAACGCCATCGCCTGTCCCAATCCGACCGACGCGCCCGTGACGAGCGCGGTTTTGCCGTCTAATTTAAATTTATCAAGAATCATATTTTATAGAAATGAAAACACTTCAACTGCCTACAAATTAAGCGTTTAACCCGCGCATCAAATATTCTTCGACCGCCACTTCCAACGCGCCGCCGATTGCCGCGCCTTTCGGCTCACCGCATTCAATTATCCAGTTTGCCAGTTTTCCCGCCATACTTTTTCCGACGGCTTCAAACAACGGTTCTTTGAGATATTTCCAGCCGTAAACCAAACGCCCGCTGACAATAATATGCGGCACACCGACTCCCATAATCATATTGCCGATGCCGATGCCGAGATATTCGCCCAGTTTCTCAAGCGTTCGCTGCGCGCGGATTTCTCCGGCTTCGGCGCGTTCGACAATCTGGATAAATCGCGGCGGAGTCGCCCCGCCGAAATTGGCGCGGTCGCCGGTGTAGAGCGATGAAGCCGCCGATGCCGAAGCGTATTTTTCCCAGCACCCGCGATTTCCGCAAACGCACGGTTTACCGCCCGCCACAATCGTCATATGTCCGAATTCACCGGCGATGCCTTCACCAATCCCCATTCCGCGATAAACTTCCCCTTCGATCACCAGCCCGATGCCGATGCCGGTTCCCGAACGAAGCAGGACAAAATTTTTCAGCAGTCCTTCGTTGGCATCTCTCAGATGCAGCCGCGCTTCGTATAGAGCCGCCGCCGTCGCGTCATTTTCAACGATAATCGGCACATTTTTGGCAAAATCTCCAGATTTACGCAATTCATCGGCAATTTCGACATCGTGCCAGCCAAGGTGCGGGGCGTATAAAAGACGGCTTCGTCCCGAATCGGTCGGACCCGGAATGCTGACTCCGATTGATTTTAACTGACGATCTTTGACCTTCGAGCAAAGTCCGGCAATGTTTTTGTTAATCAATTTCAGAGCCGCGTCAGGATTGGTCGGTGTTTCAAATTCGACTTCGCCGAGATTTTCGCCGCTCAACGTCGTCAGACCGACTTGCGAACGCCGTACGCCCAAATTTACGCCGACAAAAAACTCGTTTCCGCTGTTAAATGCAATACCGACGGGCGGACGACCCTGCAAACGATTTCTGGTGGAAGCTGTTTTAAGCGGTTCTTCGCGGAGAATTCCGGCACTTATGAGCGGTTTGAAAATATCAGTCACGGTGCTGCGATTAATTCCCAAACGACGGGCGAGTTCAATACGCGCGATTGGCTGCGCGGCTCGTACCAATCGAAGCAACACCCGCGCCGTTTTCGCCGGTGTCGCCGGCTCCGGTGTTTCTGCTGTCGTAATCTTTTGAATGGCTGATAATTTTTTCATTTCATTTTTAGCTACGTCATAATTTTTTATCTCACTGCTAATAATAATGAATTTTTGCACAATTTTCAAAAGATTTGTTGTGTATTTAACAATTAAGCAACATATAATTAGAAATAACTTATAATGAAACTGTTTGCTCCGCCCAGAATTGAAACTCACGGTGCTTGTTTTCTTCGGCTTTCGCTCTTATTTCGCCACTCGCCACCTTTTGAATATTCTCGAACAGGCGTTTTCCGACCTCATCAATCGTTTCCGTGCCTTCGATGATACTGCCCGCCGATAAATCAATATCGCGGTTCATTTTTTCAAATATTCGATTATTTGACGCTAATTTAATGACCGGCGCAATCGCGTTGCCGATAGTCGTGCCGTTTCCGGTCGTGAAAACCACGACGGTCGCGCCGCCAGCAACCAGAGCGGGCGTTGATTCCTGGTCATAGCCGGGACCCTGCATCAGGTTTAACCCGCGATTTTTCGGAGCTTCAGCGTATTCGGTGACACCTTCGACGCGCGTCGTGCCGGATTTTGCCAACGCGCCTAAACTTTTAATGGTGATATTTAAAAGTCCGCCCGCGATATTTCCCGGACTCGGATTATTATTTAAAACGCCGCCGAATTTTGACGCGTAATCTTTATACCAGTCAATCATCCGGTAAATCGCGCGTCCGGTTTCGGCATCCTTCGCCCGATTCGCCAGAATATGTTCCGCGCCGCAAAATTCGGGAACTTCGGTAATCAAAACCGTCCCGCCGCTTCTCACGAGCAGATCAGCCGCGCGTCCGAGCGCGGGATTTGCCGACAGCCCGGAAAAACCATCGCTTGAACCGCATTTTACGCCCAACACGAGTTCGCTGACCGAAACTTCTTCGCGCGTGTTTTCATTAATCAGCGGCAGCATTTTTTTGACTTCTTCCAGACCTTTTTCGATTGCCGCCTGCGTTCCGCCGATTTCCTGGATGCCGATTTTGGCGACTGGTTTGTTGAATTCGAGTTCGCGTTTCAGGAGATATTTTTCGACCTTGGCGAGATTCGTTTTTTCGCAGCCCAAATCAATCAAAATCACGCCGCCGACGTTCGGATGATCGGCGTAATTGGACAGCGTTCGGAGCATTATGTCCATATTTGAGCCGTCCTGACAACCACAACCTTTGTTGTGCGGAATCGCCACCACGCCATCCACGTTCGGGAATTTTTCGCGCTTGTAATGCAGAAATTCCGCCATCATCGAAATTTGCAGAGCTTCGTGGCTGGCGCACATCGAAGTCGGCACGATTAACACGAAATTTCTTGTCCCGACGCGCCCGTCGGGACGGCGAAAACCCATAAAAGTGCCGCGCGCATCCGCATCAAAATAATCCGGTGCGGGCGTGTGCAAATCTTCGGGCAAATCACGGACGACCGGCACTTCGTTCGACATATTTTCGTGCGTGATCCATTCGCCCTCTTCAATGCCGAGCGAAGTTCCAATCGGCTGATTATATTGGCGAACAAAATCGCCGGCGGGAATGTCGCGCGTCGCAAAACGATGTCCGGGCGGCACGGCTGACTTTAGACCGATGACGCGACCGTCCGCCAACGCCAGGAAAAGTCCGGCGGCGGTTTCATTTTTAACGACTGCCACATTGTCGCGCGAGTCAACAATTATCGCGTAATCGCCGACCGGCAGGGCTTGCGTAGTAGCTTCATTTATCATTTCAATTCGACTGCTAAACTATTATGATTCCAGAACATCCGGCAAGATCAGCGATCTGAAATTCGGATGCAGCCGCAGCCACAAACCCGGATTCACGTCCATCTGCGCGGCTCGCGTCTCGGCATCGGCGGCGATTTCCGCGTCCAAAAAACGCCGGTAGCTGATTTTTTTCGCGGGCGCGGTGGCAGCGTCAACAATTGATTGAACAACTCTTTTCGCGCTCAAAATCGCCGCCGGACCGAGCGTTAAAATATGTGTCGCCGCCCGGCATTCGGCTTCGTCGGCTTCGGAAATACGGCTGCCGCCCACCTTAAATTTGTTGATGTGATGTTCGAGAATGCTTGCCGAAATCGGAATTATTCCGGCGACATCGCCTGCCGTCGCGCCCGAATTCGGTTTGATGTAGCAGAGATGCGACGCGGCTTCGGCTTCGGGTCCGAATCCAAGATAAAAAAGATCAATACCGCCGAGCGATTCCATTTTTCCCAGGTAATTGGTCAGACCATTTTCCAAATTTTCGGTATCCGTTCGCATCGGCGTAAAACTTTTAATCTTCTTAAAAAACGCATCGCCGAGCAGTCTTTCAAAATCACGCACGAAACTCAGACCGTTTTCCATCGCCATCGGCGCGAGCGCGTCCTGCGTAAAAACGTGCAGCCGCGAAAGCAGTTCGTCAATTTCGCCGGTCGGCGTTTTTTCGTTAATCAAACGATACATCCCCTGCGCGCCGCGTCCGCCGAGCAGAACCATCGTCACATCGCCGGTTTTCGCATTCGCCGCCGTTTGCAGCTCATCAAATAAAGCTTGTCCGACGGCGGCTTCGTCTGCCAAAATTTCCGGTTTGATTTTATGCGCCGGAAGCATCAGCAGTTCATCTCCGCCGACGCTCGGCTGGGCGAGCCAGACATTTTTACCGTTGACGCGGCGCGTTATTTTTGGAGGGGCGAAAGTCGGCAATTGCTTATTCTCCTGTCTGAATTTAGTCGAACGACTAATGAACGACTAATGAAATCACAGCAAACTTTGAATCTCAGATCGAACCTTTTGATTGGTTTAACCAATTTAATGATTCAATTTATTTTTATCACATAAAAAACGATAAAACAAATTAGTTCGATTATAACTTAAATCGTTACAAATTATCAACAAAATCAATGAATCACAACTTGACAGCACATAAATGCGGTGTTAAATATATTTTACGCTACCCAAGTAAATGGTTTGACCTTTTACAATATTTTCAAAATTTAAACATATTCAACAGGTGAATTTCGACGAAACTGATTTGTCCTGTTTGCAGTCCGATTAAAATTTAATGAGTTATTCTGCTCTGGATTTAGATGGAAAAACGGCGGTCGTCATCGGCGGCACTTCCGGCATTGGGCGCGCCATCGCGCACGGTTTGGCGCAGGCGGGCGCGGATGTCGTCTGCACTTCGCGCCGCGCCGAACAGGTTGACGCGGCGGCGCGGGAAATTGAGGATTTGGGCAGAAAAACTCTCCGCGTTACGTCCAACGTGTCCGACCGCGAATCGCTGCAAACTCTTTTGGATCAATGCGTTGCGGAATTCGGCAAAGTCGAAATTTTGGTCAATTCCGCCGGACGCACCAAACGCGCTCCGACGCTCGACTTTGATGAAGAAGATTGGAACGATATTTTAGAGACGAATCTGACCGGAACGCTGCGGTCGTGCCAGATTTTCGGGCGGCAGATGATCGAGCAGAAATACGGGCGCATCATCAATATCGCGTCGCTTTCGACGTTCGTGTCCTTGTTTGAAGTCGCGGCGTATTCGGCGAGCAAAGCGGCGGTCGCGTCTTTGACGAAATCGCTGGCAATCGAATGGGCGAAACACGGCGTGAACGTCAACGCCATCGCGCCGGGCGTTTTCAAAACCGACTTGAACCGCGAACTTTTGGAATCAACCGAGCGCGGCAAAGAATTTCAGACGCGAACGCCGATGGGACGTTTCGGCAACGTCGAAGAACTGGCGGGCGCGGCGGTTTTTCTCGCCTCAGACGCGGCGAGTTTCGTCGCGGGCGAAGTTTTGGTCGTGGACGGCGGATTTTTGGCTTCGGGTGTCAATCAGTGAGAAATTAACCGCAGATAAACGCCGATGTTTGAAAAAAATTAATCAATATTCTTAGTTTTATCCGCGTTTATCTGCGTGAATCGGCGGTTAAAAATTCTTCAAATTTGTGAATTCTGAAATCGCGGAAAAAATCGAACGACTGCGAAAGATGCTCGCTGAAAACGGATTCGGCGGCGCGCTGTTGAATTCACAGCATAATTTCGCGTGGCTGACCGGCGGCAAATCGAACGGCATTAATTTGAGCGGCGAAAACGGCGCGTGTTTTTTGCTGATTAAAAACGACGGTAAATGTTTTGTTCTCGCCAACAACATAGAAATGCCGCGCCTTTTGAGCGAAGAAATTTCCGCCGAAACCTTTGAGCCGGTTGAGTTTGCGTGGCAGAAAGAAAAAGCGTCGGGCGATTTCGTCATCAAAAAAGCGCGGGCGATTTTGGAAAACGGCGCAAATCTCGCTTCGGATTTGTATTTGAATAAAGACGTTCCCGCGATTGAAAATTTGATCGCGCCTTGTCGTTACAGTTTGATGGACGCGGAAATCGAGAGATACCGCGAACTCGGAAAAGATGCGGGAAAAGCGATTGGCGAAGTGTTAAAAATCGTCAGCGCGGGCGACACGGAAATCGAAATTGCGAGAAAAACGCGCGACGAATTGGCGAAATACAACATCAATCCGGTGGTCAATTTGGTCGGCGCGGACGAACGCATCGAAGAATTCCGGCATCCGATTCCGACCGGAAACCGCTGGAAAAAACATCTTTTAATCGCCGTCTGCGCGAAACGCGAAGGTTTAATCGCCAATCTGAGCCGCCTCGCCTGCATCGGCGAAATTCCCGACGATTTGCGGCGTAAAACCGCAGCGTCGGCTTACGTTTTCGCTAAACTTTTATCGGAAACAAAAGCGGGAAAAAGCGGCGCGGAACTTTACAAAATCGCGGCTGACGCTTACGCCGAAAAAGGATTCGCCGACGAAATAAACAAGCATCATCAGGGCGGCGCGACCGGCTACAAAACGCGCGATTGGGTGATTCATCCGGCATCGAACGAGCGAGTTTACACGAATCAGGCGTTCGCTTGGAATCCTTCGATCACGGGAACAAAAGTCGAAGAAACCGCTTTGATTAACGATGATAAAGCCGAAATTATCACCGCAACGCCTGATTTTCCGCAGATTTCGGTCGAAATCGCCGGACGCGAATATCTTTCGCCGGATATTTTGAGTTTATAAAAAGTTTTAGCAAACACACACTTACTTCGTGCGTGTTTCCGCAGCAATCCAAAAACGCGAGGTCAAAAAATGAACGAAACAACCGAAGCATTTGAAGAAATCACCGAACCGAAAACCAGCACCGTCGCCGCGCCGCTCGGCACGGGTTCGAGCGCGTTTGAATCGGCGGTTGACGCGACAAATTACGACGGAATCGCGGGAACAATCGGCAAATATCGCTGGGTCATCTGCGCTCTTTTGTTTTTTGCGACGACGATCAATTATATTGACCGGCAGGTTTTGGGCATTTTAGCGACCGACGACGCATTCAAAGCGCAAATCGGCTGGAACGAAGCCGAATACGGTTTTGTAAATACAGCGTTTCAGGCGGCTTACGCCATCGGTTTGCTCGTCGTCGGCGGTTTGATGGACAAATTCGGCACGCGCAAAGGTTTTTCGGTGGCGATGGTTTTCTGGTCGGTCGCTTCGATGGCGCACAGTTTGGCGCATTCGGCGTTCGGTTTCGGCGCGGCGCGGTTCGCTTTAGGTTTGGGCGAAGCCGGAAATTTTCCCGCTTCGATCAAAACCGTCGCCGAATGGTTTCCGAAAAAAGAACGCGCTTTTGCGACCGGAATTTTCAACAGCGGCTCGAATATCGGAGCGATTCTCGCGCCGCTGACCGTGCCGTTTATCGCCGTCAATTACGGCTGGGAATGGGCATTCGTCGCCACCGGCGCATTGGGGCTGATCTGGCTCGCGTTCTGGCTCGCCATCTATCGCAAACCCGAAGAACACCCGAAACTTTCCAAAGCCGAACTCGCTTATATTCAATCGGATAACGAACCGCCGATGGCGAAAATCCCGTGGGCGCGGCTGCTTCCACATCGTCAAACGTGGGCGTTCGCCATCGGAAAATTTTTGACCGATCCGATCTGGTGGGTTTATCTGTTCTGGCTGCCGAAGTTTTTGAACACGAAATTCCATTTGGACATTACGCAGTTGGGTTTGCCTTTGATTGCGATTTACATCATCGCCGATTTCGGTTCAATCGGCGGCGGATATTTATCGTCGGCGTTGATTAAAAGCGGCTGGTCGGTCAACGCGGGCAGAAAGACGGCGATGCTGATCTGCGCTCTGCTGGTCGTTCCGGTGTTTTACGCTTCGGTGACGGACAATCTCTGGGTTTCGGTCATCATCATCGGCATCGCGGCGGCGGCGCATCAGGGTTGGTCGGCGAATATTTTCACTTTCGCTTCCGATATGTTCCCGAAACAAGCCGTCGGTTCGGTCGTCGGCATCGGCGGAATGGCTGGCTCAATCGGCGGAATGATTATCGCTTCGACGGTCGGTTTGATTCTTCAGTTCACGCATTCATATTACTCCGTTTTCGTCATCGCGGGCGCGGCTTATCTGTCGGCGTTATTGATTATGCACCTGCTCGTGCCGAAACTCGAACCCGTTAATCTCGGCGAAGTTTGATTTTTTCGTCAATAGGTAATATACAGACTTTTTGTTTTTACTTGGCGTTCTTTGTGTCTCCTTTTTGCGTCCTTGGCATTAAAAAATTTCCTTAACCGCAAAGAACGCGAATTTTTACGCAAAGGGCGCGAAGTTTTTATTTGTAAACTTAGCCTCAGCCAAATTTTTTGTATAAAATAATCGAATGGAAAAAGCGCAAGTATTAGAGATAATCAAACGCGAAAAGCTCGTTCCGGTCGTTCGCACGGCTTCGACGGACGACGCGCGGCAGGCGATTAAAATTTTGTCAAAATGCGGCATCAAAGTTTTTGAAATCACGATGACCGTCCCGAACGCCGTCGAACTAATCGCCGAATTAAACGAATCGAATGGCGATATTTTAATCGGCGCGGGAACGGTTTTGGACGCATCCAACGCCGAAAAATGTATCGCGGCGGGCGCGCAATTCGTCGTCAGTCCGGCGTTCGACGCGGCAACCGTCAAACTCTGCCGCGAAAAAAATATTGCGATAATGCCCGGCACAATCACGCCGACCGAAGTTTTAACCGCCTGGAACGCGGGCGCGGATTGCGTCAAAGTTTTCCCGTGCGACGTGATGGGCGGCGCGAAATACTTGAAAACTTTGAAAACACTTTTCCCTCACATCGAAATGATGCCGACCGGCGGCGTTTCGCTCGAAACCATCGCCGATTTTTTCAACGCCGGAGCCATCGCCGTCGGTGTCGGGACGGATTTGGTTGATGTCAAAGCGATTCGCGCCGGAAATCTCGGACTCGTCGCCGAAAAAGCGCACAATTATTTGGAAATCGTTCGTAACCTCTAAACCTTTCTTTCAAGTAAATGAGTTTTAATTTCAGAAAATTGCTTTTTCTCCTGACGGCTCTGACAATTTTGTCAATTTCTGTTTTTGCTCAAAAAAATCCCGTTTCAAAAGTCTGGGTTGCCGACAACGGCGACGGGACCTATAAAAATCCGATTCTGCACGCCGATTATTCCGATCCTGACGCGATTCGCGTCGGCGATGATTACTATTTGACAGCTTCGAGTTTTGACCAGACTCCGGGATTGCCGATTTTGCATTCCAAGGATTTAGTTAATTGGGAGTTGATAAATTACGTTTTTCAAAAGCAGAAACCGCGCGACGTTTTCGATAAACCACAGCACGGCGGCGGAGTTTGGGCGGCTTCGATTCGTTTTCACGACGGCGAATTTTACATTTTTTATCCCGACCCGGATTTCGGAATTTATATGACGAAAACGAAAAATCCGGCGGGAAATTGGTCCGAGCCGGTTTTGATAAAGGCGGGAAAAGGCTGGATTGATCCGTGTCCGCTGTGGGATGACGACGGCAACGCTTATCTCGTTTCGGCTTTTGCGGGTAGTCGCGCCGGAATTAAAACGATTTTGATCGTCTCGAAAATGAGCGCGGACGGCACGAAATTATTGGATGACGGCGTTTTGGTTTATGACGGACACGAAAAAAATCCGACGATTGAAGGTCCGAAATTTTACAAACGCAACGGTTACTATTACATTTTCGCGCCCGCCGGAGGAGTTCCGACCGGTTGGCAATTAGTTTTGCGTTCAAAAAATATCTATGGACCTTACGATGAAAAAATCGTTCTCGCGCAGGGAAATACTAACATCAACGGACCACATCAGGGCGCGTGGGTGACGACGCAGACGGGCGAAGATTGGTTTCTGCATTTTCAGGATAAAGGAGCTTACGGGCGAATTCTGCACCTCGAACCGATGATTTGGGTAAACGATTTTCCCGTCATCGGCATTGACAAAAACGGCGACGGAACGGGCGAACCTGTTTCGATTTACAAAAAACCGAATGTCGGAAAAACTTACCCGATTGTTACGCCGCCGGATTCTGATGAATTTAACGACGCGAAACTCGGTTTGCAGTGGCAGTGGAGCGCGAATCCGAATGCGACCTGGGCGTTTCCGTTTCCGGCGCAAGGTTATTTGCGGATGAATTCGGTGCAAACGCCGGAAAATCACAAAAATCTTTGGGATATACCGAACTTACTATTGCAAAAATTTCCCGCTGAAGAATTCACCGTAACGACAAAAGTAAATCTCGCGCCGCGTTTTGAAGACGAAAAATTCGGTTTGGTCGTGATGGGACTTGACTATTCTTATATCGGCGTAAGTTACAAAAACGAAAAACTTTTCATTTCGCAATCAACTGCCAAAGATGCCGATCAAGGAAATCTCGAAACGGAAACCGCGCCGATTGAACTGAAAACCGACGAATTTTATCTGCGCGTCAAAGTTTCAAAAGAAGCGATGTGCGATTTCAGTTTCAGCAATGACGGCGCAATTTTTCAAAAAATCGGCACGACTTTCAAAGCACGCGAAGGCAAATGGATCGGCGCGAAAGTCGGTTTGTTTTTCACCCGTCCGGCGAAATTTAACGACGCGGGAACAGCGAATGTTGATTGGTTTCGATTTGAAAAATAACACCAAAACACACAAATACGATGATTTTATATTTTCTTCGGCAATTAAAACCAAACGGCGTAAAAAAGCGACCGCCCGCAAATTGGAAACGGACAGTCACTTAAAATCTTTTGAATTATATATTACTCGCCCGTTCCGAACGCCAATTCGGAGGCGGCGATAACCTTTGATTCTTCAAAAGATGAAACCGGAACGGATTCCGCCGCCGTCATCGCGTAAACATACGCGGTCTCGCCGTGCTGCGTGGCATCGAGTCCGACGATTTCGTGTTCACCGGGAACGCGCAAACCGATCACTAAATCAACGATTTTCAAAATTATAAACGAACCGACTGCGGCGAAAATAACGGTTAAACCGACGGCGATCAATTGGTTTACGACCTGCGCTGCGTTGCCGTCAATGAAACCGACCGGCAGCGAACTGCCGTCCGCGCCTTTCAAAATTGGATTAACCGCGCTCGTCGCAAAAACTCCGGTGATCACCGCGCCGAACATTCCGGCGATTCCGTGAATGCCGAAAACATCGAGCGTATCGTCATAACCCACCTTTTGTTTCAGTTGACTGACCGCGAAACAGCAGATTGTTCCGGCGCAGAGTCCGATGATCAAAGCCGCCATCGGCGTAACGAATCCGGCGGCAGGCGTAATTCCGACGAGTCCGGCGACCGCGCCCGAAATCGCGCCCAAAACGGTCGGTTTTCCGTGTTTAACCCATTCGATAATCGTCCAGATAAGCATTGCCGCTGCCGCCGCGAAATGCGTGGTGACAAAAGCGTTAGTCGCCAAGCCACCGGATGAAAGCGCGCTTCCAGCGTTAAATCCGAACCAGCCGAACCACAGCAGAGCCGCGCCGATCACGCTCAAAATAACATTGTGCGGCGTGTTATCGTCCATATTTTTGCGTTTGCCGATATACAAAGCGCAAACCAACGCCGAAATTCCCGACGAAATATGCACGACCGTGCCGCCCGCAAAATCCAAAGCCGGAATTGTTCCGCCGAGGGCGGCGTTAAAAAATCCGCCTTTTCCCCAAACCATATGTGCCAGCGGCAGATAAATTAAAATCGTCCAAACGGTAGTGAAAGCGAGCATCGCGCTGAATTTTATGCGCTCGGCGAACGCGCCGGTAATCAGCGCGGGCGTGATGATGGCAAACATCAACTGAAAAATCATAAATGTCTGCTGCGGAATCGTCGCGGCGTAATCCGCATTCGGCGCGCTGCCGACACTTCTTAAAAATGCAAAATCTAGTCCGCCGACGAAGGACGAACCTTCGGAAAATGCCAGACTGTAACCGAAAATCGCCCAGATCACGGTGACGACTCCGGCAAGCACCAAGCTTTGCATAACCGTCGAAATCACGTTTTTCTGCCTGACCAACCCGCCGTAAAAAAGCGCGAGTCCCGGCACCGTCATCAGTAAAACCATCGCCGAGCAAATCAAAACCCAGGAATTGTCGGCATTTGACTGTGCGGCGGCGGCGGCGGATTCCAAATTTTCGATTCGTTGCGCGAGATTTGCGTCCTGCGCGAAAACGGAATTAGAAAGCACCAACAGCAAACCCGCTAAAACCAAAAATTTTCTTTTCAAAATCATCAAAAACTCTCCATCGTGTTAATTAAAAATTAAATTGCGTGTATTCATCAATACAATTACAATTTGCGTGCCATTTCACGTAATGTTGCTTAATTCTAATCTTTTCTGCCATTTAGCGAATAAAACGCCGTTCAACAGTGCAAACCGCTCCAAAATTTGCTACATTTTTGTCAATATAGTTTTATTAATTTACGTTTTTGTATGAATACCCAGAATGTTGAGAATAGTTTTTTTAGTCCGGGAACCGGAATGCTGAAAGTTTTAACTGAAATCGGGCAAATATTTGTTGACGGGAAAGTTTCAGGAACCGCTTTACCGCGTTTTTTGGAAACCGTGCGTCAAAAATTTAATTTTTCCAAAAGTTTTATCGTTACTCAAAATACAGCGGAAGATAAATTTCAGATTAAAGCGTCTTCGGGTTTCAGCGCGGCTGAATTTCGGCGGCTCGAAGCGAATATTGAAAAAAGTTTTGTCGCCGAAGTTTTTCGCAACAGCAAACCGGTCGTTTTGCCTAAAGCCAATTTGGAACCTACATATTTGTCCAATCTAACCGGGCAAAACGACAAAAATGTAGAGATCAGCAGTATTTGTGTGCCAATTACGGTGAAGAAGAAAGCGTTCGGGGTTTTCGGAACCGAATTTAATTACGAAAAAAATGCTGACTATGAACAACTGGTAGATTTTTTGTCAATTATCGCTTCGATGATCGCGCAGGCAATCAAAGTTGAACACATTATCGAAAATGAAAAGGAACGGCTGTCCAATGAAAATACTTATCTCAAGCGCGAACTGCGCGAAAAATATGATTTCGGACATATTGTGGGAAATTCCAGCGCGATGAAGCGGGTTTACGCCCAAATCAGTCAGGTGGCGCGTTCAAACACGACGGTTTTGCTGCGCGGCGAATCAGGCACGGGCAAAGAACTGATCGCCAATGCGATTCATTATAATTCGTTGCGGGCGAAAAAGCCTTTTGTCAAAGTAAACTGCGCCGCACTGCCGGAAACATTGATCGAATCCGAATTGTTCGGCTATGAAAAAGGCGCGTTTACGGGAGCTGGCAACAGAAAAAAAGGGCGTTTCGAGATCGCCGACGGCGGCACACTGTTTCTTGACGAAATCGGCGATTTGTCGCCGCCGATACAAATAAAACTGCTGCGCGTTTTGCAGGAACGCGAATTTGAGCGCGTCGGCGGCACGGAAACGCTCAAAGCCAACGTCCGCTTAATTACGGCGACCAATAAGAATCTCGAAGAATCAATTGCCGACGGCACTTTTCGGGAAGATTTATTTTACCGTCTAAACGTTTTCACAATTTATCTGCCGCCTCTGCGCGAAAGAAAATCGGATATTTTGCTGCTGGCGGAAAATTTCGTCGAAAAATACGAGCGCGAACACAACAAACACATCAAACGCATTTCGACACCGGCGATTGATATGCTGACGAGTTATCATTATCCGGGCAACGTCCGCGAACTTGAAAATGCCGTCGAACGCGCCGTTCTGGTCTGTGACGGCAATGTTATTCACGGTCATCATCTGCCGCCGACGCTGCAAACGGCGGAAGTAACCGACACGATAACGCAAATTTCGCTGGCATCGTCGGTCGAAGCGTTTGAGCGCGATTTGATTTCCGACGCGCTTAAATCAACACGCGGAAATTGTGCCAAAGCCGCTAAAATGCTTGATACGACCGAGCGCATTCTGGGCTATAAAATTGGGAAATACAACATTCAGCCGCGCCGCTTTCGCAGCTAGAAAATTTACGTTTTTTTGCCGCTCGCCATTGTTTGCAGCCGGTCTTTCTGCTCCAGAATATAAGCGATAAAGGCACGAATCGGAGCGGATTTCGCGCTCTTGAGCGAAACCATCGCTACCGAACGCTTTAATTCAGGTCCGGCGAGTTTAATTTGGGCGAGTTTGCCGTTTTCAATTTCCTGACGAACCGTCCAGCCGGGCATTAGTGAAACCCCTAAACCGTGTTCGATCATCAATTTAATAAAATAAGTGTCGTTTGATTCGAGCGACATTTCCGGCTCGACCTGAACTCTTTTAAAAAAATCGTCCGTCGCATATCGAATTGACGCGCCGCGCTCAAACAAAATCCAACGCTCTTTGCCAAGTTCCGCGCTGTTTATTTTCCCCAATTTAGCCAAACGATGTTTTTTTCCAACGATTAAAACGAGTTCGTCATTGAATAATTCAGTGACCTGTAAATTCGGCGAATAAACCGGAAGCGAGGCGAAACCGACATCCGCCACGCCGTTTAAAATATCTTCAATCGTCTGTTCGGTGCTGACGGTCGTGCGAAAAACCAGTTCGACGGTTTCGCGCGCGTCCATAAATTCTTCAAAAAACGGCGCGAAAAGATAAACTAAAGCCTGCGTCGCCGCCGCGACGCGCACTCTGCCAACCAGCGATTTTTCGCGTCCGGCAACTTTTTGGCGCATTTCTTCTGCTTCATCTAAAATCCGCACAGCGTATTCGAGCGCGATACTGCCCGCGTCCGTCAAAGTTACGCCCTGTTTGCCGCGAATAAACAGCGGCACGCCGAGACTTTTTTCGAGCGATTTTATTTGATGGCTGATGGCAGACTGCGTTAGATTAATTTTCTCCGAAGCCTTCGTAAAATTTAACGTTTCCGCTACCGCGCAAAAGGTTTTTAGCTGCCAAAGTTCCATTGCTGCCTGTTATAATCGCATATTTTGATCGAATTTATCAGTTTGGTGAAAAATTAGAATTATGGCAGTTTCATTAAAAATCTGTCAATACTTTTATTGACAACATCATCCGGGTCATACTTTTACCGCGATTTTTGACAGTTAAAAGTTTCCGTGAGTTGATTTTGGATCGCTTTGAAATTATTTGAGCTGAATAATTCAATTCGGCGGCGGATGATTTTTACTTTCTGACTTGCGATGATTTTTCTTTTTTTGGAATATTTTTTTTCTCAATGTTCGCTGAGGAATGCTCGTTGGCGGTTTCCCGCAACTGAGCTTTTTGCGCGAGCAGGAGATGTTCGCGCATCGCCTGTCGCGCCGATTCGGGATTCTGTTCACGAATCGCGCGATAAATATGCCGGTGCATTTCCGCCGATTCTTTAAGATCGGTGGCGCGTTTAACAGTTTTACTGCGCGTTTCAAAAAGAATTTTAGTGACCATATTCATCAAAGCCGTCAAAATGCGATTGCCGGAAGCGGCGGCAATTGTTTGATGAAACTGCATATCGTGAATCAAAAATTGTTCGGGTTCGTCGAGCGAGGCGAACATCCCGACGATTTCTTCCGACATCGTTGCCTTTTGATCGCCGGTCGCGCGTTCGGCGGCAAGTCCGGCGACGCTCATTTCGAGCGCGATGCGCGCTTCAAACATTTCCGCCGGTGCGAAACCGCTGAGAGCCGCCATCATTCGCAGTGCGCTGCCGTCCAAAGTTGGTGATGCATCCGCTTCAACGACAAAAGTTCCCGCGCCCTGTTTCGACTGCAAAACGCCGACCGCCGTCAGCGACCGAATTCCGGCGCGCAACGTCGGGCGCGAAACTCCTAATAATTTCGCCAAATCGCGTTCCGGCGGCAAGCGGTCACCGTGATTCAAATCACCGCGCTGAATCATTTCGCGCAATCGAATAACCACTTCTTCCGAAGTGGTTCCGCGCCGTTCGGCATCAATTGTTTTGAAAATGCTTGAGTCGTTCATCTTGCTCTTGCCGACCGATTTACCAGTCGGGCGGCAGTCATAAATTCCGTTTGTCAAAGACTTATCTTACATTGCTTGGAGAAAATTGTCGAAAGTTTCACAATTCACAAAGAAGCCTTTGCAGCCCAAAAAAGTACTCAATTATTGCCAACTGGCTGATAATTCTTTCTCGCTAACCGCACCGTTCTCTTGTGCGCGCAGGATCAAATTCGCGTAAAATCTGTTGCGTTTCGCTCAAATTTCAACTTTTAAACGCGCCGGACGGTCGGTAATCTCGAAAAGTTCGCCGTGCGGGACGATGGTGATTTGCCCGAATTCCTCCAAAAGTTCGCGGTAGGCGGCGGCGACCGGGCGCGGATTGCGCTCTAAATCGTATAATCCGCATTCACAAACGTGACCGCGTTTTTTGGCGAGCGCGGAATCCCAATCAATCTGGTCGGTCAGGCTGTACCAGGTGAAACCGAGAACGGGAACGCCGTCCTGCCGCATTCGCAAAATGTTGATCCACTGTTTCCAGAGCCACGTCGGAGCTTCCTTCGCGTCGAAAGTGTTCGTTTCGGTGTGCATCACCGGTTTGCGATAGCGCAGATAATATTCGCGGGCGATTTGATACCAGCCCATCACGTCTTCAGCGGTGCAAATTTGCCCGTCGGGTTTCATAATTCGCTCGTTGCGCCCGTAATAATCGCTGCCCATAATTTGATAGCCGGGCGGTTCGCCTTTCATAAACCAGTCGTATTCTTCGCGGGTTAAACCGTTGTCCATCATATAGATACAAACATCCGCGTCGGGCGGATGCGCGTATAACAAATCGAGCGAAATGAATCTTTGTTTGTTCAGCAGAGTGACTTCGGGCGACCGCAGGGCGCGGGCTTCGTGCAGATATTCGGCGGATTCGGACTGGACGATGATACAGTCGGGACGCTGTTGGGCGATTTTGTGCGTTGCCATAATGCTGCCCGCGACCAGATGTTTGATCGCCGTCACGAAACCTTTGTCGGTTTTAAGCTGCTCGTTCCAAAGTCCGTCTTTCGCGCTCATTTTGGCGGTGACGTAAATTTCGTTGATCGGCGTGTAGAATCTGACCCACGGATAACGTCTGGCGACGGCTTCGGCGTATTCGGCGAACAGCACCGGAAATTCGGGATTTTGAAAATTTTCAATCCAGTCCGGCACGCCGAAATGCAGCAGATCGAGAATCGGCGTGATGTTCAGACGCTGTATTTCCGTCATCACTTCGTCGGCGAAACTCCAGTCGTATTTGCCCGCCGCCGTATTGATTTTATAATACGGCAGACCGTAGCGCAGAACCTTCAAACCGAGTTCCTGCACGAGCCGCAGATCGGTTTTCCAGTATTCGTAATGCCCGCATTCCTTGAGTTCGTCGCGCCGCGTTTTGCCGTGATTGATCGTCGGATACGAACATTCGATGCCGGTTGCAAACATAAAATTTCCGGCGAATCCATCAGGCAGACCGCTACCCGAAAGCCCCGCCGCGCCGCCGTGCTGATCGCCCGCGTAATCGCCGTCGCCGTTTTGTTTTTTGATAATATCGAGAAAACTTTTCGCCATAATTTTGTTAATGGAAAATGGAAAACGGAAAATGGAAAATAAATTCTGATTTCAAAATAATTTTCCATTTTCCGTTTTTGATTTTCCGTTTTCGAGAAATTTATCCGCCGTTCGCAGTGATAAAGCCATAATCGTCAATGCCGGATTGACTGATAGTGCGCTCGGAAAAACGGAATTGTCGCAGATGTAGAGATTTGCAACGTCAAACGAACGCCCGTTTTCGTTGACGACCGAATCGTCGCCGTTCGTTCCCATTCGGCACGTTCCGATGATGTGGGCGTTGCGCGGAAACGACCAAACGTCCTTCGCGCCCGCCGCGTTCCAGATGTCGCGCATCGTTTTTTCGGCGTGTTTCGTCAGACGCTTTTCGTTGTCGCCGTTGGTAAAATAAACGCGCGGTTTCGGCAGTCCGCGAGCGTCTTTTTCGCCGGATAATTCGACGAAATTCGATTCATACGGCAGACATTCGCCCAAGATATTAATGCCCGCCGTGTTATTGTAACGACTTAAATGATCGCGCAATTCCGCGCCCCAGAGTCCGCGTCCGCGAGCGACCTGCGTCGCATAAGTGACGGGCATCACGCCGATTGACTGCAGCAAATAACCGCCCGCGAAATCGGCATCTTTCGGGCGATGCGTATCTTCGGAAATCAACGCGCCGGGAATGCCTTTGAACGGGCGCACGTCTTCGTCGAATTGTCCCCAAATTTGAATTCCGGTGTGCGCCATAAAATTTTTGCCGACTTGCCCGCTCGAATTGGCGAGCGAATTCATCAGCAGAAAACGCGGCGTTTCAATCGCGCCCGCGCACAAAAAGACGTTTTTGCACGGCTGTTTTTCGGTTACACCGTCTTTGGTATAAACGACCGCCGAGATTTTTCCCGCCGCGTCGAATTCAAAATTCGTGACGAAACTTTCGGGACGAATTTCCGCGCCGAAATGAATGGCGAGCGGAATATAAGTGACATCCATCGAACCTTTCGCGCCCGTCGAACAGCCCGCCTGACAAAATCCGCGATTGGTGCAGGCGCGCCGCCAGCCGACGTGCTGCTGATAATAATTTTCCGACAGAGCGGCGTTCGCGGCGGGAACGGTTTCGATATTTAATTCGCGGCAGCCGCGCTGCATCAGTTGCGCCGCGCCGTTGAGAGGCAGCGGCGGCAGCGGATATGGCGACTTGCGCGGCTTGCCCCACGGATACGGCGAGAAACCGGAAATGCCTAAAAAAGATTCGATTTCGTCGTAATAATCTTCCAGTTCGTCGTAGGACAAACACCAGTCGCGCCCGACTCCGAATTCGGTAAACAGCCTGAAATCATCCGTTTGCGGGCGCGGCGTGTAAGCCGTGTAATGCAGCGTCGAGCCGCCGACACCGATTCCCGAATTGTTATTTCCGAACGCCACCGGATCGCCGCCCGCGCTGAGGCGTTCGTCGTTCCAAAAAAGATCGTGCTGCGCCGCTTCGTCAGTCGCAAAATCCGTTTCTGGCGACCAGAATTTTCCCGCTTCGACGGCGACGACTTTCAAACCCGCTTTTGCCAGACGCGCCAACAGCGGCGCGCCACCCGCGCCCGTGCCGATGACGACGGCATCAACCGTTTCATTATTGGAATATCGCCGCATCGCGGCGGCTGGTTTTTCTGTTTCTTTCAAGATTTCCCTTGTCAATAATTAGAATATCGCTCACGAAACACACGAAAAATTTTTCGATTTAGTTTTCGTTTATTTCGTGTGTTCCGTGGGCAAACCTCTTCAATCTTCCGCACCCAAAACACGCGGCTCACGCGGTTCGAGTTCGTTCAGTTTAATCAGCGTCCAACCCGGCGCGTCCGCCATTCCGACGTAGCCGATGCGCTCTTGCGCGAACGGATGCGCGTAGTAAACTTCGACGGTTTTCGCCAGAAGTTCTTCAAAAAACAACTTCGCCGACAGCGTTTTCCACGTTTCGCCGCCTGCCGTTTCGTTCTGAATGACAGTTAAAATCTCGTCTTTTCGCGCGTCGTTCAAAGTCTGAAACTCCGCGTCAAATTCGATTTTCGCCGTTTCGTCAATCCCGAATAGCCCGCGCCGGAAAGTTTCCGCGTCGTTTGGCAATTCGTCGTAACGCCAGCCGTTGCTTTCATTACGGCTCAAACTCCGATCAATAAACGCGGCGCAGTCAACGAATTCGTCGCCGCTTTCCTGAATTATCAATCGGCGACAAACCGCGTCGAGCCGCGCAAAATCCGCCGCGTCGAAAAACTCCGGCTGATAATCGTCCGTTGCGCGCAGACGTTTTTCCAAAGCCGCGCGCGTCGGCGGTGTCACCGCGTCGGTTTCGAGCAATTTTCTAACTGTTCCCGTCGGATAATTTTTCACTTTTTTAAGATTATCAAAAAATTAATTTTCAAACTTACGGCGACTGATTTTTCGGTTTCATTCCTGAAAATCGGCTGATAAGGTTTTTCTCACCGCGTCCCGAATCCGTTCCGCCGTTTCCGCCGGAGCTTCGAGCGGCAGCAGATGTTTGGCGTTTGCGATGACTGACAAATCGCCGTATGCGACGCGCGAGATGATTTCGCGCGTCGTTAGTTCGGCGGTGATATTTTCATCTTTCGCGCCGACCGCCGCGCAAATCGGCACTTCAATTTCCTGCATTACCGGCGCGATATTGCGGCGGCTGCCGGTTTCGAGCCACGCCCGCCACGCCGCTTCGGAACTTTCCAGATTATCTTTGATCGCCTGTTCGTAAACCGCGCCCGCCAGCGTTCGGCACACGCCGCCGGCGACCGTTTCTTCGGCGGCGTTTCGCGTGCCGTGCGTCGTCAGCATTCTCCGTCTTTCGTCTTCCGCCATCGGTTCTGGTGTCGGCGGCGACGGCGCGAATAAAATCAATGAACGCAAACCTTTCGGCTTTTGCGCGGCGATATTCAGAGCGATTTTTCCGCCCATCGAATGACCGATCAAAATGTAATTTTTCAATTCAAGCGCGGCGGTCAAATTGCTGATGTCCCGCGCGTAATCTTCAATCTCAAAACTCGCCGCGTCCTGTGATTTTCCGAAACCGCGCAAATCGGGCGCGACGCAGTAAAAATCATTTTCGAGCGCGCCGGTAACTTCGCGCCAACTCTGCGCCGAACCGCCGAAATAATGCAGAAAAACGAGCGCGGGCGCGTTCGACGACGCGCCGTTTTCCAAGACATTTAAATTGCTGTCGCCGACTTTGACGTTCATCGAATGAAGCGGCGGAACATCAACTTTTCGCGTTTTGATGCTCCGCCGAATGAAATTTTTCAGATTAACAAAGACTGCGCGCCGTCAATCCAGACGGGCGTTCCGGTGATGTGGCTGGCGCGTTCGGAAGATAAAAACAGCACCAGTTCGGCGACCTGTTCGGCTTTGCCTTTCGCGCCGCCAGTCAGCGGAATATCGCCTTCGGGCGTTTCGACGGGAACGTGCGTGTTTTTGACATCGCGTTTTTCTTCTTCTTCGTGAATGTTCGATTCAATCGCGCCCGGACAGACGACGTTGACGCGAATTTTGTCTTTCGCCAGCTCCAATGCCGCCATCTGCGCGAACGCGACCAACCCGGCTTTCGAGGTCGAATACGCCGTGCCGCCCGGATACGCGAAATAGCGCGTGCCGTTGATCGAAGCCGTGATGACAATTGCGCCGCCCCGTCTTTTCAAATACGGAATGGCGTATTTGACCGTCAAAAACGCGCCGGTCAGATTGTTGTCAATCGTCTCTCTCCATTCTTCGGGTGTCAATTCCTCAATCGGCGCGAGAACGCCGTTGATGCCCGCGTTGGCGAACACGATGTCGAGTCTGCCGTGTTCGCCGGTCAGACTTTTATACGACTGCTCCATATCCGACGCGCTCGAAATATCCGCGACGATCAGCGACGCTCTGCCGCCCGCCGCCGTGATTTCTTCGACCGTTTCACGAACATTTTCTTCCGTCCGTCCCAACACGCCGACGATTGCGCCCTGTTTGGCAAACAGCAACGCCGTCGCCCGCCCGATGCCTTCGCCCGCGCCGGTAATCAGCGCGACTTTGCCTTCCAATTCTAACTTTTCACTCATTTTAATTTCTTCCCTGTGTTCGTATTTTCTATTCTGAATGAGACGAAACAACCGTTTCACATTCACAATAAGTTCTTTGATAACAGATTTTAACCGAGTTTTCCGCCGGTTACTTCGACCAAACTGCCGGTCATAAAACTGCCGTCGCTCGACGCGAGCAAAACGTAGGCGGGCGCGAGTTCTTCAGGTTGTCCGGGACGTGCGAGCGCGACTTCGTGACCGAAATGTTCAACTTCATCAATCGGCATCGTGCCGGGAATATTCGGTGTCCAAACCGGACCGGGAACGACCGCGTTGACGCGAATTCCCTTTTCGCCCAAACTGATGGCAAGCGATTTAGTAAAAGCGTGAATCGCGCCTTTCGTCGCCGTGTAATCAATCAAAATCGGGTTGCCGACGATGCCGACGATGCTGCCCGTATTGACAATCGCGTCGCCTTTCGTCAAATGTTCCAGCGCGGCTTGTGCCATAAAAAAGTAGTCGATGATGTTCGTCTCGAATGTCCGCCGCAGTTGTTCTTCGGTGATGTCCTCAAATTTTTCCTGCGCCATCTGAAACGCCGCATTGTTGACCAGAATATTCAGACCGCCGTATTTTTTGACGGTTTTCGCCACCGCGTCGAAACAGTTTTTACGTTTGCGAACATCGGTTTTTATCAGCAGACATTCGCCGCCTGCGGCTTCGCATAAGCGTTTCGTTTCCTCCGCGTCGCCCGTATTTTCATTGTATAAAACCGCCACTTTCGCGCCTTCTTTGCAAAATGCGACGGCGACCGCGCGCCCGATTCCCGAATCCGCGCCGGTAATCAGCGCAATTTTATCCTTCAATTTCCCCGCCGCCGCGTAATTCGACAAATCGCTGTCCGGCGACTGCTTCATCTCCGACTGCTTCGCCGGATACGGCAGTTTTTGACCTCTGATGTCCTGCGCCGTCGGGCGTTTTTCCTTTGTTTCTGTCTTTTTACTCATATTTATATTTCCCCTGCTCGTTTTTATCGAAACGCCCGCCGATTTTTTATTCGTTCGGCGATTACGCTGCGATGTTTTCTATTTACTCATTTTATTATCCCCATTACAAGTGTTTCCACATAATTCCGATTACGGAAAAACGGTTTCATTAACTTTTCAATGACAAATTTTCAGCTTTTGTTTGCTTGCTTGGCGAGGCGCGAATCGATAATAAATTGGAGACGGGAAAATTAACGGCTTTTTTGAAATAGTTCCAACAATTTTATAAATATCGGCAATCTTGTTGTATTTGTCTGTTAGTTTGCGGCAAAATTGAGATGAACAGCATTTCCGCGCGGAACCACTTGAAAGCTGAAAAAAAGCTGACGATTGAAATTTATTCAGTTCCATTAGTCGCGCCAAGTTTCGTTTTACTAAATTATGTTTTCAATTGAGATTTTCATCGCGCTGCTCGTCGCCGTCGTCATTCTCGTGCGGATTTCGCGTTATCTGGAATTGCCGTCGGCGATTCTGCTGCTCGTTGGCGGTCTGGGGCTTTCGTTTATTCCCGGTTTCGGCAGCATTGAACTCGCGCCGGAAATGATTTTCACGCTTTTTTTGCCGCCGCTGCTGTTTGTTGCGGGCGTACGGACTTCGTGGCGCGATTTTCGCCAAAACGAGCGAAGCATCGGGCTGCTCGCCATCGGATTGGTGGTAATGACGACTTTGATCGTCGGCTTCGTCGCGCACTGGGCGATTCCCGATTTACCGCTCGCGGCGGCGTTCGCTCTCGGCGCGATTGTGTCGCCGACCGATGCCATCGCTGCCACTTCGATTACCAAAAGAATCGGCGTGCCGCGCCGCATTGTGACCGTTCTCGAAGGCGAAAGTTTGGTCAACGACGCGACCGGCATCGTCGTTTACAAATTGGCGGTCGCGGCGGTCTTGACCGGCGCGTTTTCGATTGCGGGCGCGGGCGGGCAGTTTTTATTAAATGCCGGCGGCGGCATCGCGGTCGGACTGGCGATGGGCTGGCTTTTTATGTTTTTCATCAACCGCATCGAAGATTCGCCGGTGGAGAATACGATTTCATTAATTACACCGTTTACGACCTACATCGCGGCAGACCGTTTTCTTCACGTTTCGGGCGTGCTGGCGGTTGTCGCCGCCGGTTTTTATTTCTCCCGCCGGCTGCCCGCAAATTCGAGCGAAACCCGTCTGCAAGCCGTTTCATTCTGGAATATGCTCGATTTTCTTTTCAACGGCGCGCTGTTTCTACTCGTCGGATTACAGCTTCGACGAATCATCGCCGGATTGGGCGCGGTTTCCCTGTGGCAAGCCGCCGCTTATGCGGGGATTATCAGCGCAGCGTTAATTGGCACGAGAATTTTAGGAGTTTATCTGATTGCTTATCTGCCGCGTTTTTTTAGCAAAAAAATCAGGAAAAACGATCCGTTTCCGTCGTGGAAGCCGGTTTTCGTGGTGGCGTGGACGGGAATGCGCGGCGCGATTTCGCTCGCCGCCGCGCTTTCTCTGCCTTTGATGATAAAATCCGGGACGGAATTTCCCAACCGCGATTTACTCATCTTCATCACTTTCTTCGTAATTTTGGCGACGCTCGTCGTGCAGGGTTTGAGTTTGCCGCTGATTATTCGCCGACTGCATCTGACCGATGACGGCGCGACCGCCAGCGAAGAAGCATCGGTGCGGCTGGAGATTACGCAAGCCGCGCTCACCCGTCTCAGTGAAATCGAAAACACCGGCGGCGCGCCCGCGCAGTTGCTCAACCAGCTCAAAAATGATTATCAACGCCGCTCCGACGGCTTGGCAAATATTGTTGCGGAAGGCGAAAACTCGTGCCGCGATTTTTTTCTGGATGACCGCCGACTACAGCTCGATATATTAAAAACCGAGCGCGAAGAATTGCTAAAGAGGCGCGAACACGGCGCATTGCACGAAGACGCGGCGCGGCGCATCGAAAACGATCTCGATTTGGAAGAGCAGCGTCTGCAAAATCACAGTCGTTCCGCCGATAAAACGCGATAAGTAAACTTTTCAAGCAAGGAGGTCATTGATTTTGAAAGCTAATCATCGAGTCAATCACCTCGCCGTAAAGCGCGAGCAATTCTCTTCGAATGTTTTCAGCGAATCGTTGTTGAAGTCTTCATAACTGTCAAGAATAATTGTTCAACGCGTGTCGGAATTGTCGCCGTCGTTTTCCCAAATCAGCGCAACGGACAATTTTAAAACTTCGTTATAATCGAATTTCTCTTTAAGATATTTGTAGTCAGCAAAAAAGTCGAACAGTTTAAAAATGTTCATTTTCCGGCTTTTCCGATTTTGGATTTGCGCTCTTTGTCTAAAAGTTCGCTGAGAAAATTATGCTTGTGCGTATGCCGCACCCTTATTATTTGCACAAAGTTGAGCAAACCAAAGAAAAAAGACATCAGGATTGATGCCTTTTTATCCGCAAGCTATTGAAAATAATGGAGCCACTTTCGAGACTCAAACTCGAGACCTTTCGATTACGAATCGAATGCTCTATCAACTGAGCTAAAGTGGCATAAATCGCTGCCGAATTAAAAAATATACTTGGCAAGACCAGTTTATGTCAAGTGCGAGGTTTGCGAACTTCACTATTTACGCTTTAACATTTAGGATTGGAGAGTATGAAAGAAATAAATGTGATCGGCGGCGGTTTAGCCGGAATCGAGGCGGCGTGGCAGGCGGCGGAAAGCGGCGCGCCGGTAAAACTCTTTGAAATGCGTCCCGTTATGCGAACGCCCGCGCATCGGACGGACAAATTGGCGGAAATCGTTTGTTCAAATTCGCTCAAAACGGATGAAGTCGGCTCCGCGCCGTATCTATTGAAGGAAGAACTGCGGCGCGGGAATTCGCTGGCGATGGAAGCGGCAGCGGCGACGAAAGTTCCGGCGGGCGCGGCGTTGGCGGTTGACCGGGCGAAGTTTTCGGAATATATTACGGAAAAAATCGAAGCGCATCCGAATATTCGGTTGATTCGTGAGGAAATTAAGGAAATTCCGCGCGATGAAATGACGATTATTGCGACTGGTCCGCTCACATCCGAAGCTCTAACTGCTGAAATTATGCGGTTTACAGGCGACGATCAATTGTATTTTTACGATGCGATTGCGCCGATTGTCGCGGCAGATTCGATTGATATGTCAATCGCTTTTAAGGCGGCGCGTTACGGCAAAGGCGGCGACGATTACGTTAATTGTCCGTTTGACCGCGACCAGTATGCGCGGTTTTACAACGAATTGGTCGAGGCGAAATCGGTGCCGCTCAAACGCTTTGAAGATACGAAATGGTTTGAAGCGTGTCTGCCGATTGAAGAATTGGCGCGGCGCGGCGTTGATACGCTGCGGTTCGGCTGTATGAAACCCGTCGGTTTGCCGCTGCCCGCGACGGGACGCGAACCTTACGCGGCGGTGCAGTTGCGGCAGGAAGATTTGATGGCGGACGCTTTCTCGCTCGTCGGTTTTCAAAATCATCTGAAATACGGCGAACAGGAACGGGTTTTGAAGTTGATTCCGGGCTTGGAAAACGCCGATTTTCTGCAATTCGGACAGATTCACCGCAATACGTTTATCAATTCGCCGAAGATTATCAACGCGGCATTGCAGACGCATAAAAATCCGAAACTGTTTTTCGCCGGACAAATTACGGGTGTCGAAGGTTACGTCGAATCGGTCGCCACCGGCTGGCTTGCCGGATTGAACGCGGCGCGAATTTCACGCGGCGAAGAACTGCTGATCGCGCCCGCCAAAGGCGCAGTCGGCGCATTATGTCGCTATGTTTCTAACGTCGAAACGAAAAATTTCCAGCCGGTCAACATCACATTCGGTCTGCTCGAAGAACCGCCGCTCGAAATTCGCAAAAAATATCGCAACAAACGCGAACGTCATAATATTCAAGTGGCAATGGCACTGGAAGATTGGGACAAATGGCTGGCTTCGATCAACCAAAACACTTTTCAGGCGCGCAAATAATTTATGTCAACAATTGTCGTGGTAAAAAAAGACGGCTTGGCGACGATTGCCGCCGACACGCTGACGACTTTCGGAAATACGAAAGAATCGGCGGAATATATTGTCAACAGCGAAAAGATTTTCAAGCACCGCGAAAATTATCTCGGTATTTCCGGTTCGGCGAGTTTGGCGATTGCGGTTGAAGATTTTCTGACGCGGACGAAAAAGAAATTATCGCTCGAAAACACCGCCGATATTTTTCGTTTCGGACTCGAATTACACCGGGAATTGAAGGAAACTTATTTTTTGCAGGCGGACGATGAGGAAGATTTTGAAACGCTGCGCGGCGATATTTTGATCGCCAACCCGCGCGGCATTTTCGGCTTGAGTTCGTATCGTTTTGTGCAGGAATTTTCAAAATTTTACGCCAACGGCAGCGGCAGCGTGTACGCGCTCGGCGCGATGTTCGCCGTTTACAACGACGCGAATAAAACCGGCGAGGAAATCGCCCGTTTAGGCGTGACGGCGGGAACGGAATTTGACGATGCTTCCGGTTTGCCGATCACTTTTCATACTTTTAAGTTGGAGCCTTTTCCCAAGTGATTAGACGATTAATGGCGGAAATAAAAAAGCCTGAGCTTCCGTAAGCTCAGGCTTTATTGATTTTTAACAAAATTCGGAACAGCAAACTGCGTTAGTATCCGCGCCGGTCGCGGGCATTGTTGAGATTATAAGCACTGGCGATAACGCGCAAATCTTGTTGGATATTGTTCCAGTCGCCTTGTAGATTTCTGTTCAAACGGGCGCGGTAAATTACGCGGTTGATACGCGCGCCTAAATCCAATACGCGGCGGGCTTCGTCGGCACTGCGATTCATATTGCGTCCGTTATCGTATTTGTCTTCCAAATGATCCGCCGCATCCGCAAAGTTTTTCACGAGGTCGTCAATTCTGTCTTCCCGATTCGTGCCGTCGTAACGACTGTGGTCGAGATCGTGGTCAACCTGACGCGCAAACTGCTTGCTGCGATTTTTCAAATTTTTGACGGTTGATTTGATATTGCGATTGTTTACGCCGCTGCCGTAATAATCGTTGTTGCGATCACCGCGCCGCTGCGCGGAAGCCATTGACGGTAACGCTAAAACTAAAAGGGCAAAAGCAAAAACGGCGATTAAATTTCTAAAACGGTTCATAATTAATTTCTCCTTGATAAAATTTCTGCGGGCAGGGCTTAACTTTTCAATGCCGCTGCCGGTCAATTTTAGTTAGAAGCAAAGTATGTGCCAAATATTTTAAGCGGGCGGCGCAGATAGCAAAAGTCTTGTGATCGCAAGGCTTTCACCGTCTTTCGGCGAAAATATATATTTATAAAATGATGATTATTTTTCACGCGCCGTGCCAAATGGTTGGTGGTTCGCCGCAGATTGTTAATTTTTCGCGGCGGCAATCATTTCCATCAAACCTTCGAGGTCTAAATCGTAAATCGGCACGTCGAACTGCGCTTTTAAATCGGCAAACTGCATTCCGTCGAGCAGAATCGGCTCGTCGGATTTGATGGTATGTTTTGGAATCACCGCGAAATCGCCGACGATTTTATCTTTAACGGCGAGATAATCCTGTCCGGTCAAAAGTCCGGCAACCGAAACATCGCCGCCGAAATAGGTGTTTGGAACGGCGAGAACTTCTAATTTTGAGCCGATTACAGCGTTCAGTTTCTCGATTTGTCCGCTCAAAATCGGCGCGAACATTTCGCCCGTCAAAATCGTGCCGTTTAGCGAATTTGGTGTTTGGTGTTTGGTATTTGGTGTTTGGTTTTTCGGAGTGATTGCCAATTGATGCGTTCGCGCGTCACGCTCGTTTTCAGACACATCATCTGGAATCTGGAATTTGGAATCTGGAATGTTTTTGAGCAATTTTTCAAACGAGTTCAGAAATGAGCGAATCATTCCCACGCCGTCTTCGATTTGCGGATAATTGCCGTAATGCCGGCGCGAAGGAATCGGCACATTGCCTTTGAGATAAATTTCGTCGCCGAGAAACGCGAAGGTAACACCGAGATTTTTGCGAAATTCCTTTTGCAGTTTTTCGACTTCGGCAATCGTGCGGCGGCAAAATTCCGGTGTCACGCGCGTTAATCTCTCGTCTTTGTTGTAGCGCGTCAGAGCGACCGGAACAACCGCCGTCGAAACGACTTTCGGGTAATGCGAAGCCAAGTCGCGCAGTGTTTTCTCCAATTGTTTGCCATCGTTAATTTCGGGACAAAGCACGACTTGCGCGTGAATTTCGATGCCGTTTTCGAGCAGCGTATTTAATTTGCCGAAAATATCGGCGCGTTTTTCGTCAACGCCGAGCAGATAAGCGCGGGTTTTTAAATCCGTCGCGTGAACCGAAACATATTGCGGCGAAAGTCTCTGTTCGACAATCCGCTTCATTTCGTCGTCGGTGATCGAACTCAGCGTCGTATAATTTCCATACAAAAACGACAGGCGAATATCTTCATCACGAACAAAAAGCGACGGTCGCGCGTCGTCCGGGTTGCCTTTGCAAAAGCAAAAAAGACATTCGTTGGCGCACTGGCGCGGGACGATTTGTTCAAATTCAAAACCGAAATCTTCGCCTTCGTCGCGCTCGATTTCCATTTCCCAACTCTCGCCGCTGGTCTTTTTAACCAGCAGCGTCAATTCGGTTTCGCCCGCTGTTTGAAAGCGAAAATCAAGATAATCGCGCACGACGCGCCCGTTGACGCGCACGATTCGGTCGCCGGCGGCGAGTTCCAATTCTTCCGCCAAACTTAGCGGGGCGACTTCCGCAATTAAAACTCCGGGTCGTCTCAACTGGGTAATCGCGGGTGTTACTGCAAATTCATACATCTAAAAACCTTCTCACGGCGAAAACATTATCTATGAAAACGCGGCGGAAACATTATTTTGATTTCGCCCGTAAATAAAACTTATTAATTCTTTACTAACACAAGTTAGTGGAATTTTGTTGACAAAAGGTTGGCAAGTTTTTTAAGCTATAATTTTGCATTGCATCAATGTCAAAAACAATATACCTTACAACAAACTGAAAATCTTCTCAATTTCAGCTTATAAAAAACGGGAGCAGATTAAATGTCAAATGAAAATCAAGGAAAAACCTCAAAAAAGAAAGTTCTCCTTGCGGAAGACGACGATTCAATGCGGCGTTTCGTCGAGGTCATTTTGCAGAAAGCGAATTATGAAGTTATTTCGACGGAAAACGGCTTAAAGGCGATGAAAGCGGCGATGGATAATGAAATTGACGCGGTGGTCGCCGATGCCGTGATGCCGGTGATGACCGG
This sequence comes from Pyrinomonadaceae bacterium, assembly GCA_965217575.1. Classification (GTDB taxonomy): domain Bacteria; phylum Acidobacteriota; class Blastocatellia; order Pyrinomonadales; family Pyrinomonadaceae. Next base: position 3,302,777 of record OZ244558.1, on the reverse strand, counting down.
CTATGATTTGTGCCGGATGCTGCGCCAAAATCAGGACAAAAAACATCTCCCGATTATCATTCTAAGCGGACTTGACCAGAAAGAAGAAGCGGAAAAGGACAATTGTTTGGCGGACGCTTATTTGATGAAAAAAGAAAATATGAAGGTGGAAATCACCGAAACGCTTGCAAATCTTTTAGACGGAAAAGCTAAATCTTAATAATTTTGTGGAAGACAAAACGCGCAAGTTCGCCGAAAATGTAAATTCCCGCATAATCGAAAGCCAAATCTTTCAAGTCAAAGGTGCGCCCGCTAATGAAAATTTGCGAAAATTCTTCAAGCGTCACCAACCCGAAAACTATCAAACTTCCCAATAAATAGTTGAAACGAAAAAATTGAAAGGTTTTCGCATTCAACGCCAGATTCAGCAAAAACGCAAACACGCCCATCAGCAAAAAATGTCCGATTTTATCGCCGAACGGTATTTCTCCGACGAAAGCGTAATAATTCGTTCCGCGCAAATCAGCCAAAAAAATAATGCCTGCGAGAATCAGGAAATAAATCAAAGTTAAAGTCTTTATTCTCACAGACACAATTTTGGTGGTGAATTATAAATAATAAACGGCGAATTTTGGTTTTTCACTCACCGCTCACAATTTATAATTAATTAGTCGCTTTCGCCGCGATGCCTTCAATCAGACTGTCAAGCGGCGTGTATTCGATATTTTGCGAATCGGCGACCGCTTGATAAGTCAGTTTTCCGGCGTAAGTGTTGACACCTTCGGCTAAACCTTTGTCGTCCTGGATCGCTTTTTCAAAACCTTTATTTGCCAGCGCGAGCGCGTACGGCAAAGTCGCATTGGTCAGCGCGAAGGTCGAAGTTCTTGGAACTGCGCCCGGCATATTTGCCACGCAGTAGTGCAGCACACCTTCTTCGTAAAATGTCGGATTTGAATGCGTCGTCGCGTGCGTCGTTTCAAAACAGCCGCCCTGGTCAACCGCCACGTCAACCAAAACCGCGCCTTTCGGAATGACTTTGAGCATCTCGCGCGTAACCAGTTTCGGAGCCGCCGCGCCCGGAATCAAAACGCCGCCGATCACCAAATCAGCGTGCGAAATCGCTTCCTGAATCGCGTAGCGCGACGAAGCGAGCGTCTGCACCTTCGACAAAAAGATGTCGTCGAGTTGGCGCAATCTGTCTAAATTAATATCAATAATCGTGACGTGCGCGCCCAAACCGACCGCCATTTTCGCCGCTTCCGTGCCGACCACGCCGCCGCCGATGATGACGACGCTCGCCGCCGGAACGCCCGGCACGCCGCCCAGCAAAATGCCGCGTCCGCCGTTCATTTTTTCGAGATACGTCGCGCCGACCTGCACCGCCATTCTGCCTGCAACTTCCGACATCGGCGTTAAAAGCGGCAAAGTTCCTTTTTTATCGGTGATCGTTTCATACGCCACGCCGGTTACTTTTCTGTCCAAAAGCTGTTTCGTCAATTCGAGTTCCGGCGCGAGATGCAGATAAGTAAACAGCAGTTGATTTTCACGCATTCGCGGATATTCCGGCGCGACCGGCTCTTTGACCTTGACGATCATATCGCCGGTTTTCCACACTTCATCCGCCGTATCGAGCATTTTGCCGCCCGCACTGACATATTGTTCGTCGGCAAAACCCGAACCTTCGCCCGCCGTTTTCTGCACGAAAACTTCGTGTCCCGCTTCCGCCAGCGAGTGAACTCCCGCCGGAGTCAATCCGACGCGATACTCGTTGTCTTTTATTTCTTTCGGTAATCCGATTTTCATTTTTAAATTCTCCAGAGATATTATTTTAATAAGAAAAACTGCTTCTGAGATTTTACGTCCTCTTTTTCACATAACACAAGATAACAGTTTAATTTATACTGTAATTTTAACACAAACGTCTTGTTTGAGAGACATTTTGAACCTGCAAATTATCAATTTAAGCCGACCGGTCAGCAGACGATTTTACTGCTGAATGCTGTTACTCAGATTGTTTTTTCTTGTGTTTGGATTGATTTTTGAATACGATAAACCACTTACATTCAGGATAAATCAAAAAAACCGACTTTTTAGTTTAGATAGATTTTAAACATCGTCACAGCTTTAAAATATGAATTTGTTATCGAAAACCGCACCGTCTTCGGCAAAAAAATCATTCGTCGCCGCCGGGTATTTTATTTTATTGTTTTTGGTATGTTTATCGAATATTCAGGCTCAGAACAGTGAAGTTTTCACATTGACGGCGGACGCTTTGCAGGATGGGAAAAACGTCGAACTGACGAAAGCCGGTTGGAAATATCAGTCGGGCGACGATGTTCATTGGGCAAATCCGCAGTTTGACGATTCCGGCTGGGAGAAATTAGAGGAAACACTAATTAAGCCGGATTTGCTTTCAAAATCCGACTGGAACGGGCGCGCGTGGTTTCGTCTGCATTTTAAGGTCGAAGAAAATTTAGCGGATAAAACTTTCGCGCTCGTCGCCGCCCAGCGCGGCGCGGCGGAAATTTATCTGGACGGCAAAAAACTGGTGGATTTTGGCGCGATTACCGATTCGGCAATTACGGAATACAATCCGGCTGGCTTGCCGGTTTTTTTTCGGCTTGAAAATGCGGGCGAACATCTGCTGGCGGTGCGGTTTGCTTCGGAAGTTTTCGCCGACACGTCGGATTTAAAGACAAGATGGATGACGAACGGCGGCGTTTATCCGGGTTTCACATATTATTTCAAAGAAGTTGACGACGCGCCGAGCTTCATCGAACGCTATTCGGATTCTCACTCGATGCGGATCGGTTATTTATTTATCGGCGTGTTGCTGGCTCTCGCGCTGCTGCATTTTTTGCTGTATATATTTTACCGCGTCGAGCGCGGCAATCTTTTTTACAGTATTTATGCTGCCGCTTTTGCTTCTGTTCTTGTAATCGGAAATTTTATCACTTTCGGGCATCAGTCAATTTTTACATCAATAATTCTCACACAGTTTCGCAATGTTTCATTTGCCGTCGTGTTTACCGCGCTTCTGACATTTCTGCACGTCGCGTTTAACCGGCGGTTGGGGAAACTTTTTTGGATTTTAACGGGTTTATGGCTCGTCAATGTGCTTCTCGGTATCATTTGGCTGAACGGCTTACAGACCTTGGGAATAATGTTGCTGGTGCTGATCGCTCTGACGTTCTCATTTTCGATTTTTATTCTGGTTCAGAGTTTGCGAAAAAAACATAACGGCGCGTGGATTCTGATGGGCGGAATTCAGATTTTTTCACTCGGAATGTTGAGCATTTTGCTGAGAGAAATTTTTGATGTGGATTTTCACGGAATCATCGCCGCAACAGGTGAAATCGTTCTGATTCTCGCCGTTCCGATTTCCGTTTCGATTTTTCTGGCGCGAAATTTTGCTAATACGAGCCGCAACTTGAAAACACAGCTCGAACAAGTCGAATTCCTCTCCGCACAACAAATCGAACAGGAACGCCAATCCGCCGAACTCCGCGCCGAAAACGAACGCCGCGCCAAAGAGTTGGAAGAAGCCCGACAATTGCAGCTTTCGATGCTGCCGCGAAAATTGCCCAAGATTCCCAATCTCGAAATCGCCGCGTATATGAAACCGGCAACCGAAGTCGGCGGCGATTATTATGATTTTCACACTGGAAAAGACGGAATTTTGACGGTTGCCGTCGGCGACGCGACCGGACACGGCTTGAAAGCCGGAACGGTTGTTACGGCGACCAAAGGACTTTTCAATAATTTGGCAGACGCGCCGGATATTCCGAATATTTTCAGGCAGATTTCCGGCTCATTAAAAGCGATGAATCTGCGCGGGCTGTTTATGGCGATGACGATTTTGAAAATCAAAGACAATCGCTTTTCCATCGCTTCGGCGGGAATGCCTTCGACTTTGGTTTATCGCGCCGCGACCGATGAAGTCGAAGAAATAAATTTACGCGCTGTGCCGCTCGGAAGTTTGGCGAGTTTTAAGTATCAGGAACAGGAATTCGCGCTGTCAGATGACGACTGTATCATTATAATGAGCGATGGTTTTCCTGAAATGTTTAATCAATCCGGCGAAATTCTCGGATTCGATAAGGCTTCCGCCGTTTTGCCGAAAATAGCCGATCAAACGCCGCAGGAAATTATTGATTATCTCGTGAAGCTCGCCGAAAACTGGGCGAACGGCAGACCGCAGGATGATGATGTTACCTTTGTTGTGTTAAAGTTTAAGTTCAAAAAGAAAAACCCTGAAAACGAAATTTAAATCTTTGATTTTTAATTTTACTTTTTATCCAGAATGAATATAAAACTCTCGAACTTTAACTTTTCTCCCTCCAAATTCTTAGTTTTTTTCCTGATACTTTTTGCATTGTTTTTTTCAGGGTGCGGCAAATTGAAGGAAGGATTTGAGAAAGGAATGGAAAAAGGTCGAAGAGATTCGGGAAAGGCGGCACCGACACCCGCGCCCACGCCGATAACTTTGGCGGCGGAAAATTTGAAAGACAAGCAAACCGTCAATCTCGATGATTTAGATTGGAAATATCAACCGGGCGACGATACGAATTGGGCTAAACCGGACTTTGACGATTCTGAATGGGAAGCGGTAACGCCCAAATTTTTGACCGGTCTTTTGCTGCCGAAAAGCGGTTGGAAAGACATCGGCTGGTTTCGTCTGCCCTTTCAAATTGATGAAAGTCTGGTGGGAAAACCTCTGAGTTTGGAAGTCAATCATCCCGGCGCGTCGGACATTTATGTGGACGGAAAACTCGTGCATAGTTTTGGAAATCCTGCCGGAAATGCGACTGAAGAAAAAACTTACAATCCTGATTTTGTCCCGATTGCGATTACCTTCGAGCAGGCGGGCGCGCATACGCTTGCGGTTCGCTATTCAAATACCAAATCAGCCGGATACGCGCTGGAACCGATGATTTTTCAGATGCGCGTTTCCCTGCTCAATGAGACAATCAACAGTTATGTCAGCGAAACCGCTCTGCAAAACAGCATCAAAGGCGGAATTTTCGGCATTTGTCTAGCGTTGGGTTTGCTGCATTTACTGCTGTTTATTCTTTACCCGCAGCAGATCGGCAATCTTTTTTATAGTTTATTTCTGCTGTCTGAGGCAATAAACACTTTGCTTTTGGAAATATTTCTCGCTCATATGGGAACCGGAGCATTTTTTGCGAAGATGTTTATCGGAACTATCGGCGGAGGAATATATTATCTTTCATTCACCGCCTATCTGTACACCGTTCTCGAAAACCGGATTCCGCGCTACTTGCGAAAAATGGGGCTGCTCTGGCTGGCGGTTATTCTTTTGCTGTTTGTTTCTTATCTGACGATCAATCCTGTTTTCACGGTCGTGATTTTTTCGCTCGCTATCTTACTGTTTGTTGTTTTGATGATATGGCACATCGTCGTGATTTCGATAGTGATTATTCGCGCCATTTCCCGAAAAGTTGATAATTCGTGGGTTTTGGGAATCGTCGGATTTTCTTTTATTGCCAGCGCGATAATTTCTACGGTGTTGGTTTCGGTTTTCGGCGAAAATTCCAGTTATTTTGCCGTCGGGACTTTTGCTTGTCTGACGCTGCTGATCGTCGCTAATGCCGTTTTTCTCGCCCGCCAGTTTGCCCGGACGAGCAAAAATCTCGAACAGCAGCTTGTCAAAGAAATTGACTACGAAAAGGAAAAAGCCAGACTTACCATTATCGAAGCCGAAAACGAACGCCGCGCCGAAGAACTCGAAGAAGCGCGCCAGCTCCAATTTTCGATGCTGCCGCGAAAGTTGCCCGAACTGCCGAATCTGGAAATCGCCGCGTATATGAAACCGGCGACCGAAGTCGGCGGCGATTATTACGATTTTCACGTCGACGCGGACGGAACTTTGACGGTTGCCATCGGCGACGCGACGGGACACGGCTTGAAAGCCGGAACGGTAGTCACGGCGACCAAAGGACTTTTCAACAATCTCGCGCCCTCACCGGACATTCCCGACACTTTCCGGCAAATCTCCGGTTCATTAAAAGCGATGAATCTGCGCGGGCTTTTTATGGCGATGACGATGCTCAAACTAAAAGGCAATCAGGTTATTTTGAGTTCGGCGGGAATGCCTTCGACATTGGTTTATCGAAACGCGACAAATTCCGTCGAAGAAATTCCCATCAAAGCGATGCCTTTGGGAAGTATGGTAAATTTTCCATACCGCGAGCAAAGTTTTGCGATGGCAGCCGGCGATTGTATAATCGTGATGTCCGACGGTTTTCCCGAAATGTTTAATTCCAAAGATGAAATGATCGGCTTTGAAAAAGCGGGAGAAATTCTGCCGAAAATCGCCGGCAAATCATCGCAGGAAATCATCAATTATTTTGTTGAAACCGCCGAAAAATGGGCGGGAACGCGACCGGCGGATGACGACGTGACATTTGTCGTTTTAAAAGCGGTTTAATAATGTAGCGCAAGCGTCCCGCTTGCCATATCGGATGCGTCCCGCTTCCGAGTCGGAAGATTTAAGACGTGAGCGCGGGACGCAATACCTTCGGTGACAGCAAGCGGGACGCTTGCGTTACAGACAGTAATCTAATTTTTAACTGAGGAGATTTTTTTATGCCAACACCTTTTTCGGTTGAAACCGAAACCGACGGTGACTTTGCTGTCATCAAACTCGAAGGCGCGGTTGACGCGCACACTGCGCCGAAATTTGAAGAAGCCGTCGAAAAAGTCATCGAAGAAGGACAGAATAAAATCGTCGTTGACTGCGAAAAACTGACGTATATTTCGTCCGCCGGACTCGGCGTTTTTATGTGCTTTATCGAAGAAGTGCGCGAAGACGGCGGCGATATAAAAATCTGCGGTTTGACCGAAAAAGTGAAACAGCCGTTCGAGATTTTAGGCTTTGAATCAATTTACGATTTTCGTCCCGATGTCGAAAGCGCGAAGGAAAGTTTTAATGAAGCGAACGCCGGAGGTGCCGCATAATGGAACAAATCGAAAAAAAATTCGAGCTGACCGTGCCGTCTTCGACCGAAAATCTCGCGCTGATCCGTGAATTTGTCGGCAGCATCGCGCAGCAGTCGGGAATGAACGCTCTGGATTCGGGAAAACTCGAACTCGCCGTAGATGAAGCCTGCGCCAACGTCATCGAACACGCTTACGGAAATGATACGACCAAAGAAGTTATCATCCGCGCGACGCTCGACGACGAATCGCTTTCGATTGATGTCGAAGACACCGGACACGGTTTCGATCCGAACGCCGTCAAACAGGAAGAACTCGAAGAACTCGTCAACAAACGCAAAACCGGCGGTTTGGGAATGCGCTTGATGAAAACTTTAATGGACGAAGTGCGCTATGAAATCGAACCGGGCAAAAAGAACGCTTTGCATATGAGCAAGCGGCTAAAAAAAGGATGAAGGATGAAGGCGAAAGGATGAAGTGAAAGAATCTTTTGATTTCCTTTATCCTTCATCCTTTCGCCTTCATCCTTGGTTAAGATTATGTCATCCAAAACACTGGACGCGACGCGGCTCGAATCGCTGCTTGAATCGGCGCAGCTTCTCAATTCGTCGCTCGATTTGGACAGTTTGTTAAAACATCTTTTGCGAACGGTGATGGGCAGAACACTCGTCGGGCGCGGATTTGTCGCCGTCGGCGAAGACGGAGTGATGAAACTGGCGCAGATTCGCGGCTTGAAAAATTCGAAAATCGGCGATGTTTTCGATGAAAAACAAGTCCGCGAAGCCGGTATTGACGCGATTTATCCAATCGGCGACGCAAACGATCCGACCGGACTTTTGGGAATCGGCAAACCGCCCGCCGGAGAAATTGCGCCCGAAGAAAAAGAATCGCTCGACGCGCTTTTGGGAATCGCCGCGAGCAGTTTGGAAAACGCCAAAGCGCACCGCGAAACGCAGTATTTTAATTTTCAGTTAAACGAAAAAGTTCAGGAACTTCGCGCTCTGCTCGATTTAGTGCGCGGTTTGACTTCGACGCTCGAACCCGACGAAGTGGCGCGTTTACTGGTTTTAACGCTGACCGGACGCTGGGCGGTCGGCAAATACGCGCTCGCCGTGCGAAAGGAAAATCATTTTCCGATAGAAAGACACAAACGAATTTCACTTCCCGCCATCGAAAGTTTTCAGGAAATTATCGGCGAATTGCCCGAAGCCGTTCTCGTCCGAAATCTTCCCGCCGGCGAATTCAAAGATTCGCTCGTGCAGCAAAAAGCCGAACTCGTGTTTCCGCTTCGCTCGTCGGAATCAACCGTCGGCGTTTTCGTTCTCGGTTCGCGGCTCGGCAAAACTCCCTACACGGAAGCCGATTTGGAATTCGGCGCGGGACTCGTCGCGCAAGCCGGAGTCGCGCTGGAAAATTCGTGGTATGTGCTGGAAACCATCGAACGCAAAAAAATGGAGCAGGAATTACAGCTTGCCGCCAGCATTCAGCAGGGACTTTTTCCCGAATTTCTGCCGAAAATAAACGGTTACGACATCGCCGCGAAAAATCGTTCCGCTTTGCAGTGCGGCGGCGATTATTACGACGTTCTGCCGATTGAAAAAACGAGCGAAACGGGCGAAAAATCTTATCTTTTGTGCGTCGCCGACGTGTCCGGCAAAGGCTTGCCCGCATCGCTTTTGATGAGCAATATGCAGGCGACTTTGCGCGCGCTGCTCGGACGAGTGCCGACTTTAGTCGAACTCGCGTCATTAACCAATAAACTGCTTTACGCGACTACGCCGTCGAATAAATTCGTCACCGCGATTTTGTTTGAGGTTTTCCCGGATTCCGGCAAAGCCGTTTATGTCAGCGCGGGACACGGCGACTGTGTGCTTTTGCGAAATTCGGGCGCAGTCGAAAAGTTCGATTCGACCGGCTTGCCGCTCGGAATGATGGACGGCGAAATGCTCGCAATGCTCGGCAAAGGCTACGAAGAAAAACACATCGAATTAAACTCCGGCGACCTGCTCGCGCTCTATTCCGACGGCGTAACCGAAGCCTACGACATCCACGAAACGGAATGGGGCGACGACAGATTATTGAAATGCCTGCGCCCGATTTTGAATGAAACTTCCGAAAATATCGTCGGCAAAGTCTTTGCAGCGATTGACGATTTCGCCCAAACTGCGCCGCAACACGACGATATTACTTTGATGATTATCAAGCGGGAAAATTAGAATGAAGAAGCCCGCACGAAGTAAGGGCGCAGACAATGGCACAGAAGAAAGCTCTTGCTTCGTGCAGGCTTCTGCCAAACACGAAAATTTACAACTATTTGCCGTCAATCGCATCTAAGTTACATAAGTCCTTCTCTTGCGTCAAAAATTGACGCGCTCGTCAAATGCGGTTTTTTAGGATAAGTTAGAGAGCAGGTTCATTTTTAGTTACAGAAGTCGCTCTTGAAATTTTTGAGACACCGAAAACCGATTCTTCGTCAGACCGCCGTTTTTTCTCCGAAGCCAAATTCGATTCGACACTTCTTTTGAAATTCCCTCAATTTTGGGAAAAGGTAAATATTGTTATGTCAAATAAATTACACGTCGGAAATCTTTCCTTCGACACCACCACGCAGGATTTGGAACAAATTTTCGCCGAAATCGGAACCGTCGAATCAGTCAACATCATCGAAGACCGCGACACCGGACGTTCGCGCGGCTTCGGCTTTGTCGAAATGTCGAGCGCAGAAGAAGCAACCAACGCCATCGCGCAGCTCGACGGCAAAGAAGTTGACGGTCGCCAATTAAAAATCAGCGAAGCCAAACCCCGCGAAAATCGCGCCGCCGCCGGAGATTCGCGCCGGTAAATAATCGCCCGCTTTCATTAAAAAGCAGATTCAAAAAAACATCAGTTGCCATCGTTTGGGCAACACTTAAAAAGGAGAAAAACAGATGAAAGAAGAATTAGTAGAAGTAGCCGGACTCGTCATTGACAAACAGCGCGACGCTAGTTTCAAAGTGCAGGTTCACAACACCGAACATATCGTGATGGCACAAATCTCCGGCAGAATGCGCCGCAACCGAATCCGCGTCCTAATCGGCGACCGCGTGGACGTTGAAATGTCGCCTTACGATTTAACAAAAGGCAGAATCACTTTTCGGCACAAATAAAAATCGTTTCAAAATAGAAAAGACGGAATGGAAATTTGATAAATTTCCATTCCGTCTTTTGCATTAACAAATAATCAAATTTCCACTACATCAATCTGCGCCTTTTGCATTTCACAAATCTCACTTCGAGCCTTTTTCTACATTCTCACTTTTTGTCAGCAATTGTAAATTTTCAAAAGTCGTTGAGCCGCCTTTTTTCATTGGTCTGATATGGTCAATTTGAAAGTTGATTTTGCTTTTGCTGCGGTAACTTCCTTTCGCGCTGAAATAAAAACCGTCATTGTCGGTGAACTTTGCAAAAACTTCATCACGCAGTTTTTTCCAATATTCAGGAAATTGTTCGCGTAGTTCGGACATTGAAAGTTTTTCTAATTCGCGCAATTCTTTTGTTTCGGTCGGAAAAACGCTTACAGGCTCAAAAAATTCAGGTTCGAGAATTTTTTGTAAAGCTAATTCAATTTCGCGCGAAAAATATTGTTTGTTACTAAAACCGAAAAATGCTTGCCATTCATTTTGACTATCCATCCATTGATGATTGATAAATTCATTTTTTTCGTGAACTCGAAAATCCTTTTCTTCAATTTCTCTCGCTAACTTTGCCAAATCGAATTTTTCGCGTTCTTTGAACTCAATGAACGGCGGCGCGGTTTCGGTGTTGGCATAAAACTGAAGCACGTTTTTTATGTCGTCCAAATAATAAGCCGGATATTTCAAACAGCCGTGAAAGAATTCGTTTTCGACTTTTTCGCCCATTTCTCCCAGCTCCGGTTCACTCAATGAATCTTTATCTTTTAATTTATTAGCGGCGAAAAATTCCGCCAGCGAAGCGATAAAATCTTCGTAAGACTGCCGGATGTTATCGTAAATTAAAACTTCGCAAAATTTTTCCGGTCGGTTGTCGGTTGAAATGAGCGCAAATTGATAAATGCCGAGCGGAACGCGTTGGATAAAATCGAGACTTTCAATTTGTTTTTGCTTTTCGATGTCGAGCGTTTGGTTGGAAAGCTCGGCGAATTCTTCGATTTTGTTGATGGAAATCAAACGAATAAATTGTTCGCGTGTTTCACGATTTTCATCGTTAAAGTCAATGTTTTCTTCGATAAAAAGTTGTTCTGGATTAACCCACGAAATTTTATTTTGCCAATCGTCAATAAAGCTGACGATATAAGTTTTCGCTGTTCCGCCCGCTTCTTTTCCGCGCAAACCGCGCCCGATCATCTGCGTCATCAGAATCGTTGAAATCGTCGGACGCGCCAGGAAAACGCTCTGCACTTTCGGTAAATCCGTGCCTTCGGTCAAAATATTGACGTTGATTAAAACTTCAAGTTCGCCGCGCCTGAAGCGGGCGATTTTTTCGGGATTTTCTTTGTCGGAAAGCGTAATGCCGAGAAATTCGTCTTTGATCGCTGAGATCACATAATCGGATTTTACGCCTTTGTCACGAAAGAGTTTATTGAGCGCAATCGCGTTATCCTGATTGAGCGCGAAAACAAGCGTTTGCCCGTATTTTGGTTTGTTTTTGACATAACGGTTGACGATTGCCGCGTTTCTGTCCGTGTTTTCCGATATAGTTTTAATCGTTTTGCCGCCAAGCGAATTAATATCAAAATATTTGATTTTTTCGATCTGCTTCTCATCAAATTCACGAACAAAATCAAATTTGGTTTCGACTTCTTCAAAAATCGGTTCTGACAAAATGCCGCGACTGATGAGCGTTCGCAAATCAGCCTTATAAACGATGTCGTCGGGAAAAACTTTTTTGAGCAAACCTTGTTCACCTTCCGCCGTGCGAAAAGGTGTGGCAGTCAATCCGAGAATTTTCAGATTTTTACATTGTCCGCGTAAATTTTCGATCAGACGGCGATAAGTTTTTGCCGTCGCGTGATGCGCTTCGTCAATCACGAGAAAAACTTCATTCGCGTCGTCTTTCAGCCAATTTTTGCCGAGATATTCGAGATTGGCGTTCAGACTGTCTTTTGAAGCGAAAATAATATCGTCTTGCGGTTCGATATTGACGGCGCGTTCGTGACCGCCCATGACAACACGATAGTTGAACGATGATTTCCGCTTGAAAATGTCGGCATAAGCAAGTTTTTCGTGAAAGGTTTGTTTGGCTTGATTGAGCAGTTCGTGGCGGTGGGCGATCCAAAGAATCTTTTTGTTTTTGTCGAGATAATTTTGCGCCAACCAATAAGCCGCCGTCAAAGTTTTTCCGCCGCCCGTCGGCAAAACCAACATTCCCGAAAATGAACTTTTGGCGGCTTTACTTTGCAGATTTTGAATCGCTTCGCGCTGGTGTTTATACAAATTTAAGTTGCTTTCACGACGCGAAATTTCGATTGTTCCGGCGTTGTTATTTTTAGCTTTTGTCATTCGTTTATTTGGTGATTCTTTATCTGAAATACGAAAGGTTATTGTTTCGCCGCGCCCGAAATTGTAAGCCGAACTTCTTTCTTCTCTGCCGCACCGCAAACTGATTTTATGTTTGCGAAGCTGATAATCTATTTGTTCGATCAGTTTTGCGTTGCGGCGTTTTTCCATTCCAAACCAGCCGAGAAATGTGTCGTATTTTCGATAGATCAATGTTTTCCCGCCGCTCTGAAGTTGGCTGACTATTTCTTCGGAAAGAATTTGCTTGATTTCTTTGAGTTCCATATCGGCGAGAGCGCGAATTGCGACATATAAAAAACTGTGAATCAGTAAAATTTTCCGATTCGCAGTTTTTATTTTATAACAAACTTAAATCTCCACCGAATCAATCTGCGCCCTTTGCAGTTTACCGGAATAGTCAACGTAGATTGATTTCCATTCGCTGAAAATATCGAGAACCTGCGTTCCGGCTTCGCGGTGTCCGTTGCCTGTGCCTTTTGTGCCGCCGAACGGGAGGTGGACTTCCGCGCCGATGGTGGCGGAATTGATGTAAACGATGCCGGTGTAGAGTTCCTGCGTCGCGTAGAATGCCTGGTTCACATCCTGCGTGTAAATGGCGGACGATAAACCGTATTTGACACCGTTGACGATTTCGATGGCTTCGTCGAGCGTTGAAAACGGAATAACGTCGGTGACGGGACCGAAGATTTCTTCCTGTTCGATTCGCATTCCCGGCGACACGTCGGTGAAAACGGTCGGTTCGATGAAAAAGCCGTTTTTATAATCGCCTTTGGTCAAGCGATTTCCGCCGCAAGCGAGTTTCGCTTTGTCTTCTTTTTGTCCGATTTCGATGTAACTTAAAATTTTGTCCATCGCTTGCTGATTAATGACCGGACCGACTTCGGTTTTTTCGTCCAAGCCATTGCCGACTTTTAATTTTTTGACTTTTTCGACGAGTTTTTCGACGAATTTTTTATAAACTTTTTTGTGAACGACAAGGCGCGAAGAAGCCGTGCATCGCTGTCCCGAAGTGCCGAACGCGCCCCACAGCGAACCTTCGACGGCGTTGTCAATATCGGCATCATCCATCACGATAATCGCGTTTTTGCCGCCCATTTCTAAACTGACGATTTTGTTATCTCTGGCGCATTGTTCGGCGATAATTCTGCCCGTGTCGGTCGAGCCGGTAAATGAAATCAGGCGCACATCGTCGTGTTTGACGAGTGCTTCGCCGGGTTCGGCGTAACCGTTGACGAGGTTTATCACGCCTTTCGGAATTCCGGCTTCTTCGCACGCTTTGACGAGATTCAAAGCTGAAAGCGGCACGTCTTCGCCGGATTTCAGCACGACCGTATTTCCGCAAACTAAAGCCGGAATAAGTTTCCACGACGGAATTGCCATCGGAAAATTAAACGGCGTAATCAAACCGCAAAGTCCGACCGGCTGGCGTTCGCACATCGCGTATTTGTTCGGCATTTCGGCTTTTGTCGTGTAACCGTGAAGTCTCCGACCTTCGCCCGCCGTGTAATAGGTGCAGTCAATCGCTTCCTGCACGTCGCCGCCCGCTTCTTTGACGACTTTGCCCATTTCGCGCGTCATTTCGCGGGTGAATTGTTCTTTATTGTCGCGCAAAATTTCGCCTAGTTTGAAAAGAATTTCAGCGCGTTTCGGCGCGGGCGTTCTGCGCCATTTCGCCGCCGCGTTTTTCGCCGCTTCGACCGCGTTGTTGACATCTTCCGCGTTCGATTTCGGAAAACGCCCAACAACATCGGTCGTGTCCGCCGGATTTACGTTGTCGAAATATTCGCCCGACGCGCTTTTCTTCCATTCGCCGCCGATGTAATTTTTGTAGGTTTGGATTTTGGATTTTGCCGGTTTGCCGGTCGGCATTTGTTTTGATTTTGTCATAATGCGTCAATAATAAAGCGTCAATCGTGAATAGTAAAATTTGGATACTCACGATTGACGCATTTATTGTTGACGATTGACGCGCTTACTGCACTGTAAACTGGACAACTTTTAACTGCGTGGTTTTTGCTCGCGGAATATAAGTGAGAATATGCAGCACGACGGCATCGCCCGGTTTTAAGCTGGCGGCGACATCGTTGAAGGATTTCAGGTTTGTTACTGAAACGCGGTTGATGCGCTGAATCACGTCGCCTTCGTTGAGCGCGTCCGCGCCGTTTGAATTTTTTACGTCGGCAATAAAACTGGCGGGATTGATGTCTTTGATGATTAAACCTTTTTCACCCTGCAATTTATAAACGGCGGCGATCTGCGGTGTCAGTTCGGTCAAAGTCAGACCGAACGGTACAGCCGGTTTATTTTGTCCGTCAACCGGTAATTTCACCGGCGCATCGTCATCATTGTTTTTACTGTTCGATGCGCGTTCGGTCGGCTTGATGACGGTCGTTTTGCGTTCAAGCCGGCTGCCGACTTCGCGCAAAAACACCAGATTAATTTCTTTGTCGGGCGTGGTTGACGAAACTTTCTGAATCAAATCCTGAGCGTTGGCGACCTTTTCGCCGTTGTATTCGAGAATTATGTCGCCCGCCTGCAAACCGGCGGCGGCGGCGGCACTCTGTTTGTCGCTGACATTCGTGACAATCGCGCCCTGCGCTTCGGGAAGTCCGTAAACTTTGGCGAATTCAGCTTTGACCGAATCGAGATAAACGCCCAAATAGCCGCGCCGCACTTTTCCGCCCTGCACAATCTGCCGGTAAACATTCGCCGCGTCATTCGACGGCAGCGCGAAGCCGATGCCGTTATAATCGCCGGTCGAAGTGGCGATTTGCGAATTAATGCCGATCACTTCGCCGTCCATATTAACGAGCGGACCGCCGGAATTGCCGCGATTAATCGCCGCGTCGGTTTGAATAAATTTTTGAAACACGTTCGCTTCCGGCGTTTCGCGTTTCGTTTGCGAGATGATGCCCGCCGTCACCGTTTGCGCCAAACCGAACGGCGAACCGATTGCCAAGACCCAATCGCCGATCTGCGCCGCATCCGAATTTCCGAGTTTGACAAACGGCAATTCGCGCCCCGCGTCAATTTTCAAAATCGCTAAGTCGGTCAAATCATCCGTGCCGACGATTTTCGCCGGATATTCCGCGCCCGACTGAAGGCGCACGGTAATCCGTGAAGCGTCTTCAACGACGTGAAAATTGGTTAAAATAAAACCGCTTTTATCAACGATAAATCCGCTGCCGACCGCATACGACGGACGGCGCGGAAGCTGGCGGCGGAAAAATTCCATAATATCGCTGGCATCGTCCGACGGTTTGTCGCTTTTGAGCGTGACTTCGGGAATTTTTCCTTTGGTGTCAATATTGACGACCGCCGGTTCAACCCGTTTGGCGACGGCGGCGAACGAAGCAGACAGTTGTTCGGGAGAAACTTTTACCGATTCGCTGATTTTATCGCCGACGGCAGTGTTTTGGGCGAAAGAAACAACCGCATTGCTTCCGAAAATCAGAAACACGAAAATAAAACTTGTTAGATTGAGACGCAAAAAACGCGTTGATACTTTTTTCGATTTAACAATTGACATAAACTTTTCTCCTTAAAATTCAAGATGCCGATCAGCAATGTTCTATACTTTAAAGTATAACAAAAGATAATTACGAAATACGAATTAATCAATAAATAATTTTGACTGCTCGTTTATTTTTGACTATTAAGGATTAAGGATTTACGATTTACGAATTCCGCGATTCGCAATTCACAATTATGTTAGAAGAATATCTGAGACAATTTCTCGAACACCTGCGCTACGAACGAAACGTCAGCACGCATACACTGCGAAATTATTCGAGCGATCTGGAGCAATTTCACGAACATCTCGCGCACGTTCAGGCGGATGGCACGCGGAAGCAGATTCCCGTTAAAGACATTGACCATTTGACGATCCGCGAATGGATGGCGAGTCTGCACGCCGACAATAAAAAGAAAACTTCGATTGCGCGAAAACTCGCTTCTTTGCGAACATTTTTTCAATTTCTGGTGCGCGAAGGCGTTCAGGAAACGAATCCGGCGAAACTCGTCGCCACGCCGAAAGTCGAACGCAAACTGCCGAATCATCTTTCGATGGAAGATGCCGTGCGGTTTATCGAATCGCCCGATTTGGAGACGGATTTAGGCAAGCGCGACCGCGCGATTTTAGAATTTTTATACGCGACCGGAATGCGCGTCGGCGAACTCGTCAAGTTAAATTTAAAGGATATTGATTTCCGCGAAAAACTGGTGCGCGTCACCGGAAAACGCAAAAAACAGCGCATTTTGCCGTTCGGCGAACCCGCGCTGCAATCACTGATGTATTATCTGAACGAAACGCGCCCGACGTTTCTCAACAATTGTCCGCCGGCGGAACGCGACGACCAAGCCGTTTTTCTCAATTATCAGGGAACGCGCATCACGACCCGCAGCGTCGGGCGAATGGTTGACAAATACATCAAACAAACCGCCGACATCCACGACATTTCGCCGCATTCTCTGCGTCATTCGTTCGCCACGCATTTGCTCGATTCCGGCGCGGATTTGCGCGACATTCAGGAACTTCTCGGACACGCAAGGCTTTCGACGACGCAGATTTACACGCACGTTTCGATGGAAAAATTAATCGAAGTTTACGACAAATCGCATCCGAAAGCTTGATTTGAACGTAATCAATTTTGTTGACGGCTAAAAGTATCAAAAAGGACTTTATGTAAAGAAATTCGTCATCAACCAGAAAATTAAAATGAAAAAACAATTATTGATATTGCTGCTGTCTTTAATTTTCCTGACAAACGCCGTCAGAGCGCAGACTGCCAGCGATGACGCGCCGATTAAAATTGAAACTCTTTTATTGACGATGCCGCTCGTCGTCAAAGATCAGAACGGACACAATGTCGCGGGTTTGAAAAAAGACGACTTTTCAATCGTCGAGAACGGCGACAAGCAAAAAATCGAATATTTTTTCAACGAAGAATCGCCGATGAATGTCGCTATTTTGATTGATACGAGCGGCAGCACCAAAGAGGTTTTGGATAAAATTCAGAAAGCCGCCCGCGATTTTATCAAAGTTCTGCGTCCCGAAGATCGGGCGATTATCGTCAGTTACGATTACCGAACGCTGTTTTTGAGCGAACTGACTTCCGACAAGAAAAAACTGATTAAGGCGATTGACCAAACGCGCATCGCCGACCAAGCCGGCTCGGATATGAATCGCGCGATTGTCCAGCTCGTCAACAGTTATTTCAGCTCGTTTAAAGGCAGAAAAGCGGTGATCGTGTTGAGCGACGGAATGGCGATCAGACGCGATATTTCCACGCAGCAAACTTTGGAAACGCTTCAAAAAGCTGACACGCTGTTTTATTCAATCGTCTTTAGAACGAAATTTTACGCCGAAGCGCGACGGCAGGCGGCGGCGGACAACACGAAACCGCTGCCGATGAAAATGCTGGAATTTCTGGCTGATGAGACGGCGGGCGGATTTTACGAAAAGGACGCGACGAATTTGAAAGAAGCCTTTCAAAATATCGCCGAAGAATTGAAAAATCAGTATCTGCTGGGTTTTTACCCGCAAAATACCGATCCGGCATATTTTCAAAAAACTATCAGAATTGCGGTTGACCGGAAAGATTTGCGAATCGAAACGAAGAAACGATGGCAGTTTTAAAGCAAAGATTAACCCGCGCATCTTTAAAAACAGAGATTGGTAAATGTTATGAAATTTAGACTCACTTTCAACATCTTTCTTACCTACTTGTTTTTCACGTTGTTTGCTTTGACGGTTTTTACTCAGGAAAAACCGAAAGCATTAAAATTCGATGAATTTGATGATTCCGTCGGAAATCAATTTTATTCATACTTTGAAAAAAAAATCAGCATTTCTGAACGGACGGAAAGATTTATTGACCAATTGAAAAAAGAACGCGGCGTGAAGGTTTACATAATCTATTACCAAGCTGAAATAATTAGCAACTCTAACAATATAATTGAAAACCGAGCAAGCCGGATTATATATGAAATCCAAAGCAAGACCCAAATAAAATATGAAG
Source organism: Pyrinomonadaceae bacterium (assembly GCA_965217575.1). Lineage (GTDB taxonomy): Bacteria > Acidobacteriota > Blastocatellia > Pyrinomonadales > Pyrinomonadaceae. The sequence continues at coordinate 3,284,281 of OZ244558.1, read as the reverse complement.
ATGTAATTTTAGTTGACGGCGGATATAGAGAGAAAAACACCCTTGAGTTTTGGATTGCACCGAAAACCGCCGAACCGCCCGCGCCAACGCCGACTTTAGATAAATCAGAAACTTTTGTTTGTCCGCATATCTATGTTTACGGCGACGGGCTTCCGTTTTACGAAACGGGGATTGTGCATTTTTCTATTCCAACTTATGACTTAAAATCTGTCGAAAAACCAGCATTTAACTGGAAAGTTTCGGCGGGGAAAATTGTCGAAGGACAAGGAACAAGTAAAATTAAGGTTGATTTAAGTAATTCGGACACAAAACGAATAACAGCTTTCGCCGAAGTCGGCGGGTTGCCTTTGCCTTGCGAAAAAGTCGGATTTTCGACCATTGATGTTAGCAGTAAAGCGTATCAGGTTGATCACGCGGAGCGTTACAATTATTCGGATTTGGCGGCAAGATTAGACAGTTTTATGATTATGTTAAACAACAATCCGACGGCGAAGGGTTATATAATCATTTATGCAACACGCGGCACAGGGGCTAAGGATATGGAAAGAGGCATCACAAGTGTTAAGAATTTTTTTAAGTTCAGCAAGCGTGATATGAGCCGAATTACAATCGTGCGCGGCGGTTTTCGTGAATACAGCACGGTTGATTCGTGGATTTTGTTTGAAGGTGCAGAACCGCCAAAGCCAACGCCGACGGTAGATAAAAATTTTGTTATTACAAACCCAATCAAGAAAACAAGCACACGAAAAAAATCTTAAATGTTTGTTTTTTTGCCGGAGCAATTTGCATTTCAGTCAGAAATCAAAATTCGCTAAATAAATCAAAAACTGCTACAAATTATCTGTAAATTCAGCAATTTATAAAAAATATTTTTAGTTTGTTACCACAATCAATGGAGAAAAAAGTGTCGAAAATTTTATCATTTAATTTAATATTTACTTTAATTTTACTGTCGTGTTCGGCAGTTTTCGCCGATCAAATAACGCTGAAAAACGGCGACCGGCTGACCGGGAAAATTATCAAAAAAGACGGCGATTCGATTGTTATCAAAACGGAAGCGGCGGGCGAAGTGAAAATTTTGTGGTCGGCGGTCGGAAAAATTGATTCCGACGAGCCGCTGAATATCAAACTCGCCGACGGACGGCTTGTCAAAGGCGTGGTCGAAACAGAAGATTCAAAAATCGAGGTGGCGACCAAAGACGCGGGAACGGTTGAGATCGCCAAGGAAAACGTCGAAATCGTGCGCTCGAACGAAGAACAAGCCAAGTTTGAAGCCGAAGAAGCGCGGCTGCGAAATCCGGGTTTGCTCGAATTGTGGCGCGGTTCGGTAAATGCCGGATTTAATTTGACTTCGGGAAATTCCAGCACGAAATCGCTGGTCGCCGGGACGCGTGCGAACCGCGAAACGCGCACGGATAAAATTACCGTTTACGCCAACGCGATTCAGGCGAGCGATTCCGGTTCGGGCGTTTCGGTAACGACCGCGCAAGCCGCTGCCGGCGGCATTCGCTACGATTATAATTTGAGCAAAAAAACTTTCGCGTTTGTTTCCGCCGATTTTGAATATGACAAACCGCAACTGCTCAATCTGCGGTCGGTTTTCGGCGCGGGTTTAGGTTATCACGCGATTCGCAGCGACCGCACCGAACTCGACATTTTCGGTGGCGCGACCTATAACCGCGAAAATTATTCGACTGGAGTCAAACGAAATTCCGCCGAAGGTTTAATCGGCGACGATTTGAGCTACAAATTCAACGACCGCATCAGTTTAGAGCAGGGATTCAAATTTTATCCGAGTATTACTAATTTTGGAAAAATTCGCTCGGTTTTAGATGCCTCGCTCGTCGCCGGTCTGAATGACTGGCTGAGTGTGCAAGTGACTGTCGGCGATAGATTTAACAGCCGTCCGATTGCCAATGCCAAGAAAAACGACTTTCTTTTTTCGACCGGCTTGCGGGCGACTTTCGGCAGAAAGAAGACTAAATAAACCTTTTACAGCAGAGCGCATTATTTGCTTCGTTTTAATGGCGGACGAGCCGTCCGCGCTCCGATTCCAGGTTATGAAATTCGGTTTGATTGCCGGAAACGGCAAGTTTCCCTTTCTCGTCGTCGAAGGCGCGCGCAAACAAGGCGCGTCTTTGGCGGTCGTCGCCATTAAAGAAGAAACCGACAAACGCATCGAAGAAATAGCCGAAAAAGTGATTTGGGTCGGCATCGGACAGCTCGGCAAGATGATTTCGTTTTTCAAAAAAGAAGGCGTGGAAAAAGCGATAATGGCGGGACAGGTCAAGCACGTGCAGATTTTTTCGGGCGCGTTTCCCGATTGGCGAATGGCGAAAATGCTCTATAATCTGCCGCGTCGAAATACCGATTCGCTAATCGGCGGAATCGCCGCCGAACTCGCTAAAGACGGCATCGAATTGATTGATTCGACTTGTTTTATTCAGGACAATTTAGCCAAAGAAGGTGTTTTATCTAAAAGAAAACCCGACGAAATCGAACGCGGCAACATCGAATACGGCTTAAAAGTCGCCAATGAAATCGCGCGGCTGGATTTGGGGCAAACCATCGTCGTCCGCGCCAGAGCGTGCGTCGCCGTCGAAGCGATGGAAGGAACCGACGCGGTAATTAAACGCGCCGGAGAACTGGCGAAAGGCAAATTAACCGTCATTAAAGTCGCCAAACCGAATCAGGATATGCGTTTCGATGTGCCGGTCGTCGGCGTTCCGACGATTGAAACGATGATTAAAGCGGGCGCGACCTGTCTCTGTTTGACCGCCGGAAAAACGCTGATTTTCGATCAGGAAAAAATGCTTAAACTCGCCGATCAGCATAAAATTACCGTTATCGCCGCTGCGCCTGAAACAAATTTCAGCAGTCAACCGTAACAAAATGACAACATTTTTCAAATCTACATTCAAATCTACCCGATAAATTATCAATAAAAAATGAGAAAACATTCAACGACGAAAAATTTACTGGCGTTATTTTTAACTTTTGCGTTTATCTTTCCGTCTTTGGCAGCGGCACAAACCACGACCAAAGCGCAATTGCCCGCGACCAAAGCGGCGGAAATAATTACGGCGGCGCAGCTTAAAGATTATCTTTATTTTGTCGCTTCCGACGAAATGGAAGGGCGCGACACGCCTTCGCGCGGGCTTAATTTGACCGCGAAATTTATCGGTACGATGCTTTCGCGCTGGGGTTTTAAGCCCGCCGGAGATGACGGAACTTACTATCAGAGAATCGCACTGCTGCGCGAAATACCCGACGCGGCGAGTTCAAAACTGACCGTCGGCGGACAATCTTTCGATTACGGAACGGATTATTTTCGTTTGAGCGGCGGTTCCGACGAAGCGATTTCCGCGCCATTGGTTTACGGCGGCGACGGCTGGTTTTTTAACGCGAAAGGCATTGACGCGCTGCAAAATGTTGACGCGAAAGGGAAAATCGTCGTTTTATACAGCGACGGCGTGCCGAATCGCGCTTTTGTGACCGCGCTGCCGAAAGGCGTGACGCGCGGCGATTTGTCCGGGACGCGCGGCAAAGATTGGATTGATCCGCTGACTTACACCAAACAAAAAGGCGCGGTCGGCGTGATTATCGTCGCCTCGAACGCCGGGCAGACGGCGTGGGAAGAGCTTTCCAAACCGACAAATCCGCGCGCTTTCGTCGAAAAATTTCGCGCCGAAGCGTCATTGCCGACGATTTTCGTCTCGCAAAAGGTCGGCGATCTGCTGTTTGCGAATCCGTCGTATAAAACGAATGACGAAACGCGCAAAAATACCGTCGCCGCATTTGCGCTGAATGCCGATAAAACCGTCAGTTACACCGCCGCCGTCAAACAGGAAAGAGTTTACACGCAAAACGTCGTCGCGCTGTGGGAAGGCAGCGATCCGGTTTTAAAAAATGAAATGGTCGCCATCGGCGCGCATTACGATCACATCGGTTTGAGCAGTTCGTCATCGCTTAATCCCGACAAGATCAACAACGGCGCGGACGACGACGGTTCGGGAACGGTTTCAGTGCTTGCGATGGCGGAAGCGTTGGCAAAATCGCCCGCGCGTCCGAAACGCTCGATTTTGCTCGTCTGGCATTGCGGCGAGGAAAAAGGACTGTGGGGCAGCGAATATTTCAACAAATTCCCGACCGTTCCGATCAAAAACGTCGTCGCGCAGCTTAATATTGATATGATCGGGCGCAGCCGCAAACCGACTGACACAAATCCGAAAAACGCCAATCTTTCGGGCGAAAACGAAGTTTTTGTAATCGGTTCGCAAATGATGAGTTCAAAACTCGGCGACGTGACCAAATCGGTCAATGATTCGTATCTGAAATTAAATTACGATTTGAAATATGACGATCCGCACGACACCAACCGTTTCTTTTTCCGCTCCGATCATTTTAATTACGCGCTCAACGGCATTCCGATTGTGTTTTGGTTTGACGGCGTTCACGAAGATTATCACCAGCCAGGCGACGAACCGCAAAAAATTGATTACGACAAAATGCAGAAAATCGCCCGAACGATATTTTTGACGATGTGGGCGGTCGCTGATTTACCGACGCGTCCGGCGATTGATAAACAACTGCCGCCGGAACTGTCTAAAAGATAAAAGAAGATAAAAGGTAAAAAGGTGAAAAAGTTAAACCTGATAGTTCAGCAAGATGTGTTGAACTCACAGATAAACTTTTTCACCTTTTCGCTTTTCCGCCTACTCACCATTTAGTGAATGACCACGCCGACCCCGAAACGAACATTGTCCTGCGTAAAGCCGTTCAGATGAGTCGGATTGTAATCAATCTGGATGGCGCGAATACTGAAACGATCCGTCGCTTTGATGTCAATTCCGCCGCCGAACGCCGCCGCAAATCCCGTGTCTGAATTGAGATCGTTATTCCGGCAGTCAACACCCGTCTGCTGACAAAACGCGCTTGAAAAAAATGAATTATCAAGTTCCGTTCTGCCGTGCGCGAATCCGACGAGAGCGTGTCCGAAAGGACGAAAACGCGCGCCGTCTTTCGCGTTATCTTTAATCTGTACGCCGCCTAAAACATTGTAAACAGCAGCTTTGACCTTGTATTGATCGGATATTCCGTTTGAAAGATAGTCCGACGTTCCAAAATAATAATTTTTATAATTAGCCGAAAAATCGCCTTTGAAACCGACATAGCGGCTGACATTGCCGACACCGGAAACTTCAAAGCCGTTAAAACCCTGCCGCTTGTCAAAAAAACTGCGAATGTTGCTGGTTGTATAATCGTTATAAGTGTTGTCACGGACTCCCGTTTCAACCTCGTTATGTGAAAAACCGGCGGAAAATTCTCCTTTATGATAATCGTCCGAAGATTGCGCGAAAGCAAAAATGCCTGCAAATAAAGTCAGGCACAACGCTAAAAAAACCTTGTTCATAATGTCCCTTTACTCCTTGTTCTTTATAAAATTTATGCTGCCGAAGCAACAAAAAAGCCTATCAAACTTCAAACTGCGAAATTTGTCAGGCGCGTTACAATTTTTTCAAAAGTAACAATGTAATAGATGGTCTTAAAATTTGGGTGGTTGCTCTGCCGAAAAATTTATGTATTTTTTCCAAATTACGGCTGGTAAGCTAATTTAACGGAATTCATTCCGCGCAGAATAACTTTTTGGCGGCGGACGACGCGCTTCGGATTTTTCTTCGGATTAAAAACGTTAAGCGGTGAAGGAATCATCGCCGACAGATACGCGGCTTCCGGCGCGGTGAGATTTGAAGCGGATTTTTTGAAATAATAACGCGAAGCGGCTTCCGCCCCGTAAACGCCGTCGCCCCATTCGATGACGTTTAGATAAAGCTCCAAAATGCGTTTTTTATCGAGGTCGCGTTCGAGAAAATATGTAATTAAGGCTTCGCGCCCTTTGCGGAAAAACGAGCGTTCTTCCGACAAATAAAGATTTTTCGCCAGTTGCTGCGAAATGGTTGACGCGCCGCGTTTGAAACTCGGCATCGGCGGAATCCAGTCGTTTTCGTCGTAATCGCCTTCCTGTTTGGCTTCCTTTTCGCCTTCCTTTTTCGCTTCTTCCCAGGCGTTGTTGATCGCGTCCCAGTCGAAACCGTGATGATTAAAAAAATTCGCGTCCTCGCCTGCCAAAACCGCCCGCTGTAAATTCGGCGAAATCTGTTCAATCGGCATCCAGATCATATATTTTTTCGGTTCCGTGCCGTCGGCGACCGCCTCCGAAATACGATATTCAATCAAAGATGTCGTGGTCGGATTTTGGGTGCGAAGTTTTTCGATGTTCGGAAACGTCAGAAACTCGTAGCCGAGCCACACGACGACCGCGCCGACCAGAATGAGAAATAAAAGTTTCGTCCAATACCACATTATCTCAAATTTTAAATTTCAAATTCCAGATTCAAATTCCAGAATATCTTTCAATCTGGAATTTGAATTTATTGCTTGCCCTGAACGATTTTGTTCACTCCGTAATCAACGCGTTTCTTGCCGGCTTGGGCATCTTCAAGCAGGTCTTCGGCTTGCAGATTGGAATCGTCCAATTTGATGGCTTTTTTCAGCGCGTCAACCGCATCGTCATATTTGGCGAATTTGATCAAAATCGCGCCGAGTTCGGTTTGATACTGGCTGTCGTCCGGTTTCAGTTTGACGGCTTGCCGCAGAGCTTTTAACGCCTCGTCGTCCTGATTCAGTTTGTTGTAGGAACGACCGATATTAAAATATGCCGCGTCGTCTTTCGGGTCTTTCGCTAAAATCTTTTGGTAAGCCTTGACCGCGTTTTCAAACGCTTTGTTGGCTTTGGTGGGCGGCGGCGCGTCTTTTTTGCTTTTTTTGGACGTTTTCGGAGCTGGTTTTTCGTCCGGTGTTTCCGAAGGTTCCTGCTCATTTTCAAGCAGCGAATAACTGATTCCCAACTTAAAATAGGCTTCGGCTAAATCGGGATTCAGTTTGACGGCTTGCCTGTAAGCCTCAATCGCCTTTTCATTTTCGCTGGCTTCAAAAAGTTTATTTCCTTCCGCAAAAGCCGTCTCCGCGTCCGTAAATTCGGGCAGCGGAGTTTCGGCGGCTTTGACGTTGGCATTTGCCGCGCCGACCGTCGCCGTCGGCGCGGGAGTCGGCACCGCATTCATTTGATCGGAATTTTTTGCCGCTTTTTGAACGCAGCCGAAAAGTGAAAAGGCGGTTGAAGCTAAAAATATACCTGTGAAAACTTTTTTCATAATTTTTCTTTCAAATAATTTTGATCAATATAATATTGAATAAAAGTTTTAACCCGGAGGAAAAACAAATGGGCGACCGGCAAGAAGATGAACGTGCAGGTGAAAAACGGTTTGCCCGCCGTGTTCATTGGTATTGATCACAACGCGGTAGCCGTCTTCGGCAAACCCCTGTTCACGGGCAATTTCCGCCGCGATCAAAAGCAGATAACCGAGCGTGTCCTGATCTCTGTTACGCGCCTTGTCGAGCGATGCGATATGCTCGCGCGGGACGATGAGAATATGCGTCGGAGCCTGCGGACTGGTGTCGTTAAAAGCGACGCAAATATCGTCATCATAAACAATTTCCGACGGGGTTTCGCCCGTAACTATTTTGCAAAAAATACAATTATTATCACTCATATCGTTAAAAATAATTTGTAATCATATCACAATCAAATTTCTCAAACTAAATCAGGTTCTTTGAAAATCGAAAAAACAAAAAATTTATCTTTCAAAATGCGAAGATTTTCTGTATCATTTCGCCAATGTCAACAGAAATCGCCATCACTTTAATTTCATTATTAGTCGCCCTCGTGCTTTTCGGCACGGAAAAATTACCCGTTGATGTGGTCGGAATTATTCTGGTGATTGGACTTGTAATGACGGGTGTGCTGACCGTCAATGAAGGCGTGTCGGGTTTCGGCGACAGTGTAATTATCACGATTGCCGGACTTTTCGTATTGACCGGCGGACTTATCAAAACGGGTTTGGTTGATTTAATCGGTCGCCGTCTGTATCGCATCGCGGGCAACAACGAATTTTTGCTGACCGCTTTAATAATGGGCGTGGCGGCGGTTTCGGCTTCTGTTTTAAAGAATACGACGACAACCGCGATGTTCGTGCCGGTCGTTTTGGGTTTGGCGAATCGGGCGAAAATTTCGCCGTCAAAATTGCTGATGCCCCTCGCTTTCGGCGCGATTTTAGGCGGAAGCTGTACGCTGATCGGAACTTCGACCAATCTCGCCGTCAGCGGGGCGATGCAGCGTTACGGAATGCCGCCGTTTTCGATGTTTGAACTCACGCCGGTCGGCATCGTGACCGTCGCCGCCGGAATGATTTATATGCTGTTCGTCGGCATCAAACTGTTGCCGAATCGCGGCGGCGAAGCGTCGCTGACCGAACAATATTCGATTCGAGAATATATTTCGGAAGTCCTCGTCCTGCCGACATCGCAGCTAATCGGCAAAACGCTCGGCGAAGCCAATATCAATATGGAACTCGACCTCAATGTTCTCGGCATTATTCGCGGCAGAGAACAGCGCATCGCGCCGAGTCCGAATGAGCGGATCAGCGAAGGCGATCTGCTGATTGTCGAAGGAAAATTAGCCGATATTTTGAACGTCAAATCGGAAGCCGGACTTGAGATTAAGGCGGATTTCAAACTCAACGACCGCGATTTGGAAAGTGAAGAAGTCGAACTTTTTGAAGTGATGATTATGCGCGATTCGCGGCTCGGCGGGCAGACGCTGAAAACCGTCAATTTTCGGCAAAGTTACGATTTGACCGTTCTCGCCATCAACCGGCACGGCGAAACATTTCTCGATAAAATCAGCGACGTGAGATTGAAATTCGGCGATGTTCTGCTTGTTCAGGGCAATCGCCGATTAATCGAACCGTTCGTCGTCGAACGCGAACTGATGTTGCTCGAAGACGTTTCCGCCAGCAGTATGCGGACGGAAAAACGCCGCTGGGCAATTGCCGCTTTCGGGCTTTTTCTCACGCTTTCGCTTTCAAAAGTCGTTATCGGCATCGAAGTTCCGCTGACCATCGCTGTTTTGCTGGGCGTTTTGCTGCTGCTGGCGACGAAAACCGTGCGCTACGCGGAACTTTATTCGCTGATTGATTTTCGGCTGCTGGTTTTAATCGCCTGTATGATGAGTTTCGGCGTGGCGATGGAAAAAACGCACACCGACATTTATCTTGCCGATTTTATTAAAACTAACTTTGAACAATTTGGCGCGACGGTCGTTCTCGGCGGATTTTTTCTGCTGACGGTTGCGCTGACGCAGCCGATGTCGAACCAAGCCGCTGCGCTCGTCGTGCTGCCGGTCGCCGTCAAAACCGCGCTCGCGCTCGGCTTAAATCCACGCACTTTCGCTGTCGCCATCACTTACGCCGCCTCGTTTTCATTCATTACGCCGCTGGAACCGGCGTGTGTTCTAATTTACACGCCCGGACGCTACCGATTTATGGATTTCGTCAAAGTCGGCACGATTTTAACCATCGTCGTTTTCATCGCCGCGATGATTTTAGTTCCGATGTTCTGGCGGCTTTATCCGAATTGATTTATTCGACGTTCGCCGAAATTTCGATCTTGGAAGCCGCTTTTTTGTCGGCGACGACATTAACCGGAATTTTCCACGTCAAAGTTTTTATGCGGCAGGTTCCCGTGTTATCTTCGCGGCAGAAATAAACCGTCAATTTCGCTTTTAACGCCGCCGCGCCCGCTCTTTCGGTTTGAAACGGGACAATTAACGGAAGCTGTTTGAATTTTTCTTTCGGGCTGGCGATTTTGATGTTTTGCCCGTCTTCCGTCGAAATTTCGTAACGCTGCGGCGCGTTCGGATTCAAATGATAACCGGCGGGCAGATTCAAGTTAAAAACCAGCGAATTCGCCTGATTTGACGAAATATCCTGAGCATTTAATTTTATTTCCTGATCGTTCGGCGAAGAATCGGCGGCTGCGCCGTTATCGTTTATCGGCGGCGTTAAGCCGGTGATTTTGAGCGTCGAAACTTCCTTCGTTTTCAAATCAATGACGCGAATCGCGTGATTATTCGTGTCGGCGATGTAAAGTTTGCCGTCCGCCGCGCTCAAACCGCCGGGTTCGTAAAAAGTCGGCGTTTTTCCGTCGGTTTGTCCCGATTTTCCCGTTCCGAGAAACGTCATCACCGTTTTGGTCGCAGGATCGAGAATTTTGATTTTGTGATTGTAAGTGTCGGCAATAAAAAGTTTTCCGTCATCAAGCGCGAGACCTAACGGATGCTGAAGGCGCACGTCGTCGCCCGCGCCGTCCTTATCGCCGAAGTCAAATAAATCGCCGCCGACCAAAGTTTCGACGGTTTCTTTGCTCAAATCAATTTCGCGGATGATGTTCGATTCCGGGTCGGCGACGAACAAGTTTTTGCCATCCGAAACGATTCCCGAAGGCTGGGCGAACGCCGCTTCGCTGATTTTGCCGTCAAGTCGGGCTTCCGCCTGCGTTCCGGCGTACGGTTCGAGCGTGTTTTTTTCCAAATTCAACCGCCAAATCTGATGCGAACCCGCCATTGCGATATACAGATTTTTGCCGACCAGCGTTAAATCCCAGGGAGAACTGATGGCGGTCGTTGGCGCGCTGCCGCCGACACCGTTAAAATCTTCGAGTTTTCCCGTTCCGCCGATGGTTTCAACCTTTTTAGCTTTCAAGTCCACACGGCGAATCAAATTATTTTCCGTGTCGGCGACGTAAAGACTGCCGCCGTCGAGCGCGAGACCCTGCGGACGATTAAAACTCGCCGCCGCGAAATCGCCGTTTGTCGCCGCCGCCAAGCCGCTACCGATAGTTTCGATTAATTTGCCGTCAAAATCCGTCACCACAATTCGATTGTGGTTTGAATCGCTGATAAACAGGCGTTTTGATTTTCCGTCCGCCAAAACTTTGCCCGGAAAAGCCAGCGGCAAATCGCCGATTTTGGCTTTTTCGAGTGCGAATTTCAGCGGCTGTTCATTTAGATTTCCCTTTTTGCGAAAATCCGTGACGGTTTGCTGTATCTGACTTTCAATCGTGTCGAACTGTCCTTCGCCGAACCATCTGCCGACGATGTAACCGTCCGGGTCAATCAGCACTAACCCGGGCCATGCGCGAATCGCGTAGGCATCCCAGATTTTAAAGTTCGCGTCGTTAATTACCGGATGTTCAACGCCGTAGCGGACGATGATTTTGCGAATGTTTTCCGTGTCTTTTTCGTTGTCGAACTTCGCCGAATGAACGCCGATGACGACGAGTTGGTCGCCGTATTTCGCTTCGAGTTCTTTGATTTTGGGAATGATGTGAATGCAGTTGATACAGCCGTAAGTCCAGAAATCAAGCAGCACGATTTTGCCTTTCAGACCGGCGAGCGAAAGCGGTTTATCGGTGTTCAACCAGCCGATTCCGCCCGTTAATTCCGGCGCGCGCACTCTTTGTCTTTCACCAAAATAGTTCATTTCCTGAGCAAAAAGCGCATTTACGCCGCACAAAACCAACACCAGACACAAAATAAATTTCAACTTCATACTTGATTAATACCGAATCACCATTGAATTGTTCCCTCTTTGGATTCGTCAATCGTGTTGAGTTGGATTCCTTCGCCGAAAAAGAACAGTTGCATCTGATCAAACAAAAATTGGTGCGAATCGGGGTTAGAAACGTCCAGACCGAAATGATTAATCAGTTGTTTTTGTTTGTCGAGCCATTCTTTCCAACAGTTTTGACAGCATTCTTCGCCGATTCTTTGTCCGAGTTCGGTCGGTAGCGGCGCGTAGCCAATCGGTTCGTTTTTCTCGCCGCAGCGGGCGCACTTGAATTTATCGTTTGAAAACAGAGCCATTTTATTATCCTCGCGTAATTTATAAATTTCAGTCTTTATTATACCAAAATAATTTGCAGAGAGTTCTGTATTGGTGCGCCGCAACAATTTATGCGACCCCAAAAATTCAGCAAAACTTTGCAGAGGACTATTCCGTATAGTTCGGAATCAATTCGGAAAAATGATTTCAGAATGATATTTTGGTAAAATATCATTGATTTCAAATGAAGCGAATTTATTAAAATGATTGAAACAGGAACAATTTTACAAAATCGGTACCGCATCGAAAAACAAATCGGACAGGGCGGAATGGGCAAGGTTTACGTTGCCACCGACGAGCGTTTTAAAAGCACCGTCGCTATCAAAGAAACCGTTTTTGAAGATGTCAATCTTCGCAAAGCGTTCGAACGCGAAGCGCGACTTTTGAACAGCCTTAAACATTCGGCACTGCCGCGCGTCAGCGATCATTTTGGCGAAAACGACGGGCAGTTTCTCGTAATGGAATACATTGCGGGCGAAGATTTGGCGGAAATGATGGAGCAGAGCGGCGCGGCGTTTCCGCTCGATGACGTATTGAAATGGGCAAATCAACTTGGCGACGCGCTCGAGTATCTTCATTCGCAAAATATAATTCACCGTGATATTAAACCGCAAAATCTCAAACTTACGCCGAACGGACAAATCGTGCTGCTTGATTTCGGTCTGGCGAAAGGAAACGCGAGCGACGCGCCGCATCAAACCGCCGCGAAAAGCATTTTCGGTTATTCGCGCAATTACGCTTCGCTCGAACAAATTCAAGGCGCGGGAACTGAACCGCGCAGCGATTTATATTCTTTGAGCGCGACGCTCTATCATCTTTTGACGGGAGTTCCGCCCGCCGACGCGCTGACTCGCGCAATGAATGTTTTAAATAATCAGCCCGATCCGCTGATCGCTGCGAATTTAGTCAACGGAAAAGTTCCGCGCGGCATCGCCGAAGTTTTGCAAAAAGCGATGGCGTTGAATGCGAGCGAACGTCCCGCGTCGGCGGTCGCAATGCGTTCGATGCTCGATGAAAGCGATAAACAGATTGATTCGGAATCTCCCGAATTTACCGCTGACAAATCACTGACTGACGAGTTTTTAACGCAGGAAACGAAGATAATGTCAGCCGCAACCAACGCGCCGAATGTCAATCAATCAAAAGTCAAAACGAAAATCATCTCGAAAAATCCGCCGCCGGAAAAATCGTATAAAACTCGAATTGTCGGCGAAAATGCTGAATCGCAAGTAACGAAAATGCAATCGGCGGCGGAAGGTACAAAAAGTCCGAGACGCTTAAAAGCTATCGGCGCGAGTGTTTTCGGCGGCTTTTTATTAATCGGAAGCGCGCTTTTCGCCGTTTATCTTTTCAGCCCGAATGTTTCTCAAAAAATTTCCAGTGCTGGGAACGCAAACAGCGAAAAAACAAATAATTCTTTGGTTGCGGAAAGTGAAAATGTGAACGCGTCGAACGCAAACATTTCAGCCGACAACCCGAATTTGGCGATTGAAAATGTCAACAGCGAGCCGCAAATCGCCGAAAGTCAGACGAGTTCCGCTGACACCGCTCAAAAAAAGGTGAAAGAAACTGGAAATCAACCGGCAATTTCCCAAACCAGCGGAAAATCTAAAAAGTCCAGCGGCAGGGCAAACGACATCATCGTCAATAACGACACGGTTGAAATGGGAGATATGATAATTGATGAAAACGGCATCAGAGCGAAAACGCCGAAAAAACCGCAATCGCCAAACGTCAAAAACTCGTCGTCCGAAGCGGAAGTCAACAATCTAACGCCTGAGCAAATCCGCCAATTAAAACAACTTCAAAACGGCAAATTTCGCATCATAATCAAAAACACGCCGACTCCACCGCCGACTCCGTAATGGATTCCGAGAAAAACACGCGGTTTTATTTCGGACTTTCCACTTTTTACTTTCCTTCCGTTTTTTCCTAACATAATTTAATATGGACGAAATTGAAGATTTCTCGGAAAAATTGAGCGAAGCTGATTTAAGCGATCCTCAAATCCAAATTCCTGCTCAACTGCCGGTTTTGCCTCTGCGCGACATTGTAATTTATCCGTTTATGATTGTGCCGCTGTTTGTATCGCGTGACAAATCAATTAAAGCCGTTGACGAAGCACTCGGGCAAAATCGGATGATTCTGCTCGTGTCGCAAAAGGATGTTGATAAAGAGGACCCGGCGCAGGAAGACTTGTACGCGGTCGGCACGGTCGCCGTCATTATGCGGATGTTAAAATTGCCCGACGGACGCATTCGTATTTTGATTCAGGGACTTTCACGCGCCCGCGTTGATTCGATTTCGGCGGGCAGCGATTACGTTAAAGCGAGTTTAACACCGCTCGCCGAACCGCTCGCGCCGACCGGTTCGCTCGAAGTCGAAGCACTCGTCCGCAACGTGCGCGGTTCGATGGAACGCGCTTCAAATCTGGGCAAAAACATTTCGCCGGAAGTTCTGGCGATTATCGCCAATTTAGACGAAGCTGGGAGATTAGCCGATTTATCCGCGTCAAATCTCGAATTAAAAGTGGAAAACGCGCAGAGCGTTTTGGATATTTCCGATCCGGTCAAACGTCTGCGCCGCGTCAATGATTTGTTGAGTAAAGAGATTGATGTTTTAACGGTTCAGCAGGAAATCAACACGCAGGCGCGCGGCGAAATTGATCGCTCGCAACGCGAGTATTTTTTGCGCCAGCAACTAAAAGCGATTCAAGCCGAACTCGGCGAAGGCAATGAACTTTTCGAGGAAATCGAACAATACCGCGACAAAATTCTCAAGGTGAAAATGCCGCCGCACGCCGAAGAAGAGGCTCTGCGCCAACTCAAAAAACTTGAAAGAATGCACCCGGACACGGCGGAAACCACGACTTTGCGAAATTGGCTCGACATAATGACCGAACTTCCTTGGTCGAACGCTTCCAAAGATAATTTGAATCTGAAAAAGGCGGAAAAAATTCTTGATGAAGATCATTACGGCTTGGAAAGAGTCAAAGAACGAATGATCGAAGCGTTGGCGGTTCGCAAGTTGAAAGAAAAACCGAAAGGCTCGATTTTGTGTCTCGTCGGACCGCCGGGAGTCGGTAAAACCTCGCTCGGACGCTCGATTGCCCGCGCTTTGAATCGTAAATTCTTCCGTCTTTCACTCGGCGGTCTGCACGACGAAGCCGAAATTCGCGGACATCGAAGAACGTATGTCGGCGCGATGCCGGGAAGAGTTTTGCAGGCGATTCAGCAGGCGGGAACGAATAATCCGCTCATTATGCTCGACGAAATTGATAAAGTCGGCGCGGATTTTCGCGGTGATCCGTCGTCTGCACTTTTAGAAGTTCTCGACCCGGAACAAAATTCGACGTTCCGCGACAACTATCTCGGCGTAACTTTCGATTTATCGAACGTGATGTTTATGACGACGGCGAATGTTCTGGACACGATTCAGCCCGCGCTGCGCGACCGAATGGAGATTATTTCGCTGTCGGGCTACACGGAAGAAGAAAAACTCGAAATCGCCAAACGCCATCTTTTACCGAAACAAATCGAAGAAAACGGCTTGGAAAAAGGCGACATCAAATTTGACCGCAAAGCGTTGATGCAGATTATCAGCCAATACACGCAGGAAGCCGGTTTGCGGCATTTAGAGCGCGAAATCGGCAAAGTCTGCCGCAAAGTCGCGCGGCAGAAAGCCGAACTCGAAGACGAATTTAAGCCAATCAGAGTCACCGAAAACAACGTCAAAGATTTTCTGCGCGCGCCGCGAATTTTCCCCGAAGAAGCGTTGAAAAAAGACGAAATCGGCATTGCGACAGGTTTGGCGTGGACGGCGGTCGGCGGCGATATCTTATTTATCGAAGCGATCAAAACGCGCGGCAAAGGCAAACTTTTACTGACCGGACAACTCGGTGAAGTGATGCAGGAATCGGCGCAGGCGGCGTTTTCATTCGCCAAAGCCCGCGCTGACGAACTCGGCATTGACCCGGACTTTTTCGATCAGTACGACATCCACATTCACCTGCCCGAAGGCGCGATTCCTAAGGACGGACCGAGCGCGGGAATTACGATGGCAACGGCGATTGTATCGGTTTTATCACAGCGTCCGATCAGAAAAGATTTGGCGATGACCGGCGAAATCACTTTAAGAGGCAACGTCCTGCCTGTCGGAGGAGTCAAAGAAAAACTGTTGGCGGCAAGACGGGCGCACATTAAAACCGTTATTCTGCCCGCGCCGAACGAGCGTGATTTGGAAGATTTATCTCAGGAAGTTTTAAACGATTTGACATTTATATTTGTGGAGAATGTACGGGAAGTTTTTAGCAAAGCATTGCTTGAGAAAGTTTCGCCGGTTGAAAAGTCTAAAAAAGCGTCCATCAAAAATATATGATAATCGAAACTGATAGATTTCATAACAAATTCAAATAACAGAGGTATTTATTGAGGATTATCGAATTTCAAAATGTTGACATCACATTTTTCCTGTGATATTTTGAAGAAGTTTCGTCATTAAACAATTAAACATTATTCAAAATAAATATAGAAACTTTTTTTACCCGTCAGCGTTAGAAATATCAACACTGACATTATTATTTTAGGTCGTTTTAGCGATTCGCCCTAACCCCGAAAATTTATAATAAGGAGTATAGACGAACTTAATGAAAACACGCCTTTACAAGGTTTTCAATATAACCGCAATTTTAACTTTGATCCCCGCGTCATTCGCTTTCGGACAAATTACCAGTTCAAGTTCGAGCGGCAGAAGCAGTTCCAAACCGCAGGAAGCCCAGCAAGCCGAAAAAGTAGTCAACGATATTACCGATAAATCAGGCGTTCTTTTCAAAGAAGGCTTGACCGCTCTGAGCGACAATCGGCGTTCGATTGCCGGTGAAAAATTTGATAAATCCATCGAAAATTTTCTGATGTCGGGCGTTGACGTGCAACGCAATCAGAAGCTGCGCGAATGTTACAACCAACTGATCGAAACGGTTTACCGCATCGAATTTCCTTCCAACGCGCAACTGCCGCAGATTCGCAGTCTTTCCGCCACCTGCGGCTGGGACATCAGAAACGAGGCTTCGGACAATATCGTCAAAATAATCCAAGCTCCGCCAACCGAACCGAACAACACCGGATTAACCGCTTCGGTAAGCGGGGCGACTCCGGTTGAACAAGTGCCGGTTGGATTTAACGAACAAAAATTCGAGGTGTCGCCGCTCGACGATTTGGCAAAACTTGAGTTAACGCCGGACGAAGTAAATGTTGACACGCCCGAAGCGCAGCAACAGTATCAATACGCCGTCTATGCCGTCGCCAACAAATCATTAGGTTTCAGCTTTCAAATGCACCCGATGGTGCAGCAATTCGTCAATTATTATCGCGGACGCGGACGCGCGACGATGGAAACCGGACTTTATCGTTCGGGAATGTTTATGCGAATGGCGCGCCGCATTTTCCGCGAAGAAGGTGTTCCCGAAAACGTCGCCTGGCTCGCGCAGGTGGAAAGCGCGTGGAAACCGTCGGCTCTTTCGTGGGCAGCAGCTTCCGGGTTGTGGCAGTTTATTCCCGGCACGGGCGCACGTTTCGGACTGCGCCGCACACCGTATATTGACGAAAGAAACGGTTTTGAAACCGCGACCCGCGCTTCGGCAAAATATCTGAAATTTTTATCAGATCGCTACGGCGGCAATTGGGAATTGGCGATGGCGGCGTATAATTCGGGCGAAGGCAATGTTGACCGCGCCGTGCGCCGCGCCGGAGTTGCTAATTTCTGGCAGGCTTTTCCGTATCTGCCGCAGGAAACACGCAATTATGTGCCGAATATTTTGGCGACTATTTTAATCGCCAATAATCCGAATCAATATGGTTTCGGACATATCCGCCCTGCGCCGCAATTGCTGTATGACCAAATTAAAGTTCCGGCTTCGACCAATTTAGGTTTGATGGCGCAGGCTTCCGATACGACGGTTGAATATCTGCGTTATCTCAACCCGGAACTTCGCACCAATATTACACCGCCTGAACCGTATATCATTCGCGTTCCCGCCGGCAAAGCGAACGGAGTAGTCGCTTTATTCAAGAGACTTCCCGCCGCGAGCCGCAACACGGCGGCAGTGACAAAAAGCGCGACAGGTGAAAGCTGGCAGAATGTTTCAAACCGCACCGGCATCAGCGTCGAAGATTTGATGGCGGCAAATCCTAATATGCCTGTGCCGCGCGGCAAAGTTTTCGTGCCGCAGAAAGGCAACGGCGTAAATAATATCGTTTATTCGCGCCCGACGATCCCTTCCGGCGTTGCCGCGCCGTCAGCTAGTGTCCGCGTCGTTAAAGCCAAAGCAGGCGATTCGCTGACGAAAATCGCCGAGCGCGAAGGCGTTTCCTTGGCTGAATTGGCTAAATTTAACGGCTTATTGACAACTTCGGCTCTGCCGATTGGACGCGAAATCAAGATTCCGTCGAAATAAACTTACAACAAAACACAATAAAAAAGCGAATAGTTTTAAACTATTCGCTTTTTTTGCTTGAATTTTGTCTTTAACGAATCAATTTTTATTTGCTTAATTCAACGCCGTTCGCTTCAAACGCAAGCTCCGTCACCGTGCCGTCTTTATTGATATTGTCAAACTTTGCGCCGTCTTCGTTCATCAAATGGGCGACTTCTTCTTTGCTCAGAGTTTTAACGCTGAATGTGCCTTCGGCTTTCGCCTTCATTCCCGCCGATTGCAGCGGAATAAAAAAAGCGTGATCTTTGAAATTAACGCGCACCGACGGTGCGTCTTTCGACGGCGCGAGTTTCATCCAGCAGCCTTCCATCTTGCAGGAACGGACAATCACACCCTTTACGACGACCGTTTTCCCCGCATATTCGCCCGGATTTTTCAAAACTTTGACCAGCGAAACTTTTTCGGCATTGCCGATTGCCGCGCCGCGTTTGATCGTGCCGTCCTTATCAAAAGTCGCCGCTTGATCGGCGGCGGTCGGGCTTTTTTCCATTGACATTTTATCCATTTTTTCCTGCGCCAAACCCGTTACCGCAAAAGCGGACGTAACAACCAACAAACCTAAAAATTTTTTCATCATATTTTTCTCTCAAATCGTGTATTCTTAAAGACGGAAAAGATTATAGCAATGAAAGATAAACATATCCAAATTTCAGGCGTTGTTCTAACATTATTCTATTCGTTGTTTATCGCGTGGATTTATCTGGCAGAGCCGAAATCACTGACCGAACTTCCGACCAAAGCGCAGGCGACCATCGAAAATATGACGACCAAAGCGCAGGTTATCACCAGCACTTACGAAGTTGACGAGTCAAAATTCGATGACGGATTAAAGGCGTTTCGCGCCGATAATTTTGTCGCGGCGCGTGATTATTTTGAGCGCGCCGACCCCGAACGGCGCGATGCGAAAACGCAGTTTTACATCGCGTATAGTTTTTACCGGCAAGGTTTCGGCAAGGTTTACAACGACGATGAACTTTTCAAGCAGGGTTTGGCGGAAACCGATAAAGTCATCGCGCTTGATAAAAATTTCAAAAGCGACGACTCGAATTTACAGATCAAAACGCCCGCCGAACTGAAAAATGAATTTGAAGAAGGTTTAAAAGTAACGGCGAGCGATTTTAATCCGTTCAAAGTTCTCCGCGAAAGAAAATAAATTATGTCCGAAATTCAAATTTCAAATTCCAATATTGAAGACGATTCATTTGAAAATCTAAAAATTATAGACGGCGAAATAACGGAATTTTCAAACGACGCGCGACCCATTGACAATTTCGACGAGACACAAACGCCGGTCACGCCGCCCGTCCAAAGACGGATTTTGATTCCGCCCGCCAAAGTTCAAAAAGCAAACGGCGAGAAACAGAAACAATATTTACAATACATTTTTCTGCCCGTAATTTTTCTCACCGTCGCGCTGCTCGGCGGTTTACGCCTCGACGCGGCGGGCGCGCTGATTTTTCTGAAGCCGCCGCTGATCTGTTTGATATTTGCGGCTGTTCTGCTCGTGCTGTTTTTTCGGTCGGGACTACTGGAACTTGAAGGCTGGTTTGCGGAAAGTTTTTCGACATTAAAAAACATCGCTGACGGAACGATTTTACTGACGCTGTTTTTCGCTTCGACGCAAATTTTTAACTCGCTCCTGCCCGAAAAAGGTCTGCCGTTCTGGATTTTCGCGTTTTGTTTTTTTTGGACGTTGTGGAACAATCTGTTCGTCGAATTTCAGGGCAAAAAACTTTTACAAAGTTTGGGAAGCGTTTTCGGACTCGCATTTGTCGCTAAATATTTGATTCTTTCTTATTTGACCGCGCCGACGAGCGAAAACTGGTGGCGCGGAATTCTTGAAAATCCGACACAGGAATTTTTCACCTATCTGTTTGATTTGCCGCGCTTTGCCGCCGGAACCGGATATATCCAGTTTTTCGCCGTGATTTTCTACTTACTCGGATTATTTCTGCTTCCGGTTTCGGCAAAAGACTGAAAATATTTTTGCCGGTCATTCAAACCAATCGCTTTTGTAGGCGAACCACCAGCACAGAAACAAAAGCGGAACGGTGCTAATAATCGCCCACATCAGCGGCAGAATCATATCGGCGCACAAACCCAGAATTGTAAAGCTGATCCAGAATACTTTTCGCTGCATATCACTGGCGGAAACATTGCGCGAACTTGCGCGACAATCAAATCAATCGGCAAAATCTACTTCAAACAGCGATTCTTCTTCCAAAATTTCTTCCGCCGTCACTTCATAAAGTTTATCGGCATCCTGACGGGAAACTTGTTTTTGGGCGGGAATTTCGAGAACTTTGACCTTCGTCAGACGATTGTGCCGCTTGATTTCTATTTCGTCATCCGGCTTTATTTCACGCGAAGATTTCGCCGCCGAACCGTTTACTTTGACCAATCCGGCATCGCAAAATTTCTGCGCCAGAGTTCGACGCAAAATCAGACGACTGGCTTTTAGAAAAAGATCAAGACGCATATTATTTGACTAAAAACGGGCAGCGAGTTATTTAACCGGTATAAATATTATTCGCTGCCCGTTATCTATTTTACAATTCTGCTTTTATTTTCCGCTTTTCTTAACTTCGGTTTTCGCCTCTTCAACGGATAAGAACGGCTTGACCAGCGGAAGATAATCCTTATTGATTTTGATATACGCTTCGTCGCGCAGGGTCGCCAGATATTTCTTGCGTTCTTCCGGCAGTTTTTCGTAAGTCATTGTTTTTCGCACGTCAGATTCATTATAAAACGATTCGTTGCTGGCTTTTGAATGTTCGTCAACGTGCAGAATTTCGATGCCTTCGGTCACTTCAATCGGTTCGGTTACACCCCCGACCGGAACGCCTTCCAGCGGTTTGGCGAATCTTTTGTCAATTTCACCGATATTGACCGTTCCGGCTTTCCCTTTGGTAGTCGCCGCGTCGGGACGTTCGGAATTTTCCGCCGCGAGTTTGGCGAAATCCGCTCCGCCGCGCGCCTGCGCGACCAGTTGTTTCGCCTTTTCTCTGACCGCCGATTCATCGCGCCCGGCAAAGCTCAGAAAAATTTCGCTGATGGAAATGGTTTCCGGTTTGGTAAACTGCGTTTTGTGCGCGTCGTAATAGCTTTTGATTTCCTTCGGTGTCCAGCCGTAATAAACTTTTGAATCCACTTCCTTTTGCAACACCAAATCTCTGGTAAACTGTTTGCGCCAAATCTCGCGGAGTTCCTGCGGATCAACGCCGCTTTTCTGCATTTCCTGATTCAAAGCATCAACCGTTTTGATATTTTGCTGCTTCATAATTTCAGCAAGCCGCTGATTAATTTCTCCTTCAATATCAGGTTCGACACCGAGTTCCTTGCCTTTTTGCAGAAGCAGTTCTTCATTAATCATATTGGCGATCAATTCGCCCTGCTTTCCTTCGACTTCCGACTGCGCCTCTTCACGGGTTTTGCCCTCCTGAACGGAAGTGTCAACAATATCCTTTGTTTCACGCTTAACCCGCGAAAGTGTGATTACGCCGTCGTTGACCTGCGCGACCACTTCGTCAACCACTTTCTGTTCGGTTTCCTGGGCGAAAACCGCCAGATTTGTTATAAATAAAACTGCAATTAAAAAAATTGCGGAGTTGATATATCTCACTTTTTACTCCTTCTGATTAAAAAACTTGACTGAAAATTTTCATCTTCTGTAAATACGTTCGGCAGCTTGAAAGTTTGATGCAAAAAAAGATTTTTGAGTTTCTTGCCGCGTTAAAATAATATCTGGAAAGAAAAACCGTTTGCGCTTTTTTATTTAAAGAGCGATTTTTTTTTCGCTGAGTCCGCATCTCGAAATCAATGAAAAAAAGATGTTCCAAGTGTCAAATGGTAAACTTTTCGCATTCTAAAGAATGCGTTCGCTGTCGTTCCTGCTTGATTGAAGTTTCAACTTTATCAGAAAACGAGAAAAAACTTAACCAGCCGTCAAAATTTTTTCAGCGGGCGATTGTTTGTGTGGTCGTCATTTTCATCACTTTGTTCAGTTTTTACTTTTCGCTGATTTTCACTTCGCAACCTCTGAGCGGCGACGAACAGCAAACGGTCAGCAAAGCCATCGAAATTCTCGACCAGAAAGGATTTTCCGACGAGGTTTTTCTGCTCGGTCATCTGACTAATTTTCGCGGCAACGACAATTGGCTCAACGCTTCAACCAAATTTGAAGAGGCTTACGCCGCGACTAATTTTCCGGTGGAAATAATGACGATTTATCCTGAATTTTTCACCGATACGCTCGACGACACCGAACGCGCCGCCATTCTTCTGCACGAAGCGCAGCACTTAAAAGGCGCGGACGAAAAGGAAGCCTATCAATTTGTCTGGCAAAACCGCCAAAAGCTCGGCTGGACGAAAGAAAACTACGGCGATTCGCTGGTTTGGAGAAACGTCAGGGTGCAGACCAAAGAATTCGCGCCGAATCTGTTCGTCTGCGACTGGAATAAAAGCGGCGACTGCACGGAATAATTAAAGGGAAAAGGTGAAGGGCGAAAGGATGAAGTAAGGAGATTTGATTTTACGCTTTGATTTGTTCTCGTTTGGCTTTGTTTTCCAGTAAATTACGAAATTCGATTTCGTTATCAAAAAACATTTCGCTTTCAACGACAAAACACGGCATATCAAAGTGCAAATCTTTTAGCTTGACCGCATCTTTCGCCGTCGTCAGCAGAATTTGCGCGTCGCTTTCGTGTGCTTTCTTGTTAATTTTTTTCACATCGTCCGGCGTGTAAAAATGATGATCGGGAAATGTCTGCGTCGCCGTTGTATTAAAATTTTCCCGCTTCAATTGTTCAAAAAAATTATTCGGATTGCCCAGCGCGCAAAACGCCAGTGAAGTTGTCCTTTGCCCTTCGGCTTTTGTCCTTTGTTTTTCTGCCGAACTCGTCAAACTTTGCACCGGTTTGTGAAATTCGCTGATATTTATTAAGTTTGAAACTTTGTTTTCAGCGACGAAAATCGAACAGTTTGCATTATATTTCTTAATCTGCAATTTCAAATTTGCAATATCTTCACTCAAATTCGCCCGCGTTACGACAACTGCGTCAGCGCGTTTCAAACTTTTTAACGGTTCGCGCAAAATTCCCGCCGGCAGCATTTTTTCGTTCCCGAAAGGATTTGCCGCATCAATGGTGACGATATTTAAATCGCGCGCAACTTTGCGGTGCTGAAACGCGTCGTCCAGCACAAACGCCGTCATTCCAAACTTTTTCCGCGCCCAATTTCCCGCCGAAACGCGGTTTGCATCGGCGATGATAATCGCTTTCCCCATAAGTTTGGCGGCAAGTTCAAAAGGTTCGTCGCCCGCCAGTTTCGCATTGGTCAGAACATTTTCGCCGTCGGAGACGAGAACGCGCTTTTTCGGATTTTTCCGACCGTAACCGCGCGAAATAATACAAACTTTTTCACCGTTTTCAGCCAATATTTCAGCGATAAATGCGACCAGCGGCGTTTTTCCCGTCCCGCCAACCGTAATATTTCCCACACTTATCACCAAAACGCCGAGCGAATGTGCTTTGAAAACGCTCTTTTCATAAAGATAATTTCGCGTTTCGATGATTGTTTCGTAGAGCCGACTAAACATAGTGAATCGTAAATCGTCAATCGTTAATCGTCAATCGAAAGAAGATTCTCACCGATTGACGATTGACGAAAAAACGATTAACGATTCGTGGTTTGAATTAATCTTTCCAGTTTGACCTGTGCCGAATGGCTGTCAATGCTTTGTTCGGCAAGTCGGGCGGCGTGCATCGGTTCTTTGGCGATTCCGCCGATGACGAGCGCGGCGGCGGCGTTTAAAACGATCAGCGAACGCGCTTCGTCGCGGCGTTTGCTGGCTAAAACTTCCCTGATGAGATTCGCGCTCTGCTCGGCGGTGGCGGCTTTTAAATGTTTGATGTCTCCGCGCGGCAAGCCGAAATCCTCCGGGGAAATGCTGAACGTTTTAACTTTGCCGCCGGAAACTTCGGCAACCAGCGTTTCGCCGCTTAAAGTGATCTCGTCCAATCCGTCCGAACCGTGAACGACCCAAGCGTGCATCGTTCCCAAAAGCGCAAGTGCCTGCGCCGTCGGCTCAAGCAGAGACGGATGCCACACGCCGAGAAGCTGTTTCGGCGCGTTTGCCGGGTTTGATAAAACTCCCAGCGTGTTGAGACAGGTGCGAATGCCGAGACCGCGGCGAACATCGCCGACGCGTCTCAGATAAGGATGAAATTTCGGCGCAAACATAAAGCCAATTCCCGCTCCGTTCAAACACGCCTGCGCGATTTCCGGTTCGCCTGAAATTTTGACACCCAACTTTCCCAGCACATCCGCGCTTCCGGTGCGGCTCATCCCGGCGCGGCTGGCGTGTTTGGCGACCGTCAAACCCGCGCCGGCGATGACAAACGCCGCTGCCGTCGAAACATTAAAAACCTTCGCGGAACTGAGTCCGGTTCCGGCAACATCAATAAAATTTTTCTGGCGCGAAGTAATTTTCACCGCCTTTTCGCGCATCACGAGTGCCATTCCCGCCAGTTCTTGGGCAGTTTCGCCTTTAGCGGTCAACGCCGACAACGCGCCCGCAATCTGCGCCGGATTAGCATTTCGGTCGGTCAATAGGCGGAAAAAATCAGCGGATTCATCCAATGACAAATCTTCTCTGCGAATCAATCGGACGAGATATTGATAAAGCGGCGTGTCCGCCTTGCTGTTGGTCGCGGACATCGGCGCGGCAAGCAGCCAGTCTGTTTTCGGCATAAACACATTATATGCGCCATTTGGCGTGAAACAAAGCTGCGTCTGAATTTTTAATTTACAAAATTCATAAGTTTTTTGGCGCGGGAAAATGCCGCAACTCGTTTTTACACCGGCAGAAGTTTAATTTGATAAATTCACCTTTTCAATCCGATGCTCTCTTAGTGCTAAGTAAAAGAAGATATTGTAGTTATGCTTCTCCACAACTTTTTTAGGAAAGGTGCATATTGTTTTAATCACTCGTTTTATATAACAAACTTTAGATATTAGACGTTGGGTTCTTTGATGTTTTTTTGCTTTTTAACCCTTTTTCAGTCTCCAAAATCGTGTGAGTCGTCTGAATCACCGTGTCGGGATTGAGCGAAATCGAATTAATTCCCTTTTCGACCAAAAACTTTGCAAATTCAGGATAATCCGATGGTGCTTGTCCGCAGATGCCGATTTTTTTGCCGTTGCGTTTGGCAGCTTCAATCGCCATTGCGACCATTTTTTCGACTGCGCCGTTGCGTTCGTCAAACAGATGCGCGACCATTTCGGAGTCGCGGTCTAAGCCGAGAGCCAACTGCGTCAAATCGTTTGAGCCGATGGAATAACCGTCGAAAATCTGCAAAAATTCGTCGGCGAACACAACGTTTGCCGGCAGCTCACACATCGCGTAAATTTCCAAATCGTTTTCGCCCTGCACAACGCCGTGTTCCGCCATTAATGCGATGACTTTCGCACCTTCTTCGACCGTGCGGCAAAACGGAATCATCGCTTTGACGTTCGTTAAACCCATATCTTCGCGGACTCTTTGCAGCGCGAGACATTCGAGACGGAAACCGGCTTTGTAGCGGTCGTCGTAGTAACGAGACGCGCCGCGAAAGCCGAGCATCGGATTTTCCTCAATCGGTTCGTATTCCATTCCGCCGATCAACCGCGCGTATTCGTTCGATTTGAAATCGGACATTCTGACAATGACGGGTTTCGGATAAAAAGCCGCCGCGATTTTGGCGATGCCTTCGGCTAAATTTCGGACGAAAAATTCTTTCGGGTCTTCTTCGCCGATGCGTTTGGCGATTTCGGCGACATCTTCGCGCTTTTTGAGATTCGGATAATTGACGAGTGCCATCGGGTGAATGCCGATGTGATTGTTGATGATAAATTCCAAACGCGCCAGACCAACGCCGTCATTCGGATAAATCGAAGCCGAAAACGCGTGGTCGGGATCGCCGACGTTCATCATCACCTGCGTTTTCGGGCGTTCTTCGTCGGTGATAAATCGTTTATCAACCGTAAAATCAATCTTGCCGTAATAGATGTTGCCGCGTTCGCCTTCCGCGCAGGAAACGGTCGCGTCCGTGCCGGATTTCAAAATTTCCGTCGCGTTGCCCGTGCCGACGATGCAGGGAAGTCCGAGTTCACGGCTGATGATCGCGCTGTGGCACGTTCGCCCGCCGCGTTCGGTGACGATTGCCGACGCGCGTTTCATAATCGGTTCCCACGCCGGATCGGTCATCGAAGTGACGAGAATATCGCCCGCTTTAAATTCGAGTAATTTATCGGGATCGAGCAAAACGTGAACTTTGCCGTGCGCGATTTTTTCGCCGACGGCGACACCGGAAACGAGCGGCGCGCCGTGATTGTCTGACAAATTATAAGTTTCGATGTAATTCTGCTGTTTCTGCGTGTGAACCGTTTCGGGTCTCGCCTGTAAAACAAAAAGTTCGCCCGTAACGCCGTCTTTCGCCCATTCGATGTCCATCGGCTGATGTTTGCCGGCGCGTTTCGAATAATGATCTTCGATTTTGCAAGCCCAGTTTGCGAGCTGCAAAACTTCAAAACCGGCGAGGCAAAAACGATTTCTTTGCGACGCGACGACATCTTTGACCTGCGTTCCCGTGCCATTGTCGGCGAAAACCATTTTCACTTCTTTAACGCCGAGTTTGCGCGTGATGATCGGGCGAAAACCGAGTTTCAGCGTCGGTTTGAAAACAACCCATTCGTCGGGCGTTGCCATTCCCTGCACGACCGCTTCGCCCAAACCCCACGCGCCGTTAATGACGACCGCTTCACGAAAACCGCTCTCCGTGTCGAGTGTAAACATCACGCCTGAACACGCAATATCGGAACGCACCATCGGCTGCACGCCGATTGACAGCGCGACATCAAAATGGTCAAAACCACGCGCCGTACGATATGAAATCGCACGGTCAGTCCACAGCGACGCGTAACATTCGTGACACGCTTCGATCAGACGTTTCTCGCCCATAACATTCAAAATCGTATCCTGCTGACCGGCGAAAGAAGCGTCCGGCAAATCTTCGGCGGTCGCGCTCGAACGCACGGCGACTTCTGTGACTTTCTTGCCGACACGCTCACATAATCTTTTGTAAGATTCCAAAATCGCCGTTTCGACCGTTTTCGGAAAAGGAGTTTCGAGCATTAAACGTCTGGCTTCGCCGCCGACTCTGGCGAGTTCTTCGAGATTTTCGACATCCAAACCTTTCAAAAGTTTCTGCAGTTTCTTTTTCAAACCGTCGGTTTCGAGCAGGGCGTGATAAGCGTCGCTCGTCGTCGAAAATCCGTCAACGGCTTTCACGCCCTGCGCCGTCAGTTCGCGGAACAATTCGCCCAAACTCGCGCATTTTCCGCCAACCGTCGCCACATCGTCCGCGCTGACTTCGCTCAAATCAATCACTAAATGTTTTGCCATAATATTTCTTTAAACGTGTTCGGATTGCATAAAATTTCAAATCAAATGGGGATTTTTTATGAACAGTATGGCTTTACTTTATAGCTTTATTGAGGTGTTTTGTCTAGTTCAATACGTTTGGTCATCTGCCGTCTGGGATTTATTCAAAGTTGCCAAAGACGACAAGCAGAAAAATTCGACATTAAATAAGTCTTAGTCTGCCGGATAAACAGAGATTTTTCAGCGATTGAATTCGCACAATGCTCGATTTATTTATAAAATAAAAACGAAGGAGATTAAATATGAGCATTCAAAAAGAACAAAATTTTGACAGCGGCGAATTGTATATCGAAGAAAACGGTCAAAAACTCGCTTCGATGACCTATCGAGAAACGGGTAAAAACGAAATCACAATTGATCATACGGAAGTTGCCGAAAAATCGCAGGATAAAGGTTTGGGAACAAAAATGGTCGCCGCAGCGGTGGATTACGCCCGCGAAAATGATTTGAAAATAGTTCCCGTTTGTCCTTTTGTCAAAAAAGTTATTGACGAAACGCCTGCTTATCAGGATGTTTTAGCCGCGTAAAATGAGCCTTACAAGAATTTCCGCTTCAAGTTATTCAAACACCGCGCCGCTGGTTTGGTCATTTCTTTACGGCACACGGCGCGGAAAATTTGAACTCATAATGGACAACGCGCCGGCGCGTTCGGCGGAACTTCTTTCGCACAGACGGGTTGACTGCGCTTTAGTTCCGGTGATCGAATATCAGCGCATTGACGATATTGCGCTCGTCCCGAACGTTTGTGTCGGCGCAAAAGAGCGGGTGCGGAGCGTTTGTCTTGTCACAAAGGGCAAAAATTTGAAAGATGTGAAAACCGTCGCACTCGATGTTTCGTCGAGAACTTCGGTCGCGCTGACGAAAATTATTTTTCGTGAATTTTTGAATTTTGAGCCGCATTATAAAATTACCAAACCAAATCTAAACGAAATGCTCGCCGATTCCGACTGCGCTCTGCTCATCGGCGATCCGGCGTTGATTATTGAGGATTCGGAAATATCAAAAACCAAAAACCAAAAACCAAAAACCAAAAACCAATTGAGAAAATTTGACTTAGCGCAAACGTGGAAAAGCTACACCGGTTTCGGCTTTGTTTTTGCGATGTGGATGGCGCGAAAAGATGCCGCTGAAACTGCGCGGCAGATAGATTTTGCCGGCGCGCGCGACGAAGGTTTGGCGCATTTGGACGAAATAATTTCCAATTACAAAACGGAAATCTCGCTCACCCGCGAAGACTTCAAGCATTATCTGTCGGAAAATATAACTTATTCGACGGATGAAAATATGAAAAAAGGTTTGTCGCTCTATTTTGAATTGGCTCACAAACATAATTTGATCGAAAAAAATAAGCCGCTAAAGTTTTTGCCGTTTTAATTTGGAATCTGGAATCTGAAATTTGGAATTTGCAATATATTTTGCCGTTCGTTTGATGTTACACTGCTGTCATTTCTCGAATGATTTCCACTGCCGAAAAACATCAAAAAACGGTCGCCGAAGCCATCGCGCGGTTAGTTTCGCGGGCTGAAAATTCGCGCGGTTTACGGGTCGAAGATTTGTCAGCGCGAGTTGTCAAATCGTTGGAAAAATATCTCTTGAAAGACAATGAAAACGTTTCATCCTCAGAAATAACAGAGTTTATCGCGGAATTGCGGGCAGACGATTTGTGTTTGATTATCGCCTGTGAAAAAGGTGTCGAATCGGCTTGGGACGATTTGGTTAAAAATTTTGACGGAAGCGTCAGACAGGCGGCGCGTTCAGTTTCAAAAAACGCGGAGGACGCGGAAGACTTGGCGGGTTCGATCTGGGCGGAACTCTACGGTTTGAAGCCGGGTAAAGACGGCAGAATCAAGAGCAAACTCGCGTATTATTCGGGGCGCGGAAGTCTCGCCGGCTGGCTGCGCGCCGTGACCGGGCAATTGGCGATTGACCAGTTTCGCAAGCTGAAAAAACTGGTGCAAATTGAAGAAGACCGGGAATTTGAAAATCTGGCGCAGCTTTCATCAGAGAAAAGCGGAAACGAAACGGTCGTCTCCAAAAGCGAAAACCCGGAAGAGATTTTCAGCGCGTCGGAAACTGCAAAAGATATTTCCGCCGCGCTCGGACAGGCGATTGCCGAACTCGCCGCTGAAGACCGCTTAATCTTGAAACTTTATTATTTTGAAGATTTAAAGCTCAAAGAAATCGGCGCGACGCTCGGTTTTCACGAAGCGACGGCGAGCCGCAAACTCGCGCGCCTACAAACGGAAATCAGAAAATCGGTCGAAAAAATACTGCTGAATAAATTCGGCTGGAATCAAGAAGAAATCGAACGCCAGCTTTCGGAAACGGCATCAAAACTCGGTATCAGTTTTGAAAAACTGCTGACGATTCTGTTGTGTTTAACGCTCGTGCAAGAATTTTGGTAAAAACGCGTTC
Organism: Pyrinomonadaceae bacterium; assembly: GCA_965217575.1. Lineage (GTDB taxonomy): Bacteria > Acidobacteriota > Blastocatellia > Pyrinomonadales > Pyrinomonadaceae. The sequence continues at coordinate 3,254,052 of OZ244558.1, read as the reverse complement.
ACTAAAAGGCGAAGATAGATGGAAAAGGGCAAGTTATAGACAAAAACTATCGTCCAAAGTTATTTGCCGTTATCCAACACATTTAAAAATGGAATTTGAATTCGACAAAGAAATAGATACGCTTTTGCGGCTGGAGCAGAAAGGCAGAAGCGTATCTGCGGCTTTAAATCCATTATCGCCGCATCTTGACGCGGACGAAATTGCCGCTTTTGCCGACCACGCGCTGCCCGAAAAAGCGAAGCGGCGCGGCGCGGCGCATTTGGCGGACTGCGATTCGTGCCGAAAAATCTTATCGAATGTGATTTTGCTCAATGCCGCCGAAAGCGCGAATGAAAACGTTCCCGCGCCGAAAATCGCCGTCGCCGCGCCGAAAATTTCACGGTACAAACGTATGTTCGGCGTACCGAATCTGGTTTATGTGATGGGCGCGCTGTTAATTTTATTCGGCGGGTTAATCGGTTTTATCGCCGTGCGGAATTTACAAAATTTTCAAGTGGCGGAAATTTCGCAAGTCAGTGAAAAATCTCTGCCAGCCGGAGCGATTCCTTCTGAAAGTAATGTCGCAACGCCCGAATCAAGCGCGGCAGGAACGGCGAACATAAACGCCGCGACTGTCGTTCCAAACGCCGCGCCGAAAAACGCCGTCAACAATGCGGAGACAAACTCAAACATAAGCGTCGCCGCTAAACCAAGCGATTCACTAAATCCGGTTCCAAAAAGTGAATTGAGCCGCGAAAATAATTTACTCGCCGCCAATCAAAAAAACGAGCAGTTTTCAGTTAATGGACAAGTTAAGGAAAGCGACAATGAAAACTTCGCCGTTACTGCCGGACGGCGAAACGACCGGAGCAATACTTTATCCGCTCTTGCTCCAACCGTTGATGAACAAACCGCCGATAATAATGCGGCTGGCGAAAATCAGCCCAAACCGGAAACGTCGGTCAGCAACCGCCAAATCGCCGAACTTCCGGTAAACGGTCGGCGGTTAAGCGAACTTCAAATAAAAAGTCGAGCGGTAGCGGATGCGCCTTTGAAAAAAACGCCCGCTGATGAAAAATCAAACGGCGAAACAACCTCTGTCGGCGGCAAAAAATTTAATCGCCGCGATAATATTTGGTACGACGCGGATTATCAAGGAGAAACGACTAGCCGCATTACGCGCGGCACCAAACAGTATAAAAAACTTGACCGAGATTTGCGCCTGATCGCGGAAAATTTGGGCGGAACGGTGGTTGTTATTTGGAAAGGGAAAGCGTACCGAATTCAGTAAATGCTTTTGTATTCAGCACGATACGAGAGTTTTCGCTTTCCCGCTAACTTTCGGGGGATTCATCGGAAACTTTGAAACGATTCAAAAAATCGGGCGCGGACTGCCGGAGCGCGACCCAATTTTCAAATATCGCCGGATTTTGCAGCCAAATTGTGAACCAGTCGGCGATTTCCTTTTTTTCGGCGCGTTTATTGGGCGCAACTTTTTCGTTTCTGGCGATCATTTCAGCGCGGCGTTTGCCTTTGAGCGCGGTTTCGCGCACCAGCCGTGAGCCTTCGCGGTCGTTTTCCTGTGTAAATTTTCGACGTAAATTTTCGAGACGGCGAATCGAAGTCAGAGCCTGTTTAAAGTCGGAAAATTTCAGGATGTTGCGAAAAACCGCATCGTAAGGCGATTCGAGACGGCGTTTAACGTCGAGTTCCATAATTTCCGAATGGCGTAGTTCCGCGCCTTCGTCGGCAAGCTGTCGCGCGATAATCATCGGCGATTCGACCGCAGCGGAACCATATTTTTCGCGCACGACTTCTTCAATCGCGGAAATCTCCCGCGCTCCGACCGACTCGCAATCGAGTTTTTCCCAAACTTCAATAATCAAATCGGTTTTCGTGCGCGAAGTCCACATATCGGTTGTCGGTTGAAGTTGTCAGCGGCAACTAACATTTGTCAGACAAGATTTAGCCCATTACCATAATATAACTGCTGCCGCTGCTAATACTGCTTTCACTGTCCTAATCTGCCGATCAGTTCGGTTGATGAATGATTTTTCGGATCGCCGACAATTGCCGTCTGTCCGCCGCATTCGATGACAATTTCCCGCTCCGGCACGGTTTCGGTGGTGTAATCCGTCCCTTTGGCGTGAAAATCAGGACGGATGGCGCGGATTAATTCTTCCACCGTCGGCTCGTTAAAAATCGTCACAAAATCAACAAATCGCAGAGCGGAAATGATTTCGGCGCGTTCCTGTTCCGGGATCAGCGGACGATTTTCACCTTTCAGACGACGCACCTGCTGATCGGAATTAATACCGACAATCAGGCAGTCGCCTAAATTTCGCGCCTCAGCCAAATAGCGAATATGTCCAACGTGGAAAAGATCAAAACAACCGTTGGCGAGAGCGATGCGGTGATTGTTTTTTCGTTCAATCGCTAACCTGGCAATTAGCCGCGTACGATCTAAAATCGGCGCGAAAGGTTTTAAATTTTTCATATTGCCCGCGCTTTTTGTCCGCCGTCGGCGTATTCTTTCAAGGAATTGAAAAGCTCACTAAAACTTACCGAAGCTGTTCCCTTTTTCATCACGACGATGCCGCCCGCGTGATTTGCCAGATTTGCCGCGTCCGCAAAATTCAGCCCCGCTGCCAAACCCAGAGCGTAAGCCGCAATCACCGTATCGCCCGCGCCGGTAACATCAACCGGCTCCTTCGCGCCGACGGCGGCGAAACGCTTCGGCGGCTGGTTTTTTTCAATCAATATCATTCCTTCATTGCCGCGCGTCACCAGCAGCGATTGATAACCGAGACTTTCGCAAAGTTCAACGCAGTCCTGTTCGGTAAAATTTTTGCCCAGAATCTGCTCGACTTCTTCCTGATTGGGAGTGGCGGTCGTGACGTTTAGAAATTTTTTCAAACCGAAACGCGAATCCACCAGAAGCGGAATTTTCCGCGCGGCGGCAATTGTTCGCGCGGCTTCGACGACTTCCTCATTTGCCGCGCCGTAATCGTAATCGGAAATAATAATCGCGGCGGCATTTGCGGCGGCGGAAGAAAGATGTTCCCGCAACTTGTTTTGCAGTTCAACGGCAATCGGTTCTTTGTTTTCGTAATCAATACGAATCATTTGCTGGCGCGGCGCGTAATTTTGCTCGGCTAACACGCGGACTTTAGCCGTGGTTTGAAATTTATCGGAAGTCAGAACAAAATCGCAATCAACATTTGACGCGCGCAATTTTTCGAGCAGTAATTGACCGTTTAAATCATCGCCGACGATGCCGACCAAAACAGCGGTTCCGCCGAGCGATGCGACGTTGACCGCCGCGTTTGCCGCGCCGCCCGGCAGAGTTTCAGTTTGATCGTGGCGCAGAATAAGCACCGGAGCTTCGCGCGACATGCGGCTGATCGTGCCGTGCAGAAACTGGTCGGCAACCAAATCACCGACGATAACGACTTTTTTATCGAAAAAGTTTTCTCCGATTAATGTGGAAAGATTTGCCATTAAAATCAGAATTATAACAAATTATCAGTAAAAAAGGTTGAAGACTAACTAAAGTCTTCAACCTTTTTCATTCACTCTTTAAGATTAAATTAGTGAGTATCGAAACCGGCAATCGGAAAATCATTAGAGATGCCCCACTGCGCCGTGAGCAATGAATTATTGCTGCTTCTCAAAGCGTAGAAAGTTCCGTTTGAATCGCGCCACACGCCAATATCGGTTTTGCCGTCGCCGTCATAATCGGCTTGCGCGAGCAGATCATCACCGGTCGCCCCGAACTGTGCGGCGGATAAGCCGCCGTCGCTGCTGCGGCGAATATACCAGGTGATAACGGAATTAGCGGTAGCTCCTTCACGAACGACCGCGACATCGGTTTTACCGTCTCCATCGTAATCGCCCGGCACGACCAAATCGGAGCTGATGCCCCAGGGAATCGCAACTAAGCTGTTGTCGCTGCTTTTTTGAATGTAAAAAGTTGCCTGATCGGTTGCAGTGGCTCCCGAACGCTGAACGGCAAAGTCAAATTTCCCGTCGCCGTCATAATCGCCGGGCGCGGTATAATCCGTATCCGCGCCGAATTGACCGGCAAAAAAGCCGCGCGAGCTTCCTAAAACATACCAGGTCATCGTCCCGTTACTGCGGCGCACGACCGCGACATCGGTTTTGCCGTCGCCGTCGTAATCTCGGGCGACCGGTTCATCGCCCGTCGTGCCGAACTGCACTCCGTAAAATGTATTGGTGGAGCTGTTCATTCGATACCAGGAACCGTTGGTGTCACGAAAAACGGAAATGTCGGCTTTGCCGTCGCCGTCATAATCGCCGGGAGTCGGATAATCGGTGTTAAAGGAACCGAAAGGCTGATAGATTGACGTGCCGCCGGTATTTTTTATATACCAGTAATTATTGCCCGGTCGCATTACCGAAAAATCCGCTTTGCCGTCGCCGTCAAAATCGAGAGCTTTACGCAGACTCAACTGAGCGGAAGCCGAAACTACTAAAATCAAAACGCAGACAAATGCAACACTGAATTTGCCGCTTTTGGTCAAGATATTGTTCATTATTTTTAAATCCTTATTTCTAAAAAGTGGTATCGAAAAATTCAAATCAAATTTATGCAGATATTGTCAGGAAGTTAAATATACTATTGATCCGTCTGTAAATGCAAGAACTTAATAAACAGAGTTTCGCCTTTCGCAGTAAAAACCGTTCCTAACTGATTAAATTTCTAAAATCTTAGACGCGACTTTTCGAGTAAAAGTTTGATTTGAAGCCGCCAAATAAAATAAAACTTACTGACTTTGTATGGAATTGGCGGGAATTTCCATTGTTGAATTTCCCCAGCCGAAAGCCGAAAAGCCCGCCGCGCTTTTTTGTACGTAAAAAATGCCGGCGGCATTTTGAGCGGTGTTTGGTCGCCAGACGGCAAAATCCGTTTTACCGTCGCCATCGTAATCGCCTGGTGTCGGCAAATCGCCCGCCGCGCCGAACTGGAAAGCGTGAAAACTGCCGTCGGAACTCTTCAAATAATACCAGGTGCCGTTGGTCGCGCGCCAAACCGCGATGTCGGTTACGCCGTCGCCGTCAAAATCGCCGGGAACGATTTTATCGGTCGCCGAAGTTCCGAAAGCATTGGCAATCAAGCCGCCGTTAGAACTTTTTTGAATAAAAAATGTGTTGGCGGGCGAACCGCCGTTCGGACGATAAACAGCTAAATCGGCTTTGCCGTCGCCGTCGTAGTCGCCGCGCAGAGACGTGTCGGCAGCGGTTCCGAATTGATAACTGCGAAAACCGCTCGTTGAACCAAGAATATACCAAATGAGATTTCCGTTCTGCGCCCGCGTGACGGCAAAATCCGCTTTGCCGTCACCGTCAAAGTCCTGTGAAACTTTCGGATTATCGCCGGTCTGACCGAACTGAACGGCTTTGAACGTATTATATTGGCTTTGCATTACATAAAATGTTCCGTTTGAAGCGCGCCACACCGCAACATCGGTTTTGCCGTCGCCGTCATAATCGTTCGCTACGGGAACATCGTCGGTAAACGAACCGAAATTAACGGCTGAATATCCGCTGCCGCTTTGATAATTATTCCAGAGCATCGCGCCCGAAACATTTTGAATCGCCGAATAGTCGGTTCGTCCGTCACCATCAAAATCCAGAAACGTTTTGGATACGGGAGCGACCGTCGGTCCGAGCTGGTAAACCGTGAAAATTGTCCCGCCGATATTGATTGTGCCGGTTCTTCCCATTCCCCCGCTCGATTGCACCGTATAAGAAACCGTGCCGCTGCCGCTGCCGGGATTGCCGCCGGTAACCGTTATCCAACTGTCGCTGCTGACCACCGAATAATCACAGTTGGTCGGCGCAGTCACCGCAACTGAATAACTTCCGCCGTCCGCCGCCGCATTTTGTGACGAACTCGCCGGATTAAAAGTACAAACCGTCTGATTTTGCAAAGCGCGGGCGACATTTAACCTGCCGCCGCTTTTGACGATACCGTTCCACTGCGGCAGGACATCAACCGTATTCATCAAGGTCGCTTTCAGCGAAGCCGGCGACAAATTCGGATTATATGCCGACAGCAACGCCGCCGCGCCTGCCGTGTGCGGTGTCGCCATCGAAGTTCCGCTCAACGACACATAACTTGAATTTGAACTGGCAAAAGTGCTTAAAATGTTGACACCGGGCGCGGCAACGTCAACCGTCGTCGCCCCATAACTGGAAAAACCCGCCTTATTGTCATTCTGATCCGAAGCCGCGACCGCCAAAATACTCGGCGAAGTATAGCTTGCCGGATAAAACAGCGTCGCGTCATTATTCTGATTGCTGTTGCCCGCCGCGAAAACATTCAATATTCCGGCGTTTCCCATCGCGTCAAGCGCGTCTTTCGTCGCCTGATCGTAGCCGCACGCTTCGCCGCATCCGCCGTAGGAATTGTTGGTAACTCGAATGTTAATGCCGCGATTTTTCATCATCCGAATATAATTGTAAGCGTTAACCAGCATCGCCGATGTCGTGTCGCTGCCGTTCGGACTGTAAATCTTGATCGCCATTATTTTGACGTTCCAATTTACGCCCGTCACGCCCAAACCGTTATTGCCGACCGCGCCGATTGTTCCCGCCGTGTGCGTTCCGTGTCCGCCCGCGTCGTCAATCGGGTCGGAATCGTTATAGAAAAAATCGTAACCGTAATAATCGTCAACAAAACCGTTGCCGTCGTCATCAATGCCGTTGTTCGGAATTTCGCCCGGATTATGCCACGCGTTCGCCGCCAGGTCTTCGTGCGTGTATTTCAAGCCCGTATCAATATCGGCAACCACCACGTCGGCACTTCCCGTCGTCAAATCCCAAGCGAGAGGCGCGGAAATCTTTTGCATTCCGTATAGTGTCCCGAACTGCGCGTCGTTCGGCGTGTTCAAAAGATGATAATAGTAATTCGGCTGCACAGTTTCGACTTCGGCGTTTGATTTATAAAGCGATAAAGCCTTGTCAAAACTTAAATTAGCGGGAATTTTCACTCTCTGCCAGCCGATTTCGGGAAATTCCTCAACGACATTCGCGCCGATTTGATTATTCATTTCCAAAGCGGCGGCGGAAGCCGTTCCGTTCTTGTATTTGACGAGCAACTCACCTTCGACATAACTTTTCGCCGAAGATTTTTGAGCAAAAACAAAATTCGCCGCCAGCATAATGAAAAGCAGACAGCTCAAACCGGATGCGATTTTAACAACGGATTTCATAAGGCAGTTCCCTCTAAAAAAGTTTATTTTGTTGATTTAAAGATGCAAAAAAATGGTAAACTTCGGGCTTTGATGCGGAAAATATAAAAAAGGTTCGGAAAATTTTATGAGAGATTTTATGGGGCGGCTAGTCGGGATCGAACCGACCACCTCCTGAACCACAATCAGGCGTTCTAACCAACTGAACTATAGCCGCCATAAGTTATTGATTGACAAAGATATACCGTTTATAATTAAATTCTGCGGCTGACTTTCGGCGATGACAATTTGCACAAAGCACATCGCATTTTTCAATCTCCGACTCAATCCGTTTCCACGATGAATCTCGATCATTAGTTGACTCGAATCATTATTGAAACGCTTTCGATTTTATCATTTCTGTTGCGATGGTCAAACTCCAAAACAATCGGGTCTGATTCGCCGCAATTTATGCAGAGATGATTGTTAAATACTCAAATACCCTTCTTGCATTTCATTCACTAAGTTTTTCGCGGCTGGCATTATGACTGTTTCGGTATTGTTGGTGCTTTTTAATAACGCTTTTCCCAACACAACTTAAAACAATCTCTGCACCATAAAGCCTTTCCGTCTTTCGACTTTTGTCTTGCCGAAAATAAGTGCAAATCTTTCTCACATTTATATTTAGTGCAGATTTTCGTCGCGTTTTCCGACATCAATATATCTTACACCAAAAATCCAAAATGGAAATGCCCCCGGCACGACTTGAACGTGCGACCCACAGCTTAGCTTACCTCACTTGGTTTCCCAAGCCACATTTTCCTTGCGAAAAACGGTTGAAAGTCTGGACTATATCTTAGACATTTCAGTCTGAGTGCGTGTAGTCTCTACGGATCGAATTTGAATGAATTCAAATAATTCCCTCGGTGTTGTCATAGAATTTTGCGAAAAACCCCTTAGATATTCACCGATATAGCACTCTCCACTGTGCAAGTTACTAATTCCCCGCACAGGCTCCTTTAGTTTAAAGGCTGTTGCTCTATCCAACTGAGCTACGGGAGCATAAAAAGAACGAATAGAAATGGTAACGATTGTTTGATTCATAGTCAAACTTAATCGAAAAATTTTACGAATAAAAAGACGAGTAATCCGAAAACAAGCGGCAAGAGCGAAAAAATCAACATCCAGAGAGCTTCATTTTTGAACGAAAAATCAGACAGCTTCATTTTGCCTTTCACGCATGACGCGCATCAATTGTTCAAAAACCTCCGATAAATCGAGTTCGCTCGTGTCAATGACAATTGCGTCGTCAGCAATCGCCAGCGGCGAATCTTCGCGCGAAACGTCGCGTTCGTCGCGTTCTTTGATTTCCGAGAAAGTTTGTTCGTAACTGACGGCGCGTCCTTTCGTCAAATCTTCTTCGTAACGCCTTCGCGCCCGCGCTTCGGGTTTGGCGGTCAGAAAAAATTTCACGTCCGCCTTCGGAAAAACTACGGTTCCGATGTCACGTCCGTCTAAAACCGCGCCGTTCGGTGCGAGATTTCCGAGATTTCTCTGCTTTTCGACGAGAATTTTCCGCACTTCCGAAACGGTCGAAACAATCGAAGCGGCTTGCCCGATTTCATTTATGCGGATTTTAGCCGTGACATCTTCATCGTTTAATTTAACGAACAGATCATCCGGCTCGCCGATTAATTTTATATCGGAATTCTCCGCGATTCTGATGATTTTTTCCTTGTCTTCAAAACTCGTTCCGCTTTCCAAAACCGCCAGCCCGACCGCGCGATACATCGCGCCCGTGTCGAGATAAAGCAGATTCAATTCTTTAGCTAACATTTTGCCGAGCGTAGATTTTCCCGCGCCCGAAGGTCCGTCAATGGCGATTATCATTTGTTGTTAAATAAGAAGTTTCTGGTATTTAGTCTTGATGATTTTACATTTTGCATTTGGGCAAATTATTTTGAATCAGTTACTTACAGAAACAATAACAAGCTAATTGGAGAAGACCGCACCAAAAACTAAAAACTCCTCAAGAAAAAAACCGACAGAGATAATTAATCAATGTCGGCGAATTTTTGTCAAATTGTTTTCCGCGTTTATTTTCTGAAAACCTTGATCGCCCGGTCGGGGTAATCGGTGATGATGCCGTCGAGTTTGAATGTTTTCATCCTTTCTAAATCAGCGATTTCGTTGACCGTCCACGGCACGATTTTTATATTCCGGCGGTTGCAGTAATCAACCGTCTGCTGGTTGATTAACGAAAAATGCGGACTGTAATAGTCGGGCTGAAAGCTGAGATTTTCGATGTTTTTTTCGATGCCGTCGGTGTTTGAAACCAGCAGTGAAACCGGCAGTTTGACCGGCAGCTTTTTGATTTCCTGCAACGCGCGAACGTCGAACGATTGGATGATGACGTTTTTTTCCATTTTGTTTTTGATTATTTCATCGTAAACCATTTTGGCGAAAACAGACGGGACGGGATGATAAATATTGTCGCCCGCCGGAGTGGATTTTATTTCGATGTTAAAACGATACGACTTTATTTTGTTTGCTTCGGCATATTTTTTCACTTCGGCGAAAACATCTTTCAGCAGCGGTTTGTAAACTTTTATTTTTTGCTGATCGGGAAAATCTTTGTTGCCGAGACTGCCGACATCAAACTGCTTGATTTCGGCGTAATCCATTTTGTAAAAGTTGTAATCCTTTTGTTTGTCGGCGGGAATCGGTTTCCCGTTTTTGTTGAGCGTGATCGCCGCCGAAAACCAGTCGTCGTGCGAAACGACGATTTGATTATCCCTGCTGATTACCACGTCGAGTTCGAGCGTGTCAACGCCCATTTCGAGAGCTTTCAAAAATGCGGGAATCGTATTTTCCGGCATCCAGCCGCGCGTGCCGCGATGTCCTTCAATGTCGAAGTTCGACGGAGTTTGCGCGAAAACATTTGTCGTCAGTAAAAGACCGATCAGAATTAAGATTTTTTGCATAAAATTTATTGGAAACTGAGTTTGAAAAACAATGCGGAAGCGCGGCATCAGCGTGCGCTTCCGCATTACGAACACTTCACCTAGAAAGAAAATTTCAGCGCGAATTGAATTTGCCGCGCCGGAAAAGTGCTGGTAATCGTGCCGAAACTCGCGCTCGTGATGTCGGAGTTTGCCGCCGCGAAATTGGTTTGATTAAACAGATTGAAAAATTCCGCGCGGAATTCGAGCCGCGATTCTTCGTTAAACGGGATGCGGAATTGTTTATGCACTGAAAAATCAAAATTGAAATAACTGTCGCTGCGGGCGATGTTGCGTCCCGCGCTGCCGAACGGCGAAGTTACCGGCGGGCGTGTCAGGCATACGCCGACCGGCAGAAAATAACCGCGTGTCGGATTCGGGCGGGCATCGTGATTGACCGGATCGCACGAAGCGTTCGGACGAAGTGCCACGCCGCCCAAAAACGACGGTAAATTATTTGTGACGGGCGACGGACCGTAACGAAAATTGATCGGCGCGCCGCTGGTCGCCGTATTGATTCCGTTGAACGTCCAGCCGCCGATAAAGCCGTCAACAATCCGGTTCATATCGCCTCCGAGCCAGCGTCCGCGTCCGACCGGGAGTTCCCAAACGAAACTGGTCGTGTTGTTAAACGGCTGGTCATACGCGCCGATGCCCTTATCAGCTCTGAAATTGTTGATGTCCTGCGGCGTTCCCGTGTTGCCGTTCGGTTCTTCCAAAACCTGCGAACCGTTGTCAATCGCTTTTGAAAACGTGAACGAATTCAAAAAGTAGAGACCTTTGCTGAAACGACGTTCGAGTTTGACCTGCAGCGCGTTGTAATTTGAAAATCCTTCGGGCAGAACCCCCGAAATAGAGCCGAATCCCGCAATCGGGCGACGCGCCTGTAATGAAGGCTGCTGCGAAGCGGGCAGCGCGGCTTCGGCGACGGTCAGCGGTCGCGCCTGGTTTACGTCGGCGAGCAAAACCGTATCTGTCGCCTTGTTTCCGACGTAGGCGACATCCAAAACCATACTTCCCCAAATTTCGCGCTGCACCGAAAGCTGCCAGTTTTGAATGCTCGTCGGCGGCGTGTCGCGCGGAATATAGAGCGTGACGTTGTTCGGCAAACCGCTGGTCGGATAACCTGCCTGGGTCGGGCGAAAACAGTTACCCGCATAAACATTGCCGACGCACAGCGGATTATTGACGGGATCGGGCGCGATCTGGGCGACGGCGGCGCGGGTGACAATCGGAAAGTTAGTTCCCAAGACGTTTGCACTGCCCAAACGATTTAAGTAAGCGTAACCCAACCCGTAACCGCCGCGAAAAACCGTCTTATCGTTGACGTTGTAGGCAAAGCCGAGCCGCGGACCGAAATTATTATAATCCGGGTCAACCAGAGCGCGGTCGTAAAGCGAGCCGCTTTTTGCCGTGATGATCGTGTTTGTTTGCGGATCGTAATTCGACAATCGGTTGTTCTTTTCGTAATAAGGCGTGCCGAATTCGTAGCGCAGACCGAGATTCAGAGTCAGCCGCCGGTTGACTTTGAAATCGTCCTGAAGATACGCGAAATGAAACTGTTGAATCGTCTGTGCGACGGTCAGATTGGCTAATTCGTATTGGCTCCGCAGTCCGAACATAAAATCCGCCAGATTATAGACGTTATTTGCCGCGCCCGAAACGCGGCTGAACTGCCCGCTGTAAGTGTCCAAACCGTAGAGCGGGTTGGTGTCCTGCACGGCGGTATTGGTGTGCAGATATTCGTAACCTATTTTAACGCTGTGCTTTCCGAGAATTGTCGTGTAACTCAGACGGAAATCCTGATTAGTCGGATTTTGAAACTGCGGATTCGTCGCCTGCCGCCCGATTTGCGAAAATCCGCTGATCGTCTGCGTGTTCAATCCGCCCGCCACCGTCGGATCATCCGGCAGCCCGGTGATGCCGTATTGCGAAAGAATCGTTCCCTGACCGATAAAAAACGGGCGTTTTCCGGCGTTGGTGTCCGACCAAGAAAATCGCGCGTCTAAAATCGAACTGTTTGTCACCGCGTAAGTTCCGCCGATAACGAACTGTTTATTGAGAACGTCCACAAAACCGTTGCTGCCGCCGCCGGAATCGCCGACGATGTTCGGCGCGTTGAGTTCCGACGACTTGCGGTAGCTCCAGCGTCCGAAAACGCTCAATTCGTCGTTAAATTTATGGTCAACTCTGATGTTGTATTTGTCGCTGAAATTGCGGTTCAGAACGAGATTTTGATAATTATTTCCCGTCACTCCGGTCAAATTCGGCGCGGGCAGATCATTCAAAACTTTCCGCGCAAACGCCGTCTGCGGAATCGGCGTTCCCGCCGGATAAACAATTCCAGTCAGCGGATTTCGCACGGCGACGGTCAAAATTCCATTGCGTTGGTCGAGCGTCGGCAGATTTTGATACACGAGATTTTTTTGAATTTGCCGAAAACCTTCGTAATCACCGAAGAAAAACGTTCTATCTTTGATAATCGGACCGCCGAACACGCCGCCGAATTGATTGCGAATGAGCGGCGGTTTTCCGCCAATCGGTTTGAAAAATCCGGTCGCGTTTAAAACCGTGTTGCGATGAAATTCCCACACCGAACCGTGAAATTGATTCGTCCCGCTGCGATACGAAGCGTTGATAACCGCGCCGCCCGAACGCCCGAACTCCGCGCTGTATGTGTTGGTCTGCACTTTGAATTCGGCGATGGCATCGGGCGAAACCTGGACGACCTGGCTCGAAAAACTCTGGTTGCTCGTCCCATAAGTGTTGTTGTCAATTCCGTCGAGCAAAAAGTTATTGAACGTGGCGCGTAAACCGTTGACGTTAAAAGCGGCTTCGCGTCCGCCGCCGCCGATGCTGCTGTTGGTGTTCGATTCGCGTACGCCGGGAGCGAGCAGCGCGAGATTAGCATAAGAACGCCCGTTGAGCGGCAGCGCGACGATTTGTTTTCTCTGAATCACCTGCCCGACTTCGCTCGAATCGGTTTGCAGCGGATTTGCCGCGCCGGTCACAAAAACCGTCGCTGTCGCCGATGCCACTTGCAGCGTCAAATCAACGCGCTGACGGGCGTTGATTTTGACATCAACTTTATCCGCCACGGTTTTATTAAACCCGGCAGCTTCGACGATGACCTGATAAAGACCAATTTTGACATTGGGAAATTGATAATCTCCGTTTTCGTCAGTCGCCGCCGCAACCGATATATCGGTCGCAATATTTTTCAATGAAACATTCGCGCCGCTGATCGCCGCGCCGTTTGCGTCCCGGATCGAACCGAGAACGGTTGCCGTTTCAAACTGCGCTGAAACCGTCGTCACAAAGACAAAAATGGGAGCGAGTATTGTTAAAATAAGAAACAATACGTCACATAGTCTGGTATTTTTAAGCATTTAATTAATCCTCGAATTTCCTCCTTTTCATCTGGCGAAAAGGTTAAATTATGCTTGTTAAAATTTGTCGGAGACTTGGCTTTGGCTAAGGAAAGATCAAACAATAAGGAAAGATCAAACAATATTGATTGAAAATTAACGCAAGTCTTCAAAACTGAATTTGGAAAGGGACAGCTTAGCAATGCGGTTTGAACAAGCTGTTAAAAAATGATTGCGGTGAAGTTAAATAATTCGAGCGGAGGTTAAATAAATGAAAACTTTTCGGTGATTGTTCGATGTCTTATTTTCAATTGTTATGAAAAAAATCTTTTTGGACAAAAATTTCAAACCAGAAATTATAAAGGAAACTTTTCCGTGTTCTGCCGATAACTGTAAAAGATTCTTTTTGTTAAAAAATTTTGAGAATGATAAATTTTGGAGGCAATTCAGATGTTCAGAATAGACGATTACGTTAAACCGATTCCGCCGAAACCCGCGCCGCCGCCCGCGCCGAAACCGGTCGTGCAAACTCAAACGGCGAACGCCGTTACCGCGAAAAAAGCCGACGCGCAGTATATCGGGGCGAGTTATAAAACGAAACTCGAAAAGCAATACGCCGCGAATTTGCCAACGCCGTCTAAGGCTCTGGAACAGATAAATAATCTGCCGAAACCCGATCCGACCGATCAGGCGGCGGTTAAAGCGTATAAAGAACAGCGCAAAACAATTGCCGACGACGCGATTAAAAATTCACAGCCGCCGAAGATTACAGATTTCCGCAATTCCGGTTTGAACGGCGCGACGGCGAATTATGAATATCAACAGTCGAAATCTTATTACGATTCGCAAATCCGCGATCTGAAAAAAATCTCCGCCGATGCCGTTAAATATCCCGATAGAATTTTAACGCCGGATCAAGCCGTTACGGAAATCAATAGTCTGCCGCGCCCCGACCGCACCGATCCGCAGTCAATTTTGAATTATAACAATGAACGGGCGGCGATTGCGGATTCGGCTTTGGTGAATGCCGAACCGCCCAATGAAAAGGATTTCAACGGCGACACTTCGGCTTATAATCAGGCAAAAACGGCTTACGACACGACGATTCAACAGTTGACCGGTGATTCTTATGCCAAAGGCAGCACAATCGCTCCGCCTTTGACCGAAACGGAAGCCAATGCCGGTGCCGATAAATATATCAACGCGCACAACGGCGTGAAGAATGAAGACGACGCTTACGGAGTTGGAAAAGACCTCGCCGAACTTGCCAAAACCGATCCGGCGGCAGCGGCGGCGATTATGCAAAAGGTGCAGGATAAACTCGCCGACACGAAATACGGCGACAATGCCGCCAGCGGATTCGTTGATAATTCGTCGGATGACGTTTTAAAATCGGTAGCACAAACGCCCGGCGGCAGCGGGGTTTTGGGCAATCTTCAGCATCATCTGTTGTCCGGCAGTGTTCACGATGACGAAGTGAATCAGGCACAGCGACTCGACAAAGCCGTTATCTACGCCCAATCCAATCCGCCGCTGACTTTTACGACCGACGGCGGAATCAAAGCCGGAACTTACATCACCGCGCCGGGAACGGAAGTGCCGGAAGTAACGGCGCAGTACATTCACGATGAAGAAAATTCGCAACTGGCAAAGATGCAGTATTTGCACGCACTCGACCAGCACAAAGACGACGCGCAATGGCTGAATAGATTTTACAAAACGCTCGGCACGAATAAAACCGCTGAACTTTTGGACAGCGTGGCAGGCGCGCTTCCGCCATATACCGACAACGAAAAACAACTCGTCGGACAATCGCTGCAAACACTCGTCAAAGGCGGTTATCTTAATCAGACGGACGTTAATTTATTGGTCAGCAAAGCCGTTTCGACCGGCGGCGGCGAACTGCACCGAGGCATCGCTACATTTTTGGCACAGGCGATTTCGGGCGTTTCAAACGACGCGGCAGGCGTTCAGTTGAAAAATTACTTCGCCGAAACGTGCGCCGGAATTTCGACCGGAAAAATACCTGCGGCGATTGATAACGATTTTGATTTCGACGAAGCCAAAAACTTTATCGCCGGACTCGGAACGCATACGCTTTCGACGACTCCGGCGGCAAATCAGGCGGCGGAACTGGAAAATATCCAACAATTATTAGGCAAAGACGGTTTTTCGGATTTCATTGACAACGCTTTGAAATTTAACGATCCGTTTTATATTCTGTCTGAAAGCGCATCAATTGACGATTACGACGGCATCGGAACTTTGCTGAAAAACGTCAGTAATAACCCGAACGCTTCGCCGGATTTACAAGTTCAATTGTTCGATACGATCAGCAAAAATCTGGTTGACAGCGACGGCGACGTTGCCGAAAAATATCGCAGCGACACGGCTTTCAAAGAAGGTTTGGGCAATATCTTCACGAAAAATCAGGACGCGATCAACGACAATTATCTGGCGGGCGGAAACGGTTACACTCTGTCAAGTGATGGATTACAGCGGCTAAACGGATTTTTTAAAGAAGTAATTTTCACGCCGCCGTTAGCGGGAAACGCCAAAAATGTCGCCGCCGCTTTTACCACGAAAGCAAACACTGTGTTAGCCGATGCCGATAAACTGTCCGATACCGCTTTTACCGACAAATATGGCAGAAACAAGCACGATATGACATTTTTTGTCGGCGAAGAATATGGTGTTCTGGTTCATTCGATGAAAGAAGCCTTAGGAAATATCAAAAATCAGTCGGACGAAGATGCCAAACAAACTCTGGAAGTCGTCAACAGCATCATCAGCGCCGGACAAATCGGAATCGCCGCCGCCGGACCCGAAGGAGTCGCCGTCGCCATTCTCGGCGAACCGCTCAAACTCGCCATCGGCTCTGCCGGCGACGACATCGCCAAAGGAAATTACGATGACGCAATTAACAAACTGAAAGATAAGGGAATTGATCCTGAAAGTTTTGACAATTTATCGGTCAACAATGTTGTCAGAACGATTGACAACCCCAAAGTCCTCGATGCTTTCACGTTATCATTCGATTATACGAAGGGAATTTTGGAATAAATCTCGGCATTAAAATTAAAAAGCATCTTGCTGGTTATTTCACCGGCAAGATGCTTTTTGTTCTAACTGAATTCAACGAACTATCACTTACCGTCAAGGTCACAGGTTTTTCAAAATTCTCCTGCAAAACTTTATAATTCATTCAAAGGAGCAATAATTTGCGGCTGAAAATTTGACGATTTTTATTTTGTTTTTTTTGAAGCGGCTTCGCGTTTATTTTCAGAATCAGCTTTGATGTCTTTGAGTTTGGCGATGATCTGTTTGGCAAATTTTTCCGAAGCCATTCCGCCGTCCCAAACCGTGACTTTGCCGGAAGCTAAAACGATGCTCGTTTTGCGGTCGGTCATCGTGTATCGGTAATCAAAGGTGAAAAGCTGATGTTCGACATTGATTACGATGTCCGCGTTTTTATATTCCTGAATTAGCGACAGCTTCCACTTATCAAATTCGGGCATTTTCAGCAACGCGCGTTCCATCATTTTTACCGAGATAAGCTCCGAATCGGAGGAAATGTAGAAAAGTTTGGCGTTGCGAAGAATCTCTTTCGGCTCGGTGTTCAAAACATCAATTGCCGTCGGCGGGCGAACGGCTTGCGGCAGTTCGAGCGTGTCGGCTTTGGCAAATGACATCGTTTTTTTCGCGGTGTCCGCCAAACCTTTGACGCTGGAAAGCGGAATTGCGAAGTTGAGATTCTGTCCCGAACTCAGCGAACTGACAATCAATCCGATGGCTTGACCGTTTTCGTCCGTCAGCAATCCGCCGCTCGAACCCGCCGAAACGGGCGCGGAAAACTGCAAAACTCTGAAACCGTGTCCGGCGTTCGGAATTTCGTCAGCCAGCCGCACCGAACTGAGCAGCCCGTCGGCGACCGTCCAGTTCAAACTTTGCGGGTTTGAAATGACGAAAACCTTCGCGCCGGTTTTCGTTTCGTCGCCGCTGATGCCGGCGGCGGGCAAATCCGTCGCCGAAATTTTCAGCGCGGCGACATCGCGCCGTTCATCAAAATCGAGCAAATCCACTTTATCGTAAATCTCGCCGTTTTTAAGCCTGATCTGCACCTGCGCCGCGTCTTTGACGACGTGATAAGCCGTCAAAATAACGCCGTCGCTGCGAATAATAACTCCCGAACCGAGCTTGTCTAAAAGTCCGTCGCCCTTTCCGGCTAACACCAAAATAACCGAAGGCATCGCCTTTTCGAGACTTTTTTCGCTCGTCTGCACTGGTGCGGTTTGGGCGAAAGTATTAATCGAAGAAACCGCCAGAACTGCTAAAAATATCGGCAGAAAAAAGCGGCGGCTTAAATAGATTTTCATAAACACCTCGTAATATCGAATTTGCGAAAAGCATAGCATACAAGCACAGATTTTGATACAAAATTGTCAAAACCGTTCCCGCTCAGTTCAGACATTTTTGCAGCACCGAAAGCGTCGTTTCGATGTCTTCGCGCGAAACATCGTAATGCGTTACCATCCGAATCGCTTTGCCGAACGGCGACGCTAAAATGTTGATTTCTTTGAGTTTCGCGCAAATATCAGCCGAAGTTTTTCCCGTTTCAGAAACGTCGAAAATTACGATATTGGTCTGAACTTTTTCCGCGTCAATCGAAATTCCTTCGATATTCGCCGCACCTTCAGCTAATCTTTTGGCATTTTCGTGGTCAATGTGGAGTCGTTGCGGCGATTCTTCGAGCGCGATCAACCCCGCCGCCGCCAAAATCCCGACCTGCCGCATTCCGCCGCCGAAGCGTTTGCGCCAGACTCTGGCTTCTTCGATAAAGTCTTTCGTTCCCAAAACCATCGAACCGACCGGCGCGCCCAGACCTTTTGACAGACAAAACTGCACCGAATCAACCGATTTCGTCAAATTCGCCACCGTTTCATTTTGCGCGACCGCCGAATTAAAAATCCGCGCGCCGTCGAGATGAACCGGCAGATTCAGTTGATGCGCGTTGGCGCAGATTTCCGCAGTTTCGTCCGCGCTCATCACGCTGCCGCCGCCGAAATTATGCGTGTTTTCGAGACAAATCAACCCCGTCGGGCAAGCATAATAAGGCGTATTGATGTGAATCGCCGATTCGATTTCGTTCCACGTCAACATTCCGTTGTCGTTCGCGGCGCGCACCGGGCGAATCGTCACGCCGGCGGCAATCGCGGGCGTTCCCATTTCCCAATTCAAAATATGCCCGCGTTCTTCGATAATCACTTCATCGCCCGGTTTCGTATGCAGTTTGACGGCGATTTGATTGCCCATCGAACCCGTCGGGACAAAAAGCGCGGCTTCTTTGCCGAAAATCTCGGCGGCTTTGAGCTGCAAAAGATTCACCGTCGGGTCTTCCAAATAAACGTCGTCGCCGACTTCCGCTTCCGCCATCGCGCGGCGCATCTGCTGTGTTGGTTTGGTTACTGTGTCGCTTCTTAAATCAATCATTTTAATTTTGGTTTTTTGAAAATTTTAACTGCCAAATAAATCGCTCCGAAAATCAAAGCAGTCGGAAAAACGACGATCAACGCCCAGCCCATCGGTGTCAGATTCGTCTTAACTTCGTAAACGCCGAAAGCGGTGGAAGCCCCTTCTTTTTCTAGTAAAAACAAAAGAAATCCAAATGGTTTCGCTGCAAGAAAATTAGATAGAAATGTCATTTTTCATCCTCCGAAAATAAATTATTTTGTAACTGTTTTTAATTTCGCATTTTTACTTTCAGTCATTTGCTTAACTCCATCCAACTTCCTTCCGCGAACTTTTGCGTTTGAATTCGCTGTTGGGTTGTTTTGTAAATGCTCTGTTTTGGTTTTATTCTGCACGAAAAACGAAGTTTTGAAAAATCCTTTGTGTTAAAATTTATTCGCATAACGATTGTTGGATTTAAATTTGCGCTGTATTGTTCAAAGATGAAGGCTGACTGAAAAAAATAATTTGTAGAGATGAGATTTAAACTGCCCGAAATTCCGCCGCCGAAACTTATCAAATCGCTGCGTTCTTATAATCTTTTGCCGGCGATTGTTTTTCTGCCGACGCGTCGCCGCTGTGATGAAGCCGCGCTCGAAACTGCCGCCGATCAATCTCAGCGGACGAGTGCCGAAAAAGAACAGCAAAGACTGGAAATTTATCAGGAATACGCGGCGGAAAATCCTGAAATAAGAACGCACAAACATCGCAAAATTCTGCTTCGCGGCGGAATCGCGGCGCATCACGCCGGACATATTCCGGCTTGGAAATTATTGGTCGAAAAGATGATGTCGAAAGGTTTGCTCGACGCGATTTTTGCGACTTCGACGGTTGCCGCCGGAGTTGATTTTCCGGCGCGGACGGTGGTTTTAAGTCAGGCGGACGCGCGGGGAAATGACGGCTGGCGACCTTTGCAGGCGAGCGAATTGCAGCAGATGACCGGACGCGCGGGCAGACGCGGCAAGGATAACGTTGGTTTTGTCGTGCTTGCGCCGTCAAATTTTCAAAATCCGCCGCGCATCGCCACGCTTTTGAAATCGCCGCCCGACGCGCTCGAAAGCAAGTTTCGCGCGACTTATACGAGTTTGCTGAATCTGCTCGACGCGTTCGGCGGTTTCGCGCCGGTGCGCGAGATTGCCGAGAAAAGTTTTGCGTTTCGGGACACGGCGCGGACGGTTTTGAAATTGGAAAAACAGCGCAGCCAAAGATTGCAGAATCTGCGAAACAAACTCGAAAAGAGCGAATTTGATTATTCGGTCGAAGACGTGCGCGGTTTTGAAAGATTGGCAGGCGTGCGAACGCGGCTTCAGGAAAATTTGCCGGCACGACGTTACGAAATTAGGCGAAATTGGCTGGAAGAAAACGTCGCGGCAGGCAGAATTGTCACCAAAAGCAGAAACGGCAAACGCTTTTTTCTGGTGTTGAGCGTCTTCGGCGAAAAAGTCGTGACGATGCGCGACGACGGGCAGGGCGCAACGCTTTCGCTGTCGCATATCGGGCGCGTTTACGCCAAAAAATACGCGATCAAAGAAGAATCGCTCGAAAAAGCGTTTGATGAAATTCACAGAGGCTTGAATCCGCCGCTTGATGAGCCGCAAATCTCGAATTTCAAAGATAAAAATGACGAAGCGTTGGAAATAATCAACGATTTGATTGATTCGTTTACGCTGCAAACTTCAAGCGAAGAAGAAGGGCGAAACGCTTTGAGTTTTTTGTGGGAAACTTGGAATGACGCGGATTTTCTGATTAAAAGCGAGCGCGATATTGAAGTTTTGAAAAACGAAATCTGGCTGCCGTTCGAGCAGCGGGCGCGGGTTTTACATCATTTCGATTATCTCGATTTTCAAACGCAGAAAGTTACCGCGCGCGGCAAATGGCTGGCGGATTTGCGCGTTGATCGTCCGCTCATCGTCGGCGAAGCGTTAAAGCGCGGACTTTTTGAAAATCTTGAAATTAAACAGGTTGCAGGTTTGATGGCGGCACTCGCGGCGGATTCCGACCGTAATTTCGGCGAACTTTATCTGTCCGACAAACTGCTCGACGTTCTCGGCAAAGCCGAAGAAATCATTTTCGACGTTTCCAATGTCGAATGGAAAAACGGCGTTGAACCCGCGCCGGAAATGAATTTTTCAGCGGCGGCGACCGTCGAAGCGTGGGCGGACGAAATCAGTTGGAGCGACCTCGTTTACGAAACAAAAGCCGAAGAAGGCGATTTGGTGCGGCTTTTGTCGAGAACCGGCGAAGCGTTGATGCAGTTGGGGAATTTGAAGGATTCAAACGCGGAAGCGGCGGCGATGGCGCGAAAAACGGCTGATGTCATTCTGCGCGCGCCGATTCGATGAGATTCCAGATTCCAGATTATTAGAATTTTCGTGACAAACTTCTTCAATCTGGAATTTTATTCTATCGCTTCGACTCTATCCAAAAAAACATTGACTAATTTATAATTTTCGGACAATTGTGCGGCTTTTTTCCACACTTTATTAATAGCCGATTCAAATTCCCGCAATTTCATATTTTTGATTTTGATATGAATAATTTTCGGCGGCGACTTGCTGACCATAATTTGATGAGAAAAATCGGCATCCTTAGTAACGATTGTTAAATTATTAGCTTCAGCATATTTCCAAATTTCACTGTCGCTCCATTCATCGTTAATACTTACAACAAACTCAAATTCTTCAGATTGCCAAATTTTTATTTTGGACGGAAGATTAGCGTCTATCAAATATTTTTTCATACCGCGACGGTCTCAATAACATAATTTCGTTCCATCAAAGTTGAAGCGAATCTCAGACAAGCGTAAATGTCTTCTTCCGTTAACGTCGGATAATTTGCCAAAATTTCTTCAAATGAATCGCCGCTGCTTAAAAATTCGAGAATGGTTTGAACGGTAATTCTTTTGTGCTGAATGGTTGGTTTGCCGTTGCAGACATTCGGATCAATCGTGATTTTTGAATCTAAATTTTGAATGTTCATTTGTATTTATTAATCAAACAAAATTTTAGTATTTTTTGGAAATTTTCGCTACTAAAACGGTGCAATGTTATAACTTCATTCCGTTTCTTGTGAGCAGCGATTCAAAATTCGATTTGTCAACGGCTTTGATATATGCGTCGCGCGGTTCGACCAGACCTTTTTTGACCAAATCGAACAACGCGTCGTTGAGCATCACCATTCCGACGGCTTTGCCGGTTTGCATCGCCGACGGGATTTGAAAGGTTTTGCCTTCGCGGATTAAGTTTGAAATCGCGGGCGTGACGATTAAAACTTCAAGCGCGGCGACGCGTCCGCCGCCTTTTTTCGGCAACAGAGTTTGCGCGATCACGCCTTTCAGCGATTCGGAAAGCATCACGCGGATTTGCTGTTGTCTGTCCGCCGGAAACTGGTCAATAATGCGGTCAATCGTCGAAGCGGCGGTCGTCGTGTGCAAAGTTCCGAAAACAAGATGTCCTGTTTCGGCGGTTTCAATCGCAATCGAAATCGTTTCCAAATCTCGCATTTCGCCGACGAGCAAAATGTCCGGGTCTTCGCGCAATGCGGCGCGCAAAGCGTCTTTGAAACTGTCGGTGTGATTGTGAACTTCGCGCTGGTTGACGAGACATTTTTGATTTTCGTGCGTAAATTCAATCGGGTCTTCAATCGTGATAATGTGGTCTTCGCGGTTTTTGTTGATCGAATCAACCATCGCGCAGAGCGTCGTTGATTTTCCCGAACCCGTCGGACCTGTCACGACGACTAAACCTTTGGAAAGATTGCACAAATCCATTATCGCTTTCGACAATCCGAGCTGTTCGGCGGTCAGAATTTTGGTCGGAATAATGCGGAAAACGCCGCCCATTCCTTTTCTGTCCATAAAAATATTCGCTCTGAAACGCGCCAAACCTTCGATTTCGTAAGCGAAATCCGAATCGTGCCGTTTGTGAAATTCTTCCTGATTTTTCGGCGGCATTATCGAAGTCAAAAGCTCCTTCATCGAGTCCGGCGAAAGCGTCGTTTCGGCAGTTTCGAGAACGCTCATTTTGCCGTCTTTGCGAATCATCGGCGGCATACTGACCGACAAATGCAGATCGCTCGCGCCGACTTCCGCCATTTTATAAAACAGCGCGTCCATTCGTTTTCGAGCGGGCGCGTTTGCGACGACGGCGGCAAAAGTGTTTGCCTGAGATTGCGGCGCGGGAAAATTTTGCTCAACCGGCGGATGTGGCTGGTAAATTGGCGGCTGAACCGCTATTTGAGAATGCGTCAGATTTTGCGGCGGCGCATATTCGGCGGCAAATTCCTGCGGTCGAAGCGGCGGCTCGTAAGTCGAATTATCGGAAAAAGTCGTCGTAAATGACGGGTCGTAAACGGGAACGGTTTCGATTTCCGGCTTCGATTCGATGAAAGTTTGCGCCTGATAAACGGGTTTTGTTTCAGCAGTCGGCGGCGCGAAGTCTTTGGGACTTTCAAATCGGGAAACCGCTGAAAAGTTTTCAACGCTAGCGTTTGAATTTGTCGTCAGGAAATTATCTTCTTCAAAAGTCGCGCTTTCTTCCGGCGAAATCAGCTTCGGCAGTGATTTGTAGCTGACTTTGACAGGCTGAGAAACGGGCGAATCGTCAGTTTCAAATTCGTAATCGTCAAATAAATTTTCTTGTTCGGTTTTGGCGGAAGCTGACAGCACCGGACGCACCGTGACGATAAAACCCGCCGCTGATTTTTTGACCAGAAATGAGAAATCGCCGAGATGGTGATTGTAAACAAATTCAATTTGCGGTTTATTCGGCAGTTCCTGCTTGACCGAATTTGGAATCAGCGGAAAAATCAGCATACTGATTTGCGTTCCCAAAAGCGGCGTTCTGGTAACTTCCGTCACGCCTCTGTCGGAAGTTACATAAGGAGTTTTGTTCGGTTCGAGATGCAGTTCGTAGCTACAGGTTGACAATAAAGTTTGCAGATATTCGTTAAGTTTTTCCATCGGTAAATTTATATCCAGGCTTGAATTGTGCGGAAATTAGCGTCTCAGAAAAAAGACACAAACAAGACTAGCATAAACAAACAATGTTTGTCATTAGATAAATTCAGCGGTAGAAAAACTATTTGTTCTGGTCATAAAGATACAATCCCAAACCGAATTTTGAAGCGGCGCGGCGCAGAGCCATACTTTCGGAATTGCTAGACGAATTTCCGTAGCTGTCGAGTTCTTCGTCTTCCTGTCCGGTCGCCTCGCGGTAAACCACGCCTTCGAGACACGGAATTGAGAGCCGGACGATTAAAATCAGCTTTCCGCCGATTGATTCAATTGAACGAATTTCGTAGCTCCAGCCGCTCGCATAATGATCGAGATACTTTATCGCGTCGTGCCAGGCGATATATTTGATGTCCCTGCCGCCCTGCCGCCGCGTCCGCAAATGCCGGTTGGCAACGGGTTTGGTCAAATCCGCCACGATGTCGCGGATCGAACGCAATTCCGATTTACTGGTGTTTTCCGCGAAATTCCCTGTCGCGTCTTCAAATTCCTCCGTCTCTGTCGCCGCTACCGCTTCCGCCATAATCTTTTTCTCCTCTGCAAACAATTTGTTTCACAGATGAAACAATAACATCGGTTTTTTGAGAAATCAAATCAACGCGATTTTTTTTAATTCAAAACTATTAAACCGTGACGGATTCTTGATATTCACCCCAAACTTTCCTCAACCGATTAGAAATTTCGCCGACGGTCACATAATTTTCGACGCAATCTAAAATGCGCGGCAATAGATTTTCATCAATTTTTGCCGATTCTTCTAATTTAGTTAATGAATTTTCCGCCTTTTCACCATCGCGTTTTTCGCGCAGGGCTTTTAATCGTTCGATTTGTCCGCGTTCAATCGCCGCGTCAATCGTCATAATCGGAATCGTTTCGTCTTCTTCAATTTGAAATTTGTTGACCCCGACGACGATTTCGGTTTCGGTTTCGACAGCGCGTTGATACTGATACGCCGCTTCCTGGATTTCGCGCTGCGGATAACCGTTTTCAATCGCTTTGAGCATTCCGCCCATTTCGTCAATTTTTTCGATGTATGCGACGGCTTTTTGCTCGATTTCATCGGTTAATTCTTCAACCGCGTAACTTCCCGCAAACGGGTCAACCGTGTCGGCGATGCCGGATTCGTAGGCGATCACCTGTTGCGTACGAAGCGCGATGCGCGCCGCCTGTTCGGTCGGCAAACTCAAGGCTTCGTCCATTCCGTTGGTGTGCAGAGACTGCGTTCCGCCCAAAACGGCGGCGAGTGCCTGAATGGTCGTGCGGACGACGTTGACTTCCGGCTGTTGCGCGGTCAGCGTCGAACCGGCGGTTTGCGTGTGAAAACGGAGCATCGTTGATTTTGCACTTTTCGCGCCGAATCTGTTTTTCATAATTCGCGCCCACAACCTCCGCGCGGCGCGAAATTTGGCGATTTCTTCGATTAAATTATTGTGCGAATTGAAAAAGAACGACAGACGCGGCGCGAAATCGTCAACTTTCAAACCGACGGAAATCGCCGCGTCAACATACGCGATGCCGTCGGCGAGCGTAAACGCGACTTCCTGCACGGCGGTCGAACCGGCTTCGCGGATGTGATAGCCGGAAATTGAAATCGTGTTCCAGTTCGGCACGTTGTCGGCGCAAAAAGCGAAGGTGTCGGTAATCAGGCGCATCGAAGGTTTCGGCGGGAAAATATAAGTCCCGCGCGCGATATATTCCTTTAAAATGTCGTTTTGAATTGTTCCCTGCACTTTATCAAATGAGACATTCTGTTTTTTGGCGACAGCTAAATAAAGACATAAAAGCGTCGAAGCGGTGGCGTTAATCGTCATCGAAGTCGAAACTTGATCGAGCGGAATGCCGTCAAAAAGCGTCAGCATATCTTCCAAAGAATCAATCGCCACGCCGACTTTGCCGACTTCGCCCGCCGCCAAAACGTCGTCGGAATCGAGACCGATTTGCGTCGGCAGATCAAACGCCACACTTAAACCCGTCGTGCCGTGTTCGAGCAAATATTTGTAGCGCAAATTCGATTCTTCGGCGGTCGCAAAACCGGCGTATTGGCGCATCGTCCAAAATCTGCCGCGGTACATGTTTTTTCGCACCCCGCGCGTGTAGGGAAATTCGCCCGCGTCGCCGATGTCGTTTTCGTAATCAATATCGGTGTTCGCCGGACTGAATTCGGTCAGCAGTTCGATGCCCGAAGAAGTTTGAAATTTTTCGCGTCTTTCGTTCATAATGTCAGAAGTTTAGCAAAAAAATGTTCGCCGCATAAGGTATGGCGCGGAAAAAACGGCGTGTTCAAGCCGTGACTGTTGGACAACGGCAGACAATCTGATAAAATCAAATTTTGTCTAAAGCGACAATTCCATAGTAAAGTAGAATAAATCTTCAAAAAAGTAGGAAAATACAGATGTTAAAGTTTTTCAGTCGGATGGAGAGAACGCGCAATGTCGTTCTTTTAATTTTTGCCATATTAATGGTCGCCAGTTTGGTTTTATTCTATGCTCCGGCATCGAGAGTTCAGCAGGGTGATTTATCGCGCGACGATACGACGGTTGCTAAGGTTGGCGGCGAAAAAATAACGGTCGCCGAACTATCAACGCAAAAAGAGAATATGTCGCGTTTGGGGCGTTCGGTTCCGGCGAAATTTTTTCTCGATTCGATGATTACGCAGCGCATTGTTCGTGAGCAAGCCGCCAAACTTGGCTTGACCGCGACGGATGCCGAAGTTGCGAGTTATATTCGCCAGCAGAATAAAACCGATGACGGCGGTTTGCCGTTTGACCAGGCGCGTTACGAACAGAACGTCACCGAACAATTCGGCAGCGTCGCCAGTTTTGAACAAAACGTCCGCGACCAACTGAGCGGACAGAAACTGCAAGCCTTTCTGACTTCCGGCGTAACGGTTTCCGAAGAAGAAATTCTGAACGATTATAAACGCAAAAACACCAAATTTAATTTAACATACGTGCCAATCAGTGCCGCTGATCTCGCCCAGAATATTAAACCGACCGATGAAGAATTAAACACTTATTTCGATCAGCACAAAAAGGATTATTACATCAGCGTTCCGCAGAAAAAGATTCGCTATGTTTTTCTGAACACCGCAAAAATCGGTGAAAAAATACCGATTTCCGATGAAGATTTGAAGGCGGAATACGATAAAATTCCCGCCGATAAAAAAGTCGCCGGCGTTCAGGGACAGCAAATCGTTTTGCGTGTTCCGAAACCGGAAGATGATTCGCAGGTTTTGACCAAAGCCAACGAAATATTGTCGCAGGTGAAAAGAGATAACGGAAAAGTTTCGGAAGAGGATTTTGCCAATCTCGCCAAAGGTCATTCCGAAGACCCGGCGACGGCTTACAACAGTGGAAAAATTCCCGGTTTGATCAAAGAAAATCCGGCTAAACCGGACGATCCGTACCAGCGTCTTTTGAAAATGCAGCCGGGTGAAGTAACCGAACCGATCAGTTATCAAAATCGTTATTTCATTTTGCGGCGCGGCGAAGATGTGCCGAAAACTTTTGAAGACGCGAAAAAAGAACTCGAAGTAAGTCTCAGAAATCGCCGCGCTTACACCGTCGCCGCCGAACTCGCGCAAAAGGTTGACGACCGCCTGAAAGAAGTCAAAGACCCGCAGAAAGTCGCCGATGAATTCGCGGCGCAGGCGAATATGAATCCGAAAGATATGGTGCGCGAAACCGGCTATGTCAAACCGGGCGACGACGTGGCGAACATCGGAAATTCGCCGCAGTTTGAAGAAGGCATCACGCCGCTCGAAAATCAGGGCGATGTCGGTGACAAAATTTCCATCCAAAACGGTTTCGCCCTTCCGATGCTGATTGACAAAAAACCGCCGCGCGACGCTGATTTCGATGAGGTCAAAGATAAAGTCGCCGAAGCCTATAAAATGGAACAGGCGAAATCGCAGGTTGATGCCGTCGCCCAGCAAATCGCCGACGGCGCGGGTTCGGCAGGCGGATTGACCGCCGCCGCGCAAGCCAAAGGATTTCAGGCGAAAGATGATAAAAGTTTTATTCTGGGTTCGCCGCTCGGAGAAGGTCCGCGAGCGACTACCAGCGAAGGGTTGGAAAATACGATTTACGGCTTAAAACCGGGTGAAGTTACCAAAACGCCGATCAAAATTAATGACGATTGGTATGTCGTCGGTCTCAACAGCCGCGAAGAAGCCAATATGGAGGATTTTTCCAAACAGCGCGATCAATTGATTCGGGCAAAAATTGCCGAAAAACGCGGACAGGTTTTTCAGGACTATTTGGCGAGCAACAAACAGACGATGGAAGCCAGCGGCGACATCAAAATTTATCAGGACGCTTTAGATAAACTCGCCGACGTTCCCGATCCTGCCAATAACGGTCAGACACGGCAGCTAACTTTTTAAGGAAGATTTGCGGCAAAACAAAGAAGGCGGACGCATTTAATGTGTTCGCCTTCTTTGTTTTTTGCTGAGTTTAGAGTAAGTTTTCGATTTAAACAATATCGGATGTTTACGGCGGAAGCCCGCGCGTGAGCAAGGGCGCAAAGCGTATGCGATGTTTCACGACTCTTGCTCACGCGCGGGCTTCCGCTATTGATTAAGGAAACAGCAAAATGGGCGGCGATTTCCGGCTGCGTTTCAATATTCTCTTGAATCCGGTCAATGACACGGCGGCGTAAATCATTGGAATAGGCTTTCATTGCCTGATTATTGCCAATTTATACCGCATATACAAATCTGAACCGCTCTAGTGTTTTGGGTGATATCTTGAACTACGAAATCTGTAAACTAAAATTATTCATCAAAATAACCAAGTTACCTAACGGTTTGAAGATAAACTATTCATCAAAAAAAAATTTAGTACAATCCGAAGATACGGATAACCTGATGGATATAGTATTCAAAAGATCGGACTACCACCGCCTGCTTCATTTAAAACACGATATATTTGTTGTAATTAACCAACTAAACCTAAGTGAAACCAATGCAATGACAAATGAAAGAGATACATATTTGTTAATTTATGCAGATAACAAAGGTATAATCAGGAATCGCACTGTTAATCTCTCTCTACCATTAAATTCATCAAGGCTTGTAACGGCAAAAATAATTTATACAAACTTGTTATAAAACTTCTGGGTTCTAAAAATTGTAGTGATAAAAAACTGTTAATGCAGGCAACTAATGAATGTTTGGAACTGTCCAGGAGTCTAATTGATTTAGGAATAATCTATCTATCTTCCAATTGATAAGTTTGACTGTTGCAACATCATTGATAAAAATAGCTTTTTAATGTTGGTAAATAATAGACAAAATCAAAGTAAAAGAAGGGCAATTAAAATTTAGCTGCCCTTCTTTATATTTTTTACCAATGTTATTTACCGTGCAGTTCGGCATAATGAACGAAGAACCAGTAAGTAACGCCCGCCCAAAATACCAGATTTATGAGCGAAACGATTAAACCGATCTTTTGAACTTTGTCATCAGTTCCGCCGCGATTGGTTTGTTTGCCGTACATCAGCATTGCGACCAAAGCTCCGGTAACGATCCACGCAAAAAGACGAATGCCGAGATCGAGCGGAACAGCTTCCGGCGGCACGTTCATTAAAAACGGCACTTGATATAAAGTCAGCAAAATAACCAATACCATCGCCACAATAGCAGAAATCGGCGGCGTATTTCTCGAATCCGATTGATTTGCCACTTCGTCCGTAACGTGTCGAAGATTGCTGTGCGAATAGCTGTAAGCAAAATAAATAACCAAGCCGATAGACATCCAGACAATCAAACGAATCCAGGTGTCAATCGGCAGACTATTCATCAGATAAGCTGCCGAAACGACGGTTGCCATTGGAATAAACGGCACGAGCGGCACTTTGAACGGACGATTCAGATTCGGATTGGAGGAGCGCAGAATGATAATTCCCGTTCCGACAATGACGAACGCAAACAGAGTTCCGATGCTGACCAGTTCGCCGAGCAGATTGATCGGTACGAATCCGGCGAGAATCGCCACAATCGCGCCGGTAATCATCGTCGTAATATGCGGCGTTTGATATTTCGGATGAACTTTCGCCGCCCATTTCGGGAGAAGTCCGTCTTTCGACATCGAATAAAAAACGCGCGGCTGTCCCATTACCATCACGACCATCGTCGAACTCAAACCGAGAACCGCGCCAACCTTGATGATCGTCGGGAAAACCTGCAAAACCGTTCCCATCGTTGTTCCCTGCGCTTTCGCCAACGCCGCGTCAACGGCAACGGCAATCGGCGCGGCGGCGTTGGTCAAAAGATGATAATCAACCAATCCGACCATAATTCCCGAAACCAAAATGTAAAGAACCGTGCAGACGGCGAGCGAGCCTAAAATCCCAATCGGCATATCGCGTTGCGGATTTTTGGCTTCCTGCGCGGCGGTCGAAACCGCGTCGAAACCGATATACGCGAAGAAGATAACCGCCGCGCCGGTAACTACGCCCGGAAAACCGAACGGCATAAATTCCGAGCATCCCGGACTTCCTGCCGCGCAGCCGATTCCGAGATTACTCGGATTGACGTAACCGATTCCGGCAACGATGAATAAAACGACCACCAGAACTTTAATGATGACAATAATTGAGTTAAAACTTGCTGATTCCTTGATTCCTTTGATTAACAAAGCGGTAACGGCAATCGCAATCAAAAATGCCGGTAAATTGAAAATACCGACGGCGGTCGAACCGTCCGCCAGCGTAATGGTTTGTCCCGGAGGCGCGGCGAGCGACGGCGGGAAAGTGATTCCGATGTCGCTCAAAAAACTGACGACATAGCCCGACCAGCCGACGGCGACGGTTGCCGCGCCGAAGGCGTATTCCAGAATTAAATCCCAGCCGATAATCCACGCGACAAATTCGCCGAGTGTTCCGTAACCGTAAGCGTAAGCCGAACCGGAAATCGGCACTGATGCCGCAAATTCCGAGTAGCAAAGCGCGGCGAACGCGCTGACGATTCCGGCGAGAATCATCGAGACGACAACGGCGGGACCGGCGTGTTTACCGGCGGCTTGCCCGGTCAGAACGAAAATTCCCGTTCCGATGATCGCGCCGACACCGAGCATCGTCAAATCAAGCGCGCTCAACGTTTTCTTTAATGTATGTTCGCCCGTTTCAGACGCTTCGGCGATAATTTTTTCAATTGATTTTGTCGCAAATAGAGACATGAAAACCTCCTAAAGTTTAGTTAAAATTTATAATTGCTCGTGTCCGTCAAGATTAGCGGATAAATTTTTCCAAATAAAATAAATCGGAACGCCGGACAAAACGATTGCCAAACCGGGCAGCGATGTCTGCGGCTTGTAAAACAAAAGAACCAAAGAAATTACGGCGGCGGCGGCGATGTAAACCGCCGGAATCAGCGGATAACCGAACGCTTTATAAGGACGTTCGACGTTCGGGCGTGTGTGCCGCAAGATAAACAAACCGATGATAGTTAAAATATAAAAAATCAAAACTGCAAAGACAACGTAATCGAGCAGCATTCCGTAAAGATTGCCGTAATCTTCGTAACCTTCGGGCGTAAATTTGCCGGAACGCGTGCGCGGCAGAACGAGCAGGCAAGCCCAAGCGCACTGCAAAATGAGCGCGAACGCCGGAACGTGATTTTTATTGAGTTTCGCGGTTGATTTGAAAAACAGGTTGTCCTTCGCCATCGCGTAATAAACCCGCGCGCCGGACAAAATCAAACCGTTGTTGCAGCCGAAAGTTGAAATAATAATCGCAATTGCCATCACCGCCGCGCCGATTCCGCCGAAAATTACTTCGAGCGCGGCAGTTCCGACGCGATCTTGCGGCGCGTCCTGAATCTGCGTCAGCGAAAGCGTCGCCAGATACGCGATGTTCGCCAGAAAATAAAGCGTGATGACCAAACCCGTTCCAAACGCCAGCGACAGCGGAATATTTTTTTGCGGTTCTTTGACTTCGCCCGCCGTAAACGTAATGTTGTTCCACGCGTCAGACGAAAAAAGCGAACCGACCTGCGCGACGCAGAAAACGACGAGAAGGGCGAAAAATCCGCCGTTGACCGAAACTTCGGGCAAAAATGCCAAATCCGGTTTGATAATCGCGGCGTTTTGCGCGGCGAAAAGGTCGGCGAAATTATTTGAAAACGCGCTTGTCATCGCGCCGCCGACGAAGATTCCCAGAACGATTAAAACGAGCAACGCCAAAGTTTTCGCCGAAGTAAATATATTTTGAATCAATTTGCCGAGTTTCAAACCCTGCATATTGATTACGGTCAGAAAAATTATCAGCAAAACGCCGACAAATTGCTGAACGGAAAGCGAAACGGCGTAGCCGGAAGTCAAATTAATCGGCGGAACAATCCACGAAGTCGGCGAAATTGCCGGAAATAAAACGCCCAGAAATCTGGCAAAAGCGACGGCGACGGCGGCGATTGTTCCCGTCTGAATGACGAGAAAAAGCGTCCAGCCGTAAAGAAATCCGAACATCGGCGAATAACTTTCGCGCAAATAAACATATTGTCCGCCCGCTTTCGGCATCATCGCGGCGAGTTCGCCGTAAGAGAGCGCGGCGAAAACTGTCAAAACGCCCGTAATAATCCACGTTAAAAGTAATCCTCCGACTGAACCCGTCTGCCGCGCGATGTCGGCGGACACGATAAAAATTCCCGAACCGATCATTGAACCGGCAACAATCATCGTCGAATCCAGCAGTCCGAGACCGCGCACAAAACCTTCGTTCGTGATTTTTTCGTTGACAATTGCTTCGGCTTCCATAGATTTCTTCGATTAAAAGCACGTCGCTGCTTTATTTTCCAAAAAATTCGGTGCAATAATTTTTTAACTATAATTCGTTGGCGAGATATACGTTTGAGATATTATACTTTTAATTGCGCGAGTGTCGAGTAGTTTTTTAACTTTTTTAATAAGCCGAAAATAAAGCGCGGTTTGAAAAAGTTAATGACAATCAAGAGCTAAAAAATCAAACGAAATTTTTTCATATTCAGTTTCTCAGGCAAAAATAAAATGAGAAGTCGAATATGAAAAAATTTCGTTTGATAAAAATGATAATAAAAGTTATCCGGGATATTGTGATTTTATATGGTTGTATTCCTATCTGTATTCACCATTTAACAAAACCGGCGAACCGGGTAAACTGACACCGTCGGGAGTTATAACTTTTCTCAAACCGTGCGTACTCCACGTATGACCGCCTCCGGTTTTAAAACTTCGCGTCCAATTTCCTCTAGGCTGTGAGGTATTCATATTGAGATATTGCTCGCCCGCAAAACTTCCGCCGCATCCGATCAAACCGCAGTTAAATATCAAAAGTCTTTCGTTGTGTTCATTCGGTCTGGCGTTTATGCCTGGAATGTCGTGAACTTTTACGTCTAAGATACCACCGTTTCTTTTCAGATAAGCTCTGACCGCATCTGCCTTTTCAGCATCAGTATTCAAATTTTTTCCGAGATCATTTACGCTTACCTGTCTCTGGTTTTTATCATAAAGTGTAGAAGCTCCCTTGACCAAAGCATTATGCTTTCCGGCAGCGGAATCGTAAGCCAACACATAGCGTTTGACCCATCCTCCAAATGTCGGACTTCCCGGTTTATGGTCAAACATATTTTTCTCAAATTCCCACCATTCTCCTTTATGGTGCATCTTCATCATAAACTTTTCGTGCCAGTCCAGTGACGGCGATTCTTTGAAGCTGCCGAACGCCGAAGGAGTATATTTCAGCCGAAAACTTACATAAACATTGTGTCCGAAAAGTTCTCCTTGATCCAGCGGGGTAGTATTGCCCGACACTCCCAAAAGAGTCCAATTTCCCATATTATTTTCTCCTTATTTTTTAATTTAAATTTAGAATTTATACTGCTGATTTAACAAACCGTGTAAATTTTCAGATTGTTAAATACCGCAAAATCGTTTCTAATTTGTTGAGTGACGCAAAATTGAAGTTATTTTTGCACAGATTGAGAAACTCAAAAATAACGGAGTGATTAATTTTAACTTTATGTCATTGGCGAGATTAATGTTTGAAATATTATACTTTTAATTACCGAACTATTGAGTTATTTTTTAACATTTTTTCCATTGTTGCGGCGAAAATGTTTATTGCTTCCGAATAAACTATGAACGAACAACCGAACTTCGGCGATATGCCGAAAGAAGAATTTCGCCGTCACGGACACGAGCTGATTGACTGGATCGCCGATTATTTTGAAAATATCGAGCAGTTTCCCGTGCTTTCACAAATCGAACCGAATTGGTTGAGAGATAATTTGCCGAACTCCGCGCCCGAACGCGGCGAAGATTTCGCGGAGATTTTAAAGGACGTTGACAAACTGATTCTGCCCGCCGTGACGCACTGGAATCATCCGAATTTTCACGGGCTTTTTTCGACTTCGACGAGCAGCGTCGGCATTTTCGGCGAAATGTTGAGCGCGGCGTTCGATATGAAAGCGATGCTCTGGCGCACGTCGCCCGCTTCGACCGAACTCGAACCGGTCGCGCTCGACTGGCTGCGGAAAATGATGAATCTGCCCGCAGATTTTCACGGGATAATTTACGACACGGCTTCGGTTTCGACGCTGCACGCGATTGCGATGGCGCGGGAAAAACTCGATTTGAATATTCGTGAAAACGGGATGAGCGGGCGCGAAAACTTGCCGCTGCTGCGCGTTTACTGTTCCGAACAAACTCATTCTTCGATTGATAAAGCCGTTATTCTTTTGGGTTTGGGACAAAAATCGCTCGTCAAAATTCCGACCAATGACCGCTTTGAAATGAATACGGAAAAACTCGCCGCCGCGATTGCCGAAGATAAACAAAACGGTTTTCTGCCGTTTTGCGTCGTCGCCACCGTCGGCACGACTTCGACGACGAGCGTTGACGATGTTGAAAAAATCGCCGAGATTTGCGGGCGCGAAAATATTTTTCTGCACGTTGACGCGGCTTACGCCGGAAACGCGATGATCGTTCCCGAATTGCAGTTTCATTTTCGCGGCGCGGAACGTGCCGATTCAATCGTGACAAATCCGCACAAATGGCTGTTTACGCCGTTTGATTTGTCGGTTTTATACGTTAAAGATTTGGATTTACTGAAAAAAACATTTTCGCTCGTGCCGGAATATCTGAAAGTTTCGGAAACCGTCACGAATCAGATGGATTACGGAATTCAGCTCGGCAGACGTTTTCGCTCGCTGAAATTGTGGTTTGTTCTGCGCTATTTCGGGCAGGAAGGTTTGATTACGAGAATCCGCGAACATTGCGGGTTGGCAAAACTGCTCGCGTCAAAAATTGAACAATCGGAGAATTGGGAGATGCTCGCGCCGGTTCCGTTCGCCTTGGTTTGCTTTCGCGCGCATCCGAAAAACGCGGAAAATCTCAACGAATTAAACGAAAAAATAATGAATGCCGTCAACGAAAGCGGCGCGGCGTATATTTCGCACACGAAATTAAACGGCGCATACACTTTGCGCGTTTCGATTGGAAATATTCGCGTCGAAGAACGGCACATCGAAAAATTGTGGAGTTTATTGAACGAAAAATTAGCTGAAATGTCGCCGACGGCGTAAACTAAGGATAATAAATTTACTTTTCGCGCATCATAATCGAATCAGGAAAAAATCGGAGAAATTAATGAAAAAATTTACTGTTATTTTAATCGTCCTTTTTATCGGCAGTCTGCCTGTTTTCGCTCAAACGGCGGCGAAAAAAGATGCCGCTTCCAAAAGTATCGGAACTCAAACAAATTCTTTGGCAATGCAGCGGGAAAAATTTGATCCGGCGCGCGATGCCGCGCGGGATTTGCAGGCGACTGTCGCGCAGACCAAAAAATCGGGCAAGCGCATCGTTCTCGATGTCGGCGGCGAATGGTGCGTTTGGTGCCGCAATATGGATTATTTCTTTTTGCAAAACGCCGGTTTGTCGCAATTGCGTGATGAAAATTACGTCTGGCTGAAAGTAAATTTCAGCGAAGAAAACAAAAACGAGCCGTTTCTGGCAAATTATCCGAAAATCGAAGGTTATCCGCATCTCTACGTTTTGGACGCGAACGGGAAATTTCTTTTTTCAAAGGACACTTCGGAACTCGAACAGGGAAAATCTTACAATCTGCAAAAGTTCACGGATTTTTTGAAAGAGTGGTCGCCCGCCAAAAAAAGCTAAAAGACAATGATGAAGTTCATCAAAGAATCGGTTATCAAAGCCGCGCCCGAACGGGTTTTCGCCTTTCACGAACTGCCCGACGCTTTTGAGCGGCTGATTCCGCCGTGGGAAAACGCGAAAGTCATTCAAAAAGCCGACATCTCCAAAATCGGTTCGCGGGCGATTATCGAAATGAAGATTTTCGGCGTTTATCCCGTCAAATGGGTCGCCGAACACACGCGCTACGAACCGCCGCGCCTGTTTGAAGACGTGCAGATTTCCGGTCCGTTTCATTCGTGGCGGCAGGATCACATCATCAATCCGCACGAAGAAGGCGCGATGCTGCGCGACGAAGTTCATTACGAACCGCCGTTCTGGATTTTCGGACAAATCGCCGCGCCGTTCGCCGTCGTGCCGCAGCTTGAGAAAATGTTTGCTTATCGCCACGAAGTGACGCGAAAATGGTGCGAAGAAGGAGAATAGTTTTATGCAAGTCGAACCTGTTTCGGTTGACGGTTCTTTTCTGCCGATTATTTTAGATTTTCGGGACGTTCTGAAAAAGATCAGCGACGACGAATTCGAAGATTTTTGTCGTCATAATCCTGATGTCGAAATCGAACTCACCAAAGAAGGAGAACTTGTTATTATGCCGCCAACCGGAGGAAAAACGGGAATTCGTAATTTTTCGTTAATTGTCGCATTCGGAAATTGGGCTGAAAAAAATGGTGAGGGTTTATCTTTTGATTCGTCAACTGTCTTCAAACTGCCGAACGGCGCGAAGCGTTCGCCGGATTTAGCGTGGATAAAAAATGAACGCTGGGAAAGTTTGAGCGATGAAGAACAGGAAAAATTTCCGCCTTTATGTCCTGATTTTGTCATCGAACTGCGTTCGCCGTCGGATTCGCTCAAAAGTTTGCAAAACAAAATGAAAGAATACATCGAAAACGGTGCGTTATTGGGTTGGTTGATTGATCCGCTTGAGCGAAATGTTTATATTTATCGGCACGACAAAACTAAAGAAATTCTGGAAAATCCTGAAACTGTCAGCGGCGAACCGCCGCTCGAAAAATTTTCTCTGAAAATGAAAAAGATTTGGTAAAAAATTATGCTGACACATATTGTTTGTTGGAAATATAAATCTGAAGCGACGCGGAAACAGCGCGAAGAACATATTGCGAAGCTGAAGAATCTGCCGAATGTCATTCCAAATATTTTGAGCTTTAATCTCGGTTTCGACATTCTGCACCTCGAACGGTCATTTGATTTAGGACTGGTCGCCACCTACTCCGACCGCGAAGCGTTGGATTTTTACACCGAACATAAAGAACATCAGGAAGTCGCAAAATTGGGCAGAGAACTCGCCGAAAAAGTCGTTTCGGTTGATTTTTTGAGTGTAGTAATGATTAGCGAATGAAACTTTGGAAAAAAATTCTTCTAATTTTGCTCGCCGTTTTTCTTTTGGCGCAGCTTCCTTTTATTTATCACCGTTATCAACTCGGCAAAATCGCCGGTCAAATTTCATCGCTCAAAGCGCAGCGCGTAGAACGCGCCAATCAAAATTATACCGATTACAAAGGTGTCATCCACGTTCACACCTCGCTGGGCGGACACAGCACCGGCAGTTTTGACGAATTAATTGACGGCGCGCGGAAAAACCAACTTGATTTTGTCGTGATGACCGAACACACAACTGATCTTTACGACACTTCGGCGCAGACGCTGCAAGGCGTTCACGGCGGCGTTTTATTCGTGGGCGGACAGGAAGTTGAAACGGCGACCGACAGATTTTTGCTGTTGCCCGGAAGTTCCGAAGCGGCACAGGCGAAACAGTTGTCAACACCCGACTTTCTGGAAAAAAACCACGCGCTGAATAAAATTGCTCTCATCACATATCCTGAAAAATTTAACACCTGGAACTCGAATTTTGACGGCATCGAGATTTTTAGTCTGCACACCAACGCCAAAAAAATGAATCCGTTTTCGGGGATTTTTGACATCATCTGGTCGTATCACAGTTACCCGGAAATCGTCGCCGCTGATTACTTCAAACGTCCCGCCGAAAATCTCCAAAAGTTTGATGAAGTAACGGCGCAGCGCAGGTCAACGCTGTTCGCCGGCAGCGACGCGCATTCAAACATCGGCTTTCACCTGTTCGGCGACGATGCCGGAAATAAACTTGTTAATCTGAAACTCGACCGCTACGAAACGATTTTCCATCTCGTCAGAACGCACGTTCTGCTCGAAAAAGATGAACAATTAAGTCAGGAAAATTTGCTCGACGCGCTTAAAAAAGGTCACGCTTTTATCGGTTTCGATGTTTTGAGCGATACGAGAGGATTTTCATTTTCGGCGGAAAACGGCGCGGAAAAAAAGATTCAGGGCGACGAAATCGCTCTCGCGCAAGGCGTTGATTTAAAGGCGTTCGCGCCGCAAAATGCGCGTTTTGTAGTTTTCAGAAACGGCGAGAAAGTTTTTCAGGCGGACGAAACATCCGAAATTAATTTTCAGACGCGGGAAAAGGGAACTTACCGGGTTGAAGTTTATCTGGACACGTTAGGCAGTCCGTTTGACCGAATGCCCTGGATAATTTCAAACCCGATCTACGTCAAGTGATCTGTCAGAATCGTCTGCATCAGCGAGCGGTTTCCGTTTCGTAACTAAGCCGTCCGCTGACGCAGACAGTTCTGACAGAAATGCGGTTTGATATTATAAATTATCGTCAAAAAACGAGATAACTTTCGCCCACGCGTCCTGCGCCGCGTCTTCGTCATAAACCGCCGGTCTCGTATCGTTAAAAAATGCGTGGTCGGCTTCATATGAGACGGTTTCAATCGGCAGCATATTTTTGTCGGCTGTTTTTTCCAAGCCGCCGACTTTTCCCGGATTGATCCACTGGTCTTTCGTTCCGGCAATAAACAGCACCGGACCTTTTAAGTTTTTCAGAACATCTTCTTCAGGAATGTCGCCGTAAAAAATCGCGGCTGCTTTTAATCCTTCTTCCAGATGACAAATGGCTTGAAACGCGTAAGTTCCGCCCATACAAAAACCGGTGATACCAAAGTTTTGCACGTCGTATTTTTCACGAGCCGCCGCCGCCGCGTTTTTTATCGTGTCCAAACCGTCTTCGATTTCCAGATTATTCATCAACTGCGCGGCTTCGTCCTTGTCTTCCGTCACTTTGCCGCGATATAAATCGGGCGCGATGCAGATAAAACCTTCGCCCGCGTAGCGTCCGGCGATGTCTTTGATATGATCGGTCAAACCCCAGTATTCGTGAATTAAAATAACGGCTTTGGTATCCTCGTTCACTTCGTCGGGTATCGCCGCAAAAGCGGAACTCGCGTCACCGGCAGTGTCAAATTTCAAAGTTTCTGTTTTCATATATGCGTAAAAATCCTCCGAGAAATTATTTGTTTAATAAAGATAATATCTTTGAAAAAGGGTAATAGTAAAGAGTGAAAAATTCATTTCCAAAGCTGATTACAGCTTAATTCCGAAATCACCGAAGTCAAAACAATACTCAAACAAATATTACCGGTCAGTTAGCCAAGTCAAAATCAATGCGCCAGCGGGCGGTCTAACGCAACATTTTTTAATTTTGCCGCTGTTCCGCAGTTGATTGGTATTCAACTATGGCGTGTCAGTCGGTAAAAATTGAAAAAGACCGAAAATTTTTAGATTTTCGGTCTTTTTGATGAAGTTTCGGCGAACAGAATTTGAAGAAAAACACCCGCGCCGACACTTTGATTTATCCGGTTTTACGGAATTGCAACGAAATTCACAGTATAATCGTCGGCATTAAGGTTCAACACCCGCGTCGGCTGTCCGAACGTGTAGCGTTTCGCCGTCGCGCCGATGACATAAGTTTGTCCCGCCGGAACATCCTCAAAACGATAGTAGCCGAAACTCGTCGTGACGGCAGTTCGGGTGTCGCCATCGGCATCCGTCAATGTGACATAGACGCTGCCGATGCCGCGCCCGTTCGCCGTCAGCACTCTGCCCGCGACCGCCGCTCCCGCCGCCGTCGCTCCGCTGATCGTGATCGTTCCGCCCGTGTAGGTCGGCTGCGTGATCGGCGTGTTCGGATCCACTCCCGATGCCTTTCTCCGCGCCGGCGTGTCCGTAAACGTGATCGGGGTCGTTCCCGCTGGCGCGCCTGATGCCAACGTGAAGGTGACATTCACCAAAGCGATGTTGTTGCCTTCGGCAATCGTCCCGCCGCTAAATGACGTGACCGAGAAACCGATCTGTCCGGGATTGTTGGTGTTGAAGACGACATCGCCGCCGCCGTTGCCGATTGCCACCATCGGATTGGTCAGAATGGTCGAATCAAAAGCGATGGAGAAAGTATAACCGGCTTCGTTGCCGACGGTATCCACGCGAATCGGCACCACCAAAGTCGAACCGGGACTGGTGTTCTGATTATCCACACGGAAGGCTGCCGGAGCCGCCAGCACGCCGTCTTTCGTGCGAATTAATGATTTGCCTTCAGCGGATAAACCCGAAGCAGCCTGGGCAATCGGCGAAGATGGCGAAGACGGACCACCGGCGATCTGGCTGCTGTCAGTTCCGACGGCATAGCGGCGCGCCTGCTGAATGTCGTCAGCATCCACAAAACCGTCGCCTTCGGATGAACGCGGCGCGACATCGGCGCGTTGAAACTCATTCGACTGATACGGCATATCCAAACCGACGCTAAAGCGGCGAATTTCCTCAATATCATCCGCATCAACAGATCCGTTACCGTTCGGGCGCAATGAAACATCGCCTTCGATTGTCTGTGAACCGCCGGTTCCGGTCAGTGAAAAATAGGCAACCGCCATATCGTGATCTGAAATACGTTCGGGACGGTTAAAGTCCTGATAATATATTTCCGGGAAATCAGAGTTATTCCGGGCGTAAGCGATTCGATTGAGAATCGTCAGCATATTATTGTTGACTAATTCGTGATCCAAAACCTGCGCGTTCCCGTCAAAATTGAATGAATAACGCTGGGTCGCGGGCAGATAATCGAGCAAATC
This sequence comes from Pyrinomonadaceae bacterium, assembly GCA_965217575.1. Taxonomy (GTDB): domain Bacteria; phylum Acidobacteriota; class Blastocatellia; order Pyrinomonadales; family Pyrinomonadaceae. The sequence continues at coordinate 3,212,839 of OZ244558.1, read as the reverse complement.
GGTCAAATCCGGGTTGACTAAATCCGGCGATGCCAGCGTTACCTGATCGGCAGGAGTCGGAGTTCCCTTGATCGTGCCGATTGAATCAACGTAGCCGTCATTGAATTGAAAAGCGTTATAATCACCGATGGAAATAATTTTTTCGGTCGGATCGGCGGTTTGCCGCGCCTGAATCAAATTGGCGAGATATTCCGCCTGCGCTCGTCGTTTGGTGCGAACGCGGTTGCCGTCGGTCGGATCATCAACACTGCTCAACGAACGAAGATGATTAACGATGACGGTAAAAGCCACGGGTGCGCCCATTGCCGGTTGAATTGACGCGCGTAAAACGAGCGGCGGACGATCATTGAGCAGTTCAGCCGTTCCGTTATTCGGATTAGTATATGTCGCGTCTTTCCCGACTTGGGTGACATCAATGACCGTGACGCGCGATGATTTAACCAGAAATCCGACATCAATTCCGCCGACATCATTACCTTCGACGAGATACGGCTGGTACATCGGGTTTGTTTGACCGGCAGCCGTCGCATCACTGTTGACTTTATTGGCGACGGCTTGCAGCGTCGTCAAATTTTCCATTTCTTCAACACCCACTACATCCGGCAAAAGCATTACATTGCGAATCGCCAGCGATGCTTTATTCAAGCGACCGTCAAAAGCGGTCTGCGTCAAAACCGGATCGCTGGTTGACGGATCGTCAGTCGTATCGAAAAACCGCTGCATATTGAAACTGCTAACCGTAAATTCGTCAGCGTTTGCCTGCGGCACGGGAATCGCCGACTGAATATTGGAAACGGTCGGCGGCGTGGCGGCATCCGGGTAAATTGACCAGGTGACGAACGCGTAATCGAGCGGTCCGGTGATACCTGAAACAATTTCACCGGCGGCGACATTAATTTTCGCCGCGCCGGGCTGCGTGTCGCTGTCTATTCGCAGACGTTCCGGGTTGGTGTCGAAACGCGGCACATTTGCCGGTGCGCCCGCCGGAGGATCAATCGAAACGTCAATGCCCGGTTCACGGAACGGTCGTGCCACTCCGGTTACGACCCCGTAAAAAAGTCCCGTCGAACTGACTGTTGCGCTCGGTTCGGTAATGTTTCCCTGCGTCGGACCGACAACCGTCAGCGAATCAACGTGAACGCGCATTCCTTCGTAGCGTTCGAGATTTTCCAGATTGTTCGGATTCGTGTCGGCGGCAGAAATTGTCATCGGGACGGGCAGAGCGTTGTTCACTGAAAGCTGCGTAACGCTCGGCGAAACGAGTTCCGTCACCGGCGGCTGATGCGGCGCGGCGGTCGGAATATATTCGGAAACGGTCGCGGTCACGGCAACCGAATTACCGATTGTCGCGGCAGTTGGCGGCGTACTCGACGTAAAGACGAAAATGCCTTCCGAAGTGTTCGGGTCGGCATCAACATTCGCGTCCGGTGTCTGCAAAAAGAAACCGTTGCTCTTGGTCGCGGTGACGATTCCCGAAGTCGTGACCGTCTGCCCGACGAACGGCGAAGTCGAACCGCTGCCCTGAATCGCGTCAATCGCCGTCAGGGTGAAATCATCATTGTTGATTGTTCCGGTTCCCTGAACGCTGGTCGGCGACGCACCGACGACGTTTGTCACATTAACGTAAAATGTTTCGTTCGGTTCGGTGGTCGTGTCGCCGTTGATGTTCACGTCGAAAGTATAAGTGGAATCTCCGGCGGCGATGGTCTGTCCGGTTAAACTTTTCGCCGCATAATCGAAATCGGCAACAGTGGCTGTATTGTCTGCCGTCGCAATGTCAAAAGTTACGCCGTCCGCGCCCGCCGGTGCTGAAAGACTGACGGTAAATGTCGCTGTCGTGATTCCGCTGTTTCCTTCGGTGACGGTGACATTGTTAATTGAAATCGTCGTCACGCCCGTGCCGCCGCACGGATTTTGGGTTGAGGTGGTATTGCGCGGAGTCGGCGCGCCAGTCGCAAAATCAGTGTTGTTTTGATCGGTATCGCTACAGCCGTTTCCGGCTCGCAGATCGGCGGTCGTATTGCTCGGCGCGGGTGCGGCGGCAGTGCCTTCAAAGCCGTTTGCCGTGCCAAAACCAATGAAATCAACAATTGTCGGTCCTGTTCCGGTAGTTACTGCCCCGCTCAAAGCGGTGGTCGTGTTGACCAACGCGATTTTTCCGGCGGTTCCGCTCATTGCAATACTTCCGGTCGCATCCGGTGTCGGCAGATTAGTCGTGCCGCCTGTGCCGGCAGCTTCCTGAACGAGATAATACTGTCCGGGCTGAAGCGAAACATTAGTCAAATTCGTCACTGCCCACGAAGTTCCTGCCGCTGAAGCGTATTGCACCGACCAGCCGTTTAAGCTGGCGGCGGCGGTTCCGCGATTGAAAAGCTCGATAAAGTCATTTTTGTAAACCGATCCGCTGTTGCCGCCGCCGCCGTAAATTTGGCTGATGACAACGTTCGGCGAAACTGCCGGAGCGTCGTTCAGTTTTTGATTAAATGATTTTTCTACTGTCTGCGCCGCCGTTCGAGATTGAACCGGGCTGAAAAAAAATAGAGTTGATAGTAACGCGAAAATTATTGTCGCTGTAAAAACTTCGCGCGAAAACATATTTTGGCGCGTATATTTATATTCTTTCATTGAAAAATTCCTCGTTCATTAGAAAATTGGGATAATAAATTTAATCAGGCGTGAAATATCAAACGCTTTACCAACAGAAAAGACAAAAAAAGCCGCGTTGACTAGAAAATAATTTTTTTTCAAATTTCAGCCTGATGATATTTGTCACTTAAACAAGATTAAGTTTATGCTGAAAATATCATAAAACATTCTCAAAATTTCAAAATAACACTGTCCGTGAAACAGTTTTGTAACAACAGAATAAAGGCGCAAATGTCAAACGCTCTTATTTCGTAAGAATTTCCGCATTGACGGACGCGCAAAATTTTTTTGAGTTGAATTTAATGCGAGGTAATAGGAAAATCAATATTACAACAAAGAATAAAAAAAAGGCAAAGCGGACGTGGCTTTGCCTTTTTTTATTTATTTCGCGCTCGCTTTTTGAGCTTGCCCGCCTTCTTCCTTTGTTTTCTTGGGTTTGGCAGTCTTTGGCTGAGTGGTTTTGGCGGGAGATTTTTCAGCCGCCGTTTTCTTTTTGGCGGCTGCCGGCGGGTTAAGCATTGCCGACCAGCGATATTCGGGCGTTTCAAACCCGGTTTTCAATTTTCTGAGAATAAAATCGGTCATCGTGTTCACAATCCAGTTGTGATTATATTCGCCGACCGACGCGAGTTCAGCGTCCGGCGCGGGATTCATAAAATCAATTGCGTACGGCACGCCGTCTTTAATCGCAAATTCGACCGTGTTCAAATCGTAACCCAACGCTTGGCAGATCGTGATGACATCTTTTTCGACTCTTTTATGCAGTTCGGGCGACAAATAATCGTCCACGTTCACATACTGCATTCCCGACAGATACGGTTTCGACGGATCATACGGCATAATCAAAACTTTTTCCTGACCGACGCAGTAGCAGCGCACGAATTGATCGTATTCGATGCCTTCCTGCAAAGTCATACAAAGTTTGCCCGATTGGTTGTATTCATACCAAAGCTGTTCGAGCGAGTGAATTTTCGACACATTTTTCCAGCCGCCGCCGTCAAACGGTTTCAAAAACGCGGGAAAGCCGACGTAATTGACGATTCCTTCCCAATCGAGCGGAAATTCGAGATTTCGCAGCGATTCGCTGGTGATGTCGGGAATATAATCCTGCTGCGGCAGCAAAACCGTTTTCGGAATCGCCACGCCGATTTTGGCGGCAAGTGAAAAATTGAAAAATTTATCGTCCGCCGACCACCAGAACGGATTGTTGATAACGTAAGTTCCTTCGAGAGCCATCCGCTTCAAAGTCGCGCGATAATACGGAACTTCGTGCGAAATGCGGTCAATAACCACATCGTATTTCTTTTCTTCGTCGAGCCGGATACCGCCGATTTTCATCATTTGGGCGGTCACTTCGCCGTTGCCTTTTTCGTTGATGCTTTTAATAATTGATTCGGGAAACGTAATTTCGCGCCCGGTTAAAATTCCTACTTTTTTCATAATGTTATAAACTCTCTTTTAAAATAAAAAATAATGTTCCTGCCAAACATCCAAATACTCTGAAACTGTGCATTTTAATTGATTATTGAACGAGTGGCAAGAAGTGTTCGTGAATTTTAAAAGTAATACGGAATTTGTTTCTGTAATACAACCATCGGAAACGATTTAGATGAATGCACTGTTTTTACCGCTTCTTACAACTTCAAATCCTTTTTCAAATCTTTCGCGTTCGACGGCTTGCTGAAGATCGCATCGGGAATTGATTTGTTAAATTCGACCGATTCGTAATTGATGCGGCTGGTTTGCTTATCGTTTGAAAAATGGTCAACGATAAAAGGCGTTTTGATGCCGCCGACATCAACAAACTGCGCGTAGCGATCTTCTTCTTTCGCTTCTTCATTATCGGCGTTGGCGCGTTTGTAAACAGATTTCATCGGCAAACCGTCGTCGGCAAATTCAAATTCAACCGTGAAACCGTCGCTGAAAGTCAGTTTCACCACGTCATTACGCTTTCCCAAACCGGCTTGCCTTCTGCCGACATAGCTTAAATCAGCGTTTCCGCGCCAGTTTCCGCGCAGTAAATTGTCCAGACTGGTGTTGATTCCGCGTTTGAAATTATTTATCTGCGCTTCCGTCTGATCTTTGATCGTCTGCGCGTCGCCGTCAAATATCCAGCCGTTTTTGCCGACATTAACCTGCACAGTTTTCGCGTTTCCTTTAAATTCGGTGCGCTCTTTGTCGGGAAAAACCATCACGTCAGTAAAAGTTTGAAACGATTCGAACGCGCCGTCGCGCAAAACGCTGAATCTGCCGCGCCCGATCTGCGATTTGGCATTGAGATATTTTTCGCCGCCGAGATTTTGAACGGCTTTTTTGATGATCGTTTCGGCTTTTTCATCAGGTTTTGTTTGAGCAAAACAAAAACTTGCTGAACATACAATGAGAAAACCAACTAATATTTGTGAAAATTTAATCTTTTTGCGGTCTAAATTCATATTCAATTTCCTTAGTCTGAGTCACTTGATTTCCGTTTTTATCAATTGCGGGTTTGAACGTTATCTTCGATGCAGCTTTGGCTGGCGGCTTCGTTTTGAAATTCTTGCGGTAAACCGCTTTTGACCGCCGAAACTTCAACATAACCGTTTGAGTATAGTTTAAGTGTCAAATGAACTTTTCCGCCGATCACTTCCAGATTATCGCCTTTCGGATGTGTCGGCTGCGGCATTTCCAAGATTTCCGCATTTTTTTGCAAATCGGCAGCGTTTTCATCGTAGAAAATGCTGAACTTATATTCAACTGTCGCTATCGTAGTTTGCGGCACTCCATTCTTTTTGGCTGGCTCAAACTTCATATTCCGTGCCGCTTCGATTGCTTCCTTGACGAAAATCTTACTTGTGTTAGATGAGACGACCGTAATATTACCGATTTTACCGGTGGAGAGAAGAACTATTTTCAAACGAACAATTTCGTCGGTTTTTTCTTTTTCTGTAGATGAATTTACCTGCATTTCTGCCGGATTATTTATTTCGCTTTTTGCACCAGTTTTATCCTGAGCGCAAGCTATTGCCGAAAGTGAAATTCCGATCAAAAGTGATAAAAGAACGTTTGTTTTCTTGTTTTTCACAGCTTAATTTTGAAAAAGGCTTTGATGAAATTTTATCATCAAAGCCTTTTTAATCCAAAAATTACAGATTGGTTTAATTCAAACTGAAACTATCCATCGGTTTGACGACGATTTCGCCGTCTTCCGCGTCAACCGTAAATCTGGTCGAATTTTTCCAGGCGTTGGTGATCGGAAGTTTGACGTTTTGATCAATGTGCCGTTTTAAAAAGCGCGCGCCGTAAGCAGGTGAAAATCCTTTTTCCGTCAGCAAATCAACCGCGTCTTCGGTAACTTCGACGATTTTTCCCTGCCGTTCCATATTTCGCTTCAATTTATTCAAATAAATATTGGCGATGCCGCGTACTTCGTCCATTGTGAGCGGCGAAAAAACGACGATCTCGTCAATCCGATTGCGAAATTCCGGCGAAAAACGCTGTTCGGCGGCTTTCATCACCGCGCCTTTAATTTCGCGCATATCGCCCAGAGATTTTTGTCCGAAACCAAGCGGTTTTTCGTATTTTTTGAAACTTTCCGAACCCAGATTGGAAGTCATAATGACGATGGCATCGGACAAATAAACTTTTTTGCCGCGCCCGTCGGTCAGCCAGCCTTCGTCAAAAGCCTGCAAAAAGATGTTCATCAAATACGGATTCGCCTTTTCAACCTCGTCTAAAAGCAAAACCGTGTATGGATTTTCCCGCAACTGTTCGGTCAAAATTCCGCCGCGTTCACTGCCGACGATGCCGCGCGGCATTCCGATCAGTTTTTCGATGCCGACCGTGCCTTCGCCATATTCGCTCATATCAATACGAACCATTTTGCCTTCGTCGCCGAACATAAACTCGGCGACCGCTTTCGCCAATTCGGTTTTTCCGACACCAGTCGGACCCAAAAATAACAAAACTCCGTCCGGCGCAAAATGATTGTCTTTGAGCGGACCTTTATTAAGGCGCAGTCTTTGCGCGACGGCTTTAACGGCTTCTTTTTGTCCGATAACGCGATTTCCGAGCAGGTTTTCCATATCGGAAAATCTGTCCGTCGTGTCGCGGAAAATCATATCTTTCGGAATCCTCGATTCCTGCGAAATTACGTCAATGATGTGTTCCGGTCGAACGACGAGCGAAGCCGGTTCGTTGATTTCAACTTTGACCGAAGCCGTGTCAAGCCAGCCGATGGCTTTGTCGGGCAGGTGCAGATTGCGAATATATTTCGGCGACATCTCCAGCGCGGTGTTGATCGCTTCGTCGGAAATCGTCACCGAGTAATTTCTTTCGAGCCGCGGGCGCAAGCCCAAAAGAATTTCCTTGGTTTCCTCAATCGTCGGCTCATCAACCTTAACCAGTCTAAATCTTCGCGCCAACGCTTCGTCTTCGCCGATATACTCTTTGTATTCGGTCAGCGTCGTCGCGCCGATGATGCGAAGTTCGCCGCGCGCCAGTGCCGATTTAAACATATTTCCGGCATCCGATGATGTTCCCATCGCCGCGCCCGCGCCGATAATCGTGTGCGCTTCATCAATAAAAAGAATGATGTGTTCTTTTTCTTTTACTTCGTCAATAATACCTTTGATGCGTTCTTCAAACATTCCGCGCAGCATCGTGCCGGCGACGAGTCCGCCCATTTGAAGCTGAACGATATGCGCGTCTCTTAATCGCGCCGGAACTTTTTCCGGTTCGAGTTCGATCATCCGCGCCAAACCTTCGACGACCGCCGTTTTGCCAACGCCGGGTTCGCCGACGAGCATTGGCGAATTTGAACGCTCGCGGTGCGACAAAATTTCCATCATCTGCAAAATCTCTTTTTCGCGCCCGATGGTCGGCGGAATTTTGTCCTGCCGCGCTAATTTATTCAGCGACACGCCGAAATGTTTCAAATATGAAGGAAGTTCATATTTTTTCCGCATTCGTTCTTCTTCTTTCTCGATTTTGCGAATCCGCGTTCGCGCCGTCTGCGCCACTTCATCGGCAGGTACGCCCAAATTTTGCAGAACATCGTTGAGCAAACTGCGTTCGTCATTGGAAAGAACGTAAAAAATATCACTCGCGTCAATTACGCGCCGCCCTTGTAAGCGCGCCCGCTCCATCGAACGCTTGAATAAATCGGTCGTTTCCGGCGCGATTTTGTATCCTTTGCCGGTGTGCTGCCGTCCGGCATCGAGCCGTTTTTCGATCAGCAGTTTGACCGAACGCGGATCAACCGCCAAATCACGCATCGTCGAATTGAAAAGCTCGGTTTCTTCGTTCGTCAGTGCGTGTAAAATATGTTCAATTGTAACGTAATTCTGGTCGCGTCTTCTTGATTCATCAAGCGCAACTTCCAAAACACGCCGTCCGCTTTCGCTAAATTTATCTTTGTATGCGTCTATATCTGCCATAAATTTTCTCTTGAATTAAATTGCAATAGCTATCTGATGCCGATAAATCAAATATCTTTTGCCCAAAAAATATAATAGCATTTTGCTCAAGTAAAACGAAAAAAAATTTGAAAATTTCCTGACTTTTATTTTAATTACCCGGTCAAATAAAGCCGCGCGAGTTCGCTCCTGAGCAGTTTTCCGGTCGCGCCTTTGGGTAATATCTTGAACAAAATAAACGGCTTTCGGATGTTCATCAGCGGCGAGTCGGACGCAGCAAGAGTTTGATTGTCTGCTTTTCATTCGGCGCAGCATTTTTTTCAAAACGACAAACGCCGCGCCGCATTCGCCGTGTAATCTATCCATAAACCCGATTTCCTCTGATTCAAGCGGCGAATTTACCGGAAAAAAGGCTGACGACATCGCCTTTTTTATTTCTTTTTCTTCTGAGAAATTCGCGGCGCGGCGGACTGCTTTATCAAATTCGGATAATGTTCAATTTCATCCGTCAATTGCGGAAAATAGAAAGGTTTTGCCGTCGTTTCAGCGGCACGATTTTCCAACATTTGGCGCACGTTTTGTTGCTTTTTGCGGTTATCTCGGATAAATTAACACAGCCTGTTTTTTCATTATAATCAACTTGTTTATTTTATGACCGTGTATCAAAATCGCATCAACGGCGAGAGGGGCGCATCTGCCTTAAAAAGCACGGTTAAAGACGTTCTAAATCAATTAAAAACAATGAATCCAACAAAACAAAAACAGCCATCTGAAATCGTGCGAAAGCGCGAAGAATATCTTTTTTCGGTAATTTTTTCCTGTTTGTTATGTCTTTTCATTTTCTCAAATTACGTTTCGGCGCAGACGACCGCGCTGAAATTTGAAGCGACGGCTGCCAAAAATTTGGTTTCCGCACCGCAGAACGGGCGTTTGTTTATTTTTCTCAATCGCAAAGGCGAAAATGAACCGCGTTTGACCTTTGATTCGGATGTTGCGCTCGACGCGCCGCCGATTTTGGCGAAAGATGTCGAAAATTTTAAGGCGGGCGAAACTAAAATCGTCGTTGATAACAATTCAATTTCCTATCCGATCAAAAATCTCGCAGAACTGCCCGCCGGAGAATATTTCGTGCAGGCTTTGTTTGATACGAACGACGATTTGCGCTCGCTCAACGCGCCGGGAAATTTATACAGCGAAGTTCAAAAAGTTAATCTGGACGCGAAAAACGGCGCGACGATAAAACTCGAATTGTCGAAAATCGTGCCGCCCGAAAAAACGCCGGATGACACGGAATTCGTCAAATTTATCAAAATGCCGTCGCCGCTGCTGACAAAATTTTACGGCAGACCGATTTTCGTCCGCGTCGGCATCATTCTGCCGCGCGATTACGAAAAAGATGCGACGCGGCGTTATCCGCTGCTCATTAACATCGGCGGTTACGGTTCAAAATTTACACGGGCGCAGAGAGCAATGGACGAAAAATTGCCGTTTCGGAAATCGTGGCTGGCGGACGACACGCCTCGAATGATCGGCGTTTATCTCGACGGCGACGGACCGTTCGGCGATTCTTATCAAATAAATTCCGCCAACAGCGGACCTTACGGCGATTCCTTGACGCAGGAATTAATTCCCGAAATCGAAAAGCGTTTTCGCGCCGTCGGCACGCCCGCATCGAGATTTTTAACGGGCGGCTCGACCGGCGGCTGGGTTTCAAGCGCGCTGCAAATTTTTTATCCCGATTATTTCAACGGTTCGTGGTCGGGCTTTCCCGATCCGATGGATTTTCGCGCTTATCAATTAGTTGATATTTACGCCGACGACAACGCCTACGTCAATAAAAACGGCTTTGATCGTCCGAGCGCGCGAATGGCGACCGGCGACACGGAATTTACGATGCGGCTTGAATGTCAGAAGGAAAACGTCCTCGGCGCGGGCGACAGCTACACGATGTCGGGCGGACAATGGGGCGCGTGGAACGCAACATACAGCCCGCGCGGAACAGACGGAAAACCCGTTCCGCTGTGGGACGCGAAAACCGGAAAAATCAATCACGCGGTCGCTGAGCAGTGGAAAAAATATGATCTGCGTTTAATCGTCGAACAAAATTGGCAAACGCTTGCGCCGAAATTAGACGGCAAACTGCACGTTTGGGTCGGTGAAGCGGACGATTATTTTTTGAACAACGGCGTTCATTATTTTGACGATTTTATCTCAAAAGCCGAGCCGAAATATAACGGCTGGATTATGTATTCGCGCACCGGCAGACACGGCTGGATGCCGAAAACCAACGTCGAAATAATGCAGGAAATGCAGCAGAGATACAAACAGACAGCAAAATAAAATTATGAATCAAGCAGAGCAAGAAACGAGCGTTTCGGCAGTCGCGCCGAAGCATAAAATATTGTTTTTTCCGGCTTTGGTTGCTTTGTTATTTTGCCTGTTTGCGTTTCAACTTTGGTTTCACGCCACACGCACCAGTGCGACGATTGATGAATCGCCGCATATTTTTGCCGGTTATCGTTACTGGCAATGCGGCGATTTCGGCGTTAATCCCGAACATCCGCCGCTTTTGAAATTGCTGGCGGCGATTCCGCTCGTCTCGAAGGATTTGATTCAGCCGTCGTGGGAGTGCGGCACAAAAATTACTTCCAGCGATGAGAGTTATCTCGCCGGAAATCTTTTTCTGGCGAAAAACAACCCGGACAATATTGTCATTCCGGCGCGTTTGTCGGCGGCATTGCTGAGTTTGTTTCTGGCGTTGATGGTTTTTCTGGCGGCGCGGGAAATGTTCGGGCGTTGGGAAGCCGTCGTCGCATTGGCGTTGCTGGCGTTTGAACCGAATATCATCGCGCACGGTTCGCTGGTAACGACCGATATGGCGGTGGCGGCGACGATGTTCGCCGCCGTTTATGCGTTTTATCGTTATCGAAAAAATCCGACGTGGATTCGTTTTTTAATTGTCGGAGTGGCGACGGGCGCGACTTTGGCTTCAAAACATTCGGGAATTTTGATTTTACCGATTTTGTTTACGCTTTTTATCGCCGACTTTTTTCTTGTCCGAAGAGCGGAAATCGAAGCGGGCGCGTCCCGACGTTTTTTGCGCCGCGTCGCCGCTTTCGCCGGAATCGTATTAATCGCAATCGCTGTGTTGTGGGCATTTTACGGTTTTCGCTATGACGCTGTGCCGAACGATTCGCAGCCTCCTGCTTTGGTCGCCAGTATTTTCGACGGCGCACCGCCGGAGATTCTCAACTCGCCCGTCGTGAAAACGATGCGAGCCGTAACTCGTATTTTCCCCGAATCTTACGCCGCCGGATTATTCTACATAATGCGCGGCGGCAATCGCCCGATGTTTTTGCTCGGCGAAATTTATCCGACGGCTCGCTGGTTTTATTTTCCCGTCGCATTTTCAATTAAAACGAGCGTCGCTTTGCTCGTTTTGCTGGCTTTGAGTTTGCTGACGATTGGACTTTATAAAACGCGCCGCCGCGAAATATTGTTTTTATTATTGCCCGCTTTTCTATTTTTCGGTGTTAGTTTGACTTCCGGTTTGAATATCGGAATCCGGCATATTTTGCCCGTCTATCCGTTTTTTATTGTCGCTGCCGCCGCCGGAATTTGTTATTGGAGTCGGAAATATTCGTTTGCCCGATATTTTTTGATTGCGCTGTTAATTTTTCACGCGGTCGCGGCGTTTCGCACCGCGCCGAATTATCTCGCGTTTGCCAACGATTTTTGGGGCGGCACGAATAACACTTATCGTCTGTTGAGCGATTCCAACGTCGAATGGGGACAAAATTATAAACTCGTCCGCGAATATGTCACACGGGAAAACATTCAAGATTGCCGGATTGCGGCGTTCGGCGCGGGCGAGATCGTTCGCGCTTACCAGCCGTGCGGATTGATGCCGAACGATTACGGCTGGAATTTTACCGAGCAAATCGTCGAACCGATTCCGCCCGTCGTCGAAGGCACGATGTTTGTGAGCGTCGCATCGTTTCCGCCGCTCGTCGGCGATGAATATGAGCCGATTCTCAAAACCGCGCCGGTTGCTCAAATCGGCGGCAGCATTTTCGTTTATCGAGGACGTTTTGAAGTTCCGCTCGTCGCCGCTCTGAGCTACGCCGGACGCGCCGAACAATTTATCGAATTAAATCGTCTTGACGAAGCCTTCGCCGACGCTCAAAAATCCGTCGAACTCGCGCCCGATGATCCGCGCCCGCACCTCGCTCTGGCAACCGCTTTCAGCCGCAGTAACCAAACAAACGAAGCCCGCCGCGAATTTGAAACGAGCATCAAACTCGCTGAAGAAAATCCGTCAATGGTCTTCGAGTGGACGAAATTTCAAGCGCAAAGCGCATTGCGTGGTTTAGATTCAAAGCCGTAGGATTTTTTTGCAAAGTGTATAACCAGAACAACCGCCGCCTAATAAGTCAATAAATGTGCGGTGGAAACAGCGAATTTGCCATCTTTATATGTTAATGTGGACGTAAAGTTTGCTGTAAAACGCGCGTCTTTTCTAATCTGACCGCCGGTTTCGTTCCGGCTGGTTTTCAAAAAGGAGAATCAAAATGAAACAAACAATTTTAGCTTTGGCAATGATGCTCATCGCCGCGACTTTTGCCTTCGCTCAATCGAAGGACGAACAGGAAATCCGTAAAACGCTTGAAACGGGAGCGGACGCTTTGGTTAAAAATGACCTTGCCGTTCTGTCAAATCTTCTGGCTGACGATTTGACGTTTGTAACTTCGGACGGGCAAATTTTCAGCAAAACTCAATTTTTAGAAGGAATTAAATACACGAAACGCGAGTCGTTCGGCAACGGCGATGTGAGCGTTCGCGTTTACGGCAATACGGCGGTTGTCGTCAGTCATCCGACTTTTACGGAGGTTCGCGGCAACGGTTTGAAAACAAACTACAAAGAAGTATCTATTTCCGTGCTGGTCAAAAAAAACGGACGCTGGCAAACTGTTTCGGTTCAGGGTTCAGCTAACAAAGCGGACAATCAAGCCGCAGTCGAAGCGCAGTTGACGGAAAGTTTAAAAAACTGGGGCAATGCCGTCGGAAAACGCGACACGGCGGCAATTGAAAAAATGCTGCCCGAAGATTTTATGAATATCGCTCCGAACGGTGCGGTCGAAACGCGGGCGCAATATCTCGAAGCAATCAAAAACTTTCCGGGCGAAACAACAGTTACGGGTGAAGTCGGAAAAACTTTAGTAACGGGAAACACAGCGGTTTCGATGGGACGCTATTCGGTAACGCCGAAAGCCGGAGGGCAAGCAGTGAATTATAGTTATTCGGCAGTGTTTGCCTTACGCGACGGAAGTTGGATGCCTGTTTCTTTCCAAGCAACACCTATCGCGCAATGATAAATTCTGAACAAAAACACCGAAAAAAACCGACTATTTATCATATAATCCGTTGAAGAGGAAAAATTATGAATCCAACAACAGAACAAAAATCAACCGTTTCCGAAGCCGTGCGAAAGCACAAGGAATTTCTTTTTCCGGCGGTCGCTACTTATTATCAAGAACCCGTTGCGCTCGTCAAAGGCGAAGGCGAATATGTTTGGGACGAAGACGGCAAGCGTTATTTAGATTGTTTCGGCGGCGTTTTGACCGTCAGCGTCGGACACGCGAATCCGAAAATAAATGCGGCGGTGATTGAGCAGATTAACAAAATTTCGCACACTTCCGGGCTTTATGTGAATCAGCCGCAGTCGGATTTTGCCGAAAAATTAGCCGAAATCGCGCCGGGAGATTTGAAGAAATCTTTTTTCACTTCGAGCGGCACGGAAGCCGACGATACGGCGATTTTGGCGGCGAAACTGGCGACCGGCAGACAGGAAGTTGTCGTGCTGCGCCACAGTTATTCGGGACGTTCAGCTACTGCGCTGTCGGCGGTCGGACAGGCTTCGTGGCGACCGATTGGGGCGCAGGTCGCGGGAATGGTTCATGCCGCCGCACCGTATTGTTACCGCTGCCCGTTCAAACTCGAATATCCGTCGTGCGGCATAGCTTGCGCGACCGATATTGAAAATATTATTCAAACGACGACGACCGGCGAAATCGCGGCGTTTATGGCTGAACCGATTCTCGGTGTCGGCGGATTTATCGTGCCGCCGCCGGAATATTTTGAAATCGCATACGGCATCGCCAGAAATTACGGCGGACTGTGCATTTCGGACGAAGTGCAGACGGGTTGGGGACGCACAGGCGAAAAATGGTTCGGCATCGAACAGTGGAATGTCGCGCCCGACATAATGACTTCGGCGAAGGGAATGGGCAACGGCGCGCCAATCGGCTGGACGATTGCGACCGCCGAAGTCGCCGATAAATTCCCCGGCATCACGTTCGCCACGTTCGGCGGAAATCCGGTTTCGATGACCGCCGGACTCGCCGTGATCAAAATGATCGAAGACGAAGATTTGCGAACAAACTGCAAAATCGTCGGCGATTATCTGCGCGAAAAGCTCGAAGAATTAAAGGGTAAGCATCAAATCATCGGCGATGTCCGCGGAATGGGATTGATGCAGGCAGTCGAATTAGTCGTTGACCGAACGACGAAAGAACCAAATCCACAGGCGGTTTTGAAAGTCTTTGAAGAAACCAAAAAACAAGGCGTTCTGATCGGCAAAGGCGGACTTTACGGCAATGTGATTCGCACGGGAATAATGCTCAATTCGACGAAAGATAATGTTGACGAATTGATCGCGGCTTTGGATCAAGGTTTCGCGCTTTGTTAGGAAGGGTTTACCACAGAGGCACAGAGATACGGATTCGATAAAAAAACTGAATAAATATATCTTTGAGTCGAACACTTTAAAATTTAAAAAACACATTAAAACCTCAGTGTCCTCTATGACTCTGTGGTGAAAAAAAATTATGCAAACTCCCTGGTTTAAGATAAAGCCGCCCGAAGAAAGATCGCCGCTTTGGTGGTTCCGATGGGTGCCGACAGTCGTTTTTTCGGCATTGGTACTGTACTTTTTATACGTCGTCGGCAGCGTCGCGCTGGTGCCGGTTCTGGCTTCGTTCGCGCTCGCTTTTCTGCTTAACCCAATTGTTTATCAGGCGGAACGGCGCGGATTGTCGCGGACGGTTTCGGCAATCGTCGCTATTCTGCTGGTAACGCTCGTGATTACGGCGTTTCTGGCGTATGTCGTGCCGGATTTGTGGTCGGAAAGCGCGAAGGCGGGAGCGAAGATCGCGGAAAATTTCACGCCGGAAAACGCCGCCCGACAGCGGGAATTTCTCAAGCGTTATTCGCCCGCGCTCGAAAAAGTGGCGGGCGACAAAATCGAAAGCTTTTTGAGTGAACCGCTAACGTTTTACAACGAAAACGTCTCGACCGCGACGACCGTTGACGAATCCGGCAACGTCAAGGCGACGGGCGGCGGCGGTTCGTGGATTCTCGAAATTCTCAGTTCCGGTTTCGACTTATTTCTCGTGCCTTTTTTCGTGTTTTATCTGCTAATTGATTTTCAGCGGTGGCGCACGTCGCTGGAAACTTTGATTCCGCCGCGCTTCCGCGAACCGTTTAAATTGCTGTTTGACGAATCCGGCAGAATTTTAGAAGCCTACGTGCGCGGGCAGATTCTAATCGGCTCGATTATGGCAATCTGTTACGCCGTCGGCTTTTATTTTCTCGGCGTTCCGGCGTGGGCGGGCATCGCTCTGATCGCCGGAATGCTCAACGCCGTACCGTATGTCGGCACGATCAGCGGCATCGTTCTCGCCTGCGGATTCAGCTTCGCCAACGGCAGCAGTTTCGGACATATCGCCGCAGTGCTGGGCGTGTTCGCCGTCGTCCAAAGCATCGAAGGCTATTATCTGACACCGCGCATTATGGGCGACCGCCTTAACCTGCATCCGATGGCGGTTTTTCTCGGCTTGCTGATCGGCGGCAAATTGTTCGGTTTACTGGGAATCGTGATGGCGATTCCGGCAATCGCCATCGCCAAAGTATTTTTCAAATTTCTGCGCGAACTTTATCAGGATTCCTATTTTTATCACAAAGGCGACGTTCACCCGATGGACGCGCCGAGCGACAATATCGAAGAGCGCATCGCCGATGCCGCCGGCACCGTTCTCGCCGAACAGGAGAAAAAAGACGAGGAAAGCGCAGAAACTCCGAAACCGACACTGGCGGACGAAATGCCTTCGATCATTGAAAAGCCCGCTTAATTTTTTAAAAGAACGGCGCGATTACAATTGATAACCGGACAATTTCAGGAGAGATAAAAATGATAAAAATCTTAATTTGCCTTTTTGCGATAATGCTTTCAGCAGCGATTTCATTCGGACAGAGCGCGGCGGAAAATGTTCAAAAAACGGCTGAACTTTTCGTTGCGGCGTATAACGCGAAAGATTACGCGCCGATTGACGCGCAGTTTAACGCCGATATGAAAACGGCTGTTCCGACCGAAAAACTGACAATATTTTTGGACGGTTTGCACGCGAACTACGGCAAAATCGCCAAACTCGGCGCGCCGGATTTCGCCGCCGCGCCGTGGGTGAAGTTTCCGGTCGAGTTCGAGCGCGGGAAAATGGTTCTGCGAATCGCGCTCGACGGTGAAGGAAAAATCGGCGGCTTGAGCGTCGTTCCGCCGCCGGTCGTCAAGCCGAAAACCGCTTCGCGCAATCAAATGAAATTGATTTTGCCGTTCAAAGGCGAATGGTTCGTCGTCTGGGGCGGCGACACGGCGGAGCAAAATCAGCACCGAAACGCGCCGAATCAGCGGTCCGCCTTCGACATTTTAAAGACCGATGCGAACGGCTTAACACACAAAGGCGACGGCGCGAAAAACGAAGATTATTACGCTTTCGGGCAGGAAATCATCGCTCCCGCCGACGGCATTGTAGTTTACGCGGTGGACGGCGTTCACGACAACCAACCGGGCGAAATGAACCGAATGCTCGTGCCGGGAAATATGGTCGTCATCAAACACGCCGACGGCGAATATTCGCTGTTAGCGCATTTCAAACAACATTCCGTCCGCGTCAAAACCGGCGACAAAATCACGCGCGGTCAAATCATCGGTCTCTGCGGAAACTCCGGCAATTCGAGCGAACCGCATCTGCATTTCCAAGTTCAAAACACAGCGTTTTTTGCAGACGAAGCGGGTATAAAAACTTTTTTTGATAAAATAATACTCAAACGTGACGGCAAAACCGAAGAAAAAATTGATTATTCGCCCGTCAAAGGCGACGTTATCAGTCAAAACTAAAATTTGAAAATAATAATCAAAAACGGGCGAATTGTCACGGTGGTTGACGATTATAAAGCAAACATTTTAATCGAAAGGTGAAATTCTCATCGGCTGAAATTTTACAAAATTTTGAAATAGTTACAAACCGGAACAGGCTTGGCAAGATTCATAGCCGAATGTTTCCGGCGGACACGAAAACGGTGGATTTATTATCGCCGACGATTTCGGATTTCTGAGCGTCGAGAGCTGGAAAAAAGGAACGCAGAACGAAATTATTTTACCGCCGCATCGAAACTGTTTTGCAAACGGCAAAGATATTGCCGCGTCATTTCACACGCATCCGAACACGGGGAAGCATTTTCAACAAGAGCCGAGTTTAACCGACGTGCGCGCCGTGCGGGATGATTTCGACTTGAAAGGCGAATTTTATCTTGGCGAATTAGTCATTTCAAAGGAAATTATCTATTTGATAGAACCTTCGGGATTATTCAGCGTGATTGGAAAAACGAAAGAAATTTTTGAGAGGTAAAAGTTATGGCAACTTTTTTAAGCAACGAAACTCTGCAAGACGAAATCGCCGTTTCGGTGGCGCAGGTTTTGGCTTCCGCGAATCGCAAGGCGAAAGAGCTGGGAGTTGATGTGAAAGCAAGTTTGATAACCGTCTCGCAGCATTTGGCAAAAGGCGTTTGGCTCTGGCGCGTGCATTACGGCGCACGAGATTACGTTGGACGGCGCGGCGGCGATTTGATGATTGATGTTGATCCGGCGAATGCGGACATTACACAAATTTTAAGAGGACAGTAAAATGATAATTCCACTAGACAATGAAATTTTAGAAAGGTGGTTCTTAGAATACTTTCCCGCTGTGCCTTGCGCGGAGAATACTATTTCGACAGTTGGCTCGAATCCGCTTGCGGAAGACGATTTCGATTATCTTTTTAGAGTTGCAGAGTTGGAAGTTTATAACATCGGCGACGAGACAGATGTTTTGATTATCGGGCGAGAAGATTGGGAAAACAGCAAAGAGAAACTCGATGAACTTTTGGACAACCGCGAAGGGCAAAATTTAAAAATCTATTCGCAGGAAATGTTTTGGGCTTATTGGATAACCGGAAAAGACCCGTTTGATGATAAAGAAGTTGCTCTCGCTTTTGCCGAAGGTCATCCTGCGCTTGAATATCTTTCGAGTCGTTGGGTTGATTGGGTTAGTACAACTGTCTCTCGAAATAGCGGTGGAAATTTGCGAATCGAATCGCCTGAAATCGGTGTCTTGAAACATTTGGATTATACAGTTGGCAAAACAAGGGGTTTGCCTGTTTCAGAACGACAAGAAATTTTAACGGAAGTTTTTAACTCAAACCTTGTCGTCATACTTTCGCCTGAATATCTCAAATACTGTCGAACTCATTATCCAAACTATTTAAAGGAATGGGGAAATCCAAAATCGGAAGAACGCTTGATAAAACTGCGTGATTTTCTCGCTACGCATTGCAAAAAACAAAAACGACAAGGAAATGTTGAAGCGGCTTCGGATTATGAAGAGGATTTGGAATGGTTACGGAGAAAATTCCACACCGGACGTTTCAAATTCGATTGGCTGAATTATCATATTGATTGAAAACTTAAAATTTTATGAAAACACTAATCAAAAACGGACGAATCGTCACAGCGGTTGACGATTACCGTGCGGATATTTTAATCGAAGACGAGCAGATTTCCGTGATCGGCAAAACGCTCGAAATGGAAGTTGATTTGACGATTGACGCTTCCGATAAACTTGTGATTCCGGGCGGCATTGATCCGCATACGCATATGGAATTGCCGTTTGGCGGGACGGAATCGAGCGACGATTTTTTCACCGGCACAAGGGCGGCGGCGTTTGGCGGGACGACGACGATTATTGATTTTGCGGTGCAGACGAAGGGCGAAGCGATGACGGCGGGCGTTGATAAATGGCATCAAAAGGCGGACGGAAAATGCGCGATTGATTACGGTTTTCATTTGATTACGACCGAATTTGAAGACGGCGACGAACGGGAAATGTATCGTTTGATGGACGAAGGCATTACGAGTTTCAAACTTTTTATGGCGTATCCCGGCGTATTTTTGGCGGACGACGCGACGATTTACCGGGCGATGTCGGCGGCGGGAAAACGCGGCGGTCTGGTTTGTATGCACGCCGAAAACGGCATCGTCATCAACGAAATTATCAAAAGATTTTTGAAAGAAGGCAGAACCGCGCCGAAATATCACGCGCTGACGCGCCCGACGATTGCCGAAGCCGAAGGCGTGCATCGCGCCATCGCCATCGCGGAAATGGCGGAATCGCCCGTTTATATCGTGCATTTAAGCTGCACCGACGCGCTCAACCAAGTCCGCGAAGCGCGTGATCGCGGCATCGCGGCGTTTGCCGAAACCTGTCCGCAGTATCTTTTTCATTCCATCGAAGAATACGGCGAAGATTTCGCGGGCGCGAGGTTTGTGATGACTCCGCCGCTGCGCGAAAAACACAATCAGGATGAACTCTGGAAAGGCTTGAAAATGGACGATTTACAAGTGATTTCGACCGACCATTGCCCGTTTTGTATGAAAGAACAAAAGGAACTCGGCGCAAATGATTTTTCAAAAATCCCGAACGGCGCGCCCGGCGTAGAAAATCGAATGTCCTTAATTTATAATGGCGGAGTCGTCGAAAATCGAATTTCCTTAAATCGCTTCGTCGAACTAACCTCAACCGCCGCCGCGAAAATGTTCGGACTTTTCCCGAAAAAAGGTACGATTGCCGTCGGTTCGGATGCCGACATCGTGATTTTTGACCCCGAAAAAGAACACACTTTCGGCATTGAACACGAACATATGAATGTAGATTATTCGAGCTATGAAGGTTGGAAAGTCAAAGGCAAAGTCGAGACGGTTTTATCGCGCGGAAAAGTCGTCATCGAAAACGGCGAACACATTGGAAAACGAGGCGACGGGCAATTTTTGAAACGCGGCGAATGCGTGAAGATTTAATTGTGTCAAACATACTTTCTTCAAACTTAAATTCATCGGCATCAATTCCATATTTTCTATGGGATGAGCCGATGACGGTTGCCGAATTGAAACGAAAATTGAATTCGGCTTCGGTCGAAGAACGCAATCGTCTGTTGGGAAAAATCCTGCGTGAAGCGCGTGATACGGATGTTTGGCAATTTACCACGCCGGAATTTGTTTGGCGTAATTGGGACGCATTATCAAAACATCTCGGACGGCGGCGCGGGTTTTGGAAGTTTTTACTGGAGTTCTGGGAAAAGGAAGGTTTGCTTGACTAAAACGTCGCTCGACAACTTACAGACGGATTTTTTGCGGGCGTTTTTTGCGCGTGAAAACAGTTTTTTCTGTCGGGCGCCACGGCTTTGGTCGGGTTTTATTTCGGGCATCGGGAAACGCGCGACCTTGATTTGTTTACGCTTGAAAATGATGTGGAAAACGGTTTTCGTCTGGTTAATGAAGCTGCGAAAGAGTTAAACGCCAACGTCGAGCCGATTCAAACTTCGCCGGATTTTCGGCGTTTATTGGTCAAACGCGATGCGGAGGCGACTGTCGTGGATTTGGTGCGCGAGTATGTTTTTCAAATTTCGCCGGAAAAGCCGGTGATTAACGGAATTCGCGCCCGTTCGCCGGAAGAAATTTTGGCAAATAAACTCTGCGCGCTGCTTTCACGCTCGGAAATTCGGGATTTGGTTGACGTGCGCGAACTCGAAAAAGCGGGTTTTGATTTGGAAACCGCTCTGCAAACTGCGGCGAAAAAAGTTCGGGTTTGACTCCGGCGCAACTGGCTTGGGTTTTGAACCAAATCAAACTCGGCGACGATTTGCATCCGCCGGGCGATGTCGCGGTTTCGGAATTAAGAAATTATCTGAACAGTCTAATTGATCGGTTAAAACGTCTGGCACTGCCTTAATAAATTCAATTAGCAAACGGCGAACACGTCGGAAAACAAGGCGACGGGTGTTTTTGAAGCGCGGTGAATACGTTAAAACATAAATCCAAAGAAGGCGCGAAAAAAGCAAAAGATACATCCATAATTCGAGTCGCAGGCTTAAATTATGGATTTTGTTTTGAATGTAATATTGTAGAAAGTTTAGCGATAAATATTTTCGCTCATTAAAATGTAATTGGGGTCAAAAATACAGTTTGCCGATTATGACCGATTTTGAGGTTAAGTTAAGTAAAATTTCACCGAATGAACGCCGGATTTTGCAGTGTCTTTCGCTGTTTTGGGAGCAGATTACAGCGCAGGAATTTCAGAGGCTGTTAAAAGTTCTCGAACTGAAAACACCTGAAGGCAAAGGCTTTTCGGCGCAATATGTGTCGCTTTTGCGAAATTCGCTGATTCACAAAGGCGTTCTTCAAAATACGAAAGAGGATTGGGGAAGCGGTTTTCAGATTACCGACGCGCGGCTTAAAGAATTTTTTACCCGCGAGGCTTGGCGGGAAAGCTGGTTTGACAAAACGGTCGAAATTATTCGGGAAAATTTTAATCTGAGCGAATTTACGCGCTGGAATTACAGCGGCGAACGCTGCAAAATCAGGCTTTTGCGCGATTATCGCCTGAGTATTTACCGGCGCGACACGGACGAAGCGGCGCGGCTCGTTCAGCAAATTATCGAAGAGGAAATCTCTGAACAGGCGAACGAGGTCGTCGTGCAAATTTTCTCGAACCCGTTTCAGAAGGATTTTCTCGCCGACTTTGACCAAAATTTTCAAGCGGGCGTTCTGCCTTATCTGTTCGACGAACGCGCCGAGAACTCGCAGCCGGCAAACGATCTGTGGGAATTCGCTGATGAACACCAACTCGGCGATTTTCCGGTTATCAAAGGTTATAAAATTGAAGAATTACTGCTGCGCGGCGCGCTCGGCGAAGCCAAAAAAATTATTGGTCAGCCGGAAACTTTGGGCGCGCTGATTTCCGCCGCGACGATAGCGTTTTTGGAAAAGGATTACGCCAAATCCGCCGCTCTTTACGATGAAAGCGTAAAACTCTGGCGCAGTTTGTTTCGCAAAAAAAAAGGTTTTCCCGGCAATTGGCAATTGTTTTTTTACGGTTTGGCACTTTACAAAACGGACGAAGCGAAATTTTACAAATTCGTCGAAGATTACAGCGATTATTCGTATAAAAATTATCCGCGCCGCGCCGCGCACCGGGCGATCAGCGCGGTCGCTTATTTTCTCAAAAATAACGACAATGCGGCGAATACGGCATATTCTCAAATCAACACCGACGATTACACGGGCAAGTTTTTGCGCGTCATCACGGCGGCGATTATTCCTTTCGTCAAAGTCCCGAATGACGCGAAATCTTTTGAACAGGCGAATCAAAGTTTGGGTTATCGGTGGATTGAATACGAAATCGCTAGTTTGTCGGCGTTAAAGAACGAATCAAATTCACCGGCAAAGGAAACCGCCGCCAAACTGCGCGGCGAACTTGCTTTTGAAGCGGTCGGAAACATTATACCGAAACTCGAAGATTGGGAACGCGCTTTGAACACTCTGCTCAATGTCGCCGAAAAAGCGCAGGGCAAACGCGAGTCGGCAGCCGCCAAAATTGACGAAACGCGAATCGCCTGGCAGATTGATTTCGACCGCCGGGAAATTCAGCCGGTCGAACAGAAATTCAGCAAAAAAGGCTGGACGGACGGGCGCAACATCGCGCTCAAAAGACTTTACGAACGCGATGTCAAAAATTTCACAGACCAGGATTCGCAGGTCGTCAAAGCCGCGATGTCGAAACACAACGAGTATTATTACGGCGCATACAGCTACGAATTTGACTGGAAAAAATCGCTGTCGGTGCTGGTCGGACATCCGTTTTTGTTTCTCTCCAAAAATCCGAGCGTCAACGTTCAACTGATCGCCGGCGAACCGTCGCTGATTATCAAAGAGGTCAAAGACGACCTCGAACTTTCATTCGACACAAAATTCGCGGACGCGGGCGTGATCGTCGAAAAGGAAACCGAAACGCGCTACAAAGTGATTGAAATCTCCGCGCATCACGTCGAAATTGCCGGTTCGCTGAAAAATAATCTTTTGAAAATTCCCGCCGCCGGACGCGAAAAACTGCTGCGGGCGATTCAGCCGCTCTCGGCAAAATTGGCGATTCAGAGCGATTTGGAAGAACATTTTGAAACGCTGCCGTCGGTCGCCGCCGAAAATCGCATCCACGCGCTGATTACACCGTCGGGGGAAGGTTTTCATCTCGAATTTTTCGTCAAGCCGTTCGGCAGCGTCCCACCGTATTTCAAACCGGGAAAGGGCAACGAAGGGGTCATCGCTGACGTTGACGGCGTGCGGACGCGCACCAAACGCGACTTGAAAAACGAGCGCGAATTGCTCAACGAAATTGAAGAATCCTGTCCGTTTTTAGCCGAATTTGAAAGTCCGAATTACGAGTGGAATCTATCTGACGCGGAAGCGTGTCTGGCGGCGATGACCGAAATGGAAACGCCGCGCCGCGCCGGAAAACTCGTCATCGAATGGACGAAAGGACAGAAATTAAATTTGGTCGGCAGCGTCACTTTCGAGAATTTTTCGATGTCCGTCAAAGGCGCGAACAATTGGTTCGACATCTCCGGCGAGGCGAAAGTCAGCGATGATTTGGTGCTTTCGATGCGCGAATTAACCACGCTGCTGGGGAACACGACGAACAATTTCGTCGAACTTTCCGACGGGCAGTTCGTGGCGATTACGGAACAACTGCGAAAACATCTGCAATCGCTCAACGCCGTGATGGACGACAAAAATCGTCTGCACATCTTGCGAAGCGGTATTTTGGAAGAATTTTCCGACGAACTCGAAAACTTCAAAGCGGACAAAGCGTGGAAAGATCATCTGAAAAAACTCAAAGATTTGCAAAAATTCACGCCCGAACTGCCCGCGACGTTTGAAGCCGATCTGCGCCCGTATCAAACCGAAGGTTATTTCTGGCTTTCGCGCCTCGCCAACTGGGGTGTCGGCGCGTGTTTGGCGGACGATATGGGACTTGGTAAAACGCTGATGGCATTGGCTTTGCTGGTCGAAAGAGCCGAACGCGGCGCGGCGTTGGTGGTCGCGCCGGTCAGCGTCTGCCGCAATTGGATGAAGGAAGCGATGCGGTTCGCGCCGACTTTGAAGTTTCAGATTTTCGGCGACGGCGATAGAAAATCACAGGTCGAAAATCTCGGCAAATACGACGTTCTGGTGACGAGTTACAATCTTTTACAGCTCGAAGAAGAACTTTTCACAAATCAAAAATTTGCCACGATAGTTCTGGACGAAGCGCAGGCGATTAAAAACCGGGCGACGAAACGCTCGAAAACGGTGATGAATTTGCAGGGCGATTTTCGCCTGATTACGACCGGTACGCCGATTGAAAATCATCTCGGCGAATTGTGGAATCTGTTCAATTTCACCAATCCGGGACTGCTCGGCAGTCACGATTTTTTCAACGAAAAATTTGCTTTGCCGATTGAGAAAAATGACGACGACGCGACCCGTAAAACGCTGCAAAGAGTAATCAAACCGTTTATTTTGCGGCGGCGCAAAAATCAGGTGCTGGACGATTTGCCGGAGAAAACCGAGATTCTGCTGACGGTCGAAATGTCGGCGGAAGAACGCGCGTTTTACGAAGCGATTCGCCGCGAAGCGTTGGAGCGAATCGAGGCGGCGGACGGTGAAGCGAAAGACAAACGCTTTCGCATTTTAGCCGAATTGACGCGGCTCAGACTGGCGTGCTGTCATCCGAAACTAATCAATGAAAATGTACATATCGGCAGCAGCAAACTCGAACTGTTCGGCGAAACTTTGGAGGAACTGCTCGAAAATAAACACAAAGCGTTGGTGTTCAGCCAATTCGTCAAACATCTCAGAATCGTCGAAGAATATTTGAAAGGCAAAGGAATCAAATATCATTATCTCGACGGCAGCACACCGGCGAGCGTTCGGCAGGAAAGAATTGACGAATTTCAGCGCGGCAGCGGCGAAGTTTTTTTAATCAGCCTAAAAGCGGGCGGCACGGGTTTGAATCTGACGGCGGCGGATTACGTCATTCATCTCGACCCGTGGTGGAATCCGGCGGTCGAAGACCAGGCGACCGACCGCGTTCACCGCATCGGACAGCAGCGTCCCGTTACCGTCTATCGTTTGGTGACGGAAAACACGGTCGAAGAAAAGATTCTCAAACTCCACGAAACCAAACGCGATCTGGCGGACAGCCTGCTCGACGGCACGGATTCAAGCGGAAAACTGACGGCGGACGATCTGCTGAATCTAATCAGCGAAGTTTAGTTTGTGATTTGATTTTTGGTTTTTAGTTTTTAGTTTTCGGTTCGATATAAGACTGATTTCTTTCGTGAGCGATTGATAATTTTTGTTTGAAACATCTTTATTCATTTTTGTTTGCCAAAACCGGATTGTAACTTTCAAAATTAAAAGTCAACTATTGGACCTTCGGTATTATTAGATCAGCAGAGATTTCTCGAACTAAACGGTTATCAAAAAAATTGGACAATTCCCGAACAAATCGAATTGGTTCTAGCCGTCGAATCCGACAAATGGGAAGTCATCGAAATCGAAAACTG
This sequence comes from Pyrinomonadaceae bacterium, assembly GCA_965217575.1. Lineage (GTDB taxonomy): Bacteria > Acidobacteriota > Blastocatellia > Pyrinomonadales > Pyrinomonadaceae. Next base: position 3,186,986 of record OZ244558.1, on the reverse strand, counting down.
GCTGCGTTCGCGTGTGAGAAAAATTTGAATAAAAAAGATAAAAGGACAAATCTAAAACTTCATCTTTATTATTCAGTCGCGGGCAAGTTATTATAAAATTTATCGTTCTGCCAGTTTTTCGGATTTTCGATGATGTATTTGCGAATCCGCCCGAATTCGACATCGTTCCTGATAATGTGGTTGTGAAAGCGCGTCTGCCATTTGAAATTTTCGTTGATCGAACGCGCGGAAATTGTTACCGCCGATTTGAAACCGCGCATAATCGAACCGAGATTTTTCGATTGCGGCGCAAATTTATTGCCCATTTGCGGTGTAGTAGAGACGCGATGCATCGCGTCTCTACGCTGCGCGTCGTTGTTGTCGGAGGGCGCGTCGTTATCGTCGGGTGAAATATCATCGTTGGACGAGGACGAGACGCGATGCATCGCGTCTCTACGGTTGTTAAATTCGTTTTCGCCGATGATGATAATGGCGTGAAAATGGTTCGGCATCACGCAGAACGCGTCAAATTCCAAATTCATATCGGGACGCAGCGACAGAGTTTTGTTCCATTCATTTTCGACGAACTTGCCGATTTCGGACAAGATCATTTTTTCGCCAATAATTTCACCGAAAAAATGGCGGCGATGGTCCGTGCAAACCGTCACAAAATACGATGCCGCCAAACCGTAATTCCAAGATTGCAAACGCGCTGACGAAATTCGATATTTGTTTTGAAATTTGTCTGCCATAAATTTGAATTATGTTATAGATTAAGGATTTATTGCAACGAAAAATGTAAACGGCATTGATTTTCGATTCAAATTTCCAATCAAAATCAGAAACCGCGATTAAAAATGTAGGGACGCGGTTATGAACGTAGAGACGCGATGCATCGCGTCTCTACCCATCGTTTCTGGAATATTTTCGGCTTCGTATATTTACGTTTTGACTCAAAGACGATTAGAATAATGAACACAATTATTAAAACAAAAACAAGCAATAATATGTCAAAAATTTACTACACATTAACCGATGAAGCACCGCTGTTGGCGACGCATTCTTTTTTATCAATCGTCAAGGCTTTTACAAAACCTGCCGATATTGAAATTGAAGTTCCCGATATTTCGCTCGCCGGGCGAATTTTAGCCAATTTTCCCGAATACTTGAAAGACGAGCAAAAAGTTCCCGATGCGCTCAGCGAATTGGGCGAATTGGCGGCGAAACCGGAAGCGAATATTATCAAACTTCCGAATATTTCGGCTTCCGTTCCGCAGTTGGAAGAAGCGATTGCCGAACTTCAAAAGCAAGGTTACGCGCTGCCGAATTATCCGAGCGAGCCGAAAACGGACGAAGAAAAAGCGATCAATAAAAAATATGCGAAAGTTTTGGGAAGCGCGGTCAATCCGGTGCTGCGGGAAGGAAATTCCGACCGGCGCGCGCCGAAAGCCGTCAAAAATTATGCGAAGGCGAATCCGCATCGAATGGGAGTTTGGAGCGCGGATTCTCAAACGTCGGTCGCCAATATGGATTCGGGAGATTTTTACGGAACGGAAAATTCGACGACTGTGGAAACGGAAGGAAAATTCAGAATTGTTTTTTATGGAAACGATGATTCCGAACAAATTTTGAAAAATTTCGCGCCGTTAAAAGCGGGCGAAGTAATTGATTCTTCAGTGATGAATCTGGCGGCGTTGAAATCTTTTGTTGAAAATGCGATTGCGGAAGCCAAAGACAAAAATGTTCTGCTTTCCGCGCATTTGAAAGCGACGATGATGAAGATTTCCGACCCGATTATTTTCGGGGCGATTGTAGAAACTTATTTCAAGGACGTTTTTGAAAAATATCAGGACACTTTTAACGAATTAGACATCAATCCGAACTTCGGATTAGCGACGCTTTACGAAAAAATTTCGGGACATCCGAAAGAAGCGGAAATCAAGGCGGACATCGCCAAAACCATCGAAAACGGCGCGAAACTGGCGATGGTCAATTCGGACAAAGGAATTACCAATTTCCACGTTTCTTCGGACGTGATCGTAGATGCTTCGATGGCGGCACTCGTGCGCGGCGGCGGGAAAATGTGGAACGCGGACGGAACGGAAGAAGACACCGTTGCGATGATTCCCGACCGAACTTACGCCGGTTTTTACGACGCGATTGTGCAGGATATGAAGCAAAACGGCGCGATTGATCCGAAGACTTTCGGTTCTGTCCCGAACGTCGGTTTGATGGCGCAAAAAGCCGAAGAATACGGTTCGCACGACAAGACTTTCCAGATTTCAGAAGCCGGAACGGTCAAAGTCGAAGACGCAAACGGCAATGTTTTGCTCGAACAAAAAGTCAAAAACGGCGATATTTTCCGAATGAGCCAAACCAAAGATGCGCCGATTCAGGATTGGGTGAAATTAGCTGTCAATCGCGCCAAACTTTCCGACACGCCGGCGATTTTCTGGCTCGACAAAGACCGGGCGCACGATTCGCAGATCATCAAAAAAGTAGAAAAATATCTGCAAGATTACGATACAAACGGTCTCGACATCAGAATTACGGATGTCAAAGACGCGATGACCGAAACTTTGAAAAGAGCAAGAGAAGGCAAAGACACGATTTCGGTTTCGGGCAATGTTTTACGCGATTATCTGACGGATATGTTCCCGATTCTGGAACTCGGCACGTCGGCGAAAATGCTTTCCATCGTGCCGCTGATGAACGGCGGCGGCTTGTTTGAAACCGGCGCGGGCGGTTCTGCGCCGAAGCACGTCGAACAATTCCAAAAAGAAGGCTATTTGCGCTGGGATTCGCTCGGAGAATTTTTGGCGTTGCAGGCGAGTTTGGAGCATTTGGCACAAACGCAGGACAATAAAAAGGCGCAGATTTTGGCGGACGCGCTGGACGAAGCGAACGCGAAATTTCTTGCCACCGACAAATCTCCCGCAAGAAAAGTCGGGCAGATTGACAATCGCGGTTCGCATTTCTATCTCGCAATGTATTGGGCGGAAGCGTTGGCAAACCAAACGACAGATTCCGAAATCGCCGCTAAATTTGCACCGGTTGCCAAAGCGTTGCAGGAAAACGAAGCGAAGATTAACGAAGAATTGATCGGAGCGCAGGGAAAATCACAAGATGTCGGCGGTTATTACCAGCCGAATTCCGACAAGACTGACGCGGCGATGAGACCTTCGGCGACGCTGAATGCGATTGTGGACGGGATTTGATGTTCAACACGGTAGAGACGCGATGCATCGCGTCTCTACAACGTCTGTAATCATAGACCTGCTAGTTTCATCCGCGCCGCTTCCGCGCCCATCATTTGCGCCATTGTTTGCGCCGTTGAACCGTCCATTGACTGCAAAGACGCGTCCGCGCCGTTTTCCAAAAGCAGATCAATAATTTCCGTGCGGTTAAACATCGCCGCGAACATCAGCGGCGTTTTGCCGTCCGCCATTCGCGCGTTGACCTCTGCGCCGTGTTCGATCAGCAGTTGCGCCATTTTTAGATCGCCTTTGAACGCCGCACCCGCCAGCGGAATTTGTCCCATATCGTTGGCGAGCTGCGGATCGCCGCCGTTTTCTAATAAAACGCGCGTCATTTCGAGCTGACCGTTGTAACTCGCCAGCATCAAAAGCGTGTTGCCTTTGCCGTCGCGGATGTTCGGCGCGTCGAACCCGCGTTCAAAAAGTCCCCGCATTCGCGCCGCGTCGCTCGAACGGACGAGCTGAAACAACTGCTGAATCATTTCGTAAGTTTCATCGTCCATTTTCGGCGCGGCATTTGTATTTTCCTCAGACATATTTATTTCCCTCAAATAATTTTAAGCATTCCCAAATCAAATTTGGTCGTCAAATATATTGCGGCTGGGGTTTGGATTTATATTATCAACCTTGCAAATTTTCAATCGCCTTTGCCAACTCGAAATCATTGTGCGTTAAACCGCCGGTGTCGTGGGTGGTAATAGCAAATTCGGCGTAACCCCAACCGAAAGTGATGTCCGGGTGATGGTCTTTTTCTTCGGCAAGCGCGCCGACTTGGTTGACGAAAGCGAGCGATTCGGCGAAGTTTTTGAATTCAAAGCGTTTTTTTAAATTTACGCCTTCCACTTTCCAATCTTTTAACGCGCTCAAAGAATTTTTGATTTCTTCGGCGGACAGCTTTTTTCGTTCCACTCGTTTTCAACTCCATCCGTTTTTGGTTATACTTTAGCTTTTTAGTATAACGATTTTACAAGGATTTATTCAAAAATGCGTTTTCATAATTTTTTTTTAATTTTAGCGGCGGTGATTATTTCGGCGGCGTGCGCTGCTAATCCGAAATATCTGACACCGCTCGATACGCTCAAATCTTACGCGCAAGCCATCAAAAAAAATGATGTCAAAACGATGGAATCGCTGCTCTCCGCCTCTTCGATGCAAATGACTGAACAACAGGCGGCATCGCAAAATTTGCCGCTTGACGAAGTTATCAAACGCGAAACATTTTTCAATGAAAATCAGAAAAGTCTGACTTTTCGCAATGAGAAAATCGAGGGCGAAAAAGCGACCATTGAAGTGGAAAATTCCTTTAATTCCTGGGATACGGTTTATTTTGTGCGGGAAGACGGCATTTGGAAAATTGATAAACAAAGTGCCGCCAATCAGATGCTTCAACAAGTGGATCAGCAAAATAAACGGCTCGACGATCTGATCAATCAGGGCGATAATCCCGCACCGGGCGGCAGTCCCGAATAATTTGGATTTGCAAATTCGCAATGAAATTTCACCAAAAGATATTAATCGCGCTTTGCGCTTTGATTCTGGCGGCTTGCGGCGCGGCGGAATCAACCGACAGTCCGACGGCATCTTTGAAAAAATTTATCGAAGCGTCGAAAGCGAAAGACGTTGAAACGACCAAGAAGCTGCTTTCAAAAAGCACGCTCGCTGCCATCGAAAAAACCGCCGCCGCGCAAAATACGAATGTTGACAAAGTTTTGTTGAACGACGACGGAACGCCGATCAAGGAATTGCCCGAAACGCGAAACGAAAAAATCAGCGGCGACGCGGCGACTGTCGAAGTAAAAAATCGGGTGACAGGCGATTTTGAAACGATTCCGTTTGTCAAAGAAGATGGCGTTTGGAAAATCGCGCTGGATAAATTTATGCGGGAGATGCTTGAAAAACAAAAACAGGCAGCGGACGCGCCGCCAGCTTCTGCGGATCACAATCAACCGAACGAACCGGCAAACAATATCAATCAATAGCTTTCCGAAGGAGAATTTCGAGTGTCAATTATCAAATCTTTTCGCGCGCTGCGTCCGGCTTCTGAAGAAGCCAAATCGGTTTCCTGCGTGCCGTATGATGTCGTTTACGAATCGGAAGTTCGTGAATACATTAAATCAAATCCGCTGAGTTTTTTGCGCGTTACGCGTTCGGAAGCCGAATTTCCCGAAGGCGAACAGCCGCTGAACGAAGAGATTTTCGCCCGCGCCAAAGAAAATCTGCAAAAACTTATCAATGAAGGAATTCTTGCCCGCGAAGCCGAACCGTGCTTTTATGTGTATCGGCTGGGAAGCGAAACCCACGCGCAAACCGGCGTTGTTGCCTGCTGTTCGCTTGACGAATACGAACTCGGAAAGATCAAAAAACACGAAAAAACACGTCCCGACAAAGTTGAAGACCGCACCGCGCACATTCTCGCCGTCGGAGCGCAGACGGGTTTGATTTTTCTCGCCTTTCGCAATACGGAAAAAATCAGGTCGCTGATTTTCGCCGCCGTTCAAACCGCGCCGATTTACGATTTTCTCTGTGCAAACAACATCAAACAAACGGTTTGGCGCGTCGCGCTGACCGCAGATTGGGTGTCGGCTTTCGCCGAAGTTCCGGCACTTTACGTCGCCGACGGTCATCACCGGATTGAAAGCGCGAATCTGGCGCGGAAAATTTTGCGCGATAAAAATCCCGAACATACCGGCGCGGAAGACTACAATTTCGTCGTCGCGGGAATTTTTCCGGCGGAAGACTTGAAAATTCTGGCTTACAATCGCGTCGTTAAAGATTTGAACGGGTTGAGCGATGATGAATTTCTCGACTGCGCGCGCGAAAGTTTCGTGATTACTCCGACCGGCGAAAAAGTTCCCGCCCATAAAAATGAATTTTGTATGTATTTGAACGGCAAATGGTATAAATTAAAGTTTGCGGTTAATTTTATTGATGAACCCGACCCTATCGAACGGCTTGACGCGAGCATTTTGCAGAATTATCTGTTAAAACCGATTCTGGGAATTGACGACCCGCGAACTAATGACCGCGTCGGCTTCATCGGCGGCGCGCGCGGCACGGAAGAACTGGAAAGATTCGTTGACGAAGGAAAGGCGCAAATCGCTTTTTCGCTGTTTCCGACGACAATGGACGAACTTTTCGCCGTTTCCGATATGAACGAAATTATGCCGCCTAAATCAACTTGGTTCGAGCCGAAACTACGCGACGGGCTTTTGATTCACACGATTTAGAATTCCAGATTTCAAATTTCAAATCAAAAATCAATCTATCTGGAATCTGGAATCTGGAATTTGAAATTACTATGCTGGAAACCGAAAGACTGCTGATGCGTCCGCTGGTCGAAGACGATGTGGACGAAATTTTTGCGATGCGGAGCGACGCGGAAATTATGCGTTTTATTCGTGAACCGCAGGCGCGTGATGAATCTTTCGACTGGATAAAGCTCGTTTCGGGACGCTGGCACAAAGACAAACTCGGATTTTGCGCGGTCATCGAAAAGAAAACGGGCGGTTTTCTGGGCTGGTGCGGCATCTGGCGTTTAAAGGAAACCGACGAAATCGAAATCGGTTATGCGATTGACAAAGCGCATTGGCGAAAAGGTTACGCCACCGAAGCCGCCGAAAGATTTATGCGCTACGCTTTTGAAGATTTAAAAGCCGAAAAACTGGTCGCCGTCGCGCGTCCCGAAAATATGGCTTCGCGGCGCGTGATGGAAAAACTCGGAATGCGATTTGTCAAAACCGCCACGTTTTATGAACAAAGTTTGGTGCAGTATGCGATTTTCAAAGATGAATTTTTGCGGTTAAACTAAATTTTATGAAAGTTACACTCATCACGGGCGCGTCCGGCGGCATCGGCAAAGCGTTTGCGAAAAGATTGGCGGCGGAAAAACACGATCTCATTCTGGCGGCGCGTTCCGAAAATAAACTTCACGCGCTTTGCGACGAATTAATGCTCGAACACAAAATTATGGCGCATTACATCGCCCTTGATTTGACCGAACCCGGGGCGGATCTGCGGATTTTTAATGAAACGGAAAAACACGGAATGGAAGTCGAATGGCTGATAAACAACGCCGGTTTCGGTTCGATGGGCGATTTTACGCAGCTCGCGCTCGAAACCGAATTGGCGATGATAAATCTGAATATCACGGCAGTCGTCGCGCTGACACATCGTTATCTGCCGCAAATGCGGATACGAAAAAGCGGCACGATTATCAATGTCGCGTCAACCGCAAGTTTTCAGCCGGTGCCGTTTATGGCGACCTACGCGGCGACCAAAGCCTTTGTCAGATCGTTCAGCGAAGCGATTGCCGAAGAAAATCGTCCGTTTAATATCACCGTTACCGCGCTTTGTCCGGGTCCGACGGAGACGAATTTTTTTGATGAGGCAAATATCGGAACCGATGTCAAAGAGACTTTTCTGAAAAGAGGAATGCAAAAACCAGAAGAAGTCGTTGAAGCCGGTTTGAATGCGGTTAAAAGCGGCAAGTCGGCGGCAATTTCCGGCTGGACAAATTATTTAACGGCGCGGCTTGGAAATTTTGTGCCGAATTCACTGATTACCCGCGCCGTCGGCGGCGTTCTGCGCCCGAAATTTGAAGTTCATAAATAGTCAGATAGTTGCACTTTATCCTTCTTTCGAACGATCAGGAATGCTTTTTATTTTCCGTCAATTCATCAAAAAAATTTTTGATTTGAGAAAAAGTTCCTGACGATTCGTTTAATTTCACTGTTTCAATATTCGCAGCTTTCAAAATCCCGATTCCCGACGAAGTGAGAAAAACGTCATCGGCTTCGCTTAATTCCGCTAACTCGGCTTTCGTTTCTTCGACCGGAAAATTTTCAACAATCAATCCGCGCGTGGTGCCTGGCAAGCATCCGGTTTCCAAATCAGGCGTAAAAATGCGTTTGTTTTTGACCCAGAAAATATTCGCCAGACACGCCGAAACGATTTCGCCGCGCTCGTTCAACCGAATCGCTTCGTCAAAATTTGTCGCCTTCGCATCTTCCAATGCCAGTATATTTTCCAGGTAATTGCAGGATTTGACACCGACCAGCGGTGAAGTTGTATTGACGCGAAAAGGCGAGATCATCAGCCGCAAATCTTTTGAAACTTTTTGGAAATCTCCGGTTGTAATCAGCAAATCCGTTTTTTTACCTGTTTCAAAGTTCCAGGTTTGACTTGCTGTTTCATCAAAAAAAGTTATTCGCGCGCGGGCGTTTATAATTTTATTTCTTGAGATCAGTTCGAGCAGAGCATTTTTGACGCTTTCATCTGAGAATGCGGACATATCAATGCCGATCTTTTTCGCGTCTTTCGTTAATCTTTCCCAGTGTTTTTTCCACAAAAAAGGTTTTGAATCGTAAATTGCGAGCGTTGTGAAAACGCCTTTGCCGTAAAGCGCGGCGGAAGAGATTGCCGCCAGCGAAATGTTTTGAGGCGAAGTGGTTTGGTGATTAAAACTGACGAATCGGCGCATTAGCTGACCGCGCGTTTGAATTGCGGTTTTTGAATAGCCGGAAAAATAAGGCGAAATGTTGTCCCTTCGCCCAATTCGCTGATCGTTTCGATGGTTCCGGCGTGTTCCTGAACGATGCCGTAAGAAACCGCCAAACCTAAACCGGTGCCGCTGCCAACGCCTTTGGTGGTGAAAAAAGGATCGTAAATTTTGTTCAGATTGTCCGGTTCGATACCGCTTCCGGTGTCGGTAACTTCAACAATTACCTGATTTTTCGCGTCGAACGAAGTTGCCAACGTGATTTCGCCGCCCGCGAACATCGCATCTCGCGCGTTAATGATTAAATTGGTAAAAACCTGCTGTAATTTACTGGCGTTACCGTAGATTTTCGGCGGCATTGGAGCGTAATTTTTAATGATTTCAACCTGCGATTTTCGCATTTGCGGTTCGAGCAGTTGAAGCGTATCTTCGAGCAGTTTGTTAACATCAATTTCAAAAAACTCGGAGGCATTGCCGGTGCGCGAAAAATTGAGCAGGTTGCCGACGATATTTGAGGCGCGGTCGGTTTGTTTCTGAACTTTTTGCAGCAGCGCGTGTTTCGGATCGGTTTCGGGAATCATTCCGAGCAGCATCTGCGTATAGCTGGAAACGCCGGTCAAAGGCGTGTTGACTTCGTGCGCGACACCGGCGGCGAGCAGTCCGATGCTGGAAAGTTTTTCGCTCTGCTGTAAAGATTCTTCTAATTTTATGCGCGAAGTGACGTTTTCCAAAACAATAATCGCGCCGGTTTGCTCGTTTGCGGCTGAACGAAGCGGGGCGACGGCGACGTTGATGATTAACGATTTACCCTGTGAATTAGTCGTGAAAAGTTTGTAAGCGTTGCGAATTTCGGTCAGATGCCAGCGCGATTTGCCCAGAATGTTTTCCAAATTTAAGGCGAAACTTTCATCAAAGACATCCTCCACCAACTCGCCGATGGTCAGTTCGCGGCTGGTGTCCATCATCGCTTCAAAAGTCGAATTGCAGCGCGTAATACGTCCTTCTTCGTCAACCGCGATCAATCCGACATTGACCGATTCGACAATTGATTCGTTGAAATCTTTGAGCAGCGCGAGTTCTTCGGCGCGTTTTTCCTGTTCTTGATAAAGCAGACTGTTTTCGACGGCGACCGCGACGTAGCCGGAAATCGTCTGCAAAATATCCAAATCTTCACTCGATAACAGTGAACCGTCGCCGGCGCGACCTAAACCGATGACCGCGACCATTTTTCCGCGCACCACACACGGTACAAAATAATGAAGTTCCTGACGAGCGATTTTTTTACCGAGTCCGAACAATTTGCCTTTGCCGTCGTTTTCTTGGTGATTTTCTAATTCTTCCTCACCTTCAAGCAATTCAAATTCGTCGGCGCGAACGATTCCTTTTTCGGCGGATTTTTGTCGAATCATCTGCCGGAAGTCATTCGGAATTTTGTAATTTTCGATTATTCCGCTCGATTTGGCGATTTCATAACCTTCGGAAACACTGGAATTTTCAATAAAGACGGCGACTTTTTGGACATCAAGCACTTGCTGTAATCTTTCCGTCAAAGCGTTGAGCAGAGGTTCGAGCGCGGTCGTCGCCGAAATCGTTCTGCCGAAATCAAGCAGACCGTTTCGCAAATCGTAGCGTTCGCCATAGAAAAAGCGGTCGGCGCGTTCCTGCAAAAATTTCTTGAGCGGTTCGGAGAGCAAAACGATTCCCGCCATCGCAATTACCGCGATCAAAGCCCGCAGCGTAATTTCGATAGTCGAAAGATTGTTGCCGACGGCGAGAAAAACAAGTCCGATGGCGACCGCGCCGATCATCATCGCAATCGCCAGCGTCGTCATCGCATAAACCAGCGCGCGCCGGACGACAATATCAACGTCCATCAACCGATAACGCACGACTGAATGACCAAAACTCAGCGGAATCAGCGCAAGCGGCAAAGTGCTAACGGCGACTGAAAAATCGTCTTCCGGCAAATAAAAAAGGTGTTTGGCGATTTGAAACGTCAGAATCGGAACAACGGCGGCGATAGTTCCCCACATCGCCCATTTGATGCGCTGACGAATGAGCGGCTGATGTTTGTTTTTAAAGAACCGCCACAGCAAAACGCTGCCGCCGAGCGAAATGCCGATCACAAAATGATAAAAATTAATTCGGTAAAGAATGCCGAAAAGATTGTGTTTATCCGTAAAATCAGCGATGCCGGCGATGACGTTCGATTTCGGAGCGAGATAGTAAATCAGCGAGAGAGCGAAAATTCCAAATGAAATCAAAGCCGCCGGAACGTAAAGAGCGTAAGTTTTCCAGCGCGGCTTGTCAAAAACTTCGTTTCTAACCGGATAACGCAGACAAAAATGTAGGAAAAGCGGCACGAAAAACGCGACGGCAAGGTCGTTCAAAAGACTGATTCCCAAATCAAAATCTTCGCCCAAACCGATTGGTTTGTAAACGTGAAAGACAAATGCCGCCAGACAAACCACAGCGAAATGGAGAACGAAAGGCGAACGACCGCCCTGTTTGAACAGAACAAAAATTCCCGTTCCAAGCCAGACTAAACCGACCAAAGCGAGAAAAATTATCGAAGCCGTCCAGCGCGGTAAGGTGTCAATATGTTTGAGGTCGGCGTAATAAAAATTGTCGGCAAATGAATATGAAGGACGCTGGTAGAAATAAGTTAAGTTGCCGTCAACGCCGGCGGTTTCCAGATACATTTGCACGTCGGCGGGTGAAACAATTTCGTCAAACTGTTTTTCGTCCAGCGAAATGCCGATAAGTTTGTCGCCGACGGCGATGCCTGCCCGCGACGCGGCAAGTTCCGGCAGAACTTTGTCCGCGTAAATTCCGCCCGCTTTCTGTATCCAAATTACGCCGTCCGTCGGCGGCAGATTATGATAAGCGCGTTGTGAAAGATTGAGCGCGCCGCCAACGACCAATAAAATCGTCGCCAACAGCCAGATTAAACTCCAACTTGTCAGAATTTTCCCCTTCATCGCTTCAAAGCAAGGCAAACCGTCTTTTTGAACGCAAAATGCGTTCCAGTAATTTTTCCGGTTTGTTTCATCTGATTTTTACGCCAAACAAGGCGACGGTGTTTGGCGTAACCGCTTTATTTTGTAAGTTTTTATTCAGTTTTTCGCTTCATATCCAAGATTTTGGAAAAAAAATGATGCGTTCGGAATTTTTCCGGCGCATCTTGCTCAGTATCATTTCGACAAAAATGTTTTCTAAAATCTGACCAAAATTCCGCCTCGCAAAACTCTTCGCTGAGAATTTAGCTGCAAAGTTCCGTCTTCGCTGCTGACGTTGGTTTGAAAATCAAATAAATTCCTGGCATCAACCACCGCTTCGGCGCGAATCGGCAATCCCCAGTTCGGCAGCGACTGCGTGATCAGCACGCTCAAACCCGGATCATAAATCGCCAGTCTGCCCTGAAACGGATCAATCGCAAAAACGGTTGCCTGCGGCGAAAGACGGAAAATAGTTTTCACCTGCGTTCCGGTTTTGAAGTCGGCATCAAATTGACCGACGACGGTTTGGAAGAAATCATTTTCAAAAATATCGGCGGGATTAGAAATCGCCTTTTCAGAAAGTTTCTGTCCGCTGCCAAAGGCGTAACCTGCTGAAGTGCTGAAATTTCCGCTTAGACGACGCGTGTAAACCACTCTCACGCCCTGCGATTTTCCCTGCTGATTGCCGACAATTTCGCTTAGATCACTGCTATTCAGCGAATTAATCGGAAGACTTGTCAAACCGACTCCGCGCCCGGCGGTGGTGTCTAAAAACACGTTGGCTTCGACGTTTGATTTGTTGTTCAGAATGCGTTCCACGCCGAATTCGAGCCGACTGCTTTTATTGAGTTTTGACTTACCGTTTTCGACTACAAAATCCTGTACGGCAACGGGTTCGCGGAAAAGCACCTGCGTGTCTTCTAGTTCAATCGCCTGCTGCCAGGTTTTGTCTTCCGTTTGAGTTGTGTAAGCGGTGCGCAAACGCGTTTTGGCATTGACATCATACTGCAAACCGAAACGCGGACTGATCGAAAAATCGTTCCCCGCGCTGACAAAGCGCGAATAATCCACGCCGAAGACAAAGATTACTCCTTCACGCACTTTCCATTCGTCCAGAGCTTGCAGGGAAACTTGTCCGAGCGGTTTTTCAATGCCGTCAGTTTTAATTTTACCGAATTTGGCGACTGCGCTGTTGATGCGAATTTGATGGTTTTCGTTCGGTCTGAATTTCAAATTCGCCTGAAGCATTTGCGGAGCGGACAAACTGCTTCCGGTCTGTCCGGCAAACACAATTTCCGCGCTGTCATTGAGCGGCTGAAGTCTGGCGAAATTCAGACCCGCATAGTTTCCCTTATCGGAACTTGCAAAATAATTTTCAACGACGGTTTGACCCGCTCGCTTCACGCCGCTTTCCTGATTGTTCGTCACGGTGCTTTCTTCAACCGCATTTTCGTTTACTTTGGCTTCGTCAATCGGCGCGTTGCCTTCATTATTCTGGTAAATCGAACGACTCAGCTGCGCTGAACGAATTAAATACTTCGGACTTTTCCGGTCGGCGCGTTTTTCAGGCAGCGTATTTCCGCTTCCCGAACGTTCCAGCTTAAATTTATAATTCAATTCCGCCGCGCGACCAACCTCAACTTCAGAAACTGTAATCGGGTTGAACCCTTCGGCAACCGCTAAAACCGTGTAAGTTCCGGGAATAATTTTTGCCAAAAAACTTCCGTCAGCCGCCGAACGAACCTGTTTCAAAAGATTTGAAGTTCCGATGCGGAAAATTGCGACGGTCGCGTCAGCAATCGGGCTGCCCGTTTCATCGCGCACAATTCCTTTGATTACACCGAGATTGCTGCTTTTTTCAACTACCACTTTCGCGGGCGTTTCAGACGTAATAACCAACGCCGCAAAAAAAGCGGAAAATATCACTAAAATCTTTTTAGATACGTTTTTTATCGGTAAAACTGAAGAAAACATTATAAAAAGCGACCTCCAATCAACAAAGTTGCCGGGAGAACCGATTGCGGAACGCTGAATTTTCTGGCTCAAAACCCAATTAAACCAATTAAATCTGATGCGCGTACGATTGGTATTTTCATTCCAAAAATCAAATCTGTCAAGCGCGGACACGAAAACTTTGTCCTTTATGATGCGCGAAACTTGACAAAGTTTGCTCGTAAGCTAAAATGAAATTTGCCTTCTGTTTGAGGGCAGTTGGAGATGTGGCTGAGTGGCTGAAAGCGGCAGTTTGCTAAATTGTTGAGGATCAAAAGTCCTCCACAGGTTCGAATCCTGTCATCTCCGCCATAAATTTACGAGGCTATTTCGGTTTTACACCGAAATAGCCTTTTAAATTTCAGGTTTTCGGAATACACTCAAATTTTAGATTAACGATTTTAATTTTTGAGGTTTTTCGCAGATGTTCATTGAATTTTATCCGGCATTTTTGGATGGCACGGCGTGGTCGCATATGTTCACGCTCGACGACACGGCTTTTTGGCTCGAAAAGATTCTGCGTCCGATTATCGTTTATTTCGCGCTGATTTTCCTGCTCAGGCTTTTCGGCAAACGCGAACTCGGACAGTTGAATCCGTTTGATCTGGTCGTCATTTTGTCGCTGTCAAACACGGTGCAGAATGCGATCATCGGCGCGGATAATTCGCTCGTCGGCGGAGTCGTCGGCGCGTGCGCTCTGCTCGGCATCAATTATCTGATGGCACTTTTTAAATACAACAGCAAAACCGTCGAGAGTTTTGTCGAAGGCACGGCGCGAACGCTGATCGAAAATAACAAAATCAATCAAAAGGTGATGCGCAGCGAACTTTTGACCGAAGAAGATTTGGACACTATCGCCCACCGCGAAGGCTTGGACGGTGCCGAACAAATTAAAAAATGTATCATTGACCCGAACGGCGGATTTCTTGTCGAGGGAAATACGCCGACATCGGACGAAAATTTTCGCACGGAAGTTCTGGCAAAATTGGAAGATTTGACCAAACAGTTGAAAGAACTGAAAACCGTTTCGTAAAATAAGTTTTCCGGTTTGTTCATCGAAGAAGAAGAAGAAAAAGTTTATCGCTATTTATGGCGAGCTTAATACTGCCGACGGCAAAAACTGGAGCGGCGATTCCGAATTTATTAATTTAAAAAATTTTACTATGACAACAAGAGTTAGATTCGCGCCCAGCCCGACCGGATATTTGCACATCGGTTCGGCGAGAACGGCATTATTCAATTACCTTTACGCCCGACACACGGGCGGAAAATTTCTGTTGCGCGTCGAAGACACCGACCAACAGCGTTCGACCGAAGAATCTTTGCAGTCAATTTTAGAAGGCTTGAAATGGCTCGGTTTCGCGCCCGACGAGGAAATCGTTTTTCAGTCAAACAATGCCGATAAACATCGCGCGATTGCCTTGAAATTATTGGAAGAAGGCAAAGCGTATCGGGATTTTACGCCGAAAGCGGAAACTTCCGACAAAAATATCAAGGATTCGATAGCTGAAAAAGCGCGGCAGAATCAGGGCGAAAAATCAATGCGCGATAATGAATATCGTGATTTGTCGAAAGAAGAATCAGACCGACGCGCTGAAAGCGGCGAACCGTTTGCGATTCGTCTGAAAGTCGCCGATTCGGGAAAAACGAGTTTTGAAGACGCAGTTTACGGTTTGAACGAACGCGATTACGCGGAAACCGAAGACCTCGTTTTGCTCCGTTCCGACGGTCATCCGCTGTATAATCTCGCGGTTGTCTGCGACGACATCGAAATGGAAATCACCGATGTCATTCGCGGTCAGGATCATTTGACGAACACGCACAAACAGATTTTGATTTACGAAGCACTCGGCAAAACGCCGCCGACATTCGCGCATCTGCCTTTAATTTTAGCTCCGGGCGGAAAAAAATTGTCGAAAAGAATTCACGGCGAAATCGTTTCGATGACGACTTACCGCGATGCCGGATTTCTGCCCGAAGCGTTTCGCAATTTTCTCGCGCTGCTCGGTTGGTCGGCGGGCGAAGAGCAGGAAATTTACACTTTGGACGAACTCGTCGAAAAATTTTCGCTCGACCGCATTCACAAATCGAACGCGACGTTTAATTTTGACCCGACCAGCCCGAAACATTGGACGGACGACAAAGCGATTTGGATGAACGCCGAATATATTCGCACCGAACCGCTCGAAAAATTGCTGCCATACGTCAAAACCGAACTAAAATCCGCCAAACTCTGGCGCGACGAATACGAAGACGACGACAAACAATGGTTTGAAAAAACAGTTGATCTGATCCGCGAAAGATTCTTCACGTTGAAAGATTTTTCGACGCAGGGACGCGCGTATTTCAGCGAAGATTACGATTTCGACGAAAAAGCCGTACAGAAAAACCTGAAAAAATATCCCGATCTGCAAAAATGGCTGCCCGAACTCGCCGACCGATTCGAGCCGATGGAAAGTTTCACGCACGACGAAATCGAAACCGTCGTCAAAGATTTCACCGAAGAAAAAGGCACCAAACTCGGCGTAATTATGAACGGCGCGAGAACTTTGTTGACCGGATTAGCCGTCGGACCTTCGATGCTGGCGATTTTTGAAACGCTCGGCAAAGAAAGGTCAATAATGCGTCTGAAAAGTCAGGTCTCTTGGAATTCGTAGTATAATTGAAACACGAGGTGTAAAAAATATGCTTGAAATACGCGGACATTTTGACGGCGAAACGGTTGTTTTAGACGAACCTTTTGATTTGAAACCGAATACGCAAGTGATCGTCAAAGTTTTATCGGACGATGAAAAGGCAGATTGGCTCGACCTCGGCAAAAAGAGTTTGGCGAGAGCTTACGCCGATGATGAACCCGAATATTCGCTCGATAAAATCATCGAGTTTAACCCCGAATATGAAGGAAGCTGATATTGTCATCGCTAAGTTTCCGCAATCTGACGGCAGTTTAAAACGCCGTCCGGCTTTAATTTTGTGCGAAATGCCACCGTTCCGGGATTTTTTAATCTGCGGAATCAGTACGCAGATTCGGCAAAAAGTCGAAAATTTCGATGAAATTATTTCTCCGAGTGACAAAGATTTCGAGCAAAGCAATCTTGATTCCGCATCGCTCATCAGACTGGGTTTTCTGCTTGTTTTACCGCGCACTGAAATTATCGGTGCAATCGGTTCAATCTCCGCCGCGCGACACAAAAGACTTTTGCAAAATTTAAGTGATTATTTATTAAAATAACTGTTGAATCTTCGATGCTGGCGATTTTTGAAACGCTCGGCAAAGAAAAGTCAATTCTGAGATTAAAAAGTCATTTTGCCTGGAACCAATAAACTTTTATAAATAATTTGTCTTCTCAAAAAAGCGAAGTTTTACTGACTTAAATTCGCTTTTTTGAGAAGTTTTTTAGTTAGCGGGCAATGTAGAACACAATCAGCAAAAAACTGTTGAGAGAATTTTGGCAGGAAAATCCCGATTCAGAAATTCATTTATTGAATTGGTATAAGTTAGTTCAAAAATCAAACTGGCAAAATCCGGCACAACTTCGAGAAGATTTTCCACACGCTGATTTGGTCGGACGATGCACAATTTTTAATATCGGCGGGAACAAATACAGACTTATTGTAAAAATTGAATATTTGAAACAAAAGGTTTTCACGAAATTTGTTTTAACTCATAGTGAATATGACAAAGATAAATGGAAAGCGGAGTGTTAGAAAAAATGCAAATAAATAATGTTAAATATGGTGAACTTCTACTGGATGTTTTGCCGCAGAAAATCGAAACCGAAGAAGAAAATGAGCGTTATTTAAAGATTGTAGAAAAACTGTTTCAAAAAGGTGCGGAAAATTTCACGCCGGAAGAAGATAAACTTTTCGATCTGCTCACTCTTCTAATTGAAGAATTTGAAGAAAAAGCGTATCCGTTCCCGGACGTTGCGCCGCACGAAACATTAAAAATACTTCTCGAAGATCGCGGAATAAAACAAAAAGATTTAATTCCCATCTTTGGTTCGGCGGGCGTTGTTTCGGAAATATTAAACGGGAAAAGACCGATAACTTTGAAAACTGCGAAGAATCTTGCTGAGTTTTTGGGATTATCAAATTACGAAATGTTGATTTGATTGAATAAATTAGAAAAGACAATATTGTTATGCGTGTTGAAAGTCAGGTAGCTCAAACTGAATAATTTCAGAATGACTTTTGTTCTGAAAAAAATAAACCGCTTAATAAAATTGGGATAAATATCTTCGGTTCGATGACTTAAATGTCTAGCTCTGGCAGCGGCGCGGGTTTGATCCAGCAACTTAACTTTTGGTGTCATATATTTATTGCAATGCTCGCAAATACTATATAAAATTGTTCCGCATATAAAGTGCTTATGCGGAATGATTCCGTATAATACACGAAATCCGTTGCTTATGCGGAATGATTCTGCATAAGCAACGGATTTGTTGATTGGTCGGAAGGATTCTGGTCAATCAGTAGTTAGACCGCCTAATTAATAAGTTTCGAGAAAATTATGATAGAAATTGAATTGCCTTCTCTCAGGGACAGACTAAGCTCAACTCTCACGGGCGCACAGGTTCTTACTGTTGCCGGCGGCTTGTGGGCAATATACGGTTCGCTGTCATTGCAGGGCGGCGGCGAACCGTGGCTGGCAATCGGCTTAATCCTAGTTGCGCTTTGCCTATTGAGTGACGGCTTTTACCTGCGAACGAAAGTCAAACAACTACCGGCAGTAGTTGCCAGTCCAGCTTTGCAGAAACGCGAGTCTCAAGCGGGACGGACGTTTATTATCGTCAATGTCATACAGGGAATAGCGATGTTTGTGGCGGCGAACGTCCTCATCAATCTCAAGATGGCGGAATACGTCGCGCCTGTCATCGCTCTGATTGTCGGACTGCATTTTATTCCGCTTGCGTTTTCTATGCGAGTTCCCCGTCATTTAGTCCTCGCCGGATTGATGTGCCTGCTGGCTCTTGTCACGATGCTGGCAGTGCCGATGTATGCCGCCGGACGAAACTCGGAAGCCCAATCCGTTTTTTTGTGGGGCATCGTTGTCGGTTTGGGAAGCTGCGTCATTTTGTGGAGCGGTGCGATTTTGCGTCTCTGGAGTGTGCGAAAAGCGATATTAGCTGAGATTGAGGTTTGACCTTAGGTTGCTTAACTTATGCGTCGGCGGTCTAACAAATCAATGGACGTGAGAGCGAAACAGCGATTTTGTTATCAGCGTTTTTGGGTTGCTTTTAACGGGCTTGGCGGCGGTTTCGCCCCACGTCATCTCAATCGTTCTTTTGTAAAAGATAATTCAAACTTAAACAAAATTAAAAGACACGGCGAAATTTGTTATAATTTCGCCGTGTCTTTTTCATTAAAACCGATTCTCGCCCGTAATGCTTTGTCTTCGACTTACGGGAAAAATATTGCGATCAATCCTTATCAGGGCTGTGTTTTCGCGTGCGAATTTTGTTCGGCGATCAAGATGAATTTTTTCACCGGACGCACGACGGAAAAATGGGACAAAACCGGCTGGGGTTTGTGGGTTGATTACAAAACGAATCTCGTCGAACTGCTTTATAAGGAACGCGATAAGGTCAAAAAATCGAAAATCTATTTCGGCAATGCGACGGATATTTATATGCCGATTGAGCGGAAATTGAAACTCGTGCCGCCGATTTTGGAGTTTTTTTT
The DNA here is from genome assembly GCA_965217575.1 of Pyrinomonadaceae bacterium. Lineage (GTDB taxonomy): Bacteria > Acidobacteriota > Blastocatellia > Pyrinomonadales > Pyrinomonadaceae. Next base: position 3,167,577 of record OZ244558.1, on the reverse strand, counting down.
GGACAATCCGCCGCTCGAACTGGAAGTTCAGACGCGCGGAACTTCGCGCGATGTCGCCAGAGATATTCCGCTTTTACAGGAACTGGCGAAGAAAACGAGTGTTCTCGTCAGTTATTCGATTCACACCGACCGCGACGATGTGAAGAAGATTTTCGAGCCGAAAGCACCGAGTTTGATTGAACGTCAGCGCGGTTTGAAACTTTATTTTGAAGCCGGAATCGAAACGCGGCTGTCGTGTATGCCGATTTTGCCGCTTAATCCTGAAAACTTCGCGGAAAAACTCGCGCCGTTTATTACGAAAAGAGTCTGGATCGCTTCGATGAATCACAAACAATTGACGCAGGATTTGTTCAGAGAACATTTTCCCGAATGGCTCGCCGAAAAAACGGTCGAAGAAGCGATGAAACGGACGACGGAAGAGTTTCAAAAACGCGGTGTCGAATGTTTTTACGCGTCACCTGAACCGAAAGCGAAAAAAGCGCGATGGGAAAAGCGCGAGGCAAAAATCGCAGCGCGAAAAAATAAGATTAACCCAAAAATCGTCGGAAAAATTATCGAGAACGAAAGCGTTCAGCCTTTGCTTTTTGATTTATAATGCGAATCAGTAGTTGAAACAGAAAATTTGTTTGCCGATAAAGCCTACCGAGATTAGGAAACAGAACGAAGACTCAAAGAACAAGGATTGATGATCGGCACGCCGAACAAGAAAAAGAAAAATCAGCAAGTTTGTGAAGTTGGACACCGTGGGCTGTGGTCACGCTTTGTGTCAGCAATGCGGCAACCGATAGAATCCCACTTTAATTGGATCAATGAAAAAACAGAGATTCAAAACAATTCGAAAATTAGGTCGCCAAAAGAAAAGATAAATAAACACTTTTTTATCAAAAATTAATGTGATGCTCATAAATAGCGCGTCTTTGCGCTCTTACCTTGCGCCGATTTCTGCACTAATTCGCTTTGACTGATTGATTAGTTGTTTTCTGGAAATTAAAAACTACCTAATTTTTCTTTTTTAAAAACTTTTCTGTAAGTATTATAAATAAATCCTAATTTTTTATGATCGTTCGGATAATCCCAATACCATTTTGCCGGTAAATTTAAAATCTTTTCAAATTCGCTTCTTTCAACCTGTAGCTTTTTTGAAACATACTGCTTTTTTTCTTCTAATGTGGAAGGATCATACGGCTTGTGTTTCAAGTGTTCGAGAGCGTCGTCACGGCTGACATCACCTAAGCATATCTGCGAAGAAAGAGTAGCTTTCCGGTAATCAATTCCAAATTTTTCATATAAATAATAAGATTGAATGAATCCCGTATACATAGATTCGGAATGTTTTCCTCCGTATAATTTCCAACCTAATTTTTCCTTCATTAATCTCGTTACATCTTCTCTTAAATATTGCACGTAATTAAGCGGATAAATCATTTTTATTCCTTTGACCAGTTTATAATATATTTCTTTTTCGAAGTCGAAGGTCGGAATTTTTTTAATTTTTTTGCGCCCGAAGGTTTTTTGAATGTAGTTGAAATACTTCATATCTTTGGCGTTGTAATGCCAAGCTGCGGGAAGAATTCCTTCGGTAGATAAATTTCCTCCGACGAGTATATATTTAACACCGTATTTTGCCGCGAAATGATGTAATGCGGCGGGAATTGCCACATCAGTCGGCGTGTCGGCTTCAGGAATCGAGGCTTTCAGAAACGCGAGCTGTAAATCTCTAAATTCTTCCCAATCAAGGACATAACTTTCGTAATCAATATTTAGTTTTTTGGTTACATTTTTAATATTTAAGACGGATTCATCGGAATCCCAGCCATTGTCCATATGAACCGCCAGCACGCGCAATCCTTTTTGTTTAGCAATATAAGACATATAACAACTGTCAATTCCGCCGCTTATACCACTTATACAATCGTATTCCTTACCCTTTCCGGCATCTTTTATATCTTCCACGATCCGATCAAGCAGCGCATCAGTTTCTTCACCCTGATATTGGTGTTTAGCTCTTATATTCAGAAATTCCGTACAATGATTACAATAACCTTTTTCATCGAAAATTATTTTCGGATCGGTTGTATCCATTACACAACGATTACATTGCTGATAATTTCTTGTCGTCATAAAAGAGCTTGCCAGAATCACAACTATTTTCAATATTTTTTGATGCTCCGGCGTTTCTGCAAGATGTGATGCTTAATCTATTTCTGATAATTTATTAAAGTTGAGATTTATTTTGTAAAGTAAAGTGAAATTATTCAAAGACTAAATTGTTTTTATCGGGATAATTAATCAAAACTCCGCGCTTTTTGCTTTGATAAACGAAAAGGCTTCCGGCTGCCAAACCATTGGCAAATCCGTTTCTGTAAGCTCCGATTAAATCTTCTTCCTTTCCCGCACCTCCGAGCGCGACGATGGGAATCGTCACCGAAGTTGAAATAGATTTTATCAATTCGATTTCATAACCGTCCATCGTTCCGTCTTTTTCAATAGATTGAATTATTAATTCTCCCGCGCCGTTTTGCTCCATCATCTGCGCGAATTCCAGCGGCGTGTGCGGGGTTGATTTGCTGCCGCTTAAAATCCACGTTCTTTGACCTTTGAACAATTTCTTTTTGACATCAATACAAACAACGATGGTTGACGAACCGAAAGTCTCCGACGCTTTTTTGATAAAGTCGGGGTTTAGAACCGCGGATGTGTTGATGACTACTTTTTCAGCACCGGCACTGATGATATTTTTGATGTCCTCAATCGTTTTAATTCCGCCGCCGACGGCAAAAGGCATATTTGCTTCTTCGCCGACATTTTTCACAAAATCCAGAGAAATCAATCTGTTCTTACGCGAGGCTTCGATGTCCAAAAAAACCAGCTCGTCAACTTTGAGATCATTAAAAATTCTGACAGCATTAATCGGATCACCGATATATTTGTGATTTTTAAATCGAACGGATTTGACCAAAGCCAAATTCTTTAAAAGTAAAACTGGTATAATTCTCGGTCGGAACATTACAATTCAATAAAATTTTTCAACAATCTTGCTCCCGCGTCGTGACTTTTTTCGGGATGATATTGAACACCGAATATATTTCCTTTCGCAATTGCCGACGCAAAAGTGTAATCATATTGTGTTTCATTTATAACATCGGCTTTATGGTGCGCTTTTAAATGATAAGAATGAACAAAATAAAACTCCGACGAATCGGATATATCAGACATCAGCGGGCTTTTTGTTTTAATATTTATTCGATTCCAGCCGATATGCGGAATTTTATATTTTATTTTATCCGAAATACTAAACTTTTCAACTTCCGCGTCAAACCAACCCAATCCGGCGACATTGCCTTCTTCACTTTTTTTCGCCATCAACTGCATTCCGAGACAAATTCCCAAAACCGGTTTTTTTTTAACCAAAACGGCTTCATTCAAAACGTCCAACAAATCGAGCTTTCGCAAGTTACTCATTGCCTTACCAAAATGTCCTACGCCGGGCAGAATTATTTTCCGACAATTTACAATATCTTCAGGATTTGACGAAATTACGGCATCAACCCGCATTCTGTCCAACATTTTCTTGACAGAATTGAGGTTTCCCATTCCATAATTAACGATAACCAGTCTGGATGCCATAGTATTATGTTAAAATTGTTTTCGTATGCGAACTGCTTTTGTATTCAAATAAAGTATCAATAAGCCGATATATTTAAAGAATGAAGTCTTTTTAACAGATTATCTGCCGGATTTTTAGGTTCATAGTTATCCTTGAATAATTCTTCAAAGAATAAATAAATTTCCGAAGTATTTTTATGTTCATAGAATGATTGCCGATTTTTCGTTTCTTTTCAATCTGCCGGAATTGATTTCCAGTTTTTTTTGGAAGTCTTATCAATAGTTTTTTTAATCAACAAACAATCAAGTTTTTTGTTTTCCAGTAACATTTTCAAGTAATTATTTGATGATTCTCTTTCACACCTTCAGGAACATTATCGTAATAAATTTCCGCGCCGGTTTCGATAAACTACTCGGACTTTTCTGCCATTCCGAGTCAAATTTACAACAGACAGTTCCGACATTACCAAACCAATGTTGGCAATAGTTTTATTTTTTCTTTGTCATAAAATAATCCCAACTGACTTTGGCAATATCGGCGATTATTTTTTCGTTTGTTTCGGCGTTTTCTTTTGAATCGGTGACAAAAACGCTGATGAAAAAATGTTGCCCGTTTGGTAAAAACACTATTCCAATATCGTTGACCGCGGCAGTTACTCCGGTGAGTTTATTTACACCCGAAGAACCTGTTTTGTGAGCGACAGCGGTATTTTCGGGCAATTGTCCTTTCAATCTGTTTTTACCTGTTTCGGTTTCCCGCATTACCTTCCAAATAAAGTCGTAGCTTTTTGGAGAAAGCAGTTTTTTCCGGTTGTCATAAAAGGCTTCCAAAACTTCATTGGCGGCTTTCGGAGTCGTCCAATTTTGAAACTGTAAATCCCAATTCGCCTGCTGCTGTTCTTCATTAAACTTGACGGCAACATCCTTGAACTTATTTTTTACAAAGTAGTTTTCAACCGTTTGAGTTCCTCCAAGCAATCGCAGCAAAACTTCGCACCCGACATTATCGCTGTTTGAAACCGTATATTCTAAAATTTCCGCAATCGTCAGCGTCGTTCCGTCGGGATATTTGTCTTTGATCGGACTGTAAAGATCAAGCGAAACGTCTTCTTTCCGAACATCAATTTTCTGGTCAAGCGAAAACTTACCCTTATCAATTTCAGACAGCATCGCCAATCCGATATGAAACTTAAAAACGCTTTGCATCGGAAAATGTCTTTCGCCGTTGATTGAAACTGCGTCTTTTCCGTTATCGCCGACAATCGAAACTCCGACCGTTGCTTTTCTAGCAGAGACGATCTGTTGTATTTGCTGCCGCAAAACATCGCCGCTCTGAGCAAATGTTTGACAATCAACAAATAAAAATAAAATTGCGGCTAAGTAAAATAATTTACTCATAGTTTTCAACTCGTTCCCGTGTTGCCTGAAAATACAACACATAAGAGTTTTATCGAAATATCATTACTAAAATCAATGATGCTGGTGCGAGACTTCGGGCAAATTGCCGTGATAAATTTCGCTTACGGTTGCGATAAGCCCTTTCGGGATTCTGAAATTTTATTTGTGCTTCTGCTTTATTTTAATTGTTTGTTTCCACAATCCAATCTTCTTTTGTAAGTCCGATTGATTCAATGGCTTGAACACAAAATCTATGAATACTTTTGGCAGATAAGTTGGTTTCGATGAAATAACCGTTTTGAAGTTGTCTTGATGAACGTAAACCCACCGAATCTGCACTTATAAATCTTGAATAATCATTTGCCAGCAACTCAAAGGCTTCGGGTTCAACGATTCCAATTGTATTCATTGTGCTTTCTAAAACATCACGCCACGATGCGACAGTGTTGGTTTGCCCTAAAATCGAAACCACTCTCGGAACTTTTCCGGTTACTTCGTCAATTATATTCGTTGAATCAACCGACGATTGCGAATCGCCGAAATAAACCCAAATTTTTAAGGCTTTATCTGCTAATTTGCTTGAGCGTCGTTCGATTTCCGTTTGATTCCAAACCGAAAGGTTTCCGAAATATTTGTTCAATTCCAAATGACTTTGATTCAACAAATTTTGCTTTGTGGGAAAGTCGGCGTTTGAAAGTTCAGGATTGTATCCGGTCAAAGAAAGATTTCCGAGCGTGTGCAGCCAAAGTTCGTGTGTAACTTGCCAATCTTCACCTAATTCATTCTGCCACCATTCGGTTATGGTTTGCGGCATTATGTGTTCAATTGTCAAATTATCAAAACTTGCTTGCTCTTTATGTGCAAAAAAAGTTTCTAAAGTTTCAAGCAAAAGTTTTGTCTTTACACGCCGATCACCCGAACCATATAATTTTGATTCGATGAGTCTTGAGCGAAACTCTAAATTTTTGGGATAATCCTTTTGCTGTAAAGTTAGCCTAACACCTTCCACCAAATCATTCGGCGCACTCAATTTTGCTTGGTCAAAAAGAACAGGGAAAATTTTATTAAGTTGATTGCTCGGATAATTACAAACAAATCGTCTAATCAAATAATTTTCCAAATATCTGAAAATTGTTTGAAATTCCTCTAAAGTCAGTCGTTCTTCTACATATTCGTTATAGCAATTCAACAAAAATGGATATGCAGTTGTTACTTCTAATCTTTTAATTCTTTCCAAATGGTATTTAAGTTCGATTGTAAGCTCGTTTTCGGGAAATAAGAGCCGGTAGTAATAATTTGAAAACTTATGTATTTCTTTTAGGAAATCAAGGGCGATTGTTTGACCTATTCTATCCTTCAAAGTGTAATAAACATCACTTTGCTTGACAAATGTTCCGTTTCTCATCAAAAAGTGACGGATATATTCGGTTAGATTTTCACCTAACATTTCCTGCATCGGTTGCCAAAATTGTCTGTAAATGGAATCTTGCTCATCAACGTGAATCCGCATAAAAAAATAGTTTCTGATTAAGTCTGATTGCGTCAGCGGAAGCCCTTTTGCATTCAGACTCTCAAAAACAAGATGCGGATTGTCATCATAATCAAGCACGATACTGACAACTGATAAACGATTTGTAATTACTGAAGTGAGATTTAGCAAATCAACGGTTGAAGTTTTTAACTTCCTTTCAAAAAAACTGTAGCATTCAGTAATTTTACTCTGATTGTCAAAATCTCTTGACAGAATCAGCGATTCAAATGATGCTCTATCTGTTTGAGTCGGCAGTAATTTATGATGATCTAAACCGCTCTTGAACGGATTTACAATCATCGTCATTTGCACTTCTCTGGAAAGGTCTTCCAAACCGTCGCCGAGAGCTTTATCTCTAACCGCAGAAAGTAAAATGAAAAGCGTTGTTAATCTCTGCTGTCCATCAATCAGTAAAAATTTTGAAATGCCTTCGGGAACAGTAACCGTCGGCATTGTTACAATCGAGCCGATGAAATGGCTTTTGGGTTCACTATTCTCGCATAACCAAAGCAGATCATCCCAAAGCACACTCCAATTTTCTTTTTTCCAACTATATGCTCGTTGAAAAAGTGGAACAACATATTGTTTAGTGCCTTCAATAATCGGTTGAAATTTTGTTTCGGATGCGTTCATAAGTTATTTATTTCGAGTCTTAATTTAATGATGACCGTCCACGCCTTCGGGCTTACCGTGATAAATCTCGCTTCCCGTCGCGGTAAATTCCTTCGCCTTTTCACTCATTCCGCCCGCAAACGCTTTTGTCTTTTATTCCATTAAAAATTTTAGGTCTGTGTTATACAAATGTGCATTAATCCCTAATGATTTTGAACTTTCAATATTTTCCTGTCTGTCGTCATAAAATATTATATTGCCCGGATTTTCATTCAAATCGTCGAGAATGTGTCTGTAATATTCGACGCTTGGTTTTTTAAATCCGATCAGATTTGAAGAATATATTTTGTCAAAAGTCGTTTCAAAATCCATTTCCTTTTTCATATATTCAAGTCTGTATTTTTCTTGATTTGTCGCTAAAATACATTTTCTCTTGTTTTTCCGAAGTTCTCTAATACTTTTAATCAGGTCATAATTTATGTTGTGTTCCGCCTTGAACCAATAATTTAGAAGTTCATCAACTGATTTCGACCAATTCCATTTTTTAAGCCAAGGTGCTATCGCAATTTTTAAATCAGATTTTCCAACTAAACACTCTTGAAAATCAGTCTTAAAAAAATCATCTAATTCGGAAATGTTTACATTAAATTCCTGAGCATATTTATAACTAAACATCTGACTTTGAATCACGACACCATCTGCGTCAAACATATAAATTTTATTTTTCATCAGATAAGATTTTGTGGGTCGGTCAAAATTATAACTCCGTCTTTACAGGACGAATCTAAATTTTGGGTTATCGCTTGAAAATATTTTAATTGTTCCTACGAAACTCAAGAGTTTGGATAAAGCGTCTAAGAATTTGTCTATTGTCTAATGATGATCGTCCACACCTTCCGGCTTTCCGTGATAAATCTCGCTTCCCGTCGCCGTGAATTCCTTCGTCTTTTCCGCCATTCCGACGGCTATTTTTTATTTTACCCAACCTACTTTTACCCGCCACTCATCAGCCCTTTTATTTCTTAAATTCATATCGGCGGGCGAAGTATGATTTTCCGCATTAGCGTGTTGCCGGATTATTTTTGTTTGTTCTTCAAGCGAATTCAAGCCGATTGATTTTCTTCTTTGATTAACTTTTTTTAAGTTATCAAATGGAGATGGACTTAGTTCGCCGTTTTCGTCCCAGTCAAAGTTTGTTCCATAAAATTGCAGTCGTCCTTCAAAAACTGCGATTCTATCAGTCAAACGGGCTAATTGTTGAGCGTCAGCCTGATTTTCTTCAACGGCTTTTTCTAAAAGAACAGCACATTTCTTCATAAATTCCGGCTGTCCGATTGAATGTTGAATCACCAGCCAAGCCGCTTCGTTTGCCTCTTTGCCGACTTTATCTGCTGTCGGATAGCCGATTTTATCAATGATATTGTTTAAAATTTTCGCGTGTTTGTTATGCAACGCCTCCATTTCGCTGTTGTAACCGTCAAACAACCGCCCGTTTTGAATAAGTTTATCCCTCAATTCCAAATCGGCGTTTTGCAATTCAATAATTTCTTTTGCAATGCTTATGTAGTCCATTTTGTTGTTTAAAACAGCGCGGGCGATTGGCAAAAAATTAAGAATACAGTTTAAAATTTTATTTAGAAACTAATGATGATCGTCCACACCTTCGGGCTTACCGTGATAAATCTCGCTTCCTGTCGCCGTAAATTCCTTCGCCTTTTCAGCCATTCCGACGGCTAAGGCTTTTTCGGCTTCGATATTTTCCTTTGCCGCATATTCGCGGACTTCCTGCGTGATTTTCATCGAGCAGAAATGCGGACCGCACATCGAGCAGAAATGGGCGAGTTTCGCGCCCTCGGCGGGAAGCGTTTCGTCGTGGTATTCGCGGGCGACTTCCGGGTCTAAGGCGAGATTGAACTGGTCTTCCCAGCGGAATTCAAACCGCGCTTTCGAGAGTGCGTTGTCGCGGATTTGCGCCGCCGGATGTCCTTTTGCCAAATCCGCCGCGTGCGCCGCGAGTTTGTAAGTTATCACTCCTTCTTTGACATCTTTTTTGTTGGGCAGACCGAGATGTTCCTTCGGCGTAACGTAGCAGAGCATCGCGCAGCCGAACCAGCCGATCATCGCCGCGCCGATGCCGCTCGTGATGTGGTCGTAACCCGGCGCGATGTCGGTCGTTAAAGGTCCGAGCGTGTAAAACGGAGCTTCGCCGCAGACTTCGAGCTGTTTGTCCATATTCTCTTTTATCAAGTGCATCGGGACGTGACCGGGACCTTCGATCATCGTCTGCACGTCGAATTCCCACGCGATTTTCGTTAATTCGCCGAGCGTTTCGAGTTCGGCAAACTGCGCTTCGTCGTTCGCGTCGGCAATCGAACCGGGACGCAAGCCGTCGCCCAGACTGAACGAAACGTCATACGCCTGCATAATCTCGCAAATCTCTCTAAACCTCCTGTATAAAAAACTTTCCTCGTGATGCGCGAGACACCATTTCGCCATAATCGAACCGCCGCGCGAAACGATTCCCGTCGTCCGTTTCGCCGTCATCGGAATATACGGCAGGCGAACGCCCGCGTGAATCGTGAAATAATCAACGCCCTGTTCCGCCTGTTCGATCAAAGTGTCGCGGTAAATTTCCCACGTCAAATCTTCGGCTTTGCCGTTCACTTTTTCGAGTGCCTGATAAATCGGCACAGTCCCAATCGGAACGGGCGAATTTCGCAAAATCCATTCGCGTGTGGCGTGAATATTTTTGCCCGTTGACAAATCCATCACCGTATCCGCGCCCCACAAAGTTGACCAGCGCATCTTTTCGACTTCTTCTTCGATTGAACTGGCAATCGCCGAATTCCCGATATTGGCGTTGATTTTGACGAGAAAATTGCGTCCAATCGCCATCGGCTCGGATTCGGGATGATTGATATTCGCCGGAATAATCGCCCGCCCGCGAGCGACTTCATCGCGGACGAATTCGGGTGTCACGAATTTCGGCAAAGCCGCGCCGAACGATTCGCCCTTATGCTGATGATAAAGCGAATCGCGCTCGTTTTCGCGTCCGTTCGCTAAAGTTTCAAACGCGATCTGCCGCCCCAAATTTTCCCGAATCGCCACATATTCCATTTCCGGCGTGATGATTCCTTGCCGCGCGTAATACATCTGCGAAACATTTTTGCCCGCTTTTGCACGAAGCGGCGCGCGTTTCAAACCCGGAAATTCTTCGAGCTTGCCGCTGTCTTTAATCTTGGCGATGTCTTCCGCGCCTTTGGTCAAATAACCGTTATCCTGCGGCAGAATTTCGCGCCCGACATATTCTTCGACATCGCCGCGCCCCGTAATCCACTCGCGCCGCAACTGCGGCAAACCTTCGCGCACATCGCATTTCGCCTGCGGATCAGTCCACACGCCGCTCGTATCATAAACGCGCACCGGCGGATTTTCCTCAACCGCATCATTCATATCCCGCGACGGACTGAGCGCGATTTCCCGAAACGGCACGCGCAAATGATGTTTATTTTCATTCATCGTATCGCCGTTCGTCTCGACATAAACCTTCCGCGAACTCGGCAACGCAACTTCGTCGCTCGTTTTTTCTTTTAATTCCGTATTTACTTTATTTTCACTCTTTTCACTCATCGTTTTTCTCCCTTCGTCGGCATTATCCGCATCAGGTTTTTAGCGTAATGTTCCGCCCGGAACAACTCTCAGCTTTTCGCTCCGCTGAAAACTTTTGCTTCGATTTTATATTTTACGATAATCCGAACCTTTCCCAAAGTTCTTGACAAAAAGTTCCCACATCGGTAACTTTGAAGTGAGCAGTTGTGAAGAAAATGAGAATCCGCAGACAAATATAAAATGAACACGATTTCATACCGAAAAATTCGGGAATTCGCGGCTTTGCATCCGAATTCGGAGTCTTCACTTAGTTCGTGGTATAAGATTGCAAAAAAGGCAGCGTGGCAAAATATCGTCGAAGTCAGAGAAAACTACCCGCACGCCGATCTAGTCGGGCATTTTGTGGTTTTCAATATCGCGGGAAATAGTTACAGATTGATCGCAGAAATCCATTTTGATTCGCAATTGATTTTGATCCGACATATCTTGACGCACAGCGAATATGACAAGGAAAAGTGGAAATTATGATTAGAGTTGCCGAAAAAGTAAATCCGCAAAAGTATGGCAAACTTTTGACCGAAACGCTTCCGAGCGTTATTAAAACGGAAGAGGAAAACGAGCGTGTGATTTTGATCGTCGAAAACCTGTTGGCAAAAGGCGATAAATTGTCTTTTGAAGAAAACGCTCTGCTCGAACTTTTAGGAAAACTGATCGCCGATTTTGAAGAAAAATTTTATCAGCCGCGCGACGCTTCGCCGCAGGAAGTTTTAATCGAAATGATGAACGCCCGCGATCTGAAACAAAAAGACCTAATCGAAATCTTCGGCTCAAAAAGCCGCGTCTCCGAAGCCGTCAGCGGCAAAAGAGAAATCACCAAAACCCAAGCCAAAGCCTTAGCGGAATTTTTCAAAGTGTCGGCGGAATTGTTTATTTGATTTTATTATTTGCATCAGGTTTTTAGCGTCTTGTTCTGCCCGGAACAACTCTCAGCTTTTTGCTCCGCTGAAAACTTTTGCTTTATATACTTTAGACTTTTGATCACCTTAAATCTATTTTGGCATTGCCATTTGTGGAGGACTTACCGCTGAATTTTCTCCAATTTTCTTAACAATATCATCAGCCGATTTATTATCTGATGCTAACTTATCACGCTCTAATTTTAGCTTTTCCAACAAAAAGTTATGTTTAAGTTCAAACTCTGCGAAAACATCGCTCCAAGTCTTAACATACATTTTGCAATTTTCAATTGAGTATATTAATGATTCTTCTCCGTGGGTTTTAGCACTTTCAATTTCCCGCTCAATATAGCCAGTATTGTCAAAACCATTCCCGATTAAATGAAATTCCCAGAATATGTTTTTGCCCCTAAATTCATCCGCACTTAAAATAACATCTCTATAATCTTGCAATCTCAAAACCTGCTTTTTGCCTAAATTGATTTTAGGATGTTTTAATTCAACACAAACGCTGTTTATTAACTTTTCCTTGTCAATCATCTGTTGCCGAACCATAAAAATATCCATTTCAGCCAACTTATCTTCGTGGTCAATTTTGCCATCAATCTTTTCTTCTCTGATTTTATAAACAAATCTTCTTAATGCTTCCTCAAATTTTGGTTCTGCGGCAGTTACTAAATGATATTGCTCGCCAAAAATCCAATAGTGCTTCTCAACAGCATTTTGCAAATGAGGAACTTCTTTTGCCCCAAACTCTTTGTTAAAAACTAAATCTTTTAAATCAGCGACCACTTTGTATCTATCTTCAATAAGTTTTATGGTCTTAATTATGTTTGTAAGAGTCGTTACTTTTAGCGTATCTGCCAAGTGTTTTCTGTCTTCTGATGTTAATTGAACAATTTGGCTAATGATTTCTAATAACTCATCTCTTTCACCGCTGTCCATCACCAAAAACAGCAAATTTGAAAAGGTTTTTTGCTGTTGAATATTTAAACCTGTAAAAATTTTAGGTTCGACTTGATAAAGTTCCTTTATAAAATCTTCGTAATTTTCCTTTCTTATTTTGTCCCACTCATTTGTTCCAAAATTAGGTAAAGCATTGTTGCTCTCCAAATCAATAATTAGTTTCTCAGCCCCAGCTTTTAAGAAAGGCTTTCTTTTATCTCGCAAATAATCTTCAATTCGGGTTTGTAATACTTTATAAGTTTTTCCTTGAGGCAAATCACGATACATCGGTGAAAGATTAATTTGGTAATCAAAATTATCGAAAAAGCTACTTTCAACAAACAAACTGTGGAAAAAATGATCGCCTTTGTTATTTAAGGTGGTTGTTTCAGTATGATTTTCTTTATCTTTGGAATCAATAAAATAATATCTCGAATATTCATCGTTGAGTCTTTTACTCCACCTAATATATCTCACATCAAAGGATGAGCCGTTCAATTTTATTTTTTTAGTTTCTCTTTCGCTTACTAAAGTGGAATAGTCAAAAGGAATTTCATTTATGATTAAAGTTTTTTTGTTAGAATAAAGTTCTAAATACCACCCAAATTCTCTGCTTATGTAATCTTGTATTTCGTTTTCAAAAGCATAAGAAGTCAGTCCAAAAATTTTATCAAAATTAACTGTTGTTCCTGTTTCGGAATCACTCACGACTGGTTGAGTTGAGGTGTATGAATTTAGTTCCTTTGAAAGAATTTTTATTTCATACGACCAATTATTCCCGCCATCTCTATATGTTGTTTTCCAGTCTGCACCTTCTGCAAAATTAAAAAAAGTTAATCTGCCAACTCCATTCCTTCCATGAATGTCGGAGGTTAGTCTTGGTGCATTTGGGTCTAATTCTTTTTCCGATTCCAAAAATGGTTTAAATTTATGAGACAGTTTTTTGTTATTAATGCCGATTCCGTTATCCTGTATTTGAAGATTAAAAATGCCGCCCATTTCGTGATTTTCAAAATTCACTTTAACTTCGGTTGCGCCTGCATCAAATCCGTTCCAAATATACTCTGCAATCGAATCAGCAACTTTATATCTTCTGAGATGTTTCTTTATTCCGTTAGGTGTAACTTGTATTTTTTGCATAAAAATTTTGTCCTATGAGAAAATAGAGCCTAATTCATGTAAAACTATAATCCCGCCATAATTCTATAACTAACAAACCGCCAATAAAAATTACTATTTAACAAAAGATTTCATGCCACAATCAAATCGTTTGATTTTTGATACGGCAATGCGTTTAAGTCAAGATATATATGTATATTATAAAATTAATCAAGATGATAAAAGAAACTGTTGGAAATCTGTTTGAAGCAAAAGCCGAAGCGTTGGTAAATGCGGTTAATTGTGTCGGCGTAATGGGAAAAGGAATCGCGCTGCAATTTCGGCAAAAGTTTCCCGCCGCGTATTTCAATGATTACAAACTCGCTTGTCAAAAAGGCGAATTGGCAATAGGAAAAGTTCACATTTTCGAGTTGAAAACTCAACATAATCCGCGTTTTATCGTCAATTTTCCGACCAAAAATCACTGGCGCGACCAAAGCCGCATTGCGGATATTGAAAGCGGTTTGCAGAGTTTGGCTGAAGCGGTTGAGCAGTATGAGATCAAATCAATGGCGATGCCCGCGCTCGGATGCGGACTCGGCGGTTTGGATTGGAACGAGGTTGAGCCTTTAATTAAAAAGGCTTTTATTAATTTACAGAAAGTTGAAGTTTTGCTATTTCTGCCAAGTAATAAGTAATCAAGCGGCAATCAAATTGTTTAATCTTTGAAACGGCAGAGCGTTGTAACTCAAAATAATGTCGTCTTTTTCGATGCCTGATTCGAGAAGTTCTTGAACGATTTCCGCGTCGGTGTTGTTGCGTTCGATGTGAACCGCGTCGTTTTGCAGGCGAAAGTGCAGGACGACATCGTAAATTCGTCGCCCTTTTTCGTTCCAGCCGGAATCTACGACCATATAATCGCCGGTTTCGGCATCAATGACGGCGTGAGTTTTGATTTCGCCGTTGGCGGGTTGAAATTGCGCGTGGCGTTTGACGATTTTTTCTAAGATTTGTCGGTAATTTTCTATTCTATCCATTTTATTATCTCCTCAAGTTCGGGGTTAAAAACGAGCAGTTTGATTTTTTGTTTGGAAACAACGGCGTTTATTGAAGGAAGCGAAAAAGATTCTTCAAAAACATTATCGGCAATCGCTAAAAACAGAATGCGTTCGGGAAATAAATCGTCCAAAAATTGTTTGTAAATCAAATACTGTCCGACTGCTTTTTCAAATTCGTTGAGAAATGAAAGTCCGCCGAAAACTTTTATTTCAATGGCAGCTTTTCGCGTTTCGCCGCTTGTTTTAATCGTCTTTTCCGCCGCTAAATCAACATAAAATTTCACATCCTCAAGCCGAATTGTCAGCGGATCGTGAGTTACTTTCCAACCGTCTTTTTCAAGGGCATTTCGGACTTGGCTGTGATAAGCGTCTTGTTTCGACATCGTTTATATTTTAAGTTAAAAGCATTGTAAAGAAAAATAAAATTCAATGATAGAAGAAACTGTTGGAAATCTGTTTGAAGCAAAAGCCGAAGCGTTGGTAAATGCGGTCAATTGTGTCGGCGTGATGGGCATTGGATTGGAAAGAGGTTAAGCCTTTAATCGAAAAGGCTTTTGTTAAGTTGCTGCAAGTTGAAGTTTTACTCTTTCTGCCAAAAAATAATTAATTAGAATTTTCTGATCGAGGTGTGCAGATTCTTATCGGAATTTCTCAAAACAAATCATCCAAATTTATCTCAATTTCAGGAAAAGCGACTAAATTAAAAACATCGCCTTTTCGCAGAGTGCGTTTGAATTCATAGCCGTCCGCGCCGGGTTCGCGGAAGTCTTCGATGGTTTCGTTTTGCAAATTTAACAGCAGATACTGCCGAATGCCGTTGCGCGAATAGGCGCGGGCTTTGGCTTCGCGGTCGTAAATCAAAGTTGTGTCGGAGATTTCCATTATGAGAAAAATGTCCGCCGGTGTCGGATGACTTTGAAGATACTTTTTACTCGGCGGTTCGACCAACACAATATCGGGTTCGGGTTCGGAAAAATTATCTAAAATAATAGGGTTTTGTGAACGTGCATAGATTTTTCCGCCGAGTTTTTCTTTAAATAATTCCAATACTACATCATTTAAAACCGAGTGCTTTGGTCCTTTTGGCATAGTTTCAATAATCTCCCCGTTTAGCAATTCGATGCGGTCGTTTTCCGTGTAAACTCCGGCTTCGATCATCCGGTTATATCTATCAACCGTAATCAAATGAGGCTTTACGCCATTGGACGATGTTTTTGTGATTGTGGCTTCTAAAACTGCTAACATAATTTTTTCCTCTAATCTAATTCTATACCAATTTGGTGTTTCGCTCATCTTTTATTCTCGTTTGAATCTATGTTTGCGGGAGCGTTATTTCATAATTTTACAAATGAAATCGCCGGTTATTCGATGTAGCGGCGGGACATAAAATAGCCGAAAACGGCGGCGATAAGGCAGACGGTTCCGCCGAAGATGATTGGCGCGCGTCCGCCGAGAACGTCTGCGAGCCAGCCTAAAACCGGTCCGCCGATGAGCCGTGTGCCGCCCATCAGCACGGTTTGAAGTGCCAGAACTCGTCCGCGCATTTCGGGTTTGGCTTCGATTTGGGCTAACGCGGTGGTCGCCGTCATATAAAGAATGCTCGCCATTCCGACGAGAAATATCATCGGCAGCGCGGTTTTAATTCCCGGCGTAAATGCGAGCAGAATCATCGTCAGACCGAGAAAACCCGCGCCGCTGATGATGTGGCGCATCCGCACGAAATTTCTGTGCGCGACGATCAGTGCGCTGACGACCGCGCCGAAACTGAAAACCGAATAGAGAATTGTGAAGACGCTTTCCGTGCTGTGCAGCGTGTCGGTGACAAACAGCGGCAGCGTGACGGTAAAGTTATATGAAAGCATTCCGATAGCGGCGAGCATCACATAGCTGATCCACAACAGCGGCAACGATTTGACGTAACGCAGACCGGCGCGGACTTCGCCCTTGGTGCGCGGTTTCGGCGGCGTTCGGTAGAGTTCCGCCGGTCGCATCATAACGAGACAAATGAGAACCGCCGAATATGATGCCGCGTCAATCGTAAAACCCCAGCCGTAACCCAAAGTGACGATCAACAGTCCCGCCAACGCCGGTCCGAAAATGCGCGAGACGTTGACGATGGTGCTGTATAAAACGACGGCGTTGGAAATATCTTCGTGCGCCACCATTTCGCTGACGAAGGAACGCCGCAGCGGATTGTCGAAAGCGAGCAGCGTTCCGCCGACGAGAGCCAGCGTGTAAAGTCCACCGAGCGGCGGGTGCGGCATAAAAGCCAGTATCGCCAACCCGATTGACTGCGCCATTTCCAGACTCTGCGTAATTAAAAGCAGACGATGTTTGTCGGAACGGTCGGCAATCGCGCCCGCCCACGCCGAAAGAAAAAGAATCGGACCATATTGACAGGCGGCGAGCGCGCCGACCGCGAAACCGCTGCCGGTGATTTTCAGCACCAGCAAAGTGAGCGCGACATTGGTTAGCCAGTTGCCCGTATTAGAAATCGTTTGACCGATGAAGAACAAACGGAAGTTTCGGTTTTTGAGGGAAATAAATGTTTTCCCCAACGCGCGGCTAAGTCGGCTGTTTTCCGTCATTCTCCTTCTTTTCTCTGCCCTGAAATTATTTGAGCGAACTGCGATGAATCAATAATTTCGGCTTGGCGCGGAAAAACTTTGTTCATCAGCACGTCGTGAACCTGCGAATCCGCATCCGCGCAGCAGTCGGAGATAACGAAGATTTGATAGTCCAGATCGGCGGCGGCGCGCAGCGTTGACAGCACGACTCCGCTCGTCGCAATGCCGGCAAGAATCAGCGTATCAATGCCGAGAGCGCGAAGCTGCTCGTCGAGATCGGTCGTCGAAAACGCGCCGACGCGGGTTTTGCGGACGATAATATCACCGGCGGCGGGCGCGATGCGCTCGTCAATGGCGGTTTCGGGAGATTTATCAGACATTTGCCGGTTTGACTTGATTCCGGCGAAAATTTTGTTGGCTTCCGGTATCGCGGCGTAATCGTCATCGTCGAAAGCGACGCGCACGTAACCGATTTGAATTCCCCGACCGCGCGCCGTTTCGATGACCTTCGCCATCCGCGACAACAATTCGTCCGCGTCGCCAAGCCGACCGATAATCGCGGTTTGATAATCCATTACCAGCAATGCAGTCTGCTTTGGATCAATTGTTTGAGTGGTTTCCGCCATAATTTTTCTCCTTGATTTGATGACTATCTACACCGCTTCGTCACCGAATTTGGAGAAAGTCGAGCTGAAATTTACGTTATCGCTTGCGAAACGGTCTTTTAGGTAACTGCGTCAGGCGCAACGCCATTATATCGAAGGATAAAATGCTTTTAAAAACCACTTTATCGCTTTTGTCGGTCAGACCGAAACCGACACCGAAACTCCGCGCCGCGTTCGGTGACTGTTTTCCTTCTTCATCGGGTTATCCCGTATAGATTTTTGGCTGCTTACAAATACCGGAAAAACTCGCCGGTTATCAATCCGAGTTAGAATCAGCTATTAAACGCAATAGTTTGAGCATTTACCGATATTTTGTGGTATTTGTTTGCAACCGTCTGCTGACACAGATATTTCTGACTTAGCAAACTAATTCATCAAGCTGACAACCATCTGAAATGAATCCAAAATCTACCGAAACGCGAATAATATTATAGAATATGGAAAGGAGAAAAATTATGGACAGACGTGAATTTTTGAAATCGGGAACGATATTCGGAGCTTTGATCGCCGCCAGCGGGTTTTCGCTGATTTCGGCGGGCGATGTTCAAGCAGCGGCAGTCAGCAAAATCAATTCGCTGGTCGGCACAAAGGATGATTTACCGTTTAAAAAGGTCATCAAAACCAATGCTCAATGGAAAAAGATTTTGACTCCCGAACAATATAAAATAACAAGAGAAGCGGGGACGGAAGCACCTTATTCGAGTCCGCTTAACAAAATCAAGAAAAAAGGTGTGTTTGCCTGTATTTGCTGCAATTTGCCGGTTTTCAGTTCCGCGACCAAATTTGATTCGCACACGGGCTGGCCGAGTTTTTACGCGCCGATTAAGAAAGTAAATATTCGGGAAAAAGTTGACAACAGTCTTTCAGAAACGCGCACCGAAGTTTTATGTAACCGCTGCGACGCGCATCTCGGTCACGTTTTTGATGACGGTCCGAAACCGACGGGTCTGCGCTATTGTATGAACGGCGCGGCGATGAAGTTTGTCGCCTCCGCGTAACATTCAGTGATTTTTATCGGCAATTTTAATACCGGCGGAACTTGGAATTCATCATTGCTCTTGAATTCCAAATTCCGCCGGTGTTTTATATTTCAATCAGTTTTTTCCTGCCGCCGCTGATGTATCTTCTACGGTCTTGACGGATTTTCCGTTTCGCGGGTCTTCAATCCGCAGCGGCGGGAAACCGACCACATCATAAGTCGCCGAGGCGATGCCGATGCCTTCCCCGTCGAAACCTCTGAGTATTTCGCGGCTGATCGCGTCTTTGACATCGCGCACCTTGTGTTCGCTGACGATAAAGCGAATCGTCAATTCGAGCCAGTTATCGGTGATGCGGTAAAAAACGCGCGGCTCGAAATCATTAACGTTGACGTAATAATCCGCTTCCAGTTTTTTGACGGCGGCGGAACTCAGCTCGCTGATTTTTAAAACGTACTGCGTGGTCGCCGCGAGCATTATTTCTTCAGCTTTGACGCGTTTATCTTCATATGTGATCGGGATTGAAATTTCTTCCCAGATAAACGGAAAATCGCGCGTGTAATTAAAAACCGGCTCTTCAAAAATGGTGCTGTTGGCGACCGTCACGATGCGTCCGGTAAACTGGCGGCTTTTCACCCACATCGCCGGATCCGCGTTCTGCACGGGCGGCGGCTGTCCCATTTCCATAATCGTCGTTTGAATAAAACCGAGTCCGATGACATCGCCGCGCACGCCGCCCATCGAAATTCTATCGCCGACGGTAAAGTTTCTGCCGCGCAGGATAACGAAATAACCGGCGATTGAAGTGACCACTTTTTGCAGCGCGAAAGCAAGTCCGGCAGAAGCCAGCCCGACGGCGGTGGTCAGTCGTCCCGGATCGTTAAACCAAATTGACATCAGCGTCACGATCAGCAAAATCGCCGTGAACAAACTGATTCCCTGTTTAGTCCAAAACTTTTCCCGTTCAAGCTGTTCGCTGCCCAAAACTGTATTCGTCAGTTTTCGCAGCAGATAACTGACGAATAAAATAATAAGAATCGCTAAAATTGTCAGCAGAAATTTATGCCCGTTTTCAGCGTTCACACCGATAAATTTGATTCCGAAAATTTCCATAAGCGTCGTTTCCGATTTATTTTATGATTATACTTTTTTTGGAAATAAAAATCTCCGCCGATCAAGCCGTTTTTTTGGTCTGAATCTTGCATTAAGCAGCCGCACTGAAATGTCTGTATGAAAACGTTTCACTATGGAAACTTTCAGACGAATTTTAAATCAACGAACTAAGGGAGCAATAACAATGAAAAAAACGATTTTATTCGGGGCGATTTTGACTTTAACAATGTTTGTGGTCAGCGGATTCGCCCAGGACAGCACGATGAACCCCGGCGGCAAAATGAAGTCTTCGGACAAAAAGAATGCCGACAGCCAATTTATGATGATGGCGGCGACCAGCGGGATGAACGAAATCGGTTTGAGCCAAACAGCCTTGAGCAAGTCTTCCAACGATGATGTCAAACAATTCGCGCAGAAGATGATTGACGATCATACGACGGCGGGCGATGAACTCAAATCAGTCGCGGCGGATAAAAACGTCACATTGCCGGCGGCAATGGACGCTAAACACCAAACGGAAAACGATAAGCTGTCCGCCTTATCAGGCGATGCCCTTGACCGCGAATATGCTAAAACAATGGTCAAAGACCACGAACAAGCCGTAGCGACGTTCAAAAAAGAAGCCGACAGCGGAAAGGATGCGGAAGCGAAAGCCTTCGCCGCCAAGACTCTGCCGACTTTACAGTCACATCTTGATATGGCGCGAAATCTAATGAACAAAATGTCAGGCGGTAAAATGGACAAAAAAATGAACAGCAAAACCACCGATAAAATGAGCGACAGCAAATAAAACGACCAGTTTCGAATATTTTTTGAGCTGCCAAAGCGCGCCGATGTTATAAGATAAGTTGACGCGCTTTTACATTTAACGTGTTTTCTGTGCCTAATTGATGCACAAAAACGCAGAATATGTGGCATCAGGTTTGCGTGAATATAATTTTTGAGCTTTTAAAGTAACAATTTGTTACACAAAATTGTTTGCCGAATTTACGGGAAACAGTTTTTTTTGTAAACCAAACTTTGACTTAAACCAGGAGGGAAACTTTTATAATGATGAAGACTATTACAAAAATCACGGTTCTCAGCGTCGCGGCACTCGGCTTGGCGGCGTGCGGCGATACGACGGTAAACACTAACCGAGCGGTGATGAACGCTAACTCCAACACTGCGGTTGTGATTAATAGCAATGTTAATATGATGAATTCAAACGCTAATATGATGAATTCAAATATGAGCGGCAGCGTTTCGAGTGCGGACAAGGAATTTATGGACGATGCGGCGCAGGGCGGAATGGCGGAAGTTAAACTCGGCGAACTTGCCGCTGCGAAAGCGCAAAGTCCTGAAGTTAAGGCTTTCGGACAGAGAATGGTCACTGACCACGGCAAAGCCAATGCCGATCTGAAAACGCTGGCGGCGGAAAAAAATGTGACGCTGCCGACCGAAATGACCGCCAAACAAAAGGAAGACGAAGATAAATTATCCAAACTCTCCGGCGCGGCGTTCGACAAGGAGTACGTCAAAATGATGGTTGAAGATCATGAGAAAGACGTGGCGGATTTTGAAAAACAAACAACCGCCGCGACTGACGCGGGCGTTAAGGCGTTTGCGGCAAAGACCTTACCGACGCTGAAATCGCATCTTGATCAAATCAAAAACATTGACAAAGGAATGAAGTAATTTTTACCAATTAATAATCTGCAAACAGAATTTATTGGCACAGGCAAAAGCGGCGAACGATTTTTTAAATTGTCCGCCGCTTTTGTTCAAATAGGCGATTTTTCCGGTTTCGTCGAATACGAATTCAGTTGTTTTTAGAACATAAATGGCGATTGCGAAATAATTATCGCATCGCCGATGGTCGCCGACGCATCTCAAAAATAAATTGAAATCTCTTTATAAAAAGCAGCATTTTGCGATGAAATTAAAAAATTTTTACCGACGAACTTTTTACGCCGCCTTATTTTTGACGGCAGTCGCCGGCATTAGTTGTTCAGCGGCGGAAGGCTGGCGGGATTTCCCGAAAATCCCCGCGTCGAAAACCGTACCGAAGTTTCACGTCGAAACGACAGCAACTAATTTGGAGGTCGTCTGGTCAATCGTTTTCGCGCCGGACGGTCGAATGTTTTTCACCGAACGTCCCGGACGAGTGCGCGTGATCGAAAAAGGCAAACTTCGCGCCGCGCCGTTTTTCACTGTTCCCGACATTGAACTGTCGGGCGAAAGCGGTTTAATGGGAATGGCTCTGCATCCTGATTTTGTGGAAAATCACTTTGTTTATCTGGCTTACGGTTATCAGGACGCAGACAAAAATCAAAACGTCCGCGTCGCTCGTTACCGTGAAAACGGGGAAACTCTGGTTGAACCGAAAACGATTATCGAAGCGATTTCGGCATCGCGTTTTCATTCGGGAACTCGTCTGAAATTCGGTCCCGACGGCAAACTGTACATTACGACGGGCGACGCGACCAAACAATCCCGCGCTCAACAGTTGGATTCGATCAACGGTAAAACTCTGCGCTTAAACGACGACGGCACAATTCCCGCCGACAATCCGTTTGTTAATATCAAAAACGCGCGCCCTGAAATCTGGACTTACGGACACCGCAACGCGCAGGGAATGGATTGGCAGCCGGAAACGAATCTAATGTTTCAAACCGAACACGGTCCGACGATTATTGACGGCGTGGATTTATTTCACCGCACGGGCGGCGACGAGGTGAATATCGTCGAAAAAGGAAAGAATTACGGCTGGGCGAAAATCAGCCACACGATGACGCGCGAAGGAATGGAAACGGCAATTATCGAATATTCGCCGGCGGTCGCGCCCGCCAGCGGAATGTTTTATCGCGGGAGTTTATTTCCCAATTTGAAGGGAAATTTCCTATTCGGAACCTTGAAAGGCGAAGCGATTATTCGGCTTGTGCTGGACGGCAGAAAAATCGTTTCACAGGATAAATTGCTCGAAAAACAATACGGACGCATCCGCGAAGTCGCTGAAGCTCCCGACGGTTCAATTTATTTTTCAACTTCCAACCGCGACGGGCGCGGCAATCCGACCAAAGAAGACGACCGAATTTTGCGAGTCGTGCCGCTTGAAAATAAGTAAGCACAAATGTATCTCTATTCTTTCATTTAGCAGCTCGTTTCCCTGTCCAATCCGTGCGGAAAAACGACAAATCGCCGCCGTCAGATAGTGACGGCGGCGATTACATTTTTATTTCAAGATCATCGAATCGGCGAAGAAGACTGCACCGTAATCGTTGAACCGGGTTTTAATTCGAGGTCGTCTTTTCCCTGCACAACCACTGAACCCGCGCCCGCGCCGCCGCCGATAATCGCGCCGATTGCCGCGCCTTTCCCGCCGCCGGCAATGGCTCCGATGACCGCACCGATTCCCGCTCCGATGCCGCCGCGTTTAACCGTTTCGTTCGTTTGATTATCGCCCTGCGCCACGCCTTCGTTGTCAACTTTAACAGTTTTGCCTTTGTCGTCGGTAATGCTTTGCAAATAACCCGCAAAATCGTAATTTTGTCCGTTCGGCAGGCGAATTCGCTCAAAATTGAATGTGATTTTCGAACGTCCCGAAACCGTTCCCGAACGGTCAATGCCCGACAGATAACCTTCAATCACCGCGCCGCGATATTCATTTGGCGAAGTAACGGTCATTCGAAAACGGTCGTTGTTTTGCGAAATTTTCGTGTTTATATCGTTTTCCAAATTTCCCGTCAAAATCGCGCCGTTCGGAACGATAAAAGTTCCCGTGCGTCCGGTTTGCGCGGTCGGATAATTATTCGGCGGGTAATTGTTACGATTTCCCGCCGGATAATTGTTTCGATTATCGCCCGAATCATTGCTCGAATAATCTCCGTTATCGTTTGAATAATCACCGTTGGAAACGTCCGAACCGTCAAGCCGGGCGATGGCATCGGTTTTTTTGTAAATACTCTCGGCAAAAACCGTCTGCGGCAGATAATCAGCCGTAATCTGGCGCGTGACGCGCAGCGCGCTGCCGTTGTCAATCGGCGTAAAAACAATCGTATAATCGGTTTCGCCGCCCAAACTTGAGACGGTCAATTCCTGACCGCGCAGTGTCGAACGAACGCGAATCGTCCTGCCGTCGGGAAGCGTTTCAGTGCGGTCGCTGCCGTCCGCCGCAAAGGTAATTTGTTTGGCATTCGACGAGGCTAAAGTTATTTGATTGCCGCGCGTGTCAATGGAAATCTGCGCCGGTGCCGCCAGTTTCGCCTCCAAATCACGGCGCGTGTCGTCATTGATTCGCGCGTTGCCGGTCACGCGGTTAGCAATCGCGTTCGCGTCTTCGCTCCGCGCCGTGTCCAGTTGATACGTTCCGGTCAGAGCGTTGCCGTCGGAGTTGACCGGCGGAAGCTGATTGTTCGGATAACGATTGTCGTTATTTCGATTGTTCGGATAACGGTTATCACCTGAATTTCGATTATTGTTCGGATAATTGGAACGGTTATCGCTCCAGTTCCAGGCGATATTGTAAGCTGCCGCGAGTTGGTCGAGGGAACTGCGGGCGGTATTCCAATCGGCGTTGGTTTTGTTGCTGAAACGACTGCGGGAAACAAAATCATTGACAGTTTTTGCGGCGTTGAGAATATTCGTCACATCGTCGGCACTTTCGCGCCCGCGCTGAGATTTTCTTTCAAATTGGCTGATGCTGTCTTCCAGATTTTGCAAATTGTCGCTAATTTCATTTTGATTATTTGAGACGCGGCGCGATTCGGAATCCAAATCGCCGCGAAAGTCGTCAACTTTTGATCGCAGACTTTGCAGAATATCACTGACATCACGGTCGCCGCGACGAGTTTGCGCGTCGGTTCGCGCGATTGAACCGAACATTATCAAAATTGCCGCCAAATAAATCGAAATCAAACTTTTTGTCCTTTTCATCGTCTTTCTCCTTCTCCAAAACGCTTTGGCAAACTTCAAAATGATGTCTGCCAACCATAAGAAGCATTTTTTATGCCAAAAGGTTGTTCTAGCGGCAAATCAAGGCGAATGTTTCTCAAAATATGTGTTAACATTCCGTAAATTCTTTGGAAACCGCGTTGAAAATAAGGAAAATTTTGATGTCAAATAACGATTACAAAGCAACCGTCCAATACGCCGGCGACGACTTTTTCATCGGCACAACGCCGAGCGGACACGCGCAAGTTATTGATACGAAAGGTGATAGAAAATCCGCGCCGTCGCCACTCGAAATGCTTCTGGTTTCCGTCGCGGCTTGCACAGCGGTTGATGTCGTTTCGATTATGCAGAAAAAACGCCAGCAGATTACCGATTATAAAACCGAAATCACCGGTACGCGCCGTGAAGAACATCCGCGTTCGTTCATAAAATTGCATATTCACCATATCGTCTATGGACGCGACATTTCCGAACAGGCGTTGGCGCAGGCGATTGAACTTTCCGACACGAGATATTGCAGCGTCGCCGCGACCGTGCGCCCAACGGCGGAAATTACGACGAGTTTTGAAATTATCGAAAGTTAAATTTTGGAGAATTGTTACTTTGAAAAACACAGTAAATCATTAAAAATTGCGCTTTTAGCGATGAAGGAAAAGAATGTTTATTTACTTTTCTCCCCTTTTTGTTTTTAACTTTAACAATATAATTTCGCATTATTTTCTTTGTTGTATTAAATTAGTTGTCGAGGAAAAAATATGAAAATTCGTTTGACGCTGATCTTTTCGCTGTTCGCGCTTGTTTTGACCGTTCCGGTTTTCGCCCAAAATTCAAAAGAAAAACCGAATCCTGAAATCCAAAAAATGCTGAAGGAAGTTTCGGCGAAAAATATCGAAGCGACGATTCGCAAACTGGTTTCGTTCGGCACACGCAACACTTTGTCCGAACAGAATAATCCGACGCGCGGAATCGGCGCGGCGCGTGATTATTTGTTCGGCGAATTTCAGAAAATCTCAGCCGATTGCGGCAATTGTCTGCAAGTCGAAAAACAGACTTTTGTGCAGCAGCCGACGGCGAACAAGCGCGTTAAAGAAGCGACGACTTTGACGAATGTTTACGCGATTTTGAAAGGCACGACCGATCCGACGCGCGTTTACGTCGTTTCCGGTCATTACGATTCGATGTGTAACCTGAACGCGTCTGACACGACGTGCGACGCGCCGGGCGCGAACGACGACGCTTCCGGCACGGCGGCTTCGCTGGAAATGGCGCGCGTGATGTCGAAATATAAATTTGACGCGACGATCATTTTTATGACCGTTCCCGGCGAAGAACAAGGTTTGCTCGGCGCGACTTATTTTGCCGAACAAGCGAAGAAAACCGGAATGAATATCGAAGCGATGTTCACCAACGACATTATCGGCGGCGTAACGAGTTACAAAAACGCGCCGGATCGTCAATCGGTGCGCGTTTTTGCCGAAGGCGTGCCGTCGGACGAAACCGAACAGCAGGCGAATTTGCGCCGCAGCGTCGGCGGTGAAAACGATTCGGCTTCGCGCCAATTGGGAAGATTTATCAAAGACGCGGCGGACATTTATTCGCCGAATTTCAAAGTTCAGTTGATTTATCGGCGCGATAGATATTTGCGCGGCGGCGATCATATTCCGTTTCTCGAAAACGGTTTCGCGGCGGTGCGTTTTACCGAACCGCACGAAGATTACACGCACCAGCATCAATCGGTGAAAATGGTGGACGGCAAACAATACGGCGATCTGCCCGAATTTGTTGATTTCGATTACGTGGCGAATGTGACGCGCGTCAACGCCGCGAGTTTGGCGATGCTCGCGCTCGCGCCCGCCAAACCGAAAAACGTCGGCATTCTTACGGCGGGTTTGACTAACAACACGGATTTAAAATGGGACGCGAACACTGACGCGGATTTAGCCGGTTACGAGGTCGTCTGGCGCGACACCACTTCCCCTTTTTGGACAAATTCGGTTTTCGTCGGCAATGTCACGAATTATACCGCCAAAGAAATGTCAAAGGACAACTACTTTTTCGGCGTTCGCGCGGTTGATAAGGACGGCAATAAAAGTCCGGTCGTTTATCCGAAACCGACGCGTTAAAAAGCTGTAAATGTTTTGTTTTAGGGCGAAACGGACGGGCGGCAGCTTAAAAGGAAAAATTTGCAGGACAAGTGGAATATTGACAGTATCAGTCGAAGGTAAAGCGGCACAACGTGAAGCGTTACAATCTGAATTTTTGCCGCGACGCTCCGTCGTGCGTTGAGCTAACTTTCCATTTTCTGACTTTTGACTTCGCTTTTCTTCGACCGAAAAATATCTAAAATCAGCAAACCCGCGCCGAAGCAAATCGCCGCATCCGCCACGTTAAAAGTCGGATAATGCCAGTTGCCGAGCTGCACATCAATAAAATCAATGACGAAACCGAATCTGAGACGGTCGGTGAGATTGCCGGCGATTCCCGCCAAAAGCAAACCCAGCGCGCCCAGCAAACGGTCGTGAGTTTTCGGCGTGCGCCAAAAATAATATAAAACTAAAACCGCCGCCACGCCCGCGACCACGGAAAGTCCCCAGCGTCCCGCGTCGCCGTGATCGTTAAAAAAACTAAACGCCGCGCCCGTATTTTGAGCATAGGCAAAATTCAAAAAACCCGGAATAATTTCTTTATCGCCGAACAGACGCAGCGTTCTGCCCGCCCACGCTTTCGTCGTCTGGTCAATCAAAAAAACGCCGCCCGACATTAGCAAATAAGCGAGTTTCCAATAAAAATCTTTTTTATTCACAGAAAAATTTTAGATGAAAGCGCGGAAAAAATAAACAACCCAGCTTAAATAAATTGATAAAATTTCTTTTTATTTGGCAAATATTTCATTTATCCCGTTTTTTTCGGTTATTCAGTTTGCGGAGCCAGAACCATTTGTAAAATTCTGCTCGAATAAAGTAAAAAGACCAGACTAT
Source organism: Pyrinomonadaceae bacterium (assembly GCA_965217575.1). GTDB lineage: Bacteria > Acidobacteriota > Blastocatellia > Pyrinomonadales > Pyrinomonadaceae. The sequence goes on along the minus strand of OZ244558.1, from coordinate 3,139,532 downwards.
TCTACAGATGATTTCAGACGGAACGCGAACTGAAGCTCGCGTTCCGCCCGTCATTTATTTGCCTTACAAAAACAAGTCCGTTCTGCTGCCGGAAAAGATTATGCCGCGACTTCGATTTCGTTTAACGCCGCGACGCATCTTTCGCAGACGGTCGGATATTTTTCCGATTCGCCGACGCGCGTCGAATAATTCCAGCAGCGTTCGCATTTTTCGCCGTCCGCTTTTTGGATTTCGACGGCGAATTTATCGCCCTGATGAACTTCAACTTGCGACACGATGAAAATGTAGCGCAAATCTTCGTAATACGGCAGCAGAAAATAAGTCGTGTCTTTATCGGTCGTCAAAATTACTTTCGCTTCGAGCGATGATCCGATGATTTTCGCGGCGCGCGCTTCTTCGAGAGCTTTTAAAACTTCGTCGCGGATGGCGAAAATTCGTTCCCAATCGGATAAAAGCGATGAATTATCCGCGCCGGAAACTTTTGGAAATTCCGCTAGATGAACCGATTCGAGCTTTTGATGCGGCAGATTTTCAAACGCTTCGTCCGCCGTAAAAGCGAGAATCGGCGCGAGCAGACGGCACAATTTGTCCGTGATTTCGTAAAGCGTGGTCTGCGCCGAACGCCGTTCGACCGAATTCGGCGCGAGAATATAAAGACGATCTTTGATGATGTCGAAATATCTGGCGGAAAGCGTCACGGTGACGAAATTATACAAAGTTTGATACGCCGCCTGAAAATTATATTTTGTGTAATCGCTTAGAACTTTTTCGACCACGTTGTCGAGCGATGCCAACGCCCAGCGGTCAATTTCCTGCATTTCGGCAATCGAAACTTTGTCGGATTCGGGATTAAAACCATCCAAATTGCCGAGCGCGTAACGCAGAGTGTTTCTAAATTTGCGGTAAGCGTCAACAATACGCGATAAAATCTCGTCGGAAACGCGCATATCTTCGGTGTAATCAACCGCCGCCGCCCATAAACGCAGAACTTCCGCGCCCGATTTATTGACGACTTCGTTCGGCGAAACGGCGTTGCCGGTTGATTTGTGCATCTGTTTGCCTTCGCCGTCCACGACCCAGCCGTGTGTGATCAAATTTCGATACGGCGATTCGTCGTGCGCCGCGAGTCCGCACATCAAAGACGAATTAAACCAGCCGCGAAACTGGTCGCCGCCTTCGAGATAAACGTCCGCCGGAAACCGCAAATTGTCGCGCGTTTCCAAAACGGCGACGCACGAAGAACCGGAATCGAACCAAACGTCCAGAATATCGGTTTCTTTAGTGAAATCATCGCCGCCACATTTCGCGCATTTGTAATTTTCGGGCAGTAAATCTTTCGCGTCGCGGTTATACCACGCGTCCGCCGTCTCTTGCTGAAAAATGTCGGCGACGTGGTTGACGATTTCCGGTTCGGCGACGGCTTCACCGCAACCGTCGCAATAGAAAACCGGAATCGGAACGCCCCACACGCGCTGCCGCGAAACGCACCAATCAGGACGATTTTTGAACATATTCCGCATTCTGCCCGCGCCCCACTGCGGATGCCAATTGACCTTTTCAATTTCGCGCAGAGCGTTTTCGCGCAGGGAAATTTCTTCGCCCGTGGCGGCTTCCCTATCCATCGAAATAAACCACTGCGGCGTGGCGCGAAAAATCACCGGATTTTTGCATCGCCAGCAGTGCGGATAACGGTGATTATAATTTTCCGTGAATAATAACGCGCCTGAATCGCGCATAAATTCGACGATTTTCGGATTCGCTTTAAAAATAAATTCACCGGCGAAGCGTTCGACTTCCGCCGTAAATTTTCCGCCGTTATCAACCGGACAATAAACTTCCAGTCCGTATTCTTTGCCGATTACAAAGTCGTCGTGTCCGTGTCCGGGCGCGGTGTGAACGAGACCCGTGCCGGATTTTTTCGATGTTTCTCTGGCTTCTTTTACGTCAAGTTCGACTTCCGCGTCGGCTTCGCCCAAAGTAACGTGATCGCCGTTCATCAGCAGCGAAGTTCGGTCGAGCCACGGGTGCCGCGCTTCGAGTTTGTCTAATTTCGCGCCTTTGAAACGCACTAATTCTTTCGCTTCGCCGAGTCCGCAAAGTTCGGCGAAAGATTTGGATAATTCGGATGCGACGATGTACACTTCATCGCCGAATTCCAGCGCGGAATAATCGAAATCAGGATTGACCGAAATTCCCAAATTGGCGGGCAAGGTCCAAGGTGTCGTCGTCCAGATGACGACGAAAATATTTTTCCCCTTCAAACTTTCGTCAATCGAAATCAAATCCGAAATCATCGGAAATTTCACATAAACCGACGGCGAAGTGTGTTCCCGATATTCGACTTCGGCTTCGGCGAGCGCGGTCTGGTCGTGAACGCACCAGTAAACCGGACGCAAACCTTTGTAAACATAACCGCGTTCGAGAAACGTGCCGAACAGCCGCGCCGTTGACGCTTCATAGTCGTTCGACATCGTTAAATACGGATTGTCCCATTCGCCGAAAACGCCCAGTCTGCGAAAATCTCTGGTTTGCCCGTCCATCGCTTTGGCGGCGTGTTCGCGGCACAGACGGCGAAATGTCGAAACCGGCAAATCTTTCCGGTCTTTGCCTTTTTCCGTCAATTTTTTCTCGACGTAAGTTTCAATCGGCAAACCGTGACAGTCGTAACCGGGAACATACGGCGCGTCGTAACCCATCATCGTGCGCGTTTTGACGACGAAATCCTTCAGTATTTTATTGAGCGCGGTGCCGATGTGAATGTCGGCGTTGGCATACGGCGGACCGTCGTGCAGAATAAATTTCTCCGCGCCCTGTCTCGATGCGAGAATTTTTTCGTAAAGTTTCGCGTCCTGCCATTTTGCGAGCCGCGCCGGTTCTGCCTGTCCCAAATTCGCTTTCTGCGCGAAGTCGGTTTTTGGTAAATTAATCGTTTTTTTCAGTTCTAAAGGTTCAGTCATATTAGTCGTAAATTGAAAATCGTTTTATCAAGATAAGTTTCAAAAGTCAGATTCTAACATTTATCCGCAAAAAAATCTGAAATCTAAAACCCAAAACCCAAAATGAAAAAGTCCCAAGCCGTTGTGTGACTTAGGACTCGCGTTAAGCAAAGATTTACCTTTGGCTCAACTCTTTCGAGCGAAGTCCCGGTCGGTAATAATGCTGATTATATCGTTGAATCTTATAATAGTTCTCAATTCATTTATGCCAATAATTTTTGGTTTAGTCAATTCAGACTGGAGCGCGATCCGTCCTGGCGGCAAGAGCTTCGATAGCGCAAAAAAGCGTTCGCCAGCTTTTAACTTGAATATTAACGAGCGCATTTTTCGCGTCGAAGCGGCACTCAACAGCAACCGGGACGGATTGCGCTCCAGTCTTTTTATCTACCAAATTTTACACGCGTCGGCTCTGACCATTTTATCGCCCGATTTGCAGGAAAATGCTTGGGCAAACTGCGGCAGATTCGACAATGGTCCGTCAACGCGGTAACGGGCGTTTGAATGCGGGTCGGTCAAAACCTGCTGGCGTTCAAACGCATCGGTTGATTTGGTCGCCCAAACCTGCGCGTAGCCGAGGAAAAATCTTTGTTCCGGCGTGAATCCGTCAATATTCGGCGGTGTCGGTTTGCCTTCTAAAGATTTTTGATAAGCGGCGTAAGCCATCGTCAAACCGCCGAGATCGGCTAAGTTTTCGCCCAGAGTCAATCTGCCGTTGATGTTCAAACCGTCCTGAATTCGGTAACCGCTAAATTGATCGGCGACGCACGAAGCGCGTTCGTCAAATTTTTTACGGTCTTCCGGTGTCCACCACATTTTTAAATTGCCTTCCGCGTCGTATTGACTTCCGCTGTCGTCAAAACCGTGCGTGATTTCGTGTCCGATGACCGCGCCGATGGCTCCATAATTGATCGCGTCGTCGGCATTGGCGTTAAAAAACGGCGGCTGCAAAATTCCGGCGGGGAACACGATTTCGTTGTAACTCGCGTTATAATAAGCGTTAACGGTCGGCGGAGTCATTCCCCAGCGCGTTTTGTCAACTTTTTGTCCGACATCTTTGATATTGCGATTAATTTCAAACTGGGCGACATCGCGCGTGTTTTGAAAAAAGGATTTGCGGTCGAGTTTAAGTCCGGCGTAACCGCGCGGATGCGTATTGAAGCCGATTTTACGCTGGTAGGCGTTCAATTTTAACAACGCTTTTGCCTTTGTTTCGGGAGCCATCCAATCAGCTTTTTCGATTTTTTCACGATACGCCGCAAATAAATTATCAATTAATTCACTGACGCGGGCTTGCGCGGCGGGAGTGAAATTCGTTTTGACGAATTCCGCGCCGAGCGATTCGCCGACCGCGCCGTCAGTGGCAGCGACACAGCGTTTCCAGCGCGGCTGCTGTTCTTTCGTGCCATTTAAGTATTTGCTGTAAAAATCAAAGTTTTCGTCAACAAACGCCTTTGAAAGACGCGACGCGGCGGAATTGATCGTCATCCAGCGCAGATAAATTTTCCAGTTCGCCAGCGGAATATCCGTCAGCATTTTGTTGACTTCCGTGAAAAAAGCGGGCTGACCGACGTTGATTTCCGTAACGGTCGGCACATTGCGAGCCGCCATATAATCCGTCCACGAAAAATTCGGAGTCAACTCGGTAAGCTGTGCCAGCGATTCTTTGTTGTAACGTTTCTGCGGATCACGCAGTTCGACCGGCGATTTTGAAGCCATTGCCAACCGCGTTTGAATCTGAATTACCGCCTGCGCCTTTCCGCGCGCGACTTCCGGCGTGTCGCCGAGCAGTTTGAAGATGTTGGTCGCGTAAACACGAAATTTGTCGCGGGTTTCCTGTGATTTCGCGTCGCTGTTCAGGTAAAAATCACGATTCGGCAGACTCAATCCGCCCTGACTGGCATTGGCGATGTTCATCGAACTGTTTTTCGCGTCCGCGCCCGCGCCGAATCCGAACAAAACCGGAATTCCCATATTGTGCATCATCGCAATTTCGTGCTGCAAATCTTTGCTGGTTTTGATTTTATTTATTTCGTTGAAATACGGATTGAGCGGTGTTACGCCCGCTTTTTCAATCGCCGCTTCGTCCATACACGAAGCGTAAAAATCACCGATGAGCTGCTGGTCGCTGCCCGGCGCGCCATTCGCCTGCATATCGGCATCTAAAATTGTTTTTAAGGCGTTATTGTTATTATCCGCCAAAATATTAAAACTGCCATAACGCGAATAAGCGGCGGGAATTTGAGTGTTTTTCACCCAATTTCCGTTGGCATATTGAAAAAAGTCGGTACACGCGTCAGCCGAATTATCTATTCTGGTTACATCGAAAGCGGGCGTTTGCGCCATTGCCGATGAATAAGCGAACGAAAAAACGGTCAAAGCGATTACGAATCGCAAGCTGAATTTAGACATTTATCCTACTCCTGATTAATTTTTTGAAAGCTTTGATGCTTGTTGTTACGGACGTGATGCGAAAAGGTTTCACAAACGGAAAAAATTCTTCAAATTTAGGAGCGCGGACGGCTCGTCCGCGCTCCTAAATTTGAATCAGCGCGGAACTTCGACGGTTTTGATGATGTCGGCGACCACCGCGTCGGTCGTCGCGCCGTCGAGTTCGGCTTCGGCGCGAAGCGCGAGACGATGGCGCAAAACCGGTTTCACCACGTCGCGCACATCGTCGGGCGTTGAAAAATCGCGTCCGCGAATCGCCGCCAGTGCTTTTGAACAGAGCAGCAGAGCGACCGATGCGCGGGGACTCGCGCCGTAGAGAATCGTCGGATGGCTGCGCGTTTTCTGCACGATTTCGACGATGTATTTTTGAATGCCCGCTTCGGTTCGCATCGCTTTTATTTCGGCGCGGCAGTTTTGAATCGAATTCGCTTCCGCCAGCGGCAGCACTTCGATCTGTTCCAAATGACGCGAATTAAACCCCGCGTCCCAGCGCGAAATAATTTCCAGTTCCGCGTCGTGCGGCGGATAATCAATCAAAATTTTCAGCAGAAATCTGTCCAACTGCGCTTCCGGCAGCGGATATGTTCCTTCGTACTCAATCGGGTTTTCGGTCGCCAACACCGTAAACAGCGGCGACAAACGGTAGCGTTTGCCGTCAATCGTCGTCTGTCTTTCTTCCATAGATTCGAGCAGCGCGGACTGCGTTTTCGGCGGCGTGCGGTTGATTTCATCAGCCAGTAAAATATCGGTAAAAATCGGACCCGGACGCAGCGAAAATTCCGAATTCTGAACGTTAAAAACATTTGTTCCCGTAATATCCGACGGCATCAGATCGGGTGTAAACTGTATGCGCGAAAATCTTGCGCCGACGATCCGTGCCAGCGTTTTAACGGTCAAAGTTTTCGCCGTTCCCGGAACGCCTTCGAGCAGCGCGTGTCCTTCGGCGAGAATGGCGACGAGAATTTGTTCAATGACTTCATCCTGTCCGACGATGATTTTGCGAAGTTCGTTTTGGATATGCGCGACGGTTGGCGGTGTGTATGTAAGCATTCAGATTCCAGATTTCAATTACAAATTATAAAGCAAAATCGAGCAGTGTTTTAACTGCCAGAATCAAAACGACGGCGATAAAAATTCGTTTGAGCCAGATGTCGCTCAGTTTGGTGACGACCTGCGCGCCGATGAATGCGCCGATGAACATTGTCACCGCCAGCAGTGCGCCGAGTTTGTAATCTATTAAACCTTGCCACATAAAGATTACGGTGGCAATGGCGGACGAAAAAACATTGATGAGTTTGGTTGACGCGACCGATTCCGTAAACGTCATTCCGAAAAAAGCGACATAGACGGCGGTCAGCATCGTCGTGTAGCCGCCGCTGTAAAGTCCGCCGTAAATGCCGAGAATAAAGGTCAAAATGTATGTCAAAACCCGCGCCCGCGATGAAATTTCGGCGGCGGCGGCGATTCCCGAATCGCGTTTGACCAACGTAAAAATCGTCACGGCGATCATCGCCAGCGAAACGAGCAGTTTGATATTCTGCGGCGTAATCAGCAACACCAAACTCGCGCCGATTGCCGAAGCGACGAGCGTGATGAAGATCAGCGGCGTGATTTTCTTCGTGTCAATCGCGCCGCGCCGCAGAAACGGAATCGTCGCGCCGATGTTCATAAAAGTCAGCCCGAACATATTCGTCGCCACCGCAATCTTCGGATCAATCCCGAATTGGAACATTACGGGAACGGTAATCAGCGAGTTGCTGCCGGTGACGACACCGACCGCCGAAGTGAGAAAAAACAAAATAACTAATAAAATCAAATATGAGATCGGCATTTTTAATTACAGGCGATGCGGAAATTGTCGTTTTTATGAACAAATATTTTTGATTGAATAAAAGAAATCAATTCAAAATTTCAAACACTCAGCTCTTCTTTTTTATCATAACTAAATCATTCGGCAAAAGCCGACCGACACGCGCCGCCGATTTTTTGAAACCGGCGTTTTTAACTCCGCCATTTTTAAGATCGTTGAAAATATTTTATCCGACGATTCACCGGCAGCCGCAATTTTTTCGATGACTGTGATAAAGTTTAAAGTAAAGTTCACAGACAAAACGAAAATTTTCAGCAATTCATAACAACGGAGAATTATGGCTACAGAAACAGAAAAAGTAAACAAAAATAATATGAGCGACAACGCGAAAATCGAGCAGTTATCGCAAAATTTTGAAGAAGGCGCGGAACACGCGCTGACGACGAATCAGGGCTTGAAAATCAGCGACAATCAAAATTCCCTAAAAGCGGGCGAACGCGGTCCGACGCTTTTGGAAGATTTTATAATGCGCGAGAAAATCACGCATTTCGACCACGAACGGATTCCCGAACGCATCGTTCACGCGCGCGGCAGCGCGGCGCACGGTTATTTCGAGTTGACCGAATCGCTCGAAGAATACACGAAGGCAAAATTTTTAACCGAAGTCGGCAAAAAAACGCCGGTTTTCACGCGCTTTTCGACCGTCGCGGGGTTTCGCGGCTCGACCGATATGGCGCGTGACGTGCGCGGTTTCGCGGTCAAATTTTACACCGAAGAAGGCAATTACGATCTGGTCGGCAACAATATTCCGGTCTTTTTTATTCAGGACGCGATCAAATTTCCCGACCTGATTCACTCGGTCAAACCCGAACCGCACAACGAAATTCCGCAGGCGGCTTCGGCGCACGACACTTTTTGGGATTTCATTTCGTTGATGCCGGAATCAATGCATATGATTATGTGGGTGATGTCGGACAGAGCGATTCCGCGCAGTTTGCGGATGATGGAAGGTTTCGGCATTCACACTTTTCGTCTGATTAATAGAGAAGGCAAAGCGACGTTTGTCAAATTTCACTGGAAACCGAAACTCGGCGTGCATTCGGTGGCGTGGAACGAAGCGTTGAAAATCAGCGGTTTCAATTCCGATTTTCACCGCCAGGATTTGTTTGACGCGATTGACTGCGGCGCGTATCCCGAATGGGAATTCGGCGTGCAGATCATTCCCGAAGAAGACGAACACAAATTCGATTTCGATTTGCTCGATTCGACAAAACTCGTTCCCGAAGAATTAGTGCCGGTCAAAATCGTCGGCAGAATGGTTCTCAACCGCAACCCGGACAACTATTTTGCCGAAACCGAACAGGTCGCTTTCTGCCCGTCGCACATCGTTCCGGGCATTGATTTTACGAACGATCCGCTGCTGCAAGGTCGTCTGCATTCTTATTTGGACACGCAGATTTCCCGCTTGGGCGGCGCGAATTTTCACGAAATTCCGATCAATCGCCCGCTCGCCGAAATGCACAACAACCAGCGCGACGGCAAATTCCGCCACGAAATCAACAAAGGTCGCGTCGCGTATGAGCCGAACACGCTCGCGGGTAATTTCCCTTCGCAGACGACGGTCGAAGACGGCGGTTTCGCGTCGTATCAGGAAAAAATTGACGGGAACAAAATCCGCGCCCGCAGCGAAAGTTTCACCGATCATTTCACGCAAGCTGCGCTGTTTTTCAACAGCCAGTCGGATTACGAACAGACGCACATCATCAACGCGATCAGTTTTGAACTCGGCAAAGTCGAAGTTTCCTCGATTCGTGAGCGCGTCGTTTACGTTTTGAATCAAATCGAAAACAAACTCGCGCAGGGCGTGGCGGATAATCTGGGAATCGAAATTCCGTCGGAAATTGACGGACCGATCAATCGGGGCGTGCCGGCGGGCGCGGATATGGACAAGTACGAATCCAAACCGAAGAAAACCGGCGGACTCGCCAAAGATGACGCGCTTTCGATGGCGAACACCGTCAAAGACACGATCAAAACCCGCCAAATCGCCATTCTCGTCGCCGACGGATTCAACGCCGACGACGTGAAAACGATGAAAAACGCGCTCGAAAAAGGCGGCGCGATGGCGAAAATCATCGGAATGAAATCGAAATCGGTCAAAGACGCGGACGGCAAGGAAATGAAAGTTGACCACGCTTTGCGAACGACGGCTTCGGTTTTATTCGACGCGGTTTACATTCCCGGCGGCGAAAAATCGGCGCAGACTCTGGCGGACGAACCCGATGCCATCGAATTCGTCAACGAAGCGTTTCGCCACTGTAAAGCGATTGCCGGAAGCGGCGAAGGCGTAAATTTCTTAAAAGAAGAGACTTACGTCAGCAAAGCGAAAGACGACAAAGCGATTCTGCTCGGCGATAACGTCACCGATGACTTTATCAAAGCGATTGCCAATCATCGCAACTGGGATCGGGAAATGGCGCGGAAAGTTCCGGCGTAAATTTTGTTTTGGTGATCTTATCGAAGGGCGGGATTTTTCTCGCCCTTTTATTTTTTTGCTCAAAAATATGTCTGTATATACCAGCTGCATCTATGATTTAACCTTTGGATAAATACATCATTTCGTGCCGCCCGGTTTCGCCGTTTTCAATTTGCGGCAGAATGAAATCTTTGAGCCGCAACGCGGCTGGCGGGTTTCGCGCGTCCGTTTCGCTTGATTTTCTGCCGACAAGTCTATAACCTATAAAAGATTTAATCTATATCAGACAAACTTCTGTCTGATATAGATTAAACAAATAAATCTCCCTCAATTAAAATTTCAATGATTATTTGCGAGGCTTTCCCATCGCTCCCGTATGTTCCCGAATTTTTGAGCTGATTACTTCGGGAAATCCGACAATTTAACAATCAGAGAGGAAATATCAAATATGTTTAAGTTTAAGTATTACAGCGTGTTCATCGCGCTCGCATTTTTTATTTGCTTCGGTGCCGCGCAGAACGTGACGGCGCAGACAGTTTCAAACTACTTTTTCACACCATCGAACGGGACTTTTACCCAGTTGGTCGGCGCGACCGTGCAGACTTCGACCATCAGCGATAATGACGACGATAAATATCCGCTGGCACCAATCGGATTTAATTTTACTTATGACGGCACTGTTTACACACAGGTTTCCGCGACGACTAATGGGTTTTTGACCTTTGGAAATCTTGGCAGTGCTGATTTTCAAAACAGTTTAACTGATCGCGGAGCGCGACCCCTGGCGGCTCCGCTCTGGGATGATCTTTCCGTAAATCAATTTACCGGTTCGGTCTCGTATCTGACTACGGGCATGGCTCCGAACCGCGTTTTTACAATGCAGTGGCTCAATATGAATTGGAGCAACCAAGCCAGCACCCCGGTTATTTCATTTCAGGTCAAACTTTACGAAACAACTAATCAGGTGCAGTTCGTGTATCGTCAGGAAGTCGGCGATATAAACAATCTTCCTCCCGGTTTTGGCGCGTCAATCGGACTGGCTTCGACAGCGACGGGCAGCGGCAATTTTCTTTCGCTGAGCAATTCGGGAACCAATCCGACCACCAGTTCGACGACGGAAACCACCACTATCGGCACGAGACCGGCAACCGGACAAATTTACACTTTTTCGCCGAATTTGCCGACGGCGACCGACATTTCGGTTTCGGGCAGAGTCAGAACGCCCGAAGGCAGAGGTCTAAACAATGCCGTCGTTACGCTGACCGATGCGGACGGCAAAACTTTTACGGCGCGAACGACGACGTTCGGATATTTTCGCTTTATCAATGTCGCGGCGGGCGAAACGTACGTTGTCCAAATCGTCTCCAAACGCTACCGCTTTACGCCGCAGATTGTTTCAATCAGCCAGGACATCGCGGATTTAGACTTGACGGTGCAGAATATTTTTACCGGCAGTCTGCGCTGACTGAAAGCGTAATTCTCAAATGAAAAAGGCGAAGATGTGCATCTTCGCCTTTTTTCGTGGTTGATAAAAAATCAGCTCAATATTTCATCAAATCGCGCAGAGCCGTTTCGACATCATCAATCTGCGGCAGAATGAAATCTTCGAGCTGCGGCGCGTAGCCGACGAACGTGTCGGTCGCGCCGACTCTTCGGACGGGCGCGTCGAGATATTCAAATAATTCGTCGGAAATCCGCGCGGCGATTTCCGCGCCGTAGCCGTAAGAAATCGGGTCTTCGTGCGCGACGATGACGCGATTCGTCTTTTTTACCGATTCGGCGACGCGTTCCCAATCATAAGGAACGAGCGTTCGCAGATCAATCACTTCGACCGAAACGCCGTCTTTGTCCAGCCTTTTGGCGGCTTCGAGGCTTTTCTGCACCAACGCGCCGAATGTGACAATCGTCACATCAGTGCCTTCGCGGACGACTTTCGCTTTGCCGAACGGAATCATAAACTCCGACGACGGATACTGTGATTTATTGTAAACCTGACGATATAAATGCTTGTGTTCCAGAAACATAACGGGATCGTCGCAGCGAATCGCGGTTCGCAGAAGTCCGTTCGCGTCGAGCGCGTTTGACGGATAAACGATCATCAATCCCGGCGTGTGCGAAAACAGCGTCGTGCCGCTTTGCGAATGGTAAACCGCGCCGCCTTTCAAGTATCCGCCGACCGGCACGCGCATCACCATCGGACATTTCGTGTCGCCGTCCGAACGCCAGCGCGTGACAGCGACTTCGTTGCGAATCTGGTGGAACGCGGGAAAAATATAATCGAAAAACTGAATCTCGACGACGGGTTTCAGATTGCGAATCGCCATTCCGACGGCGCGACCGACGATGTTCGCTTCCGCCAAAGGCGAATTGAAAACCCGCGCCGAACCGAATTCGCGCTGCAAATTCGCGGTTACTTTGAACACGCCGCCTTTGCCTTTGACCTGTTCGAGATATTCTTCGCGCGACACGTCGGCGACATCTTCGCCGAAAATCACGATGCGTTCGTCACGCGCCATTTCCTCGTGCAGACAGCGGTTGATTAGGTCAACGACCGTTCCCGCGTTGCCGGACAATTCCGCGCCGTCTTCGGTGTCGAAATCTTTGGAAGTCGGGTCAACATCAGGCGAAAAAACATTTCTGAGCGCGGTTTCGGGCGCGGGCTGCGGCGTGTTGATCGCAATATCCGCCGCTTCGTTGATTTCCTTATCAACTTCCTTTCGAAGTTTTTCCAAATCTTCCGACGAAATGATTCCTTCGGTCATCAAAAATTCGGCGAAGGTTTTAATCGGGTCAATCGCCGCATCTTTTTCGAGTTCTTGCGCCGGACGATACAGTTTTTCGTCGTCCGATAAACTGTGCGAGTACGGGCGAATAACGGTCGCGTGAACGAACGCCGCGCCTTTCCGTTCGCGGCAGAATTCAACGGCTTTGATGAATGTGTCGTAAGATTCGAGCAGATTCGTGCCGTCGCATTTTTGAATTAGCAGATTCGGGAAACCGGCGACTAATTTGGAAATATCGCCGCCCGCCGTGCCGACTTCGACCGGCGTGGAAATCGCGTAGCCGTTATCTTCGACAACGAAAATCACCGGCAATTTCAGATTGCAGGCGGTGTTTAAGGCTTCCCACCATTCGCCCTCGCTCGTCGTACCGTCGCCAACCGACATATAGACGACTTCATCACCTTTGAATCCGGCGATTTTGTCCTGCAAATCTTTGACGAGCGACGCGCGATAAGACGCTTCCGCCGCGCCGACGGCGTGCAGTGCCTGCGAACCCGTACAGGAACTTTGCGACGGCACATTCAAATTTTTACTGCCCCAGTGCGAAGGCATCTGCCGCCCGTGCGAATTCGGATCAGGCTCCGCGCCGACCGCTGAATAAAGCATTTCGAGCGGTGTCATTCCGAGTCCGAGCATCAGCGCGCGGTCACGGTAATACGGAAAAAACCAATCGTAAGCCGGTTTCAAAGCCTGCGCCGCCGCCGTCAAAACGGCTTCGTGTCCCGCGCCGGAAATCTGGAAAAAAACTTTGTTCTGACCTTTAAGCTGAATCTCTTTGTCGTCCACGCGCCGCGAAGCATACATCGTGCGATACATTTCGACGAGCGTTTCCGCGCTCAGACCGCTGTAATTTTTCGCCGCTGTTTGCGCGGCATTTTTCGCGGATTGATCGCCGTTCGCCGCTGATTTAACGATTTTCGACGTTTTCGCCGATTGCTTGATACTCGCCGCTTGCGCGGTTTTCGCTGATTTGGCTGTCGCCGGTTTTTCCGCCTGAAGCGCGACCGTTTCGGCGGTTTTGATCGTCGTCGCTTTTTTCGTAAAACCGTCGGCTTCGATGCGTTTCGGCTGTTCGACGATTTTCGCCGGAATCTTCGCGGCGGCTGATTTATTATTTCGCTTCGGCTGCTTCGGCTCTTTTTTAACGACTATTTCAGATGCTTTCGTCGGGTTTGATTTTTTGGTTGCTGTTGCCATTTTGATAAGTCCTTATGTTAATAATTTCAGTTTGATATTGATTTTGATAAATAGACAAAGTTATAAAATACCAAAGATACGAGAGATGGGCAATTTGCAGCGAAAATCAGCGGCGACGGACGGGACTTTTTAATCGAGAGAGGGCGGAAAAATCGCCTTCCGGTCAGCGGAAATGTTCAATTACAACGGCTTTAATTTGATTGAATGCCGCGTGGATTGTTTTGATTATTTCAAGATAACAATATCCGTCCATTTTAACGGCAGTTTCAGGCGAATTCGGTCGGCGGAAAGTCTGGTCATTCGCACATTTTCGCCCTCGACGCTGACAGCCTTTTTGACCGGAGCGGAAATTTTCACGTCAATCGTCAGCGGGCTGATCGGTTGATATGTATAGTTTGCCAAAATCACGGCGGAGCCTTGCGAACCAGTCAGCAGCGCGGTTTCGACGACCGGAACATCGGCTTTGACGACCGGCGCGAGATGCGCGGCATCAAGCGGCATTGCGATTATTCGGCGCGGTTCGGGCTGCCATTTTTCTTCCAAAGTGGTCGGCTTAAAGTCGGCAAGTTTGCCGTAAGTCAGCATCGGCATAAATCCCAGACCGAAGATTTTTCCGCGCCCGTAAGCCATCTCGATGCCGGCTGTTTGCCCGTCGCTGAAAGCGGCAAATTCGGCGGCTTTATTCGGCTGTAAATCCAGACGGGTTCCGATTACCGGCAGGTTAAATTGCTGATTTTTTATCCGTACGCTGACCGTGGTGAGCGGTTTGATGTCAGGCAGAACGGTTCGTTCGTTAAAAGTGCTGTGTTCAAAAACAAGTCTTCGCGCCGCGTTATCTCCCGAAACAACCTGGGAAAACGGCGGCGAATAAGGTTCGTTAAATTCATCGCGCGTCGCCGCGCCGCCGGACAGATAAAGCACGCCGCCCTGTTTGACCCATTTATCAATCGCCTCCGAAGCGCGGCGGGAAATATTCCAATCGGTAATATACAGTACCTTGTAATTTTTGAGATCACCGGCTTCAACCGCTTCCTCGCGCAAAAAATCAGGCTGAATCTGAAGATGGCGGAGCGCGTGCCACAATAGCCGCTTTTCGACGAACGCCGCCTGATTATCGGTGTTCCAAATGTCGTGGCTGACCGAATAAAGAATCGCCACCGGATCGGAAACGGTTTTTGCCGGGTAAATCACATCTTCGGATTTTTCGAGCGCGCGACCCAGCTTGGAAATGCCGTCGTACTCGCTTCGCAAGTCAGACCAATAGTTTTCCGTGCCGATATACGTCGGACCGTACGACCAGAAAAAAAACGATTTTTCTCCCTGCGCGAGACCGGAATAAGCCTTCAGTCGCAGATATTTATCGTCGCTCGGCGTAATCAGTCCGCCGAGCGACATCGGCTGATCGGCGATTGCCGAACGAATGATGGCATTGTAATATCCGAACGTCTGCCCGCCCGTCCAGGTGTAATTCTCGCCGTACATATGATTCAAGCCGAGCCAATCTTCGGCATTTAATCGGCTGACGGATTTTTGCGCGCCCAACTCAAATATATCGAGCATCCGGTAACTCATTCCGATATTTGCCGCGCCCCACGCATTGCCCAGAAAACCGTGCGAAGGCAGCAGAGTTTCCGTTTTCATTCCCGGCTGCGTCGTCTGAATCAAATCAGTAAGCTGCCGCAATTGCTTCGCCGACCACCACTGACTGAATTTGGCGGCGTAATACAACTGCCGACGCTTTTCGAGCGGCTCGTTTTTCGGCAAAGTTCCTTCATACATTGTCGCCGTCGGATACGGCACCTGGTCGAGCGGCATTCCCAAATCCCGCTCCGTGACATTTTCACTTTTTAAATATGATTGAAACCAGCCATTGAGTTTTGCCGCTTCGACGGGGCGAATCTCAATTCCGCTGACTTCATCCGCAATCTCCCAAAAAGCTGTTTTAGGAGATTCCGAATCGGCGGCAGACGCTTTTAATTGATTGGCGACTTTTGCCCATTCCGTTTCCAAAATGTTCGGATCGGCTTCATACAGCCCGGTTGTTTGGTAAGTTTCGAGTCCGTATTTCTGGACAATCGAAGGATACGTGCCAATCACGTTGAAACCGAGCAATTTGAGCGTCGCTACGCTTTGTTCCGCCAACGCCGGATCGTATGGTCCCCACAAATTTGTGATGATTTGAAATTTATTCAGTTTGACCGGCTTTCCGCCGACGGCTTCCTTCGCCCACGCCGCTTGACGAGCGACCATTTGCGAGCCGGTTTCAAATTCTTTCGCGCCCGCGCGCAGCGGATACGGGACGAGAAATCCGATGACGTTCGACGCACTTTGCTCCGTAAATGAAACGACTTTTCCTTTTTCGTCGGGACTGTCGGCGAGTTCGACATCGAGAGCCGCGCCGCCGTTTTTTTCGCCCGCGCCGATATTCGCCACGGACAACGTGACCGACGGATATTCCGCAAGCCCGCCGCTTCTGTTCTGCCGCTCGTGCCATTGCCAACCGCTCAAATCAATCCAATCGCTCCATTTTTCGCCCATCACTTCGGCGGCGACATTTGGAAAGTACCAAGGCTCGCCAGCGTGCCGAAAACCGCCGACGGTCACGCTGAATTTCTGATCGGCTGGTTTTTTCACTTTGAAGCGAATAAAAACTTTAGCGGACGATTCCTGCGCTGAAAGCGTTCTCTGAACCGCATTTACATTAGCGAAAATGAAGGTGAAAGCGATGAAAAAGTAGAATTTATATCTAAAAAACATAAATCAGAATTTAGTATAAAGAGCAGAAAGCCGCCGGCTAAAAAACGTTTGATTTGAGAAATTATTCCGCGTAATCCAAATCAATCGTCATCCGATAATCCTGCGCCATCGAAGGATGTCCGTGCGCGTTGGAAACTTCGATGCCTTTTTCCAGAGCGGAAACAGCTTTTTCGCGTTCGCCGGTGTGGTCGTAAGCCTTTGCCAAAATTCCGTAAGCCGCGCCTTCGTCGTCCGCTTTCGATAAATAATCTTCGAGCGTATCAATCGTTTTTTGCCAGTCTTCCGCTTTTTGATATTCGTTTGCCAAACCGAACAAAACCATCGTGTTCGACGGATCGGCTTCAATCATCTGTTTGAAAACTTCGATTCTGTTTTGCATAAATCAAAGTTACCATTTTGAAGAGTTTTTAGCCAAAAGTTAAAACAAATTCTGCTGAATCGGTTCGACCGGCGTTTCAGACTTTTCGACTTTTTCAAGATTCGCAAAACCCAAACGTTTGTGATGCAGATCAAACATTTTGACCGCCATTCGCCAATTTTCCGTCGCGCCTTTCATTCGCTCGCCGAAAACGCTCGAATTTAATTTGCCGCCGCGTTCGCGTTTGATCTGATTGAGAATTTTCCCTGATTTGGTCGGCAGTTTTTCTTCCAGCCGCGCGACGAAATAATTTTGCAGCGATTCGGTCGGAAGTCTGAGCATTGACATAAAAGCGCGGGTCGCGCCGCACTTTTTCGCCATCTCCAGAAGCGCGGGAATATCGGCTTCGTTATAACCCGGAATAATTGGCGCGAGCGCGAGTCCGACCGAAATATTATTTTCGGCTAAAAGTTTCATCGCTTGAAAACGCGCTTCGGGAATCGGCGCGTAAGGCTCAAAAGGCTTTGATTTTTCGTTTGTCAAAAACGGAATCGAGAAATAAACGACCGCGTTCATTTTTGATAAAACGTCAATATCGCGCGTGACCAGCGGCGATTTGGTGACGATTCCGGCGGGAATTTTAAAGTCGCGGCACACTTCCAGACATCGCCGCGTCAATTCGTAATTCGCTTCCAAAGGCAGATACGGATCGGTCGTAAATGAAAAACTCAGCGAATCAATTTTCCGGCGAGCGCGCTTTAATTCTTCTCTCAATAGTCGCGGCGCGTTTATTTTGACGACGATTTTCGTTTCAAAGTCGCTGCCCGCGCCGTAACCCAGAAATTCGTGATAGGGACGCGCGAAACAATACGTGCAGCCGTGAATGCAGCCGCGATAACAATTGACCGAAAACTCGAAACCGACATCCGGCGAATTGTTTTTCGAGATGATTTTCTTCGTCGTCGTTTCTTCAAAAACTTCCAATTTCGCAAGCGGAGGTTCGCCGAGAAATTCGGCATCGTATTTATGATAAGGATTTGGCGGATTGTTTATGTATCGCACAAATGAAACAATAATTCATCAACGGGCGAATTGCAAGAAATTCGTCGCTCAAAGATTCGCGTGATTTGACGTTCGCCGCCAGTTAAATTTTTCTCTGCATCAGCAAATCAATCTGCGGATCAGAACCGAGCTGAAAAATATGTCTGCCGACTTCGCGGAAACCGTATTTTTTGTAAAACGCCTGCGCGCGCGGGTTGTATTCCCAAACGCCGAGCCACATTACGTCGCAATCGTTTTCTTTAGCTATTTGAAAACATTCGTCCATCAGCTTTTGCCCGACACCGGTGCCTAAAAATTTCTGATGTAAATAAAGCCGGTTGAGTTCAATCGGCTTTTCGGCGGTAATTTCGTTCTCAAGGCTGCCGAAAGTAATTTTCGCGTAACCGGCGGCTTCGTTTTCGATTGCGGCAATCAGAAAAATAGAATTTTCTTCGTCAATTTCGCGGCGCGTCTGCTCGACGCTGAACGCCGTTTTCATATATTCCGCCATATCTGCGGGCGCGTTTTTCGGATGCTCGTGAAAAGCGTCCCAAAAAGTTTGATAAGACAATTCGGCGAGCATCGCGGCATCTTCGCTGACGGCGCGGCGGATTTTTATTTGATTAAACACGGCTTAAAAAATTTTCCAAAACAAAGATTTTACGAATCCGAAAACGAAGCGGACTCTGCACAATTGCCGCCGCTTTCAGATTTTCGAGACCCGCCACAAAATACGGTTCGCGGCAGGCGGAAACCTCATCAAGCCACGCCGGAACCGAAATATTTAACTCGTCGCACAAACTCTCTGCCGTCGAAGCCAGCACCGCGTCAATTTTTTCATTGCTCAATTCAAATCGTTCGGTAATCGCGGCGGTATTTTTGTGGCAGCGAAAATCGTCCACAAAATCCATCAGCGGGATGCGCCACCAGCGCGGATTTTCGGTGATAAGTTTTTTCGTTTCATTGAGCGTAATCATTTTTCCAAAATCTCTTCGAGCAAAAATCGCGTCTCCGCTTTAATTTCCTTACGCGGATAATAATTTCGGACGATTTCAAGAACGTCTTCAACAGCTTCTATCTTCAAATTCTCAATAAGAAATTTTATGTCGTCCAAATCGGAAGTGTCGGCACGCGCCGCTAAAATTTTCATTGCCAGCAAATAGTCCGTTTCAGGAACGTAAATTTTCAAATTAGGAAAATCGAACAAAATTCTCTTCGCGTGTTCAACGACAAACATTTTGACCGCGAAATTTATCCAGCCGATGTTTAGATTATGTTTTTCACCAACTTTCGCGGCGGCGCGGCGGATTTGTTTGACCGGCTCAAAAATCGCGTCAATATCTCTAGTCGCCGGACGCGCTTTAAATGCCAGACACATTACCGCACCGCCGTAGAGACAAATTTCGCCTTTGACGTTTTGCTCGGCGAGTTCATCATTTAAGTCTGAAAGATATTTCTTTATTTCTTCGGCGGTCATTTGTGCCAAATTTTAACACAAAAAATTAAAATAATTTTGCCAAATTTCTCATTCAAGAAGTAGATCATATCAACTATCTTTCTTTCACCATCGTATTTTTGCCCCGTCCGACAAAAGATATTTTATCGTCAAACCGGATATTTTTAACTTGACGCTTGCTCACTATCGAATATCAAGCCATAATTTAGCTACTTCAGAAGCATTTCAACTATTAAAAGGAGTTTACACCAGTGCGTCAATTACGTCTTCCTATTTTTTTGCTTGTTCCAGTTTTGTTTTGCAGTTCAAATTTATGCGCCCAACAGGATTCAAAAGCCCAAACTTTGCCGTCGCCGACGGTTTCACCGACACCTTCGCCGACTCCAGCAACTACGCCGACTCCGAAACCGGAACCGATGTCGAGCGGGACTTTTGCCGGAATGAAATTTCGTTCAATCGGTCCGGCGGTGACGAGCGGGCGCGTGATCGCGTTTGCGGTAAATCCGAACGACCGCGCGAATTTTTACGTCGGCGCGGCTTCGGGCGGCGTTTGGAAAACCGATAACGCGGGAACGACTTGGACTCCGGTTTTCGAAAAGGAAAGTTCGTATTCAATCGGCGCGGTCGCGCTTGATCCGAATAATCCGGCGGTCGTGTGGGTCGGCACGGGCGAAAACAACGCGCAGCGCAGCGTCGGTTACGGCGACGGCGTTTATAAATCCGACGACGGCGGAAAGTCTTGGAAAAATATGGGTTTGAAGACGAGCGAACACATCGGCAAAATCGTCATTGATCCGCGCGATTCAAATACGGTTTTCGTCGCCGCGCAAGGTCCTTTGTGGTCGGCGGGCGGCGAACGCGGACTTTATAAAACGACGGACGGCGGCAAAACCTGGAAAGCGGTGATTACCGTCAGCGAAAACACGGGCGTTACCGATGTCGCGTTTGATCCGTCGAATCTCGATACGATGTATGCCGCCGCGTGGCAGCGTCGCCGCCATTTTTACACGCTCGTTGACGGCGGACCGGAAAGCGCGTTGTATAAATCAACTGACGGCGGAAACACCTGGACGAAATTGAAAAGCGGTCTGCCGCCGGGCGATTTGGGACGCATCGGCATTGCCGTCTCTCCGGTTGATACGAACGTCGTTTACGCGACGGTCGAAGCGAGCGGAAATTTAAGCGGCATTTTTCGCTCGAAAGATCGCGGCGCGACGTGGGAAAAAATGAGTCCGAATATCGCGCAGGCGATGTATTACGGAAATATTATCACCGATCCGAAAGACGTTGACCGCCTCTATATTCCGAATGTCGTTTTTCAGGTTTCCGACGACGGCGGCAAGACGCAGAAACCGCTCGGCGAGAAATTGAAGCACGTTGACAATCACGCGATTTGGATTGATCCGAAAAATACCGATTATTATCTCGTCGGCTGCGACGGCGGAATTTACGAAAGTTTTGATCGCGGCGAGAATTGGAATTTCAAAGCCAATTTGCCGGTCGCGCAGTTTTACGAAGTCGCGCTCGACAATAACGCGCCGTTTTATTACGTTTACGGCGGAACACAGGACAATAATTCGCTCGGCGGACCTTCGAGAACGCGCCATTCTGCCGGAATTATCAACGCCGATTGGTTCGTTACCAACGGCGGCGACGGGTTTCGCTCGGCGGTGGATCAGGAAGACGCGAACACGATTTACGCCGAAAGTCAGAATGGCGGTTTGGTGCGTTTCGACAAAAGCACCGGCGAAAATGTTGACATTCCGCCGATTGAAGGCGCGGGCATCGAATCGCAGCGTTATAATTGGGATTCGCCTTTTATCATCAGCCCGCATTCGCACACGCGGCTTTATTTCGCCGGCAATAAATTGTTCAAATCCGACAATCGCGGCGACGACTGGACGGCGATCAGCGGCGATTTGACGCGTCATTTGGACAGAAATCAACTGCCGGTTTTCGGCAAAATTCAATCGCCTGACGCGATTGCGAAAAATCAGTCAACCGCGCTCTACGGCAACGCTTCGACTATTTCCGAATCGCCGAAAAAGGCTGGTTTGATTTACGTGGGAACGGACGACGGTTTGATTCAGGTGACGGAAAACGACGGCGGAAGCTACCGTAAAATCGAAAAATTTCCGGGCATACCCGATATGAGTTACGTCAGCCGCGTACTCGCGTCGCAGCACGATCAAAACACGGTTTACGCGCTGTTTAACAATCATCAAAACGGCGATTTCAAACCGTATATTTTGAAAAGCACCGATTTGGGCAAAACCTGGACTTCGATTGCCGCCAATTTGCCCGAACGCGGTTCGCTGTATGCGATTGCCGAAGATTACACCGATCCGAATCTGCTGTTTGTCGGCACGGAATTCGGCTTATTTTTTACAGTTGACGGCGGACAAAAATGGATTCAGATGAAAGGCAATTTACCAACAATTGCCGTCCGCGACATTGCGATTCAAAAACAGGCGAACGATTTGGTTTTGGCGACATTCGGGCGCGGATTTTACGTTTTGGATGATTATTCGATGATGCGCCAAACGAATAAACAGTCGCTGGAACAAAGTTCGATGCTGTTTCCGGTCAAAGACGCGCTGATGTATGTCCGCGCGAACACGGTTTTTTCGGGTTTTCAGGGTTCGGCATTCTACACCGCTCCGAATCCGCCGTACGGTGCGGTGTTGGGCTATTATTTGAAGGACGCGCCGAAAACATTAAAGCAAATCCGGCAGGAAGCCGAACGCGAAGCCGACAAGAAAAAACAGCCGATTCGTTATCCTTCAATCGAAGAATTACGCACCGAAACCGAAGAAGACGCGCCCGCGCTGCTTTTCACGGTTTCCGATGAACAAGGCAAAGTCGTGCGGCGTTTGACTGCGCCCGCGACCGCCGGAATTCAGCGCGTCGTGTGGGATATGCGCTACACGCCGCCCGCGATTTCCGCCGCGCCGCCGCGCCCTTCCGCCGATCCTGATTTGCCCGAAGGCTTTGCCGGTCGCGGTCCGCAGGGTCCGCTCGTAATGCCCGGAAAGTACAGCGTGGCGATGGCGATGCGCGTGCGCGGCGTGGTGACACCGATGCCCGGAACGCAGACTTTTGAAGTCGTCGTCGAAGGCAGGGAAAAAATGACCGATGCCGAACGCGCCGAACTGGTCGCGTTTCAGCGTCAATTGTCCGATTTGCAAAGAGCGGTCGGCGGCGCAAACGAAGTGGCGACCGTGACCAAAACGCGCATTGGATTTCTGAAACGCGCCGCCGCTGAAGCTCCGGTGGCGAATCAGCAGCTCATCAATCAGGCGAAACAATATGACGACGAAATCAACGACATCATCAACGAACTGCGCGGCGGACGCGAAAATTCCGACACGCCGCCGCCTTCAATAACGTCGCGCGTCAGCATCGTCGCCGACACGGTTCGCCTTTCGACGATCAAGCCAACGCAGACGCAGATTGCTCAATACAATCTTTCAGCCGCCGAATTCAAACCGGTTCTGGCGCGTTTGCGAAAGTTAGTTGAAGTTGATTTGCCGGCGTTTGAAAAACAACTCGCAGCCGCCGGCGCGCCGCTGACACCGGGAACTCTACCGCAGTAGATGTTTAGTTAGCCGCGAAATATAAGCGAAAGACTGGAGCGCAATCCGTCCCGGTTGCCATTGAGCGTCGCTCCGATGCGAAAAATCATTTCTCCTACAATCAATTGAAAGTCGGCGAAACGATTTTTCGCGCTATTGCGCTCCAGCCAAATATGAGTCACATCTGAAGTTGCCTATTCTACGATCTTCGTAAATCGCGCCGATTATAAAGTTTTGATTTTATAACTGCTGAACTCAGTGTCATCCGTCATTACTGGCAATTTTTCAAATTGAGCTTGTGCAATAATGATGTGGTCAAACGGATCGCGGTGATGAAACGGCAAAATTGAAACCTGCAAAGTATGTTCAGGCAAAATCGGTAAAATTTCAATATTTTCAGTAGCAATCTGCCTGATAACATCAACAAGCGGTTTAGCCAGAGTTAATTTGCCGATGCTGATTTTTATCGCTAATTCCCAAAGAGACGCGATGCTGACAAAAATATCGTTATTTGAACCAACAATAATTTCGCGCCGTGATTTTGAAAGCAATTTGTTACCTTCAAGAAACTATATCAAAATATGAGTATCAATTAACAATTACATTACATATAATCCTTAAAATCTTCGAGCGGAGCATCAAAATCATCAGCAATATATTTGACCAAACCTTTCATACTGCCGAATTTGCGTTTCTTTATTGGCAGTTTTTCTGATTCTTGAAATTTAATCAAATTCAAGCTCGCCAAATCGTCAAGTAACTTTTTTGCTTTCGGTTCTAAAATTTCGATTGTGTAAGTTTCCATAACGTAATTTTAACACAGAAAATGCGAAGATTTTTAAAGATCTTCGCACTCAAAACTATAATTCAAAAATTTACTTTCCGCTCATAATCAATTTGGCAATCGTCTGTAACTGCATATTCGACGTGCCTTCGTAAATCGCGCCGATTTTTGAATCGCGCCAGAATTTTTCGACCGGATAATCTTTGACGTAACCGTAACCGCCGAAAAGTTCGATGGCTTTGGACGAGATTTTTTCCGCAACTCTGGAAGAATAAACTTTCGCCATCGCCGCTTCTTTCAAAAACGGTTTGCCCGCGTCTTTGAGCCGTGCCGCGTTGTAAACCAGCAAACGCGCCGCTTCGAGTTCAATCGCCATTTCCGCGAGTTGAAATTGGACGGCTTGGAAATCGCTGATTTTTTTGCCGAATTGTTCGCGTTCGTTCGTATAATTTAACGCCGCTTCAAACGCGCCCTGCGCGATGCCGACCATTTGCGCGCCGATGCCTATTCTGCCTTCGTTTAATGTTTCGATGGAAACTTTATAACCTTTGCCGACTTCACCGAGAACGTTTTCTTTCGGCACTTGGCAATTATCCAAAACTAATTCGGTCGTGCTTGATGCGCGAATGCCGAGTTTGTTTTCTTTTTTACCGACGGAAAAACCTTCAAAACCTTTCTCGACAATAAATGCCGTGATTCCTTTGTAGCCGGCTTCGGTGTCAACGGTGGCGAAAACGATAAAAATTTCCGCTTCGTTGCCGTTGGTGATCCACAGTTTTTGCCCGTTTATTTCCCAATGATCGCCTTGGTCAACGGCTTTTGTTTTTAACGCAAAAGCGTCCGAACCGCTTCCGGCTTCGCTCAGAGCATACGCGCCGACTTTACTGTCTGCCATTTGCGGCAGATATTTTTTCTTTAAATCGTCATTTCCCCAACGAATAAAAGCATTGGTGACGAGCGTATTCTGTACATCCACGAAAACCGAAATGCTCGCGTCAACCCGCGCCAGTTCTTCAATCGCCAAAATCGCGTTAAAAAACGTCGAACCCGCGCCGCCGTATTCTTCCGGCGTTTCAATCGCCATCAAACCTAATTCAAAACACTGTTTAATTAAATCAGCGTCAAGATGCGCGTTTTTCTCCATTTCTTCGACGCGCGGGCGCACTTCGCCTTCGGCAAATTCGCGGATGGCGGCGCGAAACTGTTCTTCTTCCTCGCTCAAAACAGTCAAAGCCGGATGTAAATTTTCTTTTCCTAAAGCTGCTGCATTCATAATAAATTTCCTTTTTCTTTTTGTAATAAATGTGAGTCGGGTTTTATTGTAAGTCGCGCGGAACGGCTTTGCAAACGCCATTTACTCGCCGGTTGAAAGGAAAATTTTCACCTAACCGCCAAACGCGCCGGTTAAAGACCTGTTGATTCCAGCGATTCGCCATCCGTCATATTTGCCGATTATCCGTCAAAAAGGTAGCATCTTATTTTGATTATTAAATTGAAGGCAAAAGATCAGTGAATTCCGAAACCCAAGTCAAAAATTCCGCTTCTCAACCGCCGGGCTTAAACCAAAAACATTTTCAACGGGTCAAGCTGATCGCTGTTCTGCTGACGGTCGTCGGCATCGCCTTATTTGCTTATTTTGTTTATTCCGTAGGAGTCAGCCAGATTATCGCCGGTGTCGAAAAAATTGGTTTCGGCGGTTTTGTGCTGATTTTATTCATTTATTTTTTGCGAATCGCGTGCCGCGCGTCCGCCTGGCGATTGTCGGTCAGCGAACCATACAGTTTGAGATTTTCCGACGCACTTTCCGCCGTCGTGATCGGTGAAGCGTTGAGCAGTATGATTCCGCTCGGCGTAATCGTTAGCGGCACGAGCAAAGCCGTCGCCGTCAGAAATCGTCTTCCGCTAGTCGTCGGTTTTTCTTCGATTGCCACCGAAAATTTATTCTATTCTCTGATTACGGGAATTTTTATCACCGCCGGCGCGCTGACCTTTTTGCGAAACGCGCAAGTCCCGGAATTTTGGGTGGTGACGATTAACGCGCTCGTCGGTTTGGTTTTTCTGCTGATTTTGTTCGGGATTTTCGTGGTTTTCACCCAGCGGCATTTAGTCAGCCAATTGTGCGAATGGTTTTACAATCGGGGAATCGGGCGCAAAATCTTGAAAAACGGACGCGTTCAGGCGCGAATGTTTGAAGACCTGATTTTTGAATTTTATCGTAAATATCCGCGCCGGTTTGTGCCGGTTTGTCTGCTTGAAATAACCTTTCACGCGCTCGGCGTGATCGAGATTTTGTTTATTTTGAGCCGCATCAGCAAAATCGCGCCGAACCTTTACGGTTCATTTCTGCTCGAATCAATGAGCCGCGTGATCGTCATCGTTTTTAAACTCGTGCCTTTCGTCATCGGCGTTGACGAAGCCGGCGCGAAATTTATCTCGGAAACGCTTGCGCTCGGCGCGGGCATCGGCGTAACGCTAGCGATCATCCGCAAGGGCAGAATTTTATTCTGGACGGCAATCGGATTGATTTTAATCGCGCAGCGCGGGCTTTCTTTCAGTGAAATCCAGAGAATAAAAGCCGAAGATAATCTGCGGGTGGAAGAATTGACTCCCCAAAACTAGTCAAAAAACAAAACGACCGCAGAACAACGCTTGCGTCGCTTACGGTCGTTTCATCATAAATTTAATTTTTTCCGCCGAATCCGTTTTATTGCAATTCAACGCTGTCGCCCGTGTGAATTTCCGAAAGACTGCGCGTGATAATCGCCGTCGCCGTTTTTTCCTTGACGTTTAAAATCACCATTTCTCCTAAAACCCGGCGCAGTATTTCGGGACGACCGGCTTTCGCGTCATCACTCGTAACGACTTTACCGCGCGCCCGGTCGCCCGATTTTCGCGCCGCCTGATTGGAAAATTTGCCGCCGCGATATTCGTCGCTTTGAAAACCTTCGTCGCGCGCGCTGACGGATTCCGGCGGCAGGCGGTCGAGAATATTTCCTGTACCGAGCGGACGATAAACCGTCAGATAATCACCGACTTTAACGCTGTCTTCCGCGCCCAAATCAATGTAAACGATATTTTCGCTTCCGAGCAGTTCCTGTCCGTCACGCGCCATAAAAATTCTGCCCGTTTTTTTACACGCCGAATACGCGAATAAATCTAACGCCGGTCTTTGCCGGGCAATCGGACTAATGCGGTCGGGAATCGGCTGGAGCAGATCACCGAGCAGAAAAGTTTCGCAGGAAGTTTTGATGCGCGCCACCGAAACTTCGCGTTTGACGGCGACGATTTCAACCGCGCCGACTTCCTGGACGTAAAAACCGAGCTTTTTCTTGTCCGTCCAGCGCGTTTCAACTTTTCCGCGCGGACGCACGACGGCAAACATATCGCCGACCTGAACGCCGCTTTTCGCCGCGATGCTGACATACAGATAATCGCCCTGCGAATAAACATTCTGGTCTTTTTCGTTGACCGCGCCGACAACTTCGTATTTCGTATCAATCGGAGCCGACTGCACATATCCGGCGCAGTATAAATTATTGCCTTTTGCCACCGGTATCTGCCTGTCATCCTGATTGACAATCAATGTCGGCGTGGCGCGCGGCAACGGATTCTGGGCAAACCCCGCCGCCGTAAAAATAATAAAAACCGCTAGAAGCATCCCGAATTTCGGGTAAAATTTCTGAAAACTCACGTTGTTCTCCTTTTGCTCATTTATTTTGCTGATAATTTGTTCTGTTTTGCCGGAAAAAGTAAGAGGATAGTTTGGAAAAATTTGCTCGCCCGTTTCAGGCAAATCTATCGTAACCTTTTAGTTAAACAATCGTCAACAATTATTTTATCGTTAAACATCAAATGCGGATCGGAGAATTGATTTTCATATCATTCAAAGTCAAAAAGTTCATTCGGAAAAAAATCCAAATGAACTTTAATGAGCAAATTGAGTGTGGAAATGTCGTTAAATTTACTTGCTCAGAACGAATTCTTTCGGAACGAATTCCAGCGAAATTATTTCTCCGTCTGATTTTGTTTTTGAGTTCGGTTCCTCTTTATAGGTAAAGACGACGGGAATTTCGACCAGTTTGAGAGCGCATCCGATCTGCAATTGACTGGCTTCGGGCGTAAAAGAGCGAATGCGGATTGACTGCGGCGCGGCGGACGATAATTTGAAGGCGCGCGTCTGATTTTTGATGAAGAAAAGCGTTTCGCCGCTGCCGCATTCAACTTTTTCGATAAAGCCGAGTTCGTGTTTTTCGCCGGTTTGCGGCGGGCGCAGTTCGCTGTTGATCGCCTGCGTCATCGCCGCGCCCGCATCTTCGCCGTCGGCTGACTTTTGATCGGCGGAAATCACTCCCGTTTCGTTCAAATTTTCGCCGGCATCCATGAAGCGAAAATTTTTCGGAACGAAATCAACCGCGACCAATTCACCGCGACTCAAATTTTTGGCATTCGTCTGCGGTTTGTAAGTCAAAACGGCATTGACGGCAACGAGATTCGCGCCGCAGCCGACCTGCACGTCTCCAATATCGCCGGTCAGCGTGACCAACGCCAAACTTTCAAAGTCTTTGCTCGTCAGTAAAAAATTTTCGTTTGCCGCTTTGACGGCGTAAGTGATGCTGCCGCTTTTGCATTCGATTTTTTGAATATGAGCGATCACCTGTTTTTCGGCGGGCGCGGCTTTTCGCAGCGATTGGTTGACCGAATAAATTTCCGCCGTTTCCTGCTGTTTGGCGATTTCTTCCGGCGACAAAGTTTTTTCGGCGGAGTTTCGACGAACGAGAATCGGCTGACCGTCGTTTTTGTTCGCGTCCGCGACGGCGGCTTCATACCGTTGGCGGGCGGTTTCGTTCTGAGCGTTTATTTCTTCCCGGCGGCGAAGCTGGGAGACGACATTTTCAGCCTGCGATTTGGTTTGCGGATCATCCGAAGTGGCGGCGATTTTACCGGCAATCGCCCCGGCTTCGGTAAATTTGTCCTGACGCAGATAAACTTCGGCGATTCGCAGCGCGTACCGCTGATTTCCCGGCTGATACTGCAACGCCTTTCGCATAGATGAAAGGGCTTCATCGAGCTCTTCGTTGTTGACCAAATCCACAAACGCCAGCAGTTCGTAACTTTCCGTAAAATCCGGTTTGATGGCGATGGCTTTTTTCAGCAGTTCGCGCATTTTCGCGGATTTGTCAGCCGGAAACGACCGCACATAACCTGATTCGTCGCGATCTTCGAGGCTTAATAAATACGCGTAATTGTAAAAGGCGAGATGATTTTTCTGGTTTTCGGAAATGGCTTTCTCAAAATAAGCGCGCGCTTCGTCATATTTTTTCTGCCGCAGTTTGACCATTCCGTAAGTGGTATTCGCCATACTCGAATCCGGCGCGAGGGCAATCGCTTTTTGGAGAAAAGGTTCGGCATCGTCGGCGCGATTGTTGTGAAAAAGCAAATCGCCGAGATAAGCGTCGGTGTCGGCTTCAGACAGAGGCGAAGTCTGTATTTCGCTTTCAATAACGAGCTTGTCTTTAAAACTGACGAGCGAATATTTGTAAGTATTCTGCTCGACATATTTTTTCAGTTCCTTTTCCATCTGCGCGTAACTCAACTGAAAAGCGTCCTGAAACGCCTTTTCGGACGGCACATCTTTTAGCGAAAGCGTCAGGAATTTGTTAAGACCTTCGGTTTTTCCGTTTTGGATGAGATAGTGAATCAACGCCCAGGATTCGGCGTAAAAAATACTGCGCGAATGATCGGCGGTTTGCAACAGGGCGTAACTGCTGATCTTAAAAAGCGTGTCGAGCGGAATCAGCTTGTTTTGCTGAAGCAGCGCGAGAAGATTGCTCTGCGGCAGACCGAGCTTAACTTTTTGGTCGTCGGCGATCTCAAAAGTTTGGTAATATTCAGCTAAACCTTCGTTAAACCACGGCGGAACTTCCGATTTTCCGAAATTTGTATTGATGATAAAATGGACGTATTCGTGAAAAATCGTGCTGTAAGTATCGGTGTCGTCGCCTTCGGTCGAAAGCGTGATGTAGTTGACATCTTCGCCCGGCTGAAAAAATCCGGCGATAAATTTATCTGTCTTCCCGTCAGCGCGTTTCGGTTTGAAAGGTTTGTAAGAACTGTCGCTTTTAAAGACGATCACATTGGTCGGAATTGACGCGTTCAAGTTGGTTTTAGTGAAAAGCTGCCGGAAAGTTTCGCGGAATTGTTCGAGCCTGAGTGCCACTTTGCGAATATCTTTTTCGCCGGCGTTGCCGACGAGATTAAAGTTTTTCGAGCGCACCTGAAGCCATTCGTCCTTTGCCGAAACCGAATTCGGCAGAAAACACAACACGACCAAAAACACGACAAGAAAGTAAAACGATTGAATTTTTTTCATAAGTTTGGAAGAATCAAACGATAAAAACACAAAGTAAAATTTCTTCGGTTAAGAAAATTAAATCAAACTTTTTGAGTAATATTTGAGAGTTGAAAAACAGATAACACCGCACTTGACTTCAGCCTAAAATAGCGCGTTTGGCTGAATTTGTCCAGATAAATAAAAAAGCCCTGCTTGGCAGTCGGGCTGCTGACACACAAATCTTACTTAATTACAGTCGGGCTGCTGACGCAAAAGTCGAGCTGGTCGTGTTTACTGTTCGCCGTTCATCTGTTTTTTTAGCTGAACGATGAACGAACGAACGGCGGTGGCTTCGCTGCTTTCCGGGAAAACGCGCAGAAATTCTTCATAAACCGCAATCGCATCTTTGTATTTTTTCATTCTTTCGTAGGACAAGCCGAGAAATTGATAAATAATTTCCGCATCGGGCGCGCCGGCGAGTTGTGAAACGGCTTTTCTCAAATAATCGGCGGCGATTTGGTAATTGGCGGCTTCTTCATCAAATTTGCCTTCCGCGCCGAGAGCTTCCGCTTTTTCTTTGTAGAGCAAGCCTAAGCCGGTTTCCGCTTCCGGCTGAAAACCTTTGCCTTCGGTAATAGCGCGTTTGAATGCGGCAATCGCTTTTTCTTCGTCGCCTTCCGACTTGTAAATTCTGCCTTCGACGGCGGAGGCTTCCGCGTAATCGGGACGCGCTTGGCGGGCAGATTGCACGGCTTTCAGCGCGGCTTCGTAATCGCCGTTGTCGGATAAAGAACGCGCCAAGCCGAGATTCACTTCGGCATAGTTTGGACGCAGATTAATCGCTTTTTTGTAAAGTTCAATCGCCTTTTGTTTGTCGGTTTCCGATTCGGCTTGCTGATAGGCGAGTTCGGCTTCGTCGGTAGTTTTAGCCAGAGAAATTTTCACATCGCCTTTTTGCGTCGGCGGTAAATTTTGAGAAATTTCCTTGTAACCGGCGGCACGAACGCGCAGTTTTCTCGTTCCGGGCAGTGCGAATTTAATCACCAGTTTGCCGGTTTCATCTGTTTCGCCGCGTTTTACGTCATCGAGCCAGACAATCGTTTTGGGTTCGGTGATAATCGTGATGGTTCGCGGCTGGCTCGCCGCTGCCGGCGGGGAATTTTTTTTGGTTTGCGCCGGCGCGGGTAAAGTGGAAAACGAGATTATTCCAAAACAAAAAAACATTAAAATACTGAGTTTAGCGTGGTTGATTTGTCTTCGCATTGTTTTGCTCCAAAGTTGTTTTATATCGTTTCAAAATCGCCGATTAACGCAGCGGCTGACTATTGCAGAATATTTTTGATGTCCGTGCCGGTAAATTCGGTTGTTAATTATCATTTAGTCAATTACGCTGAAAAAACGGCTGAACTTACATTCAACGGCAAAATTGTTTTAAATGAAAGTTTAATGATACAATTTCAGCGTCAAATCGCCAACGATTATGACATTTCGGTTGATTTTAACTTGACGTTTCGGCGTGGAGAATTATAATCGAATGTTCAAGGCAGGGTAGCTCAGCTGGTTAGAGCGCGGGATTCATAACCCCGAGGTCGAGAGTTCAAGTCTCTCTCCCGCCACCAATTTCAGAACGGCAGCCGCGCGGCAAAATGCGATGCGCGGCTGCCGTTTTATTTACAGACGAATTATTTTACGCGGCGCAAAAATATCAGATATTTGTTCAAAATTGAAGTAAAGATATTGAAGCGAAATCTTATCGCTTTGCCTTTTTCCCGCTTTCAGGTTTATTATCTTTCATATTTCGCAGATTTTTATTCAAAAATTTGTAAATGACAGAACAGGAAAAACTTTCGTTAGCGAACGACGCGCGTCCGTTTTCTAACCGGCTGATTGCCGTCATCGGTTTGAGCGTCTTCGTTTGTCCGGCAATCATATTTATCGCCGGTTATCGAAATTTGGCGGGGTTTCCGCGCTGGAGTTTAATCTCGTTTCTGATTTTATTCGCCTTTTTCGGCGCGACGGTTTCGCTGTGGTTGACGCGCCGTGAATCGCGCCGCGCGGAAATTGTCAAAAGCGGTCGGGAAATTTTCTGGCAAACCACTTCTCCTGAAAATCAAAAAGGTAAATTAAACTGCGATGTGCGTGAACTGGGCGCGATTTTGGACATTTCCGGCGAAAAATTAAACGATTTGCTGTCGGCTTATATCGTGGCGGAAGATTTGGCACTGAGAAAAATTCAACAGGAAGAAGGAACGCCCGCGCTTCGGCACATCAGCATTAATCAGGCGGAATTTGACGCGGTTCTCTTAAATAATGAAACGGTAAAATTTGTTGAAGTGGTATTTTTGGCGACTCCTGATTTTCCGCAAAAGAAAATAAATACCAGCGCGGGGAAAATTCTTTCCGTCAAAAAATTTATCGAGAATAACTATTCTCATCTGAAAATAAATCTCCTTTTTCTGATCGTCAGCCAACTCGACCAAACGGACACCGCGAAACTGCGTTCGACGCTCAGTAAAGAAAGATTTTCAATCGTGCCGGTTGATATAGATATTAATTTCTATGATTTTGAAGAATTGCAGAAAGTTTATGCGATAGACTAAAAAGTGAAAAAGTGAGAAGGTAAAAAAGTAAAAAAGTTTCGCGCGAATTCGCTAACTGCGATTTTATCGGGCGAACTTGCTTTTTCACTTTTTCGCTTTTTCACTTTCTAAAATTATGCTCGAAAACAAAATTGGAATGATTTTCGGTGTCGCCAACAAACGCTCGATTGCGTGGGCGTGCGCTCAGGCGTGCATTGAAAACGGCGCGAAACTGGCATTTACTTATCAGGGCGAGCGGTTAAAAGAAAACGTCGAAAAATTGACGAAAGACATCCCGAACACGATCATCGTGCCGTGCGACGTGCAGAATCAGGCGGAAGTTGACGCGGCTTTTGAAGCGGTTGACAGTGAATTCGGCAGACTCGATTTTTTAATTCATTCGATTGCCTACGCGCCGCGCGAAGCTCTCGAAGGAGAATTTTTGACGACCAGCCGCGACGCATTTTTGACCGCGCTCGAAATTAGCGCGTTCTCGCTGACGCAGCTTTCATTAGGCGCGGTTCCGCTGATGAAAAACGGCGGCAGCATTATTACGATGAGCTATTACGGCGCGGAAAAAGTCGTGCGGAATTACAACGTGATGGGCGTGGCGAAAGCCGCGCTCGAATCTTCCGTCAGATATTTGGCGGAAGATTTGGGCAGGCATAACATTCGCGTCAACGCGATCAGCGCAGGACCGATCAACACGCTTTCGGCGCGCGGCGTGAAAGGAATGGGCGCGATGCTCTCGCACATCGCCGAAAAAGCACCGCTCCGGCGCAACGTCGAAGCCCGCGAAGTCGGCAACACCGCGCTTTTTTTGGTCAGCGATTTAGCTTCTGCCATTACCGGCGAAACGATTTACGTTGACTGCGGATTTAATATTATTGGAATCTGAAGTCTGGAAAGTCTGGAAAGTCGAGAAAGTCTGGGAAGTAAATCTTTTCCTTTGACTTCCGAGATTTCCCAGACTTCCCAGACTTCCCAGACTTTTATGGCAGAAACTAAAGCAAACAAAATAAAGAAAAAAGACGACGCGCCGAAATTGCCGGAAACCGTCGCCGAGGCGAAAGAACAGGAAAAAACTTCTTACTGGCGAACAACCGAAGACGAAGTTTTGCTTCGTTCGCCCGAACCGAGCGATTTGTTCAGAAGCTCCGATTCGTGGCGCGTTTTTCGGATAATGGGCGAATTCGTCAACGGATTTGATTCGCTGGCGACGATTACCAAAGGCGTTTCCGTTTTCGGTTCGGCGCGGACGACCGAAGACAACGAAAATTATATCGCGGCGCGTGAAACCGGAAAATTACTGGCGGAAGCCGGCTTTGAAGTGATTACGGGCGGCGGTCCCGGAATTATGGAAGCGGCGAATCGCGGCGCGTTTGAAGCGGGTAAAATTTCCGTCGGCTGCAATATCGAACTGCCTTTTGAACAGCAGCCGAATCCGTATCAAACCAGAAGTCTGACGTTCAAATATTTTATGGTGCGAAAGACGATGTTCATCAAATATAGCAACGCTTATATCATTTTCCCCGGCGGTTTTGGCACGATGGACGAGGTTTTCGAGGCGTTGACGCTCATTCAAACGCGCAAAATCCGTAATTTTCCGGTTGTTTTGTTCGGTTCGCAGTATTGGAAAGGTCTGGTTTCGTGGATGACTTCGACGATGCTCAATGAAAAAAATATCAACCCGGAAGATTTGGGTTTGATGTATCTGACCGATTCGCCGAAAGAAGCGGTTGATTTTATCATTGAAACCTGCGAAGAAAATGAAAACGGCAGTGATAAATAATCAAGCGAGATAATTTTTCATCCAATTGAAATATTTTCCCGAAACTTCGCTTGATTCGAGCGCGACGATTTCAGGCACGTCGTAACTGTGATGTGCCTGAATAAATCTTTCGAGTTCTGCGAATTTTTCGGCAAGTGTTTTGATTAAAAGCAAATTTTCCGAGTCGTTTTGAACTTCGTTTTCCCAAAAATAAAGAGATTTCATTTCCGGCAAAACCTGCACACAGGCGGCGAGTTTTTCTTCGATAATCTTCCGCGCCAAATCTTCGGCTTCTTCGGCGTTCGGCGTTGTCGTTAAAACTATCATCATAAAAAAGGTGAAAAGGGTTAAAAGTGAAAAGGTGAAAAAATATTTATGAACTTTTGGAAACTCAACATCCAAAACTTTTAAGCTTTTTCACCTTTTCACTCTAAAAAAGATTATTGCTGTATCAAATCTTTATATTGTCCGTCTTCCACCCATTTCAGAATTTCCGACACGCGCCACACCGGAAACGGGTGCGAAAGTCCGGCATTGAGCATATCCGCCCAGAATTTATCGAGCTTATTTTCGTCGTAATTCTTTTCAAATTCGCGGGCTTGCTCCAAAAATTGATCGTAATCCATTTTATAAGCAAAAGTTCCGCCCGCTAATTTCATCATCGTGCTGCCGATGACGTGAGGGTCCTGCGTCACGAGCAGCGCGGCGCGGTCACAGGACAATTCGGCACGGCGCGCCCACGCCAGCAGCGAACTGCTGATGCCCGCCGAAATCAAAAATTTAATCACTTCCGCGCCCGGCACAAAACTGGCGATGGAAGCGTTCGCCAATGCTTCGATCAGTCGCGCTGCCGTCAAATAAAGAACGTGTTCGGCGTGAATATGTCCGACTTCGTGCGCGATGACGGCAAGCGTTTCTTCGTCGTTCAAACGCTCCAGCAAACCGGAGTGCATCACAATCACGGGTTTTTCAACGCCGCCGGTGAACGCGTTGACAATCGGGTTTTGCTGAATAAAAAAGTCCGGCATATCAACGCCGAGCGTCGTGCAGGCGATTTGCAGTTTGGCGTGCAGATCAGGACATTGCTGCGGCGTGACTTTGACCGCGCTCGCCATAAACATCACGCGAATCGCCGATTCCCCGGTGACTTTCAGCAATTGTTTTAACGCCGTATCAATTCCCGGGATCGCCCGCAGCGCGGCGAGTGCTTTGCTGTCCGCCGGATGAATGTAATCGTGTTTATTCAAATCGGCAAACTTTTTGTGCGGCGCGTTGGAAAGCGGCAGGCGGCATCGCCCACATTTCGCTTCGCCGTTGACGTAATCTTCCTTGACTGTATTTTTTTGTCCGCAATAGCGACAGCGAACGCTGTATTTTTCGGCAACTGCGGCTGATGATTCTTGTTTTGACATAATTTAAAAGTGTAATTAGATTTTCCCGATAATTCAAATATATCTGATGTTTCAAACGTCTGAAGGTTGTAAAAAGTTTTAATCGCCCGTTTGTCTGTTTGAGTTGATTCGGTCAAATGATTCCGTCCGCTTTTTATACGTCCGGTATCCAGTAAACGCGGCTGTTGATCGTCACTTTTTTTAATCCGAGCGCGGGCAGTTTATTTTCCGTCACGCCGAGATAAGTAAAATGCGGCACATCGGACGCGACGCTTTGAAACCAGCCGTGTTTTGCCAAAACCGCGCGGACACCGGCGTTATTATTTTCGTTGATGTCAACGGCGAGCATCGAAAGGTGCTGTGACGCGCCGGGCGGTGTTGCTGAATACAGAACGGATTTTGAAAAATCTTTGCTGAAAAACATTCCTTTTGATTCGAGCCGCAAAATTTCCGCGATTTGTTCGACCGGCGCGAGCGCGCGAATCCGCGAGGCTTCCGGCGCGCTTAATTTTCCGCGCCGCGTCCAAAAGATAAGTCCGGGCGTGATGCGCGTCGCCCAGATTTTTTCAGTATCACGGTAACTGCGCCGCGCCGCCCAAGTTCCCCGCGCCGTAATATTCAAACCTTTCCCGCGCAGTTCGTCACGCGCGGCGATTAAATCGTTCATCGCCGCCGTTTGCAGTTCGATGCCGATGCCGAAATTTGCGCGGCGCGTCGGAACCCGCGTCTGCCACGCCGCACATTCCTGAGCATTTTTGAAAACGATTTCCGGCGGCAGCGCGACATTTCCTTGCGCGACGAAAATCGCTCCGTAATCTTTTAAGATTCTCTCTGAAACTTCATTATTTTTACCAAGTGAAGCGATGTCGGCGGGTAAATTTCGCTCAAATAGAGAAGTTTCCGGTAAATCTCTCTTTTTGAACGAAGCGGCGGCGAAAACGCTGATCGGATTCGCGCCCGCCGCATTTTCCAGCAGGTTACTTTTAAGACAGGAAAAATCGAACAGCAGTCCGCTGAAACAAAATAATAAAGCAAGTTTTTCCGCCGGAAATTTTTCAAACAATCGGATAGTCATACTAATCGCTTAATTTACAGCAAATCTCTCGTTCAAACAACTTTTATTTCCAACCGCCGCATTTCGCTCAGGCGGAGTCCGCGCGGCGTTCGTAAATTTGAAATAAAAATCCATTTTTTGATGTGTAAAAGCATACAGATAAGACGAACTGAGCATATTTATACTGAAGAATGCGACTGATTTTACACTGAAAAACATTGACGATCAAAATAGTTCGACGGGAAAACAATGTAATTTGAGCATCTTTCATAAAATCATTGACACTCGCCTTAAATAGTATTAAATTGAGGATATGCAGGAACTATAAATGTAATCAGGGACATATTAAAAAAATATTCCTTATGTATAATTTATATCAAATAAAATTGTTACTTCGACCGGTCGGCGGCGAATCTCGATAGATTCGCAAGCGACAAGTTCGGAGTTTTTTTATTTTAGAGCAGGAATAGTTCAGCCGCCTTCGGGAGACGGAACGAAGTTTTTTTTTCTTATTTTATAAAGAACGAGGAGAAATAAAAATGGCACAAGAGGCGATTCCATACGGTCGGAAAACGCAAAAAGCACCGGCTGTCAGCGACGTACATATTGTTTGGATTACCGCAGGTTTGGGATGCGACGGCGATTCGGTTTCAGTGACCGCCGCGACGCAGCCGAGTATCGAAGATGTTTTGATGGGCGCGATTCCCGGACTTCCGAAGGTTCATCTTCATAATCCGGTGCTGGCTTATGAAGTCGGCGACGACTTTTTGAAATATTATTATCAAGCCGAACAGGGTCTGCTCGATCCGTATGTTCTGGTTATTGAAGGTTCGATTCCGAACGAAAAAATTAAATCCGAAGGTTACTGGGCGGCGGTCGGTTCTGATCCGATGACCGGACAGCCGATTACGACCAACGAATGGATTGATCGGCTCGCGCCGAAAGCGGCGGCGACCATCGCCATCGGCACTTGCGCGACCTACGGCGGAATCCACGCGATGGAAGGCAATCCGACGGGCGCGATGGGATTGGCGGATTATTTGGGCTGGGATTTCAAATCGGCTCTCGGTTTGCCGATTATCAATGTTCCGGGTTGTCCGGTGCAGCCGGATAATTTTATGGAAACGGTTCTTTACCTGCTTTATCAGGTCGCCGGACTCGCTCCGCTGATTCCGCTCGACGATCAACTGCGCCCGACGTGGCTGTTCGGAAAAACCGTTCACGAAGGCTGCGACCGCGCCGGATATTACGAACAGGGCGATTTCGCGTCCGAATACGGTTCGCCGAAATGTATCGTCAAACTCGGCTGCTGGGGTCCGGTCGTCAACTGCAATGTGACGAAACGCGGCTGGATGGCGGGCATCGGCGGCTGTCCGAACGTCGGCGGAATTTGTATCGGCTGCACGATGCCCGGTTTCCCGGACAAATTTATGCCGTTTATGGATGAACCGCCGGGCGGCAAATTGTCTTCGGCAGCAGTCGGAATTTACGGCAGGGCGATTCGCTCGCTGCGCGCCATCACCAATTCAACGGTTAACAAAGAACCGAAATGGCGGCATCCGCGCGCCGAATTGACTACCGGCTACGAACCTAAACATTACGGAGAAGGGAGGAACAAATAGCAATGACACCGACAGCGACAATAACCGATACGCCGACGCAAAAGCGTACGCTGGTTGATATGAATTGGGACCCGATCACCCGCATCGTGGGCAGTTTGGGAATTTACACGAAAATTGATTTTAACAATCGAGAAGTCGCCGAATGCTGGAGTACGTCTTCAATTTTTCGCGGCTATTCGATTTTTATGAAGGGCAAAGACCCGCGCGACGCGCATTTTATCACATCGCGCATCTGCGGAATCTGCGGCGACAATCACGCGACCTGCGCCTGTTACGCGCAGAATATGGCGTTCGGCATTCAGCCGCCGCCGATTGCCGAATGGATCATTAATTTGGGCGAAGCCGCCGAATATATGTTCGACCATAACATTTATCAGGATAATTTGGTCGGCGTGGATTTCTGCGAAAATATGGTCAAGGAAACAAATCCGGGCGTTTGGGAAAAAGCCAAAAACACCGATTCGCCACACGCTGAAGAACACGGTTTCAAAAAGATTTCCGACATAATGACCGCGCTCAATCCGTTTACCGGCGAATTTTACCGCGAGACATTGCAGATGAGCCGTTTGACGCGCGAAATGTTCTGCCTGATGGAAGGTCGCCACGTTCATCCTTCGACGCTTTATCCGGGCGGTGTCGGCACGGTTCCGACCGTTCAGCTTTTCACTGATTATATGGTGCGGCTGATGAAATATATCGAATTTATGAAGAAAGTCGTGCCGCTGCACGATGATTTATTCGATTTTTTCTACGAAGCTCTGCCGGGTTACGAAAAAGTCGGTCAGCGTCGTATTCTACTCGGCTGCTGGGGTTCGTGGAACGATCCCGATGTTTGTGATTACAAATACGAGAATATGGACAAATGGGGCAAATCAATGTTTGTCACGCCCGGCATTATCGTTGACGGCGAAGCCGTGACGCATAATCTCGTGGACATCAATCTCGGAATTCGCATTCTTTTGGGCAGTTCGTATTACGACGGATGGGAAAATCAGGAAACTTTCGTCAAGACCGATCCGCTCGGCAATCCGGTTGACCAGCTTCATCCGTGGAATCAAACGACCACGCCAAAGCCGCAAAAACGCGATTTCGACAGCAATTACAGTTGGGTGATGTCGCCGCGCTGGTATCACGAAGGCGAAAAAAGCGGTTCAAAATATCTCGCGCTCGACACCGGCGGCGGTCCGATTGCTCGTTTTTGGTCAACCGCGCTCGCCGGCAAAGTTGACATCGGCTACGTCAAAGCGACCGGACACAGCGTCAAAATTTATCTGCCGAAAACGGCGATGAAGGATGAAGTCGAGTTTGAATGGAAGATTCCGAAATGGTCAAACGCGCTCGAACGCGACCGCGCCCGAACATATTTTCAGGCTTACGCGGCGGCGGCGGCTCTTTACTTCTGTGAAAAAGCTCTCGCCGAACTGCACGCTGGAAATACGAAAACCTGGACGGAATTCAAAGTGCCGGACGAAGCCATCGGCTGCGGTTTCCACGAAGCCGTGCGCGGCGTTCTGTCGCACCACGTTGTCATCCGCGACGGCAAAATCGCCAATTATCATCCGTATCCGCCGACCCCTTGGAACGCCAATCCGCGCGACGTTTACGGAACGCCCGGACCGTATGAAGACGCGGTGCAGAACACGCCGATTTTCGAGGAAAACGGACCCGACAAATTCAAAGGTATTGATATTATGCGAGCCGTCAGAAGTTTCGATCCGTGTCTGCCGTGCGGCGTTCATATGTATCTCGGCGACGGTAAAGTGTTGGAAACACATCACTCAAATATGTTTGGTGTTCCGCATAAATAAGCTGACAAAATCGGCAATCGTCAAAACCGGCTGCCGATTTATCTCTTTCGAGAAGGGGAAATTTATCAATGGCGGAAACCGCTGATTTGAATGGACAGATGCAGCGCGTCGAAGAATTGGTGCAGGTGCTGGAGACCACCGCCGATCCGAATCTTCGCGCGCAGGCTCTCGAACTCGTGCAGACTTTAATGGATTTTCACGGCGCGGCGATTGATCGGATGATGGAAATTACCGAGAAAACCGGCGCGGCGGGTTATGCGATTTTTGATGATTTCGCCAAGGATAATTTAGTCAGCAACTTGCTTCTGCTCTACGATTTGCATCCTTTGAATATCGAAGCGCGCATCGCCGGCGCGCTTGAAAAAGTGCGCCCGTCGCTGAATCTGCACGAAGGAAACGTCGAACTGCTCGGAATTAAAGACGGCGTGGTTAAACTTCGGCTTCAGGGAAACTGCGACGGCTGCCCGTCGTCGGCGATGACGCTGAAAACGACGATTGAAGAGGCGATTTACGCCGCCGCGCCGGATGTGGCGGCGGTCGAAGTCGAAAATCTGATCGTTGCAAAAAGTCCGAACGGATTGGTGCAGATCAGCAAAGCGCAGACGCGCGCTTACACCGACTGCGATATTGCTGTCAGTTAAATACAGCAGCAAATAATTTATCAATAGTTAATGGAGTAAAAAAGACAATGCCGGATAAAAATGGCGAAATGAAAGCCGAAAGTAAAAACGAAAAGGAAACCGACCGGGACGAAAATCCGAACCAAGGCAATACGGCAAGCGATTCGACGGCGATCAACCCGGAAGACGAACGACCGATTGACCCGAAAATGCCGAGTATGCCGCCGGCGTAATTTAGTCGGAATCATCCGCGTTTCAATCGGCGGACAATCTTGCGAAGTGAAATTACCAGCCGACGCGCGGCGGTTCTGACGAGAAAAAATGGAACAATCTTTTAACGCGCTGCGCCGTTTTATTCGCCCGCGCAAAATCGTGGAACGCTGTGAATTGTGCAGCATAGAACTCGCGCCCGAACATCAGCATTTAATCGAGCCGAAAAATCGGCAGTTGAGTTGCGCCTGCGATGCCTGCGCGATTTTATTCAGCAATCAGGGCGACAAAAAATTTTCCCGCGTTCCGCGCGAAGGGAAATTTTTGCCGGATTTTCAAATTTCCGATGTGCAGTGGAACAGTTTGATGCTGCCGATTCAACTCGCGTTTTTTTTCAAAAGCTCGATTGCCGATAAGGTCATCGCGCTTTATCCGAGTCCGGCGGGCGCGATGGAATCGCTGCTGCCGCTCGAAGCGTGGGAAGAAATCGAAGCGGAAAACAGTATTCTGCAAAAAATGCAGCCCGATGTCGAAGCGTTGTTAATCAACCGCGTGCGCGACAAACGCGAATATTTTATCGCGCCGATTGATAAATGCTACGAACTGGTCGGTACAATTCGCGCGAAATGGACGGGACTTTCGGGCGGAATGGAAGTTTGGCAGGACATTGATGAATTTTTCAGCCTCTTAAAAGAACGCTCAAGAGTGGCAAGCGAGGTGCGAAGTGCCTGATTTAAATTTCACCGTCGAAGGCGCGGAAGCCGTGCCGTATTCCGCGTCGCCGCTGCTCAATCTGAAATTACAGATTAATAACACGGATTCCGAGCAGCGCGTCGAAAGCGTGATGCTGCGCTGTCAAATTCAGC
Source organism: Pyrinomonadaceae bacterium (assembly GCA_965217575.1). Classification (GTDB taxonomy): domain Bacteria; phylum Acidobacteriota; class Blastocatellia; order Pyrinomonadales; family Pyrinomonadaceae. The sequence goes on along the minus strand of OZ244558.1, from coordinate 3,097,599 downwards.
TTGAAGTCGCGCGGCGACAATACAATCCGGAAGAAAAAGCGCATTTATACGAGCTTTTCGGCGAACCCGAACGCTGGGGACAAACTTTGCGGACGATGCTCTGGACGCATTCAAACATTAATGTTCCGTCATTTACGGAAAACGTGACGGTTGATTTGCCGGTGCCGTGCAGTTTCGATTTCAACATCGCCGCGACGAAATATTTCGCCGCTTTGGAATCAGGCGAAGTTCCGCTCTGTCTGCTTTTCAGCGGGACGATTTTTTATAAAGACGTATTTGAAGATTTACAAATTGACCAAATTTCGTGGGAAAAAGAAGCGTATTTCCGCCTGCCCGTCGAAATTTGGCATGAAATGATGGAACATTACTACCCGAACAGCGCGTGGCTCAACCTTCGCCGCGACATTTTCGAGCGTCTGCGCGAATACAAAACGAAAAATTTTATTCCGTCGTGGGAAAAAGCATTTGAAAAACTTTTAGCGCAGGCTGAGGAAGAAACAGAAATTAAAAAGAGTGCCTCGCTTTGATTTGAGGTTTGCGGCGTAAAATTTTTGAGCAGGTCTGGTGATTTTTCACAACGGAAAATTTTATTAGCGAAGAAATTTATTAGCGGAGTGATAAATAAAAATGTTCACTGATTTGGAATATGACGGACAAACTTTAGTCTGGAAAGGATTTGGCAAATGGAAGGCGACTTCCGGTTTAGCCGGTCATCAAATTCCTGAAGAACAATGTTCGACAAATGCAGGACCTGTGCCGGAGGGAATTTACACTCTACTTCTCACAGCGGCAGCGGAGAAGCAATGGATGATGGAACAAACAGTTGTAATCTAGCACCGGCTTGGGGATTTCAAACCATCAGACGCGGCGAAGCGGCAGGAAATTGTGAATCATATTGGGTTAATTGGGGTTATCACCGCATTCGGATCGAACCGGCAGATATAGCAACTAAAAATGCTTGCGTTAAACAGTCAATCAACCGCGGAGGTTTTTATTTGCACGACTCAACCAAAGGTTATAGCCACGGATGTATCGAAACGGAAGACGGATTTTTTACTACACTGAGAATGTTTATCAGCAAGCAATATAAGAAGAAACATTTGTACTTAAAAGTTAAATATGCGGGAGATTCAACTTATGTCGGCACAAAAGTTATTCATTAGTCTGGCTATATTAACTTGCCTGGTCGGAGCAGCGTGTTTTGCTCAATCTGAAAAACCGGGAACCGATCCTGCTGATAATTCTGTCAAAATTACAAACAATCTGGACGCTTGCGTGAAAATCACACCGAAACAGATGAGGGAAATAAATGGATTAATTTGGCTTGACACGGAATGGCAACCCAAGAGCAGCACCGGCAATTGCGGATGCAAATCCGCTTTAATGAATTATTCGGTAAATTTGTCAAATAGAAATAAGACCGGCAAAAAAATTATTGAAGCAGTCATATCATCACTTGAAAAGAAGGAATATAGTTTTCTTGTGAATGCAGACGCAAGTATTAAATATAACGGCACTTATGAAATAGTAATCAACTGCCAAAATCCAGGTTAGCGCAACTAATTAGGTGGATTTAAGCAGCCGAAATTTTTGAACAAATCGTCTATTAAATTTAGAGTTATACATACTTCGTCGCTGACAAAATTATGAATCTCGAACTCGTGAAAAAAATCGCCGATGCCGTGCTTTATGAAGGATATTTGCTTTATCCGTATCGCGCTTCGTCGGTGAAAAATCGGCAGAGATTTAATTGGGGTGCGCTCGCGCCGGAATCTTACAGCCAGGCGCAGAAAGGCACGGAAGCGTGTTTGATGCAGACCGAATGTTTATTGCGCGGCGATAATAATACGACATTTGATGTGAAAGTTCGGTTTCTGCATCTGGTTTTGCGCGAGATCGGAAAACTGGACGCGCCGCTTGACGAATTGCCCGAAGATTTTGCGGATTACAAACTCACGCCGACGCTCGAAGTCGGCGGGCAGATTTATCAAACGTGGCAGGAAGCGATTGAGCGCGAAGTTGATTTGCCGATGCTTTCGTTGAATGCGGTTTCCGACATCAAACGATTTACGTTTCCGACAGGTGAAACGCTTGAGCCGATTCGAGATGAAAACGGAAAAATCCTTGCCGTGTTTGTTCGCTCGCAGCAGGAAATCGTCGGCGAAATCGAATTAAAAATTCATAAAATTGAAAATCAAAACGTCTATCAATTAACCGTTAAGATTAAAAATCAAACGCCGTTTGAAAATGCGGAAAAACAAAGTCGTGACGACGCTTTGATGCACTCGCTCGTTTCGACGCACACGATTTTGACGGCGAAAAACGGCGAGTTCATTTCACTGCTCGAACCGCCTGATGAATTGAGTGAAGCGGTTTCACAGCTTGAAAATATCAAAACTTATCCGGTTTTGGCGGGCGAAGAAGGCGCGACGGATTGTTTGTTTTCGTCGCCGATTATTCTTTACGATTACCCGCAAATCGCGCCGGAAAGTCAGGGCGATTTGTTCGACGGCGGCGAGATTGACGAGATTTTAACGCTGCGGATTATGACTTTGACCGACAAGGAAAAAGAGGAAATGCGCGGCATTGACGACCGCGCGCGAAAAATTTTGGAACGCACCGAACAAATGCCCGAAGAATATCTTTTGCGAATGCACGGCGCGATGAAAGGAGTCGAAAAAACCGTCAAAGGAAACAACGAATAATGGACGAATTAAGCTGGCAAATATTGGAAGAACACACGGTTATGGAAAGCGTCAGCGTCGGCGGCGTGGAAGTTAAAACCGGCGACCGCGTGATTTTGAAACCGCGCAAAGGTGGCGATATTTTCGATCTGGCGTTGGCAAATCAAATCGCCATTATCGAATCAATCGAACAGGATTACGAAAGCAAAATTCATCTCGCCGTCGTTTTAGAAGACGATCCGGGCAGAGATTTGGGAATGCTGCGCCAACCCGGACACAGATTTTTTTTCGCGCCGGAAGAAGTCGAGGCAATCGAAGGATGAAGGCGGAAGGATGAAGGATGAAAGAGAGTGACTTGAAAACGCGGACGAAGGATTTTGCTTTGCGTGTGATTAGACTTTACACCGCTTTGCCGAAAACGACAGAAGCGCAGGTTTTGGGAAAACAGATTTTGCGTTCGGGAACCAGCGTTGGAGCGCATTATCGGGAAGGCTGACGTGCGAAATCCGATGCGGATTTTATCAGCAAAATGGAAGGAGCGTTGCAGGAACTTGACGAAACATCATATTGGCTGGAATTGTTGAACGAATCTAAAATTTTCAGTCCTGAAAAATTAAATCTTTTACATTCGGAAGCTGAAGAACTAATAAAGATTTTCGTTACAGTGGTAAAAAACGTCAAGCAAAACAAACAAAATCATGCAAAACCCTGACATTTCATCCTTCATCCTTCCGCCTTCATCCTCGATTCTCGTCGCCTGTATCGGGAATATTTTTCTCGGCGACGACGGTTTCGGCTGTGAAGTGGCGAAGGTTTTGCAAACCCGGGAACTGCCGGAAAACGTCAAACTTTTCGATTACGGCATTCGCGGCTACGATCTGGCTTACGCGTTATTGGACGGTTACGACGTGACGATTTTTGTGGATGCCGTGCCGAACCGGGAAACGCCGGGAACGATTTACGTCATCGAACCGGACACGAGCGAATTTGAAAATATGGAAGCAACTCCGGCGATGCTCGACGCGCATACGATGAATCCGATGCACGTTCTGCGAATGGCACATTCGATGGGCGCGAAGTTTAATAAATTGCTGCTCGTCGGCTGTGAACCGGAAACGCTCGGCGGCGCGGAAGGACAGATGGCTTTGAGCGCAATCGTCCAGTCGGCGGTCGCGGAAGCGGCGAAAATCGTCGAATCTCTGATCGCCAAAGAAATAGCGCAAACCGCGCGGACGGCTTGATAAAATTTCGATAATTGTCAGCTAAAACCCGACAAAATTCTAAAATAGAGGAGAACAAAAAAATGGAACACAACAAAATGGAAAAAAAGAACAGTTGTCGTTCGATGGAAAATCACAAATGCGAAGGCACCGTCGCGGCGACCGCTTGGAAAGTAGTCGGCGGCTCAATTCTGGCGGCGGCGGCGGTAATGTTTATCGTTAGTTTGCCGGACTTAAAACGCTATATCAGAATCAGCACGATGTAAATTGCGGACAGAGAATTTGTCTTGTCTATTCGCCTGAATCTGTAACGGTTCGCGCGATGAAATTAGTTTTGCGTCGAAATTTAAAATATGCACGAACTTTCAATCGCGTTGAGCATCATCGAAGGCGCGACCGAAGAAGCCGCGAAACACGAAAACGCGAAGATTGAAGCGGTGCATCTAAAGCTCGGCAGACTTTCCGGCGTGGTCAAAGACGCGCTGCTTTTTTCGTGGGAAATCGCCTGTCAGGGAACGCCATTGGAAAATGCGCGGCTCGAAATTGAAGAAATTCCCATCGTCACCTTTTGCGAGAGCTGCAGTGAAAATCAGAACATCGCGGCGATCAACCATCTGATTTGTCCACAGTGCGAAATGCCCGCGACGGAAATCGTCAGCGGGCGCGAATTAATGGTGACGGCGTTGGAAATCGTTTGAAGAAAATTAATCGCCGATAGACGCGGATAAAAGCGGATAAATTTTAAATTAAAAAATCTGCGTCCATCTGCGTTAATCGGCGGTTAAAATAAAAATTATGACGCAAACAAGATTAGTCGAAGTCCGGCAAAAAGTACTGAAATACAATGACGTTTTGGCGCGGAACTTGAGAAAAAGATTTGAAGCGGCGAATGTTTTCGTCGTCAGTCTGGTTTCAAGTCCGGGTTCGGGCAAAACCGCTTTTCTCGAAAAAACTCTGACTTCATTAAAAGAAAAATACCAAGTCGCCGCGCTCGTCGGCGATTTGGAAACGGAAAACGACGCGAAACGTCTCGCCCGCGCTCGTGTTCCCGCCAAACAAATCATCACCGGAACGATCTGCCATCTCGAAGCCGCGATGGTCGAAAAATCTCTGGAAGATTGGGATTTAAACGAACTCGATTTTCTGTTCATCGAAAACGTCGGCAATCTCGTCTGTCCGTCGAGCTACGATCTCGGCGAAGCGTTGCGCGTCGTGCTGATGTCCACGACCGAAGGCGAAGACAAACCGCGCAAATATCCGACGATTTTCAACTCGGCGGATGTCGCCGTTATCACGAAAATGGATTTAGCCGAAGCCTGCGAATTCGACAAACAAGCCGCGCATTCAAGTATCGAAGCCGTGCGTCCCGGAATGCAGATTTTTGAAGTCTCATCAAAAACAGGCGCGGGAATGAATGAATGGTTGGAATTTCTAATGACAAAACGATAAAACGAAAATAAATGGATGCTTTACAATTTACTCAACTTGTTTACTCTCTAAAACGGTTGCCTGCCGAAACAGAATGGGCTGAATTTAAAGTGAATAACACCGATCCCAATGAAATAGGTGAGTATATCTCGGCACTTTCCAACTCGGCAGCATTGTTTCGACAGCCGGCAGGTTTTTTGGTTTGGGGCATTGAAGATAAAACTCATAAAACAATTGGCACGATATTTAAGCCTAAATTGGCAAAATCACAAAAACAAGACCTCGAAAATTGGTTAAATAATAACCTGCATCCGCGAATAGATTTTCGTTTTCACGAAGGCGATTTTGAAAAGCAATCAATTGTGGTCTTGGAAATTCCCGCCGCGCAGCACACGCCTGTTAGATTCATAGATTCAGAGTTCATCCGCGTCAATAGCGCAAAAAGAAGAATAAAAGATTTCCCGGAAAAAGAACGCGCTTTGTGGGCTTTGTTCCGCGAATATCGCTTTGAAAGAGAACTTGCCAGAGCTAATGTGACCTCTGACGAAGTTTTAAAATTACTCGATTATCCGGCTTATTTCGATCTGACAAATAAACCTTTACCTCCGAATCGCGCCGCGATTTTGGAAAGTTTAGAGCAGGAAAGAATAATTGCAAAAAACTTGCCGGATTCTTACGGCATTACCAATTTCGGCGCGATTTTGTTTGCCAAAAGTTTAAAGAGTTTTGATAGGCTTTCCCGCAAAGCATTACGCGTTATTATTTACAAAGGTAAAAACAAAGTCGAAACAATCCGAGAAATTTCCGGCGACAGAGGTTATGCCATCGGTTACGAAAATGCGATTTCCGTCATCAACAGCCTTCTGCCCGCAAATGAACAAATCGGTAAGGCATTTCGGAGCGAAGCGAGAATGTATCCCGAAATTGCGATTCGTGAATTAGTGGCGAACGCTTTGATTCATCAGGACTTTTCAATTTCCGGCGCGGGACCAATGGTTGAGGTCTATTCTGATCGCATCGAAATGGTAAATCCGGGCAAACCTTTAATTGATGTTTTACGATTTATTGACCATCCGCCTCGTTCACGCAACGAAGATATTGCGGCTTTTATGCGACAGATAAACATTTGTGAGGAGCGCGGAAGCGGTATTGACAAAGTTATTCATGCAGTCGAACTCTTTCAACTTCCGCCACCGGACTTTAAAGTCAGCGGCAACAATACGATTTCAATTCTCTATGCTGATAAACATTTGTCTGCAATGTCCCGCGAAGAAAGAATAAGAGCTTGTTATCAACACACGGTTTTACAGTATGTCAGTAACGAAAGAATGACTAATACGAGTTTGCGCGAGAGATTTAACATTGCAGATCAAAATTATCCAATGGCTTCAAAGATTATAAGTGAAACTATCAAAGCGGGTTTTATCAAACTTTATGATTCGGCGGTTTCTAATAAGCATCGCAGTTACGTTCCTATTTGGTCATAACTCTAAACGATTCTTATGTAATGGTCATGTAATTGAGAATCAATTTAAGTTATAGAAGACCAATAACTTAAAGGTCATAAACATTGGTATCATAATACTTAATGTATTCTTCAACATAGAAGGTTTATGTAATGGCAATGTTATAAAGTTTATTTAAGAGCAGTTTTAATTTAAAGAATGACTTAAATGCTTATACGCGCGCAAATACAAGTCAAAGGCATCGTTCAAGGTGTCGGATTTCGCCCGTTCGTGTTTGCGCTGGCGGCGGAAAACTCGCTCAAAGGTCGGGTTTTGAATAACGGAAACGGCGTTCTCGTTGATGTCGAGGGCGACGACGAAAGCATCGAACAATTTATAAATTCGATTAAAACCGATCCGCCGCCGCTCTCGTTTATCGAATCTGTTACGCGGGAAACTATTTCCGAAAGCGCGGATTTTCAGACGTTTCAAATTTTGGCGAGCGAGACAAATGGCAGTAAATTTGTACCGATTTCCGCTGATATGGCGACTTGCGCGGATTGTCTGCGCGAATTGTTTGATGAACAAAATCGGCGGTTTCGTTACCCGTTTATCAACTGCACGAATTGCGGTCCGCGTTTTACGATTATCGAAAATGTACCGTATGACCGCGCGATGACGACGATGCGCGAGTTTACGATGTGCGCGGAATGTCTGGCTGAATATGAAAATCCGCTCGACCGGAGATTTCACGCCGAACCGACTTGCTGCGCCGTTTGCGGACCGGAATTATTTTTGGTTTCAAACGAAACCGAGATGCGAAGAAATGGAGACGCGGAGAAAAGTGAAAACGCGATTGAGCAGGCGAAACGACTTTTGGAAAACGGTAAAATCCTCGCCGTCAAAGGAATCGGCGGCTTTCACCTGGTTTGCGACGCGCTCAATGCGGAAGCGGTCGAAACTGTGCGGCGGCGGAAATTTCGGGAAGATAAACCGTTCGCGCTGATGGCGAATTCGGCGAAAATCGTTGAAAAATACTGCGTTGTATCGGAAGCCGAGAAAGAGTTGCTGCTATCGAAAGAGCGTCCGGTTGTTTTGCTTGCAAGGAAAACCGACGCGATGATTCCCGAATCAATCGCGCCGAAAGCGAAAAATCTCGGTTTTATGCTGCCTTACGCGCCGCTGCATTTTTTGCTTTTGGAAAATATGGAAACGCCGCTGGTGATGACGAGCGCGAATACGTCCGACGAGCCGATTTGCTACACGGACGCGGACGCGACGGAGAGGTTGAGAAACATCGCCGACTGTTTTTTATCACACAATCGCAAAATCCACATTCGCACGGACGATTCGATTGTCAGAATTGTGAGAAATGAAGGAAACCCAAAATCCAAAATCGTCCTGCGTCGTTCGCGCGGTTACGCGCCCGCGCCGCTCAAAACTTCATTCACTTTTGAAAAGCAAATCTTAGCCTGCGGCGCGGAATTGAAAAATACATTTTGTCTGACGCGCGATAATTACGCTTTCGTGTCGCACCACATCGGCGATTTGGAAAATCTGGAAACTTTGCAGTCTTTCACGTCGGGAATCGAACATTACAAAAAACTTTTCAATCTCGAACCGGAAATCATCGCTTACGATCTGCATCCCGAATATTTTTCAACGAAGTATGCGCTCGAAATTGACGCGGAAAAAATCGGTGTGCAGCACCATCACGCGCATATTGCGAGTTGTCTGGCGGATAATTTCGCGGACGGCGAAGTGATCGGCGCGGCGTTTGACGGGACGGGTTTCGGTCTGGACGGGAAAATTTGGGGCGGCGAATTTTTCGTCGCGGATTTCAAAAATGCCGAGCGCGTCGCGCATCTCGAATATATTCCGCTCGTCGGCGGCGCGAAAGCGATTCGTGAACCTTGGCGCATCGCGGCGGTTTATTTGCAAAAAACTTTCGGCGATGAATTTACAAATCTGGATTTGCCGTTTGTGCGGAATTTGAATTTACGCGAATGGAAAACTTTGAAAAGTATGGTGCGGAGCAAAACGAACTGCCCGGAAACTTCGAGTATGGGAAGACTTTTCGACGCGGTTGCCGCGCTTTTGGCTCTGCGAAATTCGGTCAATTATGAAGGTCAGGCGGCGATTGAACTCGAAGCGATTGCCGACAATAAAAATATTAAAAGCTATGAATTCGAGATTGAAAAGAGTAGAATAATAAAAAGCGATGCGGTTATCAGAGAAGCGGTGGAAGATTTGCTCAACGGCGTTTCCAAACGGGAAGTGGCGGCGAAATTTCATCTGGCGGTGGTTGATTTGATTACGAAAATCGCCGTGCAGTTGAGAGATGAAAGAAATCTGCATCGAGTCGCGCTGTCGGGCGGCGTTTTTCAAAATATTTTTCTGCTCGAAAGAGTTTGCAAATCTTTGAAAAGTAAAGGTTTTGAAGTTTTAACGCACCATCGCGTGCCGACCAACGACGGCGGAATTTCGCTCGGACAAGCGGCGATTGCCAACGCGCGGTGTCAGAAATAGTAAATTATGAATTGATGGCGAATTATCCTTATTTCGCATCCATCATTAAAACAAATTCATCCTGACAGGGAGATTTTAATTTATGTGTTTAGCGATACCCGGAAAAATTGTTGAAATTGTTGACGCGGCAAACTTTATCGCCAAAGTTGAAATCGGCGGCGTACGGCGCGGCGTAAATATCGGAATGCTCGACGACATCAAAATCGGCGATTATGTTCTCGTTCACGTCGGTTTTGCGATGAGCAAAGTTGATGAAAGAGAAGCCGAAGAAACTTTGCGGACGCTGCAGGAATTGGGTTCGTATCAGGAAGAATTCGAGCAGTTTCAAACTTCGATAAATTGATGGCAGACGGTGAATAAAATCTCAATTTACCGTTTTACGAATAAGCCAATCGAAGATTTTTCGTCGTCGTTCTATCCGTTGCTGCAAACTGTTCACGAAATTTTTGCAGAATAAATCATTGCTGGAAGAAGTATTAAGGAGGCGTAATGAAATATATTGACGAATACAGACAAAGCGACATCGCTCTGAAACTCGCCGACAAAATCGCGGCGATGACCGATAAACCATTGAAACTAATGGAAGTTTGCGGCGGACACACGCACGCGATTTTTAAGTACGGCATTGAAGATTTACTGCCGCCGAATATCGAGATGATTCACGGTCCGGGCTGTCCGGTGTGCGTCATTCCGCTTGGGCGCACAGACGATTGTATTTCGCTTGCCTTGCAGCCCGACGTGATTTTTACGACGTTCGGCGATATGATGCGCGTTCCCGGTTCGCACACGAATTTGTTTGACGCGAAAGCCAAAGGCGCGGACGTGCGAATGGTTTATTCGCCGCTCGACGCGCTGAAAATCGCCAAACAAAATCCTGAACGTCACGTTATTTTTCTCGCGCTCGGTTTTGAAACGACCTCGCCTTCGACCGCGATGACGATTTTGCAGGCGGAAAAAGATAACGTCGAAAATTTCAGCGTTTTCTGCAATCACATTACAATTGTTCCCGCGCTCAGAGCGATGCTCGATTCGCCGGATTTACAGCTTAACGGCTTTGTCGGTCCCGGTCACGTTTCAACCGTAATCGGCACACGCTGTTACGAATTTGTGCCTCAGGAATACGGCAAACCGCTCGTCGTTACGGGTTTTGAACCGCTCGATGTTTTGCAGTCGGTTTATATGATCGTCAAGCAAATTGTTGAAGGTCGCGCCGAAATTGAAAATCAATACGGTCGCGTCGTCGAACAGGACGGAAATAAAAAAGCGTTGGAAGTTTTGGACGAAGTTTTCGAGCCGCGTGAATTTTTCGAGTGGCGCGGACTCGGCACGATTCCGCACAGCGGAATGAAACTGAAGGAAAAATACGCGAAATTTGATGCCGAACTGAAATTCGACGTTCCCGGCTTAAAAGTCGCCGATCCGAAAGCGTGTCAGTGCGGCGAAATCTTAAAAGGCGTGAAAAAACCCTGGGAATGCAAAGTTTTCGGAACCGCCTGTACGCCTGAAACGCCAATCGGTTCGTGTATGGTTTCCAGCGAAGGCGCGTGCGCGGCTTATTACAATTTCGGCAGATTATCAAAAATCGCGCAGCGTTCAGCCTAAAAATGACTGAAATATTTACCACCAATCCGCTTTTCGAGCGTGTTGAACGAGCCAGACGGCGAACACGCAAAATCAGGGAAACACATATTACGCTCGCGCACGGCAGCGGCGGACGGGCGATGCACGATCTGGTCGAAGGTTTATTTTTGGAATATTTCAAAAATCCACTGCTCGAAAAGCTCGAAGACCAAGCCGTTTTTGAAATTCCGGCGGGCGCGAAAAAACTCGCCTTGACGACCGATTCCTACGTCGTTGACCCGATATTTTTCCCCGGCGGTGATATTGGAGCCTTAGCGGTTCACGGCACGGTCAATGATTTGGCGGTCAGCGGCGCGCGTCCGCTTTATTTGTCCGCCGGGTTTATTCTCGAAGAAGGTTTGCCGATTGAAGATTTGCGGCGCATCTGCGTTTCGATGCGAAAAGCCGCTGATGAAGCCAATGTGCAAATCGTCACGGGCGACACGAAAGTCGTGCAGAAAGGCGGCGCGGACAAAATTTTTATCAACACGGCGGGCGTTGGCGTGATTGAAACCGACGCGAATATCTCAGCTTCCCGCGCCGCGCCGGGCGACAAAGTAATCGTCAGCGGCACCATCGGCGATCACGGCACGACGATTTTAATCGCGCGCGGCGAATTGGACTTAGAAACTGATATTGCCAGCGACACGGCTTCGTTAAATTCGCTAATTGCGGAAATGCTCAACGAAGCGGCGAAATTAAATTCGCTTGACGATATTCACGTTTTGCGCGATCCGACACGCGGCGGCGTGGCGACGACTCTAAACGAAATTGCGATGAGTTCTGACGTTTGCATCGAAATCCGCGAAGATTTAATTCCCGTCCGCGAAGAAGTCAAAGGCGCGTGTGAAATTCTCGGTCTCGATCCGCTTTATGTAGCTAACGAAGGAAAACTCGTGGCAGTGGTTTCCGCCGAAATTGCCGATGTTATCATCGAAAAAATGCGTCAAAATCCCATCGGCAAAGGGGCGCGCATCATCGGCGAAGTCAAGCGCGAACCGCAGGGAATCGTTTCGATGATGACTGTCTTCGGCGGGACGCGCATCGTTGATATGCTCGCCGGCGAACAACTGCCGCGAATTTGTTAGCGCAAATTTAATTGTTAATTTACAGTTTTACGTTAATTTTTCGTTCCGCATCTTTAATTTCGCACTATCGTTTATGTTCACCTTTTTTGAGCCGCCGGACGCGCAGATTGAAAAATTTCTCGCCGCGCAGAGAGATTTGCCGTTTTCTTATCAGGAAGTCGGCGCGTCGCAGCATCAAATTCCGTCCGGTTATCCGGTCAATCATCACCGCATTCAGTTAGGAGCGGGAGCGGCAGCGTTTTCACGCGCCAAAACCGCGCTTGACGCGTGGACGATGTATAAACTTTCCTGGACGCGAATTTATCCGCCGGATGCGTCCGTCGCCGTCGGCGAAGTCGTCTGCGCCGTAGTTAATCACGGTTTTTGCTGGTCGGTAAATCCGTGCCGGATAATTTATCTGATAAATGAAAGCGGCGCGGTCGAACGATTCGGATTCGGATTCGGAACCCTGCCCGGACATTCCGAAGAAGGCGAAGAAAGATTTACGGTCGAATGGAATCAGGCGGATGATTCGGTGTGGTTTGAAATTTTGTCTTTTGCCCGCCCGCACGATATTCTCGCCAAAATCGGTTTCCCTTTCGTCGGTTTTTTCCAGCGCAAATTTGCCGAAGACGCGCAAAAAAGGATGCTTGCCGCGATTACTTATAAAGATTCCGCGTAATCAACCGCCTTTGCCGCCGCTTGAAACAAATTCAAAGATGTATTTTCAACCGCTGGGCGATTGCCTCTTTTGACTGCGCGCCGACGATGCGGTCAACTTCCCGCCCGTTTTTTAAGATGAGCAGGGTCGGAATACTTTGTACGCGAAACCGCGCCGCCGTTAGTTGATTGTCATCAACATTAAGTTTTCCGATTCGCGCTTTTCCGCTAAATTCTTTCGCCAATTGATCAACCACCGGCGCGACCATTCGACAGGGACCGCACCAGGCTGCCCAGAAATCAAGCAAAACGGGCAGCGGCGAACGTTCGATTTCATCGGCAAAATTTTGGTCGGTAACAGTCAGAGGATGAATTTCCGTGTTCAAAGGAGTTTTGCACCGCCCGCAAACCGGCGCGCTGCCCGTTTGTTTACCGGACACGACGCGATTTTTCGCGCCGCATTTCTGACAGCTCATAATTTGTGAATTGACGTTTGTGTCCATAAATAGAATCAGGTTGTTAATTGTCGTAATTACAACGACTTATAGGAACTCAAATTGAGAAAGACGTAATAACTGGAGCGCAAGCGGCTCGCTTGCCTTGCGTTCGCGCGAAGCAAGAACGGACGTGCCTCTCGATGGCTCAAAACTTTCAAATAAATGTGCGAGCTATTCCGTTTTCGCAAAGCCTCAAACGTTGCAAGCGAGCCGCTTGCGCTCCAGTCAAATACGTCATTTTTGTTTGAAATCGGTGTTAGACAGTTTTATACCGCGTCTCGCCGATGTTCGGCGAATCGGACGTAAAAATGCCCGAAATTCCTTGATCCAAGTTTTCCGGGCGTTTTTTCTGTTTTGATAAGATCACGTTTGAACCGTTACAAAAAACCTTTTTGTTAGATTTGAATAGTCACAAAGTGCGTCTGTCCGTCGCGGCTGATTAAAAGCAGAACCGAATTTCCCTTCGTCTGCGCCACTGCTGTTTTTACCGCGTCAATTGTTTTGACATCCTGCCGATTGACCTGCAAAATCAGGTCGCCCTGCTGAATTCCGGCTTCGTCAGCCGGTCCGCCGGACTGCACGTCAGCGACCACCAAACCTGTTGCAGTATTTTTTAAGTTCAACTGCTGCGCGATTTGCGGAGTTATCGGCTGAAGCGATAAACCAAGTTTTCCCTGTTCCGGTTCAGCGTTCGGATTGCCGTTTTTATCGGCGGAAGCAAGTTCTTTCGGTTGAAATTCGCCGAGCGTAATTTTCAGCGACTGTTCGTTTCCGTTGCGCGAAATGCCAATCGCCGCTTCAGTGTTCGGCGCGGTTTGCGCGACCCGATTGCGAAGTTCATTGCCGTCGCTGACGTTTACGCCGTTGAAACTTTCGATCACATCACCCTGTTTAATTCCCGCTTTGTCCGCCGGACTGTTTGGAGTAACGGAATTGACAATTACGCCGCGCACTTCTTTTAAGCCGAAACTTTTCGCCAAATCAGAAGTTACGTCCTGGATGCCGACACCGAGCATTCCGCGATGGACTTTGCCGTCTTTAAGCAATTGTGCCATCACCGATTTCGCCATATTCGACGGAATAGAAAATCCGAGACCGATGCTGCCGCCGGAAGGCGACAAAATCTGCGAATTGATGCCGATCAGTTCGCCGTTTAAGTTGACGAGCGCGCCGCCGGAATTTCCGTGATTAATCGGCGCATCAGTTTGCAGAAAATCTTCAAAACTGCCGTCGCCGACACCCGTCTGACGACCTTTGGCGGAAATAATGCCGCTGGTGACGGTTTGGCGCAGTCCGAGCGGATTGCCAATCGCCAAAACGACATCACCGACGCGCACTTTGTCCGAATTGCCGAGCGTCAAGATCGGTAAATTCGCCGCGTCAATTTTCAAGACCGCCAAATCGCTCGCCGGATCAGTTCCGATAACCTTCGCGTTGTAAGTTCTCTTGTCGGGCAAATCAACTTTCACCTGAATCGCGCCGTCAACGACGTGATTGTTCGTTAAAATGATACCGTTTGGTTCAACAATTACGCCTGAACCGAGACCGTGTTCGATCTGCGGCTGCGGCTGCTGCTGTTGCTGCGGCATTTGATTACCGAAAAACTGGCGCAGCATCGGATTATTAAGCAAAGGTGATTCGTCGTCTTTAGCGGTCGTCTTTATTTCCGACCGCACGGTCACGACCGCCGGTGTAACTTTGTCCACCAAATCCGCATAAGAAGAGCGCGCGGGCGGCAAATTCGTCGGTGCGATATTAGCGGTGTCGGCAGTTGCCGGAACTTGATTCTGCGCCGCCAAAGACTGCGCTCCGACGTGCTGATTGATGGTAAAACCAATCAAGAATGCCGCCAAAAGTAAAAAGGCTTTAAGTCCGAAATTGATCGGCTGGATCGAATGACTATATAAAGCGTCGCTTATTTTTCTTCTTGTTTTCTTCAAATTTAAATTCTTTCTCATAAAAATTCTCCTACTGCGAGAAGCGAGCTGTTATCAGAAAGCTCTTTTTATGTTTATTTTAGCTGAAATAATATTCCGCAACTCTCACTTCTCAAAACTCCCAAGTATTTTCAAAAATCTGAGCCTATTTAAATAATAAAACCTGAGTGAATAATTGTCAAGTATTTTGTCATTTCAGATGAAAATTATTTTCGTTCGCTCAATTTATATTTTTTGGATGCTTTTTTCGGGCAAAATGTGGTTTGAAAAAACCGCAAAAATCGTCTAAGGAACTGATTAATTTGCCAGATTCGCCTTCAGCGCATAAAATAAAATCTTAAACTATCGTGAATCAAAGCGATTTACCGATTTCGGCGAATCCAAAACAGGCACCGGAAACGAATTGATATTGAGTAAATAATTACAAATGATAAGGAGCAACTGAAGTATGAGCCGTTGGAGCGGACGTTGGGAAGGTTACTGAGAACTCGCCTTTGACGGCGGTCCTCCCGTGCGGGGGAAAAAATTAACGGCGTGGCAGGCTCCGCCGATTTGGAAAACTTTGCAGGAAAACGACTTAACCGTTCCTGAGAATTCAAAAGTCATTTCCAGACAGCGAAGTTTGCTCAAAGCGACGGAGGAAGTTTTGGCGGAAGTTGCCAAAGATGTCCGTGAAGGTTTACTGGAAACGGTTGGCGTTGACAGTTTTTTGGCGACGGACGACGGGCGCAGTTCGGTGATTCTGGAATTGCCTGACAGCGCGGACACGGAAAAAATCGCGCGGGCGATTGATGCGGAAAACGTCGAAGCGTGGCGCGATGAAACCGGACGCGTTCATCTGGCGATCAGTCCGTGGTTTTCGACCAAAGACGTTGACCAAACCGTGCTTTCCGCCGTCAAAGTGATCCACGTAATGCTCGGCATTCACGCGTCGGACGCAGAAGCGGCGAAACCGAAAACGTTTGGGCAGAAAATTCTCGCTTCATTTGCCGAAGTGATGCAGTTGCAGAAAGAAGCGGACAAGAAGTGAAATTGCGGGTTTAGCTTTTGGCTGGGTTGAGTTTTTACGACATCAAGATTTTATAACGGCAACTTTCGGCAGTGAAAAATTATAGAATCTGGAACCAATGACTAGACGTTTAATTGAAAATTAGCTGTCTCGTTTATATTTCGATGAACAAAAACAATATGCGATTCTTTACTTTCAAAAATTTACATTTCTCCATCTTCTTATTTACTCTTTTTGTGACAGCAACTTTTTTGCCGCAAATTGCTAATGGGCAATCTGACGAAAAAGTTACTCATCAGCAAAAGGCTGAAACCTTGTCGCTCATCGAGAAAGCCAAGCAGAATCCGTATCGAGTAAGTCGTATTTATTTTATAGGCAACAGGGAAATTCGAGATCGGATTTTGCGTCTCAAAGTCAACGAACGGCTGAGTGAAGGCGATATATTTACACAAGAGAACCTGTATCAAGGTTTGGAGAAATTAAGCGAACTGGAAGTCATTGATGAGGTGAGTCTTGATGATGTTAAAGTTAATTTGGATGAAGAAAACAAGGAAATAAATTTAACAATTACGATTCGAGAAAAACCGCTTTTAAAGTAAAAAAAGAAGTGTTTCCGGTTGCGGTGACAGCCAACAAATCAATGGACGTGAGGGTGAAATAGATTCTCCTTAAAATTTATTTCGGCTGTATCAAAGCTGCGCGAACTCGCTTTCGCCCGTGCCATCGCTAATAATAATGTTGAAGATTTCAGATCAGTGAGTGTTACAAATTTGAAAATCTTGTTACGATCAAAGTTAAGCGATTCGATTTGTTCCATTCAAATCGTGATGTTTTACTAAATAATAAGTTTTATGCACATTCCAGACGGTTATTTGAGTCCGCTGACGTGCGCGGTTTTATACGCCGCCGCCGCGCCGTTTTGGGCAATCGCGCTCAACCGCGTCAAGCGATTATTGAACACCAGGTTAGTGCCGCTGCTGTCGGTGTTCGCGGCGTTTTCGTTCGTGATAATGATGTTCAACATTCCGCTTCCCGGCGGAACGACCGGACACGCTATCGGAGTGGGAATTGCGACGATTGTGCTTGGTCCGTGGGGTTCGATGCTGGCGATTTCGGTCGCGCTTTTGATTCAGGCGTTGTTTTTCGGCGACGGCGGAATCACGGCTTTCGGCGCAAATTCATTTAATATGGCGATTGTCGGTTCGCTGGTCGCCACTACCGTTTACCGGATTATCGCCAATCGCGCGGAAATTACTTCAACCAGACGCGTCATCGCCGCCGCGCTTGCCGGTTACGCGGCGATTAATGCCGCCGCCTTTTGCGCCGCCATCGAATTCGGACTTCAGCCGATGCTTTTTCACGACGCGAGCGGCGCGCCGCTTTACGCGCCGTATCCGCTTTCCATCGCCATTCCAGCGATGATGATCGGACATCTGACTTTTGCCGGACTTGCCGAGTTGATCGTTTCCGGCGGAGTCGTGGCTTATTTGCAGCGCAGTGACCCGTCACTGTTGAAACTAACCGCGCCGGACGCGCCGAATGCGGAAATTGTGGAAAAAAGCGGCTGGCGTTCGACAAAACCGCTGTGGGTCGGAGTTGCCGCGCTGATGATTTTAACGCCGCTCGGACTGCTCGCCGCCGGAACTGCGTGGGGCGAATGGCGCGCGGCGGACTTTTCCGACGCGAACGGGCGCGAACAAATCGCCGCCGCCTCTCACAATCAGGTGCCGCCGACCGCGCCGCCCGCAGGTTTAGCGCGTCTTTCGACGGTTTGGACTGCGCCGATGCCCGATTACGCGCCGCCGTTTATGAACAGCGCGACCTTCGGTTATATAATGTCGGCAATGTTCGGCGCGGGTTTGATTATCGCGGTTTTTCTTTTGATCGGCTGGATCGGAAAATTATTCAATCGCAGTCGTTACGGCAAAACGGGAAACAAAATAAAGTGAATCCCGTTTCAAATAAAAAACTCGCCGCGCCACCGCCAAAAAAACGCAGCGGAAGCTTTGTCGAACGGACGCTGGCAAATTTGGTTCGCAAAACCGAGCGCGCGCTTTTCGCCGAAGAACTCGCGCAAACCGCCGGATTTTTGCAAAAACTCGATCCGCGCGTCAAAATTATCGGTTTGCTGGCATTGATTTTAGACGTTACGCTGGCGCGTAATCTTTTTACGATTCTGTTTATTTTCGCGTTGGCGATGCTGCTCGCCGCCGCGTCAAATGTGCCGTTGCGTACGCTGGCGACGCGGGCGTGGCTTGGTGCGCTGACTTTTACCGGATTGATCGCGCTGCCCGTTCTTTTTATCACGCCCGGCGACGCGATTTTTCGACTTCCTCTGCTCGGCTGGACGATTACCGCGCAGGGTTTGACGAGCGCGGTTTATCTGATTTCGCGCGTTGAAACAACCGTTACGCTGTCCTTACTGCTCGTGCTTTGTACGCTTTGGACGCACGTTTTGAAGGCTTTGCGCGTGTTACGCGTTCCCGTCGTTTTCGTCGTTATTTTGGGAATGACGTATCGTTATATTTTTGTCATGCTGGAAACGGCGCGGAATATGTTTGAAGCCCGCCAAAGCCGTCTGGTCGGCGCGCTCGGCGGCGCGGAAAGCCGCCGGATTGCCGCCGCGAGCGTCGGCGTTCTGCTGACCAAAAGTTTTTATCTCAACAGCGAGGTTTATCTGGCGATGCAGTCACGCGGTTTTCGCGGCGAGGTTTATTCGCTCGACGATTTCAAAATGCGGCGCGCAGACTGGTTCGCGCTCATCGGATTCGCGCTGTGCGCTCTGTTCGCCTTTTGGCTCGGACGACAAAATTCGCTGCAATCTTTTCTCAATTTGATTTTTTAGACGCGAAATTTATGACGGAAAATATTTTTGATGTGCGGGATGTAACTTTTCGTTATAATGACGTGACGGCGTTAAACGGTTTGTCGCTGGCGATCAGAAACAAGCAGCGCGTAGCGATTTTGGGCGCGAACGGGTCGGGTAAATCAACTTTTCTGCGCCTGCTCGACGCGCTTTATTTTCCCGACCGGGGAACGATTTCCGCTTTCGGCGAAAATTTGACCGAAGAAGCGTTCCAAAACGACGAATTTGCGTTTCGTTTTCGGCGGCGCGTCGCTTTCGTTTTTCAAAACCCGGACGTGCAGCTTTTTAATCCGACGGTTTTTGATGAAGTCGCTTTCGGACCTTTGCAGCTTCGCTGGGAAAAAGACAAAATTCGGCGCAGTGTTGCTGAAACATTGGAGATGATGGAGATCGCGCATTTAAAAGACCGTTCGCCTCATCGTCTTTCGGGCGGCGAAAAGAAGCGCGTCGCGCTCGCTTCCGTTCTGATTCTCGATCCACAGGTTCTACTGTTGGATGAACCGACCGCCGCGCTCGACCCGAAAAGTCAGGGGCGCGTCGTTGATTTTCTCGTCGGCTGGGGCGACGGCGCGAAAACGACTGTGACGGCGACGCACGACTTGGATATTGTTGAAGATATTGCCGATTACTGCTACGTTTTTCAAAACGGGCGCGTCGCCGGCGAAGGAACTCCGGCGCAAATCTTGGAAAACAGCGAATTACTGGAAAGCACCAATTTAATTCACGCGCATCGCCATACGCATTCTTCGGGCGAAACTCATTCGCACACTCATTTTCATCGTTTTCACGACCATCACCATTGAAGAATTGCCGAATAAAATTCAGCGGTTCATAATACGCGCCGCAATATTTACACTTCCGGTTTAAGTTTTGATTTTCTTTCTTCAGGCAAACTGTGTTTTTATAGTGATGTCGTCATCAGCAAACAAAAATCAGGGAGCTGTCAAAATGAAGAAATTTGTCACACTAATTTTATTACTAATCGCGCTGCAAACCTTTGCGGCAGGTCAAAATATGAATAAAACACCGTTGCCTAACCAGAATAAAGACACGGTTTCGACCCGCGAAATGGATCGAATTAATTGGATGGAATTTAAGGAAGCCGTGCCGTCGAAAATTCAGACGGTACTGCTGCCGACCGGCACGCTCGAACCGCACGGCGTAATCAATAACGGCGCGGACAACACCGCGCCGACAGCGATGGCGCAAACAATTGCCCGGCGCGTCAACGCGCTGATTGCACCGACGCTGCCTTACGGAATTACGGGAAGTATGCAGGCATATCCGGGCGCGTTTCAAATTACCGAAGACGCGTATCGTCCGTTTGTCAAACAGATTTTGCAGGGCTTGGCGAAAAACGGATTCAAAAACATTATCATTTTGAACGGTCACGGCGGCGGACAAACGGCGGTTTTAAACAGCGTCGCGGCGGAAGTCGCCAACGAAATGAAAGTGAGAACGCTCGTCATCAACTGGTGGTCGTTCGCTTCCGACGAAACGAAGGAAGTTTTCGGCGAAGACGGCGGACACGCCGGACTTAATGAAACCGCGTTTATTCAGGCGATTGATCCGACGCTCGTTCATCCCGAAAAATATACTGGAAATGAAATGGCAACAGCTTATCCGGCGGCGGGAACGTGGTCGGCAACGCCTTTTCCGTCTTCCATCGGTCTTTATCAAAAAGGTCAGGGTTATCCGAAATTCGACCAGAAAAAAGCGGACGAATATTATCTCAAAGTAACTGATAAAGTTGCTGATTTTATCAACGAAGTCGTTCGCAAATGGAATTTGGCGGGAGTTTGAGAGCAGTGCGAAGAAAGTGCAGAGTGCAAAGTGTGAAACGAAAAATTTAAACAGCGAAAATGATCGGTATAAGCATTAGAGAAGCTCCTTCAAACTTTGCAATTTGCAATTTGCACTCTGCACTTTCTTCATCTTTTCCAGTAATTTTTTATTTTCACATCGAGCATCGGAAACGGTACGTATTCGACTTGTCTGCCTGATTCGCGCAGTTTTTCGACCATTTTGACTGCGCCGTCGGCGTTGCGCGTGTGGACGATAACGGTCGCGGCGCGATTTAATTCTTTATTTTCAGTCAGCCATTCGGCAATCGCGTAGCCGGTGCTGCCGAAATCGTTGTGGTCGTTCGATTCGTAATGATGCGGCAGCAAATCGTGGTCGAGAAAAATCGCGTCGTAGGCGTATTTGCTTAAAAGTTCCTTAGCTTCTTCAACCGTCTCGGCGATGTCGAGTTCGTCGCCCTCAAATCTTTTAGTGAACCAACGATGGCGGCGTTGGTCGTCGTCGAGCAGGAAAACCGAAATCGGACTGCGTTCGGCATTTAGGTTCGCTAAACCGAATCTTATTAAAACACTGCGTAAGATACTCATAATTAAAACTTCTCACCAATCAACCTAATATAACACAAGCCAAACCGTCGAGATATGCGGCAGATAGTGTTTTTACGCGTGATGTAAATTTTTTGTTAAATCTAAGTCGTGTGTTTTCACGAACTTCCCTTTTTCAGTTTTTTGCATTTTCATCTGAGCCTGATTTTTACTGGTTTTTAAATACTGAAATAAAACTTGAAATGATTCGTTTCGATGTTATAATTCAAGACGACTTCTGCTTTTATTTGAAGAAAATTCCCGACAAAATAAAGATTTACCCGAAAACGAAAACAGGTTAATTGCCTATAATGCCGTCAGAAACAGCGAAAACTTATCCGCTCTTCGCCGTGCCGAATCCGGTGCCGGATGATGAAGAACGCGATTTTTACGACGCGCCCGAAATCGGCGACGAGCCGGAAGTCTGCCCGCTGTGTTACGGTTCGGGAATGGAAGTCGTTGCCGGCAAAGGCGCGCGCGCCTGCAAATGCCGCAAACAGAAAACGCATTCCAATTTAATAGACAAAGCGCGCATTCCGAAACGCTACACCGATTGTCATTTTCACAGTTACCGTGCGCTGAATCCGTCGCAGGAACGCGCCTTCAAATTCGCTTCGCGGCTGGCGATGGAATACCCGGCGGTCGAACGCGGTCTGCTGTTTATGGGAACGGTCGGAGTCGGCAAAACGCATCTCGCGGTTTCGATTCTAAAAGGTCTGACCGAGCGCGGTTTTTCCTGTCTGTTCTATGAATTCGGCGCGCTTTTAAAGGAAATTCAAGGTTCTTACAATACTGTTTCGCAAACTTCCGAACTGAAAGTTCTCGCTCCGGTTTTCGATTCCGAAGTGCTGGTTTTAGACGAAATCGGCGCGTCGAAACCGACCGATTGGGTGCGCGATACGATGGCGCACATTATCAACACGCGCTATAACGATAAAAAACTCACGATTTTTACCACTAACTATCTCGATGAACGCCGCGCCGAACGCGACGAAACGCTCGAAGACCGCATCGGCGTACGACTGCGTTCGCGCCTTTTCGAAATGAGCAAAACCGTCTCTCTGACCGGCGAAGACTTCCGCCGCACATTCGATTACGTTACGCCGATCAAGAAAAACCGCTGATTATTTCCCCT
The DNA here is from genome assembly GCA_965217575.1 of Pyrinomonadaceae bacterium. Lineage (GTDB taxonomy): Bacteria > Acidobacteriota > Blastocatellia > Pyrinomonadales > Pyrinomonadaceae. The sequence continues at coordinate 3,075,115 of OZ244558.1, read as the reverse complement.
AATTTTCCGAATTTCCCATCTAAATTGGAGTTGGAAATTAATTCAACTTTTATAAACTCCGGGATTAAAAAAGTTTATGGAAAAGTTTCCGAACCGCATACCTTCACTCGACGGATTACGCGCCGTTTCAATCGTTTTGGTGATTGTCGGGCATTTATTTCACGTTTTAGGCTATGGTTACGCGGGCAATCTCGGAAATTTGGGCGTTCGTGTGTTTTTCGTCATTTCGGGCTTTTTGATTACCGGTTTGCTGATTAAAGAAATTGATAAAACCTCTAAAATTGATCTTCTTAAATTCTATTTCCGCCGCACTCTGCGAATTTTTCCGCCGTTTTATTTTTATCTGTTGATTATTTTTACAGCCGCGCTTTTGGGATTTATCGTTGAGCCGCTTAAATCTTTTTTGTTCGCTGCGACTTACACGACCAATTATTTGAATCCGTCAGGCTGGTACTTGGGACACACCTGGTCGCTTTCGGTCGAGGAACAATTTTATTTGCTTTTTCCGGGCGTTCTGCTGCTCGCCGGAAAACGCGGCACGAAAATCCTTCTCTGTTTGCTGGTTCTGGCGAGTCCTTTGATCAGATTGCTGACTTATCAAATTTTCGGCAGCGAGCCGATTTGGGTGAGCAAAGGTTTTCAAGCCAATATGGACGCTTTAGCCGTCGGTTGTCTGCTCACGCTTTTTTACGCGCGGCTGCACCAAAACGCGCTCTACCGCAAACTTCTGAAATCAAAATTCATCCTGCTGTGTCCGTTGATTGTTCTTTTTTTCAATATTCAATACGAACATCCGCACGTTTTTTACGGCGTATCAATTACCGCGATAAATTTGCTCGTCGCGTTTTGTGTTGATTGGGCGGTGACGAATCACGAATCCGCCGCCGGAAAATTGTTGAATTCCGCGCCGCTCGTCACGCTCGGTATGATGAGTTATTCGATTTATTTGTGGCAGCAGCCGTTTTTCAATCCTGAAAACGCGAGTTTTTTAACGCGCACGCCGTTTAATTTTCTCGGCTTGGCGATAATGACTTTGATTTCTTATTTTTGGGTTGAAAAATATTCCTTAAAACTGCGGCAACGACTGGAAGCGAAAATTTTCAGAAAAACTTTCCCGCCAAACGTCAAATCGGTCGGCGAATATCAAATTTCCGCCAATTAAACGCTGACTTTTTGATTCGCGCCCGCAGCCTTTGATTTTGTGCCGGCTTCGCGTATTCTAAACCAGAACAGACCGAGCAAAACCACCGCGAACAAAAACGGGTAGGTAATATCCGACTTCACGATCATATAAAAATGGACGACTCCGCCAATCGCCGTCAAATAAATTAAATAATGGAGTTTTTGCCAATTTTTGCCGCCCAAACGCTTAATCATTCCGTTGGTCGAAGTGACGGCGAGCGGAATCATCAGAAAAAAACTCGCCATTCCGACCGCGATAAACGGGCGTTTCCAGATGTCGGCGGCGATTGCCGAAATATTCAGACTCTTATCGAAAACGCTGTAAGTTATCAGGTGCAGAAAGCCGTAAAAGAACGCGTACAGTCCGAGCATTCGTCGAAATTTAATCAGTTGATTCCAGCCGTAATATTTGCGAAGCGGCGTGATGGAAAGCGTCAGAAACAAAAAAACAATCGTCAAAACGCCGGTCGTGCGGAGAAAATATTCAACCGGATTCGCGCCGAGTTTCTGCCAATAAGCATCCCAAAACAACAGCGCGAGCGGCACCAAAGCGTTGATAAAAAGCGTGATTTTGTTGAATTTTACTTCATTCATAACTGAAATATCCGCCGTCAGCCAACCCGCACGAACAAGAAACAGAAAGAGTTGGAAAATAAGTTTTTCGTGAACCGGCGCGGCTGTTCGCGGGCTAAAAATCTTTCTTCAAATCCATCCCGTCGTAAAGCCGCGCCACTTCGTCGCCGTAGCCGTTGAACATCAAGGTTTCACGCTGTCCGTATTCACCGATACGGCGTTCCGTCGCCTGCGACCAGCGCGGATGGTCAACATTCGGGTTGACGTTTGAATAAAATCCATATTCGCGGGGCGCGGCGAGATTCCAGGTAATCGGCGGCTGCGTATCGGTCAGAGTGATTTTGACGATTGATTTGATGCTTTTGAAACCGTATTTCCAGGGAACGACCAGACGAATCGGCGCGCCGTCCTGATTCGGCAGTTGTTTGCCGTAAATTCCGGTCGCCAGAATAGTTAAAGGATGCAACGCTTCATCGAGCCGCAAACCTTCGACGTAAGGAAACTGAATTCCCGCAAAAACACTCGACTGCATTTGGCGCGGATCGTAAAACGATTCAAAAGCGACGTATTTCGCCGCGCCGAGCGGTTCGACCTTTTCCAAAAGCGTTTGCAGCGGAAAGCCGACCCACGGAATGACCATTGACCAGCCTTCGACGCAGCGATGCCGGTAAATTCGTTCTTCCTGCGTAAATTTCAGCAAATCTTCGATGCTGAAATTTTGCGGTTTTTGAACCAATCCTTCGACCGCAACCGACCACGGGCGCGTCACAAAATCTTCTGCCGCCCGCGCGACGGCGGTTTTGCTCGTCGAAAATTCGTAAAAATTGTTGTAATTGGTGATGTCTTCAAAAGAGGTCAATTCATCATTGGAAACGGGCGCGCCGCTATTTGTTTCCGGTTTTTTGACGACATCGGAAATCGCCGCCGTTTCGACCGCTTTCGGCGGCGGCGGATTAAAAAATTTGTAAACTCCGGCGGTAGCGAGCGTCGTTCCGGCTAAAACGCCCGCCCGAATAAAATTGCGGCGATTTAAAAAAACGCTTTCGGGCGTGATTTCGCCGGATTTTATTTCTTCTGTTTTCTTGACAACCATAATTTGTTATTCGTTTCGAGACGTAAAATAGTTTCTTGTAGATAAATCCCGAAACTGCCGTCAAAAATTCCGAAAAACCTTTTATATTTTACTATATTAAGATATGATGACGTTGCAAAATTCACATCTTTAATAAGGAGTCAGTTATGAAATTCTCTCGTTTTCTCTGTCTATCTTGTTTAATCCTTTTTTCGCTTGCGTTTACGTTTGCTCAAAGCGTTTCGCCGACCGAATCGCCAACTGAAAAGGAAAAAACTCAAAAAAAACTGGAAGAACAGGTTTTAAAAATGCTCGACCAGGTGATTAACGACGCAGCGGTTCTCAAACTGCCGCAGAACAGGGCGATTGTTTACGCGATTGCCGGCGATTTATACTGGAAATTTGACGAAAAACGCGCCCGTGAACTTTTCCGCAGTTCGGCAAACGATATGGTAGTCGCCAATGTCGAAGCCGAAAAGGACAAAAAAGCCAGCGATGATCCTTATATGCAGGTTTTCGATTTTGACAGCGTTCGCAATCAGGCTTTGCCGATGATCGCCAAACACGATGCCGATTTAGCTTTGGAATTGTTAGTTCAGACGCGCACCGCGCAATTGACGGCGGAGTTAGCCAAAGCGACGCAGCCGAACGCCAAACAGGACAATGATTATCTCAATTTTAACCCCGAAAAATATCGCGTTCAGCAGGAAATCGCGCTCGAACAGAGTTTCGCCGTTCTCGCCGCCGAACAAAATCCCGACAAAGCGATTAAGTTGATTAAAGACAGCTTGTCGAAGGGAATTTCCTGGAATGTGCTGCCGCTGCTGCAAAAACTCAATAAAAAAGACGAGAAAAAAGCGTCGCAGTTAGCCGATGATGTCATCAGCAAAATTGTCGGCACGGATTTGACCAAGAAAAAGGAAGATTTGAGCGCGGCGATTCGCTTTTTGCAGTACGCGACCAATCCGAACGCGCCGAAAGAGACCAAAGAAAAACAGTTCAAATTTACCGACGCGCAGTTAAAAGACCTCGCCGATAAAATCGCCGACACGTTTTTACAGCCGTCAAATTCTCTGGAAATGACGATGGGAATGACGCAGGCGATGCCGAGTTTGGAAAAATTCGTGCCTGAAAAAATCGCCTTGCTCAAGCAGAAGCAAACCGAGGCGATGAAAAATATGCCGCTCGAAGTCAAGCGTTTTCAGCAGCAGGAAAAGATTTGGAGTCAAAGTTCCACGCCCGAAGAAATTATCGGCGAACTGCCGAAATTAAACGAATACGAAAAAATTTCGGCGTATCAATCCGTCAATAATAAACTCGGACAAATTGACGACGAAGCGCGGGCGAAAAAAATCATCGAGCAAATTCCCGACGAAAAGGCGCGTGCCGATGCCGCCGAACAATTTGAATCAGGGAAAATCAGCCGTTTGGCGAAGGACGGCAAACTTGACGAAGCGAAAAAACTGATCGGAAATTTGAGCAAAAAGAAAACTCAAATTCAAAAATTGGTCGCGCTGGCGATGGAATTTCAAAAAAAAGCGACGGACAAAGACCACGAAACCGCCGTCGGTTTGATGAAAGACGCGAAAGCGTTGACGAACGAATACCCCGAAGATGAAAACGAATTAAACGATTTGATGGAAATCGTCAGAGGTTACGCGACGGTTGATCCGAACGAAGCGTTTCGCATTTTCGACCCGATTGTTGACCAAATCAGCGATTTTGTGCAGGCTTCCGCGATTTTGAGCAAATACAACAAGCGCGATCAAAATTTCAAAAAAGGCGAACTGTTGATGAAAGTCAATGGTTATTCGTGGAACGGACTGCTTTTATTTCGCTATATTGATCAGATTCAACTGCTCGGAAAAGCCGATCTTGACCGGATGATTTCATTTTCGGACAAATTTCAGCGCGCCGATGCCCGCATTATCGTCAAACTTTTCATCGCGCAGGGCTTTTTCAAAGAGGACAAAAAGGACGAAGACGGCGGCGGTTCAGGCAGCATTATTATTTTTAACTGATAATGCCGCTTCAATTGCAGACACACTTTTTGCCGCGCCTGCAATTCGGCGTTTTTAATTTCAAGAAACTATTTGAAAAGTAAAATAATAAGAAAAAAACCAAGAAATCAGACGCGGATTCTCGCTGATTCGGCGGATTGGCACAGATTTTTTAATTGATCCGCGTTGATCCGCTCAATCCGCGCTCATCCGCATCTGATTTCCTGCATTTTCAAATGTTTCCGGCAAAAGCGCGCAAGTCTAAAAATACGGCAACATAACTTTTTGCAATCGAAAATGAAAGCGGCTAATCAACGTTTTAATTGAAGTTGAAGCCGAATACAAAAAAATTGTGATTGATAAACTGCGAAAAAATTGGCTTTCCGCCGCCAATTTGATGTAAGATTTAGTTTTCCGGCAGCTTTCCCGCAAACTTTCTATAATTCAACGAATTTTATTACGAAATATGTTTTACCGTTTTTTATCAGTTTTATTTACGATTTCCATTTTTTCAGGTTTGGCTCAAAATATTTTCGCTTCCGAAAATATCTGCGAAATACCCAGTGAAGTGCCGCTTTTCAGGCTTGAACGCGAACCGGTTATTCGCATCGGTTTGACGACCGGCGCGAGTTCGGTGTCAATCACGACGACCGATTCGTCGCTCGTCGCAGTCAGCCCGGACGAGCCGCAGAAGTTTTTGGAAACTACCAAAGTGACGGTTTCGGCGCGGGCGTATCGGTCGCCGGAAATCGAAATTTATCACTTTGAAATCCCGAATATCGAAACGCAGACGGAAGCCGACGCTTTGGCGAAGGATTTTATAAAAGCGACGGGCGAGAACGCCGCTCCTTCGATTGATGTTAAGAAAAACGTCTGGCGCATCGTGGTCGGTAAAACATTTGAAACGATTGAAGAAGCCAACGATTTCAAGGCGGATTTGAGCGATAAAGGTTTTGAAGCCGAAATGGTGACGGAAAAAATCACCCAGCCTTCGGACGAAGCCGTCAAACTTTCCGATCAAGTGGCGAAAAATCCGAAATCGCAGGTCAGAAGCATTCTTCCGACGCGCCCGAACGCCGATCCGAATAAAGTTAAAGCGATTGTTTCCAGCAATCCGATTCCGGCGGCGGACGCGATAAACGCGAATCTGCGCGAAGTGATCGTCAGCGGCGCGAGCGCGAATGCGAAATTTTCATCGCTCAAATCCGTCGCGTTCGGTTCAGTCAACGAACGTTCCACGCCGGTTCGCTACAACGGCAGGGCGTATCGCGGGCGCATCGAAGTTTTCGTCAACGGGCGCGGCACTTTAACGGTCGTCAACGCCGTCTCTTTAGAAGATTATCTGCTCGGCGTGGTTCCGAACGAACTTTCACTGCCGAATCTCGAAGCGCAAAAAGCGCAGGCGGTCGCCGCGCGAACTTACGCGATTGCCAACATTAACGGCTTCGTTTCGCAGGGCTTCGATTTGCTTCCGACGATTCGCTCACAGGTTTACAACGGCTATTCTTCGGAAAGCAAAATGGGAACGCAAGCCGTTTTGGAAACGCGCGGTATCGTGGCGACTTACCAGGGCAAACCGATAAACGCTTATTACACTTCGACTTGCGGCGGACGGACGGAAAATTCGGAAAATGTTTTTGATGTCAACGAGCCTTATCTGCGCGGCGTTGAATGTTCGCTCGAAGGTCACAAACAGTTTGACCCGTTTCTGATAACAACTGTGCGAATTCCGGCGAAGATGCGCGACGAAAAAAATCTCGAACTTGCGCGTCTGCTGTCACTGCTCGCCGTCAACGGTTTTCAGCTTTCAACCAAACAAATGTCCGATGATTTTTTTGAAGACGAACCGACGCAGAGCGAATTATCAAATTGGCTCAACCAGCTCGCCGTCAAATTCGGCAAAACCTTTCCGAACATCAATAAAGATTCGGCGAAACCGCTGGAACTCGCGCATATTCTGGCGACGATGATTTACGGTGAAAATTACGCCGACACGCTTTTAAGTGCCGCCGATGTCAATTATCAGCTTTCGTTTGACGACGCGGGCGAAATTACGCCGCCGCGCCGCGCCGATGTCGCCATTCTGCTGCGCGACGGTTATTTTACGCTTTACCCGGATTTGACTCTGAAGCCGAATAAGCCGTTTTCACGCGCGAAAATGCTGCATCTGATCGAGCAGATTTACACGAAAAAGAAATGGATGCCGACACTGCAAAGCGGCACGGCGCAACCGACCACGGACGGCAAATTAATCGTCAAAAACGGCAAATCAAGCCGCCAGCTAATCGTTCGCCCGGATGTTTTTTTATTCCGCGAATTTGGCGACGCGCTTTATCAAGTTAAGGAAACCGCGCTTATCGGCGGCGAAACCGTCAATTTTCAAACCGACGGCAGCGGCGCGGTCGTTTATCTGGAAATCGAGCCGACAGTGACCACGGCGGCGGCGGAAAAAGATTCGCCCTTTACTCTTTGGAACGTGACGCTCGCGCCTTCGGCAGTCCAATCGCGCCTGTCGCGCTATGTGCGCGGCATCGGTTCGCTGATTGACGTTCGTATCGCCAAACAAGGATTTTCGCGCCGCGCCACCGACCTCGAAATCGTCGGCACCAACGGCACATTTCATCTAACCGGCGGCAAAATCCGCTCGGCACTTCGATTGAACGAACAGCTCTTCGCGCTCAACAAACGCTACGATTCAAACGGACGCGTCGTCAGCTACAATTTCACCGGACGCGGCTGGGGACACGGCGTTGGAATGTGTCAATATGGCGCGTACGGACTGGCAAAAATGGGCGTGAAATACGACACGATTTTGAAGCATTATTACACGGGAATTGATTTGACAAAGGCTTATTAATTGATTTGTATGAAACGAAAGCAGTTTTCATTTCAATGTAATTAGTTTGACTAAAACGCTCGCCGGACGGAGCGCGGGCGAGCTTTGCCTGCGCGCGATTTAGGATTAAAAAGAAAACTCGCGGTAAAGTTCAGTCAATCAAAAATTTCTGTGTCATTTCAAATTCATCATTAATTTTTGATACTGAATCCAAGAAGCTGTAACTGTCAAAGAATTTTTTAGAAACAGAAAAGAAGACCGAAAGTATAAAAGTGTCAGCTTACAACAATAATCCTCAACTTGCAGTTACACCGCTCGGCGCGGGCGATTTGATTGATCGCGCCGTCAGGTTTTATCGCAGTAATTTTTGGACGTTCGTGTTAATCGCCGCGCCGCCGATTGTCATCGGGACGATAATTTCCGTCGCCTGGACGATAATCGGACGCGAATTGTTTTTTGGCAGTGCAGCGAATTCGACCGATGTGTTTTTTCATACGCTTTTTGACTGGTTTGGCGGAATGGTTATCTGGCTGATAGAATCCGTCGCCACTTTGACGGTAATGGGCGGCGCGGCGCGAAATTTTGTCCGGCATCTGCTGTTTGGCGAGCCGGTAACTTTTCGTGAAACTTACAAAAATACGCGCAAAAGATTAGGCGGATTGATCGCCGCTTCAATGTTTCTTTCACTTTTTCTCGGACTGATCGGCGTTTTTATTTTTTATATCGGTTTGATAATCGGTCTTATTGCCGTCTCGATCACCGTTTCTGCGTTTAGTTTCTCGCCTTTTCTTATCTTTATCGTTTCGCTGCTGCTCGGTTTGGCGGTCGCTTTCGGCACCGGTTGGCTGATTTTTTTAATCGCTTCGCGGTTTGCGTATGTTCCGCAAGTGATGATGGTCGAAGGATTAGGCGTTTTCGCCGCCATCGGCAGAAGCACCAGACTGGCAAGTGGCAACGTTAAACGCTTTGCCGCGCTGTTCATTTTTACGACTGCGGCGACTTATTCGGCGTTGTCGCTGTTGTATATTCCGCTCGGCTGGTACGCGTATTTAAACGGCGTGGAAATTTTCACTTTCGGCACACAAACCGTTCCGGCGTGGTATGAAATCGCCGCGAAATTTATTTGGCAGACGAGTTTTATTCTGTTGATGCCGGTTTGGATGATCGGTTTGTGTTTATTATATGTTGACGAACGCGTCCGTCACGAAGGCTACGACATCGAACTGATGGCGGCGGGGCGGCTGGGCGAAATTCCGTCCGTGCCGAATCAGTTTATTAACCCTTTGCAGCCCGCGCTTTCACAGCAAAATCTGCCGGTTAAAACGAAAAAGTCTAAAATGACGACGCTGGAATTAAATTAACACATCGCATTTTCGCCTGACTTCGTGTATAATAGCGACAAATCAACCAAACAATTCAATCAGCTAATGTCAGTTAAAAACAAAAAATCAATTTGGATATTCAGTACAGTTATGATAGTCGCCGGTGCTTTTTTCGCTTTTGCCGCCAAACTTCAATTTGCGGAACGAACTTTGCCGGTTGTCGTCATCAATAAGAACACCGGCGCGAAAAATTTCGGCAATACTTTAACCGGCTCTGAATCTTCAATGGCGGCGGCGAAAAATCTGACGCTTAGACAAAATCTCGTTTGGGCGTTCGGCGGAAAGTCGCAGCGCGGCTGGTATCTCTATCAACCTTTGATTTCCCGCGCAATCGGAGCAGAATCCCGAACTGACGAAACGAATTTTGTCGAGGCGTTGTCACGCTGGCAAAACAGCGTCGGGCTGCCGCCGAACGGAGTTTTGGACGAAGCAAATTTGGCTGTTTTCGTGACCAAATGGCAGTCAAATCGTCTAAAAAAACGCGGCGAAGCGTCGCCGGACGAATTGCAAACGGTTTCAACCGACGATTTTTACGATGTTTCGCGTACTGATGAACTGCGAAAAGTCGAACACGAAACTTACGCCGCATACAAAAAAATGATCGCGGCGGCGATTGCCGACAAATCGCTGAATTTGGCAAACAACGGTCGCGGCGAACTCGCGCCGGACGAGAAATTTTTGAAAATCATCTCCGCCTTTCGCTCGCCCGATTATCAGGCAAAACTTCGCCAGCAATCACCAAATTCGGGACGCGCCGGTCTCGCCGTCAACAGCCCGCATTTTACCGGACACGCGCTCGACATCTACGTCGGCGGCGAACCGGTCAGCACGCAGGACGCAAACCGTCTGATTCAAATCAACACGCCGGTTTATCAGTGGCTAGTCAAAAACGCTGACAAATTCGGCTTTAAACCATATTTTTACGAGCCTTGGCATTGGGAATACGCGCCGGACTCGGAGGATAAATAACTTTTTGCGAATAGGTCAGAACCGCCTGCGGTAGCGGGTAATTGAAACTGACAGTCTTGCGAAATGCTCGAAAATATTTGATAGTGGTTTGAAATAAACTGCGGTCGCTGTGTCAGATACAGACTACAACAAAGTCAGTTCAGGATAAAAAAGATGGAAAACTTTAGATTTCAAGTAAAATAAATTTGTTCTGAACAATTTTATTTGAAAGGAGTTTTCCATTGTGGATATTGTAGCCGTTTTTTGTGAAATTGACGATTTTTATCGGGTATTTGAACCGGTTTGGAAAAAGACATTTAATCGGCAGCGGACGAGTCAGAAAGCAACGGAAGCAGTCGTCGCCGGCAGAAGTGATGAGGATTCTGGTGACGTATCACGCCTCCGGCTACAAGAATCTGAAGACCTTATATTTGCAGGAGATCGGTGTGAAGTATCGGCGCGAGTTTCCGCACCAATTGAGGTGTCAGCGATTTGTCGAATTGTAGGGCAGGTGCGTGATACCTTTATTTTTTGTGCAGGCACGGCAACTGCACAGGCATTTCGGTCATTGATGCAACTGCGTTAAAAGTTTGCATAATTTACAGATTCCGTCACACCGATTTTTTGCGGGCAGTGCTGCACGGGGAAAGTCGTCAACCGGTCGGGTTTACGGCTTCAAACTGCATTTGGCGGTCAATGACGGCGGCGAGATTCTAGGTTTATATCTGACAGCGGGCGATGTCGATGAGCGTCAACCGGCAGATTGGATGACCAATGATTGTTGGGGCAAACTGGTCGGCGATAAAGGCTATCTGTCGAAAGATTTGTTTGAAAAAGCTCATGGCGCGAGGCTCACGGCTGGTTACGAAATTGCGAAATAATATGAAGAATCAGTTTTTAGAGATGGAAGACAAAATACTGCTGAGGAAGCGAGCGATTATCGAAACGATCAACTACTAGCTCAAGAACATCTCGAATATCGAACCCACCAGACACAGAAGTTTATGGAACTTTCTCAGCAATCTGACATCGGGACTGATTAGCTTACTGATAGAAAGAGAAGAAACCGAGCTTGAATTTAAATTTCAAAGACCTGGTTTCTTTTATCGGCTGATTCTTATCCCGAACTAACGTTAGAGAAGAATTTTATAGATCAACCGAGGAAAATGAAGGAATTGCAGCTATCAAAGTTGCAAAAGTTCATAATGGAGCGACTTAAAATTTTAATTTGGCTTTTCTTAAAGAATTTAATAGATTTGACAAATACTTTGATCCGTCAAAATAAAAAGTCCGAAGCATAATACTTCGGACTAATCTAAAATCTAAAATCCAAAATCAGAAAACGTATTTGTTAGCTTCAATCAAAGCATCGGCGATTTGCTGACGTGCTTTGATCGTGTTGACCGGCGAATTGTTTTTCGTGAAACGTTTCAGAGCAACCAGCAGCATTTTGCCTTCGTCGCCTTCGCTCATTGCGGCAATCGTGTTGCGCGCCGCCATTTCGATTTTTTGGATCGTGTCGTTGCAAAAAACCTGCGCCATCGCAATCTGGTCGGTCGCGTTGCCTTTTCCGGCGAGTTTTTGCGCCCGCAGAATCGCGGTTTCCATCGCGTATGCGCCCATAATAATATCCGCCGCATTCATCAGAATTTCCTGTTGATTTTGCAGTTCGGTCATATATTTCTGCGCCGCCGTGCCGACGATCATCAGCGCGATTTTCTTGGCGTTTTGCGCTAATTTCATTTCGTTGGCGAGCAGTGAATCGTCTTCGTCGAACGACATTTGCGGATTCAGAATTTCGTCCTGCAACGCTTTGCCGGCTTGCAAAAGTCCGAGTTCGCCCTTCATCGCGCGTTTCAGAAGTTGTCCTGGAATCAACAGGCGATTGATTTCGTTCGTGCCTTCAAAAATGCGGTTGATGCGCGCGTCACGATATGCTTTTTCCGCCGGATAATCCGCCGAATAGCCCGCGCCGCCGTAAATCTGCACCATTTCGTCAACGACGTAATCGAGAGCTTCCGAACACCAGACTTTGTTGATCGAAGATTCGACCGCGTATTCTTCAATTGAGCGCAGTTTTTTCTCTTTGTCGCCGCCATCTTCGCCGATCAGCGCGTCAATCATTCCGACCGTTCGGTAACTCATTGATTCGGCAACCCAAACGCGAATCGCCATTTCCGCGAGTTTGTGTTTCATCGCGCCGAAACTGGAAATCGGGACGTTAAACTGTTGTCTTTCATTGGCATAGCGAATCGAATGATGCAGCGCGAGTTTCGCGCCGCCGGTCGCCGACGCGCCTAATTTGAAGCGTCCGACATTTAAGATATTAAACGCGATTTTCGCGCCGTCGCCGACTTCGCCGATCAGATTTTCGACCGGAACGTGGCAATCCGACAAAATAAGCGGCGTGGTCGAAGAAGATTTGATGCCCATTTTATGTTCTTCCGCGCCCGGACGACAAGTTTCGCTTCTTTCGACAACGAACGCCGAAAATTTCTTTTTCTCGCCGTCAACTTTGGCGAAAACGATGTATATATCCGAAAAACTGCCGTTCGTAATCCACATTTTTTCGCCGTTCAAAATGTAAGATTTGCCATCTTCGCTCAATTTCGCATTACATTTCGCGCCGAGCGCGTCCGAACCCGAACCTGATTCCGACAAACAGTAAGCCGAAATTTTTTCACCCGAAATAATCGGCGGAATATATTTTTGCTTGAGTTCTTCCGAGCCGAAATAAAGAATCGGCAGCAAGCCAATCGAAGTCTGCGAACCGAACGTCACGCCGAAACCCGAACCGCGCCCCATATTTTCGGCGACAACTACGCCCGTTGTTTGGTCGAGGTCTAAACCTCCGTATTCTTCCGGGATATTCGCGCCTAAAAGTCCGAGTTCACCCGCTTTGTGAATTAGGGATCGCGCCATTTCCCAATCGTGATGTTCCATCGCTTCGAGATTCGGCACGACTTCGTTATCAATAAAATCGCGCGTCGTTTCGCCGATCATTCTTTGTTCTTCGGTCAAATCCTCCGGCGTAAAAATCTCGTCCGCGCTTCTGTTTTCAATCAAAAACGCGCCGCCTTTCATATATTCTTTGTCTTTCTGCATCTGTGCATCCATAGGTTTTTCTCCTTAAAATTGTCTGATTATCTGATTTGTTCGCTTGCCGTATTATAACTGAATGAATCCTCATTCAGCAAGAAAATAAAATCACCTGATAACACATAGGAACATAGAAAACATAGCGAAAACAAAAACTGATTAACGTCTGTCCGCCGAAATCAATCTCCAGACTAAAAGTCCGACAAATAAAAAACCTATGTTTCCTATATTCCTATGTGTTTAAATCTCTTAATCCAGTCTTTCAAAAATTCCCGCCGCGCCCATTCCGCCGCCGACGCACATCGTGACCATTCCGTAGCGTCCGCCGGTGCGTTTTAATTCCTGCAAAAGCGTCGCCGTCAGTTTCGCGCCGGTGCAGCCGAGCGGATGTCCGAGCGCGACCGCGCCGCCGTTGACGTTGACTTTCGCCGGATTCATTTCGAGAACTTTCATCACCGACAAACCCTGCGCGGCGAACGCTTCGTTTAATTCGATAATGTCAATGTCTTCCAAAGTTAAACCGGCGAGTTTCAACGCTTTCGGAATCGCGTAAACCGGACCGATGCCCATTTCTTCGGGCAGACAGCCGGAAGTCGCAAACGAAACGAAACGCGCTAAAGGCTTTAATCCCAACTCGTTAGCTTTTTCCGCCGACATCAAAACCGCCGCCGCCGCGCCGTCCGACATCTGCGACGAATTGCCCGCCGTGACCGTGCCTTTGACGTGAAAAACCGGACGCAGTTTCGCAAAACCTTCCATCGAAGCGTCGTAACGCACGCCTTCGTCGGTGTCGAAAACGACTTCTTTCGACCGCACGCGACCGTTTTCGTCAACTTCGTCAACGCGCACCGTGAACGGCACGATTTCGTCTTTGAATCGTCCTTCTTTAATCGCCGCCGCCGCTTTCTGATGCGATTTCAACGAAAATTCGTCCGCCTGTTCGCGCGTAATTTCGTATTTCTTCGCCAGATTTTCGGCGGTCAAACCCATATTCAAATAATAATCGGGATAATTGTCCACGATTTTCGGATTCGGACGCACGACATTGCCGCCCATCGGAATCATTGACATCGTTTCAAGTCCGCCTGCGACGATAATATCCGCGCCGCCCGTGCGAATCCGATCCGCCGCAATCGCAATAGTTTGCAAGCCCGACGAGCAGTAACGATTAACCGTCATCGCCGAAACTTCCACCGGCAAACCCGCTTCTATCGCCGAAGTCCGCGCGACGTTCATTCCCTGCTCGGCTTCGGGAAACGCGCAGCCCATAATCACATCGTCAATCTGCGACAAATCCAAGCCCTCGACGCGCTCAACCGCGCCTTTAATCGCCGCCGCGCCCAAATCATCAGGACGCGAATTTTTCAAAGTCCCTTTCGGGGCTTTCCCGACAGCCGTCCGCACGGCTGATACAATAACTGCTTCTTTCATAATTTTTTCCTTTTATTCTGAATCTTCTTCCGTAAGAATCGTTATTTCCCAAACATAATGAAACTCACATTTTTCCGTTGGTTTAATAGTCCGCATCTTTCGCCAACCGTTTTCAAATTTTGTCAATCCGTTTTGGGTTGTTGAATTATCAAACTCAGGAAAATTATTTGCCAAAATTCGTCCTGCTTTTTTGCCGGTCAACTTTTTATCCGAATCCTTATCAATCCAAATTGTGCGAACTAATTTCGTTTCGTGCTTCGCGTTATTTTCGTGAAAAATTTGAATTTTTACGCGCGACATATTTTTTATATTAAATTCTCCGTTCCTCAATTCGCGCCGCGTTGTTGATTTGCAAAAGCCGAATCGTTGCTCTCGCATTTGGCGTTAAGCCGATGAACATTCCGTTCTCAATTCTGAAATGTTCTCTCCAAACGTCGGTTCGCGGATTGAATAAGCGGCACGATTGCGCCAGTTTCGCCGTCAATCGAAGCTATGTCACTGCCCTTGTGCTTGTTACAGATCGCGCACGACAAAGCCAGATTTTCTTCGACCGTTTCGCCGCCTTGTTTTTCCGCGATGATGTGGTCAATCTGATGTTTCGCAAAAGTGGTTTCTTCATCAATCAAACAATATTCGCAAAGACCTTGAGCGCGTTCATAAACCGACTTTCTCAAAACAGTTGAAATATATGTAACGCTCATTTTTGCAATTGTTTTTTGGCTTTCGCCTTCGCAATGCGAACGAGATGCTCGACGAATTCATAACTCGCCCAAGTTCGTTCTTCCGCTTCGCTCAAACCTTCGCCACGATTTTTTTCGAGCAGTTCATCAATCTTTTTCTGCATTTCCGCCGACGGACGCAACGCGAGAATTTCATCCGGCGCGGGCAAACCGGCGAAAAATTCCAGAACATCGGCGACGCTTTTATAACCGACCGAAGAACTCGCCTCGAATTCGCGTAAACCGAGTTCAAAAATTCTCGACAATTTCCCTTGGTGCGATTGCAGATTCGCGGCTAAGTTTTCGGGCAAATCAATCGTTACTTGCATAATTTTGATTTTAACATTAACTACGCGCTCGTTTCCGCTTTTACCTTAACGATTCGCAGCATTTCTCGTCTGATCAAACCACTGAACGGCTGAATAAACGTCCAGTAAAATCCGAAACTGCGGCGGCTCGCGTCATCAAGGCATCGAACGCGCGTTTCGGTTGTCAGACGAGTTTTATTTCCCTTTCCGTCAACCGAAAAATTCCAGACGGCTTTGGCGAAACCTTTTTCGTCAAATTCCCGAAAATTGCCGGAATTTATCTTTTGCATTTCACCGCGACGCGTCCAAAATTTCCCCGCCAAACCGAGCAGCAGTTCTTCGTTCTCGCGCTCGCCCAGAATTTCAAAACGGGATTTCCGCAAATCACTCAATTTCAATTTCGCATTCGGCAAACCTCGCAGAAAAAACAACCCGCGAATAATCGGCGATTCGCACAAATCAATTTCATTTACCGCATTGAAAACATTTGCCGCCGAAGCGCGAATCCTGATGTCGTGCGTTTCGATGAAATCGTATTTCGGCAAAAAATCGTCAATCAGCATTTTGTTCAACTCAGCAACAATAAAATGAGTGAATGTTCATTCATTTTTATAATATACACAAATTGAAGATATTTTCCTAATAAATCAGCGGAAATGCTCAGAAAGATTCGGCTGTTTAATCTTCATCGTAATATTTGCCGGATTCGACGATTTTTCCGTCAGCCAAACTGCAAAGTCTTCTGAAATTCGACAGCGAAGCCAGCCAAGCGTCTTCGCCGCCGACGCGACTGATGATTTCTTTGACTTTCGGGCGATTGACCAAATCGCTTTCCCGCAAAAGGAAAACCGCGTCGTCGTAATCTTTTTGTCTGCCCGCGAACATTTTCAAAATCACCAACCATTCGGGCGAAATCAGTTTGATGCCGTTTGGAAAAACGACCGCTTCTTTTAATGCCGCCCGGTAATATTTCGCGTAACCGTCGCTGCGGACAATCCAATCAACCGCGACTTTGTATTTGCCGATTTCGACGACGTAATTATTCCCGCCGAAAGTCAGCGGCGCGTTGGCTTCGAGCGTCGAAACATCGCCGGAAGCGATAATATCAACGTCTTTCGTCAGACGCGGGCTGCCGTAAAGATACATCGCAATTCCGCCGATTAAAGCCCATTCGACATTTTCAGCTTCAGCCGCCTGCCCGATTTTACGCGCGGCTTCGAGTCCGGTATCGGTGGAAATCGTCGGGCTTTCCACATTTTTTTGAACTCTCGCAATAATTTCGTTGTCGCTCATAAACCTATTCCGACTTCAACTTCTTCAATTTGCAAAACCGTTTTCAAAACCCGCGGCGCAATCGCAATCAAAAATCCGCGCTTGCCGCCGTTGATGTAAATGCGCGGCAAATCGAAAATCGTTTTTTCAGCGTAAACCGGCATTTTCGTTTTGGTGCCGAACGGCGAAGTTCCGCCGACCAAATATCCGGTCAATTTGTTCGCTTTTTCCGGCGCGACGGGCGCGGCTGATTTGACTTTCAAAATTCTGGCTAATTCTTTGGTCGAAACCTGAAAATCGCCGTGCTGTAAAACGATCAGCGGTTTCCGCTCGTTCGTTTCAAAGATCAAAGTTTTAATCACCGCGTGTTCGTCAACTTTCAGCACTTCCGCCGAATGTTTCGTACCGCCTTTTTCCACATAATCGAAAACGCGCGGCTCAAATTCGATTTTATTCTCGCGCAAAACGCGAATCGCCTGTGTGATCGGATAATCCATTTTTCAATCTACGGCAAAATTTCAAACGCCGCGCAATGTCGCGGTTTGAACGCGCTGAAATGTCGCCGGTCAACCGTCAAAATTTTCGTAATATTCAACCTTTCCGCCATCGCCGCAATTACCGCGTCCACAAAATCAATATTGTTATCGTCGTATTTTTCCAAAATCTCGGCGGCGCGTTCCAAATCCGCTTTTGTGGTGCGAACGAGTTCAAAGTCTTTGTTGGCAACGCTTCGCAGAAATCTGGTTAATTTTTCTACGTCCAATCTTCGCAAAATCAAATAAGCGAGTTCAGGCAAAACCACGTCGGGCAAAAGCGCATTTGGAAATTCGCGGACAAAAATTGCATCACACGATTCGTGGTGCGCGTCGGTTTCGTCAAAATACGCATACAAAAAACCCGTGTCGAAAATTGATTTTTCTTTCACGGCAAACTCCAGCCTTCACGTTTATTGATTCCTTCAGTTAAAATTTCATCAACTCTTTCCGAAGTATCCGCAAAACCGCTGCTTCCCATTCCCGAAAGTTTCATCAATCTTTCGCGTCGTGCTTTCTGTTTCGCTTCTTCGGATTCAACGCCGTTCGTTTGCCCATTTGTCAAATTTTCGACTTCGATTTCCTGCACGAATTCCAAAACTTTTGCCTGTTTTTCCGGCGGCAAAACGTGGATTTTTTCGATTAATTTTTGTTCTAAATTCGCAATCATAAATTTTCACCTCTCAAACTTCATCATATCGAAAACAATCAGCCAAATGATCGTTGACCAAACCGCAAGCCTGCATAAACGCATACATAATTGTCGAGCCGACGAAGTTGAAACTGCGTTTTTTCAAATCTTTGCTAATCGCATCGGAAGCGTCGGTTTTCGCGGGAATTTCCGACAAATCTTTCCAATTATTGACAATCGGTTTTCCGCCGACGAAATTCCAGATATACGAATCGAATGAGCCGAATTCACTTTGAATTTCTAAAAATGATTTTGCGTTTTGAGTCGCCGATTTTATTTTCAGGCGATTGCGGATAATGCCTTCGTTTTGCAACAGTTCGGCTTGTTTTTTCTCGTCGTAAAGCGCGATTTTTTCGTAATTGAAATCGTCAAACGCGAGACGATAACTTTCGCGTTTTCGCAGAATCGTGTCCCACGAAAGTCCGGCTTGCGCGCCTTCTAAAATTAAGAATTCAAACAGTTTGCGGTCGTCGTGAACCGGAACGCCCCATTCCGCGTCGTGGTATTTGATCGCCAAATCGTTTTTCGCCCAGCCGCATCTTTGCATAATTTTTTGAACTCAAAAATGTTTTTGCAGACGGTTTAAAATCGCCTCTTTGCTTTGCAGACCGACGAGGCGTTCGACTTCCGCGCCGTTTTTCAAGATCAGCAGCGTCGGAATGCTCTGCACGCCGAAACGCGCGGCGGTGCGCTGGTTTTGGTCAACGTCGAGTTTGCCGACGACGCATTTTCCGGCGAGTTCGGCGGCTAATTGTTCGATGATCGGCGCGATCATCCGGCACGGTCCGCACCACGCCGCCCACAAATCGAGCAGCACCGGCAGCGGTGTTTTTTCGACTTCCGCTGTGAAATTCGCGTCCGTAATATGGAGCGGTTTC
This sequence comes from Pyrinomonadaceae bacterium, assembly GCA_965217575.1. Classification (GTDB taxonomy): domain Bacteria; phylum Acidobacteriota; class Blastocatellia; order Pyrinomonadales; family Pyrinomonadaceae. The sequence continues at coordinate 3,056,191 of OZ244558.1, read as the reverse complement.
GTGTTTTTCGCCAGCGGCGTTTGACAGCGACCGCACACCGCTTTTGTTTCCGCCTCCGTTTTCACGCGATTATTCGCGCCGCAATTTTTGCATTTGATAATTTCGTCCATAAGATTTTGAAAAAAATAAATTAACGGGAATCACAGCGATTATCGCGGATAAATGCCGAACGCTGAAATCAATTTTTTATCTCTTTCATCCTGTTATCCCTGCTAATTTTCATCACTTAAGTTTCGCTTCATCGCTTTCGCAATCGTTTCAAAATCCTTTTCGGAAATCTCGATCTGCCCGAAACGAAAGGCGTAACCCCACGATTGCTTGTTTTTGATGAAGTCCAAATCTTCGATCAGCGGTTTGATTTCGGCATCTACGCTCTTGAAATATTCGACATCAACGCGATACGGCTCGAAATCCGCGCTCATTTTGACTTGATACGGTTCGCCCGTTTTGATGCGCCCGACGGCGACGAATTTTTGACAGGTTTCGTCTTTGCCGAGTTCGATTTTCGGCGCGTAATAAATCAGAAAATCGCCCGCTTTCATTTTTTTGAGCGGCGTGAGTTTGCCGTGATTCAGCATCGCCGCGCCGTCTTTAACGCCGCGCGTAACGTGATTTTTCGAGGCGACTCCGATCCAGTATTTTGTTTCAGCCATTGTTTTCCGAAGCGATTTGAAACGGCAGATATTTTTCAACTAATTCCCGCGCGTCCAAATCGGTAAAATTTTCCCGCGCTTCGACGACCGACGCGAGTTTCAACATATCTTCAATCGTATTGACGGTCGCAATGCCGATTGATTTCATTCCGGCGCGATTCGCCGCTTCAAAACCGTTGATCGCGTCTTCAAAAACGAGACAGTTGCGCGGTTTAACGCCGACTTTTTCCGCCGATTTTAAGAAAATTTCCGGGTTCGGTTTGCCGTGTTTGACATCGGCGGCGGTCGTTATCGCATCGAAAAACCGCCGTAAATCCAGACCGTCGAGAACGAATTCCATATTCGCCACCGGCGCGGCGGTCGCCACCGCCAATTTTACGCCGAGCGACTGCGCCGCTTCCAAAAAATCAACCGCGCCTTCGATAGCGCGTCGTTCGGGCAAAAAAAGTTCGCGGTAAATCGCCTCTTTGCGCCCGCCGAGTTCGAGCAGTCTTGCTTCCGTCGCGTCGGCAAAAAACGCCGGAATAATTTCGCGGTTCGTCTTGCCCGCCGTTTTGACCAAAAAATCTTTCGCGTCGGCTTCGATGCCGTTTTCAGCGAGCATTTTCTGCCACGCCGCCCCGTGAAAGCGCATATTGTCAACGAGCGTTCCGTCCATATCGAAAATAAACGCGCGTGTTTCGTATTTGTTCATTTCACTATTATACCGCGAATTTTGCCCGCAAAATAATTATCAACCGCAGATTTCGCAGATAACGCAGATTCGGGAAAGATTTTTAATATTATCTTGCTTTTTATTTGCGGTTATCTGCGGTTAATAATTATTTTTCTCGAAAATTATTTGCCGCTGAAATTTCCGTCGCGGCGTTCTAAAAACGACTGCACGCCTTCTTTCGCGTCTTCGGATTTAAACAGCGCGAGAATCTGCGGCGTGAGGTGTTCAGCGGCTTTCGTAAAACCTTCCGACTGCATTTTGCGAGCCGATTCGATGGTCGCGTAAACGCCCAAAGGTGCTTGTTTCGCAATAATTTCGGCGATTTTAATCGCTTTTTCGATTTGCTTTCCGTGCGCGGTAATTTCCTGTACCAAGCCGATTCGCAACGCTTCTTTCGCGTCGAATTCGTCGCCCGTCAGCAGCCAGCGCATCGCGTTTCCCCAACCGGCGACTTCGGGAAATCGCAGCGTCGCGCCGCCGAACGGGAAAATTCCGCGCTTGATTTCGATCTGCGCGAACGTCGCTGTCTCCGATGCGATTCTGACATCAGAAGCTAATAAAAGTTCGATACCGAGTGTTAGACATTTTCCCTGAACTGCGGCAACGATTGGCTTTGTGCGTTTCCGCGTCCCGTTCAATCCGAGCGGATCAACCGACGTTTCCGGGTAACTCAAAATCCCGCTTTCGGTAACTTTCGGCGCGACATTCGCCAAATCCAGTCCGGCGGTGAACATCTCGCCTTCCGCATACAAAACTCCGCAGCGCGCGTCCGCGTTATCTTCCAATTCGCCGTAAGCCGCCGCCAATTGGTCGAGCATTTCGACATCAAAAGCGTTCCGTTTCGCCGGACGATTTAAGCCGATCAAAAGAATGTGTCCGCGCTGTTCAACTGTAATTTTTGATTCTTGTGTCATAAAATGTTTTGATTTCCTTCGCGTTCCTTTGCGTCTTTAACTTTGCGTCCTTTGCGGTCAAAAATCTTTTTTTATCGCAAAGGACGCAAAGTTAAAGACGCAAAGGTCGCAAAGGGGAATTATAAGTTGTTGACCACTCGGCGAATGCCGTTTTTTAAGTGGGCGACGTTGAAATTTATCAGTAATCCGAGTTTGCATTCGGATAGTTTCAGATATGTTAAAACCTGCGCCAGATAAACTTCATTGATCGCTTCAACCGCTTTGATTTCAATAATTAGTTTGTTTTCAACTAATAAATCTATGCGATAACCGCATTCGAGTTTGACTTCGCCGTAAACGAGCGGCAAACCCTTTTCTTTATCAACTTTCAAATTTGCCTGCCGAAGTTCGTAACATAAACATTCTTTATAAGACGATTCCAGCAAACCCGCGCCTAAAGCCGTATGAACTTTCAGTGCGCGGTTGATGACCAAATTTGAGAGTGAGTTTTCATCCATAAGGTTTGGAAGATTTTAACCGCAAAGGACGCAAAGGTTTCGCAAAGGTCGCAAAGAAGAATCTTAATTATTTGCCTTTAAAACTTTGCGTCCTTTGCGCCGACCTTCGCGTCCTTTGCGGTTAAAAATCCCTTTTAATTTCGCACAGGTTTGCCCGTTTTCAGCATTCCCGCGATGCGTTCCTGCGTTTTCTTTGTTCCGCACAGTGATAAAAAGGCTTCGCGTTCCAAGTCCAAAAGATGGCGTTCGGAAACGTAAGCGGTGTGATTGAAATCGCCGCCGCTCATAATTTTGGCGAGTTTCGTGCCGATTAAATGGTCGTGTTCGGAGATGAAACCGCCCTGTTTCATCATATGCAGCGCGAGTTTGATCGCCGCCTGCGCCTGTTCGCCCATTACGAAAATGTCCGTGCGTTCGGCGGGCTGAACGTAGCCGGTCGAGGCGAGCGCGAGAACGTCGGCTTTCGCGTCGGCGATTAAACGGTCGCCGTTTAAGGAAATCGCGTCCGAATCGCGGAGAATTCCCATTGCTCTCGCTTCCTGCGCCGAAGTCGCCACTTTCGCCGTCGCCACCGTTTCAAACGTCTTTTTCAAAAACGCGAGCGGGTCAGCGTCGGGCGTGTTTTTGGCTTTGTCCATCGCGCGCATCGTCAGTTCCTTCGTGCCGCATCCGGCGGGAATCAAGCCGACTCCGACTTCGACTAAACCGATGTAAGTTTCGCCCGCCGCGCGAGTTTTGTTGCCGTGCATCGCAATTTCGCAGCCGCCGCCGAGCGTCAAACCGTAAGGCGCGGTGACGACGGGTTTTGACGAATAACGCAGCCGCATCACGGCGTTTTGCAGTTGCCGCACGCCCATTTCGATGTCGTCCCATTCTTCTTCCTGCGCCGCGAGCAGAATCATCATAATGTTCGCGCCCGCCGAAAAATTGCCGCCCTGATTGCCGACGACCAAACCGACGTGATTTTTTTCGACTTCATCAACCGCGTATTTCAGCATCTGCACCGTGTCGCCGCCCAAGGAATTCATTTTCGAGTGAAATTCCAGACACGCCACGCCGTCGCCGATGTCAATTAAACTCGCCGCCGAATTCGATTTGATTACGCCGGTGCGGTCTTTGACCGATTTCAAAACGATCACGCCCGCGCGGTCGGCGATTTCCTTGTAGCCGCCGTTGACCAAATCGTAAAAGTACTTCACGCCGTTTTCGGTTTTGTAAAAAGTTTCCGCGCCGGAATCAAGCATTTTCTTGACGTTTTCGGGAACTTTCTCGCCTTCTTTTTCCATCGCTTCGACGGATTTTTTCACGCCAACCGCGTCCCACGCTTCAAAAACGCCGATTTCCCAGCCGAAACCCCATTTGATCGCGTTGTCAATTTCGACAATCGTGTCGGCGATTTCGGGAATCCGGTTCGCCGCGTAACGCGAAACTCTGGCAGAAGTTTTTCGCAGAAATTCGCCGACTTTATCGTCGCCCCAGAACAGTTTTTTGACGCGCTCTTCGGTGTTTTCAATCGCTTTCGCCGCGTCCAGGCTCGGAAATTTTGTTTTTTCCTGCGGTTTGTATTCAAAAGTATTCAGATCGAGTTCGAGAATCTGCCGTTTACCTTCCGCGTCCTTCGATTTTTTGAAAAATCCGCCGTTTGTTTTATCGCCCAACAATTTCTTGTCAAGCAAAGTTTCGATCAATTCGGGAAGCTGGAAAACGTCGCGGTCTTCGTCTTCGGGAATCGCCGGATAAAGGTTGCGCGTGACGTGCGCCGTGACATCCAAACCGACCAAATCCGACGTGCGAAACGTCGCCGACGAAGCGTGTCCGATGGCTTTGCCGGTGATTTGGTCAACTTCCGTCGGCGTTAAACCCATTTCGATCATCGTGTGAATCGTGGACATCATCCCGAAAACGCCGATGCGGTTGGCGATAAAATTTGGGCGATCTTTCGCCGGAACAACGCCTTTTCCGAGCCGCGTGTCGAGAAATTCGGAAACTCCGTCAACGACTTCTTCGCTCGTGTCATCGGTCGGAATCACTTCGACGAGCTTCATATAACGCGGCGGATTGAAAAAATGCACGCCGACGAAATGCTGTTTAAAGTCGTCCGAAAAAGGTTCGGCGATTGATTCAATCGGAATGCCCGAAGTGTTCGACGCGATGACCGCGCCCGGTTTCATATTTTTTTCGACTTCGGCGAAAAGTTTATGTTTAATATCGAGATTTTCGACGACCGCTTCGATGACGAAATCGCAGTCTTTGAGCTTTTCCAAATCGTCTTGAAAATTTCCGATAGTAATCAAATTCGCGTTATCCGCGACCATAAACGGCGCGGGTTTGAGCTTTTTCGCCGCATCAAACATCTCGCCGACGATCCGGTTTCTAACGTGAAACGAATCGAGCGGCAAGCCTTTTTTCTGTTCGCTTTCGTTTAATTCCTTCGGCGCGATGTCGAGCAGCAGCGTCGGAATTCCCGCATTTGAAAGATGCGCCGCAATCGCCGCGCCCATTGTTCCCGCGCCTAAAACGGCGGCTTTTTTGACATTCATATTTTTATATTTTACCTTTTTTTAGATTGATTTAATGTGAATATATCATACTGAATGAATGTTCATTCAGCAAGAGAAACAAGCAAAATTCCGCTGATTATCTGCCCAAACCTAAAAAGTCAATTTTTCGGCGAAAAATCTCGCTTTAATGTTTTCGGGCGATTAATTGTTCCGCGACTTCGCTTAAATCTTTGCCCGAAACATCGGGTTTGGCGTAAAGCGGATTATAAACTTTCCCGGCGCGGGCAATGTAAGCCGTCTGACATCCGGCGTTCAGCGCGCCCAAAATGTCCCAGTCGTGCGCGGCAATCATCCGCAGTTGTTCGGTTTTCACGCCCAGTTTTTTCGCCGTCATTTGATATGTTTCCGGCGCGGGTTTAAATTTTCGCGTTTCGTCAATCGAAAATAAATCTTCAAAATATTTGTCGAGTCCCGAATTTTCCATTTGCGCCCGCAGTGTTTTCGGCGGCGAATTAGTCAATGTAAACAACCGAAATCCGCCGGAGCGCAGTTTTTCCAGGCTGGCGGGAACTTCTTCGTGCGGCGGCAATCGTTTGATTGTTTCTAAAATTTCCTGCCGGTCATCTTCTTTGAGCGGGATTTTCATTTCGCCGGCGACCACATCGAGCGACGCGCCGGCGAGTTTGCTGAAATCTTTATAAGCGTCGGCGAGCGTCACGACGAGCGACGAATGACGAATGCAGCATCGTCGAAAACCAGCTTTTCATCACCTTTTCATCACCGAAAACACGCGCGAAATGAGGTTTAAGCGGACTTAAATCAAGCAGCGTTTCATTAACATCAAAAATCAATATATCAGACATATTATAATTTACGAGGCGGATATTTTTACGGTTTCACCTTTCCAAAAATGTATTATCGCCTTTTCAAACGGAATCTCTGAATAATATCATTTTGCGCGGGCTAACCAAATAAAAAACCGACATAATGACCGAACTTTATTTCAATCCGCGCGGCATACCGTTTACTTGTATGAATTTTCGCGCCATTCATTACATTTGGAAGGATAAGTTTGATAGAATACACATTTGCGTTAGACGGCATTTTGGCAGGCGGCGCAGAATGCGGTTTAGTTAAAAACCTCGAGATTGGAAAAGATAATTAAACTATGATTGGTGAGATTGCTGAAAATTTAGGCGGATTTGAAAACTTGCCGCAAACGATTCCGCATTACTGCTTTGAATCGTGGCGCAGATACAACAAAACCGACGCGCTTAGTCATAAGGTCAAAGACGTTTGGGAAAATTTTTCGGGTGAAGAAATCATCGAAAAGATCAAACGCATCGCACTCGGACTGGCGGATTTGGGCGTGAAAGCGGGCGACCGGGTGGCGATTATTTCCGAAAATCGTCCCGAATGGTCTTTTACCGATTTGGCGATTTTATCTCTCCGCGCCGTCAATGTGCCAATTTATACGACGCAGGCGGTCGAACAGATTCGCTATATTCTGGAAGACGCGGGCGCGAAAGTTCTCTGTATTTCAGGCAAAAAGGTTTACAAACACGCCGAAGACGGGATTCAGAGCGTTGAATGTTTGGAAAAGCTGGTTTTTTTCGACGAAGATGCCGCGCCCGCCGACAGCAACAAATCGCTGACGCTCGCCGAAATCGAGCGGCGCGGCGAAGAACTCGAAAAGATTGATTCGCAGCTTTTTGAAAATAATCTGCGCCAAATTCAAACCGACGACGTGGCAACCGTCATTTATACTTCCGGCACCACTGGCGAACCGAAAGGCGTGATGCTGACGCACGAAAATTTTACATCGAATATCGTCGCCATTTCCAAAGGTCTGCCGATTAAAACGAGCGACCGTTCGCTGGCGGTGCTGCCGCTCTCGCATATTTTTGAGCGAACGGTTTTTTATGTATTGTGCGCCAACGGCGTGGCGATTTACTATTGCGCGGCGTTTGATCAATTGGCGGCATTTCTAAACGAAGTGCGCCCGACGATTATGACCGCCGTGCCGCGTCTGTTCGAGCAGGTTTATCATAAAATCGTCAAAAAGGGCAAAGCGGCGGGCGGCTTTAAAACTTCGCTGTTCGATTGGGCTTTGGAAGTCGGGCAGGAATATTGGGAAGCTAAAGACAAGCGTCAAAAAATTTCGATGAAGCTGGCGATGAAACATTCGATTGCGAGCCGCCTGGTTTTCTCAAAATGGCGCGAAGGAGTCGGCGGCAGCATCAGATTTTTCGTTTCCGGCGGTGCGCCGCTCTCCAAAAAACTCTCAAACGCTTTCTGGGCGGCGGGCATCCCGATTTTGCAGGGTTACGGAATGACCGAAGCCTGCGTCGCCTGCGCGAATCGTCCCGATGACAGCAAAGTCGGCTCAATCGGCAAACCGTTTGAAGGAATCGAAATGAAAATCGCCGCCTCCGACGGCGAAATTTTGATTCGCGGAAAAAACGTGATGCGCGGTTATCTCAATAAACCGGAAGAAACCGAGCAAGTTATTGATGATGACGGTTTTTATCACACCGGCGATGTCGGTTACGAAGATGCCGGGGGACATTTTTTCATCACCGACCGTAAAAAGGATTTGTTCAAATTATCAAACGGCAAATATGTCGCGCCGCAGCAGGTCGAAAGTCTTTTGAAACAATCGCCGCTCGTCTCACAAGCCGTCGTCGTCGGCTCCGGGCGCAAGCAGGTCGGCGCGTTGATCGTGCCGGATTGGGAAACGCTCAAAGCGACGCTCAAAGAAGAAGGGATAAGCGCGGAAGGCACGCACGAAGAAATTTGTGAAAATCCGCACGTCGTTAAAAGAGTGCAGCGCGATGCGGGCGAATTTACGCGTGAATTAAACGACTATGAAAGAGTAAAAAAAGTTTATCTGCTGCCGCGCGAATTTTCGATTGACAAGGGCGAAATGACTCCGACGCTGAAAATAAAACGCGGCGTGATTGACGCAAAATACGATGAAGCAATTGATGAAATCTGCGGAAGTTGAAAAACAGCGGTTAATGGCAAATGGCAAATAGTTTCTTCGATTGGCGGTTCGCAATTCGCCGCAATTTCAAATCTTTACACCTTCTTTTTCACTAAAAAGCTGGTTGAGGATTGAATAATCTTTATGCCTGATGTTAAGCAGTGCCTGCGCCAATTCATATAAAGGAACCGGAATTTCGACAGTTGCCACCGGTTCTTCCGACTGCGGATAATGCGTGTAAAATTCCACTTCCGAAGCGCAGAATTCACAAACGGCAAGGTGCGTTTCAATACGCTCTTTTTCCGCGACCGAAATCGCGCCGCTTTCAAACGCCAGCAGTTTTTCTGATGAAGGACACATCGCGCTTTTGCAAAAAGTTACCATTTTTATCGAAACCATATAAAATTTTGACCGAAAATTAATTTCAATTCTCGCGCTCTCCATTTGTTGAGACAGTATAATCGTTACAAGAAAAGTAAATCCGTAATGCTCGCTTCGTTCCAAAAGTTATTTAATAAAATTATTTTAAATTACTGAATGATTTATGAGTAGTCAAAATACCTATCTCTAAACGTTGTAATAACTGTATTTATTGTTATTGTTAAACATTGTAAAAAAGAGTAAAAAAAAGTTGCTCAAAACAGAAATAATTGCTAACATTTAATTTGTCGTTGATAAGGCGCACAAATCTTATCGGCAACCCTCCGAATTAGCGGCAGAGCGCGGCGGTTAATTCACAAAAGTTTTCTACCAATCTTTTTAATATGCGGAAATTTAAGGGCAGTTTCGTCAAACGCGAAAAATAATCTTTTTCGGGAACTGATTATCGCGCAAAAACGAACGAACTATCGTCTTACTTCTGTAAATTCACAAAAACTAATTAATAAGGAACATCGGAAAAGGTTTATTAATATGAGTGCAAACAAACCGCAGGAACGTCTGCCAAAATCCATCCAAAGAAGACAGATTAAGGTTGGAAAATGGAACGAAAGCCTCAAAAAATCTGACGTTAATCAGATTTGGACGGAACTTCACAGGATAGTTTCTTCACATCCGCTGGTCAGAGCTTCAAAGCGGGCGGGATTTCTCGTCGAAGAAGGCAAACATAACGCTTACACGGATTTAACGCAGGAACTTTTCGTCGCGCTGCTGGGCAAAGAGCGTTTTCAGCACTATCTCGATACGGAAATGACGGACGCGGAAATTGAAGCGGAAATCAGCCAGATCGAACTGACGAATATGCTGACTGCCGAACTTCGCAAACGCTATCCCGAATCTTACCGGCTGGCGCGGCGCGTTTCGACATTGATTCAAACCGGTAAAACATTCAAGCGTTTCGATAACATCAATCATCCGGAAGTTCATCGCCGACTCGCCGACCGATTGTACGGTTTAGCGGAATGGAAAGACGGAAAACCGCGCCGCAACGTGCAGGAAATGGATGAACGCGTCAAGGTTGTTTCCTTTGAAAATCGTGATACGCGAATGGTCGGCTGCACGGGCGACGCGCAAATCGTCATCAGCAATGTCGAACTCGAAAAGCTGATTATCAGAGTTTTCAAAGCGGTTGATTCGCCGGTTGACGTTCGGACGCTGCGTTCTTTCGTGATGTCGCGGCTGCCGATTATGGATATTTATCTGGTTCCGGTCAGCGGAACCGGCAAAGATGACGACAATAACGACCGAATGGATTTTGATTACGCCGACACGCGCGAAACGCCCGAAGAAAATGTTTTGCGGCGCGAAGCCGAATTATCGGCGGTAGATTATGTGGATGGTTTCCTGCAATGTTTGAAGAAATCGGTGCGCGGCAAAGCGAAGCAGTATAGCCGAATGATAAATGTTTTGTGGTATTGTTACCTGATTTCGGACAGCGGAACGCAGCTTGAAGTCGCGGAAATGCTCGGCGTGTCCGATTCTCTAGTTTCTGATTACCGCAAGCGCATCGAATTTAATTTGCAGGAACTCTCTTTTAACGGTGTCAATGAAGCCCGCCAATTTGAAAAAGCTCTGCGCCAGAAAGTGCGTGATTTGGTGACGGTTGAAAATGCGGAAATCGCCGTTTGATGAATTTCAACTCTCAGTTTGTAAATTTCAATTTTCAAACTTAAAATTGCCTTAGTAATCTGAAAAATTTGTTGGCGCGGCGGAAATTTTTGATAAACTTAATTGGTTTTGAATTTGGAATCTAAGACCCGAAACTTATTAATGTCTGCCGACAAATCCAAAAATCTCGATTATCAGCCGCTTGGCTTGCCCGCGAAAAACGGCGGCGCGAAAAGCGGCGATCAGCCGACGCTCCAGTCGCCTCGAAAATCAGTTTCGAGCGCGAAAGACCAGTCCTTAAAAAATCCGCATAAAACGGTCGCTGAGAGCGAAAAACTCGCCATCGCGCGCGACACAAATCTCGAAACTGAAACAATAAAAATTCTTCCGGCGCAGAATCCGGTTTTTGAACAAATTAATTTAAATGACGCGAATGAATCAACTTTCGCCGCAGCCGGTCGGCAGAAAAGGAAGGACAAAAAAGCCGAAAAAGACCGCCTTCTTTTAAGCCGCGACCACTGGCTGGTGAAAAACGGACATACTTTTAGCTATGTCGGGCTTTATCTTTTTTCGGTTTTGGTGCTTTTTCGCCCGTACGAGCTTTTCTCGCCACTTTCATTTTTGTCGTCAACGGCATTTTATTTTGCCGCCGCCACGCTTGCCGTTTTTATTCCGACCCAATTTTCCGCCGAAGGTTCGCTGAGCGTTCTCTCGACCGAAATAAAATGTATTCTGGCGTTGACGTTTCTCGCGCTCGCCACGATTCCGATTGCCAAAGACCCGGGAACGGCTTGGACGGTTTTTAACGACGTATTTATCAAAGCGGTGCTGATGTTCATCGTGATGGTCAACGTCGTGCGGACGCGCGAACGATTGATGGGTTTGGTGTGGCTTTCGCTGACTATCGGTATTTACCTGAGTTATACCGCTTTAAATTTGTATATGAAGGGCGAATTTAAGGTCGAAGGCTATCGCGTCGGAGTTGAAGTCGGCGGGTTGTTCGGCAATCCGAACGATATGGCTCTGCATCTGGTGACGATAATGCCGCTCGCTCTGACTCTGGGAATCGCCAGCCGCCATAAAATTTGGCGGTTCGTCTATTTTGCAATGGCGGGACTTTTCGTCGCGGCGAATATGATAACTTTTTCGCGCGGCGGTTTTATCGGTCTGCTTGCCTCATCGGTCGTTTTGACGTGGAAGCTCGGTCGCCGAAACCGTCTCAACGTCAGCATCGCTTCGATTGTCGGCGGCGGATTATTTATTCTGCTCGCGCCCGGCAATTACGGTTTGCGGCTTTTGTCAATTTTTATTCCCGCACTTGATCCGGTCGGTTCGAGCGACCAGCGCAAAGAACTGCTCATTCGTTCGATAGTCGTGACGTTGAGAAATCCGTGGGGCATCGGCATCGGCAATTTTCCGATTGTCAGCATTCACAATCTGGTGACGCACAACTCTTTTACGCAAATTTCATCCGAACTCGGCATTTTGGGACTGGCGGCGTATCTGATTTTCTTGATAAGTCCGTTCAAAAAATTAGCAGCCATCGAGCGGACGCTTTTCGCCAGAGATGAATCCAATTGGTTTTATTACGTCTCCATCGGATTTCAGGCGAGTATCATCGGTTATATGTTTTCCAGTTTTTTTGTGGCGGTGGCGTATAATTGGTTTGTTTACTACCTGATCGCGTATGCCGTCGCTTTCCGAAGAATTTACAACGCCGCCGAAGGAATAAAGGAAACGGAAAAAGGCGTTTTCGGATTGCCGACGATTTGAAAAACCGAAAAAACCGCGCGAATAAGTTTTGAATCAAGCCGAGCCGTTTTATTCGTGTCGGCTGCTCAAACGGTGATTTGTAACTTTTGGTCGCGCCGTTTTAAAAGTATGAACGAGAAATTTTCAGACTGCCCGCAGATTCGCCAAAGACTGACCGAAACGAGAATCGGTAGCGCGATTGCCGCCGCGCCGCAGGTCAGCGTGATCATTCCGGCGTATAATATCACGCCGTATATCAAGGAAACTCTGGATTCGGTTTTCGCACAAACTTATGAGAATTTTGAGGTCGTTCTGGTCAACGACGGCTCGCAAGACACTAGAGAATTGGAAATCGCCCTGAAGCCGTATTTCGATAAAATTGTTTACGGCAAACAAGCCAATTCGGGCGCGTCGCTGGCTCGAAACGCGGCGATCTGTCTGGCGCGCGGCGAACTGCTCGCCTTTTTGGACGGCGACGATATTTGGAAACCTGAATTTCTCGCTTCGAGCGTTGATTTTCTCGAAAAAAACGATCTTGAAATGGTTTACTGCGATGCCGAATTATTCGGCGCACAGCTTTTCGCCGGCAGAACTTTTATGCAGGACGCGCCTTCAAAAAGTGAAGTAAATACTTTGAGTTTGATAAATGCCGAATGCAACGTCATCACTTCTGGAACATTAATCAAGAAAGAACTGACCGAAAAGTTTGACTTATTTGACACGAATTTGCCGCGAATGCAGGATTTCGATTTGTGGTTCAGGTTCGCCAAAAACGGCGCGCGAATAGGTTTTCAGACGGATGTTTTAATCAAATATCGCGTGCGTCCAAACAGTCTTTCGGGAACGAATGTCAACCGCGCTGAACGCAACATTCGCGCTCTTAACGTCATTAACGATAAATATGATTTAAACGAACGGGAAAAAACCGTCTGGCACGCGCAGATGGCGTTGTGTGAAGCCGAACTCGAACTTGAAAAAGGCAAACTTTGTCTGGTTCAGGGAGATTTTTCCGAAGCGCAAACTCATATCGTCAAAGCCAATAAATTTTATCGCAAGCCGAAATTATCGTTACTAACGATGATGATGAGCATTTCGCCGCAGCTTGCGCTAACCTTGTTCAAAAAAATTCGTCCGGCGGAATTTTCCTTCATTTCACCCGATAAATCTTAAAATTTCGATCTCTAAAGTGGAAGAAAAAACCGATAAAACACCATCGTTAAAAGCGCAGAGCGCGTGGCTTTTATTCGCCAAAGTCGTCGGTTTCGCGCTGTCGTTTCTGCTGCCGTTTTTGATTGTTCGTCTGCTGAGTCAGGAAAAAGTCGGAATTTACAAACAGGTTTTTCTGGTGGTCGGCAACGCCGCCACGATTTTGCCGCTCGGAATCAGTATGAGCGCGTATTATTTCCTGTCGCGCGAAAAAGCAGAACGTCAGGCGGCGACGATTCTAAACATTCTGCTTTTCAATTTTGCGGCGGGTGGTTTAGCATTTTTCGCGCTTCTTTTTTATCCGCAACTGCTCGGAAAAGTTTTCCAAAGCGCGGAAATGATGAGTTTCGCGCCGAAAATCGGGATTATTATCTGGCTCTGGATTTTTTCGACCTTTTTAGAAACCGTCGCCGTCGCCAACCGTGAACCGCGAATGGCGACCGTTTTTATTATTCTCGCGCAGTTCAGCAAAATGGCTCTGATGGTCGGCGCGGTCGTTGTTTTCGCCACCGTCGAATCGTTTATTTACGCCGCGATTATTCAGGGCTTTTTGCAGACGCTGATTTTGCTTTTTTATCTGAATTCGAGATTTCCGAAATTCTGGAAAAGTTTCGATTTACAATTTTTCCGCGAACAGCTTTTTTACGCGCTGCCATTCGGTTTCGCCGCGCTTTTGTGGACGCTGCAAACCGATATTCACAATTATTTCGTCAGTTATCGGTTCAGCGAAGCCGAATTTGCGATTTATTCCATCGGCTGTTTTGAGCTTCCGCTGATTGCGATTTTGTCCGAATCCGTCACGTCGGTTTTGATTCCGCGAATGAGCGAATTGCAGGCGAACGACGAAAAACGCGAGATGATTCGGCTCGTTTCGCGGGCGATGCAGAAACTCGCTTTTTTCTATTTTCCGATTTACGTTTTTCTGATGATTACGGCGCAAACCTTCGTCATCACGCTTTTCACCAGAAATTATCTGGCGAGCGCGCCGATTTTGATGATAAATCTGACGCTTTTACCGTTTTATATTTGGGTCACCGATCCGGTTTTTCGCGCTTACAAAGAACTCGGCAGAATGTTGCTGATTCTGCGCGTTCTGATTTTTCTCGCAATGACGGCGGCTCTCTATTTCGGCATTCAGTATTTCGATTTGCGCGGAATGATTGCGATTGTCATTGCAACGGCTTTGATTGACAGATTTATCACGACCGCGCTCGCTTTTAGAAAATTAAACGTCACGGCGGAAGATGTTTACCTGCTCAAAGATGTCGGCAAAACAGCGGCGGCGAGTTTGATGGCGGGCGCAACTACGTTTTTATTTTATTGGCAATTTCGTGAACCGATTTCAAACTGGGGAGTTTCATTGACGCAAATGATTTTCGCCGCGCCGAAATTGAGCGTAACGGATTTTATTTCGGGAAATCTCGTTCTTGGTTTTTCCGCTTTAATTTTCGCGCCGATTTATCTGCTTTTAATGAATTATTTCGGTGTTATCGAAGAAAGCGAAAAAGACAAAATCAAAAATATTATCAATTTGCCTTTAACATATCTTAAAAATTTTACAATCCAAAATCCGAAATCGGAAACCCAGAATTAAAATGTGTGGAATAGCCGGATTTATCAGCAGAGAAAAAGACGCGCCGCGAAATGAGCGCGAGATTTTGCTCGACAAAATGTGCAAAATCATCACGCATCGCGGACCGGACGAACAGGGCGCGACCGTCGAAGGACGCGCCGCGCTCGGAATGCGGCGGCTTTCGATCATTGATTTGAAAAGCGGACAACAGCCGATTTACACCGAAGACGGCAATTTAATTATCGTTTTCAACGGCGAAATTTATAATTACCGCGAATTAAAAAGCGAACTTGAATCGCTCGGACATAAATTTAAAACCAACTCCGATACAGAAACGATTGTCCACGCCTACGAAGAATTCGGCGCGAAGTGTTTGGAAAAACTGCGCGGAATGTTCGCGTTTGCGATTTGGAATAAACGCGAAGAATCGCTGTTTATCGCCAGAGATCGCGTCGGCAAAAAACCACTTTTTTATTCGCTGACGAACGACGGAAATTTCGTTTTCGGTTCGGAATTGAAAGTTTTGCTGGCGCACGGCGAAATCAAAAAAGAAATTGATTACACGGCTTTGGATTCATATTTGACGTTCGGTTACGTGCCGGAAGAATTCTGCATTTTCAAGAATGTGCAGAAACTCGCGCCCGCGCATTACTTGGTTTTCAAAAACGGAAAAATCACCACTGAAAAATATTGGGATTTCAACTACGAAAAGATTACGGAAATAAAAAGCGAAGCCGAATACGTCGAACAGCTTCGGGATTTGATTAAAGAAGCCGTCGAAGTGCGGCTGATTTCCGAAGTTCCGCTTGGCGCATTTTTGTCTGGCGGCGTTGATTCGTCAACGATTGTCGGGTTAATGTCGCAGATTCTCGAAAAACCGGTCAAAACTTTTTCCATCGGTTTCAACGAAGACAGTTTTGACGAATTGAAATACGCGCGCATCGCGGCTAAACATTTTAACACCGAACATCACGAATTTATCGTTACGCCGGATTTGGTCGAGATTATTGACGAACTCGTCTGGCATTTCGACGAACCGTTCGCCGATTCGTCCGCGCTGCCGACATTTATGGTTTCAAAAATGGCGCGCGATTTTGTCACCGTTGTTTTGTCCGGCGACGGCGGCGACGAACTTTTCGCCGGTTATACACGCTACGTGACCGACAAAAAACGCGGCGGATTAAACAAACTTCCGTCAGGCATCAGACGCGGTTTACTGAAACCTCTGAGCGAGGCTTTGCCGCACGGCGCGAAAGGGAAAAATTATCTTTACAACGCTTCGCTCGAAGCCGTTGATCGTTATATTGACAGCGTTTCGCACTTTGGGAAACTCGGCAAAAAAGCACTTTATTCGCAAAAGTTTTTGGCGAACCAAAACGGAAATTTCGGCGCGGGCGAAAGAGTTTTCAAAGAAATCGCGGGGCAAACTTCGACCGGAAATCCGATTGATAATTTGCTGTATCTTGACAGCAAAACTTATCTGCCGTCCGATATTTTGACGAAAGTTGACCGGATGAGTATGGCGACTTCGCTCGAAGCGCGCGTGCCGCTGCTCGATCACAAATTGATTGATTTTGTAATGCGAATTCCGTCGGAATTGAAATTAAAAGGTCTTGAAACCAAATATATTTTCCGCCAAGCCGTACGCGGAATCGTGCCGGACGAAATTCTCGACCGTCCGAAACAGGGTTTCGGCGTGCCGATTGGCGATTGGATCAACGCTCAGTTGCGAACGCGAATTCACGAAACACTGAAAGATAAAAAGACTTTGGAACGCGGATACTTTAATGTAAAATACGTCGAAACGCTGCTTGACGAACACTCAAAACAGCGGCGCGACCATTCTCATTCGCTGTGGATTTTATTTATGCTCGAGCTTTGGCATCGAGAATTTATGGACAAATAATTTCATTGAGGCTTTTATTTTGAACAGATTGCTTACATTTAAGATCAGAAGAAAAAAATGAGTGCCGACGAATCAAATTACCTGACGAAATTAAAATGGAATCTGCCGTGGCTGACGCGCTATCCGCTTGCGCGCGGAAAATCTCTGCTGGAAAAAGGAGCGGGCGGACAAAAACACCTGATTTTTACGATTGCCGACCATTTTGAACCGAGTTGGAGCGCGAACGGCTTGCTCGACATTGATTCTCAACGGCGGCGTTTGGACGAATATCATCAACTGGCGCGAAAAACCGGCGACGCGTTGCGCGACGCGAACGGCACAAAGTTTCGTCACACAAACTTTTATCCGGCTGAACAGTATGACTATCAAATTCTCGAACAAATGGCGGCGATGCAGGCGGAAGGTTTGGGCGAAGTCGAAATTCACTTGCATCACGGCGTTGAAAAACCCGACACGGCGGACAATCTGCGAAAAAGTTTAACCGAATTTCGTGACATTTTGGCGGAAGAACACCAATGTTTGTCTCGTTTTGATGAAAATGACGCGCCGCGCTACGCTTTCGTTCACGGCAATCTGGCACTTGGAAATTCCTGCGGCGGCAGATTCTGCGGCGTTGACGAAGAAATGCAGATTTTGCAGGAAACGGGCTGCTACGCCGATTTCACGCTGCCTTCCGCGCCGGATCAATCGCAGGTTTCGATGCTCAACCAAATTTACGAATGCGGTCTGCCGCTGACGGAAAAGATGCCGCACCGCACCGGCAGACGCGTCAGAGTATCTGGAAATCAGCCGCAGCTTCCGCTGATTTTTACCGGACCGCTGGTTTTCAATTGGACGCGGCGCGTCAGAGGTCTGCCGCTCCCGCGGCTTGACGACGGCGCGCTGGTCGCCAATCAGCCGATGAATCTGGCGCGGCTAAATCGCTGGCTGTCGGCAAATATCACGGTTGAAAATCGTCCCGAATGGATTTTTGTTAAACTTTACTGTCACGGATTTTTCAGTCACGATCAATCGGCGAGCATCGGTGAAGACGCGGTGAAATTTTTCAGCGAAATCATCGAACACGGAGAAAAAAAGGGCGATTATCAGGTGTATTTTGCATCGGGGCGCGAAGCGTTTAATATGGTGGCGGCGGCGATTGACGCTAAAACGGGCAGTCCGGGCGAATATCGCAATTATCGCCTGCGAACGATTATGAACGAGAGGGCGAGGAAGGATACAATTCAAACTCACCGGCAAATACAATTTTGTTAGCAGAAACAATGACAAATCCGATTGATAAATTAAAGAAAATAAAGGGAAAAAGCTGGACGGAAATTCGTGCGCGGGGCGAACAAGCACTTTCCGGCTACACCGAACAAATGGGCTTGAGCGGCAAATTGCCGTCCGCCGAAGAATTTTTACAGGTGATTGAAAAATCGCATTTCGGCGACGAAGAACTGACGGCGGAAAATCTGTTCGCCAAATTTTGCGAGGACGCGCAGTTTGTTTTTTTTTCGGCTTTTCGTGAAAAGAAAAAGACGGTTGAAACTTTTCGTCACGCTTTCGGCGAAAAAAACGCGCACCGTGTTGTTGAAAAGGCAGAACGTCTGATTGAAGGCAGCTTTGATTTGCTCAGTTACGAAAATCTGAATTTCGGCAGTGAAGTTGACTGGCATTTTGAACCGGTTGCCGATAAACATTCGCCCATCAAGCATTGGAAACAGTTTGATGAACTGGACACGCAGGAGACGGGCGACAAAAAAATAATTTGGGAACTCAATCGTCACCAGCATTTTTTCACGCTCGGCACCGCTTACTGGCTGACCGGCGACGAACGTTTCGCCGAAACTTTCGCCCGCCATCTGGAAAGTTGGATGGAACAGAATCCGCCCGGAATGGGTATTAATTGGTTCAGCAGTTTAGAGGTCGCGCTGCGCTCTATTTCCTGGCTGTGGGCGTTTAATTTTTTCAAGGAATCGGAACATCTCACGCCCGAACTTTTTCAAACGGCTCTGAAATTTCTTTATCTGCACGGCAAACATCTCGAAAAATATCTTTCGACCTATTACAGCCCGAACACGCATCTGACGGGCGAAGCTCTCGGACTTTACTATCTCGGTACTCAGCTTTCATTTTTCAGACACGCGGAAAGCTGGCGCAAGCTCGGTGAAGATATTCTTTTCGCCGAACTCGACCGGCAAATCCTGCCGGACGGAGTTTATTTTGAGCAGTCAACCTGGTATCAGCGTTACACGGCGGATTTTTACACGCATTTTCTCATTCTGAGAACATTAAATGCCGATGAAACCGATGCTGATTTGCAAAACGAACTGGATACGAAACTACAGTCCGCGCTCGATTTTTTGATGTATATAATGCGTCCCGACGGCACGACTCCGCTGATCGGCGATGACGACGGCGGGAGAATTTTGCCGCTCGGCGGCAGTCAGCCGGAGAATTTTCGCGCGGTTCTGTCAACCGGCGCGGTTCTTTTTGAGCGCGGCGATTATAAATTCGCCGCCCGTGAATTGGCGGAAGAAACGCTGTGGCTGCTCGGCGCGGAAGGCGTTCAAAGTTTTGAAACGATAAAATCGCGGCTGCCGGAGAAAAATTCTCACGAATTTGAGGACGGCGGATATTTTGTAATGCGCGACGGCTGGGCGGAAACCGACAATTATCTGCTGGTTGACTGCGGCGAACTCGGCGCGCTCAACGGCGGACACGGACACGCCGACGCGCTGGCGATAAATTTGGCGGTCGGCGGGAAGACGACGCTGGTTGACGCGGGAACTTACACTTATCACGAATCCGAAGAACTGCGCGATTTGTTCCGTTCGACCGTTTCTCATAACACGCTGACGATTGATGAGAAATCGCAGTCCGAGACGGGCGCAAAGTTTAACTGGAAAACTAGAGCGAACGCCAAATTTAATACGTGGATTTCGCAGGACAAATTCGATTTTTTTGAAGGTTCGCACGACGGTTACGAAAGATTGACCGACGCGCCGGCGACGCATACGCGCGGCATCCTGTTTTTGAAAAACGATTACTGGATAATGCGCGATTTTGTCGAAACTTCGGGCGAACATAACTACGCCTTAAATTTTCACTTTGACGGCGCACGCAATCCGGTCATCAAAACTGCGGAAGCGGGCATTTCATCTGTCGGCGAAACTTCTTCGGGCGCGGTCGGTCTGCGGCTTTTCACCGTCGGCGACAACGGACATTGGCAGCGCGGCGAAAGTTCGATTTCATCGTGTTATGGCAAACGCACCGCCGCGCCGTTTCTGCGTTTTGAATCTACCGGCATCGGATCACAGGAATTTTTTACCTTTCTGTTGCCGAATGAAACCGACTTTGCCGCGCCGCAGGTTTTTGAAACCGAAGTCAGCGGCGGACGCGCCTTCGTCATCAGATACCGCGAATACCGTGACGTTTTCGTTTTTTCCGACGGCGAACAAGTTGTTCATACCGAACTGTTTAATACGGATTTTCGTTTCTCGTGGGCGCGTTTGAGCGAAGGCGAAGATTTCCCGGAAGAATTCGTGCTGGTCGGCGGCACAAAATTCAGTTTCAGCGGTAGAGAAATCATCAGCCATCCGCAGCCGTTGGATTTTGCCGCCGCCAGACGTTTAGGAAATCGGCTCAATGTCCGCACATCAGAAGGCGTTTTCAGCGTTTCGCTGCCGCAAAAAAGTTCAACAAACTATATCTTAAAAAATAATCTCGACGATTAAACCGCTAATCGCCCGTAAAAATAAATGAGTTATACATTAAATATATTTTTGCCAATCATCACCCTCGGCATTTTTTTTGATTAATTTGCTTCTTTCCGTCAGCATTTTCCTCATATAATTTTCCAGAAAGAGCGCATCGGCAATCTTCCCCAGAAAATTAAAGGGCGAATCGTAATCAAAAACATCTTTCATCAAAGTTCCAACGATATTTTCCTCAAAAAAATGGTCGTGGTCGAACCGCTTGAACGCGCCTTTGATCATTTCATCTCGAAAATAATAGGGGCGATGATACTTAACGATTTTCGACGTAAGTTTTTGCCTGACCCCAAAATAAGTCGCTTCCCAAGTTACGCTTTCGCCTAATTTCATTAAGCCTTCGGTTACTCCGGCGACCGCTTTTTCTCGATGCCTGAGCATTGTTTCTTCGTGCAGGTCAATACAACGCGCCAAGTCAAAAACTCTTTGAATCGGAGCTTTTACGGTCATCTCAATTTTAATAATCGGCATTGATTTCGCTTTTTGCTGAATACTTGATTTATGATGTAAGTTCATTTTTAATAAAAAATCAAATTCAATAAAAATCAAATGCCGCATACTCCACACATCGAGAAACATTTTACGTCGGGCGAAGTCGTGCGCGATGTCGTCATCGGAATGGCGGACGGGCTGACCGTCCCTTTTGCGCTCGCGGCGGGACTTTCGGGCGCGATAGCTGATAGTCAAATTATCGTTACGGCAGGTTTTGCCGAAATTGTCGCCGGTTCGATTGCGATGGGTTTAGGCGGTTATCTCGCCGGCAGATCCGACGTTGAGCATTACGACAGCGAATATAAACGCGAAATGTATGAAATTGACAAAATGCTCGAACACGAAAAAGATGAAGTCGTGGAAATTCTCGAAAATTACGGCTTGACGCACGACGAAAGTTTGCCGATTGTTGATTCATTGGCGCAGCGTCCCGAAGATTTCGCCGATTTTATGATGCGTTTTGAACTCGGTCTGGAAAAACCCGACCCGAAACGCGCTCTGCAAAGCGGCGCGACCATCGCCGGAGCTTATGTTTTCGGCGGTTTGATACCGCTTTTTCCATATATAATTTTGTCCGAAGCGCATCTCGCGCTGCTTTGGTCGGTCGTCATTACCGTTATCGCTTTGTTTATTTTCGGTTACGTCAAGGGAACTTTTACGGGAACAAATCCGGTTAAAAGCGCGATTCAAACTTGCTTGATCGGAAGCGCGGCGGCGGGCGCGGCGTTTCTCATCGCGCGGCTGATCAGCTCGTAAAGTCGGCGCGGGAAAGACAAAAAGTTGAAAACTATTGAAAGTGAAAAGCCTTGTTTTTCTCGTTGGTCAGCATTTTCACTTTTCCGCCTTTTCACTTTTTCACCGTTTTTCCTGTATTCTATCTGTTTGATACTTTTTTATTTAATCATTATTTAATAAACGGAGATTATATGAGCGTAGAAGTTGTAATGCCGCAGATGGGCGAGTCAATTACTGAAGGGACGGTTTCCAAATGGCTGAAAGCGGTCGGCGATAAAATTGAAAAGGACGAACCACTACTGGAGATTTCAACCGATAAAGTTGATGCCGAAGTTCCGTCGCCGTCAGCCGGAATTTTACTGGAAATTCGCGCCGCGGAAGGCGAAACGGTCGAAGTCAACAGTGTCGTTGGCGTTCTGGGCGCGGATAGCGAAACAGCCGCCGTAATGCCGAATTCCAAACCGCAAACGCCGGATAAAGAGCCGGTCGCGGAATTGAAATCTGAACCGGAATCCGTTGAACAGACACAGACGGCGGCGGTTTCAGCCAACGTGGAAAACTCGGATAAGTCAGCCGATTCGGAAAACGCGACGGAAGTCGTAATGCCACAGATGGGTGAATCAATTACCGAAGGAACAGTTTCCAAGTGGCTGAAAGCGGTCGGCGATAAAATTGAAAAGGACGAACCGCTACTGGAGATTTCAACCGATAAAGTTGATGCCGAAGTTCCGTCGCCGGTCGCGGGACAGCTTCTCGAAATTCGCGCTGCGGAAGGCGAA
The DNA here is from genome assembly GCA_965217575.1 of Pyrinomonadaceae bacterium. GTDB lineage: Bacteria > Acidobacteriota > Blastocatellia > Pyrinomonadales > Pyrinomonadaceae. The sequence continues at coordinate 3,033,681 of OZ244558.1, read as the reverse complement.
ACGGTCGAAGTCGGCGCGGTGGTCGGTTTGGTCGGCGCGGAAGGCGCAAGTTCAGTCGGCAGTCGGGCATCCGGCGGACAAAAACCAGTCGAACAAGCGGCGGCGGCAAGCGCGAACACTTCCGCTCAAACCGGTATTTCGATGCCCGCCGAAGAAGAACGTGAAATTGAAGAAGTTGAAGGCAGAAGCTATGATTATCAGCGTCCCGACGCAGTTGAAGACGCGCAGAGCAACGGCAAATCAAACGGCGAAGGGTCGCTCGAAGATTTGCGCCGCACGAAATCGAGTCCGCTGGTTCGCAATATCGCCAAAGAACACGATGTTGACATTTCGCGCATCGCCGGTTCGGGAATGAGCGGGCGCGTCACGAAAAAAGATATTATGTCTTTTATTGACTCCGGCGCGGCACTGCGTCCGCAGGATTTGCTCGTTAAAAGTCCGGCGAGTTTTGAAAGTTCTGAAAGTCTGGAGAGTCAAAAAAATCAAATCTCGTCATCTCCTAGCTTTTCAAATCCTCTAAATTCTTTTGATTCCCGAATTTCGCATTCCGCCGGCGATAGAGTCGAGCCGATGTCGGTGATGCGTAAAAAAATCGCCGAACATATGACGTTTTCAAAACAAACTTCGGCGCACGTCACCAGCGTTTACGAGTTTGATATGACGAACGTGGCGAAGTTCCGCGATAAAAATAAGAATGAATTCGCCTCGCGCTACGGCACGAAATTGTCGTATATGCCGTTTATTTTCCAAGCCGTAACCCAGGCACTACGCCAGTTTCCGATTGTTAATTCGCAGGTGTCCGGCGATAAAATTATTTACAAGGGCGATGTGAATTTGGGAATGGCGGTCGCGCTCGACTGGGGTTTAATCGTGCCGGTCATCAAACGTGCCGATCAGCTTTCGCTGTCCGGTTTGGCTTTGACGGCGAATGATTTGGCTGACCGGGCGCGGACGAAAAAACTGATGCCGGACGAAGTTCAGGGCGGGACTTTTACAATCACGAATCCGGGCGTGTTCGGCGGACTTTTCGGAACGCCGATTATTAACCAGCCGCAGGTGGCGATTTTATGTGTCGGCACTATCGAAAAGCGTCCGAAAGTTATCACCACCGCTGACGGCGACGATGTGATTGCCGTTCGTTCAATGGCGTATTTCGCGTTGACTTACGATCACCGCGTCGTTGACGGTTCGGATGCCGAGAAATTTCTATCTTTTATGAAAGAATATCTCGAAAAAACACAATTTAGTTTCTAAAAGTTTTCTGAATTTCGTATTTAATTAAGGCATAAGCGATGAATTTTTTTTATCGCTTATGCCTTTTTCAACGTAAATTGTTGTTTGGACGATTGAATCGAAACCGGACATAATTGATATTTTCACGACGAATGTATCAGTTGAGAACACCGTTTTAAAATTTCATTAAGCGCGCCTCTTAATTTATAAATACTTATTTAACACAAATTTACGGAAAACTTTAAATATTTTTCGACTTTTGGCACAAATTTTGTTTAATGTTCCGAAAGAAACAGCAGTTCTATATGAACGCTTCGGAAAAATTGAAGTCGGATTGTGAGACCGGTCAGCCGCCAAATTTATTTCAGCTAAAATATTAACGCATAATATTTTTATTTTTTCTTGACAACTCAGGCGACCGAGCCAACGTCATAATTCCAGTAATTTTTCCCAAATTTTAGTTTTAAAAGGAGTCAAATATGTTCAAAAAAATTCCTGTATTGCTTTTAGCTTTACTAATAGGCACAGTTGGTGTTTTCGCGCAGAACACACAGCCGCAGAATGTGCAGACGCGTAATTTGATAAGTGGGCAAAAATATAAAATCAGAGGCGTTGTCGTCGCCAAGGACAACAACAGCTTTACGGTTCGTGACGGCGTTGGTGTTGAAACCAGAGTCATTATCAGTCCGAATACGAGCATTAAAACCAAAGGCGGATTTTTCGGCGGCGGCGACAGAATTGCCGCCGCGCAAGTTATTCGCGGTTTGAATTTGCAAGTTGAAGGTCGCGGCGATAACGTCGGCAATTTATCGGCGGATAAGGTACGATTCGATGATGACGATTTGCGCGTCGCGCAGTCAATTCAAAGTCGTGTTGATCCGGTTGAAAACCGCCTGAGTGTTTCTGAACAGCGTTTAACGCAGTCGGAACAGAATGCGGAACGTATCTCCGGGCAGATTGATGAATTAATGGCGATTTCCAACGCCGCTCGCGGGGGCGCGAAAGCTGCTCAGGATACGGCGGACGCGGCAATCGCCGGTGTCAACGCGACCAATCAGAGAATTTCGGCGGTTGATGATTATGTCGTTCAGTCAACGCAAACCGTCAATTTCAAAGTCGGAAGCGCGGTTCTTTCGCCGGAAGCCAAGCAAAATCTTGATGCCGTCGCGCAAAAAGCCTTAACATTAAAAGGCTATTTGATCGAAGTCACCGGTTTTGCTTCATCGGATGGTAACGCCGCCAAAAATAAAGAGTTAAGCCGACGACGCGCTCAGGCGGTGCTTGATTATTTAATTGAGACACATAATATTCCGCTGCGCCGTATCGGAACTTCTTACGGATTTGGCGAAGCTCAGGCGATTGCCGATAATTCAACTCGTGAAGGACGCGAACAAAATCGCCGCGTCGAAGTTAAATTAACGGTCAGTCGCGGCATTAACCAGGAAGTCGAAGTCAGAAAAGCTGATCCAGGCAACGGCAACGAACGATAATTTTATATTTTTGTGAGGCAGGCGAGGTGAAAAAGATTAACGTCTTTTCACCTTCTGCCTTTTTATTTTGAGTGAAATCTTATTTTCTATTTAAAGGTTATTCGGAGGTGAAAAACGTGAAAAAACAAAAAATTGTCGTATTGTTTGTTTCAATTTTCTTTTTTGCTTTTTCAGCATTTGCCCAAACTTCCCAGCCGACACCCGCGCCGAAAAAGGCAGATGAAGAAGAAGTAATCAAAATAAATTCGCGTCTGGTCGTCGTTCCGGTTTCGGTTCTAAATGCCGATGGTCAGCCGGTTTTGGGATTAAAGCCGCAGGATTTTCGCATTTCCGAAGATAACAAATTACAGGAAATAGCGCAGGTTTCCGACGCGGATCAAGTTCCGCTGGAGATCGCTTTGCTTTTTGATGTTTCGGCAAGCACCGATTCGATGTTTAAGTTTGAGCAGGAAATCGCCGCCAAGTTTTTACAGGAAGTAATGCGTCCCAACGACCACGCGACGATTTTCACCGTCGGCGAACGTCCGGTTATCATTCAGGCGCGTGATTCGGCTGATAAATCCGCCGCCGCCGTCAGATCCATTCAGCCGACCAAAGAGTTCACCGCTTTTTTCGACACGGTTTCCGCCGCTTCGGAATATCTGCAAAAAAACGCGCCGACCGGCAGACGCAAAGTAATTATCGTTATTTCCGACGGCGAAGACACCAACAGCGACCATATTAGACAGGCGATTGATGCCGGTTACAGAAGACTCGGCGATCAGGTGAACACTCTGGATTCCAAAAAACTTTACGAATTTACCAAAGCTAACCGGGATGCCGCGAACGATCAGGAAGTGGGTCGCGTGCTGAAAATTCTGCAAAATTCCGATGCGGTTTTTTATTCGATAAATCCAGCGGGAAATTCTTTTCAACTGAACAAAGTCAGCGTCAGAGGCGAAAATAATATGCAGAAATTCGCTGATGAAACCGGCGGAACCGCTTTTCTGCCGAAAATTTTGCCGATCAATTCAAAGGATGATTCGCAAAATTCACAGAATGAGCAAATCAACCAAAATTTACTGGTAAAAATATTTCGCCAGCTCGCCAATGAACTGCAAGCCCAATATTTGGTGCAGTATTATTCGGAAGCCGATTTTCCCGTCAATAAATACGTCAAACTCGATGTCGGTCTGACCAATCCGCGAGATCTGCGTGTGCGCGCGAGACAGGGTTATTTTGTCAAAGCTCAGTAAATTTCAGTTTGAACTTATTCCAAAACCAAACATTTTTGTCTTGTTCGTCTCGTAAAAACATCGTGAAACTGAAAATTTCACGATGTTTTTTTGCTACAATCGTTTTATGGAAAATGCTATTCGCGTTCTGCTGATTGAAAATCAAACATTGACGCGCGTCGGTATCAAAACAATTTTGCGCGAACAAACCGACCTTGAAATCGTCGGCGAAGCTGAAACGGGCGCGGAGGGATTTGAATTATTCAAAAAATTCGCGCCGGATGTCACAATTTTAGGGCTGCGTCTGCCGGATTCGTGCGCGGTTGATGAAATTGGAAATTTTTTAAAGGAAAATGACCGCGCGAAAATAATCGTTTTAGCCGAGCAAGCGGGCGATTCCGAAATTTCGCGCTCGCTCAAAAACGGCGCGTTCGGTTACATTTGCAAAGATATTTCGGCTGAAAACCTAATCAAAGCGATTCGCGCTGTCAACGCGGGCAAAAAATATATTCCGCGCGAAATCGCCGAAATACTAACCGAAAACCTCGGACAGGAAGAACTTACACCCGCCGAACAGAAAATCCTGCAAAAAATTGTCAAAGGAAACTCTAATAAAGAAATCGCCTACAATTTACAAGTCAGCGAAAACACCGTCAAAACTCACGTCAAAAATATCTTGGGAAAACTCGGCGTTTCCGACCGCACTTCCGCCGCGACATTGGCGATAAAACGCGGTTTGGTGCGAATTGACGTTTAATTTCACCCAAAATGATGAGAAAAACATCATCGCCATTGATGATTACTCCGCCAAGGATTCTCTGTATGATTGATTTAGAAATTAATTACAGCAATAGTAAGGAGCAAAAAATATGATAAATATTAGACGAAGCGCGGAACGCGGTGGCGGAAATTACGGCTGGCTGGACACGAAATATACGTTTTCGTTCAACACTTATTACGATCCGCGCTTTACGGGTTTTCGCAATTTGCGCGTTATTAACGAAGATTACGTTGAACCGAGTCAGGGTTTCGGAACGCACGGACATTCCGATATGGAAATTATCACTTACGTCATCGAAGGCGCGCTCGCGCACAAGGACAGCACCGGCGGAAGTGAAATTTTGCGCCCGCACGAAGTTCAGCGAATGACGGCGGGCAGCGGCATTCGGCACAGCGAATATAATCCGTCCGACACGGAAAAAGTTCACCTTCTGCAAATTTGGATTCTGCCCGAAAAAGACGGTTTAACGCCCGGTTACGAGCAGAAATTGTTCGCGCCTGCCGAAAAACAAGGCAAATTGCGGCTCGTCGCCTCGCGCGGCGGCGATGACGATTCGGTAAAAATTAATCAGGATGTCGCGCTTTACAGTTCGATTTTGAAAAAAGGCGACGAAGTTTCGCACCGGTTAAACGAAAATCGTCACGCCTGGATTCAAATGGTCAAAGGTAAAATTGATTTGAACGGCGAAATTTTAACTGCCGGCGACGGCGCGGCGATCAGCGACGAGAAAGTTTTGCAAATCAAATCACTCGAAGACAAAACTGAATTTTTGCTGTTTGATTTGAATTGAGTATAAAGTTTTAATATTACGAAAAACTTTTCGCAGACGGAGCGCGAATAGCTTGTCTGCGCTCCGTCTGGGTTTCGGTGTTTTTGTATCTCTGCGCTAAACTAAAAATGTGAATCAAAAACCGGCAATTCCAAAAGAAGCGGCGACAATAATTTTGATCGAACGAAACACGAACAAAGTTCTCTGGGCGCAGCGTAATCCCGCTCTGAAATTTTTGGGCGGCTATCACGCTTTCGCGGGCGGCAAAGTTGACGCAGAAGATGCGGAAATCGAAGTTAAAAACTGCGAAGATGCCGAACAATCTCGATTTATCGCGTGCGCGGCGCGTGAAACTTTTGAAGAAATCGGTGTTTTGCTCGTCAGAAACGGCGAAAAATTAACGAAAGGTCAGCGCGCTTCTCTGCACGACGATTTAATTTCCGAACGAATGAATTTCGGCGAAGTTTTGACGCACTGGAATTTATGGCTGGATGCGGAAGATTTTTTTTACGCCGGTGTCTGGACGACTCCGCAATTTTCGCCGCTGCGCTACAAAACCAGATTTTTTCTCGCCTTTTGCCCGCCGAAACAGGAACCTTACGCCGCAATTACGGAACTGCAAAACGTCGAATTTATCGAGCCGAACAACGCGCTCGAACTTTGGGAAAAATCGGCAGTTTTAATTTCGCCGCCGGTTTTGATTACGCTGCAAACTTTAGCCACCGAAAATATCCTAAAAACTGAAAACCAAAAACTGAAAAACATCGCGCGGAAACTGCTCGAAAAATCAGATATTTGCGGCGGGCAAATTGATTTTATCGAATTAAACTCGCGTTTGGTTCTCCTTCCTCTCAAAACCGCGACGCTGCCGCCGGCGACGCATACGAATTGTTTTATCGTTGGTAAGCGGGAATTTATCGTCATTGACGCGGCGGCGCGCGAAGCCTCTGAACAGCGGAAACTTCACGAATTTATTGATTCATATCTCGAAAAAGGCGGCATCTGCAAAGAAATCGTCATTTCCCACGCGCACCCGGATCATTTCGGCGGCGAAACCGTTTTGCAGAAACATTTGCAAGAGAAATACGGTTTGAAAGTTCCAATTTCCGCTCATCAACTGACAGCGGAAGCATTGCGCGGGAAAGTTAAAATTGAAAAGTTTGTCGAAGACGATGAGATATTCAAATTAAAAAGCGCAGCCGACGAAGCGTTTGATATACAGGCACTTTACACGCCGGGACACGCTCGCGGACATTTGTGTTTCTACGATGAAAATTTCGGTTTTCTGCTGGCGAGCGATAACGTCATCGGCGCGGGTTCGGTTTTGATCGCGCCGCCGGAAGGAAATATGAGCGATTATCTCAACTCGCTCGAAAGAATGAAAAACTTGCCCAACCTGCGTTTTCTGTGCGGTTCGCACGGCGCGGCGATTATCAACGCGCGGGAAAAAATCGAAAATTACATCGCGCACCGACTCGAACGCGAACGAAAAATTTTGGCGGCGATTGGAGAAGGCGCGAAAATTCCAAAAGAAATTGTCGCTGAAGTTTATGCCGATGTTGCGCCGGAACTTTGGAAACTCGCCGAAAAGTCGGTCGCCGCACATTTGGAAAAAATTTTCGCTGATAAAAACTCATCGCCGAAAAAATTTATTGATTTTTAATAATTCTCAGTTTCACAATTACCCAAAAAGTTTACCGCTCTTCCAAATAGTTAATAATTTGTTTTTTTCGTGATAAATATTCAATAAACCGCCGTGTTTTTTGTTTGGCACAACGATTGCTTCAGACAATTATAGATTGGCTGTAAGTCGTTATATTACAGTTATTTACAAAAGTTTACAATTCTTGACATTCATTCGGAATTACAGGAATTGCTACTAAAAACAGGGAGATTATGATGAAATTACACAGCTTAAAAAGAACAATGATGGTCAGCGCGTTTGGTTTAGCGGCGTTATTCGGAACAAACGGAATCGCCAATGCCCAGAACAATCGGCAAGTTCAGCAAAAGCCGCAAAAAGTTGAACGACAACAGCAAAAAATTGAACGGCAGCAACAGCGAGTCGAACAACAACAGCAACGAGTTGGTAATCAGCGTCAACAAATTTACAGCCAGCGTCAGCAAATTAACAATCAGCGTCAAAATATTGAGCAGCAGCGCATCGAATTGGCGCAGCAGCAACGTGAGCAACAGATTCGTCTGGAACAGCAGCGACAGGAACAGTTGCGGATTCAAAATCAGCGCAATCGGAATGTTTACGCGAACAATAACAATCGTTACCGCGTTTATCGCAACGGCGGTTATTATCAAACCGACAATCGGGGCGCGGAATTGCTCAGACAAGCCGTAAATAATGGTTATCAGCAAGGCGTTCGCGCCGGACAACAAGACCGCAGCAGCCGTCGGGGAAGTAATTACTATAATTCCTCAATCTATCGCAGCGGAAATTACGGTTATCAGAGCTATGTGGATTCGAGCCAGTATCAGTATTATTTTCAGCAGGGTTTCGAGCGTGGTTATCAGGACGGATACAACAGCCGTTACCAATATGGAAGCAATAACAACGGCGGATTAAATATTCTGGGTTCGATTTTGTCAGGAATTTTGAACATCCAGCAATACTAAAATTCAGGCGAATTCCTGAAAACAACACGAAAAGCGTTCGGTTTTGTAAAAAAGCCGGACGCTTTTTTGCGCTTGTTTCTTTGCGCGTTGTTCCAAAATCAGACCATACCAAATGGGAATTGGTTTGCGAAAAAGGCGGAAGTCCGCACGAAGCAAGGGCGCAGTCATCTCAACGCCCTTACTTCGTGCGGGCTTCCGCATTGAGAATTTTTTTTCGCAGTGCATTTTTGTTTTGGTGTAAAATTTATAAATAATGAACATCTGGCAAATCATTTTAAGGCTCATTCCGTTCGTCAAACCTTACAAAACGCTGATCGTCGTTTCGCTGTTTTTGACGTTAATCGGCGCGGTCGCGGCGCAGGTCAATCCGCTGGTTCTGCGCTATACGGTTGATACGATTCAGGGATTATTAAACGAAGGCAGACACGCAGAAGGCAGTTTTTCGCTGCTGGCGTTTATCAGCGCGATTTTATTCGGCAAGGAAATCGTCAATATCGCCGTCAGATACGGACAGAATATGCTCGGCGAAAAGATTCGCGTTAATCTTTCGAGCCAGCTTTCGCAGCACGCGATTGAAAAAATTTTAACGTATAAATACGCTTACTTCGCCGATAACGAAAACGCGACGGGCAAACTGCAAACCAGAATTGATCGCGGCGCGGACAGTTTGACGAGCTTTGTCCAGAATATTTTTATTGATTTGCTGCCGCTGTTCGCCAACGCCGGTTTAGCTTTGGTTTTGATGTTCAACGCCAATTTTTACGTCGGTTTGGTCGCGTCAATCATAATGCCGATTTATTTTCTTTTAAGCTGGAAACAAGCCGGATTGTTAAAAGGCGTGCGGCGCGGTCTTCGCGCGCTGCGTGAGCGGAAAACGAACGGACTTTTTAATATTATCGAATCAATTATCGTCATTAAGTCGTTTGTCCGCGAAGGTTACGAAGAAGACAAACAGAATCAACTGAAACAGGATTTGATTGACGCGCAGTTAAAACAGCGCAAAACCAATTACGCTTTCGACGCGATGAAAACCTTTACCGAACAGGTCGGCGTGGTTTTGGTGATTATCTTGACGGCGTATCTCGTGCTTGACCAGCAGATGACGATTGGCGCGATTATGTTTCATATTTTGCTGTTCAACAACGTTTCCGCGCCGATTCGCCAACTGCACCGGATTTACGACCAGATCAACGAAGCGATGACTTACGCCGAAGGATTTTTTGAAGTTCTCGATGCCGATTATGCGATTGAAGAATCCGGCGCGCTGACGACGGAAAATCTGCGCGGCGAATTTGAATTAAACGGCGTAAATTTCACTTATCCGAACGGAACGCAGGCTTTATTCAACGTTAATATGAAGATTCCGCACGGCACGACCGTCGCTTTCGTCGGGCTTTCCGGCGCGGGAAAATCAACTTTAATCAATCTTTTATGCAAATTTTATGAGCCGACAAACGGCGCGATTACGCTCGACGGCAAAAATTTACAGGATTACGACACGCATCTGCTGCGCCGCAAAATCGGTCTCGTGTTGCAGAAAAATCACATTTTCAGAGGTTCGATAGAAGAAAATATTCGTTATGGAAATATGAACGCGACGTTTGAAGAAATCGTCGGCGCGGCGAAAAAAGCGTATCTGCACGACCAAATCGAAGGACTTCCCGACAAATATAATTCCGACGCGCAATCGCTTTCCGGCGGACAACAGCAGCGCATCGCCATCGCGCGTTTATTCTTAAAAGACCCGCCGATAATCTTTCTCGACGAACCGACGGCGAGTCTGGACGCGATTGCCACCGAACAAATCAAAAACAGTCTCGACGCGATCAAAGAAAACCGCACGACGGTCGTAATTTCGCACAGCATCTCGCAAATCATTGACTCCGACATCATTTTCGTTCTCAGAGAAGGTCGCGTCGTCGAAAGCGGAACGCACGAACAGCTTTACGAAATGGACGGAACTTACCACAAAATTTTTAACGCTTCGGCGCGGAGTCTGAACTTGGACAGAATTTCGAGAACTTTGGAAACGGAAAACGCCTTGATCTAAATCGTCGGATAACTCGCATCAATAGCGGCAAAAATAATTGAAAATATCTCTTTTAACTGACAAACTAATTGGATTATCGAATCAACTTCGAGCATTTATTCTCATCAGAGTGCTAAAACAAGATTAGAAATGTGATCCGGGATGTTAATCGTTTATTCTTGGAAAACAGCAGATTCAATTTGTCGCCGTGATTGAGGTTGCCTGTGTCGAATTAAATGAATCAGATATTCAGCCGGATCGCGTTGCGGCGAATACGTCGGAAAATAATGAAATTATATTGTGATCGGGAGATTCAACTTGTTTAAAAAGTTCGTTTCAGCTTTTTAGATTTTGGCGTTAAATTATTTTACATATTTAATAGAAAACGCTCTGCTGACTGCAATCAGAGAAATAAAACAAAAATTAATAACTTCGATACGACGTTATTGTTTTCCATAAAACGCATAGCTTCGCTTCAAGGTTTGCCCACCGCTTTTGATTTTGGTTGTTTTTGTTTTTGCTCAGGGTTGCGTTTCTCTTTTAATAATTTAAGTCTTTGCTTTGTTTCTTCATCTAAGGATTCTAAGCTCTTTTGTTTTTCGATGGCTTCGATAGCTTCGTCAGATTTTCCCAATTTTTCATATAAAACGCCTAAAAAGTAAAGTGCCGTCGTATCTTTCGGATTGACGGCTAACGCACTTTTATAACTTTCGATTGCTCCGGTCGAATCATTCAATTTTTCTTGAGTTAATGCCAGTTTCACCCAATAAACAGAAGTTTTAGAGTCAAGCTGAATAGCTTTTCTATACTCCGCCATTGCTTCTTGATATTTTTTTTTTGCATCCAAGATCGAGCCGTGAAGTCCGTGTGCCGGAGCATCGTTAGAACGAATCTCCAAACCTTGATTAACCGCTTCTTCCGCGCCGTCAAGTAAGTCGGTTGTTCCGTCATTGTTCTCTCTGTGATATTGATAATAACTATCGGCAAGCAGAAAATAAACACTCGCGGTATCCGGCTTGAGTGCCGTCGTCGCGTCGAAACAAGAAATCGCTTGTTTGTAATTTTTTTGTCGTGCAGTTCGATACACTTTTTGAAAACGGCATCTTCGCCCGTTTTGGAAATCAGCGTCGCATTGTCGGGATTAGCCAAAATAGCTTTGCCGTAACATTCACCCGCCGCCTGCACGTCGTCCTTGTCGAGCAGTTGCTGACACTGTTTTAACGCCGCCGCGACTTTTTGTTCCTTCGTCTGACAGGCGACGAAACTCTGACAAGCGATGACCACGAGCAGCAAAATTAATGATTTCAATGGGGCGTTTGTTTTTTCCATAATTAATTTTTGGATTTACCTTATCTCGCACAACCTTTCTAATGCTTTGTCAATTCGCTTCCCACTCCTTGCGGTTTCTCCAAATCATTTTGCTTTTGCTCTTCGCGCTTTTTTTTCAAATTCTTTAATCTTTGTTTGGCATCATCGTAAGGAGTTTTGATTTTCAGCAGTTTTTCAAGAGACAAAATAGCCTTATCAATTTCATCCAGTTTCTCGTAGAGCAAACCCGAATTATAAAGAGCAAGTGTTTCGTTAGGGTTAATCAGCAACGCCTGTTTATAACTCGTAATTGCTCCCCAATAATCTTCGAGTTTTTCTTGAGTAAGAGCTAATCTGATCCAATAATCAGAAGTTTCAGGATCAATTTTGATAGCCTGCTTGTATTCTTCCACCGCTTTTTGATATTTGCTTTTTTCATTCAGAATTTCTCCATAAGTTTCGTGTGCTACTGCACTGCCGGGACGAATCTGCAAACCTTGCCTGATTGCTTCCTCCGCCTTGTCGAGTAAGTCGGTCGTTCCGTCATTTTTCTCTCTGTGATACTGATAATAACTGTCTGCCAGAAGAAAATAAACACTTGCGCTGTCTGGTTTAAGTGCCGTCGTCGCGTCGAAACAAATAATCGCTTGTTTGTAGTTTTTCTTATCGTGCAGTTCAATACACTTTTTGAAAACGGCATCTTCGCCCGTTTTGGAAATCTCCGTCGCGTTGTCGGGATTGGCAAGAATCGCTTTGCCGTAACACTCGCCCGCCGCCTGCACGTCGTCTTTATCGAGCAGTTGCTGACACTGCTTCAACGCTGCCACGATTTTTTGCTCCTTCGTCTGACAGGCAACGAAACTCTGACAAACGATGACCGCGAACAGCAAAATTAATGATTTCAACACGATATTATTCTTTTCCATAAAACGCATAGCTTTGCTCCAACATTATACCTAATCTGTCAATCAATATTTGCGCCTGCCTTTTCTCAGGATCAGCAGCAGTTCGGGCATCTTTACGAATTTGGCTGATTGCTTTTTCAATAATCTGCGGTTTTTCCGGCACGACACGCACCATTTCAGTTTGTAATTTTTCTTAACAGCACGTCTCGTTCGTTGAGGTATTCGGTGATTGCCTGCATTCTCACCCAGAATGTTCTCCATTTACCGGCTTCTATAACTAAAGCCAAACCGCTGCCAATGGCATTTGCCTTATTTAATGAATTAATAGGTTGGTTAATAATTGTTCCGCGTGTGTAGGTATTGGGTCGGCTTTGTTGCGGCGGCTTACTGCCGTCTTTTCTATTCCAAACCTTGGTTTCAACGCTGCTTTTTGTATTTAATTCTATCAAACCGCTGTCTCCGGCTTCGGGATCAGCCGTTTCAACATATTTGTCTGCCTTGATCAATCTCTGCCTCTTGAGCTAATCTTTGAGCATTTCTAAAGTTTAACTCATTTAAGTCTTTTTGAGTTGCAGAAAGAGGTCGCGGCGTTCCCATTGCAGCAGGTCCGGGTGGAGTAAAGGAAATAGTATCGCCCGGTTTGTAAGCGGCTTTTTCCTGTTTGCTCATCGCGTAAAATCTGGCTGTCCAATCACGATCTTGAAATTCTTTGTCGTTGCTCATCTGCGCGAATATATAAGCGGCTTCACGATTGATATACGCCGCGTCTTCGCCGCTTAAAGTCGAGAGCGGTTTTTTTGCCGACGATGAACTGTATTTGGCGGAAGTGATTCTCAAAGCATTATTCAAAAATACGGAAACTTCAGCATTCTTACCGCCGGATGATGACGCTTTGGCGCGGGCAATTTGGAGCATCGGATTGTCCGCGTAACTCTGCGCCGCCAGATAAGATAATGCTTCCGACATTTCTTTTTTTGGTTGAAGGCGCACCGGAAACATTCGTCATTAAATTCATCAACGCGTCAAGACGCGGTTTGCCGGACAGTTTTAGAATTTTAGTCAGATCATCAACGAACGTTCGCTGCGTTTCGACATTTGTAATTGCACCGGCGGCTTGATTAGTGGCGGTGAGAATTTTTTGATTGCGGAAATTCCACACCACTTTTATCCATATTTCCGTGAGCGTGATCGGAACTAAACCGTCTTTTCTGGCTTTCCAGCCTTTAACTTGAAAATCGTCCGCCCATTTAACCGGATGACCTTCTATGCCGATCACAATATCGTTCGGATATTTGATGTTGAATTCTGCAATCTCGGCATCGTTGTAATCAAATTCATCGCGCAGAATATTGTTTCTGATTTGTTTGGCGAGTTTTGTCGAATGTGATGATGGAATTAAATCCGAAGTTTTAATTCGCACGACCATTTCTGAATCCGCCGTCGGTGTGTCGTCGGAACTTCCCCAAGCATTCCTCATAATGTTGTAAGACCTCTCAAATATGACTTTTGCTGATAAAGTATAACATCGAAAAAACATTTTTCAATCTCTTTTTGGAAAGTGTATAAATGCGGTTTCACTTCATTTTTGCTATGCTGATATTTTCGATTTTTTAATCGTTTCTTAACTTATGAACTCTGATTATATTAGAAATTTTTCCATCATCGCCCACATTGACCACGGCAAATCAACGCTCGCCGACCGCATTCTGCAATTGACCGGCGCGGTTGCCGACCGCGATATGGAAGCGCAGCTTCTCGACGATATGGATTTGGAACGCGAGCGCGGCATTACGATTAAATCGCACGCCGTCCGGCTCGATTACAAAGCTAAAGACGGGCAGGATTACGTTTTAAATTTGATTGACACGCCCGGACACGTTGATTTTTCCTACGAAGTCTCGCGTTCGCTGTCAGCGTGTGAAGGCGCGCTTTTGATCGTTGACGCATCGCAGGGCGTGGAGGCGCAGACGCTGGCGAACACTTATCTGGCGATTGAAAACGATCTGGAATTGATTCCCGTGCTGAACAAAATTGATTTGCCGAGTGCCGAACCCGACCGCATCAAAGAACAAATCGAAAATATCATCGGTCTCGACACGAGCGAAGCCGTTTTGACGAGCGCGAAGACGGGAATCGGCATCGAAGAAGTTTTAGAAGCGATTGTCAAAAAAGTTCCCGCGCCGAAAGGCGACAAAAACGCGCCGCTCAAAGCCCTGATTTTCGACAGTTGGTATGACAGTTATCGCGGCGTGATCGTGCTTTTTCGCGTTATCGAAGGCACGATAAAAAAAGGCACGAAAATTCGCTTTTTCAACACCGGACGCGAATATCAGGTCGAGACTCTCGGCGTAAATCGTCCGAATCCGACACCGATCAACCAATTAAGCGTCGGCGAAGTCGGCTTTTTGACCGCTTCGATCAAAACCGTCGCCGACGTGCAGATCGGCGACACGATCACCGAAGCGGCGCGTCCCGTCGAAACGCCTTTTCCCGGTTTTCAGGAAATCAAACCGATGGTTTTCGCCGGACTTTACCCGACCGATTCGGCGCAGTATGAAGATTTGCGCGACGCGATGGAAAAATTGCGCCTCAATGACGCTTCGTTTTTCTTTGAACCGGAAAGTTCGACCGCGCTCGGTTTCGGTTTTCGCTGCGGTTTTCTCGGACTTCTGCATATGGAAATCGTGCAGGAACGCTTGGAACGCGAATTTAATCTGGATTTAATCACGACCGCGCCCGGCGTGCGCTACCGCGTGACGACGACCGACGGCGTAGTCGCGGAAATTGATTCGCCGTCGAAAATGCCCGACACCGGCAGAAT
This sequence comes from Pyrinomonadaceae bacterium, assembly GCA_965217575.1. Classification (GTDB taxonomy): domain Bacteria; phylum Acidobacteriota; class Blastocatellia; order Pyrinomonadales; family Pyrinomonadaceae. The sequence continues at coordinate 3,018,503 of OZ244558.1, read as the reverse complement.
CACGAAAATCGAAGAGCCGTTTATCGAAGCGACGATTTTGACGAACGACACTTTTCTCGGCGGAATTCTGCCGCTGCTCGAAGAAAAACGCGGCATCCAGAAAAAATTTGAATTCATCACGTCAAACCGCGTGATGCTCGTCTATTCGATTCCGCTCAACGAAATAGTTTTAGACTTTTACGACCGTCTGAAAAGCGTTTCCAAAGGTTACGCTTCCTTGGATTATCATCTTTCCGGCTACGTCGAAAGCGATCTGGTCAAACTGGATATTCTCGTCTCCGGCGAACAGGTTGACGCGCTCGCGCTGATTCTGCACCGCAAAACCGCCGAACCGAAAGGCAGATTAGTGACCGCCAAAATGAAGGAACTAATCCCGCGCCAAATGTTTGAAGTCGCCATCCAAGCCGCCATCGGCAACAAAGTAATCGCCCGCGAAACCGTCAAAGCGATGGGCAAAAACGTCACTGCAAAATGCTACGGCGGCGATATTTCGCGCAAAAGAAAACTGCTCGAAAAACAAAAAGAAGGCAAAAAACGAATGAAAAAAGTCGGGCGCGTCGAGATTCCGCAGGAAGCGTTTTTGGCGGTTTTGAAAGTTAATGAAAGTTAAACGAAAGAGGTAAATATGAAAAAGATTTTCATAATTCTATTTCTTATTTTTGCAATGTCAGATTTTAATGTTGCTCAGTCGCGGCTTCCCGAATTCGATAAAGCCAAGCAAATAAGACTTCTCGAATCAACTCGCAAAGATGTCAAAAGAATTTTTGCGGATTACGAACACGACGATTCAGATGACGATTATCACTCACAAGATTTCTCTACAAAAAATGCGGGAATTGAGGTCTCATTTGCAAAAGTAGATTGTTCTGATGATTCAGAATATTGGAATGTTGCCGAATGGGTTGTTACAAAAATAGTAATTTTTCCTGAAAATCCAATAAAAGTTAAAGATTTCAATTTTTCAAGTTTTACGAAAAAAATGAAAAATGAAGAATCTCTTGAATCTTACGCATATCAGGATGAAAAGTCGGGAATTATCTTTGTAATCAACGGAAACAAAATTGACAAAATTATTCTCTATCCGCCCAAAAGCAATATCGCTTTTTTATGTAGCAGCGAGAATACCTCTGAAATTCTTTCCGGTGAAAAAGGTTGGTTGATTCTATCTTGGAAGAGGAGGCATTTAGTTGCAGTCTAAATGCCCCGCCGAATGTGACCGAATTAAATTTGAGCGCGGCTGAAATAATTATCGGCTGTAGAAATGATGCAAAAAACAAAAACTGTTCGACGGCGGCTCAAAAAATTTCTTTGGCTGTCACGGCGGTTGATCCCGAAAATGATGTATTGACATACAATTATTAGATTTCGGGCGGAAAAATTATCGGTGCGGGAGCAAAAGTAATTTGGGATTTAACCGGCGTTCAAACCGGGAATTACACGGTCACGGCAGGAGTTGACGACGGCAGCGGAATTGTCGGAGCGACGATAACAAAAACGGTTGAGGTCAAAGAATGTTCCGATTGCCTGAATAAATAGAACTTCTCAAGGAAATTTCTCATCGCCAAGCGCGAAGCTCGCTTTTGAAAGCAGACGCAGCGCAAATTTTAGTTCGCTCTTGACTAGTGAACTAAAGTTCGTGTTCCGTCTGAAACCACTTATAAAATAATTCTGCAACTAAGAAATATATTTTCCGGCTTGCGCCTGCACCGCCGTAATCGCAATCGCATCCACGATGTCTTCGGCTTTGCAGCCGCGTGAAAGATCGTTGCAGGGTTTTTCCAGACCTTGCAGAATCGGACCGATTGCCGTGCCGCCGGTTAGTCTTTCGGTTAATTTATAAGCGATGTTTCCGGCATTCAAGTCGGGGAAAATCAGCACATTGGCGCGTCCGGCGACGCTTGAGGCGGGAGCTTTTGACGCGGCGACGGACGGCACGAGCGCGGCATCGGCTTGCAGTTCGCCGTCAATTTCAAGATCGGACATTCGCGCTTTGACGGTTTTGGTCGCTTCGACGACTTTATCAACTAATTTATGTTTCGCGCTACCTTTGGTTGAAAAAGAGAGCATTGCGACGCGCGGTTCGACATTTAAGAGCGCGCGGCACGAATCAGCCGAAGCGATGGCGATTTCCGCTAATTCTTCGACGCTCGGATCAATCACCACGCCGCAATCGGCGTAAATCATCGCGCCTTCGCAGCCGAAATTCGCGCCGGGTATGACCATCAGAAAAAAACTCGAAACGGTTTTAGAGTTTTGCCGCACGCCGATACAGCGCAGCGCGGCGGCGACCGTGTGCGCCGTCGTGTTGGTCGCGCCCGCCACCGAACCGTCGGCTTTGCCCAATTTGACGAGCAAATTGCCGTAATAAAGCGGGTCTTTGACGGTTTGTTCGGCTTCTTCGAGCGTGATGCCTTTGGCGCGGCGCAGTTCGTGATAAAATTTTGCCGTATCACCGAAATCGGCGGCGCGGCGATGATCTAAAATTGCCGTGCCGTTTAGATTAATATCGTTCAAACGCGCCGTTTCACGAATTTTTTGTTCGTCGCCAATTAACGTAATTTCGGCGATTCGTTCGCGCGCGCAAATTTCCGCCGCCTGAATCGAGCGCGCGTCTTCGCCTTCCGGCAAAATAATATGCTGTCTGTCCTGAGCGGCGCGTCGTCTGATTTTTTCGAGTATCATATTCTTGATATTGAATTTATCACACAACTTTTATCGTGAAAACTTGCATAAAAGACGCGATATTCTTAGACTGAATTAAAACAAACGCAAGGAGCCACTGAAATGACCAAACCGCAGACGGCGCAAGCCGCCAAACCGACGCGCCGGGAAAAGGCTGAACTGAAAGACAGAATGAAAAATTTGCTACTGTTTCTGCCGAATATGGTGAAACTTTTCGGGAAACTTCTGACCGATAAGCGTGTTCCGACGACGGAAAAACTTCTCGTCGTCGGCGCGCTCGCCTACGTCGTGATGCCGCTCGATTTTATTCCCGATTTCATTCCGTTTGTCGGTCAGGTTGACGACATTTATCTGGTCGCGCTGACGCTGCTCCGGCTCATCAGCCGCACCGACGAAAAAGTTATCAGCGAACATTGGTCAGGTGGCGGCAACGTCGCGGCTCTCGCGGAATCAATCGCCGGCATCGCGCCGATGCTGCTGCCGAAAAGAGTTTCGCGTATTCTTTCTTCAAAGGTAGAACTGACACCCGCCGCCAAATCGCTGACCGCCGTTTTGGAAAAGAAAGAACCGCTTGTAATCGAAGTTCCGCAGAGCGAAAAAGTTAAAATCGCTTCGCCATCGTAGAAAAACGGAAGCTAAGAAATTTTGGCTTCGATATTTTTCGTTTTCGCGGTCGAAATTTTTCCGCCGAATTTTTCGTAATCGAAAACGAACAGTCCGAACGGTTCGATGCCGGATTTTTTAGTCGTCTGGTGATGCTGCTGATGCGCCGCGCGGACGACCATCAGAAGTTTGCTGCCGGATTTGAACGGAAAAAACCGGCGATGAGTGAAAAAGTCGTGGATAATAAAATAAACGAAACCATAAACCGCGATTCCCAGACCAATCGGAAAGGAAATTGAATTAATCAGCGGTTTTTCGGCGAAAAACATCAGCGCAATCGAAACGTGAGCGAAGAATAATGAGAAAATATCGTTGAGTTCAAACGTGCTTTTTCGCGGTTCGTGGTGCGTGCGGTGAATTTTCCACAAAAAACCGTGAAATAAAAAACGATGCGCGGCGTAAGAAAAAATCTCGACGGCGGCAAAGCTGAAAACTAATAAAATAATAAACCGCATTTGGGTAAGCTCCGTTTTCGATGTTGATTTTCGATATTTTAACGAATAAAACTTCGATACAACAGATTTTCGACCGTGTTTTGACTTTAATTTTACCGCAACTCAAAACTTCCGCCAAATAATTATGCTTAATTTAGCAACTTTACTCGAAGACAGCGCACGAAAAGTGCCTGAACAAACTGCCGTCATCGGCGGCGATTTGAAATTAACCTACGCCGAAGTGAACGCGAAAGCGAATCAGGTCGCCAACGCGCTGCGCGCATCCGGCATTGCCAAAGGCGATAAAGTCGCGCTGGCGTGTCCAAATCTGCCGTATTTCCCGATTATTTATTATGGCATTTTGAAAACCGGCGCGATTGTCGTGCCGCTGAATATTCTCTTAAAAGGGCGCGAAATCGCCTATCACTTGAAAGATTCCGACGCGAAAATCTTTTTCTGTTTTCAGGGAACGCCCGATTTGCCGATGGGCGAATACGGTTTCGCCGGTTTTTCGGAAGCGGAAACGTGCGAACAGTTTATTTTAATCAACGCGCATCCGGCGGAGCGGTCGTCGTATGAAAACACGAAAACTTTTGCCGAATTCGTTCAAAACAGTTCGCCGCAATTTGAATCGGAGTTGACGAAAGCCGACGACACCGCCGTTATTCTTTACACTTCCGGCACGACCGGACAGCCGAAAGGCGCGGAACTAACGCATTTGAATATGCTTTTGAACGCGCGTTTGTTCAATACTTTTACCACCAACAACGAATATGACACGCATCTGGTCACGCTGCCACTGTTTCATTCGTTCGGTCAATCGGTGCAGATGAATTCCGGTTTTTATAACCGCGCGACGCTCAATCTGCTGCCGCGTTTTACGCCCGAAGCCGCGCTCGAACAGATGGAGAAAACCAACGTCACGGTTTTCGCGGGCGTACCGACGATGTATTGGGCATTGCTGAATTTTCCCGGCGCAAACGAGTTTGATTTGGCAAAAATTGCCGAAAATTTAGCGGCGTGTCATTCGGGCGGTTCGCCGATGCCGGTTGAAGTTCTGCGCGGATTTGAGGCGAAATTTAACACGAATATTCTCGAAGGTTACGGGCTTTCCGAAACTTCGCCGGTCGCCTCTTTCAGCATCGCGGGAAATTCCCGCGCCGGTTCGGTCGGCTTTCCCGTCTGGGGCGTTGAAATTCGGATAGTTGATGAAAACGGCGTGGCGGTGCCGGACGGCGAACTCGGTGAAATTGTTATTCGCGGGCATAACATTATGAAAGGTTATTACAAAAATCCCGCCGCGACGACCGCCGCCATTAAAAACGGCTGGTTTCATTCCGGTGACATCGGTCGTTACGACGCGGACGGCTTTTTGTATATCGCCGACCGCGTGAAAGATATGATTCTGCGCGGCGGTTTCAACGTCTATCCGCGCGAACTCGAAGAAGTTTTGATGACGCACGAAGCCGTTTCCCTGTGCGCTGTCGTCGGCGTTCCGTGCAGCGAATTCGGCGAAGAAATCAAAGCCTACATCGTCAAAAAAGCAGGCGCGAAAACGAGCGAAAACGAAATCGTCGAATGGTGCCGGGGAAATATGGCGAGCTACAAATATCCGCGCTTCGTCGAATTCCGCGAAACCTTACCGATGACCGCGACGGGAAAAATTCTCAAGCGCGAACTACGGTAGAATTCTAGATTTCAAATTTTCAGAAGGCGGAAGACCGCGCGTCAGCAAAGGCGGATTGGAAGATTCGCCACAGCAAAAGTGTCTCTGACGCAAAGTATCTGCAATTTGAAATCTGCAATCTCATCTCCGCCGCCGTTCATAGCGATTTTCCTGCTGCGCGAATTGTTCGATGCTGCGATTGAAGTTTCCTTCTTCGTTAAAAAGCGGGAAAAGTTGTTGGTTCGGCGCGAGAAAAGCGGCTCGCAATTCGACGGGACGCGCGCCGGCGCGGTTGATGACGTGAACTTTTACGCCGCGCACTTCTTCGATCCAGAGCGCGAATTCTTCGGCGTTGCCGACCGTCGCCGACAATAAAAGAAGTCTGACGCGCGGCGGCGATAAAATTATCGCTTCTTCCCAAACGTGACCGCGTTCTTCATCCGCCAAATAATGCGCTTCGTCTAAAATAACCAAATCCGTGTTGACCTGTTCGCCCTGCCGGAGCGCGTCAAAAAGCTGGTTGCGGTAAATTTCCGTCGTCCCGACGATCAGCGGCGCGTGATAGTTTTCCTTGCGGTCGCCGGTCAAAATACCGACGTTTTCCGCGCCGAATTCATTGGAAAATTCGACATATTTCGAGTTTGTCAAAGCCTTGAGCGGCGTTGTGTACCAGGCGCGTTTTCCCTGTTCCAGCAACCGGCGGATTTCTTCGCGGGCGATCCACGTTTTGCCGCTGCCGGTCGGCGCGGTGACTAAAACGTCTTCAAATTTGATGGCTTCGAGAGCTTCTGTTTGAAAATTATCCGGCACAAACGGCTTTTGTTCGGGAACGCCGATGCCGCGCAAAAGTTTTTCGATGGATTTCGATTGAACGGGCGCGAAACGCGGCGAATCAGCACCGGCGGAACTTTCCGGCGCAAGTTCGCGTTTAAATTTTCGTTCTTTGCTACGGTTGACGTTGGAACGCGCATTTTTACGATTATTTTTTTTTGGATTTTTATTTTGTGAACGAGCCATTTGAAAGTAACTTTAAATGTTTAACGCCGTAAAGTCTATTGTTTCAATCGGAACTTGAAAATGATAAAATGGAAACTGTCCGCAACGATTTTCTTTCGTTCGGCATCTATGTTTGAAGTATTTATTTTTAACTATAATTTAATAAAATATTACAGCAGGAATTATGCAGTTACAAGAAAAGGAACTCTTTAGAGGTTACGAAATACCAAGCTGGCATCTCACCCCGCGACTTTATAAAATAATCGGCGCGGCGGCAGTTTTTCACCTGTTCGTCATCGCCTTTGTCGCGCAAACAAATTTATTGACGAAAAAAGGCTGCGACAGTCCGTTTGTCAGCCAAATTTGTCAGGTTTTAGACACCGTTTACGTCGGCAGCGCGCTGCTTGGAACGGACAGCGAATTTGTCAGTAAAGATTACGAAAAAACCGAGCTTGCCGATGCCGACATCACATTTATTGACGCGACCGGCGAAACTCCGCCGCTCGAATATCCCGAAGGTTATTTCGCGCTCGCTAACCCCGACGAATTCGCCGCGATGCAGAATACGGATTTTGCGATGAATAATCCGATTCCCGGCATTCCGACCAATCCGACTTTTCAAAATAACACGGATTTGATGAATACGCCGCAGGTGGTTCCGACACCGAATGACAACGCGATCAAAGGAAATATTCCTGATTTGCCATTTTCGTTCGGCGCAAATCCGATTGCCGGCAATCCGCCCGTCAAACGAGTCAGAATTCCGAAACCGCCGCGTTTGAGAAACACGTCGCCGCGCAAATTGCCCGACGTTTCGCCGAACAGTTTACCGGATTTTGAAGATTTTACGGCGGCAAACAAAAATAATTCCAACAGCGATGTTAGTAAAAACGCCGCCAAAAATAACGCCAACGCCAACGCCGCCGGCAATAAAACCGACCAGTCGCCGAAATCGCCGGAAAGCGACGCGGTGGCGGACGTGGAAATTAATAAAAAGCCTTTTGAAGATTTGGGAGATTCGCTGAACGATAAAATAGCGAAAAAAGAAATTGACTTGAGCAAGCCTTTTTCGGTCGTGTTAGACGGCACGATCACCAACGACGGCAAACTCGACCCGAAGAAATCAAGATTCATCAAATTTGACGGCGACGAACAGATGGTCAACGTCGCCAAAGACGCGATTGAAGCTGTCGGCAACAGCGGTTTTCTCGGTTATCTGAAAAATAACGGCATTGACCGCGTGAATTTTACGATGGTGCAGGACGACAAACAAATTTATGTACTGATCGTTTCCGACCAAAAAACGCCGGAAAAAGCGGCGACGACCGCCAGCGGATTCAACACGCTGCTGGCGGGAATCAAAATTTTAGACCAGAACGGATTGAGAAAACTGGATGATAACAGCAAAACTTTGGTAGAAAATTCAAAGGTTTCGAGCGACGGTAAGAATTTCGTGCTAAACTTTACCATTCCTAAGCAGAACGCTCAGGATTTAATCAATAAAAGTTTGAAGGAACGCGCCGAAAAAAAAAACAATCCGACCAACAACAGCAGTGAATCAACCCAGAACACAAACGCGAAAAACGGCTAAATGACGAGCGGCAAAAATTACAATTCAATAGTTTTTCTCACGACGCTCTCGGTCTATCTCGGCTTAGTGCTGGTCGGCGGAACGCCACCCGTTCTGGCGCACGCGGCGATGACGCGGCAGTTTGATATTCAAAATGAGATTGAAGTTAAAGACGATTTAGACAAAAAGCCTGATGACGAAGATTTTCCTACCTTATTTGTACAATTTCTGAATGATATTAAAGAAAGCGGCAAAATAGGAAAAATTGCTCTGCCAATCCAAACAAACTTTCGGTTTGAAGCTAATTTTTTTTATGGAGAAATGGACAGGGGTGCGGGATTCGGTGTAGATTCATCTGCTGACAAATATTTAGCAGCAATCGTTTATAGTTTTGAGCAAAAACTTGAACCGAAGGCTTATAAGTTGGCTGATTATCCAAGATTTTTAGCAAAAGACATAAAGTTTAATCTGCAAGCAACCGATGCGAATTTATCGCTGAAAATTACTTTTGGTAAGTATCAAGCGGAACAATTTGCCGAATTTCTCAATAAAAAATTTGCAGTTTCCGCCATTTCTGTTAAGAAAGTATTACTCAAACAAGTTTACGAAAACACGAAAGCAACTTCCGAAAACAATGAAGTTTTCATCGTCATTCGATTACCTCGCGGCTCGCTTGATGCGTTTCTCGCTAATTAAAGACGCACAACAAGCGGCGTGAGCGTTGGAAATCTTAAAAGTTATTTGAAAATCTTAAACGTCGCCAACGTCGACAAACAATATAGCGTAGGATGAAACCCTACGGAAATGCAACCAAAATGTTCCGACGCTGAAAGCGTCGAACAATCAACGACAAATTGTTGTTCGCATTCAGCGAACGATTAAACTCGTTGACGCATTCATAGCGATTCTCGCTATGCTATATTGTCGGTCATCTTTGATGACTAAAGATTTTATAAATTCTAACTTTCCTGCAATAAACTCGCCCAAAATTTAATAATTATAAATTTTACGAACCGACCGCGTTTGCCTTTCGGTTCAACAAATGAGGATTTTATGCCAGTAAATAGTTTAGTAGATAAATTTTTTAAAAAAGTTCTGGGCAGCAACAGCGATGTTTTTCTGAAGAAAATCAAACCGATTGTCCAGCAAATTAACGACTTGGAACCGTCAGTTCAAAAACTTTCCGACGACGAATTAAAAGCGAAAACCGTCGAATTCAAAGAACGTCTGGCGGGCGTTTTAGATAAAATCACGGACAAGGAAGAGCGGCGCAAAAAAGAGCAGGATATTTTGAACGAAATTCTGCCCGAAGCGTTCGCCGTCGTGCGCGAAGCGTCCGTCAGAGTTACGGGAATGCGCCATTTTGACGTGCAGCTTATCGGCGGAATCGCGTTGCATCAAGGTCGCATTGCCGAGATGCGGACGGGTGAAGGAAAAACGCTCGTTTCGACGCTGCCCGCTTATCTGAACGGTTTGACCGGACGCGGTGTTCACATCGTCACGGTCAATGATTATCTGGCTTTGCGCGACTCGGAATGGATGGGCAAAATCCATACTTTTCTTGGGCTGACCGTCGGCTGTATCCAAAACGATATGGACGATTACGAGCGCAAAGAGCAGTATGCGAGCGATATTACTTACGGCACGAATAACGAATTCGGCTTCGATTATCTGCGCGATAATATGAAATTCGATCCCGAACAACTCGTCCAGCCCGATCATTATTACGCGATTATTGACGAAGTTGACTCGATTTTGATTGACGAAGCGCGTACGCCTTTGATTATTTCCGGCGCGTCGGATGAAGCGACCGATAAATATTACGTCGCCAATCAAATCATTCCGCATTTCGAGCGCGGCGAAAAAGACGAAGAAACGAAGGTTACGACGGGCGATTTTCTGCTTGACGAGAAAAATCATTCGTCGGTTTTGACCGAAGCGGGCGTGACGAAAGCAGAAAAACTGCTCGGCGTTTCTAATCTTTACGATCCGGCGAATATGGAGCTTCTGCACTGCGTCGAACAGGCGTTAAAGGCGCACACGCTTTACAAACGCGATCATCAATACGTCGTTCAGGAAGGTGAAGTTATTATCGTAGATGACTTTACGGGACGTTTGATGCAGGGTCGCCGCTGGTCGGACGGACTTCACCAAGCCGTCGAAGCCAAAGAAGGCGTGAAAATCGAAAAGGAAAATCAGACTTTGGCGACCATTACGCTGCAAAATTATTTCCGAATGTATGAAAAACTTTCGGGAATGACCGGAACCGCGGAAACCGAAGCTGAAGAATTCGGCGAAACTTATGGTTTGGACGTGATCGTTATTCCGACCAATCGCCCGATGGTGCGCGATGACAGATCGGATGTCATTTACCGCACGCTGCCGGAAAAATGGAACGCGATTGTCGAAGAAATCAAAGAACGCCACGAAAAAGGTCAGCCGGTTTTAGTCGGAACGGTTTCGGTGGAAAATTCCGAACTTATCGCCGAACGACTCAAAACAATCGGCGTTCCGCACAATGTTTTGAACGCGAAATATCACGAACGCGAAGCCGAAATCGTCGCGCAGGCGGGGCGCAAAGGCGCGGTGACGATTGCGACGAATATGGCGGGACGCGGAACGGATATTATCCTGGGCGGAAATCCCGAATTTCTCGCCCGCGATTTTCTCAAAAAACAGGAAATCAACCCCGACGAAGCCGCGCCCGAACAGTTTGAAGAAGAACTCAACAAGGCGAAACGCATCGTTGACGCGGAACATAAAGAAGTTTTGGAAGCGGGCGGTTTGTATATTTTGGCGACTGAACGCCACGAATCACGGCGCATTGACAATCAGCTTCGCGGACGTTCGGGGCGACAGGGCGATCCGGGAACGACGCGCTTCGTTTTGTCGCTCGAAGACGATTTGATGCGAATTTTCGCGGGCGATAAAGTTCGCTCGATGATGGAATGGCTCGGAATGGAAGAAGGCGTTGCCATCGAGTCGAAAACCGTTTCCAAACAGATAGAACGCGCGCAAAAAGCCGTCGAAGCGCGCAATTTTGAAACGCGCAAACACGTTTTGAAATACGACGACGTGATGAACAAACAGCGCGGCACGATTTACGGTCTGCGCCGTCAACTGATGATGCAGCCCGAACACCGCGATTATTTGCTCGGCGAAACCGGCGTGGCGCGTGATCTGCTCGGCGATTTGACCGCGCAGTATCTGAACCCGCAAGTCGGCGCGTCCGAGTGGGACGTGGACACCTACGCGGCGGAAATCGAAAGCATTTACGCGGTTGATCCGGCGGTTGACGCAAATGTTGATTTTCATAAAATGAACCCGCGCGATGTCGAAGGTGCGGTCTGGCAGAAAGCGGTCGAAAATTACAACGAAAAGGAAAAACTCGTCGGCGACGAATCGCTGCGGGCGTATGAGCGTTACATTATGCTCAACATCATTGATTCGCAGTGGAAAGATCATCTGCTTTCGATTGACCACGTAAAACAAGGCATCGGACTCGTCGGCTACGGGCAGAAAGACCCGCTCGTCGAATACAAAAAGCAGTCGTTCGATATGTTTCAGGATATGCTCGACCGCATTGACACGAACACGACGCGCTCGCTGTTTAATCTTGAAGTCATCGTCAAAGACGAACAGGAAGAAATCGAACGTCTTGAACGCTTAGAACGCCAACGCGCCAGAAAACAGGCGGCGGGAATGGCGTTTACCGGCGCATTCGCAAGCGCGGCGACCGCCGGCGAAGAAGCGATCAAATCAACCCCGTTCGTCCGCGATCAGCCGAAAGTCAAACCAAATGATCCGTGTTTCTGCGGTTCGGGCAAGAAGTATAAAAAGTGTCACGGTGCGGGAATGTAATTGTCAAAACAAAAAGGCGCAAAATATATTTTGCGCCTTTTCAATTTTAAAAACGAAAACTAAATTTTAGTTGTTATCCGTTGTTGACGGAGGGGTTTGTTTGTTTTGTCTCATCTGACGGTGTTCCATCATCTGTTGTTTGCGCTGTTCTTTCAATTGCGCGAGCTGCGTCTGTTGTTCCGGGGTCAGAATCGCCAGAATCGAATTGTGCGTCTGGTCGGCGGCGGCTTTCGACTGGGTTTTGAGCGCATCTAATCTAGTCTGCTCTTCCGCCGTAATGCTGCCGTCGCGTTTTTTCATCATCAAACCGCGCATTTCCTGAAAAGTTCCCTGATTTGACGCGCGATTGGTTTCCATTAAAGTTTTGATCTGCGTTTTTTGCGCGTCGGTCAGATTGAGCTGATGAAGTTCGCCCATCATCATATCGCCGTGATCGCCGCGTCCTTCTTTGCCGAATTTCCGTCTGCCGTATCCCTCACGCGCGGGTCTGGTATTGGTGTTCATAGAATCCTGCGGCGTGGTTGATGTGCTGCTGTCCTGCGCCGCCGCAAAAGTTGAAAATGTGCCGACCGCCAAAGCCAATGTAACCGTTGAAATTAATTTCCTTTTGAATGACATAATTTTACTTCCTTTTATATTTTTAAGTGGAGCTTTCGCTTTTCACCTTGTTAGACGCTGAAAAATCGCCTTTAGTTTAAGAAATATCCGTCAATTGTGTAAAGAAATGTAAAGATTCATTGACGATAATTTGGATATTTTTAAAGTATTTTCCGAACAAAACACGCTTTGACATTTAACATTTGCTATTCGGCAAGTTAAAATACGAAGTTTAGGGATGAGAAATGGGGAAGTTAAATGAGATTTTTATCGGAAATAAATTCGCCGGCTGATCTGCGGCAGTTGAAAATTGAAGATTTGCAGGAAGTCGCCGACGAAGTTCGGCAGTTTATTCTGGAGACGACTTCGCGCATCGGCGGTCACACGGGCGCGTCGCTCGGCGCGGTCGAACTCGCCGTGGCGATGCACTATGCGTTCGACACGCCGCGCGACCGGCTCGTCTGGGATGTCGGACATCAGGCTTACGCACACAAAATTTTGACCGGCAGACGCGATCAGCTTCACACGATCAAACAATATGGCGGACTTTCACCGTTTTTGCGCCGCGATGAATCGGAATACGACGCGTTCGGCGCGGGACACGCTTCGACCTCGCTCAGTGCCGCGCTCGGAATGGCGATTGCGCGAGACACGAAAGGCGAAGATTTTAACGTTTGCGCGTTAATCGGCGATTCGAGTTTGGCGGGCGGAATGGCGATGGAAGCGATTAATCAAGCCGGACATCTGAAAACTCGCCTGATTGTGCTTTTAAATGACAATGATATGTCAATCGCGCCCGCCGTCGGCGCACTGACCAGATATTTGAACCGCATCAAAGAAGCGCAGAGTTACCATCGCCTGAAAGAAGAGGTCGGCGACACTTTGGAAAGTGTTCCGGGTTTGGGACACAGTTTGCGAAATATGGCGAAAACCGTCAAAGACGCGATTGCGGCGGCGGTTCTGCCCGGTGCGCTCGTCAACGAACTCGGTTTCAAATATATCGGCTACGTTGACGGACATAATGTGCCGATGCTCGTTCGCGCTCTCGAAGAAGCGAAAAAAGTTGAAGACGGACCCGTCATCGTTCACGCTTTGACGACGAAGGGCAGAGGTTTTCCGAATCCCGAAAAAAATTATTACGCTTACCACGCGACCGGACCTTTTGATCTGGCAACCGGAAAAATTCACAAATCAAACAAGATCGCGCCGAAAAGCTACACGCAAATTTTCGGTGAAACGATGTGCGAATTAATGGCGAAGGACGACAAAATCGTCGCGCTGACCGCCGCGATGCCGGACGGCACGGGCGTTGATAAAATTTTGGAACAGTTTCCCGAACGCGCGTTTGATGTCGGCATCGCCGAACAGCACGCCGTCACGTTTTGCGCGGGAATGGCGTGCGAAGGTTTGAAACCCGTCGCGGCAATTTATTCGACGTTTTTACAGCGCGGTTTCGACCAGATTATTCACGACGTTTGCCTGCAAAACCTGAACGTTACGTTTGCGATGGATCGCGCCGGAATCGTCGGCGCGGACGGTCCGACGCATCACGGGCTGCTCGATATTTCATATCTGCGCGGTTATCCGAATATTACTCTGATGGCTCCGAAAGACGAAGCTGAACTGCGCGATATGCTGATGACGGCGATTGAAGAAGACGCGCCGTCAGCAATTCGTTACCCGCGCGGCAACGGTTACGGCGTGGATATTTCCGACGCGCCGAAACTTTTGGAGATCGGCAAAGCCGAAATTCTGCGCGACACGGCGGGCGAAGTCGCCATTCTCGCCTACGGTTCGATGGTTCATCCGGCGATGGAAGCGGCGAATAATCTGGAAAAATCAGGAATTGATGCAACTGTGATTAACGCGCGTTTCGTCAAACCGCTCGACGCGGAACTGATTTTGGCGTTGGCGCAGACCAAGCGTATAATTTTGACGGTTGAAGAAGCATATTTGGCGGGCGGTTTCGGTTCGGCGGTGATGGAACTGCTCGAAGAAAACGGGCTTTTGGATAAAGTCAAAGTCGTCCGTTTAGGCGTTCCCGACCGCATTATCACGCACGGCGACCCGAAACTTTTGCTCGCCAAATACGGTTTGGACGCGGACGGAATTTATAATAAAGTTAAGGAAACAATCGAAATTTTGGAAGAACGCCGCGCCGGAAAAAAGCGTATAAAAATCATCGGATAAATTATCGAAATGGAAAACAATAATAAAAACAATAGCAATCTGCCTTTTTTAATTATCGGTGTAGTTTTACTTGTTGCCGTGGTCGGCGGCTGGATTTTTTATCAAAATTCAAAAGCGCAGCCGAGCAAATCACTGGTTACTAACGGCAACCGAGCGGCTACCGGCGCGGTGACACCTGCTAAATCCGCGATGGAACTCTACAACAACGCTTCGCCGGGCGCGACTCCGCCGAATATGCTGGGATCGCCGACGGCGGCGGTGACGGTGGAAGAATTTGCCGACTATCAATGTCCGACGTGCGGCACGGAACATCCGAAATTAAAAGAGCTGACCGGAAAATACGGCAACAAAATTAAATTTATCTACCGCAGTTTTCCGCTGACGCAGATTCATAAAAATGGTTATGATTCAGCAGTGGCGGCGGAAGCTGCCGGAATTCAGGGAAAATTTTGGGCGATGCAGGATCAGCTTTTCAGTAACCGGCAGGATTGGGAAAATTCTAACGATGCCCGAAAGATTTTTGACGGCTACGCGGAAAAACTCGGTCTGGATGTCGCAAAATTTCAAAATGATATGTTGGGACTTCCGGCAAAATCGCGGGTTGATGCCGATTTGCAACGCGCACGTTCGATGAACTTAAATGGAACGCCAACTATTTTTATCAACGGCACACAGCTTACGCCCGATCAAATGGATGTTGCGTCAATGAGCCAGATTATTGATGCCGATTTGCAGAAAACCGCCGACCAGCCGTCGTCAAATCAAGCCGCTCCAAATGCCAACGCGAATGTTTCCGAGAATAAAAAATGAACGATTTGGAAGATTCAATTTATCGAGCCAACACCGTCGCTAAACTCCCGTTATTAGCGGCGGTCGTCGCGCTTGCCGGATTGGCGGACGCGATTTTTTTGACTATCGAACACTACACCGGCGGACAAGTTCCGTGCAGCATCGTCGCCGGCTGCGAACAAGTTTTAACCAGCCAATACGCCGAAATTTTCGGCATTCCGCTGGCAATGTTCGGCGCGTTCGCCTATTTCGTCGCTTTTGCACTGGCACTCCTCACCTCTTTCGGCAACCGCGCGTTGTGGACGCTATTCGGCGTGCAAGTTGTTTTAATGACGATTTTCACGGTTTGGCTGCTCTACCTTCAAGGTTACGTAATCGAGGCTTTCTGCCAATTCTGTCTTCTTTCGGCAATTTCGACCTTTACTCTTTTTATTATTTATCTCATCTCAAGATTTTCACGTCTCAGATAAAAACAACAACCAAGACGGTTTCAGAATTAAATAATTAACCGACTGCATTTATTTTGGTATAACTTTTCACGCGGATTTTTTAATGCTCTGAATTATGTAAAACTCAAAACAATTAAAAACAAAAAGAGAGCGACTTTTCTTTAAGTCGCTCTTTATAAACACACATAAAACACCTAATGTGCAACTCTTTTAGTTTAGAACAAGACCATCAAGGTCAAGCGGTTTTCTCTTGAGTTGCAAATTGAGAAAAACCGCCACCGTGTGAGTGAGAATCTTTCTCATCAAACGGCTTTGAAAATGCCACAAATCGTGGACTCGAATTTTGTTAATGTTTAGTCTTTCCGTCAAATGTGAACCGACCGTTTCGACTACTTTGCGGATTTTACGGCAAACTTTAGCTTTTATCTGCTCAACAGGCGCGACCTGCTCTTTCATATTAGAGCGTTTTGGCACAACGAGCTGCGTGCCGTAACGGTTTTCCAGAAGTTCTTTGCGCCACGAGTCGAGAAAACCTTTGTCGCCGAGAATGGTTTTGCCCAAACCGCCGACTAACTCTTCCGTGAAGTTGACATCGGGCGGGCGGGCGGCAAGCAAAATGGCGGAAGTTATCATCCCGATTTGGGAGACTCGCAAGCCCAACTTGAAGCCGTAATAATGGAGGTCTTTGGCAGCGCAATAGCCATAATCGGCGGCGGTCGGAAAACATTTGTCGCGCACTCCGCGCACCCACCCGCAAACCGGCAAGGGCAAGGTGTCAATGACTTGCGGGTCGGCAAACAGTTGGTCGGCTTGCCGGACTATTTGCTGCTGAATCAGGGCTTTGAATTGCCACAAATTCGCCGCTTGCCGGACAAACAAAGTGCGCTCTTTCAAGTTAGGAAACCACTCCCGGTAATGAGCCTTAAAATAATTGAACAGGTCTTTGTCAGTTGAGAGTTTGAAGAATTCACCACAGATTTCGATGGTGATAACTTCTTCGTCAGTCAAAGCGGGAGCAAATCCGCCGCGTCTGATGGGATAAGATTTTTGTAAAATAGTCATCCGTTCAACTACCAAACAATAAACCGTTATGATAAAAATATCTCGTTCCATTGATTAAACCTCGTAAATTTTTGATTTGGTCATCAAGTATTTTACAAAGTTTTCAATCAACGGAACACTCTCAAAAAGAGTTGCACATTAGGTCTATGGGTTATCTTGGATGATAAGAAGAAAAATCCGACTTTGAATGAGCCGTATTTTATAGAAGTGAGAAAACATTCTCTTTGTAGATATTTTTACATTCAAGGGGCTGCGTTCTTCCCTTTCCAAATCATATGCTGGCTACCTACTGTAAAAATAAATAAGCGCGACGGAAAAATATTCCGTCGCGCTTGCCTCTCATTAAAAAGACAGGCACAAAGCAAGTGTGTATTTAGAATGTCAACTTCAGTTGATAACGAATTGTTCTGCCGCCGCCATCTGAATTGACCGTATCAGGATTGAGAAAAAATCCTTGTGTGAGAGCGTTTGCTACAGAAGACCCTGCTGCAAATTGCGGAGTATTGAAGGCATTAAACATTTCAACTCGTGTTTCAAAAAAAACTTTTTCAGTAAACCTAGTTCTTTTCAAAAGAGTAAGATTGGTATTGTTAATCCCTTTGGAACGCTCTGAGTTACGGGGAGTATCGCCAACACGCACTACACTTCCGCTTAGTCCGGGAACGTATGTTGGGTTTACTATGTATCGAGCAGTTGCCGGATCAATTGGCTGAAAAATCGGCGAACCGTTTGCAGTTCGTCCAATAATTATTTCCGGGTTGATATATCCCGTAATAAAGTTATTAGCATCCACTTGCGGAACGGCACGCACACCGGCTTGTCCATTCGGATTATAAGTAGGTCTATCTAGACCACCCCCAACACCATCGGCATCGAATCCATTAAACACCGTAAACGGAACACCTGACTCAAAAGTAGTGACACCGCCGAGTTGAAAACCGCCGAGAACTCTGCCGATAAATCCTTGTTGACCTTTAAAGAATGGGGATTCGGCGACATAAGTAAAACTGGCACGATGTGTGCGGTCAAACGAAGATATAGCGCGATCTTTCCTATCACCGCCTAAAATTGCCGGAACAGCGAAAAATGAGGTATTTGACCCTATTCCAATCCCGAACACTTCGTCCGCATTACTGATCAATTTAGAAAACGTGTAGGCTCCGGTCAATTGGAAATTATTGGCGAACCGACGACGAACCTCAATTTGCCCCGCATTGTAGCTTGACGAACCACCATTAGTCCGCACCGTTCTTGCGCCTTGCAGGTTATCCAACCTCCCCTGTAAGCCCGTCGTGACTCCTACCGGAGTAACCCGTAGTTCAGGTCTGACAAGAGGATTAGCATCTTCATTAATATAAAGTTTTCTTCCCTGTGAGCCCACGTACGAAACATCCATTACAAGTTTAAAAGGTAGTTCGCGCTGCATACCGAAAGAATATCTTTGATAGTATGGATTGACCAGATTCGGAGCGATCAGCGTTTGCGAACTAGACGGCAGAACCGTTGCCGCCGTAGTTGGAAACTGATTACTGAAATTAGCTAAACCGCGTGTCCCCGCACTCGCCGTCGAGCTATTAGTCGTGACAATCCCGTTTGGAGAGGAAGTCGCCGCGTTTGATGCGATGTTATTGAAAAATGAATCGTAACCGATGTTGTAACCGCCTCGAATTACCGATTTTTTTTCGCCGAAAACGAATCCGCGAATTCCTTTTGTGTAGGATGGTGAATAGGCAAATCCCACTGACGGAGCAAAATTATTCTTATCCCCTTCTACTGAATTAGGTTGGCTGAAAGGTCCGGTCCGCGTTACTGGATCAACATTAAATAATCCCGTGAAAGCCGGCGTTCTGAGCGTATTGAATGGAACTCCGAAATACTCATAGCGAATTCCGGCTGTCAAGGTTAAATCTTGAGTAAATCTATATCTGTCCTGTACAAAGCCCGCAATACGATGTAAAGTCGGATTATAAGTGGCGTTCCCAAAAAAGCGGCTAGCCGATCCTCCGACCCCCCCGTAGTTATCTACAAAGTTACCTAAAGAGGTGTAACCTCCGCCAGCGGCATAAGTTAGTGAACCACGAATGTTAGCCGGCGCGGTTTGAGTAGAAATTTGTCGCAGATAGTCAACTCCTCCGCGAATCGTATGATTACCTAATACGAAAGTTACAGTATCTTGAACTTGATAATTGTCAGCAGTTCGTCCTTGCGGAAAATTTGCGGAAACACCGAGATCGGTTAAGCCGCCGCCAACACTAATTGTCGGCAGTGTGCCGGCAGGTCCGCTTGCGTCCTGAATTGGAAAGCCCAATTTGATACGGTTGTATGCAAGCCGCAACTCATTCGTTATCGTGGACGAAAATACGTGAGTTTCCGCAATTAAGAAATTACGGTATACAGAAGAAGAATCAGCATCGAATCCGACGAATCCAACTGTTCCGCCGCCGGGTGACAGCGACTTATCTTGCAGGTATCGAATTGAAAGCTGATCATTTTTGCTTAATGAGTGATCAGTACGAATCTGAAATTGTTTATCCGTTAATGAACTTGTATAGCTGCGGCGAAAAGTTCCGATTGCAACTTGCCCGCGCGTTTGTTGAGCCGCCGGCAAATTTTGGTTGTCGAGGGAAATTGCCGTTCTGTCAGCAAGCGGAGCGACCGTGCCGGCAGTTGCCGCAAGATATGCCGCGACATTAGGATTACCGACGAATTGTTGCAAAACTGCGCGACCGGCGGCAGTTGGAGTAACTAAATTTGCTACTGCGCCGGGCGAACGGAAGCGTTCTTCCTGATATGCCACAAAAAAGAAGTTTTTGTTGCGCGCCGTATCAAAAACAGGTCCGCCCTCGCCAAAGTTGGGTAAGAACAAAGGACCTCCAAAGGTTGCCGAATAAATTTTGTCATCATTAAAAAGCGGTCTGCCAAGCAAAATAACCGCCGGATTACGCGCTTGAGAACTGGTAATCGCGTCGTCCGTGCTGGTGTCGTACTGAAAACGGAGCGCACCGTGAAACTGGCTTGTTCCAGAACGAGTAATAACGTTGACTACGCCGCCACCGGCTCTGCCAAACTCCGAATCGAAGTTAGCGGTTTGAACGGAAACTTCCTGAACGGCATCTTGATTTGTTATTTGAAAACCTTGACCGGCGACTGAAATATCATTATTCTCAGTGCCGTCTATGAGAAAGTTATTGGAACGTCCACGCGCTCCGTTAATCGAGAATGTGCCTACGCCGTATGCTCCGCGATTACTCGATACGCCGGGCAGTGTCAACGCCAAAGCAACCGGATTGTTACCCGCTACTGGCAATTCCGTAATCTGCTTGGGCGATATGTTGCCCCCGCGCACAGGAGCTTCTGTCTGTAATTCAGCACCTGCATCTGCAGTTACTTCAACGACAACTTGCTGACTGCCGGGTATTAATTCAGCGTCTATTGATGAAGTTTGGTTAGCATTGACAACGATTCCGGTTTTGGTAGCCGCGCCAAAATTCGTAGCGGCGATACGCACCGAATAGGTTCCCAAGTCAACCGCATCAAAACGGTAGAATCCATCATCATTAGTTACGACTGAACGTCCAACTGTCGTCTCTAAATTAGTTAATGTTACTTCTGCACCCGGAACCACAGCTCCGTTTTGGTCTTTTACAATCCCACTGACAATGCCGCGACTGGTTTGAGCAAGTACAAGCATAGAACTTATAACGACAAACAAAATACTAAACAATACTTTTTTCATGTTCCTCTTTCCTTTTTCTAAATTTCGATAGAATTAAAAGTTTTCTTAATTGTTTTTATTAATTTTATTAAGAAGATAATGTTTTTATTAAGACGGTAATATTCGGAAAGCAATACCGTCCAGCTAGTCAATTTGCGTGCCAAAAATAATCGAAAACAAAATATTAGTAAAACTGAATCTTTGTATTTGAAAATTAATTAAATTTATAGAAAATTATATTTTTTTCCAAAATTATGAATTTTAATTTAGATATGTCACAGATAGATTTGTTTTAATTTTAACTTTAATTTGTTATCATTTTGCATCCGGCTTCGGCAGGCATTTATTCTGAGTGAACTTTTTATGAATTTTGAAACAGTAAATTACAAATTACGGGAAACTGTGGCGATCATCACGATGAATCGCCCGGAAGCGTTGAACGCGCTTTCGCTGCAACTGTCGAAGGATTTGCGTTCCGCGATTGAAAAAGCGGCTGCCGACCGAGCGCGCGCTGTCGTTTTGACGGGCGCAGGACGCGCGTTTTGTTCGGGCGGCGATTTGCGCGAAATGCAGCAGATGTGGCAGAAGGAAGGCAGAACCGAAGCGTTTCTGGAAGAACCGCTGGAAGCTCTGCATCAGGTAATTTTGCTGATTCGTGAAACGCCGATTCCTTTTCTCGCCGCCGTGCAGGGTGTTTGCGCGGGCGCGGGAACGAATTTCGCGCTGGCTTGCGATTTGATTTTCGCGGCGGAGAACGCGACTTTTAACGAGGCGTTCGTTCGCATCGGACTGTCGCCCGACTGTGGCGGCAGTTTCTTTTTACCCCGCGCGGTGGGCGAAAAACTGGCGGCGGAAATGTTTATGACCGGCGGCACGATTGACGCAGCGCGCGCCGCGCGAATCGGGATGATTAACCGCGTCGCTGCCGCCGAAAATCTGATGGAAGAATCAATGCAAATGGCGAAAAAACTCGCCCACGCGCCGACCGGCGCAATCGGACGTATCAAGAAAATGCTCAACGCCTCGATGTCAAATAATTTGTCGCAGCAGCTTGAACTGGAACATCAACTGCAAATCGAATCTGGCAAATCAAGCGACTTCAAAGAAGGAGTGCAGGCATTTTTTGAGAAACGTCAGCCGAATTTTACGGGCAGTTAAAAATCTAATTTACATTACAGGGAAAAAGCCGTCGGGTTTGAGCCTGGCGGCTTTTTTATTTGGTTTTTGGTCTTTGGTCTTTGGTCTTTAGTTTTCTGACTGTGAAAATTAATTTGCTAAAATGCGGAAACTTAAAATCAAAAACCAGAAACCAAAAACCAAATTATGAACCTGACATACGCGCAACTATTAAAAAGCAATCGCAATTTCCGCAATCTGCTTTGGGGACAGGTCGTTTCGGAAATGGGCAATTGGTTCAATTTTATCGCCGGTTTGGGTTTGGTGCGGCTGGTTTCCGACGCATCGCCGGGCGCGGCGGGAATTTTGTTCGCCTGCCGTTTGCTGCCGTTTGCGTTTTTGTCGCCGATTGCGGGAACTTTCGTTGACCGTTTTTCGCGGCGGCGTGTGATGATTTTCGCGGATTTGTCGCGCGTTTTCATCGCGCTGTTGTTTCTGCTCGTGACGAACGCTGAAAATCTCTGGATCGCGTATTTAGCGACGGCTTTAATTTCCAGCGTCGGCGCGTTTTTTGAAGGCGCGAAAAACGCGACCACGCCGAATTTGACCGGCAAAGACGGTTTGCTGGCGGGAACGGCTCTGATGTTTTCGTCGCGCTTTTTGCTGATGGCGGTTGGTTCCGCCTTGGGCGGCTGGGCGGCAGTCGTTTTCGGCTATCAGGTCGCGTTCGTCATTAATGCGGTTTCCTTTGCCGTGTCAGCATTTTCCGTTTGGCTGATTCCCGAAGCGGCGACGCGCGAAAAAACCACCGCGCGGGAAAATGTCGAGCCGGTTTTAACCGCGCCGATTACGGCGGCGGGCGGCTTTACGCTGGCGGAAAACTCAGTGGCGGCGCGGCGTGAATCGTTCATCACCGAACTGCGCGAAGGTTTGCGCTACACGATTAAAAATCATTTCGCGCTGACGATTTTGATGATGAACGTCATTTGGGCGACCGGCGGCGGTGCGATTAACGTCGTTTTTGAGCGGATGGGTGGCGTGTTTTTCGCCGGACGCGATAATCTCAACCCTGATTTAGCCGTCGCGCTGCTGTGGACGGCGAGCGGTTTCGGGTTATTTTTCGGGATGTTAATCGCCCATCGCACGGCAACTTATCTCGACGAAACCGGCAAACACATTTCGTTTATCGTTTGGACACTGATCGGTCACGGCATTCTATTCGCCGTTGGCGGTTTAATGCCGAGTTTATGGCTTTTTATGATGTTCGTTTTCATTTCGCGCCTGATGGTCGGGGTCGAATATGCCGTGCAGGAGACGATGTTTCAAAGAAGTTTGCCCGACTACATTCGCGGCAGAATTTCCACTCTGGACAGAGGCGCGGAAATGACGATTTTTGGTTTGTCCAGTTATTATTCGAGCGAGTTAATTTATTATATTTCACCGCAAACACTGACGATTATTTCCGGCATTTTATCGGCGAGCGCGGGCTTTTTGTGGCTTTTCAGAATGCGAAATGTGAAAAAGTTTCAAATCAAGGAACTTTTAACGGATGCGACTTAAAATGCGGGTCAGCGTTTTGCGGTCTATATTTAACAATCGTGCCGCCTGCTGTTTGTTGCCGCCGGTGTGGGCGAGAACCCGCGCAGCGTATTTCGTTTCCATTTCGGCGAGGGAAAGCCAACTTTCTGCCGCCGCTTTCTCGAAGGAATTTTCTAATTCGGCGGTTTCGGTCTGATGAAACTTTTGGATATGCGAAGGTAAATGTTCGGGATAAATTGTTCCGTTACAGATTGAAGCGGCGTGGAGTATGGCGTTTTCCAATTCGCGCACATTTCCCTGCCAGTGGTGCTTTTTAAGTAATTTGACGGTTTCCGAAGCGATTGTAATCGGCTGTGTGTCTGACAAATTTATTTTCTGAGCGAAATAATTCGCCAGCAGCGCAATGTCTTCCGGGCGTTCGCGGAGCGGCGGAATCTGAATCGTGACCGCGTTAAGCCGGTACATCAAATCCTGCCGAAATCTTTCGCCGCGCACCTCTTCTTCAATATCGCGGTTGGTGGCGGCGATCACGCGCACGTCAACTTTGATAGTCCGGTTTGAACCGATGCGCCGAATTTCGCCCTGTTGTAAGGCGCGTAGCAATTTGACCTGAAACGACAAACTCGTCTCGGTGATTTCATCGAGAAAAATCGTGCCGCCGTCGGCTTCTTCCCAAAGTCCGACGCGTTCGCGGTCGGCTCCCGTAAAGGCTCCGCGCGCGTGTCCGAAAAGCTCCGATTCAATTAGCGTTTCGGTCAACGCGCCGCAATTAACCGTAATAAAAGATTGGGTTGCGCGTTTACTGCGCCGGTGAACCGACTGCGCGACAATTTCTTTGCCGGTTCCCGATTCGCCCGTAATCAAAACGGGCAGATTGGTCGCCGCGACGCGCCCGACGAGCTTTAAACATTCGATAAATTTCGGACTCTTTCCTATCAAGGCGATGTCCGACACATAACCGGAAGGCACTGATTCAGAAAAAGTTCCGCTTTTCTCCGGCAAACGATTTTGAAATTGTTCACGAATGACGGCGGCGAAATTGAGAATATGGTCAACGCTGAAAGGCTTTACCAGATAATCATACGCGCCGATGGCAGTCGCATCGAGCGCGCCGGCGGCAGAACCGTGTCCGGTCATCAAAATAAACCGCGCCTCCGACTGCATTTCGGAAAAACGCCGCAAAACTTCATAACCGTTCGATTCGCCCAGCATCACGTCACAAAAAACAAGCTGCCAGTCGCGCGCCGGTAATTTTTCAAATGCTTCCTGCGCCGTCGCCGCTTCATTTACCTCCCAGTCGGCGGATTTTAGGACTTCGGCGATAAAACCGCTGATGGTGGGTTCGTCGTCAATGACCAGTGCGGATAATTTCTGTTTCATAGTGGAAATACTTCGGTGTCGGTAATTATTTTGTCAAATGCCGCCGGTTGAGTCGCTTCGATTTTTTGCTGTGAATCCTCGAAGTTTAAGCAGCCGCCGTTTGTTAAGAAAGCTGTCTGGAAGATTCTTCTTGCCGGCTCAAATATGGAAAAATGACGATAAATAGGTAAAGGCTGTCGGCTGCGAAAATTTTACCAGAGAAACAATGACAATTTCAATAATTTTTTGTAATTTATCTCATTTAATACCGAAATTTTAACCCGCTTCTATTTTTCAAGCGGTTTAAGCCATTTACCGAGGCTGAAAATTCCGTCGGGCGGATAAGTTTTCTCCAAATCAGCGGCGTTCCAGTCAATTTGGCGCGTTTTTTTATAAAACAAAAATTCCCCGCCGGCACCGACGCTGAACGCGCCATAACGCGGGACGAGATAATAATTGCTGACATCAAATTCCTCCAAGCCTCTGAAATTCGATAAATCTCCGATTTTCCGCACATAGGACGGGGCGATGAAAGCCGCGCGGCGGCGTTCGAGATTGACCGCGACATCAGCCGTCGAAATCGTCACCGGCGCGATAGGATTAACGATATTCGCGCCGCGCAAAATGACGCTGAAAATTCTGCCCGAACTGTTAAACGGAATCGCTTCATAATTCGCCGGACTCGCGTTTTTTTCGCTGCCGTCGGCGATTGATTTGAGAGCGGAGAGAAAAGCGACGAAATTCATTTTAACCAGAAACATTTCGTCTTTTCCCTGTAGCGCGCCGGTTTCAATTAGAATAACGGGCGTTCCCCAATCGGAAAATTTGTCGCCGAACGCCGATGGATTATAACTGTCAACGTAGCGTCCGATGCTGCCGCCGATAAAATTTTGCAGGGCGGAAATCATCACCGAACAAATTCGTTTATTGCGTTCGTTTTCTTCCGTTTGCTGATTCTCGCCGGTGACGACCAGAAAAGAAATCGCCGCCTGACGGGTCGTGTCGCCGACCGTCGTCAACGCCTGCTGGTTGTGCAGATTAAAACCGATGTCGGGCGACCAGTCATCGCGCAGTTTTTTCAAAAGCCGTGCTTCGGGCGTTTGCAGCAGAGCCGCGTCGCGGTTGATGTCAACGCCTTGCAGATTACGCCGCTGATAAAGTTCTTCGCCGTCCGGGTTAAGCATCGGCACGGCGCGAATCGTCAAACTTTTTTCGATTTGCTTGACCCACGCCAGATGTCGGTTTTTCTGCAAAAAGGCGAACATATCAATCAGTGCCGCCGTTGCCGTCGGTTCATCGCCGTGCATTTGCGACCACAAAAAAACTTTCGTCGCGCCGGTGCCGAATTCAACCTGATAAATCTCGCGGTTAGCGTAGCTGCGTCCGACTTCTTCGACCTTTAATCCTGATTTTTTGAGTTGCGCGAGATAATTCTGTAAATCTTTGTGACGCGTGTTGGAAGGCAGAATATTGGAAATATGCTGTTTTTCCCAATCGGCAGCTAATTCTTTCGCCGACTGTGCCGCCCCTTCCATTCTCAAAACTAACAATAAAATTAAAATGAACCAGATTTTCATAACAGTTAAGATGCGTCGTCAATCACCAACCAAAAATAAAAAAGCGATTATTGTTTGAACTTTTTACAGTTTAACTTGGATGTCAATATTTGTTTAATGTGCGGTTGGAGCGTTCCGCGCCACCTGAAAATTATTTGCTTGGCGACCGGGAAAGTCATCTCGCCAAATTCAAATACTTACTTTGCGATGCCGGAGCGTTCGATTTCTCACCGGCGTATTCAAAATTCGTAACTTGAATGTTCTTGATTTTCTGCTAACTTGATGTAATGACTTCCGAAAATTTCCGCAGCGGTTACGTCGCGCTGATCGGTCGCCCGAACGCGGGAAAATCAACGCTTCTAAACTATTTGGTCGGCGAAAAAATCGCCGCCGTTTCCAACAAGCCGCAAACCACGCGCCATAAAATTCAGGGCATCGTCACGCTGGAAAACGGGCAAATCGTATTTATTGACACGCCCGGCGTTCACAAACCCGGTTTTTTGCTGAATCGCCGAATGATGGCGGCGGTTCACGACGCGATTTTGTCGGTTGACGTGGTGGTGCTGCTGCGCGACGCTTCGGTTTCGACGGGTAACGGCGACCGCTTCGTGCTGGATTTAATCAAACAAGCTGAAAAACCAGCCATTTTGGTTCTCAATAAAACGGACAAAATCAAAGACAAAAAAGAACTTTTGCCGCTGATGGAATTTTACGCCAGCGAATATGATTTCGTCGAGATTGTGCCGATTTCCGCGCTCAAAGGCGAAGCGATTGGTAATCTTTTGGCACAAATCGTCAAACATTTGCCCGTCGCCGAGCCGATTTTCGCCGAAGACGAACTGACCGATCAGCCGCTGCGAATAATTGTCGCTGAAATGGTGCGCGAGAAAATTTTGCAGACGACCGGCGACGAAATTCCGTATGTCACCGCCGTCGTCACCGAAAAATTTGACGAATCAGACCCGGAAGTAACGAAAATTTACTGCGCGATTTTCGTCGAACGATCTTCTCAAAAAGGAATCATCATCGGCAAAGGCGGCATCAAACTGAAAACAATCGGCACCGAAGCGCGGGTGGATATAGAAAAACTGTTGGGCAAAAAAGTTTTTCTCAAGCTGTTCGTCAAAGTCGTCGAAGATTGGCGCAATCGCCCGCAAGATTTGGAAGAGATGGGAATTTACGATTAACGAGAAATGAAAACCGAACAAAAAAAGTGGTTTGCCCTGGAAGTCGTCGCCCAAATTCCGGCGGCGGAAGCGATTGAGTTCGCGCTCAACCAACTCGACGCGCGCGGCACGGAAATCAATCATTTAGGAAAGGACAAATCGAAGGAAACGCTGTGCGTTATCGGTTATTTCAATGAACGACTAGCCGATGAAACCGCGCGGAACGAACTGGACGAAGCACTACGAATTTACAATTTTTCGACCGAGGCGATTGAAAAAATGCAGTGGCGCGAGGTTGAAAATACGGATTGGCTCGTTGAATGGAAAAAACACTGGAAACCGACGATCACCGATAAATTTATCATCGCCCCGACGTGGGAAAAAGTTGAAGACGCGGAAAAAATCGTCATCTATATCGAACCGAATATGGCGTTCGGCACCGGAACGCACGAAACGACAAAACTGTGTTTACAGGCAATCGGCGAAAATTTTCACGGCGGAATGAGCTTTCTCGATGTCGGCACGGGAACGGGGATTTTGCTAATCGCCGCCGCCAAATTAAATTCCAGATTCCAGATTCCAGATGCCGAATTCAAAGGTTTTGGTTGTGATACGGACGAAGATTCGATTAAAATTGCGAAAGAAAACCTCGCGCTTAATAATGTCGAAAATATTGATCTGGCTGCCGGTTCGATTTCCGATGCAACGCCCGAATTCGATTTTGTCTGCGCGAATTTGACGGCTGATGTAATCTTGCCGATGCTAGAGCTTTTGACACAGAAAGTGCGAAAAGTTCTTGTTCTGTCGGGAATTTTGAAAGTTCAGGAAAGTTCGGTGGCGGACAAATTAAATGAATTGGGAATGTCGGCGTTCAAAATTCAAACCGACGGCGAATGGATTTCGATAGTTTTAGACAAAAGACCCTGAAAATTAGAATGAAAGCTGTTTACATCGCAGAATTCGGCGGCGCGGAAAATCTCGAAATTCGTGAGGTTGACGACGCGCCGCATCCGTCGAACGCGCAGATTTTGGTGGCGGTCAAAGCCGCCGCGCTCAATCGCGCCGATATTATGCAGCGCAAAGGGCTTTATCCCGCGCCGAAAGGTTCGCCGGAACGAATTTTAGGGTTGGAATTTGCGGGCGAAGTCGCGGAAATTGGTGAGAATGTCAAAGATTTTGAGGTCGGCGACCGTGTTTTCGGCATCACGGCGGGCGGAGCGCAGGCGGAATTGCTGCTGACGGAGGAATCTCTGCTGGCAAAAATCCCCGAAAATTTAAGTTACCCGGAAGCCGCCGCGATTCCCGAAGCGTTTATCACCGCCAGCGACGCGATTTTTACGCAGGGAAATTTGCGAAAAGGCGAAACGCTTTTAATTCACGCCGTCGGTTCGGGCGTGGGTTTGGCGGCACTGCAATTGGCAAAAGCGAAAGAGATTGAAGTTATCGGAACTTCACGCACTTCGGACAAACTCGAAAAATGCCGAACTTTCGGACTCGCTCGCGGAATTTTGGTGGATAAAACCGTCAGCGAACGCCCCAAATATTTCGCCGAATTGATTCGCGCCGAAACTGACGGCAAAGGCGTTGACGTGATTTTGGATTTAGTCGGCGCGGGGTATTTTGAGGCGAATCTGGAAAGTCTCGCGCTCAAAGGCAGAATAATTTTAGTCGGATTGGTGAGCGGCAGAACGGCGGAATTTAATCTCGGCACGGCTTTAATGAAACGCGCGAAAATTATCGGCACGGTTTTGCGTTCACGCACCGTCACCGAAAAAGCCGAAGCGACCCGCGCCTTTATCGAAAACGTACTGCCGCTGATTGAAAAAGGTTCGGTCAAACCGAATTTAGATAAAGTTTTTCAGTTTGAAGAGATACAAAAAGCGCACGAATATCTGGAATCGAATGAAAGTTTCGGAAAAATTGTTTTGACGATAAACGAGTGATTGCCAGGTCAAAGTGTTTTGAAATCACCGCTCATCATTTTTCATTCACAACTGGTTAAATTCTCGCGGCGGCTTCGTCGGTGATAAGGCACAAACCGGAAGTTCCGGCAGCGGCGAGTTCTTGCAGTTTGCGGGCGGCTTCGACATACGTCAGGTTTTTCGCCACCCGATTTTCAAAACTGACGACCGACCAGCGCGGTTCTCTCAGTTCGCTTGGAGAATCTTCCGAAGCCGTTTTTATTGTCGGGATGTTTTCCTTATCTGGAGCCGCCGCTTCGTCAGGTACTTGATTTTTCTCTTTTTTGGTTTTCATTTCCAATCGCGCGCTTCATTTTTCCAATGGTTTTGAATATTTTGAATCAAAATATCGGTTAGAGTTTTGCTCTGCCGAAACTTTATCACAGTTTAAGTCGTGTTTGTGAAAAAGTTTCAAAGGCGGCGGTTTTTCAGAAAATGCGGCGTTCACGTTTGTTTTGATTTGCCAGTCAACAATTGATTTGAGTAAATTGAAAATGAAAGACCGAATGGAAAAACAAATTTTTGATTAAGCGAAGAAAAAATTTTCCCGCGTCTTTTAAGTTTGCATAAATTATGAATTTCAACGAAACGATTTTCCTGACCGGGTTTCCGGGTTTTATCGCCGCCAAATTAGTCGAACGGCTGGCGAAAACCGGAACGCAATTTTTTTTGCTCGCGCAAAAGGATTTTATTGAAAAAGCAGCTCAAACAGCGGCGAAGATTGCCGCCGACTCCGATACGTCGCCGGAAAATTTTGTGATTGTCGAAGGCGACATCACGCTTGAAAATCTCGGAATGTCAGCCGCCGATTTAGAGATGGTGTTGAAAAATACGACTGATGTTTACCATCTCGCCGCGATTTATGATTTGGGCGTTAAAAAGGAAATCGCGCATCAGGTAAATGTCGAAGGAACGCGCAACGTCAATAAAATCGTCGAAAAATTGTCTGATTTGCGCCGTTACAATTATATTTCAACCTGCTATGTGGCGGGAAAACGAATGGGCGCGATTTACGAATCGGAACTCGAACACGACGCGGGTTTTCGCAATTTTTATGAAGAGACGAAATATCTCGCCGAACTGGATGTCGAAAAATTAAAGGAAAAACTGCCCGTAACAATTTATCGTCCGGCGGTCGTCGTCGGCGATTCGGAAACCGGCGAAACCGCCAAATACGACGGCATTTATTCGCTGATTAATTATTTGCGAAAAGCACCGAATCTGCTGCGTTTCGTCAATGTCGGCAACGCGGTCGTCAAATTAAATCTGGTGCCGGTTGATTTTGTCGTCGAAAGCATTGCGGCGTTGGCGAAAGATGAAAACGCCGTCGGCAAAACCATCGCCCTCGCCGACCCGCATCCGCTGACGACCGAACAGCTTTTCGACGAAATTGCCGAAGCGTTGACCAACAAACATTCCGTCATCAAACCGCCCGCGCAGTTGATCGAAAAATCATTGATGCTGCCGTTTTCGCCCGTCATTTCAGGTTTGCCGTTTCCTTCCGTGCCTTATTTTTTCGTGCCGCAAACTTACGATACGAGCGTCGCCGACGAGTTGCTTTCCGCGCATCAAATAACTTGTCCGGCGTTTCCCGCGTATGTTGAAAACTTGCTGAAATTTGTCGAAGAACATCCAAAACTGTAAGATTTCAATAAATGCCTGAAATTTAGTCGGCTGCAGTTTCCGATTAAGTTGCAGTTTCCAATTAATTGGATAATCATTAAGTTCAGATGGTAAACAAAAAAATAAAATGCGTCGGCGTAGTGGTCAAACCGAAACACAAAGAAGCCTGGGAAACGGCTTGCCGACTTTCCGACTGGCTGGCGGAACGCGGAATTGACCTGATCGGAAAACCGCGCGCCGAATCCGAAATTTGCGAAATTCAAACCGTCAAAGTCGAAGAATTTAAAAACGAAGTGGATTTAATCGTCGTTCTCGGCGGCGACGGCACGATGATTTCGACGGCGCGTTTGACGGGCGAACGCGAAATTTTGATTCTGGGAATCAATTACGGAAGTTTGGGTTATTTGACCGAATTTCGCATTGAAGAAATGTTTTCCGCGCTCGAAGCGATTTTAGAAGGCGATTACGAAACCGACCGCCGCGTAATGCTCGACGTTGAACATTGGCGCGGCGGCAGTAAACTTGAAACGGGGCGGGTTTTAAATGATGTCGTCATCAATAAAACCGCGCTGGCGCGAATTATCGAAATTGAAGTCAATCTCAACAATCTTTACGTTAATTCTTTTCGCGCCGACGGTTTGATCGTTTCGACCCCGACCGGCTCGACCGCGTATAATCTTTCGGCGGGCGGTCCGATTCTGTATCCTTCGATGAACGCCGTCGTTTTAACTCCGATTTGTCCGTTTACGCTGACTAACCGCCCGATTGTCGTGCCTGACGACGCGGAAATAAAAATACAATTAAAGAACGAAAACGAAGGCGTAGTTTTAACTTTGGACGGACAGATCGGCTATCAAATCCAATTGCAAGACCACGTTTTGATTCGCAAAAGCACGACGAGTTTTAATCTGATAAAACCCACCAATCGGAATTATTTCGACGTTTTGCGAAACAAATTGAAATGGGGAAGGTAAAAAGTAAATCAGAAAACTTTAAATTTAATCTAACCGAATAAAGTCGGTTGTTCGTCGTCTTTTTGATCCTCAAAACCTTCGGGAAACCAGCGATAAATTTTTAAGTCGCAGCGATCTTTCGGGTCAAAAACAATTCCTTCGTCTTCGAGCATTTTCTGCTGCAAATTGACGGGCATTGTCATTTTTCCGGTCGAACAGCTTCCCTGTGAATTAATCACTCTCTGCCACGGAACGTTTTGCGTATCGGCGGCGCGCATCACATAACCGACGGTGCGCGGCGTGTAGCCCGCGCCCAAGATTTCAGCAATTTGTCCGTAAGTCATTACGCATCCGGCAGGAATTTTGTTGACAATATCGTAAACGCGCTCACGATATTTTCGCTCGTTCACTTGATTTTCGTCCATATTTTCCATCTCAAATTTTCGCGCGAAAAAGCATTATAAAGCTGATTGATTTCGTTATTTCCAAGCGTCAATTGTCCGTTTTTTTCGCCGAATCGCCAGACAAAAGACAAAAGGAAGCGACTTCTCTGCTTCCTCTTGTCTGCGATAAAATTGACGGCGAAATTTCAGTTACTGACGGCGAGCGCGTTCGGATAAGTGATGCGCGTTCCGGCAAGCCGCGTATCAAGCGGAATTTCCGTATAAATAATCGGTGACGCGCCGCCGAGTTGTCCTTGAATTAAAGAAACCAGCGAATTTTGAAAACTGCGGAAACGGGCGACGCTGCCGCGCTGATTGAAAATGACGAAGAAAAGTTTGCCGCGATTGGTCTGAATCGCGCCGCTCAAACTGCTGACTCCGCCGTCTGTATTTCCCAGCGTTCCGGTTTTACCGACCACACTGCCCCGCGAAAAATCCGTGTCAAAGCGGCGTTCGAGCGTGCCTTTGTCAACGCCGGCAACCGGCATAATATCGGCGAAAGTCATTTTATTTCTGGCTAATTCCTTTTCCAAAGTTCGCAGAAGCCGCATCATCGCGCGCGGCGTTACGCGATTGGTGCCGAGACCGCTGGCAGTTTGAATGTAAAATTCGGACGGCTGAATCTGCGCGTTTTGCTGGACAATGCGGGAGACGGCAAACGCGCCGCCGAGCATATCGCCGAGCCGTTCAGCCAAAAAATTATTTGAATAACACAGCGTCACTTTAACGATTTCGCGCATCGGCGCGGATTCGTGCGAGAACAGCAGTTTAGCGTTCGTCGGAATCGGCTGCACGTAAACGCTGCCGGAAACGGCGACGCTCGGAAAGGTTCTGACGACATCCGTTTTTTTGGAAGCGGTCAGAAAATTCTGCCAGGCGCGGTTGGCGGCAAGCGGACGCTTTGCCGCATCCATCGTCGAAAGAAGCGTTGAACCGGCGCGCTGCGACGACGCGCTGTGATTCATTGAAAAATTATCGGTGACGATTAAATCGCCGTTGACAGTTTGAATTCCCAACCGGTTGAGTTCGTGCGTAATGTCAACGCCGTGTTCATAACCGAACATCGGGTCGCGCCCGGAAACGTATAAATTGCCGTACAGAGTGCCGGTGGTTTTATCAACCTGTCCGTCCGTCCAAAAATTGGTTGGAAAACGATAATCGGGACCGAAAGTTTTCAAGACGGCGTAAGCGGTGGCGATTTTGACATTGGAAGCCGGATTAAAAGCACTTTCGGAATTGTCTTCCATCACCACATTGCCGTTTGCGTCTTCCACCAAAATTCCCGAATAACCCGGAATTTCCACATCGGCAAGCATTGGAAACGAAGTTTTTGTCGCGTTGACGGCGACGGAACTTCCGGTTTTCGTAATCAGCGGATTTGTGGAAACTTCAGGCTTCGCGCCGCTCGGCTGCACCTGAATATTTTGCAGCAAAGGTTTCGGCTGCGGCGACGGATTCGCCGGCGGCGTATAAACAGATTGTCCGAAAACGGCAATCGTTGAACTAATCCATAAAACAAAGGCGACACTTAGCCAAACAGATTTATACTCAACAATTTTATTCATATTTTTCTTTAAGTTTGATGGTTCGGCAGGTTTTCCATATCAGTCCGAATGCCGGAAAAGCCGCTTGGATTATACCACCATAATTTTTAAATACAAAAACTTTTTCTGTATTTTGCCGACCGGCGATTTTTAAGATGAATTTCAATTCTTTTTGGATGCTTTTGTTTACTATCGCTGATCGAAACCATCAATCTTGCTTATACATTATAAACTGCGAAAAGAAAAGACTTTTTGTTGAAAAAAAGTCCGAAATTTTAGAAATATGCACCTGATTTTGCGGGTGAAAAATTCAGAGCTTGTTCGCTTAAACGAAAGTTATAAAATATTTTGCTTACATAAATAATTCAGCCGATTGAATTTTTGGGTTTTTACCGACAATTTTATGCTTTTGTGTCTACAAAACATTAGACAAATGGCGCGCCATCAGATATATTTTTTATGCTGCTCATAAATATCTGAATTAACTAAATTAATAAAATTTCAGTGCCGAAAAATTTTTAGCACCGGAAACTATTTTTGATTTTAAACCGTTTTTGACGTTGAAGAAGGCGATTTCTAAATTAAGGTCGGCAGAATTGAAATGGTAAATTTTCCGCCGCGCGTCAAAAAATTGACAAAATTCGGATTTTGACAGTTTTTTATTTAATTTCTCAGGTGCTGCGCCCAGAGTTCTTTGCTCAAAAACGATTATTTGCCAAGTTAGAATACTTAATTAATAATTTAAGATATTGGTGGATCGGCGGCATTTATTCTCTAAAATCAGGCGCGGCTGAGAAAATGTTTCTACGCGGTATTTTAATATTTACCGGAAATAAAAATTTACCGAACGTAGAATCGTCCGATCAGCACAACAAAACTTTCACAGAAAATTTATTAAAAATTTAATATGAAATCACTCAGATTATTAAATATTGAAGACTCAAAAACCGATGCCTCTGCACTGCTGAATCATTTAATGAACGCCGATTTTATCGTGCGGTCGGAAAGGATAGAAACGGCGGACGAAATGAAAAACGCGCTCGCCGAACGCAAATGGGATGTTATCGTTTCAAAATATCAAATGCCCTGTTTCAGCGGTCTGGAAGCATTTGATATTTTGCGGGAAAGCGGTTTGGACATTCCGTTTGTGGTCATCTCGGAAACAATCAGTAAAGCGGCGGCGGATAAATTGGCGGCTGCCGGCATTAAAAATTATGCGGCTAAAGATAATCTAATCGAACTGGTATCCGCCGTTGACCGTGAATTTCAAGCGGTGTTTCGGAATAAATCGCATCGTCTGCTGGAAAAAAAATTAGTCGAAAGTGAAAAACGTCTTGATTTTGTCTTATCCTCGACCGGCATCGGCACTTGGGAAATAAATCTTCAAAACAACAAAATCGAATGTTCCAACGAATGCTTTGAAATTCTGCAAAATCCAGAATTCAGCGGAAAGTTAAAAGACTTCAAAGCACTCATTCATCCTGAAGATGTCGAATCGGTTTGGAATAAAATTAGAAACGCGATAGACGCGCGGGAGGTTTATACTGTCGAATTTCGCATTATCAATTCGCGGGGCGAGATTCTATGGCTTTCGCAACGCGGCGTAACTGAATATGACGCAGACGGCAAAGCCTCTCGCATCGCCGGGATTATCGTTGATATTACCGCTCGAAAAAAGCTCGAACAAAATTTACGCGCCAGTGAAACGCGGTTTCGAACATTGTCTGAAAATACGATTGCCGGTGTCGCTCTGTGCGATGAAAGCGGCGAACTGCTTTACGTCAACAGTGCTTACCTGCAAATTGTCGGTTATACGCGTGAAGAATTTGAGCGGGGCAAATTAAACTGGCACGAACTGACGGCACCCGAATTTGACGCGCTCGACCGGCGCGCCATTGCTCAAGCCCGTGTGCGCGGCATCAGCGAACAATACGAAAAAGAATATATTCGCAAGGACGGCAGCCGCGTTCCGGTTCTGTTGGGAATCGCGCTGTCTGAAATTGAGGGCGGCGAACATTTTATCAGCGCGATTTTAGATATAACCAAACGAAAACAAGCGGAAGAAGAACTGCGTGATTCGGAAAAAAAGTTTCGCGCCCTGACCGAAGCCACTACCGAGATTGTTTGGAATGATCTTGAAGAACAGCCGCACGAAGGATTTTCCGAATGGTGGGCAAGTTTGACCGGACAGACGGCGGAAGAGATGAAAGATATGGGATGGACTGACGCGCTGCATCCTGAAGACAAGCAATCGGTAACTGACGAATGGCTGACGGCGGTCAAAAACAAAATCGTCTTTAACACGGTTTACCGGATTCGCGCCGTTTCCGGTGAATATCGGTTTTACGCGGTGCGCTGTGTTCCCATTTTAAACGATAGCGGCGAACTGCGCCAGTGGATCGGCGCGTTGTCCGATATTACCGTCCGCAAACGCGCCGAAGAAAAAATGCGGCAGAGCGAAAGGCGGTTTCGCTCGCTGGTGACTTCCGCGTCGCAAATTGTTTGGACGGCGGATTCGGAAGGTGTGATGCAGACGACGCTGCTACCCGACGGCAGTCCATTTCCGTTAAAAGAAGAAAATATTATGCGGGAATGGACGGCGCGTCTTCACCCGGAAGATAAGGACAGAGCGATTGATGAATTTACGCAGGCTCTTCGGGGCAATGTCAAATTCAAATCCGAATATCGGCTGCTTCATCTTGGCGATAATACATTTCATCAATATATTTCACGCGGAACGCCGGTTTACGAAAAAGACGGAGCGGTTTGCGAATGGGTCGGAACGCTGACGGATGTTACCGATAGTAAAATAGCGGCGGAAAAACTGCGTAAAAGCGAGGAACAATTGCGGCAGGGACAAAGATTAGAATCCATCGGACGGCTGGCAGGCGGCATCGCCCACGATTTTAACAATATGCTGACGGCTATTAACGGTTACAGCGATCTGACGCTGCGCCGTCTGAGCGTTGACGATCCACTGCGCCACAACCTCGAAGAAATAAAAAAAGCCGGTGAAAATTCGGCGGCATTAACACAACAGCTTTTAGCGTTCAGCCGCCGGCAAATGCTGCAGCCGAAAATTTTGGACATCAACAATGTGATTTCAGATACTGCCGTGATGCTGGAGCGTTTGATTGGAGAAAACGTCAAATTAGCGATTGCATTATCTCCCGACGGCAGCCGCGTTGAAGCCGATCCGGGACAAATTTCGCAGGTGATTTTGAATTTGGTGGTTAATGCCCGCGATGCGATGCCGAACGGCGGAACCGTAACTATTGAAACAAAAAATATTTTTCTCGAAAAAGAAGCTGTCAACCGGCACGATTTGGCACGCGCCGGTCAATATGTTTTATTACAAATATCGGACAGTGGAATCGGTATTGACAATGAAACATTGCAGCATATCTTTGAACCGTTTTACACGACTAAAGAAATCGGCAAGGGAACCGGTCTCGGACTGGCGACCGTTTACGGAATTGTCAAGCAAACCGGCGGTTACATTTGGGTCAAAAGCGAAATTGGAAGAGGTTCGACTTTTGAAGTTTACCTGCCGCAAATTAATGAAGAAAGCGACGATCTGCGGGAACAACCGCGCGTCGCGCCATTGAATAAGGGAAACGAGTTAATTTTATTGGTTGAAGACGAAGAAACCGTGCGGAATTTAACGCGGCAGATGCTCGAATTTTGCGGATACAAAGTGATCGCCGCGAAAGACGGCGTTGAAGCACTGCGGATTTGCGAAAAAATGGGCGAGCGGATTAATTTGGTGCTGACCGATGTGGTGATGCCGCAGATGGGCGGACGCGATTTGGCGAAAAAAATAACCGAAAATTATCCGCGCGTCAAAATACTTTTCACTTCCGGCTACACGGACGATTCTCTTATCAGATACGGCAAAAACGATGAAAATACGAATTTTATTCAGAAACCGTTCACGATTGAGGGTCTGGCTTCCAAGATCAGAACGATTCTTGATAGTTAGAGGTCTGAGCGAGAAAAAATAGCGGGCGGAAATGTCTTTAATCGGGGAAATTTTTACCCGCCGCCGTCCAAAATGCTCCGGCATTTTGCCCCACCGAAAATTTTATAACAATCGCTTTGACAAGAAATCATCAATATTTATCTGCATTTTTAAGATATTTGAGAAACGGCACAGTGTTTGACATTAATTGTCTTGAGTAATCTACCTGCAAAAACAACTCAAGGAGAAAAATACACTGATGTTTACAAACTTCCATAATCTGCCTACCGCCGCTTTGAAATTTAATCCGACCATTTTCATAACAAAAAATAATTT
Organism: Pyrinomonadaceae bacterium; assembly: GCA_965217575.1. Taxonomy (GTDB): domain Bacteria; phylum Acidobacteriota; class Blastocatellia; order Pyrinomonadales; family Pyrinomonadaceae. The sequence goes on along the minus strand of OZ244558.1, from coordinate 2,980,272 downwards.
ATATTCAGATCAAGCGCGTCGGATATTTCATTTATTTCTATTTATTTTAGCTTTAACAATTTCTTCTTCAGCGGCGACTTTCACCGTCAACAGCAGCGATGACGGTGCCGACACCACTCGCGGAGATGGTATTTGCGCTTCCGGGGCAAATGCCGTCTGTACCTTGCGAGCAGCGGTTCAGGAAGCTAACGCCCTCGCCGGCGACGATGTGATTAACTTTGACGCGACGCTTGCCAATCAAACAATTACGCTAAGTCCGAATATTGCCAACGAGATACGTATTCGATCCAATATTGTGATAGACGCAGCCGGTTTAGCCGGACTGGTCGTCGCCAGAGATGTCGCCAACTCAAATTCGAGAATTTTTTCGGTTATGAGCAATTCAACGGTGACGATGAATAATTTTACAATCGCTGGCGGGCGCATCCTGGTGGATGTGGCGAGCGGCGGCGGCGGGATTTTTTCGCGCAACAGCAATCTGACTCTCAATAATATGACGATTCAGAATAACGGAGTCGTCGCCACCGGAAACGGCGGCGGCATCTATGTTTCCGGCGGCACACTTAATCTCAACAATAGTAATGTCAACAATAATTTTGTGACGGCGGCGACCACTGGCGGCGGCGGCGTTTACGCCACCAACAGAGCCGTCGTCAATGTCAACAATTCCCGCATTTCAAATAACACCGCGCTGCTCGACGGCGGCGGTATTCTCAATACCGGCGGCGCAACGCTGAATTTGACCGAATCCACCGTCAACAGTAATTTCGCTCTCGGATTAGGCGGCGGAGTCGCTAACCGCGCCGTCGCACTGGTGGTAACGAGAGCGAATATTCGCCGCTCGTTAATTAACGGAAATTCGCCTCTTCTCGGTGTGGTCGGTACGCTCGGCGGCGGTGCGGTCAGCAATGTCGGAACCGACGTGATAAGCGACGCAATAATGACCATCGCTAATTCCACCATCACCAATAACAGCACGACTGCCGAAGGAGGCGGTCTCAGCAACACGCTCGGCGATATGAATTTAACCAACAATACGATCAGCAATAACAACTCAACGGTCGGCGGCGGCGGCATCGTTAATGTTGCCGGAGTTCTCGGTATCGGAACCGTTTATGTAAGAAATAACATTGTCGCCAACAATAACGATTTGGTCGGAACCGACATCATCGGAACCGATGTTCTCGGTATTTTCAACAGCCTGGGCAATAATCTGATCGGCAGCAATTTCAGCGCAGAAGCCAGTTTTGAAGCGAGTGCCTTCGTCGGCGTAACGCCGCAGCCAAACGCCAAAGCAGATTTGGTCGGCGGCGTTGCTGCCGGTAATCAGGTGATTGATCCGCTGCTCGGACCGCTCCAGGATAACGGCGGTCCGACCAACACGCGGGCGATAACTAATGCGAGTCCGGCGTTTAACAAAGCCAATAGCTGTGTTTTCGACAATACCTGCGCGGTGAATCCGCAGGGTAACAATCCGCCGTCCGCATTGACGACTGACCAAAGATCAACCGGCTTTACGCGTTTTTCAGGTGCCGCCGTAGATATTGGCGCGTTTGAAGTGCCGCTCGGCGCGACCGCCGCCGGCGTGACGGTCGCCGGCAGAGTTTTCGACGGCAGACGCGGAGTCGCCAGAGCCTTTGTTTATCTGAGCGATTTTAACGGTGATGTTCGCACGGCGATCACTAATCAGTTTGGATATTACAGATTTGACGATGTGCCGGTCGGGAAAACATACATTCTCGAAGTCAGAAGTAAACAATACCTGTATAGTCCGCAGGTGATGAATTTGATCGAAGAACAACTTGATTTCAATTTTACACCCGCTGATTTTGGATTAAAGGGAGCCAGGATTTACTAATTCGTGGTTTTACAAAAGTATTTCACAGCGGTTTTCCGCTTTGAAGATTGACTCTTAAACTGCTGACTCGAAAATTACCGCTTTCAACCTGAATCTTTCGCCGGTGCGCGAATTGCCGGAGATTTCAAGTAAATTCCGCCGTTATTTACAGTGGAAACTACTTGAAATCTTCGGATTTTTTCCATTTTCAGTTGATGAAATATTTATTCGGAAGGCGGGATTTTCTGAATCTGATAAATTATTTCCCGCGCCTTGCTGTTTTTATTGAGCGGGCGTAATCAAACCGCGACATTCGCCGAAACCGATTTTTCTAAAGCCTTCTTTTTCGCAAAATCCGCGCATTATAATTTCGTCGCCGTCTTCCAAAAAACGGCGTTCTTCGCCGTTCGGCAGTTGAACGGGTTCTGTGCCGCGCCACGTCAGTTCCAAAAGACAACCGCGCGCGTCTTTCGCTTCGCCGGAAATCGTTCCCGTCGCCATCAAATCGCCGGTTTGCAGATCGCAGCCGTTCGAAGCGTGATGCGTCAGCATTTGCCCGATTGTCCAGTATAAATCCTTCATATTCGAGCGCGAAAGCAAAAACGGTTCGACGTTTTCATCGCGCATTTTCGCGGTTTGAATGTAAGCTTCGAGATTGACATCGAAACCGCCGGATTTTTTATTTTCTGCGGACGATAAATAATCGAGCGGCTGCGGGTCATTTTCATCGCGTTCAAACGCGGGAACGCGAAACGGCGCGAGTGCTTCCATCGTGACGACGAACGGAGCGACGGTCGTCGCAAAACTTTTCGCCAAAAACGGTCCGAGCGGCTGATATTCCCACGCCTGAATGTCACGCGCCGACCAGTCGTTGACCAAACTCAAGCCGAAAATATGATCTTCCGCTTCGTCAATCGGAATCGTTTCGCCCAAATCGTTACATTTGCCGACGTAGAAACCCATTTCCATTTCGTAATCGAGATTTTTCGACGCAACGTATTCGGGCGGCGCGTCGGCATCGGGACGAGTTTGACCTTTCGGGCGCGTGATTTCCGTTCCCGAAACGACGATACTTGAGGCGCGTCCGTGATAACCGATGGGAATATATTTGTAATTCGGCATCAGCGGATTGTCGGGACGAAACATCGAACCGACGTTCGTCGCGTGAAAAATCGAGCAGTAAAAATCGGTATAATCGCCGATGTGCGCGGGCAGTTGAAATTCGACTTCGCTCATCGGAATCAAATTGCGCTCGACGTTCTTGCGCGTTTCTTCGTCGGCATTTTCCGACAAAATCTCGCTCAAACGGCGGCGAAACGCTTTTTGCAGATCGGCGTGTTTTTTCATCAGCGATTGGTCGAGACAATAATTGTCCGCCGTAACCGCGATGTCAAAAGATTCGTCGTCGAACAGACAACATTCGTAACAGGCGTAAACGTCCAGCACAAAATCGCCGATGCCGATGCCGATGCGGACATCTTCATAAGTGCAGGCGCGCGTAAAAACGCAGAACGGCAGATTTTGAATCGGAAAATCCGTGTCCGGCGTGTTGGCTGATTCGATCCAGCTTTTAAGATTTTGGTCGTGTGTTTCGTTTATTTCAAACATAGTTAATCGTTATTTCCAAATCGTTAATTGTCGGTTAAATTGATTAACCATTGATAATTAACGATTTGCCGGCTATTTCAAAAATGGGTTGACAGGCGGCTTTTGCCAATCTGCCACCATTTTCTTAAATTCGCTGATTTGTCCTTCGGTAAAAAACTTTTGCGAGATTTTCCAAATATGTTCCCAATCTACGGGGAAATTTCTGGTCAAATACAATAAATCAAGTTCATAGCGCGGAATTTTTTCAAATTTACCTTTCTGATAAAGATCAACAATTGCGTCAAAACGCATCAAGATAAGTCCGTTAATAGTCGCAATCGGATATAAGCCTTCGGTGAAATTATATTCAGTTGTTTCGTGTTTTTTTACGTAATCAAACAAAGAATTCGAGGTTTTGAGAAAATCAATTCTCATTCCTTCAAATACGGCATTGGTAAAATTAACGTCTTTGTTTGTTATCTCGACATAATCAATAATTTTCTCCAGCTCCGTCACCGAAATCAAAATATCGAGGTCTTTTGTATTGCGATCTTGAATATACGCAAGATACGCGATGCCGCCGACAATGCAGAAATCAACTCGCAGTTCTTCGAGCAAATTCAGAAATTTTATGACTAATTCGGGCAGCATATCATAATCAATCGGAAAGCCGTTTTTCCAATTTTGGATGTTAAAAGCGTTCGCGTCATAGATTGATTGGCAAATCGCCAATTGATGCGTACGGGCAGCAAATGTCGGTTCGATGAATGGATAATTTCGCATCTTTTATTGCTAATTTTAACATATTGGCTGACTTAAAGCAGTCCAATCTCCTGCAAATCGAAAACCGGCTCATCAAACGAACACGAACCAAAGGAAATTATATTTTTTTTGCGCAGACAGCGCAGATGCGCGTTGCTGACAAAATATTCCTGCCGCCACAAAACTCCGTCATCGTCAAACAAAAAATTATCGGTTCTGCCGTCATCGAGCAGTTCGGCGATCAAACTCGTTCGATATCCCTGCTGAAGCAGACCAACCGCCAAAAACACGTTCAAAAATCCGTTCATTACACCTTCGGGCGCGTCTTTTTCGTAAGTCAGCGGTTTCAGACAGCGCAGCGGATGATGAAGTCCGGCGGTCGCCTTAAACGCCACATTCGCCGCCAGACAGGTTCGCATAAACCGCACGATTGTTCGATTTCCGGGAAAAGCGTCAACCGTTACACCGCCTGTCCGAATCTTCGCGCGCCGCCGGTAAATCGCCAGCGTCGAAACCAAATCGGCTAAATTTTTGTCGCACGGAATTTCAAAATAACTCGTCAAATCCGGCGGAATAATCTCCGTCATCGCTTCAATCTGCGAACTCGTTTCGGCTTTTAATTCAAGCGCGTCGCAAACCGCGAACGGCGCGTTCTTATCGTTAAAATCTTTTATTTGACGAACTGTTTCGTCAATATCCACGCCCGCCAAAACGCTCAAACGCCAGATGTCGCCCGCGTCATTTGAAAAAAATCCGCGCGCACTTTCCGTAAATTCATCAAGCCGATTGACCGGCGCGACGAATCGCCCCAGCATCCAGTTGTAATTGCTGTTTTTATACGCCGCATAATTGGCGACGGCTTGCGGCATCGCCAGCGCGGACGGCGGGAAAAGTCCCGCGTAATCAACTATTTCGGTCAGCAAAGCGCGAATTGAACGTGTCGAATTTGAGTTTGTCATTGAGAATTTTATTCTACGACAAATAGTCGAAACTTCGTAATAAATAAAGCGAAAATTTATTCGCGCCGGTTTTTATTAAAAATTTATCCGTTTGCTATTTGCGAAGGATTTAAGTTATCTTGAGACTCTAAATTTAGCGAGCAGTTCAAAATATTTGTTGGTTTCATTTTGCGGCTGATCAACAGAATTTTCACAAGTCAGCCAAATTCGCCGCCGTCTACAATCTGGAATTTGGAATCTGGTAATTATCACAGATGCGTGTTTTAGGAATTGATCCGGGCAGTGAAACGCTCGGCTGGGGCATAATCGAAGGCAGCGGATTGAAGTATTCGCTGGTTGATTTCGGCACGGTCAAATCAAGTCCGAAGGAATCTTTTTCCAAACGGCTTTTGAAAATTTACAACGGAGTGGAAGCCGTCATCGCCAAATTTCAGCCGGACGTTTTATCAGTCGAAGAAGCCTTTTACGCCACCAATGTCAAAGTCGCGCTCAAGCTCGGACAGGTGCGCGGAGTAGTGTTGCTACTCGGCGAAAAAGCGGGTTTGGAGATTTCCGAATTCAGCCCGCGTCTGATTAAACAAACGGTCGTCGGTTACGGCAACGCCGAAAAACATCAGGTTCAGGAAATGGTGCGCCTGCTTTTGAAAATGAAAACCGTCCCGCAGCCGCACGACGCGGCGGACGCGCTGGCAATCGCCATCTGTCATTTTCATCACGCCGGAATCCAGAACAGAATTTTAAACGCCAAAGTAAAAGGCTAAATTTTTCACTTTTCTAAGTTCAATTAAACATCTCTCGACTTTTTAAGGAGAAAGTTATGAAATACTCTTTTTCACTCGTCTTTCTGTTGAGTTTTTTCATTTTTACGCCGCATCTCGAAGCTCAAAAACGTCGTTTGCCGAAGAAAATTAACAGACTGGCAATCGTCACGCAAAAATCCGCCGAAGCCGCTAACACGGCGATTGTCGTTGATGAAAGACTGGCGGTTTTGCGCGTCGAACCGAGTCTTTTCGCCAAATCAATTCAGCGAATGCGGCTCGGCAGAATCGTTTTGATTTCCGGTTCAAAAGAAGCCGACGGCGTAATTTTTTACCGCGTTGCGTCTTCGCCGAACGATTTCGGCTGGATTCAGTCGGAAGCTGTTTTCGGTAAATTTCGGCGCGGCGACGACGAACGGCTGGCGCGATTGATTCAGTCTTCGGACGGTTTTGAAAAAATCGAACGGGCGCGGCTTTTTCTCGAAAATTACGCCGCTTCGCCGTTGCGTCCGGCGATTTTACTGCTTTTCGGTGATTTGATGGAGGAAACCGCGCTGAAAATTTCCGGCGACGCAACCAGAAAACTCGACCGCCGCGAAATGGCGGCTTCCGGCGCGCCGCTGCACAGTTTTTACTTAAATTATGTTGCGCTGGATCGTTACCGAAAAATCGGCATTGGTTTCGACTTTAATGCCGGCACGAAATTGCTGCACTACAATGGGGCGGCGTGGCGCGAGATCGTCGAAAAGTTTTCCGCAACTGCCGAAGCGGTCGAAGCGCGGAAACGGCTTGACGCGCTTCGGGAAAAATCTGAAAAGTAAGTTGACTGCACAAAAAATGCCGCATCAAAATTTGAAAGTTCTGATGCGGACGTTTCGACTTTAAAAAGTTTTCCACAACTGTGGAAAACTTTTCGCTTTAGGCAACGACAGCGGGCGCGAGTTCCGTCGCGCCTTCCGCGTAAACGCTGATAAATTTGCCTTTTTGACCTTTACTTTCAAATTTGACGAATCCATCAATTAGTGAAAACAAAGTATCATCTTTACCGATTCCGACGTTTTTGCCCGGTTTCCATTTCGTGCCGCGCTGACGCGCCAAAATGTTTCCGCCGCGCACTTTTTCGCCGCCGAATTTCTTTAAACCTAATCTCTGAGCGTTTGAATCGCGTCCGTTGCGCGATGATCCGACACCTTTCTTATGAGCCATAATTCTATTTTGGATTTTGGATTTTGGATTTTGGATTTATAAAACCAAAAACCAGCCGCCAAAGAACCATTTTCCTCCGATTAAATTTTATCAATTGTGATTTCCGTGTAATCTTGACGATGACCTTGTTTGCGTTTGTATTGTTTGCGGCGTTTTTTCTTGAAAACGATAATTTTATCGCCGCGCCCGTGTTTTTTGATCGTGGCGTTAATCGCCGCGCCGCCAAATTTAACGTCTTTGCCTTCGCCGGAAAGTAAAGTTTCAAATTCGACCGTATCGCCTTCTTTACCTTCGATGCTCGGCACGCGCAAAGTTTGTCCGTCTTCGACCGCAAACTGTTTTCCGCCTGTTCTGATAATTGCGTAACTCATTATGTTTTAATATCTCCTTTGCTGACCGACAAAAATTCTTGTCAATTGAGAAACGGTAATTATAAATGAAAAATGCCGCACAGGTCAATTTTAAATTGAGGTTTTTTAGTTTCGCCGATAAAATCAGCTCTGGCGAACCTTTTCGACGTTCATCACCCGAAGAGATTCGCGCCATTTTTCGTTGAGATTGAACCGGAAAATCTCGATTTCGGGCGCGACGGTTTTGGCGAAAAACGCGAAATCGCGGTGAAAACTCAGCGTCGGCGCGACCAGATAAACGAGCGTGGGCGCGTCGGCGATTGCTAAATCTCCGAAGAGCTTTATTTCCCGCAAATTCCCCTTTCTTCTGCTTAATTCGATTTTTCGCCAGTAGTCAACAGCCTGAAAAACCATTTCGCGGTCGGGCGCGACTTTTAATTCGATAATTATCAAGCGTCCGTCTTTTCGCAGTGCCAGAAGATCAATTTTGTCACGTTCGGCGCGAAATTGATTATGCAGCGGCGACAAAATCAGATTCGCGTCAAGCTGTTTGATGCCGCGTCTCAAAACCGCTTCGAGCCACGCTTCAGGCTCGAGTTGAAAGAGCGCGTGATGTCTGTTCGGCGTATCGAAACGGCGGTAAATTTCCAAATTTTCAAGCAGCTCAAAAAATTCTTCGCGCGATTTTTCATTTAAAATCCGCTTTTCGCGCTCGATGCCGAACCAGCATTTTTCATCGTCAAAAGTTTTCCTGACCCGCGCGAAAGGCAAACCTTCAAAACGCAAAGTTTCGCCGTGTTTGGTGAACAACGTATCAATTTTGGCGGGCGCGAATTTGACGATTTCCCGCGCCGTGCGGCTAATTTCCCGACCCTCCGGCAGTTGAATTCCCTTCGGTTTTTCGCGCCATAAGTCTTTTTTTTCCAGAGTTTTGCGCCGGATTATAGTGGGCGGCATTTTATTTTCCGAATTTGTCAATTCGTAAATTTTTATCTTTGCTTTCCATGTTTCATTTAACAGCGCGTGCAGTTTCCGTAAATTTTTGAGCCGTTTCTTTTCCGCCAAAACAGAAATTTCCATAATCGGTTTGCTGATACGCCGTTCAAGTTTTGACAGCCGCCAAATCGCGTTTGAAACGAGAATTTCGGGCGTGGCGGTTTCCGAAACATCGTATAAAAACATCGTCCGCGCGCCCTGCCGGTTTTCCGCGTAGATTTGCGCGAAACGTCCGTTTTCCTGATTGAGATTGATCCGCGTGATTTTTGCGCCGTCCACATTTGCGGCAATCAAAGCGGCGATTTTATTGGCTTTTTCAAGTCGGGCAAGTTTTATCGAGGCGGACAATTCATCGGCGGAAACGCGCGGAACCAGACGGATTTTTTTAGTTTCTTTGCCGAAATTGCGCGTTAAATTCAGCAGAATTTCATTTTTCCGCCGCGTAAATTCCGCGACGCGCCACGTTTGAAAACCTTTCGCGTCCAAAAATCCAAACAGAATTTTAGGCGGCTGTAAATCGAGTTCGATTTCGTCGTTTCGTAAAGCGAAAGTTTCACCCGATAAGTTAATCAAAAGCCATTCTTTGTTTGAATCGAGCAGACTTTTAATCTCAGTAAAAACGTTTTCGAGGTCTTTCATTTTTGTAATTTGATGAGCGTTTAGAAACCGACGCGAATCAACATCGCGCCTGAAAAAGCGGAATTATATCCACTTATTGCTTTGAATTGTTTATACTTTACTTCCCTGTAAAATGTCTGCCAAATCATAAATCAAAACGCAAGAATGTGTATAGCGCAGATAAAAGTTGCCGGAATAAAACTGCCGGAATATTTCTGCGATTCAAAGAATTATTTAACCGGGAAAAACTCGCCGGTCGAGCGGGTCAGACAATAATTACTCGCAAAATTCTCCGGTTTGTGAAATAATTTTGTAAAATCATAAATGTAAAACCAAAATAATTTTAATGTCAAAACCGAATTTTTTTCTGCGAACAAAGCTGCTGCCGCCGCGTATCGTTAGCGAGATGCTGCCGCGTCCGCGCCTAACAGAAAAATTACAGGCAAACATAAACGCGCCGATAACTTTGATCGCGGCTGACGCGGGCTGCGGGAAAACGACTCTCATTTCCGATTTTATCCGCCGCAGTTCGCGTCAGGCGGTTTGGTATCAGCTTGATCACACGGACGCTGATCCGTTTGTTTTTCTCGGCTATATCGCGCACGGCATTAAAAATTTCGCGCCGCATTTCGGCGAAAAAATTCTGCCCTATCTCGAAAAAGCCACTGACGATCTGCTCAGATTTCCCGAAAGAGCTGTTGATTTGCTGCTCAATGAAATTCTCGAAACCATCGAACAGCCGTTCATTTTGGTTTTGGACGATTATCACCACATCGGGCGCGAAACGGTGGTGCATCAATTGGTTGACCGAATTTTGCAGTATTCGTCCGACATTCTGCACCTGATAATTACAACGCGCGATCTGCCGCCGCTGGCGATTACACGCCGCCGCATTCAATCGCGCGCGCTGGTGATTAATCGAGTAGATTTGCTGTTTACCGACGAAGAAATGCGCGAACTTTTCCGGCAGACGCTGAATGTCGAATTAAACGACGCGGAAATTGCCGAATATCGGGAGCGGACACACGGCTGGATCACTGCGCTCCAACTGATTAAACAACTGGCGGAGCAGGAAATTGACACGCGTTCGGACAAACTTTCGATTGATCTGGGTTATATTCTGCGCCAGTCGGAAAAAGATATTTTTGACTATTTCGCCGAAGAAGTTTTTTCGCGCGAATCGAATGAAATACAGCATTTACTTTTGCGCCTGTCGCTGCTAAACTCTTTGCCGCTCGATGTTTGCAGCCGGTTGTTTCCTGATTTGCGATGTTCCGCGCTGCTGCCCGAACTATTGCAGAAAAATTTATTCTTAACCGTCGCGGGCGAGATCAAAACCGGCGAAGTTTATCGTTTTCACCCGCTTTTTCGTGATTTTCTGCAACGTCGGCTCCGCTCGGAAATCGGGCGGGTGGAACTCGAACGCGAACGACAGCGGATGGCTGATTTCTTCTTCGCGGAAAACCAATGGGAAAGCGCGCTGCCGTTTCTTTTAGAAGCCGAAAACTATCTCAAAGCGGCGGAGATTATCGCCGAAAACGGCGGCGAATGGCTGATTGGCGGCGCGATTACGACGCTTGATAATTTTATCGGAAAAATTCCGCCGGAGTTTTTAGACAAGTTTCCGCGTTCGCTTCTTCATAAGGCGGAAATCGCGCGGCTGCGCGGCGAAGTTGTCAAATTGTCGAAACTACTGCCGCGCGCGAGCAAACTTCTGGCGAAAAATAAGGATACAGTCGGTGAAGCCGAAGCTCTTCATTCGCTGGCGAGTCTGGCGCGGCGCAAAGGCGACTGTGCCGCCGCTTTTCATTATTTGGAAAAAGCCGAAAAACTGGCGGCTGAAGATTCGGAAACATTTTTGAAATGCGCCAACACGCGCGGACTTTGTTTTATCGAACAAGGCGCGTGGACTAGCGCGGAAAATCAATTTCACCGCGCTCTGGAACTCGCCGAACAGCAGGCAAACAAACATTATATTCGTTTGGTGACGCATAATTTAGCCTTGCCCGCCGGTTTTCGCGGCGATTTCAGCGAGGCTTTACGCTGGTTTAAACGAATTTTCAGCGACAGCAAAACCGGCGAACTTTTGCCGCAGGAAGCGACCGGACATTTAAATGTGGCGCAAATGTATCTCTATCGCGGTGAATTTGAAGAGACCGAAAAACATTTGGAACGCGCCCTGGAAATTTGTCAAATTTTTAATTTAAAATCGCTGCGCGGGGAAATTTTTGAGGCTTACGGCAATTTCTACCGGGAAAAAGCGGATTTTTCGCACGCCGGCGAATTTTATGAAAGAGCGTTAAAAGCCTACGAAGATGCCGGAGTGGATTTGACGACCCGCGATTACGATGAAGAACGGGCAAAATTTTATCTCCTTCGCGGCGATGCGATTAAGGCGAGCGGATTACTGGAAAATTTGCTGGCGGCGCGTTCGCAAACGAACAATCAATTCGGCACGAAAACCGTCCGGCTGATTTTATGCCGCGCGCGTTTGGCGCAAGGTCAAATTGACGGCTTAGTCGAAGAAATCAAAGAACTTATCGCGTTCTTTCGCCAGCAAAATCTGAACTACGATGAAGCGTCTGCGTCGCTTTTGCTGGCTGAAACACATTTCGCGCTCGGCAGTCGTCAGGCGATGCTGCCGCCGCTGGAAAAAACGCTGAATTTGGCGGCGCGATTTGATTACGAATATTTGTTGCGCGGCGCGATTCAGAAAAATCCGCATCTTTTTGCCGATCAGAAAGTTCTCGAAAAACTTCCGCCCGCTTTGCGCGAGTCGGTCGCGCTGGGCGCGTCACAACCGGCGCGTAAGGAAAAAAATCAAGTATCGGCGAGCAGTTTCCAGTCGGCTGCGATTGACGCGCAATTCTCAAATATCACTGATTTAACCGTTAATATGCTGGGATTTATCGAAATATACCGCGACCCGACGAAGCCGTTTGCGTCTGATGCCTGGACGACTAAACGAGCGCGGGATATTTTTTGCTTTATCGCCGCCGGCAAAAATCAGCGTGCCGAAAAAGATATTATAATTGATAATTTTTGGGGAGCCGATGAACTGACGACCATCGAAAAAAACTTTCATCCGACGATTTCGCATATTCGCAAAGCGTTAAACAGCCGGCAGACATTCAAACAAAATTTTCTCATTTTCCGCGACGGCGCGTATCAATTAAATCCTGAACTCGTCTATTCGATTGATACGGAAAATTTTGAAAATTTTATCAACACCGCCGAAAAAGCCAAGCGCGAAAAAGACATTGCCTCTTTTCGTCGAAATTTAGAAGCGGCGCGCGCACTCTATCGCGGCGAGTTTATGGCGGGCGTTTATGAAGATTGGGTTGAAGAAAAACGTCATTATTATTTAAAGCAGTTTATGCGAATTTTGACCGCGCTGGCGAAACTTGAATTCAGCGAAAAAAACTGGTCGGGCGTTTTGAAATTTACCGATCAGATATTGCAAACCGATCCGTTCCGCGAAGACATCCACCGTCTGACGATGAAAGTTTTCGCCGCGCAGGGCAAATCTTTCGCCGTTAGAGAACAATACGAAACGGTGCGAAATCTTTTATCAAAAGAACTCGGTGTCGCGCCCGCGCCCGAAACACGGCGTGTTTTTCAACAACTGCTTAAATAACACCAAAACAAACACCGGACGATGCCGAACGCCCGTCATCGCTTTTCGCGGATTCTCAAGTTTTTCTCAAGTTCGGAAAATCACCGTCCAAAAATGATTCAAGAATTCCTCAAAGCCGATTGTTTATTCTCATAATGAAGTTAAGATTTCGTTCGATTGAGGTGAAAAGCGAATTAAGTGATGCGAATAATAACTATTTCGTCATTCGCGCGGTTTTCCGAAAATTTATTTTGATTTATACAAAATTTCGCCCGTTGGGGGTAACGGGCGAACAAGCGGCGTGAATAATGATTGTAGGGTTTCATTATTCACGCCATTTTATTTGCGTTGAAATCGCTTTAAATAATATGATTTAATGATGCCGAAGGCGATTTTTGCGAGCAAACTTATGCCGATAAAAATCCTCTAATCAAAATTATATTTCACAAATGAAAAATCGGCGGCTGAAACAATTCGGGATAAGTTTAACAGTTATTTTGTCGCTGTTTGCGTCCGTAATCGCGGCTTGCGCGTGTTCTCATCATTCGGCGGTAGCGGAAAACCACGCGGTTTCGTGTCATCAGATGACGGGCGAAATGAATGATTCGCAACAGTTACAGTCGAACAACGCGGCGCAAATCGTCAATGTTTCGGGAAATTGTAATTGTTTAGCCAAAACTTCCCAGGCTTTGTTCGTTAATAAGTTTGAGAATATTAATATTCAAAAAATTCTCGCGCCGCAAAATCTGACGACGAAAGCGGCGAAATCAATCGAAATCGCCGAGATTGCGCCGGCGAAGTTTCACTTTGAAAATCATTTTTACAATTCAAACTACCTTCAACGGCTCACGCCGCCCCGCGCCCCGCCTGTTTTATAAAGCATTGATAAATACCATCAAAAATCACCGAGTCGGTTGAAAACTCGAACGGATTGTCGTTTGCCGAAAACGGCAGTTGATTTGACTTTTAATGTTTGCGAATACCAAATTTTCGCAGCGATTATCAGATCGAATTCTGCTTTATAAGACAGAAATTATTATATGAAAAAAGTATTATTTTTAGCGTTTTTCGCGCTTTTGTTCAGCGCAAACGCTTTCGCGCACAACGCTTTGACGCTCGTTTCAAGCGAAAAAAAGACGGTTAAACAAGCTGACTTGGCGAATTTGGAAAAATCGCAAACCGTCGGCGTAAAAAACAAATCGAGCTTAACTTTTACCGAACAAGAAATTCGTCTGGTCGCCACCACCGGACAGGAAGACGATATGCTTTCGTATCGGATTCAGGGATTGCGAAATCCGAATTTGGTCGTCCCGAACGGCGCGGTTTTGAAGATTTTGTTCGTTAATTCGGACGATGATATGCGCCACGATGTTCGTTTCGGACAAATTTCCGGCGAGTTCACCGTCGCGCCGGACATCACGGGAACGGTCGGCAGCGAAAAGCTGGCGGCGAAAGGCGCGGACGAAACGATGCAAGCGGAGGAAATCGTCGTTAAAGTCAATGAAGACGGCGCGTATAAATATTTCTGCTCGGTGCGCGGACACGCCAAAGGCGGAATGTGGGGCAATCTTTTCGTCGGCGTGCAGCCTGACGCGAACGTGAAAATGCCCGAAAAAATCGCGCGCGTGCCTTCGACGGACGAAGAAAACGAAACGATGGCGGGCGACGCGGTGAAGATGGAAAAACCCGATAAAAAATCCGATGATTCGATGTACGGTATGAGAATGGACGACCAAAAATCCGGCGACTCGATGGCGAATATGCCGGGAATGAATCACGGCGATCATCAGATGGCGGGAATGTCTGGAATGGCGGGAATGAGCGGCGACGAAATGATGATGCGTTCGGTCGTCAATATCAACGATCCGATGTCGCGGGAAAGTTCGGGAACGGCGTGGGGAGCCGATTCGACACCAATGTATGCGTGGATGAAAACCTACGGCGACGGCGGAATGCTGATGCTGCACGGAACTTTTTTCGCGCGTTACACGGCGGTCGGTTCGAGCCGCGATGTTTCGATTGCCGGCAAAGGCAGCCGCAGCCGTTTCGATGCGCCTTCGATGCTGATGGCGATGTATTCGCGCCCGCTGACCAACAAAACGCAGCTCGGTTTTCGCGTGATGATGAGTCTCGATCCCGTTATCGAGCGCGGTTACGGCTATCCGCTTTTATACCAGTCGGGCGAAACTTTCGGCGGCGAACCGATTCACGACCGCCAGCACCCGCACGATTTGTTCAGCGAACTCGCCGTCACGCTGTCGCACAAATTCGACGACAAACAATCGGTTTATATTTATGCCGGAATGCCGGGTGAACCCGCGCTCGGTCCGCCGACTTTTATGCACCGTCTGTCGGGAATGGATAATCCTGACGCGCCCATCGGACATCACTGGGAAGATGCGACGCACATCACTTTCGGCGTGGTCACGGCGGGTTACACTTACGATAAATTCAAGTTTGAAGCGTCGGCTTTCAAAGGGCGCGAGCCGGACGAAAACCGTTATAATTTCGATAAACCGAAGCTCGATTCGTTCAGCGGCAGATTTTCGTTCAACCCGACGAAGGAATGGTCATTTCAGATTTCACACGGTTATCTGAAAAATCCCGAACCGAGCGAACCCGACATCAAAATTCGCCGCCGGACGACGGCTTCGGCGGTTTACAACAAAAATTTCACCGGCGACCGCAACTGGTCAAACGCCTTTGTCTGGGGACAAAATCACGATGACGAAGGGCGCACGAACGCTTTTTTATACGAATCAAACTACCAATTCCAGAAAAACACGATTTTCGGACGCGCCGAAACAGTCCAGAAATCGGCGCACGAACTGGTTTTGGAAGACCCGATTTACGAGCATCGCAATTTTCTCGTCGGCGCGTTTTCCGTCGGTTATATTCGTGATTTAATCAAAGACAAAGGCATTGATGTCGGCTTGGGCGCAATGGCGACTTACAACCGCAATTCGGCGGCAATCGCGCCCGTTTACGGCGGGCAGAATCACGGCGGATTTCAGATATTTATGCGGTTTCGACCGTCACGAATGAACCATTAATTTTCGAGCAAGGAGGGATTTTACTATGGAACAGGTTTTGGAAGCGTTGAAAACCAGCGGCGGAATGCTCTGGAAAGCATTGTGGGCGTTGGTTTTCGGCTATATTATTTCGGCGGGCATTCAGGTCTGGGTGTCGCGCAAACAGATGGCGGATACGCTCGGCGAGCGCGGCGCGAAGCCGGTCGGCTTGGCTTCATTTTTCGGTTTTATTTCATCGTCGTGTTCGTTCGCCGCGCTCGCCGCAACGCGTTCGATTTGGACGAAGGGCGCGAACGCGACGAATGCGCTCGTGTTTCTCGTCGCCTCGACCAATCTGGTGATCGAGCTCGGCATCGTTTTGTGGGTTTTGCTCGGCTGGAAATTCACGCTCGGCAATTTTCTGCTCGGCGGTTTTATGATTCTGTATTTATATCTGCTGACGTGGCTTTATTTCCCGAAATCGCTCGCCGAAAACGCGGAAGAAACGGCGGAACAGCAGCAGAAAGACGAAGGAATGGAGATGAACGACGACGCGGACGAAGACAGAAGCTGGAAGGAAAAACTGACTTCGCGCGAAAGCTGGGAAAAAGTCGCCAAATCGTTTTTTATGGAGTGGAAAATGGTTTACAAAGAAATCATTTTCGGCTTTCTGGTCGCCGGATTCATCGCCGTTTTCGTGCCGCAGTCGTTTTGGAATTCGCTGTTTCTGCAAGCCGGCAGCGACGCGCCTTCGTTTTTCGCCGTCGTCGAAAACGCGGCGGTCGCGCCGGTCGTCGCGTTTTTCACATTCATCGGTTCGATGGGCAATGTGCCGCTGGCGGCGATGCTCTGGTCGAAAAACGCTTCGTTCGGCGGCGTGATGAGTTTTTTGGGCGCGGATTTGGTCGCGGCGACGGTCGTTTACATTCAGCATAAATACTACGGCTGGAAATACACGGCGTATCTGTCGTTGCTGCTGTATATTTGTATGGTCGCGGCGGGAATTACGGTGCATTACATTTACGCCCTGCTCGGAATACTGCCGACGGCGCGTCCGACGCTCGGCGAAATGGTGCAGTTCAAGATTGATTACACTTTCTGGCTGAACATCGTTTTCGCCATCATCGCGGCGATTTTATTTTGGCTTTACTATCAAAGCGGCGGGAAACAGGAAGAAGAAGATTAGCCGCCGCTAAATTATACAGTTGCGGAAGTCCGCACGAAGTAAGAGCGTTTTGACCGCGCCCTTACTTCGTGCGGACTTCCGCATTATTTTCCGATTTGCCCGAGCAATTCGCGCACTGCGATGTCTAACTGCGAATCTTTGCCGGTCAAAGTTTCGCCAATCGGACGGGTTACTGCGACATCAACCGGGCGCGGATTCAGTTCGAGGGTTTTGCCGTTGTTGTCGGTCACGCGGACGAACGGAATGCGGAAACTCGTGCCGTCGAAAAGCTGGACGTTGGACGTGAAAATAATCCAGCCGGCGGTCGGTTCGCCGACGACTTTGCCGAGTTTCAGGGCGCGATAACCTTCGGTGAAATCTTCCGCGTCGGACAGCGAATGCTGATTTGTCACCAGCACCGTCGGACGTTCGAGCGCGCGCTGTCCGAGTGCCGAACGCGCCGGAGTCGTCCATTGGTCGCGCGCCTGAAAATTCAAATAACCGCGCCGCGATAAAACGTCAACGACATATGGATTGATAAAACCGCCGTTATTGTTGCGAATGTCAATAATTACGCCTTCTTTGCCTTCGTTCTGCGCGTCCAAATCCACATAAAGCTGCGACAGCGAATTTTGCGACATATCGGGCAAATGAACGTAGCCGAGCCGATTATTGCTGATTTTGGCGACATAGGCGCGATTATTTTCGACCCATTGCCGATACAGCAGATTTTTTTCCGCGCCGGTCGAAATCGGTTTAAGAATGACTTCGCGCGCGTTCGCGCCGTCCGCCGACGCGGAAATTTTCAAAACTGTCCGCCGTCCGACTTTGTTCTCCAAAAGTTCGTCCAAATTCGCCGCGCCGTCAATTTTTTCGCCGTCCACGCTCGTTAGATAATCGCCGACTCTGATGTTCTGCGAAACCGCCGCCGGTGATAAATCAATGATTTCCGTGACTTTCAAACGCCCGTTCGTTTCGTATTCGGCGCGGTCAAAACGCAGACCGAGTTTGCCGATGGGAACGGCTTGCGTCGCCGGATTCGGCGGAGAATTTACTCCCAGATGCGACGCGTTCAGTTCGCCGACCATCAGCGACATCAGACGGCGCACTTCGTCGCCCGTTCGCGCGGCGGCGATCAGCGGTTCGTAAGTTCGATGAACGGCGTTCCAGTCCGCGCCGTTGAAATTCGCGTCGAAAAAATTATCGCGCATAAAACGCCAGCCCTGATTGAAAACTTCCATCTTTTCTTCGGCGAAATTGACGTTCATATCGAGATTCAGCGCGAGCGGGCGAATTTCACGTTTGTCCACGCTGACGACGTTGATTCTGCCGTTTTCGAGATAAAAAACTTCCTTTGAATCGGGCGAAAACTGCGCGTCGGATTTGAAATTTGGCGTTGAAGTCAGTTGTTTCGCCGACGAATCTTTCGCCAGTTCGTCAAGCGGAAGCAGGTATAAATTGAATTGTCCCTCGCTCGAAGCCAGCACCAAAACGCTTTTTCCGTCGGGCGCGATAATTTGATTGCCGACATCCACGCCCGTTTCCAAAAGGCTCAGACGGCGGCGAATGTCGTCGAAATTAATCGTCGCCGCTTTATTTTCGTCCGGTTTTTTCTCGTCCACGAGCGACGAAGGCGACAGCAGCGCGTCGTTCGGTGTCGTCGTCGGTGTCGGCGAAACTGCCGGAGACGGCGCGACGTTCGGTGTCGGCGCGGTTTCGGGATTTGGCGGTTTGACCGGCGCGGGCGGCGATTTTTGCTTTGGACTTTCCTCTTTGAAAAGATCGCGGAACTGGTCTTCGCGGAATTTCGGCGTGCGAAGCTGCAAATCAATCCGCGCGAGCGAACCTTCTTCGGTGCGCTGGCTGGTGTCGAATAGAATAAACGCGCCGTCGGGACTCCACGAAATCGAATTGCTGTTGGAATTCGCCAGAAAACTGATCGGACGCGCCGCCGCGCCGCCCGTGACCGGCACGACGCTGACGTTCGTGTAAGAACGCGTGTCCGGCGCGAGCGTCAAAAACGCCAGCCAGCGGCTGTCCGGCGACCAGACGAAATTTCTCTTACCGACGAACGGCGATTTATCAATGTATAATTTGGTGACTTCGCGTTCTTGTTTTGCATTCAAATCGTAAACGACGAGCGCGCGCGAATTGCGGAAAAAAGCCAGATATTTGCCGTCCGGCGAATAGACGGGCGACGTGTCGCTGCCGATTTTCGTGATCTGCGTCTCGGTATCGGTCGAAAAATCGTATTGATAAATCAGCATTTTGCCGCCGCGCTCGGAAACATACGCGATTTTTTTGCTGTCGTTCGACCACACCGCGAACGATTCGGGCGCGGCGGTTTTCGTGAGGCGAATCGCTTCGCCGCCGTCTTTCGCCGATGCCGCGTAAATTTCGCCGTGCGCGACGACGGCGACTTTTTTGCCGTCGGGCGACAGCGCGAACTCGCGGATTTGCGACGAAAGATTGAGCCGTTCGGACAGCGGACTCGCCGCCGTGCCGCGCAGAACAATCGGAATTTCGCCCGCTTTGCCGCTCTCGACGTTCATTTTCCAGATTTTGAAATCGCGCTCGAACACAATTTCCCTGCCGTCGTAGGAAATATTCGCCCACAGAACGCGCCCGTCGGTGAAATTCGTCAACTGTTTCGCCTGACCTTTGAGCGGCTGCGTCCAGATGTTCTGCGTGCCGCTGCGGTCGGAAACGTAATAAATCCGCGAACCGTCCGCGCTCCACATCGTCCACAACTGTTTCGCGCCGCCCGTCGTGATCTGTTCGTAATTTTCGCCGCGTTTCAGCCAGATTTCGCTTTCGTCAATATGGCTGCGCCCCTTGCGCCACCACTGACTGCCGCCGATGCCGCGCGCCGAAAACGCGAACGAGCTGCCGTCGGGCGCGGGCGCGGATTCAAATTCATTCGTGTAGCGGTCGGAACTGACCGGCATCGGTGTTCCGCCGGTTGCCGAAACGCGAAAAATATCGCTCATTCCCGAAATATCTTTGCTCGTCGAAGAAAAATAAAGCCAATTTCCGTCGCGCGACCACGCATCGAGCTGTTCGCCCGCGTCGTCAAAAGTTACGCGCGACAAATCGCCCGTCGCAAAATTCAAAACGTAAACGTCGCCGTTTCCCGTCCGCGTCGAAGTAAACGCCAGCTTTTTCCCGTCCGGCGAATACATCGGACGCGCTTCGGTCGCCGGATGCGAAACGAGCAGCTGCGCCGTTCCGCCGTCCGCCGGAACCGTCCAAATATCGCCGCCCGCCACAAAAGCGATTTCCTTGCGGTCGGGCGAAATCGTCGGTTCGGTCAGATAATTGTTCGACGATTGGGCGAAAATCGTGCTGCAACTCAATAAAACGAAGGTCAGAACGAACGAAAATTTAACGAAAATAGTTTTTAGCGGCATATTTATTTGGCAGTTAAAGCAAAGGCTGAAATTTGAAACCGGATTTATTACGCAGACAATAACATTTAGGTTTAACTTCGCGCAATCGAACCCGGATTCAAAACCTGCTGGCGGTTGCATTTAATCATTCGGACGGTTACGATAAATATTAATGATTACAATTTTAAGGAGCAAAAAATAATGAAATTACCAGGTGGATTTGACATCAATTCGATGATGAAGCAAGCCCAGCAAATGCAGGAAAAAATGGGCAAAGAAATGAAGGAAATGGTCGTTGACGCGTCAGCCGGCGGCGGCGCGGTGACGGTCAAAATGCGCGGCGATTTTGAAGTTATGGAACTCAATATTTCTCCCGATTTAGTCAAAGACGGTGACACGGAAATGATTCAGGATTTGGCGATGGCGGCGTTAAACGAAGCCAAACGCAAAGTCGAAGAATCGCTCAAAGGCAAACTCGGCGGAATGTTGCCGCCCGGATTAATGTGATTCCAGATTCCAGATTCCAAATTTCAGACTAGATTCTGATAAATATGGAATCTGGAATCTGAAATCTGGAATTAAAAATGCTTGAATATTCAGAACCCGTCGCCAAACTGATTGACGAATTCAAACGACTGCCCGGAATCGGACACAAAAGCGCGCAAAGACTGGCTTTTCACATTTTGCGCCGCCCCGAAACGGAAGTTGAAAACTTCATCGAATCGCTGCGCGAAGTCAAAGAAAAAATCGTCTTTTGTTCGGTTTGCAATAATCTGACGGATGTTAATCCGTGTATGTATTGCGCGTCGCCGTCGCGTGACCGTTCGATGATTTGCGTCGTCGAAGAACCGTATAATCTCGTCGCCGTCGAAAAAACGCGCAGTTATAAAGGTTTATATCATATTCTGCACGGCGCGCTGTCGCCAATTCGCGGTGTCGGACCGGACGAATTGATGCTCGTCAATTTGCTGCCGCGTCTCGATCCGAAAAATAATGATGATGTCGAAGTCAAGGAAATAATCGTGGCGACCAACCCGACGACCGAAGGCGAAGCGACGGCAAATTATATCGCACGGCTGCTAAAACCTTTGGGCGTAAAAGTTACGCGCATTGCGATGGGAATGCCAGTCGGTTCTGATCTGGAATTTGTGGACGAAGTGACGATGGACAAAGCGATGGCAAACCGGCACGAAATTTAATTCGTTGACTGTTTTCAATAAAAAAGGGGAAAGTTTAATAAAACGAAACTTTCCCCTTTTTCTTTCGCCTTTTGCCAGTTGCGAAAATTTATGCTGCTTTGGCGCGTTTATCGTTCTTTATTTCCTTAATTTCCGGCGCGGTTTTTTCGATACGCGTCGTCATCCGGCGGTCTAAATCTAAAATCTGTTCGTCGGTTAAATGATAAATATTCGGCTGGTTGTGATAAACTTTCGCGCCGGTAACGATGTCCGCCTGTTTGAAGCCGTTCTCTTCGGCTTTTTTGATTAAATCTTCGATTGACATCGTGTGCGGCGCGATTGAAATCGGCGTTTTGTCTTCGATGTATTCGGGAATTTCAGATTTTGCCGGTTCTTCAAACGCTAATTCCAATGCCTGTTCGCCTTTCATATATTCGAGAAAATCTTTGAAACCGATGTTTCCCGTCATCTCAAAACCGACTTCAAACGCCGGTGAATTTGATTTTACGACCTGAAAAACGCGCGTAATTTCGCCGCCGCGTTCCTGAAGCGAAACTTCCAACATTACGTCAACGAAATATTCCAAGCCCGAAGCCGTCATCGGCAGTACGCGCCCGATTTCGTTGTCTTCTTTCGATTCTTTTCCTTTCGCCGCAATTTGGTCGGAAATGACGATACACTTACCCGATTCGATACAGAGTTTCCGCAAAACCGACTGCAAAACCATCTGGTCAGCGGCGAGTTCTTCCGCGCTCGGCTGCGCCAGCGGATCGCCCGTTCGCGTCCGAACGGCTTCGATCATTTCCGAATGTTTCGCGCCGAAATAAGCCGCCCAACTATCGAGCGCGAAACAGCCGTAATTCTGTTCCTGACCTTCGCCGTTGATCGCCCAGTCAATAAATTCGGGCAGTTCGTCTGTTTGCTCGATTTCGAGCGCGTCAAATTTTTGCCCGACTCCGCGCAGAAGTCGTGCCTTTCGTTCGGTGTCAAAAATGCAGAGTTTCCCCAAGCCTGCTTCTGACATTGAACTGATAAAATGGCTTTTGCCGACACCCGCGCCGCCGCGAATCGCCATCACGAGCCGCTGCTGGCGCGGCATCCGGCTCAATGGATTTATTTTTGGTTTGTTGATATTTTTCATTGTGCTTTCTC
Source organism: Pyrinomonadaceae bacterium (assembly GCA_965217575.1). Lineage (GTDB taxonomy): Bacteria > Acidobacteriota > Blastocatellia > Pyrinomonadales > Pyrinomonadaceae. The sequence goes on along the minus strand of OZ244558.1, from coordinate 2,957,688 downwards.
CTCGCTTAAATTCTAATGTTTTTCCTTACTTTTTATCTTCTAAACATCTACCGTCAAAGACATTTAGTTTCACTGATGCAACAAATCTAGCACAAGTTGTATCGTGTTTCAAGTGTGAAACAAAATTTTATGCAAAACTTTTATGGATTTATTTACTGCTCGATGCTTTCCGCCCAAAAATCCTGTAATTCAAAATCCTGCGCCGTGTAATTTATTTGAATCGGGCGACAGCAGACTTCGCAGTCTTCGATGTAGCTTTGTTCTTCGACCGACAAATCCAAAACCATCGAAATTTCCTGCCAGCAATACGGGCAAGTAAAAAAATGTTCAGTTTCCATAAGTTTTTCTAATTTCGCGCTTTCTTGCGTTTCGGCTTTCTGATGTTAAAATTTAGCAAAATGGAGACGGAAACAAAACTCGGCAAACTGGCGAAATACGCCTGGTTCGTTTTGATTTACAATTTGGTAGTGATTTTGTGGGGCGTTTTTCTGCGCGCTTCATTGTCCGGCGACGGCTGCGGCGAACACTGGCTGACGTGCGGCGGCGAATTTATTCCGTCCGCGCCGCAGTTGAAAACGCAAATCGAGTATTTTCACCGCGTGACGACGAGTTTGGCGGGAATTACGGTCATCATTCTGCTGATTTCGGCAATCGTCAAATGGCGCAGAGATAAATCACCGCAAAACAAACTCGTTATCAGAATGTCCCTCGCCTCGCTGCTTTTTATCGTTCTCGAAGGAGTCATCGGCGGACTGCTGGTTTTGACCGGGAACACGGCGGCAAATTGGACACCGACGCGACCTCTTTGGATGGCGGCGCATCTCGTCAATACTTTTGCGCTGATCGCGGTTCTAACGCTGACGGCGTGGTTTGCGAGCGACGGACAAGGGTTCAGTTTATTCAAAGCACAGCGCAAAGTGCTGATTTTATTGGTGTTGGCGACGGTCGGGATTTTTTTCGCCGGAATGAGCGGTTCGATTGCGGCTTTAAGCAGTATGCTTTATCCGTCTTCGACTCTCAGCGAAGGCATCGCCAAAGATTTTTCCGCGACTTCGCATTATCTGCTCAGACTGCGGGTTTTTCATCCGATTTTATCAATCACGACGGGCGTTTTTCTGATATTTCTGGCGGGCTGGTGCCGCAAGCAGGCGCGGGAATCTTTACCCGTCAGCCGCTGGTCGAATATTTTGACCGTCATCGTTTTGATTCAATTTGCGTCGGGCGCGATCACTCTTTTGCTGCTCGCGCCGATTGTGATGCAGCTTATTCATCTGTTTTTGGCTGATATGGTCTGGATTTCGTTTGTTTTAATGGCGGCGAGTTTTTTGGCGGAAGATGAAACGTTGACGAAAAATAAGCTGCTTTGAGCGCAAACGGAATAAAAGCTAGTCTGTGTTTTCACGCCATTTTTTACCGCGCGAAACTAATTCATCGAGTTTAATTTGCAGTTCGCGGCGTTTATTTTCTATTTCTTCGTCGGCGCAATTTGCGGCGACGTAAATCGGTTCGGCGACGAAAACTTTGGCGCGGACGAAAGGTTTTGAAATTTGCAGTTTATCCCAACTGTTGATCGTCCAAAAACTTTTTGCCTCGACCAAAAACGGCAGCACCGGATTTCCGGTCTTTTTCGCCAGCAAAATCGCGCCGGTTTTGGCGGCGTAACGCGGACCTTTCGGACCGTCAACCGTCAAACACATTGGCAACCCCTTTTTCATCAGGCGAATCATTTCAATTAAGCCGCCGATACCGCCGCGTGTTGAAGAGCCGCGCGCCGCGCCGAAACCGAAACGCTGAATAAACCGCGCGATATATTCGCCGTCGAAACTCTGCGAAGTCATCACGACGATGCCGCGATTTTTGAGAAAATAAACCGACGGAAAAATTCGGTTGTGCCACGTCGCGTAAACCGGAATTTTGCCGTCGCTTTCGACGCGTTCAAAATTTTCCCAGCCTTCCGTTTCAAATTTTAATGTTTTTCCGACGAGTTTTATCAGCGAATAAAATGTCCAATCGGCAGAATGTATCAAAACTTTTTGCTTCAGAGAATAAGCTGATAAATCGGCGCGGCGATAAGAATCTTCGATTTTTTTCGACATTTAATATAGAAAATATCAAACTATTCGTTAAATATCTCATTTGAATTTAAAAAAGAATGAAAATCGCATCTCCAAAAAATCGAGAGGCGAATATAATTTGCATTCGCCTCTCGATTTTTCATTGATAGTTTTATTTGACGATTGAAAATTCTATTTGAAACACTGCAATAATTCACCTTTTGATTGAAATTATCGCGGCTTGTTCATTTCCTAAAAACTTTTGTTTGAATGAACTTTCCAAAATATTCGCGGTCGCCAAATTTTCCGGTTCGGACAGATCGGAGATGATGAAAACCGCTCTATCCTTTATGTCGAAACGCGCGATTTGATAGCCGTTTGAAGTCATTTCAGCAATTTCGTTTTCTTTCAGAGCCGGATAATTTTGCAAATCGGTCAGCAGTATAGAGACGGTTTTTCCCTGATGACGAAAAACGAGATGAGTGAAATTGTGTCCTTCAAATTTGCAGTTGTGCGATTCGAGAAATTCATATTTGTCGGTCGAATTTTGCAAAGGCAGCAGAACCGACTGCCGCAGACCGGCGTATTTTGCCGATGCCAAATTTATTGCGATGGGTTTTTCATCTAAATTAAATTTGACGGCGCAATTTTGATGATCGCCGACCGCGAAATTCGCCAACGACATTTCCGGCGGATGAATTTTTTGACTAACTTCCGTCGGGAAAATATTTTCCGGCGGCGACCGAAACAGCCAAAAACCCACACTAACGGCGAAAATCAGACTCGCTGCCAACGCCGCCAGCGAAATATTTACCGTCCAAACCGGTTTTTCGATGGTTTCGGCGGCGATTGCCGTGTGTTTTAATTGCAAGCGAAGACTTTTGCAAAAATCTTCGCGGATTTGAAACTGTGGTGCGTTTTCGACCGCGCATTTTATTTTCGACCGCAAAATTCGCCGCGTTTCGATCACGCCGCAACACTTAGCACAGTTTTCCAAATGGCGCAAAACTTCGTGATTGGTTTCGGTCAGCAGTTCACCGCACAAATACGAATCAGTCATTTCCCGGAAATCTTGGCAATTCATAAAGATTTCCCTCCTTTCTTTACTTCTTTTACTTCTTTCGTCTCGGCGGTTTCGATGCCGTAATTTCCGGCATAAACCGCTAATTCGCCGCGCAGAATTTTTCGTCCGCGATGCAGCCGCGACATCACCGTGCCAATTGGCACGTCTAAAATCGTCGAAATTTCCTTGTAAGCGAATCCTTCGACATCGCATAAGACAACGACTTCTCTGAATGTTTCCGGCACTTTTTCTAACGCCTGCAAAACATCTTCATCGGTCAAATGCTGCGGAATCGGAGCTTCAAACGGAACGGTTTGGGCAATTTTTTCTTCGGTATCGGCGACGATCTGCAAATTTGTCTGTTTTCGCAGTTGTTTATAATGAGTGTGATACATAATCGTCGTCAGCCACGCTTTGCAGTTTGTTCCTTTCTCATAGCGGTGAAAGGATTTAAGAGCCTGCATCAGCGTTTCCTGCACCAAATCTTCGGCTGCGTCGCGGCTGCGTTTGATAAACATCGCCACGCGGAACAAGTCGGTGCTGTACGGCATCGCTTCGCTTTCAAAATCCTGCCACAAACGCTCTTTTTCCGATGTTCCTTTGATTAGCCTAAACAATTTTCGCCCTCTCAAATCTTCAATTCACATTTAATCTATATCAATCTTCGATAAATTTATTCCAAAACGCATTTAACCTGAAGTTTTACCTGAAGTTTTCTTGCATTGTTCGACCAATTTATGTTAAACATAAAGGCAGAGTCGAAATTGCTTTAAATCGGCTCGCATTCCAAGGGACACATCCCTTCGTAATTCAAAGTCCAGCCAACGAAAAATCTTTTGAAATCATCAATATAGACAAAGGCTTACCGAAATTATTCGGCAAAGCAGATTTAAAAATCGCCTCTTATTTGCAGGAAACATTGAGAAAAATCGTTCTTAAAAAGGCGAGGAGAAAAACGAAAATGAAAAACGAAATGGCTAAAAAGAAAGAAGTTACCGAAAAATTATTTTTGCTTGACCCCGACCGAAAAAGTCCGCGAGCCAAAGATTTTGAAGATAAACTCTCGGCTTTCATCGTCGGACAAGAACGTGCCGTCCGGCGAGTGAGCGGACTTTTTCAAATCTATCTGGCGGGAATGAATAATCCGGCGCGTCCGCTCGGCACGATGCTTTTTCTGGGTCCGACCGGATCGGGCAAAACCCGCGTGGTCGAAGCCGCCGCGCAGGTTTTGTTCGGCGAACCGCACGCGGTTGTGAAAATTGACTGCGCCGAATTTCAGCATTCCCACGAAATCGCCAAATTAATCGGCTCGCCTCCCGGATATTTGGGACACCGCGAAACTTCGCCGATGCTGACGCAGGAAAATCTCGATAAAGCGCACACCGAAGAAACCAAATTAACTTTCGTACTGTTTGACGAAATCGAAAAGGCTTCCGATGCGCTGTGGCAGCTTTTACTGGGGATTTTAGACAAAGCGACGCTGACGCTGGGCGATAACCGGCGCGTTGATTTTTCAAAAACGGTCGTCATTATGACTTCCAATCTCGGCGCGCGGGAAATGAGCGAAATGATTTCGGGCGGCATCGGTTTCGCGCCGACCAAAACCGGAAAAAATCAGGACGATAATGAAATTGACACGAAAATCTACCGCACCGCGCTCGAAGCCGCGAAACGTAAATTCTCGCCCGAATTTATGAATCGCATTGATAAAGTTGTCGTCTTTAGAAGTTTGAAAGAACATCATCTGCGGCAAATTCTGGAAATCGAACTTAAATCGGTGCAGGATAGAATTACCGAATCCGCCGGAACGAAGTTCGTTTTTGAATGTTCCGTCGAAGCCAAAGAATATTTATTGAGCGAAGGCATTGATTTAAAATACGGCGCGCGACATTTGAAACGCGCCATCGAACGCTTTCTGGTTTATCCGCTGTCCAATTTAGTGGCGACCCAGCAGGTTGAAACGGGCGATATGGTGACGGTTGATTTTGATGAAGAACAGGGCAAACTTCTTTTTTCAAAACAAGCCGGCAAAATGATCGTCAACGAATATGAGGAAAATTTTCAGGACGACGAACCGGAAATAAAAACCGATGCCGTCGGGTTGCCGCTGCCGCAGGCGATGGTCGGCACTGAAATGAGCAAATCAACCAGCGAAAAACGCGAAAATTAATTCGGCTTTATCATTTAATCAAAATAATCAAAAATGCGGAACGGAAATCTGGGCTTTCCGTTCCGCATTTTTTTCATTTTAATCGAAATTTTATCTCACGCCGGAAGTGTCGCACTGCCGCATATCGCCGGATTTGAAGCCGCGCGTAAACCACGTCACGCGCTGTTCCGAGCTTCCGTGCGTAAACGAATCAGGAACAACGTAACCCTGCGCCCGCTTTTGAATCGCATCGTCGCCGACCGCCTGTGCCGCCCGAATCGCTTCCTGAACGTCGCCGACTTCGAGCAGTCCTTTTTTCTGCACGTAATTTCCCCAGATGCCGGCGTAACAGTCAGCCTGCAATTCGATTCTGACCGACGCTTCGTTCGAGTTGCCGTTGTTCATTTCGCCCAGCAAATCCTGAACGTGATGCCCGACTTCGTGGGCGATGACGTAGGCTTCGGCAAAATCGCCCGGCGCGCGAAATTCATTTTTCAATTCGTTGAAAAATCCGAAATCAAGATACAGTTTGCCGTCGCCCGGACAATAAAAAGGTCCGGTTGACGAACCGGCGACACCGCAGGCAGACTGCACTTGATTGGTGAAAAGCACCAGTTTCGGATCACGATACTGCACTCTCGTCTGTTGCGGCAGTATTTCATTCCACGCGTCTTCGGTAGTTTTTAGAACTGAGGCGACAAATTTTTTATCTTCATCTTCATTTTGCGGATTTGTCTGCCGCTGCGTCTGAGTCTGCGTCGCCGGTGCCGAACCGCCGCCGCCGCTCAACAAATTCATCAGCGTTCCCGGGTCTGCGCCGCACAGCCATAAAACCACCACCAACAGCAATGTTCCGATGCCGCCGCCGCCGATAGCCAAGCCTTTGCCGGACATTCCGCGCCGGTCTTCGATATTCGAACTCTCTCCCGTATTTCTCCACTGCATATTTTTTTTCTCCCTTTCGACTAACTATTCTGCAAAATTATGAAATTCTACCACTTTGTTTTGTCCGACGTAAAATTATATTTTAATAACTGATGAACCTAACCGAATGGCAGCACAGCGGAAGTTATTTTGATTATAAGGATTTACCGATATTTTATCATCTGAGCGAAAAATCCGACGAGGTTTTGCTGTGTCTGCACGGTTTTCCGACTTCTTCGCGCGATTACTATAAAATTTGGGACGCGCTGACTGAAAAATTTGCCGTTTTAGCATTCGATATGATCGGTTACGGATTTTCGGCAAAACCCGTAAATTTTGATTATACGACGTTTAATCAGGTTGACGTTCTGCAAAGTCTGCTCGAAAAATTGCAGATCAAAAAAATTCACATTCTCGCGCACGACTACGGCAATACGATTACGCAGGAACTTCTCGCCCGCGCCGCGGAAAATCGTCTGAATTTTACGATTGAAACGATTTGTTTTATGAACGGCGCGCTTTTCCCGGAAACTCATCGCCCGCTGGCGGCGCAGAAAATTTTAGTCAGTCCGTTCGGCTTTTTGTTCGGCAGGCTAATCACCGATTCTCGATTCAAAAAAAGTCTGGCTTCGATTTTCGGCGCGAAAACTCAACCGACGGAGGCAGAATTAAACGAATTTATCGAGATTTTCAAATATCACGACGGGCGCAAAATCGCGCACAAACTGATCCGTTATATGACCGAACGCGAAATTTATCGGGAACGCTGGGTCGGCGCGCTGCAAAAAATGACGCAGCCGTTTCGTTTTATCAACGGTTCGGCTGACCGCATTTCGGGCGCGCATCTCGTCAAAAGATTCCGCCAAGTCGTGCCGCATCAAACAGATATAGTCGAACTCGCCGAAATCGGACACTTTCCGCATTTGGAAACACCCGATCTTGTTTTAGAGCGGCTGGCGGAATTTCATAATTTGCGCTTGAAAAGCCGCTAAATCCTTGTTTGAAATGTATTTATCACACGGTCGAGAGCAAAATCAGTCATTTCTTCAATTTGGCTCGAAATATCTCCGCAAAACCTTGACAGAGACAGAGTTAGAGGATTACTATTCACTCTAAGCCCGGAGAGTTTTTTCTGACAACATTTTCAAAGAGGATAAAATTATGATTAAACTTGATATTGTGAACGAGGTGGCTGAGAAAACAGGCGTTCCGAAGCAAAAAGCCGAACAGGTGGTTGACGCGCTTTTCAACGCAATAAAGGAAGCATTGGCAAAAGGAAAGCGCATCGAACTGCGCGGTTTCGGTGTTTTCGTCGTCAAACCGCGCAAGCGCGGCATCGGGCGCAATCCGCGCACGGGCAAGGAAGTGCCGATTCCGTCGGGGAAAACGATTCGCTTTAAGCCGGGAAAAGATTTGCAGGCGAAAGCCGTCAAAGAAAAAAAATAATTTTTCGCCGTCAACTATGAATCGTAAATCGCACGAATAATGCAGTTTATTATTGCCCGTGATTTGCGATTTGACGTTTTGATTTACCGATGTCGAGCCTGAATTCATTAACCAACCAGCTTTTTGACCGCCGCGAAGCGATGCGACCGACGGCGTGGACTTGGGCAAAACACATTCTTTTACTGCTGGCGGCATTCTGCACCGTGACCGTCGCCGGAGTTTTGCAGCCGTTCGGCATCATCGAAATTTTTCCGAACGTGAATCCGCAAACCTCGGCGGAAATTTACCAATTTTTTCTTTCCTTTCCCGTTCATTACGGCGATCTTATCTACACGACCGCGCAGCGTCTTGCCAGCGACTTTGAAACGCTGCGGTACGGCGTAACATTTTCCGTTTCGTTGTTGGCAATTTTAACGGCGCACGAATCCGGGCATTATGTCGCGTGTCGGCTGTACGGCGTTGACGCGACGCTGCCGTATTTTATTCCGCTGCCGCCGCTGATCGGTCCGGCGGGAACTCTGGGCGCGTTTATCAAAATTATTTCGCCGCTGCCGTCGCGCCGCGCCACTTTCGACATCGGCGTTGCCGGACCGATTGCGGGATTTCTAGCGATAATTCCGGTGGCGGTTCTCGCATTGCTGACCATCCATCAGGTTTCGCCGGAGCAAGCCGCGAACGCCCACGCCGGTTTATATTTTTCCGATCCGCTGCTCTTTAAGGTTCTCGCCGGATTTTGCGGCGTTGATCTTAATCTGCCGATGGCGCAAAACCCTTTTTACGCCGCCGCGTGGATCGGCTTGCTGGTCACGAGTTTGAATCTGATTCCGTCGGGACAATTTGACGGCGGACACGCGGTTTACGCCATTTTCGGCAGAACGGTTCACCGCTGGGCGGGGCGCGCCGCCTTCGTCGTGATGGCGACAATTTCAATTTTCGGCTGGATTCTTTATAGCAGTCCGAGCGGTTTTTTGTTCGTCATTCTGCTCGGTGTGATGATGCGCGTCGGACATCCCGAACCGCTCGATGACGCGCCGCTAAATTCAGCGCGTATCTTGATCGCGGTTTTAACACTCGCCATTTTTATCGTGTCGTTTGTTCCCTTTCCCATTCAAATCAGGTAGATAATCAAGTGATTAAGCACCAAACCGTTGTTTTTCTCTTCGTATCACAAACAATTTGAAAATTTTTCCATCAAGTTCGCAAGCAAATTTGATTTGTCCCTTACTTTTACAGAGTACTTTCAAGTAGTAGAATAATTTGAGAGATTCAGTCACAATACTCCAAAATACAAGGTAAATATAAGTAAAATATGGCAGTTAATCACTATCATTTAATCGGCATCTGCGGCACGGCGATGGCTTCGCTTGCCGGAATGCTGCAATCGAAAGGTCATAAAATCACCGGTTCGGATCAGAATGTTTATCCGCCGATGTCAACGCAGCTTCAAGAACTCGGCATTGAAATAGTCAATGGTTACAAAGCCGCAAATGCCGATGTCGGCGCGGACTGCACGATTGTCGGGAATACGATTTCGCGCGGGAATGCGGAACTCGAAGAGGTTTTGAACCGCAAACTTTTGTATCGTTCGCAGGCGGAAATCGTCAAGGAAGAGTTTATCCGCGGGCGCAGAAGTTTGGTCGTCGCGGGAACGCACGGCAAGACGACGACGACGAGTATTGCGACGTGGATTGCCGAAGTCGGCGGACTTGATCCGTCGTTTCTGGTCGGCGGCATCGTGCAGAATTTCGGCGCAAGTTTCCGCGTTACCGACAGCGATTTTTTTATCATCGAAGGCGACGAATACGATACGGCTTATTTTGATAAAAAGCCGAAATTTATGCACTATCTGCCGGAAATGGCGATCATCAATAACATCGAATTCGACCACGCCGATATTTACCGCGATCTGGAAGCGATCAAGTTTGAATTTTCGCGCTTGATGAATCTCGTGCCGTCGAACGGGCGTTTAATCGTCGGCATTGATTCGCCGGTGGCGCGGGAAGTTTTGGACGAAATGAGCGGCAAACTGTACACGACGGTCGAAACTTTCGGCACCTCGGACGACGCGAAATGGCAAGCGCGCTACATTGATTTTTCGGGCGAGGCGACGCGTTTTACGGTTTTTAAAGACGGTCATTCGTGGGGTGAATTTGAAACGCATCTGATTGGCGAATTCAATGTTCGCAACTGTCTGGCGGTGATTATCGCGGCGAATGCGTGGGGCATTTCCAAAGAAAATATGCAGAAAGCATTTCGCACGTTCAAATCGGTCAAACGGCGCGTCGAAATTCGCGGCATCGAACGCGGCGTAACGATTATTGATGATTTCGCGCATCATCCAACGGCAGTCGAAGAAACTTTGAAAGCGTTAAAACAAAAATATGCCGGTCAGCGTTTAATCGCTGTTTTCGAGCCGCGCTCGTGGTCGTCACGGCTGGCGGTTTTTCAGGCGCAATACGAGAAAGCCTTTGCATACGCCGATTACGTCATTATCGCCGGAGTTTACAACACGGCAAAAGCGAGCGAACTCAGCAAGGTTTTAGACGTTGGCGAACTCGTCGGCGACATCAAATTGCAGGGCAAACCGGCGATGTCATTTCCTGATGCCGACTCAATCGTCGAACATCTCGCGCCGGAATTGAAAAGCGGCGATGTCGTGGCGATTATGTCAAACGGCGGTTTCGGCGGCATTCACGACAAAATTCTCAGTGTGCTGAAGGGAAATTAGACGGCAACAGTCGGCAATCAGTCGTTGACAAACAAGGTTTTTACCGACTGCGACCGCCGCTTATTTTTTTGCTTGCCTTAATTATAAAAGATAGGCATACTTACAAAAGTTTTACTCTCAGGTATCTCAGGTAGATGCGCCCGTTCAAGATAAGACCAGCGACGGCTTCGGTTCGGTTCGAGAGTTCGGTTCAGTGTTTCAGAAGCAGTTTGGTTAAAGGGTGAAAAGTTAGGCGCGTCGCGTTCGGGTTAGAAAAAAAGCATTACAGAAATTTTCCTTCCTGCAAAATTTTCAAGCCTGCCTTTGCTTCATTTTATTTAGAATAGGTCAAAAAATAATGAGTACTAAACTTTATGTGGGGAACTTGTCGTTCGGCGTGACAAGTGATGATTTACAAGAGCATTTCGCTCAGGCAGGAACGGTTGAATCGGCGAAAGTCGTCGAAGACCGCGACACAGGACGCTCACGCGGTTTCGGTTTTGTCGAGATGTCATCGGCGGACGAAGCGACGGCAGCGATTGAACAATTTAACGGACAGGATTTAGACGGACGCAACCTGGTGGTCAACGAAGCGCGTCCGCGTGAAGAAGGCGGCGGCGGCGGTAATCGCGGCGGTCGCGGCGGCGGCGGCGGCGGTCGCGGTGGTTATGGCGGCGGTGGCGGCGGCAATCGCGGCGGCGGCGGCAGCAATCGCGGCGGAAGCAGCGGCGGCGATTATTCACGCTGGTAAATTTCGCAGTGAAAAAGTAGAAATGTGAAAAGGTGAAAAAGTTTTTGAATGACATTCATTGAACTTTTTCACCTTTTTCGCGCTTTTTACTTTTTCACGTTAATCAGTTTTTCCCTTGAAATTTGCCAGCGATAAGACGATTTCATCAATCGTCGCCTGACGGATTTTTGAGTTGGTCACGCCGTTGACAATAATCGAAAAAACCAGCTTTTCGCCCGCTGCCGTCGTTGTATAACCGGAAAGCGCGGAAACCTGGTCAATGGTGCCGGTTTTCCCGCGCGCGTTGCCGGCGGCGGCAGTTCCGACGAAGCGATTTTTCAAAGTTCCGTCAACCCCGGCGATGGGCAGCGCATCGCGCCAGGCGTTGGCGTAACGGCTCTGTTTCGCCATATATATGTAAAGCTGAACCAGCGAACTCGGCGTGACCAGATTATGACGCGAAAGTCCTGAACCGTCATATTGAATCACGCTGTCAGACGGAATCCCGATTTCATTGCGAAAGTTTTGAACGATAAATAACCCGCGCTCTGAACTGGTTGATTTCGGATCGTTAAATAGATTTTGCGCTGCGTTATCAGTAATTTTGAACGGCATAGTTTCGCCGTTTTGACCAAGCGTCCGCAAAATAGTTTCGGTATAAAGATTCTGGCTCGGCTTCAATGTTTTCGCCGCGATCACGCTGAACGGCGGCGATTCGATTTTGGTAATTTCAAACGGCGGCGCGGCAGAAAAAATTTTGTCCTTCGCGCCGACCACTCTGTTTAATCCGGTAATAACAATGCCTCTTTTCAGCAAAAGCCCGCGCAGCATTTCGACGAACAGATCGGCAGGATGCGAAACGGCAATCGAACCGGTGAAATTTTTGTCGTCCGACGGCATCGTGCCGTTAATTTCAAGAATATTTTGGTCGAGTTTTTTGACAATTTGGAGATCGCGCTTGGTTCCCGGCGCGGAAGTCGCGCAGCGATTGACGACTTTCATAATTGAATTGGCGGGCAAAACCTGAACGACGCACGGAGCGTTGATTAGATTCGGTTTAATAAGCAGATCAACGGAATTATCATCAACTCCCAGAGCCGAAATTTCCGCGCCGTAATACCACTGCAAATCGTCCCATTCCCAACCCGGCGGAATCGGAAAGCCGGTAAAATAACTTTCGTCGCCGACCAAATTCCCCTCAATTCGCCTGACCCCCGCCAGCGCGATTTTTTCCGCCAGCGCGTCCAGACCTTTATAATAATCGCCGTCGTAAAACGCACCTGAAAATGAAACATCGCCGCGCCCGTAAACAGTTAAATCGCCGTGAATCGTGCCGCTCGCGTCGGGCATCGCCGGCGCGTAAACGCTCGTTACGAAATGAAAATCAGGCGAAAGTTTTTCAAGCGCGGCGGCAATTGTAAAACTTTTCATATTCGAGGCGGGCATTAAATATTTTTCGGCATTATTCTCAAAAATCGTTTTCCCCGTGTCGAGCGAAACAATTTTTATACCAACCTGTCCGCGCTGAAGTTCGGGTCGCGCCAAAGTAATCCGAATCTGCGACTGCAAATCTGCCAAATTAGGCACCGAAACCGGCGTTCGTGTCGGAAATACCGCCGTCGGTGTCGGCGTAACCGTCGGCGATGGAATTTGGGTCGGCGTGGATGTCGGTTTTGCAATTATCCGTTCACTTCTAACGGTCTGCGCCGCCGAAATATTCACGCCGAAAGCGAAACAGACAATTAGAAAAGCGAAAATTTTCGTCATTTTTAGCTGATTTGATTTTCTTTGCATCGTGCGATTTTGACTTAGTTTCATTTCTCCAAAACTTTTTTCCTGAACGCCGGTTTGACGATTCGGTTGTCGAAAACTTCGTAAGCCGCTGAAACGGGCGCGGGAAAATCGGCTTCTTCGGCAATCGCCAGTTCACTTTCGAGATATTCGGAAATTTCAGCGGCAATTTTTTTTAAGGCGGCGGCGGCGGCGATTTTTTCCGTCGTCAAATAATATTCGTAACGATTAATCGGGTCGTTGTTGGTCGCCCAAAAATTGATTTCGCCTTCGGGAACGTAAGATTGATTGTCGTGTTCGGCGTGTCCTTTGCGGCGATAGGTATGCGCTTCGAGCAATACCGCACCGTTTCCGCCGCGCGCGTATTCAACCGCGCGTTTCATCGTTTCATAACAGGCGACAATATCGTTTCCGTCCACCGACAAACCCAAAATGCCGTAACCGATTGCTTTATCGGCAAAATTTTCGGCGGCGCACTGATAACGCGTCGGTGTCGAATAAGCGTAACCGTTATTTTCGATAATCGTAATCAGGGGCAATTTTTGCACGGCGGCGAAATTTACGCCTTCGTGAAACGCGCCGGTCGAACTCGCGCCTTCGCCGATGTAGGCGGCGGCGACGCGGTTTTTCTTTTTCATCCGCGAGGCGAGCAGAACGCCGGTCATCACCGGAATCATATCGCCGAGATGCGAGATCGGACCGACGAAACCTTTTTCCAAATCGGCAAAATGAAACTGCACATCGGTTGCGCGGCTCGGCGCGTTCGCTTTACCGAGATACTGCGCGAAAATCGTGCGCGGCGTAATTCCTTTGACGAAAACCGCGCCGATGTCACGAATCAGCGGCGCGATAAAATCTTGTTTTTCCAGCGCGAAAGCTGTTCCGACCGCCGTCGCTTCTTGTCCGAGCGAGGTGAAAACGCCGCCCGTCAATTTCGACTGGCGTTTCAGCCGGACGGTGATTTCGTCGAACATTCGCGTCATTTTGACAAAGCGGTAAAGTTCTAAAAACTGTTTTTTGGAAAGCGAAGTTTCCTTCGTGCAGGAAAGCGGTTCGCTCGATTTTTTGAAGCGTGTTTGTGCCGTCATTTTATTGTTTCCGCAAAGTCTAAAAATTAAAATCGGACGCGAAAAAAAATGCGAAAACGAGTTTTGTTATTTTTAATCGTCTTCATTTTCATACCACGCCTCGTGCGCCGAACGCTGATGACAGCGCAGGCAATCAGTCCATCGCCATTGATAGCGGCAGCCCGGACACTGCCCGCGCGTGTCGAAAGTGTTCCAAGCCGTCCCGCAGCCGATGTGAAAATTATCGTCGGCGCAAAACCAGAGACTCGACGCTTGCGGCTGCCAGCGGCACAGCGGACAGCGAATCCGGCTGAAATCAACCGGCGTGTCTTTCAATTTCTCGGTGTCAAAAAAGTCGTCGAAAATCGGACTTTTTCGGAAGAGAAAAATAAATGGAAAAATTGCGATATTCGGTCGAAACATATCTGAACTTTTATAAAAAAAATCAAACTGAAACGGAAAAATTATTCAAACGCATATTTGGCAACCAAACCGTTTGCGCCGACCGCCCAAATCGCGTTTTTACTTTTGGACTGCACTGAATTGTAATTTTCCCGATCAATATTTTTCCACGTTTTCCCGCCGTCGGTTGAAATATCCGAACCGCCCGCGCCGACGGCAATCAGCGTTTTTTTATCAATAAATGTTACGCCCGAACGATAGCCGTTTAAGCCTTTCGAGAGCGTCCAGGTTTTACCGCCGTCCGCCGTGAAAGCCAGATTATTTGTGATTTCGTTCGGCTTTTCGTAACTTCCGCCGACGATTACGCCGTTTGAACGGTCGAACATCGCAATCGAAAAAATGCCGCTGCCCGCCGTTCCTTTGGTCATCGGCGTATCGTAAACCGACCAGCTTTCACCTCGATTTTCTGATTTGAAAACCCGCGCGTCCTGTCCGCCGGAAACGAGAAAAACGTTCGTTTGACCGTTCGCCAGAATGCAGGTTCCGCTCGCCGCGAACGCCGCCTCGCCCGTTTTCGCATTTGGCATTTTCGTATTATCCAGAACTTTCCACGTCGCGCCATCCGTCGTTGCAATCAGCGCATATTTTCCGTCAACCGGATCACTCATCGCTAATCCGTGTGTTTCGTCCCAAAAAGTGAGCGCGTCGAAAAACGCTTTCGGATTCGCGTTTTGAAATTGCAGTTTCCAATTTTTTCCGCCGTCGGTCGTTTTATAAATCCGCGAACTCGCGCCGTCGCCGATGCTCAAAAGATACGCCGTATCCGCGCCGAACGCTTCGACATCGCGGAAATCCAGTTTTTCGCCGCCGGAAACATTGCCAACCATCCAATTTTTGCCGCCGTCCGTCGTTTTTAGAAAAGTTCCGCCTGTTCCGCTCGCCCAAATCACTTTTTCGCTGACGACCGAAAGCCCGCGCAAACTCGCTTTGGTGTCAATCGCCTGTTTTTTCCATTGCGCCGGAGCGGTTGATCCGAGTATCATAAACGCCAATAATATTTGTAAAAATTTCGTGTTCGTTTTCATCAATTCCAGTTTTGATTATAGGAAATTTAAGCTGAATTATTACATTCACCGAGCGTTTCGGCAAAATTATTTTTGAATATTCCGTCGTAAAGATGTAGTTTATTGAAAATGAGAAAATTTTTGACGGCGCGCTGGCAGGATTTGGTGATGGCGAATTACGAAATCGAGCCGTCGCTTTTAGCCGAATTTGTGCCGGAAGGGACGGTTTTAGATTTTCACGACGGCAAATGCTACGCCAGTTTGGTTGCCTTTATGTTTCTCGACACGCGCGTTTTGCGAATGCCGATTCCGTTTCACATTAATTTTGAAGAAGTGAATCTCCGTTTCTACGTCAAACGCGAACTGCCGGACGAGACTCGGCGCGGCGTTGTTTTCGTCAAAGAAATCGTGCCGCGCCGCGCCATCGCGCTGGTCGCCAAAACTTTTTACGGCGAGCCTTACGAAATGTGGAAAATGAGTCACGCCAAAACTGCCGGCGAACTCACTTATTTTTGGTCGAAAGCCGATTGCGAAAACAGTTTGACGATTGAAATCGGCGCAAATCTCGGCGTTCCGGCGGCGCATTCCTCCGGCGAATTTATCATCGAACATTATTGGGGTTACACGAAACGCGGCGCGAATCGCACCGATGAATATAAAATCGAGCATCCGAAATGGGAACTTTATGAAGTTTCCGGCGCGGAAATTGACGTTGATTTCGGTTTTATTTACGGCAAAAAGTTCGATTTTTTGAGCGAAACGAAACCGCACTCGATTTTTATGGCGAAAGGTTCGCCAATTTCGGTTTATAAAGGCGCGAAACTTATTATATGATTATCGGAATTGTCGCCGTCGGGCAAAATTACGCCATCGGGAAAGACGGCAAACTGCCGTGGCATTACGCGGCGGATTTAAAGTTTTTTAAGCAGACCACGACAAATCACGCGGTCGTGATGGGTTACAAAACCTGGCAATCAATCGGCAAACCGCTGCCGAACCGCCTGAATATCGTTCTTTCGCGCTCACAAAATATCCAAAATCAGCCGAATTTTTTGCTTTTGCGAAGCGTTGACGAGGTTCTCGCTTTGTCTAAATATCTCAAGGGCGACTTATTCGTCATCGGCGGCGCACAAACTTACGAAAATTTCGCGGGCGCGATTGAAAAATGGATCATGACGGAAGTTCCTGAAACGATTGAAGATGCGGATACGTTTATGCCGCCGAATTTTTTGGATAATTTTCAGATTCGGGAAATAAACGAACTCAACGATAATTTGAGCGTCAAAATCTTTCATCGAAACTGAATTTAGTGTAAAATCTTCGGAAAAACAAAAGGAGAAAAAACTTATGATGGGCGGAAAACCGTGGGACGAATGGATTGACGAATACGCGGAATCGCATCAGCATCCGGTGAATAAATGGACGCACAAAATCGGAATTCCGATGATCGCGCTGTCTTTGCCGTTTTTTGTCGTGGCGATTTTTGTGAAGAATTTCTGGGTTCTGCCGGTTTCCTTTTTCGTCATCGGCTGGACGTTGCAATTTATCGGGCATTATTTTGAAGGCAAACCGCCGGAATTTTTCAAGGATTATCGTTTTTTGTTCGTCGGTCTGCGCTGGTGGCTGAAAAAGATCCGTGACGAAAAATCGTAATCGGTTTTGAGTGAACTGAAAAGGCGGTCGAGAAGCGCAATTTCGACCGCCTTTTCAGTTATATTTTTCATCCGAAAACTTATGGCTTTTCAAAATCGAAATTCTCAAAAGTCAGATGCTGAATTAAATTGCTGCTTTCATCAATCAAATCCGCGTCCATTTTTAGAACATATTTTCCGCGACTCAAATTAAATTCGTTATAAGGAATAAAAAGCGGCAAATCTTCGTAAACCGTTTCGTCGAAAGACGGTTTCAAGGCTTTGTAAACGGCAACCCCCCCGTCTTTCGCGGCATATTCCTCGTTGTTAGTTAGAAGTTTTGTTCCGTCTTCTTTTTGAAAATAAATGGCGACCGCGGAATTCACATTTTTCATATTGTGAACGACAAATTTGACGTGAATCCGCATTCCGACCTGACCTTCTTCGGTAACATTATAATCAACCCACAGTTTGTCAAAATCGGCACTCGCCCCGGAAGCGGGTTTTGGCGGCGGTTCATCGTCATCACTATCATCGGAAACATCCGGCGAAACTGCAGTTGACGGGGTGATGGTCTTTTTTTCGAGATTCCGCGTTGGAGTCGGATTGTTTTTAACGGCGACGGTGTTGTTTTTCGCCTGCCAGTTAAAAAACAAAATCGCCGCGCCAGCCGTTAAAAACAGCAAAAATAAAATGAAAAGTCCGCCGAGAACCAGAAAAATTTTAGCTTTGCTTTTCCTTTTTGGCGGCAGTATCTGCTGAATTTGCGGAGAAAAATTTTGCCGACCCGCGCCGCTGTTCGGCATTTCGCCGATGACCGTTGCCGGAATTTCCTCCGCTTTCGGCACCCCGCCGCGCGGCATATTAGCCGCCGGGGAATTCGCCAGCGTCGTTCCGCATTCGACGCAAAATCGCATCGCGTCAGAATTTTCGATGCCGCAATTTCCGCATTTTTTCATATTAAAAAACTCTCCATTGAAAAAGACTGTCAAAACCGGAAAAATTTGCTGACAATAATGGCGCAAAATCACATTTATTAAAAATCAGTTCTTTCTTTACGGCGAGTTTTCGATTAAACTTTATCAGAAAATTGTGAACAAAACTTTAGAATCAGCATACATTTTAGCTTTGGACATCGGAACGTCGAGCGTACGCGCCGCGCTTTACGATTACAACGGCGATGTGCTGCCCGCGACGATGGTCAAAAACGAGCGTACGCTGACGGCGACCGAAGACGGCGGTGCGGAGATCAACGCGCTCGAAGCCTTCCGGCAAGTTGTTGAAGCGATTGACGATGTGCTGGAAAAATCAAAAAATTTGAGTGGTGAAATTACGCACGTCGCCGCGTCGTCATTCTGGCACAGTCTTGTCGGCATTGACGCGAACGGCAAGCCGACGACGAAGGTTTTCGGCTGGGCAGACACCAGAAGCCGCGATTTTGTCGAAGTTTTGCGGAATAAACTCGATGAAAGCGAAGTTCATAATCGAACCGGCGCGCGGTTTCATTCAAGTTTTTGGACGGCGAAACTTTTATGGCTCGGCAGTGATTTTCCCGAAGTTTTCGCGGCAACCGAAAAATGGCTTTCGTTCAGCGATTTCGCCGCGCTCAAACTTTTCGGCGAAGCTATAACCGGCGTTTCGATGGCTTCGGCGACCGGAATTTTCGATGTTCGCAAAAATGACTGGGACGCGGAACTGATTAAATTTCTCAAAATCAAAAAAGAAAATCTGCCTGAAATAGCCGCCGCCGATTCGCAAACTTTTCTGTTAAATGCCGAATATCAAAAACGCTGGCAACGTCTGAAAAATTCAAAATGGTTCGCGGCAATCGGCGACGGCGCGGCTAATAACGTCGGCGCGGGCTGCGTAACAAAGGAAAAAGCCGCGCTGATGATCGGCACGTCCGGCGCGATGCGCGTCGCTTACGCGGGCGATGTGCCGCCGAAAATCCCCGCCGGACTCTGGTGTTATCGCATTGACAGAAAAAGAGTTATCACCGGCGGCGCGCTGTCGGACGGCGGCGGTTTGTATCGCTGGCTGAAAGACCGGCTCAAAATAAACGACGTTGACGACATCGTTGAAGCGGAAATTGAAAAACGTCCGCCCGACGCGCACGGTTTAACTTTTCTGCCGTTTTTCGCGGGCGAACGCAGCACTGGCTATCACGAAGACGCGCACGGCTCGATTTTAGGTTTGAAATCCGCCACCGACACGATTGACATCGTACAAGCCGCGCTCGAATCCGTCGCCTATCGGTTCGCGGAAATTTACGATCAGTTAAACGAAATCGCCGACATAAAATCCATCATCGCCAGCGGCGGCGCATTGCGCGAATCACCCGTCTGGACGCAGATTATCGCCGATGTGCTGGAGCAGAATATGAGTCTGCCCGACGTGCGCGAAGCGTCTTCACGCGGCGCAGTGCTGCTCGCGCTCGAAGCTGTCGGCGCGATCAAAAGCATCGAAAAAACTGAAACGCCAAAGGGTCGTGAATTCAAATTCGATGAAAAAAGGCATCTAATTTACGAAAAAGCGCGGGCGCGACACGAACATTTTTACAAATTATTGATGCAATGACGCTGAATAATTTTGAATCTGAAATCGAACCGAAAATCGTTGAACGCGGGCGCGAGTATTACCGCGACGGCGACGTGAAAAAACTCGAAAAAGTCGGCGCGGACGAATTCAGCGCGACGGTTTTTGGAAGCCGTAAATACAGCGTTTACGTCAAAACCGACGGCGGGGCGATTGCCAAACACGAATGCGATTGTCCGTATGATTACGGCGATGTCTGCGAACACAAAGTCGCCGTTTTCTACGCGATTCGCGGCGAGAAATTCGACGACGTGAGCGGTAAATTAACCGCGCTGCTCGAAAATACGCACGAATCCGCTCTGCGGCGATTTGCTGCCAATCTGCTCAAAAAAGATTCAAATTTCCGCCGCGAATTTCTGCGCGAATTTGATGAAGATTTTGAGGAAGACGAAGAAGATTTTTACGACGAAGATTATTATTGACGCTCAAGATATGTATTGAATATACATATAAAAATTTGTATATTTGTAATGGAATTTACTTGAGACGAAAACAAACGAGAGGAAGTAATCGCCGAACACAAAGTTGATTTTGCAAAGATGCAGGATGTTTTCGATGATCCTTTCGCCTTTTATTTCGACGACGACGAACATTCCGACGAAATGGAAATTCGCCGCGTCGTCATCGGCAAAACGGATGTTTACGGGTTAATTGTTCTGGTTTATGTTTTCCGAGACGAAACGATCAGATTTGTAACGGCGAGACGCGCCGAAAAATGGATGGTCAACGAATATGAGCGACAAAGAAAAAGACATTGACGAAGAAATTGATTTTAGCGAAGAAGCGTTCAAAAAAAGATTCAGACGAGTGGAACGCCCGAAGTTTTTGGACAACATCAAAAGTAAATCTCTGCGCGACTGCAAAAGCCGCATCACGATTATGATTGACGCGGACATCATTGAACATTTCAAAAAACTCGCCGCCGAATCCGGCACAGGTTATCAAACACTGATTAATCAAACACTGCGCGATTCGGTCGAGATCGAAAAAACCATTATTTCCGACGTTAAGGAAGATTTGCTGAAAGATAAACGATTTTTGGAAGAACTGAAAACCGCGCTGGCGATTTGAAACAAGAAAGAATGACTTCATCGCAAATTTGAGTTTAAGTTGTGTTGACAGCGTTAAATTATATTTCACTCACCGATTGATAAATAACTTTTCCTTTTTCCATCACGAACTTTACTGGAATCTTAGGATTGTTAATATCTTTTCCGCCGCTGCTGTGCCATTTTTCTTCCCATCGAGTGAAAAATATTTCCAAATCCTGCGGAGTAAGCAGATATATCGAAACGAGTTCGATTCCCTGATAAATCGCAAAAAGCCAATCTACATTTCTATATTTTCGGATGATCGCCGGATTTAGATGATGATGCGTCGAAAAACTTTTTGTCAGACTGACGTTGACGGATTTCAATTCGTATTCCCTGCCGTTTTCGTCAATCGCGTCGTTTCCTTCTCTGCCGGGAAGTATTTTTAATCCGCTGATTAACAAAACCTGCAAAAGTTTTCCGCCGTTGTCTTGGAAAATATAGCCGATGCCGTGTTTGTTCGCCAGATTTTGATATTTACGGACGTAGAAAAATAGATTTTCCAAAATTTCTTTATCTGTCAGGTCTTCCGGTTCCTGAGGTTCTTCGGACAGCAAATCGGCAATCGTGCAATCGAGAGCAATTGCCAATCGTTCCATATTATCAATGGAAATATTTCTTTCGCCTCTTTCCACCGAACCGATGTAAGTTCGGTGAAGATTAGCTGAATCCGCCAAATCTTCCTGTGATAATTTTTTTTCGAGTCTGAACTTTCGTAAATTTTTGGCAAAGATTATTCTACTCTTTGAAGTATTTTCGGACATAGCATAAACTTACAGAAATGAACACTTTGAATCTACAGACTTTAAGTAGCATTTATGAGGATATGCCGATCAATCCGGCTTATACGACAAGTTGCGGAGCAGCTTTCTGTGGAGATTCAAAAGAGTTGTTACAAGGATTAGCGGATGAAAGTGTTGATTTGGTGATTACCAGTCCGCCTTTCGCTCTACAGCGTCAGAAGGATTACGGAAATGCCGAACAGCAAGATTATGTCGAATGGTTTTCGTCTTTCGCGGAAATCGTTTATCGGAAAATAAAACCGACGGGCAGTTTTGTCATAGATTTGGGCGGCGCGTATCGAAAAGGCAGTCCGACCAGAAGTTTGTATAACTTTCGGTTACTGATTCATCTCTGCGATGAAATCGGTTTTTCTCTGGCGGAAGATTTTTACTGGCATAATCCGGCGAAATTGCCGAGTCCGATTGAATGGGTCAATAAACGCAAAATCAGAGTCAAAGATTCGGTCAACACGATTTGGTGGCTGAGTAAGTCCGAATTTCCAAAGGCAGATGTGACGAAGGTTTTAGTCGAATACAGCGAACGGATGAAAAAACTGCTCGAAAATCCCGAGAAATTTTACACGCCGAAAAATCGTCCGTCGGGACATCAGATCAGCGAAAGTTTCGGGCGCGATAACGGCGGCGCGATTCCGTCAAATTTACTTCAAATATCAAATACCGATTCTAACGGTTCTTATCTGACCGCCTGTAAAATTGTCAATGAAAAGCCGCATCCGGCGAGATTTCCGGCAAAGCTGCCGGAATTTTTCATTAAATTTTTAACCAATGCGGACGATTTGGTAGTAGATATATTTTCAGGCTCGAACACGACGGGCTGCGCGGCGGAAACGAACGGCAGACGCTGGCTTTCATTTGAAGAAAACTTAAACTATGTCGCCGCATCTTCTTTTCGTTTTCTGCAGAAAGAAAGCAGCGATTCGGAAGTAAAAGAAATTTACGAAAAAATAATTAACGGAGAAAGTGTAGAATTACAAAAATATCAAAATCGAAATTTTTTAATTCATTTATCGAATACATAAAATTATGACAACCGCAACCAAAACAGAACAAAATTTAGATCAACTTTGCATTAACACTGTCCGCACGCTGTCGCTCGACGCGGTGCAGAAGGCGGAATCGGGGCATCCGGGACTGCCGCTCGGGATGGCTCCGGCGGCTTATGTTCTGTGGACGAAGTTTATGCGCTACAATCCGAAAAATCCGAAGTGGTTTAACCGCGACAGGTTTTTATTGTCTGCCGGACACGGTTCGATGCTGCTGTATTCGCTGCTGCATTTGACGGGTTATGATTTGTCACTCGACGAGATTAAAAATTTTCGTCAACTGCATTCAAAAACGCCGGGACATCCTGAAAATACTTTGACTCCGGGCGTGGAAATTACGACCGGACCGCTCGGACAGGGGTTTGCGAACGGTGTCGGAATGGGCATCGCGGCGAAACATCTGGCGGCGCAGTTTAATCAGGACGGGTTTCCGATTGTGGATCATTTTATTTACTGCATCTGCTCGGACGGCGATTTGATGGAGGGAATTTCCTACGAATCAGCGAGTTTGGCGGGACATTTGCAGCTCGATAATCTGATTTATTTGTATGACGACAATCACATTACGATTGAGGGCGAAACGGTGATCGCGTTCACCGAAGACGCGACCGAACGGTTTGAAGCCGCCGGCTGGCACGTCATAATGGTCGAAGACGGCAACGATTTAAAGGCGATTGAAAAGGCGATTGCCGACGCGCAGAAAATCAAAAATAAGCCGAAACTGATTCGCGTGAAAACGATTATCGGCTTCGGAATGCCGAGTCAGGGAACGCGCAAAGCGCACTCGGACGCGCCCGGCGAAGAAGCCGTTAAAGAGACGAAACGCAATCTCGGCTGGGACCCGAACAAGAATTTTTATATTCCGAAAGAAGCGTTAAATCATTTCCGCGAAGCCGTCAAGCGCGGCGCGAAAGACGAAAAAGACTGGGACGCGCTGGTTAAAAAATTCGAGAAAACGCACGGCGATTTGGGCGAAACTTTGCAGGAAACGCGGCTCAATAAATTGCCTGAAGGCTGGGAAAAATACCTGCCGAAATTCGACGATGTGCAGTCGAAAGCGACCCGCGCGTATTCGGGCGAAGTCATCAACGCCATCGCCGACCAAGTGCCGCAACTGCTCGGCGGTTCCGCCGATCTCGCGCCGTCGAACAACACGAAAATTGACTCTTCCGGCAGTTACGAGCCGAACAATTACGCCGCCCGAAATCTGCATTACGGCGTGCGCGAACATTCGATGGGCGCGGAAATGAACGGAATGGCTTTATACGGCAGCGTCATTCCATACGGCGGCACGTTCCAGACTTTCAGCGATTATATGCGCCCCGCAATTCGCCTCGCCGCGCTGTCGCACATCCAGGTTTTGTTCGTGTTCACGCACGATTCTATTGGTTTGGGCGAGGACGGTCCGACGCATCAATCGGTTGAACAACTCGCGGCGTTAAGAGCGATTCCGAATCTCAACGTCATTCGCCCGTGCGACGCGCACGAAACCCGCGAAATGTGGCGCGCCGCGCTCGAAAGCGACCTCGCGCCGACCGCTTTTTCATTATCGCGTCAGAAAGTCGCCGTTATTGACCGCGTAAAATTCGCCGACGCGAAAGGCTTGCACAAAGGCGCGTATATTTTAGCCGAAGCCGAAACCAAAAAAGGCGAAAAAGCCGACCCTCAATTAATTTTAATCGCCACCGGCTCGGAAGTCGGTCTGGCGATGGAAGCCCGCGAAAAATTAACCGCTTCGGGAACGCCGACGCGAGTCGTCTCGATGCCGTGCTGGAATTTCTTCGACGCGCAATCGGATAAATACAAAGATTCGGTTTTGCCGAAAAACGTCACGGCGCGTCTGGCAATCGAAGCCGGAGTTTCGATGGGCTGGGCAAAATACGTCGGACTTG
This sequence comes from Pyrinomonadaceae bacterium, assembly GCA_965217575.1. Taxonomy (GTDB): domain Bacteria; phylum Acidobacteriota; class Blastocatellia; order Pyrinomonadales; family Pyrinomonadaceae. The sequence goes on along the minus strand of OZ244558.1, from coordinate 2,933,236 downwards.
CCGGCGACACGCTGACTGTTGACAAATTCGGCGCGTCCGGCAAAGGCGAAGACGTTTTCAAAGATTACGGTTTTACGGTCGAAAATGTGATTAAGAAGGCGAAAAAATTAATCTAAAAATGTTTGAACTGAAAAAAGGAACAGCCAATCTTAAGGGAACTTGCTATTTTGAGTTTGTAAAGAATTCTGAGAAGCTGAAAACTTGTTGGAATCAAAATGCTTATTACTTAGAAGATTGGCTTTTCAGTTTTTATCATTCTACATTCAAAGAAGCGAGTGACAGATTTGATTGGTATGATTTTAACAAATTTATTCAGTCTGAAATTCACAGGCTGATTACAGGACTTTCCTCATTGGAAAATGAAATGAAAAATATAGAAGAAGAAAATACTTTTAAGAAGTTTTTTGAAAAAATATATTTCTACGTTGAAAATGATGGAAATCCTGAAAATTGGAAAGAATACATCGAAATCTTCAAAGCAAATTCGATAAAACTTCGGGAACTCGCTTCTGAATGTTTTGAAGAAAAACAAGTTTTATGGGTTTTAGGAATTTGAATAATTTGTTGAAGTAAATTCTATAAATTAGCGATAAAATTAGATTTGAGGTAAACACAATGCAGACAGAAGTTGCCGAAACAATTTATCAAAAAGTCAAAATGCTTCCGGCAGAACAACAGGAAAAAGTTTTGGAGTTCGTTGACACTCTTGATGCTTCGAGAAAAACAATCTGGGACAAACTCGATGAACGGTTAAAGAATGTCCCGACGGAGGAATTTGCCGAAATTCCGGCGGATGCTTCCGCCAATCTCGATCATTATCTCTACGGCGCACCGAGAAAATGAGGAGAATTTTTGTTGACACGCTTTATTTCATCGCGCTCATAAATTTGAATGACCAATGGCGCGAAAAGGCACTCAGAGCAAAATCCGAATCTTCCAACGCTAAATTCATCACAACCGAACCCGTCTTGATCGAAGTTCTAAATTTTTTCAGCGAATACGGCGGAAATCTGCGGCGGCAAATCAGTTTGTTCGTACGCGACGCTTTGGAAGATGCCGATTTTGAAGTTGTTCCTTATACTGAAACTACTTTGCTCGAAGGTTTAGACCTTTATGAATCGCGCCTCGACAAAGGTTATAGCCTGACCGACTGTATTTCGATGAACGTCTGCCGCCAACTCAACATCACGGAAATTCTCACGCACGACCATCATTTTGAGCAGGAAGGTTTTAAGGTTTTGTTGTAAAATTTTCTGGAAGAAATGTTCAAAAAATCACATCGAATGATTTTTCGAGAAAGAAAAGTTAAAATCAAACTCAAATAATTATGTTCAAAAAAATCTCTTTTTTAGCAGTTGTTTTATTTTTGACATCGTTTGCTGTCGCTCAACCGCCGCCTGCCGCCGCGCCGAAATCGGGCGGCGATGCGCCAAAAGTTTCGCCTTGGGTTTCGATGAAAATCCTGCCGGTCAAACAATCATTTGTTTCGCTCGACGGTCGGTTTAGTCTGGCTTTTCCGCAGCAAACGCAGGGTTTCGCCGCGCTCTCGCCGAAACAATTGGGAACAAATGCAACGGGAATGCAGTTTACCTGGAAGTTTCAGGAAGGCGACGCGATTGTGATGTTTGTGGACTTTCCAGAAACTGATTTGAAAGGCACGGAAGAAGAATTGCAGAAAGTTTCCGCCAATCTGTCCGCCGCAGTTTTGAAAACTTTTCCGCAGGGAAAAGCCGCTGACACAAAATTTTTCAAAATCGGCGAAGTTCCCGCTTCGCAAACGAGTTTTGAATTCGGCGAAAATAAATTCGGCGTTCAGCGGCTTTATCTCGTCAAAAATCGTTTGTATCGCGCGCTTTCGATTTTTCAAAACGCGGAAAACGAAAAGTTTTTGAATCAAGCTTTCGACAGTTTCAAACTCATTTCGCAAACGGAAGTTGACGCGGAGCTGCAAAAGAAATTTGAGGCGATGAAACCGTCCGCTTTGCCGCAAGAACCCGTCGCCGCGAGAGAAACGACCGACGCGCAAGATGAAAATTTGAAAGGCAAAGTCAAAAAAGTTGTCGAAGACAGCGAAGATTTATCGGGAACTTGGAGCGTTCAGGGGCGCAAACCTTCGTCGGTTACTTATTTCAACGAAAAAGGAAATTACATCGAAAGAGATTTGTATGATTACAAAGGCAATCCGTTTCAGATAACGATGTATGGATACATTGACGGCAAAAGGGTTTCCAACAGCAAAACAACCAGCTACGAATACGATCCGCCGCCGATGATGATGCCGAAATCTAAAACGGAAGAACCTGTTAAAAAGGCTGATCCGCGTTATGAGTACAGTTTTGAATATAAATATAAAGACGGAAAAATAATTGAACGTCAAATGATTTACAGCAACGGCAAAAAAGGTCTGCGCTACGTTTCAAATTACAATGACAATCAGGTTGAAAAACTCGTTTACGATGAAAAAGATAAACTAAATCAAAAATATCTTTACACATTAGACAAAGACGGCAACGAAATTGAAGGAATCAGTTATGAAGTTTTCAAAATTTATCCAGAGCGTAAATATCGCCACGCATACGAATTTGACGAAAAAGGAAACTGGATTAAACAAATCACTTCAACCGAAACAACGGAAAACGGCGTAACTTCGTTTAAGTCTTCGTCGGTCAGTTACCGAACGATTACTTATTTCTAAATTGAAAAATTATGACGACGAAAGAATTTTTAATTGACCAGTTTACTGCCAATTACGACACAGACGGCTGGTTTGTCGCGCTAAAAAATACTTTTAATAATTTGTCGGCGGAAGATGCGGCTTGGAAACCGGACGGTGTGGATAATTCGATCTGGGGCATTGTGCGGCATTTGAATTTTTACAACGAGCGGTATTTGAAAAGGTTTAAGGGCGAACAGGTCGAGAAATCGGAAATAGAAAACAGCGAAACTTTTGCGGGCGTATCAAATGCGGCGGAAGAAGATTGGCAAGCCGAGATCGAAAGATTCGACCGGGTAATGAGCGGTTGGCGAAGCGCATTTGAAGCGGCGGACGAAGAAAAATTTCGGGAAATCTATTACGAAGAAAGCCAAACGACTTGGGCGGAAGTCGTCGGGTTGATGAACACGCACCACGCGCATCACGGCGGGCAGATCGTGATTTTGCGAAAATTGCAGGGCAGTTGGGATGCGTCGAAAGGCGTTTCGTAATTGGAACAGCGGAAAATTAGCCGCGCATTATTTCGCGTAAACGCTGATTTTTGGGAAATTTAATCGTTTACATTCGCCTCGTCCCGGCTTTATTCGCTTATTTTTTAGCCAAAACCCAGGTTGTCATACAGCGCAGATTCTGCACATTGGTGGTTTTTAACGGTTCGAGCCACATTGCGTTGAGTTTAGCGGTCGCCGCCGTCAGCAGTTTTTCATCAGCCAGGAAACGAATTGAGCCGTCCGGCAGCAGATAGGTGCGGTTTTTGACCGATTTAATCTTGTCTTCGATTCCAATTGTTGAAGCGAGACGGGCAAAAAACAAGCCGCCGGTTTTTAAAACTCGCCACATTTCATCGAGCATTTGATCGAACTGCCGTTCGTCGTCGGCAAAATGCAGCACCGCGCTGCTGATAACCGCGTCGAAATTCTCGTTTGGGAACGGCGTTTTTTCAACGGCGGAAATTTGAAAGTTTTCCTTTGAAAGATGCGGCGCGAGCGTTTTTGCGAGATACCGAACCTGTTCAATCGCCGCCGGATTTTCATCAGTTCCGAAAACTTCGTAACCATTGCGAAGAAAATAAATGAGATTGCGCCCGCCGCCGCAGCCCGCATCGAGTATTTTCGCGTTGATCGGAAATCTGCCCTTCAAAATTTGGTCGAACAAATAAATGTCTATTTCGCCAAACAGCTCTTTAACGTTTATCATCATTTTAAGATAACGCAATCGCCGTTAATTTCAAGATGCTGCAAGCAAAAAAGGAGATAAAAAAATGATCACTGTCGCTAATAGAATATTTGTCGAGGCGGAATACGCCGACGCTTTTGAAAAGGTGTTTCGGGAACGCGCGAAACTGGTTGACGAAATGCCCGGTTTTGTTTCCAACCTGGTTTTGCGTCCCGTCAACGCAGGCGATCCGTATATTGTGTTCACTGTTTGGCAAAGCCGCCAGGATTTTCTTAATTGGGTGCGTTCCGACGCGTTTGTCAAAGGTCACGCGCAATCCGGCAGTTTGCCGAAAGAAGCGTATTTTAAGCCGAATGTGCTGGAAATGCACGAAGTTGTGCAGGATTCAGCGCGCTCGAATTTAGAACCCGAACCGAAAGGCGGCGAGTTCAAAATGCACTGATCGCCGAATTTCAAGAAATAATTTCTTTTCCGTATCGAATTCGGCGCGGAAAATTTTAACGGCGGCGCACGATGTAAAAACAAATATATTTACAAATAAACCGTTTTTATACTAAAATCGGAAACATCTTTTTGCTCGAAAGTTTAATTTTCAACCGAGCAAATTCACTAATCACCAATTTTTATCAGAAAAAGGAATTACCGATGAACAAATCCCAAATATATTTCAAAAAAATCGCTGTTTTTGCGTGTCTGATTTTGTCCGCATTCACTTTTGTTTCAGCAATCAAAGCTCAAACGAACGGCGTTGATTCGTCTTTTAATCCGACTTTTTCAAAAGATTCTCCAAGCAGCGGATTCGTTCTGCGAACCGACGGCAAAATACTGATTTACGGCGGCTTTCAGGTCGTTAATAATGCGATAAAGAATCAAATCGCTCTGCTGAATCCCGACGGCAGTTTGGACAATTCGTTCGACTGCGCTTCGTGTGATTTTAACATTGGCAGCGCGCTCTTTCAGCCGGACGGGAAAATTATCATCGCCGGTTCGATTTATTCAAGCGTTACCCAATCTTCCGCGACGCGCATTCGGCGGTTGAATGCTGACGGCAGTCTCGATACTTCGTTTAATTCTTCGCTGAATGCGGCAAACGCCAATTTGGTAAATACCGGCGCGTCGGTCAGCGCGATTCAGCCGGACGGGAAAATTCTGGTTTTAGTCGGGGGTTCTATGAGCGGCTATTTTCAAGTTTCCCTTTATCGCCTCAACGCCGATGGAACAACCGACAGCACTTTCACGACCATCGCTTTCGCTCCGGGAAGAAATTTATATGAATCGGTCAAAAAAATCGTTTTGCTGCCGAACGGAAAAATTTTAACCGACACTTATACGGCGAGCTACGGCACGGGCGGCAATCTGAAACTTTTCAATTCCGACGGCTCACCCGATTCCGGTTTCGCGCCGCCGGTTTTTTCCGGGCGTAACGCCGGAATAACCTCAAACAGATATTTGATAAACGACATCGAAGTTTTACCTGACGGAAGTTTAATTGTCGGCGGCGATTTTCTTTCGGTGAACGGCATCAGCCGCGTCAATATCGCCAAATTACAGCCCGCCGGAAACGTAGATTTAAATTTCGTCCCGGCTAACCCTTTTCAAACAACTTCACCTTATTTTGAACCGGCAGCCGGAGTTGAAGTTTATTCAAACGGAAAAATTTTAGTCAGCACCGGAGTTTTGGATGGTTCAGGAGTAGGACCGTCAGGAACGACCAACAGATTTATTCAGTTCAATGCGGACGGCAGTTTGGACAGCAGCTTTACTTCGCCAAGTAACCTGGTTTTAATCAAACAGTTTAAGATAGATAGTTCCGACAGCGCGTTAGTTTACGGAACTTTCACGGAGAACGGCGAGATGACGGATAAGTTTGCGCGGCTCGCTCAAAACGGCGCGATCAGCTCGTTTTTAAACATCAACTTCGGAGTCGGCGCGTCAATTACGGCTTTGGCAATCCAGCCGGATGGCAAAGTAATCGCCGCCGGTAGTTTCATTTACGTCAACGGTACGCCGCGCAAAATTCTCGCTCGCGTCAATCCCGACGGCAGTTTCGATCCGACGTTTAATTTCGGCGGAATTTCCGACAGCGCGATCACAAAAATTGTCGTTCAGCCGGACGGCAAAATCCTGCTCGCCGGAAGTTTCACTCTGAATAATTCTTCCGGTTACGGAATTATAAGACTTAATTCAGATGGCAGCGTGGATTTAACCTTTTTGCTAAGTGTCTCATACGTTGAAGTTATCGCCTTGCAGCCGGACGGCAAAATTCTCGTCGGCGGAACTTTTACATTGGCTGACGGACAACCGCGCGCCGGTTTGGCGCGTTTTAACGCTGATGGTTCGACTGACACGAATTTTAATCCTCTGTTCGGAAGTTCGACCACGATTCGCGCTCTGCTCGTGCAATCCGACGGAAAAATTCTCGTCGGCGGCAATTTCAACGCCGTCAACGGTTTCGCCCGCAATAATTTAGTTCGTTTGAATGCCGACGGCAGTTTGGACACTTCTTTTAACGCCGCGACCGTCTCGGATATTAGCAGTAACTTTGTCGGCGTTAGGCAAATTCGACAGCAGGCGGACGGCAAATACATTGTCGCCACCGATAAAATTACTCGTTTGAACAACAATGGAACTCAAGATGCGACTTTTCAATCTTCAGTTACCGGACTAATATACGACTTTCTCGTTCAGCCGGACGGAAGTATTATTGTTACGGGAAATCTGTCAGGAGTTACCAACGCCAGTCAATATCTGTTTCGTTTGTCGCCAAACGGAGCTTTAGATAACAGTTTTCTATTAATTGGCGCGAATGCTGAGGTGCGCGCTCTCATCAGCCAAGCGGACGGAAAAATCATTGTCGGCGGCGATTTCTCCTCAATTGGCGGCGTGACTCGTTTGGGCATCGCGCGGCTGACTGTCGCTCCCATTCGCGCTCAATCAACGCTGTTTGATTTTGACGGCGACGGGCGCGCCGACATCGCTGTGTTTCGTCCCGCCAACGGCTTCTGGTATCAGCTTAGAAGTCAGAATAACGCTTTCAACGCTTTCCAGTTCGGGCAGGCGAGCGATCAACTCGCTCCCGCCGATTACGACGGCGACGGCAGAACCGACCTCGCCGTCTTTCGTGACAGCGTTCCGGGGGCGGGCGATAAAGCCTATTTCTACATCACGTCCAGCTCCGATAACTCGTTTCATCCGGTGCAGTTCGGCACGCAGAACGATCTGCCGGTCAGCGGCGATTGGGACGGCGACGGCAAGGCTGACCTCGCCGTTTATCGCCGCGCGGCGAGCGTCGGCGGACAGAGCTATTTTCTGTATCGTCCGAGTTCGATTGCCAATGCCGATTTCACCGCCATCGCGTGGGGAACGGCGGGCGACAAACCGGTGGTCGGCGATTTCGACGGCGACGGCAAACTCGACGCGGCGGTGTTTCGCCCGTCGAACGCGGTCTGGTATATTTTGAAGTCATCGAACAATCAGGTGATCCAGCAGCCGTTCGGGTTGGCGACGGACATTCCGGCAGCGGCGGATTATGACGGCGACGGAGTGACGAACATCGCGGTCTTTCGTCCGTCGAACGGCTACTGGTATACTTCGACGAATCCGCAGACGAATTACGGGGGAGTGCAGTTCGGGCAGGCGGGGGACGTGCCGGCGGCGGCGGATTACGACGGGGACGGGAAAGCGGATGAAGCGGTGTATCGTCCGGCGACGGGAGCGTGGTATGTGCGGCGTTCGACGGCGGGATTCTACGGCGTGCAGTTCGGGGCGGCGGATGACCGACCGGTTCCCCACTCTTTTATTCGCTGACGGCGAGGATAGATTTTAGTAGAAAAGCTCTGTCCGCACAGAGCTTTTTTTACTTAAAAGAAAAAATAAAAGTGCTTTCCGCGTTCGTTTATGTAAGGAACGCTACTTACTAAAACATAAATTTTATCGGAAAATAGAAATCAAAGTGGATTGTAACTTTAATTCAATATACAATCTCACCAATTTTTTAACGCTGAAGGCAACAATCACAACCGATAACTTCTCGCGTCGCCAAGTGCAGCGAATTATTTTTTCAAAAATTTAACCAATGATCAGCCGGATGAAACCAGAATTATCTGTTCTATATCGCATCAGCCACAGCGACGACATTATTTTTATCAATAATGAGTGGCGGCATTTTGCCGATTCAAATAACAACTGCGGAATAATCGGAAATAAAACGCTTTATCAAAGTTTTTGGGACTATTTTGATGACATCACCTCCGAATTTCTTTATCGGCAGATGCTGCTCAGAGTTCGCGGCGGCAGCGATGCGAATTTTACTTTTCGGTGTGATTCAGCCGATTGTATGCGAATTTTGGAAATAAAGGTTACCTTGCAGCCGCGCGGAGAAGTTCTATTTGAAACACGCGTTCTGCGAGAAGAACCGCTTACCGCGCGTCGGGACGATGATGAAGCGGCGCGGAAAATCGAAAAACTGGTTATTTGCTCTTGGTGTCAGCTTATCAAAACCGGAAATAACACCTGGCGGAAAGTGGAAAAAGCAGTGAACATCCTGCATTTGTTTGAGCTTGAAACACTTCCGCAGATTTCTCACGGCATCTGTGAAGAATGCTGTCAAACCGTTTGCGAACAGATGTTTGATTGAAAATTAAAGATTTTGACCTTTAATCCGCGCTCCAAAAGTTGAGAAAACCACCTGAAAAATATTTTTGTGAGACAATTTTGTCGTTTTGCAAAAACGCTACAAATCGGATTGCTCCGCCGGTAATTTAACCTCAATGATTGCGATGATTTTTCTGGCACACGCCTTGCGATTGAAATTGTCAGCAGACAAACAGCGTAACGCTGCTGCAAATTTATAAAGGGAAGGTTTATTTTTATGAAAACGAAATTATATTCAGGCGCAATTTTATCAATTCTTTTAGTTGGCGGAAGCGTTTTCGCCGCGACGAAACCGGTTAAACCGAAAGTTACGCAGGAACAGGCGCAGGCAATCGCTCTGGCGCGTATTCCGGGAACGGTCGAAAACGCAACCACGGTCAAAAACGATTATTCAATTGAAATTCTCGGAAAAGACGGCATCAAAACGGATGTTTTGGTCAGCGAAAAAAACGGAAAAATCAAAAGAATGGTCGTTGAATAGTTTCTCCGAATATTGTAGTCTCCGGCATTCAAAGGTGAAGGCAGTTATTGCTTTCACCTTTTTAATTTGGTTTCCCGCCTAATCAAATACGCCGTATCAAATGTTAAACGGCGCGGTGGTTATCCTTCAAGACGGTCGAGTTCGATGTCATACCACGAAGCCGGATCATCGAGAGATTCGAGATGTGTAAAAACGACCGCGCCATTTACGTCGCGGCGAATATCAGCTTCGATTTCTTCGAGCAGTTGGTGTCCTTCGTGAACCGTCCACGCGCCGGGAACGAGAATATGAACGCTGACAAACGAGCGCGTCGCGGCGCGTCTGGTTCGCAGCGCGTGGTATTCGATGCCTTTTTCCTGAACATAACGGTCAAGCACCGAACCGATGTTTTTCTGTTTTTCCAAAGAAACCGCCGTATCCATCAAGCCAAGTGCCGAACGGCGCGTCAATTTGACTCCCACCCAGATAATATTGGCGGCGACAAACAGTGCGACCACCGAATCCAGAAAAAGCCAGCCGGTTGCCGAAACCGCCCAAATGCCGATAATTACGCCGACCGATGTCCAAACATCGGTCATCAAATGCTGCCCGTCGGCTTCCAGCGTAATCGAACGATTTTTCTCTCCGGCGCGAATCAAAATCCGCCCGACCGCCAGATTTACCAAAGTCGCCGCCGTCGTGATAATTAAACCGATGCCGATTTTCTCCAGCGGCTGCGGACTAAGAAGTCTGGAGGTCGCCGCCCAAATAATGCCGACGGCGGCAAGCAAAATCAGGGTGCCTTCGATGCCGCTGGCAAAATATTCGGCTTTATCGTGTCCGAAAGCGTGTTCTTCGTCAGGCGGACGCGCCGCCAGTTTGAGCATCAGCAGCGCGATAATTGCCGCCGCCAGATTTATCACCGATTCTAAAGCGTCGGAAAGCAAACCGACCGAATCGGTCAGCAAAAAAGCGGCGGCTTTCAGTCCGATAGTTAGAACGGCGGCGAAAATTGACAGCCACGCAAATCTTGTTAAGTTTTCTCTGCTCATCTTAAACCCGCGCCGCCGAAATTCGACCAATCGAATTTGCATTTTCGCGCACTGCTATCTTAGCAAATGAAATTTAACTAATCTAATTTCAGCAACAGGCGGCGAAAATTGTTGAAAGGAATCTGCGAAAAAATGAAGCACGATGTTTTTTGCGAACCAGGTGAAATCCGCCGCCAATATTTCGACAACTTTTGTGATAAAATCTCGTTGACTATAAATTTGGCGGCACGTTTTAAATTTGCCGAAATTTCACGAAAGATTTCCGCGAGAAATCAAAAAGTCGAAAAACTTTAGAACATCAGCCGCGAAAACCAGTCTTTTTGAGGAGAAAAAATGTCCGAAATTCATTACCGCGCCTGCAATCTGTGCGAAGCGATTTGCGGCATCGAAGTCAAGCACGAAAACGGTGAAATTATTTCCATTGCGGGCGATAAAAACGATCCGTTTTCGCGCGGTCACGTCTGTCCGAAAGCAGTCGCGCTGAAAGACGTTTACGAAGACGCGAATCGTCTGAAAACGCCCGTCAAAAGATTCGGCGACGAATGGCGGGAAATTTCGTGGGCGGCGGCGTTTGACGAAACGGCGGCGAAAATCAATGAGATTCGGGCGAAACACGGCGCGAACGCGGTGGCGATTTTTCAGGGCAATCCGTCGGTGCATAATTTCGGCACGCTTCTAAACACGGGCGATCTGCTTAAAACTTTACGGACGCAGAACAGTTTTTCGGCGACTTCGGTTGACCAACTGCCGCATCATCTCGCCGCGTGGGCGATGTTTGGGCATCCGCTTTTGATGCCGATTCCAGACCTCGACCGCACCGCGTATTTTCTGATTTTGGGTGCCAATCCGCTCGCCTCGAACGGCAGTTTGATGACCGCGCCCGACATCATCAAACGGCTTGACGCGATCAAAAAACGCGACGGCAAAATCGTTCTGATTGATCCGCGCAAAACCGAAACGGCGCGCGTCGCCGACGAACATCATTTCATCAAACCGGGAAGCGATGTTTATCTGCTGCTCGCGCTGGTAAACGTTTTGTTCGCCGAAAATCTCTTCAATCTCGAACGTCTCGCCGATTTCACCGACGGAGTTGAAATTTTGCGCGAAGTTTCCGCCGAACACGCGCCGGAAAAAGTTGAAACTTTAACCGGAATTTCCGCCGCTGAAATCAGACGCGTCGCCGTCGAATTTGCGGCGGCGAAATCGGCGGTTTGTTACGGCAGAATAGGCGTTTCGACGCAGAAATTCGGCAGTTTGTGTCACTGGCTGATTAATTCGATCAATATTTTAACCGGCAATTTCGACGAAGCGGGCGGCGCGATGTTCACCGCGCCCGCTTTTGATTTGCTGGCGACAGCGAAACCGGCGGATATCTTTAACCGCTGGCAAAGCCGCGTCCGCAATCTGCCCGAATTTATGAACGAACTGCCCGTCGCCGTTTTGTCCGAAGAAATTTTGACGGGCGGCGAAGGGCAAATCAAAGCGTTGATTACGAGCTGCGGCAATCCGGTTTTGTCCACGCCGAACGGCGGGCAGCTCGAAAACGCTCTGGAAAAACTCGATTTTATGGTTTCGATTGACATTTACATCAACGAAACGACCAAACACGCCGATATTATTCTGCCGCCCGCGACCGGACTCGAAGTTTCGCATTACGACGTGATTTTCAATCTTTTCGCCGTTCGCAATACCGCGAAATATTCCGCGCCGCTGTTTGAAAAAGCGGCAAACGCGAAATATGACTGGGAAATTTTTCAGGAACTCGTTCACCGTCTGAACGACCGAAATGAACCTTTAAATCTCGTCCCGCCCGAAGCGAAATTGGATTTCGGCTTGAAATTTGGGAAATATGATTTGTCGGTCGAGGCATTGCGAAAAAATCCGCACGGCGTTGATTTAGGCGAATTAAAATCGTGTCTGCCCGCACGACTTTTGACCGAAAATAAACGAATTGATCTCGCGCCGCAACTGCTCGTCGAAGATTTGGCGCGGCTGAAAGATGAAATCAAAGATTCCGAAAAATTCCCGTTCGCGCTGATCGGCAGACGACATCTGCGCGACGATAATTCGTGGCTGCACAATTCCGAACGGCTGATGAAAGGCAAAAATCGCTGCACCGTTTTAATCAATTCGGCGGACGCGGACGATTTGAAAATTGAAAACGGCGACACGATTAAAGTTTCATCGCGCGTCGGCGCGGTCGAAATTCCGTGCGAAATCTCCGACAAAATTATGCGCGGCGTAGTTTCGATTCCGCACGGTTACGGACACGCGCGCGACGGCGTAAAACTCGCCACGGCGAAAAATCACGCGGGCGTTTCGATCAATGATTTAACCGACGAAACGCAAATTGACGAATTAACCGGCAACGCCGCGTTCAGTAACGCGCGCGTGCGAATCGAAGCGGCTTTTTCTGCCCGCGAAACACACGAAAGGGGCGAAAAAAGAAATTAGAATCAATAATTTGCGGCTTTTTTCGTTTAATTTCGTTTCTTTCGCAGGGAAAATATTGGCTTTTCAAACAGCTTTATTAGATACTTCTACCAGATCGAATCAACCGCCGTTTCATCAAACTCCAGCGCGTCGCCGTTCGGCAGAATATGAATGATTCGATTCACGTCTTTCGCCTTCAAAAGCGGCGACAAAAGCCCGACCCGATGACAGTTCGCTCGCGGCATTTTGTGTTTCGTCAGCGGCTGAGATTCCGAACACATAATCGCCGTTTTGACTTCGGCTGATAACTCCAAAATCCGCTCGATGCCGCGCTCCAAATCTTCCGACGCGGCGATCACTTTCCCGCCGCATTCCGGCAAATGCTCGTAACCAATGCCGTTATCGCGTAAATTAGCCTCCAAAACTTTCCCGTTAAACTGCACCCACCGCGACCGCGCGAAATTTCGCACGTCGCAGACAAATTTAACGTCGTATTTTTGCAGCAGCGCGAGAAAATCCGCCCAAGAATGCCGTCCGTGTCCGATAGTGTAAATTGTCATTAATTCTGATAAATAATTTTTTATTGAGGGAATTTACAAGTTTGGGAAAAGCAAAAATTAATCTTTGAAACCAATAACTTTGACTACTTTTTTATCCGAACTCATTTCAAGTAACAAATAACCGCCAATATATTCAGGATTATCATACATATAAAAAGAATTCGTGTTGTAACTCCAATATGTTCCTGAAATGTCTGACATAGCTATATTGCTTGGCTTTCCTAAAATTGTGATGACTTTACCTTCAGGCATTCCAATCTTAATTCTATTTATGTTTTCTCTCAATGCTTGTTCATAAAAATAGTCGCGCACGAATAAACTTGTTATAAAGTAAGACAGAAACACAAGTAAACCAAAAACAATCAATGTTAGCTTTCGTTTCATAAATTTACCAAAATTTATTTTACTCCCAATCTTTGAATTTCCTCAATGCTTTTAGGATTTTCCAGTGCCGACAAATCGCCCGCGTCTTCGCCCAAATATGCCGAACGAATGCCGCGGCGCATCACTTTGGCATTGCGCGTTTTCGGGATTGCGGAAACGAAATAAATCCGCGACGGGGCGAGCGGTTTGCCCATATCTTTGGCGACAAGCGTTTTTAATTCTTTTTCTAAATCGTCGGTTTCTTTGTTTTTCAAAACGACAAACGCGATCATTTTCGTTCCTTTGATTTCGTCGGGAACACCGATGACGGCGGCTTCGGCGACTAATTCGTGCGCGACTAAAATGCTTTCGACTTCCGCCGGTCCGACTCGTTTGCCGGCGACTTTTAAAGTGTCGTCGCTTCTTCCGAGAATAAAATAATGCCCGTCTTTATCGCGCATCGCCCAATCGCCGTGAACCCACACGTCTTCAAAACGATTCCAGTAAGTTTCCAAATATCTTTCCGGCTCATTCCAAAAGCCGCGAGCCATTCCGATCCACGGTTTTTTAATGACGAGTTCGCCGACTTCGCCCGCGCCGACAGGATTTCCTTCTTCGTCTAAAATATCAGCGTCCATTCCCGGACACGGCGCGGAAAATCCGCACGGTTTGATCGGGACGAGCGGATTGTTCATCAAAATTCCGCCGGAGATTTCCGTGCCGCCGGAATAATTGATGATCGGCAGTTTGGAATCGCCGACTTTTTCAAACAGCCACCACCACGGCGCGGGATTCCACGGCTCGCCCGTCGAAGCGAAGGCGCGAAGCGACGATAAATCATATTTTTTCGGCAATTCGTCGCCGTGCGTGGCGAGGACGCGAATCAGCGTCGGCGAAATTCCCAAAATCTCGACTCGATGTTTTTCGACGAATTCCCACATTCTGCCTGCCGTCGGAAAATCCGGCGCGCCGTCGTAAAGGCAAATCGTCGCGCCGTTTATCAATGCGCCGTAAATCAGCCACGGTCCCATCATCCAACCGAGATCGGTCAGCCACGAAACGCGTGTCCCGCGCCCGACATCCGTGCCGAAAGCCATATCCTGCGCTGCTTTGATCGGAAAGCTGCAATGCGTATGCGTAATACCTTTCGGCTTTCCGGTCGTGCCGGATGTGTAAAGAATTATCAGCGGGTCTTCGGCAAGCGTCGGTTCGGCAAAACGAAACGGCTCTTTTTCTTCGTAATCAAAAATTAACGAAGTAAAATAATCATAAGAGTTTCTCAGTTTGGCATTATTTGGAAATGGAAAATTCAAGCCGTCTTCCGTTCTTTTGATAAAAAACACCTTTTCAATTGTCGGACAGTTTACCAAGGCTTTTTCGGCAATTTCATAAGCGTCAAAATACTTTCCGCGTCTAGGGAAACCATCGCAGGTAAAAATGGCTTTTGCTCCGACTGCATTAATTCGACTGGCAATTGCTTCAACTCCGTAACCCGAAAAAACAGGAACAGCAATCGCGCCGATTCGATTGATTGCCAAAAGCGCGACGACTGTTTCAATCATCATCGGCAAATGAATTCCAATCGCATCACCTTTCCCTAAATCATTTGCTCGCAAACCAGCCGCGCAATATTCAACCTGTTCTTGTAATTCCGCATAGCTAACTTGTCGAACTTCGCCTTCTTCACCTTCCCAAATTATCGCAGTCTGCTCTTTCATTTCGTCGGTTTGCCAGCGGTCGAGGCACATTTCCGTGATGTTCAAACCCGCGCCGCCGCACCAGTTTGGGAATTCGATGCCGTTTGATAAATCCAGTAACTTTTTGTATGGCGGATCGAATTTTATATCCAAAAAACGCAAAACTTCCGCCGTGAATTTTTCGACATCGGCAATCGAATAACGGTAAAGTTCATCGAAATCGGAAACGCCGACTTGCCGCATAAATTTCGTTAATCGGGCGCGTTCAATCACATCATTTGAAGTTGTCCACGCGATTGGCTGATGTTCGAGAAGGTTTGTGTCGCTCATACATTTATCTAAAAAATATCAAAAAAATGGAACAAAGTCAGATCAACAATGTGTTATATGCAAGATTGTAAATAGTCTAAAGTTAATTGCGGAACTTGTTCAGAACAAAACCAAATGAAAAAAACAAAACTTAAAGAATGTTACGAAACTAACCTTAACTCATTTTTTGCAGATGATTTTTTTGACGCGGACGATTTTCTGAGCCGCAGAAACCACGAAGAATTTTTGCAAACCGCGGAATCTGAAGATTTCGCCCCTAAAATCAGTCCTTTGGAAACAATCCTCAAACAAGTCTTCCTGTTTTTTCCGGGAACATTCTTTTTGTATATTCTAAGCGCGGGTTTTACGATAATGTTTTTGAATTCGTCGGTAATGGCTCCGCGATTCGGAATCGTTTGGCTGATGCCGTTATATTTGGCGGCGATTTTGATGACGTGGCTCGGCTTGGGAGATTTGAAAAAGCTGAAACATCTCGTAATTCCCGCTTCCATTGTTGGCGTTGGTGTGTTTTTCGGAGCATTCGCCACAATTTTAATGACCTTTTTGAATGAATTTGTAATGCACAAATTTATTGATAACTTGGCATTCTATCTTTTTCCGCTGGCTTTAATCGTCCCGTTTTTGGCGAAAGGCTGGGTTGATAAAAAGTCTGAAATTCCACAGAGCTAATAAATATCAGGTTAAATAGAAGAAAGACGAGTCGTTAAACTTGTCTTTCTTCAAATTTTGGGGAGAGATTTTAATTTTTAGAGTCAAGGGCGAACGTATAAATTATTTTGCCGGTCGTGTTTTTGCCGGTAAATAGCGCGACTTGAACGGTTTTCACGACGTTCCAGATTGCGGCGTTCGCGCCCCGACAAACCGCCGCCCGAACGTCGGTCTCTGGCTTCGACGCGTCGAAGCTGGCTCTGCTGTCTTTCCAGACGGTAAGTTTCGCGCGGCGTTAAAGTTCCGTTTCGCGCCCCCTGATAAATGCGTCTTTGCTGGCGGCGTTCACGCGCGTTGACGCTATACGGATGCCGCGTCTGCGCCGACGCGTCCGCTGAAAGTCCGACGGCTATTGCCAGGGACGCGAAAATTAATCCGATTATTTTTTTCATTTCTCTTTACTCCTCAAAATTTTTTATTTTGCCTGTCACACTTTTTAAGACGAAATAAACCGGCGTAAAGTCGAATAAATTTTCGATTAATTTCTCAAAAATGATTCGCCTGTTCGTGTAAATTTCAGAGAAATTGTGGTAAAAAATTAAAGCCGATTAAAATTTCCGTAAATATTTTCACGTTAATCGTCATCAAAAACTTATGAGCGAAACACCGGTCGAAACGAAACTTCCGTCAAATCTTTTTCAGGGCAAAACCGCCGTCATCACCGGCGCGAGTCGCGGTGTCGGCGCGGCGACGGCTTTGCGATTGGCGGAATCAGGCGCGAACGTCGTCGTTAATTATCTATCAAGAGAAGACGCGGCGAACGAAGTAATCGAAAAATGTGAAAAATGCGGCGGCGAAGCGATTGCTGTGCAGGGCGACGTTTCACTTTGGCAGGACGCGCATAATCTCGCCAACAAAGCGATTGAACGATTCGGCAAAATTGATTTGCTCGTTTTGAACGCTGGAATTTGGGAAGGCGCGCCGATTGAAGAGATGTCGGAAGAAGTCTGGAACAAGGTTTTAAATACCAATTTGAAAGCGGCGTGGGCGATGACGAAAGCGTGTGTGCCTTCGATGAAAAAACAGCCGAACGGTTCAATCGTTCTTGTTTCATCAACTGCCGGACAGCGCGGCGAAGCGAATTATTCAAATTACGCCGCTTCAAAAGGCGGACAAATCTCATTTACAAAAGCACTTGCATCGGAACTCTGCCCGAAAATTCGCGTCAACTGCGTCGCGCCCGGCTGGATCGAAACGGCGATGGTGCGTCCGGTTTTTGAAGATGAGAATTACAAACAATCGGTTATCAAATCAATTCCGCTGCAAAGAATGGCGACGACTGACGACATCGCGCTTTCGATTTGTTTTCTATTGTCCGATTGGTCGCGCCACATCACCGGCGAGATTTTAAACATTAACGGCGGCGCGGTTTTATGTGGTTAGATTAGTCAAGAAAATTGTTGATTAAATATGTTTAATTTTGTAAAATTCATTTGTCTTAGAATATCTCATATTGAGTCAAATGATGAGAAAAACAAAAATCAAACAACGAATCGAAAATGTTTTCAACGCATTCTTTGATGAAAAAAGTGACGGTGAAATAAGTTTGACTTATGCGAACAAATCTTCTCCGGCAACCAGCATTTCAAGTGAAAACTTGACGCAGAGAGCCGATAAATGGATTGAAATTTTCAAAAAGGCATTTTTGTTTTTGCCGGGAATTTTAATTTTGCATTTGGCGTGTGTTGCAGCCGTTTCCTTTTACAGAGATTTCGGCATAAATTTCCAGATGATATTTTGGTTTGTTTCCGGTGTTTTTATGGTTTGGGCGGGACTCGGCGATTTAAAAAACAAAAAACATTTGCTGCTGCCGTTATCGGTTATTTTAAGTATAACGCCTTTCGCGCTTTTGTTCAGTTTTTTATCCGCTAACGCCATTGAATACTGATTTTATCTATTTCCAATATTTTTCGCCGTCCCGATTTTAGTTAAAGGATGGCTCGATAGAATTGGTAAACAATCAAATTGAGATTTGACAACACTCGAAAATTTGTTTAGCTTAAAAATTACTTAACAATTATGAGCAAGCAAAATTTGCAAATTAATTCCTGCTGTTGTCGCATCTCGTAATGCGGCACGCTTCAAACTGTTAAGGCTTTGAAAAATTAAAAGCGTGGCGATTTAAGGCAACTTGCTCCACGATAAAAACTGCTAAAGACTGAATCGGCAACCGCCGGTTTAAAACGAAAGATTTTATAAAAACCTTCGTGCAATTCTTTAGCACGAAGGTTTTTTTGCGTTCGGCGAAAAACGGGAAAAAGGGAGAAATAAAAATGGCGGAAGAAACAAAAAATTATCATTTCAACACACTGGCGATTCACGGCGGGCAAACGCCGGATGCGGCGACGAATTCGCGGGCGGTGCCGATTTATCAGACGACTTCGTATGTTTTCGACGATGCCGATCACGCGGCGCGGCTGTTCGGTTTGCAGGAATTCGGCAACATTTACACGCGGCTGATGAACCCGACGACCGATGTTTTTGAACAGCGCATCGCCGCGCTCGAAGGCGGCGCGGCGGCTCTGGCGACGGCAAGCGGACAAGCCGCCGAAACACTGGCGATTCTGACGCTGGCGAAAGCGGGCGACGAAGTTGTTTCGACAACTTCTTTATACGGCGGCACTTACAATCTTTTCCATCATACGCTGCCGAAACTCGGAATCAATTTTCATTTCGTTGACGGCGCGGATTACGACGGCATCGAAGCGGCAATTAACGAAAAAACCCGCGCGATTTACACGGAAACAGTCGGCAATCCGAAACTCGATGTGATTGACATCGAAAAGCTCGCCGAAATCGCGCATCGCAACGGTCTGCCGCTGATCGTGGACAACACCACGCCGAGTCCTGCGCTCGTGCGTCCGATTGAATTCGGCGCGGACATCGTGGTCGAATCGGCGACGAAATTTATCGGCGGACACGGCACGACCATCGGCGGCGTGATCGTTGACGCGGGAAAATTCGATTGGGCAGCAAGCGGACGCTTTGCCGAACTGACCGCGCCCGATCCGAGTTATCACGGACTTTCTTACACCGAAGCGTTCGGAAATCTGGCGTTTATTTTGAAGGCGCGGGTTCAGGGTTTGCGCGACACGGGCGGCGCACTTTCGCCGTTTTCGTCGTTTTTATTATTGCAGGGCGCGGAAACTTTACATCTGCGGATGGAACGGCATTCGGAAAACGCGCTCGAAGCGGCGAAGTTTTTGCAGAATCACGAACTCGTCGAATGGGTCAATTATCCCGGTTTGGAATCGAGCAAATATTACGATTTAGCGAAAAAATATCTGCCGAACGGCGCAGGTGCATTGGTCACATTCGGCATCAAAGGCGGTTACGAGGCGGGCAAAAAGTTTATCAATTCAGTCAAACTTTTTTCGCTGCTGGCGAACATCGGCGACGCGAAATCGCTGGTCATTCATCCGGCTTCGACGACGCATTCGCAGTTGACCGAAGAAGAGCAAAAATCAACCGGCGTTTCCCCTGATCTGATTCGACTGTCGGTCGGCATCGAAGACATCCGCGATATTCTGGCGGATTTGGACGACGCACTGCGCGGCAAAAATGTCGAAATTGAAGAAGAAACAACAGACGTTTCGCAGGCGGCGGCAGGCGCGGGCGGCGTTTAATTTAATGGATAATTGACAACGGAAAATGGATAATTAAATCAGATTTTTCGCGGAAATCGTGTAAATCGAAAAATTAATTATTCACTATCAACTATCCATTATTTCAAAGGCTAAGGAAAAGGTAAATAATTGGCGAAAAATTCCTGTCTTCAATTCGCCGGTTGTTTTCCTTTTCCGACCGATTTACACAGAGATTTTAAGTGAGTGAAATTGTTCCGACAATTGAAGATGATTGCGTTTTGCGCCAGCCGTTCGCGCTCGAAGCGGGCGCGGTTTTGCCGGAGATCGTGCAGCATTACGCGGTTTACGGCGAGATAAACGCTGATAAATCAAATGTTTCGCTCGTTTTTCACGCGCTGACCGGCTCGGCGCGGATTGACGATTGGTGGGGCGACGTAATCGGCGCGGGTAAGGCGTTGAACACCGACGAAAACGCTTTTATCTGTATCAATTTTTTAGGTTCGTGTTACGGTTCGACGGGCGCAAAGTCCGAAAGTTTTCGAGGGAAAGATAACAAAACGGAATTTCCGCTCGTCACCGTGACCGATATAATTCGGGCGCAAAAACTGGTTTTAGATGCGCTCGGCATCGCAAAATTAAAAGCCGTGATCGGCGGTTCGGTCGGCGGAATGTGCGCTTTGCAGTGGGTGGCGAATTTTCCCGAAACGGCGGAAAAATGCGTATCAATCGGCGCGTGCGAACTGCCGGCGATGGGTTTGGCGTTAAATCATTTGCAGCGCGCGGCTCTCCGCATCGAAAACGGTGTCGGTCTGGCGCGGCAGATTGCGATGCTTTCCTACAAATCGCCGGATTTGTTCAACGCCCGGTTTGCGCGAAAACCGAACCGCAACGGCGAAAATCCGCGCGAAAATTTTGATCATCGCTACGACATCGCCGGATATTTGGATCATCAGAGCGAGATTTTCAAGAACCGTTTCGATGCGGAAACCTTCAAAATCATCTCGAAAGCGATGGATTTATTTGAACTTTCCGACGCGGAAATAAAAAATATCGAGGCTGAAACACACTTCGTCGGCATTTCCAGCGACTGGCTTTTTCCGCCGAACGATGTGAGAAATTTAGCCGCTAGATTCGCCGAAAACGGCGTAAAAAGCGAATACGTTGAAATGATTTCGCCCGACGGACACGACGCTTTTTTGAGCGACACGTCGCAAATGAGCGAAATTTTGAGAGGGATTTTAGCCACGAACAAACACGAAAATACACGAAAGAAGAATTTTTGAAAATTGCTTTAAAATTTCTTAAATTTTCGTGTTCTTTTCGTGTTTGTTCGCGGCTAATAAAAAATTATGAGCGAAAAAGTGGTCGGGAAAAAACTGCCGGGTTATTTACTGAGCGGGAAAACCGCGATTGTCACGGGCGCGAGTCGCGGCATCGGACGCGCGACGGCGTTGCGGCTGGCGGAAGCGGGCGCGAACGTCGTCGTTAATTATTTTCAGCACGAAGCGGACGCGCTCGAAGTCGTCGCCGAATGCGAAAAAATCGGCGGTGCGGCAATCGCCGTTAAAGCCGACGTTTCAAAATTGAGCGAAGCCGAAAGTTTGACGAACGCGGCAATCGAGCGATTCGGCTCGATTGATTTGCTCGTCGCCAACGCCGGAATTTGGGAAGGCGCGCCGGTCAACGAGATGTCCGAAGCGGTTTGGGACAAGGTTCTGGACGCGAATTTGAAAGGAACCTGGACGGTTTGCAAAACTGCGAGCGAGCATTTCAAAAAGCAGAATTCCGGCAATATCGTCATCGTTTCATCAACCGCCGGACAGCGCGGCGAAGCCGGATATTCAAATTACGCCGCGTCGAAAGGCGGGCAAATCTCGTTCACCAAAGCGTTATCGAACGAACTCGCGCCGCACATTCGCGTCAACTGCGTCGCGCCGGGTTGGGTTGACACAAATTTGAACGATTCGGTTTTTAACGACGAAGAATTCGTCCGCCGCGTCGTTGACGGCATTCCTTTAAAACGCGTCGCCACCGCCGATGATGTCGCGCTTTCGATCATTTTTCTCGCCTCCGACTGGTCACGCCACATCACCGGCGAAGTCTTAAACATCAACGGCGGCGCGGTTTTGTGTGGGTAAGCTGATTTGAAAAGTTTTTTCATTAAACCTTGGCAGATTTTTATTTTTGTTGTTAAATTAAATAAATATTTAATATTTGCGCGATTTGAACCAATTTAAATCTTTTACGTCAATTCTAAGCGGCTTTATCAAATTTCAAAGAGAATCGTTTTCCGGCTTAGGCGAAAGCCGTCTGATTTTTGTTTTCATCTTTTAGGTATTTTGTGAGAGGAGAAATAGAATGAAAAGGCAAAGTGCGGGCAGGTATGATTTGTTGTTGGGTAAGGAGGTAAATCGGCGCGAGAAATTGGGTTTTGACAAAACTTCGCCCAAACACGCCGAGCAGAATACGGTTACTTATAACGGCGAAGCGCATTTGGCAACTATCGGCAAAATCGGCAGCGGTAAAGGGCGCAGTGCCGTGATTCCAAATCTTCTGACCTACAAAGGTTCAGCCGTCGTGCTTGATGTCAAAGGCGAACTTTATTACACGACCTCGCGCGCACGGCGCGAAATGGGACAGGAAGTAATTCTGCTTGACCCGTTTCACTGGGTGGTCGAAAAACCCGATCAGCTTAATCCGTTCGACTTGCTCGATTTGTTCAGCAAAGAAGATTTAGAATCAGAGGTGCAGAATTTGGCATCGCTGATGGTCGTCAAAGGCAATATCAGCAAGGAGCCTTTTTGGGACATTTCCGCCACCGCGCTTTTGACCGGCGTGATCGCTTACGTCGTCAATTGCGCGGAACCGATGGAACGCAACATCGAAACGGTGATTAGATTTCTTCACAGTGACGACATTACATATCAGATGGCTGTCGCGCTCGATACGAAACCAAAGGAAATGGGCATTTTGGCGAAAAGCGAATTTCACGCCTTTTTGAACACAGCGGAAATCACGCGCGGCGGCATTCTGCCGACAACAAACAGTTATCTGAAAGCCTTCAACAGTAACAAAATACTGCAAAGTTTTAAAAATTCGACTTTTTCATTGCGGAATTTTATCAACAGCAAACAACAGTCAACGATCTATATCGCTATGCCGCCGGCATATATCCAATCGCATTTTGCACTCGTGCGGCTCTGGTTTTATAGTTTGATGAAAGTTTTTACCAATCGGCGGGAGATTCCCAAACTGCCGACAATGTTTTTTCTCGATGAAGTTTCGCAGTTCGGTGAATTTTCGTTGCTCGAAAACGTGATGACCATCGGGCGCGGATACGGCATCAAAGTTTGGCTTTTTCTTCAAAGCATTCATCAATTACAGCAGAATTATCCGACAGGCTGGCGGACGATGCTGGCAAATTGCGACATTCTTCAAATTTTTTCCGTCAATGATTATCTAACCGCGCAGGAATTAGCCAATTTGACCGGATTAGCCGCACCGGAATTAATAAAGCTCGGCAAAGACGACCAGATTGTTATGCAGAACGGCGAAGCCAGTCAAATGAAAAAACTTGATTATCTGCGCGATGAAATGTTTGCCGGCTTGTTTGACGATAATCCTTTCTATCGCAACGCTCAAAAAAGCCGTTGAATTACGCTTTAGAAAATTAAAAACGCCGGAAATTTGTGAGACTCCGGCGTTTTTTATTTCATTACTATAACAATTTATCGAGCGTAATCGGCAAATCTCGGACTCGTTTTCCCGTCGCGTGATAAATCGCGTTAGCGATTGCCGCCGCGACACCGACGATACCGATTTCGCCTAATCCTTTCGCGCCGATTGGGTTGACGATTTCGTCGTGTTCTTCGACGAAAATTACTTCGATTTCCGGCACGTCGGCGTTGACCGGAAGATGATATTCGGCGAGATTTTGGTTGACGAAACGACCGAATTTGTCGTCAACAACCGATTCTTCTTCGAGTGCCATTCCGATTCCCCAGACCACGCCGCCGATAATTTGACTGCGCGAAGTTTTCGGGTTAATAATGCGTCCGGCGGCGAAGGCGTTGACGATTCTGGTGACGCGGATATTTTTTAATTCTTCATCCACGCGAACTTCCACGAAGCACGCCGAATGCGTGTTAATCGTGTATTTGCCGCGTTTAGCCTTATCCGGTTTGACCGAACTTTCCTGCTCGACGGAACTTTCACCGGCTTTTTTCAAAATTTCGGTGAAGGCGATTGATTTGTTCGCAT
The DNA here is from genome assembly GCA_965217575.1 of Pyrinomonadaceae bacterium. Taxonomy (GTDB): domain Bacteria; phylum Acidobacteriota; class Blastocatellia; order Pyrinomonadales; family Pyrinomonadaceae. Next base: position 2,909,244 of record OZ244558.1, on the reverse strand, counting down.
CGTTTTTGAGCGTGATTTTGCCGTCGCCGAATTCAACACCTTCAAATTCAGTTGCGGCAAAAGCGTCGTCCTGTTTTTGCGCGAATTCAAAAAGTTTTTTGTGAATTTCTTCGCACGCCGCTTTGATTGCCGGACCGATTGACGAAACCGTCCACGAACCGCCTTCAATCGGTGCTTGCGAAAGTTCTGAATCGCCCAATTTAAAGGTTACATTTTCAATCGGAACGCCCAATTCCTCCGCTGTGATCTGCGTCATCGCGGTATAAGTTCCCGTGCCGATGTCGCTCGTCGCGCTGCTCGATTCGACCGAACCGTCGGCGTTCAGAACAACTTTCGCGCTGCCCGGCGACTGCTGCGCTTCCCAAACTCCGCTCGCCATTCCGTAGCCGATTAATTCATTGCCATCCTTCATCGAACGCGGTTCGTGAATGCGTTTGTCCCAGCCAAATTTTTCCGCGCCCTGCTCGTAACATTTCATCAATTCCTTGCTCGAAAACGGCAGATTTTTGTTCGGATCGTCGTAAGTATAATTCTTTTTGCGAAATTCGAGCGGATCAATTTTCAGTTTATCGGAAATTTCGTCCGCCGCCGATTCGATGGCGTAAACGCCGAGAACCGCGCCGGGGGCGCGCATCGAAAGCGGCGTGTAAAAATCGAGCGAAGCGACGTTGTAATCAAATTTCGCGTTCATCGCGTTATATAAAACGCCCGACCAATTGACGACCGTTTCGGCGAAATCTTCAAACTGCGACGTTTCTTCGAGCGCGGTGTGAATCAACGCTTCGAGCGTTCCGTCGTCGTGCGCGCCGAGGGAAACGCGCTGTTCGCAGCGCGGGCGATGTCCGAACGTAAACATTTGTTCGCGCGTCAGCATCAATTTAACCGACCGCTTCAGATCGAGCGCGGCAAGCACCGCCAAAAACAACTGGTATTGCGGGCGCAGTCCCGAACCGAAACCGCCGCCCATAAACGGCGACATCACGCGCACGTCGTCTTCATTGAGTCCGAAAGCGTTGACGACATATTTTTTGCTGTTCAAAACGCCCTGAGTCTTATCGTAAATCGTCAATTTTCCGTCGTCTTCGTAAACGACGGTCGAAGCGTGGATTTCCATCGGATTATGATGTTCGATAGGCGTTGAATAATCGGCTTCGATTTTAAAATTCGCGTCGTCCCAAGCCTTTTCTGCATCGCCGCGCTCGTCCGGCGGCGGATTGTATCCCGCCGCGCCTTTTTTCGGTTTTCTGGCTTTTTCGCGGTTCGCGTCCAAATCCGTTTCGTGCGGCTCGATTTCGTATTTCACTTTAACGAGCGTTGCGGCATAACGCGCCGTTTCAAAATCTTCGGCGACGACGAGCGCGACCGGCTGCCCGTTATACACAATATCGCCGTCATTAAGCGGGCGAAACGGCGAACCGCCGGGCGCGATGTCGTCCTTGTAATTCGCGTCGCGCCACGCCGTCGCCGGACGATTTTCGTGCGTCAAAACCTTCAAAACGCCGTCCACCGCTTCTGCTTCGGTCGTGTCAATTTCAGTGATTTTGCCTTTCGTGATTCGGCTTGAAACAACATATCCGCGCGCGACATTCGGCACGTCAAAATCCGCCGCGTAATTCGCGCCGCCCATCACTTTCAATCTGCCGTCCACGCGGCTCTCCGGTTTTCCGATGTAATTGGTCGTCATAATTTCCCCTTGCTTTTCATCACATTACGAAAAATCAAATAAAAATTTGGCAGGGATACCAGGATAAACACGGATAAATGAACTTACAAAACGGTTTTTCTTATCCTTTTCATCCTGTTATCCCTGCCAAATTTCTTTGTTTTCCGTGAAAAAAACTATTTAATTTCCTTATCCGCAATCGTTTGCGGCGTTCCGTTGGCGGCTTGTTCCAGAGCGCGAATGACGGCGCGTTTGCCGAGTTCGATTTTGAAATTGTTGTGTCCGAACCCCTTCGCGTCGGCGAAAATCTTTTCGGCGGCTTTGCTGAAATTCTCGCGCGTCGCCGGTCGGTCTTTCAGCAAGTTTTCCGCCGCCTGATCGCGCCACGGCTTTGCCGCCACGCCGCCGAGCGCGATTCTCGCTTCGGCGATGTTTTCGCCGTCCATTTCCAAACCGACGGCGACGGAGACGAGCGCGAACGCGTAACTCGCGCGGTCGCGTAGTTTCAGATAAGTGTAATTTTTGTTGAAACCTTTTTCCGGCAAATCAATCGAAACGATGATTTCGTCCGGCTTCAAATTGTTGTCAATTTCGGGCGTGTCGCCGGGCAAACGGTGAAAATCTTCAAATTTTATCGCGCGCGCCCCGTCGTTTCCCTGAACATTGACTGTCGCTTCGAGCGCGGCGAGCGCGACGCACATATCCGACGGGTGCGTGGCGATACATTTATCTGATGTTCCCAAAACGGCGAGAATCCGGTTGTAGCCTTCAATCGCCGGACAGCCCGTGCCGGGTTCGCGTTTATTGCACGGAAACGCCGTGTCGTAAAAATAATAACAGCGCGTCCGCTGCATCAGATTTCCGCCGTCGGTCGCCGCGTTGCGAAGCTGCGGCGACGCGCCGTTTAAAATCGCCAGCGACAGCATCGGATATTTTTTTTCGACGGCTTCGTGATAAGCCGTCTCCGAATTCGTGCAGAGCGCGCCCAGCCGCCAACCGCCATCAATTTCTTCGACTTTATCGAGCGGCAGACGATTAACGTCAACCAGATGCTGCGGCTTTTCGACGTTATATTTCATCAAATCGAGCAGATTCGTGCCGCCCGCGATAAATTTTGCCGTTTCCGTTTTGCCGATTTCGCTGACGGCGTTTTCGACCGATCCGGCTCGCGCGTAAGAAAAATTATTCATTATTTTCCACCTCCGTGCGTCGTGTTCATCGCCTGCTGAACCGCGTCCACGATATTCGGATACGCGCCGCACCGACAGATATTGCCGCTCATCAATTCCCGAATTTCGTCGCGTGTTTGCGCGTATCCTTCGTTCATCAGCCCGACCGCCGAACAAATCTGTCCCGACGTGCAGTAACCGCACTGAAACGCGTCGCAGTCAATAAAAGCCTGCTGAATCGGCTGTAACTGATCGCCGTCCGCCAAACCTTCGACGGTTGTAATTTCCGCCCCGTCCTGCATTATCGCCAGCGTCAGACACGAATTAATTCGCACGCCGTCAATTAAAACCGTGCAGGCTCCGCACTGCCCGTGGTCGCAGCCTTTTTTCGTTCCCGTCAAATCCAGACGATCACGCAAAAGGTCGAGCAAAACGACCCACGGCGCGATGGCGAGCTGCTTGTTTTCACCGTTAATTTTTAGATTGATTTGACTTGTCGCCGGAGCGCGCGCCGCGCTGAAGCCGTTTGAAGATTGATTTTCCATACCTGCCCTCGTGTTAGATTTTGCGAATGGTCGCAATGTAAATATTGAGAATTTCACGCCCAAACCGCCGGTGTGAATTTCATTGTCGAATGTTCAATGTTTTTAAGAATAAACGATTTAAAGCCGCAAGTCCACAAATTTTCATAAAACTGAAAAGAACTTCAACTTGACAAAGTTTTGTCACAAGTTTAGTTTAAGCATTTTGAATTATCTGTTTGATAAAAGACGGTTCTTTAATTTTTTGGTAGAGGCGCGGTTTTCAAAAGTAGTGGTTCGGAGAGTTTTGAAGGCTTGTTTGACGAACAAACGAAAGGGACAAACCGCCGAAATTCGTAAATTTCTTCAAGCATTGCGGATTGGTTGCGGCGGCTAAATCCGTCGGACTGTCAACGCGGAATCGTTGATGAGCTACAGACTTTTTCGGCGCGGTTTGACACGCGCTTGAAAGACCGGATTTGCGAAAGATCGGTCGTCTGCTCTGACGATTGATCTTTTTTTGTTTTTTTCGAGGGAAATTTTGAACGAAATAAATCCAACTGTAATGAAATTCGGCGGCACGAGCGTCGGCGACATCGCCGCTTTCGAGCGTGTTTTCCAAATCGTTTCCGGGCAGATTGACAAGCAGCCGGTGGTGGTGACATCGGCGATGACCAAAGTTACCGACGCGCTTTTGGCGGCGTTTGAGGCGGCGCGCAATAACGAATTTGAACGCGGATTTGACGGACTTTCCCCGCATTTTGAACGCCACGTTGAAATCGCCGAACATTATCTTTCCAACGGCGCGAAAAGTTCTTTTTACGCTGAACTCGACAAATCAAAAAGCGAACTGTTCGAGATTTTAGAGCGGGTCGCGCGGCGCAGTCTGCCGGTGCAGCTTCTCAAAGATGTCGTCGTCGCCTACGGTGAAATGCTGTCGTCGCGGCTTTTGACCGAAGTTTTAATTTCAAAAGGCATCGCCGCGCACCACACTGACGCGCGCCGTCTGATTGTGACGGACGAAGAACACGGCGCGGCAAATCCGATCTGGACGGAAACCGAAAAAGTCGCGCGGAACGAGCTTACTTCGATTATCAAAAACGGCAAAATTCCGGTTCTCGGCGGTTTCATCGCGGCGAGTCGCGGCGGCGAAACGACGACTCTCGGACGCGGCGGTTCGGATTATTCGGCGGCGATTGTCGGCGCGGCTCTGCGGGCGCGGGAAATTCAGATTTGGACGGATGTGACCGGCGTGCTGACGTGTGACCCGCGCGTTTGCGCCGACGCGCGCACGGTCAACACGCTCTCTTACGAACAGGCGGCGGAACTGGCTTATTTCGGCGCGAAGGTTCTGCATCCGAAAACGATTCAGCCGGCGGTTGATTTTTCGATTCCCCTGCGCGTCGGCAATTCGCACCGACCGGAAATGCGCGGGACAATGATTTTGCCGAAAGCCGACACCAACCGGCGCATCGTCAAATCAATCGCGCATAAAACCGGCATCACGATTCTGCGAATCACATCGGCGCGAATGCTCGGCGCATTCGGCTTTATGAGCGCGATTTTTCAGATATTTGAACGCCACCGCACCGTGATTGATGTCGTTACGACTTCGGAAGTGTCCGTTTCCTTAACGCTTGATAAGACGGACACGCTCGACGCGATTATTAAAGATTTGGAACGTCTCGGCAAAGTCGAAACCGAAGCGGAGCAAGCCGTCGTCTGCGTCGTCGGCGAAGGTTTGCGGGGAACTTCCGGCGTTGCCGCGCGTATTTTTTCGACCATCGCGGACATCAATGTATCGCTGATTTCACACGGCGCGTCAAGCGTTAATCTGACTTTCGTCGTGCGGGAATCCGAAGTCAAAGAAGTGATTAAACGACTGCACAACACATTTTTTGCCATCTGATTTGATGTAAGAAAAACTTCGTCAGATAAACTTTTTCACAGATTTTTCACCGCCAACGATTAAAATCAGTCCGTCAACAAATAATCAGATTAAATTGAGATAATCGCCGAGCCGCGTTTCTGCGGCTGATTCTCCGCGTGAAAAAGGGCGATTCTGCCGCGTAATAGTGTATATTTTGATGGCATTTTATTTGACAGTATTTAATTTAAGGAGATTTTGCGCGTGGAAAAACAAGATAAAAAAGTCGTCCGGGAAGAAATTAAAGCCGAACGCGAAGGAATTTTAAGTCAGATTGAAGAATGGCTCGAAACGCCGATGCTGGTTTTAAGTTTTATCTGGCTGGGTTTGTTTATTTATGAAATTTTGTGGAATTTGAATCCGTTTCTTGAAACTATCGGCGCAATTATTTGGGCGGTTTTTATTCTCGAATTCGCGCTGAAATTTTTTCTCGCCCCGCAAAAAATCGAGTATTTAAAGGACAATTGGCTAATCGGAATTTCGCTCGTGCTGCCCGCGCTGCGGGTGTTTCGTATTTTTCGCGTGTTTCGGGTTTTGCAGGTAACGCGCGCCGCCAGAGGTTTTCGGCTGGTTCGGCTGCTCGGTTCGCTGAATATCGGGATGAACGCGCTCGGCGACAGTTTCAGCCGGCGCGGTTTCAAATACGTGCTTTTTTTAACGGTGGTCGTAATGTTCGGCGGCGCGGCGGGAATGTACACGTTTGAATCGGCGCGCGATGTCAAAGGCGGATTCGGCGGTTACGGCGACGCGCTCTGGTGGACGGCGATGCTGATGACGACGCTCGGCGGCGCATATACGCCGCAAACCGCCGAAGGTCGCATTTTGAATTTTATTCTCGCGCTTTACGCCTTTGTCACGTTCGGCTATATCACGGCGACGCTGGCAACCTTTTTCGTCGAACGCGATGCCGTCAAACGTCAGGAAGAAAAAACCGCCGACGAGCCGAAACTCTCCGAAGTGCGAACGGAAATCGCCGAAATGCGAAAGGAGATTATGCAAATCTTAAACGAACGGCGAACGTCATCCTGATTTGTTAAAATTGCAAAAAATTTCCCGCCCGAATTTTAATCAATAGTAGGCGCGTCTTATGATAAAATTCTTTCTGTTGAATGTATGCCAAAACTGAAATACGAATCGGGAACTTTGATTTTAGAAGGTGCGGACGAACACGAAAGCGTGCCGAACGCCTTCGTGTGGGACGCGCGCACCAAATATTTTCGCGCTCCGGCTTATAAATACCGCGAAATCGTGACCGAATTTGTTCGCTCGAAGACGGATTACGAAGACGCGGCGAAAAATTATTCGGATTTCGATTTCAAACAAAAATTCAGCTTAAAACCGCGCCCGTATCAAACGGAATCAATCGAAGCGTGGAAGCAGAACAAACGCTGCGGCGTGATCGTTTTGCCGACCGGCGCGGGCAAAACGCACGCGGCGACGATGGCGATTGAGCTGTGCGGACGGCAGACGCTGGTCGTCGTGCCGACGCTCGATTTGATGAACCAGTGGTATGATCTGCTCGTTTCGACTTTCAACGCCGAAATCGGTCTGATCGGCGGCGGCTTTTACGAGATCGGCGCGATTACGGTGACGACTTACGCGTCGGCGTTTCGGCATCAGGAGCGGTTGGGCAATCAATTCGGGCTGATAATCTTCGACGAATGCCATCATCTGCCGTCGGAAGGCTACAAATACGCGGCGGAATTCGCCATCGCGCCGTTTCGACTCGGACTTTCGGCAACGCCCGACCGCGACGAAACTGCCGACGCGCTTTTGGAAGAAATCGTCGGCAAATTCGTCTATCGCCTCGAAGCGCAGGAACTGGCGGGCGAATATCTCGCCGATTACGTTTTAGAGCGCGTCGAAGTTGATTTGTCCGACGAAGAACGCCGCGCCTATGAACGCGAGCGAATGATTTACACCGATTTCAAACGCCGCAAAAATCTGCCTTACGGACAGGAAGGCTGGCGAATGTTTCTGATTCACAGCGCGAAATCGGAAGAAGGTCGCCGCGCGATGAAAGCCTATCGCAATCAGAAGAAAATCGCGCTCGGAACCGACTCTAAGCTGCGCGTTTTACAGGATTTACTGATTCGCCACCGCCACGATAAAACCTTGATTTTCACCGCCGAAAACGAGATGGTTTATCAAATCTCGAACGATTATCTGATTCCGGCGATCACGCACGAAACCAACGTCAAAGAACGCAAATTCTGGCTCGACGCGTTCAACGCCGGCGAAGTTCTCGCGCTCTGCACCTCAAAAGTTCTCAACGAAGGCGTGAATATTCCCGACGCTTCCGTGGCGATAATTTTGTCAGGCAGCGGTTCAAGCCGCGAACATATTCAGCGTTTGGGCAGAATTTTGCGAAAAAAAGCCGACAAACAAGCCGTTCTATACGAAGTCGTCGCCCGCAACACGACCGAAGAATACACTTCCCAAAAACGCACCGACGCGCGGCAGTTTCAGGATGTCAAGCAGCGGTTCAAACGCGGTTTATTTGAATGAAATTGACGCGTTTCAAAATAGATCGGCTTCCTCATATTCGCTTTTAAAATAAAGTTTTGACTGCACCATAAAGTTTAAAAGCGTCTTAAAATGTTTATTTCAAACTGAAAAATTGACGATAGATAGAATATTCGGTAGCGCGGCATAAGTATTGCAACAACATTAATTGTAAATCTTCATTTTGTAATTATCACAAAACTTCGTAATTCCCGATTAAATTGTGAATTCAAATAACAAAACGACTACAAGGAGAAAATATGAAATTAAACAAATTTAAAAAAACACTGATGCTGTTCGCATTCGGTTTGATAGCTTTGTTGGCAGCAAGCACGGTTACTAACGCTCAGACGAGAAGGCAAATTCAGAGAAATCGTCAGCAAGTTACCAGACAACAACAGCGAAGAGCCGTCCGACAACAGCGAAGAGCCGTTCAACAGCGGCAGAGACAGATTCAGCGGCGGCAAGTTCGACAAAATAATCGCTACCGGGTTTACAACAACGGCAGATATTACAATACGGATTCACGCGGCGCGGAATTATTGCGGCAAGCCGTCAATAACGGTTATCAGCAGGGCGTTCGCGCCGGACAATATGACCGTTCACACCGACGAAGAAGAAGCTATTCTATTTCTTCAACCTATCGCCGGGGAAATTACGGCTATCGAAGTTATGTAGATTCGAGACAGTATCAATACTATTTCCGACAAGGTTTCCAGCGCGGTTATCAAGACGGATATAACCGAAATTATCGCTACGGAACAAACAACAACGGCGCGTTTAATATTTTAGGCTCGATTTTGAACGGCATTTTGAACGTCCAACAATATTAAACATCGAAGGAAAGGCGAGCATCAATTAAGCAAATTTACTGATGCTTGTTTGGCAGTGAAAACAAAAAGAGTTTCAGTTGGACTTTAAATACAAATTTGCCAACTGAAATGAATAAACCAAAAAGGCGCGAAAGTTATTACTGATAATTTTCGCGTCTTTTTCTCATTCCCCGAACCGTTGGAGAATGTAGCAAAGCAATAATATCTCTTCACAGAACTTTTCACATTTTCCGTTTATTTCGCTTCGCTTTCCGCGTTTCCTTTTCTTCGATCATTGCCAGCGGTTCGGTGTATTTCCGGTAAAGATCAAACAAAAATTCGAGTCGTTCGAGTTCGTTGGCAAAGCGCGTTTTGCCGTAACAGGCATCAACGGCTTCGTCGTTGGCGCGGTGCGCGTCGAGCAGTTCTTTCGGCATTGTCAGCGGATCGTAAAGGTCTGCCAGCGTTGCGCCGGGAAATTTCAGACGCGCTTCTAAAATACTTTGTGCCGTTTGTTCTACTCGTTCGATTTGTTTGGTCGTCGGCGATTTTGGAAACGGGAAATTGTTATAAACGAGATTGTTTGAATAACGATAATCACTTTTCAAACGTCCGCAAACTTGGCGCATCCAAGCGTTGTGCATTGTCGAAGTCAAAACGCCGAAATGATAAAGTGTTGCGTTCGGGACAAACATAACCAAATCAGTGGCAATTACTTCTTTCGGGAAAAAGCCAATCGGAATAAACCGCCGTTTTTCTGATGAAACTTTAGGAATCAATAAATAATCTGAATATGGCTGTTTGATTTCATTGAACAAATATGGAAAGTCTGCCGCTTTTACAGTTGATGCGCGATTACTTGAAAGTCTATGCTGTTTAACTGCTTCAACTCTACTCATAACTTCCGGCATTGAGCGTAATTCGCTCGGAGTAATATCTTTTAACCACAAACACCAACGAGAAATTCTATTAATAAATTCAACTGAACCTAAGAGAGGTTTTATAAATTTTTCAGCTTGTGGTTCTTTGGATAAAAGTTCTACTTTTTCAGAATCATTTAAAAGTAAATTTCCGCCATCATTTGGCATACTTCCGCGTGAAATTTCCGGCACATTAGAAAGAGGTTTATATCTTGTTTGAATTACTAAATCAGCGGCATCAATCAAATATGGATTGATATTTTTAGCTTCGATTTCGTGCGGCTCTGATTTTACATTTTCATAATCGAAAAGCCGTTTTTGTTTTATGTCGAATAAGGCAAAACCAATAATTATGACGTGAACTTGCGCCTTTCCGCTTGCTTCGTTATTCCATTTGAAAGTTCGGTGTGCGAAATGAATTTTTGCGCCTTTATCAAGTAAATACTGCCAAAGAATGCTTACTTGTTCGCCTTGCGTGATCGAATTTGTCGAAACGAAAGCGACCTTGATTTTCGGCACAGAGGAATGTATCCTAGCATCGAATAATTCGATGCTAGGATACATTCCTCTGTGTTGATTGATAAATTTCACCGCTTTGATAAACCACGCGGAAACGTAATCGAGCGTTTTGAAGTTTGAAACATCCGAGCAAGCAAATTCCATATCAGAATTTTGCTCACTGTTTCGCATTTGTTTTCCCACAAACGGCGGATTGCCTAAAATATAAAGCGATTGGAGCGCGGACGGCTCGTCCGCCAACGGAGCGACAGCGACGTTGCCTGCGTTATCTTTATGCGACTCGACAGCGACGGTATTTCTCGCGCTTTCCGCGCTCGAAGCGGACGAGCCGTCCGCGCTCCGATTTACAACTTCGCTCCAATCAATTCGCAGCGCGTTGCCGTGAACGATATTCGCGCTCTTTCGCAGCGGCAATCGGACAAACGACAATCCGAATTCCGCCGACAGATTCATATTCGCCTGATGATCGGTCAGCCACAAAGCAACACGCGCGATTTCCGCCGGAAATTCTTCGTATTCGATGCCGTAAAACGAATCAACATCAATTTTCGAGATTTTGGAAATATCCAGTTCAAGCTGAACATTGCCCGTCAATTCGCGCAGACGTTTCAAAATTTCGATTTCCAAAAGCCGCATTTCGCGGTATGTGATAACGAGAAAATTTCCCGAACCGCACGCCGGATCGAAATATCGCAGTTTGGAAATCTTTTCGTGAAAATCTCTGAGTTTGTTTTGATTATTTTTGACCGCTTCAAACTCCAAGTAAAGTTCATCGAGAAAAAGTCCGTGAATGACTTTCAAAATATTCTTTTCCGATGTGTAATGCGCTCCGAGATTTCGCCGTTTGTCTTTGTCCATTACCGATTGAAACAAAGAACCGAAAATCGCGGGCGAAACCTTGCTCCAATTCATCCGGCAAGCATCAATCGCAATCTGCCGCATCTTTTTATCAAAGAAAGGCAAATCCATTCTTTCCTTAAAAAGATCGCCGTTGACGTGTGGAAACTGCCGCAAATCTTCGTCAATCGTGCTTTGCCTTTCGTTTTCCGGCGTGTCCAAAATCTGAAACAGCAGTTGCAGCATCGCGCCGAGATTCGCGCCGTTTTCCGCCGTTTTTTCTTCGAGAAAATACAAAAAACTGCTGCGCGGCAAAAAGATGCCGGAATCGTCGGCGAAAAAACAGTAAACGAGACGAACGAGAAAAACTTCGAGTTTATGCCCGCTGTAACCGCTGGCAATCAAAGCATCGTGAAGCTCGCCGAGTTTTAACGCGACTTTGATATTTACCGGGTCTTGTTCTTTGTATTCGCGCTTTTCATAGCCGGAAACAAAGCCGAATAAATTGATGTGTTCCGGCAGTTCTGCAATCGGAAATTCGATTTCTTCGCCTGTTTCCAGATCGAACAAACGAAACCGCGCAAAGTCGGAAATAATCACCGCTTTCGGCAATTCGTCATCCGGCAAATTTGCAAGATAATCAAAAGCCTGTGAAGTCGCTTTGTCGAGATTTTGACCGCGTGATTTATGTTCGGCTAAGAGAACGCCTTTCCAAAAAAGATCAATCGCGCCCGTATTTTGATTGGATTTTTTAACCGCCTGCTCAAAGACAGCAACACGCCGCCGCTTTACGCCGAAAATTTCCAGAAAATCATTCCAGAAAGACTGAGATTCGGCACGTTCGCGCGTTTCGCCTTTCCATTCGTGAACAAAGGAAATTGCATTGTTTCGGATTTCTTGTTGAGTTAATCGAGGCATATCTAATTGGTTTTAGGAAATTAACTATCTCACTAATTTAGGATAAACCAGCCATCGTGCGTGCAAAGCCATCTTTTTAGCTGCTTTTCTTCTACTATTAGCCATATTAGGTGGGCAAATTAAAGAATGTGATTCATCTGTATCAGTTGGATCGGAAACAATTTTATGGTTGAGCGAACGTGGAAAGCCTGCTTCGATTTCAACTAAACCATCATCAGGCTTCCCTTCAAGAGCTTTTGCTTGCTCTTTAATAATTTTTTCCAAGTGAATAGAAACTTCACCTGTAATGTCATCTAAAAATGCTGCCGATGATAAACGAAACGTTTTATCATCATTTATCTTTATCCAAATAGGTGTGTTTTGGATGCGTCGCCAAAGAATATCTTCGTTGGCAATGGATGAGTCATCTTCGCGCACTGACATAAAATATTAAAGTTCATTGATACTTGTTTTCCGATTATTAAACCAAGTTGCAAGGCGACAAATTTCTCCTGACCAACTAGGAGAAATTTTTCTTTCAAACATTTCTCCTAGTTGGTCAGTAATCAAAAATTCAATTTCTCCGTTGGGCAAAATACCTAGTTCTAATTCACACTTTGAATTTTCCCATTCTAACTGCAAACCGCCACCTGAAACAGGAAAAATTTGCGGTTCAGGTAAGCCAAAACTTGCAGTGTCTTGAAGCAAGTCTGCTGCCATTTCAAGCGCAGGTTTCTGAATCGGACGGCTACCATAGCTATTCCAATTAGTTTCCAGTTCAGATAGTTCTTTCAACTTTTGTTGCGCCCGACGAAGCCAAGAACTTGTGTTATTAACCGCCGTAACTCCGCTCCACTGAGGTGTTTCGTGAAAAGTTGTGATTGTATTATCTGATAACATAGTTATTGCGTCCTTTTCCAATTTTTGTGCATTTCTTCAGATGTAAAACCAGCAAATCCTTTTACTGCCCATTCTCTTCCCAAATCGAATGCTTCAATTATATCAGATTCGTTTGATGATTTTGGTAAAATTTTGGCTGCCAATGTTAATTGCAAAACTTCTCTCAAATCAGTGTGTCTAAAAACAGGCTGCATTGTAAGATACAGCCGACCACGATTTTCAGGAATAATATAGACTAGATTTACTGCAACAACTTCAGGTAGAGATAAAAAATCACTCTTTGTTATATCCTTTAAAGAGGGGAACATCTTGTGTAAATTAGCAAATTGTGGTTCTGCTTCAATGTGATTAATATAGCTAAGTTCACATTGTAAAATCTTTGGTGCTTCAATATCTTCTTTACTTAAAAAAGTATTAAATCGTTGCCACTCATATAGAAAACGTTCGCGCACCTTTTCATAGTGCGGATATAGTGTTTTATCATTTGCTGTTGCACGCCAATTATTAATAAACCGGGTTTTTTGAACTTGCAATAGCCAAGTTCCATTTTTATCAAAAAACCAACAGCGGACTTCTGGGATTTGTGAGAAAGTTAAACTAAAACGTTTTTGATTACGCTCAAAACTTTCAATTTGAGATTCCAAAGGCGGCTGAACGGATGAGTTTGGATAATCCTCACGTATGAAATTCCAAAACAAACCAAAATCAGGCATTTCAAAGTCCTGAAGTGGTTCAAACTCAACTCCTAAAAGGGTTTCAGTCAATGGCGGAAGGTCAAATTTTGGAAGTGTATCTGTCATTGTTGCTTTAGGTAAATTAACGACAATACCAAGCGAAAAGTATAAGTATGTATTTATTTAGATGCAAGTTTTAATTTTATTAGTTTACTTAATGTTTTATATTTTCACGGTAAAACATTAACTTTTCTTCAAGTTTAATAACTCCACAGACATTATTTGCTAGTTCCTTAAAAAACTTCCCAGCTTCATCTTCGTTAAAAGCACAATCTCTAATAAATTTATCTTTTGCGTTCATCATTTTTACAGGCAGACACATTGCAGAAGTTAATTCCCGGAAATCATTTGCATTTAATCCGAGTTCGTCACAAACAATTTGCCAAGCGTCTGTTTCGATTGTATAAAGATATGCACTCAAACGACTGGCTTCACTGAATAACTGAGATTCTTTTTTGTCTTCAGTTTTTACAGCGGCATCAATAAAATACTCAAACGTATGGCAATGATTTAATCTCGAAAGCAAATTAACCGTATCTTGCCGGTAAATTTTTTCAGGCATTTCGCAAAAGTCAGGCGCGGTTAAAATTCTTTGCGGGCTTTCAGAGATAACCGCATCAATTTCTTTTTGATCGTTCCGATACTGTGCTTGCTGAAAAAGTGAAAATCTTTCCCGCATTGTCAGTAAGCTGTATTTGTTTTTGATGGTTTTTAATGAAGCCATTTCTTTTTATCCTTCTGTGCGTTTTTTTGAGCATTTTTCCGCATCTTCAAAGCATTTTCGATTGCTTCAAATCTTTCTTCCATTTCGCTTAATTTGATGGCTTCGATGTAGCCGTGAGTAATTGAAACGAGCAACCGCCCGCGCTGTATGCCGTTTGAAAGTCCGATGGTTTCCTGCAAAGTGTAATCAAGCACGGCAAGTACGCCTTCGATTGATCGCACTTGTTTCGGACAAAGTTTTTCGTCGGCAAAATGCGGCGCGGCTTTTTGCAATCCGCCTTTCCGCCGCGCAATCGTTCTTTCCTGTGCAAATTCCGGGTTATGTGTGAAGCAGAAACCGCTTTCGTTTGCCGAGCCGTTGCACGGTTCACCGTTTTTCTTTGTGGCTTCGCATTGTTTGTTTTTAGACATAAGCATTACTTACCAAAGGCTTGCTTACCTTTTGGCATTTTTTTAGAATTCAACCGCACGTTTCCCGCAAGACTGGCAGACATCTTCAGCAATCGGAATCCGCGCCGGACAATTCGGACAAATATAAAAATCAGTTTTAATCGTCGTTTGATTTTCGGGTTGTTTTTCCGCCTGATTATTCGTTTCCGGGTTTTCTAGGTTTTCTAGGTTTTTACTATTAGCTAAACCTAGAAACCTAGAAACGTCTGATTCGCTTTCCGCCCTTTGTTTATCGGCTTCGTTTCTAGGTTTTTCGTTTTCTGCAAAATCGTCTTTTGGTGTTTCTAGGTTTTCTAGGTTTTCTAGGTTTTTGAAATACAGAAACGGACTGTTTCTTTTGCCTTCACCTTCTCGATTTAGCCGTTTTTCGTCAAACAATAAACGAAGTGCTTTTGAGATTATTCCTTTCGAGTTTCCGCCGACTCTTTCCTTTATTTCAGTTTCGGAAATCTTTTCCGTGTCGGTGATCGAATTATAAATTTCCGTTTTCTTTTCTTCTAAAACAAACGTCTGTAAATCGCCCTTATCCGAGATCACGCCCGTTTCTTTGTCGAGATCAATTACGGTTTCCGGCAAATCTACGCCGTATCTCTGTGTTGTCGAAACGGTTCTGCCGTTGTTTCGTTTTCTCAATTGTAAATGGCAATCAACCGCGCCGAAAAGAGCCGTCGAGCCTAAAAGCGCGTCGCCGCCTTCGCGGTCGCCTTTGCCTTCGTGATGCAGTGCCAAAATATGCACGTTGGTTTTTCTTGCCAGATCAATAAACGGTTCAAGCCCGCGCGACATTGTGCCGTAATCGTTAAAATCATTGACTCTCAAAACACGCGCCAACGGGTCAATAATCACTAAAACGGGTTCAATTTCGGCAATCGCAATTTCCAAAGCTCGCAGAGCTTCATCCGGCGTTTTTCCCGTGTGAATCAAAATATCTTCGCCGCCCGCATCCATCAAACGAAAATGTTTGGCGATTTCCGAGCGTTTTTCTTCAAGACACAAATAGATCACTTTGCCTTTGATCGTTTCGCGTCCGAGAAATGTTTCGCCCTGCGTGATGGCAACGGCTAAGTTTCGCGCGACGGTAGATTTTCCGACTTTCGGTTTTGCCGAACAAATGGAAAGCCCGCCGGAAATCAGAGTGTTTTCCCAAACGTAAGCGTGTTCTTCTTCGGGTTCGCTTAAAAGTTCGTCTAAGGTCGCAAAGTTAAATCCGCTGATGCCGTTTCCTTTCGTTTTATCCGTCTTTATTTCGTTTTCGGCATCACTGCCGGTTTTCTTGATGTCGAGCCATTTACAGACGGTTTCGACAAGTTTTTGATCGGTCAATTCGGCAAGTTTTGGAAAGCCGAAAACATTTCTGTTTTTTTGCAGACATTCCGCCGTCGTTTTTACAACTTTTAGACGGTCTGAAGTTTCTTCATCGCCGCTCGAAAAACAGACGGCGCGAATAAAATCTTCAGTTTCGCTTTCCGTAAATCCGTTTCTTAAAAGCGCGCCGGAAACGGCAAGACTTAATTCGTGGCGGATGCCGTCACGCCAAAACTTAGAGATGACACAAGCTGAAGCCAGTTTTGCAACCGCCCGGCGCAAAAACTGAGATTCAACTTTTGACGGTTCGCCGCTTGTCTGCCATTTAATTTGTTCGCCGCTTTCGTGTGTTGACGGCGGAAAAATGGTTTGTCCTCCCGTACTGCGAATTTCGACAATAGTTTCACCAAGTTCAAACTTTTCAATTTTTGGAAAATCCGAGATATAAAGCCTGTGTGATCGCGGTTTTTTATCACGCCCGAAAATGGCTTCAGTTTTGGGTAAAAAGAAATCGGCAAGTTTGACGGCTTCAGGCGAATCTAAATCAATATCAATTAAACCGTTTGATTTACTGCCAAGCAAAACGCCGATGTTTTGCGGTTTGCCGTTAAAATGATTCTGCACTTCATTTTCAGATAAAGTAAAATTTTGCCAGTTTGTAAAGTTTGGATTTTTCGAGCGGTGCGGTACGGGCAACGGTTGCCATCCGCGCCGTAAATAATCGGTTGCGGCATCCAGAAAAATTGTATCTGCGCTTGTTTTGGTGTATTCTTTCATACGGTTTATGGATATTCCTTGCTTTAGTAGGTTTAGGTAAATTCATAGTTACTTATGAGGCGATGTTGTAGCATCGCCTTTTCTTTTTGCATCGAAGTTTGCGGCTTCAATTTTAATTTCGGCTTGCGTCCTGCGCTTTCCGTCTTTTATCCAATCAAGTAATTCCTGCCGGGAAAAGTAAAGCCGTTTGCCCTGTTTCGAGTGCGGTATTTTACGCTCCGAAACAAGCCCGTAAATTGTCGGTTTGGCAAGCCCGGTCAATTCAACTGCCAAATCAATTCCGCTGATTTCATCCGTTTCAACCCGACTTGCGCCGGGTTGATTTTCAGCAAAAAAACTTTCAAGTTCTTCGCGCAAAAGTTGCCTGACTTCAGGAATTGATAATTGTGTAAAAACTAAATTTTGCATAGCGTTTCAATCCTCTTGTGATGTATCACGAACAATAGATTAAAACGGGCAAAATAGCCTTAACCTTAAATTAAGGGTTAAGACTTTTCTGATTATGTTTCCAGATCGTTATCAATAGCTTTTGTTATTTCGGACAAACTCAACTTTTCAAAGTAGTTACGAACTATTTTCAAATCTTTTTCATAAGCAATAAAATTCAAATCTGCTTTTTCGTGAAGCCGTGAAAGTTTTTGAACAATTGTGTTTTTACTAAATCCGGTTAGAAATGAGATAAACTCTGCTTTATCCGTATTGTGAGCATTAACCTTTGCGTAATTCAACAAGTAATTAAAAACTAAAACCGCCCGGTCAAGCGTTAAATCTTTGTCTTTTTGCTTTTTTTCGTCGGCAGATAATTTGATTTCGTGTTTTTCACCATTGGAAGATTGCAGATTTTCCTTTAATTTTTTCATTTCCGACTCGCATCTTTCATCGAAAGTTTCTCCACTGAAATCTTCCCAAGCTGTTTTGGTCTTTTTGTATCCGTTTTTAGCTTTTTCGAGATGTGAGATTTTCTCTTTAATATTTGGCAATGTATCGAGATGTTTTAATAACGCTTCAAATTCGGTGTTTTCCTTTGACAGTTCCGCCTTTTCATTTTCTTCTCTGAGTTCATCAGTAAGTTTTTTAAGTTCACGGCGGCAAATCTTAGAATGAAGATCGTTATTTTCATCCCGATTCAAAAACCAAGAAATGTATTCAAGAAATATTATTTTTTGTTTGATTGTCAGATTTAAATTCTGCAAAGATTTAATAACAAACAAAGTTTTGCTTTTATTTTCTCTAATAAATTCCAGTTGTGTATAAAACAATCTGAAGAATTCTAAAGGCTCGAATAATCCTTTATAATCAGTGTTTAATAATTCAAAATAAATTTCGCTGTTATCTTCGTTTTCAAGATAGATTTCCAGTTCTTCCAATTCTTTTTCAGTCATAAAAGACACCTTATTTCAGTTTGATTTTGTTCGCGGCTTCGCGCTTTCTTTCGTCAATAACCTTTGCGTAAATCTGCGTTGTTTGTAGGTTCTTATGTCCGAGCATCTTTGAAACGGTGTAAATATCCGTGCCTAAAGTTAGCTGAAGCGTTGCGTAAGTATGCCGGAAACAATGAAACGTGATTTTCTTTTCAATTCCCGCGCTCTTTGTCCAAACTGGCAAGTAAGAACATTGCCAATAATCTAATTCTTTGAAAACCTTTTCATCCGGCAAGCCGCGCTTGCCAAGTAAATCAGAAGCACTTTCCGAGATCGGTAAGGTTTCCGAGCCTTTCGTTTTCTTTTGCGTGAAGCGAACGTAAAAACCACTTGCATCCGATTGTTGAACTTCTTTCCAAGTCAGTTTAGCAATGTCCGAATAACGTAAGCCAGTCATAGCCGAAAACAAAGCCGCCCGTCGTAGATCGTCATATTCAAAAGGCATTTCTGCCAGTTTTTGCAGTTCTTCAAGCGTCAAAAATTCGCGCTGTGTATCTTGAAGTTTGATTGACTTGATATTTTCTGCCGGGTTTTCCGACAACATTTTATTTTTATAGGCATCACGCACGGCAACTTTGAATTTGTCGAAGTAAGACGCAGCCGAATTGTTGGAAAGCGTCTTTTGGTTAAGCAGAAAGTCTTTGAAGTCCAAACAAAATCTTTCGCTCAAATCACCGAATTTGTAACTTCCGCCCGTGAATTTTTCAAGATATTTCAGAACTGACAACCAATTTTCATAACTGCTTTTTGAGCCTTGAAGTTTGCCGGTCGCCATTTGCCTGAAATAAGCAATGAAATCCTTTTGCTTGTTTCGTACGGTAACAAAGCCGTAAACGCCCGCTTGAAATTCGAGCTGACGTTGCGCCCGGATATTTTCGGCAAGCAATTTGGTTTCTTTGTTGTGTTCTTTTTCGAGATCGGTTTTCGGTTTCTCAAAAATGGTCAACCGCAAATGTTCGCGCCGGGTTTCTTTGAAAGTTTCCGGGTGTGTGATCGGCGGGTAAAAATCAAGATAAAGCCCGCGTTTGCCGTGCATTAACTTCTTTTCGCGCAAAAAAACTTTTATCATATTTTTCTTTTCTCAAACTTCCAAAAGTGATAAGGAAAAAAACATTTTTTCTGCCGACTTTCACGAAAACAAACGGTCAATTTCCGTCCGTTTAATAACGATTCGTTTACCGAAACGCACGGCTTTAAGTCTGCCGTCATTAATTGCCCGGCTCAAAGTCCAACGGCTTACACTAAGTAAAGCCGACGCATCCGAAACGCTCAAATAATCCTTTGCCTGTAATTCGACAATCGGCGCAGCAATAATCTCTTTTGTTTCCGCAATACTTTTCTTGATACTTTCGCCGCGCTGCCGCGCTTTGTAAGCCCGTGAAGCGCACCGATGACTACAATATTTTGTTACGGTCGTTCGAGCCGTGAATTCGCTTTCGCAAAATTGGCAAATCCGTGTAATTTCAATTTTAGAACTCATTAATTAAATAATTTTCGTCTTAAATGTTGTTAATTGTTGTCAATTGTAGCAAGGTTTCGCCTTACCTGTATCTGTAAAACCTATGCTGTATCTGAGAATACAATAAAGATACAAAAATAAACAAACCAAAACGAAACAATGATAAAAAAAGATTAATGCAGACAAAAGAAAAAGCTTGTATTTACAGACTTTTGTTTGATTTATTATTTTGTTTGTTTTCGTTGTTTATGATGACTCACTTTCCGATACAAAATGTCGAGAAAATGCGCGTCAGCATATCTTCGGTCGTTGTTTCGCCCGTGATTTGTCCAAGATAGCGGAGCGCGTTGTGTAAACCGATCAGGATAATTTCTTCGCTCATTTTTTCGTCAATCAATTTGAGCGATGTTTCGATTTCGGATTTAGCGCGGAGCAGTAAATCGTTGTGCCGCGCGTCGGTGATGAGGAAACTGGCGTTGTCAATTTCCTGCGCGGAGAAAGGTTCGATGATCGCCTTTTGAAGCTCGTCTAAGTTTTCGCCGGTTTTAGCAGAAACCATTACGATTTTGGATTTTGGATTTTGGATTTTGGATTTCAAATCGGCGTTTATGGCAAGATCAATTTTGTTAATCGCCACGATTCGATTGAAATCATCGGTCGTTTTCAAAATTTCTTCGTCTTCGGTCGTTAAATTTTCCGAACCGTCGAGCATCACGACGACTAAATCAGCGTCCGCCATCGCGCGGCGCGAGCGTTCAACGCCGATGCTTTCGACCGTATCGAAAGTTTCGCGCAGACCTGCCGTGTCAATCAGGGAAATCGGAATATTGTTGATCGTAAAAGTTTCGCGCAATTGATCGCGCGTCGTGCCGGCGATTTCGGTGACGATGGCGCGGTCTTGTCCGAGAAGTGCGTTGAAAAGACTCGATTTGCCGACGTTCGGGCGACCGGCGAGCGCGACTTTTAAACCTTCGCGCAGGAGTTTTCCGGCTTGAAATGTCGAAGCAATTCTGCCGGTTCGCGCGGCGATTTTCGAGAGTTTTTCTTTGATGATTTCCGTCTGAAAATCGGGCAAATCGTCTTCGACAAATTCGAGCGTGGATTCTAAAACGACGATGATGTCGAGCAAATCGTCTTTTAAAGGCTGAAGTTTATTGGACAATTCGCCGCGCAGTTGGCGAACCGACTGCCGTGCCGCCGCGACGGAATGCGCGTCTATTAAATCGCGGATCGCTTCGGCTTGGCTGAGATTCATTCGCCCATTTGCCAATGCGCGCAGAGAAAATTCGCCCGCGTCCGCCATTCGCGCGTCGTGTTTTAGGCAAATATCAATAATCTGCCGCAAAACGACGGGCGAACCGTGACCGCTGATTTCGATGATATCTTCGCCGGTGAACGAATGCGGGGCTTTGAAATAAGTGATGACGGTTTCGTCGAGAATTTCGCCGCTTTCCGGGTCGTAAATTTTTTTGAGCGAGGCGAAACGCGGTTCGGGCGAGAAGTTTTCATCGCGGACGAGTTTTCGCGTGATTTCCAGCGATGATCCGCCGCTCAGACGAATCACGCCGATTCCGCTGCGTCCGACGGGCGTTGCTAAGGCAATAATCGTATTCATAAAATATTCGCAGGGATAACAGGATGAACAGGGATAATAACTACAAAAACAATTGATTTATCCTGTTATCCTGTTATCCCTGCAAATTACTTTTACTTTAGTTTGACTTGCAGCCGCCGATCTCTGCCTTGTCCGACTGATTCAGTCAGCAAATCTTCTTCTTTTTGCAGCGTCAGATGAATCACGCGGCGTTCGGTCGAATTCAGCACGCCGAAAGTGAACGGGCGGTCGTTTTTGCGAACCTGCTGGGCGGCGAAACGCGCCATCGCCTGAAGTTCGGCTTTGCGGGTTTGCCGGAAACCGTCGGCATCGCAGATAAAACGATGCTCGCGGTCGAATTCTCTGCCGTAAATCTGAAACAGCAGCGTTTCAAAAGCGTCGAGCATTTCACCGTTTTCGGTCAGCAAATAATGCACGTCGTCGCCGCTCAAATTCAAAAGACAGCCTTCATCCGTCCATTCCGAACTGACGCGCAAATCAAACCGCAAATCATTTACAACTTCGGTCAAAAATGTTTTAGCCTGCTGGCAAATTTCATTCATAGCTTTAAATCGTCAATCGTCAACCGTTAATCGTTAATCGTCAGAAGAGTTTATCTAAATAGTCAGTTTGTGAACGGTTAATTTAGGTTTAACCCGGCAAATTATATAATGATTTACGATGTTCGCGGCTGAAGTTTTACTTTTTTCGCGTTTTTCGGCACCGTCGTAACGACTTCAGTAGTTGGCGGATCAGTCGGTTTGTTGAAGCGGTTGATTACAATTTGCTGCAAGAAACTGACGATATTGCCGCACAGCCAATAAAGAAGCAGACCGGCGGGCGCGCCCCACATAATCCACAGCATCATTACCGGCATAAAATACGTCATCATTTTCTGCTGCATTTGCTGTTCGGACGAGACGGCGACGGCTTGCGGCGTGAATTTCATCGAAAGAATCATCGAACCGGCGAAAATAAATTCGAGAAAATGATACGGATCGCCCGCCGATAAATCCGGCAGCCACAAAAATGATGCCTGACGAAAACCGATGGAAACCGTCACCGCCGTGTAAAGCGCGATTAACAGCGGAAACTGCAAAAGCATCGGCAGACAGCCGCCAATCGGCAGCGCGTCTTTCGTCATTTTCAGTTGTTCCATCTGCAATTCGCGCATTCGCGGATCATCAGCCGGAATTCCCTTTTTCTGCATTTCCTTTAATCTTTCCTGCAAATCCTTCATTTTAGGCGCGTTTGCCGCCGATTTTTTGAAGGATTTCGACTGGTACCAGCGCATCGGGAAAAGCAGAGAATAAAAGAAAAGCGTAAAAAGAATGATGGCGATGCCGTAATTATGCGTGAAATTATTCAGGAAATTCAGCGCGTAAACAATCGGAATAGCAATGCGTTTGGTAATCGGTCGGATATACGTCCAATTGCTGAAATTTACCAAATCATCAATGTCTATCGTTCGCCCGACGGCATTCGTTAAAATTTGGTTGTAGTCGGAAAGAACAAAATAATCCTTCGTTCCGGTATAAATTTCAACCGTCGAACCGTCGGCGGCAATCGGGATCGAAGCCGTGATTAAATGGCGCGTTTCGGTCGTTTTTTCGTTGCGCGTGACCCAACTGATAATGCCGTCAAAATACGGCGCGGTTTGAACGTCGTATTTGAAAGCGTAAAATTCGACTTCGCTGACCTGCTGCGATGGAACCGCCGCCATCGCAAAATACGCGTCGCCCGTTCCCGCCCAGTCAATATTGCCCTTGACCGAAACTTCCGCTTCGTTATTTTCATTATATTTGAACGCCGCGCCCTGATGACGCTCGGTCGCGCCGTTGACGTAAGCCACGCCTTCCGGTTCGATGTGATAATAATTATGGTGAGCGATTCCCTGATCGCCCAGACTCGCGCCAATTAAAAGTTTCGCGCTTGGAATAACCTGCCCGTTTTTGGTCAGTTTGATTTGTAAATCGGTAACGTAGCTGTCGGCTTTGAAATTGAAAGATTTGATAACTTCGATTCCGTTCGCTTCGTCGCGCAGAACGAAATCTACTTTTTGCGCCTGTCCTTCGGCGATATTCACATTGTCTTCATTGACGGAAACCTGATAATTGCGCTGGTTGAGAAAAGCGTCGAGATTCGGGTCGCCCGTCGAAAGTCGAAACGGCAGCGCGCGCGGACTGCGATTTAACGCTTCCTGCGGAATCAATTCGAGCGGTTTTTCGTTTTCTTTATTTGAGCCGTCGGCGTAGAGCGGTTTTCCGTCAGGATTTCTTTCGGAAACATTTTTCAGCAAAATCCAGCTCGTCGCCACCGCGCCTTTTGAATCGAGTTTCACCTGATAACGCGGCGTTTTGATCGTTATTTCCTTACTCGGCGTATTATCGGGAGTTTCCGCAATCGTCTGCGGCTGCGCTTGTTGCGACTGCTGAATCGGCTGCTGATTTGCGGCTGCCGGTGTTGCCGTCGCCACAGTTTGCGCCGTGTTCGTATTATCGGTGATCGGCTTTTTCGGAGCGAAGAAATATTGCCAGCCGAAAAGAACCGCCATCGAAAGCGTCGCCGCCAATAAAAATCGGAATTGCGTGTTTTGTTTATTATCGCTCATTTTTAGATTTTGGATTTTGGATTTTGGATTTGAGCGAAGTCTGAACCGCCGTTCACTTCTTCAATCTAAAATCCAAAATCTAAAATCACTCGACCGGATCGTGACCGCCTTTACAAAAAGGCTGACAACGTAAGATACGTTTCGTTCCCATCCAAGTTCCGCGCATTATGCCGTATTTTTCCACCGCCTGCATCATATATTCCGAGCAGGTCGGCGTAAAGCGGCACGAAGGCGGCAAAAAAGGCGAAATCCACGTCTTGTAAAGCCGCAAAAAATCTAATACTAAAAACTTCATTTTGCTTTTGCTTCGACGTTTTTTTCGCCCTGCTTTATGTTAAGTTCAAAATTTTTTACTTTCCCGATAATCTGTCGAAATTCGCTCAAAGGCGATTCGAGTTTGACGCGAAGCAAATGTCGCCGGGCATTTAAAACCCAGTCGAATTTTGTTTCCAGCTCGTTTAATTCCGCTTTGCTCAAACGAAACGCTTCACGAAGCAGACGTTTGGCGCGGTTTCGCTGTACGGCGTTGCCGACGGCTTTTTTGGAAGCCGTAATGCCGAGCCGCTGCGATCCGCCGGTTGACGGCGTAACAAATACCGTCATCAAACGTCCTTCAAACCGTTTCCCTTCCGCATAAACGCGGCGAAACTCGCCCGGCTTTCGCAGCCGCGCCGATTTCGGCAAAGAAAAGTCTAATAATGAAATACCGTTAATCGCTTGCGTCCTTTCGCCCGGCGGCGTTTGATCACGTTGCGTCCGTTTTTGGTCGCCATTCGCGCGCGAAACCCGTGTTTCTTCGCCCGACGACGGTTGTTTGGTTGAAATGTTCTTTTTGGCATAATTATCCATCCTCCCACTCAAAAGTGAAAACTTTTATTTTATGCGTGAATTTCAATTATGTCAAAACCAGAATTGAATTACTGACCTCAGAAACAGGCTTTATTCAAACCGCCGGAAATCTTTGAATAAAATCACGATATTTCAAATCAATTCACTTTGTAATAACTTTTCGCCCGATAATTTCATATTTCCCTTTGACAATTTTTGTAATTGCCTCGATATAAAGCGCGTGTTCGTGTTCCAAAATTCTCGCCGCCAAAGTTTCGGTCGTGTCGTCGTCTTTCACTTCGACGATTTTCTGCGCGATAATCGCGCCGTGATCGAGATTTTCGTCAACGAAATGAACCGTACAGCCGGAAACTTTCACGCCGTAATCAATCGCCTGTTTTTGCGCGTCCAAACCTTTAAAACTCGGCAGCAAACTCGGATGAATATTAATAATTTTATTCGGAAAAGCGCGCACAAAATCCTTCGACAAAAGCCGCATATAACCGGCGAGACAGACCAATTCGACGTTTTGTTTTTGCAGTTCGCCGATAATTTCCGCATCGTGTTCGTCGCGTTTGCGTCCGTTTTTTTCAACAACGAGTGTTTCAATGCCGCGCGATTCAGCTTTTTCCAATCCTGGCGCGTCCGCTTGATCGCTGATAATAATCGCAATTTCGGAATTTGGAATAATTCCGCCGTCCACGGCTTCGGCAATCGCCGACATATTGGAGCCGCGTCCTGAAATTAAAATGCCTATTTTCATTTACTTTGGAGTTCTCCGATATTTATGCGTAACAGGACGACGGCGACCGACACCGATAGCGTTTTTGGAAATGATCAACGTCGGTGGTAATTGTCGGCGTTTGAATTCGTTTGCCGGAGATTCGACTTTGTTTAATAAATTAAAAACCAATTCAGGATTGTGTCCTTTGGAAATAATTTCTTCAGGCGAAAATTTATCTTCAAAATATAACTTTAAAATCGGGTCCATCAATTCATACGGCGGCAGCGAATCCTGGTCAAATTGATTCGGCGCGAGTTCGGCGGACGGAGCTTTTTCGATGATTTCAAACGGAATTATTTCGCGCCCCGCGCTTTCGTTGATGTGGCGCGACAGCGCGTAAACTTCGGTTTTCAGAACGTCGCCGATGACCGCCAAACCGCCGTTCGTGTCGCCGTAAAGCGTGCAGTAACCGACGGCTAATTCCGATTTGTTGCCGGTCGCCAGCACCAATCTTCCTTCGGCGTTGGAAATTGTCATCAAGATCACACCCCTGAGCCGCGACTGCATATTTTCCGCCGCCAGATTTTCGCCGCCGTGCGTCGGTTTGTGGAGATTTAATTGTTCGAGCAGAACTTCAAACGCGCCGGAAATCGGTTCGATGCGCGAATCACAGCCGAGATTTTTGATCAGTTTTTCCGAATGTGAAATGCTTCCTTCCGACGAAAACGGCGACGGCATCATCACTGATAAAACATTTTCCGCGCCGATGGCTTCGGAAGCGAGCGCGGCGACGATTGCCGAATCAATGCCGCCGGAAAGACCGAGAACGGCTTTGGTGAAACGATTTTTGCGCGCGTAATCTTTGATTCCCAAAACCAACGCCTGCCGAATCGCTTCCAGTTCATCGCCGGTAATGCCGCGCGAATCGGGTTTGCCAACGTCTAATTCGACCGTTTCGACGAATTCCCGAAACGCCGCCGCCTGCAAAATGATGTCGCCTTCTTCGTCGGCGATGACGCTCGCGCCGTCGAAAATGATGCCGTCGTTGCCGCCGACTAAATTGACGAAAATGATCGGTTTTTTCTGCTGTTTGGCGCGGTGCGCGACCATATCGCAGCGGAGTTTGATTTTGCCTTTATTAAACGGCGAAGCGTTGATGGCGACGATTAAATCCGCGCCGCGCATAATCAGTTCGTCCGCCGGATCAACGTCGTAAAGCCTTTGTTTCCAAAAAGTTTTATCATTCCAGAAATCTTCGCAGACGACGACCCCGATTTTTTGTCCGTTAATTTCAAACATACTGCGCGTCGGCGACGGCTCAAAATAGCGCGGATCGTCGAAAACGTCGTATTCGGGCAGCAGAGTTTTATCGGCAAAACCCAACAATTTGCCGTCGCTCATCACCGCCGCCGAATTGAAAAGTCTGCGTCCGTCGTTTTCTTCATTGCGCCGAATCGTGCCGACGACGACGGTTATTCCCTTTGACGCTTCGACAATTTCCGGCAGATACGCGCCCGCCGTTTCGATGATGTCTTTGTCCAAAAACCAATCCTGTGAAGTGTAGCCGTGCGTGGCGACTTCGGGAAAAACGATCAAATCCGAACCGTCGTTTTTGGCTTTTTCGATTGCCGACAAAATTTTGGCGACATTGCCTTCAAAGTCGCCGTTCGTCGTGTTGATTTGTCCGATTGTTACTTTCATTTTTTCCAATGCCGGCAGTTAAAATTCAAAGTTCAGTTAAAATTCAAAGTTAATGTTGAAAAATCAAACTTTGGACTTTGGACTTTGGACTTTGGACTTTTTAATCATCGTCAGGCGATTTCCGCGTTCGTTGTATTTTACTTCGTCCATTATATTGTGAATTATCAGTACGCCGCGACCGGAAGTTTTGAAAAGATTTTCGGGATTTGTCGGGTCTGGAATTCCGGCGACGTTGAAACCTTCGCCTTCGTCTTCGATGGTGAAACGCGCTTCGGTCGGTGAAACTTCCGCCGCGATGCGGACGATTTTGCTCGCGTCAAATTTGTTGCCGTGTTTGACGGCGTTGACGAAGGCTTCGTCTAAAGCGATGAAAAGATTGGAGTTTTCCGCGTCAACGATGCCGTTTTTTTCGACGCGCTTCATTAAATATTCCAAAATACTGTGCATCAGCGAAATCGCGCTCGGAAATTCAAATTCGATTTTTTCCCGAATATATTTGACGGCATCGGTTTTATCAACGAATTGCGCTTTGTAGTTGAGAATGGTTTCAAAAAGATTTTTGAGTTCCGTCTCGTCGAAATTGTCGCGGCGAAAATTGATCGCGCAAATCTTAAAGGCTTTGACGAAACTGCGGTCAAAATCTCCTTCATCGGCGGTTGGCAGGCAAGTGTCGGTGACGCTGCTGTTTTTTTCTTCGGGAAACGCTTTGTCACCGTCGAGATCGGTGATAATCAAATCATAATCGTTCGACTTGTCAATTTCGACGGCTTCCTGGCGGCTTGGCGTTGATTTGACAAAATAACCGATGCGGGTGAAAACCTGTGTCAAAGCGGTTTTCAGGTCGTCGTGATCGTCAACAATTAGGATTTTTTTTTGCATTTTCGCGCTTCGATTTCAAAATCTCGGCTTCATTTCAGCCCTCGTAAAATCTACGTTAGAATAAATTATTTTGTTGCATATAATCAACACTCAAACGAATTTCCGCTTACCTGGCGTATTCCAAACATTGAAAGGCAAGTCTTTAATTTTGAAGTTGAATTTTTGATTATTTTCGCCAGTCAAACTTTAACCTCTTATCCGCCATTTTCAAACTGCGAATTTTCAATTCCGCGCATTTCCGCCGCATCGCAAAAAAATTATTTGCCGGCGGTTTTTATACTCACGTCTAAAATTTACTTTTCCCGCAACACTATCTATACTTCACTAGATAATACGAAGATTCGGATATAAATAAAATGAAATTAAGAAGTATCAAAAAAATTATCGCCGGCTGGCTGTTCACGGCGGCATTTTTGAGTTTGGCGTGTCAGAAACAAGCGGTTCAGAACGATAATTCGCCGGCGCAAACCGTCGTCGCGCAAACGCCGACCGAAGCCTACAAGCTGCTTTACGCGGCGGTCAAAGCTAAAGATACGGGAACTATAAAACAATTAGTGTCAACAAATACACAGGGTTTAGCCGGATTTATGGCGCAGCAGCAGAAACAGCCGATTGATAAAATCTACGAAAACGGATTTACGGCGACCACTTTTTCTCCGACCTTGCCGGAAATCCGCGCCGAACGGGTCAAAGATAATTTCGGCGCGCTGGAAGTGTATAATTCAAAAGACAATCGTTGGGAAGATTTGCCGTTTGTTTTGGAAGACGGCAGTTGGAAACTGGCGGTCGGCGATGTTTTCAAAGACACTTATAAATCGCCGGGCAAAGGACAGGCAGAGTTGGAACGCGAGGCTTCGGGCAACGGCAATATGATGATCGCGCCAAACTCAAATTCGGCAAATGTCAACAAAATGATCCAAATGCCGCCGGTCAATAAGGCGAAAAAATGATTGACGCGCAGCAGATTCAAGAAACTTTGACGCAATATAAAAAACACGGCTGGAATTTGAGCCGTGTTTTACTTTCTGCGACGACAGAGAAAACTTTAGCGGCGACGCTTAAAAATCTGTTTGGCGAAGCGGAAATAATTTCTTCGGAAACTGACGCGGCGTGGTTTTTTCGCGCTTCGGGCGGCGGCGGCGAGGCTTGGGAACTGCGGCGGTTGAGCGGCGCGCCGTTCGCGCTGCTTGAAGTGTTCGATGCCGATGACGACGAAGATATGCGGGAAGAAACGCGACAAGAAATGCAAACGCGATTGGCAAAATAAGCATCGAAGCGGACTAATCAATATTTGTAATTGATTAGACGTTTGGTTTTTGATCTTTGCCTTTTGATTTTAGGCGGCGGGTTTGTAAAATTTGAAATCAATGTTAATTTTGAGATTTTGAAAAAGATTTGGTTTATACGAATATTAATCAGCCAAAAAAAAACTTAAACGGCGAATAATTTAAGACATTAACTGAACGCCATCGTCGGCTGAACTGATTTAAATTTGCAGAATTTTGTGTCTGCCGCCGGTTTAATTTTATAAGAAATGACAATTAAAGATTTAGGCGCGCGAGTCATTAGTATTTGGGAAGGCTTGCGACCGATGACAAAAAAAATGATAGTCGGCGTGTGGCAGGAAAGCCGCGGTTCCGCGCCGCCCGCGCCGGCTCCGAAATTCTCATACGATGTTCACGCCGGTTGGGAACTAAGCCGTTTGCTTTCCGCTTTGGACGAACAAATGAAAGACGCGGAAGTGAAGAAAAATACTGAAAAATGGCGCGAGATAAAACATTTGGCGGAAACCTGCGCGGCGGTTTTGCAGGCACAGACGGAATCCGCCGAGATTTTTATACAATTGGCGGAACGCGCCCTGTCGCATAATGATTATAATAAATTTGACGCTTTAGCCGATGTGCTGGTCAAACGCTTCTCAGCCTCTGAAATTGCGGAAATTATTCGCCAGACAGATTTGGCGCAAATTCGCGCCATCGCTTTTGAAACGCTGGCGATGACCTCCGTTTCCAATCTTTTGCCGCTTTTGGACGACCCGATTTATCAGGAAATCGCGCAGATCGCGCTTGAACAGCAAGCCTTTGAATTTGACAATCAGGACGCGCAGATTATTTTGGAACAATTGGATTTGGGCGAACCCGATGATTTCTAAATCGTTTTTAATTCATCAATCGTCAATCGTTAATCGAAACGTAAAATTAGCGCGCGGCGAATTCAGTTACTTTTTTAAAGTTAAATCCAATTGAAAAAATCCGCCGAATATCGTTTTTTATGAAAGAAGTTACTATCGTGTGCGACGGTTCGAGTTTGGGAAACGGCAAAGGCGTAATGCGGGCGGCGGCGGTTGCCGTGCTTGGTTATCGCGGATACTGGCGGGCGTTCGGCGAATATCTCGGCAGCGCGACCAATCAGCAGGCGGAAATCGCGGCGGCGTGGATCGGGCTGAAAACTTTGCGCGAACCGTGCAAAGTCAGAATTTTGAGCGATTCGCGCTATGTCGTGCAGACAATGACGGGAAACTTTCGCAAAAAAGCCAATCTCGATTGGTGGGCAAAACTGGAAGAAGCCGCCAAAAACCACGAAATTAAGTGGGAATGGGTCAAAGGACACGCCGGACACGAAGTTCAGGAAGTCGCTGATAAAATGGCGCGGCTGATGGCGGAAACAGGAAAGGTTGACGAGCGCATTTTGGAAGAAGCGGCGGCGGAAATCGGCGTTGTAGAAATTTAATCGGCGCGAACCTGCGGAAAGTTCAAAATATGAAAGCGGCGGCAAAACCAAATTTACATAAATTGCTTGGTGCTTTATTTGCGCTTTCCGCGATTTTCGGCGGCGTTTCTTTTGTTTCCGCGCAAAGAAGAAACTCGCTCGGCTGGGTCTGGCAGAATCCGCTGCCGCAGGGCAATTCGCTGTATGCGATTCATTTTGCCAAAGATAAAGAAGCCGGTTTTGCCGTCGGCGCGGACAACACGATTTTGGCAACGACGGACGGCGGATTTAACTGGCAGAAACAAATCTCGCCGGTTGATTCGACGCTTTCGGGCGTTTTTGTCAAAGACAGCCGGAATGCCTTTATCGTCGGCGCGCGCGGCACGATTATTTCGACCGAAAACGGCGGAAAAGAGTGGAAACAAGTGGCGATTCCGTCTAAAAATCATCTTTACAGCATTACTTTCGCGGGCGAGAATCTAACTACCGGCTGGGCGGTCGGAACTTACGGTGAAATCTTAAAAACATCCGACGGCGGTTTAACCTGGAAATCGGAAGCGAGCGGAACGACCGAACATCTTTTAAAGGTGGCGGCTTTTGGTGCGGAAAAAAGCGTCATCGTCGGCGGAAACGGAACTATTTTAACCGGCGGAAACGGCAGCAAAAACTGGAAATTAAATAAACCCTGCGAAAATTTTCTGATGTCGGGCGCGGCTTATCTCTCGGCGCAGACAATTATCGCGGTCGGTTACGGCGGCTGTGTCGCCCGCAGCGACGACGGCGGCGAAACATTTCAAAAAATAAATATTTACAGTCAGGCAGATTTTCTCGCGCTTTCTTTTTCCGATCAAAAAAACGGTGCGATGACCGACAGCAACGGAATGATTTGGCTGACCGGCGACGGAGGAAACACCTGGCTGCCGTTTAACGTGCGAACCAATCCGCGCCTCGTTTCAATGTATTTCGCCGATCAATACACCGGCTGGGCGGTCGGCGAGAACGGTTTAATAATCCGCACCGACGACGGCGGCTACAGTTGGCAGCGTTTGAGCGAAGGCGGGCGCGAAGATGTCAACGATCTGACGTTATTTGACGAAAATATCGGCGCGGCGGTCGGTTCGCGCGGCAGAATCTGGATCACCAACGCCGGCGGCAGAGATTGGATTCCGGTTTATTCCGGCGTGGATGAAAACTTAAACGCGCTGGATTTCACCGATTCGGAAAACGGCATCGCGGTCGGCGATAAAGGCACGGTTTTGCGAACAATCAATGGCGGCGCAAGTTGGGGAAAAGGCGTATCCAACGTTAAGGAAGACCTTTTGGGCGTGTTTTTCACCAATGAAAAAGCTGGTTTCGCCGTCGGCGCAAACGGGACGATTTTGCGAACCGATTCCAGCGGCGCATATTGGGAAACGGTCGAATCCGGCACGCGCGCGTGGCTTGAAGACGTAAAATTTACGAATGCGAAAACAGGAGTCGCTGTCGGCGACAAAGGCACGATTTTACTGACCAAAGACGGCGGTTCATCGTGGAAAAGCATACCGACGAATTTAAAGGAAAATCTTTACAAAGTAAGTTTTTACGATGAAAAGGTCGGGTTTACCGTCGGCGCGAACGGGACGATTTTGCGAACAGAAGACGGCGGCGAAACGTGGCGCGATCAGGAATCGGGTTTGAAAATGAATCTTTACGCGGTAACCGTCTTCAAACGCGACGAAGCGATTGTCGTCGGCGAACAAGGCGCGGTTCTGCTCACCAGAGACGGCGGAAAAACCTGGGAAATTCAGCCGAACATCACGAGCAATTCTTTGCAGGCGGTGGTTTATCACGGCGGCGCGGAATTATGGGTCGCCGGACGCGGCGGTTCGATTCTCCGCCGTTCCGAGAATTTTTCGACCGTCAGAACTTCCATCGCCCCGAAACTTCCGCCTATTCTGCGATTGGGCGGTTCGGGCAGCAAACCGAAAACACGCGTGCCTCTGCTGACGATTACCGACGACGGCGACATTCCGCTCGCCGCGCCGCCGAAAAAGGATAATTAAATGACCGGAGGCGCGTTGCAAAGATAGATTTTATGGCTGAAGAAGCGTGGTTAAGCGGAAAACTCGAAGGTTACGCGCCAATTTTGATGCCGGCGGCGCACGCTCTCGCGCAGACGATTGTTGACTTGGAAAACAGCGTTTCTCATTTGAGCGACGAAGAATTGACGGCGCAGCCGAACGGCGCGCCGTCGGCGGCATTTCATTTGCGCCATATCGCCGGAAGCGTCGAACGGCTTTTAACTTATGCGCGCGGTATGGATTTGAATCAAGCGCAGTTTGATTTTTTAAAACGGGAAACGACAGAAACTTCGGAACTGGAAACGCAGAAGTTAGTCAGCCAGGCAAAAAAATCAATCGAAAATGCGCTTGAGTTTTACAAAACGGTTGCGCCGGAAAGTTTGTTTGAAGAGAGATTTGTCGGACGCGAAAAATTGCCGACAAATGTTTTCGGGCTGCTTTTTCATATCGCCGAACACACCGCGCGGCACGTCGGGCAAGTTATCACGACGGCAAAAATAGTAAAAAACAACGGTGGAAATTGATGCGCGCCGGGAAATTATGAAAAGATTTTTGCCGGACACTTCAGCACTGGAAATTTTGGATTGGTAAAGGAAAAATCAATCGAAGGCGAAAATTTGCATCAGATTACTCACGTTTCGACGAAATTGATTAAAATTTAGTAAACTGGAATATATTTTGAACAAAGGGAAATTAATAAATTATGGAAAACAGCAATTTAGAAACAGCAACTTTGGCAAGCGGATGTTTTTGGTGTACGGAAGCGGTTTTTGACAATGTGCGCGGTGTTGAAGATGTCGTGTCGGGTTATTCCGGCGGACGTACAGAAAACCCAACGTATCAGCAGGTTTGTTCGGAAACGACCGGACACGCCGAAGCCGTGCAGATAAAATTTGATCCGAACGAGATTTCTTACGAGGAAGTTTTGCAGATATTTTTCGGCACGCACGACCCGACGACGCTGAACCGACAGGGAAACGATGTCGGCTCATCATATCGTTCGGCGGTTTTTTATCGTTCGCCCGAACAAAAAGAAACTGCCGAAAAGGTCGTCAAAGAATTGACGGACGAAGACGTTTTCGGCAAACCGATTGTCACCGAAATTACGAAGTTTACAAACTTTTATCCGGCGGAAGATTATCATCAGAATTATTTTGAAAACAATCCGAATCAGCCATACTGCGCGGCGGTCGTGTCGCCGAAAGTCGGAAAATTCAGACAGAAGTTTGCGGACAGACTGAAAAACTAAAAAATAAAATGTCAACAGTTTTAGACGAAGTAAAAACGATAAATATCGAAGATTATCTGGCGATGTCGGACGCGGAACTCGATGAACGCATCGAAGCGGCGCGAAAAGAATTAGGTTCGCGCGTCGTCATTCTCGGACATCATTATCAGCGCGATGACGTGATTAAACACGCCGATTTGACGGGCGATTCTTATCAGCTTTCAGTGATGGCTTCGCAGACCGACGCGGAATTTATCGTATTTTGCGGCGTTCATTTTATGGCGGAATCAGCGAATATTCTGGGAAAACCGCATCAAAAAGTAATTCTGCCGGATTTGGGCGCGGGTTGTTCGATGGCTGATATGGCGAACATCGAACAGGTCGAAGACGCTTGGGAACAGTTACAAGAAATCGGCGTGGTGGGCGAAACTTCAAGAGTCGCGCCGATGACTTATATGAATTCAACCGCCGCCATCAAAGCGTTTTGCGGGCGCAACGGCGGTGTCGTCTGCACTTCGTCGAACGCGGTTCCGCTGTTCGAGAAGTATTTGAAGGAATACGACAAAATGTTTTTCTTTCCCGACCAGCATCTCGGCAGAAATACGGGTTTGAAGTTCGGCATTCCGCTCGATAAAATGGCTCTGTGGAATCCGCACGAAGAATTCGGCGGCAACACGGAAGAAGAATTGCGCGACGCGCGGCTGATTTTGTGGCGCGGACACTGTTCGGTTCACGGCAGATTCAAACCGTGGCACGTTGACCAAATTCGCCAACAAACGCCGGAAATTAAGGTTCTCGTCCATCCCGAATGTATGTATGAAGTCGTCGAAAAATCAGATTTAAATGGTTCGACTTCATTCATCATCAAAACCATCGAAAACGCGCCGAGCGGTTCAAAATGGGCGGTCGGCACAGAAGTAAATCTGGTAAACCGCTTGCAGGAACGCTTTCCCGAACAGGAAATTCGCCTGCTCGCGCCGGATTTATGTATGTGCGCGACGATGTATCGCATCGCGCCGCAAAATCTCGCGTGGGCTTTGGAAAATCTCGTCGCCGGTCGCGTCGTTAATGAAATCGCGGTTGATGAAGAAACCAAAAAATGGGCTTTAATCGCGCTTGATCGGATGATTGAGTTTACGGAAAATCAATAAATTAGCCACGAACAAACACGAACAAACACGAAACTAAAACAAAGTATTTTCGTGAAATTTCGTGTTTGTTCGTGGCTAAAAATTATTATGGCGGAAATTCAAGACAAATTGCCGGAAAATGTTCGCGGGAAATTTTACGTTGACCGAATGTGTATTGACTGCGACGTGTGCCGCGACACCGCGCCGAAAAATTTTACGCGCGACGATGAAAACGGTTATTCATATGTTTACAAACAGCCGGAAACTCCCGAAGAATATGAACTTACTAAAGAATCGGTGATGGCGTGTCCGGTCGAAGCCATCGGCGACGACGGCGTGTAGCAAGAGGAAAATTCAAGAAAAGGCGATAAATTAAGTTTAATTTATCGCCTTTTTCAATCTAAAATCCAAAATCAGACTATGGTTGAAGAAGCGGCGGCGGCGCGAAGCTGTCAGGCAGAAAGCCGAGCGCGGTCGGGAAATTTGCGGCGGTCGGTTTAGTTTTGGTTCTCACCCAACTATTGATCGCCGTAACGGACGCGACAAGTTGTTCGCCGGTAAAATTACAGTGACCGTTGCCGTTTGTATAAGTCTGATACAAAAATTCCGTGCGTCCCGCTTTGGTTACTGTATTGAGATAGGCATTTTCCTGCGAAACCGTCACGAGCGGATCGTAAAGCGTGTGCATCGTCAGAATCGGGTCTTCGATTACACCTCGGTAATCGGCGTTTCGGCTCAGGTAAAACCGCGAATAGAACGGCGGAAAAATAGTTCGACTGGCGTTAAGCGATGCCAGCCAGCCTTCGATGGTCGCGGCGGGAACGCCCAATGAAACGAGATAGGCTTTTTCCGCATCGGTCAGATTATAATTTCGATCTATGTTACGCACGATTGGACCGCGGGCGCGGCGTTCGAGTTCGGCACGGGCTTCGGTCGAGAAAAACATATCGGTAAAAACCCAGCCCGGATAAAAGTTCGGCGGCGCGGGCGGCGTAATACCGCGTCCGGGCGTGCCGGTAACGAGCCGAATAAATTCAAATTTCGGAAAATTCGCCTGATTGCTGACTTCGGCAGTTAATTTCGGCTGAACTTCGGTTTCAAAATCCAAATCGTCGCGGACATCGCCGGGTGTTCCCCAACTTGCCGGCATTCCGAAAAGTTTATCGTAAGCCAGAGCCAAATCGCCCGATGCGTCCCACGAACTGGTTGTTCCCGCGCCGACCGAACAGCCGACCATCGCGCCGTCATAGAGCGCGCTGTAACGCTCCATACTTTCAAGCGTAATCACGCTGCCCATCGAAAAACCCCACAAAATCGTGTATTGCGGTTTGCTGACATTTGCATTAAAAAACGCCGACAGATTTTTCAAATCATCAATGCCTTCTTCGACCGCCCAGCCGTTATTGCGATAAGCGGAACCGGCAAGCGCATAGCCCTGCGCGAGCAAAACAGGTTCGAGAGCATCGCTCGGCGCGACATCGGCGGCGCGATTATCAACTTCGCCCGGATGATCGGCGCGGTCACGATAGCCGTGCGCGTAAATGAGCAAAGTTCCGTTCCAGTTCGCCGGAACGCGAATGCGATACGGCGCGCCGGACAAATCGCCAGCCAGTTCAATCGGGTCGGCAAACTGCGCGGCATTGACAACCTGCAATGAGAACGCGAACAGGAAAAACATCACATAAACTGTTTTCTTTAACACAACTTAATCCTCCTAAAATTCAGATGATAACTTTGATTTTCATTCGGAACGCCATCGAATATCGGAATCTTTTCCGGTTCGGATGCGTCCCGGAATCAAAAAATCGCGCGTTTTTCAGTAAAATTGGGAATTTAATTTTCTCAGAATGAAAAGTTTTTCTATCTTCTCGCTTCGCGGCTTTAAAGTCAAAGCGATTTACCGCCCGAATAAAATGAATTCGCCGCCGGCAAAAATCGCCGGTTTTGGTTAAAATGCTTTTTGTTGGTAAACTGAACAATTAAAATAAGATTAACCGCTAAAAATTTGTCTATTTATGATCAAAGCATTTATTTTCGACGTTGACGGAACGTTGATTGATTCCAATGATTTTCACGCCGAAACCTGGCAGAAAGCACTCGAAAAATACGGATTTGAAATACCGCTCGATAAAATCCGCACGCAAATCGGCAAAGGCGCGGATAATTTCCTGCCGGAATTTTTAACCAATCAGGAAATCAAAAAATTCGGCGACAAAATAGCCGACGCGCGCGGCGACATTTTCAAAAAAGAATATATGTCGCGCGTCAAACCTTTTCCGAAAGTGCGCGAACTTTTCGAGAAAATAAAAGCCGACGGCAAAAAAGTCGCGCTCGCCTCTTCGTCGAAAGAAGATGAAGTCGAAGAATATAAAAAGATCGCAAACATCGAAGATTTAGTTGAAAAATCAACTTCGTCAGATGATTCGGACAATTCAAAACCCGACCCCGACATTTTTCAAGCCGCGCTGAAACTTTTGGGAAATCCCGATTTAGAAAATGTTTTGGTCATCGGCGACACGCCTTACGATGCCGAAGCCGCGACAAAAGCGAAACTGAAAATCGTCGGCGTTTTGTGCGGCGGTTTCCTCGAAAAAGAGTTGCGCGAAAAAGGCTGTCTCGCCATTTATCAAAATCCGGCGGATTTGTTGGAAAATTATCAGAAACTATTAACTCATTAATAATGAATACTTTAACTTGTTTATTTGATCAATTTAATGAAAGGTAATTTGCCGGTATTTTTAAATACTTTTATTTCCTCATCAATAAATTCCCGCTCTTTTTTCAGTTTCTTCAAATCTATCGGTTTCCGCGACTGCAAATCAAAATAACTTGCATTTTGCTTGATCATTTTTCCTTTAGAATCATAATAATAATTGAGTTTAGCGGCTACGCTGC
The DNA here is from genome assembly GCA_965217575.1 of Pyrinomonadaceae bacterium. Taxonomy (GTDB): domain Bacteria; phylum Acidobacteriota; class Blastocatellia; order Pyrinomonadales; family Pyrinomonadaceae. The sequence goes on along the minus strand of OZ244558.1, from coordinate 2,871,346 downwards.
CGTAGAAGGTGTTCAAATTAGACTCGATTTTTGCGAGCGTTCCGTTTGGACGAAAATAGTAAGTCGCAAATTGCGCCCAATCGCGCGACGGACTTTGAAAAGTAAAAGTTACGGCAGAAATTTTTCCGGCTTTCGTCCAAAAAAAGGCATTTTCATTCAAATTATCACCGGTGTCGGCATTTTCGCGCATTTTTTCGGTTTTGAATTCCTTCCAATTTACCTTTTTTCCGTCAGAAGCAACGTCGGCGAAAATTCTTTGTTTCGTTTTTTTCGTTAAACTCGAAATTGTCTTTACATATTTGTTAATCTGCGCGACATTTTCGATTTGCGCTTGAGTCAGATTAAAAAACACGAAAATCAAAGCGAACGAAAAAACAATTTTCTTCCAATTTTGTTTATTCATAATCACGTTAAACCAAAATTTTTATCAAATCATCTTCAACATTCACCATAATAAATTTACCGGATAAGCCGCAAATTGCGGGTCTTTACTCAGCAAAGTCAGATTTTCCACAATTGCCTGCGAAATCAAAAGCCGATCAAACGGGTCTTTGTGATAAAGCGGAAGATTTTTCAGATACAAAGAGTGTGAGAGATTAACGGACAAAATTTGTAATCGGTTAATATTTATTTCCTCGGCGATCACATTTTCGAGCGTATCGCTAAAACTGAATTTGCCGATTTTTATTTTGATTTGAAGTTCCCAAGCCGATGCCACGCTCAAAAACAAATTGTTTGCCGGATTAGAAATTTCTGCGAACGCCGTTTTTGAAAGTTTATGCGGTTCTTCGCGCCACCAGACAAAACTGTGGGAATCAGAGAGTAAATTCATTTATCGAAACCCCAGAATTCATCCGGCAATTCGTCGTCAAAATCATCATTCATAAAATAACCTTCGCCCGTTCCCAAACCGGCAATTCGCGGTTTTTGTTCGGATTCAGCAATCGGCGTAACCTTCGCCACCGGTTTGCCGTTTTCCTCGATTACAATTTCGTCGCCGTTTTTAGTCAAATCAATTACGATCTGAATAGAATTTTTCACTTCGCTGATGCTGACTGTTTTTGTCATTTTGATTTACCTCGCGGATTCTATTTTAACACGAAAGCTAGACCAGAATTTTTATCATTTCGTCTTCGACAATAACTTTATAACTTTCCACCGAACAGCCCGCTTTCTTAAAACAATCGCCGTTTCTGACATCGAAACGCCAGCCGTGCAGGTCGCATTCGACTTCGTGACCGTCAAGACGTGAATCGGCGAGCGGATAACCTTTGTGCGGGCAGAAATTTTCTATCGCGTAAAATTTGCCGCCGACGTTAAACAGCGCGACTTCGCCGCCGTTTTTTAATTTGACGGTCGCGCCGCGTCCTTCCGGCACGTCGCCGACTTTGCCGACGGTCGTTAATTTTCCTTTGCGTTTCGGTTTGTGTTTGTTTTCGTAAAGTTTTCCCATATTTAATTTGGATTTTAGATTTTAGATTTTGGATGTGCAAATCACGAGTCGAAATTTTCCCGCTTGCATTATTTGTTCGAGTCAAACAAAATTATAGTAATTAGAAAAATAAAGAGGTCGTTAAAAATGAGTGAAAATAAAATTTCGGAAAACGCGCGCCGCCGCTGCCGCGAGATTATGACGGGTGATGTCAAAACGGCGAACCGCGAAATGAGTTTGCGGGAAACCGCCGTTTTGATGCGCGAAGGCGATATGGGCGCGATGCCGGTCGTCGAAGGGGAAAAACTCGTCGGCATCGTCACCGACCGCGATATTGTCGTTCGGGCGATTGCCGAAGGAAAAAACGCCGACACGAAAATCGGCGATGTGATGACGACGGAAATTTTTTCGGTCAAGCCGGACGACTTTGTTTTTGAAGCCGTGCGTTTGATGGGCGACAAACAGGTGCGCCGCATTCCTGTTACAACTGAAACGGGCGAACTCGCTGGAATTATCGCAATGGCGGACATCGCGCTCGAAATGGAAGACGAACGCGAAATCGCCGAAACTCTGGAAGATATTTCAAGCGGAAAAGCGTTTTGGAATAAATAATTGCAGGAAAGAAACAGATGACAGAAGATCAAGCAAATGAAATGCTCGAATTGATGAACATACTTATCAAGAAAATTGACGGATTGGCGGCTAAACTTGATAAATTTAACCAAAAATACGAAAAAGACTTAACTGTCGAAAAATGATTTTTTTTGAGCAAAAAATGCGATGTAAATTGTAAACAGGATATGAAGATTCAAATCAGTAAAATTTTGTTGTGCCTATTTATAATTTTCTCGTGCTTCGTCATTAAAGCACAGGAAAAAATTGATTTGCCAATTCCTCCGTCGGTAGATGATGAATGGGAATGTGGTTTAACTACTCCGCCGCTTGTAGAAATTTATATTTCAGTTTTGAGCAGTAAAAAAGGTAATTTGAAAAACCTAACTTACAAAGATTTTGAAGTTTATGACGAAAAAGAAATTCGGGAAATTGAGTTCTTTAAATACGACGAACTGAAAAATCAGTATAGGATTGGTTTTTTTCAAGATGAGAATATTTCGGAGAATATTTGGCGCAACGTAAAAATTAAACTCAAATTATCAAAAGAGAAAACGAAGGATTTCGGTAAAATTTCAATCAAAGCGCAAAAAGGATATTTTCAGAAATCCAAAATCTAAAATCCAAAATCGAATTATGGCAAAATCAATCAATCGTTACTTTCACTTTTTGGCTTCATCAAAAAACATCAAACCGGCGGGCAGACTTTGGTATCCGTCGGCGGACATTTATCAAACGCCGGACGGCTGGCTGGTCAAAGTTGAACTTGCCGGTGTTTCCGCCGAAGACATTGAAATTGATATTCAGGGAAATGTTTTGTATATCGCCGGCTGCCGCAAAGATAAATCGTGCGCCGTCGGTTTTTCTTATCAGCAGATGGAAATTACTTACAGCCATTTTGAAAAAACTTTGCAGTTTCCCGCGTCAATCGAAGGCGCGAGCATCGAACATAATTTTGAAGATGGTCTGCTGATTATTCGTCTTTGGAAAGGAGAAAATTAATTATGCCGGAAGTTTCAGAACCGCCTCAAACGCGAAATTTTCCGCCGCAAAATGCCGAAAATTACACTTCGACAATTTATGACGGCGTTTATTATCCCGAAGAACGCGAGGACGATATGGGCGAAACATCAATTCATATAAATTTAATTGCGGATTTGTTAAAAACATTAAAGCTGTTCTTTAAAACCCGTGAAGATGTTTTCCTTTCGGCAAATATGAATCTTTATTTTGAACCGGGAAATTCGCGCCGCTGGTACGCGCCTGATTTATTGGTTGCGTTCGGTGTGCCGAATGTCGAGCGTTCGAGTTATCTGCTGTGGCGCGAGGGAATTTTTCCGCAAGTGTTAATTGAAATAGCGTCGGAAAAAACGTGGAGAAATGACATTGATGAAAAACTCAGAACTTACGAAGAATTCGGCGCGGAAGAATACTACGTTCTTGATCCCGAATTCGCGTATTTGCCCGCGCCGCTGATGGCGTTTCGGCGACAGGACGCAAATCTCGTCGAAATAAATGTCACTGACGACAAAATTTTCTCGCCGCGTTTGGGACTGAAAATTTTGCGGACGGGAAACACTTTTCGTCTTTTTAATCCGCAAACTGATGAATTTCTTTTGACTTTGGAAGAATCTGAGGGGAAAAGAACACAGGCGGAACACGAAAATAAAAGATTAAAAGCGGAACTTGAAAAATTAAAATCACAAAAATAAATTTTATGGCTGAAGAAAATACACAAAATCAAACGGAAAATAATTCACAGACAAATGCGCCGGAGCAGTTTGAAATTGCGATTCTGCCGCTGCAAAACACGACGCTTTTTCCTGAAACGGTCGTGCCGCTGGCGGTTGGGCGCGCGCGTTCGGTGAAGGCGGTGGAGTTTGCGCTTTCGACCGAAGAAAAACTTCTCTGCTGCGTGACGACCAAAACCGAAGGCGTAACCGGCGATGATGCGAAAACTTCCGATCTCTACGAAATCGGCACAATCGTTAACATCAAGCGAATGATGAAAGCCGAAGACGTGATGCAGTTGATCGTGCAGGGCATTGACCGCGTGAAAATTCTCAATTGGTCGCAGGAGCAGCCGTTTTTGAAGGCGAAAGTTGAAGTTTTGCCTGATTTGACGATTGTTGATAAAGAAGAAGTCGAGGCGTTGAAACGCAACATTCAAAGTTTGGTGCAGCAGGCACTCGCAATGCTGCCGAATGTGCCGCAGGAAATTCGGATGGCGGTTATTTCGCAGAATAATCCGGTTCAGCTTTCTTATTTTCTCGCGTCGGTGCTTGATTTGGGTGTCGAAACCGAACAGAAAATGCTCGAAGCGAAAACGGTTGACGAACTGTTGAATTTGTCGCACGCCGCGCTCGCCCGCGAAGTTGACATTATGCAGATTCGCTCAAAAATCGCCACCGAAGCGCAGACCGAAATGGACAAAGCGCAGCGCGATTACGTTTTGCGGCAACAGTTAAAAGCGATTCAAAAAGAACTCGGCGATGACGAAGGAGGCGAAAAAGCCGAAGCCGGACAATTGCGCGAACGGCTCGAAACCGCCGATTTGCCGGACGACGTGCGAAAGGAAGCCGAACGCGAACTTAAGCGGATGGAACAATTGCCGCAAGCCGCGCCGGATTATCACGTTATTCGCACATATCTCGAATACGTTCTCGAACTGCCGTGGAAAAAGGCGAGCGAAGAAAAACTCGACTTAAACGAAGCGCAAAAGATTTTAGATGAAGATCATTACGGGTTGGAAGATGTCAAAAAACGCATTTTAGAATCGCTCGCGGTCGTCAAACTGCGTCCCGATTCAAAAAGCCCGATTATGCTGTTTGTCGGACCGCCGGGAGTTGGTAAAACTTCTTTGGGGCGTTCGATTGCGCGGGCGTTGGGACGCGAATTCGAGCGAATGAGTTTAGGCGGAATGCGCGACGAAGCCGAATTGCGCGGGCATCGCCGAACGTATATCGGCGCAATGCCGGGCAGAATTATTCAGTCGCTGCGCCGCGCCGGAGTTAATAATCCGGTGATGATGCTCGACGAAATTGATAAACTCGGCAACGATTATCGCGGCGATCCGGCTTCGGCTCTGCTCGAAATTCTCGATCCGCAGCAAAATAACAGTTTCCGCGATCATTATCTCGATTTGCCGTTTGATTTGTCGAAGGTATTTTTTATTGCGACCGCGAACAGTCTTGCGCCGATTCCCGCACCGCTGCGCGATAGAATGGAAATTATCCAAATCGCCGGTTACAGCGACCAGGAAAAACTGCACATCGCCAAACAATACCTCGTGCCGCGCCAAATCAAAGAAAACGGTTTGCAGCCGGATCAGATGGAAGTCACCGACGACGCGATAAACCTTTTGACGGCGAGATATACGCGTGAAGCGGGCGTTCGTCAACTGGAACGAACCATCGGAAATCTGGCGCGAAAAGTCGCGCTGAACGTCGCACAGGGCAAGACCGATAAAGTTAAAATTACAGAAAACGAGATCAAAGGTTATCTCGGTTCACCGCGATTTTACCCGGAAAAAGCGCGTGAAGATTTGCCCGCCGGAGTTGCGACGGGAATGGCTTGGACGGAAATGGGCGGCGAAGTTTTGTTTATCGAAGCGACGATGCTGCCCGGCGGTTCGGGTCTGACTTTGACCGGACAACTCGGCGAAGTGATGAAAGAATCGGCGATGGCGGCGCGGTCTTATTTGTGGTCGCACGCCGTCGAACTCGGCATTGATCCGCAAATCATCAGAGAAAACGGCGTTCACGTACACGTTCCCGCCGGGGCGATTCCAAAAGACGGACCGAGCGCGGGCGTAACGATGTCGTCGGCTCTCGCGTCGCTTTACACGGGCAGAAAAGTGCGTTCCGATACGTCAATGACCGGCGAAATCACGCTTTCCGGTCTGGTTTTTCCGGTCGGCGGCGTGAAGGAAAAAATTCTCGCGGCGCACCGTGCCGGAATTCGGCGGATCATTCTGCCGCAGAAAAATGAAGCCGACATCGAGGAAATTCCCGAAGATGTCAGGGGCGAACTCGAATTTGTGTTGGCTTCGCGGATTGACGACGTTTTGGAAGCCGCGTTGGAAACCGAACAAACCGTTCCGAAAGGAGAAAATTACGTTATTCCCGACATTGAATCTCATTCCGAAAGCGTAAATGAGAAATATGTCGCCAAGGAAAAGTAATTTTTTTCTCAGTTCAAATCGAAACGAGTGATAATTTTTTTGATTTTATCGCTCGTTTTTGATTTATTCGTAAAATTTTCAAAAATTCTTTTTTGCTATTGGAAAAATAAAGCGTTTTCAGTGTATGCTAATAAATTAAATGTGTCGCGCGAAAGTCTTTCCCCAGTAAGGCTCAAGCAGTTTTTCAGGAGCTTATTCTTTTTCAAAAATCAGCATATTTAAAATTTAATTATTAGACGAAATTTATAAAAAAATGGCATTTAAGTCTCTATTCAGTTTATTTTCGAGCGATTTAGCGATAGACCTCGGCACGGCAAATACTCTTGTTTATGCAAAAGGACGCGGCATCGTCGTGTCTGAACCTTCGATTGTGGCGATCAATAAAGTTACCAACCTGGTTGAAGCCGTCGGACGCGACGCGAAGGAAATGCTCGGCAGAACGCCGGGAAACATCGTGGCGATTCGTCCGATGAAGGATGGCGTAATCGCCAATTTTGAAGTTACGGAAAAGATGCTTCAGCATTTTATCCGCAAAGCGCACAACGGCAAAAGCTGGGTGCGTCCGCGCGTCGTCATCGGGATTCCGTCGGAAATTACGCAGGTCGAACGCCGCGCCGTGGAAGATTCGGCGTATCGCGCCAAAGCGAGCGAAGTTTATTTGGTTGAAGAAGCGATGGCGGCGGCAATCGGCGCGGGTCTGCCGATTACCGAACCGCACGGTAATATGGTCGTGGACATCGGCGGCGGTACCACCGACATCGCCGTAATTTCGCTGTCGGGGATCGTTTATTCCCGCGCCGTGCGAATTGCCGGCAACGAAATGGATGAAGCGATCACCCAATTTATCAAGCGGAAATACAATTTATTAATCGGCGAACGCACGGCAGAAGCGATTAAAATCGCGCTCGGTTCGGCTTTTCCGCTCGAAGAACCGCTTTCGATGGACGTGCGCGGGCGTAATTTGATCGAAGGAATTCCGAAAACAATCACGATCAGCGACGAGGAAATCCGCGAGGCTCTCTCCGACGCGGTGGCGACGATTATCAACGCCGTGCGCGTCGCTTTGGAGCGCACTCCGCCCGAACTTTCCGCCGATATTGTCGAGCGCGGCATCGTTTTAACCGGCGGCGGCGCACTGCTCAAAAATCTCGATAAACGTCTGATGATCGAAACCGGCTTGCCGGTCGTTTTAGCGGACGATCCACTGTCGAGCGTGGTGCTTGGAACGGGAAAAATGCTGTCGGATTTTGAACTGCTCAAGCGCGTTAAGTGGGATAATTCATTGATGACAGGCAGTTAAATTAGTGGTAAGTGGTGAATGGTAAGTGATTAGTTTTTCTTTTCATTCACCATTCACCATTCACCGTCCACCACTAAAGGAATGATTGAGCGAAGTCAGAAACAGGTTTGGAAGTTGACACCGTGGCTAATGATCGCGCTGCTTTTAGGCAATTTTGTGTTGATGGCATATTCGGCGAAAGCGGACACGGATCAAAGCGTTCTCCGCGTTTGGACGCAGACGGCGGCGGATTTTGTCCAATCTCCCGTCACCACGGTAAGCGACGGCGTAACCAATTACTTCCAAAGAATTTCCTCTCTGCGAACCGCTCAGAGTGAAAATGACGCTCTCAAACAACGAATTCAGGAACTCGAAGTCGAACTTCAAAGCCGCGAAAGTTTGGCGGTTGAAGCGCAGCGTTTGCGGTCTCTGCTTGAACTCAAAGAACAAACCGACTTCAAATTTAAACCGGCTCAAATTATCGGGCGCGATCCGTCAGCGTGGTTTGACACGATGATTATCAATCGCGGCAGTTCCGACGGCGTAAAACTTAATATGCCGGTCGTCACCAAAGGCGGCTTGGTCGGCAGAGTTTCGGCGGTCAGCTTCCTGACGGCGCAGATTCATCTGATTACCAGAGAAAAAGTCAGCGAAGGCGGAATTATCGGCGAACTCGGCACGTCTAACGCGCTCGGTGTCGTCAGCGGTACGGGGAAAAAAGAACTGCTCGAAATGGGGTATGTTCCCGGCAGTATTGAGGTTCAGGTCGGCGACAGCGTTTATACGACGGGACAGGAAGGAATTTATCCGCCCGGACTAAAAATCGGCGATATTGTTGAAGTTCGCACAGGTTCGGCAACCGTTCCGCAGCAGATTTTTATCAAACCGAGCGCGAATTTTTCGGCGATGCAGGAAGTCGCCGTGTTGCTTTACGAACCGCCGCCGCGTCCCGAGTATGATAAATCTTTGCCCAACGCGATCAAAGACGACAAAGGCGCGAAAAAGAAGTAATTCAATCCCGAATCTTGAGCTTTGAGTTCTGAATTTTAATGGAACAGTTAAAAATCACAGTCGCATTGATAATCGCCGTGCTGCTTCAGTGGACGCTCCGCAACGTAGCGGAACCATTCGCGTATATTGATTTTCCATTGATTATCGTCGTTTACGCCGCGCTTCAGCGAAACGCCATTAAAGCTCTTTTTTACGGAACCTTCGCGGGCATCGCGGTTGACGCGCTGAGCGGCGGTCTTTTGGGCGCGAACGGCTTCTCTAAAACGTTGATAGCATTCATAGTTTCGGAGATCGTGCGGCGCGTTTATATGGACAACCTTTTACTGCGAATTCCCGTCATAGCAGGTGCTTCTTTGTTGAATAATTTGGTTAATTACGGAATGCACCGTTTGCTGGGTCAGGAACCGAGCGGCGAGTTCGTTACAACGATAGCTTATTCAATTATCGGAACGACTATCGCGGGAACGATTGTTTATTTGATTTTAGACAGCTTTTTCGCAGAAAATGTGATGAAGCGCAGAAAACGCGAGGTTTTTCCTTCGCGCCGTCAGACACGCCGCCGCAATCCGATTCGACTGGGAAGCAGAAAATAGAATTATTGCCGCAAGCTGCGAGTTGAAATATTTGAACCGCAACCGAAATTTTGATAATTTTAAGTTGCCGGTATCTTCCACAGATTCCTGGAAACTTGCGATATGAAGTTATACGATCAAGCCCAAAATTTGAGCGTCAGAGTCAGCGCGATTCAGGTTTTCGCTTTTGTTCTGCTGACGATTCTCGGTGTCAGACTGTATTATTTGCAAATTGTCAAAGGCGAATATTACAGCGATAAAGCCGAAAATCAGCGTATTCGCCTGATTCCGATTCCTGCGCCGCGCGGAGCGATTTTCGACCGCAACGGAAAACTGCTGGTTGACTCGCGCCCGACTTATAACGTCACGTTGTCAAACGAGCCGATTAAAAAGATTGATATTACCGACCGGCTTGACGATTACGCGCAGGGTTTGAATGTTGATCGTCAATTTTTGGTCGAACGTCTTGATTTGATTAAAAAACAACCTGGTTTTGAAACGATGGTTCTGAAAGAGAACGCGACGATTCAAGACATCACTTGGGTTGAATCGCACGAACTCGAATATCCCGAACTCCGCGTCGAAATTCAGCCGCAGCGTTTTTATCCGCTCGGCACGACGCTGGCGCACGTTCTCGGCTACGTCGGCGAAATCAGCCCGAAACAACTTGAAAAGCCCGAATCACAGGCAAAAGGTTTGCGGGCAGGCGACATTATCGGCAAAGGCGGACTTGAGCAGTATTACGACGAATATCTGCGCGGAAAACCCGGTTATCGAAAAGTGATCGTGGACAGTCGCGGGCGCGTGCAGAGCGAAATTGAAGTCGTTCAGCCGCAGCCCGGACAGGATTTAGTTTCAACTATTGACCTCGATTTGCAGCAGGTCGCGGAAGAACAACTGGCAAATTCGGCGACCAAGCGCGGCACAATTATTTCGATGGACCCGAACAACGGCGAAATTTTAGCGATGGCTTCCGCGCCGTCGTTTGATCCGAACGCTTTTGTAATGGGAAGTTCGACTCCCGAAGGACGTAAGGAAAGAGCGCAATATCAATTGGATGAAGAGCGACCGCTTCTAAATCGCGCCATTCAGGGGCGTTATCATCCCGGTTCGACGTGGAAAATTCCCGAATCAGTCGCCGCTCTGCGGCAGGGCGTGATTACGGTCGGACATTCAAACATCGTCTGCGGCGGCGGCATTCAGATAGGGAATCGTTTTACGCGCGACACCAGCGGCAATCACGGAACGCCGGATTTGCCGTCCGCGATTACGCATTCGTGCGACGGTTATTATTATCGTTTGGCTTTGAAAATGAAACTTCAGGGCTTGATTGAGATGGTCGAAACGTTTGAATACGATAAGCAAAGCGGCATTGATTTGCCGAACGAAAAAATCAGCCATACGCCGAAATACTACAAGCCGTACATCGAAAAACGCGACGGCAAATGGAACGACATCGAAACCGTTTTCGCCGCTATCGGTCAGGTGACGGTTGATGTAACGCCGATTTCGATGCTGCGCGCCGTTTCCAGTGTCGGCGTACAGGGCAGAATGTATGTGCCGCATTTGCTCAAAGAATTTAAGCCAATCGGCGCAATCGGTGAAGAAGGCGATAAAAACTACGTTCCGGCGCGTCCCGCCATTACCTACGACAATCCCGCGCCGAAGATTATTGAAATGACTCCTGAGCAGAACGATTACGTTTTGAAAGGAATGTGGGGCGTAGTCAACAACGGCGGGACGGCAGGACGCATCAAAAATCCGAATTTTGAGATTGCCGGCAAAACCGGAACGGCGCAGAATTCGGCAATCGGTTCGGGCGGCGCGAAAGATCACGCGTGGTTTGTCAGTTTCGCGCCGGCTTACAAACCGGAAATCTCCGTCATCGCCCTGATTGAAAATTCCGGTTTCGGTGCGGCAAACGCCGCGCCCGCCGTTAAAGCCGTTTACGACGAATATCTGGCGGAAAAACATCCCGATTTACTGGACGGACAACAAATAGCCAAAAAATAAAGAGTAATATTAACCGATAAAATTAAAGTCTGATTTATGGCGGCAATAATTGAGAAGCGCAATTTTAGAGATTTTGACTGGCTGATCGCCATTCTCGCGGTCGCCATCGTCAGTTTCGGCGTGTGGCAAATATACAACGCGCAGCCGACCGAAAATTACTGGTCGAAACAAATTATCGGTCTGTTTATCGCGCTGATTGCCTTTGCGGTCGTCGCCTTCAGCGATTACCGGCGTATTGTTGATGCCGCGCCCTTTTTTTACGGACTCGGTTTATTTTTATTGGTGATAGTTTTGATTCCCGGTATCGGGATGAAAATAAACGGTCAGCAATGCTGGATCAGAGTTCCGCTGGTCGGACAGTTTCAGCCGTCGGAATTCGTCAAAATTCCGGTTGTTTTGATGCTCGCCAAATATTTCGGCGCGCGCAAAGACGGCAATTTAAAAATAAAGGAAATATTTATCGGCGGATTGATTTTAGCCGTTCCGGTCGGCTTGATTTTACTCGAACCGGATATGGGACAGGCGATTACTTATTTTCCGATTCTTGCCGTTATCTTCTTCCTTTCGGCGGTTAAAATGCGCTACGTAGCTTTGACCATCGTCGCTATTGCGATAATGATGCCAGTCGGTTATTGGGTCGGTGTCAAAACGGGCAAATTGAAAGGCTACAAAAAAGAGCGCATAGACGTTATCATTGACCCGGAAAGTGCCGATCCGCGGGGATTTGCTTATCACACGATTCAATCAATGATTACGGTTGGCAAAGGCGGTTTGTCAGGAATCAAAGGCGATACGGAAACTTCGCAGAGCGCGTTAAAGTTTCTGCCCGAACCGCACTCAGACTTTATTTTTGCGGTAACGGCGGAAAACACCGGATTTATCGGCTGCATTTCGCTGTTGCTGGCTTACGCTCTCCTTTTATCGAGACTTATCGCGGGCGCGCGGCAGGCACCCGACCGCGCCGGAATGATGGTGATTATGGCGGTCGTTGGAGAATTGGCTTTTCAAATTTTTATGAACGTCGGAATGACTCTGGGATTTTTGCCCGTCATCGGTGTTCCGCTGCCGCTAATGAGCGCGGGACTTTCAGCGGTTTTAGCAACCTTTATCGCTATCGGTTTTGTAATCAGCGTTAAAATGCGCCGATTTGTCAATTAAAAAGAGGTTTTAGGAATGGCAAAAGAATTAAGAACATTTAACAGCACAGAAGTTGAATCAAACGAGCCGAAAAAACGTGGTTTCTGGAGTTATATCTGGCTGCCGACCGCGCTTTTACTGGCATTGTCGGCAGGCGGTCTGACCGGCGTTCTGGCTTCTACCTATCTCAATAATTCGCAGTACGCGACGGAAGTTTCCGCCCTGGCAACCTATCGTCCGCCGCAGGTGACGACGATTTACGCCGATGACGGCGAAACGGTTTTGTCCGAATTCGCATTGGAAAAACGCATTCCGATCAAGGAAAATGAGATTCCGAAGAACGTCGAAGACGCGCTGCTTTCGATTGAAGATAGTCGTTTTTACGATCACATCGGGATTGATCCTTACCGCATCGCGGGCGCGGTGGTCAGAAATATCACGACCGGCAGAACCGAAGGCGCGTCAACCATTACGCAGCAACTGGCGAAAAATCTTTTTCTTTCCCGTGAACAAACTTACACACGCAAAATCAGCGAATGGATGATGGCACTGGAAATTGAGCGATTATACACCAAGCGGCAGATTCTTGAGATGTATATGAACTACGTTTTTCTCGGCGCAGGTTCTTACGGTTTTGAAGCCGGAGCGCAGACTTACTTCGGTAAACCGCTGAAGGATTTGAGCTTGGAAGAAGCGGCACTTTTGGCGGCGATTCCTAAATCGCCCGAATATTCACCGACACGCAATATGGAAAGGGCAAAAGAAAGGCGAAACGTCGTACTTGACCAAATGGGCAAGAATTTCCCGGAAACTTATTCGTCAGCCGAAATAGATGCCGCCAAAGCCAAACCGATTAAACTGGCAGACACGGCATATTATCAATCACTGCCGAAATCAACTGCGTGGGATTATCCGGTTGAAGAAGTCCGCAAATATTTAGAAGACAAATACACCACACGCGTCGCTCAAGGCGGTTTGAAAGTTTACACCTCAATCAATGTTGACGCGCAGAAACTGGCGACCAAAGCAGTCCGCGAAAACTTGCGGCAGTATGACAAGAGTCGCTCCTGGCGTTCCGATTATCAAAATGTTTTGGTAGATGACAGCAATCAGCCGATTACCGATCAAAAAGAAATTGAACGCACCTTAAAATCGTATAAACACGCCGATTGGTATGGCGACAATTATGCGAAAGGCGAATATATCAAAGGTTTGGTGATGAAGGTTGACCCGGCGAAAGACGAAGCGTTAGTGCGTTTCGGCAGATACAATGCCGTGATCACCGCCAAAGATATGGGCAGAAGCGGCAAAAAACCGGCGAGCGAATTAAAGGTTGGTTTTTTACCGGAATTTGAAATAAAAGAGGTCAACGAAGACAACCAGACGTTAGAGGTCGCGCTTTCGCAGGTGCCGGAAGTGCAAGCCGCGATGATTACGCTCAACGCGCATACGGGCGAGATTATCTCAATGGTCGGCGGTTATGATTATCACACCAGCAAATTTAATAACGCGACGCAGGGTTTGCGGCAGACGGGTTCGTGCTATAAACCTTTTATTTACACGGCGGCGGTTGAATGGGGAATGACACCGGACTCAATCGTCAGCGGCGCGCCGATTAAAAAAGGCGACTGGCAGCCGCATAATTACGATGGTTCGACCAGTTCGGGAAATGTGCCGATGAAAACCGCGCTGGCAAAATCTATGAACATTCCGGCAGTTCACTTACTCGAACAAGTCGGCGTGCAGACGGGCGCGCAGATGGTCAGACGCTTCGGAATTACTAATCCGATGGCTCCGAGTCTGCCATCGGCACTCGGCGCGAGCGAAGTTTCACTGATCGAAATGGTTTCCGCCTATTCGACATTTCCCAACAGAGGTGTGCGGGCGGCACCGCATTTGATTCGTAAAGTTTACAGCCGCGACGGAACTCTGCTCGAAGAAGCCAATGACGCGACTTCAAAAGTCACTAGCGAATATGTTGCCGGAACAATGGTTGATATGATGCAGGGCGTAACCAAACCGGGCGGCACCGCGCCGGGCGCAAATGCCGCCGGACAGCCGCTGGCGGGCAAAACCGGCACCGTCAATGATCACACAGACGTTTGGTTTATCGGTTATACGCCGACTTATGTAACCGGCGTGTGGATGGGAAATCCTGAAAAGAAAGTCAATCTCGGCGGAAATATGACCGGCGGACACGGCGCGCTTCCTTATTTTAACGCGTTTATGAGTGAATTTATGAAAGGCAAGGAAATGGAAAGTTTTTACAAAACGCCGGATATGCCTTCCGATATTAAATCGCTCGTCGAACAACACAAGCGTGAAGAAATGGAGAAACAGGAGAAAGCCGATGAAGAAAGCAGAAAACTCGGAATTAACATTAATACCGGAACAAAAACGCCGAAAAGCGTCAGTGATTCATCAATAACCGGCGGCGACACGCCATCGGACGCAGCCTCGCCGACCGATTTACCGGACGTTCCCAAACCGGAAAATAATCCGGCACCGAAACCTTCGCCGCGTGAAGAAAGTCCCAAACCGCCGACGGTCGCGCCGACGGTCAAAAAGCCGGAACCGCCGGCACCGGCGGAAAAACCGAAAGAAGGCACCAAACGAAAAGGCAAGAAAGGCGACGGAGATAATTAAAAGTCAGTAGTAAACGGTAAACGGGGAGTGAAGAATAAAAACCCTTCGCTCCCCGTTTACCGTTTATCACTGATAACTGTTGAAGATGACAACCTATTGAAAAAATCTGTCCAGATAATACGGCAGCATTTTCCGCCACCAATCCCAATCGTGTTTGACATCGTGTCCCCAAATTTCACACAGATGCGGAATGCCTTTGCTTTGCAGAATGCCGCAGAACTGCCGCGTTCGATTAGGGGCTTCAAACGCTCCCTGCCCGGTGACGATCACGACCGAATCAGCTTTTTGCAGAATCGGCAGATAATAACCATCATTCAAATTCGCCACATACTGCGCCGGATTATTAAAATAAACGTTATCGTCCTCATAATCTCTCAAATATGAGCGCACATCATAGCTTCCGCTCATCGCAATAGTGCCGCGAAAATTGTCGGGATGCTTGAAATAACAGTTCGCCGCCAAAAACGCGCCGAGCGACGCGCCGGTCGTTAAAGGTCGTGCGCCCTGCCCGCATTCGTGGCGAATCAAAGGCAAAACTTCATCCGTCACATAGCGGTCATAACGCGTTAAAAGCTCGGCTTTCCACGACGGCGAAGCCTGTTTATTCAATAAACTGTAACGATTGACCGAATTTATCGAATACGCGCGCAGCATTCCCGCTTCAATAAAAGGTTTGATCGCGTCGAGCAGCAGAAAACGCTCATATTCAAGATAATCGGCGGCGGCGGTCGGAAACATTAAGAGCGGATAACCCGCGTGTCCGTAAGCTACCAGCGGCATTTCCATTCCCAGATTATGACTGTACCAAGATGTCGTATCACGTCGCATTAAAATATTAGCTCCAAATTTTATTTAATTTTGATTAAAAGAGGGTAAAAGAAAAAGGCTGTGACTTCAAGTGTCATTTGAACTTTAGAATTTACCGTTGAATATTTCGCCCGAAAATTAATATTCGTCGATGCTTTTTTGATGATTTTTATGGAAATTTCTATTAGGAAAGTTACGCCTGTGAAGTGCCGATTATTTCTCTCAGTTCTTCAATTCGTGCTTCCCAGCTTTCATTTTGAACTTTATCGCTGATCGCTTTCTGCGGGCGCGGATGTTTCAACGCTTCTTCGATTTGGCGAATAAAATCTTCGTGATTATGTCCGATGCGGCAATTTTCCAGAATCGCCACTTCAGGAATATCAGTCGAAATCACCGGCAAACCGGCGGCGAGATATTCGCGCACTTTCAGCGGATTTGCCGCCAGAGTCAGTTCGCTGATCGCAAACGGATTGAGCGCGACATCAAAACCTTTGCAGTAATTCGGCAACTCCGAATACGGTTTTCTGCCGAGAAAATGGACGTTTTTGACATTATCGAGAATTTTGACTTTTTGTTCGGCATCAACCGCGATTTTTCCGATTAGAACGACCGAACCGTTTTTGAAATGTTCGGCAGTTTTTTTGATTAATTCAAAATCAACCCAATCGGCGAGCAACCCGTGAAAACCGATGACCGGGCGCGGCAAATCTTTGATTTCGTCGGGAATTTTCGTTTCATCATCCAATGCCTTGCGAAAATGCGAAAAATCAACGCCGTGCCGGATGATAAAGGTGTTTTCATTAAACTTTTTCTTATTATCGAGCAGTTTTTCCGCCGAAACAATCACCAGATCGGCTTTTTTGAACAGACTTTCTTCGATTTCCTTTAAGCCTTTTGACGCGCCCGTAAACGCCGTATATTCGTCAACGCAGTAATAAATCAACTGTTTTTCGCCGAGTTTGCCGGCAAGTAAACCCGCCGCCGGATTAAAAACCATATTGACGGGCGTTTGAAAATTTAATTTTCGCATCGCCTTTTTCACCTGCGAAATCAAAAATGTCTGATTAAATTTTCTGACCGCTTCGTTTCCGTATGTCGGAATTGCCAGAGGATTGAGAACAAAAATGTTTTTCTCGACTTCCCGCACCGGTTCGGTAAAACTTTTTAATTTTTTAACGACACGCGAAATATCTTTCGATGAAGTCGTCGGCATTCGGTTGGCAATCGCGTTGATCCATAAAATCCGGTTTTCTTTGGACAAAACGCGCATCAAGTGAGTTTTCGACAACGGATCGCCTGTCCAATCGTGACTGAAACACAAAATATCGTGTCCGCGCAGAACCGCTGAAGTTTCCGTTTTTTTTTCTGAAATTGCCGCCGTCATAATTTTAATTCAGTCGTTGTTACAAATGGTGAGATGGGAGAAATTACATTCTTAACTTATGATTTCGCGCGAAAACGCTCTGCCGATTTTCGCTATCCGTAAACGGCTTCGGCATATTCCGGCTCTTTTTTCTCCGATGTTTCGCCGTCAATAAATCGCCGCTGCCACATTTCAAAGTTAATCAGAAACCATAATCTTTCATCGTGATTTTCGCCCGCGTTGTGTTTTGCGACGATTTCGCGCACGTAATCAGCGTTGAAAATTTTGCGCGACAAAGCGCGTTCGCTCAAAACGTATTCTTCAACGATATTTTCGTATTCGCGGCGAAACCAATTTCCGACCGGAACCGGAAAACCCATTTTCGAGCGCGTTAAAATCTCGTCCGGCAAAATTCCCTTCATCGCTTCGCGCAAAATCCATTTTGTTTCACGACCGCGAATTTTCATTTTTTCCGGCAGTTTCGCCGTATATTCGACGAGTTTATGATCGAGAAACGGCACGCGCGATTCAATCGAAGCCGCCATAGACATTTGATCCTGCTTCATCAGCAGTTCGTGCAGATAAGTTTTCGTATCGGCGTAAAGCAATTGGTCGAGCAAATTTTCCGCGTCGGTTTGCCGCAGCCAATTTTGCAAATCACAATACGGATTTTGCTTGGCGATTCGCGCTTTTGTTTCCGCCGTCAGCAGATTTTCCTGCATCTGGCGATTGAAAATTGCAAAATTATCGAAATACAAATTTTCGATGTCCGCCGAACGCGATAAAAACGTGCGTTTCAATTTGCCGCCCAGAGGCAGATTTTCGACATTATTTTTGACGATTCGGCGCAGAAAATTCGGCGTTAAACTTTCGTATTTTTTGCCGTAATTTAACAGCGTCAGCGTTTTTTGGTAACGCCCGTAGCCGCCGAGAATTTCGTCGCTGCCTTCGCCGGTCAAAACGACTTTGACGTGTTTTTGAGCGAGGTTTGACACGAAATAAAGCGGCACTGACGAAATAAAACCGAGTGGTTCGTCTTCGTGCCAGATTAAATTCGGCAGTTCATCAAAAAACTGTTCGGGCGTAATCGTAATTTCGTGATGTTCGGTTTTGAATGCTTTGGAAACGATTCGTGCGTATTCAAATTCGTTCGCTTCGCGTTCTTTGAAACCGACGGAAAAGGTTTTGATCGGTTCATCAACCATCTCCGCCATCATCGCGCAAATCGCGCTCGAATCAATGCCGCCGGACAAAAACATTCCGAGCGGAACGTCCGCCATCAAACGTAATTTGACGGATTCTTTGAATAGCTCGCGCCATTCTTCGACGAAATCCGCGTCTGATTTTTCCGCGTGTTTTGGCTTAAACGAAACGTCCCAGTATTTTTCGATTTTCAGTTTACCGTCCCGCCAGAACAAAGTATGTCCGGGCAGAAGACGTTTGACATTTTTGAATAAAGTTTCATCAAAAGATGTTCCGTGATTGGCAAGTTGATCGGGCAAAACATTGTAATTTAATTCAGGTTTGACGGCGTTCGCCGCCAGAAGCGATTTGATTTCCGAGGCGAAAAACAAATTTCCCTGTTCGTCATAAACGTAATAAAGCGGTTTTACGCCGAGCCGGTCGCGGGCGATAAAAAGCGATTTTTCGCGGCGATCCCAAACGGCAAACGCGAACATTCCGCGCAGTTTTTCGACGCATTGCGCGCCGTATTCTTCGTAAAGATGCAGAATCGTTTCCGTGTCGCAGTGCGTTTGATATTGGTAGCCTTTGGCTTCTAATTCCGCGCGGTAATCGGCGTGATTGTAAACTTCGCCGTTGTAAATAATCACGCGCGATTGATCTTCACTGAACATCGGCTGCCGTCCGTGCGTTACGTCAACAATCGAAAGCCGCCGATGTCCAAAACCGATATTTTCGTCAATAAATTCGCCGTCGTCGTCAGGACCGCGATGCGAAATCACGTCGCGCATTTTCACCAGCGTACGCTGATTTACCGCACGTCCTGATTTACTTGAAAATGCTATTCCGTTAATTCCGCACATTTTAATCTTTAATTTATAAGTTAAAACAAGGACAACAAACTGTTTGGTTTTTGCTTCTTTTTATTTGTTCGGCAGAAGTTCGAGGCGTGAATCGAGTAGCCGGTGTTTTTTGAATTTGACGGTTTAATCGTCAAATCACTTTCATATTATCACAATTTTCAAACCTAAAGCTACAAAAATTTTCCGCCGCCGCCAATGCCGATTGATCTTTTATCATTCATTTTATCAAAATTTTTTGATAAATTGCGCTCCATTCACCGCGCACACTTTCCCGCGCGTATTTGCCGACTTCGCGCCGCGCCTGACCGATAATTTTCTGGGCAAGTTCGTTATCTTTGAGCAATTCCAACGCCGCGCGCGCCAACGCCCGGTAATCATTTTTTTCAATTAACAAAGCCGTTTCGCCCGATTCGCAAATATATGGAATTCCGCCCGCATTGGTTGAAACGACCGGCAAACCGCACGAAAAGGCTTCGATGATTGACAGCGGCATATTGTCAACGATTGATGAATTTAAATAAATATCGGCTTGATCGTAAATTTTCGCCATTTGCTCTTGTTCGACGCGTCCGGGAAACGTCGTATTTTTGAGTTTTAATTCGGCGGCGAGTTTTTTCAGCCGCAGTTCTTCGCTTCCGTATCCGGCAACGATTAATTCAGCTTCGGTAAATTCCTTTTGAATCAATTGAAAAGCGCGTAAAACATCACCGACTTGATAATGCGCTTCAAAGTTGCGGTTCGATAAAAAAACCGGTTGCAGCGGATTTCTCGTTCTAAAAACGAATTTGTCACTCTCGACAAAATTAAAGATCGCCGTCGCCCGTAAATCAAATTTGGCGAAAACATCAACCAAAAATTGTGACGGGACGATAATTTCGTCAAACATTTTCATCGTCGGCTGTGCGGTCTTTTTCCATTTTTTCAAATGTTCTTCGGCTTCGCCCGTGTGATAGTGCAAAATCGTTTTTTTGCCGCCGATTTTTGCCGCGAGCAGCGGCGGAAGTGTTGAAATAACGTAACTTGTCGTGCCGGACGAAAAAATGTGGACGATTTTCGTCTCCGGTATTTTTGCGAAAAGTGAACGCCAAAAACTAACTGACGAAAAAATCGTGCGGAGAAATTTGACGTTCGGCAGCGGCGTTGGCGGATCGTTCGCAATAAATTTCATTTCAATTTTCTCGTCATTTTCAAACGCCTCAAGCAGTCGTTTAGCTTGAATTGACTGCCCGCCGATGTTTCGCAGCGAAGGCGCGACGAGCGCAACTTTTATTTTTTCCCGGCTTTTATTTTCCATTCGATTGGCGTTTATAAAGTTCAAGCGTTTTCTCAAGCTGCGCCGCTTCGGAAAATTTTCCCCCGACGATTTCCCCGCCGCGCGCGCCCATTTTTCGCGCTTTTTCAACGTTTCGCAAAAGTTCGAGCAAGCGATTTGCCATCATTTCGTCATCGTCGGAGGCGACCAGAAAACCCGTCTGATTTTCGATTATAGCTTCACCCGCGCCGCCGACATCAGTGGCGACCACCGGCAGTTCCGCCGCCATATATTCCAAAATTGAATTGGAAAAACCTTCCGCCGTCGAAGTCAAAACTCCGGCGAAAGAAACAGAAAGCAGTTCGGGAATTTGTGTACATCTGCCGATAAAATGCGTGTTTTTACTGATTTTGAGTTCTGCCGCCAAATTTTCCAAACTCTCTTTTAATTCGCCTTCACCGGCGAGAACAAAATGCGTTGCGGGAAATTCTCGTAAAACTTTTTGCGCCGAGCGCAGAAACAGCGGCTGATTTTTCACCGTGTGTCGGAGGTTCGCCACCAGCGTAATGAAGTTATTTTCCCCTTCCGGCAAACCGAATTGTTCGCAAATAGTGCGGCGGTCGGTGATTTTCGGCGAACGCCGCTCTAAATCCAAACCGTTATAGATTATTTCAATTTTTTCGGCGGAAACTTTGCCCGCGACCAGATAGTTTTTTACCGCTTCTGCATTGACGACAATCGCGTCGGCGAAATGAAAAACCCGGCTTTCGATTTTTTTCTGCGCCGCGCTTCGCATTCCGCCGGTTTCACGTTTTGAGGCGATTTTCACCGGAATTCGCGCCAAACGCGCCGCCAGGATTCCGAAAACGTTCGTGTAAAAATCGTGCGTGTGAATAATTTCGATTTTGTTTTCCCGCAAAAACTTCACTAAGTTTCGTAATTGGCGCAAAAAGTTTAAATCATAGAACGAGGTCAGACGAAATTCGGGAATTTTCGTGAAGCCGATTTTTTCCACTTCTTCGCGCAAAACTCCTTCATTATTTAGCGAAGCGACAAAAACACGATAAGTTCCGTCCCGGTGCAGCAAACGCGACAGATTGACCGCCTGACGTTCGGAACCGCCCTGGTGAAAACTGCCGATTAGTTGTAAAACGTTTTTTTTCATTCGGAAAAAATTTTCTCCATTTGATTATAAACTTAACGAACTAAAGAATTAAAACAATTTTAGATAATTATGCTGCCGGTTTGTTAAATCCATTTTTTTTCGGCGCGTCGAATTTTAAAGTCCCGCCGAACAGCCGCGTCATTTAAGCTGCTAAATTTTCGGTGCTGTTCCAAAACAAATGAAAACAAAGTGTTTCTGCATCTGATTTGACAAAACAAGCGAATAGCTTAATAGAAAGCCGAGAGATCGCATTGATAAAAAGGAACTATGTGAACTGTCAGACGTTAAATAATAAAATGTCAGAGAGGCTGAAAAAGCTGACGATTCGGCGAAAATGTGATTGATAAATTTTGTTGTTGCCGCTTTCAGACTTGGCAAAACGGATGAAAATAGGATAGCTTTAAGTTAAATTCTGATAAATACACAGGAAATTTAATTTGTGGTTCAGCCTATTCTAAAACGCATTGCAAGCGGTGACAAAAATGCCGTTCAAGATTGCCTAAACACTTATGGTGGTTTGGTTTGGTCTCTGGCATTACGAATGGTTTCTAATTCTGAAGAAGCGGAAGACGCGGTTCAGGAGATTTTTATTGATATTTGGAAAAACGCCGGACGTTATGACGAAACGCAGGCTTCTGAAACAACTTTCGTAGCGATGATCGCGCGGCGGCGGCTGATTGATCGAATCAGAAAACAAAGTCGTCAGCCGGATATTAATTCGCTGGAAGATATTCTGGCTGAACCGGAAAATAAAGATCAGGATATGCAGGTCTGTCTCGAAGCCAAGGAAGCGGCTCAGGCAATGAAAAATATCAGACCTGAACAAAGGCAAGTTTTATATCTTTCGATAGTTCAGGGATATTCTCATCAGGAAATTGCCGATGCGCTCAATATGCCGCTCGGTACGGTAAAAACCCACGCGCGACGCGGATTGATTCAAATTAGGGAACTGCTTTTAGACTCAACAGGATTGGCAAACGGCAAGGAGGTGACAGCATGACAAACGAAAAAAAGGACAGAATGCTCGAACTTCTTACTGAACAGGTTATCTTCGGTTTAAATAATAAAGAATTAATGGAACTTGAGCAGCTAAAAAGTCAATTTCCCGATTTAGATATCGGCAATAGTCTTGAAGCGGCGGCGGCGGCGATCAGTTTGTCGAATATCGCCATCGTTCCATTGCCCGAAAGTTTGCGAACGAAAATCTTGGCGAACGCAGACGATTTTTTTAGTCCGGCGGAAAATTCTAAGAAGGTTTTTTATTCACCTTCGGCTGAAGTTGATGAAAACAGAGGTTTTTTAAGGCAGCCTTTTTGGCAGTGGTTAGGTTGGGGAATTGCCGCTGCCGCCTGTATTTTATTGGTTGTCAATTTATGGCTGACCCGCTTTCAAAAACCGCCGGAAATCGTCAGAATTCCTGAAGCCGTTCAAACGCCGACACCGGAACTGACGGAAACAGAAAAACGCGCGCAGCTTTTGACGACAGCACCCGATGTCGTTCAAACGAAATTGGAACCGGCGAAAGGTGTAACCGATGTTTCGGGAAACGTGGTCTGGAGCAATTCCCTGCAAAAAGGTTACGTTACATTCGACGGCTTGCCGGTCAACGATCCGAGCAAGGAAACCTATCAGCTTTGGATTGTTGATGAAACGCAAAACTCGAAAACCCCGATTAACGGCGGAGTTTTCAACGTGCGGAAAAATGGTGAAATAGTCATCCCCATTGATGTGGAATTACAGGTTAAAAAGCCGAAAATGTTTGCCGTTACCAAAGAAAAACCCGGCGGTGTCGTGGTTTCCAAACAGGATAATGTGGTGGCGACCGCGAAAATTTGAAACGGCTCACCACAAAATTGAAAAAAGGTCAAGTGAAAATTCACTTGACCTTTTTTCAATTTTGTGGTGAGCCAAATATTAATTATGAAGATAAATTTTTGTTCAGCGATACTGCCGGCGGATAGTAAAAAGGACCTGAAGTTTTCAGCGTTCGAGTATCAAAATGCCGTCGCGCGCCGCAATTTAGGCAGGCGCGGTAAGAACCGTTTTGAGCGGTGAACGGACGACTGATTTGTTTATGCCAACAGCCGAAAAGTTTGCCGATGATGCCGATTTTGTTGCCGAATGCGTCTTTGGTTCGATTAATATAGGCTTCCGCGATTCGATTTTGGTCTAAAACTGCTTGCATTTTTGTTTCTCCTAGTCAATATTTCAATAAAAATCGTCTGAGATAACACTATATTTTTCAGACAATTAGATGGGGAAAGTTCTGCAACTACTTTGATGTTTATTTTTCGGCAAAGTTTGTCTTTCAATATACTTGGTAAATTATTAATCGTTTGTTTTTTCCACAGCTTTCTTAAATTTTTTATTTCCGTTAAAATCTCTTTTTATAGATACAGGAGAATCAAATGAAAAATCAGCTTTTAAAATTATTATTTGTTTTTATCGTTACCTTGGCATTTTTTTCAAGCGCGGCGGCTTGGGACGACACGGGGCATAAAATTATCACCTATATTGCGTGGCAGCAAATGTCGCCGCATGCCCGTGAACAAGCGATCAAACTGCTTTTAAGCGCGCCGGAAGATTCTGATTTGAGCGTTTTTTATTTGCAGGATTCGCGTTCCGTTGCCGCCAAACAACGTGAACTTTTTATGATTGCCGGAACTTGGGCGGATATTGTCAGAGATAAAAAGTTCAAAGACCGCTACGCGAAATATCATCACGGAACGTGGCATTATCTCGACACTTTTTGGCGCGACAATAACGGGAAAGTCGAACTCGTAACCGATTTAAAGTCTGATGACGAGAACGTCGTCGAGCGTCTTGACGCTTTTGATAAGGTCTTGCGCGACAATTCAGCGTCCGCCCCGGATAAAGCCATTGCTCTCGCCTGGATTTTGCATCTGGTTGGCGATATTCATCAGCCGCTGCACGATTCAGGTCGCGTTACCGAACTCGAACCGAAAGGCGATCAGGGCGGAAATCTCTTTCTTCTTTCGCCTAAAGATTCGGTTGGTGAAAATCGTTTGAATTTGCACTGGTATTGGGATTCGATTATCGGGCGCAATATTCCGCGCGTCAACGATGTTTGTGATTCAGATTATATTCCGGCAATCGGGCAGGAAATTATGAAAAATTATCCTTACGCCAACTTGCAGAATCGTTTGGAACCCGGACAATTCGCCAAATGGCAGCAGGAAGGTTTTCAAATCGCTTCGACCAAACTTTATCCGTCAACTCTGATTCGTTATGAAGCTCCTTCGGCAGTCTATCAAAAAGAGGCTTTTCAAATCGCGCAGGAACAAATCGCGCTCGCCGGTTATCGTTTAGGTCAAATGCTTAATCAAATTTTTGATAAGTCCGAGCTTACTCGCACGACTTTTGAGATTGACAAATTAAAATACCGGCAGAAAGCGAAGGATTCCGGTGCGGAAGTCGGACAAAATGACCAAGATTTATGGCTGTGGACAAAATCCCGCGCGGTTTTGGCGGCGAATGATGACTTGAAAGATTCGAGCATCAGCGTCGCAGTCGAAAATGGCGTGATTACTTTGAGCGGAGCGGTTGCCGATCAAAGCCGTAAAGATCAGGCGATTAATCTGGTAAAAGAAATTGAAGGCATTAAATTGGTGAAAGATTTATTAAAAATTTCTCCGAATAATCCCAAATAACCCAGCGTTTGAATAAAACTACCCCAGATTTTCGACTTCCGCATCGCTTTGTCTTTTCTTTCCGAAAAACCATGCGATAAAAATGGAAACCACATATAGAACCATCATCGGTGCGGCGAAAAGCATCATATTTGGAATATCGGCGGTGGGCGACACCACCGCCGCCACAATTAAAATTATAACCAGCGAAATCTTCCAGCTCCTTACCATAAGACCTGCGGAAATCAACCCGATTCTGGCTAACACATACGCAATAGCGGGCATTTGAAAAATTATGCCCATCGCCAGCATTATGATCGTGATGAGATCGAAATAGTCGCTCGCCTTCAAAAACAGGCGAAAATCTTCGCCTAATCCAAGCAAATATCTTGCCGCCGGCGGGAAAA
The DNA here is from genome assembly GCA_965217575.1 of Pyrinomonadaceae bacterium. Taxonomy (GTDB): domain Bacteria; phylum Acidobacteriota; class Blastocatellia; order Pyrinomonadales; family Pyrinomonadaceae. The sequence continues at coordinate 2,845,772 of OZ244558.1, read as the reverse complement.
TTATGTAATAGGCAAAGGCGGCTCCCAACACAAAGGAAATCGAGGAAAGGGCGATAAAGGGCGTAACGTATGAACGCTCGTGTTTATAGAGCGCGGGGGAAATAAAGCCCCAGATTTGCCACAGCAGAAATGGAATTGAAATGGCGATTGCCGAATAAAGGGAAACGGTTACATATAGTGTAAATGGTTCAACGGCAGTAGTTACGATCATTCTTTCTTCCGCGCTCGGTTCACTTTTGTCAAGCGCGTTGAAATCTACAGGCAGCCTTATTCCCTGCGGAATTATCGCATTGCTGGTAATTATCGGTTCATCGGTAAACAAACCGATTTGCCCTTCACCATCATTCTCTACTTTCGCCGCGACCGAAGTTCCGGGCGAAACAATCGTAATTCCAAGTTTTGTCGCCCGATCAAAAACATACCTGCCGGTATCGCCTTCCTTCAAATTGTCCAGCGATAAAACTTTTTCGTTTCCCGTCAGACCTTTTACGGGAACTTCTCGTCTTTCCGCGCTTGATAATGCCTGTCGAATCGGAATTGCCAAGAAATCATAAATTTTATCCGACACAAACCAGCACAGCGTAAACGCGATTACCAATATTATTACTGAATTTACAAGACGGCGGCGCAATTCGTCCAGATGTCCCATAAATGACATCTGACCGCCGAGTTCTTCATTGTTGCTTTCTTCGTATTCCATTTTTGAAATGAATTTTCAGTTTTTTTAGAGCCAGTCGCGTTTATCTATTGGATTCTCCTGAATCGGTCTTGGTGCTTGAGAGGTTTCCTTGCCAATTTTTTTTTCAAAATCTTCCTGACTCAGTTTTTTTATTTCCGGCGAGTTTACTGTCGATGCGAAAAGTTCTTCGTTTTTGGTATTTGAATTTTCTACGGTATCATTCCCCAAAAATTTACTGAATTTTTTTTCTAAAGTTTCATCGCCCTCGTTAAATCCCGCTTCCCTTTCCCAGGTTTTTTTAAAGTCATCAGTCGAACGTCGAAATTCCGTCATAAATTTGCCGACTGTTCGTGCTAATTCGGGAATTTTTCTCGGACCGAACACAATCATAGCGACTAAACCGATCAACATTAATTCCGATGTTCCAATTGATTCAAAAATAAATAAATACTGCATTTTTCTTACTTCCGCAAATTAACTATTTTGACTAAACCTTTTATATTCCATCAATTAGCCTATTCCACTGTTAATAAATATTTTCCTAAAGGCTCGACTTTTCCTATTATCTCAGCATACTCAACTTCTTTTATAAACTCTTTCGCTTTTTCCGGTTTCATACTTATTAGTAACCCGCCCGCTGTTTGCGGATCAAATAACGCACTCTGCATTTCTCCGCTTATTTTTTCCCCAAATTTTATATTTTCTCCAACGTAAATTCGATTATTTTTGTCTCCTCTCGTCAACATTTTTTGTTTTATCAAATCTAAAACGTCGGTTATCAATTGAATCTTTTCCGATTCAATTGATAACGTTATACCGCTTGCCTTCGCCATTTCAAAACTGTGTCCGAGAAATCCGAATCCCGTTACATCGGTGCAGGCGTTCGCTCCTAGTTTCTGCATTACATTTGATGCTTTTTTCGCCGAGGTTGTCATTATTTTTAATGCCTCTTCTCGCGCTTTTTTTCCTGCCTTGTTAAATTTTACTCCCGTGCTGATCACGCCGGTTCCAATTGGTTTTGTTAGAATTAGATCATCCCCGATTTGCGCGCCGGAGTTTCTTACTATTTTTTTTGGATGAACTAATCCCGTTATTGCATAACCAAATTTAATTTCCTGATCGTCCACTGAATGTCCACCCAACACCGCTACATTTTCTCTATTCAGTTCTTTTTGTCCGCCTTCCAAAATTTTTCCCAAAATTTCCCAATCTCCTTTTTGCGGGTAGCAAACTATTGAAAGTGCGGTAAGCGGATTTCCTCCCATCGCGTACACATCATTTAATGAATTTATTGCAGCAATCTGTCCGTAAATCTCCGGTTCGTCGGCGATTGGCGTGAAAAAATCAATTGTCTGCACCAAAGCTAATTCATCAGTCAAACGAAACACACCGGCATCATCAGATGTTTCATATCCCACTAAAACATCCGTCGTAAAGTTTTGTTTTGGCAGTTTGCTCAAAACTTGAGCAAGATCGCTCGGCGCGAGTTTCGCCGCTCAACCGGCACAGGAAACCATTTCTGTTAATCTTTTCTTTTCCATATTTTTATTGTTCATTATTTCTATTGTTCATTTACGATCATTTGATAAATTCTGTCCAAATCTGTCTCGCCATAATATTCTATCTCAATTTTACCACCCGTTCCTTTTCCATCCGGTAAAATTTTAACCTGCGTTCCTAAAATTCTTCTTAACTTCACTTCCGCATTTTTCACATTTGCGTTTATCTTTGGCGTAAGTGGTTTATTTTCTATAACTTGACTATTTTTCTTGAGTCTTTTGACGGCTTTTTCCGTTTCCCTCACAGACAATGACATTTCGATTATTTTTCGAGCGATAATTCTTTGTGTTTCCAGATCATCCGACATTAATAAGGCTCTTCCGTGTCCTGCTGATATTTTTTCTACTTCCACCAATTCTTGAATATCTTCCGGCAATTTTAGTAGTCTTAAACAAGTGGTTATCACCGTTCTGTTTTTCCCGACTCTTTCAGCAATCATTTCTTGAGTCAACCCTACTTTATCAACTAAATTTTTGTATGCCCTTGCCTCTTCAATTGCATTTAATTCCTGTCTTTGGATATTTTCTATAAGTGCCAGCTCGAGCAATTTTTCATCGGCGATTTCTTTAACAATTGATGGAATCTTCTGCATCCCGGCTCTTTGCGAAGCTCGCCATCTTCTTTCGCCCGCAACTATTTCATATTTTCCACCCTTTCTTCTTACAACTATCGGTTGAACAATTCCGTTTATTTTTATTGATTGAGCTAATTCACCGATTGATTCTTCATCAAATCTCGTTCTCGGTTGATCTTTATTCGGTTCTATCAAATCCAGATCAATTTCCATTAGTTCTTCTTTGTAAATATCATTTTTCTCTTCACCCAATAAAGCTCCCAATCCTCTTCCTAAAACTTTTCTATTCATGACTCAATATCTCCTTTGCTAACTGTATATAACTTTCTGCTCCGCGAGAACGAATATCGTACAATATGATCGGTTTTCCGTAGCTTGGAGCTTCTGCCAGACGTACATTTCTTGGAATTACCGTTTTCAAAACTTGCGACCCATAAAAATCCCTTAAATCCTGTGCCACTGCTGCTGATAAATTGGTTCTTTCGTCATACATCGTCAATAATAATCCTTCAATTGTTAATTGTGGATTTAAGCCGCGTCTTAATCTGGCTAATGTGTCAAATAATTCTGTTACTCCTTCTAATGCATAATATTCGCATTGAATAGGAACTAACAATGAATCTGCCGCCGTCAATCCATTTATTGTTAGTAATCCTAGTGATGGCGGGCAGTCTATTATTATGTAATCATATTCTTCTTTAATTTTATTGAGTATTTCTTTTAGCTTAAATTCCCTATCTTTTTCATCAACTAATTCCACTTCAGCTCCGGCAAGATTTTTATCCGCCGGTAAAACCCATAACAAAGGAAGTTCAGTTTTTTGGATGACGTTTTCTACTTTTTCTCCCAACAATAAAATATTATAAAGTGTTTTCTTTAATTGGTTTCTTTTTACTCCCGAACCTGATGTCGCATTCCCTTGTGGATCAGCGTCAATTAATAGAACTTTTTTTTCTTCAACCGCTAGTCCGGCTGCCAGATTTACTGAGGTTGTTGTTTTTCCAACTCCTCCTTTTTGATTAGCAATTGCTATAATTTTTCCCATTTTTATACCTTTTCTAATTTCAAACAATTTAACACATATTTCACTTTTTAGCTAAAGATTTTAATTTAAAATTAATGTGGCACGTTTTACAGTTTCCCTGGAATCAGTGTAAAACGTGCCACATTTATCAAAAAATAGCAGTCAATAAATATTTTATTGTTTGAGAGACATAAGATTTACCAGCACGACAGATAAAGCAGCCGGAGACAAACCTGAAACACTGCGAACCTGCCCGAAGGTATGAGGATTAGCTCTTTGCAGGCGTTCAGCCATTTCGTTAGAAAGTCCGTCCAATTCATTAAAGTTGTAATTGAGAGGCACCTTTAAAAAGTCGTTGTGATTCACTCGATTATTGGCATTTTCCTGATTTAAAATATACCCGCTATAAAGGGAATCCGCCAAAGCCGTCTCAAGTTCAGAATGACTGATCTGTGAACTGACAATATTTGGCAAAAGATTGTAAATAATTTGAGAATTAATGCCCTGACGAAGAGAAAGTTGAGATAAAGTAAAAGCGTCACCTAAATCAGTCTGTAATATTTGAGAAACATAAGAATAAACGACATCCGAACGCTTAAATCGAGTTTTTTCAATTGTATTGCGAATTAAAGACAGCCGGTCGCGTTTCTTGTTGAAATTTTCCCAAGTGCGATCCCCTAACATTCCAATGCTATGGGCTTTTGGAGAAAGACGCTGATCGGCATTATCGTGCCGCAAGATTAAACGGGCTTCCGCGCGAGAAGTGAAAATTCGATAAGGTTCATCAACCCCGTGCCGGATTAAATCATCAATTAAAACTCCTATATAAGCTTCATCGCGCCGAAGAATAAAACTTTCTTTTTTCTGAGCATTAAAAGCCGCATTTATTCCCGCCATCAAACCCTGACAGGCGGCTTCTTCATAGCCAGTAGTCCCATTAATTTGACCGGCAAGAAACAGTCCGTCAAGACGAGTTGTTTCTAAATTAGGTTTAAGCTCACGGGGATCAACAAAATCATATTCGATAGCATAACCAGGGCGGATAATTTTGACATTCTCAAAACCATCAATCATTTTTAGAAGTGATAACTGTAAATCTGAAGGTAGAGATGTTGAAAAACCATTTAAATAAACTTCGTTTGTATTTTGACCTTCAGGTTCAAGAAAAAGCTGGTGGCGATTTTTATCAGCAAACTTGACAACCTTATCTTCAATCGAAGGACAATAGCGAGGCCCGATTCCTTTTATTTTTCCCGAATAAAGCGGGGAAAGATGTAGGTTTTCACGAATATTCCGGTGCAGTTCATCATTGGTATAACCAATATAACAATTAATTTGCTCTTGCGTAATTTCTTCGGTTGAAAAAGAAAAAGCGACCGGATTATCATCGGGCGGCTGACATTCGAAAGCGTCCCAGTCAATAGTTCTTCCATCGAGTCGGGGCGGAGTTCCTGTTTTAAGACGACCGACGGGAAAACCTAGATTTTTTAAACTTTCAGCCAATTCAATTGAGGCGGGTTCACCGGCGCGACCGGCAGAGAATTTCCTGTTACCGGTATGAATAGTTCCATTCAGAAAAGTGCCGGCGGCAATGACCACTGATTTAGCTCCGAATTTTCGTGTATCCTGTAATTCAATGCCGGTAACTTTATTATTATCAGTAATTAGATCGACTACTAATCCTTGACGAAGATGTAGATTAGAAGTAGCTTCGAGAACGCGACGCATTTCAGTGCGATAAAGAGAACGATCAGCTTGAGCGCGGGGAGATTGGACAGCCGGACCTCGAGACCGATTTAGAAGACGAAATTGGATTCCGGTTCGGTCAATAACATTTCCCATAATGCCACCGAGGGCATCAATTTCCCGGACAATATGACCTTTGGCGATCCCGCCAACTGCCGGATTACAGGACATTTGCCCGATTAAATCTAAATTAATCGTAACTAAAGCGGTTTGAGAACCCAAACGCGCGGAAGCGGAGGCGGCTTCGCAACCGGCGTGACCGGCACCAATTATTATCACGTCAAAAAATTCATCGAATATCATAAAAAATAAAAATTAAAAAATTAATTTAACATACAATGATATTAAAAAATCACACAGTTGCCAACATCATTGCAAAGAACACGGTTAAACTGTTATGAATAAGTTGTTTATATGTTATTCCATTTTCCGTTAAGAGGTGGATAATCAGAACCTAAAAAAGAAGATTCAGCAAGAGAAAGTAGAATGTTCCAAGTTCAATTTTAATATTATCGAGTTCAATTGTAAAATTAAAACCGTGAAAATTATCAACGAACAACTTGTTTTAAAATTTCGATTTGATGGAAGAAAAAAAGGGGCGTTAAGGGATTGAAAAATTTTTGCCAGACGCGCCAGCATCGCCGTCTCATCAACATCAATTAAAAAATCGTAATTGCCGCCGATGATTGTCCCAAAATTGAAGTTTGAGTGATCGAAATTCAACAGATTGTAAAAAATGGAATCAGTCAAATTATCAACAGAACTTAAATCCAATAAAAGTTCGTTTTTATCTACATCGCAAAAATATATTTTAAGATTAGAATTAATTTCGACCCAGCGAACTAAAAAATGTAAGCCTTTCCAAGCTGGTTCCAGCATCTAAAATTTTGGATTATGCAAAATTTCACGCATTAGTTCACCCGCCGCCAAATCAACAATCAAAACTAATTCCGACTGATTCTGTTGATCTGAGTTGATGAGAAAAGGTCTTACCAATTTCAAGATAAAAACATTAAGTTGTTTATTTTCAACATTTTGTAGCGGAAAAATAGATTACATTTATCATTGTGATTTAAAATTTGATCCAAATAATTGTTATTTTAGACAATTATCCCGGAAGATTTAGCAAACTCGACAGAAATTTTACACGGCTCAATATCGTCTGCATTTGACAGAGAACGCACTTTCTTAGCGGCTTCGTCAAACGTGGCAGAATTTAACAGTCGGCGGCGAAGATCGTGCAAATATTCGAAGCAGGGAAGCTGCTGAAAAATATTATCAGGATGAAGATCGATAGTTTTTTGGATAGAAAAAGTGATGTTTTTGATATTCGACAATTTGAAATCAAGTTTGATTTCAAATTGTCGAATAATATCGTCAAAAATATCGTGGTCAATTTCGATCAAACGAGATTGAGAAAAGTCAACGGATGAAGATCGAGATTCCAGCGTGATCCAATCTCCAAGCACAAGAATGCGAAACGGATCAACATCAATTGAATTAGCATTGGTTCTATGAAAAATCTTAAATTCAAAACCGGCATACGGCGGCAGAATTAAAACCTCGCTTTAAGTAAAAAAAGTATCAAAAGCTCATATTCTGAGCGGCATAACGATATATTTATAATTATAAAGGGTATCACCGGCGATGTTCATCAGCGTCTGACCGTTACCGTCTTTAAATTCAAAAGCAATCCGCAGGCGACCGGGATTTTCCTTGACGCGAACGGTTTCGCCGTCGGTTTCATTTTCGTTCTTTTCGGCAACTTCCGCCTCGCCCGCTCCGACAACATTAAGAAATTCTTGCAGATATTGTGAATTAAAACCGATCTGCACTTCTTCACCATCATAGTCAGCGGCAACTTTTTCGTGCGCTTCGCCTTCTTCACTCGATTGGGCGACGATTTCGATTTCGTTAGGTTTGATGTTGAAACGAACTGAACGAGTTCTTTCGTCAGCCATCAGCGAAACGCGGCGGATGGCGTTTTTCATCTGCTCGGCATCAAAAGTCGCCATTTTATCGTTATCTTTCGGAATAACCATTTCATAGTTGGGAAATGTCCCGGAAAGTTTCCGTGTTATGAGCAATCTACCGTCAACCTCAAAATAAATATGATTCGCGTCTTCACCGAAACTGACATTGCCGTCGGCATCGCGGGCAATTTTGGTTAATTCCATCAAAGCCTTCTTAGGTATCAGCGCGTCCATAGCGTCCACCACAGGCTCGTCAGTCAGTTTTTTTTCGATAAAGGCTAGACGATGCCCATCGGTCGTCACCATCCGCGCAGTGCCGCCTTCAATCATAAATTTCGCGCCCGACAACGTGAATCGGGATTGTTCGTTGGTAATGGCAAACGAGGTGTTTTGAATAAAATGGTTAAAAGTTTCCGCCGAAAGACTCATCGGCGCGCTTTTAAAGCTCGGCACTTCGGGAAAATTTTCTTTGGAGATACCGGCTAATCTGAAATTTGACTTACCACAGGTCATCTTCACCCATTCGTTTTCATCCTTAGTAAAGTGAACATCAGCGTCGGGCAGCAGACGCACAATGTCAAAAAGTTTGCGCGCTTGAACGCACATCGAACCAGGCTGTTTGATGTCGGCGACGGCATCGCAGCGAATAGTAACGTCCAAATCCGTACCGACGATGCGGATCGTATTTTCGCCGACCGATTCGATCAAAATATTTGATAGAACCGGAATCGTGCTTTTTTTCTCAACGATTCCCTGAACAAATCCGAGTTCCTCTTTTAACACGCTCTGCTTGATTACAAATTCCATAATTAACTCCTAAAATTTTATTTATTATACCTCAAATTTCATCTTCAATCGCCAACGCTTTTTACTATTAATACTAATTTAAAACCTTATATATTTAATAGTAGTAGTAGTAGTGCCTGTGGAAAAGTGGAAAACCGGCTTAACTAGATGAAAACAAAAAACTTATATTTCCACAGGCACTGTGGAAAACTTGTGGAAAAAATGCCAGCCTGTGGAAAAAAACGACGAAAACAATTATTTGCAACTTTTCCACAGGTTAAATTTTAACCAATCTGTGGAAAAGTGGAAAACTTCGTTTAATTAGCTGCAACCAAAGGCGATACCTGAGCAGGTCAAACAAACAGGCTGTGGAAAAATGCTGCCAAATTTTTCCTGAAAATCTCCTAACTAGCTGCAAAGATTGTCTATAAGCTCACTAACCACCCTGTGGAAATTTCTGTCTTCCTTAATTAATGAGTCAATTTTGTCAACCGAGTGCATAACGGTCGTATGGTGTTTGCCGCCAAATTCCCGCCCGATTTCGGGAAAACTATGCTTTGTTAATCTTTTACATAAATACATCGCCACCTGACGCGGAACGGCGATTTGCCGTGAATTATTTTTTGATTTTATTTCTTCGACCGAAAGTTTATAATGAATGGCGACGGCACGAGAAATTTTTTCCAGCGTCAGACCCACCGGCTGTTCACTGTCAATGATATTTTTCAACGCGTCCTGCGCCAGCATCATCGAAATCGGCACGCCGCGCAGCGACGAAATCGCCACCAGACGAACCAGCGAACCTTCCAATTCGCGGATATTGCTCTTAACTTTGCCGGCGATAAAAAACGCGATTTCATCAGGCAGCATTACGCCGTCCAAATCAGCTTTTCGCTTTAGAATAGCTACTTTCGTCTCTAAATCGGGCGGTTCGATATCGGCGATCAAACCCCATTCAAACCGCGAGTGCAGTCTTTCTTCAAGCGTCGGAATTTCGCGCGGCGGACAATCTGATGTGACAACAATTTGTTTTTGATCGTTATGCAGGGCATTAAACGTGTGAAAAAATTCTTCCTGAGTGCGCTCTTTGCCCGCCATAAACTGCACATCGTCCATTAAAAGCACGTCAATCGAACGATATTTTTCGCGGAAAGTCTGCGTTTTGTCGTAACGAATGGCATTAATCAATTCGTTCATAAACTTTTCGGCGGAAATATACGCGACGCGCAAATGCCGGTTGCGTTCTTTGATGGCGTGTCCGGCGGCGTGCATCAAATGTGTTTTTCCCAGACCGACTCCGCCGTAAATAAACATCGGATTATATGTTTTACCCGGCGATTCGGCGACCGCCAAAGCAGCGGCGTGGGCGAATTGATTGCACGAACCGACGACGAATGTGTTAAACGTATATTTGCGATTGAGAGAATTTTCAATCGGTTCAATGTCAACAAAATTAGTCGTACTATTTTTAACCGGAATATCAGGTTTGGATTTTTCCAAAAAATCGAAACTGTTTTGTCTGACCGGAGCCGGAGTTAGTTGTTTTTCGAAGAAAAATTCGCCATCGTCATCTTCGTCAGCATAATTTTCTTCATCCATCTCCGATTTAACAATTTCCCAATCAAGCTGGTAATTGAACATATTAAGTTCTTTCATCGTCTGATTGATAACTTCCAGATAATAACTGCTGATCCAATCCTTCGTCACTTGACTAGCTTGCAAATGCAAAACTCTGTCCTGTTCATCGCAACCGTTGAACTGAATGGGACGAAACCACGCGTCGAAAATTTGTTTGTTCAGACGTTTTTCAACCGATTGGAGAATATTACTCCAAACATTCGCCTTTTCTACCGACATTTCCATAACTTTTCTCCGCTGAATTTTTGTTAAATCTTTGATGAAACTTTTAAGCAAAATTTCTTCTTTCAGATTTCTTTAAGCGACCTGTAAAATGATTTCGAAAATCTCCCGCAAACCTTTTCATTTTGGTAACTTTCAGTGCTTTTTAAGGCTCGTTATAAAAGTTTTCCACAGACTTTTCCACAGGCTTGTGGAAACTTGTTTAAAAGTTAAAGTAAAACATTAAGTGTTTTATTTTCAATAGTTTACAAGAATCTAATTTTTCGGAAACGGCTCACAGACTATCAAATTAAATTCAAAATTGCAAGAGAAATCCACAGGTTTTTTTTAAGGTTCTTATTTGTCTGATAAAGGCTTGTTTTAATAGACAGTTGGCGGTATTTCAGACTGTGTTAGACTATTTTTGTTTGAATTTTTGGAGCGAAATTTATGGCAAAAAGAAAAAAAAAATCAGTGCTGACCGACGAAAAAAAAACAATTGATACGGATTTGACGGAAAAGATAAAAAAAATTACCGCAGGTTTGTCTTATACCAGCGAAACCGATGCCAAAATAGTGCCTTTCGTCGGCGAAAAAGTCGAAACGATTACGGATGCGGAAGTCGTGAGAGAAAATAAAAGTCCGGCAGATACGCCGGTTGAAGAAAGAGATTTCGCCGAGATTTTCGGATATTTGACGCAAATTCAAGAATGGTTCGGCGATGAAGAAAAAGCGACCGCCGCGAAATTTTGCGAACTTAAAGAATTACTTGAAAACAATCTCAGAGATTTGAAAGTTTATAGAATCGGGAAAATTCAAATAGATATTTATGTAATCGGGCTGGATTCCGAAAATAATATGGCAGGAATCAAAACAAAAGCGGTGGAAACCTAGATTCAAGTTCCAAATCAGGTCATTTGAAACTCGAATCTTCAGATTTGAAACTTATTTTTTCTTGATCGAACTCGCGCCGGAAGTTTTCGGTTCGATATTTTTCGGTTCGCCGGTATAATAAACGCTGCTCGCGCCGGACGCGTCGGCTTTAAGTTCATTGGTCACCGAAATCGTCGCGCTGCTCGCACCATCCGCTTTAACATCAGCGTTTGAAACAGTTAAACCTTCCGCGTCAATTCCGCTCGCGCCGCTCGCTTCCGCATCCAAATTGTTCGCTTCGCCGCTTATTTTAATTTTTGACGCGCCGCTCGCTTCAAGGTCTAAAGAATCAGTTTTGACATTTGAAACGACTGCGGCAGATGCGCCTGAAACATCTAAAGAGTCCAATTTAGGCAGCGATATTTTAATCGTCGCTTTTGTTTTGGCGGAAGTATTTCCGCTTGTCGAAATCTTTAAGGTGTCGCCGCTGACTTCGGTTTTAATTAACGGCAGCAGATTGTCATCGGCTTCAACTTCGACATCGAAATCTTTTTGCGCGACGATTTCTAAATTTACCGCATCGCTCGCCTCAATTTTTGAAAAGTCGGCAACATTTCTTTTTTCAGTTTTTGAATTGCCCGAACCTTTAATGCCGCCTGAAGTTTCGACATTACAGTTAAACTGGAAAATAAGACCGATCAACAACGCGACTCCGAAAACGACCAAACCGCTTTTTCTCATAATTTTTTTCGCTCCATTTAAATTTTAATTATTCAAAAAATGGAAACGACGAATTTAGCGAAATGTTCCGGGGAAATTTATCTACGCGCGAAAAAGTAGAACTGAACTGCTTGCGCGATGCCGATGATTAAACCGAATAGCGCGCCGAAAAGCTCGATTTTTCGCAGATGTTCTTTGGCAACCGATAAAACCAGTGCTTCGAGTTTTTCCGACGGATAATTATTGATTTTTTCGCGCACTACGCCGCCGATGTCGAATTCTTTGATCGCTTCCGGCAATTTTTCTTTGGCGGCGGAAATAATCGTTTCAGTCAGCGAATGTCCGGCGTGACGGACTTTTTCTTCGGAAATATGGTCGGAAAGTTTGCCGATGGGCGCGGCGAGAAATTTTTCGATTTGTCTCGAAAGAACGGAGTTGATAATTTTCGATGTCTCATCACGCGAGAGAATCTTGATAAGACCGTTTGAAAGCAGTTTTTTGAGCTTTTCTTCCGATTCGGGATGCAATGTCTGCAAAATCGCGTCAATGCTGTGCGGGCGCAGTTTTTCGAGCGTATCGGTCAGATAAGCGGAAACGGAGTTCATCATTTCGTCGCCCTGCAAAAGCGTCAGAATGCGTTTTGATATTTGTCCTTTGAGTTTTTCGAGCTGTTCCGGCGCGATTTTACCGATAATTTCAGGTAGCGGACGCGCCATCGCGTTGTTGATCGTCGAATTGAGAAAATTTTGAATTTCCCGCGCGAAAAAGTCGCCGCGCAAAGTTTCTTCGACTCGTTTCGGCAAACTTTCGTTGACCAGATCATCAACTTCCTTCAATAAATTATCGCGCGAAACAAATATTTTTTTGAAAAAGGGAAGTTGTTCGTAATAATCGTGAACCTCGCGTTTAATCAGTGAACTGATCTGGCTGCGCGTCCGTTCCGCTGTCGCAATTTCAGCCAACTGATGAATAATCGGCTCGATTTGCTCGACAGCTTTTTCTCTCAAAATCGCCACCGCGTCTTCAGTAAACATCTCGCCGAGCGGCGTTTGGGTATTGGTCAAATCGTCAATTCGACGACCGATAAAATCCCGAATTTTTTGTTCGAGTGCCGGTTCTTTAACGGCGGAACGGATACGCGTTTCCAGAAAACCCAAAATCTTGTTTGTATTTTCTTCATCAAAAGTTTCGGAAATCCGCCGCGATAAAACTTCGTCAACACGCCGTTCGACAAATCCGCTGATTGATTCGACGGTTTCCTCGCTTTTCAAAACACTTTCAATATGTTCAAAAATTTTCGACTGCAAAGAAGTGATCGCATCTAAAACCGGTTCGCGGACGTTTGCCGGCAGCGTTTCGATCAATGACGGGTAATTTTGCGAAAGAATTTCATTGGTGTAAGAATCAATCACACTCTGAATTTTCCGGCGCAGAAATTCCTTCTCAAAAAGCTGCTCGATAATCGTTTCCTGCGAAACCAGTTCTTCGCCGACAGCTTTACCGACGGCATCCGCCAAACGGTCGCGGTGGCGCGGAATCATTCCCTGCGGAAAAACGGTCAAACCCAAAAACTTAACCGGATTGCGCGGACGGAAAAGCATCCGCACGGCAAGCCACGCGCCCAAGTATCCGTGAATCGTCGCAAAAAGGATCAGCGAGGTGATTTGCACGCCAAGATGACTGAAAAAATTTCCCAAAACTTCCATTATCTTAAGTCGGTTCAAAATTCAAAGTTCAAAGCTGCGGAATTTCGGTTTCGACAGTAAACTTTGAACTGCGAACCATTTTAGAAAACCTGAAAACCTTTTGATTTCAGACAAAACTCGGAGAATTCTTTCATCCATTCATAGTCCGCGCTGTAATTTTTCCACTGTTCGTCTTCATCGCGGTAAAGCGTTCCGTCGTCAGGTTTATCGGTAACGGACAAATCCATAAAAATACGTTTGTCAGGCTCTAATTTCGGCAGAATTTCATCGCGGATTTTTTCGCCGACGGCGTGCGCGTCTTCCTGCGAAATCTTCGCGCCGGTCGCATTATAGTTCATCTGCCGAACTTTTCCTTCATCAACCAAATTAAAACTTTTAACAACTTCGAGTGCCGTTTTCCAATTCCAAACATTGGCGCGAAACTCGTAATTTTCCGAACCTAGATCAATCAAAGTAAAACTCATAAATTTTTCTCCAGAAAAAATGCTAAACGGGAATGACGGAAAAAGCAAAAAATAATAGCTCTTTCGTTTTGTTTCTGTCGTTAAAATGCGTTTATAATCAGTTTTCAAACACATTATGACAAATTCAATTTCATATTCGGACGCGGGTGTTTCGATTGATAAAGCGAACGAAACGGTGGCAAAAATTAAAAAATTCGCCAAATCTACTTTTAATGCCCAAACTTTGACCGAAATCGGAAGTTTCGGCGGAATGTTCGACGCGAAATTCGGCGAAATGTCCGCGCCGATTCTGGTCTCTTCGGCGGACGGCGTTGGAACGAAACTGAAAATCGCTTTTCTGGCAAATATTCACGACACCATCGGACAAGACCTCGTAAACCATTGCGTTAATGATATTTTAGTGCAGGGCGCGCGTCCTTTGTTTTTTCTTGATTATTTTGCGACGGGAAAACTTTCGCCGAATATCGCAGCTTCCGTGGTCGAAGGAATTGCGGTCGCTTGTCGCGAAAATAACTGCGTTTTACTCGGCGGCGAAACAGCGGAAATGCCCGGATTTTACGCTGATGGCGAATATGATCTGGCGGGTTTTATCGTCGGCGTGGTTGACCGCGAAAAAGTGATTGACGGCAAAAATATTCGCGCCGGCGACGCGATTTTGGCTTTAACTTCGACCGGACTTCATACCAACGGCTATTCACTGGCGCGAAAATTGTTTTTTGAAGTCGGCGGCTACAAGATTAATTCCGAAGTCAACGGCAAAACGCTGTCTGAAACGCTGCTCAAACCGCACAAAAGCTATTTTAAGCCGCTTTACGGATTAATTGAAAAGCGGAAAATAAAAGGTTTGGCGCATATCACCGGCGGCGGATTATTTGAAAATATTCCGCGTATTCTGCCCGCCGATGTTTCGGTTGAAATCAAGCGCGGAACTTGGAACGAACTGCCGATTTTCGGCGTGATGCAGCGACTTGGAAACGTCACGGACGAAGAAATGTTCCGCGCCTTCAATATGGGTGTCGGAATGGTCGTCATCTGCGCCGAAAGCGAAAAAGAAGCCGTTGTTTCGCACATTGAAGAATTTGGCGATAAATGCTTTGAAATCGGGCGCGTCGTTCAGGGAAAAAGGGAAGTTACCATCTCTTAGCGGAAAATTCCATATAAAATTGTTCAGGAAACTTCCCAATTTTCTACTGTTTCATCTCTGCCCGACGATGCATTTCCGTCATCAGTTCTTCGTCGCTCAAATGCATAACCTGCGGCGCGTCAAGATTTGCCGTCGCCAATGGGGTTTGCAATTTCTTTTCCTGTTCAATGCGGTCTTCTTCTTCAGCTTCGCGCAAACCGTCCCGAAACGCCTTTTGAGTTTGTCCGAGCGACTTTGCCAACTGCGGCAGACGGCTTGCGCCGAAAAGCAGGAAAATAATTGCGACGACAAAAATAATTTGCGTCGGACTGTCAAAAATAAAAATTATTACTGGTTGCATCATAACTTTTTGTTTTCATCTGTAACAGATGTTCAAAATTATCAAAATATAAAAAGCTACCGGTCAAAAATTAAAACAAATTTTTAACTTGGCAGTTTGACCGCCGCCCGACGACGCATTTCGGCGATTATTTCCTCATCGCTCATCGCCGTAACTTGAGGCGCGTTAAGAGCCGTCGTTTTCGGCGAAGACGGCATCGTTTTTACCTGCCGCTCGATTTGGGCTTCTTCTTCAGCTTCGCGGATTCCGTCCTTGAAGGCTTTCCGCGTCTGCCCGATTGATTTTGCCAACTGCGGCAGACGGCTCGCGCCGAACAACAGGAAGATAACCGCCAAGATTAAAAGTATTTCAGTGGTTCCAAAATTCATATAAATTTCTCTCTTTACGTTTCCTTTGACGCTCAAATCAGGCGAAAAGTTTGCGCGTCAATTTAAATTCCATCATACAGTTATTTTCAACAAGTTTCACCTGTCGCTCAAACTATCGAAAGATTTTTATCTTCTTGCGTGGGCATTTTATTTTTATGCCGAGGCTTTTTTATCTCTAAAGTTGTCCATCGCATTAACCAAAGCGGAAGTAATGCCTTTTTCCGAAATCGAATGTCCGGCATCGGAAATAATCTGTAAGTCGGCTTCGGGAAAGGCTTTATGCAGTTCCCACGCGCTTACTGAAGGACAGACGACATCGTAGCGACCCTGGACGATGACGGTCGGAATATGACGAATTTTTTTGATATTTTCGATCAGATAATTTTCCGTCGGAAAGAACGAATTGTTCATAAAATAATGACTTTCGATGCGTGCCAGAGCGAGTGCCTCTTCTTCGCCTTCCCAATGATCCATCAAATTTCTGTCGGGAAACAGTTTCGAGGTCGAACCTTCCCAAACGCTCCACGCGCGCGCCGCCGAAAGCTGGGTTTTTCGGTCGCCACTCGTCAAACGCCGATGATACGCCGTCATAAAATCGCCGCGTTCAGCTTCGGGAATTTCGTCGCGGTAGCGTTCCCAAAAATCGGGGAAAATTTCGGATGCTCCGTATTGGTAAAACCACTGTAATTCCTTTTTGCGCGTCAGGAAAATTCCGCGCAGAATCAAACCCAAACATCGCTCCGGGTGAGTTTCGGCATAAGCTAAACTTAACGTGCTGCCCCACGAGCCGCCGAACACGAACCATTTTTCGATGCCAAATTTTTCCCGCAGAGTTTCAATATCATCTATCAAATCCCAGGTCGTATTCTCGCGCAAATCGGCGTGCGGCGTTGATTTACCCGAACCGCGCTGGTCGAATAAAATTATGTGATACGCCGCCGGATCAAAAAATTGGCGATACATCGGAATCAACCCGCCGCCGGGTCCGCCGTGCAGAAAAACGACGGGAATGCCGTTTTCATTTCCGCACCGTTCATAATAGATCGTGTGGATTTCGGAAACGGGAAGCATTCCCGTATCGAAAGGTTCTATTTCGGGATAAAGTGTTTTCATAACTGCATCATACTAAATATTTTCTTTGATATTCAAACAAAATCGGATATGCCGCTCAAATATTTCGGCGCGACAATTTGTTTCAGCTCACCGTTTAATAATTGATTTTAGATTTTTTTTAATTTTAACGGCAATTTAACATTAACGTAACGTCTCCTTTGAGACTTTATTTAAGTAGTTGGCACTGTGATTGCTTGTTAGGCTTATGAAACCTTTATTTTGTATCGGTTTCATACGTATTTTTTAGGAATTTTGGAAGTTTTATGGCAAAGAAGATTTTAATAGTTGAAGATTATGAAGACACGCGCGACTTTATGAAGTTTTTGATCGAAGGTTACGGCTATCAGGTTATCGAAGCGGCAGATGGAATTGAAGCGGTTGACCGGGCGAAAAAACAATCTCCCGACTTGATTTTAATGGATATTTCGCTGCCCATAGTTGACGGTTTGACCGCCACGCGCGCCATCAGAGAGTGCAGTTCTAAAACTCAAATGCCGATTATTGCCGTAACCGCTTTCGGCAAAAATTATTACGATAAAGCGATTGAAGCCGGATGCAACGATTTGATAGACAAGCCGGTTGATTTTGATGTGCTGGAACCTATTCTTACTCATTATTTACAATAAATATTTTTTTGAACGAAATTGTAAAACATTGCGAAAGCCGTTTGATGTTTCAAACGGCTTTCGCTTTTACATAAAGCGAAAACCTCGCCGAAGTAAAATAAAAACGTCCGCTTTCATCAACCGCGAAATCATCTTAAAATGTTTCTATGAAGGCATTACGCTTTGAAAATAATCAATTAAATCTCGCTGAAATCGCCAAACCGTGGGCGGCGAACGAAGCGACCGTTCGTGTTTTGAAATCGGGAATTTGCAACACCGATCTGGAAATCGTCAAAGGTTATGCTGATTTTGAAGGCACTATCGGACACGAATTCGTCGGCGTGGTCGAAGAATCAAAAGCTACACCGCAACTCGTCGGGAAAAGAGTAGTCGGCGAAATAAACGCCGGCTGCGGTTTATGCGAGCGGTGTTTGAGCGGCGATTCGCGGCATTGTCCGGCGCGAACTGTTCTCGGCATTGTCGGGCGCGACGGCGCGCACGCGGAGTTTTTGAGTTTGCCCGCCGTCAATCTTCTTGAAGTTCCGCCGGAAATTTCCGACGCTCAGGCGGTTTTTGTCGAACCTTTAGCGGCGGCGTTTGGAATTACGGAACAGGTTGAAATATCTCCTGAAACAAGAGTTGCCGTTATCGGCGACGGGAAATTGGGAATTTTATGCGCTCAAAGTCTGGGATTGAAAAGCCGCAATACATTTTTAATCGGCAAACACGAAGAAAAATTGAAAATCGTCGAAAATCACGGCATCGAAAGCGTTTTGCTGGAAAACGCTCCAAAACTAAACAGAAAATTTGATGTCGTCGTTGAAGCCAGCGGCTCTGAATCGGGTTTTGATCTGGCGTTAAATTTGATAAAACCGCGCGGCAAACTGGTCTTGAAATCAACTTTTCACGGAGCGGCGAAATGGCAGGCGTGGCGCGTCGTCGTTGATGAAATTACGATTATCGGTTCGCGCTGCGGACGTTTCGCGCCCGCGCTCGAATTGTTGAAAAATAAATTAATTGATGTGGAAAGTCTGGTCAGCGAAGAATTTAAGCTCGCAGATGGCGTGTCGGCGATGGAAACAGCCGCGCGAAAAAATGTAATGAAAGTGATATTGTCGGTGTCCGATTAACAGCGCGGGAATCTCGGCTAAAATTCAATCCATTCGGTCGGTTCGCGGTGATAGGAAATCGTTATCCGCGTTTCGGCTTTGAAAAGCGGCGCGCGCATTTGCAGCGCGGTTTGCGCCATCAGCCGAGCGAGATGCGGCTCGTTCGCGCGCTGTGAAAGATGAGCTAAAACGATGTTTCGCGCCGCACCGTCGAAATCTTCGGTCAGCCAGTCGGACAAATCCTCATTCGACAAATGTCCGGTGCGCGACATAATGCGCTGTTTTAATTCCCAACTGTAGATCGGGCAGGTTTTCAGCATATCGCGGCAGTGATTCGATTCGATGATGATGCCGTCGCAGCCGCGCAGTTTTTCCTTAACGAGCGTCGTCAAATAACCCAAATCCATCACGGTCGCCATTTTTACGCCGTTGTTTCTGGCGACAAAACCGAAATTATCAGCCGCGTCGTGCGGCACGCTGAACGGCTCGAAATCAATATCGCCGATGCGAAAATCTCTGCTCGATTCGATTTCGACAACGCGATTTTTCAAAACATCGGCGCGTTTTTGCGGTTCGTTGTTTGATTTGTTCGCTTTTTCCCGCAGATACGCTTCCTGCGTCGCGTCCGACATAAAAACGGGACAATTGACGGTGTTCATCAAAACGCGCAGACCGGCGGAGTGGTCGCTGTGTTCGTGCGTAATCAAAACCGCGTCCAATTCGTTGAAATTTACGCCGACCAGCATCAGACGGCGCAAAGTTTCCTTCGCGCTCAATCCGGCATCAACCAAAATTTTTGTTTTTTCGGTGCAGATCAGAACGGAATTTCCCGTCGAACCGCTGCCGAGAACGGTAAATTTCATCTTTTTTCAACTCAGATTCGACCGATAACCGACATTAAACGTCCGGTTTTACCGTATAATTTTTTCTCGCGGCGATAGGAAAAAAACAAATCGGTTCGTTCCATCGTGCAGAGCGGCGTGACGAAGACGTTTTCCGGCGCAACGCCGACGCTCGTTAATTGTTCACGATTGGCAAGATGCAGATCAATCAGCGCGTGTCCGTCGCGGGTTTTTGAAAAAAGATTTCCGCCGCCGGGAAAATTTTCTTCAAAGGCGGAAATGACCTCCCGCCCGACTTCGTAATTTTTTCCGCTCGCCGCCGGACCAACCGCGCCGATCAAATCTT
This sequence comes from Pyrinomonadaceae bacterium, assembly GCA_965217575.1. GTDB lineage: Bacteria > Acidobacteriota > Blastocatellia > Pyrinomonadales > Pyrinomonadaceae. The sequence goes on along the minus strand of OZ244558.1, from coordinate 2,825,961 downwards.
TCGGCTCGCTGCCGTAATTTTCGCGCATCTTTTCAATCGCTTTTACGACAATCGAACCGACCGTGCCGCGCCAGCCGGCGTGAATCGCGGCGAACGCTCCGGTTTTTACATCGCCAAGCAAAACCGGCACACAGTCGGCGGTTTTTACGCCTAATAAAACATTTCGCACATCGGAAACCAGCGCGTCTCTTTTATAATTTCCGTCTTTCGCCTCTGCGATATTTTTGATCGCGCGAACTTCCGCGCCGTGGATTTGCCAGCACGAAGCCAATTGAAAATTACCGTCAAATAACTGCAAAAACCGCCGTCGATTTTCCGCGATATTTTCCTTTGAGTCTTCATCGTAACCGGCGAGATTCAAAGAGTTTTCGGGAAAATCGCTGACACCGCCGATTCGCGTCGAAAAGCCGTTGACAAACCCGTTTTCCTCCAGCGCGCGGCAGACGAGAACTTTTACGCCGTCTTTTTCGCGCCAGTAAAATCCCTTTTCTGCTAAAATCAATTCTTCAGCTTCCGCACTTTGAAATCTGGAATCTGAAATCTGGAATTTACCCGTGATCGTTTCCATCGGAATAGACATAATCGAAGTTTACCGCATCCGCGAAACTCTCGCCAGAACGCCGCGTTTTGTCGAGCGTGTTTTCACGGAAAATGAACGGGCTTACTGCGACGCAAAAAGAAACGCGGCGGCGCAGTCTTACGCCGCGCGTTTTGCCGCCAAAGAAGCGTTTCTAAAAGCGTTGAAAACCGGCTGGCGCGGCAAAATAACGTGGCACGACATCGAAATCGTTTCCGGCGAAAACGGCGTTCCGCATTTTGAAATAAGCGGCGAAGCTAAAAAGATTTTAGAAAATCTCGGCGCGAACGCCGTTCATCTTTCAATGTCGCACACGACCGAACATGCCATTGCTCAGGTAATTTTTGAAAAGATTTGATTAAAAAACTTTATTGATTGGTCACGCGCTCTCTTTCCGACGGAAAAACCGGGCGATCAGCGGGCGCGTTGTCCGGCGATGAATGGAGATGAACTACTTTCCAATCCTTGCCGATTTTTTTATAAACCAGCGTCGTGCGCCCCGAAGCGGATTCTGATTTATCGTCGTAATCGCGCGTCTGTTTCCACAAAAAAGTCACCAGCGCGGCATCTTTGCCGAGCATCATCACGCGCACGTCGCTTTTGTCGAGTTTGACGTTTTTGATGCGCGGAAAAGTCGCTTCCCGATTTTTGCGGTTTTGTTCCCAACCGCGCGTGACCGTTCCGTTGTGATTAAAAAACAACAGATCGGGCGAATTCCAGTAAGTATCGGTCGCGCCGTCAACATTTGAATTTTCGATGGCGCGAATCAGATCGTCAAAAGCATTTCGCACCGCTTTTTCGTCCGTTACTTCAACTCTGGTCGCCTTAATAACTGTCGTTTTCGTCTTCTGACCGAAAGCCGCGAAAGTCATAGTCAAAATTATAAAACCGATTATTGTTAATTTTTTCATTTCTAAAATTCCTTCAAAATCATTATTCTAAAAAGTTTATAATCAAAAAAACTGAAAAGCTGTTTGAATATCAGGAGATTAGACGCGGATAAACTGAATTTTCGCCGATTTAATTTAAAAAATCTGTGCCAATACTGCCGAATCAGCGAAAATCCGCGTCTAATTTCTTGGTATTTATTCTTCTGTTTTCATTTTTCAAACAGCTTTTAAGTTACAAAATCCCGGCAAAAAATTTATTGTTTTTCGCCAAAAATTTCCCGCTTTTTGGCGAGAAGTTTCGCCGGATTGTTGGTAATTATCGCGTTAATGCCGAAATCAATGTATTTCCCAACCCTGCGACGTTAATTTTTTTGCAGCAAAAATATCATTTTCGACCAGCCAATCGGTTCGTTAAGAGGAAATCTGTAATCGCCGACAATTTCAAAATGACGCTGTGAAATTTCCTTTACTTCTTCGACCGGATGAGTTTTAAATTTATATAAAATTTCTAAAACTGAACCGACCACGGAAGGTTTGACCGGAATCAAAACCAATTTCGCATCTTTTTTTAGAACTCTGGCAAATTCCATCAAACCTTCGTCGAGCGAAACATATTCCAAAACTCCGCAGGTGATAATCAAATCAAAGGTTTCATCGGCAAAGGGAAGCTGCAAAATATTTCCCTGAACCGGGCAAACAGCGGCTTCGTCGGTGTTCGCATCTTTGGCAAACTGTTCACGGGAGATTTCCAGCGAATTGAAAGATAAATCGAGCGCGACGGTTTTTTTCGGCTGAAAACCCGCCGCGTAAAAACCGAGCGTGACGATGCCGGTTCCGCTTCCCGCGTCCAAAACCAGCGATTCGGAATTAATGTCAAGTTGTAATGATTGCAGATATTTAGCGACCGAATCACGATAACCATTGATTTTCATCGCCAAATTGTGAATGTCGGCGATGCGGTCGTAAAAATTTTGAGTTTTGCTTTTCGATTTTTCGATTTTGTGAGCCATTAATCCGTAATTATTTTTCCGCCAAAAGTTTAACGATCATTTCTCTGATTTCTTCTTCGCGCGACGCGCTCGAACCGGTTTCAATGTAGCGAATAACGCCTTTTCGGTCAATTAAAACCGCCGTCGGAATTGATGACGCGCCGTAAATAATTTGGTTGATGTTATCTTTGCCGACCACAAAATCAAAAGGCAGACGCTCGTTTTTTCTGAAACGCTGCAAAAATTCCAATTCCTTCTGGTTATTGACTTTCGCGCCTTCCGCTTCGCCGAAATATCGCGTCACGCCCAAAATTTCCAAACCATCTTTTTGAAACGACTGATCCCAGTCAATCAGCGACGGAAAAGCCGCCAGACACGGACCGCACCACGTCGCCCAAAAATCAATCAAAACAACTTTTCCGCGCAGACTTGCCAGCGTTTGCGGCTGACCGGGAAACCAACTGTCAATATCGGTCAGCTCCGGCGCGGCATCGCCGAGCAGCCGGTAATGTCTTTCGCGCTTTTTCAGACGATTCAGCACATCTTCGCGCAACGGCTCGTTGGTAAAATCTTTCATCGCCTGCGAAAGTGCCGCTGTATAAAATTGCAGCGCGAGCGGTTTGCGGTTGGTTTCAATTAAATACTTGATATTTTCATTGACGGCGTAATAATAAAGACTGCTCGATTCGACCGAAGCCGCCGTTTTCCGCAAATCATCGAGCGCGGTTTCGGCTTCCCGCCGCTTGCCGTCTGCCTTGTAAATTTCAAAAACCGTCATTCCCGAATCGAGCAGTTGATCGAGTGCTTTAGCGCGCGAAGACATCATTTTGAAAGCCGTTTTTGTCGCCGCATACGCTTGTTCGGCGTGCGGCGCGGCTTTGGTAAAATCATTTTGCGCCTGGTAACTTTTTGCCAGTTCGCTTTCGATTTTGGCGCGTTCGTTCAGTTTTACCGGCGCGATTTTCAAATAGTCGGCGAGAATTTTTTCAGCTTCGTCGAAATTTTTCCGCCGCGCCGCGATGACGATGATGATCGAACGCGCCGTCTGCGCTTTTTCAACCGGCAGATTTTCCGACGCGAGAAATTTCTGAAAGGCTTCGGCGGCATTATCCGAATTTTCCGCCAGCCAGTTCAGCATTCCGAGATAATAAAAATCTTCGCCCGCCGTGTTCTGCCGCATCGAAACGGCGGTCGCATATTTTGCCGCTAATTGTTTTTGTTCTAAAAGAGTTTGCTTGTAAAGAGCGTCGTTAAAAGGTTTCTTCTGCTGTTCGTATTCGGCAAATTTGTTTTTCGCATAAGCGTTGGCTTCATTGAACATTTGTTCGGCGGTCAAATCATTGATCGCGCCGATTGCTGCATTTGTCGGCGGTGGCGCGTTCGGGTCAACCCGCCGCGATTGTGCGAAAATGTTTATTGATAAAGATAAAAACAGCAGAGATAAAAATAGTTTTCGCATAATTCCAAATCTAAAACCGCTCGATACTCACGATTGACCGCCGACTTTTATTGACGAAACATCAAAACGACGCGGGCTGAAAACATCTGTAAATTTTGAGTTTGTATTTTCGACGATTTTATCAGCCAAAATTTTCGCCGTCAGCGGCGCGAGCAAAATTCCGTTGCGGTAATGCGCCGTGGCGACGAAAAGATTTTCGATTTCGGGAAATTCGCCCAAAATCGGCAAACCGTCGGCAGCGAACGGGCGCAGTCCCGCCCAGCTTTCGGCAATTTCTAAATTTACAAGATTAGGCGCGATTTCCAAAGCGTTTGACCGCAGAAACTCAGTTCCGCCCGCCGTCAAACTTTTATCGAAACCAACATCTTCGACCGTCGCGCCGACCAAAATTCTGCCGTCCGCACGCGGCACGATGTAACCGCGCGAACTGTAAATCACTTTTCTAAAAAGCCTTTTCGCCGTTCGGTAACTCAGCATTTGCCCGCGAATCGGCTTGACTTTTATCAAAGACGGCGCGTTTTCGCCAAATTTGATGAGCGAAGTCCACGCGCCCGTTGTCAGAATTACTTTTCCAGCATAGAAACAATCGTTTTCGCTTTTCGCGCCGATGACTTTTCCGTTTTCCGTCAGCAGACTTTTAATTTCGACGCTTTCAATAGTTTGAATTTGATTGAGTTCACAATATTTTTGCAGAGCCGCCAGCAATTTTCGGTTTTCAACCTGCCAGTCGTTCGGAAAAAATAACGCCTCGCGCACGTCGGGCGAAATAAACGCTTCGGCGCGGCGGGTTTCTTTCGCGCTCAGATATTCGATGTTTAATCCGGCTTTTTTCTGCCATTCGTATCGCCGCCGGATTTCCGCCGAATCATTTTCAGTAAATGCGGCGTAGAGCGTACCGCTGCGGTCGAGTTCAATATCAACGCCGGTTTCAGACAATAATTGCTCGGAAAAATGCGGATACAAATCGCGGCTGGCGCGGCAGAAATCGAAAAAATCGTCAGTTTCATCAGCCTCGGACTGTGGCGCGAGCATTCCGGCGGCGGCGTTGGAGGCTTCCATTCCGCACGACTGATTTTTTTCGAGAATCGTAATTCGCTGAATTCCTTTGAGGCTTAATTGACGCGCCAAAGTCAATCCGATGACTCCGCCGCCGATTATCAAAAAATCTGTTGTTTGTCTGAAATTCATCGAAAATTACTGCCCTTGTTCATTCATTTGCCGTCTTTTTATACTTTAAATTTTTTCGGCAGTTTTTGCCAGACTTCAAAATATTCGCGCTGTAATTCCGAAGTTTCCATCGCGTATTCGGTCGGGCGAATGATGTAGCGCGACTCAAACATAAACGCCATTGTTCCCGATAATTTTTGCGGTTTTAATTCAGCATTCGAGGCTTTTTCAAACGCTTCCGCGTCAGGTCCGTGCGCCGACATTTGGTTGTGCAGAGATGCGCCGCCGGGAACGAAACCTTCTTCCTTCGCGTCATATTGACCGAAGCACAACCCCATAAATTCCGACATAATACTGCGGTGAAACCACGGCGGACGAAACGTATTTTCCTGCACCAGCCAACGGTCGGGGAAAATGACGAAATCGCAGTTCGCCGTGCCGATTTCCGATGACGGCGACGTTAAAACCGTAAAAATACTCGGATCGGGATGATCGAACGAAATCGAACCAATCGTATTAAACCGCCGCAAATCGTAACGATAAGGCGCGTAATTTCCGTGCCACGCGACGACATCGAGCGGCGAATGATCTATCTGACACGACCACAAATTGCCGCCGAATTTGGCGATTAATTCACAATCGCCGTCCACATCTTCAAACCACGCGACCGGCGTTTCAAAATCACGCGGATTCGCCAGACCGTTCGCGCCAATCGGACCCAAATCCGGCAGCCGAAACTGCTGTCCGTAGTTTTCGCAGATGTAGCCGCGAGCGTCGCCGTCGGGCAGTTCAACGCGAAATTTCAACCCGCGCGGAATGACGCAGATTTCGCCCGAATTAATTTCGATAATGCCGAGTTCGGTCAAAAATCTCAGCCGATTTTTCTCCGCCACGACGAGCATTTCGCCGTCCGCGTTATAGAAAAAACGCCCCGTCATATCTTTGTTACAGGCGAAAATATGCACCGCGATTCCGTTCTGATCGTAAGAATTGCCGTTGCCCGCAAAAGTCGTGATGCCGTCCACAAAATCCGTCGCAGTTTCCGGCATCGGTAAAGGATTCCAGCGCATTTGATTCGGCGTAGTTTCAATTTCGTCAAACCTTGAAACGAGCCGTCTGTTATCAACCCGCGCAAACGGTTTATGCGTCACCGACGGGCGAATGCGATACGTCCAAGTCCGCTTGTTTTCCTTGCGCGGCGCAGTAAAAGCCGTTCCCGAAAACTGTTCGGCATAAAGTCCGAGCGGTGCTTTCTGCGGCGAATTTCTGCCAATCGGCAACGCGCCTTCAACCGCTTCGGTCGCAAATTCGTTACCGAAACCCGTTTGATATTTTAATTCGTTCATACATAAAAAGATTTTGCCGCGAATTGCACGCATATTCACGAATTAAAATCAAAAATAATTCGTGAATATCGGTGCAATTCGTGGCTAAAAATTAAAGGTTCCCGCGTTTCGCCTGTTCCTCTTCAATCGAAACGAACAAAGCCTTAAAGTTTCCCTTACCGAAACCTTTGCAGCCTTTTCTCTGGAGAATTTCAAAGAAAACGGTCGGGCGATCTTCGACGGGTTTGGTGAAAATCTGTAACAGATAGCCTTCTTCGTCGTGGTCAACCAAGATTCCGAGGCGTTTTAAGTCTTCGATATTTTCGTCAATTTCGCCGACGCGTTCGGGAATTTCGTCGTAATACGAGTCGGGAACGCGTAGAAATTCGATGCCGTTCGCCTGTAATTTTTCGACCGTCGAAACGATGTCTTTACATAAAAGCGCGATATGCTGAACGCCCGGAGTTTTGTAATAATCGAGATATTCTTCGATCTGGCTTTTCTTTTTGCCGTCCGCCGGTTCGTTGATCGGCATTTTGATATTGTGTCCGCTGTCCGACATTACGATGGACATCAGCGCGGAATATTCGGTCGAAATGTCGTCGTCGTCGAACGTGATGTAGCGGAAAAATCCCAAAACATCGCGGTAAAAATCGCACCATTCGTTCATTTTGCCGAGTTCGACGTTGCCGACCATATGGTCAACCAAAACCACGCCAACCGCTTCGCCTTCGACGTTTTTCTCGACGAATCCGGGCAAAAATGCGCCCGAATAACAGTATTTATTTTCTTCCGGTGCGGTCGCCGTCGCCGATGCCGCGTGTGAAACGGCGGTCAAATTCATCGAAGTATCGCCGACCGCCTCGCCGACCAAAATCGGTTTCGCCGTCGGCGCGTAAGAGATAAACGAATGAATCGTGTCGCCGTAAGTGTGAATCGCGGCGCGGCGCACCGAACCGTGTTCGTCGGTCATATCGTGCGGCTCAATCGCCGATTTCGCGCCGCGCCTGATCGCTTCGTTATAAGCGTGATCGGCATCTTCGACCTGAAACGCGATGTCGTAAACGCCGTCGCCGTGAATTTTAATATGCTCGCTGCCGAAATGTTCGGGCGACATCGGTGTGGTAAAAACGAGATTAACGCGATTCTGCCGCATCACATAACTCGTCGTGTCGCGGTTGCCCGTCTCCAATCCCGTATAAGCCGCCCGCGAAAACCCGAACGCTTTGCGGTAAAAAAACTCGGCTTGTTTTGCATTGCCGACGAAAAATTCGAGATGATGTATTTTTTTCAAACCTAATGGATTTTTTTCTTCTGTCATAATTTCCTCTCTGTAAATTTTCTTTTTAAACTGATTCCGCTTTGTTTTCGTAATGTGCCGCGTGCCATTTGCGCCATTTTTCGGGAATTTCGCGTCCGCCGTTTTGCTCACGCGCTTGCAGCATTTGATAATACTGCTCTTGGAGTTCGACGAGTTTGGCGATTTTTTCCGTCGGCGATAAATTTCGCAGAAATTCCCGCGAAGTTTTCTTGCGCCGCGTCATATCCTCGACAACTTCCGTTTGCAAATCATTCTTCATCGGCAAATCTCCATTTTTCCATTTCCCATTTTGCCGCCAAATCGTGTTTTTCTAAGATGCCGAAAAGTTTCGCTTCGTCTAAAAATTCGGCTTCGCAAAACATTGCGATTTTTTGATAATCTTTCGCTCTGCCCGCGAGCAACCACATTGCGACCAGATGTTCTTTGTCAATCACTTTCGCGTCCGCATCGGCGATTTTTATCGTGTCCGCGTTTTCAACCGCTTCCGTCCACAGACGGCTGTGGCTCGCTTCGACAAACTGCACGAGCCAGCCGTGAATGTTGATAAATTCGTGGTCAAACGAAAAACCTTTCAGTTTGGCAAAATCATAAATCGCGTTCAAACTCAAAATCGGACTGTCATTTTTCTCGCGCAGAAAAAAGAAAATATCAAGATCAATCGTCGAAATCGGCTCATAATGCAAAATCGCCGCAAACGCTCCGCCAATCGCGTATTGCTCGATAATCCTCGCTCGTTTCATTTCTTCCAAAACGCTGAGAATCGCATTGATATTCTCCTTTGAATTCTGCATAACCAACCAATCTACTTCGCGTTGCCGACGAAAAATTCGAGATGATGTATTTTTTTCAAACCTAATGGATTTTTTTCGTCTGTCATAATTTCCTCTTTTTTGTAAAATTTTATTTTGTCGGTTGCCAAATAACTTTGCCGGTTTTGTCTATGTAACCGTATTTTGTATTTACAATGTCGTCATTCGGATCTAATTTCTGAATTTCCGCTAAACCATTTTTGAAATCGTCAATTAAGTGATAATTGGTTTTAATGACTACATTTCCGCTTTTATCAATAAATCCAAAACTGTAGTCGCTTCCCGGAAGAAAAACTTCTGCCAAACCTTCGGAAAATTCTCCAGCCGCATCAATTTTGGGGTCAATCACGATATTTCCGGTTTTATCAACAAAACCGTTGCCGTTTTCTCCAAATCTTTCAAATCTCGCAAGTCCTTCCGAAAATGAACGCGCTTCCCCTGCATTTATTCTGAAAACGATTTTTCCCGTTTTATCAATGTAAGCGAAATTAGTATCGGCAAATGTCGTTGTGATATTTTGCATTCCGAAACCCGGTTCACGAACTTGTCCGCCGATTTTTACGCAAGCCAAGCCTTCGGAAAAACTTTCTGCTTTGGTAAATTGCGGTTTGATAATCATTTTTCCGGTTTTATCAATAAATCCGAATTTTCCTTTGACGAAAACCAAAGCCAAACCTTCTGAAAAATCATCAGCCCAATCAAATTTCGGCTGAATCGCAAATTTCCCTGTTTTATCAATAAAACCGAATTTATTTTTCTTTGTTCTGACAAAAGCCAAACCTTCGGAAAAATCTCCTGCAAAAGTAAAAATCGGTTCAGTAATAAATTTTCCAGTCTTATCAATAAATCCAATGTTGTATTCAAACGAATGACTTGATTGCGACGAATAAGAATTAATCGTTATGTTTCCGACTTTGACTGAACTGAAAGTTTTTTGCGGGTCAAATCCAACCCAAGCAAATCCCTCCGAAAAATTACTGCCAATATCAAATTTCGGTTCAATTATGACCTTTCCAGTTTCATCAATATAAGCCGTGTTAAACTCTCCGCTTGTGTAAATTTTAGCCAAATTGTCAGAAAAATCATAAACGCCTTGAAATTGCGGCTCAATTACAACTTTTCCAGATTTATCAATAAAACCATATTTGTTGTCAACCTTAATTTTAAATAAATTGCTCGACTGTTTTTCCTGCGCCCCGACAACAGACGCGAAAGAAATTGTCAGACAAATCAAAAGCAAAACTGAACGCTGAATGCGCCGCATAAATTTTCTATTTCAAAGCCAATTCCGGCACATTCGCGTTTTCGTAATTTTCGATTAACGCCGAAAGAACGTCCATCAGCGACGCAAGCGGGTGCGTTTCGTCTTCGCCGACTTCATCAATCAGATTGTCGAGCATCGTAACAAGGCGATTGTATTCGGACTCGGTGTGCGGCACGAAAACCGTTTCCGAAACATTTTTCCAGGAATTTATATCAACGATTTGCATATTTATTCTCTCCATTTTCCTTCGTCATATTCGCTATGCGTCAAAACGGCGCGAATATAAATCTTCTTTCGATTATAATGTATCGCTGCGATCAGACGAACTTTATTCCCGCCGATATTGAAAACCGTCAATTTGCCAACTTTATCTGCGCTCGGAAAAACGCTTCGGACTTCCGCAATCGAATCGAAATCATTTTGATTCATCAGCCGATACCAATCCGCCAAAGCATTGTTTGTTTCGGGAAACTTTTCCGCAAATTCATTCAAACGCTTGCGAGTGATAACGTGCATATAAAAAAGAATTTACAAGATTAAACCGTCAGATAAATCAAAAGCACACGCTAAAAACTGAATGTATCGCATAAATTTATTTGCCGAAACTTTCGATATATCTGCGCGTCGTCTCCTTCAAAAATTCGTAAGACGGAATGACGTATAAAATTGGCTGCATATCCGAATATGAATAATTGGTTTTGATAACTCGTTCGAGATCGAACGGGCGACGTTCGACTTCATCGGTGAAAGCGTGTTCGAGTTCGCCGAATGAAGATAAAAGTCCCGCGCCGAAGGCTTTATTCTCGCCGTTTTCTTCGATCAAACCGTATTCGACGGTGAACCAGTAAAGTCTGCCGAGTTCTTCTAATTGTTCGTCCGTCGCAATGCGCGCGCCGTAGCCGATGAAGCTCGAAAAATCGGCGAAATCGGTGTTGGTGAACATCGGAATATGTCCCATCGCTTCGTGAACGATGTCGGGTTCGGGCGTGTATTCCGGGCGCGATTGATGGCGGATATACTGCGTCGAAAGCATCGTTCGATATGCCAGCCAGCTTAGAAAAGCGCGCGTGTCAACCAAACCTTCAATCGGCGCGAGGCGAAAGCCGGTCAGTTCGGTCAGGCGTTTGCTCATTTCCGACAATTGCGGAATGCGCTCGTTCGTAATGCCGAGTTTTTTCTTCGCTTCGAGATAATATGAAGATGCATATTTCTCGTGCAGCTCCGCTAATTTTGTCGCCACGATTTGCCAGATTTTCTGCTCTTCCGGCGTGTATTCGATGTCAACGATTTGATGCGCCGGATCGAGGCGGAATTTTTTCGACATCGAAGCGATGTAATCGCGGCGTGTGCGATATTCCGGGTCGTGCGCGCCGGGATGTTCGAGCGGCAGCTCTTCGATGTCCTCGAACGGCATATCTTCAAATTCAGGCATCGGTTCATTATTGGAAAAGGCAAAATCTTTTTTGTCGGCGGCGGAAACTGGTTTCATATTTTCTGTTCTCATTTTATTTCTTTTGATTATAACCGATTTTGCCGCCGGTTTTGAATAAGTTTATTTAGTTTGTTCGATGTGATAACTTTAAATTTTAAGTTTATTTGAATAATTGACCTTAAATTTTAATGATTGATGAAACGGATTGGAAAATTATTGAAGAATTACAGAAAAACGCGCGGATTCCTTTCGCCGAACTCGGACGAAAAATAAATCTGTCCACGCCCGCCGTTATCGAACGCGTCAGAAAACTCGAAGACCGGCAAATTATCAACGGTTATCGCGCCGAAATTAACACGGCGAAAGTCGGTTTGCCGATTATGGCTTTCGTGCGAATGAGCATTTCAGGCGTTGATTATTCGCATATCGTCGAAGTGGCGAAGGAATCTACAGAGGTTTTGGAATGTCATCGCGGGACGGGCGGCGATTCGTTTATTCTGAAAGTGGCGGTCGCCTCAATCGAGCATCTTCAGATAATTATTGATAAGTTAACACCTTACGGCATTACGACGACTTCGATTGTGCTTTCCACGCCAGTGAAAAACCGCATTATCGAATCAACTGATTAACATCAAAACGGCAAAGCGGGTTTGAAACTTCAAATTTCAAACCCGCAAGTCATCATCACGAAAAGTTAAAATCTGATAACGGCATCCGGTCCGCCTTCGACGTGAACCGTGTCAACGAAACGAATGCTTTTGCTGTCGGTCGTCATTACCACCGAATGCGTTCGTTTGCCCGCGCCGAAAAAGCGCACGCCGCGCAGCAAAGAGCCGTCGGTTACGCCGGTTGCCGCGAAGATTATTTTTTTGCCGGGAGCCAAATCGTTCGTATCGTAAATTTTATCCGGGTCGCTGATGCCCATCGAATTCAGACGTTCCATCAGTTTTTCAAATGGCGGAACTTTTGATTTGTCAACGCCGAGGCGTGAAGCGTCAAAGACGAGTTTGGCTTGAATTTCACCGTTCAGACATTTCATCGCCGCCGCCGTAATAACGCCTTCGGGCGCGCCGCCGATGCCCATTACGGCGTGAATATTTGTTCCGGCGACTGCCGCCGAAATTCCCGCCGACAAATCGCCGTCGGAAATCAGACGAATTCGCGCGCCCGTTTCGCGCACGTCGGCGATTAATTGTTTGTGGCGCGGTCGGTCGAGCGTCATCACCGTCAAATCGTCAATGTCGCGCCCCAAACGCCGCGCGATATTTTTTAAGTTGTCTTTGACGGGCGCGTCAATATCAACCGCGCCTTTGCAGCTCGGACCGACGATTATTTTATCCATATAAATATCGGGCGCGTTCAGCAAGCCGCCGCGCTCCGCCGCCGCTAAAACGGCAATCGCGTTGTTCGCGCCGAGCGCGCACAGATTGGTGCCTTCGAGCGGATCAACGGCGATGTCAATTTCGGGAAATTCCTGACGCGTTTCCTCCGAATAATCTCTGCCGCCGAGTTCTTCACCGATATAAAGCATCGGTGCTTCGTCGCGTTCGCCCTCGCCGATGACGATTCTGCCGCGCATCGGCACACTGTCCATCACCTGGCGCATCGCTTCGACGGCGACGTGATCGGAATATTTCCGGTCGCCCTGTCCCATCGTCCGCGCCGATTCAATCGCCGCCGCTTCGCAGACGCGCAAAAAATCCAATGCCAGTTCTCGTTCAGCTTTCAAGTTTTTCATTTTTTATTTTTTCCTTCGCTAATATTTGGTTAATAGGTTTATATCAAAGATTAAAACAAAGGACAAAGCGCAAAGGGCAAAGGACTCATTTTCGCACTTGTCTAACCTGATTTGACAAGTTATGCTTTTGAGTATCATATTTTTATATTGATTTTTATCAATTATCAAGGAGATTTTTAGAAAATGACATATATCGTCACCGACCCGTGCATCGAATGTAAATACACCGACTGCGCGGCGGTTTGCCCGGTCGAGGCATTTCACGAACTGCCTGACAGACTTTTAATTAACCCGGATACATGTATTGATTGCGATGCCTGTCTGCCGGAATGTCCGGTTGAAGCCATTTTTTCGGATATGTCAATCCCGGAAGAATATATGGGCTGGCTGGAGAAAAATGCCGAAGCTGAAAATTACCCGATCATCAGCACGAAGATTCCCGCTTTGATGGGCGGCGGCTGTGCGGGTCCGCCTGAATAAAACAATCGTCATTATTTACGCGGAAAAGGCTGAAAGTTAATTTAACTTCCAGCCTTTTCCGCTGTCTCTAATTGTGCAATTCAAGACGACTTTTCTTATCTCAAACCGCGATGGATTTTAGAAGTCGGCATCGTCGTCGTCGTCAGCGACTAATTCGATTTCCTCTTCATCAAACATTTCTTCTTCCATTCCGAAGTCATCCGAAATTTCTTCGACCTCTTCAAAATCGTCGGTTTCAACGCCCGGCACGTCGCGCATCGCCGGTAAATCCATTCCGCCCGTCGTCAGAGGAAATTCGTCAAATTCTTCCTCTTGTTTTTGATTGACGGTCGGATCGAATTCAACTTTAACGTTGCGATAATATTTCATTCCGGTTCCTGCCGGAATAAGTCGTCCCATAATGACGTTTTCTTTGAGTCCGCGCAGATAATCCACGCGACCGGAAATCGCCGCTTCGGTTAAAACGCGGGTTGTTTCCTGGAAACTCGCCGCCGAAATAAACGAATCGGTCGAGAGCGAAGCCTTCGTAATGCCGAGCAATAAAGGTTCGGCAACCGAAGCGTTTCCGCCTTCTTCGCGGACACGACGATTTTCATCTTCGTAGCGGAAGCGGTCAACCTGTTCTTCAAGCAGGAAATCGGTATCGCCGACATCTTTGATTTTCACCCAGCGAAGCATCTGACGAACGATACATTCGATGTGTTTGTCGTTGATATTCACGCCCTGCAGACGATAAACTTCCTGAATTTCGTTGACGATATATTCCTGAAGCGCAGCCGCTCCGAGAACGCGCAGAATATCGTGCGGGTTCAGCGGTCCGTCCATCAGAGGTTCGCCCGCTTTTACGCGGTCGTCTTCCTGCACGTTGATATGCGTTCCGCGCGGAATATCGTATTCGCGTTCCGCACCGTCGTCGCCCGTGATGAGAAGTTTGCGTTTACCTTTGGAAATTCCGCCGAATTTAACCGTTCCGTTAATTTCCGACATCATCGCCGTTTCGCCCGGACGACGCGCTTCGAAAAGTTCGACGACGCGCGGCAAACCGCCCACGATGTCTTTCGTCTTCGTCGTTTCACGCGGAATCTTGGCGATCACATCACCCGCCTCAACTTCCTGTCCGTCGGTCGCCAAAAGATTGGCTCGAATTGGCATTTGATAAGTTTTCAGAACTTTGTTGCCGCTGCGAACTTCCAGACGCGGCTGATGTTTTTCATCCGAATCTTTCACCACGAGGCGCGTTTGTCCCGTCACTTTGTCAATGTCCTCTTCAATCGTCTTGCCTTCTTTCAAGTCCTGGAATTTAACCGTTCCCGAAACTTCCGTCAAAATGGCGAATGTGAACGGATCCCAAGTGACCAGCAAATCATCTTCTTTGACCTGCTGTCCGTCTTTGACGTGCAGATGCGCTCCGTAAACGATTTGGTAACGGGCGACTTCGCGTCCTCGCTCATCGAGCAGCGCGAGTTCCGATTGACGTTTCATTGAGATCAGTTCATCGGCGCGATTGGTAATCACCTTCATATCGCCGAGATATTTCACCGTTCCGTCCATCGCCGCTTCGTGTTTGGTTTCCTGTTCCAAACGCGCCGTTCCGCCGACGTGGAATGTTCTCATCGTCAACTGCGTTCCCGGTTCGCCGATGGATTGGGCGGCGATAACGCCGACCGCTTCACCGATCTCAACCGTGTTGCCCGTCGCCAGATTACGCCCGTAACATTTGACGCAGATTCCGCGTCGTGATTCACAGGTCAGCGGCGAACGAATGCGGACTTTCTGCAAGCCAGAAAGCTGTACACTGGCTGCCAAATCCTCATTAATTTCCTGGTTGGCTTCAACGATTACCGTATTATCCACCGGATCAACAATATCGTCGAGCGAAGTGCAGCCGACAATACGGTCGCGCAGCGATTCGACTTCTTCACCGTTGCGAATAATCGCTTCCGCCCAAATTCCGCGCAATGTTCCGCAATCCTGTTCGGAAACGATCACATCCTGCGCCACGTCAACCAAACGCCGCGTTAAATAGCCTGAATCGGCAGTTTTAAGAGCTGTGTCCGCCAGTCCTTTACGCGCGCCGTGCGTTGAAATAAAGTATTGCAGCACGTTTAAGCCTTCACGGAAATTGGCGACAATCGGCGTTTCGATGATCTCCCCGGAAGGTTTCGCCATAAGCCCTCGCATTCCGGCAAGCTGCCGAATCTGCGCTTCCGAACCGCGCGCACCGGAGTCCGCCATAATCAAAATCGGGTTGAGTTCGCGGCGGGCATCTTCTCTCGTGTGCATCGCTTTGAACATTTCTTTAGCCACGCGGTCGGTTACTTCCGACCAAATCGCCGTCACTTTGTTGACGCGCTCCATATTCGTCATCGTCGCGTCTTCGTACTGTTTCTGAAGTTTATCAACTTCTTCACGCGCGTCTTCGATGATCTGCGGTTTCGACGGCGGTGTTACCATATCGTCAATGCCGATGGAAATTCCCGATTTCGTCGCATATAAAAAGCCCATCGCCTTCATATCGTCAAGCAGTGCCACCGTTTGATCGTGTCCGAGTTTCAAGTGACAAAATGTGACGAGCGACTGCAAACCTTTCTTCTTCAATGTCCCGTTGACAAACGGCAAGCCGTCGCGCGTCAAGCGTTCGTTGAAAATAACGCGCCCGACCGTCGTGCTGATAATCGTGTCAATATCGCTGCGGATGCTCGCCCGCATTACGTCCTGTGGACTGTGTTCCTTTTCCAAATCAATCAAATCGCCCTTCCAGCGAATTTTGATTTTGCTTTGCGTCGCTACGGCTTTCGCGTCGAGCGCGAGCAGCACGTCGTCAATCGAATTAAAAACTTTACCTTCGCCTTTCAAACCGTCCTGCGCCAGTGTCAAATAATAACAGCCTAAAACGATGTCCTGCGACGGAACGGTAATCGGCTGACCCGATGCCGGACTCAGCAAATTGTTCGACGCGAGCATTAAAACCGTCGCTTCGATCTGCGCTTCGGCTGACAGCGGAATGTGAACAGCCATCTGGTCGCCGTCAAAGTCGGCGTTGAACGCCGTGCAGACGAGCGGATGAATTTTGATCGCTTTTCCTTCGACCAGAACCGGCTCGAAAGCCTGAATTCCGAGTCTGTGCAGCGTCGGCGCACGGTTGAGCAGAACCGGATGTTCGCGGATGACTTCTTCGAGAATATCCCAAACAATCGGCTCCTGCCGTTCGACCATTTCACGCGCCTGCTTGATCGTCGCGGCGTGGTTGTCTTTTTCTAATTTGTTATAAATAAACGGTTTGAAAAGTTCCAAAGCCATTTTCTTCGGCAAACCGCACTGATGCAGTTTCAATTCCGGTCCGACGACGATCACCGAACGTCCTGAATAATCAACACGTTTTCCAAGCAGATTCTGACGGAAACGTCCCTGCTTTCCTTTCAAAGTTCCCGACAGCGATTTAAGCGGACGATTGTTCGCGCCGCGCAGAACTCTGCCGCGTCTGCCGTTGTCAAAAAGTGCGTCAACTGCTTCCTGAAGCATTCGTTTTTCGTTGCGAACGATCACTTCGGGAGCGCGCAGTTCCATCAGTTTTTTCAGACGGTTGTTGCGATTAATCACGCGGCGATATAAATCGTTCAAATCCGAAGTCGCAAAACGTCCGCCGTCCAAGGGAACCAACGGGCGAAGTTCCGGCGGAATGACCGGAATCACGTCCAAAATCATCCATTCGGGTTTGTTGCCCGATTTCAAAAATGAATTGGAAACTTTCAGACGCTTGGAGTATTTTAGTTTTTTCTGTTGCGAATTTTCTTCGCGCATTTTCTGACGTAGTTCTTCGACCAATTCGGGAATGTCAATTTTCATCAACAAATCCTTAATCGCTTCCGCGCCCATTTTGGCGACGAACTGATGCGGATACTCCTGCATCAACTCACGAAAACGCTCGTCCGTCAGCAAATCTTTTTCCTTGAGTTCCGGCACATCGCCCGGATCAACGACGATATAAAGCTCGAAATAAAGAATTTTTTCCAGATCGCGCAGTGTAATATCCAAAAGATGTCCGATGCGCGAAGGCAAGCCTTTGAAAAACCAGACGTGCGAACACGGCGAAGCGAGATCAACGTGACCCAATCTTTCGCGCCGAACCTTCGACTGCGTAACTTCCACGCCGCATTTATCGCAGATCACGCCGCGATGCTTCATTCTTTTATATTTTCCGCAAAGACATTCCCAATCCGAAACCGGACCGAAAATGCGCGCACAGAAAAGCCCGTCGCGTTCCGGCTTAAACGTGCGGTAATTAATGGTTTCCGGCTTGGTAACTTCGCCGTGCGACCACGATTTAATCTTTTCCGGCGAGGCAAGACTAATGCGAATCGCCTCGAAATTCGGGGTTAACTGCGTTTTATTCTCGTTTTGAAATCTAAACATCTTTTTTCTCCAATAATCCCTAAACTAATTATCCAAATTCTTTATTCTCTTAAACTTTGACATTAGTTTTCTATCTAAATAAATTGATCTGCGTTAAATTTTTTGCATATTTTCTTTCGGAAGTTCTATCTGCGGAACTTCCATTATTCCAAAATCTTCTTCAATAAAAAATCCTAATCCTTTTACGAAATCATAAGTTTTTTGTCTTTCACTTTCCGACTTTACGGCTCTCTTAAACCATTTATTTGTAAACGTCGTTAAGAATGCTCCTCTCATATATTTTACGCAGTTATCTCTTTCTTCCATTGTCGGTGGATTGTTTTCATCAGCTTTATGCTGCAAACCTTCGTCAATAAATTTTTTCAAATCCCATGCTTCCATCTCTATTTCTTCCCCTGACGGTTGAATAATAGTGATGGTTTTCTTCGGCATGTCATATCTTTGCCAACCGTGATGTGCGGGAGAAAAGGAGTCCATGTAAGTATGACAAGCGTGTCCGAAAGAGTTTAACGCACTCAGATTCATACTTCCGGGAACAAGGTTTGGATCAGGTCCCGGAGTAGGAACGGGTTTTCCGTCTTTATGTGCATCTATATATTTTTGTCTGGCATCATCCTCTTCTCTCTGAAGTCTTCTGGCTTCTTTAGTATTTGTTTTGACCCATTCATAAGCCAGCTTCTGCGCTTCTTCGACCGTTTTACCTTCCGGCACCATTGCGTGTTTGTATGCTTCGCTGATAAGCAGAGTTATTGGTACGTCAATTTCCCACCCTCCAATTGATTTTCCGTGTCCGAAATAGGTATCGGTCTGTCTGCTTCCGAGTGCAATTTCTTCAACCTCGTTTCTTGATAATCCGCCTCCGCCTCCCTTTCCTTCTTCAAAAGTATATTCTACGAGCGCATTGTGAGTTTTCGTCGGAAACATCATACGAAATCTGTGAGCATACATTATATTACGCAATACGCCTGCGTTTGAACTCGTTCCAAACATCAGCTCAAATTGTGAAGCATTCATCTCTTTTCCAATCGCCCGCCACGTTTCGATATTCATTCTGCCCGTTCGATCCAGTCCTTTAAATTGTTGAAATTGTGCTAAGGCAGTTTGCGTTTTCGCGCAGAAATCAAAGCCGCTCGGAATACCGAAAGTTTCTACATTGTTGCAGGCATTTAAGAACTTCTTTATTCCAAGCAAATTGGGGTGATTATTACCTAATTTGTGCATACAATTTTTTAGGTTGTAGTAATTTATCATTTCAATTTTTCCTTTATGATGATTTCTTTCGGTTTATCTTCAAAACAGTTTTCATAACACCAATATCCATCTGCTACATAATCTTTTGCTCCAAAAATAGAAGAAGGACCGGAACTGGCGTGGATGTTAATAATGCTCATAGTTTCCGCTAGTTTCCCTAATACTAAAGAAAATGCAGATATTCTAATGCTCTTTTCCGTAAATGTTACATAACCATCTACGTTTGATGCTTGCTCTTCTCTATGCTCCTTTGATTCAAAAGTCCAATGTTGCCAGTCTTGAAATATTTTTATGTTAGCCATCGGATTTCTATCTACATTCAAAACTCTTAGTGTAATTTTAGGAACAACATTTATAGAAATAACCGGCAGCGAAAAAAGTAAACCGACAACCAAAACAACCAAAATGATTTTTGAAATTTTACTCATTGCTCTTTTTTCTTTAACACCGATTTCTTATTATTTTAAAGATTTGGCTTTTTCCAACAACTGATTGAAATCAGCCTTTATCCGGCGCGATTTATCTAAAACTAAAGCGTGAAAATCTCCGTCATTTAAATATGCGCCGGATTGGTGCGTTTTCTCTATTATTGGAATCGCTTCTTTGTAATATTCTTTTGCTTCTAACATAACAAGAGAAACTGCCGCGTAATACCTGACAAAACCTGACTCATCTTTCAAAAGCTGCGCTACTTTATCTGAATAATTTTTCGCCTTCAAGACACCTAAAGCCAAAGCCGCATCTTTCCTCACCAAACTGTTTTCATCACTAAGAAGCAGTACGATTTTATCGCTATATTCTTTGGCATCTAGCAATGCTAAGGCTTTCGCAGCATCACCTTTTCGAAACTCAACGCTTAAAAGTTTAGCAATATCCTTTGCATTTTCCTTTAATTCGAGTTTTACGAACGCATACGTCGCGGTTTTGACGGTTTCAATTCCGAACTCTCCGAGCATTACTTCAACGAGTTCTTTTTTGTAATCTTTCGCCGTTCCTGTTTCGATTAAAAAATAAATCGGTGAGACATCGTCATAAACCGCAAAATCTTTGTTCACGAGCAAAGCAGCGATTTCTTTGGCATATTCCTTCGCATCGAGATAATTTAGTGCGGAAATTGCGCCGGTTCGATCAAAATTATTCTGACTTTTAAGCAAAAGCGCAATTTTGCCCGCATATTCTTTTGCTCCGAGAATGCCCAAAGCTGTTGCCGCGCGACCACGATAAACTACTGCGGGATATGTATGCGGTTCGGTAAAAGATTTGTCCCTTTCTTCCATTAACGCGGCAATCGGCGGCGCGTAATCAGTGTCGCCTGTGATTCCTAACATAACCGCAGCAAATCCTTTAATCGTATCGTCGTCGGACTTCAAGAAGCCGGAAAATTTCTCCTTGAATGCTTTTATTCCTCCTATTTCCTTAAATTTTGCTTCGTCTTTTGATTCCAGTGCGTCGAGAAACTTTTTAAGATATTCCTGAACATCATTAACTTCTGTTTCGGATTCATAATTGTGGATTAAACTCCACATATTTGAGAAAAAAAGCCCACCATACTTTACTGAAAATCGGTATCTCAAATCTTCCAATTGTTTCCCGTTTGACTCAGCAGATTTTGATTGATTAGGCAGTTTAACTTCCTGACCTAAACAAACAGTAAAAAGCAAGCAGAAAACAATTGTTAAAAGTAGGACTTGTTTCATAACTTTATTCCTCGCCGCAGACCTTATGAACATTCCAAAATTTCAGACTGCAATCCGCATCCTGCAAAATGCAGTCTGAAATTCCAAAGTTTTTAATCTGCGCCGACGACTTCGCCGACACCTGACAATATCGCGTCCGGGTCAATTTCATCTTCGGTGATGAGTTCGACATCCAAACACAACGATTGCAGTTCGCGCACCAGAACATTGAACGATTCAGGAATTCCCGGCTGAAAATCGGAATCGCCTTTGACGATGGTTTCGTAGATTTTCGAGCGTCCGGCAACGTCATCGGATTTACAGGTTAAAAGTTCCTGCAAAATATGCGCCGCGCCATAGGCTTCCAACGCCCAGACTTCCATTTCGCCGAAACGCTGTCCGCCGAATTGCGCTTTCCCGCCGAGCGGCTGCTGAGTAATCAACGAATATGGTCCGATTGAACGTGCGTGAATCTTATCGTCCACCAAATGCGACAATTTGAGCATATAAATGTAACCGACGGTTACTTTCTGCTCGAACTGTTCGCCCGTCATTCCGTCGAAAAGCCGCGTTTTGCCCGATAATCCGACGGAAGCCGGAATGCCGAGTTCGTCGTATTTATCGTTGGCAAGCTGAATATATTCCTTGATTTCCTTTTCACTCGCGCCGTCAAAAACCGGCGTGGCGAAATGAAGTCCGAGAACTTTTCCCGCCCAGCCGAGATGCGTCTCCAAAATCTGACCGACGTTCATACGCGACGGCACGCCGAGCGGATTCAGCACGATGTCAACCGGCGTTCCGTCCGGCAAATACGGCATATCTTCTTCCGGCAAAATTCTGGCGATAACGCCTTTGTTGCCGTGTCGTCCAGCCATTTTATCGCCGACGCTTAATTTTCGCTTCATCGCCACGAAAACTTTCACCATTTTGATAACGCCCGGCGGCAGTTCGTCGCCCTGCTTTAATTTGGTGATTTTCTCTTCGTAAATGTCGCTCAAAATGTTGATCTGGCGCGTCGTGCGCTGTTCATACTCTTTGATTTCGGCAATTACGTCAATCGTTCCGGCGGAAACTTCCGCTTTGCGAAGCAGTTTAATATCAACATTTTTCAAAACTTCGCGGGTCAGCGGTTCGCCTTTTTGAATGACGACATCTTTGCCGTCAGTCAAATCTTTGGTCAATTTGCGACCGTCGAAAAGCTCATAAATTCGCTCGTCGCGCTGTTCGCTCAGAATACGAATTTCGTCTTCCAGATCGCGCCGCAAATCATCTTCTTCCAAAGATTCGATGTCGAGCGAACGCTCGTCTTTTTCCTGACCTTTGCGCGTGAAAACCTGCACGTCAACGACCGTTCCGTCAATTCCCGGCGGACAGGTCAAACTGGCATCTTTCACGTCGCCGGCTTTTTCGCCGAAAATGGCGCGGAGCAGTTTTTCTTCCGCGGTCAGTTGCGTTTCGCCCTTCGGGGTCACTTTTCCGACGAGAATCGAGCCGGGTTTGACCTGCGCTCCGATGCGGATGATGCCCGATTCGTCCAAATCCCGCAGCATATTTTCGCCGATATTCGGAATATCACGCGTTACTTCTTCGGGTCCGAGTTTCGTGTCGCGGGCTTCGATTTCTAATTCTTCAATATGAATCGAAGTGTAATAATCTTCTTTGACCAGTCTTTCGGAAACCAGAATCGCGTCTTCAAAGTTATATCCGCGCCACGACATAAACGCCACCAAAACATTGCGTCCGAGCGCGAGTTCGCCGCGATCCGTGCAGGGTCCGTCAGCGATCACCTGACCTTTTTTGACGCTTTCGCCGACTTGCACAATCGCCCGCTGGTTGATGCAGGTGTTTTGATTTGAGCGCGTAAATTTGACGAGCGAATAAATATCCGCCGTCACTTCGCGCGAAATCATCCCGTCAACCTGGTGGTCGGCTTTGACGATAATTCGTTCCGAATCAACGTAATCAACCACGCCGTTGCGTTTGGCGATAACCACCGCGCCCGAATCCCGCGCCGCAATCGCTTCCATTCCGGTTCCGACGAACGGACTTTCGGCGCGCAGCAGCGGAACTGACTGACGCTGCATATTTGAACCCATCAGAGCGCGGTTCGCGTCGTCATTTTCGAGAAAGGGAACTAACGAAGCCGCCACCGAAACGAGTTGTTTCGGCGAAACGTCCATATATTCGATTTCTTCGCGGTCAGACGTGATAAATTCACCTTTTTTACGTGCCGCGTTGCGTTCGTTGACTAAATTGCCTTTTTCGTCCAGCACGATATTCGCCTGTCCGATGACATATTTATCTTCTTCCCAAGCCGTCAAATAAAACGGAAACGGTTCGTATTCCGCTTCGCGTCCGCCTTCTTTGAGTTTGGCGTTTCCTTCTTCGACATCTTCTAAAGGAACGTGTGAATGCGGTTTCAAACCCGTATCGCCGCCGTTGATGATTTTGACGTATTCGATAACGCGTCCGTTTTCAACTTTGCGATACGGCGATTCGATAAAGCCGAATTCATTGATGCGCGCAAAACACGACAGCGACGAAATCAAACCGATGTTCGGACCTTCCGGCGTTTCAATCGGACAAATGCGACCGTAATGTGTCGGATGCACGTCGCGGACTTCAAATCCGGCGCGTTCACGCGATAAACCGCCCGGTCCGAGTGCCGAAAGACGACGTTTATGCGTGATTTCCGACAGCGGATTCGTTTGATCCATAAACTGCGATAACTGCGACGAACCGAAAAATTCGCGGACGGCAGCCGTTACTGGCTTCGCATTGACCAAATCGCGCGGCATCGTCGTAAACATATCCTGTTGAATGGACATTTTTTCCTTGATGGCGCGTTCCATTCTTTCCAAACCGATGCGGAATTGATTTTCGAGCAGTTCGCCGACGGCGCGCACGCGGCGATTGCCCAAATGGTCAATATCGTCCTGAAAATAATTTTCGCTGTCTTTTTTCATCCGCAGCAAATAATTGACTACTTCATAAAAATCTTTTGCTTCGAGCAGGAAATTATTTAACTGATCGCGTTCCGGTCTGCCCATTTTGATATTGAATTTCATTCGTCCGACGCGCGATAAGTCAAAGCGGCGGGCATCGAAAAACATTCCTTCGAGCAGACGGTAAGCGGTCGGCACGGTCGGCGGATCGCCGGGGCGCATTTTTCTGTAAATCTCCAGCAGCGCGTCAACCGGCTTGCTAATTGTATCTTTTTTCAAAGTCTGCGCGATGACGCTGCCAACAACATCTTTTTCAGGGAAAAATACCGAAAAACTCTCCAGTCCTTCTTCAATGATCTGCTGGAGCTTAGCGGACGTAATTTCGTTGTTCGCTTCGAGAACGACTTCGCCCGTTTCGGTGTTGACCACATCGTCCAGCGCGTACGCGCCTTCAAAATCCTGGGCGGAGACTTCAATTTTTTCGGTGCCGAGTTTTTTGAGTTCGCGGATTGCCGACGCGGTAACTTTCTTGCCGATTCTCGTCACCGTTTCGCCGCCGCTTTTAATTTCTTCTTCGGCACGCATTCCGTTTAAATTAGTTTCGCCGTCTTTAACCGTAACGAACAATTTGCTGTTCTGAACGCTCACTTCGTCCGTCACATAAAATTGACGCAGAATGTCAGCGTTGGTATATTCGGCGTTTTTGACGACTTCTTCCAAAATCTGATCGGAAACGGTTTTCATATCAATCTGCGGATTGAGCCACAAACCCAAAGCGCGCAAAAAGATCGTCGCCAAAATTTTACGTTTGCCGAGCCGCGCGTGCAGAATTCCTTTCTGATCGTATTCAAATTCGACCCACGAACCGCGATACGGAATGATTTTCGCTAAATACGCGTCGCGGTCACCCTTGTAAAATACGCCCGGCGAACGGTGGAGCTGCGAAACGATAACTCTTTCAGTTCCGTTAATAACAAATGTTCCGTTGTCGGTCATCAGCGGAATTTCGCCGAAGAAAACGTCTTCTTCTTTAATGTCACGAATCGTCGAAACATTAGTTTCCGGATCTTTGTCGTACACCGTCAAACGAATTTTGACTTTTAACGGAACGCTGTAAGAAGTGCCACGTTCCTGACATTCCTGCTGGTCGTGTTTGTGTTTCAAACCGACCGGCTCACCGCAATTCGAGCAGAGTTTCGGGCGCACGGCATTGAAAGTTCCGCAGTTGTTACAGAGAACTTCCGCCGGATTGAACGGATCAACTTTTATTTTCGCTCCGCATTCCTTACAGTTGGCGCGGAGATGCTCTAAACCTTCAAGATTGCCGCATTTGCACTGCCAGTTGCCGATTTGGTATTCGACAAATTCGAGCGTCGCGGTTTCACGAAAATCCGAAACCGGAAAAATAGACTGGAAAACCGTTTGCAGCCCGACCAAATCGCGCTCTTCGGGAATCAAATCCATTTGCAGAAAACGATTATATGATTCGCGCTGCACTTCGATCAGATTAGGAATGCGGGCGGATGTATAAATTTTTGAAAAATCTACGCGCTTGGGTGCTTGACTTGTTCGGCGACCAAGCCCGTTGGTGTTTTTTTGTAGCGGATTGTCAATCATATATTTTAGAAAATCTGTCTTGAAGAAAGTTTTTATTGATTTAAACGTTTTTTCTTGCTAAGATGCGATAGCTTCAAAACCTATCTGCAAATTTTCAAGAAAAGACGGCAAATGCGGTCGAGGGTAAAACATTCCCTGACCGCTTATTTGTTAGCAGCTTTGCTGTTAGATAAATTTTTCGAGAGTGCCAAAAAGGACACTGATCTCCAATTTTTCGAGAGAATTTATTCTCTTCGCCTTAAATTTAAACAACCAAAATTACATTAATAGAGATGGCAAGCGTTATCAAATGGTTGCCCGTTCAAACGCTTGCCTTATCTAAAATAACAATTTAATTATTTAACTTCAACCGTCGCTCCGGCATCGGTCAATTTTGTTTTAATTTCTTCGGCTTCGGCAGCGGAAACGCCTTCTTTAATCGCTTTCGGCGCGCTGTCAACTAATTCTTTGGCTTCTTTCAGCCCTAAACCGGCGACAACTTCACGAACGACTTTGATGACGGAAATCTTGTTTCCGCCGGCAGAAGTCAATACCACATCAAATGTATCTTTTTCTTCTGCGGCAGGCGCGCCGCCATCGCCGCCGGCACCCGGAGCCATCATCATCGGAGCCGCCGCCGCCGCCGCCGAAACGCCAAAGACTTCTTCCAATTCCTTAACCAATTCCGACGCTTCGAGCAGCGTCATACCTTTCAAATATTCTACGACTTCATCTTTTGTAATTGCCATGATTAAATTAACTTCCTCCTAAAGGGTTCTTGTGTTTTTGATTTATGAATCGTAAATCGTAAGTCGTGAATCGTTCATTTTTGCTGACGATTGACGACCGCCGATTTACGGCTTTGTTAGTGTCAGCCGCGAGAACCCACGGGACATTTTTTTCGGCGGGTTGCATCTCCGCTTGCTGAAAATGTCCGAGCCGCAAAAGCGACCTGACATATCGCTTCGCTCGTTTTACCTTGAGTACGGCTTAGAAAAATTTTTCTATTCTGATTTTGTTTCTTCCGCCGCCGGTTCTTCCGGTTCAGCAGTATTTTCAGAATTTTGTTCAGCGTCCGGCGCGATTTCAGCTTGCGCTTCAACAGTTTCGGCTGCCGGTTCAGCCGGTGCTTCAACAATTTCCGCCGCCGGAGCAACCGACTGCTCGGTTGTTTCCTGAGAATCCGTCTTCGCCTCGACTTTCGGCTGCTCCGCCATTGTTTCGGGAGCTTTATCGCCGATTTGTTTGATAACGACCGCCAAATTACGCGGTACGGCGTTAATCACCGTCACGATGCGCTGCGCCTGCGCGTTGATGACAAATAAAAGTTTGGAAATCAATTCTTCCTTCGACGGAAGACTGGCGATTTCCTGTACTTGTTTCAAATCAACGACTTTGCCTTCGACGACTCCGGCTTTAAATGTATAAAGATCGGCGTTATCCTTGACGAATTTAGACACCGCTTTCGACAAAACCACCGGATCGTTGTCCGTCCAAGCGATTGCCGTTACGCCTTTGAAGTATTCACCGGCGTTTTCATACGGAGTTCCTTTAACTGCCAAACGCGCGATGGTATTTTTAACCACCTGGTAACTAGCTCCGGCTTCGCGTAATTGATTGCGAAATTCCTGGTCTTTATTAACGGTTACTTTATTAAAACTGACGACCATCGCCGATTTGGAATTATTTAACTGCTCCGTAAGGGCGTTCAAGTCTTTCTGTTTTTGCTCTTTTGATTTCATTATTTTCGCTCCTTACGCTTATTAGGCAAACGACAATTCGTCGAGCAGAACGCCCGGACTCATTGTTGCGGCTAGATTGATTTTTTTCAGATAACGCCCTTTAGCGGTCGTTGGTTTGGCTTTCATCACCGCATTGATCAAAATGCGCGTGTTTTCCAGAAGTTTGGCTTCATCAAACGAAACTTTTCCGACCGGCGAGTGAATAACGCCCGTTTTATCAACGCGATATTCAACTTTACCGGCTTTGGTTTCTTCAATGGCATTTTTGACATCCATCGTCACGGTTCCGGTTTTCGGATTCGGCATCAGCCCGCGCGGACCCAAAACCTTGCCGAGCGTCCCA
The DNA here is from genome assembly GCA_965217575.1 of Pyrinomonadaceae bacterium. GTDB lineage: Bacteria > Acidobacteriota > Blastocatellia > Pyrinomonadales > Pyrinomonadaceae. The sequence goes on along the minus strand of OZ244558.1, from coordinate 2,798,544 downwards.
ACCGAACGCATCATATCCGGCGTAGCGATAACCGCGTCAAAATCGAGCCAGCCGCCTTTGATTTTGTCAACCAATTCATCGCCGCCGACAAAATCCGCGCCCGCTTCTTCGGCTTCTTTAATTTTATCGCCTTGCGCGATCACGACAATCCGTTTGGCTTTGCCGCCCAACCCGTGCGGCAGAACAATCGTTCCGCGCACCAGTTGATCGGCTTTGCGCGGATCAACGCCGAGCCACATCGTCAATTCAACCGATTCGTCAAAATTTGCGAAAGCGATTTCCTTGACTTTGGAAATTCCTTCCGGCAAATCATATTTCTTGTTCGGCTCGACTTTTTCCAGAGCCGCTAGATATTTTTTTCCTCTTTTCATTTTTTCTCCCAGGTTTTAGCGAAGTTTTAAACTTCTCCCACATCTGGAGAATAAATTATAAAAACTAAAAGACCGATTTTCTTTATCTTTTGTTCTTTATTCTTTATCCTTCAATTGTCAGTCCCATACTTTTCGCCGTTCCTTCAATCGTTTTCACCGCTGATTCAAGATTTGCCGTATTTAAATCCGGCATTTTTTTCTTGGCGATTTCTTCAATTTGGTCGCGCGAAATTTTGCCGACCTTTGTTTTGTTCGATGTCGCCGAACCTTTCGCAATCCCTGATGCTTTGCGAAGCAAATCGGCGGCAGGCGGCGTTTTGGTTTCAAACGTAAATGATCGGTCGGCGAAAACCGTAATCACGACCGGAACTTTCATATCCGGGTCGTCGTTCGCCGTTTTCGCATTAAACGCCTTACAAAACTCCATAATATTCACGCCGTGCTGCCCGAGTGCGGGACCAATCGGCGGCGCGGGATTCGCTTTCCCGGCGGGAATCTGTAACTTGATATATCCTGTAATTTTCTTAGCCATATTTCGATTTACGATTTTGAATTTGAACTTACAAATTCAAAAAAGTCCTCATTTTTATTCTTCTTCGGCAAATGTAACTTTTTCTACGTCCAGGAAATTTAATTCAACCGGCGTAGCGCGTCCGAAAATTGTGACGGTAACTTTCAATGTCGTTTTTTCTTCGTTCACCTCTTCTACCTTACCGGTAAAACTCGCAAACGGACCTGATTTAATCCGCACCACTTCGTCAATCGCATAAGTGAATTTCGGTTTCGGTTTTTCGGTCGCAACTTCAATGTTGTGGACGATTTGGTCAACTTCCAGTTGAGTTAAAGGAGTCGGATTTCTGCCGCCCAAAAATCCTGTTACCTTCGGCGTAGATTTAATCGCGTGGAAAACATTGTCGGGAATTTTCCCCTTTTCGTCACACTCAATTTCAACCAGTACGTATCCCGGATAAAACATCCGCGACGATTCGATGCGCTTGTTACCGCGCATTTCGACAACTGTTTCTTTCGGCAGCAAAACTTCCGTAATCAAATCGCCTAATTCCATATCGCGGATGCGAGCGTTCAGACTTTCGACCACTTTATTTTCGTGTCCCGAATAGGTGTGGATAAAATACCACTGCTTCATCTTAAAAATCCTTATATTCCGACAATCTTGTTTATTAAATCGGTCAAACCCTCTAAAATAAAGACCCAGGCTTGATCAACCAAAAAAAGATAAATAGCAAAGAAGATAACGTTAATGATAACGATAATCGTCGTGTTTTTTACGTCATCAGAAGAAGGGAACGTGGTTTTCTCTAATTCTTCGCGCGTATTGCGGATGAATTCACCGATTCCTTCCTTTTCCTTATTATTTTTGTCTAAGATGTCAACTGCTTCCGACACTGTTTTATCTCCTCAATTTTCTCTAATGGCAGGGGTACCAGGACTCGAACCCGGACCTACGGTTTTGGAGACCGACATGCTAACCATTGACACCATACCCCTAAGATTAAAAATTCCAAATTCAAGATTCCAGATTATAAATATGGAATCTTGAATCTAGAACCTGGAATCTCCGTTTATTTATTTTCCCGATGCAGTTGATGACAGCGGCAACGATTACAAAATTTTTTAAGTTCCAGCCTTCCGGGTGTCGTCTTTTTATTTTTGGTCGTTACGTAGTTGCGCTCTTTGCATTCGGTACACTGCAATATAATATTATCTCTTGCCATATTTCTAATACTCCCAATCTGATTTGGAGTCCTGTAATTATAAAACTATTCAACAATTTCGCTAACGGTTCCCGCTCCGACCGTTCGCCCGCCTTCTCTGATCGCAAAGCGCAGTCCTTTCTCCATCGCTATCGGCGCAATCAATTCGATCTCCATCTGGATGTTGTCCCCCGGCATCACCATCTCCACTCCCGCCGGCAAATGCGCCACTCCCGTCACATCAGTGGTGCGAAAGTAAAACTGCGGACGATAACCCGTGAAAAACGGCGTGTGCCGTCCGCCTTCCTCTTTCGTCAACACGTAGGCTTCCGCCTTGAACTTCGTGTGCGGCGTGATCGAACCCGGTTTGGCGATCACCTGTCCCCGCTCGATCTCTTTTCTTTCTACGCCTCGCAAAAGCAGCCCGACGTTATCGCCCGCCATTCCCTTGTCCAGCAGCTTCTTGAACATCTCGACTCCGGTGACGACCGTGTTGCGCGTGTCTCTGATGCCGATGATCTCCACCGTCTCATTGACGTTGACAATCCCGCGCTCGATTCTCCCGGTGGCAACCGTGCCGCGTCCCTGAATCGTGAAGATGTCCTCGACCGGCATCAAAAACGGCTTGTCCGTGTCGCGCGCCGGGGTTGGAATGTAATCGTCCACCGCCTGCATCAGCTCGTCCACTTTCGCTTCCCACTTCTCTTCGCCGTTTAACGCCCCTAACGCCGATCCCTGCACTATCGGAATGTCGTCGCCCGGAAACTCATACGATGATAAAAGCTCTCTGATTTCTAGTTCCACCAACTCCAGCAATTCTTCGTCGTCCACCGCGTCCACTTTGTTCATAAAGACGACCATCGAAGGCACACCCACCTGGCGCGCCAAGAGAATATGTTCTCTCGTCTGCGGCATCGGACCATCCGTGGCGGCGACTACTAAAATCGCTCCGTCCATCTGCGCCGCGCCCGTAATCATATTCTTGACGTAATCGGCGTGTCCCGGACAATCCACGTGCGCGTAATGACGGTTCGGCGTTTCATACTCGACGTGCGCGGTGGCAATCGTAATTCCTCTGGCTCTCTCTTCCGGCGCATTGTCAATCGAAGCGAAATCACGAAAAACCATCTTCGGATTATTCTTGCTCATCACTTTCGTGATCGCCGCCGTCAAAGTCGTCTTGCCGTGATCCACGTGTCCGATGGTTCCAATATTGACGTGCGGTTTGCTTCTATCAAATTTCTCTTTTGACATTTATTTATCCTCAAACTATAAACTTATAAAAATAATGGAGCCCAAGACGAGATTTGAACTCGTGACCTCAGCCTTACCAAGGATGCGCTCTACCACTGAGCTACTCGGGCTTAAATAACAACAAAAATGTTACTATCAAAATTTTTGGAGCGGGAGACGAGACTCGAACTCGCGACATTCAGCTTGGAAGGCTGACGCTCTACCAACTGAGCTACTCCCGCTTCTAATTTAAGGGCGAAAGGATGAAGGGTAAAGGATAAAAATTTAATTAAACTTTACCCTTCATCCTTTCGCCTCTATCCTTATCAAACGTGGTGCATGGGGTAGGATTTGAACCTACGTAGGAAATTAATCCGACGGGTTTACAGCCCGTTGCCTTTGACCGCTCGACCACCCATGCAATCAAATCGTTACTGCTATTATCAACATTTTGAGCTGATTAGCAAATTCTACATACTAGCCAAGTTCTAATTAATTTGCAAGTCTCGATGTGTGAATTTTGCTTCGGTTCCTAAATTTCATCAGTGCTTTTCGTTTGATGGGCGCGCGGGTGAAATTTTTCGTAAGTTTTTCGCAGATGAGCGTCGGTAATGTGCGTGTAAATCTGCGTGGTCGAAATATCAGCGTGTCCGAGAAGCTGCTGAACCGAGCGAATATCCGCGCTGTGCTGAATTAAGTGCGTTGCAAAACTGTGGCGCAAAGTGTGCGGCGAAACGTCTTCGAGTCCGGCTTTTTCCGCGTATTCTTTGATAAACTTAAAAATTACCTGGCGATTGAGCGGTCTGCCGGAACTCGTGACGAAAAGATTTTTTATTTCGATGTTTTCCTTTTTTCGCCTGATCGTTAAATAATGTTTCAGCCATTCAACCGCGCTTTTTCCGATGGGAACGCGCCGCGTTTTGCTTCCTTTTCCTTTGCAGGTCAAAATTCCCGCGTCAATATCCATATCGCCGATTTTTAGATCAACCGCTTCGGAAACGCGCAGACCGCAGGCGTACATCAATTCCAAAATCGCGCGGTCTCGCAAACCGATTTCGCCGGAAATATCAGGCACGGCGAATAAAGTTTCGATGTCGTTTTCGTTCAAAAATTTCGGCAGGTAAACACCTTTCTGCGGCGCGATCAAATCTTCCGCCGGACTTTTTGCGATATGTCCGTCAAACTGCAAAAATTTATAAAATCCGCGCAAAGCACTGATTAAGCGGCGTTTGGAATTTTCCGACAACTTCGCGCCCGCCAAATCAATCAGCCATTCGCGCAAATCCCGCCGCGTCAGCTTCACAATTTCAAAATTATTTTTTTCCGCCCAAACGCGCAGTTTCGCCAAATCTCTTTCGTAGCTTTCGACGGAATTTTTCGCCAAACCCTTTTCGACCTGTAAATATAAAAGATATTCGTGAATCAAATCGCGTTTCATAGAAAGTTATTAAATCACAAAAATCAAAAATTTGAACTGTTTTTACAACTCTATTTTTTTCGGCGAAGAATAAAACCGGCGATTTCGCAAAGCAAATCCGTATTCTTGCTAATATTTTTCAATTCCCGGCAAGATTGCGCGTGAACGTTTTCAGCCATTTTTGACGCTTTTTCCAAGCCGTAGAGCGAAACGTAAGTAGCTTTTTTCGACTTTTCATCCTTTCCCGCCGTTTTGCCTAAAATTTCCGAAGTTTGCGTCGCGTCCAGCAAATCGTCGGTAATTTGAAACAGCAAACCGAGATTAGCAGCGTAATTTGTAATTATTTCCAAATTACTTTCACCGGCTCCGGCGATGACCGCGCCGGAACGTGCCGAGGCGCAGATCATCGCGCCGGTTTTGTTGTGGTGAATATTTTCCAATTGTTCGACGGAAATTTTTACGCCTTCGGCTTCCAAATCTAATTGCTGTCCGTCAACCATCTGCGCGGCTGAACCGGAAATTTCGCTCATTAGTTTGACGCGCATTTCCGCGCTCAAATTTTCGTCTTCGGCGATGGTTTTAAATGCTAGATTTTGCAGCGCGTCGCCTGCCAGAATCGCCGTCGCTTCGTCAAATTTTTTGTGACAGGTTTCACGTCCGCGCCGCAAATCGTCGTCGTCCATCGCGGGCAGATCGTCGTGAATCAGCGAATAAGTGTGGATCATTTCGATTGCCGCCGCCGTTTTCAGCAAATCTTTTTCGTTTGCGCCGAATGTTTTTCCGACCGCCAAAACCAGCGCGGGACGAAAGCGTTTGCCACCCGCGAATAAACTCCAGCACATCGCTTCGCGTAATCTTTTCGGCTCAATTTGTGGCGGCGGTACGAGTCTTTTGAGAACCTCATCAACGCTTTCCGCAGAGTCGGCGAAGAAATTTTTTAATCTGCTCATTATAAGAAGAATATCGCGCCGACCGGAAAAGACGCAAAGAAAATTTGCAATTAATTTGCGTCGGTTTTTCTTCCGGCGGTTCACGGTTCGTCTTAAAAATAAAAAGCAAACTTTGTGAATAGCGAAATTTGAAGTTTAATATAGTTCAAAATTACGAAAACAAACAAAAAATCTAAAGCAAAATCAAAAATTTATGAAACTTCCGAAAATTTCGCTGACCTGGAAAATTATGATCGGCTTGGTGCTGGGAATTTTTCTCGGCTGGCTTTTGCCCGAATGGGGAATCGCGGCGCGTCCGCTTTCGACCCTGTTTTTGAATTTAATCAAGTCAATCATCGCGCCGCTGATTTTTGCGACGCTCGTCATCGGCATTTCCGGCACGGGAGACATCAAGCAGGTCGGGCGCATCGGTTTGAAATCATTGGTTTATTTTGAAATCGTTACGACGCTCGCGCTGTTTATTGGTCTCGCCGCCGTCAATATTACGCGTCCCGGCGACGGAGTTTCGTTGGCGGGTGTGGTGAAAACCGAGGATAAAGCGGTGCTTGCCGACCGCGCGAAAGGTTTAGCGAAAGAATCGGGCGAAGCGGCGAAACGCGCCGAAGAGCTGCGGGCGCAAACGGCGACGAATCCGAATCTGCTCGCCGAAGCCGAAGCGCAGAGCGCGATTGCCGCCAACAAAGCCGCCGAAGCCGCTGATACCGCCGCGAAAGGTTTGACCGCGCCCGAACCGCCCGCCAAACCAAAAACTTTCGGGGAAATTATCGCGCACCTTTCGCCGACTTCAATTATTCAGGCGATGGCGGAAGGCGACGTTTTGCAAATCGTCGTTTTTTCGGTGATTTTCGCGCTCGCGGTGACGGCAATCGGCGACAAAGCCAGAGCCGTTGTGTTGTGGTGCGAATCGCTCGCCGATATTATGTTCAAATTCACCGAATTTATAATGAAATTCGCGCCCGTCGGGGTCGGTGCGGCAATGGCTTACACGGTCGGACACAGCGGTTTGGGAGTTTTGAAAAATCTCGGAATGCTTGTCGGTACGCTTTACGGCGCGCTCGTCGCGTTCGCTCTGCTGGTTTTGCTGCCCATCGCGCTGATTTTCAAAGTTCCGCTGCGGGATTTTATCAACGCCGTTAAAACGCCCGCAACTATCGCTTTTGCGACGACTTCGAGCGAATCCGCGCTGCCGAAAGCGATGGAAAATATGGTTTTCCTCGGCGTTCCGCGCCGCATCGTCGGCTTTGTTCTGCCGACCGGTTATTCGTTTAATCTCGACGGCACGACGCTTTATCTCGCGCTCGCTTCGATTTTCGTCGCGCAAGCTGCCGGAATCGAATTGTCGTGGACGCAGCAAATCGTGATGCTTTTAACTTTGATGCTGACTTCCAAAGGCGTTGCTGGCGTGCCGCGCGCGTCGCTCGTCATTCTGCTCGGAACGCTCGCCTCGTTCAATCTGCCGGTCGAAGGCGTGATTCTGATTCTCGGTGTTGACGAACTGATGGATATGGCGCGAACCGCGATTAATGTCGTCGGCAATTGTCTGGCAACCGTCGTCATTGCCAAATGGGAAGGCGCGTTTCGCAACGAAGAATGGGAACGCGAAGAAGCCGAACTCGAAGAAGTTACCGGACACGACGCGATTGTCGCCGCGTAACGAGAAAAATATTTTTCGTTTCGCAATTTTCGGTTAAAATTATTTTGAGGTGAAATTTATGTCGGTTAAAACAATGCGCTTACGTTTTACGGTAGATGATTATTACCGGATGATTGATCTGGGAATGCTGAAAGATGTAGAACGCGCCGAAATTATTGAAGGAGAATTGATAAAAAAAATGCCGATTGGGAAACGCCACGCCGCCTGTGTCAAAAAACTTGACGAACTTTTACGCGACGAACTTGGCAAAAGCGTAACTTATTCGGTTCAAGACCCGATTACTCTCGATGAATTTAATGAACCGCAGCCTGATGTCGCTTTACTGAAAAGACGCGATGACTTTTATTCAGGCAAGCAGCCGATGGCAGAAGATGTTCTGATTTTGGTTGAAGTTTCCGATTCAACTTTGGATTATGACCGGAATCGTAAAATTCCGCTTTATGCTAAACACGAAATTCCCGAAGTTTGGTTAATCAACTTAACAAACGAGACAATCGAAATTCATTCGCAATCGCGCGATTATAGTTTTAATATTGTGAAAATTTTGCGGCGCGGTGAAATTCTGCAATCGGAAATTCTGCCCGAATTAAAACTGGCGGTTGACGAAATTTTGTTCTAAAAATTAAGGAGATAAAAAAATGTTTCCCATCGGCGACGATAACAGCGACCGCGTAATTACGCCTTACGTCAATTATATTTTCATTGCGATCAACATTCTGGTTTTCGTATTTTTGCAGGGTTTGGGCGGCAACGAACATTTTACATACGCGTTTTCGCTCGTGCCGCGTGAGATTACGAGCGGCGTTGATTTGACCGGAATGCAAGTCATTCACGACAGTTTGAATGGCGAAACAGCGCAGATTCCGAATTACGCCGCGCCGCTCGGCGTGTATTTCAATATCTTGAGTTCGATGTTTATGCACGGCGGTTTTTCGCATATTTTCGGCAATATGCTGTTTTTGTGGATTTTCGGCGACAATATCGAAAATCTCATCGGACACACGCGCTACGCCGTATTTTACTTAATGTGCGGATTCGCCGCCGCATTCGGGCAAATATTGATGTCGCCCGATTCGATTATTCCGATGTTGGGAGCGTCCGGCGCGATTTCGGGCGTTCTCGGCGGATATATGCTTTTATTTCCGACACGAAAAGTTCGCGCATTATTATTCAATATTTACACGACTGTTCCGGCGTATGTCGCGCTCGGTTTGTGGATCGGTTATCAAATTCTGCAAGGTTATTTAGCTCCGGCGGGCGAAGGCGGCGTGGCTTACGCGGCGCATATCGGCGGGTTTATCGCAGGTTTGGCGTTGATTAAAGTCTTTGCCATCGGAAAAAGTATTCCGGCGAAAAAATTGTAAAATAATCCCGCCGAAAACTTGTTTTTCGGCGGCGAAACGCTATCATTTGTAATTATGAAAATTTATGATGTCAGCGTTCCGATCAGTTCGCAAACGCCGGTTTACGCGGGCGATCCGAAAGTGGAAATTACGACCGCGCACGCTATTGCGGACGGCGCGCCCGCCAATGTTTCAAATCTGTGTTTCGGAGCGCACACGGCGACGCACGTTGACGCGTCGAATCATTTTATCGAAGGCTCGCGCAAAGTTGATAAACTCCCGCTCGATGTTTTAATCGGCAGAGTTCGCGTCGTTGAAATTGACAAAAACGCGGCGGCGGTTGACGCGGCACAGCTCGAAAATGTTGATCTCAAAGGTGTCGAGCGCGTTCTGTTTAAAACGCGCAACTCGGAATTTTGGAACGATTTGGGTCAGGGTTTTCAAACGGATTTCACCTACATCGCGCCCGACGCGGCGCAAAAGCTGGTTGATTTGGGCGTAAAACTAGTTGGCATTGATTATCTTTCGGTCGAAAAATTCGGCTCGGAAGATTTTCAAACGCACATTACTTTGCTGAAAAATCAAGTGATTATTATTGAAGGTTTGGATTTGCGCGAAGTTTCCGGCGGCGATTACGAACTGATTTGTCTGCCGCTGAAAATCGCCGAAGGGACCGGCGACGGCGCGCCGGCGCGAACCGTTTTGCGCGAATTAGACTAAAAACCACATTATGCAGAATTCTTCCGCTCCACAGTTGAAAATTTATCAGGGCGACTGCTGTGAAAAACTCGATGAATTCGGCGCAGATACTTTTCAGGCGATCATCGCCGATCCGCCTTATTTTCAGGTTTTACTCGGCGAAGACTGGGACAATCAGTGGCAGACGGAAGACGATTATCTGAATTGGACGGAAGATTGGATGGCAAAATGCGCCCGCGTTTTGAAAAACGACGGGCTTTTTTTCGTTTTCGGGCAATTGGGCAAACGCGAACATTTGTGGCTGCATTTATGTTCGATGGCGACGCGCAAAATGCAGTTTCACGATATGTTGATCTGGGATCGCGCCGTCGGTTACAACGAACGCTACGACAGTTTTACGCCGTGTTACGAAATGATTCTCGTGCTTCGCAAAAGCAAAGACGTTAAACCGTATTTCGACAAAGATGCGGTGCGGCTTTCCTACGACGACGAAACCATCAAACAATATTTAAAAGATAAACGCTACAAAGATTTGGACGCGCGGCGGACGCATCTGGAAAAAGGGAAATACGCGACGAATATTTTGCGCGTGCCGAGTTTGAAGGGAAGTTCAAAGGAAAAAGTCGGACATCCGTCGCAAAAACCGATCAGGTTAATCGAAATGCTCGTCCAGTCGGCGACGCGCGAAGACGATTTTGTTCTCGATCCTTTTTTGGGTTCGGGAACGACGGCGGCGGCGTGTCAAAATCTCAACCGCCATTTCGTCGGCATCGAAATCGAAAGCAAATATATCGAAATCGCCGAAAACCGTTTGCGGGAAAATCAAACTAATTTATTCAATCGGGCTTCAATTTAGTTTTCGTGTCAGAACCGTCTGTGTCAGCGGGCGATTGCAGATTTCACGTCAGAACCGTCTGCGGTAGGGGGCGGTTGAACATTAAATCTTGAAATTTCCGCGAACTGCTCGAAACACCAAATTAAGCCGTCCGCTACCGCAGACGGTTCTGACTCGACAAAATGATTGAAATTGGAATTATCGGCTTCGGGCAATTCGGACGGTTTATGGCGCGGCACCTCGCGCCGTTTTTTGACGTATCGGTTTTCGATAACGCCGATCTCGAATCCGAAGCCGAGAAAATCGGCGTTAAATGGCGCGATTTTGAAAACACAGCGGGCAAAAAAATCATCATTTTCGCCGTTCCGCTCAAATCTTTGGAAACTGTTCTGCGCCGCGCCGCGCCGTTTTTGCGAAAAGACGCGCTGTGTTTCGACGTTTGTTCCGTAAAAGTGAAACCGCTCGCCCTGATGCGCGAAATTTTGCCGGAAACGGTCGAAATCATCGGTACGCATCCGCTGTTCGGACCGCAGAGTGGAAAGGGCGGCATCGAAGGTTTGCGAATCGCTTTGTGTCCGGTCAGAACAACGCGCGGCGAAGAAATTTCAGCGTTTCTCAGTGAAGAATTAAAGCTCAAAGTATTTGAAAAATCGCCCGAAACGCACGACCGCGAAATGGCGCACGTCCAGGCTTTAACTCATTTTGTCGCCCGCGCTCTGGACGAACTGCACATCGCAGATTCCGAACTCGCCACCGTTTCATATCAGGAATTAATGCGCGCGGCGCGGCTCGTCAGCGAAGATTCGTGGGAACTTTTTCAAACGATTCAGCAGGGCAACGAGTTTGCCGAACCGAAAAGAAAATCGTTTCTGGCGAAACTTATCGAACTTGAAAACCGTTTGAACGAATAGCAATTATTGAACGGTAAAATTAGTTGTTATCTAAAAAATAAACGATTATGAATGAGTTAAAAAGGAATTGTGCGCGCTAGACATTTTGGTTTTCGCCGCTCGCCGTCGGCACATATTTCGCGGTTTTCAAACTTCTTCTGCATTTCACATTCAATTCAAATTACGGCTATTTCCGCGACGAACTTTATTTCATCGCGTGCGGCGAACATCTCGCTTGGGGTTATCCCGATCACGCGCCGCTCGTCGCGCTGATGGCGAAAATGAGCCGTGTTTTGCTCGGCGATTCGCTGTTCGCGCTCAGATTTATTCCGGCGGTCGCGGGCGCGTTCAAAGTTTTTCTGACCGCCGTTCTGGTTAAAGAATTCGGCGGCAGAAGTTTCGCGGCTTTTCTCGCGTGCCTGTGTGTTTTGTGCGCGCCGATGTATCTCGCGCTCGACGATCTGTTTTCGATGAACCCGCTCGAACCCGTTTTCTGGATGCTCTGCGTTTATTTCGCCGTCCGCGCCGTCAAAAATCAACCGGAAAACACGTCGCAGGAAATTCAAAATCCAAAATCTAAAATCCAAAATTTTTCAATTAATTGGCTTTTTTTTGGTTTATTCGCCGGACTCGGTTTGATGAACAAACATTCGATGTTGTTTTTCGGTTTTTCTTTGGTCGCCGGCTTGGTTTTGACGGATAAAAGAAAAGTTTTTCTCGACAAATATTTCCGGCTCGGCGGCGTGATCGCGTTTTTGATTTTTCTGCCGAATATCATCTGGCAGTTTCAAAATAATTTTGCCACGCTCGAATTGCTGGAAAACGTCCAAAAATCGGGCAAGAACGTCGTAATGTCGCCGCTCGGTTTCATCGTTTCGCAGATTTTGGGAATGTTTCCGACCGCGTTTCCGGTTTGGCTGGCGGGAATCTGGTTTTTTCTCGCCGATAAAAACGGCAAAAAATTTCGTTTTCTCGGAATTTGTTATCTTGTTTTGCTCGCGCTGATGATCTGTTTGAAAGCGAAAGATTATTATCTCGCGCCGGTTTATCCGATGCTTTTTGCGGGCGGCGCGGTGTGGTTCGAGCAATTGATTGAACGAGTCCGCGCTCTGCGGTTTGTGAAATACGCGCTGCCGGTTTTGATTTTCTTTCCGGCAATTATCGTCGCGCCGACCGTGATGCCGATTCTGCCGATTGAAACGCTCGTTCGCTATCAGGAAACAATCGGAATAAAACCGCCGAAATCCGAAGTCGGACACGACAGCCAGTTACAGCAAATTTTCAGCGAACAGCTCGGCTGGCGCGAAATGGTTGAAAAAGTCGCCGCCGTTTATAACAATCTGCCGCCCGAAGACCGCGCCAAAGCCGGGATTTTCGCCGGCAATTACGGCGAAGCGGGCGCGATTGATTTCTACGGCGGGCAATACGGTCTGCCGAAAGCGATCAGCCCGCACCAGAGTTATTTCTTGTGGGAACCGCGCGGTTACACGGGCGAAGTTTTGATTTTGCTCGGCGCGTCGAAAGAAGAAGCCGAAAAAAAATGCGAATCGGTCGAAGAAAAAACCGAAGTCAATTTCGCGTATTCGGAAAGTTACGAACAATATCACATTCTCGTTTGCCGCCACACCAAAAAGCCTCTGCCGGAAATCTGGCAGAGCTTGAAATTTTGGAATTAGAATTTTTCACCCGGAAGCAGATGCGAAATCGAGAACTGCCGTAGATTTTTCGCTTGACAAGATACATAGATGAATGTCAATATATCGAAGTCAAGGAAATTATGGACGACAAGAGATTTCAAAAAGTAGCAAAAGCACTCGCCGATCCGCGCCGGTTCGATATTTTTCAGACCATTGCGACCGACGCGCGCGGCGGTATTTGTTCGGGAAGTGTTTGTGAAACAGTTGATGTCGCGCAGGCGACCGTTTCGCATCATTTGAAAGAATTGACCGAAGCGGATTTGATTACGCCGAACTGTCAGGGACAATTTAAGTATTTTACGCCCAATCAAGAGACGATGAACGAATACATCAGCGAACTGCAAAAGCGTTTGCAGATTAAACAGCCGGTCTAAATTTTTTGACTGATATATAGATGGTTGTATATATGCAAAACTATACAATCACGGAAATTAATTTCAATTGGATTAGAATTTTGAAGATGAGGGGGAAAAAACAATGAGTGAAAATAAAAAAACAGCATTAATTACTGGCGCAAATCGCGGCATCGGTTTTGAAACCGCGCGCCAACTCGGACAACAGGGAATCAAGGTTTTAGTCGGTGCGCGAACCGAGGAAAACGGCACAGAAGCCGAGTCCAAATTGAAAGACGAAGGCTTCGACGCGGAATTTATTCTGCTCGACGTTGACGACGCGAAAACGCACGAAAGCGCGAAAAAATATATTGAAGATAAATTCGGCAAGCTCGATATTCTGATTAATAATGCCGGAATAAATCTCGAAATTGGCGATAAAGCATTGCAGGCGAGCGAAACTTCGCCGGACGTTTTCCGCGACACTTTCGACACGAATTTTTTTAACACGGTTGCCGTGACGCAGACATTTATTCCGCTGATTAAAAAATCCGACGCGGGCAGAATCGTCTTTGTTTCCAGCGGTTTGGGTTCGCTGACTTTGCACAGCGATCCGAATTCGCCGATTTACAATTACAAACTTCCGGCTTACGACATCTCGAAAACCGCGCTCAACGGTTACGCCGTGCATCTCGCGCACGAACTGAAAGACACGAATATCAAAGTCAACACGCTGCATCCGGGTTCGGTCAAAACCGATATGAATCCGCACGGCGATTTGACGGTCGAAGAAGGCGCGAAAACGTCGGTTGATCTGGCGACGCTGCCGGCAGACGGCTACACGGGAAAATTTATCCATTTGGGGAATGAACTGCCGTGGTAAAAATTTTTGGCTGAAAATCACATAAATCAAGCGATAAAAAAGAAGTTGGAGGAGGAAAATTAAAATGAATTGTCAGGTGGAAGAGTATAAAAGTTACGACACGCCGATTCTGGCGGGAACTTTCCGCTTTCTGGTCGGGTTGTTGATAATGCTGTTGGGCGCGTATTTGGCGGTGGTGTCTGGTGTTAAAGGAAGCGGTTTGGGCTTTCTGCTGATTCTCGTGTCGCCGTTTTTAATTTTTAAGGACGATAAATAATCGAGAGATTTTCAGAGCCGCGCCGGGAAATAAATTTAATTTCGTTTTGGAAATCCGATTTTAGAAGTTGTATTCTGTTATTTCGGTTCGTCAGGATTTTTTGAAGAAAAAGCGGTTGAATGCGGCTGTTTTTTCTTGAAATCAGCGAATTGAACGGGGAAAAATCGGTTGTTTGGAATCGGTTTAGACGAAATTTAATTTAACAAGCAAGGGAGAAAAAACAATGCCAAAATTCAAAGTCGGCGAAGAAAATTCCGGCGACATCGAACTTTATTACGAAGATTTGGGAACGGGTCAGCCGGTCGTTTTGATTCACGGTTATCCGCTGAATGTTCAGTCCTGGGAAAAACAAACCGACGTGCTGCTCGACGCGGGTTTTCGCGTCATCAGATACGACCGGCGCGGTTTCGGCGAGTCGGCTAAACCGTCCACCGGCTACGATTACGACACGTTTGCCGAAGATTTAAACAAGCTGATGACGAAACTCGATTTGCGCGACGCGGTTTTGATCGGGTTTTCGATGGGAACGGGCGAAGTGACGCGCTATCTCGGAAAATACGGTTCGGAGCGTGTCAGCAAAGCCGTTTTGATCGGTTCGATTCCGCCGTTTCTGCTGAAAACCGCCGACAACCCGGAAGGCGTTGACCAAAAAGTTTTCGACGATATTTCCGAAGCCCTCGAAAAAGATCGCCCGTCATATTTTACGGCGTTTTTCGAGAACTTTTACAACACCGACAAACTCGGCGGAATGCACCTGCTCACCGAAAAACGCATCACCGACGAAGCCGTGCAGATGAGCTGGAACGTCGCCGTCCGCGCCGCGCCAATCGCGGCAAGAAAATGCGTTCCGAGCTGGCTCGAAGATTTCCGCGACGACGTGGCGAAAATTGACGTTCCCGTGTTGTTAATTCACGGCGATGCCGACCGCGTTCTGCCGTTTGAAGCCACCGCCGAACGCCTGCCCGCGCTCATCAAAGACAGCAAACTCGTCGTCATCAAGGGCGGACCGCACGCCGTCATCTGGACGCACGCCGACAAAGTTAATCCCGAAATTATGAACTTTCTCGGCAAATCGAGCGAAGCCAAAGGCTAATCAAAATCAGTAAATAAAGCGAAAGGCGGGAAACGAGAATATTTTTTTCTCTGTTCCCGCCTTTCGCTTTTGGCGGCAAACTAAAGATAATCTTATCTATGAACAAAACTTACGATGTCGCGGTAATCGGCGGCGGACACAACGGTTTGACGTGCGCCTGTTATCTGGCGAAAGCGGGTTTGAAAGTTGTCGTTTTGGAGCGGCGGCACATCGTCGGCGGCGCGGTTTGCACGCAGGATGATTTGATTGACGGTTATAAGATTGATGTCGGTTCGTCGGCGCATATTATGATTCATCTCACGCCGGTCATTGCCGATTTGGAGTTGACGAAATTCGGGTTGGAATATATGGACTGCGACCCGTTTGCGTTTGCGCCGCTGCCGAACGGCGAAGGCGCGATTTATTTTTGGAAGGATGTTGATCGAACGTGCGAATCAATCGCCAAAATCTCGCCCGAAGATGCTGACCGTTATAAAAAGTTCGTCACTGAATGGGAGAAATTAAACGAAGGCGTTTTTCAGGCGTTTTTGAAACCGCCGACGATGCTTAATCTCGGACGGCATATGGTTTTCGGCACGAAGTCGAAAAATCCCGCCGATATGGTTCGCAAATTGATGACGAGTTACGGCGCGTTGGTCAAACAAACTTTCAAGCACGAAGGCTTACGCGCGGCGATGGCGTGGCTCGCGGCGCAGTCCGGTCCGCCGCCGACGGCGATGGCTTCGGGCGATTTTCTCGGCTGGCATTCGATGATTCACAAAAGCGGCGTGAAGCGTCCGAAAGGCGGCAGCGGCGAATTGACGCAGGCGATGGCGCGATGTCTGACGCATCACGGCGGCGAAGTTCTATTAAACGCCGAAGTCGCCAAAATCGAAGTTGCAAACAATGAAACGGGCGGCATAATTTTAGAAAACGGCGAGCGCATCGAAGCGAAACGCATCGTCTCCAACGCGCACGTTCACACGACGTTTTTGAAATTAATCGGTGCAGAAAATCTGCCCGAAGGTTTGGCGGAACGCATCGAAAACGTGAGAATCGGCAACGGTTTCGGGATGATCGTGCGCTGCGCCGTTTCCGAATTGCCCGATTATACGAGTGCGCCGAACGGCGGAAAAGCTGCCGATTGTCATCACGGTTTGCAGTTGATGTGTCCGACAATGGATCATCTCGACCGCAGTTACGCCGATTATCTGAACGGCATTCCGTCGAAAAATCCCGGCGCGCTGGCGATGACTTTTTCTTCGCTCGACCCGACGCTCGCGCCCGCCGGCAAACACACGCTGTTCATCTGGGGACAATATTATCCTTACGAACTTTCGACCGGCGAAAATTGGAAAGACATCGAAGACCGCGAAGCCGACAAACTAATCGAAGTCGTCAACAACTACGCGCCGAACGTCAAAAATTCGATTATCTCGCGCTTCGTCCAATCGCCTTTGGATTTGGAACAGCGGCTCGGATTATTGCGCGGCAACGTGATGCACGTCGAAATGGATTTCGACCAGATGTTTATGTTTCGCCCGCTGCCCGAAATGTCCGCCTACAGAACGCCGATCAAAAATCTCTACTTAACCGGCGCGTCAACCCATCCCGGCGGCGGAGTTTTCGCGGCAAGCGGACACAACACGGCGCAGGTCGTTTTGAAGGATATGAAAGGTGGTTGGTTTTAAGTTAAAATAACGATTATGTTTTCAGATCAACCAATTAAAGACTCAAAAGCTGATTTATTTGGACGTAAAGCATTTTCAAAACGGATTGCCAATATAGTTGCAAATCGAACGGAAGATGAAAGTATTGTTATCGGTATTCACGCTCCTTGGGGCGAAGGAAAAACTTCCGTTTTAAATATAATTGTGGAAGAGTTAGAAGAACATCTACATAAAGAAGATAAAACTCTATTAAATGGTCACATTGTTTTACTAAAATTCAATCCTTGGCGGTTTTCTGATGAAAACCAATTGCTGGAAAACTTCTTTTTTGCTTTAGCTGAAAAATTAGAGGGAAGAATTGAAACAACCGGCGAGAAGATTTCAGATTTGATAAAGAAGTATTCTTGGGTTGCGGCTCCGCTTGAAGCTGTTAAATTTGGCTTTTTTGGTATTGATGCGAGTGTAAATGCCAAAGAAACCATAGAAAAACTTGCCGAAGCAAAACCAAAGGCAGATATAGCAGTTTTAAAAGATCGAATTGAAAAAATATTATCCGAAAGTGATAAAAAAATCGTCGTAATAATGGACGATATTGACAGATTAGATAAGGAAGAAGTTCAAGCTATTTTTCGATTAGTCAAACTTTCAGCGGATTTTCCAAATACAGTTTATATTCTCTCGCTCGATATTGAACGAGTATCAGAAGCACTTGCTGACAAATATGGAAGCAAAGAAGCCGGAAAATCTTTTTTAGAAAAAATTATTCAACTGTCTTTACCTTTACCGCCATTAACGTCTGATAAATTAATCAAACTAACCTACGATAATATAAACAAACTTTTAGAAGATAATAAAATTGAATTGCCAAAAAATGAAGATTCAGAATGGAGCTATTTTTTCATAAGAACTTTCGGCTCATATCTAAAAAGTCCAAGGCTTGTAAAAAAATACATAAATAATCTTTGGTTTTCGATGCCCGAAACAAAAGATGAGTTGAACATTTTGGATTTGCAAACTATCGAAGCTGTTCATACATTTTTCCCTAAACTTTATGAAACAATCAGAGACAATAAAAATGTATTTCTTTTAGAACCATCACACCTATATCTTCCAAGAGAACAAGAAGAAGAAAAACACAATAAAAAATTAAAAAAGATCGTTGAGAATTTTCCAGAAGAGCAACAAGAAATCATAAAAAAGATAATTCAAAATCTATTTCCCAGAACATCAGGAGCATTTTTAAATTCACATTACGGAACAGAATGGCATAGTCGATGGACAAAAGAGAAAAAGATTGCCTCCCCAAAATATTTTCAAAGGTATTTTGATTTTGGTGTTTCGGATACTGACATAAGTGATGTTGAATTAAAGCAATTTGTTAGTAATTTAACTTCCCAAACTGAGGAAAATAATGTTTCCGAAATCAAAAAATTGGTCTCAAACAATCGTGAAGAATTGTTTTTACAAAAAATTTCCTTGCTCGCAGATGATTTGGAAGAAGATAAAACGATAAAGTTGGCAAAGGCTGTTGCGTTGTCAGGTAAATTTTTCCCAACCGGAGACTTTGCTGCAAATTTCCTGATTCAATCTCCGCTTGCACACGCTGCTTATTTATTGAGACATCTGCTGGAAAAAGTAAAAGACGAAGCACAGCGTCTTAGGGTTGCTGTTGAAATTGCTTCGGAGATAATTCCGCTAAATTTTGCTTATGAATATTTTAGATTTGCCAAATATATTGGAAAGAACAGAGATGAACCGGAAGATGATAAACTGACTGATCTTGCTAAAGCAGTCATAGAAAAAATTGTAGAAAGAATAGAAATTGAAGCAGATGAGGAATTATTAGAAAAACGCTATCCGCAAAATTCAGCAAATTTGTATCGTGCGTGGTTATTTGAAAAGCCGGAAAGCGCAAAAGCATATTTAGAAAAAAGGTTTTTTGAAAATCCGCAAGAAGCAGAAGATTTTATAATGAGTTTCGCTAAACAGAGTTGGAATGTAAATGGAACAGCTATTGTTTGGGGACTTGATTTTATTGTATCTGCGATTGAACATCTTCATCCAGATATGAATTTACTTTCACTTGAGAATTACACCAAAGACTCTAGTTACCATACTGAAAGCGAGGCTGATTATTTAGTCTATTTTGTGAGCATTGCGAAAAAACTGAGCTAATAAAAAATCATCAAAGGCAAATTTGCATTGCCCGAAATTCTAAACATCTTTCGATTCGACGGCTTTGATGTCGGTATTTGGCGGATCGTCGGTTTGCAATCCTTCATCTTTTGCGGCGGACAACAAGCGGACATCGGAAGCGAGAAAAATCAGCGATGGGAGTTGAGCGGTTTGAAGCTGCGCGTTGGCAAGCAGAGCCGAAGCGAGTTGAATCGCATCTCCGGCGCGCAGCGGATAATTTTCCAGAAGTCTTTGCGATTTGAGCAAAACCGCATCAGTCAATTCAAAGGTTCGGTAATCATTCTGCACAAAGGCGAGAAAGTCGCCGGAAAAATTGGCATATTCAGTGGCGGAAATATTTGATTCGCGCCGCCGCCGATTCATTGCGCTTAAAACTTCTATGACGGTTAATTTAGCAGTGATAATTCTGTTGCCGCTTGCCCCGTCAAATTCTTGCTCAATCCACGCGCTGCCGATTTCGGTGATATGCCGCTTGACCAATGCGCTGCTGTCGGCGTAATAAAACAAATTCATCCGCGAGCTTCACGGTCTTCGTCAATATAGTCGCTCAACGATTTTTCGCCGGAAAAAAGTTTTCCGATCCTGCGCCTTTCTTCATCGGAAAGTTTTTTGGCGTTCGGGAATTTCATCGAACTGATTAAACCGGCTTCGCGCAAAACTCTGTCAGCTTTTTCCCGCATTGTTTCCTCGCCCTCTTTTGGTTCGTCGCGCACATCAATATTGACGATTTTATTTTCCGGCAAATCAAGCGGCTGCAATGGGCGCAGCATTCCGTTTTTATAAATTGCCTGAATGTTTTCAATCATAATGCGGTATTTTAGCAGAATCTTGATAATTTACAAAAAATGTTTTACAAAGCCATTTTATTCAATTTCGCGCCGTCCACTATTCCAAATATTTTTCGGTTCGACGGCTTTAATATCGGAATAGCGTGTTCAATCTTTGGCGTTGAAGGTCGGCGGATTTTGGCTTGTTGCATTTTCAAGCGCGGCGATTTTTTGCGTTGTGGACTCGTAAGTTGGAAACGAAATTCTTAAAGATAAACACGTCTCGTTTTCAGTAAACTTTTAATTATTTCAAACTGGCATTTATTTTTTGAATAAAACCGTCAATTTTAGCGTTTTCAATCCAACGAGCGACGATTACCAAGTCGTGTTCTGGGTCAATATAAATCATATTCGTGCCGTTCCCGATGTGCGCGAAAGCGGTGGCGGGCGCGGACGGGTAGAGTTTTTTATCGGTGTTGAGAAACCAGTTCATAAAACCGTAGGTCGGCTGCGCGGCGGTCGGCGTTTTTGGCCATTTTCACCCAGTTCTCCGAGATTATTTGTTTGTTTTTCCATTTTCCGTTATTTGCCGTCAAAAGTCCGAAACGCGCCATATCACGCGCCGAGATAAACATTCCGCCGCCCCAGTGTCCGCCGCCGCTGACCGACTGCATAATTTGCCCGTCAATGACGACGAACGAATTTTCGTAGCCGAACCAACGCCACGTCTGCGATGCGCCGATTTCGTCCATCACGTTTTCTTTCAGAACCTGCGGCAGCGGTTTGCGCCAGACGTTGAGTACGGCGAGGGCGAGCGCGTTGACGCGAACATCGTTGTATTCGTAAACTTCGCCAGGTTCGTTGCGCGTTCGGTCGAGCCATTTCGCCGGGTCTTTGTCGGGACGATCCGCCCAATCCGGTTTGCTCCAGAGTGTTCCTTCCCAATCGCTCGTTTGCCGCAGCATCGAATCCCAAGTGATTGTTTGGTTGTGTTTGGTGTCGAATAAATCAATAAATTTCGATTTGCCGAAATTCGCCGCGTCCGCGAAATTTTCGTTTGGATTATAAGCCAGAATCGGAGCCATTTCCTCATAAACCGGCGCGTTTAAATCTTTGATTAACCCGCGATCAAAAGCCAGACCAATCACGGTTGAGAGAAAACTTTTCGTCACCGAATGCGTCATATCAACGCGAAACGGTTCGCCCCATTCGGCGACGAGATAGCCGTTTCGCAAAATAATTCCGGTCATCGCGCCGCGCGGTTTGTTCGCGCCGATATTTTCGCCGAACGGCTCGCGCCCGAACGTCTGCGCCTGCGCGAGTTCCATATCGCGCGGAGCTTTCGCTTCATTGGCGACGGCGAATTCAACGGCTTCTTTGAGTTTCGCCGCGTCCATTCTGGCTTCTTCGGGTGTCTGTTTTTGCCAATCATTTCCAGCCGGAGGAAAATAAGTTGACTGCGAAAAACCGAATTGGGCAAACGTGCCGATCAAACACAGCCAAAGCGTGATGCCGCCGAGAAATATTCGTGCGGAAGATTTTTTGTTCATATTTTTTTGTTCATATTTTTAGGCAAACAAAAGCAGAAATTCACGTTCCGCCAGTTGCTTATTATACAAAATTAATCGCGCGGCATCGCCGGTCTTTCATTTAGATGGCGGGTTGTCGGTTCGGTGACGGAGGAAAATATCTGATTTGATTCGGGCAAAACGAGATCGCGCGTGTTCGCGTCAAGTTCGCGCTGGCTTTCGGCATCGTCGTAATTGTCCGGCAAACTTTTTCGCGGAACTGTGAAAAGTAAGCCGTTGAGAACAAAACCGAAACCAATCAGAAAGGTGATTAAACCTAAGCCGACCATTATTAGCGCGTCTGCTCCGTTTGAAACCAGCAAAAGAAACATCAACGCCGCGCCCAAACCGATTGATGAAATAATCGTCCCGGTTCGCATCCGGCGCAGACGTTTTTCGGCGGGCGATTCGAGAAATTTTTCGATTTGCGGCAAAACGTCTTCGGCGACTTTTTTTAATTCGTAAGCTGATTGAGTTTCACGAATCTTCGCGGCGACGGCGCGCCCGATTTCTTCGCGCGCCGAAACCGCAGAAGCCGTAATGTTATCCGGTTTTTCGAGCGCGAAACGGACATTTCGCAAATCCGCTCCGCACGCACGGCAAAATTGGTTCTGCTGACTTTCTTCTAAACCGCAACTCGGACAAAACATATTTCACACATATCCCGCTCGCGCCTAAACTTTGAATAATCAAAAAATTATACGTCGAAAAAACTGTTTTGTTCACCGGCGCGGTTCGATTTTGAATAAAAGAAATTATTTTCAATAAATTCAAATTTTTTATTTGCCAAAGATTAAGCTCAAAACTAAACTTTAGTGAAGTATGTCAGATAAAACCGCCGCGTTAGATTTTCGCCAATTATTTAAGACTTTGCCGGGATTGTATATCGTCGCGCAGGCTAATTTGACGGTGGTCGCCGCAACGGATGAATATCTGCGCGAAACGATGATCCCGCGCGAAGATTTGGTCGGGCGGAACTTATTTGATGCGTTTCCTGAAAATCCTGATGATGACACGCTCGGCAAAGGCAATATTCGATCTTCAATAGAAAAAGTTTTTCAAACGGGCAAAACCGATGTTCTGCCGATTCAAAAGTATGATGTGCGGCGACCGGCGGAAAAAGGCGGCGGCTACGAAGAACGCTACTGGAAACTGACGACCGTTCCCATATTTGATGCGGCGGGCAAAATTTCCCACGTTATTCATCGCGCTGAAAACATTACCGAACAAAACAGACTTCGAAAAAGAGAAGCGGAACAGGATAAAGCCTACGCGGAATTAGAAGATCGGGTGGCGTGGAGCGAGTCGAAACGCAGAAAAACCGCCGACGCGCTCGAGGATACGCGAATGCGGCTCGAATCCGCGCTTGATGCTGGCGAAATCGGCACTTGGATGTGGGACGTAATCAATGACCGAGTGGTCGCTGATGAGAATCTGGCGGAATTTTTTTCGGTTTCCAAAGAAGACGCGAATGGCGGAAAGATCGAGAAATATATCGCCGCGATTCACCCGAAAGACGCGGCGCAGGTCGAAAAAAGGATTAATGAAGCGTTAGCGAACGGTGATTTTTACGAAGTCGAATATCGTTTGGTCAATCCTGACGAAACGATTCGTCAGGTCGTCGCGCGCGGCAGAGTTCTGCGCGACGAAGAAGGCAAAGCGCGGCAGCTTCCCGGTGTCGTCATTGACATAACCGGACGCAGAAAGGCACAGGATGAGCTGCTCGAACGCACGAATCTGGCAACTTTGAGCAGCGACATCGGCATTGCTCTGAATCGGCGGGAAGATTTACAAGATTTGCTGAAACACTGCACCGACGCGCTGGTCGAACATTTGGACATCGCTTTCGCGCGTATCTGGACGCTCGATAAAAGCGGCAAAATTCTCGAACTGCAAGCCAGTTCGGGGTTGTACACGCATCTCGACGGCGATCATTCGCGGGTTCGCGTCGGACAGTACAAGATCGGAAAAATCGCCGAAGAACGCCAGCCGCATTTAACCAACAATGTCTCTGACGATCCGCGGGTCAGCGATAAAAAATGGGCGAAGCGCGAAAAAATGGCTTCTTTCGCCGGCTATCCGCTGATTGTCGAAGATAAATTGGTCGGCGTATTATGCGCTTTTTCCCGAAACATTCTGACCGAAGCGATGACCGAATCAATGGCGGCGGTTTCAAACACGATTGCCAACGCCATCGAGCGCAAACAAATCGAGGAAGAACGCCAAAATCTGCTGGTCAGCGAACGGGATTTGCGGCGCGGCGCGGAAGAAGCCAACCGAATGAAAGACGAATTTCTCGCCACGCTCTCGCACGAACTTCGCACACCGCTTTCTTCGATTTTAGGCTGGGCGCGGATGCTTAAAGAAAAGCAATTGTCCGGCGAACAAGCCGAGCGCGCCATCGAAACCATCGAGCGCAACGCCAAATCGCAGGCGCAGTTGATTGAAGATGTGTTGGACGTATCGCGGATTATTTCCGGGAAAATGCGTCTCAAAGTGCAGCCGCTGGATTTGTCGGTCGTCATCGAATCGGCAATTGACGCGGTGCGACCCGCCGTCGAAGCGAAAAACATTACTCTTCAGCGCGTGATAGATTCGCACGTAATGATTGCGGGCGATGCCGACCGATTGCAGCAAATCGTGTGGAATTTATTATCAAATTCCATCAAATTTACGCCGAAACAAGGTCGCGTCCAGATAAAAATGGAGCGCGTCAATTCGCACGTCAAAATCACCGTCGCCGACAGCGGAATCGGCATCGAACCCGAAACGCTGCCTTATGTTTTTGAAAGATTTCGTCAGAGCGACAGTTCAACCACGCGCAGCCACAGCGGTCTCGGACTGGGTTTGGCAATCGTCCGCCACCTGGTCGAATTGCACGGCGGAACGGTTCACGCCCTCAGCGGCGGACTCAATCAAGGTTCGGTTTTTACCGTTACATTTCCTTTAATCGCCGTCCGGTCAAAAAAGGTGCCGCTTAGAATGGAACTGGAAGATGCCGAAAACATTCAGCCGGCGGCAAGCGAGAACATTGCTTTTATCTGCCCGCGAGAAATCAAAGGTTTGCGAATTTTGCTGGTTGACGACGAACCGGACACGCGCGAAATCCTGATGTTTGTGTTTGAAAAATGCGATGGTTACGCAAAAAGCGCGGCTTCGGTCAGCGAAGCCTTAGAAGCGATCAAAGCCGATAAATTTGATGTTTTGGTGAGCGACATCGGAATGCCGGAACGCGACGGTTACGATTTAATCAAAAGCATCAGGGAACTTTCGCCGGAACAAGGCGGACAAATCCCGGCGGTCGCGCTGACGGCTTACGCCCGCGTCGAAGACCGAATGCGCGTTTTATCCGCCGGTTTCCAAATGCACGTCCCGAAACCGGTCGAACCCGCCGAACTGCTCGCCGTCGTCGCCAGTCTCGCCAAACGAAATAATGAAAAGTAATTCGAGAAAATTACTTGAGAAGCTGGTTTAAAAATTACTTTCTCCCTCAATATTTTTCCAAAATATGTAAATATTCAAAAGTTTCGGTGGCTTTGTGATTTCGATTTTCGGTTTTGTCAGCTTTGAATCTTTGATATTCGGTCGCTGCCAAATCATATTTGCCGTAGTTTCTCATTATCTTTTCAACGTCGTTTTTGCTCATCAAACCTTCGTTGTTATAACTCAAAAAGATGTATTTGAAATCGGCGTTTTCAATTAGATTTTCAAAAACTTTTGCGACCTCGCGCTTTTGACAATAAAGCGACCGCGCGTAATGTCGCAAACCTGTTTTGCCGTTCGGCGTGAAATCGTCGTATCTGGCGATAGTATTCAGAAGATGATAGTTCGAGCCGTATTGCCGCGCATTATACGGCGGATCAAGATACAAAACATCGCCTTCGATTTTGTTTATCAAAGAATTAGCATCTTCATTAAAAACTTCGTGCGTCGCTTCGTTCAAGTCAAAAAACGCGGGTTTGAGAGTCAAAATTTTCTGCGCCGATTTTTTGAGATGTTTGAGATACGCGCCGTAAACGCTCGCCGTATTCGCCACCGCGTCGGCGTTTTCGAGCAAACTTGTCAGCAGAAAATAATATTGATTTTCGTTTATGCGCTTCGCAACTTTCCACTCTTCAATTTTTTGCCGAATCGCGTCAATCTTTTTACCATTCTCGTCGCTGAAATACTGCCGTTCGCTTCCGCTTCCCAAACAATAATTGTTGTAAACAAAACCTTCAACGCCTTCAAGATAATCCAAATCGTTCACAAATTCACGCCACTCGATTTCTTCGTGATTGCCGATATAATTTTGATTCAAGATATAACTGTAATATTCAAAGTCGTTAGCGATTATTTTCTTTGATTAAGTCTTAAAATTTCGCCCGATTGCGCTTGTTCTTGCAAACAAATCGCAAAAAAAACTTAACTCTCTTTCAACTCTTTAATTTTACAATTTAACCCTGTGAATTTGAAATTATTTCTAAATTCGTTAATACAACTTTTGATAAAGCGATGTTCTTCACCCGAATAATTGATTTCCCAATTAGGGTATCCATTCCAATCATAAGTTTTGCCCCATTTGTTAGCATTCGTATTAGCTTTTTCAGTGTCAATAGTAATTGTAACTTCAAATTTTTTGGTAATTTTCATATCGTTATGAATACTTTACTTTTTGTCGGAAGTTCGCCATCTCAGCAATTCAAGCAAACCAACGCTTCTATTAAATTTGTTCCGTCAATATCAAACATACGAAACACTTTTGATTTTTCCCCGCAAACTTCACATTTATACTTTCCTTCACTTTTAAATTTTCGACTGTTTAATTTAGTATTCACGCTCATAAAGTTTATAAAATTACAGTTATCCTTGAAATATCACACTTCGATGATATTCGAGAAAATCTTCCCTTCCATTTACATCTAAATTTTCAAATTCTTGATTGTTAGCAATATTTAATCTGACAATACTTTCCTCTGATATTTTTTTTGATATTGAAATTCTCTTTTCAGGAGTAAATGTTATTAATCCAATGTTCTTGTCGAACAATTTATCAAATAATGGAGAAAGCAATAAACCATTTTTTGTATTTAATCTTTCTTCATTACTACTATGAAACCAAGGTTTTATATGACTTGCAATCAAAATTCTCTTATCATCAATTCCGGTTATAGGACATTTTCCCATCTCAAGTAGCAAATTGTTTCTAAAGCGTGTTTGTCCAATTCGCACTTTTTGGCGCGCTAATCTTTCAGTTTTTTCAAGATTCTTATTTTTAAAGACAATCGAATCATTTTCAACCGTAAAAAAGCCTAAATCTACTTCTTCAACTTCTGTTATGAAATCAGTAAGAGCATAAAATCCTTTTGCTATTCTGGTAAATCTATCATCTCTTTAGACTCTTTCTTGAATTGTTTTATCTGGAGTTATTCCAGTAATCTTTGATTTGTCCTTAAAATTCCAGACTTGCTCATACAAAAGTTTTAATGGGGCAAAGTAGCCGTTTTGCCGCATAACTTGTTCTATAGCTTCCGAATATGTTAAATCTCCGTCTCTGTTCATTTATGTAAGTTTTCTTTGTCCGATTTTTCCGCGATTGCCTTCGATGTTTTTAACGATGATGCCTTTCAATTTTACAGCGAAATGGCGTTTAATCATATCCATACAATAAAACGCCAGCGGCAAAACTTCGCCGTTTTTGTAAACATCGCCGACCACGATTGCAAAATATCTGTTTTTGTCGAGATATTTCAAGGAATTTTCGCAGACAACTTTAAACTTACCGATGAAATCTTTGAGATTGCCGATGTTTGATAAATCGTTTTCGTCGTCCGTAAATTTCACAATATCTAAATACGGCGGGTGCATTAAAACAAATTGCACATTTTTGACGGACAATATTTCAAAAGCCTGCCTGATATTCAAACTCACTTTTCCGGCATCAAGCGAATTGCATTCTTCAATAAAATGTTCGCTTCCAACTCCGACTTTTTGCCGAACGTAATCAACGATTTTCGGATTTATATCAAGACCGACATATTTTCTGCCCAAACTTTCACATTCAAAAAGCGTCGTGCCGCTTCCCATAAACGGCTCGAAAACAGTTTCGTCTTTTTTTGTGAAACGTCTGATTAACTGATTCGGGATTTGCGGAACAAAATTTCCGTGATAAATATTTGTGTGTTTTCCGCTTTTATCACGCTCATTGATAAGCCACAACGATTCGGTATTGATGTTGATTTCTCTCCAATTATCAAGGTCTAAATCGTTGTGTTTCATCATCATTTTTCGCGTGTTTGCGACGAAAAAATATCTTAAATCAGATTCAGCTCTTCCAGTTGTTTGGATTTTGCCATTATTTCTTCAATCTCGTCCGCATCTTTCGGGCAATTCGTCGTCAGATTGACGTTGCCGTCTTCCGTCACTAAAATATCGTCTTCGATGCGGATGCCGATGCCGCGATATTTTGACGGGGCGTTTTTGTCGTCGGGCGGGATGTAAAGTCCCGGTTCGACCGTTAAAACCATTCCGGCTTCAAACGGGCGCGAGTTTTTGGCGGTTTGGTCGGTGAAATATCTGCCTGCGTCGTGAACGTCTAAGCCCAGATAATGACCGACACCGTGCATATAATATTTCATAAACTCTTTTTTCTTGATTAAATCTTTGGTTTTGCCTTTAAGAAGTCCGAGTTTTTTCATTCCTTCGGTCAGCATTTCGATGGAAAGTTCGTGCCGCTGTTTGATCGTGTTGCCTTTTTTCGTGGCTTCGAGACAGGCGATTTCGGTTTCTAAAACGATGTCGTAAACCTCGCGCTGCGGCTTGGTGAATTTGCCGTTGACCGGAAAGGTGCGCGTGATGTCGGACGCGTAGCCTTGATATTGCGCGCCCGCGTCAATCAAAACCAGATCGCCGTCCTTGAGCGGCGCGTTGTTTTCAACGTAGTGCAGAATCGTCGCGTTGCCGCCGCCGCCGACGATGGAATTATATGACACGCCGCTCGCGCCGTTCATCCGAAAATAGTGTTCGATAACGGCTTCGATGTGCGATTCGTTCATTCCGGCGTGTGCCGTTCGCATCGCCAGAATATGCGCTTCGGCGGCGATGTCGGCGGATTTCTGCATCAATTCGACTTCTTCATCGGCTTTGATGAGCCGCATTTCGTGAACCAAAATCGTCGGATCAACAATCGTGTGCGGCGGATACGCGGTTTTCAAACGCCGCTGTCTTTGACCGGACAAATATTGCAGAATCTGCTGGTCGAGTTTCGCGTCAACGCCGAAACGGTAATAAAGTTTTTCGTGTCCGTTGACGAGTTTCGCCATTTCGCTTTCAAATTTTTCAATCGGATACGCCTTGTCCGCGCCGTGATTTTTTTTCGCGCCGTCCGTGCCTTCGCGTCTGCCGAACCACGTTTCCATTTCCGGGTCGCGCGGGCGGACGAACAATATATACGGATTTTTTTTGCTCGACGGATTAATCACCGCAATCGCGTCGGGTTCGGGAAAGCCGGTCAGATAATAAAAATCCGGGTCTTGATGAAACTTAAATTCCGTGTCGTAACTGCGCGTTACTTCGTGCGCCGCCGGGATAATCGCAATCGAATCTTTGCCGATTGCTTCCATAAATTTTTTCAGTTGTGATCGCATAGTTTCTCCTCTTGACTTTCCTTTGATGCTCATTGCCGTCAGGCTGAACGGCGTTGACTTTGATAATGAAGTTTAACGATTTTATCAAAAAAAATCACGTTTGAAGGCGGGAAAAGAGAAAATTCCAGATTTCAAATTCCAAAATGTGGAATTTGAAATCTGGAATCTGGAATTTGAAATCTGAAATCACGCCCGCTGCGCTTCGACGGTCGCTTTTCTTTCAATTTTGTTCCAGTCAACCGAACTGCCGCGAATCGCCCGCAAAACCGATTTGACCATTACGTGATACATCACCTGACGATAACCGAAACGCTGGAAAAACAGCCACCACAACAAACTTTTCTGTTCTCTTTTTTCCAACAGAAAGGCGAAAAACGCGCCCAGCCAGTCAACCGCCAAAAAGAGCGCGTAATAAAACATTACGGCTTCGAGATTTGCCGGTGAATATTCCTTGCCGTGTTCGAGCCAGTTGATTAAAAATGAAACGAACGACCAAACGAACATCAAATCCATCAGCGGCGACAGCAGCGGAAAAATCACCTGAAAAATCCAGATATTCGGCATCGCCACAAAACCGAGCGTGCCGTAACGCGGATTGAAAAGCGCGTTTTTGTGTTTCCACATACATTGCAAAGTTCCGTAAGACCAGCGAAAACGTTGTTTCGCCAGACCGCGCAGCGTGTCCGGGGCTTCCGTCCAGGCAATCGCGTCTTCTTCGTAACCGATTTTGTAGCCGAGTTTGCGAACCTGAATCGTCGAATCCTGATCTTCGGCTAATGTATCAATCGAAAAACCGCCGATTTTTTCCAACACACTCCGCCGCCACGCGCCGACCGAGCCGGGAACGACCGTGATACAGTTCAAGCTCGCAAACGCGCGGCGGTCGAGATTTTGCGAGGTGACATATTCGAGTGCCTGCCATTTGGTGACGACATTGATGCGATTGCCGACTTTGGCGTTTCCGGCGACCGCGCCGATTTTCTCGTCGGCGAAACGGTGGACGAGCGCACTGACGGTATTTTTATCGAATAGCGTGTCGGCATCAAGCGCGACGATAATTTCGCCTTTCGCCTGCCGCAGTCCGAAATTTGAGGCTTCAGCTTTGCCGCCGTTCGGTTTGGTGAAAATTTTCACCTTCGGATTGTCGGAAAAACTTTCACGCGCGATTTCCAGAGTATCGTCCGGCGAACCGTCGTCAACGATGATAATTTCGAGATTCCGATAATCCGACGCGAGCAAACTGTCAATCGTCCGGCAAATCACTTTTTCTTCGTTGTAAGCGGGAACAATGACCGAAACAAACGGTTCGTAATTCGCGCCCGCGTGGTCGTGTTCGCGCTTACGTGAACGCAGCCACTGCGCGAAAGCCAGCGCGCCGATAAAAATCACGCGGCTCAAACCGAGGATAATGCCGATGAGAAAAATCCAGCGCATCAGCCAGCCGCCCAGCGACATCGCGTAAAATGAAACGGAATCGGCACTGGTTAAAAAGTTTTTGTCCGGCGCGACCGGCGGCATCGCTTCGTCGCGCGATAAGTTGGCTAAATCCGAAACCGTCGTGAATTTGTAGCCGCGATTTCGCAGTTCGTGAATGATGCGCGGCAGAGCTTCGACGGTCGCCGAACGGTCGCCGCCGCCGTCGTGCAGGAGAACGATCTGCCCGCGTTCTTCGGGCGTGGTGATCGCCGCCGCATCCAGTGTTTCCTTGACTAAATCGTCCGCCGTACGCGGCGTTCCGTCATCGCTTTTCAATTTCCAATCATCCGGGTCGAGATGCAGACCGACCGAAATATAACCGAGATTCTGCGCCTGGACGGTCGGTTCAACTTCGTCCGGCGTGCGCGGTTCGGCATCGCCGAAATATGGCGCGCGAAACAGCCGCGTCGAACGTCCGGTCAGCGATTCGATTAACCTTTCGGTGGCGTTGATTTCCACATCGGTAATCTGGTGCGGAACTTCGCCGAGGTTCGGATGCGTAAACGTGTGATTGCCGATTTCGTGTCCTTCGTTGACGATTCGTTTGACCAGATCAGGATTTTCCTGTCCGTTTTCGCCGACGATGAAAAACGCGGCTTTGACGTTTTCCTGTTTCAAAATATCGAGAATTTTCGGTGTCCAAACCGGATCGGGTCCGTCGTCAAACGTCAGCGCGATCATTCCCGGTTTGTCGCCCGTGCGCTGCATCACATACGAAGAAGGAATTGTTTTGTAAACTTCATCGGTGATTTCTCCGCCGTCGGTTTTCAGACCACGAACGCCGTCCTGCGGCAGGGCTTTGACCTGTAAAATTTCGCCGGTGCCTTCAAAATCCACATCGTAACTGTATTTAATGGTTTCCAGCACGTCCGTCGAAATCGCGTCGTTGGTTTTGTCAGTGCCGAAAATATTCCACAGCGACGGGTCTTCGCTGCCCATTCTCCAGAGCGCGAAGCCCGCCACGCCGTAAGGTTTGGCGGCTTGCAGTTCATTGTAAGCGGTTGCCGCGTCGAGAAACCAAATCGAATGATGCGAGCCATCGTCTTCATCGTAATCGAAATGCGGATTTTTCGATTGTAAATCAAATTTTATGTCAGTCGGCGAATCGAGCGATTCTTTTGCCGTCAGAACGGCTTGCTGAAACGTGATGTCTTCGGCTTCCTTGTCGCCTTTTGTCCAATTGTAAGCGTAATTTCCGAAACAAACGATGGTTTTTGCGGGCGACAATTCCGCCATTCGTTTCTTCAAAATCGAATCAAACCAGTCCTGTCCGGCAATCGCGCCGGGATCGCCCGTCGCCCAGTGTTGATCGTAAGCCATCAGCATCAAATAATCGGTGACGTTGGCGTAAGCCTTGTAATTCCAGTCGGAATTATCAAACGGAACGGACTGCGCGAGAATCAAACCGCGTTTTTGAAATTCCGCGTGGAGCGACTGCATAAATTTGAAGAGATTCATCTGCGAATCCGCCGGAACTTCTTCAATATCAATTGTTAAACCGCCGAATTTATTTTTCTCGACCGTTTCGATCAGCGCGTTGACAAATTTTTGGCGCGAAGCGTCAGTTGCCAATGTTTTTGCCGCCAAATCAGAATCCCATTCTTCGTTTTTATAATTTTGAACCAGCGGCAGAAGCAGCAGATTCGGCTTGTTTTCCTGAATAAACTGCTGCGCCTTCGCGTCAAAATCGAGAACCAGCGGGTTGGTTTGATCGCCCGAAAGCCGAATCCATTCCGGCACGATCCAGTCGAGCTGATTGTAATTTTGCTTGAGCGAGGTGTAACTCGAGTCGTCCCAGTTGACGTAAAAACCGACTGAAAGCGGTCTGCCGCGATTTTCCGTTTGCTGAATCGGCACGATATTTGACGATAACGCCCGATTTATTCTCTCTTCTTTAACCAACTCGCGTCTGGCTTTTTCCGCTTTCGCCTCTTTGCCGATGCTTTTTAACTCGACTTCGCGTTTGGTCGTCGGCTTTTCGGGAATCGCCGAAGTCACGTCTTTTGTCTGCGGCAACGCCGCGAGCGGCTTTAACCGAATTTCCGGCAAAAATGGATTTATCAAAACGCTAATTACAAAAACCGTGGCGAAAAGCGTCGTAATAATGGCTAAAGTCAGCCATAAACTTCTGAACTTTTTCCATCGTTTGCCGCTTTCACTGTAAAATACCGATTGTTTTGGAGAATTAACTGACATATTGTTATACGAATTACTATGCGAAACTTAGATGTCGCGGAAATAAACTTCGTTATTGAAATTTATTAAAATTATTTTTTTCCTTAGAAAATTTAATTTTTAACTTTGCGCGGTCGGCAGATTTTAAAATTTTCCCGAAAAGTCATTTCGTCAACGAATTGACAAAGTTTTATTTACGTTTCGTGACGAAAATTGTTCTTCAAAGTGCGAATTTTTTAACGAACTTAATTTTTAAACGGCAATTTTAAAAAGAGAAGCGGACGACAAATATTTGTCGTCCGCTTCTCTTCTAAATTGGGCTTTTTCTTATTAGACAAAAGCGAAATCAAACTGTTCCTGATGGATTGATTTGTCGCCCGTCACGTCAACATTTCCGAGATACGCCTCGATTTCGTCCAAAATCGTACTTTCGCTTTCGCGTAGTGCTTTGGCGACTTCCGGGTGAACGCGCAGCGTCGTCTGGTGAACGTCGCCGACACCTTTTGATAAACGTCTGGCTTCGTCTAAAATCTCATAACACACGGTTTGTGACGATTTAATCCAGCCCGCGCCCTCACAGTAATCGCACGGAGCGCACATCGTTCGCTCCAGCGATTGTTTGACGCGCTTACGGGTCATAATAATCAAACCGAAATCGTTGAACGACAAGACTTTATTCGGCGATTTGTCGGACGCGAGAGCTTCTTGCAACGCCTGCGAAACTTTGTGGCGGTTGCGCCGGTCTTCCATATCAATCAGGTCAAGCACGATAATTCCGCCCAAATCCCGCAGGCGAATCTGCCGCGCGATTTCGTCAACCGCTTCCATATTCGTTTTCGTAATCGTATCTTCGAGCCGCGCGTTGCCTTTGCCGACGAATTTGCCGGTGTTCACGTCAATAGCGACCAGTGCTTCGGTTTGATTGATGACAAGATAACCGCCGGATTTCAGCCAGACGCGCGGTTTCAAAGCCTTGTCAACTTCTTCCTGTACGCCGTATTTTTCCAAAATCGGTTCGTCCTGCGTGTGCAGTTTGACGCGGTTGACCAGACGCGGCTGAATGCGGTTGATAAATTCGACGATGCGCTGATATTCTTCTTCCGAATCAACGCGAATCGCGGTGAATTCGTCGGAAAGCTGGTCGCGCAAAAGGCGTTGAATGATGTCCAAATCCTGATGCACGAGCGCGGGCGATTTCGCTTTGTCCGCGTCTTTTTTGATGTCGAGCCAGGTTCTGATTAAATAACGCGCGTCCTGCCGCAAATCGTCGTCGGAAATGCCGATGCCCGCCGTTCTGACGATAAAGCCGCCGGACGGAACTTCTTCTTCCTGTTTGATTTTCTGAATCAGAGTTCGCAGTCTGGCGCGTTCGCCCGCCGATTCGATTTTGCGCGACACGCCGAGATGTTCAATCGTCGGCATATACACCAAAAAGCGTCCGGGCAGCGCGATGTGCGAAGTGATTCGCGCTCCCTTTCGCGCAATCGGTTCTTTGGCGATCTGCACGAGAATTTCCTGACCTTCGCGCAGCAGATCGGTAATCGTCGGCTGCGGAGCGCGGTCGCGGCGATTGTCGCGTCTGCCGCTGTTCTGCTGACGCGGAGCCGTTCTTTCACGATTATCGGTTCTTTCGCGCGGCTCCGGTCTTTCGCGCGGCTCCGGTTTTTCAAGCGTGGTTGTTTCCTCTTCGTTCGGCGACTGATTTGAACCGGTGCGCCGCCGCCCGCGTCCGCCGCGCCGAACAGCCATTTCCGCCGTTTCATTTGACTCTTTGACGCTCGCTTCGGCATCTTTCAGCGGAGTATTTTTAGCGGTTTTTTTTCCGCCGCGATTTTTGGCTCGGCTTCCGGCAGTGTTAGGCGATGCTTTAGCTTTTTGTTTGCCGTCGGTTTTTGCCGTTTTTTTGTTTTCGGAATCGCTTGACTCATCGGTTACAGCGTCGGATTTATCTTCTGCTTTCTCCGGTTTCGCCGTTTCGATTTCCGCCGCACCCGCTGGTTCTGCGGCTGTTTTGGCGGATTGATTTTTCCCTTTTCCGCCGCGGCTTCCGCGACTTCTTTTCGCCGGCGCGGATTTAGATTCCGGTTCGTCTTCGTCGGCGATGCGCTCAAATTTATGTTCGTTTGATGAAAACGAACTGATCAGCGAACCGACTTCCGCGCTTCCCGAGCTTTCCATATCAAATTCGACGGCGCGCACCTGGTCAATGATCGCCTCCTGCATA
Source organism: Pyrinomonadaceae bacterium (assembly GCA_965217575.1). Taxonomy (GTDB): domain Bacteria; phylum Acidobacteriota; class Blastocatellia; order Pyrinomonadales; family Pyrinomonadaceae. The sequence continues at coordinate 2,763,496 of OZ244558.1, read as the reverse complement.
TACGCGTCCTTGAACATATCGCCCGTCGTTTCTTCGTCGTCAATAATTCGTTCAAAGCCGGAATCTTCCACTTCAAAAAGCGGTTCGCGCGGCGTTTCCGTATCATTTTCGGATTTCGCCTTTTCGCTTTTTACTTCTTTCGGCTGCGCTTCTTCTTGATAATTATCCCTTGATTTGCCGCCGCGCCGCGATCTTCCGCCGCGCTTGTTTTTAGACTGTGGTTCCTCAATCTGCTCGGCTTCCTGCGTTTCTTCCGGCTTGTCTTCTTCAGTAAATGTTACGGATTCGGCGGTTTTTTCGATTTCTTCAGTTTCGTCTTCATCGGAACCGGACGTTTCCGCCAGCGGTTCGGCGAGTTCCTGCGCCGATTCCATTTGTTTTTCGCGTTCGAGCCGCGCTCTTTGAATTTTATCGGTCGCCTCGCGCGCCGCATCTTCGGGCGAGCTTTTTTTCGATTTTTCCATCACGATGCGTTCGATTTCTTCTTCTTCGTCAAAAAAATCGGATACATAAAGAAACGCGTCGCGCTCCAGCCCGATTTCGACAAAAGCCGACTGCATTCCGGGCAGAACGCGCTGTACGCGACCCTTGTAAATGTTGCCGACAATGCCCGCATTTTCTTCGTCGCCGCGTTCGATATAGAATTCGCTGACGCGCCCGTTATCGAGTATGGCAATCTTTTTTTCGCGCCCGTTGACGCTGATAATCATTTCTTTCGACATATTTTAGAAAATTTTCCTTTTTTATAGAGAGATATTTAGTATCGGAAAATACAATTTTTCGATAAGTTTTCGGCTTTAAAACTTTTGGTTTCGGTAGGGTGAACGCTCGGATTTTTCGTAAAATTTACAGAATTAGCCTCTAGCTCGTTCGATAAAGCGGATTTTGCGTCTATTTAAATGATTGAAGTTGTTATCGGAAATGATTTCCAAAACAATCGGAACTCTGAGTTTTCTCACGCAGGAATCTCGTTTTTTCAAAAGCGATAAACGAATCGCCCTTTTTAAAAAGTCAGGAGCGCAAAATTGTTTCTAATTAAACGCGCTCAAACCGGCTTGTAAATTCTTTTTCCAACAAAACTAAAAGTAATGTAAAAATTTAATAATCTTTGCGTTCGCTCTGGTCTTCCAAACTGTTTAGATTAAAAATCTTCAAGCAAACTTCGCATAGTATAAATGATAAATGGTAAATGGTAAATAGCAAACGGTAAATAAATTGAAACTTTCACAAATAGACCAAAACCAAAAGATTATCGAAATTGATAATCAACAAATTTTAAGTTCGTTTGCCATTTACCACCAAAGGAATATGGAGATTTGTTTTCAGCAAAATTTTTAGAATTTTTATCAAAAAACGAACTCTCTGTTAAAATAAACCGTAAATAAAAACAAAGGCGGACTTTTACATAGAAGTTTATGGATATTTTAAGCAGCAAAAGTAATTCGACCGAACAGACAACGGAAATTTACATTAAAAAAGTTTTGGCGGGCAATGTCGAGAATATACGCTTCCAACTTATTGATGCAATTGAGTCGCTGGGTTATGACATTATTGAAGAAGAACCAAATATCATTGCGCGGCGCGGCGCGAGAAGCTGGGGAAAATGGTTCGCTTCGGCAGATGTTTTTGATTATGCGATGACTCTAACCGTTCGATTAAAATCCGTCGGCGAAAATTCCACCCGTGCGACATTTGATTATTTGATAAAACATCCGATGCTCAACAAAGGTGAAAAAAACGTTGTTGTGCAGGAAGCCCAAACAATCGCAACTATCTCTAAAAAACAGACAATCGAGAAAACGTGTTCCGTTTGCGAAACGGAGTCAACCGACGATTCAAAATTTTGCCGAAAATGCGGTGCGCCGCTAACTTCCGAACAGGCAGAATTAGAAGTTTTGCGAATGATGGCGGAGATTCGCGCCGGAAAAACTTCCGTCGTCGCGGCTTCATTTTTAATGCTGTTTTCGATGATTACGCTTATTCTTGCATTTGTCTTAAATAATACGGAATTATTGAAACCGAAAGTATTTATATTGTTCCTTGCGCTCGGCGGACTGGGAATTTTGTTTGCGGCAATTTCATCGTTTTTCGGTTGGAATCGCCTCAAAAGAGCTTTGGAAAAACCTGAAACTCAAACACGACATATTCCGCGATACGCTCACGAATCTCTCAATACAGGCGAGTTTCAAGAGCTTCCGCCCCGCGTAGTTCCGGCTTCCGTTACCGAAGGAACTACAAATCTGCTTGATGAAAAATGGACAAACCGCCGCGAGAAAGAAGAAGTTCCCGTTTCAAACCGTCGCAATACGAATAATTTCGATTAAATTTTCTGTCGAAAATCAATGCGGCTTTTAAAAACAAACATTGAAAACTCTGATTTACGATTCACGAAAAACCATTTACCATTAAATAATGGAAGTTTATTTTCAACTTATCACCGACGCGGAAACGCTGCGAAAGGTCTGCGAACAGCTTAAAACGGAAGATTATCTCGGTTTCGATACGGAAACCACCGCGCTCGACCCGTATCAGGGCGATATTCGGTTGGTGCAGTTGAGCAACGGCACAGATACGAAAGTTATTGATTTGAAGCCGTTTGCCGAGCGCGGCGATTTGCGAAGCTCCGCTGAACTTGAACCGCTGCGCGAACTGCTCGCCGCTCCTAAACCGATAAAAATCGCCCACAATGCCAAATTTGACGCAAAATGGGTCAAACATCATTTGAATGTCGAACTCGGCGGCGTTTTCGACACTTTGCTCGCCAGTCAGTTAATCGCCGCCGGCGATCAGGATCGCCGCCATTCGCTGGTGGAAGTAACCAGTTATTTTCTCGGCACGGAACTCGATAAATCTGAGCAGGTCAGCGATTGGGGCGCGCCGGAACTTTCGCAGTCGCAAATCGAATACGCTGCCAGAGACGCGGCGACGATGATTCCGCTGCGCGAAAAAATGCTGGAAAAATTGAAATCCGATCAGCTAATTCAAGCGGCGAAACTCGAATTCGACTGCATTCTGCCGATTGCCGCGATGGAACTTAACGGTTTTTATTTGGACGAAGCGCGGTGGCGCGAACAGCTCGACAAGGTGAAAATCGCGCAGGAAATCGTCGCCGTCGAACTTCAGCAGATGCTTTCCGCCGGTGTCGCGCAAGCGTCGCTGTTCGGCGTGGCGGAAATCAATCTCGATTCGCAGGCGCAGGTTTCCGACGCGCTGCGAAATCTCGGCGTTCCCGTTCCGGCGACCACGCGCGGCTGGCAGTTGCAGCCGCTCGCAGTTGATTATCCGGTCGTCGCCAAACTGCTCGAATATCGCGGCGTAGCAAAATCGCTGTCGAGTTTCGGCGAAAATATTCTGGAATTTATCGAACTGCAAACCGGCAGAATCCACGCCGATTTCCGCCAAATCGGTGCGCCAACCGGCAGATTTTCCTGCTCAAAACCGAATATTCAGCAGATTCCGCACGAACCGGAATATCGCCGATGTTTTCGCGCCCCCGACGGCAGAAAATTGATTACCGCCGACTATTCGCAGGTCGAACTGCGGATTTTAGCGGAATTTTCAAACGACGAAAATTTTATCAAAGCCTTTTTGTCGGGCGAAGATTTCCATACGACGACCGCCGCGCAGGTTTTCAATATTAAAGCCGAAGATGTCACTTCCGAACAGCGTTCATTCGCCAAACGCTTAAATTTCGGCGTAATTTACGGCATCGGTTCGCAACGTTTCGCGCTGATGACGGGTTTGACGCAGACCGAAGCCGAAAATATTATGCGGCGTTATTTTGCGACGTATCGCGGTCTCGACGCGTGGCTGCGCGATGCGGCGCGTTCCGTCATTGCCAATCGCGTGGCGCGCACCGCCTCCGGCAGAATGGCGCGGTTTCGCTTTGACGAAGAAGACCGTAAAGCCGTCTCTCTGGCGCAGAGAAACGGTAAAAATATGCCGATTCAGGGAACTTCGGCGGACATTTTGAAACGCGCTCTGCGGCTTCTGCACGATGAAATGCGCGGCACATCCGCCAAACTCGTCAACATCGTTCACGATGAAATCATCGTCGAAGCCGACGCGAATGAAGCCGCAATGATCGCCCAAAAACTCGACCGGGCGATGTGCGCGGCGGGTGAAGAATACGTCAAAAAAGTTCCGGTCAAAGTTGACGTGACGATCTCCGATGAATGGACGAAATAGTCATTAAGTGCAAAATTAAAAGTGCAAAGTGCAAATTTAAGAACGATGATTGATTCTGCCTGATTACCGCTTATCGGCAATGTTGAGTTAGAATTAAGAACTATTTGCTGTTCGTTAGTATTTATTCGCTGTCATCCGGTAAAAACAGTGAGTAGATGTCTTATTTTGTAATATAATCAGCCAAAATTTACCCATTCCAAATGAATCTTTATGAAAAAACAACTATTTTCAGCCTTTGTCGTCGTCTTTCTAATCGTCGCGCAACTTGCTCAAACGCAGGTTAGAGCGCAGTCTCAAATGAATATGAATTCCGTTAAATTTGACCGCAGCCGCTACGCCATCAAATATGAAAAATTCGTTTTAGATAACGGTTTGACGCTGATCGTTCACGAAGATCACAGCGTGCCGATTGTCGGCGTAAATATGTGGTATCACGTCGGTTCGCGCAATGAAAAGCGCGGAAAAACGGGATTCGCGCATCTTTTCGAGCATTTCTTTTTTAACGGTTCGGAAAATCATCCGTCGGGTTTTCGGGAGGCGATGGACGACATCGGCGCGAACAATCGCAACGGGACGACGAACACCGACCGGACGAATTTTTTTGAAGACGTGCCGACATCCGCTTTAGAAAGAACGCTTTATCTCGAAGCGGACAGAATGGGTTTTCTCGCCAATTATATTTCGCAGGAAATGTTGGAACGCGAGCGCGGCGTTGTCCAGAATGAAAAACGGCAGGGCGAAAATCAGCCTTACGGTCGCGTTTTTTCCAATATCAGCGAGAAAATTTATCCGTATTCGCACCCGTATTCGTGGTCAACCATCGGTTCGATGGAAGATTTGAACGCCGCCAAACTGGACGACGTGAAGGAATGGTATCGGACGTATTACGGACCGAATAACGCCGTTATTTCGCTGGCGGGCGACATCACGCCGCAGAACGCGCTCGCGCTCGTCAAAAAATATTTCGGCGGCATCAAGCCCGGACCGCCGCTGACGCGCACGGAAAAATGGATTCCCGCCCTCGACCGCAACATCCGCGACGAAATGCAGGATCGCGTGCCGCAGGCGAGAATTTATCGCGTTTATCCCGCGCCGACGTGGAAAGATTTGGATTTACAGCAGTTAAGTCTGTTCGCCGACGTGCTTGCCGGATCGAAAAGCGCGCGGCTCGACAAAAAATTAATTTACGAAAAAGAATTGGTGACGAGTGTTTCGGCATCGGTCAACGACGGCGAATTGGCAAGCACGATGATTTTCAGCGCGACGGTCAAACCGGGCGTAAATCCGGCGGATGTCGAGCGCGAAATGGACGCGATCATTAACGAAGCGTTGGACAAAGGCGTAACGAGCGAAGAATTGGAAAGAGCGCAAAACCGCAATCTTTCCGGCTTTTTGCGCGGCACGGAACGCCTCGGCGGTTTCGGCGGACGTTCGGACATTCTGGCGGAAAGTATGACTTACGGCGGCGAACCCGATTATTATCTGAAACGTCTCGAAGCGATGGCGACCGCCACGCCCGAAAGCGTCAAAGCGACCGCGAATAAATGGTTAAAAGCGAATAATTACACGATGCTCGTCAAGCCGTTTGCCGATTTGAACGCTGAAAAAGCCGAAATTGACCGCAAAATTCTGCCCGCATTGAGCAATGCGCCGGACATTAAGTTTCCCGACGTGCAGCGGGCGAAGCTCAAAAACGGTTTGAATGTGATTCTGCTGGAAAGACATTCCGCGCCGATTGTCAATGTCGCGCTCGCCGTTGATGCCGGTTACGCTTCGGATTCACCGTCAAAAGCCGGTCTCGCCTCGCTCGCCTTAAATTTGTTGGACGAAGGCACGAAAACGCGCGACACATTTCAAATCGTCAATCAACTCGATTCGCTCGGAGCGCGTTTGAATACGGGAAGTTCGCTCGATATGTCGTTCGTGCGTTTGCAGGCGACGGCGGAAAATTTGAAACCGTCGCTCGCCATTATGTCGGATGTCGTTTTGAATCCGGCGTTTCCGAACGAAATTTTCACGATTCAAAAACAAAACCGCCTCGCGCAGATCGGTCAGGAAAAAGCCTCGCCGAACGCGCTCGCGCTGAGAGTTTTGCCGGCAATTCTTTACGGCGCGAATCACGCTTACGGCTCGCCCGCGTCGGGAACGGAAACGACCGTGCCGACGATTTCGCGCGAAGATTTGATAAAATGGCACGCCGATTGGTTCAAACCGGGAAGTTCGACGATTATCGTTACCGGCGACACGACGCTGGCGAAAGTTACGCCGATGCTCGAAGAAGCGTTCGGCGGTTGGAAAGGCGGAACTGCGCCGCCGAAAAATGTGACGAATGTGGCGAACACGACGGGCAAAAAAATCTATCTGATTGACAAACCCGGCGCGCCGCAGTCAACCATCGTCGCCGCCGAAATTTCTGAAAAAAGCGGACAAGCCGAAGATTTGGCGGGCGAACCGCTGTTCCGCAACTTCGGCGGAATGTCCACGTCGCGCCTCAATCGCAATCTGCGGCTCGATAAACATTGGAGTTACGGAACTTCCGGCGCGCTGCGCGACGCTCGCGGACAAAGAACTTTTCTCGTTCTCGCGCCCGTGCAAACCGACAAAACAAAGGAATCAATCGTCGAAATCAAAAAAGAAATCGCCGATGTCGCCGGAAATCGTCCGGTCACGGGCGAAGAATTCGACAGCATTATGCGAAATATGACCTTGCGCCTGCCGGGAAGATTTGAAACTCTCTCATCGCTCGAAGCGGCGGCGATTGATCTGGTAAATTACAATTTGCCGGACAATTACTGGGCGAATTACGGAACGTCAATGCGCGGTTTAACCGAAGCGCAGCTTACCAATGCCGGTAAAAAATTCGTTCGCCCTGATGAAATAATCTGGCTTGTTGTCGGCGACGTTGCAAAAATCGAAAGCGGAATTCGCGCTCTGAATTACGGCGAAGTCATCAAACTCGATGCTGACGGCAATGTAATTAAGTAGATCGGAAAAGAAATTGCAGGGATAACAGGATTCACAGGGATAATTTCAAAAACAGAAAAGATTTATCCGTTTTTATCCTGAAATCCCTGCAAATATTCTTTTTATTTTGCGACATCCGCCGACCAGCCGTTTTTATTTTGAATAAATTGCTGAACGTCGGTTTCCACGAATCCGCTTTCCGCCGTTTCACATTCAAATCTTTTGACCGTCAGTTTCGGATATTCAAACTCGATTAAGTTAAACGAATTGGCTTCACCGCGCCCGCGCGTTGAGGTCGCGGTTCCGGCTTGAACGACGAGCGCGGAGCGTCCGGTTTCGAGTTTGTAGCGCGTTGCAGTGTATCCGATGTGCGAGACGTGAATGTGTCCGGCGAGAAATAAATCCGCGCCGCAGTCGGCGAGTTTTTCCATCGCCAGTTCAGCGCGTCCGACGACTTTATCGTCAAAACCTTCCGGCAAATCAAACGGGTGATGTGTAACGATGACTTTCAACATTTCGTCGGGCAATGGGCAGAGCTTTTCCTGAATCGAAGCGATTTGTCGTTCGTTGATGCGCCCATCTTTGATGGTCAGCGAACGCGCCGTGTTGATTCCGATGACGGCGATTTCTTCGTCTCGGTAAAACGGTTCTAAATCATTGGTAATAAACTTTTTATACTTTTCGAGCGGACTTACGAAACGGTCGAAAACATTGTGCAGCGGAATATCGTGATTGCCCGGAACGACGATTTGCGGCTGCGGCAGTTTATCTAAAAAGCTGCGCGCTTCAATAAATTGCGCCGACCGCGCGCGCTGCGTTAAATCGCCGGAAACGACGGTTAAATTCGGCTTCAATTCATTAATTTTAACGATTAAATTTTCAGCGACCGCGTAATCAACGCGCCCGAAATGAACGTCCGAAATATGAACTAATTTTCGCATCAATTTTAATAATTTTACGCCGCCGAATCCGCGTTTTCCTTCGGCACGATAACGCGCAGCGCGAGCGGATGAACGCAGTAACAAAGCGGCGTTTTCATCATTTCAACTTCGCCGTCGTAGGCGACGAGCATCTGTTTTTTGCCGGTTTCAATCGTGATTTCTCCGACGCTGATTTCCTCAAAATCCTTCGCCTGTCTGAGCCTGCCGAAAACAAGCCGCAAAACGAGCGCGAACAAACCTTTGCGCCCGCTTTTGTGCAGGAAATAAACGCTCAATTTGCCGCCGTTAATTTTTTCGCGTCTGCCGATATTGAAAAAATCCATCTCGTACGCGCCGTTTCCGACGAAGACGAACGGCGTTTTAACAGTTTTTTCGCCGCTTTCATTTTTTAGTTTAACCTTAAAAATAGGATGCCGCCGCAAAATTTTCAACGCCGCCCAAAAAGCCGCCGACCATTTTCCGCGTCCGAGCTTTTCCTGCTGAGTTTCACGGCTTTTGACGATGTGCGGGTAAAGTCCGATGCTCGAATTATTTATAAAAATCTGCCCGTTGACTTCCGCCGCGTCAATGTTTTCCGTCTGATTTTCGGCAATAATGTCAATCGCTTCGGCTAAATCCGGCGGAATTTTCAAATCTTTCGAGAAATTATTCAGAGTTCCGAGCGGCAAAATTCCGAGCGTTTTGTCGGTCTTGACGAGTTTTGAAGCGACCGCGCTGATCGTCCCGTCGCCGCCGCCCGCGACGACTATTTCGGCATCGCTTTTCGCCGCATCTTTCGCCAATTTGATAAGTTCTTCACCATTTTCGGCGATGAAAATTTCCGCTTCCAAATCTTTCGCCGCAAACAATTCGATTAATTGCGTCTTCAATTCGTCCGTGTTCTGATCTTTTCCCGAACTTCGATTGATGATAACTGTTATCGGTGAGGACATATTCTAAAATTATCACGAAATGCACGAAATTTTGTGAAATCAATCGCTGATTCAATTGACATCTACCGTAAATAATCTTCCAGTTTCGTCGAAGCATCGGTTTTTTCGTCGCGGTATTTGACGATGACGGGAGCGTAAAGCGAAAGTCCGTTTTCTTTGCCGAAACCGTTCGTAATCGCGCGCGCGCCCTGCACGACGACCGCGCCCGCCGGAATAATCAACGGTTTTTCGCCGTCGGATTTGATGATCGTTTCGTTGACCAAATCGAAAACCGGAGTCGAGCGCGTTAAAATCACGCCCGAAGCCAAAACCGCTTTTTCGCGGACAATCGTGCCTTCGTAAACGCCGGTGTTGCCGCCGACCAGCACGTCGTCTTCGATGACGACCGGAACTGCGCCGACCGGTTCGAGAACGCCGCCGATCTGCGCCGCCGCCGACAAATGAACGCGCTTGCCGATTTGCGCGCACGAACCGACCAGCGCGTGCGAGTCAATCATCGTGCCTTCGTCAACATACGCGCCGACGTTGACGTAACACGGCGGCATCAAAACGACATTCTGCCCAACAAACGAGCCGTCCCGAATCGTCGAACCGCCCGGAACGATACGAATTTTATCGTCCAGATTCATCGGTCGCAGCGGATAAGTATTTTTATCAAAAAACTGAAAACTCTCGCCGCTGAACGACATCGTAACCATTTCGCCCATCTTAAAACCGGCGAGAATCCCGCGTTTCACCCACACGTTCGCCCGCCAGTCGCCGTTTTCACCACGTTCGGCGGAACGGATTCTGCCCTCGCGCAATTCGGTTTTGAAATCGTTAAAAGTGTCGTGATCTTTTGCGTCAAATTCCGATTTGGTAAATAATTGTTCGATTTTTTCCTGTAATGTCATATTTTATTTAAAGCTCACCGCGTTTGCCGGAACTAATTCGGCAAACCATTCACCGATTATCGAATTGTGATGTTTGATAATATTTTCGGCTTTGACAAATTCCGTATCATAAGTGCTGTGCGCGTCTTCGATGAGAAACGCTTTTATTTTCTTGCTGAACGCGCTCCGGCAAGTCGTGTCAACGCAAAAATCGGTCTGCAATCCGCAGAGATAAATTTCGTCAGTGTTTTCGCGTTCGAGCAATTCCTGTAAATCGGTTTCGTAAAACGAATCGGGCATTTTCTTTTCAACGAAAAAATCCGTTTCCGACACGTCAAGTTTGTCATAAGCCTGCCACGCAGAACTGCCGAACAGCAGATATTCCGCGTCAGAATGACGGACGAAAATTATCGGCACTTCGTTTTCCCGCGCGTTTTTAATCAATTCGTTGATATTTTTGACGACCTCTCCGGCTTTAAAGGGCTGAAATTTTTCATCCGCAAAAAAATGTTCTGCACGTCAATTAAAATCAAGGCTTTTTTCGACATATTTCATTTTATTTTTTTCAAAATTTCCTGCAATTTGTTCCGCGTCGGTTCGGTCACGGGAACAAGCGGCAAGCGCAGATTTTCTTCCAATAAATTCATTTCCTTCATCACGAATTTGCACGGCGCGGGCGACGCTTCGATGAAATTCGCTTCCATTAGATCAAGAATTTTGTAGTGAATCTGCCGCGCTTTTGAAAAATCGCCGCTCAACGCGGATTCGACCATTTGGGAAGTTTGCTTGGGAATTTCGTTCGAGCAAACGGAAACCAAACCATCCGCGCCGACAGCGATTAAACCCAAAGTCGTCATATCGTCGCCGGAAAAAACTTTGAAATTCTTCGGGCGATGTAAAATTATCTGCATAATCTGCGAGAAATTTCCCGATGCTTCTTTGATAGCGACGATATTTTCAAATTCGTTTGCCAGTCTGACGGTCGTTTCAGCGGAAATGTTCGACGCGGTTCTGCCTGGCACGTTGTAGAGCATAATCGGGAATTTTTTGACCGATTTCGCAATCTCGGAAAAATGCGCGAACATTCCTTCCTGCGTCGGTTTGTTGTAATAAGGCGCGACGACGAGCGCGCCGTCCGCGCCGAGTTCACGCACGCGGCGCGTATATTTAATCGCCGAAGCCGTGCTGTTGCTGCCCGAACCGGCGATAACTTTCGCCTCAAATTTGTGCGCGACTTCGACGCACATTTTAATAACGTGCGCGTCTTCGTCTTCGCTCATCGTCGCGCTTTCGCCGGTCGTGCCGCACGGAATCAAAATTTTCACGCCGTTTTTTATCTGCCTTTCAACCAGCGATTTAAAACAGTCTTCATCAATCGAACCGTCTTTTCTAAACGGTGTCACCAAAGCAGTTCCGCAGCCGCGCAGCCAGTCAATTTTCATCGTCATAATTTTCAGCCAAAAAAGAATTAACCACAGATTAACACAGATAAACGCAGATTTTAATTCGCGTTGTTCGGGTTAATTTTTACATTGGATTTGTTCGTGTTCATCGGTCGAGAATAATTTCGTCCATCACGTCCGTAAATTCATAAAAACCGCTTTTTCCGCAAATCCATTCCGCCGCCAAAATCGCGCCCGACGCGAAACCTTCGCGCGAACGCGCCGTGTGAATCAATTCAACTGTGTCAGCCGAAGAATCAAAGCCGACGAGGTGAGTTCCGGGAATATTTCCGGCGCGGGTCGAAGCCACCGAAAAATCTTTTTCGATACTTTTTGCGACAATTTCTTTAAGTTTCAAAGCCGTCCCGGAAGGCGCGTCTTTTTTGCGCGAATGATGACGTTCTTCGATAAACGCTTCGTAATCTTCAAATTTGCTGAAAAGTTCCGCCGCATAATCCGCAATCCGATAAAACAAATTCACGCCGATTGAAAAATTCGCGCCGAAGACAAACGCGCCTTGTTTTTCTTCAACCAGTGTTTTTATCGCATCTTTTTCCGAGTTCCAACCCGTCGCGCCTTCGACGAGCGGAACATTTGCGAGCAGACACGCTTCGACGTTTCTTTTAACTGCTTCGGCAGTCGAAAAATCAATCGCCGCGTCCGCGCCCTTTAACTTTGCGGCTAATTCGGCGGCTGACCGATCCGCGTCCGATTCGTCAACGATCACCGCGATTTCGTGCGTTTTATTTTCGGCTAAAGTTCTGATGAGTTTGCCCATCGCGCCGTAACCGATCAATGCTATTTTCATAATTTTATTAACCAAATAGAAATATAGAACATATAAAGAAAAATTACAGCCATAAATCATTGAGATTTTTTATTGCATTACATCGGTGCTTTGCGGGCTGAAAACGTCGTTGCGATTTGCATTTAATGAGAAACAGAAACACACTGATTGCGTGCCTTTGTTCAACCGCAGATTTCCGTTGCGGCGATTGACTTCTAAAACTGCCTGCTTCGGCTTTACCGAAAAAATCTCACAACGGTTATTGAAAAAAAAACAAAAAAAGTTTATCAATAACTTTGTTGTTTTTTACAACAAAAGGCGGACCGAAATTTAACAGTTATAAAAATAAAGTGTTCTTTTTCTTCATTTACGACGGTCTGCGGCAGTTTTTGCCGACGGCGACCAAAACGGCGACCGTGCCGCCGCTGGCGTTTCGCAACGGCGATTTTCGGCTCTGACGACGCAGCTTCGTGATCCGCTGACCGGATTAAATATCTGCGTGACCGGCACGAACTGTAATGGAACACCGTATAACCGGCTCGATCTGCTTCCGGGCAATCGTCTGAACCAGGCGCGTTGAATTATCTGCGCGCCTTTCCGCTGCCGAACAACGGCAGCCAAATTCTCAACAATTACATCAATACGCGCAATGAAACCGATCAGCAGAATGTATTCGACGCGCGGGTTGACGCGACGATCAATAAAACGAATCAAATGTTTGTGCGCGCCAGTCTAGGACGTTACGCGCAGACGGTTGGACCGCGTTTGACGACGCTGCCTTCCGAGTTTCGGTTCGGGTTCTAATCCGACGCGCAACAGTGCCATCGTCGTCGGAGTAAATTCCGCCTTCGGTTCAAAATTATTCAACGAATTTCGCGTTCAGGCAAATCGTCTGCGCTTCGGCTATGAACCGCTGTTCGGCGATCAGAACATTTCGGCAGATTTAGGCATCGTCAACGCTAATCGCGGCGAAGGTCTGGGCGGCGGAGCGTTAATCGGCGGCTGCAACGGACAGCTTGAATACACCGGCGATTACGGCTCGTATCGGGTGCCGCAAAGAACTTATCAAATCGTTGACAGCGTAAGCTATACGACAGAAAATCACATTTTCAAAGTCGGCGGCACAATTCTTCGCCGCGAAGTCCAACTTTTTCGCCCGATTGCCGGCAAGGGGTATTTCGGCATTTACGGAAACGGCGATTCGACGCAGTGTCCGATTGGCGGCGGCGGCGCGGCGAGTTTGACGGCTTCGGGAACGACCGGCTTTGAACAGTCGGATTTGCTGATCGGTTTTATGTGCAGCTATCAAATTGGCACGCAGAACGGGACGATTGACACGCGCAATTGGGAAAATGCCGCGTTCGGGCAAGACGATTGGAGAATTACCAGAAAATTAACGTTAAATCTCGGTTTGCGTTATGAATATTTAACCAACCCGGCTGAAATAAATGGAAAACAGGCAAATTTCGATTTGACGACCGGACATTTGGTGGTGCCGACCGACGGCAGCGACGCTCAGGTCAAAACCGACAAGAATAATTTCGGACCGCGCGCCGGTTTCGCTTACGACATTTTCGGCAGGAAAATCGGTGATTCGCGGCGGCTACGGGCTTTTCTATTTTCTCGACCGCGGCGGCATTAACAACCAATTGGCGCAGAATCCGCCGTTCGCCGGAAGTCTCAGTTACAGCTACAACGACGGCTATCGCATCACTTTTTCGGGACAAGCACCTTTGAACAGCAACGATAATCGGCTGGCAACTGCGGCACTTCCGCTGCCGTCAGTCACGCTCAATCAGACATTTTTGAACAATCCGGTCGGCGCAAACGTCATCGCCATCAAACCGGACATCAAGACTTCAAATGTGCAGCAGTTTAATATTCAGTTTCAGCAGCAATTGCTCGTCGGCACCGCGCTCAGTGTCGGTTACGTCGGCACGCGCGGACGCAATCTCAGTTTGTATTACAACATACAGGGAACGGCTATTACGACCGGTTCAGCGATTCCGTGTCCGATCAGCAGGCGGACGTTGGGAAATTGTTATCCGGGTTTGAGTTCGGTCAATGTGCGCGACGACATCGGCAAACCGCAGTATGATTCGCTCCAGATTCAGCTTGAACGCCGTTTCGCAAAAGGCTGGCAGTATCTCGCTTCCTATACTTTTTCAAAAACGAAAGATAACGGAAACGGTCGTTCAACAGCACTGCCAACGGCATCAATTACGTCGAGCCTTACACTACTTCGGCGTTCGATTTTCCGAATGTTTTTTCGCTCGAATCAATTTATGAGCTTCCATACGGACGCGGCAGACAATTCGGTTCGGATATTCCGGGCATTCTTGATTTCTTTATCGGCGGCTGGCAGGTAAACGGAATTTTCCGCGCTCAAAGCGGCAGTCCGTTTGATATTCGCTATAATAACGCTCTGGTCAACGTCAGCGGTGATCCTTATACCGGAAATTTTTTCCCGTATCTGAATCGCAGCGCGTTCACTATTCCGACCTCCGGCATCGGAAATCTCGCGCGTAATTCGCTGCGTTCACCTTCGACTCGTCAGTTGAATTTGGGCGTTACGAAAAACTTCGCAATTTACGAAAAAGCGAAAATTCAGTTTCGCGCCGAGGCGTTTAATGTCTTTAACAATCTTCAGCTAAGCGGTCCGAACACTGATTTGAACAACGGCAACACGCTTGACGGTTTCGGCACGATTCGCGGTACGGCTCCGTTCTCAAATCGTCAGTTGCAGTTCGGACTGCGTTTGGAATTCTAGATTAAACCGGCAAAGATGCCGACTTTGTCGGTGTCATCTTGTTCTTTTCGAGAGCGTGGAACAAAATGTTTTACGCTCTTGTTTTTCTTGCGAACAAAACGACGGCGCAAATTTTCATCTGATTTTGAGATAAATTTTAATGAAAAAATGGCTTTTTAGATTCGGTATCGGAACTTTGATCGTTTTTCTCGGATTTTTAGGTTTGATTTTATATAACGAAATGGATGAGACAATCGTTGAAAAATATACGGAAAATGAAACTCTGAAAACAATCAAACCGGATTGGCAGGGAACGCCGGTTGATCAAAAGGGGAGATTTGTAAATGCCGAATTTCCCTATTTGCCAAAAATAACGGATTTGCTGAAGTGGCAGTTAAGCTCGAATCCGTTCAAAGAAGCCAAACAAAATGACACGGAAAGATTGAACGTTTTAGACCCGGCGGAATTTTTGAGCGGCGAAAAAGACGGCATTTTATGGTTCGGACACGCGTCGTTTTATATTCGGCTCAACGGAAAAGCCATTTTGATTGATCCGGTTTTCGCCGATCCGACGTTTATCAAACGGTTTGTCGAGGTTCCGAATCCGATTGATAAAATCAAACGGCTCGATTACATTCTCGTCACGCACGATCACCGCGATCACTGCGACGAAGAGACGCTCAAACAACTGACGCGTAAATTTCCGAACGCGATATTTCTCGGCGGTTTGAAAATGCGTGAGTTATTTGACGAATGGAAAACTCCGACCAATAAAGTGATGAACGCCGGTTGGTATCAGCAGTTTGAACCGGAAAACGATTTGAAAATCATTTTTGTTCCGACCAGACATTGGTCGCGGCGCGGACTTTTCGACACGAATGAAAGGCTCTGGGGCGGTTTCGTTATTCAAAGCGGCGATACGACAATTTATCACGGCGGCGATTCCGGTTACGGTTCGCATTATAAAGAACTCGCGGAAACATTCGGCAAAATTGATTATTTTCTGATCGGCATCGGCGCGTTCGAGCCGCGCTGGTTTATGAAGGCAAATCACAACAACCCGGAAGACGCGCTTCAGGCTTTTCAGGACGCGCGGGCGAAAACGCTGATTCCGATGCACTACGGCACCTTCGATTTGTCGGACGAACCGCCGAACGAACCTTTGCGGCGTTTGCAGTCAGCGGCTGAAAATGCGGGCATCGCGGACAAATTGAAACCGCTGCAAATAAACGAAAGTTTTGAATTTTGATTTACTAAACGGAAAACAAAAACTGTAAATCAATGACTGTTTTCCGTTTTCCACTTTTTATTTTCGTCAAAAAAATATATGAATTTTCCAAGAGCGAGCGGCGTTTTGCTGCATCCGACATCACTGCCGTCAGATTACGGCATCGGCGATTTGGGCGCGGAAGCCTATAAGTTCGTTGATTTTTTAGAAAAGTCGAAACAGACTTACTGGCAGATTCTGCCGCTCGGTCCGACGGGTTACGGCGATTCGCCGTATCAATCGTTTTCGGCGTTCGCCGGCAATACAAATCTGATCGCGCCGGAATTACTGGTCGAAAACGGATTTTTAACGACCGAAGAAATCAATCGCAAGCCGGATTTTCCGCCGACGAGAGTTGATTTCGGGAAACTTTACGATTGGAAGAACCGGATTTTAAGTGCGGCTTACGAAAATTTTCGCCAAACGACGGACACGGGTTTGCGCGGCAGTTACGAAACTTTTTGCCAGACGGAAAGCTATTGGCTCGACGATTACGCGCTTTTTCGCGCGGTGAAAAAATCGCAGGGACAAAAATTGTGGCTCGAATGGGACGCGCCGCTGCGTCTGCGCTACGACGATGCGCTGCATTTCGCCAGGGAAAATCTGCGCGAAGATATTCAGGCGCAGAAATTTCAGCAGTGGCTTTTCTTTCGGCAGTGGTCGAATTTGAAAAATTACACCAACGAAAAAAACATCAAAATCGTCGGCGACATTCCGATTTTTATTTCCTTAGATTCGTCCGATGTCTGGTGCAATCCGCGGGAATTCAAACTCGACGCGGAAAATTATCCGCTGGTCGTCGCGGGTGTGCCGCCCGATTATTTTTCGGCGACCGGACAGCTCTGGGGAAATCCGATTTACAATTGGGACGCGATGCGCGAAGACGGTTTTCGCTGGTGGATTTCGCGCGTCAAGGCGACACTGCAAACCGTTGATATTGTTAGAGTTGACCATTTTCGCGGCTTCGCGGCGGCGTGGGAAGTTCCGGGAAAAGACAAAACCGCCGTCAACGGCAAATGGGTTAATGTTCCCGGCGCGGAGTTATTTAACGCGCTCCGCCAAGCCATCGGCGAACTGCCGTTTTGGGCGGAAGATTTAGGTGTCATTACGTCGGATGTCGAATATTTGCGCGATTCATTTGGTTTTCCCGGAATGCGAATTTTGCAGTATGCCTTTAGCGGCGACGCGAAAAACCACGATTTGCCGCACAATTACATTCATAGTTCGGTCGCTTACACCGGCACGCACGACAACGACACGACCGTCGGCTGGTTCAATTCCGGCACAGGCAAAGGTTCAACGCGCGGCGCGTCGGAAATCAAACGCGAACACAAGTTTTGTCTCGAATATCTTAATTCTGACGGACGCGAAATCAACTGGGATTTCATCCGCGCGATCTGGGCGAGCGTCGCCGATTCAGCAATTGCGCCGATGCAGGATTTGCTCGGACTCGGTAACGATGCGCGGATGAATCTGCCTGCTTCGACGATAGGAAATTGGAACTGGCGTTGTCAGAAAGGTAATTTTTCGGATGATATTGCGGAAAGATTGCGAAATTTGACGGAGATTTACGGAAGAGTGTGAATATCATTTCAAACCCGTCGCTAAACGGTAACTGATTTAATTTGAACTTTTTAATTTTTAACAATGAAACCACTATCTTTGATTGCTATTTTTATCGCCGCATTTTTTATATTTATCGGTTTTTATTCAAGAGCGACGGCGGGCGTTCTGAGTTATGCCGTGATTTTACTCGGTGCGCTGATTACGATTTTCGTCGCCGCTATTTGGATAATTTCATTTCTCAAGGAGAAAAAGAATCGGGAAATTGAATTTGATAATTTCGATTCTCAATAAAATTATGCAGAATAAACCGCGTTTAAGTTTTTGGCAAATCTGGAAAGCGTTTGGTTTCATAATTTTCAAAGAAGAAATTAGCCGCCGATTTTTGCCGATAAACGCCGATTGGAAAAAGATATGAAGAAATTTACAAATTCAAAAAATCATTTCAAATTAAATCGAAAAACATCCGCGTTTATCTGCGTTTATCTGTGGTTAATAATTCTGTGCTTTGCGATTAACGCGCAGACGCTCGCGCCGGGTGCGCCGGGGAAGGACGCGCAGTGGGCGACCGCCGGAAAGCAGGGCGTTGGCACGAGCGCGAATCTGGAATCGAAAGTCTGGTTCACGCTTGCCGAAGGCGTGATGACGGAAGTTTATTATCCCGACGTGACGACGGCGAATGTTCATCTTTTGCAGTTTGTCGTGGTTAATCCGAAAACGAAAAAAGTTGAAACCGAACAGGAAGACGCGACGCACGAAATCAAAGTTACGCGCCCCGATTCGCTGAGTTTTCAGCAAATCAACACGGCGAAATCAGGCGAATGGAAGATTGCGAAAACATATACGACGGACGTTGAGCGCGATTCGGTTTTGATTGATGTAAAGTTCGAGCCGAAAAATAAAGATTTGAATTTGTATGTTTATTACGATCCATCATTGGCTAATTCTGGAATGGGCGACGAAGCATATTCTCCCGCGCCGCGAATTATCAGTTTTGGCATCCCAACTGCAAAAGACGAAGATGTTTCGGTCAAAGAATCGTTAGCTTCAACAAAAGATTTCGGTTTGGGAGCGAATGACGGCGAAATGAATTCTGCTTTGATGGTTTCCTCGCCGATTTCCGAAATGACGAACGGATATTACCAAACAATCGACGGGATCGAACAGCTTAAAAAGTTCGGGCGAATTCGACAGCCGAATTGGAAAGCTGAGAAAGGAAATGTCGTTCAAATGGCGAAAATTGACAAACCGCGAAATTTTACGACAGTTCTTTCATTTGCAAAAGAAGATGACGTTTTCGGTCAGGCTTTTGTCAACGCCCGCGATTCGAGAGAAAAAGGTTTTGAAAAATGTCTCGCCGAATACGAGAAAGGCTGGAGCGATTACGTTAAAACGCTGCCGAAAGTTGAGGCGAAATATCAGGCGCAGTTTAATATGGCGGCGATGGTTTTGAAGGCGAGCGAAGATAAAACCGTGCGCGGCGCGAATGTGGCGAGTTTGACGATTCCTTGGGGCGGCGGCGCGAACGCGAACGAAGATGTCGGCGGCGGTTATCATCTGGTTTGGGCGCGGGATCTGTATGAGGTTTTTACGGCGTATCTCGCGCTCGGCGATACGGCGGCGGCGAATCGGGCGTTGGATTTTTTGTTTAATATTCAGCAGAAACCGGACGGCAGTTTTCCGCAGAATTCGCAGCTTGACGGCAAAGGCGGCTGGGGTTCGCTGCAAATGGATGAAGTCGGTTATCCGCTGATAATGGCGTATCAACTGAAACGCTTTGACAAGCAGACTTACGAAAATCACGTCAAACGCGCGGCGGATTTTATCGTCAAAAACGGTCCGCGCACGCCGCAGGAACGTTGGGAAGAAAAGCCGGGTTATTCACCTTCGACGATGGCGGCGGAAATCGCCGGACTCGTTTGCGCGGCGGAAATCGCGCGGAAAAATAACGATCACGAATCGGCGAATCTTTACCTGAAAACCGCCGACGATTGGCAGGCGAATATTGAGAAATGGACGGCGACGACGAACGGCAAATACGGCGACGGCAATTATTATGTGCGGCTGACCGCCAACGGCAAGCCGGATGCGGGCGAAAAAATTGAACTCAGCAACAGTTCGGGAACATTTCAGGAAAACGAAATCGTGGACGCGGGATTTCTGGAACTCGTGCGGCTCGGAATCAAATCGCCTGACGATCCGCTGATTCAAAAATCGGTGAAAGTAGTTGACGAAGTTCTCAAAGTCAACACGCCGAACGGCGCAGGTTTTTACCGCTACAACCACGACGGCTACGGCGAAATGGACGACGGACGGCGTTGGAATTGGGACGGGAAATACACGGGCAAAGGCAGGCTTTGGGCGTTGCTTTCGGGCGAACGCGGGCAGTATGAATTGGCTCAATCTGATTTATCTGATGAAAAGTTTACGAATTCAATTTTACAAAGAAATTATCAATCGAAAAAGATTGAAAAAAACAAGGAAAGCCAACTTTTATTGAGCAAAGCAAAATCGCGCCTTGATGCAATGCTCAATTTCGCCAACGAAGGTTTGATGATTCCCGAACAGATTTGGGATTCGCCGATTGTGCCGAAAACGGTTGATAATCAATTCGTTCCCGATTTGAAATTCGGCGAAGGAACCGGAAGCGCAACACCGCTCGCGTGGTCAATGGCGCAGTTTATCCGCCTCGCCGTCAATTTGCAGGCGGGCAAAAATCTCGACACGCCGGATTTGGTTTATAATCGTTATGTTTTGGGAAAGAAGGGAAATAATTCGGAAGGCAGTGTTGATCCTTTAATAATGCAGAAAGATATTGAAAATTTACCATCGAGAAAAAATAGTGTCAGTTTCAAGGAAGATTGTTTTTCTAACTGGCGGTCGCATCAGTCGGTCAATCAGCAAAACGATTTGGCGGAAAGTCTGAAACAGAGTCCGATTGTTTGGAAATGCGAAAACGGCGATGATTTGGCTGTTTTGGTTTATCGCGGTGACGCGCAAAAAGTTCAAATAGCGGACGATTCGACGAATTGGAAACCGAGCGTGAAATCGTTTGAAAATTATTCCGATGACGGCAGAGTCAAGATTTTCAGCGTCGAATTCGCGCCGACCGCAAGAGTCGAATACAAACTCATCGTTGACGGCAAATGGATTCTCGATCCGCTGAACCCGAACAAAGTTGATAACGGTGTCGGCGGCGAAAATTCGTTTTTTACGATGCCGGATTACAAGCCGACGAGTTGGGACAATGACAGACTGGCAAATGTTGATGGATTTGGAAAAGTGAAAACAGTTCCGAATTTTGAAACGCTTGAAATT
Organism: Pyrinomonadaceae bacterium; assembly: GCA_965217575.1. GTDB lineage: Bacteria > Acidobacteriota > Blastocatellia > Pyrinomonadales > Pyrinomonadaceae. Next base: position 2,742,473 of record OZ244558.1, on the reverse strand, counting down.
GACAGCAAAATTTACGGCAAGCGATCTGTCAAAGTTTATTTGCCGGCAAATGAGAAAAATTCTCTGCCGACGCTTTATTTGCAGGACGGAACGGATTATATCAATCGAGCAAAGGCGATTCAGATTCAATATAATCTCGTCGCTGCCGGAAAAATCAAGCCGTTCATAATGGTTTTTGTTGATTACAAAGACCGGATGAAAGAATATTGGGGATCGGACGATTACGCGAAATATCTGGCGACCGAAGTCGTGCCAATGGTTGATAAACAATATAACACGATCAAAAACCGAGACGGACGCGCGATTCTGGGCTCGAGTCTCGGCGGCGTGACGAGCGTTTACACCGCGCTCAAATATCCTGAAATTTTCGGGCGCGTCGGCGGACAAAGTTCGTCGTTCTGGATTGATAACGAGCGCGTGATTAAACAATTGGCGACGCTCGACGCGCGAAAAACGCCGTTTCGGTTTTATTTCGATGTCGGAACTTTGGAAGGCGCGTCGGACGACGAAAAAGCCGTCGCAATTTTGCGCGGCGAAGGTTACGACGTAACTTACGAAGAACGCGCCGCCGGTCATAATTGGACGGCGTGGCGCGACCGTCTGGCGGACGCTTTTCTCGCGCTCTGGGGAAGTTGAAGATCGGCGGACGCGAAAAACGACTGTTGTTACAGCCGAATTTTAATCTGAGAAAATCTGCTAAATTATTCAGCCATTTTGAAAGCGCGAAAATATTTGTTTTAATATGATGCCGTAAAGGTTTATTTTTGAAACAGTTAGACAATTCTACGAACCGTAATTTTTTCGATTGATATGAGCAAACAAATTGTTTTAGCGACGGATTTGGGCGGAACGAATTTGCGAATGGCGGCGATTGACCGCGACGGAAATATTTTATACCGCACCAAACGCGAAACGCCGCGTCAGGCGACACGCGCCGACGACATTTTGCAGGCGATAGTTCAATCGGCAATCGAATGTCGGGCGAATTGTGAAAATTGCGAAGCGGCGGCAATTTCGGCGGCGGTTCCGGGAACGATTAATTTCAAAGACGGAATTATCATCAAATCTCCCAATTTGCCCGCGCTCGACGGTTTTCGGATGACCGCCGCGCTCGAAGGCGAACTGAATTTGCAGGCGGTTTTGGAAAATGATGCGAATGCGGCGGCAATCGGCGAATTGTGGCGCGGCGCGGCGCGTGGTTTTCAAAACGCGATTTGCGTGATGCTCGGCACGGGTGTCGGCGGCGGAATAATTATCGGCGGCGAAATTTTGCGCGGCATTGACGGCACCGCCGGAGAAATCGGTCACGTTTGCGTCGAACCGTTCGGCGCGCCGTGCGGCTGCGGTTCGCGCGGCTGTGTCGAGCAGTATTCGTCGGCGACGGGAATTGTGCGGCTGGCGCGGGAACTGGAAAATCAGTATCCGAAATCCGTTTTGAACGATTCGCCGATTACGGCTTACGAGGTTTTCCAAGCCGGAATAAACGGCGACGAACTCGCGCTCGAAGTTTTCCGTCAAATGGGATTTTATCTCGGCATCGTTTTCGCCGGATTAATCAATGTTTTCAACCCGGAAGTGATCGTCATCGGCGGCGGTGTTGCCGACGGCTGGGATTTATTTATGCCGCATTTGCAAAAAACCATTTTCGAGCGCAGTTACCGCGAACCGGCGGAGCGCGTCAAAATTCTGCGCGCCGAGTTAGGCGACGATGCCGGAATCATCGGCGCGGCGCGGCAGGCGTTTAATTTGCTGCACCGGAAATAGATAATTAATCGTTTTTGTCAGCCATCAATAATTTTTTCACCAAATTGACATAAAGTTCCACCGCTTCTTCCAAATCTTTTTTCAGCACGAACTCGCCTTTCGTATGCGCGACGAGAATCGAACCTGCGCCCAAAAGCAGCGGCGTTCCCCAATTTGAAAGGTGCGGAATGTCGGTCGTAAAACGCACGACTTTTTGTTTGAAACCTTCGACGGCGAGCATTTTCACGGGTTTGGAAATGCTCATCACTTCGATTTCGCCGCGGTCGCCGATGATTTCTTTGAATTTTTCGAGAATCGGTTTTTCGTCGCCCGTCGTGCGAAGATGCAGACCCGCTTCGGCGTTCGGCGCGATGATGTTGGTTTTCAATCCGCCGCTGATCGTGCCGATATTGTTGGTCGTTTCGCCGAAAAATTCGTCAACGGGAAATTCGATTTTTCGCACGTCGTTCAAAACATCAAGCAGCTTTTCAATCGCCGATTCGCCCATCTCGGGATACGCCGAATGTCCCGCTTTGCCTTTGGTTTTGATGTAAAACCGCAGCGAACCTTTTGAGCCGATTGCCAGATCGTTGTCGGTCGGCTCGCCGTTGATGATGTGTTCGCATTTCGCCGCAATCGGGTGATGATTCGCGGCTTTCGCGCCCGCGCCGCCTTCTTCTTCTTCGACCGTGAACAGCAGACCGATGTCGCTGATATTTTGTTTTCGCAACTCTTCCGCCGCATAAATCTGCGACGCGGCGATCCCTTTCGCATCGCACGCGCCGCGCCCGTAAATCTTTTCGTCGTCTTCACTCGCCGAAATATGCGGCGGAACGGTATCAATATGCGTCGAGAGAAAAACGCGCGGCGAATCGTTTAGATAAGCGATGACGTTGTTTTGATTCTTTGAAACCGCTTGCAGTTCGACCGTCCAGCCCAAAGATTCGAGATAATCGCGCAGAAAAAATCCGACGGCTTCTTCGTCTTCGGAAATCGAAGGAATATTGATTAAATTTTTGGTTAATTCAAAAAGATTCATATATTTTGATGTAACGCAATCAGGAAGACTACATTACAATTTCTGTTGTCCGTAGATCGAACCGCGCCGGTTTCGCAAAAATCCTGCTTCGCGTCCGGCTAAAACAGCTTGAATTTCGGCGGCGATGGCGAGCGCGATAGTTTCCGGCGTGTCCGCGCCGATGTCCAAGCCGACGGGCGCGTAAAGTTTTGCCAGTTCGTCCGCGCTGAAATTTTCGCCGATTTCTTTCAGCAGTCTTTCCGTGCGTGGTTTCGGTCCCAACGCGCCGATATAAGCGCATTTTGAACGCAAAAGACGGCGCAGAATGTCGCGGTCACGCTCGTAATTATGCGTCATTATGACGGCGGCGGAATTTTCGTCGGCGAATAAATCGTCCGGCAAATCTTCGGAAGCTGAAACTATGATTTCGTCCGCTTTCGGCAATCTTTCTTTGTTTGCAAACGCGGCGCGATGATCAATCGCGGTCACGCGCCAGCCGATTTCTTTGGCAAAATCAATCAACGGAATCGCGTCGTAACCTGCACCGAATAACAATAAATTCAGCGGCGGATTGATCTTTTCAAAAAAAACTTCGCCAACTACAGAATTGACAATGATAGCCGGCGCATTTTCCGGCAGATTTTCAATTTCGAGAGTTTTTTCAATAGGAGAATTGTTTGGCAAATCTTTATATTCATTTTCAAACATTCGCCATCCTACTTTCAAATCGTTTCCGCTAGGATTGATTAAAGTTGCAACATTGCCTGCTGTGCGTTGATTCAAGCAAAGGGAAAGAAAATCAAAAAAATCGCCTTCCCGATCAACCGGTTCAAGCAAAATCCGCACGATGCCGCGACAGCCCATATTCAAGCCGAATACAGAATTTTCATCAGCCGTCGTGTCGTAAGTGATAACCGTCGGTTCGCCGGTTTCCAAAACTTTTTTGGCGCGTTCCAAAACGTCGGCTTCCAAACAACCGCCCGAAACCGTGCCGATTGAATAGCCGTTTTCGTCAATCAGCATCCGCGCACCCGGTCGGCGATAACCCGAACCAACGACATCAATAACAGTTGCTAGAATCGCTTTTTCATCCGACGCGAAGTTTGAGATTTTTTTGAGAATTTTCTGTATTTCTTTCATAAAAATTAACCGCAGATGGACGCGGATAGACGCAGATAAAATTATTTCAGTTAAATCGGCGTTCATCCGCGTTCACCGGCGGTTTCAAAATTACAGTAATTTATCGAGCGTAATCGGCAAATCTCTGACGCGCTTGCCGGTGGCGTGGAAAACGGCGTTCGCAATCGCCGCCGGAATGCCGATCAAACCGAGTTCGCCCATTCCTTTTACGCCCAACGGGTTGACGATTTTGTCGTCTTCTTCGACGAACATCGTGTCCACCTGATGCACGTCGGCGTTGGTCGGAATGTGATAATCGGCGAGTTGCGGGTTCATAATTCGCCCGTAGCGATGGTCAACGTCGGTCGCTTCCTGCAACGCCATTCCGATGCCCCAAACCACGCCGCCCATTTCCTGCGAATGCGACGTTTTCGGGTTCATAATTTTCCCCGTCGCCGTCGCTTCGACGACGCGCGTAACTTTGATAATTCCAAGGTCTTCGTCAACCTTGACTTCGACGAACTGCGCTCCGTGCGCCGCAATCGCGTATTTGTCGCGTTCGGGCGACGGCTTCGCCTGATATTCTTCGACGATTTCGGTCATTCTGTTCATTCGCAAGATGTCTGGAATCGAAATTTTTCTCGACGGATTGTTTTTCAACCTTAAAAATCCGTCAATCAATTCAACATCGTCAATTTTTGCATTCGGTAACGGTCCGTCATCAATTTTTGTCACCATATCAAGTAATTTTTGCTTGATATTCTGCGCCGCGTCGTGAACCGCCGTGCCGACGCTCGCCGTCGTCGCCGAACCGCCTTCCGCCGGAGCTTTCGGATATTTCGTGTCGCCGAGTTCAAACGTCACTTTTTCCACGGGCAAGCCGAGAAATTCGGCGGCGATCATCGTCATTACGGTGTAAGTTCCGGGTCCGATGTCGCTCGTCGCGCTGACGACTCGCGCCGTGCCGTCGTCGCGCAGCGTCATTTTGACGCTCGCCGGCGACTGAAACGCGCCCCAGATTCCGCTCGCCACGCCGTAACCGACGAGCCATCTGCCGTCGCGCATCGAACGCGGTTCCGGCTTGCGGTTCGCCCAGCCGAAAATCTTCGCGCCCTCGCTGTAACATTTCTTTAACTCTTTGCTCGACCACGGTTTACCGTTGTCAGGATTGACTTCGGCGTAATTGATTAAACGCAGTTCGAGCGGATCAATTTTCAGTTTGTAAGCGAGTTCGTCCATCGCCGATTCGAGCGCGAACATTCCCGAAACTGCGCCGGGCGCACGCATCGCCGCCGGAGTTGATAAATCCGTTTTGACGATTTTGTCGGGCGTGTCAACATTGGCGCAGGCGTAAATCTGCCGCGTCCAGTTATTCGTGTTGTCCGAATGATTTTCCGTCGTCGAAGTGTTGTTGACCGCTTCGTGAATAATCGCGTTGAGTTTGCCGTTTGCGTCCGCGCCCAAACTCACTTTTTGCCAGGTGTATGGACGATAACCGTGTCCGGTGAACATTTGCCGCCGCGTGTAAACGACGCGAACAGGGCGTTTAAGCTCACGCGCCGCCATCGCCGTCAGCGACGGATAATAATTCGGTCTTAGGGAAGAACCGAACGCGCCGCCGACGAACAGCGACACGACGCTGACGTTTTCCTGCGGAATTCCGAACGCCGCCGCGAGATGTCCGCGCACCGAATAGACGTTCTGCGATTTGTCGTAAATCGTCAACTTGTCGCCGTCCCAAAAAGCCATCGCGCCGTGCGGTTCCATCGGATTGTGATGCTCGATTGGAATCGTGTATTCGGATTCGACTTTGACGGCGGAATTGCGAAAAGCCTCCGCCGGATTGCCGCGCGGTTTGGAAACGCGGTCGGGATTCGGCGCGAACGCCGCATTCAAATTTTTCAGCGTGTCGGTCGTCGGTTTTTCTTCTGCGTAAGTGATTTTCACGAGCCGCGCCGCTGTCCGCGCTTCCTCGAAAGTTTCCGCGACGACGAGCGCGAGCGGCTGCCGGTTAAAATAAATTTCGTCCGACTGCAAAGCGTAAAAAGACTGGTCGCGCGGATTCTGCGGATTTTTTTCCGAGAAAAAAGGCGGCGTATTTTCGTGCGTCATCACTTTGATCACGCCCGCCGATTTTTCCGCCGCGCCCGCGTCAATACTCGCAATTTTTCCCTTCGCAATCTCGCCCGAAACGATAAACCCGTAAGCCATATTCGGCGCGGTAAATTCCGCCGCGTATTTCGCCTTGCCCGTCACCTTCGCCGCGCCGTCCACGCGGCTTGTTTCTTTTCCGATGTATTTCATAATTCAACTTTCCTTTACAATCCGGCTAAAAAATCATTTCTTGCTCACGAATCAAACGAAAAAAAGAAAAATATATTGATTTTTATTTCGTATTTTTCGTGTATTTCGTGAGCAAAATTCTTATATTTCAAACAGTTTCTCATTTAAATTCGACGGTGCGTTTTTCCCGTTGGCTCTTCATCGCCGCTTCGATGATTTTTATCGTGTTCATCGCCTGCGTCGCGGTGACGTTTAATTCCGATTTGCCGAAAATCGCGTCGCGGACGTTTTCGTAAAATTTTCGATAATCGCCCGTTTCGCTTTCGATTTTTCCGACGAAATGCGAGCCGTTGATTTCGGTGTTGAGCGTTCCCCACAATTCCGGCGGTTCGCTGCCCCAATTTTCGGTTTCGCACGGATTTTTTCCGCCGTTCAAATCCGCTTCCTGCACGTCCATTCCGTATTTGACGAACGCGCCGCGCTCGCCGAGCAGAATGTAATGCGGCAACGGTTCTCTGACCAGTAATCCGGCTTTCAGCGTGACTTTAATTTTTTCATATTCGAGCGTGACGGCAAAATTATCGGCGATTTCGCCGCCCGTTCGCTGTGTGCGAATGTCCGCCGTCACCGTTTGCGGCAAACCGAACAAAACCTGCGCCTGATCAATCAAATGCGAACCCAAATCGTATAAAATTCCCGTTCCCGACGATTTTTTTTCCTTCCAGGTATTTTCGCGCAGAGCCGGACGATAGCGGTCGTAATGAATTTCCGCTTCGACTAATCTGCCGAGCATTTCGTTGTCGAGAATTTTGCGAACCGTCAAAAAATCGCTGTCCCAACGCCGATTTTGATGCACCGTCAAGATTTTCCCGCGCGATGCCGCAAGTTCAATCAATTCAATAGCTTCCGCCGAAGTCGCAGTGAACGGTTTATCAACGACGACGTGTTTTCCCGCTTCCAAAGCCGCTTTCGCCAACGCAAAATGCGTCTCGTTCGGCGCAGCGACGACGATCAGATCGAGGTCATCACGCGCCAGCATCGCCGCCGTTTCGCCGACGATTTCCGCCTGCGGATATTTTTTTGCAGCGATTTCAATATTTTCCCGGTTGTTCGTCTGAATCGCCTTTAATTCCAAATTTTCAACACACGAAATCATCGGCGCGTGAAAAACCTGTCCCGCCATTCCGAAGCCGATAACACCGGCGTTTAACTTATTTGAATCAGCCATTTAGCAAGTTTCTAAATCGCAAACCGCAAAAAAAAGAAATTAGCAGGGATGACAGGATGAACGAGATTTTCAAAAACAGAAAAGATTTATCCGGTTTTATCCTGTTATCCCTGCTAATTTTTTCCGTCTTTCTCACTCTAATCGGATAATTATTTCGCCTGCGCCAGTTCCGCCGCCGGAAAATCCGCGCCTTCGCTGGTTTCCGCCCAAGCGTCGTAATCGGCTTTTAATTCGTCGAGTTTCTGGCGCGCACCCTTTAACGCGGCGACTCCGAGCAACAGATGATGCGGCGGATTTTCCGCTTCGACGGCTTCGATAATGGCTTTTGCCGCCCGCACCGGATCGCCCGGCTGGTTGCCGCTGTAACCGCGAATCATTGATTGCGTCGCGCCCGCCGTTCCCGAATAATCGTCAATTTTTTCCGTCGCGTCGTTCGCCGAACGTCCCGCCCAATCTGTGCGGAAACCCGACGGCTGCACGATTATCACGTTTATTCCCAACGGTTTAACTTCTTTTTGCAGAGCTTCGGAAAATCCGTTGACGGCGAATTTCGTCGCGTTGTAGTAACCGACCGACGGAAAAGCGACCGAGCCGCCGATGGACGAAATATTGACGATTGCGCCGCTTTTACGCTCGCGCATTTTCGGCAAAACCGCCCGCGTCATCGCCGAAAGTCCCCAAAAATTCGTCTCGAACATCGCGCGAACTTCCGCTTCGTCCGATTCTTCAATCGCGCCGAAATAGCCGAAGCCGGCGTTATTGACCAAAACGTCAACGCGCCCGAAATGTTTTTCCGCTTTTTCGACCGCCGATTGCACCTGATTGTCATCGTTGACATCGAGTTCGAGGGCGAGCGCGTTTTCCAAATTTATTTCCGCCAAATCCTGAATTTGATCGGTATTCCGCGCCGTCACGACGACTTTTTCACCGTTTTCCAAAAGCTGTTTCGCCAATTCGCGCCCGAATCCGGTCGAACAACCCGTTATAAACCACACATTTTTATTGTTTTCGTCTTTCATAATTTTTATTTTTAACCGCCGATAAATGCGGATAAACGCAGATTTTCGTTCTCATTATATTATTGCATTTTTAAATCATCCGCGTTTATCGGCGTAAATCTGCGGTTAATTTCCTTTTTCACAGTAATTTATCGGGCGTAATCGGCAAATCACGAATTCTTTTGCCGGTCGCGTTGAAAATTGCATTCGCCACTGCCGCCGCCGCGCCGACGATGCCGATTTCGCCGACTCCTTTCGCGCCCAAAGGATTGACAATTGCGTCCGGTTCATCAATCGTGAATGTTTCGATTTGGTGAACGTCGGCGTTCGTCGGAACGTGATAATCGGCGAGATCGGCATTTATCCATTTGCCGTTTCGCGCGTCCAGAATATTTTGTTCCATCAACGCCATTCCGATTCCGAACGTGATGCCGCCGATAAACTGGCTTCGCGCGAGCTTCGGATTGATGATGCGTCCGCAGTTGAAAACGCCCGTAAATCGCCTGACGCTCGTCTGCCAAGTGTCCGCGTCAACGGCGACTTCACAAAAAAGCGCGCCGTAAGAATCCATCGCGTATTTCTTTTTCGCGTCTTCGTCAGGTTTCGCCGCCGCCGCCGCTTCGACTGATTCCTGATTCGCCGCTTTCAGAATCGCCGCGAAATCCGTCTGATTTTTATCGTTCGTCAAAGCGAAAACTTTCGCTTTCGCCGCGTCACAGGCTTTTTTGACCGCCGTTCCGACCCACATCGTCGCCGTCGAACCGCCGGTCATCGGCGCGATTGGCAAATCGGAATCGCCCAATTCAAAATTGATCCGGTCGTAATCAACGCCGAGCGCGTCCGCCGCGATTTGCCGCGCGCTCGTCGCAATTCCGTTGCCGAAATCGTGCGTCGAACTCTGCACGACGATTCTGCCGTCGCCGTAAATAATACATTTGGCGTGTGTTTCATTGCCTTTCAACGGATAAACCGACGCAGCGAAACCGTAACCGATCAGCAGATTGCCCTCTTTAATCGAACGCGGCTCGGCTTTTCGTTTGTTCCAGCCGAATTCCGCCGCTCCTTTTTCGATGCACTGAATCAGCCGCCGACAGGAAAATTCTTTGTTTGAAACGGGTTCCCGCGCCGGTTCGTTGATTTTGCGAAGTTCGGTCGGATCAATTTTCAGTTTGTGCGCGAGTTCGTCCATCGCCGATTCGACCGCGAACATTCCCGACGCTTCGCCGGGCGCGCGCATCGGTCCGGGCTGTGAAAGATTGATTTTTAGAATTTTCTGCGCGATTTTTCGCGTCGGCGCGGCGTAAAGCCCGTAAGTTTGCTTCGTAAACGGCTCAACAAATTCGTCGGTCGCCGAACAGCTCGACGCGCCTTCGTGAATAATTGACTGCAATTTGCCGTTTTCATCCGCGCCGAGCGCGACGCGCTGCCGCGTGTGGGCGCGATGTCCGGTCGTGTCGGTCATCTGGCGGCGCGTCAAAACCAATTTCACCGGGCGTTTAACGCGCATCGCGCACATTCCGGCGAGCGCGACGTGCGGGCGAATCGGACCTTTGCTGCCGAACGCGCCGCCGACGAATTCCGCCAGAACGCGAATTTTTTCCGGCTCTAAATCGAAAGATTCGGCGAACATTTTTTTCACGCCCTGCACATAGCGCGTCGTGTCGTAAACGATAAGCGCGTCGCCGCGAAATTCCGCCAAAGTCGCGTGCGGTTCCATCGCGTTGTGATTTTCGAGCGGCGTGAGATAAATTTTGTCAACGCTGACGGCGGAATTTTTCAGCGCGTTTTCCGCATCGCCGTCGGATTTGTCGGTCGGATCGTCCGATTTCTGTGCGGGCGTTTCGGCTTCGGCGAAATGTTTGAAAAAATCAATTTTCGGAGTTTCCGCCTCGTATTCGACTTTGATCAAATTCGCCGCGTTTTCCGCCTGCTCGAAAGTTTCGGCGACGACGCAGGCGACCGCCTGCCCGCGATAAAAAATCTCGTTCGACTGCAGAGGCAAAACGCTCGTCGCCGAATTGACCGGCAATTTCTTCGCGCCGCCCGCGCCGTTCATATCAAAAGTGTCGGACTTTTTCTTGATTGGCGGCGAATTTTCGCGCGTCAAAACTGCCAACACGCCGCGAGAATTTTCGGCTGATTTCGCATCAATCGTTTTGATTTTCCCTTTTGCAATCGCGCTTCCGACAAAAACCGCGTAAGCCAAATTCGGAATTTTAATTTCCGCCGCATAGTGCGCCGCGCCCGTCACTTTCAAACGCGCGTCGGCGCGGTCAATCGCCTTTCTGATTTCGTTTTTCATTTTTCAACCCCTTGTTCGACCAGAGCGCGAACAGACTGCCCGCGCTCCCGCATTTTACAATAATTTATCAAGCGTAATCGGCAATTCACGAATGCGTTTTCCGGTCGCATTGTAGATTGCATTGGCGACCGCCGCCGCCACGCCCGTAATCCCGATTTCGCCGACCCCGTGCAGACCGAGCGGCGTGTGTTCGTCGGGAATGTCGTTGTAAATAATTTCGATGTTCGGCACGTCCAAATTGACCGGAACGTGATATTCGGCGAGCGACGGATTTACGATTCTGCCGCGCCTCGTGTCGAATAAAGTTTCTTCTGTCAAAGCCATCCCGATTCCCATTATGATTCCGCCGCGAAACTGGCTCGCAGCGGTTTTCGGGTTGATGATCTTCCCGCAGTCGAACGAACCCAAAAATCTCGAAACGCGAGCCTCGCCCGTTTCTTCGTTGACGCGGACTTCGGCGAACTGTGCGCCGTAGGAAAACATCGAGTATTTCATAATTTCGAGTGGCATCGCGGCTGATTCTTCGACTTCGACGTATTCCTGACCGACGCGCTTTAAGATTGATTCGTATGTTTCGCCTTTCGACGCGTCGGTTGTGCTGAAAATTCCTCCGTCGCGGGCTTCGATGTCTTCGTATTTGACGTTTGCCAACGGCGAATCGTAATCGTCGCCCGCGAGCGCGAGCAGTTCCCGCAGGGCTTTTTCGGTCGCCGCCGTAACTGCCGCGACGACGCTTGCCGTTTGGTTCGAGCCGCCCGCGACAGGCGACGGCGGCAGATTTGAGCTGCCGTATTCAAAGGAAACTTTGTCAATCGGCAGCCCCAGCCGTTCCGCCGCGTGTTGAATCTGCACGGTCGCCGTTCCCATTCCCATCTCGTGCGCCGCCGCCGCAACGACCGCCGAACCGTCCGCCTGGATGCGAACGCGCGCCGACGAAGGCATTCGATAATACGGATAAAACGCCGTCGCCACGCCCTGCCCGACGAGCCATTTGCCGTCGCGCTGCGAATTCGGTTTACGCCGGTTCCAGCCGAATTTTTCCGCGCCGCGTCGGTAAGCCTCGACCAGATTTCGCATCGAAAATTCCTTTTCGTTCGTCGGGTCTTTTTCGGGTTCGTTGATTTTGCGAAGCTCGACCGGATCAATATTCAATTCGTAAGCGAGTTCGTCAATCGCCGATTCGAGCGCGAACGTGCCGATTGATTCGCCCGGAGCGCGCATAAATGTGTTCGGAACGGTGTCGAGATTGACGATTTTCTGCCCGATTTCAAAATTTTCGGATTGGTATAGATGACGCACGGGAAACGTGAATTGTTCGGCTTGAAACGCGCTGTGCGTCGTCGTCGCCGTAAATCCTTTTTGAATGATCGCCGCAAATTTTCCGTCTTTCCCCGCGCCGAGCGCGACGCGCTGTTCCGAAGGCGTGCGACCGCCGACCGCGCGAAAAACATTTTCGCGCGACAGCACCATTTTGACCGGACGTTTGACGATTTTCGCCGCCGCGATGCACAGCAGATTGTAATCCCAAATGCTGCCTTTGCCGCCGAAACCGCCGCCGACAAACGGCGCGATGACGCGCACTTTTTCCTTGTCCAGACCGAACACGGCGGCGTAAGTTTCCTTGCCGCCGATCACGAATTGCGAAGCGTCGAACACATTCAAATTGTCGTCTTCGTCCCAGACGGCGATCAGCGGATGCGGTTCGATGGCGTTGTGATTATAGCGCGGCGTTTTGTAAATATTATCAACTTTGAAGTCTGCCGTCCGAAGCGCGTCTTCCGCGTCGCCGATCTTGATTTCGGCAGGTTCGCCCATAATGTTCGGCGGCGTTTTCGCGTCCGCCTGCGCCGCTTCAAACGAAACGGAAAATTCCGCTTCCGCATATTCGACGCGAATCAGCGACGCGGCATATTCCGCCTGATCGAGCGTTTCGGCGATAACGCACGCAATCGGCTGACCGTCATAAAAAATTTCGGCGGACTGCATCGGCGGCTGATCGTTCGCGCCCGCGCCGTTGCCGTTGCCGAAAATCGGCGGTTTCTTCATCTTCGGCGCGTTTTCGTGCGTGATGACGGCTAAAACGCCGCGCGATTTTTCGGCTTCCGACACATCAATTTTCGCAATTTTTCCTTTCGCAACCGTCGCGCAGACAATCGCCGCGTGTGCGACATTTTCTACTTTAAATTCCGCCGAAAACGTCGCCGCGCCTTCAACTTTTAACTGCCCGTCAACGCGGCTGAACGGCTTGCCGACGTAGCCGTGCTTATTCCCGATCAGCGGATCAACCTCTTTGTCGGGAACAAACTGCACGACCGTTTCCATTATTTTCGTTAAAATGCTCATTATTTTCGTCCCCCTTTTTCCGCCAACTCTTTCAACACGCTGACGATTGTTCGTTTGGCTAGTTCGATTTTGAAATCGTTGTGACCGAAACCTTTCGCGTTTTTCAGTTCCGCTTCCGCCGCTTTTCGATAATTTTCTTCCGTCGCTTCGGCGTTTTGCAAAACTTTTTCCGCCGCGAACGCCCGCCACGGTTTGTGCGCGACACCGCCGAGCGCGATTCGCACGTTTTTAACTTTGTCGTTCTCGACTTCCAACGCCGCCGCGCCGCTAACTAATGCGAACGCGTAACTTGCGCGATCACGAACCTTTCGATAAATCGAATTCATCGCAAACTCGCTCGCCGGAATTTCAATCGCCGTAATCAATTCGCCGCTCTTTAATTCGGTTTCAATCTGCGGATTGTCTTCGGGCAGTTTGTGAAAATCGGTAAAATTTATTTCCCGTTCGCCATCTTTTCCGCTGACGAAAATCTTCGCGTCCAAAGCCGCCAGCGCGACGCACATATCGCTCGGATGCGTGGCGATACAAGCGTCGGAAGTTCCTAAAATCGCGTGAATGCGGTTAAATCCGCCGATGGCATCGCAGCCCGAATTCGCTTGGCGCTTATTGCAGTTCGCCGCGTCGTCGTAGAAATAATAACAGCGCGTCCGCTGCAAAATATTGCCGCCGACGGTTGCCATATTTCTGATTTGCCCGCTTGCGCCGAACAAAATCGCCTGCGCCAGAACGGGAAATCTTTCGCGGACGGTTTCGTTATTCGCCAGCGTCGTATTTTTCACCGCCGCGCCGATTTTGATGCCGCCGTTTTCCGTTTCGGAAATTTCGTCCGAAAGGTGCGTCACGTCAACCAGCGCGTCCGGCTGTTCGATGTTTTCGCGCATCAAATCAACCAGATTCGTGCCGCCGCCCAAAAACTTGGAATTCGCGCTGCCGCCGAAAATGTTAATCGCCGATTCCGCTGTTTCGGCGCGTGAATAAGTAAAATTTTTCATCGTTGCGCCTCCGCGTCGAACGCTTCGTGAATCGCTTCCGTGATGCCGACATAAGCACCGCATCGGCAAAGATTTCCGCTCATTCGCTCTTTGATTTCTTCGTCGGAAAATTCATATTCTCCTTTCATCGAACCGGAAACCGCGCTCGGCAAGCCGTTTTGAAATTCCCTGAACATTCCAATCGCCGAACAAATCTGTCCCGGCGTACAGTAACCGCACTGGAAACCGTCGTTTTCAATAAACGCGGCTTGCAGCGGATGAAGTTCGCCGTTCGCCAAACCTTCAATCGTCGTAATTTCAACACCTTCATACTGCACCGCGAGCGCGAAACACGAATTTATTCGTTCGCCGTCAACCAAAACCGTACACGCGCCGCACGCGCCCTGATTACAGCCTTTTTTCGTGCCGGTCAAACCGATGAATTCGCGCAGAGCGTCGAGCAGACTGACGCGCGGCTCAATCTTCAAAGAGTGATTAGCACCATTGATCTTCAAACTAATCGAAACCGTTTCACTTTCCATCGTATTGATTTTCCTGTTAAAAATTTTAGTCGGGAGCGTAGGCATCCTGCCTGCAATTATTTTCCCAAAAGCGACCCCAAAATTCGTTAAATAAAACTGGCGCGCCGTCGTTCAAAAACATTTGAACGACGGCGCGTTTGACCGCAGGCGAGATGCCTGCGTTCCCGATTTTACAACAGTTTGTCCGGTGTCAGCGGCAAATCCCGGACGCGTTTGCCGGTCGCGTTAAAAACCGCGTTGGCGACCGCCGCCGCGACTCCGGTGATGCCGATTTCGCCGATGCCGCGCGCGCCGATGGGCGAAATGTGCGGGTCGGGTTTGCCGATGAACACGACTTCGATCTGCGGCACGTCCAGGTTGCACGGGATATGATAATCGCCGAGATTTTTCTGAATCGGGTTCGCCCAGCGTTTGTCGTAGGAAGTTTCTTCCATCAACGCCTGACCCAAACCGTAAATCACGCCGCCCAAGACTTGCGAACGCGCGGTTTTTTCGTTGAGAACCTGCCCGATGTCCTGCACACTCGTAAAGCGCGAAACGCGAATCACGCCCGTGTCTTCGTCAACCATCACTTCGGCGAATTGCGCTCCGAACGAGTGAAACGAATATTCTTTAGCATTTGCATCTTCAGGTTGCGGGAAATTGTCGGTCGCGCACGGAGCCTGCATTCCGCTCAAACCGCCGCCGTTCTGCGGCAGACTCGTCGCGCAAGCTTCGATCATATCTTTGTTGTTGCGCTTCAGAATGGCGGCGTAATCGTCCGATTTTGATGTGTCGCCTTTGACGAAAAACCTCGCGTTGGCGAATTCGATTTCCTCGGATTTTCTGCCGCTCAATTTCGATTTGCCATCCTTCACCGCCATCGCCATCAAATCTTTTTTGACCATTTCGCCCGCCGCCAAAACCGCCGCCGTGACGCTCGCGGCGGTCGTCGAACCGCCGGACACGGGCGCGGGCGGCAGCGACGAATCGCCGATGTCCACCGAAATCCTTTCGACCGGAACGCCGAGCGCGTCGGCGACCGTCTGCGCCAAAATCGTGTAAGTTCCCGTGCCGATGTCCTGCGTCGCGCTCAAAACTTTGACCGAACCGTCGGCGAACATCTGCACTTTCGCCGAAGCCGTCGAACGAATCGCCGGATAAGTCGCCGTCGCCATTCCGTGACCGACGAGATATTTTCCGCGCCGATTCATTCGCGGCTCTTTTTTACGATTCGCCCAGCCGAATTTCTGCGCGCCGGTTTGATAACATTCGACGATATTTTCCATCGAAAACGGCTTTTTTTCGAGCGGATCGGTCGAAGTATGATTCATCGTCCGCAATTTAATCGGGTCAATCTTCAATTCGTAAGCGAGTTCGTCCATCGCCGATTCCAACGCGAAAGTTCCCGGCGTTTCGCCAGGCGCGCGCATAAAAGTCGGCGAACCGACAGTAAAATCGGCGATTTTATAAGTGATTTCGCGCATCGGCGCGGCGTATAAAACTTTCGTTTGTGTGCCGCTCTGCTCAAAATAATCGGAGAAAGACGTTTGATACGAACTATTTTCGTGCCGAATCGCCGCCAGTTTTCCCGATTTGTCCGAAGCGAGCGCGACTTTTTGAATCGTTTCCGGTCGCCGCCCGACGTTCGTTGACATCATATTTCTGGTGATGACCAATTTCACCGGGCGTTTGACCATTTGCGCCGCCATCGCCGCTAGAAAAAGATGTCCCCACTGTCCGCCTTTGCAGCCGAAACCGCCGCCGACAAACGGCGACGTGACCTGCACGTTGTCTTTTTCGAGATTGAAAAAATACGCCATCACGCCCTGCACGCCTTTCACGCCCTGCGTCGCGTCGTAGAGCATCAATTTTTTGTCGTTTTCCCAAATCGCAATTGTCGCGTGCGGCTCCATCGGATGATGATTTTCCGTCGGCGTAGTGTAAGTTTGTTCTATTTTCACCGGCGCGGCGGCGATCAATCCCGCCGCTTTGCCCGGATTGATCTGCACATCTTCGCCGCGCGCTTTCTGCGGACGTTCGGCTTTCGGAAGTTCTTTTTCGAGGTCAATCGCCACCGGCAATTTGTTGTAAGTAACTTTGACGAGTTCGGCGGCGGTGCGCGCCTGTTCATAAGTTTCAGCGACGACGAGCGCGATATACTGCCCGTAATATCTGGCTTTATTGTCCTGAAGCGGCGTAAACGTTTCGCCCGGCAAACCGCCGGTTTTCATCAATTCCTGCGGATCGGCTTCTTTCAAACGCGGCGCATTTTCGTGCGTCATCACTGCCAAAACGCCGCTCGCTTTTTCCGCCGCGCTCGTGTCAAACGCCGTAATCGTCCCGTTGCCGACCGTCGAACGCACCGGAAATGCGTAGGCGACATTATTCACACCAAATTCAGCGGCATATTTTGCCTGTCCCGTAACTTTCGCCCGCCCGTCTTTGCGGTCAATCGGTTTGCCGATCACGTTTGTTTTAATCATTTTTTCTCCCTCGCTGGCTCTTCAATTTTTTTATTAACCGCAGATAAACGCGGATGCACGCAGATTTTTTGAGTTCAATTTATAATTTTTTAAATTATCCGCGTTCATCTGCGTAATCGGCGGTTAATTTCTTCTTTTACAATAACTTATCCGGCGTAACCGGAATTTCCCTGATGCGTTTTCCCGTCGCGTTAAAAATCGCATTGACGACCGCCGCCGCGACTCCGACGATGCCGATTTCGCCGATGCCTTTGATGCCGAGTTTGTTGACGTATTCGTCTTTTTCGTCAATGTAAATTGTCTGTATGTCGGGAATGTCGAGATTCGACGGAATGTGATAATCGGCGTAATTGCGCGTCACGAAATTTCCCCAACGCGGGTCAATTACCGATTCTTCGGTCAACGCCTGTCCGATTCCCCAAATTGCGCCGCCCATCATCTGCGAATGCGCCGTTTTCGGGTTCAGGATTCTGCCCGCGCCCGCCGCCGAAACAAAGCGTTTGACGCGCGTCATTCCCGTGTATTCGTTCACCCAAACTTCCGCGAAATTCGCGTTAAACGCGTTGGACGAATATTTCTCGGCGATTTCTAAAGGTTTCGTGTCAACTCTGGTTTGATATTCTTTCAAATTCGCCGCTTCCATCAATTCCATCACCGACGGTTCGACGAAATATTGACGATTAGATTTCACCTGTAATTCGTTTTTCGCTTGCAGACAGCCTTCATAAACCGAATTGGCAAAACTCGCCGCGCCGACCGAACCGACCGAACCGGCGGCGGGCGGCAAAGACGAATCACCGATTAAAACCGTGATTTTATCCGGCGCAAGTCCGAGCGTTTCCGCCGCGACCTGCGTCAAAATCGTGTAAGTTCCCGTTCCCAAATCCGACGCGGCGAGTTCGATATTCGCTCTCACTTCGTCGCCGTTTCTGGTCAATTTGACGCGCGTCGAAGTCTCGCGCTGACGCGACGGATAAACGCCGCAGCCGACACCGTAACCGATTAAGTATTCGCCCTGCCGGATTTGTTTCGGTTCGATTTTGCGCCGATTCCAGCCGAAAACTTCCGCGCCTTTTCGCAACGCCTGAACGAGCGACCGCGACGAAAACGGTTTGCCGCTCGACGGGTCTTTTTCCGGTTCATTTTTGATGCGAAATTCGACCGGATCAATTTTCAGTTTGTAGGCGAGTTCGTCCATCGCCGATTCGAGCGCGAAACTGCCCGTAGATTTTCCCGGCGCGCGCTGATAAGTCGGCAGAATAATATTCATCGGCGCGACGCGGTAAGTGATTTTCAGATTTTCCGCCGCATACAAATGCTCGGAAACATCGCCGCACGGTTCGACAAATTCCTCATTTATCGCGCAGTGCGTCGTCGTTTCGTGTGAAAGAGCGGTCAATTTCCCGTCTTTCGTCGCCGCCAGTTTTATATTTTGAATATTTTTCTGCCGCAAGCCGACCGAATTGACCATCATATTACGCGTCAACGCCAGTCTAACCGGACGTTTAACCATTTTCGCCGCCATCGCCGCCACGATAACGTGTCCCCACGCGCCGCCTTTCGACCCGAAACCGCCGCCGATGTGCGGCGTAATCACGCGCACATTTTCCGGCTTCAACCCGAACGTCCCGGCGACCGCGTTCTGCACACCGTTGACAACCTGCGATTCGTTATAAATCGTCAATTTATCGTCCGCGTCCCACACCGCCACCGTCGCGTGCGGAGCCATCGGCTGATGATGTTCAATCGGCGTAACGTAAATCTCGTCAACTTTTACGGGCGCATTTTTGAACGCCGTTTCGACATCGCCGTGAATTTCGTCCTCGCGGTCTTTCGATTTCCGCGCGTTCGATTTTTCCTTTTCAAAATCAACTTTCGCCGGAGTTTTTTGATATTCGACCTTAATCAAACGCGCCGCGTAACGCGCCTGTTCAAAAGTTTCGGCAACGACCACGCCGATATTTTCGCCCCAATATTCAATATCCGCATCCTGCAAAATCGCCCCGCCGCGCAAACTCCTTGAAGGCGTAACCTTCAAAGCGTTTTCGTGCGTAATCACCGCGATCACGCCGTCCGCTTTTTCCGCCGCGCCCGTATTAATCGAAAGAATTTTCCCCACCGCCGTTTCGCTTTTGAAAAGAAAACCGTAAGCGGGATTGTTCACCGGAAAATCCATTGCGTAATTCGCGTTTCCGGTAACTTTTAAATTACCTTCCACGCGACTCATCGCATCGCCGATTACGTCCGTTTCTTTTTTCATTTTCTGAAGACCCCTTGATTATTTGCGGTAAATCTAATCAATATCAATCGTATAACTAACCAACCATAGTTCGAGTTGTTCAAGTTTCTCTTTCCAACGCGCTTTATAATCACGCATCCATTGCCTGTTTGCTTCTTCATCCGGCGCATCAATAACGATTTTCACCAAATTGTCACGATAGATAATGTCTCGATGCCGCCAATGTCCTTCGACTTTTTGTTTTTCATAGCTCGCCGCTCCGAAATTTTCGACGATTTCCAAAACCGCTTCGGCTAACCAGTCGCCCGGAATTTCGCGCCCGTCATTAAATTGAAGCGGGAGAAGAATCTCGAAGCGACGCAGTTTGTTGCTCATAAGTTGATTTGCCTTCGACGGAAAACGGGATATTTTGATTGGCGAGTGCTTCCAAAGCCGCTTCGGGAACGAGATGTTCGCCCGATTTCAGCACACGACCCGAAAAGCGTCCGAGCAAAAAACCGAGCGCACGTTTTTCCGTCTCCGCATTCGGAAATTTAATCGTAATCATTAAAGTTATCTCCAATCAAAACATCGCAATCCGCGAAAACGTCAACTAAGCCCTGCCGCCGTTCATCGCCATCATCAAGCCTCTGACAATCGCGCGTCGTCCGAGTTCGACTTTGAATTTGTTATATTCCAAAGGTCGCGCCGCCTTCATTTCCGCGTCCGCCGCCGCTTTGAAATTCGCTTCGGTCGCGTCTTTGCCGACGAGCATTTTTTCGGCTTCGAGCGCACGCCACGGTTTGTGCGACACGCCGCCCATTGCGACCCGCACCTGTTTGATTTTGTTACCGTCCATTTCGAGCGCGGCGGCGACTGACACGAGCGCGAACGCATAACTGGCGCGGTCACGAACTTTCAGATAATAAGATTTCGCCGCGAAATTGTTTTTCGGAATTTCAATCGCCGTAATCAACTCGCCGTGTTCGAGATTGTTGTCTTTCTGCGGCATATCGCCGGGAAGCCGGTGATAATCGGCGAACGGAATCGAGCGTTCGGTGCCGTCGGGCTTCTGCGCTTTGACGGTCGCATCGAGCGCGACCAGCGCGATTGCCATATCGCCGGGAAACGTCGCCACGCATTCTTTCGACCAGCCGAAAATCGCGTGATTGCGGTTGATGCCTTCGAGCGCGCCGCAGCCGGTGCCGGGATCGCGCTTGTTGCACGGCATCGCCGTATCGTAAAAATACGAACAGCGCGTGCGCTGATTGATATTGCCGCCGTTCGTCGCCATATTGCGAATCTGACCGGACGCGCCCGCCAAAATCGCCTGCGTCAGCAGCGGAAAATTTTGCCGGATTAAAGGATGATTCGCCGTGTCGGTGTTTTTCGCCGTGCCGCCGATGGAGACGCTGCCGTTGTCCATTGATTTTACCTGACCGAAGTTCAGCCGCGTGATGTCAACGAGTTCGTCGGGACGCTCGACATCTTCCTTCATCAAATCAATCAAATTCGTGCCGCCCGCCAAAAATTGCGAATTGGCGTTCGCCGTCGCCGTCTGCACGGCATTCGCCGCGTCATTTGCTCTCGTATATTTAAAAGGTCTCATTTTTTACGCGCCCTCCTCATTCTTTTGTCCGTCAACTTTGTCAAACAAAGCGACATCATTTTCGCCCGCAAACTGCCACGTCTGCGCGACATCCTTGCCCGTGTGAACTTCCCGAATCGCCGCGACGATGTTCGGATACGCGCCGCAGCGACACAAATTTCCCGCCATCCGTTCGCGGATTTCGTCGTCGGAAAGCTGAATCGCGCGCGTTTTCTGCCGCACGTCCGCCGTCACATAACTGACTTCGCCGTTTTTCGCTTCGTTGAGCATCGCCACCGCCGAACAAATCTGTCCGGGCGTGCAGTAACCACACTGAAAACCGTCGTGTTTAACAAACGCCGCCTGCATCGGATGCAAATCGTCGCCCTTCGCCAAACCTTCAATCGTCGTAACTTCCTTCCCGTCGCAAGTCGCCGCCAAAGTCAGACACGACAAGCTTCTGCGCCCGTCAATAATCACCGTACACGCGCCGCACTGCCCGTGATCGCAGCCTTTTTTCGTGCCGGTCAAATCGAGCCGTTCACGCAACGCGTCGAGCAGAGCCATTCTCGAATCCACGTTCAAAGATTTTTCCGCCCCGTTGACTTTCATCACGACTTTCACGCCGTTTTCGATACTGGCGACCGGCATTTCGCCGTTCACCGCTTCGTTTGGCGAATAAGCCAGAATTTTCCGTTCGGCTAAAATCTGCGTCGCCAGTATCGCCGCGCTTGCCGCCGAAACTTGTTTCAGAAACTTGCGCCGCGCTTCACCGCTTTCAGAAAGTCCTTCCGCCTCATCACTTAAAAGCTGATTTAACAACTCCCGTTCGTCTTCGTTTAGTTCCGTTTCTTGTATTTCAACTTGATCTTCCATTTAATTTTCCCCTTAATCTGGATGCAAAATTTCATTGTCTGAAAAGTAATTTCATCATTCTTACAAATTAACCCGTTGTTTAAAAACTAACATTCTGAAATTGATTTGTCATCATAAAATTTGCGTGAGTTCAATTTTCGCGCTTAAAAAGTTATTGTTTCAAATAGAATGTTAATTTAAACTTAAAATGAAGAAACAAACTGCAATCGGAATTATCATTCTCGCCGCCGGCGCGTCGGTTAGAATGGGGAAACCCAAACAAACGCTCGAATTTGACGGGAAAACACTGTTGCAAAACGCGGTTCAAACGGCACTCGATTCGGTTTGTCGTCCGGCGGCGGTCGTTCTCGGGGCGAACGCGGAACTTTTGAAAGATGAAATAAAAGATTTTGATGTGGAAATTGCGGAAAACCCGCAGTGGAAAAGCGGAATGAGCGGTTCGATCAAGGTCGGACTCGAAAAACTTTTGGAAAAGGACGATCAAATAAACGGCGTGTTAATCACGGTTTGCGACCAGCCGTTTGTTTCAGCCGAACTTTTCGACCGCATTGTTGAAACGTATCGTAGCGCGGATTGTTTGATCGTCGCTTCAAAATATGCCGAAACGCTCGGAGTTCCCACGCTGTTCAGTCGCCGACTTTTTCCGCAGCTTTTCGATTTGGAAAACTTCGGCGGCGCGAAGAAAGTCATTGAACATTACGAAGCCGAAACCGTCGCCGTGTCTTTTGAAAAAGGAAACTTTGACATTGACACGCCGGAAGATTATTCAAAGTTAATTAATCTTCAAAATCAATTAAAATCATAAAATGCTGACTTCCGATTTAGCGATCAATTTCCGGCGCGGCGATAAAATTTACCCGCGCTTAATCAAAACCGCCGACGCGGGATTTTTGCGCGACGCGGCGAATTTAATCGGAATTTTCGAGGAATTTCTGAACAAAACGCGCGGCTCGCTCGAAGCCGAACTCGAAGAATACGTCGGCACGGGAACAGATTACCGGATTTTGCGCGGCTTGATCAAACTGCTCAACGACCGCGCCGAATTTGAAACCGCCGCGCCCGCCGAGCCGGTTGAAATTCGGCGGAAAGTTTTTCTTGAAGCCGGAAAAATTCAGCCGGTTTTGCCCGGTTCGGAAAATAAACAAACGGTTCTGGAACTCGCCGCCGAAGAATTTCATTCGGATGCGGCGACGATTTTCGCCAATCTTTACGCCGATTTGTCAGCTAACCAAAAGATGATTTCGTTTGAAAATCTCGCGCCGCCAGATTTGCTCGAACGCTACAATCTCGCGCAGGCGCAGGCAATTTTGTATAAATGCGTCGAAATGAAAATTCGCGTCGCGCCGTCGGATGCGGCAAATTACCGTGCGGTTTTCGGCTGGATCAAACATTTCGGATTGATTCATTCGATCATCGGAAACGCCGCGAGCGGTTATGAAATCACGCTGACCGGCGCGGCTTCGCTGTTTCACCGCTCGCAAAAATACGGCGTGCGGATGTCGGTTTTTCTGCCCGCGCTGCTGCTTTGTAAAAATTGGAAAATGACGGCGGAAATCTCTTCAAAGGAAAAAGGAAACGCGTTTTACGAATTGACGAGCGACCAAACCGATCTGACCTCGTGTTATTTTGACGAACCCGCCTACGAAAATCCCGACATCGAAAAATTGCTGAAAAATTGGGATAAATCCGCGAACGAGTGGCAGTTGAAAGAGAACCGCCAGGTGATTGATCTCGGCAAAACCGCGTTCGTTCCCGATCTGGTTTTAATTTCGCCGCGAAATGTTAAAATTTATCTCGATGTTTTAGGGTTTTGGACACCGAAATCGCTGCAAAAAAGACTGGCAGAGTTTGAAGCGGCAAACTATAAAAATTTTATCATCGCCGCGTCGCAGGAATTGCGCGGCAGCCGTGAAGAACCGCTCTGGACGAGCGAAAATGTCGTTTTCTACAAAACGAAAATCGAACCGCGAAGTTTGATCGAAACGGCGGAAGAACTACATTGACCGGCGTATTTTCCGTCTCCATTTCGTGCCTAAAATTTCGGCGGCGCGGCTTTGAAATTGATTTGTTGCCGCGCCCAACTTTTGAATTGAAAAAAACATTGACATTTGCTCAATAAACTACATAATATTAAACTGAAACCAACAAGTTTTGTGAGAAAAGAAAGCCACCCTTTAACGATTGAAAAAATAAAAACGGCATATTCCGAACGAGGCGCAGACATTCGCGCGCGCCTAACGGAATTTGAAGCGATTTGGAAAACGGGAACGGACGCGCGGTTGTGGGAAGAGATGGTGTTTTGTTTCTTCACTGGCGGCTGTTCGGCAAAAATGGGACTCGCTTCGGTGGAAGCCGTCAGACCTCTTTTGATGAGCGGAAATCAGTCGGAACTCGCCGCCGCCCTGCGCGGAAAACATCGTTACCCGAACGCGCGCGCGGGTTACATCGTCGCTTCACGAGATTTTTTGCAGGAACACTGCCAAATGCGCCTGCGCGATAAACTAAACAATTTCGACGATGCTTTAGAGCGGCGCGACTGGCTGGTTAAAGAGAAGGGAATCAAAGGTTTAGGTTATAAAGAAGCCAGTCATTTTTTGCGAAATATCGGTTTTAAAGGTTACGCCATTCTCGACAAACACGTTTTGCGAAGTTTAGCCGAATTGGACATTATTGACGATCCGCAGCCGCCGAACACCAGGCTGAAATATCTAACAGTTGAAGAAAAACTGAAAAAACTGGCGGATTTGACTAAGATTGATTTTGACGAACTTGATTTGGTTTTGTGGTCATTAAAAACAGGCGAAATTCTCAAATGAAAGAATAAACATTCATCCAAAAACGGAAAGGAGCGGTTTATGAAGTATAAATTTTTTTCGGCGGGCGTTGTTCAAATTCCTTTCCATCACCGGCGTTTAATCAATTTTATCTTTATCGGACTGCTCGTCGGCGGATTTACCGTTTCAGCGCGGGCAAATGACGACGCTCAGAAAAACGATTCCGAAGACCCGCGCCAACTTCTCAAACAGGCGCAAAAGTTCACGCGCAGAGGCGAAACCGAAGAAGCCGAGAAAATTTTGCGCCGCGTCGTCAAAATCAATCCGCAGGAATCGAAAGCCAAACTCGCGCTCGCCGCCGTACTGCTCAAAAAAAGGCAATTGAGCGAAGCCTACGATATTTCGTCGGAAGTGGCGGCGAATGAACCGAAAAATGCCGATGCTTATGCCGTTTTAGGCATGGTTTTATTGAGCGCGGGAAATTTTTCAAACGCCAAAACCGCCTTTATCAACGCGCTTCATTTTGACCAGCGCAAAGCTCTCGCGTGGGCTGGAATGGGGACGCTTAATTTTTACGAAAACCGCATTTCCGATAGTCTGACCAATCTGCGCGCCGCCGTCTATTGCGACCCGAATGAACCTGATTTTCTTTTTATTCTCGCCCAGGTTGCGGCGCGGGCGGAAAATTACACGGAAGCGGCGGAGACATATGAAAAATTTCTGCAAATTTCACCGCAGACGGATGCCGAACGACGCGAACGAATCAAAGGTCTAATCAATTTTCTCCACTTTCTCGGCTTAAAAGCGTCGCTTTATAATTTCAGCGGCGGCAGCGGCGAAACGGTGGTTTCCTTTAATTTGATTAACAATCGTCCGATCATTCAAATCAAAGTAAATAACGTTGATGAACCGCTGAATTTTGTGCTGGACACGGGTTCGGGAGTCTCGGTTATTTCCAAAGAAACGGCGCAAAAATTGAAAATCAAACCGATTACCAGCGGCGGTTTGGCGCGGGCTATCGGCGGCGACGGCAAATTTGAAATCGTGTACGGCTTCTTAAAGAATATCAGTATCGGTGAAATAAATATCAAAAACGTGCCGGTTTATATTCGTGAATTTCATACTAAAGATGATCAAATTGACGGCTATATCGGTTTGTCGCTGATCTCGAAATTTTTGACGACGGTTGATTACGGCAATTCTACTTTCTCGCTCAAGAGAAAAACCCCGCTCGAAAATCAGGATTCCGCCGGGGAACTTTTATCTCTGCCGCTGCGCTTAACTTCCAGCGGTTTCTTGAGCGGCGAAGTGCAGCTTCAAGGCATTGATGCGCCGCTGAATTTTATCGTTGATACGGGCGCGAGCGTTTCGGTGATTTCCGACGTGATCGCTAATTCGAAAGAAATCAGTCCTTTTGTCGCAGATTCCAAAATGCGCGTGATCGGCGCGGCGGGAATTACCAATGACGTGCCGACGTTTTTGCTTCCGCGCGTAACGTTCGGCACGCACAGCCGCGAAAGCATTACGGCGGTCGCGCTCAACCTGGACATCATCAACGAAGCTTCCGGTTTTGAACAAGCCGGAATTTTGGGCGGAAATTTTTTAAAAAACTATCGCTTGACCTTCGATTTCACAAATTCTAAAGTAATTTTTGTGCCGGTAAAATAGTATTCGGGATTTGAGGAACGAAAATCTTAAATCCTGAATCTGGAATTAACAATGAAACAAAATTTATATTTGGAAACTTCAGTGGTCGGAGCCTATCTTGACAATGGTGAACCGTTCCGGCGCGATTTGACGATTCGCTGGTGGGAACACGAACTGAGTGAATATCGCGCTTACAGTTCGATTCTCGTTCGCCGCGAACTGGAACAGGTCAGTGAACCCCACCGCACGGGTTATCTGAAATTAATCAGTCCGCTGGAAAATCTCGAACTCGCCGAAGAAGTCGCCATTTTAGCCGAAGGTTATATTTCGCGCGGCATTTTCCACCGCAGGTTTATCGCCGACGCGTTGCACGTCGCGCTCGCTTCGTTTCACAAAATTGATTATTTGGTGACGTGGAATTTCGGACATCTCGCCAACGTCCGCAAACAGGCGCGAATCCGGCTTTTTAACACCGCCGCCGGTTTTTTCGTTCCGATGATCGTCACGCCCGAATTTCTCGTTCACAGCTAATTAATTTTTTCGCAGTTGACGATTAACCTTCCGAAAATCAACAATAAGCAGTGTTATGTATCGTCGTCCGAAATTTTTAGAAATTCTGCTTGAAATCCGTCAGGAAATGTCGCGCGAAGCCGATTACGACGTGGATTTGTTCGCCGAAATGGTGCGCTCCGGCAAGTTTTCAAATGACCGCAGCGGTTATGATTTGAGTGATTCAAAGACGGATTCGGAAAGAACCAAAATCCCGAATAATGAATCATCATCGTAAATCATTAAATTTCGGATAACGAAAGGCGCGAACCGCCGAAAATCCAATATCCAACAATCAAAATGCGTCGTTATTTACTGCCCGGTCTGATCATTTTTATTTTCGCATCTTTAATCGGGCTTTATTTTTTTAACAATTACTGGATTCACCGCTTTGACGATTTGATCGAGCGGCAGGCGGGCGTTTATCGTCTGGACAAAGAATTGGTGTGGAGCGTCATTTACGAAGAAACTTATTTTCGCCCCTGGAAAATCGGCGCGGCGGATGAAGTCGGACTGATGCAGGTTACGCCGGCGGTCGCGCGGCAGTGGGCGAAGGAAACCGGCTTTCGGAAATTTGAACAGCAAACCGCCTATAATGTCGTAGATTTTCTGCGCGAACCGGAG
The DNA here is from genome assembly GCA_965217575.1 of Pyrinomonadaceae bacterium. Classification (GTDB taxonomy): domain Bacteria; phylum Acidobacteriota; class Blastocatellia; order Pyrinomonadales; family Pyrinomonadaceae. Next base: position 2,715,185 of record OZ244558.1, on the reverse strand, counting down.
AGAAATATTCAGGTCGGCTGTTGGTATCTGGAAAAACTGCGCGGAAATTATCGCGGTTTCACGGCGGAACGGGCGATGACGCTGGCGGCATATAACGCCGGCGCGAGCCGCGTCGAAGACTGGACGAAAAACACCGATGCCGCCAAACTTACGAGAGAAGAATTTATTGCGAGAATTGATATTCTTTCCACAAAATCTTACGTCAGTTCAATTTTGAAAAGATACGACGCGGAAAAAAATAAATAAGGCGCGAATGACGTGAATAAATTGGTCTTTCATTAATCTATGAAAATTTTCTCCGCCGATTATGTGCTGCCGATTGCCGCCGAACCGATTGAAGACGGCGCGGCGGCGGTTGCAAAAGACAAAATCGTCGCCATTGGCAAACGCGACGACCTCCTCGAAAAATTTCCCGAAGCAGAACACGAAAATTTCGGTGAAGCGGCGATAATGCCCGGTTTGATCAACGCGCACTCGCATCTGGAAATAACGGCGATGCGCGGATTTCTCGATGATGTCGAAGACGATTTTTATTCGTGGCTGATGAAACTGACCACAACCCGCGCCGAAAAATTGACGGAAGAAGACATTGAAACCGCCGCGATTTTCGGCGCGCTCGAAGGCGTGCGGGCGGGCGTAACTTGTTTCGGCGACATCGGGCGTTACGGAAAAGCCGGATTTGAAGCGTTAAAAAAAGTCGGTCTGCGCGGAATTTTGTTTCAGGAAACCGAATTTTCGCCGAAGAATGAGGAAGCCGACAATGATTTTGTCAAGCTCAAAGATAAATTTCTGACACTGAAGGAAGCGGAAACCGAACTCGTCAAAGTCGGCATTTCGCCGCACGCGCCTTACACGGTCAGCCGCCGTTTATTTGAGAAAATCACCGATTACGCGCTCGCTCAAAACGTCAAAATCTCGATTCACGCCGCCGAATCAAATCAGGAAAGAGATTTTTTTACGACCGGCGAAGGGTTTTTCGCTGAATTATACAAAAATCTCAATATCGAATGGCACGCGCCGCAAATTTCGACGATTGAATATTTGGCGAAAATCGGCGTTCTGCAAACGAAACCGCTGCTCGCCCACTGCGTCAAAGTTTCGGAAAAAGATATTGAAATAATCGCCGAAAGCGCAGCCCGCGTCGCGCACTGTCCGAAATCAAACGCCAAATTCGGACACGGCATCGCGCCGCTTGAAAAATTTCTCGCCGCACATATTCGCGTCGGCTTCGGCAGCGATTCGGTGGCGAGCAACAACACTTGCGACATTCTGGAAGAAACGCGCTTTGCGACGCTTTTGGCGCGCACTCTGGAAGGCAGCAATCGTTTTCTGAGTGCCGAAGAAATGATCAGAACCGCAGCTTTCGGCGGCGCGGCGGCGTTAGGATTGGAAAACGAAATCGGAACGCTCGAAACCGGAAAACAAGCCGATTTGATCGTCGTTGCGCTCAATAATATCGCCCAAATGCCCGTTCACGACGTTTATTCGGCACTGCTTTTCGCTTCTAACGCGCGCGACGTTCACCTGACAATGGTCGCCGGCGAGGAAATTTACCGAGACGGGCAAATAAAAAGAGTTGACGAAGCGGAAATAAAAATCAAAGTAAGGGAAATTTCCCGAAAAATGTCCGCGAACGCGGATTAATTAAAAAACTCTGCGGCGTTCCGCCGGATCAGCGATAATTCGCGTCCAATTTTTTGAGATTTTTCTTACTTATCTTACTGTTCAAACAGCTCTTCAATAAATTATTTTGCGGTTTCCGCCTGAGGAAGCACTTGTTTTTCAATGATTTCGACTATTTTCTGCAATCCGGCGGCATCAATCTCGTTAAAATCGTTCAATTGATCGCTGTCCACATCGAGAACGCCGAAAACCGCGCCGGATTTGTCAAAAATCGGCAGGACGATTTCGGATTTTGAAGCCGTCGCGCACGCGATATGTCCGGGAAATTCATCAACATTCGGCACGATTACCGTTTGTCGCGTCGTGCGGCAGTGTCCGCAGACACCTTTGTCGAAATCAATGCGAGTGCAGGCGACGGAGCCTTGAAACGCGTTCAAAACAAGCTGATTTTCCTTTACGAGATAAAATCCGACCCAGAAAAATCCGCACGCTTCTTTGAGAACTGCGGCGATGTTCGCCAAATTCGCCGTCAAATCGGTTTCGCCGCCGATTAATGCCGCTGTCTGCGGCGCGATTTCGTCATATATTTTCCGGCGGTCGGCGGTTTGCGGGATATATAAATTCTCAGCCATATTTTCGATCTTACCATTTTTTTTGAACCGCTGAAACATTTGCTTCGGTAGCTGCGTGGCACTTCGATTGCATCGTTGATCGCAAAAACAAAAGGATTTGATTATAGTGCAAAATAAAAAAAAGAACGGTTGGTGGCTGGCGACAGCGGTCGGTGTCGGCGCGGTGACGGCTTATACGATCTGGGGAAATCCAAAAAAGAAATACAGTTTTCAGAATAAAATCGTTTTAATTACGGGCGGTTCGCGCGGTCTCGGTTTGGTTTTGGCGCGAACTTTGGCGCGGGAAGGCGCGAAGATTGCGATTTGCGCTCGTGACGCTGAAGAATTAAACCGCGCCGAGCGAGATTTGACCGCGCGCGGCGCGGAAGTTCTGACGGCAGTTTGCGATGTTCGGAATCAAAACGAAGTTGATCAAACGGTGGAAAAGGTTTGTAGTCATTACGGACAGATTGATGTTTTAATCAACAATGCCGGTGTGATTCAGGTCGGACCGCTCGAAGCGCAGACCAGGGAAGACTTTGAAGACGCGATGAACGTCCATTTTTGGGGCGCATACTATGCGATGAGCGCGGTTATTCCAAAAATGCGCGAACGCGGCGCGGGTAAAATCGTTAATATTTCTTCTATCGGCGGCAAGATGAACGTGCCGCACCTCGCACCTTACTGCGCGAGCAAATTCGCGCTCGTCGGGCTTTCCGGCGCGATGCGCGTCGAACTTGCCAAAGATAATATTGACGTAACGACGATTTGTCCGGGTTTGATGAGAACCGGAAGTCACGTCAATGCCGTCTTTAAGGGTCAGAACACGTACGAATACGCCTGGTTCAGCATCAGCGACGCGTTTCCGCTTGCTTCAATCGGTGTCGAAGCGGCGGCGCGGCAGATTATTGAAGCGTGTCGGCAAGGCGACGCGGAGGGGATAATTTCCATTCAGGCTGAACTAGCGGCGAAAATGAATGCGCTGTTTCCTGAAATGGTCTCGGAAATTTCCGGCTTGGTCAACCGAATCTTGCCGTCAATGGGCGGCATTGGCGAAAAACACGCGCTTGGAAAAGACAGCACTTCTTTTATTTCACCGTCATTTTTGACGGCGACGATTGACAAAGAATCTCGTCAGAACAACGAACTCAAGCCGAATGAACAATTAAACTAGACAAACAAGGGAAGAAAATTCAATGAAAAACAAGGAAAACGATAAATCTCTGACGGATGTTTTGACGAACACGCAAATCAATGTCGGAAAAAATGAAAGAATTATCTCGGCAATCGGCGGCGGCGCGCTGGCGACTTACGGACTGAAACGCGCCGATACAATCGGAATTCTACTCTCGATTTTGGGCGGCGGGCTGATTCTGCGCGGCGCGACCGGACATTGCCAGGTTTACGACGCGGCGGGAGTGGACACCAGCGACGGTCGGAAAAATAAAAAATCTGCCGGTCAGGGCTGGTTTGACGGCGAAGTTCAGGTGACAAAATCGGTAACTATTAATAAATCTCCGGCGGAACTCTACGGATTTTGGCGTAATTTTGAAAATCTGCCGAAATTTATGCGCCATCTCGAATCCGTTTCCGTCAAAGATGAGAACGGTCAAAAATCTCACTGGAAAGCTAAAGCACCGCTTGGATATTCGGTCGAATGGGATGCGGAAATCACCGACGACCGCGAAAATGAGCGCATCGCCTGGCGTTCGGTCGAAGATGCGGAAATTCCGAATTCCGGCAAAGTCGAGTTTTTGCCGACTTCAACGCGCGGCACGGAAGTAAAAGTAACGCTCAGTTATCAGCCGCCCGCCGGAAAATTCGGCTCTTACGCCGCGGCTCTTTTCGGCGAAGCTCCAAGTCAGCAAATCGAAGAAGATTTGCGGCGTTTCAAGCGTTTAATGGAAGCCGGAATGAATCTGCGAGTTGAAGGACAACCTTCGGGACGCGCGCCGCAGGCGAAAAAAGCCCGCGCCTGAAATCTTACAATTTGAAATACGGATGAAAAAATCGGATAAAATTTGTCACGATTTAATCTGGATTTCTATTTTTTTATAGAACAAGGAGGAAAATTAAATGAAAGCAGTTTGCTGGTATGGAAAACACGATGTGCAGGTGATGGACGTGCCTGATCCGACGATTTTGAATGCGCGTGACGCGATTATCAAAGTGACGACGACCGCGATTTGCGGCTCGGATTTGCATTTATACAACGGTTATATTCCGACGATGAAAAAGGGCGATATTCTCGGACACGAATTTATGGGCGAAGTCGTCGAAGTCGGCAAAGAGATCACAAATTTGAAAAAAGGCGACCGCGTAGTCGTGCCGTTTACTATCGCCTGCGGAAATTGTTTTTTCTGTCAGCGCGAAATCTACTCGTGCTGCGACAACTCGAATCCGAAACCGGAATTGACCGAAGAACTTTACGGATTTACATCGGCGGGCATTTTTGGTTATTCACATTTGATGGGCGGTTTTGCGGGCGGACAAGCCGAATATGTGCGCGTTCCGTTTGCCGATGTCGGACCTATAAAAATTCCCGATCATCTGACGGACGAACAGGTTCTGTTTCTGTCGGATATTTTCCCGACCGGCTATATGGCGGCGGAAAACTGTGACATCAAAGAAGGCGATACGGTCGCAGTCTGGGGCGCGGGTCCGGTCGGACAATTCGCCATCAAATCGGCATTTATGCTCGGCGCGGAGAAAGTTGTCGTGATTGATCACATTCCCGCGCGGCTCGAAGAAGCCAAAAATGCCAACGAAAATCTCGAAACGATAAATTTCGACGACGCGGAAGTTTACGACAAACTAAAAGATATGACCGGCGGGCGCGGTCCCGACGCGTGTATTGATGCCGTCGGACTCGAATCGCACGGCAGTTCGCCGGACGCGCTGCTCGATTGGGCGCAGGTTTATCTTTTTCAGGAAACGGGTCGCCCGCACGCTCTGCGGCAGGCGATTTACTGCTGTCGCAAAGGCGGCACGGTTTCGATTCCGGGTGTTTACGGCGGTTTTCTAAATCAATTTCCGATGGGCGCGGCGTTCGGCAAAGGCTTGACCTTCAAAATGGGACAGACCAATATGCAGAAATATCTCAAACCGCTGCTGTCGGCGATTGAAGAAAACAAAATTGACCCGACTTTTGTCATTTCACACCGCTTGAAATTGAGCGATGCGCCGAAGGCTTACGATAAATTCAATACCGAGAAAAACACTTGGCGCAAGGTCGTTTTGAAACCGTAATTGGTAGGTCGTCAATCGTCAATCGTTTTGGGTCAGATTTGTGCGGCATTTACATTCGCTCAACCGGGATCACTAATATAACGATTGACGACTGACAACTTCAACGCGTTTTAATTACTTCCGACAAAATATCAGGCTTGGACGCATCGCGTTCCAAATGCGGATAGCGTTCGCCGCCGTTGTAATTTATTTTATAAGTCGCGGTCAAATTGCCGTTTTCGGCGGTCAGTTCGAGCGGCGAATTGTTCTTCGTCGCGGCAATCGCCTGATGCAGTTTTTCGATTGAAAAATCTTCGCCGCCGATTTTCGTGATTTTCATTCCCGGCACGATTCCGGCTTTTGCCGCCGGCAGATCGGGGTTGATGTCGGCGACGGTTCCGTCTTTGTTTACCAACAGCCCGATTGAAAAAAGCGCGCTGACAAAATTATAGGTATTTTCGCCGCCGCTGATGTAAATGTTCGGCGTGTCGTTATAGACGAGTTTCCAACCGCCGTTCGTGATGCCGCCGAGCGGCGCGTTCGGCTGCGTCGTGTAAATTCGGTCTCTCAAAAATTTGCCCCAGTCGTAAGGCACAACTTCGTCGAGCGTTTTGACCACATCGTCGAAATTATACGGCACGATTTTCGGCGCGGTGTTTTGCCCGCCGTAAAATTTGTGCAGAAAATCGTCGAGCGAAAGTTTGCCGCCCGATTTTTGACGAATTAAAACGTCTGCTTCGAGCCAGATTAACGCGCCTTCGTCGTAATAATCAACGCGGCGGCGTTCGTTGCGCCACGCGCGCGGCGAACCGTAAGTAAATTGGACGGCGCGCGCCGTGTCAACCAATGGTCGCCAGCGTCTGCCGGATTCATTGTTCAAATCAGCCGCGTCCGCCGCCAGAACTTCGCGGTAATCTTCCGGTGTCCAAAGTCCGCTGCGCGTCGGGAAAACGTGACCGAGATACTGCGTCAAACCTTCGTAAACCCACAACAGTTCGGCTTTCATCGGCGTTTCATAATCGCCGGTCGCCAAGCCAACCGGACGGCGATATTTGCCGTTCCACGAATGCGTGTATTCGTGTCCGAGCAGATCGCCCAAATCGAGCAGACGATACGGTTCGGTGAACGATTTTTCGCCCACGCCGTCTTCGCTCGATTGATGATGTTCCAAACCTTCACTGCCGCCGACATCGCTCAACGTCAAAAGAAATTTGTAATTGTTGTAATGATGCGCGCCAAACGCCAGATTTGCCTGCCGGACGAGATTTTTCCAGCCTTCGAGCATCTCCGGTTTGTATTCGAGAGCTTCGGCAGTGTCGGCGAAAGCGTCAATTTCGTGCATCGCGCCGCCTTCGTCAATCAGCGGAATTTTTTTGTAAAATTTTCCGATCACGGCGGGCGAATCAACCAGCATCGTCAGCGTAACTTGTTTGAATTGAACCGGATTCGCCGTTTCATCGCTCGTCTGCAAAGCCGTCGCATATTTCCAATCCGCCGGATATTTTAGTGCCGCCGTAACGTTGACAGCATCGGCTTTCGCGCCTTCGGGATACAGCAGAAGACGATTCCACTTGATGCGCGAAAGCTGCGGGCTGGCAACCGTCGCGGGCTGCGAAACGTCGTCAAACGCGATTTCAATTTGATTTACGCCGTTCGGAATCGTCAAATGAAACTCAAACATCTCGACATCATCGCGCCGCCACGCGAGCGGTTTGCCGTTTGCCGTGATATAAAGATTCACCATATCGTTCAGCGTTCCGGTCGGCGCGTGTTCGCCCGGAATCCATTTCGGGTAAAACAGCGCGAACTCGCCCGCCTTGACCGGCATCATCTCCCGAACGTGCAGGATGTTTTTTGCCGCTTCGGTCGCGTCAACATTCAACGCAATATTCGGATTTTGCGCGAACACGAACGAAACCTGCATCGTCAGCAATACAAGCAAAAATCCGATTTTGCGACAGTTATTTTTTTTCATAAAGTTATCACTCGAATTTTCAAATTTAATTACAGATTAACACAAACGACCGGAGCGCAAGCGTCTTCGCTTGTAACGAACGCAAAGCGCGAACAAGCGTTTCGCACAGCTTTCAACTCAAATATCAAACGAGCAGGTTTTCGCGCCGAAGCGACGCTTATTGCAACCGGAACGGATTGCGCTCCAGTCAAATCAATAATGTGCCAATTTCCGGCACGCGTCCACAATTTCAGAAATCTGCGGCAGAAAATAATCTTCCATCAGCGGCGCGAACGGCACGGGCGCGTCAATCGAAGCGACGCGAATGACGGGCGCGTCGAGCCATTCAAAGGCTTCTTCGGCGATGATCGCGCTGATTTCGCCGCCGATTCCGCCGGTTAAACTGGATTCGTGCAGAACCATCGCGCGGCTGGTTTTTTTGACGGTCGCCAGAATTGCTTCTTTGTCTAACGGCGCGAGCGTTCGCAAATCAATCACTTCAATCTGCAAACCGTCGGATTTTTCCAGTTCGTCCGCCGCGTCGAGCGCGTTCAAAACCTGCGCGCCGAACGTGATGATTGATAAATTCGTGCCTTCTCTGGCAATTCGCGCTTTGCCGATTTCGACGATGTAATCATCTTCGGGCAATTCTTCGCGCAGACGAGGCAGGCGATAAAGTTTTTTATGTTCAAAAAACAACACCGGATCGGGATCACGAATCGCCGCTTTGATTAAACCTTTCGCGTCGTAAGCCGTCGAAGGTTCGATTATTTTTAAACCCGCCGTGTTCAAAAAAAACGATTCGGCGTTCAGCGAATGAAACGGTCCGCCGCGCACGCCCGAACCGCACGGTCCGCGAAAAACCGCCGAAATCGCGCCGCACCCGCGATAACGCGATTTCGCCGCGTAATTCGTCAGCATATCGAAACCGCACGAGATAAAATCAATAAACTGAAATTCGGCGACCGGCTTCATTCCCATCAACGCCGCGCCGCACGCCGCGCCGACAATCGCCGCCTCCGAAATCGGCGTGTCAATCACCCGTCCCGCGCCGAATGCGTCAATAAAACCTTCGGTTAATTTGAACGCGCCGCCGTATGCGCCGACATCTTCGCCGATGACGAAAACCGTTTCATCGCGCGTCATTTCTTCATAAATCCCTTGCCGAATCGCTTCGATTAAAGTCAAACCTTTCGTTTCCTGTTTCGCTGATGTCATTTTTATAACTCGTTCGCCTGTTTGAGAATCACTTTGACGATTTCGCCGGACGCGGCAAATGCGGCTGAAATTTCGAGTGAGACGATTTGCCTTTTCGTTTTTCCCTTCTCAAAAATCATATCTTAATTATCGTTCAAATCTTTCGTTTCATTATCATTTTCAAACAAACTGCTGACGGACGCGTGCGGCAGCGGCAGCGATTCTTGGTGTTCGGTTAAATTTTTTTGCAGTTTGGCGACGGCTTTCGATGCTCGTTCGTAATCGTCGCGCGGAATTTTTAAAGTGATTTTGCCGTCTTTGTTCGGCATTTCGGCGAGTTTGGCGTAACTTTTCAGGCGAATCACAATTTTCGCGCCGTTTCTAAAGAAACCTTTTTTGAAAGTTACGTCGAGAATGTCTTCGAGCGCGATGCGGTTTTCTTTGACACCGTTGCTGATGATGCCGAAAAGTTTCGATTCAAATTCCAAGACGATTCCCGCGCCGGAAAATTTGCCGATGCCTTCGATCTTCGACACTCCGCTTTCGGTTTTAAAAGGAATGCTGATGAAATTTGTTTGCATAATATTTTATTAACTTTCGCGCCGCGATTTTTGCCTTTGCCGATTATTTTAACCGACCTGACCGTTTCCGCAAATCGGCAAAGGTTTTCGACGATCTTATTTTGACAAAAAAAGGCTGCCGGAATCATTTTCCGACAGCCGAATTACCAAAGAAGAAACTCGTCGTATTATTTTTTCGCGCCGATTAAAACATCAATATCGTTTTGCGGAACTTGCAGATTAATCATTATTTCATTGCCGCTGCGGGAAATTTTCGCGTTCTCGACCATTCTACCGTAAACTTTTTTATCTTCGCCTTTTGAACTGCCGAGCAGCGTTTTACCGACCATCTGCAAGCCGTCCAAAGTATCCTGCAAGTTTTGCGCCTGTTCGGGCTGCGAGGTTTTCGCCGTCAGCGAAAGACTGGAATTCGCGCCGTTGACATCAAAGGCTCCGTAAATCTGCCGGATCGCGTCGAGATTTTTGCCGAGTTCGTCGTTATCGAGATTGACCAAACCGGATAAACCATTTGGAAGATTCGCGCCGAAACTCATCACGGCGTTTTGTTTGCGGTAAACCAAATCCAAAAGCTGACTGTTGACGCGCGTTTTCGACTGCAATGTTTCACGAATCCGCGCCGTTGAACCCAACGCTAACGTGTTGCCGTCATAAGCGGTTACGGCAATCTCACGGTTAAAACCCGCGAACATCCGGTCAATCGCTCCGTCAATCCACGAACCTTTTGCCGCCGGTTTAGACGGCGATTGTTTTTTTGCCGCGACCTCATCAATTTTAAAAACATAAACTGTTTTGTCGCCGACTTTTTCCTCACGATATTTGCCTTTGGAGGCGACTTTGGCGATTGCCAGTAGCGCGCCCGCGTTGAAAGTTCCGCGCGCCAGCATCACCGGATCAAAATCAATTTCCTTTGCTGAAATTTGTTTGGCAGATGCGCCAACGGCAATTTGCTGAAATTGTCTGATGTCAATTCCCGTTTTGGCTTTGATTTCATCCATTTGACCGACGATTTTAGTCAGCAGCGGCTGATTGCCCGACAAAATCTGCGGCAGCGCGTCGCTGAAAAGCCGCTGCGTATCGAGCGTCATAATGCCGTCGGAAGCCGGAAGCAGCGCGACTAATTGCGATGTTTGACCTGTTTTGACATCGAAATTTGTTCCGGCGGATGCTGCGCCGACGACGTTTGACAGAAAGGCGCAGGCGACGAACAGCGCGAAAAATTTGTTTTTCATTTTGAAAACCTCGATTGAATTTATTTTAAGTTAAAATGCTATCACAATAAAGATGATTTATAATCGGTAAACAGTTGGCTGTGATAAATCTTTGGGATGTTTTTAGTCTTTGGAAGTGAGACGCTTACTGACGGACAATATCAAATTACAGCGATTAGATGTGACGGAAAACCAAAAACTAAACATTAATATTACGCAAAAGTTTTTATGTATTCGATAAATTTTCCAAATCCGCGCACGCACGAATACAGCGAATGGATTTTGTTCGGCGATTATTACTACAATGCCCGCGACATCGTTGGATTCGGCGGCGATTTGACGGTTGAAAATTTGCGAAACGCGTATCGAAACGGGATTTTTCCGTGGCATATTGACGGTTTGCCGCTGCCGTGGTTTTGCCCGAAAAAACGCGCGATTCTGGAGTTTTCCGAACTGCACATTCCGCGCACGCTGCGAAAGGAACGGGAAAAAACGAAATTTACCTTGACGATTGATAAAGATTTTCGCCGAATTATCGAAAATTGCTCAAAAATTCGGCGCAGCGGCGAAAGCGGAACGTGGATTACGCGGGATTTTATCGAATCTTACTGCAAATTTCACGCGAGCGGCGAAGCGCACAGCGTCGAAGTTTGGAACGAAACGGGCGAACTCGTCGGCGGACTTTACGGGGTGGACGCGGGCGGCGTTTTCTGCGGCGAAAGTATGTTTCATATCGCTTCAAACGCTTCAAAACTCGCGCTTCTTTTTTTAGTCGAACATTTAAAATCACGCGGCGCGGCGTGGCTCGATACGCAGGTGATGACTCCGCATTTTGAAGTTTTGGGCGCGAAGGAAATTTCGCGTGAAGATTTTTTGGACAAACTCGAAGAAACGCAAAGAAAAAATCTGCAACTTTTTTAACAAATTATGGACACACAAAAAGAAATACGCGAACATTTGCTCGAATTATTAAAAGGGAAATCGGCGCACATTGAACTGGAAAAAGTTCTAAATAAATTTCCGCTCGGCGAAATCAACACGCGGCTTGAAAACGCCCCGCACACGGCTTGGGAACTGCTCGAACATCTGCGAATCGCGCAGCACGATATTGTCGAATTCAGTTACAACGCCGACCACGTTTCGCCGAAATTTCCCGACGGTTACTGGAATAAAAAAGAAGCGACCGCCGAAGACTGGAAAAAATCGTGCGGGCAAATTTTGAAAGATTTACAGAAAATGCGCGATTTAATCGCCAACGAAAAGACTGATTTGCTCGCCGAAATCGCTCACGGCGACGGGCAAACTATTTTCCGCGAAGTCCTGCTCGTGTCCGATCATAACGCTTATCATCTCGGACAAATCGCGTTCTTGATGCGAACTCTGGAGAAAAAATAAATGCCGCATCGTCAAAGAAAAAACATCCGCGCCGGACTGAAAGTTTCCATCGTTTTGAAACAAGACCAGCGCACCGGAAAACGCACCGAAGGCATCGTCAAAGATTTGCTGACGAATTCAGGCAATCATCCGCACGGCATAAAAGTTCGCTTAACTGACGGACAAGTCGGGCGTGTGCAGGAGATTTTGGCGGATGAATAGTCGAAAGCGGAAAACTGCGCGTGAGCAAGGGCGTTTCGATATTGATCTGTATCCTTTCTCATCTGTGCGATTTTTTGCTTCAACTTACGATTTTTTTCTCACGTAATAAATCACGCCGCTGTAATCGTCGGTAAACAGAAAAGCGTTCGCGTCGAGTTTCATAATGTCGCACGGGCGACCGACGACGGTTTTGTTTTGTAAAAATCCGGTGGTGAAATCCTGCAATTTTTCGCCTTTTCGCATAATGACGATTTTGTAGCCGTGTCCGATTTTTTTGTCGGTTGAGCCGTGCAGAGCGACTAAAAAGGCGTTTTTGATTGTGTTATCAGCATTCGGTTCGTTGAAATAATCAAAGCCGAGCGCGGAAGCGTGCGCGGGGAAATAGCCGTAAGAAGCCGGAACAGCGGCGCAGGATTTTAAGCGGTTGTATTTCGCATCGCGGAAAATCTTGCCGTTTGATTGATAGCACGAAGCCCAGCCGTAATCCGCGCCGTCTTTGAGCGCGTAAAATGTTTCGTCCGGTTTTTGCAGACCGAGATGGTCAACGCCCTGATCGGTCGCAAACAGAACGTTGCCGATCCATTTCAAACCGACGGCGTTTCGCAAACCTTTGGCGAAAATTCGCTGGTTTGAGCCGTCCGCGTTCATTTCTAAGATCGTCGCGCGAACATCTTCTTTTTCCGCGCAGGCGTTGCAGCTTGAACCGACAGAAATGTAAAGTTTGCCGTTCGGCGCAAACGCAATCGTGCGCGTCAGATGCCAGCCGCCGTATTTGTAGCTCAAACCGTAGGCGGGAAACGTCGCCAGAGTTTGCGGTTTGGTGTCAGTCGGCGCAGTTTCGTTTAACGTGAATTTGCGGCGCGTCAATTTGTCGGTTTCCGCGATGTAAATCCAGTTTTGCCCGTTTTCGTCCGTGTAAAACTGCGCGCTGTTCGGATTTCTCAAATTTTTCAAATACGGCGTAACGCGCGTAAACTTTCCCGTTTCCAAATCAAATTCGCTCAAAATATAAATCGTGCCTTTGTTGTTGTCGCTCAAATCATACATATCGGTCACGAAAATTCTGCCGTCGGGAGCTTTAGCGAAAAATCGGGCGCGCTTTAAATTTTCGGCGGCGGGCGTTATTTCATAATCGGCGGGCAAATTCAGATTGAAAGTTTTGCCGTTTTTCAGACTGATTTTATGCGGCACAAGTTTGACCTGCGCGAAAGTCGGAATGAAAAGAATCAAAAAAAGTGTAATTGATTTAATCATAATTGAATTTGTAAATCTAAAATTATGGTTTTCGGTTCGGTTTTTTACGCGGCTTTTTGTTCTTGACCGGTTTTTGTTTTTCGAGCGGCTTCTGAACGGGAGCTACCTTTTCCTTTTCCCGTTCGCGCACCAGATAAACAACGCCGCCACGGTCATCGGTGAACAAAAACGAATTGGGAGAAGTTCTCAAAATATCGCACGGGCGACCTAAAACATTGATGCCCTGCACAAAACCCGTGATAAAATCCTGCTGTTTTTGGTCGCTGCCGACCGCGACGATTTTATAGCCGCGCCCTTCGTCGCGGTCGGTCGAACCGTGCAGCGCGACGAGAAACGAATTTTTCAGATGGTCGTCGGAAAAACTCCCGTCAAAATAGTCAAAACCCAAAGCCGAACTGTGCGCCGGAAAATAAATGTCGGAAACGGGAACGTAACTGCAATCGGGAAGCGGTTTTTTCTTTTTGATGTAATGCGGATCAACGTCAATTTTTCCGCCCGCCTGAAAACATTTCGACCAGCCGTAATCCGCGCCGTCTTTCAGGGCGTAAAAAGTGTCGTCGGGCGCGTCCAAACCGAGATGATCAACGCCTTCGTTGGTCGCGTAAAATTTATCGTTGATCCATTTCAGACCGACGGCGTTTTTGATATTTCTGGCGTAAACGCGCCGCTCGCTGCCGTCCGCGTTCATCTCCAAAACCACGCCGCGAATGTCTTTTTCCTTTTTCTTTTCCTCGCATAAATCGCAGCTCGTGCCGATGGAAACATACATTTTTCCGGCGGGCGAAAAAGCGATGGTGCGCGTCAGATGCCAACTGCCGTATTTATAAGCCAGACCGTAATCGGGAAACGTCGCCAAAACTTCGGGTGGATCAGTCGGCGCGATGGAATTTCTGACGAATTTACGGCGTGTCAGTTTGTCGGTTTCTGCCAGATAAAACCAATCCTGACCTTTTTTGTCCGTGTAAAAAGCGACGCTGTTCGGATTTCGCAGATTCGTCATAAACGGAATGATTTTGCCGAATTTTCCCGTTTTTGAACTCCAGCCGTCGAGAATATAGACCGCGCCTTTGCGGTTGTCGCTCATATCGAACATATCGGTGACGAAAATTCTGCCGTCGGGAGCTTTGGCGAAAAAGCGGTCGCGCCGCAAACCTTCCGCCGCCGGAATTATTTCGTAATCGGCGGGCAGATTCAGGTTGAATTCTCTCCCGTCGCGCAGTGAAACTTTGTGCGGCACGAGCGGCATCTGGGCGAAACTTATGTAAAACGACGCGGCAAGCAGCAGCATCGCCGCTGAAAACTTTGATTTGTTAATGTTCATTACGGTTTTTTATAAAGTTCTATTACCCCATTTTTTCTTAAATTTTCCGTCTTTTTCCCGCCACCATTCGCGCCATTCGGCGATGGCTTTTTCTCTTTCGTTCGGCGAACTCGCCGGTTTGAAATTCAGTCAAGTGTTCGTCGCGTCGCGCAAACTCATTTCGGCGAAAAATCTCGTCTGCAAATCCGCGCTCGAAAGCAGTTCGATGAGTTCGTCAATCGTCTTTTCGTCAAATTTTTTTCTTAACACTGCAAATTTTACTCTATTCATAAAAATTAAAAAAGCGAAAAGTTTTCACCTTTCGCTTTTTATTATATTTATTGTCGGCAGTCGCTGACAACCGAATTAACCGCAATAAAATCACATCTCTCGCGTCAAATTTCGCTGTTTTTTCCACTAACGATTGACGATTAACGATTGACGAATTTTAAGCCTGCATAAATCCGAGATTGGTCGTCGGAAAATTTCCGATATTCGGGAAAACAATCGGCATATCCGCCACGCTGAGTCCGTACCAGCTTGCCAGCGTTGCCGCATATTGTTCGACCGAAGTCGTCGGAATCCAGCGTCCGCGCGCGCCGCTGCCGCTGTCGGAATCGTCCGGTCCGTTCATTGTCAGCGTCGGATACGGCGTTCCGTTGGTCGTATTGACACCATAAAAGTTGCCGCCGTTGACCGCGCCGCCGAGGACGAACAGATGATTTCCCCACGCGTGATCCGAACCCGCGCTGGCACCCGAACCCGCCGGGTTGAAGGTGCGTGAAAAATCGGACATCGTGAAGGTCGTGACGTTGTTTGAAACGCCTTCCAAAACCATTTCTTCATAAAACGCGCGCACCGCCTGGCTGAATTGCAGAAGCAAACTTCCTTGTCCGGCGATTTGTCCGTTGTGCGTGTCGAAACTTCCGACCTGACAATAAAAAATTTGCCGATTGACATTCAAATCGCCGCGTTTTTTGATCAGGCGGGCGACCTGTTTGAGCTGGCTGCCGATGCTCGTGTTCGGAAACGTGCCGGTAACTTCCTGAAACGTCGCCAACGCCTGATTCGCCTGAATCGCCTGGTCGGTGATATGGCTCGCCGCTTTGATATAATTACTGTCTAAATCCTGCGCCCGCAACTGGTTAAATGCCGCCAGCCGCGCCTGTGACTGTGCGGTTGCGTTAAATCCCTGCGGATTTAAGACGCTGCTCAAAGATGTTCCGGCGTTGGCGATTGCCATCGGCAAAGTCGTCTGTCCGGCGGTAAAAAGCTGCGCTCCGTTGATCGAAGTAATCATCGGAACCAATCCGCTCGGATTATCCGACGTGGTGCGGCGGTCGGAAATTCTGCCGCCCCAGCCGGTGTATGAAAAAGCGTCGGAACGTCCCGACTGATACTGCGAAACCTGATCGGAATGCGAAAAAAGCTGAAACGGTTTTTTTATTGTGCCGCCTTGATATTGCGCGCGCGTCATCGGCGCGACCAGCGTTCCGACGTTCGTTGCAATCGCCATTTTTCCCTGCGCCCAAAGCTCGTGAATACCGTTATTGACGATAGAAGTTCCGTTCTGCGTCATCGCGCCGAGATTCGGATTAAGCCCGTAAGCCAAATTATTCATCTTCGGAACGCTGATCGGCAGCAGCGCGTTTTGCGCGATTGCCAAACCCTGCGTGTTGCGCGCCGCGCTGTAAACTCCGTAATTGCTTAAATTAGTGTCGTTATGATTCGGAATAACGGTGTTGTTGCCGTCGTTTCCGCCCTGCATAAAGATACAAACCAAAGCGCGGTAATCGGTCGGCGCGTTTAATTCGTTCTGAACATTAACTTTTTGCGCCAGAGCGGTCATCAAACCGAAATGTTCAATTTGCGTCGCCAATGCCGCCATACCCAGAGCGCAACCTGATTTTTTCAAAAATTCTCGTCTGTTCTGTGTCATAATTTTTACCTCTGCACCTGATATTGCGAAGAACTCGCCGCCAAATAAATAGCCGTTTGCGCGCGAAGCAGCGGGTTTGTGCTTGGCACCGTCTGAACCGCCGTTAAAATCGTGTTTTTCATCTGCGCCGCCATCGCGCCGTGCATCATTCTGGTATTCAAAGTGTCAACCAGACGGCTGCCGGTCGCGTCCGCCGCCGCCAACGCCTGCATTTCCGACAGATCAATTGAAGTTCCTGCTGGCGCGTTGGTTCCCGCGCTGACTTTGCCGAAAACCAGCGTGTTGATGAAATTGGCGCGGGCAATCGTCGTTCCGGTCGTCAAAATTCCGAATTCGGGAGCGTTGAGAGCCGTGCCGGGAACGATGTAACCGGGCGAATAATAATTGAAAACCGTCGGCGAATTAAAAGTATTCTGTCCCATCGGCGTAATTATTTGGTTGACATAACCGTCGCTCTGCGCTCCGCTGCCGGCGGCGGATTGAACATTAAACTGCCGGTAAACATTGGTTGCAAATTGAACCGGCTCACGAAGTTTGCCGTAATTCGGATCGGTTTTAACATTGCCGCGCGCTTCCGGATCGAGCAAAATCGCCCGAATGACGGCTTTCATATCGCCGCGAACGTTTGCGCCGTTGTTATTGAAAACCGCCGCCACGCGTCCGACATAAGCCGGTGTCGGATCGCTCGTAACCATCTGCTGAATCAGATTGCGGCTGACGAACGGCGCGACGTTCGGATGATTAAAGATATTATCCAGAGCCTGCGTCAAATCAGTCGCGCCGTTCTGATTCGCCGGAAGATTCTGGCTGACCGCGTTCGTATAACCGAGCAGCGTTTTCGCCGTCACGTCGTGATTATTCTGATTCAAAACCAGCGGGTCTTTATAATTGACGGTTCCAACCGCGACGTTCGGGCAGGTTCCCGGCGTTTGGCAAAAAGTCCAGCCGGTAAAAACTTTGGTGAAATTATTAACCGTATCCTGCGTGTATGTCGGAATCGGGTTGCCGCTGCCGTCAAGTTTCAAAGTGCCGTCTTGATTGAGCATAAACAGACCGATGTTGAAAAGCTGTAAGACTTCGCGGGCGTAGTTTTCATTCGGACTGTTTTTCGTGCTTCGCACCATATCCAAATAATCGCCCATTCCCGGATTCAAAGTCATATCGGTCATCAAATCGCGGTAATTGCCGAAAGCGTTTTTCGACAATTGCTGATGATAAGCGATCATCCAGCTTGCCTGGTTGATGTCCACGCCGGAAATCACCCACATTTCGCTCAACGCCCACGCCACGCGGTGTTTTAACTGCGCGTCGCCGTAAAATGCTTCCTGATAAAACCAGTTCTGAACGGGATACATCGAATAAAAATCTCGCACACAGTTGACGGGAATATTATTTCTACAGTCATCGGTAACATTGGTCGGCATCAGGGCAATGTTCGGATACGGATAAGTCGGATAAGGCGTTTCAAACTGTTCGGCGAGCCACGTTCGCAACCCGATGCGGCGAATTCTTTCATCCAAATCGGTTGTCGGACCGAAAGTCGCCTGCTCCATAAAACGGGTGCGGTCGCCGGAATAAAGATAACCGACGTAATCGGGTTCGACATCGCGCGTCACTATTTTCGGCGGCGCGGTCGGCATCGGGGTCGGCATCGCGCCCGCGTCGTCTTTTATCAAACTGCCTTTTACCGCGCTGCCGCTTCTGCCCAAACTCAAATGAACGCGATTGCTCACCAGACCGCGCCACACGACATCTATCAAAAGATCGCCCTTCAGCGCGGACGAACTCCAAAAGCCGAGTTCGTCTTTCGGCTGAACAGTCAGCGCGTAAACCCATTCCCGCCCTTTCATCGGCTGAACATCTAAAACCGGAAAACGGTAATTTCTTCCTTTCGCATCTTCGACATTGATACGAAACGCGTTCGCGCCTTCGCCGTCCATCAAATCCAGATTGGTCACGAAAAGCGTCATCGTTGAATTTGGCGATAATGTTTTGCTTTTAACGCCCGCCAAATTTCCGCTCAAAAGATTATCGGCGGGCGCGGTCAAAGCGCGGGTCGAATCCGGTTCGCTGATTAAAATCGGTGTCGGTGAATCGGGATTCGGGTCTTGCTGCGCCAAAATCGGGAATACCAACAGAAACATTAAAAAATTCGCGTTCAAAATCTGCCACCACAGGCGCGCTTTTCTGTTCTTCATAACCCTTTCCTCCTCGGTTTCTCTGCTAAGTTTCTCTGTTTAATTTGGTCTTGTCTTCGCGGGAGCTGATCTTAACGGCAGGCGGGAAAACACCGTTAATCACGTTTATACATTCAGTGTATAGAAAACCGCTCTTAAAACACAAGCTAAAATTAATTGATTCTGAAATATTTTATAAAAAAGATTTCTAATCGTCTTAGACGCGGCGAAATTAATTTTAGCCGAAGAATATATGCGTCTTTTTTAAAAGGTCGGAGCCGCCGCGCGAAAATTGCCGGCGGATCAATTTTTACTTAAATGTTTTAAATCGTATAAAATAGAAAGATAAATAAATAAACGGACGAAAATGAAAAAAATTTCCGAATTGAAACCGAAGACTTTTCTTGACGCGCGGAGTAAAATTGCCGACGAACCGATCAGAGCGGAATTGTTCAGCGTCGAGCGGCTTGAACAGTTTGCCGCCACGCTCGCCGAAGAACATAAAGTTACCGCGCAGCCGAAAACATTTCGCAAACTGCTTCCGCGGCTCGAAGAAAACGGAAAAATTCTCATCGCCGCGTATCGTTCGTTAGCTGCCGCGATTCGCCGGGGACGCGCTATTTCACCGGCGGCGGAATGGCTGGTTGATAATTTTCACATTATCGAAGAACAACTGCGCGAAGTTCGGGAAGATTTGCCGCAAAGTTTTTACCGCGAACTGCCGAAACTGACGCAGGGAGAATTTGCAGGTTATCCGCGCATTTACGCCGTCGCGCTGTCAATCATAGCGCATACCGACAGCCGTCTCGAATCGGAAATGCTGGAGCGATTCTTAAACGCCTATCAAAAAGTCACGCCGCTGACCATCGGCGAATTATGGGCGGTGGCGATCACTCTGCGGCTGGCACTGGTGGAAAATCTGCGGCGGTTGGCGCAGCTCATCATAACCGCCCGCGAAGAACGCGACGAAGCCGACGCGCTCGCCGACAAACTGCTCGAATTCGCCGAAAATCAGCCGGATGAACTGCTGCCGCTGATGACGGCGGGAGTCAGCAAATACAAAAATTTCGGACACGCTTTTATCGCCCAGCTCGCCCGCCGTCTGCGCGAACAAGACCCGTCAATTAATCCGGCGTTCGAATGGCTGGAAAAACAGCTCGCCAAACAAAACCAAAGCACCGAGGCGATTGTTCAGTCGGAACATCAACGCCAAGCCGCAACCCAGGTAACGGTCGGCAATATCATTACCAGTATGCGGTTGCTTTCGACGCTCGACTGGCGCGATTTTTTCGAGAGCGTCAGTTTAATTGACCCGATTTTAAAGCAGGACGCGGCGGGCGTTTACGCGGCGATGGATTTTACCACCCGCGACCATTACCGCGATGTCATCGAGCGCATTGCCAAACGTACTAAATCCAATGAACTGCAAGTTGGACGTTTCGCCGTCGAGCTGGCACGAACCTCTCAAAAGCAGCATCCGCAAGACGCGCGCCAGTCGCATATCGGCTATTATTTGGTTGGCGACGGACTCGCTGAACTCGAAAGTGAATTTAGTTATCGTCCGCGATTTTCCGAAGCCGTCAAGCGTTTCGTTTTAAAGTATCCGACCGCCGTTTATCTCGGACTAACGGCTTTTTTGACGATTCTGATTTTAATTCTGCTGGTCAGCGCGGCGGCGCATTTCGGCGCGAGCCTGCCGCTGCTCGTCGTTTTCGCGCTGCTTTCGGTGATTCCGGTCAGCGATTTGGCGTTGAGCGTACTGAATTTCGATTTTACGATTTTTATTCCGCCGCGCGTCCTGCCGCAAATGGATACGACGGCGGCGATACCCGACGACGCGCGGACGATGATCGTCATTCCGACGCTTTTTCCAGGCGCGGCGGGCGTTCGGGAATTGCTGGAAAAATTGGAAGTTCATTTTCTCGCCAACCAGGATAAAAATTTTTATTTCGCCCTGCTCGCCGATTTTACGGACGCGCCGGCGGAGGAAATGCCGTCTGATGAGGAAATTTTAAACGCCGCGCTGGACGGCATCGAACGATTAAACGAGAAACATAAAAAAAGCGACGGGCAGCGATTCAGCCTTTTTCTGCGCCGCCGTCTGTGGAACGCAGGCGAAGGAAAATGGATGGGTTGGGAACGCAAGCGCGGCAAACTGGAGGAATTCAACAAACTGCTGCGCGGCGCGGAAAATACGAGTTTTATTGTCGCGGCGGCAGACCGCGATTTTCTCAAACAGATTAAATACGTTATCACACTCGATTCTGATACGCAGTTGCCGCGCGACGCGGCGCGAAAACTCGTCGGAATCGCCGTTCACCCGCTCAACCGTCCGTATTTTGACCCGCATTTACGGCGTGTGACCAAAGGTTACGGGATTTTGCAGCCGCGCGTCAGTGTCTCTTTAACCAGCGCGTCGCGTTCGCGTTTCGCCCAAATTTTTTCGGGAAATACGGGCATTGATCCGTACACGACGGCTTCTTCGGACGTTTATCAAGACCTTTTCGGCGAAGGCAGCTTTACCGGCAAAGGACTCTACGATGTGGACGCTTTCGAGATGTCCCTCAAGGGACGCGTGCCGGAAAATTCGATTCTGAGCCACGACCTTTTTGAAGGACTTTACGCGCGCTGCGGGCTGGTTTCAAATATCGAACTGCTCGATGATTTTCCGACTTATTACGACAGCTTCGCCAAGCGCGCGCATCGCTGGATGCGCGGCGACTGGCAGATCGCGCGGTGGATTTTTCCGTGGGTGAAAAATGCCGCCGGACAAACGGAAAGAAATCGTCTGTCGCTCATTTCGCGCTGGAAAATCCTTGATAATCTGCGGCGCAGTCTGGTCGCGCCGACGATTTTTTTGTGGCTGCTCGCCGTTTGGACAATCGTTCCGGGTTCGCCCTTCTGGTGGACGATATTCGTTTTAGTCGAGTTGGCTTTCCCGATTTACACGCATTTGACGAACAATCTGCTGACGCATCCGAAAGGCGTGGCGTGGACGAGTCATTTCTGGAATTTGTGGGGCGACGTTCGCACCAACACGGCGCAGGTCGCGCTGGCGATTGTTTCCATCGCGCAGCAGGCGTATCTGGCAGCCGACGCGATTGCGCGCACGATTTACCGGAAACTCGTTTCGCGGAGTCATCTGCTCGAATGGACGACGGCAGCGCAGTCCGAACGGGAAAATCCGCACGACCAAACCTCTTTTCTGCGTTTTATGTGTCCCGCGATGATTTTGGCGGGGGTCAGTTGCGGGCTGGTTCTCTGGCTGCGTCCGGCGGCGTTGCCGGTTGCCGCGCCGTTTATTCTGGCGTGGTTTTTTTCGCCGCTGATTACTTATCGAATCAGTCTGCCGACCGAAAGCGAGCGCGTCGCGCTGTCACCGCAGGAAATCAGCGCGGTGCGGCTGATCGCGCGGCGCACCTGGCGATTTTTTGAAACCTTCGTCGGCGATGAGGATAACTGGCTGCCGCCTGATAATTTTCAGGAAGACCCGGAACCGATCATCGCCCACCGAACTTCGCCGACCAATATCGGAATGCTTTTGCTGGCGACCATCGCGGCGCACGATTTCGGCTATCTCGGAACGCTCGAACTGACCGAACGGCTGCGCTTTACTTTCGACACGCTCGAAAAGCTCGAAAAATATCGCGGGCATTTTTTCAATTGGTACGATACGCAGACCCTTCAGCCGCTTCCGCCGCGTTACATCTCAACGGTGGACAGCGGCAATCTCGCCGGACATCTGATCGCCGTCAAACAGTCAATGAGCGAAATCGCCGACCGCAATTTGTTTGATCGCCGCATCAATGAAGGTTTGACCGATACCGTCGCGCTGATGCGGGAAGAAGCGGCGCAGCTAAATATGGTGCGTCAGCGCACGTCAGCAGTAACTGTCAAGGAGTTAATCAAGGAAATTGAGGTGTGCGCCGATTTGCTGAAAAAACAGCCGGCTGCAACAGCGGAATCCTGGAAAGAACTGCTTGAAGTTCTGCGAAAACAATCGCTGGTGGTCACGGATATGACGAGCGCGATGGCGCAGGAACACGGCGACCGGCATTTTAAGGAATTACGATTTTGGTCGGCGGATCTGCTCTATCAAACCCGCGCTTATCTGCGCGACATCGAAACATTTTTCCCGTGGGTGGACGACGATTTTGCGGAATTGGAAGCGATTGTCGGGCGCGATTTCCCGGATTTACAAAACGATTGGCTCGAAATCTTTAACTTTCTTAAATTATTTCCGTCGCTCAAACGGCTTTCCGAAGTTTACGAAGCGGTGCGGCTGCGATTGGTCAGTTTACGCGAGAAAATCAAACAAAGTAATCGGCAGGTTGATCTGAGCGCGTTTGAAAATTTGATCAACGCCGTCAAAAACGCCGCGAAAACTGCCGACAATACGCTCGACGAACTCAACGAAATCGCTCTGCGAAGCGAGCAAATCGTCGAAGAAACGGACTTTAGCTTTCTCCTCGACAAAAAACGCAAGGTTTTCGTCATCGGCTTTAATGTTGATATTCAGAAACCCGACAATTCCTTTTACGATTTGCTGGCATCGGAATCGCGGCTGGCGAGTTTTATCGCCATTGCCAAAGGCGACGCGCCGCAGGAACATTGGTTTCGGCTCGGTCGCGCGCTTACGCCGGTTGACGGCAGCCGCGCGTTGATTTCGTGGACGGCGACGATTTTTGAATATCTGATGCCGATTTTGGTGATGCGCGATTACGATAAAACACTTCTCAATCAAACGTATAAAGCGATAGTCGCGCGGCAAATCGAATACGGAGCGAAAAATAAAGTTCCGTGGGGCGTATCCGAAGCCGCTTACAACGCCCGCGATCTGAATTTAAATTATCAATACGCGCCGTTCGGCATTCCCGGACTCGGATTAAAGCGCGGTTTGAGCGAAGATTTGGTCGTTTCGCCGTATTCGACCGCCCTCGCCGCGCAAATTTCCCCGTCCGCCGCGCTGAAAAATTTTCAAACTTTGACGAAAGGCGGTTTGCTGGCGCGGTTCGGCTTTTACGAATCGGTTGATTTCACGCCGGAACGATTGCCACCGGACACGGAATTTGCCATTATTCGCTCATTTATGGCGCATCATCAGGGAATGATTCTGGTCGCGCTCGATAATCTGCTGCGCGATAATGTGATGCAGAAGCGTTTTCACAGCGAACCGCTCGTGCAGGCGACCGAATTGCTGTTGCAGGAACGCATTCCGAACGGCGTTGCCGCGTCGCATCCGCGCGCCGAAGAAGTATTGTCGGGACGCATTGTACGCCAGCTTTCGGGGCGCGTCACCCGCATTTTCGACACGCCGAATCTGCCGACTCCGCGCACGCAGATTCTTTCCAACGGTAAATATTCGGTGATGATGACGGCGGCGGGCGGCGGCTATTCGATGTACGGAGATTTAGCCGTGACGCGCTGGCGCGAGGACGCGACGTGCGACGATTGGGGCAACTTTATCTATCTGCGCGATGTGTCGAGCGGCGCGGTCTGGTCGAGCGGTTTTCAACCGACGCGGCGCGTTTCAAAAAAATATGAAGCCGCTTTTTCCGAAGATAAAATCGTTATCACGCGCAGCGAAGTCGGTATTTTGACGCGCACGGAAATCATCGTGTCGCCAGAAGATAACGCCGAAATTCGCCGCGTTTCAATTTCCAACCAATCGTCAAGAATGCGCGAAATCGAAGTGACGAGTTACGCGGAAGTGGTTTTAGTGCCGCCGAAAGCAGATGCGGCGCATCCGGCGTTCAGCAATTTATTTATTGAAACCGAATTTTTCGCCGCTGAAAATTCGCTGATCGCCAAGCGTCGCCCGCGCGCCGAAAAAGATCAGCCGATCTGGGCAGTTCACACGATTGCGACGGAAGGCGAAACCGTCGGCGCGGTGCAGTATGAAACCGACCGGGCGCGTTTTCTCGGACGCGGACACAATACCGCCAAACCGCTCGCCGTGATGGAAGACCGCCCGCTCTCGAACACGGTGGGCGCGGTGCTTGACCCGATTTTTTCGCTGCGGCGGCGCATTCTTATCAAGCCGCACGAAACCGTTTCCGTGTCATTTTCAACCGCCGTCGCCGAAACTTATGACGAAGCGCGGCGGCTCGCCGATAAATATCACGATCCCAGCACATTTGAGCGCGAAGCGGCACTCGCCTGGACGCGCTCGCAGGTGGAAATGCGGCATCTCAGTCTCGAACCTGAAACCGCGCATCTTTTCCAGCGGCTGGCGGCGCGCATTCTTTATTCCGACCCGTCGCTGCGCCCGCGCCCGTATGTTCTCGAAATGAATACGAAGGCGCAGACTAATTTATGGGCTTACGGCATCAGCGGCGATTTTCCGATTGTCCTGGTTCGTATCAACCGCGTCGAAGACCTGCCGTCCGTTCGTCAACTGCTCAACGCCCACGAATATCTGCGTCTGAAAGGTTTGAAATTTGATTTGGTGATCTTAAACGACCATCCGCCGAGTTATATTCAGTCGTTACAGGACGATTTGGTGAGACTCGTCCAATCGAGCGGCGAATCGAATTTGCTCGACAAAAACGGCGGCATTTTTCTGCGCCGCTCCGATCAAATCCCGGAAGCCGACCGCATTTTGCTGCACACGGTGGCGCGGGCGGTAATCGTGACCGAGCGCGGCAATTTCAGCGACCAGCTTTTGCGAAAACCCGTCGAATCGGAATTGCCCGCCGATTTTAACGCCCGTCGTTACGCGCAATCTTATCCCGAACCGACGGCGGCACTGCCGGATTTAAATTTTTTCAATGGACTCGGCGGCTTCAGCGGCGAGGGCAGGGAATATATTACGCTGCTCGGCGAAAATCAGTGGACACCCGCGCCGTGGCTGAACGTCATCGCCAACGAAAACGCCTTCGGTTTTCAGGTTTCGGAAACCGGCTCCGGCTTTACGTGGTCGGTCAACAGCCGCGAAAATCAGCTTACGCCGTGGTCGAACGATCCGGTCAGCGATCCGCCGGGCGAAGTAATTTATCTGCGCGATGAAGACACCGGCACGAGTTGGACACCGACCCCGCTGCCGATTCGTGAAACCGAACCTTACGCGATCAGACACGGGCAGGGTTATTCGATTTTTGAACATTTAAGTCACGGCATCGAACAGGAATTAATGATGTTCGTGCCGCTCGACGCGCCGGTCAAAATTTCGCTGCTGCGTCTTCACAACCGCACTAACCGCACTCGCGCGCTGTCGCTGACGTATTACAATGAACTGGTTTTGGGTTTCCGGCGCAGCGTCAACGCGCCGTTCATCATCACCGAAATTGACGGGGAAACCGGCGGCATTTTAGCCAGAAATCCGTATAACAATGAGTTTGCCGAAAGAGTCGCGTTTGCGGCGATCAGCGAAAAAGTTGATTCCGTAACCTGTGACCGGAAAGAATTTATCGGCAGAAACAAAAGTTTGGCGAATCCTGAAGCACTGCGCCGCGAAAATCTTTCGGGACGCAGCGGCGCGGGACTCGATCCGTGCGCGGCTTTGCAGAGCGTCATCGAACTTGAACCCGACGAAACGCGCGAAATCGTCTTTTTGTTCGGCGAAGCCGATTCTGCTGAACAGGCGCGAAAGATCATCACGCGCTTTCGTCAAATCACCGCCGTCAAAGAAGCGTTTGAAAAAGTTATCAAATACTGGGACGAACTTCTCGGCACGATCACGGTTCGCACGCCGGACGCGGCTCTCGACACGATTGTCAATCGCTGGCTTTTGTATCAATCGCTCGTTTGTCGTATCTGGGCGCGTTCGGCGTTTTACCAGTCGGGCGGCGCATATGGATTCCGCGATCAGTTGCAGGATGTAATGTCGCTCGTTTACGCGCAGCCGGAAATTGCCCGCGCGCAAATTCTGCGCGCCGCTGCACATCAATTCGAGGAAGGCGACGTGCAGCACTGGTGGCATCCGCCGTCGGGACGCGGCGTTCGGACGCGCTTTTCCGACGATTTGCTGTGGCTGCCGTTCGTCACTAGTTTTTATGTGAAAATCACCGGCGACGCATCAGTTTTAGATGAAAAAGTAACCTTTATCGAAGCTCCGCCGTTAGCCGAAGGCGAACACGAATCGTATATGCAGCCGGCGATTTCTGAGGAAACCGCGACGATCTTCGAGCATTGCGCGCGGACGATTGACCGCAGCTTGAAAGTCGGCGCACACGGTTTGCCGCTGATGGGCATCGGCGACTGGAACGACGGAATGAGCAGCGTCGGCGACGAAGGCAAAGGCGAAAGCGTGTGGGTCGGCTGGTTTTTGCTGAAGACGATGGAGGAATTCATCCCGTTCTGCCGCGAACGCCGGGAGAAAAAACGGGAAAAAGCCTATCTCAAACACATCGAAGAATTAAAAATCGCGCTCGACGAAAACGCTTGGGACGGCGACTGGTATCGCCGCGCGTATTTCGACGACGGAACGCCGCTCGGTTCCGTCCAGAATCAGGAATGCCGCATTGATTCCATCGTCCAGTCGTGGAGCGTCATTTCCGGCGGCGCGAATCCGAACAAAGCCGCGCGGGCGATGGCTTCGGTGGACGAATATTTAGTCAAACGCGGCGACGGTCTCGTCCTGTTATTTACGCCGCCGTTCGATAAAAGCGATCTCCAACCCGGCTATATTAAAGGCTACGTTCCCGGCGTGCGCGAAAACGGCGGGCAATACACGCACGCGGCGATTTGGACGCTGATCGCCTTTGCGATGCTCGGCGACGGCGACAAAGCGGGCGAACTGTTCGCGCTGCTGAATCCGATCAGCCACGCTTCGACCCGCGCCGGACTGCACAAATACAAGGTCGAACCGTATGTCGCGGCGGGCGACGTTTACGCGCAATCTTCCCATACGGGACGCGGCGGCTGGACTTGGTACACGGGTTCGGCGGGCTGGATTTACCGCGCGGCAATCGAAAATATGCTCGGATTTAAATTGATCGAAAATAAATTTTTGCGAATCGAACCGTGCATCCCGCGCGGCTGGCGCGATTTTGCGATTACCTATCGAAGAGGCGAAACCGTTTACGAAATAAAAGTCGAAAATCCGCTCGGTGTCAGTCGCGGCGTAGCCGAAATTCGTTTGGACGATATTTTGTTAAAAGACAATGCTATTCCGCTTGCTGATGACAGTCAAACTCATCAGATTATCGTTAAATTAGGATTATTGAATTAGAGCAATTCCGCAAAAAAACAAGCAGTCAGCCGACGTTACGACTTGTAGTATTTCAAAGTTCGCGGCGCGAAATTATCCAGAGCAAGTTTGAGATTAATGTAATATTCGGAATTCAAGAGCGGAAGCCCGTGCGTGAGCAGGGACGAAGTTAAATGCCGAGGGTCGGAATCGAACCGACATGGGATTGCTCCCGCCAGATTTTGAGTCTGGTGCGTATACCAATTTCGCCACCCCGGCGTGAATTAAAAACTATAAAACTTATCGCTCTTTTCGTCAACCGAAACGGGCAGCTTTTCCAAAGTAATCGGAATGCCGGCGCAGCGGCTGACTGGCGACGATTTACAAAACTGAAAATCCGCGCGAATGATGGCGAAATCAGCGCGTATCACGGGCAATTATTCAATGTTAAAGACGTTTTCGGTTGAAATTCCTTGACTTATCGCATATTTTTCTTATACTCGACAACTATGAAAATGCCAAAATTTTTGTTGCGCGGTTTTAATCGCCCGTCCGAAGCCATTATCGCTTCGCTCGGCAAGTTGGAGCGCGAAACAATCAAAGAAGTTTGGAAACAGAGCGAAGTCAGCGTACGCGTGGTTGAGACGGCTTTCAGCGAACGGGTCGCCTACACGACCATTATGACGACGCTTGACCGGCTTTACAAAAAAGGATTGCTCAAACGCCGCAAGGAAGGACGCGCTTTTTTATATTCGGCGCGTTATTCGCCGGAGGAACTTGAACGCGGCGTGACCGAAGACGTAATCAGCAGCCTGTTGGATGCCGGAACGGAGCGCGTCGAGCCGGTTCTGGCGTGTATCGTTGATGCCGTCAGCGAACACGACCGTGTTTTGCTTGATGACCTTGAGCGTCTGGTCCGGGAAAAACGCCGCAGTCTTGAAAATGCGGAATAATCGCCAATGTATTTTTTACTTGGAATTTCTTTGATGTTCGCTCTGCTGCTGATGTTAAATCTCCTGATTTCAGCGGCGGCGACGGTTCTGTGGCGTGTGCTTTCGCCGTTTGCCGAAAAATGGACGGCGCAGCGGCGGGCGCGGGTGATCTTCGCCCTGCGTATTTTTCCGTTTGCGAGCGCGTTGATTTTCGTCATCGCCATTCTTCTTCCCGCTTATGTTTTATTTGAGCCGCACACCAGCGGGGAAGTCGTCGGCGTTAAACTGGGTTTGATTGCGGCGGCTTCCACCATCGGAATAATTTCGGCTTTTTACCGCGTTTTCGGAACCTGGTGGAAAACGCGGCGGCTCGCTTCCAACTGGCTCAAAAATGCCGAACCGATTGAAATGGCGAATGTTTCCATCCCGATTTACCGGATGCGGCACCCGTTTCCGGTGATTGCCGTTATCGGTATGTTCCGCCCGCGAATTTTTGTCGCGCAGCAGATTTTCGATTCGCTCAACGATGAGGAGATTCAGGCGGCAATCGCTCACGAATACGGGCATCTTGCCGCCCGCGACAATTTTAAGCGAACTCTGATGCGCGTCTGCCGGGATCTGCTGGTTTTCCCGTTCGGGCGCGGTCTTGATCGCGCGTGGACGGAAAACGTCGAATCCGCCGCTGACGAATACGCCGCGCGAAAAGGCAATTTAACGGCGGTCAGTCTCGCCGCTGCGCTGGTCAAAATCGCGCGTATCGTGCCGCACGGAACGAAACCGGCAATGCCGTCGGGCGCGTTTTTGCTGACCGAACAAACCGATTTTGTTACCTGGCGCGTCCGCCGTCTGCTTCAATTGGCGGAAGTCAAATTCAATCCTGCCGGTTACAATATTTCAGGGTTGCGATTTTCCTTCCGATTAGCTGCGGCGATTTTGCTGATTGCGCTGGTGCTGCTGGCGGCGACAAATCAAAATTTTCTGGAACACGCGCACTTCGCCCTAGAGAGCATCGTCGCTTTTCTCGATTAAAATTTAAACGATCAATTCCCAAGCAAAAATAAGTGCATAAATATTGCGGAAAAACAGTTTGCTTTTTTTATGCAGTCAGAACCATCTGCGTGAGCCGGCAGCTTAACCCGGCAGTTTGCGCGTTTCCCAATATTTTATGTTTCCCAATATTTTATAATATTCATCTTTAATCATCCGCTCGCGCAGAGGGTTCTGACTTCGATCAACAAACGGCGATATTTGTTTTGGTGTTAGAAATCTCCCTGAAAAACTGTTATTTTTAAAGTATTATGACAGAAGCCAAAACGAAAAAAGTGAAACCGGATATTCGCGCGATCACGCGTCTCGTGCCGCCGAGCGGCAATCTTGTGCAGGGACAGTCGGAACTGCCGATTGATCCGCAGCTTGCGAAAGAAGCGGCGGAAATTATCGCCGCCAGCCGCAATCATTATGGCGCGTCGGAAGGCGACGCGAATTTGCGGAAAGCGGTCGCCGAAAAGATCAAAAAATATAACGGCGTGGACGTTGATGTTGATGCGAAACCGCTCGAACTGATGATTACCAACGGCGGCACGGGCGCGCTGATCGGCATCGCGCAGTCGTTTCTGCGCGGCAAAGCAGCACTCGTTTTCGAGCCTTATTATCCGTATCACCGCAAAATTCTCGACGAATTCGGCGGCAAAACTGAGACGTTTGAACTCGACGAAAATTTATCTTTTGAAAAAGACGCGCTTTTGCAGAGATGCAAAGAGTTAAAAGACCGCGCCGAATTCCCGCTCAAAGCGATTATCGTCTGCACGCCGGCGAATCCGTCGGGCAAGGTGATGACGCAGACCGAACTCGAAGCGGTTGCGGACGTGGCGCAGGAACTCGATTTGATGGTCGTCTCCGACGAAGTTTACGAACACTACGTTTACGGCGAAAATCCGCATATTCCGATTGCCACGCTGCCGGGAATGTGGGAACGTACGGTGACGGTCAATTCGTTCTCGAAATCGTGGAATATCTCCGGCTGGCGTTTGGGCTACGCTTACGGTCCAAGCGATTTGATCCAGCCGATCAACAACGTCGCCAACATTGTCAACGTCTGTCCGGCAACGCCTTTGCAAGCCGCGCTCGCCAAAGTTTTGATGGCGGATTCGGATTATTACACGGTACTGCGCGATAAATTCGACGGGAAACGCCGTTTCGTCTCGGAAGAATTGACCGATTTGGGATTCAAAATCTACAATTCCGGCTCGGCGTTTTATTTGTGGGCGCGAATTCCCGAAGAATTCGACGACGCGTTGAAATTCAATGAAATGCTGATGGAAAAAGCCCAGGTCGGCGCGACTCCGGGCAGCGCGTTCGCCGATTCGGACGATTGGGACGCGTATATGCGAATCTGCATCGCCCGCGAAGATGCGGTTTTGGAAGGCGCGCTGGAAAAAATCAAAACTGCTTTGCGATGAAAATGATAAAATGATTTTCGAGGTGAGTCTATGATTCAGACGGCGGAAAAAATTATCGAAAGTGTGCGGGCTTTGCCGAAAGTCGAGCGGCGAAAGATTTTTGAGCTGATCGAAGCTGAAAAAAATAAAGAAGAAAAGCAAAGCGTCGAGTTAAAAAAACAAAACGAGAAGTTTCAGCAGGCGTTGCAGTGGATCGAAGAAAATAAAAAAGACTACGACGGTAAATTTGTCGTTTTGGACGGCGATCAATTAATCGCCTGCGGAGGTGATTCAAAAACCGTCTATGAAGAAGCCCGAGCGAAAGGTTATCAGAGTCCTTTTTTGAAAAGAATTAAAGCCAAAACTGTGCCTTTCGGAGGCTGGTAGATGGCGGAAATTTTAGAGTTCGACATCTCTCATCAATACGGTTTTTTTGAAATCGGCATTACGGTTGAAGCAACTTTGCAAAATGGCGATTTCAGTGTGGAAATTGATGCGAAAATTGACACCGGCTCGACTTTTTGTGTTTTTGAAAGACATTACGGCGAAAGATTGGATTTGGAGGTCGAAGCCGGAACGCCGATTGAAATTGGCACGGCGACGGGAAGTTTTCGCGCTTTCGGACACGAATTAACTTTGACGGTTCTCGGCATCAAAACCGTTTCGACGGTTTATTTTGCCGAAAGCGATTATTTTGACCGCAATGTTCTCGGCAGAATCGGCTGGCTCGACCGCGTGAAATTCGGTTTGATCGAACGCGAAGGAAAATTATATTTGAGCGAGCATCAAAAATAATTTTTCCTTGGCGGCTTTTAGAATCATCAAAAATTGATGTTTCGTAAAATTCTCAAATGGTTTGGTTTTCTGCTGCTCGGAATATTAATAATTCTCGGCGCGGCTTACGTTTATCTGGCGATGCAGACGGGTGAAAAGGCGGCGGAACGCGCGGTTTTTATGCAGGAAAAAACACCTTTTCTCGTGTTCGCGCATCGCGGCGGCGGCGGTTTGTTTCCCGAAAATACGCTGGATGCGTTTAAGGATTCGGCGAAATTAGGCGCGGATGTTCTCGAACTCGACGTTCACGCGACGCGGGACGGGACGCTCGTCGTAATGCACGATGAGAAGGTTGATCGGACGACCGACGGACGCGGAAAAATCTCGGAAATGACGCTTGGCGCGGCGAAAAAGCTCGACGCGGGTTATCAATTTTCGCCCGACGGCGGCAAAACTTTCCCGTTTCGCGGCAAAGGCATCACGATTCCGACGCTCGCCGAAATTTTCGACGCGCTGCCGCAGATGATGTTCAATATCGAACCGAAACAGGCGGAACCTTCGATTATCGCGCCGCTGTGCGATCTCATTCGGACGCGGAAAATGACCGAGAAAGTGATCGTCGGATCGTTCCGGCAGGCGGTCATTGACGAGTTTCGCCAAACGTGTCCCGAAGTCGCCACTGCCGCTTCGCCGACGGAAGTGACGGAATTTCTCGCGCTTTCCAAAACCGGCTTGAGCGAAGCCTACAGCCCGCCGATGCAGGCTCTGCAAGTTCCCGAAGGCTTGGGACAGTTGTCCGTCATCACCAAAGATTTCGTGGCGAACGCACACCGCAAAAATCTCAAAGTCCACGTCTGGACGATCAACGACCCCGCCGATATGCAGAGATTAATTGATCTCGGCGTGGACGGAATTATGACCGATTATCCCGACCGATTATTGAAAATTCTCGGACGCGCCGCGAAATAAATCAAAAGCAAACTGCCCACGAAATAAACGAAATAAACGAAATAAATTTTGAAATTAAACTTTGTTTCGCTTGTTTCGTTTATTTCGCGGGCAAAAATTTAAGCGACGGAATTTTGCGCGATGGTTTGTTTGTAAAAATCCGCGCTCAGTTTCGGCGTGCGTTTCTGCGTGGCGTAATCAACGTAATGCAGACCGAAACGATTTGAATACCCGTCCGCCCACTCGAAATTATCCATTAAACTCCACAAGAAATAACCTTTGACGGGAATTCCTTCGCTCGTCGCCCGTTGGAGCTGCGTCAGGTAATTTCGCAGAAACATCACGCGGTCGGTGTCGTAAACTTTGCCGTCGGCGGCGGGAATATCGGACGACGAACAGCCGTTTTCGGTGATGTAAATTTCCTTCGCGCCCCAGATTTTATTGACGTGGCGCGGTCCCCAATACAATACTTCAGGTCCGACGAACAACCACGGCGAAATCATATGCGGATACGAGGGCGGGTTCGGCACGACGGCAAAACCCTGCGGCGAATCGTCAGCGCGGACGAAGGTCGGCTGATAGATATTAATGCCGACGAAATCGAGCGGGCTGGAGATAATTTTCAAATCCGCGTCGGTGAATTTCGGCGCGTCTTTGCCGGCGTTTTTCAGATACAAATCGGTGTATTTGCCTTCCTGAATCACCGTCATATACTGCGCGTTCAACTGGCGCGTCGCCTCCGTCGCGGCTTTGATGTGCGCTTCGTTTTCGATGACTGGAACGCCGGTCACGAGGTTTTCGGCGAGTCCGACTTTCGTTCCCGGTTTGGCGTTGGCGCGAATCGCCTGCACCGCGAGTCCGTGTCCGAGAACGGCGTGATGGCGCGTTTGATTAAATCTGGCGGGCGGCAAACTCAATCCGGGAGCGTGAATGCCGACGCGATAACCGAGTTCGACGAACGCGCCGAATTCATTGGTCGTGAAAAAATGTTTGACGCGATCCGACAATTTTCCGGCGACGTAACCGGCGTATTTCCCGAACGCTTCGGACGTTTCAC
Organism: Pyrinomonadaceae bacterium; assembly: GCA_965217575.1. Lineage (GTDB taxonomy): Bacteria > Acidobacteriota > Blastocatellia > Pyrinomonadales > Pyrinomonadaceae. The sequence continues at coordinate 2,681,238 of OZ244558.1, read as the reverse complement.
GCCCTTCCCAACCGCCGTATTTGTCCTGCAAAATCTGCGGCAAGTCCCAATGATAAAGCGTCGCAAACGGCTGAATGTCGTTTTTCAATAGTTCGTCAACCAAACTATTATAAAAATCCAAACCCTTCGGATTCGGCGCGCCCGTGCCGTCGGGGAAAACGCGCGACCATGCAACCGAAAAGCGGTAACTTTTCACGCCGAGATTTTTCATCAACTGAATATCTTCTTTGTAACGATGATAATGATCGTCGGCAATATCGCCCGTCGCGCCGTTGACGGTTTTCCCCGGCGTGTGCGAAAAAGTGTCCCAAATCGTCGGCTTGCGCCCGTCTTCCTGAACCGCGCCTTCGACCTGATACGAAGCCGTCGCGCTGCCCCACAAAAATCCTTCGGGAAACGTCCGCGTGTGACTATTCTGCTGAACCGGCGATTGTTCGTCGTTTGATTGATTAGAACCAAGCACCGGAATCGCCGTCGCGCCGAGCGCGGCACTGCCGATAATTTTCGCAAAACTGCGTCGTGAAACTTTCATCAATTTTCTCCTTTGTTGGTTGTTTAAGTTACTGTGGACGGAAATTAACATTTTCGTTCACACAGAAAAATTTGTAAAGAGAGAAATCAGTGATAACTTTCGCTTTGCGCTCACGATTCTTCGATTTCCACCTGCGGCACCAGTTTATGAGCGATTTGCCGTAAACTTTGGGCGATCTCGGCGCGTTGTTCGGGCGACCAATCGGCGATTGTGTCTTCCAGATTTTCGCGGCGCGCTTCGACCAGACGATTGAGAATTTCGCAGCCCTGCGCGGTTATTTTGTAATTGTGATGTTGCGTAATCAGATTTTTTTCGACGAGTTCGCTAATTCCGGTTTCCAGGCGGCTGATTTCGACCTGATGTTGACGGCTTAAATAATCGAGTCTGACTGCCGGATTGTCTTCGATTTTGACGAGCAGCCACGCCGCCGCCGCGCTCAAATCAACTTTGGCGCGGCTGACGACGGATTCGATGTAGCGGCGGCGCACGTCGCGGTCGGCGAAAATCGCCAAGCCGCGCAGCAGATGAGGTTCGGAATCGGCGGCGGTCGGCATCGGGAAGGCGCGTCCCATTTCGCCGCCGACATCTTTTTGATCCGCCGCGATGGTTTGCCGCAGAGGTTTTTCAGGCAAAAGCAAAGTTAAGATAAATGCGAAGCAAGCAATGCCGGCGGCGACGAGAAAAACCGTCGTCAGCGAAGCGGTGAAGGCTTGCAGATACGCGTCGCGGATATTGGGCGCGAGTCGGCTCAACGCCTGCGCGTTCGCGCCGAGACCGAGCGATTCCAATTCGGCTGCGCCGGAAGGAAGCAATCGCTGAAGATTACTCGCTAGACCCGACGCGAAAATCGTCCCGAAAACCGCCGTGCCGAGCGAACCGCCGATCAGACGAAAAAGCGTCGCGCCCGAAGTCGCCACGCCCAAATCCGAATAATCAACCGCGTTCTGCACGGCGATTACCAAGACCTGCATCACCAAACCCAAACCCAAACCAAGCACGAGCATCATCAGCGCGGTAATAATAATTGATGTTTCAACACCGATTTGCGAGAGCAGAAACAAACCGAGCGTCATCAGAGCCGTGCCGACAATCGGGAAAATTTTGTAGCGTCCCCAACGGCTGATCAGTTGTCCCGAACCGATTGATGTCACCAGAACGCCGCCCATCATCGTAATCATCTGCAAACCCGAAGCCGTCGGGCTGGAATTTTTGATGACCTGCAAATAAAGCGGCATAAACGTCACCGAACCGAACAGCGCGAAACCGACGACCAAACCGACCGCCGAAGTCAGCGCGAACGTGCGGTTGGCGAAAAGTCGCAGCGGCAGAACGGGTTCGGCGGCGCGGCTTTCGGCGAAAATAAAACCGGCGAGACCGACGACGGAAACCGCGATCAAGCCGAGAATAAACGCCGAAGTCCACGCGAATTCAGTTCCGCCCAGATCGGAAACGAGAATGATCGCGCTCAGAGTAACCGCGAAAAGTCCCGCGCCGAGATAATCAATTTTCCTCCGCAGATGATTCGCCTGCGACGGCAAAACGGCGGCGATGACGAGCAGCGCGATGATGCCGACCGGCAGATTAATGTAGAAAATCCAACGCCACGAAAGGTTTGAGGCGAAATAACCGCCGATCAGCGGTCCGGCGACGCTCGAAACGCCGAACACCGCGCCGAAAATTCCCTGGTAACGTCCGCGTTCGCGCGGCGCGACAATATCGCCGACGACCGCCTGCGTCGTAACGGTCAAACCGCCGCCGCCGAATCCCTGAATAGCGCGAAAAATAATCAACTGCGTCAAACTGCCGCTCAGACCGCACAACGCCGAACCGATGAGAAAAATCACGATGCCGATTTGCAGTACGCGCTTGCGCCCGTAAAGATCGCCGAGCTTCCCGTAAAGCGGCGTAACAATCGTCTGCGCCAGCAAATACGCCGTCACCACCCACGACAGATGCGCCAATCCGCCGAGTTCGCCGACAATCGTCGGCAGCGCGGTCGAAACAATCGTCCCGTCGAGCGCGGCGAGCAGCATCACCAAAACCAAACCGCCGAACACGAGATAAATCTTCTCCTGCGACAGCACAATCGGCACATTTTCCTCAATGGATTTTTCCATAATTTAATTTAAGCAAATCCCGGTTCGGCAAATAAAGCTGCCAAAATTGACGGAGCATCAAAACTGAAAAATTTTTTCTATTTTTATTGCCGCCGTCCGCGTTTCCTTTCAATTTCCTGACCTTCTTTTCTCGCTTCCGCCCAGGTCATCGGGAAAAAATAAACGTCGCCGCTCGTTTTCGCGTCATTAATTCTAGATAAAGCCGTGCGAATGATGCTTTTCTGCAATTCCATGTGAAACGGAACGCCGAACAGATGTCCCATCATAAACGGCAAAAACACGGCTCGCGGCGGTTTGATGTGTTCGGTAACGTCAAGCGAAACCGACAGCGAAACGGTGGGAATTCCTCTTTTTTCAATGGCGCGCTGAACCAGCGCGATGCTCTGATGGCAAATCGGTCACGCCGGAGCGAGCAGCGCGACCTCCGGTTTTTCCGCCGCGACCGCTTCCGCGATGTCTTGCGCCAAAGTTTTTTCCAATCGTTCCGCGTCCATATTGTAGCCGATAAACGAGTAAAAATTTTCCGTCAAACCGCCGATAAATTTTTCCGCGACCAATTCCCGCAGACGCTCAACCGGAAAAATCACATTCAAATCTTTTTCCGCGCCGAATGTCGGGTATTTTAATTGGTGAATCTCCAAATCGCTCGTTTTTGAATCTGACGGAACGCGCCGAAATGTGTAATCGCCGACCGGATGAACCGTGTCGAACGGCATCGTGTTTTTCGGCTGAACGCCCGCCGTACTGACAAAAGTTAGACGCGATTCTGATAAAGGTTTCGCCAATTTCGCCAGTTTCACCAAATCCGTTTTCGCAATCATCGAACCCGGATAACGCTCGTTGACCGTTTCCCACAAACCCGGACGCAGTTCTTTAGATTTTTCAAAGTTTGCCATCGTGAATCCATTCTCCCGAACGCTGGACAAAATAAAAATGCAGATGAAAAAACAGATGCGCCAGCGTCGCCGCGTCTTTTTCGGCTAAAGTTTCAAAAATAAATTCGCGGTCGGTGTCGGGAATTTCGAGCATCAATTTCAACGCTTCGACCCACGCTTTATCAATTTCCGCCGCGCCTTTTTTCTCATTCCCGTCGCCGAAATGCAGCCGCACATAGCGAATCAATTTCTCCGAATCGTCGTTTTCTATCGCTTCTTTTAAATACGCAAGTGACATTAAGTTGTTATTTTTAATATTTTAAAGTTTCAACCGGATGTTATTTTTCGATCTCAATATCGTATTTGTCCAAAAGTCCTGAAATTCCCGGCAGAGAAAATTTAGCTTTTTTCATCCGGTTAAATTCCGGGTCAATCGAATAATTAAACGCCGTCCGAAAATCGGCTTTTTCAATTATCGTGTTCATAAATGTCGCTCGTTTCAAATCGCAATTATCGAAAACCGCGTTTGTCAGATCGCATTCGGTAAAATCCGTTTCCTGAAGCTGAGAGTTTTTGAATTTGGTATTTTTGATTTTCGTCCGAAAAAATGAAGAATGATTGAGCGAGCAATTGTCGAAGTTAAACGCCAGCAAAAATTCGCTGCATTCGTCAAAACGAAGTCCGAGCATTTTGCAATTCTCAAATTGAACATCGCGGAATGCCGTTTTCGTCAATTTAGTCAAACTCAAATTGCAGTCGAAAAATTCACAATCAATAAACTTAATATCGGAAAAATCAGCATTTGAAAAATCACAATTATTAAAACCGCAATTTTCATATTCGCCCTTTTTTATCGGATTTTTCTGAAAAGCGGTTTTGTCGAAAGTTTCATTCTCTATAAAAAAATCTTCCATTTGATTACAAATTCTTCATCAAAAACTGTTCAAGCGTCTCCTGCAAGCCGACACCCGAGTCAAACATCGCCGTTCCGTGTCCGCCTTTTTCGTAAATTTTCGTTTCGTATTTTTCGTTCGCGCCAGCGGACTTCAATTCTCTGACCGCATCGGCAGATTCTTTATTGTCTTCGGCGGCAACGAGCAGGAGCGGGCGATCACCGTAACTTTTGATCGCCGGCATCGCGGACAGATTACCAAAATAATTGATTCCCGGCGAAAGCAGCGCGACGGCTTTGACGTTTGGATTTTTCGCCGCGTAAATCAACGCCAGACTGCTGCCGTAAGACGCGCCGACGATTCCCATTTTTGCTGCGTCAACATTTTTCTGATTCGCTAGAAAATCGAAAGCGTTGGCGACATCGGCTTCCATTCCTTTGACACCTTCGGCAGTTCGCTGCGCTTCAACGGTTTGCCCGTCCGTCGTTTTCGTCGAATCACCAAAACCGCGCCCGTCAATCGCCAGCACGCCGAAATTTTTCTTTTGCAGACGCTTCGCAAAATCGTCAAATGATTGCCGGTTGCTGCCGAATTGATGAAGCAGCAAAACGGCGGGCGAATTCGCTTTCGGCGATTCGTAAAACGTGCCGACAATCTCCACATTGTCGGTGGAAGTAAACTTTATCGTTTGCGGCGCGGGAATTTCCGTCTTCGTTTGATTCACCGCGTTCATATTATTCGCCGGAATATTTGCATTTATTTGATTTGTCGAATTTGAAACCGTCTGATTTTGACAGCCGAAAATCGTTGAAATCAATAAACTGAAAAATGCTGATTTTAACCAAAATTTGTAGTGCATAATTAATTTTTCGATGAGCAAGTCAGATCCCTTGGCGGCAACTCTCATTGATAAAATAATTCAGTCTATTCGCTTATTTGAATTATACAGATTTCAGATAAACCCATTTATCGAAAAATTTCGATAAATCCTTGCCGCTCGCTTTTTCCATCGCAATTTGGAAATCTTTTGTTTCGACGGATTTGCCCCAATGTTTTTGAGTATATTCTTTAAAACCTTTCCAGAAAAGTTTGTCGCCCAATTCTTCGCGCAACAAGTAGAGAACATACGCGCCTTTGTCGTAAACGAGGCGGCGATCTTCGCGTTTCGGTTTGTTCCAATTCGGGAAAACGAGCGATTTATCAAAGCCCGCATCGCTCACTTTTTCATAACTTTCGCGGTATCTTTTGATCTCCGAAAGATACGCGGCGCGACCGAAACGGTGTTCAAAATACGCGGCGGTCATAAAATTGGCAAAACCTTCGTTGAGCCAGAAATGCGTCCAATCGCGGTTCGTCACCTGATTTCCCCACCATTGATGCGCGAATTCGTGTGTGCCGAGCCAAATATCTTTTTCGTCTTTCAAAACATCGCGCCCGTATTCGGCGGTCATTAAAGTAAAACCATCAACTTCCTGCTGCGCGTTTCCCGCAGTCAAAACCTGCGTGTAAGTTTTATACGGATATTTCACGCCCGATTTTTTCTCGAAAAAACGGAGCGTATCTTTAGAATCGGCAAAAATTTTCTTTATCTGTTCGGCGGAAAAAGATTCGTCGAAAAGATAGCGAAACGTCATTTGTTTTTCTGTTTGCGTCAATTCCTGAAATTCGCCGAACGCAAAACCGAAAAGATAAGTCGGAACTGCATTTTTCTGTTCCCAACGCGACATAATTTTCCCGTTTGAAAGTTCGCGTTCGCCAAGAGACTCGCCGTTCGCCACGGTTTTGACATTTTTCGGCGCAACCAAACTCAAACGAAAACTTGCGCGATCATCAGGCGAATCAACGCACGGCATCCATTGGCTCGTCGAAAATATCGTGTAAACCTGATTTTGTTCGGGGAAAAAATTGATTCCGTATTTCGGCGTTCCGTGATAAAAGATTTCGATTGTGTGCGTTTCGCCTTTTTTTATTGGTTTTGAAAAATGAACTTTCAGAAGATTTTCCGTTTTTTCAAACTCCAGCTTTGTGAGTTTTTCCTGAACCGAATCAATCTCCAAACTTCCGGCATTGAGCGTGATTTCGCTTAAATTTTCCGTCAAGGAATTAAGCCGAATTAAAACTTTTCCCGTAACGGATTTGTCAGTCAGATCAGGCGCGATGACCGCATCGTAATTTGTTACGTCAAATAAATTCGTCTGCGCTTTGAGATTTGCAGCGAAAGCGCAGACGGTAAGAATAACGCAAAAGATTAGTTTTCTGTTCATTATTTTCAAGCAAACCATTCAATTACTTTACATTGATTCGGATAATAAATCGTAAGTTGCAGTTCGACGAATTTTTGGCATAAACCACTAATCAATCTGATAAAGAGTCTGCTATAATTCTAAAACTTCCTGTTTTATTTAGTTCATTATTTAAAAATTTAAAAAGAATTCATCTGCTATGCGTAACTTTTTGTTCCGATTTGCTTTGATATATGTGGTTTGTGTCACCTTTGCGACCGCGCAAAGGGTTGAATTGACAGTTGATTTGTCCAAACCCGGAGCGAAAATTGACCGCAATATTTTCGGGCAGTTCGCCGAACATCTCGGCAACGGCATTTACGAAGGAATTTGGGTTGGGCGCGATTCCAAAATTCCGAACACGCGCGGCATTCGCAATGATGTCGTCAATGCGCTCAAAGCGATCAAAGTCCCGAATATCCGCTATCCGGGCGGTTGTTTTGCCGACGAATATCATTGGCGCAAAGGCATCGGAAATCAACGGGTGACGACGCTCAATCCGAATTGGGGCGGCGTGATCGAACCGAACACTTTCGGCACGCACGAGTATTTGGATTTTATGAATCAGATCGGTTCGGAAGCGTATTTGTCGGTCAACGTCGGTTCGGGAACGCCGCAGGAAGGCGCCGAGTGGTTGGAATATTTGACCACCGAACAGCCGACTGATCTCGCCAAAGAACGCGCCGCCAACGGTCATCCCGCGCCGTATAAAATCGCTTATCTCGGCATCGGCAATGAAAGTTGGGACTGCGGCGGCAATATGTCCGCCGATTATTATCTGAGCGAATTCAAAAAATACAGCCGCTTCGTCAGAAATTTTAATCCGGCGCAGCAGAAAAACGATCAGATGCTGAAAATCGCCGTCGGACCCGGCGGCGGCGAACCGCGGTTTACCGATTGGACGGAAACGATGATGAAAGGCTGGCAGAATCACACCTGGAGCTGGGATATGCAGGGACTTTCACTGCACAATTACACGGTCATCAATTGGGAAAATAAGAATAAATCGTTCGATTTCGGTGAGCAGGAATACGTCGAAATTCTCAAAAAGACGCTGGAAATGGGAGATTTGATTGATAAACACGCCGCGATTATGGACAAATACGATCCGAAGAAAGAAATCGCGCTCGTCGTGGACGAATGGGGCGCGTGGTATGCGCCGCTGCCGGGCAGCAATCCCGGATTTCTCTACCAGCAAAACAGCCAGCGCGATGCCGTTTTAGCCGCGCTCAACCTCAACATTTTCGCCCGCCGCGCCGACCGCGTGCGAATGGCGAACATCGCTCAAATGATTAATGTTTTACAGGCGATGATCTTAACCGACAAAGAAAAGATGGTTCTCACGCCGACTTATTACGTTTTCAAAATGTATGTGCCGTTTCAGGACGCGACCTTTATTCCGGTCACTTTCGATGCCGGAACTTACACGCACGAAGGCATCACTCTGCCGCGCGCAGATGCCGTCGCCGCCAAAGACAAAAATGGCAAATTATGGTTGGAAATCACCAATGTTGACCCGAATCGTGCCGTTGAAATTGATTTAAACGCGACCGGAATGACGGTAAAATCCGCCGCCGGTGAAACGCTCACCGCGCCTAAAGTTGACAGCATCAACACTTTCGACCAGCCAAACACGGTCGTCCCGAAACCTATTTCAGCAAAGGCTCAAGCCGGAAAATTAATGTTGAATCTGGAACCGAAATCGGTGACTGTAGTCGCGGTTGAGTAATGATTTAGAGACATTTCCTCCAAGTTCATTTTGAGATTTCCTTCGGCGATTCTGACAATCATTTTAAATTTAGGCGACGGCGTATTCCGTATATTTTCTCAATTCCGGCGCGTGAAAAGCCAGCACAATATCCGATTTCGGCACACCTTCGCGCTCCAAATCCGTGGTAACTCCATTTTCCGTGCCGTCGTGTTGGATATAAATTTTGCCGTTGATAATATCTATGTGAATAACAATGCCGTGAACTCGTCCGCGACTGTTCCAGCCGACGCTGTAAAGCATATAAGAATCTTTTTCGCGGTCAAACATCGTGCGCGATTCGATGTCGCCGAAAGCGTAAGGAATCACTGCATATTCATTGATTATTTTCTCAACTATATTTCGATATTTTTCTAATTTATCCATCGCACGATTACCTCTTTCGATTCATCAAAAACCACGATTCTTAAATCTTCGATTTCCACTAATTCTATCACGTCCGGGTGAACGAAAAGTTTGTTATAAATCTTTTCGCCGACGGCAATAAAAAGCTCGTATTCCGGCATTTCCCGCCGTATCGCAAACCGATAGATAATAAATTGCCCGACAGCTTTTTCGAGTTCCGAAAGATTTGATTTACCGATAAAACTTTTGACTTCAACCGCAATTTTGCGATCTTCTTTTTCCGCTACAAAAACCTTGTCGGCGATAATATCAATAAAGGTTCGCGTTCCGCCCCAAGGCAGTTGCAGATTCTCAGCCGTGATCTGCCAACCGTCTTTGATTAAGGCTTTTTTAACCGTCTCGTGATAAATATCTTTCGCGGGCATATTTCGATTTTGGATTTTAGATTGCGGATTTTGGATTTTTATTCTTATTCGACTCAAGCAAAATCGTAAAACTGTATTCGCCAACTTGAATCGGTGTTTGCTGCATATTTTTCTTATTAGAATTTAATCAGATACCAACATAATTCCGCTTTTAACTCGAAGTGCTTCATTACAAGCAAAAATAAGTTTATCTAAAAATGATAACGCGGATTTATTCAGCGTGTTTTGTTGAACATTTAAACATTCTTCAAGTAGTATATTCACCTCTGAATATTCGTAAAAAACATCTTGAAAATAGTACCAAATGCGTCCTAACATTTTGTAGCCCTTACTTGCCAAATCTTCTTGAAATAATTTCTCTCTTCGGTTGAGAAAGTCAGCGCGATTTTCAAGTTCAAGTCTTTTAATTTCAACAGGTGCTTGCAACACAATTTCAAATAATTTTCCCCACTCATCAATCTCAATCCAAAGCCCAGAATTGAAATTTTCTTCATCACTGTGTTCATCAAAAGGATTTTTCACTATCGCAATATCTAAAGCCATTTTAATTTCTATGCAAAAACCTCAATCACCTTTTGCACTGCGTCCGCCAGAACGTCAACTTCTTCGCGCGTGTTGTAGAAAGCGAACGAAGCGCGCGCGGTGGCGGGAACGTCGAAGAACTGCATCACGGGTTGGGCGCAGTGGTGTCCGGCGCGGATGGCGATGCCGTTTTGGTCGAGAATCGTGCCGATGTCGTGCGGGTGGACGTTTTCGATAGTGAACGACAGCACCGACGCTTTTTCTTTTGCCGTACCGATGATGCGAACGCCTTCGATTGCCGAGAGTTTTTCGGTCGCGTATTCGAGCAGTTCGTGTTCGTAGGCGGCGGCGGCTTCAAAATCAATCGAGTTCAGATAATCAATCGCCGCGCCGAGTCCGATGTTGGCGGCGATTGCCGGCGTTCCGGCTTCAAATTTCGCGGGAATCGGCGCGTAAGTCGTCTTGTCAAAACTGACCGTGCGAATCATCGAACCGCCCGTTTGATACGGCGGCATTTTGTCCAGAAATTCTTTTTTGCCGAAAAGAATGCCGCTGCCGGTCGGCGCGAACATTTTATGACCGGAAAAAGTGTAAAAATCCGCGTCCAAATCCTGCACGTCAACCGGAAAATGCGGCACGGCTTGCGCTCCGTCAACCAAAACGGGAACGCCGAATTTATGCGCCGTCTGAATCATTTCTTTGACCGGAACAACCGTTCCGAGCGCGTTTGAAACGTGCGAAATCGAAACGATTTTCGTCCGCTCGTTGAGCATATTTTCGTATTCTTCGATCACCAATTCGCCGCGCTCGTTCATCGGAATGACGCGCAAAACCGCGCCTTTTTCTTCCGCCAAAACCTGCCACGGAATAATATTCGCGTGATGTTCGAGATACGAAATAATAATCTCGTCGCCTTCACCGACGAACTTGCGCCCGTAAGAATACGCCACCAAATTCACGCCTTCAGTGCAGCCGCGCACGAAAATACACTCGTTCGCCGACGGCGCGTTGATAAACCGCTTAACCTTTTCCCGCGCCGCTTCATAAGCCGTCGTCGCGTGCTGCGACAGATAATGCACGCCGCGATGAATATTCGAATGCTCTTTTTTCAAATACTCCGACCCGCGCTCGATCACCAAATTCGGCACCTGCGAAGATGCCGCGTTATCTAAATACCGCAGCGGTTTCCCGTTCACTTCCTGCGATAAAACCGGAAAATCCTTTCTAACTTTTTCAACGTCCCAATTGCTCATTTCTTTTACTGCTTTCATTATTTTATTTCCTGAGCGACTTTTAACGCTCTAATAAGTTTTTCAATCTATAAATTGATCTAAATTTTTGGCTTGAGAAAAACGAGGTTGGAATTTAGAACAAAGATAAACTTCCTGAACATATTCGAGATTTTCTTCAAGCAAATCGTAATAATCATATTGCGTTTTCATATTCAAAAATCTCTCTTTAAAGTTCTTAAAGCAAATCAATGAGCCAAAAACATCGTGTCCGTAAACGCTGTAATCTGACAACTTGCATCCAAAACAACATTTCAAAGCGATATTGTTTTGCGCTTTTCTTAGCTGACTGCTGATCTCACCAAAACAATCTTCAAAATCTCCATAAACGGTTGAACGAAATTCCTGACCCTTAAAATTCAAAATTAATTTTAATTCGTAATCGTAGAAACCAGTCGAAACTTCGAGCGTTTTATGTTTGAATTCTATTCTCAAGACCGCCTCTGACTCTTTGTTGTTTTCCAGCACTTTAACCGGAATTTCACTCTCTAATTTGAAGTCGGAGAGTTCGTTATATTTATTGAGAGAAAAGGTTTTTAAATTTTCCCTCAACTCATTTTCATCCGGTCGAAAATAATCAAAACTACTTCCAGAAAATTCGACATCTCGCAAATTCATCCGCAAAACTTCCCAGTCATTGCGAATCGTTGTTATAACTTCGCCGTTTTGATCTGTGTATTTTGCCGGATAAATTTCCATTTTTAATAATTTTCCCAAATATCAACTTGATATTCGAGAACTTCCAACGCCTGTTTATTTAACATCTCAGCATTAGCGTTGATTATTTCGATTTCTTGTTTGCTTCTCAATTCTCTTTCCGCTTCAATCCGAAAATCCAACAAAGCGCGAGTCAACGGATGCAAATTTTGTTTGGCAATTCCGATGAGTCTGCCTTTACCGACTTTCGCATTCAAAACCGCCAAAGATTTAATCAAAGGATTTTCACTTTCAAGCGAATCTTTAACGCTTTGGTGCAAATAATCCCAACACGCGATATGCAAATCGAATCTCGAAAATTCGCCTTCTTCAATCAACTTGCCTTCGGTTCTTTCTTCATCTTTTACGGCTGAATGTTTCGCGCAAACCGTTTTTGTCGTTTCGTGATAAACATACCCGTAAACATTACCGGAAAGCATCGTCGAAAAATCAACCAATTCTTTGCCGTCAATTGTAATCCAGCCGCGTCCGCACGAACATTGATAATGAGTTGAATAAACTTTTACGCGCTTTCTGACACTTTCGGCAAAACTGCTTTCGACTAACTTTTTAACTTTGCTCCATTTCATTTCAGCATCTTCAAATTCGCGTTTAAACAATTTACTTTCTAAAAATATCCTTCACCGCAAATCTCAAATCAGGCAAAAGCGGCGAATTTATTTCGTCCGCGTTATAAAAATTTCCAACCGAAGCCAAAACATTTTCCCGCAAGCGCGTAATTTCGATGACTTCAACAATCGGTTCGACAATCCAATATTCTTTCACACCGAAACGCGCGTAAGTCTGGCGTTTAACAACCTGATCGCGGCGCACATTTTCCGAACCGGGCGACATAATTTCAATCGCCAAATCCGGTGTGCCGACGATGTGAATTCCCGACGCGATTTGCGGAATTCTTTCTTTGGCGATAAAAACCAAATCAGGAATCGCGCTGTTATATTCATCAAAAATCACGCCCGGCGTAACCCAAATTTGACCGATTGGATTCTGCCACAGATAACTGCCCAAAATGATTGAAAAATTCGTGATTATTTCCTGATGCTTTAACGAAGGTGCTTTTGCCACAGAGAGTTCTCCTTCAAACAATTCGTAAATATTCCCGTCGTCGGGCGTTGCTTCGAGATCATAAATTGAAATCAAAGGCTCGATTGTTCTGACATTTTGCATAAATTTTACGCCTCCAAATTCGCGTTCAACCGATTCAAAACCGCTTCGTCCAACTGTTTTTTGATTGATTCGATTTCGATTTTGTTGACGATTTCTTCGGCGAAACCGTAAGTTAAAAGGTTTTTCGCCAAACTTTCGTTCAAACCGCGCGATAAAAGATAAAATAACTCTTCTTCTTCAAGCTGCCCGACGGTCGCGCCGTGCGAGCATTTTACGTCGTCGTTGAAAATCTCCAACTGCGGTTTCGTGTCAACGCGCGCGTCGTTCGAGAGCAGCAGATTTTTGTTCGACTGATAACCGTCCGTCCCGCTCGCGCCGACGGCGACGAAGACTTTGCCGTTGAAAACGCCGCGCGATTTATCGTTCAAAACGCCTTTGTAAGTTTGGTGCGAAGTGCAGTTCGGCACGTCGTGTCTGATGATCGAATGCGTGTCGTGATGCTGGTCTTCGCCGAGAAAATACAGCCCGTCAACGAACGCTTCGCCGCCTTCTTTATTGAATTTCAGCGAAACATCGTGGCGCGAAAGTTTGCCGCCGAGATTGATCGCGGTCGTGTCGTAAACCGAGCCGCGCCCGATTTCCGCCGCCGTGTTCGAGATGTGAAACGCGGAATGCGATTCGCGCTGAACGCGAAAATGTTTGATTTTCGCTTCGTCGGCGACGGAAATTTCGACGACCGCGTTGGTCAGATATTTCGTTTCGTCGGCGCGATTGTAAGTTTCGATGATCGTCGCCTCGCTGAATTTGTCGGCGACGATCAGCACACGCGGAAACGAAATTTTCCCGTCGTCAGTCGTGAACAAAAACTGAATCGGCTGCTCAATTTTCACGTTTTTCGGCAGATGAACGAACACGCCCGCGCCGATAAACGCCGCGTTCAACGCCGTGAATCCGTTTTTCTCCGAATCAATCAAACTTCCCAGTTTCGCCCGAAAAATCGCGCCGAACTTATCATTGTCCGCCGCTTCCGCAAAACTCAAAACCGCCGCGTCTTTGATCGCCGAAAGATTTGACGACTGCTTATCAAAAATGCCGTTCGTGAAAACCAGAACGCTCTCTTTCGATTCGTCGAAAACAAAATCGGCGGAATTCGCCGCGCCTGTTTTTTCGGTTTCAACTTCCAATTTTCCGGCTTCCGCATCGTCCGCGACGTTCTCCGAAAACTCGGCGATCAAAAAATTATCACGTCCCATTGGCGCGACGTTCGTGTATTTCCATTCTTCATTTTCAACCGTCGGAAAACCGTTTTCCGTAAAATATTGAAAAGCCTTTTCGCGCAAATTTTTCAACCATTCCGGCTGATTGGCGCGTTCCAGACTCGTCTGAAAATTCTGTTTATAAATCGTTTCTTTTCCTGTTTGTGAACTCATTTTTATTCTTTTCCCGATGGCAAACGTCTCTCAAATTTCAATAACTCGTTTTCCAAACGCAACGCCAATTTTTCGCGTTCGTGACGATCTTCGTCGCGCACCCTCTGAATCTCATACGCCAAACGTTCGAGTTTTGAATAAATATCGCGGATATCAGCGCGAATTTCCTTTATGTCGTCCGCGCTGCGTTCGGTATCTTTTGTCAACATTGCCATTTTCGTCAACAAATCCCAAAGTTTTTCCCACATAATTTCTCAAAATGTTTGCAGTAAAATATCCAGACGTTTGGAAATTTCACGCGATTCAGCTTTTAATCTTGCTGTTTCCGCCTGATTTTTTTCGATATTTTTCAAACTTATCTCAATATCTTTCAAACCATTTTCGACAGCTTTTTGGTAATCAAAAGGCTGATTCGCCGTCCCGTCAAAAGTTGTTTCCGCCATAATTTTCACCTCTATTTTCCCGCCGCTTTCACCCAATCGTAGCCTTTTTCTTCGAGTTCCAACGCCAATTCCTTGCCGCCTTCTTTGACGATTTTGCCGTTTGCCAGAACGTGGACGAAATCCGGCGTGATGTAATTTAGAAGCCTTTGATAATGCGTTACTAAAATTATCGCGTTGTCTTTCGAACGCAGTTTATTCACGCCTTCGGCGACGATTCGCAGCGCGTCAATGTCCAAACCCGAATCGGTTTCGTCCAAAACGGCGAGTTTCGGTTCTAAAACCGCCATCTGCAAAATCTCGTTGCGCTTTTTTTCGCCGCCCGAAAAACCTTCGTTGACCGAACGCTTGAAAAACGATTTGTCCATTTCGACGACTTTCGCTTTTTCCGTCAAATAATCGTTAAACTCAAGCGGATCAAGCTCTTCTTCGCCCAAATGCTTCATTTTTTCGTTATACGCGAGCCGCAAAAACTGCGAATTCGACACGCCCGGAACTTCGACCGGATACTGAAACGCGAGAAAAATTCCCGCTTTCGCGCGTTCGTCCGGCTCTAATTCAAGCAAACTTTCGCCTTCGTAAATCACTTCGCCGCTCGTCACTTCATACGACGGATGTCCGGCGAGAACTTTCGCCAGCGTAGATTTCCCCGAACCGTTCGGTCCCATAATCGCGTGAACTTCGCCTTTGTTAATCTGCAAATTCAAGCCTTTTAATATTTCTTTGCCGTCAATCGCGGCGTGTAAATCTTTTATTTCTAATAACATAGTTTTTATAAATCTTCGGGTTTCAGCCCGGTCTTTTTTGCAATTTTCGACAACATAACTGAGCCGATTTCGATTCCGTCGTGAAAGGCGAAAACGTAATCTTCATAGCCTTTACGTTCCAAAACTTTGTGCGAACCTGTCTGACGCTTAATACGCCAGCCAATTTTTTCCAGAGCGGTTAAAACTCGTTTTGCTTTTGACGATTTCCAGTTGCTCATACTGTTTCAAAAACGAGGTTTTCAAGCTGTTGCGGTAAATTTTCGCCGTTTTCCAAACGGTCGGCAATTACGCGCAAAGCTAATGTTTTAACTTTTTTTATAGCGTCTTCGCGTGTTTCACCATAAGCCAAAACGCCTGCCAAATTTTCAACCTCGGCAATCCAACGTCCGTCTTCTTCGCGTTCAATTTCGATTTGTAAATTCATAAAATTACTTCCAAACTTCAAAAATCGTTTCCTTAAATAATTCGTCTAACAATCCAGTCTGCGGTTTGTCGTTCGGTTCGATTTGTTCGACGTAATCTTTATAAAACTCGATTTTACTCTCTAAAAAACCATTCAAAATTTCAATTTTCGGCTCTTCCTTTAATTCTTCACCCGCCATTTTTCGTTTCAAAAGTTCGGCGATTTCAAACTTTACTTTTTCATCTTTAACCTGCGAATCAACCAACTTTTGAAACTCAATCGGCGGAAAAGAATTATTTTCTTTGATCCAATCGCAAGCCAAAACCGGACGCAGAACGTAAAAATACTTTTTCGATTTTACCGAATCTTTTTGCAAAAATTCCCGAAAATTATTTCGCGCCATACTTAAATAATGATACATACACGATTTCGGATTGAAATAGTTTTCGCTCATTTCGCGTAATTTTTCGGCAGCCGAGAATTGTTCTAGATAAACAATCGGACTGCGAAGCCATTCGAGCATCGGCGGATTGGATTTGCGAAAAAGTTTCAAAGCCTTTTTCAATTCCCAACCCGCTAAATCCAAGTCGTTCGGCAGCATTTCTTCCTGCGAATCTTTCAAGTCGTCAATTTTCAAATACCAATCGAGCTTGTGAACATAAATATATCTCACGTCCCAATCGCTGTCGCGTGACTCAAAACCCCACGCTCGGCTGCCGCTTTCGACAGCCAGCAAAATCTTGATTTCGCCCCTGTTTTCGAGATTTGCAAGTTCTTTTTTTATTTCGTCAATCATCCAAAATAAAGTCGTTTTTTATTCCGCAACCGCCGCGTTCGCCTGCGTTTGTCCGCTCTTGTCGAGGTAGAAATGTTTTATCTCGCCGAGCATAAATGTTTCTTCGAGAAAGTCCACTTCGCCGGTTTCGACGTTGTAGATCGCGCCGATTAGACCGACTTCTTTGTTTTCAATCATTTCGCGCAGAACTATGCTGCGTTCGATGATCGTTTCGACGCTTTTTTTGACCTGAATTGCAGCGACTTTTTCGACGAATTCAGGATTGCTCGCTGTTCGGTTTTCGGTGACGGTTTTTTCGTAATAAACCGACGGCTGAATTTTGTTCAAAAGCGTCGAAAGATTGCCGAGTTCAACGCTGTCGCACGCGCCTTTGATCGCGCCGCATTTGGTGTGTCCGAGAACGACGATTAATTTCGAGCCGGCGAGTTTGCAGGAAAATTCCATACTTCCCAAAATGTCGTCGTTGATGACATTTCCGGCGATGCGAATGCTGAAAATGTCGCCCAAACCCTGATCGAAAATCAATTCGGCGGACGTGCGGCTGTCAATGCAGCTCAAAACGGCGGCGAACGGAAATTGCCCGTCGCGCGTTTCGTTGACCTGCTGAAGCAGATTACGGTTCGCCTTTAAACTGTTCAAAAAACGATAGTTACCTTCTCGCAAAAATTGCAGTGCCTTTTCTGGCGTTGTGGTTGATTGTGTTTCTTTATTGTGTGCTTTCATTAGATTTTAGCCTTCTTTTTTCTGCCGATTAAATCAGCCAGTAATTCTTCGTGTTTTTGCTTCGATAATTTTGAATCAATTTCATCGTCGGAATAAGCGAATTGATAAGTCAAAGTGTTGTCAATTTTATATTCTTCCCGAAACCCGACGAGTTCGACTTTGATGTTTCTCTCGACCGCTTTGATTTCCTGAAACTCCGTAATCAATTCAAGAATATCCTAATCAATAAATACCGAATCCGCCGCGTCAATAATCACATAACTGTTTTCCGGCAAATTTTCCAATGTCAATTTGATCGCGGCTTTGTTCAAAAATGAAACTTCCTGCGCCAGATTGATGTGAATAATCTCGCCTTGCCCGTTTTCCTTTTGCTGAAAAAAATACGGACTTTTCAGGTTTTCCCGCAAAATAAAGAAAACGCTGATCGCCAGACCGATGCCGACTCCGATAAGCAAATCCGTAAAAACAATGCCGACGACCGTCGCGGCAAACGGCACGAACTGATACAAACCGTTTTTCCACCATTTGATGAAAAGTGCCGGACGCGCCAGTTTGTAGCCAACGAAAATCAGCACGACGGCGAGCGCGGCGAGCGGAATTTTATTCAGCAAAAAAGGCAGCGCAAGCACGCAGACCAGCAGAAAAACGCCGTGCGAAATCGCCGCCAGTTTCGTTTTCCCGCCCGCATTGACGTTTGCCGACGAGCGGACAATCACCGAAGTCATCGGCAGACCGCCGAGAAATCCGCTGACGATATTGCCGATGCCCTGCGCTTTCAATTCGCGGTTCGTCGGCGAATAACGCCGCATCGGATCAATCCGGTCAACCGCTTCGAGACACAAAAGCGTTTCAATCGAAGCGACCGCCGCAATCGTTATCGCCAAAATCCAGACTTCGCCGCTTAAAAAACCGTTGAAATTCGGCAGCACGATCAGCTTCGGAATATCACCGAAACTGTTAATCAAAGGCAGTCCGACGAGATGTTTTTCCGTAATCGCCAGAGCCGGAAACGCCGACATAAAAATCTGGTTCAAAATAATTCCGACCGCGACGACCGCGAGCGCGGCGGGAATCGCTTTGAGATTCTTCAAAAACGGAATTTTGTTCCAGCTCAAAATAATCACCGCCGAAACGACTCCGACGATAACCGCGCCCGGCGTAATCGCGCCGAACGACTGAAACAAATCCGTAAATGTATTGTTGCCGCCAATGCCGAAAAACGATTGATCGCCCTCGTAATCCGCGTCAAAGCCGACGGCGTGCGGAATCTGCTTCAAAATAATGATAATCCCGATGCCCGCCAGCAAACCTTCGATGACATTTGACGGCAGATAATTGGCGATGCTGCCCGCTTTCATAAATCCGAGAGCGAGTTGAATCGCGCCCGCGATAATGACGGCGCACAAAAAAATATCGAACGCGCCCAGATCGGAAATTCCGGCGAGAACAATCGCCGCCAAACCCGCCGCCGGACCGCTCACGCTCAACTGCGACTGACTGAGCATTCCGACGACGATGCCGCCGACAATTCCCGAAACAATGCCCGAAAAAAGCGGTGCGCCCGAAGCCAGAGCAATTCCCAAACAAAGCGGCAACGCCACGAAAAACACTACCAAACCCGACGCTAAATCGCCGCCGACGTTTGAAAATATATTGGTTTCCTCTTTCTTACTCACTAAAAAGTCCTCCTGAAAAATTAAATTTGAGAAGTTTTCATAAGACGACCCGCTAAAATAAAAAAAGACCTTTCGCAAAATCTGCCAATTCTGACAAATTCTGCGAAAGGTCTCGAAAATTTTTCGATGAGCCGGACTGTTTATTTTACAGTCGTAATGACGAACTCACCAAACCTCGCGGGCGATCTACTCCCCTTTCACATTATCAAAATTAACAGATTTCGCGCTTTTTGGCGAAACCGAAAAATCGAATTTTCAAAGAACTGCTGTAAAACTTGGCTTAAATTTCACAAATTAAACATCAAAAAACTTCTTCAGACGTAGATTTCGCCCTTCAAATATAAAACCGCACTGCCGCCGATTTTCACGCGGTCGCCTTGCAGTTCGCAAAATAATTCGCCGCCGCGAGCCGAAATTTGCCGAGCGTAAAGTTCGTTTTTGCCTGATCTTTCCGCCCAGAACGGAATCAGATTGCAGTGCGCCGATCCGGTTACCGGGTCTTCGTAAACTCCGACTTCGGGCGCAAAAAATCTCGACACGAAATCGCAGTTATCGCCTTTTGCCGTAACAATTACGGCGTGCGTCGGAATTTTCAGAAGAGCGGCAAAATTAGGTTCGATTTCCGCAACTTCCTGTTCAGTTTCGTAAACCAAAAAATAGTCGCGCGCTTTAAAAACTTCTTTCGGTTGTTTGCCAATCGCTTCGATCAAACCCGGCGGCACTTCAACCGGTGAAACCGAACGCGACGGAAAATCTAAAATCAAACGGTCGCCGTTTTTCTCGACAAGCAGTTTGCCGCTTTTATGCGAATGAAATTTCACTGTATTTTCTTCCGCTTTCAAACATTCAAAAATCACGAACGCGCTCGCCAAAGTCGCGTGTCCGCACAGGTCAATTTCAAATTTCGGCGTAAACCAGCGAATTTCGTAAACATTATCTTTACACACGAAAAACGCCGTCTCCGAAAGATTATTCTCCAGCGCGATTTTTTGCATCAAATCCGCGTCAAGCCATTCATTCAAAGGACAAACCGCCGCCGGATTTCCTTTGAAAACTTCCTTCGCAAAAGCGTCAACCTGATAGATTTCTAACTTCATAAGATTTTTAACCGCAGATTTACGCGGATAAACGCAGATTCATTTTTTAATTTTATCCGCGTTTATCCGCGTAAATCTGCGGTTTAATATTCCTATTCTTTCACCGCCGCAATCGCCTGAATTTCAATTTTCGTCCCGAAATGCAAATCCTTCACCGGAACAATCGCCCGCGCCGGTTTGTGTTCGCCTAAAATCGAAGCGTAAACTTCGTTCACCTTGTCCCAAAGTTCCATCTCCGAAATGTAAATCGTAAACTGCAAAACGTTATTCAAATCGCTGTTCGCCGCAATCAAAATATCTTCGACATTCCGCAAAGCGAGTTTCGTCTGTAATTCAATCGCGCCCGTTTCGACTTCGCCCGTTTCTGCATTGCGTGGAAGTTGTCCCGACACAAAAATCAAGCCGTTAAATTCTACGGCTGGCGAATAATGACCTTTCGGTTCGGGCGCGTTTGGTAAATTAATTTTTTTCAACTCAGATTCTCCAAAATTTTTTCGATTTCCGTCTTTAAATTGCCCAAATCGTTTTGCGTAATATTCCAAATAATTTCCAGATCAACCGTCGCGCAGCCGTGAATAATTCGGTTTCTCGTCGCAATAATTTTTCGCCATTCGATCTGCGGATTGTTCGAGCGAAAATCCCTCGTTAAATTGTTCGCCGCCTCGCCGATCACTTCGACGTTTCTCACAACCGCATCAATCATCATCAAATCACTTTGAAATTTTGCGTAATCAATATTTTGCAAATAAATTTCAATCTTGCCGATGCAATCGAGAATATGCCGCAGAAAAACTTTATTTTCTTTTGTCATAAAGCACCTGCAAATCTTTCAAAACATATTCACGAACATACGGACTAAGACCGTTTTCCGTCACCAAATCAACTTTTTTTCCCAAAGAATCCTCAATCTCAAAAGCCGCATCCAGCCAATCAAAACCTTTCGGCTTGGAAAATTTAACAAGCAAATCAATATCGCTTTCCTCATTAGCTTCGCCGCGCGCAAACGAACCGAAAACGGCGCAAAATTCAATGTCATTGCGCTCGCAAATCTCGACGATTTTTTCTTTTTCGGCTGTTGCTAAATTCATTCTTTTATAAATCTTCGGGTTTCAAACCTGTTTTCTTCGCAATTCGCGCCATCATTTTCGAGCCGATTTCTTCGCCGTCGTGAAAAGCGAAAGTGTAATTTTCCCAACCTTCACGCGATAAAACTTTGTGCGAACCTTTCTGTCTTAAAACTTCCCAACCGATTTTTTCCAGTGCTTTGAGAACTTTTTTCGCTTTTGACGATTTCCAGTCGCTCATACGGTTTCAAAAATCTGATTTTCCAATTCCTGCGGCAAACTCTCGCCGTTTTCCAAACGGTCGGCAATCACACGAAAAGCCAAAGTTTTCACTTTCCGAATCGCATCTTCGCGTGTTTCGCCATAAACCAAAACGCCGTTCAGCGCGTCAATTTCGGCAATCCAGCGTCCATCCGTTTCTTGTTCAAGTTCGATTGCTAAATTCATAAAATTATTCAAACTTTAATGAGTCCAAAATAAATTGAAATTCTTTATCTGCGACTTTCCAATCTGCATCGTCGGCGTTAATTGTAATTAATGCCTTTGATTTCTTACCTTCAAGCACAAAAAAATCAGTCGTATCAGGAATAATTCTCTCAGAATCTGAAAATGAACTTTTTAACCTTATTCCTTCGTGGTTTTTACCTTGAAAAATTCTGCTTATACTCGACACTCTATCTTCAAAAGATTTTTCAACAGGCAATGTTTTCTGTAATTTTTTATCTACACTTTCTGCCTCTTTTCTTAAATCCATCGGTATTTCAGAAGAAAACACCTTAATTTTGATGAAGCAAAACGGAGCGTCAGCAACTGCAATCATCATTACGTTATTCTCAGAAATATTATCTTGAACAATTTGCCAATGTTCAGGATATGAAAACTTTATTCCATTTTTTTCATAAACTTTTTCAATAATTTCCTTCTCTACTTTCGTGCCGGGATGTCCATATTTCACAGTCTGACAAGACGAAGATGTAAAGCAAGCAATCGTAAAAAATAGTGTCCAAAATATTGTTTTTCGTTTCATTAACCGACGCTTCCTTCCAATTTCAACCCCAAAAGTTTCTGCGCTTCGACGGCGTATTCCATCGGCAATTCTTTGAAAACTTCTTTGCAGAAACCGTTGATAATCAATGAAACCGCGTCTTCCTGCGAGATGCCGCGCTGTTGGAGATAGAAAAGCTGTTCTTCGCTGATCTTGGAAGTCGTCGCTTCGTGTTCGACGCGCGCGGTGTTGTTCATCACCTCGATATACGGAAAAGTGTTCGCCTCGCACGTCTGCCCGATGAGCATCGAATCGCATTGCGTGTAATTTCTCGCGCCCGTCGCTTTCGGCATCACTTTGACTAAACCGCGATACGAATTGTTCGATTTTCCGGCGGAAATTCCTTTGGAAATGATCGTCGAGCGCGTGTTTTTGCCGAGATGAATCATCTTCGTTCCCGTGTCGGCGACCTGCGCGTTGTTGGTCAGCGCGACCGAATAAAATTCGCCGATGGAATTGTCGCCCTGCAAAATCACCGACGGATATTTCCACGTTATTGCAGAACCTGTTTCAACCTGCGTCCACGAAATTTTCGAGTTTACCCCGCGACACGCGCCGCGCTTCGTCACAAAATTGAAAATGCCGCCTTTGCCCGATTCGTCGCCCGCATACCAATTCTGCACCGTCGAATATTTGATTTCCGCGTCGTCCAACGCGACGAGTTCGACGACTGCCGCGTGAAGCTGATTCGTGTCAAATTGCGGCGCGGTGCAGCCTTCGTTATATGCGACGTAACCGCCTTCTTCGGCAACAATTAACGTGCGTTCAAACTGACCAGATTCCTGTGTATTGATGCGAAAATAAGTCGAAAGCTCCATCGGACAGCGAACGCCTTTCGGAATGAAAACGAACGAGCCGTCGGAGAAAACCGCCGCGTTTAACGCCGCGTAATAATTGTCCGACGAAGGCACGACCGAGCCGAGATATTTTTGAATCAATTCCGGGTAATCGGCGACGGCTTCGGTGAACGAACAGAAAATTACGCCCGCTTCGAGCAATTTTTTCTTGTAAGTAGTGGCGACGGAAACCGAATCGAAAACCGCGTCAACGGCGACATTCGCCAGCATTTTTTGTTCGGTGATCGGAATTCCCAACTTCTCAAAAGTTTTAATTAATTCCGGGTCAACTTCGTCCATCGAAGCCTTTTTGACCTTTTGTTTCGGCGCGGAATAATAACTCAAATCCTGAAAATCAATGTTCGGATAATCGAAATTCGCCCAGTTGTCCGGCTGTTTCATCTTTAACCAATGGCGATACGCTTTCAGACGAAAATTCAAAAGCCATTCGGGTTCGTTCTTTTTCGACGAAATCAGCCGCACGACATCTTCCGATAATCCTTTCGGAATCGTTTCCGTTTCGATGTCGGTCGTGAAACCGTATTTATATTCTCTGTTCGCCAATAATTCCTGTGTTGCTGTACTCATATTTTCATTCGGCATTGAACATTTGTCATTTATCAATTAAGTAAATGTTCGTCTGCTGTTATCGTTTTTTATAAATAAATCTTTTGTCATCAAACTTTTGGTAAATGTCAAATGTTTAATGATGAATGTTTAAGTCCTTGGATGCGGTGAAATCTTTCGTCAACTTTTGCTTCCGTGCCGACTAATTGCGCCAGCGTAATCTGCGACAGCGCGTTTTCGACAATTTCGTGCAAGCCGACTATTACCGGACGAATGCCGCAATCTCCTTTGTGAACGCACATTTCCAACACGCCTTTGTAACTTTCGCAGTGCGTATTTATTTCGTTTTCATCCAAAACTTTAATCACTTCGTTGAGGCGAATTTCGCTTGCCGGACGCGCCAGGGTGTAACCGCCTTTCGTGCCGCGCGTCGCCTGCACGAAACCGGCTTTGCTCAAAAGCCACAACAATTTCCCCGCGTTTGCCGTCGAAATTCCTTCCCGTTCGGCAATCTGCGGCAGCGTCAGCGACGCGTCTTTTTGCAAGGCGGCGAGCTGCACCAAACATCGCAATCCGTATTCTTCCTGTGCCGATATTTTCATCTTTTTTACTTGTGTCGAAAAATTTGTAAATTAATACAAGAGTTAGAATCTCAAATCTTTACTTTTTTGTCAAGATTATGCGCCGGTTAAGTTTCGCCGTCATTTTGAAGCGAAACGACGCTTGATTTGCGCGGGATTTTGTTTGTAAAATTCGACGGGCGAATTGACTGAAAATCAATTCGTTTAAGATTTCAATTTTTGCAGTTTTTCCGCCGCCGCTTCGAGCGTTTCGTCCTTTTTGCAGAAGCAGAAACGAACCTGCTGCGCGCCTAAACTTTTATCGTGATAAAACGACGAACCCGGAACGACCGCCACACCGATTTCCTGAATCAAAAACCGCGTAAATTCGATGTCATTTTTGAAGCCGAAGTCCGAAATATCGGTCATTATATAATACGCGCCTTCGGGCGCAGAACATTTGAAACCGGCATTTTGCAGAACGGGAGCGATAAAATCGCGCTTGCGCTGATATTCTTTTTGCAGTTCGACGTAATAACTCGGCGGCAAAAGCAGCGCGAACGCGCCCGCGATTTGCAGCGGATGCGCCGCGCCGACGGTCAAAAAATCGTGAACTTTGCGAATCGCGCTCGTTATGTCCGGCGGCGCAATGCAGTAACCGACGCGCCAGCCCGTTACCGAATAAGTTTTTGACAACGAATTAACAACAACTGTTCGCTCGCGCATTCCGTCGAGCGTCGCCATACAAATATGTTTCGGTTTTTCCAATTCGTAACTGTGAATTCGTGGTTCATCTTCGTAAATAATGTGTTCGTAAATCTCATCTGTATAACAAAGAACATCAAATTCGATACATAAATCGGCGATAAACTGCATTTCTTCCATCGAAAAGACTTTGCCCGTCGGATTGTTCGGATTGCAGATGATAATCGCTTTCGTTTTTTCGTTAAACGCGGCGCGGAGTTCGTCTTTTTCAAACTGCCAGCCGTCGCCCGTGTTTCGCAGCGGAACGTGGCGCGGTTTCGCGTCCGACAAAATCGCATCCGGCGCGTAATTCTCGTAAAAAGGCTCGAAAACGACGACTTCTTCGCCCGCATCAACCGTCGCCATCATTCCGGCGATCATTCCTTCGGTCGAACCGCACGTTACCGTGATTTCAGTTTCGGGATCAACCTCCAAACCCAAAAACCAGCGCGATTTTTCCGCAATCGCATCACGAAAACTTTTCACGCCCCAAGTTATCGCGTATTGATTAAAATCTTCGGCAATCGCTTCCATCGCCACATTTTTAATATTTTCCGGCGCGGGAAAATCGGGAAAACCCTGACCGAGATTAACGGCGTTATATTTCGCCGCTTCGCGCGACATTTCGCGGATCACCGATTCGGTAAAACTCGCGGCTTTTCGGGAAATTCGATTTTTGGTTGATTTCGTCTGTGACATAAGAAAATTTAACCACAAATTCACACGGATTTACACTGATAATTTTATTTTTCAAAATCTGTGTTTGTCTGCGGTTAAATTTTAATCTTTCGCGCCGAATCGAAACGTCAAACCGACATTAAAAGCTCTTGAATATCCGGGCGTAGCGTGGATTCTTTCGACGACATCGCACGTCGGACAAACGCGCGATTCGAAATAGTTTTGCGTTTCAAAATAATGTTTGTCGAGCAGATTATCAATCGAAAAATTCAAATCGAGCCATTTTCGCAAGCGTTTGGTGACGGCGAAATCTACAACATCGTGTCCGGCGGCGCGGATCGCGTCGTCTTCGCCGTCCAAGCGATAATTTGAAATATGCCGCCAGTTCAAAGACGAATTGAAACCGCGATATTCCGATAAAATCAAACTTCCGTTGGCGACGGTGTGCGGCGCGCTGTCAACGAAAATACGGCGTTTCGGTGAATCGGGCAGTTCGGAAAATTGTCCCGGATAAAATGATTCCAAAACCTGCGTCAAACCGGCGGTTAAGCTGAGATATTTGTTGAATCGAAATGAGTTACGCAGTTCAATTCCGTAAGAACGCGAACGTCCGGCAAATTGGATTGAGCCGTCGTCTGGAATATAAACCTGTTCGTTTGAGCGGTCAATGAAAAAGAAAGTTCCGGCGACGGAAAGACGATGCGAATTGTAAGACGTGCCGGTTTGATAGAAATCGGTCGTCGAAACTTTCGGCGCGTCGGGATTTCTGACAACTCCGCGCGCATCCTGCGAAGAAATTCCGCGTCCGTAATTGGCGTAAAACGAAATCGGCGTGTGTTCAAACGGCGATAACATCAGCGAGAGTTTCGGCTGAAAACGTCCCGCGCTTTCTTTGCCGACGACATCCGTGCGAACATCGGAAAGTTCAAAACCGTTGACATCGAACGTAAAATAATCGAACCGCAAACCGGCTTCGACGCGCAGATGCCCGTTGTAAAAATCAACTCCGTTTTGGATGTAACCGGCGTAATTCCCGATGTTTGCCTGCGCCGAAGTGTAAAGCACATCGGCGTTATTGATATTCTCCGGCAAAAATTTACGATTCGGATTTCTGGAAACTGACGGATAAAGTCCGACGTTGATTTGATTAAAATGCAGATTTCCGCCGACGGTTAAAAGCGATTGTTTGCCGAGAAATTTGTAGGGTTTTAGGAACTGCGCCGTTCCGCCTTCCTGCAAGCGCGAATCGTGCTGCTGGATTTCGTCGCCGTAGGTCGGATCGGCTAAGAAGAACGTGAAATTTGAAAACAAATCGAACAGCGAACGCCCGACAAATGCGTCGGCTTTGAACGTCGCGCCCGAATTCCATTCTTTGCGGTAATAAGTCGCCACCGTTCCGAGCTGCACTTTGCCGCCGTTTTCCGGGTCGAGAAAACCGAAACGGTCGAGTTCACCCGCATTGACCAAATCGAGCGGAATCTGCCCGGACGAGAAAAAGTCGTTGCGTCCGGCGTTAAATTTGAAGCCTAACGCCTGCTTTTCGCTGAATTTGTAAGTGAAATTTCCCGTGACATTATCGCGGCGATAACGCAGTTTATTGATAAAAGGTCCGTCGGAATAACTTGGCTCATATGCGAGAAACGCGTCAATATTTTTCCACTGCGGACTGTAAGCGAAAAATCCGCGATAAGTGTTGAAACTTCCCGCCTGAATTCGCGCCGTAAATTCCTGCGGCAGCGATTCTTTCAGGCGAATCTGCACCACGCCGAGACCGGAAAAATCTCCGTAAGCGGCGGAAAACGGTCCGTTGATGATTGAAACGTCCTGCACCAGTTCGGGCGATAAACTCTTTAACGCGCCCAGATAGCCTTGTCCGTGTCCCTGCGTCGCCTGATTTTGCTGAACGTCGTCAACCAAAATTTTCAATCCGCCGTTCACGCCGCCGTGATCGAGATTAAAACCGAAACGCCGAATTTCCAGAGATTTGCCGCCGCCTTCGTGCTGTCCGGCGTTGATGCCCGCGTTTAATGTTTGGATTAACTGGTCATCGCGCCCGAAAAGCGTGTTTTTGTAAACCGTATCATTGCGCGTTTCGAGTTCCGGCGTGAGCGCGTCGTTTTCAATCGTCACGGTCGCGGAAACCGGCGGCACGACGTAAGCTATTTTTATTTGAACGTCTTCAATTTTATCGGTCGGCGCGAAAATCCGCGTTTGCGGTTCGATATTTTTGCCGAAAAATTTGACGGACAGCGGTTCATTCGGAACCAACAGCGAAAACGCGCCTTCCGCGTCGCTGACAGTTGTTAATTTCCCGTCGGAAGTGTTTATTTCAATCGTTACATTCGGCACGAGTTCAAATTGCTGCGTAATTATCGTGCCGGAAAACGTCCGCGAATTGCCGGTATTTTGCGCGTGAATATTGCTGCTGAATAAGGTGATGAATAAAATTAAGAATTGAAGCGCGGACTTTTTGCCGAACACGCCGCGAGCAAATGAGTAATGCCGTTTCATATAAATTTTTCCTTTGACGAGATTTAAATTTCGCGTGAATGGAAATATAACAGGAAGTAACACTAAATTCAAATCCGTAACACGCAGTAATTAAGTTCGCGCAAAAGACAAAAACGGATGTTAATTTTCAGGAAATAATTCCCGATGAAGGCAAAGTTAAAAAAAGTTTGCCGTTTTTGATGCCTTTTAAGCTCAAAAGTCCGTTGGCGAGTTCGACGACATCGGCGACGATTCCGCGCAGAGCGATAACTTCCATACAATCGTCGTGGCTGACGTGAAGGTGCATCACCGACAGCACGAGATCGTGAAAATTATGCTGAATTTCCGCCATTTCCTGCGAAAGATTGCGGGCGTGATGATCGTAAACGAGCGTCAAACTGCCGAGAACCGATGTCGTGGTTTCCATCTCGATTTTCTGCTGAATCAACGCTTCCCGAATCAAATCGCGCAACGCCTCCGAGCGCGTCGCGTAACCGCGTTCCGCAATCAAACGGTCGTAATTTTCCAGCAAATCCTGATCAATGCTGACTCCGAATCTAATAATATCGCTCAAAATTTATTCCTCTTGAAAGTAACGAATTTATATTTTTGACAGTTAAAAATACAATTTTAACATTTTTTTATCGGATTCAATAGATTATCGGATTGTGTTTCATCTATGATATAAAAGTTAAAAAGTTAATTTTTCTTTATCGAAATTTGTTCTAAAATCTAATTAAAATAAATCCAAAATCAAAGAATGCACATCACAAAAATTGAACTCGAAGACATCAAATCTCACGCTGAATTTAAACAGGAATTTCAGCGCGGAACGACGGCGATCACCGGCGAAAACGGCGCGGGGAAAACGACTTTGCTCGAAGCCGTCGCGTGGACTTTGTTTGACTTGCTCGATTACAAAAAAGACGATTTTATCAGGCGCGGCGCGAAAAAAGGCGTGGTCAAGGTGACGTTTGAAAGCGGTTTGGACGAGCGCGAATATCTCGTTTACCGCGACACCGGAACGGGTTATTACGTTTACGATCCGCGCTTAAAAATGCGGATCGCCGAGAAAAAAGAAGAAGTTACGCGCTTTTTATGGCAGCATCTCGGCGTGGAAGCGGGAACCGATTTGGAAGCACTTTTTCGCCGCGCCATCGGCGTTCCGCAAGGAACATTTACGGCGATTTTCCTGGAAACTCCGGCGGAACGCAAAAAAGCGTTCGACAAACTTTTGAAGGTCGAAGAATACCGTCAGGGCGCGGAAAAATTGCTGGAAACGGCGCGTTACGTTGAAAATCAAATCAACGCCGCGAACATTCGCATCGGACGCGCCGAAGGCGAATTAGCACGGTTTGAAGAAATCGAAACTGAACACAAAATCCACGCCGAAAAAGCCGCCGAACTTTCTGTAAATTCTGAAAAGTTAAACAAAGAAGTCGCGGAAAAAGGCGAAATCGTCAAAAATTTCGACAAAGCAGAAGCGAAAGTCAACGAACTGAAAACTTTGTTCGATAAACTGAAAACCGACGCGGCAAAAGCGGAAATTATCGCCGCGCAAAAAGAAAACGAACGCAGACAAGCGTTTGAAGCGCGGGAAAAAATCGCGGCGGTCGAAGAAGAACACAAAAAGCATCTCGCCGCGCTGTCGCGTTTGACCGAACTGGAACGCGAACGCGTTGAGCGCGACAAATTGAACACGGAAAAATCGCGCGTCGAAACCGCGCAGATTAATGTTAAAGCCGACCGGAAAAAGTTTCAGGAAGATTTGGAAAAATTATTGAAAGCGCATCAGCAAATCATTACGCTCGAGCCGCAGATTAAAGAACAGGAAGAATTTGAAAAGACACGCGAGAGTTTGCGAAATCAGCTTGCCGACGCAAAAGCGGTTGAAAATCAGATTAAAAGTTTGACCGAAAAAATGAACTTTTTGCGTGAAAGTTACCGCGCAAATCAAGCGGGCATTAAAGATGCGGAAACGAAAAGCGCGAAAGCGGAACTGTTTGAAAATCTGCAAAAACGCGACGATGAAATAATTAATAACCTGGCGAAACTTCGCGCCAAACTCGAAGCCGATGAAAAATTTCAAAGCGAAATTCAAAACGGTTTGTGTCCGATTTTGTCGGAAAAATGTTTGAATTTGAAACCCGGACAAACGCTCGAAAGTTTTGTTACACACCAGTTCGGCGAAGTCAGAACGCAGATTGCGATGCTGGAAAACGAGAAAAAACAAAACACCGACGCGCTAAGTATTTCCCGCGAAGCCGGAAAATACTTAGCGACGCTCGAAACTCTGCGAACCCGCGAAACGGAAATCTCCGAAGAAGGAAAACGCCACAAAGCCGAAAAAGAAATTTTAGAAAAGAAGACGGAAAATCTGCCGCAAACTCAGACCGATTTAACTGAAATCGAAAGCAAATTAAAAACTCTTGACAATCCGAAAGCGAAAATCAAACTGCTTGAAAATGAAGCGAAACTCGAAATAACGATTAGAGAAAAACTGACGGAAGTCGAAAAAAATCTCGAACGTCTGGAAAATGATCGCGGGATTTTACTTGAACAGCTTAGTTCATATCAATTTTTGGACGCGCAGTGGAAAGAATTTTCCGAGATGCGCGATAACACCGTCGCCGCGCACCGTGATTTTTTAATCAATGAATCGCTCGCCAAAGTTTTGCCGCAGCGCGAAAGCGAAGCTGGAACGGCGGCGAAAGAACTTTCGCGCTTTCGTGAAGAAGCGGAAAAAGCCGAAAACGATTTGATGACGGCGAGACGTGATTACGACCGTGAAACTCATTCGCGCGAGAAAAATGCGCTGCTCGATCTGGAAAAAACTCTGGCGGAAACGCGCGTTAATCTCGAATTTACCACACGTCGCGCCGACGAACTGGAAAAGGATTTGACCCGTTTGCGCGGAGTTCGCAAAGCGATGCAGTTCGAGTTTCAGGAAAAAGAAAAACTCGAAAAAGTTTCCGAAGCGACGAAATTTATCCGCGAAACATTGAAAGAAGCCGCGCCGCGCGTCGCGCGAAATTACGTTCATCACGTTTCACTCGAAGCCAATCAAATGTTCCGCGAAATTTCCGGCAACGCCGAAAGAACGCTGAAATGGACGGAAGATTACGGCATTTCGCTCGAAGAATATGGACACGAACGCCCGTTTATCAACTTGTCTGGCGGCGAACAGATGGCGGCGGCATTGTCCGTGCGCCTCGCTTTATTAAAACAGCTTTCCGACATTAGGCTCGCGTTTTTCGACGAACCGACGACCAATATGGACGCGGCGCGGCGCGAAAGATTAGCCGAACAAATCGGTTACATCACCAAAAAGAAAGTTGATGACAAACAAATCTTCGATCAGCTTTTTATCATCTCGCACGATGACACGTTTGATGAATTTGTTGATAATGTGGTTTCGATTGAAGGAGACGAAAATGATCAAAATGTTCAAAAATAAAACATCTAATACGGAAAATCAGTAAGTAGGTATGATATATTTAATTAATGAGAACAGTTGATTATGTCGCTCAAATAAAAGAAAGTGCCGATCAGTTGAAAAGGTTGGAAGACAGATAAAGAATCCGCGAATCAGACGGCGACTTCAGTCTTTTGCGTTTATTGAAAAGCGGCTTGACGGCTTATATGACCGAAGCCTCTCAGATGGTCGGTTACAACGATAAGCACGGACGCGAAATGTGGCGGAAGGCTTGCGCGGTTATGCGAAAATGAATTATTCGACACTTAAGCGCGGGAAGCTAACTGCTGAACAAGAAGGACAAATCAATCAGGAAGCTGCCGCGACGGGGTCTGCTTCGCAGGCGGCAGTGCAAGGTTTATCTTCGAGCAGTTCAAGGTTCGGCGGGCGATCTTGAATGTTGGGAAACTGCTGCATCGGCTCAAAGTCACAGCAAAAGTTCCGCGACCGAGAAATCGTCTGACGAGTGAGGCGGAGCAAACAGAGCATAAAAAAAATACTGTCAGCGGATGAAAGCCAAGACGGATTACTTTGAAGATGAGTTGCGCTTTGGAAAGCGCACGGTATTAGGCAGGAAATAAACGGCGAAGGGGGTGCGCCCGGAAGGGATGATGAACATCGGCTATGACATGGTTATTTGTCTGTGGCGATCAATCCGGCGAGCGGCAGAGCCTTCGGTTTGATTTTGCCTTCGATGACGCTTGAGAGTATGAGAGTCTTTACCGGGGAGTTTCGGTGGTGGCTTAAAGAGGGCGGCGAAGATGAAGCGAACACGGCATTAATACTTGACGGAGCAGTTCACACCGAAGCGAGAAGGTCGAGTATGGCGAATTGAAAAAGAAATGTTGCCGCCATATTCGCCGGAGTTAAATCCGGTTGAGCGATTTTTTCAGGAGTTGCGACGCAAATTAAAGAACAAAGTCTATCGACAGTTAGGAAGAAGTGGAAGAGCCGTTATGTGAGTTGAATGCTCAGAAGCCTGCTACGTTTGTAACGCGGCTTTATTCACGCCATTACGAGCGTGGCGGACTTCGGTATTGATACGTTAAATCCTATCTTGAATTTAGTATTTTTCACAGGCGTGGATTTCCGCCGCATTTTCTCGTAAATATTAGTTCTCAGATCGTTCTAAATGAACATTTACCGAAGCTCCTGCAATGCGGATTCGGCAATCGGAGACTGCAAAATATCAAAAGCCGGACTCAATTGCAAAGCTTTCTGCAAATAATCAGCGGCGGCTTTTTTGTTCCCTAAACCTTTTTCAATCATTCCCGCGTGATAAAAAAAGCGCGCTTCCTTTGTTTTCAGCCGCATCGCTTCGGTTATCGCTTTTTTAGCTTCGTCAAATTGACCTTTTTTACATAAAGTCCAGGCGTAAATATCAGCCGTGTAAACATCTTTCCGCTTTTCGTGTTCGGCGGCGGCGACGGCGAGGGCTTCATCGAGTTTGGTGTCGTGATCCGCCCACATCAAAGCAAGTGTGCGTTGGTCAATATTACCGAATTTCTGTTCGATAAATTCCGCCAAATCATATTGTTTTCCTGCTTCTTCGATTTTACCGATTTTTGAATAAACGTCGCCGAGCGCGATTACCGTTTGCGTCAAAGGCACTCGATCCTGCGACTGCGTTAAAAAATTAACGGCATTTGCGTAATCACCGGCGGCGGCGCGGGCGTTTCCCTTTCCGGTCAGAGCAAAGTGATATTTCGGGAAAATCTGTAAAGCCTCGTCATAAACTTTTTCGGCTTGATCGTATTTCCCGATTCTGAAATATTCGTTTCCTAAACGCGACAGGCACCACGCCTGCGCTTCCTTATCCTGCGGATCGGCGGAACGCGCCGCTGTTTTCATCGCCTCAATCGCGCCGTCGCTGTCGCCGTACATCGAACGCACATACGAAACGCGGGCGTAAGATTCGGTATTCGGACGAATATCAACCATCTTCTGAACCGCGTCTGCCGCTTCTTTATAATTACCGAGTTCGATGTTCGCATCGGTCAAAACGCCGTAAACAATCGCGTCCTGCGGATGCGATTGCTGCAATTCCTGACCGAAATCAAGTGCTTCCTGAAAACGGTGAAAGGTCAAAAGCAAAGAGGCTTTAATTCTTTGCGCGTCATAATTGCCCGGTTCAATTTCAAGCGCGCGGCTGACGGCTGTTTCGGCTTTTATATTTAGCCCGAAATCACCGGTTTCGCGCGCCGCACGAATATAAGCGATTGCCAGCGCGTTATAACCGTCTGCCGCTTTCGGGTTTTTTTCGATAAACTTTTGAGCGGCGTTAATCTGCTGATCGGTCAGACTTGCGCTTTTCGGATTTTCCGCTTTATTTTCAACGACAGGCGGTTTTACATCGGCGGAAACGGCGGAGGACGAGTTCGTGACGCAGGCTCCGTTCAGCAAAACAAGGCAGGTTAAATTGATGATTAAAGTAAAATAGATTGTAAAAGATTTGCACTTACGCATAAAAAGCTGTCTCTAATGACAAATTAAGCGGCATTGCCGCTTAATTTGTCGCTTAAATTTTGAGAAAACAACTATCTTTTCAAATTGCCGTTTTCGTCAACAATCGAGATGTCGTAACCCTTGCTCATTTGAGGAGCGTTAGCCGTTCCGGTCGCCGGGAAATTCACCGTACTCGGCATATTTCCCGCGTTGGGAGTTTGCAGATACGGGAAACGGGTTAGGAAACCTTCAAAATTAACGCTTACGCCATCGCCGACCGCGTTGTTCGGGGCGACGTTGTAGGTTGGCGTAAACGGAGTTCCGCCGAGCAGCGCGCGAATTTCAATATCGGTAATATCGTCGGTCACGCGTCGTCCGTTCGGGAAACCGGCAACGTCATTGCCGAGCAATCCTAAACGGCTGGAACTGGCTGTCGCCGTCGGCGCAATCGCCGTGTTGAGACGCAGCATTTCGTGCGGCTGTCCGTCATTGCCCGAACCGCCGATGACGGTTGTGTAATTTGGTCCGGTAATCGCATTGACCGGAATACCGGTGGCGAAAATTTGAACCAAATCATTACGCGGAGCCGGCGGAATATTGATATTAACTTTATTGCCGTTGAAATCACCGTAAGTACTCAAAGCCAGTTTGATAATTTTTGGAAGCTCAGGATCGAGAACCGCATTGATCACCGGCGTAACGGTATAGTCTAACTGCGGCGACAGCGCGTTGAAAGCATCTTTATACGCCAGCGGCACGACCACTTCGTTGACGAGCGGACTGCCGAGACGCGAAACCTGTACCCAATTGCCCTGTGTGCTTTGCGATCCGTCGCCGTTAAAAACCTTCATTGAGCGGCGGCTGGCGGTTGAGAAGATACCGATCACGGCATTGGGGTCGGTCGGGCTGGTCGGAGCTGTTCGTGAACGGGTCAAATCTTCAATCGGGACTTCAATCGCAATCGTGCTGACATTTTTGCCTCTCAGCGTATCAACGCCGCCAGTCGCGCCGAGCGAACGAAAACCGATTGCGTCAAACACGCCGAGATCAATGAAAAAACCTTCGTCGCGCTGTCCGGCGAAAACTTTCCCGCCGCCCGGCAAAGTGTAAACTGCCGGCTGACCTAAGTTAGCTTCATAATTCGGCGTAACGCGCGGTCCGATATTGGACGGCGGCGTGCGAAGCCCACCGGCGACAAACTGTCCGCGGCGACTGCCGAGCCGATCAACCCGACGCACCGTATAAGTCTGCGGCAGGTTGTAATCAGGATCAGTCAGCGAACTGATTACTCCGTCCTGATTAACGGTACTCATATCTAAAACCGTATTCGGGTTTACAACCTGCGTTGTAAATTGGAATTGGTAGGTAATATCTTCGAGACCATCCCCCGTGTTATCAATTTTAATTTCATACAGCACGCTGTCATCAAAGCGGAAAAAGTTGGGACCATCCGACGGACCCTGCAGCGGAATAAAATTGGCGATTAGCGTAACATAGCCGCTGCGTCCCGATTCAGTGCTTCTGAAAGCGTAAACATCGGTATTATCAGCATATCTGTCCATAGCGATAAGCGGAGCTTCCGCGTGGCTGGACGCGAAGGTCGGCAATCCGGTCAAACTCAGGCACATTGATAAAACAAAGAAAATGCGCGTTATTTCGAGACTTTTTTCATACAAAAATTTTTTCATTTTTCTCTCCATTCCATAAATTAGAAATTGTCGCGCCGATTTTATATGGAAACGGCGCGACAATCATATTTAGATTTTAGTGCGTGTCGTAGTTCGCCACCGGATAATCGCCGTTCGATCCGAACTGTCGCTGGGCAAGCGCGCCGTCCGAACTGCGAATGACATAAAATGTGCCGGTTTGTTGGTGATAAACCGAAACATCCGTTTTGCCGTCGCCGTCATAATCGTTCTGCGTCGCTAAATCAGGCATCGCGCCTAACTGCACCGTGTAAAGGCTGTTGTCCGAACTTCTCAACACATACCATTGATAAGCTGAACCGGGTCGCATTACCGCGTAATCCGTCTTGCGGTCGCCGTCGTAATCGCCCGGAACGACCAAATCACTGGCAAGTCCGAACTGACGGCTTGTATCGCCGCCCGAACTGCGCCGCACGTAAAATGTCGCCGGCTGGTCGCCCGTACCGCGAAAGACCGCCAGGTCAAATTTGCCGTCGCCGTCGTAATCACCCGGAGCCAGAACGTCATTTGCCGTTCCGAAAGACTCGGCGCGGAAACTGTTGTTCGAGCCGCTGTTCAGGATATACCAAACCGCCGCGCCGCTGGAGTTCCGAACGACCGCAAAATCGGTTTTGCCGTCGCCGTCATAATCCCGCGCCACTGGTACGTCGCCGTTTTGACCGAACTGCATTCCGGTAAAGGTGTTGTCGGAGCTTCGCAGCACATAGAAAGTGCCGTTGGTTGCGCGCCAGACGGCAAGATCAGTTTTGCCGTCGCCGTCGTAATCGCCGGGAGTCAAAACATCGGTTGCGGCATTACCGAAAGCGCGTCCGGTAAAATCTAAATTGGAAGTCGAAGAAGTCGGATTGATATACCAAAAATTGTTGGTCGGACGGAAGACGGCATAATCAGCTCGTCCGTCGCCGGTAAAGTCGAGCAAATTCAAGGCTCCGCTCGTTT
This sequence comes from Pyrinomonadaceae bacterium, assembly GCA_965217575.1. Classification (GTDB taxonomy): domain Bacteria; phylum Acidobacteriota; class Blastocatellia; order Pyrinomonadales; family Pyrinomonadaceae. The sequence continues at coordinate 2,644,485 of OZ244558.1, read as the reverse complement.
TCGGTCCGAGGACGGCGGCACCCGGAATGTTTAAGGTGAAAGTATAGCCGAGCGGCGTTGTGGTGACGTTCACCGAAGAAACTACCACTGTCACCGGTCTTCCGGCAGTAACGTTAAAGGAAAAGCTCTGCGCGGTACCCGGAACGCCGGTTGAAGTGCCGGAACTGGCTAAAAAGTTTTGGCTGATGTCAACCGGATTAAAGCCGTCCTCGTCATAAACCACAACCTGAATGTTTCCGGTCGTATCGGTTGAATTATAGGTCAGCGTAACGCACTGGCTCGCGGTTGGCGTGAACGTATAAGCGTCGTATCTTCTCGACACGGTTGGCTGGAGCGTTCCCGGATAATCTTTCGGGACGGCACAGGTCGAGACGTTGGTCGCACCCGAAAGGTTGACCCGTCCATTTTGCATACCTGTGACGGCGGTGTAATTTTGACCGCCGCTCGGCGGTGTTGAGTCAAGCGTTGATGAAATTGTTATACTCTTGGCAGTATTCGCAAAAAGTAAAATTGCGAACAAGAGAAATAACGGTTTTAATTTGGATATATTTTCCATATCACGAAGTCTCCTTTTTTCTAGTGGATTTTTTCTGTTTGTTAAAATAATAACTTATTTAGGGTAGTTTTTTGTGTTCCGTCCTGCAAATTCGCAACGATATTAATCGCTGCCGCATCAAATTCGTAAGTTGATCATCAACAGCAAACCACGACGGCGGTATTATTGTTAATGTTTAGCCGTAATACTAACACAACTTTAATATTTTTAAGAAATAAATACCTGACAAAATCAAGAAACAATATACTCAATAAAATAAGGAACGGCAATCGAAATCTGCGGATATAGAATTTTCTTTTCTAAAATCAGAATAATCCCTTTTTCATCAGAAAAAAGGCAGGTATTTTGACTGTGATATAAAAATGTCAGCGCGCGGATTGTTATACAATATGATTATTCGCCGCCGCCGCCGGAACAGATGCAAAACAGCCGCAATTGACTTTAAATTTCAGCGGCGAATTCTATTTTTAAAATTGCTGATGTTTGAATTTCAGGACGTGCCGAACGAGGTGTTGTGCATCCAATTTATTACTATCTGCGAATCTACAAACGTATTTGTATTAACAGACCGCGAAAATTGATGCCGGCGGCTTGATGAGATATACTGGCGATTGCAGCCGCCAAAATATCGGTAGTACAAAAGATCAATCAGGATTTCTTCAGAATTCGGCGCGGTCTTAAAATGCTTAAAAATTCATTGGAACCAAATTTTAGCCTTTTAAAGCCGCCTCTGAATATTAATTTTATGCGAAAAAAGATTTACGGATTTGCCGCGCTTGTAATTTTTACATTGGTCGGTCTGGCGGCGGCGCACCCGCTCGGTAATTTTACCATCAATCATTTTTCGCGGATCGAGGTTGAAAAATCGCAGGTTAAACTGCGGGAAGTTCTGGATATGGCTGAAATTCCGACTTTTCAGGCATCGCAAAAAATTGATACCAATAAAGACGGGACGCTTTCGCCGGAAGAACTTAACGTTTACGCCGAACAGGTTACGCCGGAATATATGGCGAATTTGGATGTTTCGGTTGACGGACAGCCGATTGCACTGCGCCCGACCGCCAAAAATATCAGTTTGCCGATTGGTTCGGGAAATCTCCCGACACTGAGAATCGAATGGGATTTCGCCGGTGATTTGCCGAATTTCGACGCGAATGCCGTTCACCAATTAAAATTTGAAAATAAAAATAATCCCGAACGAATCGGCTGGAACGAAATCGTCGTCCAGCGCGTCAGCGGCATTAACATCTTTAACAGCACGGCTTACGGCAGCGGTGTAACGAACGAACTGAAATCGTATCCGAGCGAAAGCATCAACGCGCCGCTCGGTGAAAGACGCGCGGAATTTTCATTTACGTCTTCCGTTCTCGCCGCCGATGTCAAACCTCTGCAAAACCGCGACGGACACGTTTCCGCGCCGGTCGAAAAAGACCGCTTCGCCGAATTGATTTCCGTTCCCGAAATCACGCCGGAAATCATTTTGTTCGGACTTTTACTGGCTTTCGGTTTGGGCGCAATGCACGCGCTTTCGCCCGGACACGGCAAAACGGTGGTCGGCGCGTATCTCGTCGGTTCGCGCGGAACGATCAAACACGCGATATTTCTCGGCGCGACCGTGACGATTACGCACACGCTCGGCGTTTTCGCGCTCGGACTTTTAACGCTTTTCGCTTCGGAGTATATTCTGCCCGAAAAATTGATGCCGATTCTGAATTTCGTTTCGGGACTGCTCGTTTTATTCATCGGTTTGGCACTCTTTAAAGATCGTCTGTTTATATTTCTCGGCTGGAAAAAAGATACGGATATACTCGGACACGAAAAACTTTCGTCAGAGATTTCCGATATTACGCCGGATGAAGATTTGGAAAACGCCCACGAAAATCCGTCCACCGAGACGACGCATACGCACGGCGGTTCGACGCACACCCATCTGCCGCCGCAGCGCGTCACCTGGCGTAGTCTGCTGGCGTTGGGAATTTCCGGCGGACTGCTGCCGTGTCCGTCGGCTCTTGTGCTGATGTTAGCCGCGATTTCGCAGGGCAGAATTATTTACGGGCTTATTTTGACGATAGTTTTCAGCTTTGGTTTAGCGGCGACACTGACCGGGGTGGGACTCGCTTTTCTCTACGTCGGCAAATTTTTCGGCGGCGGCGCGCTCGGTAACAATCGCATTCTCAAAGCTCTGCCGGTTTTCAGCGCGTTCGTCATCGCCTGTTTGGGCGCGATTATATGTTATTCATCGTTTTAATATCAAATTTTAACCGCCACAATGTCGCAAACGCTTTTTCTTGAAACTCCCGAAAATTTCAATTTTCAGCGCACGGTTTTTAGTCACGGCTGGTGCGAGCTTCTGCCGTTTGAATTGGACAGAGAAAATTGGCGTTTGAGTTATATTTTTAAGACTTCAAAAACTCCGGTTTCGGCAATTATCAGCGAAAATGGAGGGAAAATTGAGATTGAAACGGAAAGTATGCCAAGCGATCATCAAAAAATATTAAAAGATGTTCGCCATATTTTGCGTTTTGACGACGATTTAAGCGAATTTTACGAGCTGACGAAAAACGAACTCGCCTGGATTTCCGCGACCAATACGGGAAGAATGCTGCGCTCGCCGACCGTTTATGAGGATTTGGTGAAAACCATCTGTACGACGAATTGTTCGTGGGCGTTGACGAAAAAGATGACGACAAATATCGTCGAAAAACTCGGAACGCCGGACGCAAACGGCACACGCGCTTTTCCGACCGCCGAACAGATGGCGAAAAAACCAGCTGAATTTTACCGAGACGAAATTCGCTCCGGTTATCGCGCTTCGTATTTCGCGGAACTAGCCGAAGCGGTGGCAAACGGGAAAATAAATCCCGAAAGCTGGCTGAATTCGGATCTGCCGACCAAAGAACTGAAAAGGGAAATGAAGCAAATCAAAGGTGTCGGTGATTACGCGGCGGAAAATCTTCTGAAACTCGTCGGGCGTTACGACGGACTCGCGCTCGATTCGTGGCTGCGGTCGCAGTTTTACAAAAAACGCAACGACGAAACGGTTTGCGACGATAAACAAATCGAAAAACACTACGAAAAATTCGCCCACTGGCGCGGACTCGTAATGTGGCTGGATATGACTGAGAGATGGCACGAAGAAAATTTGCAGGGATAACAGGATAGACAGAATAAGAAATTCTTTTATGTTCTAAAATCCGTTTTTATCTTGTTATCCCTGCAAATTGCTTCTCTCTTTACTATGTTCGACTGACGAACTGATTGTCTTTCATCCAGAAACGCCACGGTTTTTCGGCGAACTCTTCTGCGTAATCAATGCCGACGCGCTTGCCGCTGGCAATTTCGTCGCCGGAAAAAGTTTTCCCTTCTTCGAGCCAAACGCGGTTTCCGAGTAAATCTTCATTGTTAAAAGTTTTATCAATGTCGAGCGCGATGCAGAGTTTTCCCGGTCCTGAAGTCAAATTTTTGTCCGGCATTCGGGAAGTTAAAACTACGCCTTTTTTAATGTGGCGGCGTTCGCGCATAATTTCGATATTTTCAAACGGTTCAACGGCGCGAATCAAAATCGCGTGCGGCGTGTCTATTTCACCGACGACGACGTTAAGTTGAAAATACATTCCGTAAATAAAGAAAATATAAACCGTGCCGCCGACCGCGAACATCGTTTCGGTGCGTTTGGTGCGGCGATTGTTATAAGAATGCGCGGCTTTGTCAGCCGCGCCGAGATACGCTTCGGTTTCGACGATTATTCCCGAAACCCGTTCACCGTTTTCAGCCGGAACGACGAGAATTTTACCCAGCAAATCACGCGCAATCTGCAAAGTGTCGCCGCGCGTGTAAAATTCACGTGAAAGTTTACTCATCAACATTGGGCGGGTAATAAATTAATTCGACAATCTGCCCACCGACACCTTTCGTGTAAAAAGATGAAGTTCCGTCGCGGTGCGGCTTGATCGGGCGGTTCTCTTTGGCGGCGGCTTGTTCTAACTCTTCCATCGTTTCAACTTTTAAACCGAGGTGCGCCGGATGTTTTGAATTCGGCGGCAAAAGCGCGATGCCGAAACCGTTCGCGTCGCGCATCATCGCCCAATCTTCATACATTGTTTCGACCGTAAAACCCAACTGTTTATATTCTTCAACATTTTCTTCGAGATCGTCACATTTTATTGCCAAATGGTCAACCGTTCCCGCAAAACGCACATCTTTTTCGTCATTCATAAAAATAAACTCCTCACCAATAGATTTTAGCAACTTAGCGGATAATGGTAAATTGTTGGATAATGAATGACAAATTGTTTTTGAACACAGCACTTCAAATACGATTGACGATTTACAATTTACGATTGACGAAAAAAACGATTTATGAACATTGGAATAACGGTTTATCCGACTTACGGCGGCAGCGGTATTGTCGGTTCGGAATTAGGGCGCGAGCTTGCCGAACGCGGTCACAACGTCCATTTTATCTCGTCAACACTGCCGACGCGTCTCGTCGAATTAAACGACAGAGTGCATTTTCACGAAGTCGAAATGATGACGTATCCGCTGTTCGAGCATCAGCCGTATGATTTGGCTCTGGCGACGAAAATGGCGACGGTGGCGCGGGCGGAAAAACTCGATTTGCTGCACGTTCACTACGCGATTCCGCATTCGATTTCGGCAATTCTCGCCCGCGAATCAATCAAGCAAAAGCGTTATGTTCCCGTCATCACGACGCTGCACGGAACCGATATTACGCTCGTCGGCGCGGATCGTTCGTATTTGCCGATTACGCGTTACGGTTTACAGCAATCGGACGGCGTGACGGCGGTTTCCAAATTTTTAAAGCAGGTGACGATTGAAACTTTTGATTTTGACGAACTTGAAGTCATTCCGAATTTTATTTGCCCGCGTCATTATCGAAAAATTTCCGATTCGCCTCTGCGGGAAGAATTCGCGCCGAACGGTGAAAAAATTCTCGCTCACGTTTCAAATTTTCGTCCAGTCAAACGCGCGCTCGACTGCATTGAAATTCTCGCCAAAGTTAAACAAAAAGGCGGCAAAGCTCGGCTGCTGATGGTCGGCGACGGACCGGAACGCGCCGTTTGCAGTTACCGGGCGGAACAATTGGGCATCAAAGACGATGTGATTTTCGTCGGCAAGCGGGCAAACATCGCCGATTATCTAGGCGCGGCGGATATTTTTCTGCTGCCGTCCGAACTGGAATCTTTCGGACTCGCCGCGCTCGAAGCCGAAGCCTGCGAAGTTCCGGTGATCGCCACGCGCATCGGCGGAATTCCCGAAGTCGTGATTGACGGTGAAACCGGATTTTTGAGCGATGTCGGCGACACGGAAAAAATGTCGGACGACGTGATGAAGCTGTTAAAAGATGAAGAAATGCGACTGGCTTTCGGAGTCAACGCCCGCGAACTCGCCATTTCACGCTACGACGCGCAGCTTATTATCCCGCAGTATATTAAATTTTACGAAAAAGTTCTGGAAACGCAGTCGGCAAAGGAATAACGATAATACATTGATTTTTAGGCTGCATTTGCCGTTCGCCGAAAATTTTCCGCGCTTTCTTCGTTCAGTTTATTTCGGCGCGGAAGTTCTGCCCGTGCGGGTGATGGCAATTCTTTTGTCTCCGTTCGCGCCGTCGGCGACCGCCACTTTTATTTTGCGAAATTGTCCGTCACGAATTTCGTTGGTCGGAACGTAAGAAATTAAATACTGCGTGTGCAGTTCGCCGGAAATGTCGGCGGCGATTTGCGGAAGTTCGTCAATCGAATTTGGAAAATAAACTTTCCCGCCGGTTTCTTCGGTCAAACGTGTTAAAAAATCCCTCGCTTTCGCCTGACGATCTCCGCCGTCAGATTCTTTGCTCAAATTATTAACAAACCCGATGGCGTAAATCTGCACTTGAGAACCGCGCAGCAGTTCAAAAAGCTGTTGTTCCGAAACAGAACTGCTTCGATCATCGCCGTCGGAAACCAAAATCAGCGCGCGCCGCCGCACATCGTCTTTATTCTGAGAGTTTTGATACTGCTCAATATTTCTCGCCGTTTGATAAATCGCGTCAATAATCGCCGTTTGTCCGCCTTCGACAAACAAATTATCCAAAGCGTTATCGAGCAGATTTTTGCCGGATGTGAAATTCTGCACGACCTCAATTTTATCTTTGCTAACAAAACGAACGATGGCGGATTCGTCTTTCGGGCGATTCGTATCAACGATAATTTTTCCGGCTTCGATCACTTTTTCAAGCTGCGAGCGCAGCGAACGCGAATTATCAATGACGAGCGCGTTGATAATCGGAACTTCGGCGGTTGTCAGCGAAGTAATCGGCTGCGAAACGCCGTCTTCGTAAACCTTAAACTGCGCTTTGTCCAAATTTTTGACCGTTCGGTTGTTGTCATCAACCACGCGCACGTTCAAATTAACTTCCTGAGTATCAACGCTGATTACCTCCTCCGGTTCGGGAATCGGCGCGGCTGCCGGAGCAGTCGGCGGAACAACATTCGGCGTTGGCAAGATATTCGGTTTTTGGCTGATGTTTGGTGTCTGAATAACGGGCGGCGGCGATTTTACCGGTTGGGCGGCGGACGGCTTTTGTCTGTCAGGCGATTTTGGAAAATTCGGGCGCGGGATTTGATTGATCGGTTCTTTATTTATCACCGCGCCGATGGTGTCCTGCCGAACCCAGCCTTTAATTGCGCCGTTTGACGTGGAAACGTAATACCAGCCGTTGGTGTCCTGGTTTTTCTCAAAGGTTACTTTCTCTCCTTTTTGGACGGTTTGCACTTTTTCCGCATTTGAATCGGGAGCCTTACGCAGATAAGTTGTCGTAACTATTACTTCCGCCTGTTTTTGAGCGAAAACTGAAACGGCAAATAATAAAGTTAAACTTATTATGGTAAAAAATTTCATAAGTTTATGTATTCAATAGTATTTTGAGCGGTAATGTCAGCCGAAATAACTTTACTTGGCGACAAAAGAATTTAAGAAATTATTTACTTCGGACGTATTTATTTTGTCTTCGGGCATCACGGCAAGCAGCACGTAAAGCCGATTATCGCGGAAAAACATTCTGATGCGTTCCACGCGGTTCATCAATTTAATGCCGCTTTCACGACTGGTTTCTCTGCCGGTTGACATTTTTATATAAACTTCGCGTCCGGAAACTTCGCCGTTAGTGAATTTTTCATCGCTGAGAAGCTGACCTTTGGCACTTTTAACGGCATCATTGCGTATTTTGCGGAAATAAGAATTGATAAACGGTTTCTGAAAAGTAAGCCGCAATTTCGGCGCGTCGCGGTAAGCGACGACGAAAAATCCGGTCGTGTCGCTGTATGAGTAACTGCCTTTTGTGCTGGGCGATTGCAGAGCTTCGCTGTCGGGCTTCATCAAACCCGGCGCAAGAATCGTCCATTCGCGGTTGTCCGGGCTGAATGTTTTCCACGTTCTTTCCTGAGCGAAAACAGTACCGCTCAGAATTAGAAAAAGTCCGAGAATCAGTAATAATTTATTCGTTCGCATCTTGTTTTTAATCATATTTTTTACGCGTCAATCTTCAACGAGATTCGGCAAACTGCGGCGCGACCAATTCCGCTATTGTCCGGCGGCGCGAAGTTTTTCGCGTGTGCGAACCACCACGTCGGGATGTTCGACTTTGACCGTAATGTCGTGAACGCCGCCGGCTTTGGCGGCATCTTTTGAACGGTAGCCGAGCCGGTATTGTTCTCTCAATTCGCCCGCAACCTGTTTAAAGATTTTTCTCAAATTCGGCGTATCACTCAAATAAAATCTGCCGGCGGTAATATCCGACATTTTTCTCAGGAAATCTACCGCGCTGATATTCTCGTTTCTTTCCCGCAATTCAATTTCTTCCTGCGTCGGCTGCCGCGCCGAGTCGGGAATCATCACCGAATAACCTTTGTTTTTCAACGGCTTTTTTTTTCGCGTTTTTTTATTTTCATTTTCTACTTTTACCGTTCCGTCCGCAGCTATCGTTAAATTGTCGGAGTCCACGCCGGTTTTGTAAAAAATGGTGTAAATTAAAACATCCGATTCTTCAAGCTGGTTCAATAACTCGTTTTTGGTAATAAAGCTTCCGAAATCCTTGCCGTCCGAAAGAATCACGATCACCTTGCGACCCTGTACATTATCAAATGATTTCTGACTGATTTGCGCGACCGCGCGATAGATCACCGTTCCGTCCTGCGCGGCAGTTTGCGCTTTATCAAGAGCATTTTCAAGTATTTTATGATCGGAAGTAAAAGAATTGAGAACATTAACCCGCGCGTCAAACGTCACCAGCAGACATTGGTCATCCGGGTTCAGCAATTTGATAAAATCTTTGGCGGCATCTTTAATTTCTCCCAGAGCCTTTTCGGTGCTTCCGCTAGTGTCGAGCAGCAGCGCGATGTTGAGCGGTTCATCGTATTTGGCGAAAAAGGTAATGTTTTGCTTCACGCCGTCCTGATAAACAGTAAAATCTTCCTTTTTCAAACCCGGTATGTAATGTCCTTCGCGGTCGCTGACGATGACCGGAACGCTGACCAGGGAATTGTTTGTTTTTAAGATTTCTTCAGATTGGGCAGTTTGAGCGTGAAGCTCGACCGGCGAAATAAAAAGCATCAGAGAAAATAAAATAATAACGGTTTTCATAACTTATCGGTTAGGTCAAAGTAAATGTTGCGAAACTCCGCCGCGTAAATAAACCGGCAGATGCCAACTATTTGAGCTAAACTTTAACTCAATTTCAATTTTTTCTTCGCGGAAAATATCCCCGATTCAGCTTTCCTAACGTGTTAGATTAACATATTTCAAAAAATAGTTGGCTGACGCATAAATTTCAGAGCGATTTTGATTGAACGCTCCAATGCCAAATCAGAAAAGGATTGACGGATCAAGGCAGAAGTCCGCACGAAGTAAGGCGTTATGAACTCCACCCGGGCTTCTGAAAATAATTTATTTCATCATTTTCGACGGATTATCTTGAACTCATATTAATTGATGATAAATTTAATGATCTGCGTCTCGCCGCCGGTGAGATTTTGAATGTCCAATCGAAACGGTCGCCAATGCCGTTAAAAGTAAAAAGAAAAAGGCATTAGAGGTGGTGCGAAGCGGAAAATCGAAAAAGCTGTGAATCAGAATGCCGAAACAACCGACAAGCGCGCCCATCGCCACATCACGCCGAAACGAATCGCTCGTTTTCTTGACGGTGCGCCGACTTTGCCTAAAAAGCAGATAGATAAAGAAGGCGACGCAAACAAAACCGAAAATTCCGGCATCGGCTAAAATTTGCAGATAATCGTTATGCGCCTGTTCGATGCGGTAAAATCCGTTCCAGTCGTCATAGCGCGTGAAAACCGTGCCGAAGGAATTAAGTCCGCTTCCGAGAATTGGATAATCGAAGAAAATTTTCAAAGCCGCCTGCCAGAAATGAATTCTTCCGTTGGAAATATCCTGCTGGCTCGCCCCCAGCCCGAAACCGCGAATCAGCGACGCGTCGCCGCCGAGCAGGATTACCGCGCCGAAAAAAACTAAAATTAAGGCTAAACCGCCGGCGATTAAAGCAAAATTGCGATGATAACTGCTTTTAATGATAGGTTTGGAATCTTTCTTTTTCCTTTTGCCGGGCAGATTTAACACCACAACAAAGCCGATTACGCCCATTAAACTTATCATTCCGCCGCGCGAGCCGGTTAAGATGATGGCGATTCCCATTAAAATAGCGGCGATAATTAGTAAAAACCTTTTGTCTTTCCCCGTTGAACCGCCGAAAAGAATGGCGAGCGTTAAACCTATCGTCATTTCCATAAACGCCGCGAAATGATGCTGATTGATGAACGAAGCAAACGGAATCGCGTATCCCGGCGAACGAAAACCGTAAATCAGATCGGGACTGGCAAGCCGCTGAAGAATACCGAAAAATCCCATTAACGCGCCGAAAATAATAATTGTCAGCACCGTTTTTTGCAGACGTTTGCGGGTGTTGATAAACACGAGCGCGGCGGCGAAAAAGATCAGATAAATAACCAGTTGAACAACGGCAAGCCGCGTTTGATACGGATCGAGCGACAGCGAATTAACCGCCGGAACTGACAGCGGCGCGGCATCGGAAACAGAACTGCGAAGCGGCAAAAGCTGGATTAAACCGATCAAAATCAATCCGACCAGCGGAAGCTGAAGAAGATTTGTATTCAGCCGGAGCTGTTTGGTTAAAAAGACATCAGATAACCAGAAAATCACCAGCCAGCCGGTAAAAAAAGAAAGCAAACCCAACGCCCACGCGTCATTCGCGCCAAAGGCAACGGCTGAAAAAACCGGTATCGCGCACAGCAGAAAAAACACTATTCCGCCCAGGCGCGAATTCGTCTCATCCGAAATCGCCGCGTTGTATAATTCGGACGAATTTAGAGTTTCCTCTTCCTGCATTTGATTGAATCTATCCATTTTTATCAGTTACGGCGAACCGGAAACGTTCATTTGCGAGTGTCGTCAACGGGCGTTGAGGCTGAAATCGTCAAACCAAACTTTGCCTGCAATCGGACAAATTGACGATTGACAATTATCACGAACCAGACGCAGCGTGACGGCTTCCGTGTTTTCCAAAGTCGTAAATTCCGTTTTCATATTTGTCCAGTCGGTGTCTTTTGCAGTCGCTTCCGTCGCCGCCAAAACCTTGCCGCCGGAAACATCAGCGATTTCCCATTTCAAAGTTGACGCTGTTTTCAAAGCCGATTTGTAGTAAAAATCGAGTTCGTATTTTTTGCTCGGCTGAACCGCTATTGTCTGCGAAACCTGGCGAAATTCCCTGCCGTCCAGCGAATTGAAAATAATCACCAAACTTCGATTGCCGCTGTATTTCTGCGTATTATCAAACCCGACCTGCGGCAGCGTTCCGTCGGCGATCTGCCATTGAAAAATACCGGCTTGAGCGGCGTTAATATCGCTTTCAAAACCACTGTTGGAAATTTTTTCAAGCGCGGGAGCCGCAGTGTTCGGGTCGGAGATTTGATTCCGCACTTCCAGCGCGCTGCGAAATTTTCCGGCGTTGAGCAACGCTCCGAAAAACTGTTCGCCGCTTTCCTTGAAAGCCGTTCTTTTCTCTTCAGCCGGCAGAGAATTCCACACTTCAAAGGCTTCGTCGAATTTTTTTTGATTAGCCAAAAATATTGCCAGCGCGAAATTTATTCGGTTGGAATTACCGGTAACTCGTCTTATTTCATTGACGTTTCCGTCGTAAATCTGTCCGGCGATTGAAACCGTCGGCGTAGTATATTTTTCATCGCCTTCCGCTGCCTGACGAAGCTCGGCAAACGCTTCGTCGGTTTTGCCCTGCCGCAGCAGAACATTTCCGAGCGTCCACTGCACCTGCGCGTAATGCGGTGCGAGTTTCAGCGATCTTCTGAGCGCACGTTCCGCTCCCGCCCCGTCGCCGTTTTGTTCCCGCGCTCTGCCGAGCGTGAGCCAGACCCGATAATCATTCGGCGCGAGAGCCGCCGACTGTTCATATTCGGTCAAAGATTTTTGTAAATCTTCGGGCAGAAAAGTTTTTTCGTCAAATATCGCCAGCGCGTAATGAGTCTGTGGATCGTTCGGAGCCAAATCAGCGGCAAACGCGGCGACTTCTTTATTGACGGCGCGTGACGCAATCGAATTGCCGAAATACCAGCACATCGCAAAAAACAAAAAAATCAGACAGCACAAACCCGCCGCCAGCAATCCGGCACGCGCCGCGAGGGAATTCAATGGAAAAGATTTAACAGCCATCAGCCAGAAGTCTAAAATGAAAATTTCAAAACTGCAACGGAAAAAAAGGCAAATAACTAATCAGTCATAATCAAACGGTTCGATTTTCAGCAGGGCGCGCTTGAGAATAATTTCCTTTTCCCGACACAGATTTCTGATTTCGTCGAGTCTTTCGGGCGAAATTATGCGAAAGGAGATGATTATTTCCCGAACGTCATTTTCACGACAGATGGAGTGCAGCGAACCGTTTCCGCCGAAAACGCGAAATCCGTGAATAACTTTATTTTTTTTCAGCGGATCGTCGTCAACAAATCCAACTGGCGTGTAATTCCACTGGGGATTATTTTTCAATTCGCGCAAAATCATCTCGCCGCCGTCGCCCGCTCCGTAAATCAATATTCTGCGCCCGTTCTGCAAGTCCGAGTTCGGTACAATTTGGCGGAACAGCCGAAAAGCGATGCGGCTTCCGGCAACCGCCGAAAAAAGCAGCAGACTGTTGACCATAAAAATCGTCCGCGAAAAATATTGAAAACGATACAAAAGCAGAATCGCCAGTATGCTTAAAACTGAGCCGAGAACGACTCCTTTGAGAAAAGTCACGAAATCCTGAATGCCCGTGTAACGCCAGATGCCGCGATATACGCCGACTATCAGGAATGAAAACAGATTAAGAACGATTAGAATCGGCAGCGATTTGATAAACAAATTCCAGTTTGCGCTTTCTTCAAACGCTCCGAAAACCAGCAGATACGAACTGTAATAAGCCAGCGTAATCAAAATCGCGTCTAAAATTACTTCAAAAACACGCCGTTTGTGCGAAAGATTCAGCAAAAACCCGAACGCCGCCCGGTTTTGCAGCGCGATATCTTCTTCCTGTTCCGCGTAAACTTTTACTTTTGACAAATAAACGCCGATGATTGTCAGGACGATCACGAAAAAACCGATCATTGCCAAACTTTGAGTAGTTGGAAGATCACGAATGAAAATCGAAATTATTCCCGCCAAAAATGCCAGCCCGTAAAGCATCAAAACCGCGTTGCGCTCCGTAATTCCGAGCGCGACCAGCCGGTGAGAAGTGTGGTCGCGTCCGCCCTGCGATGCCTTTCGTCCCCATAATTTTCGCAAAACGGTTACAAACGTCGTGTCGAAAATCGGCACGAAAAGCGTCAGAGCGGGAACTGCCAAAACCGAAATAACACTTCTTGAACGCCCGCCGACCTGCGTCAGCAAAACCGAGCTTGCCAGAAAAAAGCCGACGAACATCGAACCGCAGTCGCCCATAAAAATCGAAGCCGGATTGAAATTGTAAATCAAAAAGCCGAGCAGCGCGCCGATAAAAACCGCCACTAAAAGAAGGTCATTGGATTGCCCGTTAGCACTAAAACCGACCGCCAGAGAAAGCGCGGCGATGGCGGAAATGCCCGCCGCCAATCCGTCCATATTATCCAGCAAATTTATCGCATTGGTGATGCCGATCAGCCAAAATGCCGTAATCGCAATATTGAAAATTTCCGAACTTGTCCACGGCAGCACTAGCCCGAAGCCGATGACGACGGCAACTCCGATGATTTGTCCGATAAGTTTCTGGTACGGTTTGATGTTTCTGATGTCGTCAATTAAACCGACCAAAAAAAGCAAGGAACTTCCCGCCAAAATAACCATTGATTCCGACGTTTTCGGCACAAATAATCCATACATCAGCAAAGTCGCCAAAAAAATCGCCAGACCGCCGAGCATCGCCGTCGGTTTTTTGTGCCACCGGTCAGCTTTCGGAGCCGCCACAATTCCGCGCTGACGGGCAAAACCGCGCACCAGATAAGTAAAAATTATCGCTGCGACCACACTTACCGCAGTTATAAAAAATGGATGTGTAAATATTTGCGGCATACCGAAAATGCTTGAGGGTAGTTTTCGCTGAGTTATAAAATAATTATTTTATGCAATTAAAAAATAATTATTTCTTAAAATCAAGTGAAATTCTATTAAAAGCGGGTTAATTTCCAGTTAAGACTTTTCATATCTTCCACCAGCCGCTCTTTGCCGTATTGCGCTTCGACAAAATGTTTGCCGTTCTCAGCTACTGTTTTTCGTAGATTTTCATCGGCTGTCAGATAAATTAAACCTTCATAAAATCCGTTCGCGTCGTTTGAAGCGACTCGCAGACCGCGTTCACAAACCTGAAAATTTCGCTTTTCGAGTTTCACCTTACCAAGTAAATCTACCACACCGCCGACAGATGTCGAAATTACCGGCTTTTCGTTTGCCATCGCTTCGATCAGGGAAAGCGGTGTGCCTTCGTTGACCGAAGTCAGAGCCACGATGTCCAAACCGGCGTAAAAAACATCCGCGTCATTACGATTGCCGACGAAAATCACCAGGTCGCCGATATTGAGCGCGGCGGCTTCATCTTCAAGTTTTTCTCTTAAATGTCCATCGCCGACAATGACAAATTTTAATTTTCGTGGAGTAATATTTTCCTTATAAATTTGGATTACCTTGAGAAAAAGCGAATGATTTTTCACTTCGGTCAATCTGCCGACCAACCCGACCAGCATTTCATCCGGGCGGGCACCGATTTCGCCGCGCAGAATGTCGCGCTTCAACCGCCAGTTGGCAAAGGTTTTAAGATCAATGCCGAGCGGAATTATTTCAAACTGTTCTTTTCTGCCGACCCTGAATTTTTCGTGAATTTCTTGATACTGCTGGTCGCTGATGACGATAATTTTATCGGTCGCCAGCCGCGCTAAAATTTTTTCGATGGAAAGAAAGATTTTTGTTTTCAGATTGCCGTAATAACCGTGAAAAACGTGTCCGTGATAAGTGTGAATAAGTTTGACGCGACGCGGGCTGCCGACAAATGTTCCGAAAGTCAGCCAGCGATAAAGAAAGCCCGCCGCGCGACCGATGGTTCCCGCTTTTGCCGTGTGTGTGTGAATAATATCCGGCTTTTCGCTCTGAATTTGCCGGTAAACTTTCCACAGTGAAACAATATCTTTCGGTGAGAGTTCACGGCTCATTTCCTCGATAAAAACCGGCGCGACTCCGTTTTCGACCGCAAAATAACTCATATCTTCTTCGCCGGCGGGAACTTTTCCGGTCAGCAAAGTTGTCTTGAATCCATCATTTTGCAGTTCTTTACTCAACCAGGTGACGTGGCGAGCGGGACCGCCGACGTTGAGGCGGGCGATAATACGTACAATTTTTATTGTGTCCGGCTTCTTTTGTTGATTGTCTTTGAAGATTTTTTTGATTGCCGGTCTTTCAATTTTCGATGCCGGACTTTAGGTTTAAAATTTTGGGCTTCTAAAGGCAAATAATATATTTCAGTCAATAAATCTTTGAAACCATAATTCTAACATCAACAGCGTCCAGATTTGAAACGCGTAATCGCGTTCCGCATTCGTATGCCGATCAACATATTGCCGTAAAATATCGGGGCGGACGATTCCGCGCGTCAGGGATTTTTCGGAAAGCAGTACGCCGCGCAAAAAATCTTTCATTTCGCCGCGAAACCAGTTGCCGACGGGAACTCCAAAACCCATTTTGCGCCGGTAAACAACTTCTTTCGGAACCAGCCGCGCCGCCGCTTTTTTGAGCAGCGATTTTGTTTCAAAACCCTGCATTTTGAGATTTTCCGGCAAACTGGCGGCAAATTCGATCACCTTATGATCGAGCAGCGGCGACCGCGCTTCGAGCGAATTCGCCATCGAAGCGATGTCAACCTTAACGAGCAGATCGTTCGGCAGATAAGTCATCTGATCGGTCAAAAGCGTCGCATCTAAAATGCCTGAACCGTGTGACTTGGCGAACCACTGACCGATAAATTCGGCGGCATCGAGGAAATCTACCCGGCGCGAAAAATCGGCGGTGTAAAGTTCGGCTTTAGATTGGCGGTCAATTGCCGAAACCCAGCGAAAATATCTTTCAACTTTCGGCAAACTTGCCGCTTTGACAAAGCGTTTGAGATCGCGTGCGCGACTGCGTTTAATTTCAGATGTCGGAATCAGATCAACCGTTCTTTCGACAAAATTTTTCCGTAAAATTTCAGGAATTTTGTAGTATTTTTCCGCCATCCGCATCGCCGCGTAGCGTTCGTAACCGGCAAAAGATTCGTCGCCGCCGTCGCCGTTTAAGGCAACGGTAACGTGTTTTCGCGTTTCCCTGGCAACGTAATAGGTCGGAATCGCCGAAGAATCGGCGTAGGGTTCGCCGTAATGCTCGACCAGTTTCGGCAAAACTTCGAGCGCGTCGGGTTTGACGATAAATTCGTTATATTCCGCGCCGATGTGGTCGGCAACGATTTTCGCATATTTCAATTCGCTGAAATCCTGCTCTTCAAACCCGATGGAAAAGGTTTTGACCGGCTGGGAACTTTCCTGCGCCATCAGCGCGACCACCATTGAAGAATCAACACCGCCGGAGAGAAACGCGCCGAGCGGAACTTCCGAAATCATCCGCAATTTGGTAGATTCACGCAAAATTTCGGTCGTCTGTTCAATCGCTTCTTTTTCGGTGATTTTGATCTTTTGGGAAAAATCCGGCGACCAGTATCTTTTCATCTCAATCTCGCCGTTTTTCCAGCGCATCCAGTTGGCGGGTTCGAGTTTGCGGATATTTTTGTAAGCGGTGAGCGGCGCGGGAACGCACAAAAAACTCAAATAAGCGTCAATCGCTTCTATATCAACTTCGCGGCTAATCGCGGGATGTGCCAGCAGCGCGGTGAATTCCGAACCGAAAATTAAATCGCCGTTTGACTGATGCGAATAAAGCAGCGGCTTTTTTCCGAGTCTGTCTCTGGCGATGAAAAGCGATTTGTCCGTTTCGTCCCAAATGGCAAACGCAAACATTCCGCGCAGATGCTGGACGCAGTCCGCGCCGTATTCATCGTATAAATGAACAATCGTTTCGGTATCGCAATTTGTATAAAACTGATGCCCGCGCTTTTCGAGGTCTTTCTTGATTTCCTGAAAATTGTAAATTTCACCGTTGAAAACAATCGCTTTAGTGCGGTCTTCGTTAAAAATCGGCTGCTGTCCGCCCGCGAGATCAATAATCGCCAGCCGCCGCATCGCCAAACCGACGTTTCCTTTAATAAAGAAACCGTCTTCGTCCGGTCCGCGATGCGTGATGCAGCGATTCATTTTTTCGATGATTTCACGGCTCACCTGACGCGAATGCGCGTTTACCGATCCGACAATTCCACACATATTTAGTAATTCTAACTTTCAATTTGCTGAGGTTGGTATCTTTCTTTCAAAATGCGCCTTTTGGCTTCAATGAGCGTTCTTTTATTTTCCCGACGCTCCTGAAAAAGCGTAAAACCGACTGCGATAAACATAAACAGAAAAATCTGAATCTGTGTGCGCTGGCGGTAAATCATTCCGACATTGCCCTGAAAAATAGAATAGGAAAGCGTCAGCATCAAAGAAAATATCAGAATCGGCAGGGCGCGGCGGAGTTTGTTTTTTATCGAATACCATAAACCGCTGATCATAATCGGGAGCAAAGCCCACCAGAGAAAAGTTTCCGGCAGAACCAGAACCTGGCTAAATTTCTTCACCTGCCACGGAAACGGTGCGAAAAACAAATAGACGAGTCCGATAGGGACGGCGGAAATCGCGCCATTGGTGGTTGAAACGTCAATGTCTTCGCCAAAACCCGTACTGGCTGATCTTGACAAATCCATCCGGCTATTTTGCACCCGCTCAAGATTGCCGTAAAACTCCAGATTGGTACTCGCATTTCTGATAACTCCCAGATAGGTCAGTGCCAATCCCAGAACCACAATGATGATAATATTTCTAATGATCGTTTTGACGGAAGTTTCCGCGCCGATAAAGAAACTTCCGATAATTGAAGCCGCCACCATATAAAAAATATAAAAACGCAGTGCGATGATACCGGAAACCGAAGCGATCAATACCACTACAAAAAAATAACTGAATTTTTTTTGCAGCTTTAAAACCGTCGTCATCGCGCAGACGAGCAGGAAAATTATCAAACCGTCTTTCAGCAATTGCGCTGACCAGACGATAAAGGCGGGAAACAGCGCGACCAAAACCGCCGTGGTTTTTGAAACGCGGCGGTTGCTGAAAATTTGTTCCGTGCAGAGATAAATCATCGGCGCGGTGATCGCCCCGACCGCGCCGCAAAACGACTGCGCGATTAAAATTCCGTGTCCGAATATCAGGTAGATAAATGCGACCAGATAAAACATTCCCCAACCGGAACTTCCGGGATGCAGTGCCTGATATGTCAGATAATCGTTCGGGACGGGATTTCCCAGCCACATATCCATTAATCTTAGACCGACACCATCATAGAGAACTGAGTCGGGACCGAATACATTTCTCAGCTCGAACGTGTGGATAACTACTCCGAGTCCAATTCTGGCGAGCAAAGCGATGAGAAAAACATTCGTCAAAAAAATTTTTTCTTCGGCAAATCTGTGTATCAAAAAAATGACCGGAGCCGCGATCAAAACGACCATTACGACCGAAAGCCCGCCATCCGGGTATGATAGAACCGACATCACCAAAGTGGCGACCGCGCATAAAACTAAAAGACGTTTATCCATTATTATAAAAGCAAGATTTTATCTGCTTTGATTAAAACTTTTCACTGCTTCAAGAAGCGCGGCGACAATTAAATCGCTTTGACGGGAAACCGTGTAATTTTCCAGCGCGTAATTTCTTCCGTGGTCGCCCATCTGTTTTCTCAAATCATCCGATTCTAAAAGTTGTGCCAAACTTTTATACCAATGCTCTTTAGTATCTGCCGCAAAATGGGTTTTATTTTCGATGCCGATGTCTCCGGCAACTCCAACTGGCGTAACGACAAACGGAACTCCGACCGACAAATATTGAATGCCTTTGAAGCCGGATTTGCCCATCAACCATTGTTCATTGACCAAATCCGTAGTTTGTAGCGGATATAACCCGATGTCCAAAGACTGAAAATCTTCGATTTCACGTTCCAAAGACCAGGCTAAATTTTCAACCGCGACTCCTTTGATGGCGATTTCCGGCTTTCCGGCACCAACTATTTTTAGGGTGAAATTATATTTTTGAGCCAAATCGGAAAAAATCGGAAAAAGATTTTCCAAAAACGGAAATGTCGAATGTGTTCCGATCCAGCCGATAACCGGCGCGTCTGTTTCGGATTTTTCTATCGGACAAAACTTGTCCGTATCAACCACCGTCGGCACAACAATCGTTTTTCCGCCTTTGCCGCCGACATATTTGGCAATATAATGATTACCACAAATTACTGTTTCCGACCATTTAATTAAAGCATCGGTTTTACCGAAAAATTTCAATGCGCTTCCCAAACGCCCGTAAGTCGGACTGACGTAGCGGATATAAGTCGCGTCATCCAAATCGAGAATCAGCGGGCATCTGCCGATGGTTTTTGAAATCCATTCAAAAACCGGTGGACCGAACAACATTGCTTCACGCTGAATCAAAATCGCGTCATACTTTTGAGATTTGACCGAATCCAAAAATCTTTTTCCGGTTAAAGCCAGCATTCGCCCCATTTTTCCGAGAATATTGCCGGATTGATACAAACCTGAAAAGTCGTTTTTATTCAGAAAAGGCACCACCGTCAGTTGAATGCCTTTTTTTGCCAGCGGTTCGACGTATTGGATAATTCGGTATCGCGTACAGGCGGCTTCCAAAGGATATGAACACAATGCCAAAACTTTCATAAACTTAATTCAGCCTTTTACTTAACCGCTTTGATTTTTAATGAGTCTCCGATGCTCAGAAAATTTAACGTGCCGTTCAGCACATTTTTAATTTTCTGTCTTCCGGGGCTTTTAGTCAAACTTTCATTAAGCGCGTAATCAGCTTCAACACGACTAAATGATTTGCCTTGCGAAGAATTTCCGCGCCAGCGTTTGCGATAGGTGTCGGCAACTTCCATCGGACTAAAGCCGGAAGTCTGGATTTTGAAACTTGAAAAGCCCGACTTTTTCAACATTAAGCCAATTCCTTTTTTTGAGAATAATTGCAAATGCTCCGGCGGATAAATTACCGACCATTCTAATCCGGTTAATTGATACGAGAGACCTTTTGCCGAAGGCGTGGTCGCCCAAAACAAACCGCCGGGACGCAAGATGCGAATTACTTCATCCAGTAAAATTTCAGGCTGCGGACAATGTTCGATAATTTCACTCGCTGTAATTACGTCGAAATAATTATCAGGATATTTTGCATCGTTCAACTCGCCGTGAAAAACTTCAAAACCGAGCTTCCGCGCGTGTTCAATCGCCGATTTGGAAACTTCCGCTCCGGTTACTTTCCAACCTTTTTTTTCGGCAGTCTGCAACAAAGCTGCCGCTCCAAAACCGATGTCGAGAAATCTTCCGTGAGTAAAATACGGCTGAAATCCTTCGACTATTTTATTGAGCCTGCCTAAAATAAATTCGGGAACTTTCAAATTGTTTTCGGTGTAATAAACATCATAGTCTTCGGCTTGTTCGTCAATCGGCAAATATGAAGAATAAAGCGAGTAGCAATTTCGACACGACAGCATCAAAAAATTATTCTTCTCTCCGATTTGCGTTGTGTCCGATTTATGACAAGCCGGACACCGGCGATATTCATTTTTGTTTTTCATAAAGAGATTTATTTTACATAAAAATTATTTTTGCAACAATTTACGATAAATTCGAACATATCGCACGCCGCCAATTTTTTCCAAATCAAACCTCTGACTTGCGCTGTTTTTGCATCTTTCCGCCAAAACCTCGCCTTCACTTAACAATATATCAAGTTCAGTCAAAGCTGCCGCATAAGTTTCTTGATTAAATTCTTCAATTACCACACCTGTTTTATCTTCTCTCGTCATTTCCGCCGTATCACCGATCTTGCTGTTGACCACAATCGGCAGTCCGAGCGCGAGATATTCGGCGTTTTTGGTCGGCGAAGAAGCCTGTTTGGAATAACACGGCTTGATAAACGACAAAGCCGCGTCAGCCGCGCTCAGATAACGCGGAATTTCTGTCGGCAAAACTTTTGTAATCAAAAAATCTTTTTCACTAAACCCGCGCTCTTTGAGCAGCGGTTCGATCATCTCAGGCTTGCTCTGCGTCAGTATCATCGCAAAAGTGTCCGGTTTGGATTTTTTCGCCGACTGAAGAAAATCCGCAATTTCCTCGGTCATATACCAACCGCCGAATGAACCGACATACGTCAGCACAAAACGATTTTCAACCGCCAATTTGCGGCGTGTTTCAGCGCGGGTTGATCCATCCGTTTTATTGAAAAGGTCTAAATTTACGCAGCACGGAATAACTTCCACAGGTCTGCCTAATTTATCAAAACCGGTTTCCTTACTTTCGGGAAACAAAATTGAACGCGCTCTTTCGGTCAACACGACAAATCCGTCAGATTCTTTCAAGAGTACTTTCTCGATGCGCTTAACGGATTTATAAAGCCTCCCGTTTTCTTTCCATCTGCCCGCGTCGGTGTATTCTTCGGGAAAAAACCCGCGTATATCGAAAAGCAATTTGGACTTTTTCCGGCTCAGTTTTTTGGCGATTAAACCCATCAAAGCAGGAACGTGAACGCGGGCGTGAAGAATATCAATATCCTCTTTCCGCAGCATTTTTCTAATAAAATTCGCCCCGGCTAAAACGTCATACAAAGTTGCCGGCGCGGAAGGTCGTTTGTGATAAGTCAGAAAATGCCATTCGATACCTTCATCCGCAAGTCTTTCGCGTTCGTCGCTGATCTCTTTTTGCGTCCAGGTTTCCTGCGGTTTTGTTTCAAAAGTAAGTAGCGAAACTCGAAAACCGCCGTCACGTATTTGGCGCAAATACGGCAAAACTTGCGTCTGGACGAGCGGTTCGCGCAAACCGAAATAACATAGATAGAGAGTTTTATAAATTTTCGGCATTTCTAAAAATCTGCGAGGCGGCATTTTCTCTGAAATTTATTGTCGGAATCATTTTAATCTTTATCGCCGATGATATTTACGCCCGGATTTTTCAGACGTTTGATGTTTTTAATGCCGCCGCGTGACAGGTTAGTTTCAGTTTCTTTTGCTGTTTGCGGCTGGTCGAAAGCCGGCGCGAGCATATCAAAAGTATCTAACACTGTCCATTCGTACCGATCCTTCCGCGACAAATCTTTTTTTTCGACGTAATTCGCCACCGGAATCAGAAATTGAAAAATTTTGCCCAGACCGGGAACGCGAAACAAAACATTGGTGACGGGAAAAACCACCGGCATCGTAAAGCGAATCGTTTTCAGCAGTCTTTCATCTTTTATCCGCCGCGTGATCGGACGAATCAGGTATTTTCCGTAGAGAAACGTCCAGGGCTTGCGCTCGTAAATCGTGACGGCAAGCCGCCCGCCTTTTTTGACGGTGCGGGCGATTGACTGCAAAGTTTTTGCCGGTTCGGGCGTGTGCTGAACGACTCCGATGCAGTAACTCCCGTCAAAAGTTCCCTCACGAAAAGGCAGTTCGTAAATGCTTGCCTGCACAAAATGGACATTTTTGCGGCTAGCCAGATTTTTGCGCGAGGCTTCGATTGCCGTGCTGATGTCAATGCCGACCACTTCACAATCGTTTTGCGAAACAACGTCGAGAAAACGTCCCGCGCCGCAGCCCGCATCCAAAATCCATTTGTCTTTAATCCACTCTTTCGTCCATTCGGTTTCCGAATAGAATCTATCCGCCGATTGTGTCGTTCCGCTCATCGAATCAAGCTGGGTGGCTTTGAATTCGTTCCACTGATAACCGAAAGAGGACGAGTAATTGTTTTTATCAACAAAGCGCGGAATGCCCGCTTCAATCGGATAGACGAGCTGGCAGGCGGCGCATTCCAGCTCGCCTTCCAAAATTTCATCTGCGTCTTCCTGGCTCGAAACGCAGCGCAAATCGCCCTGACATTTCGGACAGCATAACAATTCAAGTAATTTTTTTTGCATAATCAACTAAAATAAGCCGGAACGTCGGTAAAAAGTTTCTCCCATTCCGGTATCAAAATTCGGCTCAAAAATTGGTTGTGAGCTGTTTCAAACGCTTCTTTTCCGAGTTTTTCCCGCAGTTCGGGCTGTCGGTAAACTTTAACCATTGCCTGAGCCAGTTCCGTTTCCGATTCCGGCGCGACCAGCAAGCCGGAAATGCCGTCATCAATGATCTCCCGCAAAACTTCCAGCCGCGAAGCGATACACGGCAGACCTTTTGCCATCGCTTCGATGATCGCAATTCCGAGTCCTTCAAATAGAGACGGAAAAACGAAAACATCCGCCGCTTCCAAACATACGCCAATATCTTTTCGGTTGCCTAAAAAATATGTGCGATGAGCTATTTTTAAAGATTCAGCTAATTTTTTGTAAGAATTTTCCAAGTGTCCCGTGCCAACTACTATCAGATGAGCATTCGGAACATCGGCTAAAACCTTCTGAAACGCTTTCAGTAAATAAATTTGTCCTTTTTGCGGATCAAGCCGCCCGATATTAATGTAAACAAAGCCGTCTGCCGGTATTCCGAGCGATTTTTTTAATTGTTCAGGTGCGGTTTTTTCGCTGACTAAAGATTCCAGAGTGATGAAATTATAAATCACTCTGATTCTTGACGGATTGACATTCAGATTTCTTTTATATGACTCCGCGACAAAATGCGAACACGCCGTAAAATACGGATTAGCAATCTTAGTGGAAATTTTATCTATTATTTGTAAACCTTTCGAATTTCTCGACGACCAATTACCGGCTTTGATGGTTTCAGGATCGTAATCGGGAGAGTGCAGCGTGTTGACCAGAGGAATTTTTCGGTATCTCATTACTGCCAGCCGCGACACGATTGACGCGTCATACAACCACGAGACGATTAAATCGGGCTGCCGCCGCTGAATGATCGGAATTATTTTTCGCGCTGCCGCCAGCCACGGATGTTTGCCGAAAAGATTTAGTTCGATTACTTCGCTCCCGTTTCGTCTGATTTCCGGCGCGAAAAAATCTGCCCGTCCGAGAATACAAATAGTATGCGAAAATCTTTCCGCCGATGTTTTTGAAACGACATCGGTCAGCAGACGTTCCGCCCCGCCGCTCATCAGAGACGGAATAATGTGAAAAATCTTTCGTTTCATCAATAAGAAATAAACTTAACCAAAACTGATGCGGTTAAATTACCAAGAGCCGTCTATCATCAGATTATGCGTCAATCATAAAGATGAAATTTTGTCCCCGTCGCTGATTTGCCGGCTGCCCATAAATTGCGTCCAAATTATTTTGAGTCCTGATTGACAACCAATTTTGCCACTTCTTCTTCGCAAATCAAATAGTTATAATAATCGCTTTTAGAGATATGTTCAACACGCCTGATGGTGCCGAGTTTTTCGTCAAGATTGAAATAAACGTAATTTTTGTCTTTAACCAGTGCTTCAACATTTTCTCCGACCGCATCATTTAAAACTTCGACTAGCATTGTCGGCTTAAATTTATCCAAATATTTACCCAATCCTTCAATCACTTCGGCTTCGTATGTTTCAACATCAAGTTTTATTAAATCTATTTTTGGTATTTGCAAACGTTCGATCATCGTGTCGAGTCTGACTGTTTCGATAGTGGTCGGAATGACCGACACATCGGACGCGTGCATATTTTTGCCGACCGTCACCGAATAGGTGTGTTCGGTCGCAGTATCATAAATGGTCGCGGTTCCGTCGCTGTCGGAGGCGGCGGATTCATAACAGTTAATGTCGTAATCGTTGAGTTGATTGTTAAATTCCAATTTCTCAAAAACTCTTTTGACCGGCTCAAAGGCATAAATCCGCGCCGCCGGATTTAGTGATTTGGCGATCAGCGAATAAATTCCCGTGTTGGCTCCAATATCAATGACGACATCGGCATTACGCGCCAGTTTAATCCACAGCGACAGCGACAATTTCTCCCAGCCGTCGGTCAAACCGCTCCAAAAAATGGAATTTTCAATTTCATAGCCGTAATGCCGCATCTTGAATGAATGGGATTTATCAATTTCAACGTCTATATCACCCTCAAAATGCAAATGCCGATAGACGCGTTCGCTCGGAGCGGCAATTTTTTTTACCGCTGAAAAAATTTCCTTTTTCAGCGGAATATGTTTATAGACGTTTTTTAGTAGTTTTTTCACTTTTGTAAAGGAGAATCAATATTCCGAACCATTTTGTTTAACGATTAAATCATCAAATCTTTAGCTGCGCTTCTAAATCCGTTGGAATAAGAATGATAATGTCCCGCTATTAATTCCCGACTAATTTTAAGCGATCTCAAAAAAGGATTTTTCGGTAAATTTGCCCGCATTAAAAGATGATTTCTGGCTGCCGATATTTTTAATAATACTTCTTTTATCGAATCACATTTTTCGCTGAATGTTTTTTCGGCTAAAGTTAATTGGTTGAGAAATTCGTCATAATTATTGATTCTTCGTCCGGCTTCTATCAAAGGTTTGACTCCGGTTTCAGGGTGAATTTTCATTCCTGCCGATGTCTGCTGCCGGTGCTGACGATATTTGATGAGCGGTTTACTAATCAGCGAAACATCTGCCAGCGCGGAAATTATCAGCGCGATCCAATCGTCGTGATCGAAATAAATATTTGTCGGAATCGGCAAGGCTAAATCCAAAAACTTGGCGCGAAACGCCATACTCGAACCCAATGTATAACCGTCTCTAAGCAATAAATCGAGCGACTTGCCGGACTTTATCGCCGTTTGTTTTTTTTGGTTGAGATTGTTACATTTCCACATCGTCGTTCCCAATGGTTGTAAATTTTCATCAACCACTTCCGCATCGGCATAAACCATCCCGACGTTTGGAAATTTTACAAACTCAGCTTCAATTATCTTCAGTTTTTCTTGATGCCAAACATCGTCCTGATCGGAGAAAGCAATGATGTCGCCCGTACAAAGTCCAGCCGCTTTTCCGAAATTTTGAACGTAACCGAGATTTTCTTCATTGAAACACAGTTTGACAGAAAACGGCGCACTCGCGGAAAACGCCGTCAAAATGTCCCGCGTCGAATCGGTCGAACCGTCATCACAGATAACCACTTCGTCGGGCAGTCTGATTTGCGCCGCATAACTGTTAAGTTGTTCCGGCAGATACTTTTCGCCGTTATAAGTGCAAACGGCAACTGATATTTTCATACTGAAATTCCCGGTTTTTGATGTTCAACGTCACCAACACTAACTATATAAAGTTTATTTCAAAAAATAAAGCGATAGGTCCTTGACCGCGCTCCGCCAGCCATTTGAATAACGATTGTAACGTAAACTAAAAAATTCCCTTAAAACTAAGCGAAAACGATGTTTTCCGGTTTCTGCAATTTGCATACGAGCCTGAAAATGTTTTACAGGCGTATTTATTTCATCCAAAATACTTATCCGGTTAAGTTCGTTTTTTTTCAAACTCTCCTTAAATTGGTCGTTAAAATGCTTTTTTAAGCCGTTAAATTTGAGAAAAGACTCTTCAAAATCGTGCTTGATCGAGACTCTTTTTTGTATTGAAGTTGATTCAATACTTTCCAGAGAAAATCCTAATTGTTGTTGACTGTGTTGACGATATTTAACCAGTTTGTCTGAAATTAATTTCACTTTCGTCGCGGACAGCAAAATTATTGCAATCCAATAATCGTGAATCACTTCGGGAATGTCGGTCGGAATCGGCAAAAAAAGCGATTTATATTTTGCACGAAAAGCCATCATACACCCGGTTACGACATTGGCATTTAAAATTGTTGTCAGTCCGTTGCCTTCTTCCATTTGAATCTGCCTTTTTTCGGTGAATTTTCGCGTTTCCCAGGCATTTACACCCAAATAATTCAACCTTTCATCAACTACTTCTCCGTCGCAGAAAACCATTCCGACTTCTTTATCGAAAGCAAATTCTCTTTCAAATTTTTCCAATTTTTCTTCGCACCATAAATCATCTTGATCCGATAGAAAAATTATATCTCCATCACAAAGAGAAATCGCCCTCTCAAAATTTTTGGTGGAGCCGAGATTATTTTCATTAACGTAAATACGAACCGGAAACGGCGCATCGGCGGCAAAAATTTCAAGAATTTCAACAGTTTCATCGGTCGAACGGTCATCACAGACAATTAATTCGTCAGGCAGACGCGTCTGCCGCAAAAAGCTCGCAAGCTGTTCGGTGAGATATTTTTCTCCGTTGTAGGTGCAGAGCGCAATTGACAAATTCATAGCCATCGAACGACGCGTTAATTTTTTCGTCAAAAAATTACGTCGTCGGTTTGTCCTTTCTCCTCGCCAAAATCGTTCCCATCCAAGCTTTCAAATGTGTATATGAAAATTTCGTGTCTCCGTAAAGGACAGACTGCGCGAACAGCAACAAATAATCCGAAGCGGCAAAAATTCTCAAACTGCTTTCCCATAAACTACTCAAAATTGCTGGATATTCAGATTTTTTTCGGACTCATTAAATTTTATCAGAAACACGTCTTCATTCTGAGTCAAAGTGTCGGAAAAAGGAAGCAGTTGAGGTTCGTGCCGCAATTTGTCCAATTTTCCGAATGTCACAGTTTTATATTCGGCGAGTTTCTCTTTGCCGTGCAAAAACTCAGTGTTCTTCTTGAGTTCTGCGACGATTTTAGCACGATTCTTCGGTTTTTTTATTAGGTCGCCGACGGCATCAACATAATCTGCTTCCGAATCGTAAACCGCTACCGGCATTGAGAATTGAAAAATCTTGCCCAGACCGGGAATTGTTAAATCTCAACTTTTCAAAAACTCTTTTGACCGGCTCAAAGGCATAAATCCGCGCCGCCGGATTTAGTGATTTGGCGATCAGCGAATAAATTCCCGTGTTGGCTCCAATATCAATGACGACATCGGCATTACGCGCCAGTTTAATCTACAGAGACAGCGACAATTTCTCCCAGCCGTCGGTCAAACCGCTCCAAAAAATGGAATTTTCAATTTCATAGCCGTAATGCCGCATCTTGAATGAATGAAATTTATCAATTTCAACGTCTATATTGCCTTCAAAATGCAGATGCTTGTAAATATTTTTAAATATTTTTTCATTTTGATCAAACGGGAAATTTAAGTGATTTTTTCTCCTTCCAAGATCGCCTTTCTTCCATCCTGAAAGCCGCGGTGAATCGCGCCCGCCAAAACCAGCTTATAAATTCGCCACAAAACCGGACGCGTCACCGGTGATTTTTCGAGCAAACCTGACACCCGCAACAAAGACTTTTGCGTAATATTTTTGCTTAAAATCTGTTTAACTTTTTTGCGGAACAAAAGTTTTACCGAATCCCGCCGCCAGTTCAGCGGCAGATTTTCTCTTACCAGTTGAAGTCGCGGATGTTCGTCGCCGTATTTCTTCCAGGAGAAAAATTCCGTCTGAGAGTAAATTTCCTGTCTCCGGCAAAAATCGGGAAATGTCCAGCCCGCCCAATCATTCTGAGTCACGATAATGCTCGGCACGAGCAGCGTTTTAACGCCCATTTGATTTCGCCCGCGCAGTGCCAAATCGAAATCTTCACCGGAAAAAAGATCGTTATCAAATCCGTTGAGCGCGATGAAATGTTCGCGCGGCAGAGACAGATTCTGTCCGGTAACGCCGATTTGTTCCTGAATTTCCGCCGTCGGTTCGTAAAAAGGGAATGATTGTTTGCGAAATTTTCCGAATGCCGAATTTTCCTGCTCCGGCAGATTGACCACCTGACCGTTGATCCAGGAATTCGGATAGGCGCGCAGCGCGTCGTAATGGCTTTGCAGAAAATCGGTTTTGGTTAAAATGTCATTGTCCAAAAAAACTATGTATTCCCCGTTCGCCTCCCGCGCACCCGCGTTTCTGGCGGCTGACGCGCCCGGAATCGTTTCGTGAGTCAGCCGCAGCGAAACCGGAAATTTCGGCTGCCAGCGGCGAATCACGGCGGCGACATCTTCGGTTGAATTGTTATCACAAACAATCGTTTCCCATTCGCCGCTGAATTTCTGCCGCGCCAAATGTTCAAGCGTGACATCCAGCGCGTCAATGCGGTTGTGATTTGGAATGACTACAGAAATATCCATAAAACTTTCGGGCATTTTCAACCCGTCAATAAATCTTTCGCCGCGCTTTTCAAGCCGCTCGTGTGCCGATGATACCGGCGGCTGAATAGTTCCCGCGCGACGAGTCGCAGTTTGGTTGCCGCGCCGCCGTTTTTCATTTTACGCCGATTCAGAAAGTGATGCCGCCGCGCATCGGCGATTTTTACGGCTTTTTCCGCCGCGAATTGGGCATCGGCAGATCGCAAGCGATTCAGAAAACCGTCTAAGCGGACGATTTCCTCGTCGTAGTCGTATTTTTTGCCGATGGTTTCGATCAAATCTATTTCATCTCCGGCGCGGTGTCCGAGTTGCTGTGCCGGATGCTGACGATAATCTACCAAACATTGCGGTATCGGCTCGACGGAAGCGACCGCCGCGATCATTATCGCCGCCCAGGAATCGTGAATAATGTCAGGTAGATTTTCGGGAATCGGCAGCACCAAACTTTTGTAACGCGCCCGAAAAGCCATCATACACCCCCACACGAACGCGCCTTTGAGCATATATTCAAATCCTTTACCGGCGACGAAATCCCTTTGTTTCGCTTCATTAAAATCGAGCAAATCCCAATTGCTGGAATTAAGCGGCTGCAAATTTTCATCAACCAGATTGGCATTGCAAAATACCAATCCGACGTTTGGTTTGGCGGCGAAAATTGCAGCGAAAATCTTTAATTTATCGGCGTGCCAAACATCATCCTGGTCGCAGAGGGCGATAATGTCGCCTTCACACAGGGAAATCGCCTTTTCAAAGTTTTTGGTTGACCGCAGATTTGTTTCATTGATAAACAGACGCACCGGAAAACCGGCGCGCGCCGCAAATTGACGAACAATCTCAACGGTCGTGTCGGTCGAACCGTCATCGCACACGACCAGTTCATCCGGCAGGCGCATCTGCGCGGCGATACTGGCGAGCTGTTCGCCGAGAAAAACCGAGCCGTTGTAAGTGCAGAGCGCGACGGATATTTTCATCATCAACTGAAAGAATATTGAATAAAACGATGATTCTCAAATAAATTTTACACATAATTGCCGATTTTCAGCGCAAATCGCCGGAATCAACTTGGCTGGTTTCCGAGCAGCGCGGTCAAAACGCGCGTTTCTTCGGCTGCCGGAACGAATAAATAGTCAAACAAATGAAAATTTTTGTCAGTCAAAATTTCATTGGTGATTTGTTCTATTTTTACCGCGTCAATAATATGCAGATCATCCGGCGATTTGATAAGCTGAAAAACTCTGTATTCCAACTCGCCGAGAAGTTCCATAATGCCCTTGTTTCTCTTTTCATTAACCGACAAATCCGCGTGAGTATCGGTGAAAAGGATTTCGCAGACGATCACCGGACGCAATTCGGCGAGCGTCTGCCGCATTCCTTTTAACACTTCGAGTTCAAAACCTTCAACATCAATTTTAATGAAACCGATGCGCTCCAGTTTTAAGTCCCGGCGAACGTCGTCAAACCGATGACAGGACACATACTGACTGGTGATTTCCCACTGCGGGCGCAAATCCGCGACGACCGACGCGGCTGTATCTTCGGTGTCACCCTGACGCGTATATAACGGCACGACTTTATTTTCATTCGCCAAGCCAATCGGCAAAATTGTGTATTGGTTAAACGAGTTGACTTCAATAATCTTGGTCAGATATTGCACGCAGTTCGGATTCGGTTCAAAACCGATATAGGCGGCGGCGGCATCGGCTAAATAATAATCGAACATCGTTTGCCCCATATTCGCTCCGATGTCAATAAACGCGCCGTCGAAAATTTGACTTAACCGCCCGATCACTTCGGTTTTCCAGGATGGAAACCAATATCCGTCGAGAGCTTTACCGGCTTTGAGCGGCGATGTTAATGATTTTCCCCGGAGGTTCAGTTGAACCTGAACGTTAAAAACATCACGCGCTCTGTGCGGAATAAATCTGAATATTGATTTTTTAATTTTCATCCTAATTATCTTTTGTCAGCCGCCGCGCTCACAGGACGGCGACTTTCGGCTGCGGAACTTGTCGGGGCTGGACTTCAAATTATCAGGTCTTTGAACGCACTTTTCATTCCGTTTGAATAGCGATGATAACGCAGAGTTGTCAGCTCACGAAAAACGGTCGAAATTCGCGCCGTCTTTTTGTCCTGCACCGCGAGGCGGGCGTGGATGTGAGCGATATACTGACTGAGATAAGTTACAGAATCAATGTAAGAAGCCTCGCCGCCGCGTTCATCCAGCCTTTCCTGAATTTTTTTTATCAACAGCAAATGCTCGTCAAATAAATTTTTTTGACGCACTCTCTGAAGCAGGTTGATTTTCGGCAGTTCGACGAAATTCCGTCTGAGTCCCAATTGCTGATTGCTGTGCTGCCGGTATTTAACTAACGGCTTGGAAGGCAGCGCGACCGAGCGAGAAACCAGCGACAGCAGCAGCGCGATCCAGTAATCGTGAATAACATCGGGCAAATCGGTTGGAATCGGCAGTAACAGATTTCTGAAT
Organism: Pyrinomonadaceae bacterium; assembly: GCA_965217575.1. GTDB lineage: Bacteria > Acidobacteriota > Blastocatellia > Pyrinomonadales > Pyrinomonadaceae. Next base: position 2,612,654 of record OZ244558.1, on the reverse strand, counting down.
TCGGCGCGAAAAGCCATCATACAACCCGAGACAACATTACCTTCACGCAGGATGCCGAAAGTATTGCCGGAGCGAAACTTTTTAAGGTTCGCGCCTTTCAAATCGCGCAAATCCCAGCTTGTAATGTTCTTGGATTTTAAGTTTTCATCAACCACTTCGCCGTTGCAAAAAACCATTCCGACGTTTGCGTCCTGCAAAAACTCGGCTTCACTCAACTGTATTTTTTCCGGCAGCCAAACATCGTCCTGATCCGCCAAAAAAATTATATCGCCCTGACACAAACAAATCGCTTTTTCAAAATTTTTGGTCGAACCGAGATTATTTTCGTTGCTGTGAATATGAACCGGAAACGGTGAGCGGCGGGCGAAATCCTGGAGAATCGGGAGCGTTCCATCGGTCGAACAATCATCGCAAACGACTAACTCGTCGGGCAGACGGGTTTGCTGCAGAAAACTTTCGAGTTGTTCGGCAAGAAATTTCGCACCGTTGTAGGTGCAGAGTGCAATGGAAATCTTCATCGGTTATATGCAACGTTTTCAGTTTAATTCAAAATTCGGCTTAATTTTCGTTCTTAACCGGTTTTTGCCGTTGACAAATTTCACGCCGGAAACGTCTGATTTCCGGGTTTCGTCAACGTCTTGAAAGAATCATTCAAAATATTTAATGCTCGCTGTCTTTTTGCTGATAAATTGTAATTCAAAACGAAAAGATTAGGCAACGCGCCAGCCGCGCTTCCGCCGAAAGAGGTTTGAAAATTACGCAAGAAATGTTCTCCCCCGGCGGAGCGCGGACGGCTCGTCCGCGCTCCGCGCGAAGCGAGCGTTGCGGCGTTGCTCGACAAAACTTTTTATCAACACCGAGCATCAATCGCTGCGTTCTGATGCGGCGGACGAGCCGTCCGCGCTCCGCCGACAAATTTTTTTCTTATTTCGTTGAAAAACTTATCTGATAGAATGCTTAGTTTTAAATGACTATTGCATCGCTTTCTTCTCCGAAAAGTTTCAAATCACTTCGCACCATTTCAGTGACCATTTCCTGTAAAGTATATTCCGCCTGCCAGCCCAATTGATTTTTGGCTTTGGTCGGATCGCCGATCAGCAGTTCGACTTCGGTCGGTCGGAAATAAACCGGATCAATGGCAACGACTCTTTGTCCGAGCGGCACCTGGTAGCGGTCGTCGAGACAGGCGGTGACGACGGCGTGTTCGTCAACACCGGCACCGCGAAATTCAAGTTCGATGCCGACTTCGGCGAAAGCCATTCGGATAAAATCACGAATCGAAGTGGTCACGCCGGTCGCAATCACATAATCTTCCGGCGTTTCCTGCTGGAGCATCAGCCACATCGCTTTGACGTAATCTTTGGCGTGTCCCCAATCGCGCATCGCGTCGAGATTTCCGAGATGCGTTTCGTTTAATTGTCCGAGCGCGATCTGCGCGACGGCGCGCGTGATTTTGCGCGTCACAAAAGTTTCGCCGCGCACCGGGCTTTCGTGGTTGAACAAAATGCCGTTGACCGCGAAAATATTATACGCTTCGCGGTAATTAACCGTAATCCAGTAAGCGTAAAGTTTGGCGACACCGTAAGGCGAACGCGGATAAAACGGCGTGGTTTCCGTCTGCGGAATTTCCTGCACCAGACCGTAAAGTTCCGAAGTTGAAGCCTGATAAAACTTTGTTTTGTTGACCAAACCCAGAAAACGAATCGCCTCCAGCATTCGCAGAACGCCGAGACCGTCGGCGTTCGCCGTATATTCGGGCGTTTCAAAGCTGATTTTAACGTGGCTCTGCGCGGCGAGATTATAAATTTCGTCCGGCTGCACCGATTGAATGATCCGAATCAGGTTGCTGGCATCGGTCATATCGCCGAAATGGACGACGAAATTTTTGTGAATCGGCGCGTCCGATTCAATCAGATGGTCAATCCGCGCCGTATTAATCAGCGATGACCGGCGTTTTACGCCGTGAACTTCGTAACCTTTTTCCAGTAAAAAATCGGCTAGATACGCGCCGTCCTGTCCGGTAATTCCGGTGATAATTGCTTTTTTCATTTTTATAACAGTTCAAGAGTTTTATTTTTTGATTTCAAGCCTTTCAGCGAATCGAGAACTTTTCTGCTCAACAAAGATTGGATCATTCTTCCGAATTCGCGGGTGAAAATTATACCCGGTTCGCTGCGTTTGACATATCGCCTCAGACTGAAAAAAAAATCACTCGCGCTCGATTTGTACATCGCCGCTTCGAGCTGTAATTTGAGATAAATTAAATTGCCCGATTTAATGTTTTCGTTAAATAAATTTCGGGCGCGAATAAAATCTCCCTGCAAAACGGTTTGCAGACATTTTTTCAATTTGACGAGCGACTTTTCGCCGTTGTCGTTTATTTCAATCAGATGATTAACCGATAAACCGATGTTTTTGTGATCGAAAATCATTGACGGAAAAACGGCGTTGTTCCGGTTAATCATTAAAATCATATTTAACTTTTTCGCCCAATCAGTAGTTGCCAGCCACGAAATTCCGCTCGCGCAGCCGATGAATAAATCGCAGTATTTCGTCAGTTCGGCATTTTCTCTGAATGTTAGTCGGCTGCCGTCAATAATGTTCGCCTGATTTGAAGCAATTTGTTTGTTTGAAGAGAGAATAAAGGCGTAATTTGCATTTTCGGCAGTTATTTCCCGCGCCAGTTCAAACGCCGACGGCGCGTTGAGCGCGACGGCAAAACTGTCAGGTCCGCACTCGACCAAAATCACTTTGTCGTATTTTTCGAGACTGTTTTTCTCAGCAAATCGCCGAACATTTTCGACTTCCGCCGCTGACAGGCGCATTGTCGGCTGGTGCGGGACGGAAATTTTATGCGGATAATTATTGTATGTCGAAGAACGAATGCCGCCGTCGTAATTCAAGTTATTATCGCCGGTAATTTGCGTCAAAAATACTTCGTCGAAATCTCCTCTCTCTTTTCTTTTTTCCGCTTCCGCCGCAAAATTAGCCCATTCTTCCAAATTAGCGGTGTTTTTTTCGGTCGCAACCTCCCAAATATCATCAATATAGGGATTTAATTCGACAGCTTGCCGGGATTTTCCGTTGATCGCCCACGTCAGATGACAGTTTGGGTAATCAACTTCTTTGATTTGACGGGCGATAACGGTCGCAAAAAGACAGTCGCCCATCGAATTCAAATGTCCGAGTAAAATCCTTTTTCGCATTATTTTCCGCTGCGCGCGGTGACAATCGAGAGCAGAGTTTTATCGAGTTCGTCAATGCAGTTGTTGCGTTCGAGATTGAGAATCGCCAGTTCTTTGACGACGCTGTTTTTCGCGTCGGGGGCGATCACTTCAAATTCGTAAACCTTTTCCTGAACGTGCCAGAGACGGCAGTTCGTGTCGGCGAGCAGCGCGAAAATCTCGCCGAGACTGCCTTTCACCGGCGCGGTTTCGTTGCCCTCTTTTTTATAGACTTTATTCGCCGCGAAAGTCAGTTTTTCCGGCGGAATGCGTCCGTCAAGAGCCGCCGCGACATACGCGTCAATTTCCGCCTGCAACTGCGTTTCCTGGCGGCGCAGACTTTCCAGCCGCGCCGCGTCTTCGGTGTGAAACTGCTTTAATTTCACAATCGTCAATTTATCGGTCAGTGTTCCGAGTGTTTCCGCCATAAATCAATTTTCCGTCATCATCATTGCCGCCAGTTCCGCGATATTCGTGCGTGGCTGCCAGCCGAGCGATTTGATCAGTCGCGGATTTGAAACCAAAATATCATATTCCGCCGCGTAATTCGCCTTTATTACAACATAATCGCGCCAGTCTTTGCCAACGAACTCAAAACAGTAATTCACCCATTCTTTAATCGAATGCGCTTCGCCGCTGCCGATGACCGTTTCAAAAACCGTGTCCTGATTGACCAGCACCCAAACCGCCGCCACCGCGTCGCCCGCGAAATTAAATTCCTTTTTTACTTCGACATCGCCGATTTCCAGTTTTTCATCGCTGCCCGCGCCGATTTTACGGGCGGCGAACGCGATTTTTTGATTGACGTGCCGTTCGGTGCGTCGCGGACTGTCGTGATTGAAAAAATAGCCGACGTAAACCCGCAAACCCAAACTCCGGTAATACCGCGCCGCGTAAACCGAATAAATACGGCTGACGGCATACGGCGACAGCGGCGCGAACGGCGTATTTTCGTCAATCGGCGCGCCCGTGTTTTCAAACTGCGCCGCGCTGCCCGACAAAAAAATCCGGCTCTGCGGACAATGGCGAAAAGCGGCTTCCAAAATATTAATCGTTCCCGTGCCGATTGCCGCGTGGTTGTCGAACAGCGCGGCGTGGCGCGTCGTCGAATTCGCCGCCAGATGAAAAATAAAATCCGGCTTTTCGGCGGCGATTAAATTTTCAACAAAGGCGCGGTCGGCGACATCGCCCGTCACCTCGCCCGCCGCGCGGCTCGCGCCGATGATTTCGATGTTTTGCCGCCGCAGCAGTTCGGTCAGATAAAAACCGTCCTGTCCGCTTACGCCGAAGATTAACGCTTTCATCTTTTAACGATTTCAATGGTCGGCAGCGGAAAAATAAAACCCGTGCCGTTATCGAGAGCTTCCTTTTCGCGTTCGACAAATTCCGCCTTAAAATGCCACGGCAAAACCAGATAATAATCCGGCTGCATCGCGCGCGATTCTTCTTCGCTGATGATCGGAATATTCGTTCCCAAAGTGCGCGCGCCGTATTTATCGGGGTTGCGTTCCGCCGCGTATTCGATAATTTCGTCGTCAATGCCGCAGAACTGCAAAATCGTGTTGCCTTTCGTGGACGCGCCGTAAATGTGAATGCGTTTGCCCTGCGCCCGTAAATCGAGCAGCAGCGAACGCAGTTTTTCCCGTTCGGCTTCGATTCTTTTCTGAAACGCCAGATACGGCACGTCCGTATCGAGCATCAAATCAAATTCTTCCTGCCGAATCTGCGCGATTAACGCCTGATTTTCGGCGGTGAAATATTTTTTATTTTCCGCGTTCGTCGCGTAACAGCGAATGCTGCCGCCGTTGATGTCATTAAACGCAATCTCGAAAATTTGCAGTCCGGCGAGCTTTAGAATCTTTTCGAGAACCGCGAAACTGTAATATTCCAGATGTTCGTGGCAAATCGTATCATACGAATTGAGTTTCAGCATCTCCGGCATATACGACATTTCAAAAATCCAGATGCCTTCCGGCGAAAGCAGTTCTTTGATGCGGCGGCAAAATTCGACCGGATTTTCCAAATCGTAAAACATCGCAATCGAAGTTACGATGTCGAGTTTCCGTTCGCCCAAAACTTCGTTTAATTTCGGCGAAGGAAAAACATCCTGCACAACCTGTAAGTTTTCGCCGGTCACTTCCTGCGCCACGTCCGACGGGTCAACGCCGAATTTTATAAATCGCGCCGGATAATTTTTCAGCAAAGTTCCGTCGTTGCAGCCGATGTCCAAAACAGCCGCGTCGGTTTTGCCCCAAATTTCCATCGCGCGCGCCGCAATGCTTTTCAGATGTTCGCGCATCGTATTGTTCGTGCCGGAACGATACCAGTAAGCGGCGTACAGAATTTCCGGCGGCACGCTGTGTTTCATTTGCAGCAGACCGCACGCCGTTTCGTCCGCCATCGGATTGCAGCGCACAATTTGACAGGGAATTTTCCGCATCGGCGGCAGTTCCTTGCCTTCTTTGACAAACGAGCCTTGCAGATATTGTTCGCCCAAATCAATGACGGGCGTTAAAGAATCCGAACCGCAGACGCGGCAGGTTTTTCTGTGAATTAAGTGCATAGAAATTATTAAATTTCAAAATCAACCGGAATTTTTATTGTTATTTTTTTGATAAATATAGAAATCGTATAAATTTTTATTGACAAAAATGTCATTGGCATAAGTTTGCTGAAAAGAAAAATACCCTTTGCTTTCCATAAACTCATAGATTTCCTTGATTCTATAAGTCGAACCGTCCTCATTATAAGCCAGTGTTTCAACACAGAAAACCGCCGGACTGTATTTTTCAAAATTCAGAGTTTTCAATATCTTCAAATCCCAACCTTCGACATCAATCGAAATAAAATCCGGGCATTCGGTAAAATTATCGGCGATTATATCATTAATGACGACGAGCGGCATTTTGATAACTTTTTCAACCTTAAACTTCTTGCCGCCCATTCCGACCTCTTCCCAGTGGCGCGCTTCTTCTGGCGAAAAAGTGCTTAAACCGTCCGCCGCTTCGGGAAAAAGATAAAAATCAGCTTCGGAAATATTTTCGTCAGTTCCGATACCGACATTCAAAACCACGTCGCGCGGTCTGACGGCTTTCAGCTTTTCACACAAAGAGGTATTCGGTTCGACCAAAACTCCGTTAAAACCTTTTTCATAAAAAAGATAAGTGTTACTGATATATTTCGGATTATTCGCGCCGATGTCCAGATAACGCATATTCTGGATTTTCATTTCCGCCAGCAGATTAGAGATGATCTCATCTTCACCGAATTGAGAATATGAAATTGCCGGCTTTGACTTAATTTCGGCTGTAAGTTTAAATCCGTACCCTTTTTTGAAATTTCCGAGCCGGGTTCTGATACCGAGAATTTTCTTTATTTTTTGAAGTGGCGCGGGAAGATCGGACTTTTTCAAAATCGGCAGCAAAGAAAGACTGTCATTAATCTTATTTTCCGATTGATTATCAAACTGAAAACTATTCAAAACTTCTTCAAATTTTTCTCTAAATTTTTCGGGCGACCATTCTTTCTGAATTTGTTCTACTTTTTGCTGGCTGGTTTCAATAGCAGAACGTAAAGTTTGATAGGGAAACGGTTTTATAAATTTTTGAATATGTCTGAAAGTATTATTTTTTGAAGTTATCAAAGGTCTTCCGCTGCTAATCGCCTGATCGGTGGTAGCCGCTAAACCCGGTTGATTTCTGTCGTAAAGAAAACAGTTAATCGCGTTTTGACTGCACCATTTAATTAAATCCGGCTTTGACATAAAATCGTGCGTCACTATTATTTCTATTCCCGATTTGGCTCTCGCTCGGCACATTTGCCCTAACTGTTCGGCATATTTTCCGCTTTCATTATCATAGGTGGAATAAGGAATGTTGATTTTCACAACGGCACACTCAAATTCTCTGTTTATCGCATCTATGACGTGATTAAACCCTTTTCCCTGCGTGGCGAACCCAAAACTTCCGATGACGGGAATTTCATTGTGTTCGTAAGTAAACTGTTTTTCCGTTGTTTCTAAGGGGCGCGGAAAAGCAAAAACATTTCTCTGCTTGATATTCAGCGTCGGATCTAAAACACAATAAGCGTCAAAATCATCCGGCGAACATAAAACAAAAGGATCGTTGGGCGAAACCTCCAGAACGATTGTCATTTTCAAACCTGGCAAAGATTTTCTCAGCCGTTTTGTATCCAGCCACGTCATTGTTACTATATGGTAATTAAACAGATAAAAATCATAATTCGCCGGAACCGAACGATTTTCAATATCTACTTCTATGTAGTCAAGCAAAAACTTGTCTGAATCTTGCAGACACTGAAACACCATTTTCCCTGACTCGAAGATACTATCCTGAGCTTCAGGACAATTAATAAAAAGCCCGGATGGTTTTTTCTCCTGCATATTCTATTAATTTGCCTTTCTAATTACCAAAGATGCGAAAGTGTAATTGAAACCATCATAGTAAAAATCAGGATTTGGACAATCCCACTGCGGCGTGTCAACCAGGTGACAATTAGGAACTTTGGCTAATAATCTTTCTTTAATATCTTTTTGTGTATAAAACCGAAAGTCAACCGCAAATATCGGGTCGCCTTTCTTATATGTGTCCAAATAATCGCAGGTCAAAACCGCCACGCCGTCTTTTTTCAGCAATGCCGCAATATCCATTAAAAATTTCTCGTCGTTTTCAACATGCTCGATCACGGAAGTTGAGAACACAACATCGTATGAGTTTTTTATAGTGGTTGGTTTAGTCATAAATGTTCCTAAATCATAATTTATCATTGGATCAACTTCATCTATATCAAATCCGAGCATCTTTAGTGATTCAGATGCGGAATCTTCAAAACTTCCCACGCAAAGAATTTTCGGCTTCTGGATTTTTGAAACGACATTGTAAACCGTATCCAAAACGAATGCCTGTTGAACATTCGCTTCCGGGATTTTTCTCTCCATTAAATCGGGTAAATAATCGAACATCTGTTCAATGGTCGTTTCATATAGATGTCTGGCTTTGTTATCTAAAATATTATTTAAAGACCAATCGTTAGGAATGACGGCGGGTCTATAATTAAATTTTTTTAAGTTGGGCGGTTTTAACTTTTTAATTGACGTGTCTGAAATCCAGGAGTGTTTTTCAACAGCTTCTTTGCCTAGCTGTCGCTTAACGAAGCGTTTGACGCGTTTAAGATTTTTCTTTACGCGACTATCAGCATTGGCGGCTAAAATATCAGCTTGAGCGAGAACATCACCAGCGATACGCTCGTAATCCCATCGTAGAACCTCTTCAGACCATTCTCTGTAATATCTTTCAAGCGGCGCAAGGCGGTTTTCGATAATTTGCTTAATCGTGTTGTCACCGACAAATATTGGCGGTCTCGCGTCAAGCAAATGTCGAAACATCGAAGTGAAAGAAACGGCAATCGGACGCTTAACGGCTAAAGCCAAATCAGATGCGCTCGAAATTCCTCTTTGAAATTCTTGTTCTTCATATAAAAAAACATTTATCGTGTTTTGCGAAAGAAAATCTAAAATTTCCTCTTGCGTTAAGAATTCGTGCGAAATTTGCAGTTTGATGCCCGGTTTTGTTAATAGGTTACGGCAATTTTCCGCGATCAGTTTGGCATTTTCGCCGTCAGCGTCGCCGAATGTTGCAAAAGGTATATTGAGACGAATTATCGCTTCATCGAATTCTTTTTGAACTAATTCAACAATTTTTTCAAAACCTTTTCCCGGTGTTCCAAATCCAAAACTGCCAATTGTCGGAATTGTCGGAATCTGGTTCTCATTTTTATATGGAGGAATTAATCTGCCCACTTTGAAGACCAACGGATTTCTTAACAAAAGCGTCGGGTCGTGCGCGATATGAAAATCAAATAAACCGTTGTCAGCTTTATCTGCGCCCTGTTGACTTACTTCGTGAATAATACCAATTTGCGGACATTTGATTTTTTTTGTAATTTTTGCATTGATCCACGTCAAAGTCGCCGGATGAAAATTGTAAATAATCATTGCCGGTTTTTCTTTTTTGACGATAGCATTCAATTCGGATTCTGAATTAATCTCACGATACAAAAATTTATATTTGGTTGATTTTTCAATAGCCGCGCCGATATTTCTGCCAAATTCGTAGACACCGCATTGAGCTTTTTTGTGATTTACAAAAATTATGTTCATTTTACTTTGTATTGATTAAATAATTAACGTTGATTATAGTTTCGGCGAATTTGTAATCAATTGAACTGACAAAATCAACATAACTCTGAAAGGAAGTACCGAATTCCTCTTGAAACTGTTGCTCGAACTCAAATAAAATGGGCATTTTATGTTTTTCAATGGTCTGCTTTGCTCCTTCCATAGCAAATAAATCGCTGCCCTGAATATCAACCTTCATAAAACTGACAGGTTCGGCAAAGTCAAAGTCGTCTATCATTAATGAATTTACTTTACGTCCGCCTGAAGCGTTCGGATCAATGCCATACGAGCCGAAACTTGCAAATCTTTTAAAATCCTGTTTTGGAAAAAATAACTCTTTACCGGACTGATTATAAACCGCTCCGAAAACAGGAATAATGTTTTCACATCTATTTGCTTCAATATTTTTTTTAAGTATTTCAAAGACAAAATCATCAGCTTCAAACGCATAGACTATTCCGTCTTCGCCGGTCATCTTGGAAAAGAGAATTGCCATCTGTCCGAAATTAGCTCCCACATCCAATACAACAGAGCCTTTTTTTATAAAACGTCTTGCCGTTTCTACAACTTCCGGTTCAAAAACTTTTCCTTCCTTTATGCAATTGATAACGATGTCGCCAGGTGCGTGTGCCGGAAGATAAAAGTCTCCCAAATCAGTTTTGTAAAGATTTATTTCATCATCCGTGCTAGAGGATTTAACTTTTTCGAAGGATTTTTCTTTCGGTATTTTGTGTAAATCAAATCCAAACTGGTTAATGATAGATTTAACTGTTTTTTTCATACTCATACTTATTAAAAATAAATTATTATCAAATAGATTGTTTTACAGAAGCCTTGCACGGCGAAAATATCAAGCCGTAATCCAGACCTTCGCTTTGAGCGTATTTAGTGCCGCCGTCAAAGACTGAAAAAAAGTTTACGTCTTCGAGCAGTTCTATAGTAACCTGATGCGGAACAAACAAGGCGAGAATTAGAGAATAATTATTCGGACGCAGGAAGTTTGGCGGAATCTTAAAGTCAACCTGAAAAGTTTTAGTAGCATCATTTAGTGTTTGAAGTTCCGCGTCAGTGGTAAAAATTATAATGTTTCGGCTGTCTCTGACAACCATTCGCAGTTCCGCGCCGCGCACCATTCGATCAACCGCGCATTTGACGCGAATGTTAATATCTTCATCGTGCCGAAAAGAACTTTGTTCAATTTCCTCATCATTTAAAACCGTCGCGCTCTCAATATACATTTCCTTGTGTTTGGCGGAAGTGTCGGCAATATAAGAAATGGCTTTGGATTTCTGCTGGTTGAGATAATAATCAATCACGACGTTTGTTTTATCCTGCATTACGGAAACTCCTTTTTCGAGCAGTATCGCTTTCTGACACAACTGCGCGATGGTTCCCATTTGATGACTGACGAAAATTACCGTTCTGCCGTGTTCGGAAACGTCCTTCATTTTGCCGAGACATTTCTTCTGAAATTCCGCGTCGCCGACCGCTAAAACTTCGTCCACAATCAATATCTCCGGCTCTAAATTCGCCGCCACCGCAAACGCCAGACGCGTGTACATTCCCGACGAATAACGCTTGACCGGCGTGTCCAGAAACTTCTCGATCTCGGCGAATTCGACGATCTCGTCAAACTTTTTGGCGATTTCCGTCTGCCGCATTCCTAAAATCGCTCCGTTCAAATAAATATTCTCTCTGCCCGTCAATTCCGGGTGAAAACCCGTTCCGACTTCCAGCAAGCTGCCGACGCGTCCGTATAATTCGATCTTGCCGCGCGTCGGTTCGGTAATACGCGACAAGATTTTCAGCAAAGTTGATTTGCCCGCGCCGTTCTTGCCGATAATGCCGATTACTTCGCCCGGCATCACTTCAAAACTAACATCACGCAACGCCCAGAAGCCGTCTTTTTCCTGTTTGGGCTGACCGTTCTTCAGCGCGTGAAAGGGTTTGCGGGCGGTTTCAATGATGGATTCGCGGAGAGTCAGGGCAGACTGCGGCGCGCCGAGACGATAATACTTGCTGATGTTTTCAACCTTAATAATCGGCTTCATTCGGGTAAACTTCGGTAAATCTCTTTTCTCTAATCAAATTCTTAATTCGATTAAATTATATCGGCAAAGCTCTTCTCCATTCGCCGAAACGTAAACGCCGCGTAAAACAAAATCACCAGAGTCAAAACGGTTGAAATGGCGAGCGCGAACCAATCGAAAGGCTTGCCGAAAAACGCCGACCGATACGCTTCGATTTGTCCGGTCAGCGGATTCAGAGCGAGCAGCCAACGCCATTTATCCGGCACCAGACTCGCCGGATAAATAATCGGCGTGGCGAACATTCCGAGTTGAATGATAAACGGCAGCGCGTAGCGAATATCCCGGTATTTGACGTTCAGCGCGGACATCCACATTCCGACCCCGATTGCCAGCAGCGCGGTCAAAAGAATCAGCACCGGAAGCATCAGAATATTGACCGACAGCCCGACACCGTAATAAAACATTAAAACGACGAGCAGACCGAAGGCGATGAAAAAATCGAGCAGTCCCGCCGCGACCGTCGCCATCGGGATAATCATTCGCGGAAAATAAATTTTTGTAATCAGGTTGGCGTTACCAACCAGCGAATTTCCGCTGCTTGTGACGGCGTTGGAAAAAAACGTCCACGGCAGAAGTCCGGCGTAAGCGAACAGCGGATACGGTATATTGTCCGACGGCATTCCGGCTAAACGTCCGAAAAACAATGTGAAAATCAGCATCGTAAAGAGCGGCTGAATGATCGCCCACAGCGCGCCGAGCGCGGTTTGTTTGTAGCGCACCCGAACGTCGCGCATCGCCAGAATATAAAGCAAATCACGATACTGCCACAGATCGCTCAGATTCAGCGGAATCCAGCCTTTGCTCGGTTTAATGACGACGAGCGGTTCTTCCGGCATTTGATAATCGTATTTTATCGGGTTCGGAGCGGCAGACGGCGCGGTAACGACCGATTGATTTTCTTTATTGATTAAATTCATCTTGAGAAGTCGGAATTTCGGCAAAGTCAATTCTAGTCGTTTCGTAAAACAATTGTCAAAACATTGGGAGTTGATAGATTATTTCCAGAACGGTGATTTACGCTTTTTTTTCAGCCTTTCGGCGGCGCGTTCCATTTTTCCCTGATCGTTCCGAGCCATTTCTTCAGGTCTGCCGACGACGCGACATCGCCGGACAGGAGCGCGCGGCGGAAAACGGCTAATGTTTCCGTAAAATTAAATTTATCGTGGATTTCAGGAATTGAAAATACAAACAGATACGGCGGCTGATTCTGCATTTGAAAAAAAGCGGATTTCAGATTTGCCAGATTAAAATCTTCCTCTTCGGTCATATTTTCCGTTTGTTTAACTAGCTGCGGATGATGTTTCGTTTGCTCAAGCGCGGCATACATTGCAGCCAGAAACTTTTTCCAGCCCGCCGCGCCGTGATAATGAATGATATTTTTCTGGGTCGCTTCCGCAAACTGTTTTCGCTGTTCGGCGGAAGCGATCAACGCGGAAACTTTGGCAACGTAATCAGCCTCATCGGTCGCCCGCGCCGGCAAATCCCGCATCGCCAATTCTTCGTCGAAAGCGAAGATTTGATTCGGGGCGTACATCAAAACGGGACAAACGCCGAATTTGACGGTTTCCAACAGTGCCGTAAAGGAACTCATCGGGAAACCTTCCAAATAAATATCGGCGGCTTTTTCGTATAAAAGCGGGTCGTTGACGATTCCCAAATAATGCAGCCGCTCGTGATAAGGATGTTTTTTTTCGTTAAACCGAGGACCGATGACGTACATTTCAGCGGACGGATTCGCGTCGAGAATTTTTTTTACTGTTCTGAAAAAATCGTGTTTTTCGGTAGGAGAGTATTTATATTCCGCGCCGATTGACAGCATTACGACGGTTTCTTCACTGATTCCCAGTTGCCGCCGAGCCGTTTTGCGCGGCGGCGAAGCGGCTTCAACATCCAGCGGAATCGGCAGCAGCAGACTGCGCCGCGCGCCGCGTCTGCCGAGCGACAGCCGCGCGCCGTAACTTCGTAAATCCACCACCAAATCCGCCGTTGACACGCCGAGCCAGAAAGCGTGATCGGCGTGATTTATCACGGCGACGGGCGGCAAATTGTCAACGGCGAACGCCGCCAGCGGTGTTACGTCCCACGGATGATGATGCAGAATGATGAAATCGCACGCTTCGGAGATTTTTCTCAAAGCGAAGGATTTTTTTATCAGCGAGTCCGTTTCCGGCAGGAAAACCACGCGCCCGCCCTGTTTTTCAAAGATTTCAACAAGCCGCACCGGAATATTCTCCGCGCCCTGCTGCGTCACCGCCAGCCAATGTTCCCAGTCCGTGTCCTTTTTTATCCAGTTTTCGATTAATTTCGTGTGTCCGCCGACTTCATATAAACGGGTCGCCGCGTGCAGAACGCGTTTTTTCCCGTTTCTTTTGGCGGAATTTTCGGATAAATCCGGCGGCGAGTAATTTTTTTCGCCCGCTAATTTCTCCAGCATTTCACCGATTTTCAGAGCCGGATTTTCAAGCCGCGCGTCGGAAAATCTGCCCGAATGAGATTGAAATGCCAGATTTGCCGTCGCCGTAATCAGTTCCAAAGTTCTTTCGTACTGCTTCAATTCAAACTTTTTGAGCGTCATTTTGACCAGATGCTCGTAGAACATCTCAAAATGTTTCACTAAGTTCTTGTCTGAAATCTGCGAAGCTGCCATAAGTTTGAAGCGCGGGAGAGCGCGGAGAAAGCGAATATTTTCTCCGCGCTCTCCCGCCGCGCGGATTCGATTCCTTTTTTATTCGCCGCCAAATGATTTTATCGAACGGCATACTTCGTCAACCTGTTTTCGCCCGATGTGCGGGGAAATCGGCAGACTTAAAATCGTTTCGGCAATCGTTTCCGTGATCGGAAAACTGCCCGCCGAAAAATTTAAATCCGCATAAGCGTTCGACAAATGCGGCGGCACAGGATAATGAATGAGCGTTTCGATGCCGTCTTTTGCCAGATGCTGCCGCAATTTGTTTCTCTGCGGATGACGAACGACGAATAAATGCCGCGCCGGACACGTTTCATTAATTATCGGCGGCATCAACAGCGGCGACAATGCCGCCGAATTTTCCGCGTAATATCCGGCGATTTGCGCCCGCCGCGCGTTCCATTCGTCGAGATATTTCAGTTTGACGCGCAGAAACGCGGCTTGCAGCGGATCGAGCCGCGAATTGTCGCCTTTTATTTCATTGAAATATTTTTGCTTCGAGCCGTAATTGCGAAGCATCCGAATTTTTTCGGCTAATTCGTCATCGTCGGTCGTTACCGCGCCCGCATCGCCGAACGCGCCGAGATTTTTGCCCGGATAAAAGCTGAATCCGGCGGCATCGCCCAAACTGCCCGCGCGGTTGCCGCGATATTTCGCGCCCTGCGCCTGCGCCGCGTCTTCGATCACCTTTAAATTATACAGCCGCGCGATTTTATTGATCGCGTCCATCTCAGCCGGCTGACCGTAGAGATGAACGGGCAAAATCGCCTTTGTGCGTTCGGTAATCGCCGCTTCGATCAGTTCGGGCGCGATGTTGTAAGTGTTGATGTCGGGTTCGACCGGCACGGGCGCGGCTCCGGCGCGGGAAACCGCCAGCCACGTCGCAATATAAGTGTTCGCCGGAACGATCACTTCATCGCCCGCGCCGATGCCGCAGCCGCGCAGAATTAAATACAGCGCGTCGAGTCCGTTGCCGACCCCGACGCAGTGTCTAGTTCCGCAATATTCGGCAAATTCACGCTCGAACGCTTCCGTTTCCGCGCCTAAAACATACCAGCCGCTTTCCATCACGCGCCGGTAAGCGGCATCGAGTTCGTCTTTTAATTCAAGATACGCGGCTTTTAAGTCTAAAAAGGGAACTTTCACGGATATTTTACTGTAAAACCAAAATTTTAAGCCGGACGCGATTGAATGAACGTAAATTTCTTTTTCAATTTCAGAAACGGCTTTTCCAAAATGTTATACGAGATCATTGATATAATTATCGTCAAAAGCAGTGCCGCCGAAAAATGCAAAATCATCATAACTGCCGGTGCTGCCGTGAACGATTTTAACATTAACCCGGAAACTTTTATTCCCAAGAGATGGAATATGTATAAACCATACGAAATGCGCCCCAAATAAATAAATATTTTATATCGGTTGATTTTTATCGCCTGCGGACTGATCGCCGACCAAATGATAAGGACGCTGGCGAGAGCCGCCGCCGGATACAAAACCAATGATGTTAAACCTGTGTAATCGAAATACATCGCCGCCAAAACGTATAAAACTAAACCCGCGATATATAACAAGGCGCGAAGTTTCAGCGAAAAGATTGGTTTTAACCTGCCGCTTCTGAGAAGCAGAGTGAGAAGTATTCCGCCCGCAATCGGATCAAGGCGGGCAAAAGTGTTGCACCAAACTCCGGGATGCGGAGTTCCAAGCAGGAAAAGAATAAATCGGGTAATGATCGCTATTCCCAAAAAACAAAAAGCCAATTTTTTTAATCGCGGCACTCCGAAAAACATTACTAAAAAGGGAAACACCAGATAAAATTGTTCTTCGATGGAAATACTCCATAACGGCGCGGCAACCGAATCGGGATAACCAAAAAAAGCGCAAACCCAGTTGGCAAAAATCGTTAAAAATCCGATGTCGTAAGGAAATCCTAATGATTCATCAGGCAGGAAACGCGGCAAGACAAAAATCGCCAGCAGGACAAAAGTGTAGTATAAGGGCAGAATCCGCAGAGCGCGGCGCGCATAAAAAGCGACGGCATTTATTTTTTCGGTTTTTTCGAATTCTCGAATCAAAAGTTCGGTAATCAAAAAGGAACTGAGCGCGAAAAATAAATCTACGCCAAAGCCGCCGGCGGTCACGGTGGCTGCAATCAATTTTGAAAATGCCGCTAATTTGCCTTGATAAGCGTCGGGACTTTGGGGAAGCGAGTGATGAATGAAGACGGCAAAGAAAGCGAAAAACCTTAATATATCAAGTTCCGGCAGGTAAAAGGGTGAAGATTTGCCGGTTTTTTCAGCGTTGTTTATTTGATCTGAAAAAGGAACTTTCAAGCCGGTTTACCTCGCGCCGCTTTGAGAAAATTCTCGTAATCGCGGAAATAGTCGGCTTCGCTGAAAAATTCCGACGCGAGAACCATACATACCGAACCGGAAGAAAAATTGTCAATCGCGCGCCAGACGAGCGGCGCGACGTGCAGACCGTAATATGAACGATTTAGCTGAAACGTCTTGGTTTCCTTACCGTCGTCGAGCGTCACGTCAAAACTTCCGCTCACCGCAATCAAAAGCTGATTGCAGTTTTTAAGCGCGTGTCCGGCACGGCTTTCACCGCCCGGCACGTCATAGAGAAAAAATACCCGCTTAATATCATAAGGAATATGATGGTTTTCTTCGATAAAAGTCAAATTGCCGCGCGGATCGGCGATTTTCGGCAGTTCGATTAGTTTGCAGTCTTTCAGCGACATAATTTTATCTGATTGATTTTGTTGTCAATTTCATAAGTTTGCCCGCATCGGCAGGCAAAAATTTCAGAATCATTGAAAAACATTTTTTCCGTACATTGACACATCCAATATTGAAATCGCGCCGGATTTCCCCAAACCGCCGCGTAATCGGGAATATCTTTGGTAACGACGCTGCCGGCTCCGACGAACGCCCATTTGCCGATGGTTACGCCGGCGATAATCGTCGCATTGGCTCCGATGCTGGAACCTTGTTTGAGCAGCGTCGGCGCGTAACTGTCGGGATATTGACGACTGCGCGGCTTCAAATCGTTGGTAAAAACCGCCGCCGGACCGATAAAAACATCATCTTCCGCCGTCAATCCGTCCCAGAGATAAACGCCGCATTTGACCGTCACGCGATTTCCCAAAACGACTTTTCCTTCAATAAAAGTGTGGTCGCAGATATTGCAGTCCGCGCCGATCTCCGCGCCGGAAAGAATGTGAGAAAACGCCCAAACGCGGGTTCGCGCACCGATTGCAACATTTTTATCAATTAGAGAGTGACTGTGAATTTTAGCGTTTGAGTCAATCATTTAAAGATACAAAGAATTTCAGGGGTTTTCCAGCCGCGCGGTTTGCCATTCGCAGACCGGATGAATCACGCCGGGCGGTTTGCTGAAATTGCTGCCGCGATCACGGATCGCGTCTTCCACGTCGAAAATTAAAATATCTTCCATCCGAAAAAGCAATTCTCGCTGGTTGCGCCCGAATTGAACGCTGAAAATGTAGCGTTCCGTGTTCAGAATATCGCGCGGAAGAATCGCCGTTGATTTGTGCCAGCCGCGCGGCAAGCCATTATAATCGCAAACTTTTCCGAGATGAGCAATGTGAATGCCCTGCGCGTTCGTCAAATCCCAGGTGACATCAACGACCGCCTGGTCTGTGTTGTTGTAAAATTCGATTTCAAAAACCACGTCGTCGTCGGTTAAAATCGGTTCGCCGATTGTTTTCCCGCGCGCGTAAACCGCCGCCCGCCGAATTTTGATGTGTTCGCTGCCGGGCATTTCGGATTTCGTCCATTCCCGAAACGAAGATAAATCGCTGCCGGACTGCATATAAAAATCAACCGCCGCATTTGCCGCCCCGTCAAATTCGAGCGTACCGTTTTTCAGCAGAATTCCGCGCCGGCAGATTGATTTGACCGCCGCCATATTGTGCGAAACAAACAAAACCGTTCTGCCGTGTTCAGAGACCGACTTCATTTTGCCGAGACATTTCTTTTGAAATTCGGCATCGCCGACCGCTAAAACTTCGTCCACGACTAAAACTTCCGGTTCGAGATTGGCGGCGACGGCAAAGGCGAGGCGCGTGTACATTCCCGACGAATAGCGTTTGACCGGCGTGTCGAGAAAATCTTCGATCTCGGCAAATTCGACGATTTCGTCAAACTTTTTGGCGATTTCCGTCTGCCGCATTCCTAAAATCGCGCCGTTTAAATAAATATTTTCTTTGCCCGTCAGTTCCGGGTGAAAACCCGTCCCGACTTCGAGCAGACTGCCGACGCGCCCGTAAAGTTCAATTCGTCCCGTCGTCGGTTCGGTGATGCGGGAAAGAATTTTCAAAAGCGTGGATTTGCCCGCCCCGTTCCTGCCGATAATGCCGACGACTTCACCCGGTTCGACTGCAAAATTGATGTCTTTTAACGCCCAAAATTCATTACGGCTGTTTTTTTTCGCGCGTCGTTTGAGACTGTTGATCGGCACGCGGGCGGCGTTAGTCAGCGATTCGCGCAAAGTCGCATACGGCTCGCCGCCGCCGCCGCCGATAATATACTGCTTGCTTAAATTTTCAACCTTGATAATCGGCTTCATTCGAATCGGCTTCTCTAAATCTCTTTTCTTTAACCAAATATTCGATTAAATCACAAAAAAGTTTTTATCGAAAACGGCGTGTTGTCCGAAACGGCGAGATTTTGAAACTTGCGCCAACCGCCGATTTCAATATAATTTATTATTTGATTTTCTGCCCGGAAAATGTAAACAGATGGATAAAAAAATAATTGTTACCGGCGGAGCCGGATTTATCGGTTCGCACGTCGTCAGAAGATTTGTTAAAACATATCCTCAGTATGAAATTATCAATCTTGATAAACTGACGTATGCCGGCAATCTCGCTAATCTGCGCGACGTTGAAAATGAACCTAATTACCGCTTTATCAAAGGCGATATTGTTGACGCGGCGTTGATTAATAAATTGTTTGAAACCGAAAACCCGGATGCCGTCATTCATTTGGCGGCTGAATCGCACGTTGACCGCTCGATAAATAATCCGCTGGATTTCGTCATCAGCAATGTCGTCGGCACGGTTACGCTGCTCAATGCGGCGCGTCTTTACTGGAAAAACGATTACGAAAACCGGCGTTTTTATCACATTTCGACCGATGAAGTTTACGGTGCGCTCGGCGAAGACGGAATGTTCACCGAAGAGACGGCTTACGATCCGCATTCCCCGTATTCGGCTTCTAAGGCGAGCGCGGATCATTTCGTGCGGGCGTATCACGACACTTACGGACTTCCGACCGTTATTTCCAATTGCTCCAACAATTACGGTTCATATCATTTCCCCGAAAAACTGATTCCGCTCGCCATCAACAACATCAAAAACGAACTGCCGATTCCCGTTTACGGCAGGGGCGAAAATATTCGTGACTGGCTCTGGGTGGAAGATCACGCGCGCGCCATTGACCTAATTTTTCACCGCGCGGAAAACGGCACCACTTATAATATCGGCGGCGGTAACGAATGGAAAAATATTGATTTAATTCGCGCTTTGTGCCGCATTATGGATAATAAATTGGGCAGAACGGCAGGCGCATCGGAAAAGCTGATTAGTTTTGTCACCGACCGCGCCGGTCACGATCTGCGCTATGCTATTGATGCTTCCAAACTGCGGGACGAATTAGGCTGGACACCGACCATCACCTTTGAAGAAGGGCTGGAAAAAACCGTAGATTGGTATTTGGCTAATGAAGAATGGCTGAAAAACGTCACCAGCGGCGATTACCAGTCTTACTACGAACGAATGTACGAACCGCATTCCTAAGCCGGGCGACGGTTACACCGCGCTTGTTTGATCGTATCTGCAGATTTATTTTGATCGCTCGCTTAAATATAATTTTTATCTGAATTTTTACCAATTAAAATGCAACTAATTTCGACCTGTTTAGCCGATTGTTTTATCATTGAACCGACCATTTTCACCGACCAACGCGGATATTTTTTTGAAAGTTTTAATGAAAATAAGTTCCGCGAATTGGCGGGTTTCGCCGTCCATTTCGTGCAGGACAACGAATCCCGTTCCGAATACGGAGTGCTGCGCGGACTTCATTTGCAAAAAGGCGACCACGCGCAGGCGAAACTGGTTAAGGTGGCGAAAGGCGAAGTTTTGGATGTGGCGGTTGATTTGCGTCCTGATTCGCCGACTTACGGTGAATATGCGAGCGTACTGCTTTCCGCCGAAAATAAAAAATCGTTTTTTATTCCGCGCGGCTTCGCGCACGGTTTCGCGGTGTTGAGCGACGAAGCCGTTTTCCAGTATAAATGCGACAACTATTATAATAAACAAGCCGAAGGCGGCATTCATTACGCCGACCCGCAATTGGCGATTGACTGGAAAATACCGGCGGAAAATTTGATTATCTCGGACAAAGACCGGGAATTACCTTTTTTAGGGGCGTGAGGATGTCAAAAATTTGTAACCGACATTCTTAGACTGGAGCGTAATCCGTCCCGGTTGCAGTAAGCGCAGAGCGCGAAAAAACATTTCGCCAACTTTCAACTTGCATATAAACAAGTAATTTTTCGCGTCGAAGCGACACTCAATGGCAGCCGGAGCGGACTGCGCTCCAGTCCGCTCCGCGTTTTGGCAAATTAGAATCAATCAGATACCAAAAAACTATGAAAGGAATTATTTTAGCGGGTGGTTCCGGCACGCGGCTTTATCCGATTACGAAAGCGATCAGCAAACAGTTGATGCCGGTTTACGATAAACCGATGATTTATTACCCGTTATCGGTTTTAATGCTTGCCGGAATTCGGGAAATATTGATTATCACCACGCCGGAAGACAGCGCGAGTTTTAATCGGCTGCTCGGCAACGGAACGGAAATCGGCTGTCGTTTTGAATATGCCGTGCAGGAAATCCCCAACGGACTGGCGCAGGCGTTCGTGATCGGCGAAAAGTTTATCCAAAACGACAAAGTCGCGCTGATTTTGGGCGACAATATTTTTTACGGTTCAAATCTCAGCGTTTTGGTGCAAAGTTTCAACGACGTGACCGGCGCGGTCGTTTTCGCGTATGAAGTCGCCGACCCTGAAAGATACGGAGTCGTCGAATTTGACAAATCAAAACAGGTGCTTTCGATTGAGGAAAAACCGGCGCGACCCAAATCAAATTACGCGGTTCCCGGTTTGTATTTTTACGACAACAGCGTTGTGGAAATCGCCAAAAATTTAGAACCGTCCGCCAGAGGCGAATACGAAATTACGGATGTCAACCGAGTTTATTTGACGGAAAATGCGCTGAAAGTCGGCGTGATGGATCGCGGCGTGGCGTGGCTCGACACCGGCACGTTCGATTCATTGAGCGACGCTTCGGAATTTGTCAGGGTGATCGAAAAACGACAGGGAACGAAAATCGGCTGCATCGAAGAAGTCGCTTATCGAATGAAATATATTACGCGCCCCGAACTCAAGGAACTCGCCGCCAAATATATGAAAAGCGGTTACGGCGCATATTTAGAGCGCGTTTTGTCAGAACCGTCTGCGTAATCGGACGGATTGCTTAATTCTTTATAAAAATTCGGCGATTTCCGTGCTTGCGTCCGCCAATAATTCGCGCAGTTGCAGAACGGTGATATTGTTATCTTTGGAGGAATATTCGCCTTGCAAGGCGGGCGTAAACTCCTGTTCCTGCCGCAGTTCCGGCAGCACGGGCAGAATCGCGTAATAATCGCCGCGCTCGACCGTGCGGAAACATTCTTCTTCGGAAACCATTATTTCGTGAACTTTTTCGCCCGGACGAATTCCCGTGAAAATAATCGGCAAATCTTTGTCGCCCATCAACGCTTTGGCGACATCGGTAATTTTCGCCGCCGCGACCTGTGGGACAAAAGTTTCACCGCGATTGCCGTCGGCGATTGCCGCGAAAACCGTGTCAACCGCTTTATTTAACGACAGTAAAAACCGCGTCATTTCTTCGAGCGTGACGGTGATCGGCTGATTTTTCTGAATCAAATTGACGAACAGCGGCACAATCGAACCGCGCGAGGCGATGACGTTGCCGTATCTGACGCACATAAAATTCGTGTTCGGGCAGTCGCGGTTGGCTTCGATCAAAACTCTTTCCTGCAACGCCTTCGTCATTCCCATCACGTTGATCGGTTTACAGGCTTTATCGGTCGAAATTCCGACGACCGTCTCCACCGGCAGATTGTTTTCACGAATCGCCCGCGCAACGTTCTGCGCGCCGAAAATATTGGTCTGGACGGCTTCAAACGGGAAATATTCGCACGACGGAACCTGTTTGAGAGCCGCCGCGTGAAAAACGACATCCGCGTCGCGCATCGCCGACAGCAGCGACGAATAATCGCGCACGTCGCCGATCCGAAAGTTTAATAAATCCTGCGAATTTTGATAAATCACATCGTCGGTCGCCGTTTTCCGGTGCAGATAATCGAGCCGCATATAATGCTGTTTGGCTTCGTCGCGCGAAAAAACCGTGACCCGCGCCGGTTTTCCGAGTTCACCGGCGAGCAGCCGTTTGACCAGCGTTTGTCCGAGCGAACCCGTGCCGCCGGTCACTAAAATTTTTTTCCCTTCGAGTGTGTTCATAAAATCGTTGCTTTGCGGACAGTTGAGAGTTTTTGGCTTTTAGTTTTTAGTCTTCTTTTGAACGGACTTATATTTCCTTTTAATCGTTGCAGCAAAAGACCAAAAACCAAAAACTAAAAATTCCTTCCTCACCGCGCCTCACCGCGCGAAATTATTTGTTGATTTAATCCAATCGGTAAATTTTCTGATGCCGTCTTCGATTTTCGTCGTCGGACTATAGCCGAGAAATTCCCGTGCTTTCGTAATGTCAGCGAAGGTTTGCGGCACGTCGCCGGGCTGCGCCGGCTGGCGGTTAATAATCGCTTTCCGGTCGAGATTTTCTTCCAGAAGTGTGATAAGTTCATTTAATTCAACCGTTTGCGACTCGCCGAGATTGAAAACTTCGTGAGCGGTCTGCGTGTAATCAATCGCCGCGCAAATTCCCTGAATAATATCATCAACGTAAGTGTAATCGCGGCGCGTCGTACCGTCGCCGAAAATCGGTATCGGTTTGTTTTCCAAGATCAACTGCGAAAATTTGCGAATCGCCAGATCGGGTCGCTGACGCGCGCCGTAAACCGTAAAAAAACGTAGACAAACAGTGCGAATCGGATATAAATGCGAATAAGTATGACACAACAGCTCGCCCGCCGCTTTGGTCGCCGCGTAGGGCGAAATCGGCTGCTGAATACGATCTGTTTCCGAAAACGGAACTTTGCAGTTCGCGCCGTAAACCGAACTGGATGAACCGAAAACGAACTGGTTAACGCCGTATTCTCTAGCTGCTTCGAGCAAATTCAGCGTGCCGTTGATGTTGGTGCGGGCGTAAAGTTCCGGCTGAGAAAGCGACGGGCGCACACCGGCGCGCGCCGCCAGATGAACAATTGTCTCGAATTTCTTCTCCGCGTAAACTGCACGTAATTTTTCCGCGTCGCAGATATTCATTTCGCAGAGTGAAAATCGCGGATTGTCCGCAAAAGCGGCGATATTAGCGCGTTTTAAGGCGGGCGCGTAAAAATCGTTAAAGTCGTCAATCACAGTTACTTGAGCGTTTTCATCCGCCAGCAGCCGCTGAACAAGATGTGAACCGATAAAACCCGCGCCGCCCGTTACCAAAAAATTCTTCAAATGTTTGTCAGTCATTATTATTCCGAATTATTCCGAAAATCGCCGATGCGCTGCCATCAATCAATTACATTTTGCCGTTTTAATACGCCGATTAAGGTTTTCGGGCAAAGAGAAATTATAATCGTTTTCCCGAAATTTTAAAGCGCGTTATTGATATTAAATTTTGCGGTTATTGAAGTTTTGGCAGATCGAGGTAAGATTCGGGGCGGCTCGTAAATTTACAAACCGCGCCCGAATCTTGGCGATTGATTTTTTCCCGTGAATAATCCGGTCGGTTTTTGGGCGAATCTCAAACTTATCTTTATTGCGTCGGCGGAACCGGCTGGGTCGTCGAACCAACCGGTTCCGCGGCGGGCGACGCGGAAAGCGCGGGTGATGCGACGGGCGCGGCGGATAACGGTCGCCCGACTGCTTGCCGGTAAACCACATAAATATCGGTCAATCTTTCAACCGCTGCCTGATCGCGCTGGGCGAGCATCGTGATCGTGCTGTCACGGTTGTCAAAAATCGGTTTCAGTTTGCCGCGTTCCGATTCGGCGAACGCGCTTTCGTCGTTTTTATCAACTTCCGACCGCAGCCGCGTAAAGAAATCGCTCGTTTCCTGCCGCGCCGGTTCATATTCGCCGCGTTTTGATTCGACAATCGCCGTCGTCAGCAAACCTTCGATTTCCGACCTGGAAAGTTTTTTCTGCGTGGCGGCAAGTTCCTGCGCGACATCTCTTTTTTGCAACCACATCGGTACTAAACCGAGCAAAAATACGACCAGCAAAATCAGGGCGTAAATTCCCCAGCGAGTCAGATTGCTTTGTTTTTTTTCCACTATTATCGAATCATTTTCTCTCATTTTTTTCTCCAGAACTGTTTATTTGATCGTTACATCCGACACCTTTTTACATCGGTTGATTATACTTTATTACCCGCGAAATAGCATTCGTCAACCCTATTACAAAACTCTTACAATCACGCCGCCGAAAAGCTGTTAGGATGTTTATCTGACAACACGAAAAAGTTGTCAGACATCATTTTTTCAGCAAATCTTAAACAAGGAATTATAAAATGCAGAACGTCGTCGAATTAAATAACACAGAATCGGATAAAATGCAGTGGGTGACAATTTCGGTCGTCATCATTTTTCATATTTTGGCGGTTACCGCTTTATTTACATTTAGCTGGGCAAACTTGATTGCCGCCGCCGTCACCTGGTGGATCGCCGGAAGCTGGGGAATCGGGATGGGTTATCACCGGCTGTTGACGCATCGCGGCTTTAAAGCTCCGAAATTCGTCGAGTATTTTTTAACTTTTTGCGGAACGCTCGGTTTGCAGTCGGGCGCGATTAATTGGGTGGCGACGCACCGCATTCATCACGCTTTTACCGAAACAGATAAAGACCCGCATTCGCCGCGCGGCGGAACTTTTTGGGCGCACATCGGCTGGATTTTTCAGGGAACGGCGCAAAATCAAACGGAAGAAACACAGTGGCGTTACGCGCCGGATTTGATGAAAGATAACGTTCACCGCTTTATGTCGAATTATTACTGGGTAACACCGGTCATCGCCGGCGTTATTTTGTATGCCGTCGGCGGTTTTCCGATGGTTTTGTGGGGAATTTTCCTGCGTCAGGTGATCGGCTGGCATTCGACGTGGCTGGTTAATTCGGCAACGCATTTGTGGGGTTCGAGACGTTTTGAAACGCGCGACGATTCGCGCAATAACGGTTTAATCGCCGCGCTCACTTGGGGCGAAGGCTGGCACAATAATCATCACGCGCATCCGCGTTCGGCGAAACACGGTTTGACGTGGTATGAAATTGACACCAATTGGATGCAGATCAAAGCTCTCGAAAAATTAGGTTTGGTCAGCGACGTTTACGGCTACGAAATCGAAAAGGAAATACAAGCTGAACCGTTTCAGGAAGCCGCCTAAGCAAAGGCGCAAGGATAAAGGATAAGGGCGAAAGTTTCGGAAGATGATTCTGAAATTTTCGCCTTTTGATTTTTGCACAACTTTTTATTTCGTTTCGGCTTAAACTTTGTCCTTTCGCCTTTATCCTTTATCCTTTAAGAGTGAGAGTTAGAGGTCGCCGAAAAACCGCCGTTACTTTTCTCGCGCTGGGAATTTGTCTGGTCGCGCTGGCGGTCGCGCTCAACGTCGGCTGGATTATACTCAATGTCCGCGAAGTCGCAATGCTCGTTTTCGGCGTGATCTTTTTCGCTTTGATTATTACGGGTTTAGTGTTGAACACGACGTTTCTGCTCCGCGAAATTCGCCGCAATGAACAGCAGGACGCGTTTTTAAACGCCGTCACGCACGAACTGAAAACGCCGATTGCTTCGATCAGACTTTATCTCGACACGCTAAAAACGCGTGAAGTGGCGGAAGAAAAACGCCGCGAATTTTACGACGTGATGATTTCCGATACCAACCGTCTTTTAAATACGGTCGAACAAGTTCTGCAAGCCGGACAAACGCGCGAACGACAAAATTTACTGAATATTGCTGAAATCAATCTCGAAAATCTGATTAAAGAATCAATTGAAATAATCCGCAGCCGCTACAATTTGAACGAAAACGCCATCGAAATTACTAAAACCGAAAATATAATCAAAGTTTCGGGCGACGCGGCGGAACTGCAAATCGTGTTTAAAAATCTGATTGACAACGCCGTCAAATATTCCGGGAATGATATTAAAGTGTCAGTGCAAATAAAAGATTGGAACGAAAAAAAAGCCGAAATTCGCATCAAAGATTCCGGTGCTGGACTCGCGCCGAAGGAATTAAAAAATATTTTTAAGCGTTTTTACCGCGTTTCAAACATCTCGACGCAAAAAGCCAAAGGCACTGGTTTAGGACTTCATATCGTTCGCTCGCTCATCAAAAAACACAAGGGAAAAATTTGGGTGGAAAGCCCGGGAGAAGGAAAGGGAAGCACTTTTATCGTGCAGCTCCCGAAGATCGTCAATCGTCAGTCGTAAATCGCGCTTTTTTTCGATTGACGATTGACGAGTTGACGAGTTGACGATTAAAAAATGAAGATTTTAATAGTGGAAGACGAACAGCACATCGCGGACGGTTTGCGGTTTAATCTCGAAGCCGAAGATTTTGAAGTTGAAATCGCGGGCGACGGCAGACGGGCTTTGGACATTTTAATGGTTGAAGACAAACAGTTTGACGCGATTGTTTTGGACGTGATGCTGCCGGAATTGAGCGGTTTTACGGTCGCCAGAACTTTGCGCGAAGCCGAAAACTACACGCCGATTCTGATGCTGACGGCGCGTAATCGTCCCGAAGATGTTTTGCTCGGATTTGAAGCCGGAACGGACGATTATCTGCCAAAACCGTTTGAACTTTCAATTTTTATGGCACGTTTGAACGGACTTTTGCGGCGGCGCGAATGGCTCAAACGCGAGAATAATTTCGCTCAAACCGCGCCGGTGACGAAGGAAACTTTCGTCATCAATAATAAAATTATCAATTTCCCGAATCTGGAGATAAGTACCGAAACCGAAACGATTCATTTAACTTTGATGGAAGCCAAACTGTTGCGCCATCTGATCGAAAACGCCGGACGCGCCGTGTCGCGCAAAACGATTTTGGACGAAGTTTGGGATTTGCACGAAGACACCGACACCCGCGCGATTGATAATTTTATCGTGCGTCTGCGGCGATATTTGGAAGACGAACCGAACAACCCGCAAATTCTGCAAACCGTGCGCGGTGTCGGCTATCGCTTTGTAATCGGAGATGACAAATAATTTCAACTGGAAAAACGAAGTTTTGACTGGAGCGCAATCCGTCCCGGTTGCCATTGAGTGTCGCTTCGGCGCGAAAAATGCTTATTTATATTCAAGTTGAAAGCAATTGAAACGCTTATTCGCGCCGAAGCGACGCTCACTGCAACCGGGACGGATTGCGCTCCAGTCTTTTTAATTCGTGTTATTGGCGGCTGATTTTTTCAATTTGGATATTATAAAAACGATCAATTAAAATTTTATGGAACCGTTGGCTAACAAAATTCGCCCGCAAACATTGGAAGATTACGTCGGACAAAAACATCTGGTCGGTGCAGGCAAACCGCTGCGGCTGGCGATTGAGCAGAAACATATATTTTCGTTCGTGTTGTGGGGAACGCCCGGGGTCGGGAAAACGACTCTAGCGCGGATTTACGCCAATTCAATCGGCGCGGAATTGTATGAACTTTCGGCGGTTTCAGCCGGAAAAGACGACATTCGCAAAATAGTTAAAAGTCCGAATCTCGAAAATCGCCCGCGCATTTTATTTCTCGACGAAATTCACCGTTTTAACAAAGCGCAACAGGATTTTTTATTGCCGTTTGTTGAAAACGGCGAACTGATTTTGATCGGCGCGACGACGGAAAATCCGAGTTTTGAAGTTATTCCCGCGCTGCTTTCGCGCCTGCGCGTGTTCGTTTTGGAAGAATTCTCAAAGGAAGAAATGTCGGAAATTATTGACCGCACCGGACATAATTTGAACGACGAAGCGAAAGACTGGATGATTGCGATGGCAAACGGCGACGCGCGGCAGGCGATTACGATGATCGAAAACACGGCGCGGCTTTATGACGGGAAAGTTTCGGTCGAAAATCTGAAAAACACTTTGCAGTCGAAGTTTTTGCGCTACGATAAACAGGGCGAAGAACATTACAACGTCATCAGCGCGTTTATCAAATCAATGCGGGCGAGCCAGCCGAATGCCGCGCTTTATTATCTGGCGCGAATGATTTCCGGCGGCGAAGACCCGAAATTTATCGCGCGGCGAATGGTCATTTTCGCGTCCGAAGACATCGGACTCGCCCAGCCGACGGCTTTGGTCGTCGCCAACGCCGTTTTTCGCGCCGTCGAAACCATCGGCTTGCCCGAATGCGGCATCAATCTCGCGCACGGAGTCGCTTATTTAGCCAACTGCAAAAAAGACCGAAGCGCATATAACGCTTACAAATACGCGCTCGACGACGTGAAAAAACTCGGCAATCTGCCTGTTCCGAATATTCTCCGCAACGCGCCGACGAAATTGATGAAAGATTTGGATTACGGCAAAGATTACGAACTTTACACAAAGGAAAATCTGCTGCCGACAAAAATTAAAAGCAAGAAATATCTTTCTAAAAAAGATTAAATTTGCAGAAGCCCGCACGAAGTAAGAGCGTGATTGAGAAAACGCCCTTACTTCGTCCGCGCTCCGGTTATGCTAAGATTACAAAAATGACGGGCGAAAAAACAGTCAAAGTAAAAAAA
The DNA here is from genome assembly GCA_965217575.1 of Pyrinomonadaceae bacterium. Lineage (GTDB taxonomy): Bacteria > Acidobacteriota > Blastocatellia > Pyrinomonadales > Pyrinomonadaceae. The sequence continues at coordinate 2,583,483 of OZ244558.1, read as the reverse complement.
CGCTCGCCGCCGTGGATTCTCGGCGGTTTTGTGTTTTTGCTGCTCGCGTTGCTGGTCGTTTTGCAGTCGTCCAATCTCTGGAAAAGTTTCACCATCGAATCGGCAAGCGACACGCTCGCGCTTTACGCGCTGCTTTCGATCAACTTCATCGCGTTCGTCATTTTCGCCTTTATTTTCGCCCGCAGCCTTCTGAAACTGCGTCAGGAACGCCGCGCGCTGATGCTCGGTTCGAAAATAAAATCGCGGCTGCTGAAATACTTTTTCGCCGTCAGTTTGCTGCCGATTGTCGCAATGGCATTTTTTACATATCTGTTTATGAATCGTTTTCTCGAACGCTCTTTCGCCCAAATCCCCGAAAGTGTGATTCAGGAAACGCATCAGATGCAGAATCAAGCCGTCGAAAATCAAAATACGAAAACACGCGAAATAACGCAGATGCTGACGGCGATGCTGGAAGGGCGCGAAATTACCGATCAAACTTTGACTGAGATTGTTGAACGCGGAAATCTAACTTTTCTCGAAGTTATCTCGCCGAACAACGCGATTTTAGCGGAAAGCAGAAAAAACGTCTTGCCCGAACAGCAAAACGAACTGGAAAACACGCTTGAACTCGTGCGGCAGAATGATTTTGACGATCCGGCGTTGTCCGACGGAAAAGGTTTCGATGCCGCCGCGGCGAAATTTTCCGACGGCAGAACACTCGTTCTGATTCCTGATTTGCGCCCGGAAACGAACGTCAACGAGATGATCGGAAAATCGCTCGGCGAATTTGAAAAGTTAAAAAAGCAACAGATTACGGTGCGCCAAATCGGACTTTCGACGCTCGGTTTTCTGACGTTTCTTTTGATTTTCGCGTCGTCGTGGACGGCGTTTTATATCGCTCGCGGTTTGACGCTGCCGCTGAAGGCTCTGGCGGAAGGCGCGGACGAAATCGCGCGGGGAAATCTGACGCATCGCGTGGACGTTTTCGCCGAAGACGAACTCGCACTGCTCGTTTCGACGTTCAACGAAATGTCGGCGAAGCTCGAAGCGAATTCCGCTGAACTTTCCGAACGCCGCCGTTATATCGAAACTGTTTTGCAGTCGCTTTCAACCGGCGTAATTTCTTTTGACGGCGAAAATCGCGTAACGACGATCAACAAAGCCGCGATTCAAATGTTAAAACTCGAAACGGCGGATTTCGGAGAAATTGGATTGAAACAACTGGTCAACAAAGAAAATCACATTATTCTGGAAAGACTTTTAAATCGCGCCAAACGCATCGGAAAAGCCGGCGAACAAACCGTTTTGCAGCGCGAACACACGGACGGCAGCGTCGAAACTGCCGGCAGTTTGCCGGTCGCTTTGACGGCGACCGCGCTGCCGAAAAATCTCGGCGAGTCGGGCGGAGCGGTTTTGGTAATTGAAGATTTAACTGAACTTATCGCCGCCCAACGCGCTTCGGCGTGGCAGGAAGTCGCCCGCCGAATGGCGCACGAAATTAAAAATCCACTGACTCCGATTCAACTTTCCGCCGAACGCATCGCCAAACGATTTCAAGTTCAAAGTCCGAAATCCAAAGTCCAAAGTTTTTTGAATGTTTTTAAGGCGACGAGCGACGAAGAAAATTTGAAAACCGAAGCTCAAAACGCGAAAGTCATCAAAGAAGGAACGGAAACGATTTTGCGCGAAGTCAATTCGTTAAAATCAATGGTTGACGAATTTTCACGTTACGCGCGGCTGCCGAACGCGCGTTTTGAAAGCGGCGATTTGAACGAAATTATCAAACAAGCCGCCGCGCTTTACGAAGACCGCGAAGTGAAAATTACCTTAAATTTAGCCGAAAATTTGCCAAACGCGATGGTTGACGACGAACAAATCAAGCGCGTTTTCGTCAATCTAATCGAAAACGCCGTCGAAGCATTTGATGTAACTCAGCCCGATAAACAAATTTCGATCAAAACCTTTCACGACGCGGCGCGGGATTTAATCGTCACCGAAGTCGCCGACAACGGCGACGGCATTTTGCCCGCGAATTTCCAAAAACTTTTCCAGCCGTATTTTTCCACCAAAGGGCGCGGCACGGGTTTGGGTTTGGCAATCGTTCAAAGAATCGTCAGCGAACACGGCGGCAAAATCCGTGCGGGAAATAATTCTGCCAAAGGAGCGAAATTTGTTGTAGAATTACCGATAACGATTTGAGGTAAATTTTATGTTTGGAAAATGGCTTGACGAATATCGAGAAAATTATTTGAAAACGCGATTTATTTCACAGCTTCCGGCTTTTCTTATTACTTTAATTTCATTGTTAAGTTTATACACCAATTTACACGCCGGTTATTTAAATCCGGGATACGTGGAAAGCCACGGACAGTACTTTTGGATTTCAAATCTTTTTCACGTTTTAGTCGCCTGTTTTTTCGGCGTTAGGTTTGTCCTGTTATTTTTTAGTTCAAAGAAAAGTTTTTGGTTTGCTCAACTGATGTGGCTTTTTGTTTTAATAACGCTGTTTATTTGGAGAGTTTATACAGTAGAAGGTCTAGAAAATTTTATTAAAGATTTATTTCCCGCACAAGAAATTGTTGCCGCACCATCATTTGATGGAGGCAATGAAACTTTCTTTAGCAATATTTCCGACACTTTGCAGATTTTGCTTCTCAGTTACTGTTTTCTTAGCCCAATTCGACAATTTTTCACAGTTGTAATTTCAGTTTTCAAACGATGGTAAGTAGAATTTTAGTCGTTGGTGTTTTCCAAATCTATCTTGTTTAAGGAGCGTGAAAATGGGTCAAACAATTTCAGCCGTTTATGAAAACGGAACATTAATTTTAGATAAACCGTTAGCCGTTTCAGAAGGCGTAAAAGTTCAAGTGATTGTTCTCACTCCACAGGAAAAAACACCTGCCGAAATTTTGGCGGAGTTGGCAGAGTTGCCGATTGAAGGCAAAACAGACGAGTTTTCGGGGCGCGATCACGATAAGATTCTTTATGGGGAAAATGGTGCGCGATGATTTTTGTGGATACGGGCGGCTGGTTCGGCAGTATTGTGCCGACTGACAAAAATCACGAAAAAGCCAGAAATTGGTTTCTGCAAAATCGTGAACCTTTGATTACGTCAAATTATGTAATTGACGAAACTTTAACGCTTTTCAAAGCGCGTGGCGAATATCAACGCGCTTTACAAATAGGAGAGCGATTTTTTAACGGTTCTTTGACCGGCGTTTACGATTTAAACAGCGAAGACATTATCAAAACTTGGGAAGTATTCAAAAATTATTCAGACAAAGGATGGAGTTTTACAGATTGTTCAAGCAAAATTGTAATGGAAAAACTCGGAATAACTCACGCCTTCGCTTTTGACATTCATTATTAATCAATTCGGCAATATCATTGTCGTACCGTAAAATTCACAAATGTTTAATTCTCTTTTAATCGTTGACGACGAACGCGGAATTCGTGAAACACTGCGCGGCGTTTTGGAGGACGAAGGTTTTGATGTGGAAACCGTCGAATCGGGCGAAGCGTGTCTGAAATCTGTCGAAGAAAATAATTTCGCGTGTATTTTGCTCGATGTCTGGTTGCCGGAAATTGACGGTTTGGAAACGCTCAAAAGATTGCGCGAAAACGGCAATAATTCGGCGGTCGTGATGATTTCGGGTCACGGCAATATCGAAACCGCCGTTAATGCGACGAAACTCGGCGCGTTTGATTTTATTGAAAAACCGCTGTCGCTCGAAAAAACGATTCTGACCGTCAGAAACGCGATTCGGCAGCGTGAACTCGAACGCTCGAATCGAAATTTGAACGAACAATTAAGCGAAGAATACGCGATGATCGGCGAATCGGTGGCGATGCGCGCGCTGCGAAAACAGATTGCGATTGTCGCGCCGACTGATGGGCGGGTTTTGATTTCGGGCGAATCGGGAACGGGCAAAGAACTTGTCGCCAGAGCGATTCACGCGCAGTCGAAACGGAAAAACGCGCCGTTTGTCGAGATAAATTCCGCCGCGATTCCCGAAGATTTGGTCGAATCGGAACTTTTCGGACACGCGAAGGGAGCGTTTTCGGGCGCGCTTGTTGCAAAAAAAGGGAAGTTTGAAATCGCCGACGGCGCGACGCTTTTTCTTGATGAAATCGGCGATATGTCGCCGCGTGTGCAGGCGAAAATGCTGCGCGTTTTAGAAGAACAGCGATTCGAGCCGGTCGGCAGCAATACGCCGGTTAAAGTTGACGTGCGCGTGATTTCAGCGACGAATAAACCGCTGTCAAATTTGATCGAAGACGGCGATTTTCGCGCTGATTTATTTTATCGGCTCAACGTTATTCCGTTTCAGATTCCGCCGCTTCGTGAAAGATCGGAAGATATTCCGCTGTTGATTGAGCATTTCAACCGCAAATTTTCGGCGGATTACGGCAAAAAACCGAAAAATTTCACCGTCGAAGCGATTGCCGCGCTGCAAAATTACGCGTGGCTCGGCAATGTGCGCGAACTTCGCAACACGATTGAACGCGTGATTATTATGCACGGCAAACAAAAAGTTGCGGCGGAAGATTTGCCCGAACTTGACGCGAAAACATCCGCGCCCGCGTCGAGTTTTCGTTTTCCGTCTTTCAAAGACGCGACCGACGCTTACCAGCGCGAATTTATCATTCACAAACTCGCCGAAGCCGACGGCAACATTACCCGCGCCGCCGAATTGATGGGCGTTGATAGAAGTCATCTGCATCGCCGAATAAAAAATCTGGGAATTCAGGTTAAGGAAAAGTAGATCGAGTTTGAAGTGAATCTATTTCAAATTTCAAGAAAATTTTGCAGCAATTTTTTGCCTTCGGGTGTCAAAATTGATTCGGGATGAAACTGCACGCCTTCGATTTGGTAAGTTTTGTGCCGCAAACCCATAATCAAACCGTCGGGCGATGTGGCGGAAATTTCCAGACATTCCGGCAGAGAATCGCGTTCGACGATCAGCGAATGATAACGTCCGGCTTGAAAATTATCGCTCAATCCGGCGAAAACGGTTTTGCCGTCGTGAACGATTTCAACCGGCTTGCCGTGAACCGGTTCGGGTGCGCGGACGACTTTGCCGCCGAAAATCTGCCCGATTGACTGGTGTCCCAAACACACGCCCAAAATCGGCAGTTTGCCGCCGAATTTTTCTAAAATTTCAAGCGAAATGCCCGCGTCGTCGGGGGTTCCCGGTCCGGGCGAAATCAAAATCTTTTCGGGTTTGATGTCTTTTTCGATTTCTTCAATCGTCACTTCGTCGTTGCGCCGTACAACCATTTCCGCGCCGAGTTCACCTAAATACTGCACGAGATTGTAGGTGAAAGAATCGTAATTATCTATCACTAAAAGCATATTGATAAACGGTAAACGGCTAATTTCGAGACAAATTTCTCATCAACTGTTGACCATTTACCATTTACCATTAAACAGTTATAATAGAAAATTGTCCAAGTTCGTATGCGAAACTTGGATTTTCAGTTTTTAAATTATCAGATTTTGCGTCGCCGACGAATAGATAAAATTTGGAATTTGGAATCTGGAATCTGGAATCATAAATTATGAGCAAACGCGATTATTACGAAATTTTAGAAGTAACCAAAACTGCGACCGAAGTGGAAATCAAAGCGGCGTATCGCAAATTGGCGATCAAACATCATCCTGATAAAAACCCGGACGACCAGGCGGCGGAAGAAAAATTTAAGGAAGCGGCGGAAGCATATTCCGTGCTGTCGGACTCGCAAAAACGCGCGGCGTATGACCGTTTCGGACATCAGGGCGTTGGCGCGGGCGCGGGCGGCGCGGGTTTTAATCCGGGATTTTCCAACATCGAAGATATTTTTGATCTGTTCGGTTTCGGCGATATGTTCGGCGGGCAGCGCGGCGGCGCGTCGTCGCGCACATCGGCGCAGCGCGGCGCGGATTTGCGGTATGATTTGGAAATCACGCTGGAAGAAGCCGCACTCGGCAAAGAGCAGAAACTTCGCATTCCGCGTCTCGAAAAATGTGACGAATGCGACGGCAAAGGCACGGCGAACGGCGCGACTCCCGAAACCTGCCCAACGTGCAGCGGCAGCGGGCAAACGCGCTATCAGCAGGGTTTTTTCTCGGTGATGCGAACTTGTCCGACCTGCGCCGGACGCGGGCAAATTATCAAAAATCCGTGCAAAAAATGCGGCGGCGCGGGGCGCATCGAAAAGGAAAAACAACTTGAAATAAAAATTCCGGCGGGTGTCGAAACCGGCTCGCGTCTGCGAATTAACGGCGAAGGCGAAGCGGGAACGCAGGGCGGCGGCGCGGGCGATTTGTTCGTCGTCATTCACGTTGCCGAACACGAAATGTTTGAACGGCAGGGCGCAAATCTATATTCCGCCGCGCCGCTGACATTCGCGCAAGCTGCGCTCGGCGCAGAAATTAAAGTTAAAACTTTAGACGGCGAAGAAGAATTAAAAATTCCGGCGGGAACACAAACGGGAACGGTTTTTCGTCTCAGATCACACGGAATGCCCGCGCTCGGCGGTCGCGGCAAAGGCGATTTGTTCATCGCCGTCACGTTGATTACGCCGAAATCGCTAACCAAAGAACAGCGCAAACTGCTCGAACAACTCGGCGAAGTTGAAGATTTTGATTTTCACGATGAATCTTTTATAGACAAAGTGAGAAATATGTTCGGGTAAATTTCGTCGAAAGGAAGAATGAAGAACTGAAAAGTGGTTCCGGTCATTCGTCCTTTGTCTTTCGTAATTTAAGCGAGTTTCGCTTTGACGGTTTCACTGACTAATCTTCCGTCCACCGATTTACCGGCGAGTTTCGCCTGTGCCGCTTTCATCACCGCGCCCATTTCTTTCATTGAAGATGCGCCGGTTTCGCTGACCGCTTCGGCGACGGCACGTTCGATTTCTTCCTTAGTCGCTGATTGCGGCAGGTAGTCTTCGAGAATGACGATTTCCGATTTTTCCTTTTCAGCGAGTTCGTCGCGTCCGGCTTTTTCGTACTGCTCGACCGAATCGCGTCGCTGTTTGACCAGTGTGTTTAGAACTTTGGTGGTTTCTTCGTCATTTAATTCATAACCCACGCCTTTTTTATTCTGCTCGTTCATCATCGCGGCTTTCGCCATTCGCAGAACCGACAGCCGATCCGCGTCCTTTGCCTTCATTGCGGCGGTTATATCGCCGGTTATTTTTTCTTTCAAACTCATTTTCTTGTTTCTCCCTGAGATACATCTTAAGCCAGACGCTCCGAATTTTACAAAACGAAGGTTTATCTATTGAACGAAAATTCAGATGTTGAAGCGTGTCAAACTGATGATTTTGAAACATCTGAAAATGCGTGGAATTATGTTAATCTGTTTCTAATTAGCTTTTGAGGTCGAAATGATATGGAAGTGCAAAATTTAGAAGTTACCGCAGAAAGTATTTTGAGTGTGGTTGTGCGAATGCCGGAAAAGGAAGTTGATAAATTATTTAAAGATGCTAAAAGATTAAAAAGACGTGAAGCTGAATTGGTTGTCAAAATAAAAAATCTTGATCTTTCGCCCGAAGATCAAAAAACTTACGGAAAACTTCTCAAAAAATTTCGCGCCGAAAAAATCACGTCTGAAGAACACGAAGAATTGCTCAAACTCACCGGCGAACTCGAAGAAATAGCGGTCAAACACCTCAAATGGCTGTATAAGATTTCGCAAATACGCCAACAACCGCTTGACGAGATTTTGAAAGAGTTAAATATTAAGCCGAAAAATTATGGCTAAAAATTCCGTTGCTTTTATTAGAAAACAAGTTTTCGCAAGAGCGAACGGTTTGTGTGAATACTGCTTTTTGCCCGAAGAATATTCTGCTTCGGCTTTTGAACTGGAACATATTTATCCCGTTTCAAAAGGCGGCGAAACAACTTTGGAAAATCTGGCTCTATCGTGTCCCGGCTGCAATAAATACAAATCCCATCGAATTTCAGCCGTTGATTCCGAAACAAAGGAAACGATTTCATTTTTCGATCCGCGAAAAGATGTTTGGGAAGAAAATTTTAGTTGGAGTGAAGATTTTACGGAAATTATCGCTTTGACGGCAAAAGGTCGCGTAACGATTAAACCTCTGAAACTCAATCACGGAGGTTTGAAAAATCTTCGCAAATTCTGCATCTTGTCGGCAAGCATCCGCCGAAGTAAAATAGATTTTCAATGAAAAAATATGTTATCAAAAGAGATGAAAATTCGCTGCCCGAAAAATTAACTCGTTACTGGCAGGAATTAAACGAGGAACAGTTTCGCGTTGTGACGGCGAAACCGAACGCCGCGCTCGTCGTCGCGGGCGCGGGAACGGGGAAAACTCGCGCGATCACTTACCGCGTCGCTTATTTGATCGAACAGGGCGTTTCGCCGCAACGGATTTTGCTGGCGACTTTTACCAATCGCGCCGCTCGTGAGATGTTGAAAAGAGTCGAAATGCTCACGGGCAGCCAGAATGTTCACAAAATTTGGGGCGGAACTTTTCACCGCATCGCCAATTTAATTTTAAGAAGACACGCCGTTTCCATCGGTTTCGATTCCAATTACTCAATTTTGGACAGCGAAGACGCGCGCGACTTTATCAATGTCTGCATCGAAGAAGCCGCGATTGACACGACGGCGAAACGGTTTCCGAAACCCGAAGTCGTCCAGAGCATCATCTCTTACGCCAATAACACCGACCAGCCGATTGAAGAGGTCATCATCAAAAAATATCCGTATTTTGAAATGCTGTCGCAGCAAATCAAGCGCGTTGATTTCGTTTATATGGAGCGGAAAAAAGAGCGCAACGTGATGGATTACGACGATTTATTGTTAAATTGGAAACGCCTTTTGATCGAAAAACCGGACATCGCCGCCGTTTACGCCGAACAGTTTCAGCATATTTTGGTGGACGAATATCAGGACACGAACAAACTGCAAGCCGAATTGATTGATCTGCTCGCCGTCAAACACAAAAACGTGATGGTCGTCGGCGACGACGCGCAGAGCATTTTTGCGTGGCGCGGCGCGGAATTTACCAACATTTACGAATTTCCACAGCGTTATCCACAGGCGGACACTTACAAACTGGAAACGAATTATCGTTCGACACCGGAAATTCTCGGCTTGGCGAACGTCTCGATTGCCAATAACCGCCGCCAGTTTCCGAAGATTCTGCAAGCCGTCAAACGCTCGAAGGATTTCAAACCCGCGCTGATTCCGTGCGCGGATGTCGAACAGCAGTCGGCGTTCGTCGCCTCGCGGATTTTGGAACTGCGCGATGAAGGCACATCGCTCGAAGAAATCGGCGTTTTGTATCGCTCGCATTATCATTCGATTGAATTACAGCTCGAATTAACGAGAAGAAACATTCCGTATCGCGTGCAAAGCGGCGTGCGGTTTTTCGAGCAGGCGCACATCAAAGACGTGATTTCTTACTTGCGAATCATCGTCAATCCGCGCGACGAACTGGCTTGGAAACGCATTTTAAAAATGATTCCGAGCGTCGGCAACGCGACGGCGAATAAGATTTATGAAAGTTTAGCTTACGCCGAAAATCCGCTGGCGTTGGCGAAACGCGAAGATTTCAAATATCAGCCGCGCAGTAAAAATAACTGGAAAAATTTCGTCGAGCTTTTGGAAAAAATTACTTCGGACGACAATCGCCACAAACCCGCCAAACAAATCGAACTGATTTTAACGAACGGTTACGAGCAATACTTGGAAGAAAACTACGAAAACGCCGAAGCGCGGCTCGAAGATTTGCGCGGTCTGGCGATGTATGCGTCGCGTTACGATTCAACCGAAGATTTCCTGTCGGAACTCGCGCTTTTATCAACTGAACGCTTCAAAGAACCTTCGGCAATCGTCGGCGAAGATGTCGTGATGGGCGGCGAAGAAGACGAGCTTTTAACATTAACAAGCGTTCATCAGGCGAAAGGTTTGGAATGGAAAGCCGTCTTTCTGATCTGGGCGGCGGAAGGCAAATTCCCGTCGCCGCGTAGTTTAAAAGAAATTGACAGCGAAGAAGAAGAACGCCGCCTTTGGTATGTCGCGCTGACCAGAGCGCAGGACGAACTTTATTTAACTTATCCGCTGATGATTACCGATTACAACCGCCAAACCGTTCTGCAAAAACCGTCGCGTTTTATTCAGGAATGTCCGCCTGCGCTGTTTGAAATTTGGAGCTTGGAAGAAGACGCGCCAAAGTTTGACGCGCCTTTGAGTTTACCGAATGATGATGTTGAGTTTTTGAATTAAAAATCTTTGTTCGCTGCTGAAAACTCGGCTAAAATAACGGTTATGAGCAAAAGTAATCTCGCGTATAAAAAAGAATCTCTGACGGATGAAGAATACTTGCGCGTTGAAAGACAGGCGTTTGAAAAAAGTGAATTTATCAATGGCAGAATCGTCGCAATGGCGGGCGCGAGCGAAAATCACAACGTCATTTCTTCAAATGTTTTTTTGGAAATCGGCATTCAAACAAAAAAAGGTGATTGCCGCGCTTTTTCAAGTGATATGCGCGTCAAAACGAATAAGGGAAATTATTATTATCCCGATATTGTCGTCGTTTGCGGCGAGCGAAAGTTTGAAGACAACAAAAAAGATATTTTGTTCAATCCGAAAATCGTCATCAAAGTGCTTTCAAAATCAATCAAACTCAAAGACCGCAACGAAAAACTCGACTCTTATATGTCGCTCGAAAGTTTGACCGATTACGTTTTGATCGAACAGGACGCGATGCGGATCGAACATTTTATCAAGATCAGCGAGAAGGAGTGGAAAGTTAATCTGCTCACGGAAAACGCCGACGAACTCGTTTTGGAATCAATCAACTGCCGTATTTCGCTCGAAGAAATCTATCGGGAAGTGAAGTTTTCAAAATAACCCGACCAATGAACTTTTGAAGTTCCCGCCAGATAGAAACTTACGCTATATCTAATTAATTGAGTTTACGCAAAATACATTTTTCCGGGCTATGCCCGCTGATGTGCGGAAAGGCTGTGCCTTTCCCTGATTCGCGTCTGAGTTATTGAGGCTGCGCCTCAATTCGTTTCAAAAAATGAGGTTGCAGCCTCAATAACTCAGAGAAAGGCTGACGGAAAGTCACAGCCCTTCCGCAAATCAAATTGCAGCATCAGCAATTAACTTTTATAAATCTTATTTGATATACTATTTTCTCTGCTCAAGCAGAATGAGTTAAATTTTGAGGAGGACAAAACAATGTCAAAGCAAAATAAGTTAAAGGAACAATACTCCTTTTGAAAAATCCAGTAAACGATGCAGAGGTTATCCATCTGAAACGCAGGTAAAAAAAGGCTTGAGAATTATTCACGGTGACAAAGAATTAGCTGAAAAACTTGGTAGAAATGATTTATGTCCCTGCGGTTCAAGTCGTAGATTTCAAAAACTGTTGTCTGCAAAAAGGTAAGTATGACGGTTCACTCCGTAACCACTACTTTTAGGTAACTAATAAATAAAACAAAAAGCGAGTTCAATTTTGAACTCGCTTTTCGCTTTAAAATTTGAATTTGCCGGAGGACGTGCATCTATTGGCGGTGTTAAAATCAAAATATCGAACCATTAATGAAGATGTTCTATTCGATTTATGAGCAAAACTTTCCGCGAAGTTATCAATATTTTTCTCATCGTCATCGGCATTTTCTCGGCGGCGTTCGGGATCAAAGGTTTTTTGCTGTCGAGCCAGTTTATTGACGGCGGCGTGACGGGCGTTTCGATGCTGATTGCGGAAACGACGCATTTTCCGCTGGCGATTTTGATTGCAGTGATTAATCTGCCGTTTATCGCGCTCGGTTATAAGCGCATCGGCAAAAAATTTGCGGTCAAAGGCGCGTTGACGATTGCGGGTTTGTCAATCGTTCTCGCCTTTGTTTCGTTTCCCGATGTTACGCCGGACAAACTTTTGACGGCGGTTTTCGGCGGGTTTTTTATCGGCGCGGGCATCGGTCTGGCGATTCGCGGCGGTTCGATTTTGGACGGGACGGAAATCGCCGCGCTGCTCATCAGCAAAAAATCGAGCATCCTGAAAGTTTCCGATATTATTCTGATTCTGAATATTTTAATCTTCGTCGCGGCGGCTTTTTTCCTAAGCGTCGAAAGCGCGATGTATTCGATTTTGACTTATTTTGCCGCCTCGAAAACGATTGATTTTCTGCTTTACGGCATCGAAGAATTTCACGCCGTGATTATTACTTCCAACTGTCACGAAGCGATTAAAAAGGTTTTGGTCAATGATTTAGGGCGCAGCGTCACTGTTTATAAAGGACAAAGCGGCGTGAGCGATGCGGAACGCGATATTTTATACGTCGTCGTGACGCGGCTCGAAATCGGCACGATCAAAACCGCCGTCAAGGAAATTGATCCACTCGCTTTTATCATCATTCACAATATTGAAGACGTTGAAGGCGGACTAATCAAGAAGAATGATTTTCATTGAAATTGAAATAAACTTTCGGCAGCGAAAAAATCCGCGAGTGAATGAAACTGCAAGAGTTAATAATTCTCGCCTTCTCGCTCACGCGCGGATTCCTGTTTTAAATTTTAATTACTGATTTATTTCCGTCATTCGCACCGGATCAAGCACAAGTTTGTTGTCTCCCGTCTGAATCGCCACCGGCGAACTCCAGATGGCGTAGCCGTTGCGCGTTTTGGTGATGCCGAATAGATAATAACTGCCCGGTTTGACATCTTTCATCTGCGCTTTGCCGCTTGCATCGGTCAGAACATCATATTTGACGTGTTTATTGATCGCGTCCAGCGATTTTTTGTTAGTTTCGCGGTATTTGTCGGGATAGACGACCGACAAACCGAAAGCCGTATTTAAGCCTTGTCCGGTTTCATCCTGGATGTCGGCATCGCTCAGAATACTTTGCAAATCTTTATCGAGCAGATAAAACTTTTCCTTTTGAACCGGCTCAATCGCGCCTGATTTAGTGGCGATTTTCGCTTCAATATCAACCGTTCCTTTATCCGGCGCGACCGTTTCCGGCGCAACCGTCGTGACGGTAGTTTCCGAAGATGACGGAGGCATCGGCGCGGCGGGCGGCACAATTACCTGCTGCGGTTCAGACGACGGAGGCACGACGATCTGCGTCGGCGGCTCACTGCGAATGGTCGTCTCCCGCGCATTGACAGGCGATGTGCGCGCGGCGAGATTGACGTTGATATTGCTGCCGTTATCATTACTTTTAAAGAGAAAGAAAAACAAAAATATCAGCCCTAAAGCCAAAACGCCGAGGGGAATAAAAGCCCACGGCGGAAAACCTTCGCGTTCGCGCGGAACTTCGCTGATGACGACGTTTCTCTGAACCGGCGGATGAACGACCGGCGGCATAAATTGATAACCGCAATTAGGACAGGCGGTAGCGGTCGTTGAAACTTCGTGACCGCATTCGGGGCAAATTATTAAAGACATTATTCAAAAAATCCTCCGTTTTATCAAAAAGCGTTTTAATTCTAACATCTTTCCCGAAAAAGAGATACAGGTTTTTCTTAACGTCAGTAATCGTAAATCTTGAATCGTCAGCCGAAAAGCTAAGGAAAGTTTTACCTATTCAAAATTCCGCGAAACTTTTCCCGCCGCCGATAAAATGATAATTAAATCCTTTACTTTTGTATGAGTAATTAAGCGTTCATATATTTGGAATCAGGAATTTGAAGTTACTCCATCTCGCTTTCGTCAATATCGAAATTGGCGTAAATATTCTGCACATCGTCGTTGTCTTCGACGGCTTCGTAGAGTTTGAGCATCTTTTTCGCGTCGTCGCCTTCAAGTTTGATGTAATTTTGCGGAATCATCGAAAGTTCGGAGGCTTGCGGCTCGATTCCGGCTTTTTTGACGGCTTCGTCAACCGCATCGTAGTTTTCCGGCGCGGTGTAAATTTCAAAAACGTCGCCTTCGTCCTGCATATCTTCCGCGCCGGCTTCGATGGCGATTTCAAAAAGTTCATCTTCCGATTTCGCCTCTTTATCAACGATTATCAAACCTTTTTTGTCGAACATCCACGCGACCGAACCGGCTTCGCCGAGATTGCCGCCGTTTTTCGAGAACAAATGCCGCAGTTCGGCAACCGTTCGATTGCGGTTGTCGGTCATCGTTTCGACCAGCACCGCCACGCCGCCGATGCCGTAACCTTCGTAAGTGATTTCCTCGTAATTCACGCCTTCGAGTTCGCCCGTGCCGCGCTTGACCGCGCGGTCAATCGTGTCGTTCGGCATATTTTGCGCTTTCGCGTCATTGACGGCTTTTCGCAGACGCGCGTTCGCTTCGACATCGCCGCTCCCGCCGGTGCGCGCCGCGACCGTGATTTCTTTGATAATTTTTGTAAAAACCTTTCCGCGTTTGGCATCTAACGCGCCTTTTTTGTGTTTAATAGTGTGCCATTTGGAGTGTCCTGACATTTTATAAGTTTCCTTTGTTTTGCTGATTTAGATTGAAAAGTTTGAATATATCACGCTAATTTTTAGCTTGCAAAATGGCGGCTAAAATTTTGCCGGTCGTGTTTGAAACGCGAATTTGTTTTGTTTTCGAGATTTGACCGCTCGTAATTTGAATATGACTTTTGGAAACGCCCAAGGTTTTCGCCAAAACTTTGACCAATTCGGCATTCGCCGCGCCATCCACCGGCGGAGCGCAGATTCTGATTTTCAGCGCGCCGCCCAATTCGCCGACAATTTCGCTTTTCGACGCGCGCGGCACGACGCGGACGTTAAAAATCACCGCGCCGTCTTTTTCGGTAAATTGAATCACTAATAAACAAACGTCCGCATAATAATACTTTGCAGAAATCCGAGCAGAAGAAGAAGAATCATCGCCGAAATGTCAAACATTCCAATCGGTGGAATCAGACGGCGCAGCGGAATCAAAACCGGATCGGTGACGCGCTGGACAAAACCAAGAAAAGTGCCGCGCGTAAAGACAAACCACATCGAAATGAACCGGATAAAAATAAACAGAATATACAAACTGATCAACCCGTAAAGCGTAAAACCGACAAACGCGCTGATGTTTCCGATTTTGATCGAACTCGTTAAACCGTCAGCGATAAAAAGCGTGTTTTGAATAATTCCGAGCGCGAAATATGCCAAAACTCCGGCGATAAAAAGCGTCAGAAGCGGCGCGAGTTTGGTGTTGACGCGAAAATTCGCCAGAAATCTCGCCGCCGGATAAACGAATTTGTCCGTGAGTTTTTTGATTCGATAAGAAACTCTGCCGACTGTGCCGAACGGATTCGGGTCTGAATAATTAAAAATCAGCCGCAAAATCATCAACGCGGCAAATGTTAAAAATGCGCCTGTGATGACCCAAAAAATAATCGTATAAATATCTGAAAACATAAAAATTCTAATTCAGTCGGAGCGCGGACGGCTCGTCCGCCAATAAGAGCAAAGCGAGCGTTAAATACTTTAATTGGATAAAATTTACTGACAATATTTGTCTCGCGTTCACGCTCGAAGCGGACGAGCCGTCCACTCTCCGTCTGGATAACTAATAATTTCCGCGTGCGCCGAAAATCGCCGTGCCGACGCGCACGAGCGTCGCGCCTTCTTCGACCGCAATTTCGTAATCGTGACTCATTCCCATCGAAAGTTCGCCGTTCGGCAAAAATTCGTCGCGGATTTCGCGCAGTCGGCGAAAATACGGGCGAACTTTTTCCGCGTCTTCAAAATACGGCGGAATAATCATCAAACCGTCAAACTTCAAACAGTCGCAATTTTGCAGAAATGCAGCTAATTCCGGCAAATCTTTTTCTTCGATGCCGTTTTTCGTCGCTTCTTTCGCCAGATCAATCTGAATCAAAACCGACAAACTCGGCAGTTCTTCTTCCTGACAAATACGCTCTAATCGTTCGGCAAGTTCAATTGAATCAAGCGTTTGAATGACATTAAAAAGCTGCACGGCTTTTCGCGCCTTGTTTTTCTGTAAATGTCCGATTAAATGCCACTCGACATTTTCGCGTCCGAGAATTTTGATTTTATCTTCAGCTTCCTGCACTTTATTTTCGCCGAAAACCGTCGCGCCCGCGTCAATCGCTTCGCTCAAAACTTCTGTCGGATGCGTTTTGCTGACGGCGATAAGTTTGACATCTTTCGGATTTCTGCCGACTCCGCGCGCTGCTTTTTCAATCTTTTGCTGCGCTTTCGTCAAATTTTCGCGCAGATAATTTTTCTTCTCAGCATTTTGCATCATATTAAATATAACAAATTTCGCTTTAAAAAAGATAAACCGCAAGCGTTTCTTGAACTTTCGCTCGTAAATTCGTATCATCACATTTACCCATTTCACGCGGACGTGGCGGAACTGGTAGACGCGCGGGTCTCAGAAGCCCGTGGGAGCAATCCCGTGATGGTTCGATTCCATTCGTCCGCACCACTTTTTTTTCCTCATAATATCGGCAAATTATGAAAGCGCGAGAATTTCTTGAATATTTTCACAGCGAACAAGACGACACTTTAAATTTAATTCGGGAAATCGTTGACATCGAATCGCCTTCGCGCGATATTGCCGGAAATCGCGCGGTCGTGGATTTTCTCGTAAATCAAACAAATAAAATCTCGCCGGATTTTCAAATCAAGCGCGTTTTCGCCGAAAATTACGGCGAACATCTGATAATTCGCGCTTTCGAGTCGAACGAAAAACCGATTCTGCTTTTGGGACACACCGACACCGTTCACCCGCGGAAAACAAAAGAACAAAATCCGACACGCGTCGAAGATGGTAAGTTTTACGGCTGCGGAATTTTCGATATGAAAGCCAATGTCATTTTAGCTTTAGAAATTCTCAAAACATTTGTAAAATTTAATCTCGAACCGGCGAGACCGATCACGATTTTGCTGTCGTGCGACGAAGAAATAGGAAGTCCGACGGGTAGAGAATTAGTCGAACGCGAAGCCGAACGCGCCGAATTTTGTCTCGTGTGCGAACCTTCGGCGAACGGAAAAGTCAAAACCGGACGAAAAGGAACGGGAATGTTTCGGCTGAAAACTCACGGAATTCCCGCGCACGCCGGACTTGAACCGGAAAAAGGCGCGTCGGCGATCTTGGAAATCGCGCGTCAAATTCCGAAAATTCAAGAGTTAAACGATCCGGCAAACGGCACGACCGCTAATGTCTGCACGGTTTCCGGCGGCACGACTTCAAACGTAATTCCCGAATATGCGAGCTGCGAAATTGATGTGCGTTTCACAAAAAAATCGGAAGCCGAAAAAGTCGAAAACGCGCTGAAAAATTTCAAATCTTTTGACGAAAAAGTGTCGCTCGAAGTCACCGGCGAAATAAATCGCCCGCCGATGGAACGAACCGCAGCCGTTGTAAATCTTTACGAAAAAGCCCGAAAAATCGCCGAAAGTTTCACTTACGAACTCGGCGAAACGCAGGTCGGCGGCGCGTCGGACGGAAATTTTGTTGCCGCGCTGAATGTTCCGGTTTTAGACGGTTTGGGCGTTTCCGGCGGCGGCGCGCACACGCTCGAAGAGTTTATTTTTGTTGACGATATTCCAAAACGCGCAACGCTTCTCGCTTCACTTTTGCTTGCCGGTTGATTATGAATTTAAACGCGAAAAAACCACGCGCCGGGCGCAACCGCACGATTGAACTGCGCGCTGAAGAAGTGAAAATTTACCGCGAAAATTTGATTTATCTCCAACTGCGAAATTCATTAGAGGAAACAAAAAATAAAACAATTTGCGGCGACGCTTTTCAGATTCTGAAACTGTTTTCCGAAAATAGTTTCGATTTGATTTTCGCCGATCCGCCGTATAATTTGACGAAAAATTTCGGCACGAATTCCTTCAAACAAACTTCGCTCGACGAATATGAAATCTGGCTTGATTCGTGGCTGAAAGACTGCGTGAAATTATTAAAGCCGACAGCTTCGATTTATATTTGCGGCGATTGGCGTTCGGCTTCGGCGATTCAGCGCGTCGGAATGAGATATTTTAATTTGCGAAACCGCATCACCTGGGAACGCGAAAAAGGTCGGGGCGCAAAGGCAAATTGGAAAAACGCGGCGGAAGATATTTGGTTTTTCACCGTTTCCGACGAATTTACCTTTAATCTCGACGCGGTAAAAACAAAGCGCAAAGTTCTCGCGCCATATACGCAAAACGGCGAACCGAAAGACTGGAGTAAAAGCGAAAACGGAAATTTTCGCCTGACGCACCCGTCAAATTTGTGGACTGATTTGACCGTGCCGTTTTGGTCAATGCCCGAAAATACGCCGCATCCGACGCAAAAACCGGAAAAACTGCTGGCGAAAATTATTTTAGCTTCGACAAACGAAAACGATTTGATTTTAGACCCGTTCGCCGGAAGCGGCACGACCGCTGTCGTCGCCAAAAAGCTCAATCGCAATTTTGTCGGTATCGAAGCAGACGAGAATTACTGTCTTTTGACGGAAAAACGTCTGGCTTTGGCTGAAAATGATAAAACGATTCAGGGTTTGGCGGACGGGGTTTTTTGGGAGAGAAATTCTCAAAATAAGAAAATTTAGGATTTTTCCGTTACGTGATTTGTTGTGATAAAAATATAACTGATGAAAATAGCCACCTGGAATGTAAATTCAATCGCAGTTCGTCTTGAACAAGTTTTGAACTGGCTGCAAACACACGACATAGACGTTTTGTGTTTGCAGGAAACGAAAACGGTTGACGAAAAATTTCCGCTCGAAGAAATCGAAAATGCCGGATATAAAGCGGCGTTTATCGGACAGAAATCTTACAACGGCGTGGCGATTTTATCGAAACACGAAATAAAAGACGTGCAGAAAAATTTTCACGATGACGAACTCGACGCGCCGAAACGTTTGATCGCCGCGACGATTGACGACATTCGCATCGTCAACACTTACATTCCGAACGGCACGGAACTTTGGTCGGACAAATTTAAATTCAAACTCGATTGGTTGCAAAGACTGCGAAAGATGTTCGACGAAACCTGCGATACGGGCGGCGATGTTCTATTATGCGGCGATTTTAACGTCGCGCCGGACGAACTCGACGTTTGGAACGTCAAGGCGTGGGAAGGCAAACTGCACTTTTCCAAACCTGAACGCGCCGCGATGTACCACGTCAAACAATGGGGATTTATTGATGTTTTTCGACAAATTAACGGCGACGAACAGAAGTTTTCGTGGTGGAATTACCGCGAAGGCGCGTTTTTCAAGAATCAGGGTTTGCGAATTGATCACATTTGGACTTCAAAAAGTCTGGCGGAAAAATGTGTCGGCTGCTGGATTGACCGAAAACCGCGCGGAGCGGAAAGACCGAGCGACCATACGCCGGTCGTTGCCGAATTTGCAATTTAAGCGGGCTTTTTTATCTAATTTAGATGAACGAAACTTTTCCAAAACCAAAATTTGTTTCGCTTGATTTTCAGAAAGTCGAAAAAAGCGAACAAATCGAACGCGCCGAAGAATTTTATGAAAATCTGAATCGCCGTCGCACGGTGCGCGAATTTTCCGCCCGGGAAGTTCCTCTTGAAATAATTGAAACGGCGATTTTGACGGCGGGAACCGCGCCTTCAGGAGCGAATATGCAGCCGTGGCGTTTTGTCGTCGTCCGCGATAAGGAAGTGAAACGCCAAATCCGCGAAGCTGCCGAACGCGAAGAATTTGAAAGCTATCACGGGCGAATGTCGGAAAAGTGGCTGAAACGGCTGGCGGTTTTGGGAACCGACGAACACAAACCTTTTCTGGAAATCGCGCCGTATTTGATCGTCGTTTTTCGCATCAATGCGGTGACGGAAAACGATGAAACCGAGCCAACATATTACTCGCAGGAATCGGTCGGCATCGCCGTTGGAATGCTGCTCGCCGCTTTGCACAACGCCGGACTTGCGACGCTGACGCACACGCCTTCGCCGATGAAATTTTTGCAGAAAATATTAAAGCGTCCGAAAAACGAAGTGCCTTTTGTCTTAATTCCCGTCGGTTACGCCGCCGAAAACGCGCAAGTTCCCGCCATCAAACGCAAATCGTTGGCGGAAATTATGGAAATCGTCTGATTTAATCGAAATTTATTCGGTTTTCACCGCGCTTTTTTCAATCAGTTTTTCGAGTTGTTTGAGGTGGCGCGCTTCGTGTCCGCCGATCAGCGTCAGCCAGTCGTGTGCGGTCATTGCGCCGAAAGACGGATGCGGAAATGTAAAATTCGAGCATTCAAATGATTCGAAAAGCGGGCGCAGTTCTTCCAGTCTGTGGCGATTTTCTTCCATTCTCGCCAGTGATTCCGCAATCGTTTGACTGCCCGTCGGACGCATCGGTTCGGGAGCTTCAAATTTAGCGTTTCTGCTTTTCGCTTCGGCGGCTTTGGTGATGAAGTTTTCCGACAAATTTGCTTGACCGTCGGCTTTTTGCCCTTCAGCCCGCGCCTGCATCAAAAGTTTCGCGGAAATTTTCGACATTCCTTCTTCGACCAGTGAGATATGTTCGACCAAGTGCGCGATTGACCATTTCTCATCTTCAGACAGAAAATTCGCCGCCTCATCGGAGACGTTTTCAATCGTCTGTTTTAACTTTTCACGAATTTTATCGTTTGCCGCGTAAACGTCGGCGATTGTTTGATTGTTCATAATTTTTAAATTCCAGATTCCAGATTCCAGATTTTAATATTCCCGAATCAAATAAATGTTATAAAACTCTGACAAATTAATTTGGAATCTGGGATCCGGCATTATTGCAGCGCGACCGCTTGCGGACTGAAAATCAGCCGGTGCCAGCGCAGATAGCTTCTCGCGCTGTCGGCTTCATTTTTCATTTGTTTGATATATCCGGTCTGCAAATACAGCAGACTGTCCTGCGTCCATTCCAGATTGATGATCGGGTTAAACGAAACCAGCGTGCTTTCGTCCGGCAGCGTTCCGACCGGCTGATTCGGCGCGGCGTTTGCCGGCTGATTGGCGTTTGGAAGCGGCGGAGCAGTGGTACCTTCCGTGTTCGAGTTTCCGCTCTGTTCCTGTTTTCGCAGTTGGTCGTCGAACGCCTTTGACGAAATCAGCAGTTGATTGCGAAGCGGAATCGCGGCTTGCGTCGGCGCGTTGCCGATTGCGTCGTAAATTCTGACCTGCGTGTTAAAAGCGTCGGCGACTTTTGCCGAATCGGGCGACCAAACCGGATGCACCGCCGTTAAATTATCGTCAAGCCGCCGTTCCCGACCGTTTTTTTCAACCAGCCGCGGTCTGCCCATCGGAACGAAAACTTCGCTCTTGCTGTCGGCTTGATACTGCAAAAAATTCCATTCCTGATAAGTTGAAGCGAGTGCCGCCAGCATCGAACTGTCCGGCGACCAGACGAAATAAAAATATATCAACCCTTCATTTTGCGTCAGCGGTTTGAGATCGCCGCCGTTGGTGTCCGCCGTGTAAATTTGTTCGGTGCGAAACGTCAACACCGGTTTCGGCGGTTCAACCTGCGGCGCGGCGGTCGCCGCGTTCGTGTTTGCGGCGGCTTGATTGGCATTTGTTTCGCCGTTCGCATTGATCGCTTCGGAATTTGGCGCGGCGGTGTTGGCTTCATTGGTCGGCGGAGTCGGCGCGTTTTCAGAAGTTGGATTAACCGTTTGTCCAACGCGCGTTTTCGCCATAAAAGCGATATTTCCCGAATCCGGCGACCAGACAATCGTGTCGGGATAATGCACCGCCATTCCGTCGGGCGTAATTTTCTGCACGAGTTTTCCGTCCGCCCCATACATATCGAGCCGGAAATCTCCCTGCGAATCTTCGGCTTTGTGGTAAACCGCCAAAACTCTCTGTTTGTTGGGCGAGGTGATTGATTTGTCGAGCAGTTCCTGTGGGCGATTTTGATCGAAATCACTCTGCACCGCCGCATTTCTCTCCTGCGACTGCGCGGTTTCGCTCGTTTCGGTCGGCGCGGGAATATCCGATTCAAACCGAAAATTTAAACGCAGCGCGGGAACGTCGCGCAGCGTTTGCGGCGCGACGGTTTGTTTATTTTCGATCACGGCGCGCTGACAGCCGAAAACCGCCAGCGCGATAATCAATAAAATAAAATTTCCAAATTTTCGCTGAAACATAATATTTAATTGGAGCGCGGACGGCTCATCCGCCAACGCTAGCGTAGTGAGGCGTTCTAAACGTTTGTCTATCGGCGAATTTACTGATAACGCATTCGACGAACGCTGCGCTGACCGGCGGACGAGCCGTCCGCGCTCCGACTATTCTAAATCACTTAGTAAATATTGCTTGTAAAGTCGTTTCTGTTCGTCTGACGGATTTTCGACCGGCACGATTGAATAATTTTGATTCGGCTGTTCACCGAGCGTGATTTCGAGTTCGCGCAGCGTGTCGAATCGAAAAATCGTCAATTTCACTTTGTCGCCGGGTTTCAACTGGCTCAAATAACTTTGCAGAAACGTTTGACTGGCGCGGTTGCCGTCAATCGCCACGATTTGGTCGCCGGTGTTCAAACCCTGCTGATAAGCGGGCGTGTCCGAAGGCAGCGCGCGAACGGTCAAATTGCCGTCGGTGTCAGTTAAATTCGCGCCGAGATATGCCGCTTTTTTACCGTTTCCTTCAATGATCAGTTTCAAACCGATGCCGCTTAAAATCGGATTATAATCAATTTCCGTCGTGCCGCGCACATATTTGCTGAAAAAATCGTTCAGGGATTTTCCCGCCATTATTTCCGCCGCTTTTTGATAATCGGCGGGCGCGTAGTTTCTGCCGTTTTTGTAAAATTCGTTATAGAGATAACGCATCACGTCGTCCAGCGATTTCGCGCCGTTTGAATCTTTGCGGATTTCGATGTCGAGCAGAAAATTGACGAGCGCGCCTTTGTCGTAATACGAAATTTGGTTGTTGATCGAATTTTCGTCCTGCCGGTAATATTTAATCCACGCGTCGAAACTCGCGTCTTCGAGCGAGGTTTCAAAACGTCCGGGACGATTTTGCAGTTGTTTGATGGTCGAAACTTTCTCGTCGAGAAAATCCTTAGCAGAAATCAGACCGGCGCGCAACGGCAAAACGCCTTCATAATAAGCCGTTCCGCCTTCGGCAACCCACAGATTGCGCGTGTAATTTTCTTTTTCATAATCAAACGGACCGAGCGCGTCGGGACGGATTCGCTTGACGTTCCAGGCGTGAAAATATTCGTGCGCGACGAGTCCGAGAAACGCTTTGTAGCGCGCTTCGGGTTTGAAGCCGAATTTTTGCCATTGCAGCGCGGTCGAATTCAAATGTTCGAGACCGCCGCCGCCGCGCAAATTCAAAATATATGTGTAATTATCGTAGGGCAGTTCGCCGAAAATGCCGTACGCCTGTTCGACGATTTTCGCCGTGTCAGCCGCAATTTTCCGCAAATCGTAATTGCCCTCGCCTTCGATGACGAACCGATGCGGTTTGCCTTCGACATTAAAAGAAATTTCTTCAAAATTGCCGATTTCAAACGGCGAATCGTATAAAATATCAAAGTTCGGAGCGCGAAAAGTGTTCGTTTGTCCTGTCACGGACGGCAATCCGGTCGCAATTTTCCAATCGCCGAACGGCTCGACTTTCACTGTCGAAGCCGCCTGCAATTGATCTTTCGGAAACATCAGCAGCGCGGCGTTATTAAAAAAGGCGTGATCGGAATTGAGTTCGTTGGTGCGAACGGTCAATTCGTTCGCGTAAACTTTGTAACTGACGACGATTTCATTCGCGCCGCCGGTATCAATCTGCCAGGTATTTTTATTGGTTTTGCGCCACGATAAATCGCTTCCGCCAGTATTTTTGACCGCAAAATCCTGCACGTTCCGCGCGTATTCACGAATCAAATATGAACCCGGTGTCCAAACCGGCATTTTAAGTTCGGTTTCGGCGGGCAGATTCGCCGCCTGCACGCGCATCTCGACTTCCAAAAGATGCGTATAAGGTCGCGGCATCGAAACCGTGTAATTAATTTCCGGCGCGGCGGCTTTGGTTTCCATCGCCGGCGTTTTGACGATTGGCGTTTTCCTGCGCTGGGCAGGCGTTTCTTGGTGCATAGAAAAAATCAGCGCGATAAAAACAATTATTAAAACTTTTGAATTTAAAGATGTTCGCAGTATTCGGGCAGAATCTCTTTGAATTGACATAAACAGAATTTTACACGAAAAAGCCCAAATTGCGAGAACGAAGATTCGGATAGTTATTTTAAGAATAAATTTAACCGAATTTTCGATAAATTTTACATATTTGACACAAATAATTTGAGTTCATCCGTTTCTGGCGACAATGTAATTAAACGCTCGAACTTAAAGTGTAGTTTTTCGAGCAATCTGCCGGAATTTTCGTTATCTTGCGAAGTGATGGCGAGAACGCGCCGCAGATTGAGAATTTCTCTGCCGTAGGCAAGCATCGCGGCGGCTGATTCAAACGCGTAACCTTGCTTTTCAAACTGCGGCAAAAAGGCGAAACCGATGTCGGCATCGGGCAAAGTGTCGCGCTTCACAAAACCACAAATGCCGATCACGGGATTTTGGACTGTAGATTTTGGATTTCGGATTTCAGATGCGGAAACCCGCGCGTCAGCAGTGATGAAAAACTCAGCTTTTAATTCAACCGCATAAAGCCCGAAACCGTTTTCCGCATAACTTTTCGCCAAGCGATTCTGGATAAAATTTTCAGCCTCCGCAATCGTCCGTACGTTTCTATCGCCGATGTATTTGATAAATGACGGTTGATTGAGCAGATCGAGCATAAAGTTAGCATCAGTTTCGACGATTTCACGCAGAATCAGCCGTTTGGTTTCAACTATTTTCACGATTTTGTTCAACTGTATGATTCGTTCATCAAAATATCATCACATTTCGCAATCATCGCCTGTGCCTGCGGAACTCCTAACTCGAAAGCGTTCTCGAAACACGCCTTCGCTTCGATAAAACGGTTCAGATGACCGAGTTCATCGCCCTTGTTATACCAGGCTTTGGCGAACCGCGAATCAATTTCCAGCGCGCGGTCAAAACACGCCAGCGCAGCGTCGCGCCGTCCAAGCGAACTCAGCGCCTTGCCCTTGTTCATCCACGCCGGCGCGTTTTGCGAGTCAATTGCCAGCGCAAAATCGTAACATTCAATCGCCGCTTCACTGCGCCCAAGATACCACAACGCCAACCCTATATTTATCAAAGAATTGACGTGCCGCGCATCGAGCGCGAGAATCTTTTCGTAGATTTTGATACATTCATCAAATCGCCCCGCCGCTCGGAGCGCATCCGCCTGCGCGGACAGTTATGCAATGTCGGCTGAATTTTTCATCAGGTATTTTCGAGTTATTTTTGTTTCACTTCAAAAGTACTCAGATTCACGTCTTTCAATTTTTCTTTGCCTTTTTCTTCGGTCATCTCGACCAGATTGGTGCGGGCTTTCATAAATCCCGCTTCAACTTTTTGCTGAAGATAATAAGTTTTTCCCGCTTCGACGCTTAGTTTGAGCGCGTCCTGATTTTCGGACTTCGAGCAAAAATAATGTTCGCCCGGTTCGACCATTAAGAAAAAATAAGTTTTGCCGCGATTAACGCCCAGCCATTCACCGTCAACGGCAAATTTCGACTGCACCGCAAACCCGATTATCGTCGGACGCAAAACGTAAACCACCGCTTTGTCGGCGGGCGCGTCCGGTGTCGGATGCTGTTTTTTATCAGTTGAAATTTTAAAATCAACGTCTTTCGTTCCGCAAGCCTTGAGTTTTAATTCTTTTGAGGAATCCTGCGCGAACGCCTGCGTCAGAGAGAAAACGGCAAAAATTACTAATATTACAGCTATTTTAGTTTTAAACATCAATTTTATTCTTCCTTGTTGAGATAAAGTTGTCCCGCAAAATTTAATTATTCTGTTTAATTATTCAAGCGGCTAAACTGTCGCGCCGACGCTTTCGCCCGCTTCGCTCTGCTGCCGTGCGTGATACGACGAGCGCGTGAGCGGCGAAGATTCGACGTGTTTGAAGCCTAAACTCAAACCGACTTTTTTCCATTCGGCAAATTCTTCCGGCGTGACGTAGCGTTCGACGGGCAGACGTTTTTCATACGGCTGAAGATACTGCCCGATAGTCATAATGTCGCACGAAACGCTTCGTAAATCTTTCATCAGTTCGACGACTTCTTCAAAAGTTTCGCCCAAACCCGCCATAATTCCGCTTTTCGTTTTCATTCGCGGAAACTGCGTATCACGATAGACGGCGGCACGTTCGAGCAAAGTCAATGTTTGCTGATAATTAGCGTCGGGACGAACGCGGCGGTAAAGTCGCGCGATGGTTTCCGTATTGTGGTTTAAAACTTCTGGACGCGCGTTAAGAACCGTATTTAAAGCGTCTTCATTGCCTTGAAAATCGGGAATCAAGACTTCGACGCGGCATTTTCCGTTCATTTCGTGAACCGTGCGAATCGTTTCCGCCCAGTGCGCCGCGCCGCCGTCGGGTAAATCATCGCGGTTGACCGAGGTGATGACGGCGTGTTCCAAACCGAGATGCGCGACCGCTTCGGCGACGTGCGTCGGCTCAAGCGGGTCTAAATCCATCGGTTTGCCCTTGTTGACGGCGCAAAATCCGCAGTGCCGTGTGCAGGTGTCGCCGCCGAGCATAAACGTCGCCGTTTTGTCCTGCCAGCATTCAAAAATGTTCGGACATCTCGCTTCCTGACACACGGTGTGCAGATTCAAACCGTCAATCAACGCCAGAACCTTATTTTGATTGGTCGGATCGCCAATTTTGATTTTCAGCCAATCGGGTTTTTTCAGACGTTCCTTTTTCTTTTTGCTGACGAATTTTTCGATTAATACTTGTTCTTCGATCATAAAAATAATTCCAAATTTTATTAAAACATTTTACCATTTTTGCCGAAAGTCAGGCGACTCGACCTCAAAAAATACAGTTTTTATAAAATGCAATTGTCCTTTAACTCAAGCGAGCGACGACTTTTCCTTTGATATATTCTCTCGTAACCGCTCCGAAATGGCGGCTGTCGTTGCTGTCTTCCAAATTGTCGCCGATCAAAAAATAATCCCCGCGCTCATTTATGCGCTCGACTCGTTTGACGATTTCACTGTTTTGTTCAACCGGATGTTTGGCGATCACGATGTCACCGATTTCAATTTTTGCCGCTCTGTCAACCAAAACCGTTTCGCCGTCTTTCAACGTCGGATTCATTGATTTGCCTTCGCAAATATATTTATGGCGCGAACCTAAAAAAATTAAGCCAATTTCATAAAAACTTGCTTTAGATAAGTCGTTCATTCATTTTTTCCGGCAACGCTTTTTCTTCGAGCATTTAAAATTCCCGCTTATGAAAATTGTGTGCTGTAAAAATATTTTAACATTCGTCCTGCAAATTGTCGCTAGTTAGTATTTTGAGCGAGTTTTTTGAAAACAAGGTTGCAGTGTAAACCTGTTCTTGACACACGAAAATAGCTTCTGTGTATTCAAAGTTGTCAAACAAGTTTGCAGCGCAAACCTACTTATTTACGAGGTAACCATTATGAATCGAAAAAAAAGAAAGATTGAATTTGCCGCACAAGTCACTAACGCTTTTCGCGGTGTGCCGGTAATTATTTTCGGCATTTTGGCGTGTATTTTCGCCATAATCAATTACGCAACCGAATTGGATACACAGAGCAGAAACGGTTACGGGCGAGATTTAACATATTTGGGAGTTTTTCTACTTTTCGTTATTGTTTACGCCGTTTTCGGTTATCCTCGCATCCGTGATTACTACCGCCGAAAATATGGAAGGACAAAAGAAAAAAGTGGGAATTTAACGACTTTTTTAGAAAGTTCTTTAGTATTGTTGCCGTTACTTTTTAGTTGTTTTGTTGCCGGCGACATTGACGCGGAATATCAATTTTCGTTCAGCGTGACAGCTTTGTCTTCTGCACTATTTGTTTTAATTATTTGGTGGGCAAAGTATCGCGGTATTTCCAATATGATGTTGGTTTTGTCAGGACTTTTGGCAATTTCTGCTTTTCTGCCTTGGGAACAAATATTTCTTTCCGTCACAAACTCTCAGCGTTATTCGGCACGACACGCTTTTTATGAAAATATAATGTTTTTGATTTACGGAATTGCCTGTATGGTCAGCGGTTTAACCGAATATCTTTTTATGATCAAAATGCTCAAACCGATTGAGCGCGAGGAGGAGATTTATGAGTCTGTTTAAAGAAATGACCGAACTCGATAAATTGCTTCACGAACCGGCACGGCTGGCGATTATGACGGCACTGGCAAACTGCGAATCGGCGGATTTTACATTTTTGCAGAGTTTGACCGGACTAAGCAAAGGTAATCTTTCCAGTCATTTAATCAAACTGGAAGAAGCCGGAGTGGTTTACATCGTCAAGTCATTTGTCGGAAAAATTCCGAACACCAACATCAGTCTGACGAAGGCGGGCGAGGACGCGATTGATGAACATTGGAAAAAGCTTGATGCGATGCGGAAGAAAGCAAAAACGTGGAAACCGGAAATTGAGAATGCGGCGTAGATTCAGCCTGTCGTGCCGTCGTCAGGCTATTTCAACCGGCAAACTACTTTTCCCAAAATTTCTTTTTTAGAAATCGCGCCGAAACTGCGGCTGTCTGAACTTTCGTTCGGGTTATCGCCGACCAGCAGAAATTTCTCGTCGTTCGATATTTCGCCGATTCGTTTTATCATTTTTACGCTTTGCTTAAACGGATGATTTGCCAGCACAATGTCGCCGGTTTCGACTTCCGCCTGCGGATTGATTAAAACCGCGTCGCCGTTTTTGAGCGTCGGCAGCATCGAATTTCCTTCAACCAGAAAACCTTGTCGTCTGCCGAGAAAAAACAAAACTCTCTCTTTCCAGTTCGCTGTTGGTAATGCGCTTTTCATTGAAATAAAATTACAAATAACAAAACCACAGATTATCAAGAAGGCACGAATTTTATCCGTGATTTCGGTCTAATCTGTGGTTAATTTCTTTATTTTACAGCCGGAAATCTAGGCGGCGCGTAATTTTTCGTAACGCTCGGCGATGGCATCCCAATCGGCGACTTCCCACCACGCTTTCAAATAGTCGGGGCGTTTATTTTGATACTTCAAATAATAGGCGTGTTCCCAAACGTCGTTGCCGAAAAGCGGTTCGATGCCTTTGTGGAACGGCGAATCCTGATTCGGCATTGACTGAATTTCCAGTTTATCGCCGCTGACGGTGACGAAAACCCAGCCGGAACCGAACTGTTTCGCGCCCGCTTCGTTGAATTTCGTTTTGAAATCGTCCAGCGAACCGAAACTGTCCTCAATCGCCGTCGCCAGATCGCCGGAAGGCGCACCGCCGTCCGATTTCATAATCGTCCAGAACATCGAATGGTTAATGTGTCCGCCGCCGTTATTGCGAACGGCACTGCGAATATCTTCCGGCACGGAATCTAAATCCGACAAAATTTCCGACAGTGTTTTGCTCTGTAAATCGGTGTTTTTTTCGACTGCTTTATTGAGATTGTCAACATAAGCCTGATGATGTTTGTCGTGGTGCAGTTTCATCGTTTCGGTATCAATCACCGCATCGAGCGCGTCGTAATCGTATTCGAGCGCGGGCAATTCAAATGGATATTTCTGATCTTTTGCTACGTCTGCCATAATTTATTTTCTCCTTGTTCTTTTAGTCGGTTGAATAATCAACTTGACGTTAATAACTCTGTTTCCACTGACAAAATATTTTAATTTTTGCCTTTATTCACTCGGTCTTCCGCCCGCGTCAATGCCTTCGACGCTCGCCTGACGGATAACTTTAACCTGCAAATCGTCTATCAAACGAATCTGACACGAAAGCCGCGTGTGATCGCCCAAGTCGGTTTTCGCCGCGAGGACGGCTTTTTCGGCATCGCCAATCGGTCCCGGATCGCCCGCTAAAATCTCCACGCGGCAGGTCGTGCATTTGGCATTTCCGCCGCATCTGTGCAGAATATCTATGCCGTTATCTTCCAAACATAAAACGAGTTTGCGTCCTTCTTCAGCTTCAAAAGCGACCGTCCCCTGCGCCGCTTCCGCAGTAACTTTAAACATTTTCATTAAACTCCCGCCAACAAATTTTTAGTAAAACTTCTGTTCTTTAAATTTGTCATAAGTTGGAGGTGAAAAGCAAGTTGCGAAAATTTCGATTTAAGATTGATTTGCCTTTTTCGCAGCGTCAAACTAGCGTATTAAATGGGAAACACAGCTCTTTTTTCCTTCGGCGGCGGATCGCCGCGATACAAAACCTTCTCCAGAAATAAACCGGACGGCGGTGCGGTGAATTTTGCCGCCGCGTTCGACTGAAACTTTAAAAGCCGCTGAAAATCTATGACGGAAGCGTTGCCGCGCCCGACTTCGGCGAGCATTCCGACGATGCGGCGCACCATTTTCCATAAAAAATGACTCGCGCCGATGCGAAAACAAATCAAATCGTCGTCGGTGAAAATTTCGGCGTGTTCGACGTGAACGACCGTTGACTGTTTTTTGCCTTCTTCGGTTTCGCAAAATGAGCCGAAATTGTGTCTGCCGACCAGCATTTGGGCGCATTCGCTCATTTCTTCGACATTTAACTGGTCTTTAATCCACCAGACGAGATTTTTCGCAAAAGCCGTTCGGCGGGTCGAAATTTGGTAGAGATAATATCGCGCGACGGCATCGCGGCGGGCGTGAAAATTCTCCGGCGCGTTCGACACTTTCAAAATATTGATGTCGTGCGGCAGCAGATCATTAAATCCGTGCTGAATCTGGCGCGGCGTAACATTTGTTTTTAATTCCGCCACCCGCAGATGGGCGATTTGCCGCCGCGCGTGAACGCCCGCGTCGGTTCTGCCCGCGCCGCCGATTTCCAGTTTTCCCGAAAAAAGCTGATACGCCGCCGCCTGCAATTCGCCCTGCACGGTTTTCGCGTTGTGCTGAATCTGCCAGCCGCGCCAGCGTGTTCCTTCATATTCGATTTCAAGTTTCCAGGTGTGCATTGTATTTTAAAATTTAAAGTTGATAAAAGACGCGCCGTTCAAAGCCGTTCGCGCCCCGATTCAAACTGCAATTCTAACCCAACTCTAGACTTTTTGCCTTTCAGACGGCTATAATTGTTTCTTATACGGATTTGATTTAGCAAAAAATCAAGTGAAATTCCGCAAATTACTGAAATGTGCAATTGTCTGAAATGTGGAATTTGAAATTGTCTAATGTCTTGCCGCAATTTTTCCAGTTCTTAACATTTACAAATAAGAATGAAAACAACGACAACAGAAAAAGCTAAATTTTCCGAAAAAATCTCTTCGGCGGTCGGTTCGGAAACGCCGCTGCGCGATTTGGCGGGAAATTTTTCGCAGGTCGCGCGCTACGCTTTGAACGAAGCCAACACTTTAACCGTTGAAAATATCGAAATTCAACTCAAACGGCTGCCGAAAAATCTCGACGGCTTGCGGTTAATTCATCTTTCCGACATTCACCACAGTCCGTTTACCCATCTCGAACATATTACCCGCGCCGTCGCCGTCGCTAACGATTTACAGCCCGATATGTTTATCTTAACCGGCGATTACGTTTCACACGAAAGCGAATACATCGCGCCGGTGGTGGAAGTTTTGGGAACTTTGCAGTCCGAATTCGGCACGTTCGCGTGTCTCGGCAACCACGACCACTGGACTGACGGAGAATTAGTGACAAATCTGCTTCGTCAAGCTGAAATCACGGTTTTAATCAACGAAGGTTTTCGGTTGACGGCGCGAAATTCATCATTCTGGCTCGCCGGAGTTGACGATTATATGGTCGGCAAAACTGATTTGCGCGCCGCTTTGCGCGGTTCGTTTCCTGATGAAATGAAAATGCTGCTGGCGCACAATCCGAAAATTCTGCCGTCCGCCGCCCGCGCCGGGGTGGATTTGATACTGAGCGGACACACGCACGGCGGACAGGTGAAAATCCGCGAAGATGAAAAAAGAATTCTGCCGCGCCGCAAATTGAAAAACGGATTATACCAGCGAAAAGAAACGCAAATTTACATTACGCGCGGCATCGGCACGGTCGTTTTGCCGGTGCGTTACCAATGTCCGCCGGAAATTTCGCTGATCGAATTGCGATGCGGCTAATTTGGCAGGCGGCGAAATTGCGAAAAAGAGATGTTTAGAGACGCACATCGTTTTTTCGCCCGAATTTTGTTTCCGTGATTGCTGAAAATGCCGATTGGCGGCGGTTTGCTGAAAGAAATGGCTTCCAGTGTCCTGACAATTCCGAATTTGCTCACCTTTCTGCGAATGGTTTTGATTCCCGTTTTCGCCACGCTTTTGGTTTACGGTTTGATGGGCTGGGCGTTGTTCGTCTTTTTCGTCGCCGGCATTTCGGACGGCATTGACGGTTTCGTCGCGCGGCGTTTCAATCAGGAATCACAACTCGGCACGATTCTCGACCCGATTGCCGACAAACTTCTGATGACGACGGCGTTTATTATTTTGACGTTGCCGAATATTTTTCCCGCCGAACCGCATCTGCGGCATCTGCCCGTGCCGTTTTGGGTTTCCGCCGCCGTCATCGGGCGCGACGTTTTGATTATCGCGGCGGCAGGCGCGATCAATGTGATGACCGGCTTTCGCGGCTTTCAACCGTCGCTGCTCGGCAAATTAAGCACGTTCGTGCAGGTTTTGGCAATCGGTCTGATTTTAGTCGCCGCTATTTTTCCGGGTTTGAGAGGCTTTTATCTGCCGACGGTGTACACGACCGTTTTCGCGCTGGCGTTTTTCTCCGGCGTTCACTATATTTTTCACGTCGCGCGGCTGATGGGCAGCCAGGAAATCTCGCCGGTTGATTAAACCGATGAAGTATATTTTCATAAAGTTATGAGTTTAGCTTCGATGCAGACGCGCTATATTTTGGGCGGAATCACCGTTTTGCCGCTGGTGCCTTTTCTGTATTTGCAGGGAAAATACGTGCGCCGCAAAGTCGGCAGGCTGCCCGACGCGGCAGGCGAAACAATCGGCAAACACGGCGCACACGCGGAAATTATCAATCTGCTGGCAATCGGCGAATCAACAGTCGCCGGAGTCGGTGCGAAAAATCACAGCGAAGCATTGACCGGACAATTTGCCAAACATCTGAGCCGCATTACCGGCAAAGCGGTCAACTGGCGCGCGCTCGGCACGAGCGGAATCACCGTCAAAAGAACTTTGCGCGAACTCGTTCCGCATCTGCCGGAAGAAAAAATGGATGTAATTCTCGTCGCGCTCGGCGGCAACGACGTTTTCGGGCTTTCGAGTCCGCGCAAATTTCGGCGTTATTTGACGGAATTACTCGCCGTTTTGCGCGAGAAAAATCCCGCCGCGAAAATTTTTGTCGCCAATGTTCCGGTCGTCAGAGATTTCACCGCCCTGCCAAATCCGTTGCGCTATGTTTTGTCGCGGCTCGCTAAACTTCATCATTTCAACGCGATAGATTTGATTTCTAAAATGGAAAATGTCGTCTATTTTGATGATATTAAAAAAGTTGACGACGATTTTTTCAGCGACGGCATTCACCCGTCGGTCAAAGGCTATGATTTATGGGCGGAAGCGATGGCGGAATTTTTTTCGGCAAAATGCGAATTTTCATCAGTCAAATTAAAATGAAACGAAGAGCGCGATGAAAACAACTCGAAGTTTTAAGCTGATAACGACCTTATTATTATTATTTCTCGCGTGGATTCTGCTCGCTTGGCTGGCAGCGAAAAGTCTGATTGTCGAGCAGCCGATTGAACGCGCCGAAGCGATTTGGGTGCTGGGCGGTTCGGCGGTGTATGTCGAAAGAACGCAGAAAGCCGCGCAGCTTTTTAAGGAAGGTGTCGCGCCGAAAATTCTTTTGACCAACGACGGAACCAAAGCCGGCTGGTCGAGAAGAGAAAAGAGAAATCCGCCGTACGTCGAACTCGCCCAACAATCGCTGATCGGGCAGGGGGTTCCGGCGGAAAATATCGAAATTCTACCGACGATCACCGAAAGCACGCAGGACGAAGCGAATTTGCTGGCGGAGACGGCGAAAGCGCGCGGTTTGCCGTCAATTCTGCTCGTTACATCGGCTTATCACACGCGCCGGACGCTCTGGACTTTTGAAAAAACGATGCAAAACGACAACATTTCCATCGAAATCGGTATCGCGTCGCCGCCGCCCGGAGAGCAGACACCGCCGACTTTTGATTGGTGGCTGACCGCGCGAGGCTGGGATTTCGTCGCCGTCGAATACCTGAAAATCGTCTATTATTGGCTGTATTATTAAGGATAATTCCCGATTCCAAATTGGAATCGGGCGAAAAAAGAAAAAATATTTGGAAGACAGATTCTCAAAACTCGGCATTTGGAACTAAAATAAAAAAATGAAGCGTTTAGAAAAACCAAACTGGCAAAAACAACAGCACCGGCGAAAAAAAATCTGGTTAATTCTGTTGTGCGTCTTTTTGTTGGTGCCGCTCGGCATCGGACTGGCGTTTATTTTCGGCAATAAGATTTCCGAAGCGCGAATCACGGCTGACGGCGCGACGGTTCTGGTGAAACAGGGCGGCGATTTGCAAGCCGCGCTCAATCGTGCCAAACCCGGCGACACGATAATTTTACCGGCGGGCGCGAAATTCGTCGGCTCATTCACGCTGCCGAACAAACCGGGGGATGAATTTATTACGATTCAGTCGGCGGAACTCGCCAAATTGCCCAAAGACGGCGTACGCGTCAGTCCGGCGGACGCGGCTTTGATGCCGAAAATTTTAAGCGCGGGAAAAGGCGAATCTGCTATAAAAACCGAGCCGAACGCGCATCATTACCGTTTCGTCGGCATTGAATTCGCGCCCGCCAACGCCGATTATATTTACAATTTGATCGCGCTCGGCACGGACGACCAGAAGGCTGACCAAATGCCGCGCGACATTGAAATTGACCGCTGTTATCTGCACTCGATTCCGGCGGGAATCACGCGGCGCGGCATCGCGTTAAACGACGCGAATACCGTCATCAAGAACAGTTATCTCGCCGGTTTCGCCGGAAAAGAACAGGAAACACAGGCAATCGCCGGCTGGAACGGCACGGGCAGCTACAAAATTATCAATAATTATCTCGAAGCGGGCGCGGAAAATATTCTTTTCGGCGGTTCCGATCCGAGTATTAACGGACTCGTGCCGAGCGACATCGAAATTCGCAACAATCTGTTGAGTAAACCGCTCGATTGGCGCGGAAATGTCACTGTTAAATGCGCTCTGGAATTAAAAAATGCGCGAAACGTGCAGATTATCGGCAATATTCTCGAAAACAGTTTTGATGAAATGGCGGTTCGTCTGACCGTCAGAAATCAGAACGGAGCCGCGCCCTGGAGCGTCGTCGAAGATGTTTTAATAGAGAATAACTGGATTAGAAACAGCGGCGGCGGCATTAACATCTTGGGAACTGACGACGCGCACCAAAGCGCGAAAATGAAGCGCGTAAAGATCGTCAACAATCTGTTTACCGGAATTGACGCGGCAAAATGGGGCGCGGACGGCAGATTTATTTTAATCTCCGACGGCGAAGATATTACGGTCGAAAACAACACCGTTTTCAACAGCGGCAATCCGCTTACCGCGCACGGCGCGCCCGTTCAGCGATTTACATTTCTCAACAACATAATTTCCTACGGCAATTACGGTTTTGTCGGCGATGACGCGGGAAGTCAGCAGGGAGTTTTCGCCAAATATTTCGCCGACGGCACATTTACGGGCAATCTGATCGTCAACGCCAACAAAGTGGAAAAACAGGATATTTATATTCCGCCGCGTAATATTCTTGTTGATAATTTCAGCGAAATCGGTTTCGTTGACGCGCCAACCGAAAATTACCGAATTTCAATGAAATCGCGTTATCGCGGCAAAGGCGCGGATTTTGATTCGATCAAAGCGGAAACTGATAAGGCTCAATAAAATTTCAAATGTCGCGTAAATTATGAAAATCAATTGTGAACTTATTGCTAATTCTGATGTCGAACACTTACAGCAAATCTACACTGGATTCAGTATTCTTCACGGCGGAGGTTTTTTAAAACTAAAACAGACTATTCCTAATATGTTTCTGCAAAATAAAAATGATTTGAATCGGTGGGTAGATTACAAATTCTTTAACGCCATAGTGATTGTCAACGAGAATATAAGATATTTGTTACGACACTCACGATTGGAATTGGATTGACGAAGAAATTCTGAGCGAATCTGATTTCTATTTCAAACGAAGCTATGACGAAGATTTTATCTCACAATTGAAGGATAGAAAAAAGGTTTTTCCTCTCGGCTTAAATTATCAGATTTCCAAGTTCCAAGATAGATCAACGTGAGGCGAAAATTTTATTTATGGCGCGTGCCTGGAATCCTGATTTGATTGAATCAAAAGCGCAAAAAGAAATTGTCGAAGCCTTAAACGAAACGCGCGCCGCCTCTGTTAGAGTTCTGCGAAAAAAATTCGGGGAACGATTTTTTGGCGGTTTAGCGCACGATGATTACGCCGCACGGCATTTTAAAGATTGTCTTTTGCCGGACGCGGCTCTTTCGAGCAAGCGAAAATATCTGGAAATTCTCAAGAACTTTCCGATTTGTGTGACGACTGCCGGACTAAATCGTTCAAACGGCTGGAAACTCGGTGAATACGTCGCGCTTTCCAAGGCAATTATTACCGAACCTCTGCATTTCCAAGTTACGGGCGACTTTGCAAACGAAGTAAATACCTTGAATTTACTTCGCTTGATGAATTGGTTAAATCTGCGACGCGATTGTTTGTAAAACTAGCAGTTGCGCTCTGAAATGATGATGAACAATTACAGATATTATCGTTCATATCTAAAACCCGATTCGCTCATTTTGAATACTCTGGCAGTTATTTTTCAAAATCAAGTTCAATAATTAAAAATCCTCATTCCCTTTGTTCGGCAACGGGCAATTTTTCGTGTCGAGATTTTCTATGTTTTGAGCCGTCTGGCGGCGCGCCGTCGAGCGCGACCAATTCCACGAGCGAATATCATTTTCGGTCTGCGCCGTTTCCAAACGCGATAAAAGTTTGTTTTTGACGATACACTGTTCTTCAAAATCCATCGCCGGCAAAGATTCCAGAAGCGCGGGGGCGGCATCGTCGCTCAAGTCGGCGACATATTGCGAATCGAATCCGCGACCTTCATTCATCAGACGAACATTGACGCGAACGATAAAATCGTCGGGATTCAGAACGTGCAAAGTTCCAAGTGTGAATAATGTCAGCCACAACGCGCCCCACGCGAATCGCTGACGCATTCCGCGCAGAACCGTCAGCGAAAACCAGATGAAAATCAGCGCGAGCAGCGTCATAAATGCCATCGGATAAAATCTAACGGTCGTCAAACCGTAGCCTAAATTTCCGGTTAAAAGTAAAAGTCGCTGCGTCGCGGAAATCATAATGACGAACAGCAGAACAATTTGAATGCCCGCCAGAACGCGGTAAATCTTCTCGTTAATCGGGTTATCTTTTCGCAGAAGCCAGTGCGAAAAAAGCAGGATCGGCAGGACGAGTGCGGAAACCGTGACGAGTTCGCCGAAACCGCGCCGCGCGTAATCGGCGAGCTTGAAATCGGGTGTGTTCTGCACTAAATCCATTCCGCCGAACAGATATGGCAACTGGACGATAACAAAGCTCAGAAACAAAAGATTGATTAAACCCAAAACGACCGAAATTTCGATTGCGCCGAGCGTGAAATAATTTGGCAAAACGGAATTATCAAAATTTTGCCATTCCCAACTTTTACTCTCCTCCGGCTTCGGTTTTTCTTCCGTTTTCGGCGCGTCGTCATCTTTGATTTGCGTCACGCTCAAATTTTGCGATTGCGGTTTTTCATTTGTGATCGGAAAAGTTTCCAAAATGCCGCTCGAAAAATCCTCAATCAGCGAACCGCGCAAATATCCGGCGATAATCCAAGAAAAAAAACTGATAAACAATATGTGAACGACGATCACATCCGGCTGAATATCAAAAGTTTTCTCGATGATTCCCTGAAAAACCGCATCCGCCGCGACGAATAACGCGCCGAAAACAAGCAGAACCGGCAACGCGATCAAAAATCCGCGCAAAACGGAAATCAGATGTTTCGACCAGCCTTTCTGCGGAATCGTTTTCCATTTAATATCTTCTAAAATCAACAAAAACGGAAAAAATGCCGCGCTGATGCCGGAGCGGACGAAGCCGATCAAATAATGAAAAACTCCGGCGATTCGCGGTTTGATTTTCAAAACGGGCAGAGTCAAACCGGCTAAAATCGTCAAAATCGCCAGCGTGTCAAAGTTTTTCAGTTCCATCGAATCGCGCCAGACGAACATCGCCGCGAAGAAAACCAGCGCGCCGTTGAGCCGCATCGTCGCCGCGTTCCAAAATTCCTCTTTGCGCCGCAAAATCAGCATTATCATCGCCGCAACCAGCGCGCCGATAAACAGAAAAACATTCAATCCCCAAGGCGGAACGCGCAACAATACGTCACCCAAAACGCCGAGCAGAATCGCCGCCTGTAAAATCTCTAAACCTGTTTTGGTTTTTTCGTTCATAATTTTATTTCAGATTTTGAATTTTTAATAACTTTTGTCTGATAATTCTTCATACGCATCGGTAAACGCCTTCACGTCTTCGCTTTTTTCTCTGCCGGCAGAAATGCGATAATAGTGCCGAGTTAATTCATCTAAATAAACGAGCGGCAAAACGCATTTTAAAATTTGAGCATTTTTCCGAATCGTCCGCGCGTCACCATTTTCTATGCCATTTACAAGTTTAACGATTTCCGTATTTATCACCGCCGGAATGACCGCGCTGAAAATCGCAGTGATGGCGAAGGAACGAATAAGAACGCCGTTTTCGAGAAGCGGTTTGGCGGTTTGAAAAGCGCGAAAAGCGTTGCGGAAATAGACAATTGAACAAAATAGCGGCGTAAATCCCAAAGCACCGATTGCAATGATTAAACCGATCAAACTAATCGGAATCAAAACAATTCCAATGCTCAGGGAAACCAGCCCGCTGACCAGAAAAAGCCCGGCTAAAAAAGCATTCAGCCATTTGAGTTTCGCGCCCCAAATCAGCCACGCCGCCATCGCCATCACCGAAACGAAACTCAGTAAATAAACGAAAGGCTTGTAAGTTCCGAGAACTGCCCCGCTGCCTTTAAAAACTATCGGATCAAATACGAAACAAATTACCGGCAGAATCGTGCCGAAAATCCAATCAAACTTTATTTGTGTGTGGGTCGCGTCTTTTTGAAACTGCCGCCGCCAAAATCTATTTTCTGATTCTATTTCAACATCAACATCAACATCATTATTTTCGTTTAAATTTAATTGCTGCATAATTTTGATAATCTCCTATTTCCCTTTCATCGCTTTTATCAATGCTTCCATGTGATTCAAATAACGATTTAACGCCTCGCGTCCTTCATCCGTAATTTTGTATTCGGTCAGCGGAACGCGCCCGTTAAATGATTTCAAACATTCGAGATAACCGGCATCTTCGAGTTTTCGGGCGTGAACGCTGATGTTGCCGTCGGTTGTATTTAAAAGATTCTTTAAATCCGTAAAAGACAAAGTTTCATTCGCCGCGAGCGCGCTGATAATTCCCAGACGCATTCGTTCGTGAATGATTTTGTCGAGATCATTTGAAACCGTTTCCGCCGCTTTTTCAATTTTTAACGCCTGCGGTTTGGTGATTTCGTTGTCTGAACTTTCTTTTTTTAATGCTAAATTACTTTTTGCCATATTCTTTTTGGAACGCCGTCATCCTGACGGCAAAAGGCGCGCGAGCGACGTAGAAATGTTCGACATTTTGTATCGGCAAAGAAAATTTGAATGCTCACGCTATTTATAACCGTCAGGATGACGGTGTTTCGTCTTTCTAACCGCCGTGTTTCCAGGCGACCATCGCGCCGAAAATAATTTGCAGAATGCCGAAACTCAAACCCATCATCGCGTTTCCGTAACCGGCGGGTAACAGAAACGCGATTGCGCCGAGCGTCATAAAACACCAGCCGGCAATCGGCACGATGCGCGCCGAATACGCGCCGCCGCAGACGACCGCCGCGCCGTAAAGCAAAATCCAAACGGGAATCATCACTTCAAAATGTCCGAATTTATACAGCCCGAACGTAATAAAAACCGCGCAAAAAATCGGCGGCGCAAAACTCATCGCAAACTTTTTCGCCGGAACGGACAGCAGCGACGTTTTCGTAATTTTCGCTTTTTGCCACATCGCAAAAAAACCGACCGCGCAAGCCAGAAACGCTTCGATAAGCCAAACCGTCAACCAGCCTTTGATCGAAGGCTGAGAACTGGCGATGATCGCCGCCGCCAGTGCCGTTACGCCCATAAAAATTCCGCCATAACCGGGAACTGCCGTGAAACTGGTCGAACTTTCCATTGTTTCGCGGATGAATTTCAAATTATCAAAAGCGCGGTCGCCGATATTTATCGGCTGGTTTACCGCGACTTCCTTTTTTCTCACCGTTTGAGTATTCGCCATATAAAAGAAAATTACATCAAGTTATTTTAGTTGTCAAGCACTTTATATTATAAAGTAACAAAACGGAAAAATATTTTGGAATTTACAATTCCGATTAAAA
The DNA here is from genome assembly GCA_965217575.1 of Pyrinomonadaceae bacterium. Lineage (GTDB taxonomy): Bacteria > Acidobacteriota > Blastocatellia > Pyrinomonadales > Pyrinomonadaceae. The sequence continues at coordinate 2,542,973 of OZ244558.1, read as the reverse complement.
CGCGCTGGAAATTAATGATAAAGATTAACGGCGGAAGGCTGTAATGATAAAAAAACTAGGGCGCGGGTTTATTCTTCATCTTCGCCGGTTTCCTGGTCGTCGGCGACCCAGGCGACGAAAAGCCGCAGCCAGTTTTCTTTCGGTTCGACAATGTTTACGCCGATTCGGGATGTGCCGTGAGCGGCGGGCGCGGTTCTCATAACCTCCGCCTTTACTTCAACGGGAACGCCGTCGGGACGATGGGAACGCAGATAAAGACTTTCGCCGACGGCAATTTTTTGATTCAAGTGGAAAAGCGCGCCGGTCGTCGAAATATCATCGGTTTCGGTCGGTTCAGACCACGCCGCGCCATCGTCCGCGCGCCCGGACACGACAATCGGCAGACGCAACGGCATCCGAAGCGCAAAGCGTTTTTCCTCAAATTGCAGTTGCATATTGGTTGACATACCAAAACCCGGCAGAGTTTGAAATTAATAAAACGAGAAATAGTTTAGCACGAAAAATTACAAAAAAATAAAGCCAATCAAACTTTTTTAACGAGAAAAAAGTTTTTCAAATGCGAAATTCACAAAATTGACCGCTTTTTTATTATTCGACTAAATATGCCTGACATAGTTATACTATATTCATAAAGAAAATTGCTACAATTATTTACAAAAATTGCAGGGAGAAAAGAAAATTTATTATGTCGCAAAAAGAAATTAATCGTAAAGTTGTCATTTTAGGCTCCGGTCCGGCGGGTTTGACCGCCGCGATTTACGCTTCGCGGGCGCAGCTTGAGCCGATTGTTATAGAAGGACCGCAGCCGGGCGGACAACTGACGATTACCACCGATGTCGAAAATTATCCGGGATTTTCCAGCGGGATTATGGGACCGGAAATGATGAACGAATTTCGCGCCCAGGCGGAAAGATTCGGTACGGAAATCATCAGCGTTTGGATTGATAAGGTTGATTTATCCGAAAGACCGTTCACGCTTTTCGGCAAGGACAGTCAGGATAGCGAGGAAATTTCGACGCTTATCAAAGCCGAAACTTTGATAATTTCAACGGGCGCGTCAGCCAAATGGCTCGGCGTTCCGGGCGAAGACCCGGTTCCCGAAGGGTTGGGCGGAAACGGCGTTTCGGCGTGCGCGACGTGCGACGGTTTTTTCTTTCGCGGCAAACCCGTCGTCATTGTCGGCGGCGGCGACACGGCGATGGAAGAAGCGATGTTTCTGACGCGCTTCGCTTCAAAAGTTACTTTAATGCACCGCCGCGATTCGTTCCGCGCTTCAAAAATTATGCAGGAAAGAGTTTTCGCCAATGAAAAAATCGAAGTTATGTGGAACACGGAAATCCGCGAAATTCTCGGCACGAAAGAAGAAGGCGTAACGAGCGTAAAAATAGCCGACACCCAATCGAATAAAGAAAGCGAATTCCCGACCGAAGGCGTTTTTATCGCCATCGGACACAAACCGAACACCGAACTTTTTAAAGACGTACTCGATATGGATGATGTCGGTTATTTGATAACTGAAGGGCGCACTATGAAAACCAATGTTCCGGGCGTTTTTGCCTGCGGCGACGCGCAGGATTCTTATTATCGTCAGGCGGTAACGGCGGCGGGAACCGGCTGTATGGCGGCGATTGATGCGGAAAGATTTCTCGTCGAACATAATGAAGCGGTGAAAAATACGGAAACAAACTGGTAAATTCCGCAATAAAATTACAAAAGTGAACGCTGCCAAAAAATAGATGCAATTACAATTACCGAAACGTCTGCAAGGCGTTCAGCCGACTTTGATTCGGCAGATTTTCAATCGCGCGCTGCCGGATTCGATAAATTTCGGTTTGGGCGAACCTGATTTGCCGACTCCGTTATTTATCCGCGAAGAGGCGGCGCGGATTACATTAGAAGAACAAAACGGTTACACCAACCACGCCGGAATTCCCGCGTTGCGCGAGAAAATCGCGGCGAGTTATCCGCATCTCAATTTAAATATTGACCAGGTTTGCGTCACCGTCGGCTCGCAGGAAGCGATGACCGCCGCGTTTCTGGCGATTATCGGCGCAGGCGACGAAGTTCTGATTCCGAATCCGTCGTTTCCCGCGTATGAAAGCTGCGTCAAAATTTCCGAAGGCGTGCCGGTTTTTTATCGTCTTCCGGCGGACAAAGATTTCGCCTTTGACATCGAGGAATTCAAGTCAAAAATCACGCCGAAAACCAAAGCGGCGGTCGTTATTTCGCCGTCCAATCCGACGGGGAAAATTTTCACCGAAAACGATTTGAAACAAATCGCCGAAGTGTTAAAAAACACGGGAATTTATCTGATTTCCGACGAAATTTACAGCGATCTATATTTCACGGACGAAAAACCCCATTCGGCTTCGGAATTTTACGAGCAAACGATTATCGTTTCAGGTTTATCAAAATCCCTGAGTATGACCGGCTGGCGCGTCGGCTGGCTGGCAAGTTCGCAGACCGATGTCGTCAAAGCCACGCTGACGCTGCACGGATTTTTGACCGTCTGCACTTCGACGATCTCACAAAAAGCATCGCTGCTCGGCTGGACGCGGGAAGCCGAACAATCCAAAGCCGAAGCGCGGGAAATTTACCGCCGGCGCGGTGAATTTTTGATTGATATTCTGCAAAAAGAGCTAAATCTGCGCGGCACTTCGCCGGAAGGCGCGTTTTATACGATGGTTGACGTGCGCGAGATTGGCGATGATGTGGAAATCGCCGAAAAACTTCTGCAAAACCGCGTCATCACCGTTCCCGGCATCGCGTTCGGGGACGAAGCGCAGGGATTTTTGCGCGTTTCATTTTGTAACAATGAAGAAAGAATTGCCGAGGGTGTGCGAAGAATGAAAGCAGTTTTAATGTAATATATCCTCTACAAAGATGCGGAGATACTATTTTTGTGCTGTAAAAAACTTCACGAAGAAAAATCAAATATTCGGAGAAAATCCAAATTTTTGAACTTTTTCACAAAAAAACACGGATGAGGCTTTTGGCTTGCCTGTTTAATTGCTTTATAATCACTAATTTAAGTAAATTACGTTTCTATGAAAAAGATGGCATTCAACTTGTATATTAAAACGATAAATAATCACCTAGCAGTCTAGCTAGGTGTCTTCATTGTGAATTTTCGATTTCAGTGAATATAGTTATTAATTTATTAAGGAGTTAGAAATGAAAAAAAATATTACTTTTCTATTTTCGATTTTACTGGTTGTTTTGTGTATGAGTATAAGTCTTTTTGCACAAGATACGGCTGGTGAAATTCAAGGAACAGTAAAAGACCCAAATGGCGCGGTTGTGCCAAATGCAACAATCACCATAACGGGGGTCAACGTCGGTTTTAACCGCACTCTGACTACAGACGGTCAGGGATTCTACCGCGCTCGCCAGATTCCGCCGGGCATTTATAAAGTAGATGTCGGCGCATTCAGCGGTTTCGGGGCGCAGACAAACGAGAATGTGCAGGTTGTTATCGGTAACCCGACGACAGTTGATTTCAATGTCGCTTTAGCCGCGACAAATGCCGGAGTTGTTACTGTTGATCTCAGTGAAAACGTTATTCAAGTTGATGCAACAGCAACAAAAGCGCAGACCAATATAACCGCACGCGAAATTGATGTGTTACCGAAAGGAACTGGTTTTACCAGCTTGTTGAGAACAACTGCCTCGGTTCGACCGGAACCGTTGAGCGGACAGTTTTCAATTAACGGTTCAACCGGTCCGGAAAACAGTTTTATTATTGACGGACAAGAGACTCAAAATTACAAAAATGGTCTCATTAATGGTAATAATGATATTCCGTATCAGGCTGTTCAAGAAATCCAGGTTAAAACCAGTGGTTTTGAAGCCGAATTCGGTGGTGCTACCGGTGGTGTAATTAACGCTGTTACCAAGAGCGGATCAAATCAGTTTCACGGGGAAGCCGGTATTAATTTCAGCACCCAAAGACTAAATGCCGGTCCTCACCCGATACCGTCCACTCAACTTTTGTCAAGTGTTCCTGTTACCGGGCAGGGATTTGAATATTTTCCTCAAACCAGAGACAGAGGAACTAACTTTTTTCCGACGGCGGTTTTTAGTGGTCCAATTATTAAGGACAGATTGTGGTTTTTTGGAATTCACAGTCCCCGCGTCTACAACACGCAAAGACCCACCACCTATATTACGGGTTTTGGCACGACTCGCAGGTTAGCCACATTAAGTTCGGCTGTTGTTGCCGCCGGCGGAACCAATACTCAAACATTTAGAGATAAGACTACATATAATTACGACCAGATAAGACTCGATGGTTCACCGCTCAGCAGTCTTCGATTGTCCGGCAGCTATACTTGGAATCCGATTGTCGAAAACGGCGCACTTCCGGGTAACAGTTTTTCGCTTGGTTCGCCGGCAACTCTCAACGTTAATGGAACTACCTATCAAGGTGCGGATGCCGCAACTTTTAACGGCGGTCGTCAAAACTCGAACAATATTAGAGCGGAAGCTGTTTACACACCGTCAAGCAAGTTAGTTCTTCTAGGAAGATATACTCGCGGATTTTTAAATCAAAAACTTGGCTCATACGGCATTCCGGCTATTCCGCAGTATGTTTGTCGAAATGTTCCTCTGTCAGTTACTGCTACTGCTGGTTGTTCACAAGGATTTGTAAATGTGAGTTCTAACAGTGGTATTGCAAAAGACGTATCCGTTCGCACAACATATGATGCTCAAGCCAGCTATTTATTCTCAGGGTTGGGTCATCACGAAGTTAAAGGCGGTTATCAAAGAAGTATCATTTTAAATGATGTTCTTACCGGTAATGTTGGTCCGGGACGAACTTATTTATTTTACACCGACCCGAATGATGCAAGTCAAAAATATAAATGCTTTAGTCCGAATACAGTTTATGTTCAATGGACAATTAACTCCGGTAACACTTATCCGTGTCCTTCGAACTCAATCGGCACGGGCATTACTTACCAATACGGTGCGAGCGGCACTGCAACCAACACGGCTGATTCCCTATTTATTCAAGATAAGTGGCAGCCAACCAGTCGCTTAACTTTTAATATTGGTCTTCGTGATGAACAGGAAAAAATTCCTGCGTTCAACCAAAATGCGATAAATCTGAAATTTAGTTTTAGCCAAAAATTAGCTCCGCGTCTTGGCGTAGCGTATGCTTTGACCGGTGACGGCAAAACAAAAATTTCTGCTTTCTATGGTCGATTCTTTGACCGCCTGAAATTTTCTTTACCGCAGGGTTCGTTCGGCGGACAATTTTATCACGTCAGCTATTTCTACATAACTGCTAACAATCCAAATTATACAAACTACTCGGTGCAAAATTTGCGCGGCAGTTACAATTTTCCGGCTGGCGGAACTTGCCCGATAACTTCCGGTTCCGCATATGTTTGTGACCAGGATTATCGTATTGCATCAAACATTCAAGGAGCCGATGTTTTAACAAACGGCGCGGTTGACCCGAATGTTAATCCTTATCGCCAAAGTGAAGCGACGGTTGAATTTCAACGAGAAATAACACGTTCAACCGTATTTACCGCGCGTGGATTGTATCGTCATCTTGATCAGGCGATTGAAGATGCCGGTGTTCCGACATCTGCCGGTGAAGCATATGTTATCGGTAATCCGGGTTCAGGATTGGCGGCACAAGTTTATAAGCAGCTTGGTTATAATATAGCTCCTAAGCCGAAGCGTGATTATAAGGCTTTGCAGTTAGAATTAAACACCCGCTATATCAGAAATGTTACCCTGAACTTAAATTATACTTTGAGCCGTCTATACGGTAACTATTCAGGTCTTGCCAGTCCTGATGAGGTAAGTGCAACAACCGGAGTTGGACGTGCCGACCCAAATGTTACTCGTGATTTTGATGAACCGTGGGTAGGCTTTACGGCAAGTGGACAGCAAGCAATAGGCATTCTTCCGTTAGACAGAACGCATGTGTTCAAGGCTTCAGGAGCTTATACGTTTAATTGGTTTAAGGGCAGTGCTAACAGTACCGATGTAGCATTATTCACTACACTTCAATCCGGAACACCATTAACAACCTTTGTTAATATATTCGGTATTCCTATTCCTGAAACACAACGTGGAGATTTGGGGCGAACACCGAGATTTTCACAAACCGATATTAATTTGACACATCGTTATAAATTCGGACGTGATCAAAGATACGCTGTTGCTTTTGATTTTAATGTCCTAAACGTTTTCAATCAAGATAGTCCGCTCGCCTATAATCAAAATAAGAGCAGCGGTTATTTTGCCCTTTCAGAAGGTGATATAGTTGCTAATGAAAGTACCGTTGATGCTGTAAACTTTTTAACGAGTCGTGGAGTATTGTCTCAATATGCCGCAGCAGAAACGGCGTTTGGACTAGGTAGTGCCAGAAATGCGGCTTTTAATACGCCGATTATATATCAGGATCCCCGATCTATTCGCTTTGGTTTCCGATTTTTGTTCTAGTTTTTAATTAACTGGAAATTTAAAGCCCATCATTAGGATGGGCTTTTTTTATGTAAACTTGACTTTGTTGACGTTAGTTCGACATAAGAAATTTAGATTTAGTCGGTGAAACCGACGATTATATTTATAGTCTGCGATGCCAATCGCGGGGAAAGCATCGAAAAAGTTGAAAAGCAATTGAATAACCGCGATATAAGAACGTATGTCGCGGTTATTCAACCGCTTAGAATTCACGACTGACTATTAACCCACAACTGGCGTTATGGGATACAAATATGCCGTTACTTTCGATGCCTTATTTTGAACTGACGTTTGTTAAGAAACTTTTGATTAGAAGTCAAGCAGTCGCGGTAAATATGCCGGAATATATTTTAGGCTAACAGGAAACTGATAGCTGATAACCCGGGAAGTCTGTAGTTTTCAGTTACTCCACTATGGCTGTCAATGTTCTGAAGATTAATTATCTTCAACTGAGTAACTTCCACTTAACAGAAAAATCTTTTTGAAAAAGGTCATTATCAAGTGTATTATTCGACTTTTCGTATTCTTTCAACAATTGGTCAAGTATTTCTTTTATACTTGTAGTAATTAACGTGAGTTCGACATAAGAATTGTAGAAAGATGATCGTAAATTATTGAAAATAAAAGTTATGTGTTATAAAAGCGAGTAATCAACAACCAAATTTAGGCTGTTTTTAAGTTTTTGAACAAAAAGGACATAAAAAAATAACGCGAAAAGTAAGCAAAGCGTTGATTTTATTGACCATACTTCATTTCCTTATGTCGAACTCACGTTAATTAGATTTTCCAATCAAAAATAGATATTGATCACTTACATTTACACAAATTTTTATGCACTTACCAAATTGCTTAATCCAGTTTAGACTTTTATTTGTCTGTTGGAGAAATAATCAAAAATTGTTTGTTTAGCAGCAACTGAGACAATAGCTGACAATTTAAATTATTTAGCGTCCTTTCGAAGTTTTATAATCAGTTCTTTAATTTCCTGTTTATTAGCTAAATCGGGTTGAATTTTAAGATACATATCTAATTCATCCGCCGCTTCTTTATTTCGACCAAGTTTGTTAAAAAGTAAAGCCAGTTGCCAATGAATTTCACCTAACTCTGCAGTTTTGCTTAAGTCTTTCGCTTTTAACAAGGCTTTTTCGGCTTTCTCGTAGCTACCGTCAAGTCGCAATACAGTTCCATACAGTAATTGAGCATAAACCGCCGTAGGCTGAATTATCGTTGCAGCCCGCGCCGCCTCTATAGCTTCAGGCAAATGATTTAATTTGTAGGCGGCATAAGATAAGGCATAGAAGCTGGAATAGCTTCTTTGATTTATATCAATTGATCTAATCAAGTATTCAAGGGATTTCTGGTACTCTTTACGTTCTACATACACGCGTCCCAGTTTGTTGAGAACATCATAGTAATCAGGGAAAATTTTCAAAGCCTGTTCAAGTTCTTCAAATCCTCTGTTATTTTTGTTACCAATATCCTTAACACCATTTTTATATAGCTTACGCGCTTCATCAGGTACTTCTTGGACAAATAAAACCTCAGTTACGGCAGGAATATCTCTGTTGGTTTTTTGTTTATCAAATTTTAAGTAAATATCCAGATAACGATTGTCAGAAGTAGCTACACCGGCAATAGAACCTGCATTTATTTCAACAGATTCTGATGTTTCTAAATAGTTTGTGCCGCTGGCTAAAACCTTTACGATATAATTGCCTTGATTAACCACTATAAACGAGAATCGTCCGGTAGAATCCGTTCGGACTCTACTGAGGCTGGAACCAAGTTCATTCTGCAATTCAACATAGACATCTGATACTGGCTGCCGATATGGATCCCAAACAATTCCATCAATTCTGTTTACTAAACTATTTGAACCTATGTTCTTTGGAGTTGATTTAAAAACAGGAGATGCTTGACAAACAATTACACCGGAAAGCATTATCTCTAACAAAACAATTAGCCATTTCATAATATTTATTCCATTTTTAATTCAATTAAGTGTCCTAGTTTTTCCTTCTTGGTTTTCATATAGTGCGCCGCCGGTTCCTGCGCTTCGACTTCAATTGGAATTCGTTCGACGACTTGCAGTCCGGCATCTTCTAAAGCCTGTATTTTGTCGGGATTGTTTGACATCACAAGCACTTTGCACAATCCTAAATCGAAAAGAATTTCCGCGCACTGCTGGTAATTTCGCGCGTCAACGGCGAAACCGAGCTGTTCGTTGGCTTCAACCGTGTCTGCGCCTTCGTCTTGCAGAGCATAGGCGCGAATTTTGTTGATGATGCCGATGCCGCGCCCTTCCTGCTGCTGATAAACAATCGCTCCGTGTCCCGCCGCTTCGATCATTTCCATCGCTTTTTTGAGCTGCAATCCGCAATCGCACTTGATTGAGCCGAAGACATCGCCCGTCAAACATTGTGAGTGAATCCTGACCAACGTCGGAACTGCCGCCTTCATCGCGCCTTTGAATAAAACAACAAATTCTTCACTGCTGTTTAAAGAACGATAACCGGCGATCTTAAATTCGCCGATTTGCGTCGGCAGATGTGCCTCAGCAACTTTTTTCACGGAGATTGAATGCGTTCTCGGCAAACAATCGTGATTATTTTCTGACAATTTATAATCTCCAAATAAAAAACTCAATTGGGTTTGAAAACATTATAACTCTAATGATACGGAAAATATAGACCCAAATAATTTCTCCCGCAAAGTTTTTGTAAATAAGTGGAATTTTTACCGGTAGTTTCCATTTAAAAAGAGAAAACCGATTGTTTTAAGCAGTTTACACCATTTAACAGACAACCGGCTTTTCTAAATTTTTAAATACTCTTTTATTCTTTGTTCTTTTCTGAATCGCTCGTTTCATCCGCTTCTTCTTTTTCCTGGTGGGCAAAAACCGCATTTTCGCTGTTTCCGAAAATTCGCGCCAGCAAGCCGTTTAGAACTTCCGAAACTTTTGCCGGCTGACTTTCATTCTTCGAAATTATCATTTCTTCATCGGCAAAAGCCAAATCCAATTTAACAAGTTCCGCCGTCAGGTGCCGGCAAAACGAACAATTAATCAGATGACCGATTACCGGGCGCGTTTCTCGCCGCGCCAGATTTCCTTCAACAAAAGCGGTTAATAAATCTTCATCCAGATGCGGTTCTTTTATTGTTAATCCGTCGGTCGAAACCTTCAAACGCAAATAACGGTTCAGCAACCTTTGTAATTTTACGTCTTCCAAACTAAATTGCTCCTCGTTTTTCATTTTAGTTACAACCTCCATCATAAAAGACGAAGCGCATCGCTGTTATTTGCCTAAGTTTTAATCAAAAATAATTAAATAACCTTTTTCGGATGAATAAAAGGCAAAGTTAAGTTGTCATTAAATTTCGGTAAAGATTCGGGCTGGCAAGGTCTTGAGTGGCGAGTTCCAGACAAATTTCCACTTCTTTCTCATTCAAATTATGAGTTTTATAAAGTTCGGCGCGAAAAGAATTCAGCACTTTCGCATAGCTTTTTTCGAGCCAGCGCATCACGGTTGATTCGTGAATACGGCTGGCGGAATTTTTTTCCCGATTGGCGGATTTTCTCTGAAACCAGCCGCGCAGCGGAGACGCGGAATCTTCGACCATTCTGGCAATCTCGCGCAGTTTCAGATTTTCGACGTGATAATAAAGTAGCAGCAGTTTTTCGTGGTCGTCCAGTTTCGCAAAAGCGTTTTCGATTGCCGTCAGCGTCGCTTTTCGATAACGGTCTTTGGCGATTTGGTCAATCATATCAACTTCATCGCCCAATTTAGTTTTGGCAAAACTCGCGTGCGTGTAGCCTTCGCCGACAGTTTCCGTCATTTCGTCGAGGGAAACTTCGTCGTGGCTGGCGCGGTGCAAATCTACCAGCGAATGCCAGATTACGGTTCGCAGCCAGCCGCGCAAACTGCCGCGTCCGCTGTAAGTGGCAAATTTTGAAACTCTTTCGCCGTCAACAACGCGCGTGCCGTAAAGTTCGACGTAAACCGTATCAACTACTTCCTGCGCGTCAATTTCGGTTCTCGCCAAATGGCGGGCGACGCGTTCCAGATAACTGCGGTGCTGCTGGTCAAATTCCCACCAGGCGCGTTCATTTCCGTTGGCACACGCCAGCGCGAGAAATAAATCATCCGCTTGAATTTGACTTAAAAAAGCAGTAATTTCTTCAATCGTCGCCGATTCCGTCGGATTGGCGGCAATGTATTTGCGGACAGATTTTTTCAGGGAATCTTTGAAGCAGTCGAGAAGCAGATCGAAATTCGGCGCATTTTCGGCGCACCGCGTGAACATTTCGCCCATCAAGTTTTCGCATCGGTCAATTAAATCGTCGTGTTTTAATGCTTCGGGGGACATTTTTAAGCTGTTATTATAAACATTACTTCTTCGCTTTTCCAGTCGTTTCGTGAAAAATTTTCATTAAATTTCATTAAATATAAAGTTAATCAACCGACACTGCCGGATTTCAGACTCAAATTTTGATTTTCGACGTTCAAAGTCGGAACTTCCAGTTTATCTTCGACATACTGCAACTGATAAAGCCGCCAGTAAAGACCGCGGTTTCCCAAAAGTTCGTTGTGCGTTCCCGCTTCGCGCAGTTCGCCGTGGTGAAAAACTAAAATTCTATCACATTTTTGCACGGTCGAAAGCCGATGAGCGACAATTAATGACGTTCTCGACTCCATCACGCGGTCAACGGCTTGCTGGATCAGTTGCTCGGTTTCCGTATCAATCGAACTGGTCGCTTCATCCAAAATCAAAATTGACGGTTCAAAGGCGAGCGCGCGGGCAAAGGAAATCAGTTGTTTTTGTCCGACGGAAAGACCCGCGCCGCGTTCTTTGACCAGTGAATTGTAATTTTCCGGCAATTTGTCAATAAATTCGTCGGCGTGAACTTCGCGCGCCGCCCAAACTATTTTTTCATCGGAAATTTCTTTGTTGCCGAGCCGAATGTTATCGGCGAGCGAACCCGAAAAAAGAAAAACGTCCTGTAAAACAACGGCGAAATTCGCCCGCAGACTTTCCAAATCCCAATCGCGCAGATCAACGCCGTCGAGCGTGATTTTTCCTTTCTGCACATCGTAAAAGCGCATCAGCAAATTAGTAACGGTGGTTTTTCCCGAACCCGTGTGACCGACCAGCGCGATTGATTCGCCGACATCAATCGAAAATGAGATGTTTTTCAAAACGTAATCTTCGTCTTTGTAGGCGAACCAGACGTTCTGAAATTCGATTTTGCCGACGGCTTTTCCGGTTTTTTTCGGCACTTTCGGCGTTCTCACTTCAACCGGCAAATCGAGCAGCAGAAAAATGCGGTGCGACGCGACAATCGCCGCTTGCAAAACGTTAAATTTATCGGAAAGATCGCGGATCGGCTGAAAAAGCTGCTGCGAATACTGGACAAAAGCGATAATAACTCCGATGGTCAAAGCCGTGCCGCTCACCGAAATATCGGCTAAAATCATATAACCGCCCGCCCAAATAACCAGCGCGATGCCGATTGCGCCGATAAAATCAACGAGCGGATAAAAAATCGCGTAATAATAAATCGTTTCGATATTCGCGTCGCGGTATTCGTCGTTAATTTCGTGAAAATTGTCCTGTGCCTTTCGTTCAGCGTTGAAAAGCTGGACGGTTTGCGCTCCCGAAATATGTTCCTGCAAAAAGGCGTTCAGTTTGGCGGTGCGCGTCCGAACTTTGTCGTAACCGTCGCGGGCGCGTTTGCGAAACCAATTGGTCGCCGCAAACAGCAGCGGAACAGTGACTAAAGAAACAATCGCCAGTTTCCAATCGAGCCAGAACATCATCCCGATAATGGCGATAATAATTACCAAATCGCCCAGCACGTCAATGACACCCGACGTAAAAAGCTCGTTCAAAGCGTCCACATCCGACGTGATGCGCGTGATAACCCGCCCGACCGGATTTTTGTCGTAGTACGCGACTTCCTGTTCCTGAAGTTTGGTGAAAATCTGCGTTCGCAGGTCGAACATTACCTTTTGCCCGACGACGTTGAGCATAATTTCCTGCACGTAGGAAAAAATAAACCGGAACAGAAAAAGACAAAAAAAGGCGAACGCGAACAGCCCAATTCCTTCGGTTTTCTTGGGCGTAATAAAATCATCAATCGCCACTTTGGTAAAATACGGCTGCAAACTGATCAGAATATTCGTCAGAAAAGTTAAAACCAGCGCGACCGCCGCCAGCCGCCAATACGGTTTGAGATAACGCAGCAGACGTTTGGTAACGCGCAAATCATATATTTGTTCAACCGTTTCTTCTTCTTGTTTTTTTATTTCTTCGGGCATTTTTTATTTACTAAATTTAACCAAATAAATGCGGAAAACTAAAATTTGTCAGTTCTCCGGCGAGTAATCGTCTATTTTCGCATCACCGGCGGCGAAACACAATTTAGCGGCTTCTATGATTTCAGAAACGAAATATTCCATCGTTCGCAATTTTATTTTGACAATAAAAGCCGTATGCAAATTATGAAAATATTAAGGTTAGTGGCTTCTATACAATTTTGCGGCGTTTTTTAACGGCAAATTTTATGATTTTTTGAATCTGAAACTCTTTTTTGTCCGAACTACATATTACAAGCTCGGTTGACAGAAGTTTTGGAAACTTGGGACACAAATTTTCAGAGCAGAATCAGCCAGCGATTTTTGAAACGATTTTCTCATCGCGCAACCGCATCGCTGAAATACTGCAATGAAGGGTTGTTACTCTGATTCATCTCCTTTTTGAACTGGAAATGCCGAATGTTTTTCACGAAATTCGGCATTTTTGGTTGTGTAATGCCTTTCAAATAAACTTTATGATAAAATTTTTATTATGACCGGAAACGAAATCAGACGAAAATTTTTAGAATATTTTGAAAAAAACGGACATAAAATCGTCCATTCCAGCCCCGTTTATCCGCCGAACGATCCGACGATTCTGTTCACCAACGCGGGAATGAACCAGTTTAAAGACGTTTTTCTCGGCAACGAGCGGCGCGAATATACGCGTGCGACTTCGAGCCAGAAATGTATTCGCGCGGGCGGTAAGCACAACGATTTGGATGAAGTCGGGAAAACGGCGCGGCATCACACGTTTTTTGAAATGCTCGGCAATTTCTCGTTCGGCGATTATTTCAAAGCCGACGCGATAAAATTCGCGTGGGATTTTCTGACCGGAAGTAAAACGGAAGGCAAACTCGGACTCGATCCGGCGCATTTGTGGTTCACTTATTTTGAAGGTAATGACCAAGTTTCCGCCGACACCGAAGCGCGTGATTTGTGGATTGCGATGGGCGCGAAACCGGAACGGGTTCTGCCGTTCGGCGCGAAGGAAAATTTCTGGCAGATGGGCGACACCGGACCGTGCGGACCGTGTTCGGAAATCCATTATTATATGGGCGACGACGCGGAAAACCCCGAAAAAAATCGCCCCGAATTCGTCAACGCCGAAACGGGCGACGACACGATTGAAATCTGGAATCTCGTTTTTATGCAGTTTGACCGCGCAAAAAACGCGGACGGCAATTTCGTTTTAACGCCGCTGCCCGCGCCGTCGGTTGACACGGGCGCGGGACTCGAACGCATCGCCGCCGTGATGCAGGGCGTGAAATCGAATTACGAAACGGATTTGATTTTCCCGCTTGTCGAATTCACGGCGGAACTGGCGCGAAAAAATTGATTGTTTATAATTCAGATTCACCCGCCGTTATTTCTTGTTCCTGAAGGGAACATACTTAATAGCCGTTGGTCGCTTCGACCTGCGGAAAACAAATGTCAACACGCCGACGCTGAAAAGTGTCGCATTGAAAACGGATGTCGCAAACGCTGGTCAAAATTTACATTCACATCGTTTTCTCAACGAAGAATCGTGATAACTTAATTTTGCCGGAAATTGAAAAAGAATTGTTCGCCTACATCGGCGGAATTTTGCGAAAACACGGTTCGACATTGCTGGCGGCTAACGGAACGACAAATCACATTCATTTATTGATTTCGCAGTCGAAAAATATCTCCCTGAGCGATTTGCTGCGCGAATTGAAAAAAGCGAGTTCGCTGTGGATTGAAACTAAAAATGCAGTTTACGCCGATTTTCGATGGCAAGCCGGTTTCGGCGCATTTTCAATCGGGCAGTCACAAATTGAAACGGTGAAAAATTATATTGCGAAACAAAAACAGCATCATAAAACGGAAGCATTTGAAAATGAATATCGTAAATTTCTGCAAAGATATGAAATTGATTTTGACGAGAAATATTTTTTAGATTGAATTACAAAAATTTTGAATTGATTCGAGGGATTTTGATAGTGCTAAAAAGCATTCATTTTCGTCGCTGAAAGCGACATATTTGAAAGCCGTTGGTCGCTTCGACCTGCGGAAAACGAATATAAAACGCGCCGACGCTGAAAGCGTCGCATTGAAAACGAAAATCGTTTTACGAAATTAATGCGATACCTTCGGCATCGAATTTCTTGTCGCCGCCGCCGCAGGTCGAAGCGACCAACGGCTATTAAAAGCGTCGCTTTCAGCGACAAAACTGACTATTATTTTATATGAGCGTTTACGAAACATTTGACGAACAGAAACAATTTGCCTGCCGCGTGATTGCCGACCACGCCCGCACGACGGCGTTTTCCATCGCCGACGGGATTTTGCCCGGCAACGAAGGACGCGCTTACGTTCTGCGAAAAATTATGCGCCGCGCGATTTATCACGGGCGCGAGCATCTCGGTTTTCACGAAACGTTTTTCTACAAAGTCTGCAACAAAGTTGTTGACGAAATGAAAGACGCTTACCCCGAACTCGAAACGCAGCGCGAATTCATCGGCAAAATGGTGCGGCTTGAGGAAGAACGATTCGGCGCGACGATGACAGTTGGATTGAAAAAACTTGATGAGCTGTTTGGAATGAATGGTTTGCCAACATACGTTGAACTTGCAAAACTATACGATACATTTGGAACACCCAAAGATTTAATCCGTATCTCCTTTGAAAGTCGTGGAATTGTTTTTCCTGAAGGTGAGACATTTGAAGAAAATATTGATAAAGCCATTCAAGAATTACAACAAAAGTCTGAAATCGGTAAAACAAAACAAAAAGAAAATCTCAAACCAATTTACGTTGCGATGGAAAGAACTGCGGTGCGTTCAAATTTTCACGGTTACGACCGCACGGATTACGAAAACTCGAAAGTCGTCGCCATCGTTAAAGACGACCAGCAAATCAACGAATTGAACGCAGGCGACGAAGGTTTGATCGTTTTGAGCGAAACGCCTTTTTACGCCGAATCGGGCGGGCAGGTCGGCGATGCGGGATTTTTGATGAATGAAAATTCCAAAATAAAAGTGCAGGACACTTTCGCGCCGGTCAAAGATTTGATTTTGCATAAATCGAAAGTCGAAAAAGGTTCGGTCAAGGTCGGCGACGAATTGACGGCGACGGTTGATGTCGAAAAACGTGACGCAACCAGACGCAATCATACGGCGACGCATCTCGTTCACGCGGCGTTGCGCGAAGTTTTGGGAACGCACGTCAAGCAAGCCGGTTCGGTCGTCGCTCCGAATTATCTGCGGTTTGATTTTACGCATTATCAGCCGATTTCAGCGGACGAAATTCGGCAGATCGAAGATTTAGTCAATCATTACATTTTGCAGAACGAGCCGGTTTCAACGAACGTGATGGCGATTGAAGAAGCGATGGAAACGGGCGCGATGGCTCTGTTCGGCGAAAAATACGGCTCGGCGGTTCGCGTTCTGTCGGTCGGCGGCGGAACTTTCTCGAAAGAACTCTGCGGCGGCACGCACGTCCGCGCGACGGGCGACATCGGTTCGTTTAAAATCACTTCTGACGAAGCCGTCGCATCCGGCGTGCGCCGAATCCGCGCGATCACCGGCTTTGACGCGTTTGAAAGATTCCGCGACGACGAGCGAATGATTGACGAATCGCTCGGTTTCCTGAAAACTCAGCGCGACCAATTGCCGAACGCGATTGAACGCTTGCAGGAAGAATTAAAACGAATGCGCCGCGAAAACGACGATCTGAAAATGAAAATCGCCACCGGCGCAATCGGTTCGGCGACATCGAACGGCGACGAAGCAAAAGAAATTAACGGCGTAAAAGTCATCGCCAAAACCGTCGAAGGCTTGGACAAAGGCGGAATGCGCCATTTGTCGGACACTTTAATGGCGAAAATAAAATCCGGCGTGGTGATTTTAGCTAAAACAGAAGACGAAAAAGTCTCATTCATCGTCCGCGTGTCCGACGATTTGACCGACAAAATCAAAGCCGGAAAAATCGTGCAGGAAATCGCGCCCATCGTCGGCGGCAAAGGCGGCGGCAAACCCGATATGGCGGAAGGCGGCGGTTCTGAACCTGATAAGCTAAACGATGCTTTACAGGCGAGTTACGGCGCGGTCGAGCAAATGCTGAAACATTAAATTAACAGGATAGACAGGAGGTATGGGATAAATTAATATTCTTATCCTGAATATCCCGTCTATCCTGTAAAATTTTATAAAAACAATATGAGCGCGGTTTTAAAATTTCAAAACAAAGCAAACGAAATTATTTCTTATAATCCGGCAACTTCGGAAGAAATCGGCAGAGCTAAAAATACTTCCGCCGAAGATGTGCGGATCGCGGTCGAAAATTCGCGGGCAGCGTTTCAAAAATGGCGCGCAACTTCGTTTGCGACGCGCCGAAAATTTGTGATGAAAGCGCGGGAAATAATTTTGGCGGAATTAGACGAAACCGCGCTTTTAGTCTCGAACGAATCGGGCAAACCAATCGCCGAATCGCTTTCGATGGAAATCGCGCCGGTGCTGGACTTGATGCAGTATTTCGCCAAAAACACCGAAAAAATGCTGAAACCGCGCAAAATCAATATCGGACTTTACGCGCTTTTAGGGCGCACTTCGAAAATCGTTTATCAGCCGCTCGGCGCGGTCGGCATTATTCCGGCGTGGAATTATCCGTTTTCGATTCCGCTCGGCGAAGTCGTAATGTCTTTGATGGCAGGAAATACGGTCGTTTTGAAACCTTCGGAACTGACACCGCTCGTCGGTTTGAAAATCGGCGAGATTTTTGAAAAAGCCGGACTGCCTGAAAATGTCGTGCAAATAATTACCGGCGACGGACAAACCGGCGCGGCGTTGGTCGAAGCCGCGCCCGACAAAATAATGTTCACGGGCAGCGTCGCCACAGGCGTAAAGATCGCCGCCGCCGCCGCGAAAAATTTAACGAGCGTCGTTTTGGAACTCGGCGGCAAAGACGCGATGATCGTCTTCAAAGACGCGAATTTGGAACTGGCGGCGGACGGCGCGATTTGGGGCGCGTTCTGCAATTCCGGGCAATCGTGTTCGTCGGTCGAAAGATTGTATGTCGAAGAATCAATCGCTGAAGAATTAACGCGAAAAATCGTTGAAAAAACACGGCGATTGCAACAGGGCGCGGGCGATGCCGAATCAACCGACATCGGCGCGATGTCGTCAAAAAAGCAGATCGAAATCGTCAAAGATCACGTCGCAAGTTTTGAAAAAGACGGCGCGGAAATCTTAATCGGCGGCAAATCGAAAGATTTATTTTTCGAGCCGACCGTCATTTCCGGCGCGACGAATGCAATGCGGGCGATGCGCGAAGAAACTTTCGGTCCGACGCTGCCGATTGCGACTTTTCGTACGGAAGAAGAAGCAGTCAAACTCGCCAACGATTCGGAATTCGGCTTGACGGCGAGCGTCTGGACGCGCGATTTGAAAAAAGGCAGACGGGTCGCCGAACGAATCGAAGCCGGAACCGTCTGCGTCAACGAGGTTTTATACACACACGGCATCGGGCAAACGCCGTGGGGCGGTTTTAAAAATTCCGGCAGCGGCAGAACGCACGGCGCGGAAGGTTTGATGGAACTCGTCCAGCCGCAGCATATTCACGTCAATCATTTCGCCTATCTGCCGAACGCGTGGTGGATGCCTTACGGCGCGAACGCGGTCGAAACCTTCAAAGGTTTAGCCAGAAATTTTGCGTCGGGTTCAGTTTTTCAAACCGCGAAACTCGCGCCGCAATTGTTAAGACGAATCAAAGAACTGCGCCATAAGTAGAAAAATTTAACCAAGAAAGCCAATTGCAGGAAAATAAAACACGAAAGAAATTTGCAGGGATGTCAGGATGAATACGGATAAATCTTTTTATTTTTTTAAGTCCCTGTCTATCCTGAAATCCCTGCAAATTTCTTTTCCCGTGAATTTCAAAAAAATTGCATTTTAACGAGAATCAAATGCTAACCGCCGCAATACTCGCCAAAAAAGCCGCCGTTCCCGTTTACACCGTGCGTCATTACACGCGCATCGGACTTTTGCAGCCGACACGCCATCGCGCGAACAATTATCAGGTTTATCAAGCCTCAGACGCGGCGCGGCTTGGTTTTATCGTCGCGGCGAAGGAGTTGGGATTCACGCTGGCGGAGATTAAAAATATTTTGGACGAAGCCGAAAACGGCAATTCGCCGTGTCCGACGGTCAGAGATATTATCGAAAAACGTTTGCGGGAAAATCGGGAGAAAATCAAAAAACTCGAAAAACTTCAATTAAAAATGGAAAACGCCAAAAAGCAATGGGCAGAAATGGAAAATTCGATGCCGAACGGTCACTCGGTTTGTCATCTGATTGAATCGGTCGCCGAATCCAAAAAATATGCTTGACTTAACACTTACTGATAAGTTGTATAATAGTAGTTGAAAGGACAAAGCGATGAAAAATTACATTGACCCGATTTGCAGTATGACCGTTGCGCCCGAAACCGCCGCCGGAAATTTGGAACATAACGGCGAAACAATTTATTTCTGCTCGAAAGGTTGTTTGGAAAAGTATAAAAAGCAGATCGAAACGCCGAAAAATCAGCCGCAACTGGCGCAGATCAGCCGCGTCAGAACGACGGATGAAGAACTGAAAGCGGTCGCCGAAGCGACGGCGATTGACCCGATTTGCGGAATGACGGTCAACAAACATACGGCGGCGGGCAAATATGAATTTGACGGCGAGACGTTTTATTTCTGCTGTCCGAACTGTCTCAAAAAGTTTGAAGAAAAAGTGACGGGCAAAGCGCAGCCGGAATTTGTGCAAATCGGCGGCGTAAATAAACCGGCGCGAAAATCGGAAGTAAATGAGAAATACATTGATCCGATTTGCGGAATGAGCGTCAAACCGGAAACCGCCGCCGGAAAGTTTGAGCGCGAGGGCGGCGAAACCGTCTATTTTTGCTCGAAAGGCTGTCTCGAAAAATATCAAGCGCAATTTTCAGGCGCAAAACCGGCGGCGAAAAATGTCGTCAAACACGGCGCGATGAACGTCGCGCCTGACGGCGAATTTGTTGATCCGGTTTGCGGAATGTCGGTCGCGCCCGCAACTGCCGCCGGAAAATATGATTTTAAAGGCGAAACTTATTATTTCTGCTCGAACGGCTGTCTGAATAAATTTCGCCAAAATCCCGCCGCGTTTTTAGAGGAAAAAAAGGAAGAAAAACCCGAAACGGCGAGCGAAGGCACGGAATATACCTGCCCGATGCACCCGGAAGTTTTGCAGATCGGACCCGGAAGCTGTCCGTTTTGCGGAATGGCGTTGGAGCCGAAAACTTTTTCGCTCAACGACGCGCCCGACCCGGAATATGTTGATATGAAACGGCGCTTGTGGATCGCCGCCGTTTTGACGCTGCCCGTTTTTTTGCTGGCGATGGCGGAAATGATTCCGGGTTTCGCGTCGCAAAATCTGCTTTCACCGAAAACGATTTTGTGGATTCAGTTCATTCTGGCAACGCCCGTCGTGTGGTATTGCGGATTGCCGTTTTTTGAGCGCGGCTGGGCTTCGATTAAAAATAAAAGCCCGAATATGTTCACGCTGATTGCGATTGGCACGGGCGCGGCTTATTTTTACAGCGTCGTCGCACTGCTGTTTCCAGACATTTTTCCGGCTTCGATGCGCGACGCGCACACGAATTTAATCGCCGTCTATTTTGAATCATCGGCGGTCATTACGACGCTCGTTTTGCTCGGTCAAGTTTTGGAATTACGCGCCAGAAGTCAAACTTCATCGGCGATCAAGGAACTGCTCGGACTCGCGCCGAAAACCGCCACCGTTGTTTTCGACGACGGCAGCGAAGAAGAAATCGCGCTCGAAGACGTGCAGCTCGGCGCGAAACTGCGCGTCAAAGCCAACGAAAAAATCCCGACCGACGGCGTTCTCGTCGAAGGCGACACTTCGATTGACGAATCAATGGTCACGGGCGAACCGATTCCGGTCGAAAAAAGCGCGGGCAGCCAAGTTATCGGCGGCACGATCAACGGCAATCGCGCCTTTTTGATGAAAGCCAAAAAAGTCGGCGGCGAAACGCTGCTCGCGCAAATCGTTAAAATGGTCGGCGAAGCGCAGCGTTCACGCGCCCCGATTCAGCGTTTAGCCGATGTCGTTTCCGGCTATTTCGTGCCGACGGTGATCGTCTGCGCGATTTTGGCGTTCGTCGTCTGGATGATTTTGGGCAGTTTCACATCGGCAATCGTCGCGGCGGTTTCGGTGTTAATCATCGCCTGTCCGTGCGCTTTAGGACTCGCAACGCCGATGTCAATTATGGTCGGTACGGGTCACGGCGCGAAAAACGGCGTGCTGGTCAAAAAAGCCGAAGCGTTGGAAATTTTGGAAAAGGTCAACACGATTGTCGTTGATAAAACAGGAACTTTAACCGAAGGCAAACCGCGTCTGCAAAGCGTCGTTGCAGATTCCAAATTCCAGATTCCAGATTCCAAATCGCCGATTTCGGATGACGAAGTTTTGCGTCTGGCGGCGAGTTTGGAAAAATCGAGCGAACATCCGCTCGCCGAAGCGATTATCAAAGGCGCGGAAGAGCAAAATATTGAACTGAGCAAAGTCGAAAATTTTGAATCAACGACCGGCAAAGGCGTTTCGGGAACGATTGACGGCAGGCGAATTCTGCTCGGAAACGCGAAATTAATGGACGCGAACGGCGTTGATTTTTCTCAAAACGGAAAAGCTGACGAACTGCGCGCCAAAGGTCAAACCGTGATATTTGTTGCGGTTGACGGGCAGCTCGCCGGATTTCTCGGCGTTGCCGACACGATCAAAGAATCAGCCAAAAGCGCGATTGACGCATTGCACAAACAAAATATCGAAGTCGTAATGATGACCGGCGACAACCGAAAAACTGCCGAAGTCGTCGCCAAAGAACTCGGCATTGACCAAATTTTCGCCGACGTTCTGCCCGACCAGAAAGCCGCGAAAGTCAAAGAATTGCAGGCGCAGGGGAAAATTGTGGCGATGGCGGGCGACGGCGTGAACGACGCGCCCGCGCTCGCGCAAGCCCAGGTCGGAATTGCGATGGGAACGGGAACCGACGTGGCGATGGAATCGGCGGACATAACTTTGCTGAAAGGCGATTTGCGCGGAATTTTGAAAGCCAAAAATTTGAGCGAAGCCGTGATGAGCAACATTCGCCAAAACCTGTTTTTCGCGTTTATCTACAATTTAATCGGCATTCCAATCGCGGCAGGCGCGCTTTATCCGATTTTCGGCTTGCTGCTGTCGCCGATGATTGCGAGCGCGGCGATGACTTTCAGTTCGATTTCGGTGATTTTAAATGCGCTGCGATTGAGAAATTTGAAACTGTAAAAAGGAAAATCCGGTTACGGCGGGTGGCAGTCATTAACTATTAATCTCAACTGATTTCTGCCGTTCGCCGCATCCGGGTAGAAAGATACGCGCAGATTTACGATTTTCCTATTTTTTATCTTCCTGCTTTTTTGTCGTTTGTTTTTCAAATTGCTGCACTAATCTGGTCGCGTGATTTCGCGCGATCAGCGGAATATGTTCGTCATCGGTAATTTTTTTTAGAAAAGGCAGCATTTGACTCACCTCAAAAATTTCATCACGTTTTATTAAAGAATCGAGTGAATCCATCAGACGCGGCGTTTCCAGCGGCTGATTTTCGCGCGCCACTCCGAAATCAAACAGCCAAATATATTGATTGCTGATTTTTCGATACGCGTCCGCGAGAGCTTTGGCATCTTTATTTTCCGTCCAATTGAATTTCGCGGATCTTTCACGATTGTCTTTCTTCATCGTAAACTTCATATTGCCGAGATGGGAGTAATCTTTTTCGTATTGATAATTTTCGGTCGAGTCGAGAAAATTAAGGTTTTGCCACAGCGTTTTTACTTTTTCCGCGCCTTCCGCCGAAAGATTGAGCGGGTCGGAAACAGCTTCGGTATAACTTTGTTTCAAAAATGTAATCTTGCCCTGTCCGTTTTCGTCGTGTTCGATGGAAACCTGTGAAGTTGTAAAATTCGGCTGCGAAAATTCGTAAAAATAAACCGGCGGATTTTTCGTCAAATTATTTGCGGATGGATCATTTTCACCGTCGGACGGACGTTCGTTTTTTTTTGCCGGAGTTTTCGGCGCGGAAACATCGTCCGATGAAGTTTCCGCCGGTGTCGGCGCGACGGTCGGACTTATTTTGAGAATCGGCTTTTCAATGCCGCGCTTTTTGGTTTGGGCGGAAAGCGAAAGGGCGAAAATTAAAAATATTGTCAGTCCAAAAATCGTAAATTTTAATGTTTTCATTTTTATTCAAACCTCACCGAAACTACTTTTGAAACTCCGGCTTCCTGCATCGTTACGCCGTATAAAGCCTTTGCCGCTTCCATCGTCCGCTTGTTGTGCGTGATGACGATAAACTGTGTCTTTTCAGACATTTCCGCCACTTTGTTGACAAACCTTCCGACATTCGCTTCGTCGAGCGGCGCGTCAACTTCGTCTAATAAACAAAACGGCGCAGGACGATAGCGAAAAATCGCCAGCACGAGCGCGATTGCCGTCATCGCTTTCTCGCCGCCCGACAATAAAAGTATATTTTGCAAGCGTTTACCCGGCGGCTGGGCGACAATCTCAATGCCCGCTTCGAGAACATCTTCGGATTCGAGCAAAGTCATTTCACCGCGTCCGCCACCGAAAAGTTCACCGAAAAACTCGGTGAAATGATGATTTATTTTGGCAAACGCGTCCTTAAATCTTTCGCGCGACCGCTCCTTAATCTCGCGCAGGGCTTCTTCCGCCGCGTTGATGCTGTCAACAATATCCTGCCGCTGCGCCGTCAAAAACAAAAATCGCTCTTCGGTTTCCGCTAATTCTTCGAGCGCGAGCATATTTATCGCGCCGAAATTGTCGAGTTTGTCGCGCAGATTTTCAACTTCAGTACGCGCCTTTTCAAAATCAAAATCAGTTTCAAGTAGGGTGTTTTCCACCAATTCGACCAGCGATAAATTCAAATCCTGCGAACATTTCTCATTCAAATTTCGCAGTTTGGTGATCGCTTCGGCTTGTCTGATTTCCAACGCGGCGCGGGCGTTGCGAGCTTCAGCGGATTTTTTGTTTAATTCCGCCAGTTCCGAACTCATCGCGTCCGCCCGTTCACGCGCGGTTTTTAGATGCGCGGTCGCTGTCGTAAGTTCGTCTTGCTCAAACTTTTGCTCATCGGCGGCGGCGGCGATTTGACGTTCGGTTTCCGCCAGTGATTTAAGCAAATCTTTCTGTTTGCCGTCGGTTTCCGCAATTTCCACCTGCTGTTTGGCAAGCCGCGATTCTAATTCTTTCAAATCATTTTCCACGCGCCGAAGCGAGTTTTGCGCCGCACGGCGACGCTCGTTGGAAGTCGCCGCCGAAGTTCTTTTTTGATTGACAATGATATTTTCCGCTTCAATTTTTTGGCGCGCTTCGCTGAGTTTTTGGTT
Organism: Pyrinomonadaceae bacterium; assembly: GCA_965217575.1. Lineage (GTDB taxonomy): Bacteria > Acidobacteriota > Blastocatellia > Pyrinomonadales > Pyrinomonadaceae. The sequence goes on along the minus strand of OZ244558.1, from coordinate 2,518,691 downwards.
GATGTCAGCGGAATTTTCGTTTGAGATATTTCGCGCCGTTTCCGCTTTTTGCGCGTTTATGCGCGCTTCTTTCTGTTTTTCCTGAAGTTTTGTCAGTTCCGTTTCAATTTGGATTATCTCTTCCGCGACCACTTTTTGGTGTCGCGCGGCGCGTTCAATCTCCTGCCGCATTGATTTTTCCTGAATTTCCAACGAGTGCAGTTCGCGTTCGGCTTTGACGATCAGCGACTGTAAATCAACAATTTGATTTTCCTTTTCGGACAAATTCAAACGTGCCGTTTCCGTTTCCGTTTCCGCTTTTTCAACTTCTTTGTTTAATTTGTCGCTGTTGATTTGCAGTTCGCGCAGTTCTCGTTTGAAAGCTAAAAGGGAAGTGGTTTTTTCGTTGGCGTTCGATTTTCCGCTGATGAAAAGTTTTCCGCCGATATTCAAGTCGCCGTCAAAAGTCGCAAAAGTCTGCTCACTTTCCGCGTAATCAAAATCCGCGACTAATTTTGCCGACATTTCACGCGGGAAAACCGCGCTGAGAATTCCGACAAAATCTTCTGAAACGCCTAGCAAATCCTTAATTTTTTTCGTTTTACTGTTCGCTGCGCGTTCTTTGTTTGCGATATTATATTGTTTTTGCGAGGCTGCGCTGACGACGAGGAGCGAAATTCTTCCGACGTTATTTTTACTCAAAAATTCGACGGTTTTTCGCGCATCCGCTTCACTTTCGACTAAAATTGTCTGCAAAAATTGCCCGAAAAGATTTTCGACCGCTTTTTCCGCCTTTTCTTCGACATTAAATTTGTCTGCCAGAGTTCCCGCAAATGTTACGCCGATTTTTTCCTGAACGGCAAACAGTTTCTGCACCGTCGGCGCGTAAATCGTGCGTTTTTCTTCGAGTTCGCGCAGGGTTTCGAGTCGGTGTCGGGTGCGGGAAAATTCTTCGCGCGTTGTTTTCAGCATCTTTTCAAAATTTTGTAAAATGATTCGCGCTTCCGCCGATTGAGCTGATAAATCTTTTTTCTCATCGTGAAATTGTGATAATCTGCCGCGTTCGATTTCCAAATTTTCGCCTAGTATTTCCGCTTCTCGGTAATGTTCGGCGCGCGTTTCGGCGGCGCGTTCGCCTTCTCGCCGCAAGCCTTCGAGTCGTTCGCCCAATCGCGCAAGCGTATTTTCAAGCTGCCGTTCGATCTCGGCAAAACGCTCGACCGCCGCCGTGTGGGTCATCAATGCGCCGCGTTCCGCTTCGAGCCTGACTTCAATTTCGCGCAAATCCCGAACTTTTTTCTGATATTCAACTTCGACTTCGCGCAGAGAAGTTTCAGCTTTTTCAGCTTCGGCGCGTTCCCGTCGTTCCTCCGCTTGAAAACGTTCGATTTCAGATTTCAAAAGTTTGGAACGCTCGTCGGTCGCTGCGATTTCGCCTTTCAAAGTTTCCGAACGAGAGTTTAATCCGGCAATTTGCTCCTGCTGATAACGCTGTTCGCGCAGATTGCGGTCGCGTTGTAAGGCGTTTTCCGCGTGTGCGGCGCGAAGATGCGAAAGCGTTTCTTCCGTTTCCCGCGCCTGATTTGTCGCGTCGCGGAACATTTCATCTTTTTCGGCGACATCGGCGAATATTTGACGTTCCGCTGAAATCGCCGCGCCGAGCTGAACTTCTAATTCTTCGGTCAAATTCGATAAATATTTTCCTTCAGCGGTAAATGTCTGCCGCAAAAGTTCACGAAACGATTCGCGTAAAATCTTATACCGCTGTGTTTTAGCAGCCTGACGGCGCAAACTGGCGGTTTGTTTGTCAACTTCGGAAACGATGTCCGAAATGCGGCTGAGATTAGTTTTGGCTGATTCGAGCCGCGCTTCGGCGGCGCGCTGGCGCGTACGGAATTTGGAAATTCCGGCGGCTTCTTCAATCAAATTTCTCCGGTCGGAAGGTTTGGAAGACAAAATTTGCCCGATTTTGCCCTGTTCGATGAGCGCGTAATGTCCGCCCGAAAGTCCGGTTCCGGCAAATAAATCCTGAATGTCGCGCAGACGACAGGCTTTTCCATTTAACAGATATTCGCTTTCGCCCGAAAGATAAAGCCGCCGCGTCACCGAAACGGATTCGCCGGGCGCGTATTCGAGCGCGAAACCGCGCGGTTTCCAGTGTCGTCTGATTTTAGATTTGGCTGGAATTATTTGCACCGAACCAATCTGTGCCGCCTCCGCCGTTTCCAGTTCTTGCGTTTGCAGATCGTCGGCTTCGTTGTCAAACGCCGTCTGCTGTCCGCCGGATGTTTCCCGCGCTTCGATTTCGTCAATGTCAATCGCCTTTTCGTCAATGCCGCTGATTGCCGCGTCAATGTCGCCGAGTTCGGTTTCGTCGCTTCCGAAAAGTATTTCATCATCGCGCGTCAGATGGAGAACGACTTCCGCCATTCCGCTCGCTTTGCGTTTGCCGGTGCCTTGAAAAACGACATCCTTCATCTCTTCACCGCGCAGCGATTTAGCGCGCTGCTCGCCCAAAACCCAGGCGATAGCGTCGCTGACATTTGATTTTCCGCAGCCGTTGGGACCGACAACAGCCGTAATTCCGCTGCCCGTAAAAACGATTTCGGTATAATCGGCAAAAGATTTGAAGCCGGTGATTTCTAAGCGTTGAAGTTTAAACATCGAAAATATAGAGTTTTTAGCAGAGAATTAGCACTATATTTTGTTGCTTTGATGAAGTCAAGAACGCAGCTTCATTTGAGTAGATAACTCACGTTACGCAAAGATTTAAGTCTTTGCGGCGGTGTCGCCTGATGTGCGGAAAGGCTGTGCCTTTCCAGTTAAAGTTTCCAAAAAGCAGAGGTTGCGCCTCGATTTATCGCCAAAGTGAGGCGCAGCCTCAAGAAAGTGGGAAGTGCTTCACGGAAAGGCACAGCCTTTCCGCACATCGGCGGGCGAAGCCCTTGGAAATACATTTTGTGTAACATCAACTGGATAAAAAAAGCGAAAATTTTTTGTAGCGGCTGACGAACGGAATAAAAAAATCTGATCCGCCGTCTGACATTTTTGCGAAATAGATGCTAAATTATTACAAATATTTAAAATAACAGGAAAAATAAAATGATGGATGACAAAAATATCGTAGATGACCAAGGCACAAATCAGAAAGAGGCGCGGGAAATGCTGATTGAATTATGTGAAAAAGAATTCTCCGGCAGCATCGGCGAACTGGCACTCGCGCTCGGCAGAAACTATGAAGATATATCGGAACTGCTCGGCGGCGAGGGAATTATTGATGACGATTTGGCGATGAAAATTCGCGGACTCGCCTTACAGAGCGGAACCGACATCGAATAAGTAAAATAGTCTTCTGATTAAAAATCTTCATTTACCAAATTTCGCAAACCCTGTTTTTCGGCACGTTCGTTATCGAGAGCGGTTAAAACATCAAGCAGGAAATTGGTATTGCTGGAAACATTAATGACGACCGGAAATTCGTGATCGGAAGTGGAAAATTCAAATGTTCCGCTGTTTATTTCAATAATTTCGCGGAAAGCCCGAACGCCGTTGTGTTCGTTGGCTTCGGCATCAACAATTTTGCCTTCGTTAAACGAAACATTGGCGAGATGCAGGTCGGACTTGACGACTAATAATCCGGTCATCCGCGAATTTTCAATCACCTGGACGGCATCGAAAATTCCGACGAAAGCGAGATTTCCCGCGAAAGTTACGTCGGTGCGAACTTTCTGCGGTGATTTATCGCGGTTGGCGGCAAAATCGGGACGACGGGCGCGGCGAATCGCTTCGAGTCCGGGCGCGACCGAAATGCGCGGGTCGAGCAGTTTCGCTTCCTGCAATCTGTCATAAGCCAAATCAAAATCTTCGCGCCCGATGTAGAGACTGACCAGAGCCAGACATTGTTTAGCGGCTTCGTTCAGATTTTTCTGCGTAATGCAGATTTCCCGCATTTTTTCGCGCAGAGAAATCGAACGCGGGCTGCGTTCCATTGATTCACGAAGCAGTCGAAAGGCTTTCTCCGGCGAACGATACTTGATAAAAAGATCGGCATCGAGCAGCACCGATTCGATTGAAACTTCGGTAAACGGAATGGCGGGATTTATTTGTTCGGCAGCTTCACTCATAATTCATATATTGAACAAAATTGTTCAACATTTTAAAATTATCACAAATCCCCGGAATTAGTCATCAAAAATTTTCGATCAAAGAATAAAAAGCGAGATTATTTATTTCAGACAATCTCGCTTTATCAGTTTATTTATCGAGATTGCTAGAAATCAAATCGCAGTCCGAGTCGAATTTCCCGTTGGCGATAGGTGCGCGTCGGCACGAGAAAGCGGTCACGAAAATCCTGCGTCGCCGCCGCTGACGCGTTTGAACCGAGCGCGTTAAAGTCAATAAACGCCGCGCCGTAATTGAAAACCGCCGCGTTGAGAACATTGTCAAATTCGATGGTCGGACGCAGTTTCATAGTTTCCGACCAACGAAATTCGCGCGTAACGTTTATATCGAAAGTGAAAAACGCGGGTCCCGTACCGCTGTTGCGGGGCAGATTTCCGCCTTTCGCTCCAATCGGCGCGAGCGAAAATTGCGCCGCCAACGCTTCGGGAAACGGCGAGTTCGGTTGACGCGAAACAATATCGTCGAGATTTCCGCTGAAATTTAAGCGGTCGGTGCTGACATCATCGAGATTGCGGTCTCTGCCGCCGTTGCCGAGATTAAACGGAGCCGAACTGCCGGCGCGAAACAGCGGCGAAAAACGCAGTTTACCAAACCAGTAAGGCGTGTCAAATGTTCCCGAAAAGGCGATTCGGTGGCGGCGATCCTGAAGCGTTCGGGTAAATTCGCGGTCAAAATCGCCGTTGATTTCCGCATTGGCGGTGTTGTTTAAGCCGTCGTCTTTTGTCGAAGACAACGTGTAAGCGATGCGGAAACCGCCGCCGAAACCGCCGCCGAATTTTCGCAGACGGGAACGCATTTCGAGAATCAAGCCTTGATAAAACGCCGTGCCGAGCGAACCGATGCGCGATTGCTCCTCGTAATTTTGATTCGGTCTGAAGCGCGCGATTGCCGCCAGCGCGATTCCAATCGGTCCGCCGGTCGCATTATTATTATTTCCCGCCACTGCCACGAGCGGCGTGGTTGACGATGTGCTGGTCGTATTTAAGTTTACATAACAATTCAAAGTCGTCGTGCCGCAGGTCGTCGCGCCGTTCGGCGCGGTGGCGATTCCGATTCCGTCGTTCGTCGAGCCGAGATAAAACGTGTATCTTCTGGTCGGCGAAAGCTGAAACGGATTGTTTGTCAGATAATCCGTAAAATCATTGTAACCGCTCGGCAAAACCGGCGCGTTGATGTTGCGGTCGCGCCACAATCGAACCGTTTTGTTCCAGGTGTAATTCGCTTCAAAAACGATGCCTTTTGAAAGCTGACGTTCAAAACCGACGTTAAACTGATAGCTTTCGGGGATTTTCAGTGTCGGATCAACCGAACGCAGAGGATTTCCCGTGCTTCCCTGATTCAGCAAAAATCCGGTGCTGTTGTTGCAGGCGAAAGTAGTCGCAACCGTCGCGCAGGTATTTCCAACCAGTGTCTGTAGTTCCGTTTGCGAAGCATACGAATTTGGAAACTGCCCGGATATGGCGGCGAGAATCGCGGCGCGGCGCGGATCGCTCGCGCTAGTGCCGATTGAATTGGTGTCAAACGGCATAATTCCGTTGACGTTTTGGATAAAATCGGCAATCGTGCGAAGCAGCGACCGATTGTAGAAAATTCCCGTTCCGAAACGAATGACGGTTTTGCCTTTCTTGAACGGATTCCACGCCACGCCGATGCGCGGACCGACATTATTATTGTCGTCAACGCTCGTTTCACGCTCGTATCGCAGACCGAAATTCAAAGTCAGATTCGGGCGGGCTTTAAGTTCGTCATTGAGAAAAAATCCCGTGTAAATATTTTTGACATCCGAACCGGTTCCGAAGTTCAGACGAAATCTCGACAGCGAATTCTGTTGAAATGTTCCAATGTTGGTAAAATTAAACGTGCCGGTCGCGTCGCTTAATTCCTTCGCTTTCGAGCGAATCGTCTGGATGTCGGTTCCGCCTTTGAAAGTGTGATTTTTGAAGATATAAGTCAAAGTTTCCTGAAACTGGTAGCGAGTTTCGCGGCGATTCTGCGGAAAAGTCTCGCTGTTGCCGCCGGTCGAAGTCGAATTGCCGGCGATCAGCGTTTGACTGCCGCCGGTAACGGGATTTGTGTAGCCGATTAAAACAACCGGCACATCAGGATTATCGGTTTGATAACTCGGCTCGAAAATTGAGTATTGAAAGCGCAACTGATTAACGGTTCTCGCGTTAAAAACGTGATTATCCGTAAAATTAATCGCATCTGTGTCGGTGTTTTTTGCCTGTAACGCGTCGTCCAATCGAGTGGTCGTCGCCGATGCCGTGCGGCGGTTTTTTCTGCGACCTAATTGATAACCGATTGTAAAATTGTTGCTCGAAGTCAGACGGTGATCTAGTTTCGCCGTAAAAACGTGACTGACGTTAGGAGTCGAATAAAGCGCGTTGTATGCTGCCAGATCAGCGCACGCAACGACCGGACAGGCGGTGTTTCCAGCCGGAAGAGCAAAGCGGGCGTTTGCAATCAGCGGCACGAATGTGTCAATAAATGTCGTATCCGCCAAATTATTGTACTCGTAAGCGATAGAGAAAAACGTGCGGTTGTGTCCGTCATAAATTTTCGGCAAAACGAGCGGTCCGCTGAGTGTGAATCCCGGATTGTATTCCGTCAGCGGCAAGCGCGGATAGCCGCGGCTGTTATTGTAATAAGTGTTCGCATTCAGATTATCGTCACGAAAAAACATAAAGGCGCGACCGCGCAGACGATTTGAACCGCTTTTTGTCCGCAAATTGACGCGTCCGCCGGAAGCCCGACCGTATTCGGCGGAAAACTGGTTGGTGATGACCTGCACTTCCTCGATGGATTCGATAGACGGCTGAAAACGAACGTTTGCCGAGCGGTCGTCGTTGTTATCTAACCCGTCAATTGTAATATTATTTGAGTAGGAAACGCCGCCGGAAAGCGAAAAATTCCCCTGTTCGGCGGGCGCGGTCGAACTGGTTACGTTGCGATCTTCCGCCAAATCGCGCGTTGATAATGCTTCTTCGGTAGTTCCGCCGAGCGTTAAAACCAGATCGAGCGGATTGCGGGAATTATTTGGCAGCTCTTCAATTTCTCTCTGTGTCACGGTTCCGCCGACGACCATTCGCGTTACATCAACCGAAGTCGCGTCTTCTTCAATCGTCACGACTTGTTCGGCGACGACATCCGCCGGAGCGAGCGAAAAATTAAGCTGGACGCTCTGACCGGAAATCGTTTGCAGATCAATTTTTTCTTTCGTCCCGAAACCGGAAGCGGAAACTTTTACTTTATAAGTTCCGGGCGGGAGTTCGATAATTTTATAGCGACCGTCTTCATCGGCAGTTATCGTGCGCTCGAGATTGGTTTCAACGCGCGTCGCGGTGACTGCCGCGCCGTTCACCGGAGTGCTATTTGAATCAACGACTCTGCCGCTGATAGTGACCTCATCGAGGTCTTGGGGAAAAATCGGCGCGCTGAAGGCTCCGAATAAAATTAGGCACGAGGTAGCTGCCAGAGAGAGTCTTCCGTAAGGACTTTTCATTTAGTTTCTCCTAAAATGTTGAACTGAGATTTGGGGGCTTTGTATTCTTGCTTTAAATGAGGTGCTTGTAAAGAGGGAGAATACGATTGAGAAACTACAACGCTGCAACTATTCGTTTTCCGCGCGGGTGAAAACTGGATTTCTAATGGTTAAGCGCGAGATCGGAATTAAGGCTTCGGAATCGGAAAACAACGCGCTTTGATTTGAAAATTCATCGGCGTGAGATTGCAGATACTCAAAAAAGCGTTCGAATTCCTTTTGCATCTGATCCATTTTTTCGCGCATATTGAGAATAATTTCGACTCCGGCGAGATTCACGCCCAAATCGCGCGTCAAGGATAAAATAATCTCCAGCCGCTCGATGTCGGAATCTTCATAAAGCCGCGTATTTCCTTCCGAACGCGAAGGTTTGAGCAGACCTTCACGCTCATAAAGCCGCAGAGTCTGCGGATGAATCTCAAAGAGTTCCGCCACTGCGCTGATCGTGTAAGTTTTAATTTTCTTTTTCATATTCTTTAAGTCCAAGAAGCCTCGGAAGTTTGGAAAGTCAAGAATTCTTCCTTCCTGGACTTTCCAGACTCCCAGACTTTCGGGACTTATTCCAAACCCATCGCCCGGCGCGGATTTTCTGAATTCGCTTTTTCAAAGTTTTTTAAAATCTCTTTCGTTTCTTCGCTAATGACGCGCGGCAGAGAAATTTTTACTTCAATAAATTGGTCACCGCGCAAATTCGGGTTTCGCAAAGACGGAAAACCGCGCTCGCGCAGACGAAACTTTTGTCCTGATTCGGTTCCCGCCGGAATTTTCAACTGCGCTTTGCCTTCGACGGTCGGCACTTCAATTTTCGCTCCCAAGGCGGCTTCCGGGACGGTGATCGGGACAGTAACGTAAATATTGTCGCCTTTGCGCGTGAAAAACTGGTGCTTGCCGACATTCGTGATGATGAACAAATCTCCCGGCGGCGCGCCTAATCTGCCGCCTTCGCCTTTTTTCGGAATTCGCACACGTGAACCCGTGTCAACGCCCGCCGGAATCCGAATTTTGACCTGCTCCGTCTTCGGCGTAACGCCTTTTCCATTGCACAGCGAACACGGCTGACGACGGCGACCGGTTCCTTCACAGTCGGGACAGGTCTGTGAAAATTGCAGTCGTCCGCCGCTTCTCTGCACTTGTCCCGTGCCTTTACACGTTGAACAAACGACGACCGGACCGCCCGTATCGCCCGCGCCCTGACAGCGCGAACACTGCTCGGAACGATTAACGGTAATGTTAGTTGTTAAACCGGTTACTGCTTCTTCAAAGCTCAATGCCAGCGGCATTTCAATATCTTTGCCTTTCTTCGGCTGCGGGCGCGGAACTTCAGGTTCGCGCTGTCTGGCTCCGCCGCCGCTGAAAAGATCGGAAAAAATATCACGAAAGCTCGATGAAGAACCGCCGCTGCCGCCCGGTTCAAAATCGAAACCGGAAAAATCAAAACCGCTCGCGCCGCCTGCGGAAGTTCCGGTCGCGCCCGTCGCATACGACGAATTTACGTCCAGATTATCAGCGTAATACCCGAAACGATCAAAAACTTTGCGTTTTTTCTCGTCGGATAAAACGTCGTTGGCTTCCTGAATTTCCTTAAATTTTTCCTCGGCATTTTTATCGTTCGGATTAACGTCCGGGTGAAATTTGCGCGCCAATTTACGATACGCTTTCTTAATTTCGTCCGGTTTCGCGTCTTTTTTTACGCCGAGTATTTGGTAATAATCTTTTTTTGCCATTTCTGGAATTTATTTGTCGAATCCGAATGCGAACTTAATCGCTTCAAAAACTTCCTGCCTTCTTTCGTCAGGAAGATGTGTTATATAAGAACCAATCTTTTTTTGTGAAACCGTCTGAATATTATCTACGTTGATGACACATTCTTTTTCCATACCGTCAGTTTCGTCCAATACAACTTGTGAGCGAACTTCACGAAGTGTTCCGGTGATGGGAATGACCGTCACTGCGTTGAGATTTGGAATTGCTTCTGTTCTTGTCAAAATTAAGGCAGGACGTTTTTTGTCCGGCTCTTTGAATTTGATAAAGTAAATGTCGCCGCGAATCATTCATCTTCCCAATGCTGCACTTCTTCCCATTCCTCAATCTCTTCAGCAGTTTGCGGATGTTTGCGATAAGCATCTGCATACATTTTGCTCACATCTTCTTCAGAATATTTTTGTTTTCGTCTATCCTGCTGAATAACTTTTTGCAGGGATTCGCTGATGTATTGCAAGCGATTTTTGTTGGAATTACCGGCAATTTCGTCAATTTCCACAATCAATTTTTCGTCAAGTTCTATTAATACATTCATAGCTTTTGAAGTATCGCAAAATCAGCCGTTGTCTGCAACGAATTACAATCCAACGGCTGATCTTCAAATAAAGACAAAAATCTTTATTTTGCCTTTTGTCGCTTACTTGTTTTCTTCGTCAACATCAACATATTCGGCATCAATGACGTTATCATCGCCCGCATTTGAAGTTGTTGATTCAGAACCCGCGCTTGCCGAAGATGCCTGTTCAGCCGTTTCGCCCGCGTCGCCCGTCGGCGTTGCTCCAGCTTGACTGTAAAGAACTTCCGCAATTTTGTGCGAAGCGGTTTGCAGACGTTCAAACGCGCTGTTCATCGCGTCGGCATCGCTTCCCGCCAAAGCGGTTTTTGATTCCGACAAAGCATTTTCGATGTCGCCGGCGGCGGCTGAGTCGAGTTTGTCTTTATTTTCGCTGAAAGTTTTTTCAACGTTATAAACCAAACCGTCCAAACGATTTCGCGCTTCGATTTCCGCTTTTTTCTTCTCGTCTTCGCCCGCGTGTGATTCGGCTTCCTTCATCATTTTGTCAATTTCGTCCTTCGACAAACCCGACGACGAAGTAATCGTAATCTTCTGTTCGCGTCCCGTTCCGACATCTTTCGCCGAAACATTAACGATGCCGTTCGCGTCAATGTCGAAAGTTACTTCGACCTGCGGAACGCCGCGCGGTGCCGGCGGAATGCCGACGAGATGGAACTTGCCGAGCGTTTTATTGTCCGAAGCCATCGGGCGTTCGCCCTGCATTACGTGAACTTCGACCGACGTTTGATTGTCGGAAGCAGTCGAGAAAATTTCCGATTTGCGCGTCGGAATCGTCGTGTTGCGCTGAATCATCTGCGTCATCACGCCGCCCAGAGTTTCAATTCCCAAACTCAAAGGTGTGACATCCAAAAGCAGAATATCCGTCTTTTCGCCGCCCAAAACTCCGGCTTGAACCGCTGCGCCTAAACCGACGACTTCATCGGGATTAACCGATTTGTTCGGGTCTTTGCCAAAGAATTCCTTAACCATTTCCTGAACTTTCGGAATGCGCGTCGAACCGCCGACGAGAACGACCTCATCAATATTTTTCGCTTCGAGTCCAGCATCTTCAATCGCCTTTTTAACCGGCGGCATCAAGCGATCCAAAATCGGCTGAATAAGCTGCTCGAATTTCGAGCGCGTCAATTTCATCACCAAATGTTTCGGTCCCGAAGCGTCAGCCGTGATAAACGGCAGATTGATTTCGGTTTCCATCGCGCTGGAAAGTTCGATTTTGGCTTTTTCACCCGCTTCTTTGAGACGCTGCAAAGCCATTTTGTCATTGGTTAAATCAATGCCCTGATCTTTTTTGAATTCGTCAATAATCCATTTGACCAGCATTTCGTCAACGTCGTCGCCGCCCAGATGCGTGTCGCCGTTTGTTGATTTTACTTCGACGACACCTTCGCCGACTTCCAAAACGGAAATATCAAATGTTCCGCCGCCGAAGTCGAAAACGGCAATCGTTTCTTCTTTTTTCTTGTCTAAACCGTAGGCGAGCGCGGCGGCGGTCGGTTCGTTGACGATTCGCAAAACTTCCAAACCGGCGATTTTACCCGCGTCTTTCGTCGCCTGTCGCTGCGCGTCGTTAAAATAAGCCGGAACGGTAATGACCGCTTGGCTGACGCTCGTTCCCAAATAATCTTCGGCGGCTTGTTTCAGTTTCTGCAAAACCATCGCCGCGATTTCCGGCGGACTGTACTGCTTGCCGTCGGCATTAATCCGCACGTCGCCGTTGGAAGCCTTTTCAACTTTGTACGGAACCTGTTTGATTTCGCCGGTCACTTCGTCATATTTGCGACCCATAAACCGCTTGATCGAATACAGCGTATTTTCCGGGTTCGTGACCGCCTGACGTTTGGCAACCTGTCCGACCAGACGATTTCCGTCTTTGGTAAACGCAACGACCGAAGGTGTCGTGCGTCCGCCTTCCGAATTTGTAATAACAACCGGCTCGCCGCCTTCCATTACGGCAACAACCGAGTTTGTCGTTCCTAAATCTATTCCTATAATTTTACCCATTATCTTAAATCTCCAAATTGTGAATTACTTCGCTTTAACTTTAATAAAGAAAAAACTTCAGTTTTATCTGAGCCAATTAAGATTATAATAGTTGAGTGTGTTATTGTCAAATTTCCTGAGAGCGTCGAAAAAATAATTTTTATAACTCTGTTTGAAGATTTCAGAAGAAAAAAATGCCGCCGAAAATTTGCTTTGACGGCTTTAAAAATCTGCCAAACGCGTCGAATTTTTAAGCCGAATTTCGTCCGGCGTTGATGATTCCGAACGAACAGCGCATCGCCAAATTTTCATAAGCCTCTTTCATTGACGAATTATTTTCCTTTTCAAATTCCCGAATTTTTGTGATCGCATACTGCTGAATCGTCGTTAAAGACAAAACGACTCGTTCGCGGGTCTGCACCGATTGTTTTTCGATCAGATAGTCCGTCATTAATTCTTCTCTTCCGGTAATCAGCGTTAAATAATGACGACAAAGTTGATATTCGTCGTGAATTTTACGCCATAATTCTCCGTAAACCGGATCGTTTTCCAAAAATGCGGTGAGCGGAAAAAACGTCTTCTGCATCGCCATTTCGCAGTTATCGAGCAGAGCTTTAAAAAATAAATTATTTTTGTAAAGTTCTTTGATCTCATCAAATTTTCCCGACTCGTCCATTTTTTTGAATGCCGCGCCGACCCCGTAAAAACCCGGCACATTTTGTTTTATCTGACTCCACGCGCCGACAAACGGAATTGCCCGCAAACTGTCGAGCGTTAATTTCCCCGAACCGCCGCGTTTTGCCGGACGACTGCCGATATTGGTCTGCGCGTAAAAACGCAGCGGACTGACATTTGACAGATAATCTAAAAATGCGGGCTGATTTTTCAAATCCGAATAGGCGGCGAAACTCTCCTTTGCCAATTCCTTCATCAAAACTTCCTCGCCGGCGGTGAAAGTTTCGGCTTTCGCGTTAAAAATCGAGTTGTAAATTCCGGCGTTCAGCATTTGTTCGAGATTGTATTGAGCCGAATCAATCGTACCGAAATTGGAACTGACGGTTTGCCCCTGAATGGTTAATTCAATAGCTTTGTCGGAAATATTCTCGCCCATCGAAGAGTAAAATTTATGCGTTTTGCCGCCGCCGCGCGCCGGCGGTCCGCCGCGTCCGTCAAAGAAAATCACGTCAATGCCAAAGTCGCGGGAAACCTGCGTCAGTTCGTCTTTGGCTTTGTAAATTCCCCAATTCGCCATCAGATAACCGCCGTCTTTCGTGCCGTCGCTAAAGCCGAGCATAATCGTCTGCGTGTCGCGCCGCCGCTTCAAATGCGCGCGGTAAGTCGAGTTTTCATAAAGATTACGCATTGTTTCCGCCGCGTTTTCTAAATCTTCGACCGTTTCAAAAAGCGGTATGATGTCAACGCTCAAATCTTTTTCTTCCCATCCGCCGAGCAAAAATAACCCGAAAACTTCAATCACGCTCAGAGCGGTTTGCGCGTGAGAAATAATGTAGCGGTTACAGGCTTCTTCGCCGTTTTGCCGCTGAATTTTTTTGACGGCGGCGATATTTCTAAACGTATCTTTGGTCAATTCATCGGCGAAACTTTCCGGGTCAACCGTTTTTTTGATATTTAACAGCGATTCGATTTTTTCATTGGCGGCGAGCGAATCGTAATTTTCCGGCAGAATATCCTTAGTTTTCGCTACCTGTTCCAGAATATTTCGGTGAACGCCGCTGTCCTGACGAATATCGAGCGCGGCGAAATGAATGCCGAAAAGTTCGACTTTGGAAATCAAATCGCCGACCAGATAAATAAACAAACCGTTATGTTTTTCGATGAGTAGCGCGCGGATTTCTTCCAGATATGCCAAAATTTCCGCTTTGGTCAAATCCGGTTTTTCCTCCGCCTGAAACGCGTCTTTATAAAGTCTTTTTTCCAGTTCGGCAAGAATCGTTTCAACGCCGGCGAATGTCAGGCGGCGTTTGAGGCGGCGCGTGTCCTGATAATAACAGCGGAGAATTGACAGCCGCAGCGCGTTGGCGGTTTTGATCGTGGTTTCAACCGTCACAAAAGGATTTCCGTCACGGTCGCCGCCGCTCCAGAAACCCATTTTGATCAAATCTTTGGTAATTATTTCATCGTTCGGAAAGGCGTTTTTCAGATTGGTGATTATTTTTCCGACGGCATAATAAAAAACGTTTTCCAAAAACCAAATCAAACTCAACGCTTCGTCAAAAGGTGTCGGTTTCTGTTTTTTAAAGAACGGTGTGCGTCCGAGCTGTTGAAGTAAAAGTTTTATTTCGGCAATATCGTTTTCATCAATCGCCGCCGCCAAATCATTAATAATTCCGAGAACCGAACCGGGATAAAACTGCGTCGGATGCGCCGTTAAAACCAGCCGGACGTTGAAATCTTGAACTTTTTCGGCGAGTTCGCGCTGTTTGTTATTTTGCCGGACGGCGGTTTCCAACTGCGTCATCGTTCCCGCGCCCTGCATATCGCGGAGTTGGCTGAACGAAACGTCTTCCAGAGCGTCAAACAAAACCACCTGTCTTTCGGCATACTGGACAAAGCGAAATAGTAAATCGGATTCTTCGCGTTCATCCGCCAGCGAAGTGTTGTTGCGAAAAAATTCCTCAATAATTTGCGCCGGACTTTTTCCGTTTTCAAAGCCTTCTTCACAATTTTGATTGAAAAGCGAAAGCAGAATTCCGGTTTTTTCAATTCCGTAAAAAGGCAGCGATAAAAACAGGCTGTTATAAAGCTGAAATTTAATGCCGACGACATTTTCAAATGTACGCGCTAGTTCCGAATGTGTCTGAGTCATAAAAAAATTGTAATATAGAGTTATCCTGAAAAGAAACGGTTATGGAGATTAAATTACAAATTTGACGCGACTTTGAAAAAGCGAGTCTTTATTTGATGAGCAAAAAAGTATAAAATTTACGGATAAGGGAAATTTATGGAAAAAGCACAAACGTTAGGCGAATTAAAAACAAGCGGTTATCAAACTCGTTCGGTTAAAGACGAAATGCGGGCGAATTTGATTAAAAAATTGCGAACCGGAGAAAAACTTTTTCCGGGTGTTTTGGGTTATGAAGAAACAGTTGTCCCGCAAATCGTCAATGCGGTATTGGCAAAGCACAATCTTATTTTACTCGGACTTCGCGGACAGGCGAAAAGCCGCATTATCAGACAATTAACGGATTTACTGAACGACGCAATACCGATTATCGCCGGTTCGGAAATCAACGATAATCCGTTCCATCCGCTGTCGGCTTACGGCAGACAGCAAATTACGGAAAACGGCGATGAAACAAAAATTGACTGGGTAAAACGCGATTCGCGTTTTGTCGAAAAACTCGCCACGCCGGACGTGACGATTGCCGACATCATCGGCGATATTGACCCGATCAAAGCGGCGAAAGGCGGACATTTGCTCTCGGACGATCTGACGATTTTTTACGGACTGCTGCCGCGCGCCAATCGCGGAATCTTTGCGATCAACGAACTGCCGGATTTGGCAGGGAAAATTCAGGTCGGATTGTTCAATATAATGCAGGAAGGCGACGTGCAGATCAAGGGTTTTCCCGTTCGTCTGCCGCTCGACGTGATGCTCGTTTTTTCGGCGAACCCAGAAGATTACACGGCGCGCGGAAAAATTATTACGCCGCTCAAAGACCGTATCGGTGTCGAAATTCAAACCCATTATCCGAAAGATATTGGTTTGGGAACGGAGATTACCAAACAGGAAGCGTGGACGGAACGCGAAGGTTTTGAAGGTTCAACGGTTGAAATACCGGATTTTATCGCGGAAACAATCGAGCAAATCGCGTTTGAAGCGCGTGACGATCAGCGAATTGACAAACGCAGCGGCGTATCGCAGAGATTTCCGATTACCGTCACCGAAGCCGCCGTTTCAAACGCGGAAAGGCGCGCCGTGATTACCGGAGAAAAAGCAATCGTGCCGCGTGTTTCCGATGTTTATTCGGCTTTGCCGGCGATGACCGGAAAAATGGAACTCGAATATGAAGGCGAACAAATCGGCGCGCAGAAATTAGCCAAAGAACTGATAAAGCGCGCGGCGGGAATTATCTTTGAAGGTTTTTTTCTCGGCATTGATTTCGCCCCGACCATTCGCTGGTTTGACGAAGGCAATAAAATACTGTTGTCGGAAACCGCTTCAGCGGAAGAATGCGTGATGCTGCTCGGCAGTGTTCCCGAACTGATCGAATCAACGCTCGTGCCGCTCGGTTTCGGGCGCGGCGACAAAGCGAAACTCGTTTCGGCGTGCGAATTCGTTCTCGAAGGTCTTTACGCGCAAAACAAAATCTCGCGCAACGAAGAAGGCGGTTTTGAAGCGACGACCAAAGCCAAACGTGACCGGCGCGGACTTATTTATGAAGATTTGACTGATTTGGACAGTTTTAATTAAAGCTGAATGGAAAGAATTAATGATTACAAAACAAAAAATCTCAACTGTTCTCACTATTTTACTTGTAACTTTTTCTCTGAATGCTCAAGATTCTACGACAGTTTTGGATCAATCGGTTAGTCCGGTTGTGCTGTTCAAAAAGGCGCAAGTTTTTTTTTCGCAAAATAAAAGGGCGGAAGCGCAGAAGATTCTAGAAAGTCTTCTGCAAAAATTTCCGAATGATTTTGAAATTCGCGGATTTTATTTGGAAACAAGGTTGACAAATGTTGGAGGCGACGAATTTTATGGTGAGAAGGCACTTGAAGCATTAGAGTTTTACAAAAAAGTTCCGCTTGCCGAACGCACCGAAAAATTTTATGCAAGCTACTACCAAACTTTACTTAATCTAAAAAAGCTGGATGAGTTACCTGCTTTGCAAAATGAAATCATTAGACGATTTCCGCGCGGAGGGATGGCACTAAGACTTCGTGTGCAAGAAGCATCAGATGAAAACGATGTTGTAAAGGCGGCTGAATTGTATGAAGCCTTAATAAAAGATTTTGAAAAAATTGCTAAGCTCGAAGTATTATATGAAAAATATTTCTCTATAATCTCGAAAGATTTATCTAAATTCGACGCGCCGAAAATCATTTCGACAGCTAAAAAATATGAAGAACTTCAATTTACAGCTTTCGTTAAAGAGTCAAAATCGAAACCGCTGAAAGAAGCTCAACAAGATTATTTACAAGCCGTTTTAGATATTTCGGATAATTTACGCGAAAAATTTCCCGCCGAAAGTCTGCTGTCTGCTCAAAAAGGATTAACTTTTTTTGATAAAACGGAAGCAGACGAAGATGTTAAAGATTTTAAAATTTTACTTCGTCAAGCCGCTTTTCGTTCGTATTTGAAACTAAAAGACTGGAAAAATGCTCAGAAAGCGGGTTTAGAGATTACTAAATGGTCGGAATATTCGATACCCGTTGAAAACATTGACGAAGCGAAGTTTCAAAGAGATTATGCTTTTGTTTTGGAAAATTTGAAGCAAATTCCGCTTGCCCGCGAACATTTTTTTGTCGCTTCGATTATGAATCAAGAATTTAGGAAAGATTTGCGTGAATTCAACTTAAAGTATCGGCTTTCGCCAATTGCCGAAACAAATTTTGAAAAATTAACGAAAGCAAAATTCGGAAAATTTTTGGATTCCCGCGAATCATTGTTAAAAGCAAACTTGCTTAAGACGAGACAAAACACGGCGGCAGCCAACTTTCGACTGACAGATTTAAACGGAAAAAAAATTTCGTTAGCTGATTATAGAGGAAAAGTTTTGATACTGGCTTTTTGGACGACTTGGTGCGAACCGTGCGTCGGAGAATTGGAACGGTTAAAAACCGCTTATAAAAATTATGGAGATAACCCTAAAATTGCTTTTGCCATTGTCAGTTTAGATGATAGAAAGGAAAAAGTTCCGGTTATAGTAAAAGAGCGCGGTTACGAATTTCCGGTATTTTATGCCGGTGAGAATACTGAAAACGATTACAAAGTAAATGGGATTCCAAAGCTGTTTATTATTGATGCACAAGGCAATATAAGATTTCAAAAGGATGGTTTTACAAATAACGGTTTTTATTTGAAAGAGTTAGACTGGATGATTGAAGCCGCGACGAAGTAACAAAAAATTGAAATTATTTTTGATTGAAAGAGGTGAAAGTTATGAACCAAATAGTATTAGACAAAGATGTTGAAAAAAAACATCAGAAACTGCGCGAATTCTTTAAGATTATTTAATTATCGAAGCGGATAAAAAGATCGGTTTGAGATGGGCGCAAATCCAATTTGCAACCAGAAAAAACGACGTGCCCGTTGCGGTCAGCGATGCGTGGATTGCCGTTGCTTCGTTAGCCTATTCAATTCCTTTGGTGACATACAATTACAAAGATTTCAAAAATATTTCGGGTTTGCAAATTATTGCCGAAATTTAGATTTTATGCGCTATATTTTATTGTTTTTCTGTTCGATTTTACTTTTTACAGCTTGCCAAAAAGCCGACACGCAACCGCCGGCGGCTTCGGCGGATGCGAAGCGTTACACGCTGCGCGGCACGGTTGTCGCGGTTGATAAGGCGAAAAAAACAGCGACAATTGCCCACGAAGATGTCGAAGGTTATATGCCCGCGATGACGATGGAATTTCCGGTCAGAGCCGATTGGGTGTGGGACGATTTGACAAAAGGCGCGGATGTTCGCGCCGATTTGGTCGTTGATAAAGACGCTTTCTGGTTGGAAAATCTCGCCATTACCGCCGCGCCGAATCCGAATCAGCCCGCGCCGCCCGCCCGCGAAGATGTCGCGCAGGTCGGCAATCAAGTTCCTGACTTTACTTTGATAAATCAAGACGGCAAGCGAATTTCGATGAAGGATTTCAAAGGTAAGGCGTTGGCGATTACCTTTATTTATACGAAATGTCCGCTGCCGAATTACTGTATTTTGATGTCGAAAAACTTCAGCGATCTCGCCAATAAATTAAAAGATTCCAACCTCAAAGATAAAATTCGGCTCTTGAGCATTTCATTTGATCCGCAGGCGGACACGCCCGCCAAACTCAAAGCCTACGGGCAGGGTTATCTCGGCAACGGCGCGAATCCTGATTTTACGATTTGGCAGTTGGCGACCGGAACGGATAAAGAAATCAAAAATATCGCGGATTTTTTCGGTCTGCGCTACGAAACCGATCAAAACGACAAAACGCAGTTTAATCATTCGCTTCGCACCATCGTCGTTACGCCGGACGGCAGGGTGCAGAAAGTTTTTTCGGGCAACGAATGGACACCAAATGACCTGCTGCGCGAGCTTCAGGCAACGATTGACTAAAATAGCGTTAAAAAATGAGACCTGTGCTAAAGTGTAAAAATGGAAGCAAATCTGCCTGACAATGAAGCTGAGAGAATTGCCGCCTTGCAAAACTATAAAATTCTCGACACCTTGCCTGAACAAACTTACGACGATATTACAAAACTGGCTTCGCAGATTTGCGATGCTCCGATTTCGCTGGTCAGTTTGATTGATGAAAAACGTCAGTGGTTCAAGTCAAAAATCGGACTTGATGTTAAGGAAACCCCGCGTCCTATCGCTTTTTGCTCGCACGCTATTTTGCAGCCCAATGAGCTTTTTATCGTCGAAGACACTCAACTGGACGAGCGGTTTGCCGATAATCCGCTGGTAAATGACGGTCCGAAAATCAGATTTTACGCCGGCGCGCCGCTCGTCACTCCGAACGGCGAAGTTCTCGGAACGATTTGTGTCATTGACCGGCAGCCGCGCGAGCTAACCGAACAGCAGAAGTTTTGTCTGGAGGTTTTGTCGCGCCAGGTGATGGCTCAAATGGAACTCCGGCAAAAAATAGAAGCGATGAAAATCGCCGAAGAACGCCTTAATGAAAGCGAAAAATTATATCGCCATTTATTTGAATTCAGTCGGGGTTTGATTTGCATTCACGACTTGAGCGGCATTTTGCTTTCCATAAATCCGGCGGCGGCGCAGTCGCTCGGTTATCGGCAGTCGGAAATGATCGGGCAAAATTTAAGGAACTTTTTGATTTCCGAATCAAAGCCTTTTTTGGATGTTTATCTGGCGCGGATACAAAAAAATTCAAAAGATGAAGGAGTTCTGCACACGAAAACAAGAGACGGGGAAATGCGCGTTTGGAAATACAGCAACGCGCTGTATGAGCAAACCGACGCGCCATCGCGGGTTATCGGTTACGCGCAGGATATTACGGAACTGACGCAGGCGCAAAAAGAGTTAAGCAGTCTTTCGTTAACCGATGATTTAACCTCGATTTATAATCGCCGCGGTTTTTTCGCGCTGGCTGACCAGGCGTTAAAGGTCGCCCGTCGGCTGGAAAACAAGTGTCTGATTATTTATGCGGATGTGGACGGGCTGAAAAAAACCAATGATACTTTTGGACACGATGCGGGGTCGGCGATGATTGTTGATACCGCCAACGTGTTTAAATCGTTTTTTCGGGATTCGGACATCGTCGCCCGCATCGGCGGCGATGAATTCGTCATTCTCGTTCAAAACAGTTCGGATAACGGAGCGGAAGTGATAAAATCGCGGCTGCAAAAATGTTTTAACGATTTTAACGAAAAGAACTCGCGTCCTCATAATAATTTATCAATCAGCTACGGGATTGCCGTTTTCGACCCGAAAAATCAAAAAACAATTGAAGAACTGGTAAAAGAAGCCGATCAATTGATGTATATTCAGAAACATCTTAAAAATAAGACGCATTCAGATCGTCAAAGTTGAAAATAATATCGGCGGCAGCTATTTGATTTTGATCGCCGCAAGTTTTCCGCGCACTTGAAAACCGTCGGCGACATTGGTTGGGAGCGGTTCAAAATCTAAATTTAAACGGTCGGCAGCCGTTCCCGAAACTCTGAGCGGCGGTTTCGGATTTTCCGCAAAACTTCCCGCGTCCAACCGCATTATATTGAGTTTTCCATCTTCAAGTTTCCCCGAAGCCGTCGCGCGTAATTTTCGCGTTTTCTCGGTATCTTTGCCTGAAAGATCAAAAATGAGCGTCGCGTAATCGCCGAAACGCAACATTTTGATTGAGCCTTCCGCTTCAAATTCCTTTCCGCGTCCGGTAATTCCGCCTGAAGATTCAAATTTGCTGGCGGTCACTTTGTAATTTTGCGCGGCATTTTGCCAATTTTCCGCCAGCTCCAAAATCAGCGGACTGTCTTTCGCAAGCGGCACGAGGGCGATTTTATAAGGCATTGTCAACGCCTGCGTCGTCATCGCGTCTTTCGGCGGGTCGGCGACGGCAACCGCGATTTTACCGGACGATAACTTGATTGTTACCGAATAACCGCCGGTATTTTTCGTTCCGGCGAAGGCGGCGACGACTGCCGATTGATTAAAGTTAATTGCATCGGCGGGCGGCAAATTATCAACTAAACTTTGCAATTGCGCGTAGGTTTCCGGGTCGCGCGCCGCGAAAATAAACGGCGTTTCAACTTTGGAATATGCGCCTTCGGTGAGAATTTTGATCGCGCCGTCGCTGGTCGGCGAAACAATCTCATCCGGTGGATTAACAACTTTCATATTTTTATTTTTTGACTTGTCGGCGGGCGGAACTTTATTTTTCGACTGGCAGTTAGACTGCGCGGCGGCGCAAAAAAACAACATTACGCTCAGAGCGGTTAAAATTAGAGCCTGTTGATTTTTCATAATGATTTTCCGGTTCGGAGCAGCATCAAATAATGGGCGATTTTCCGAAAACTCGCAGCAATAGTGTAAGATAAAACGGTCAGGAACTAAAACGCCGGTCAAGCGTATTTATTAACAGCGAGGTTTTGAAGATTATGACGGATTATAAAGAACGGTTTGAAAAATGGCAACGCGAGGCGAAAGAACGCTTTGATGATATTGATAAACAAATCGGACTAAAAGACAAATTGGCGGAGGGAGCGAAAGTTGCCAAGGAGACGGCGGAAACTTTGCGGGAAGGCGCGATGAAAATCAAAACCGAAGCCGAGAATTCGGAAGTCGGCAGGCAAGCCGTGAGAGTTGCCGAAGAAACGGTCAAAACCGCCGAAAATACGGCGAAAAAGGCTTGGCAGGCGAGCGAACCGATTCGGGATGTCGCCGAAGACGCGGGCGGAAGAGCCGAAGAAGTTTTCACGGCGGCGGGCAAAAGCGCGGGCGATATTATGAAAACCGTCGGTCAGAAAGCGGGCGAAGTTTTCAATGTCGCCGGTGAAAGGGCGAATGAAGTTTTCGCCGACGCGCGGCAAACCGTCGGCGCGACCGCCGACCGCGTTTCAAAAGCCTTCAGCTTCGGCGCGAGCTGGACGCGAACGATTGATTCGGCGATCAAAACTGCGCGGCAAACATCCGATTGGATCAGCGAAAAACCTCTGCAGGCGGCAACCACCGGCGTTTCGCTGGCAGTCGGCGCGGGGTTGGGCGCGGCTTTTACGGGAATCAGTTCGCACTGGTTTTTCAATTCGACGATTCCGACTTCCGTCGTCAAAAAAGCCGCCGAACAATTTCAAAATCATCTTAAAATGCAGGACGAACTCGCGGCGAGCGGCGAACTGACGCAAGCCGAAGCCGAAAAATTGCAGTTTGAACGCGACATCGCCAAATATGTCGGCGCACCTTTGCTCGGAGCGTTTTCATTCGCGTCCGGCGCGATGATGATGAGTAATATTTTCAATCCGAAAACAATCACGGGCGCGCCGATTGATTGGATTATCGGCGGCAATCCGCTGCTCGAAGGCGTTTGGTTTTTCGGCAACGGTTTGGTGTGTTTCAAGACGAGTTATGATTTCTTTATGTTTTCGCTCGAAGACCACGAAGATGTGCAGAAAATCGTGAAAGAAATGAAAGGTTTGCTGCCCGCGTAAATTATGCTAAATTTCATTTGATTTAAGTTTTAACGGTTTGATTGAATGGCTGTGAAGTGACGAAAAGTTTCGTATTTCACAGCCGTTTCTTTGATAAATACAAGGAGAATAATTTTTATGTTAAATGATTTCAAAGCGTTTATCGCTCGCGGCAATATTCTCGATTTGGCAATCGCCGTCATTATGGGCGCGGCTTTCGGTTCGGTCGTCAAAACTTTTACCGACGGAATTATTATGCCGTTTGTCGGTTTAATTACGGGCGGCATTGATTTTAAGGACAAAGTTTATAATCTCGGCGAGATGCCGGTTTCAACGCCGGCACAGATTGCGGCGGCGACGGCGGCGAAACAGCCGCTGATAATGTACGGGCAGTTTATCAACGATGTGATTAATTTTTTGATCGTCGCGGTGGTAATGTTTCTGCTGGCGCGCTACGCCCTGAAACTTTTCAAAAATTTTGAAGCTCTGGCAACGCCGCCGACCGGACAGGAAGTTTTGCTGGCGGAAATCCGTGATCTGCTGAAAAATGATCCGCGAATTTGAGTTCGTTTCGATTATTGCGTCGCTTCGAGTTCTTCCTCCAAAAGCTGGCGTTCGTAAAGGTCGGCATATTCGCCGCCGAATTCGATTAATTGGTCGTGCGTTCCGCGTTCGATAATGCGCCCGTCGTCCAGAACACAGATTAAATCGGCATCACGAATCGTCGAAACGCGGTGTGAAACGATTAAGGTCGTGCGGTCGGCGCGAACGTCGCGCAGGTTATGGAGAATTTTTTCCTCCGTATAAGTGTCAACCGCCGACAGCGAATCGTCCAAAATCAAAATTCGCGGGTCGCGCATCACGGCTCGGGCAATCGCCGTGCGCTGTTTTTGTCCGCCCGACAGCGTGATGCCGCGTTCGCCGACGCGCTGTTCATACTGGTATGGAAAATCTCTGATGTCCTCGGCGACACCGGCGACTTCGGCGGCTTTTTCGACGGAAATATGTCCGCTATTCGATTTTTCACGTCCGTTCGGCGCAGTCGGCAATTGAAAATTTGTCGTGCGCGATTTGTTTTCGTCAACTCCGAAAGCGATATTCGCCGCGATTGAATTGGAGAACAAAAAAGTTTCCTGCGGCACAAAGCCGATTGATTTTCTGAGCTGTTCGAGCGGAAACCGGCGAATCGGAATATCATCAATAAAAATCATATTTTCGGGCGCGTCGAGCAGTCGCGGAATCAGCGTTACCAGCGTTGATTTGCCGCTGCCGGTTTTGCCGACCAGCGCGACGGTTTCGCCCTGTTTAATCGTCAAATTGATATTTTCCAAAACCGGCTTTCCGTCGTAAGCGAACGTCAGATTGCGAAATTCGATTTTGCCTTTGATCGGCGGCTGTTCGCGCGTTTCCGGCGCATCTTTAATCGTCGGTTCGGTTTCCAAAATGGCGTTAAATCGTTTGAGCGAAGCCGTGCCGCGCTGGTAAAGATTGACCACGTAACCGAGCGCGATCAGATACCAAATCATTCTTTGCAGATAAAGAATAAACGATGTAAATTGTCCCGCCGTAATTTCGCCGCGCACCGCCATCGGCACGCCGACCGCGACGATGATAACAAAACCTAAACCGATAAAGAAAAACAAGAGCGGACGCATCGCCGCGCCGTATTTGACGAGCGCGATGTTTCGTTTCGCATACTCGTTATTTAATTCCTGAAATTTCTCGATCTCCGAATCTTCCTGCGCGTAGGCGCGAATGACACGTACGCCGGTCAGATTTTCCTGCGCCCGCGCCGTAATATCCGAGAAAAATTCCTGAATTTTTTCAAAGCGAACGTGAACCTGTTGACCCAGAAATTTTACCGTCAATGACACGAAAGGCATCGGAATCAGCAGCAGCAAAGTGAGTTTGACGTTGATATTAAGCATTATCGGCAAAACGATTGCCAGTGCGAAAATCGCCTGAAATGAATATAAAATCATCGGTCCGACAATTTGCCGCACCGCGCTTAAATCGTTCGTCGCCCGCGCCATCAAATCGCCGACGCGGTTGTTTTGAAAGTATTCGAGCGGCTGGTCAACGAGCGCGGCGTAAAAATCGCGCCGCATATCATATTCGATATGACGCGACGCATTAATCAACAATCGCCGCTGCCAGAACAGGAAAATTCCGCTGGCGAAATTAACACCCAAAATTACGAGCGGATAATAAATAACTTTGTTCCAGGTGACGGCGGTACTCAAATCGTCAATCGCCCGCCCGACCAAATACGGAATCAAAAGCCCGAACGACATCGAACACAGAATAAAAAATATTCCGGCGATGACGTGCCATTTGTAGGGTTTGAAATATTTTCCGAATTTTTTTAATTCTTCCATCTTTAAATCGTCAATCGGTAAATCGTCAATCGGTAAATCGTCAATCGTCAATCGAATGTTTTTTCAGTTGAAGACTGACGATTCACGAAATTTTTGTATAGGTCGAAAGCGCGGTCGCCACCAACTTTTGGTCTTCGTTGAAAACCTCCGCCGAAACAGTCAAAATTCGTTTGCCGGCGCGTTCGACTTTTGCCGTGCAGAATACTGTACCTTCTGAATGCGGGCGCAGATAATGCACCGTCAAATCAATGGTCGTCGTCGGCACGTCTTCCGGCACACAGGTTCTGACCGCGAAAGCCATCGTCGTATCAATCAGGGAAGCGGTCGCGCCGCCGTGCAGCACGCCGTACGGCTGGCGCAGTTCGTCGCGCATCTGAAGTTTTATTCGCGCTTCGTTTGCTTTCAGATCAACCAACTCCAAACCGAGAAGTCGGGCGAACGGAACATTTTTCAACGCGTCCGCCGCTTTTTGACGATGCTTTTCCGTGATTTCAATATTTTTCGCATCTTTCATTGTTTTTTTTCAATCTTCACTTTGCAAAATTCGGCGGAATTCTTCAATCGGAACTTTACGAAAGTCCGGCGAAATTTCAAAAATATTGTCATTGACCGGCGACGCGAAATTTTTTATTTCAAACGTAAAGTTCAAAGTCTTCTGTTCGCCGCTGACGCTGTAAAATTCCTGTTTCACGGGCAGTCCGATTTTTTCGTCAATCCAGATTAACGCTTCGGATTTACCGTTTTCTCCCAAAACCGCGCGATATTTCGTCAAGTCGTTTTCCGCGCCGAGCCGTTCAAATTTCGCGTCGGATTTTTGACTGAGCCATTCGTCGGTTAAAAAAGCGAACGGATTTTCGGTCTCCGCCGCGACATTTTCGCCGACATTTTCCGCGTAAATTTTTTTATCTTTGATGAGCGCAAAACTTTTTCCGTCAGCGGTCTGCACGATTGAAAATTGATTTTTTTTGCCGAAATTGTAAATAGAAAGCCGCCTGCCGCCGCTGCGCGCCGCGAAGGTTTTATCTTCCGCGCCGTTTGCCGTGACGATCAACTCAGCTTGAAAATTTTCCGGTTCTTTGGTTGAAAACGGCGCGTCGCTTTTAAGCTCTTTGGCGACCGGCGGCGTTGGCGCGGGCGTTTCGCTTTCCGCTTTTTCCCGAAAATAACACGCCGAAAAAAAAGTCGGAAAAAATAAGCAAACGAGTAAAACTTTGGCTGAATTTGACGAAAACATCGTGTAAACAGCAATTTTAACACATCAGACGGCTTTATCTAATAAACCGCTAGCCGAAAAGACGCGCAGAATAAAATTTCCTACTTTAAAGGGTAAACGAAAATATGCAGACACGGCGTTTGAGCGACTTCGCGCAGCGCGTCAATGCGTCCGGCGCGTTCATATTCGGCGAGTTTCGCCATCAAAAACGTCTGTTCTTCCGCCGTCATCTGCATATAAGCCAGATCAAAAGTCGCGCCGGTTGAATGCGGCGGCGTGGTTCCGCGATAAGCGTTGCGCGTTGCTTTCGACAAATCAAACTGATATTCCAGTGAGCGCGTCAGCGACGTAACCTTCAGCGGTCGCCCGAATTTTTGCTGATACGCCGCGCCCAATTCTTCCAGAAACGCTTTGGCGCGCGGGTGAAACATTCGCAAAAGCCGCCGTTTCATTTGCAGGCGGTCGCTTGGATTATTCAAATCGTATTTTTGACCGTTGTAATTATTCGCCAGAGTTTTCAGCGTCGAATAATCTTCGGAATTCAAAAGCAGCGGCGATTTGGCGCGCGTGTTCGGATCAAACGAATCGAAATCGGAACCGTCCGCGCTGGTTCCGATATTGTCGAGATAATAAAATTTTGTCGCCAGCGGCAGTTCGACCAATTGGTCAGCCATTCGCATTCGGGCAAGCGCGGCGAAATCTTTCGGTAATTTATCGGGCGTGATTCCTTCTTTCGCAAACAGTGCCAGTTGTTTCGTAATTCCGCCGCCGAGTTCCGGCGGAATTACGACCCCGGAAACCAAACCGACCGGCGCGCTGCGGTTGCTCATCGCCAAATTGCGCTCGGTTTCCCAATCAGCCACCGAAACCGCCAGTTGCGGCGCGTCGGTCGAAGCCGTCACGGCTTGCAAATCTTTGGCATCAAATGCCGCGTCCTGAACTTCCCACGCTTCCACAATATCGTCCAGCGTTTCGGGTTTTTCGCCGCCCAGCGGATCAACGACGCGAATCGGAATCGGCGCGGACGCGATGATTTTCGGAGCCGGTTTGCCGGCGACAATTTCAACATCTCCTTCGTAATGATTGGCGATTAAAATTCCGATCAGCGCGAAAAAAATAATCGCAAATGTCGAACCGGCGGCGGCAATTAAAACAAACGGAGGATGGTTCGATTTCCGGTTTTGGGTTTTGGATTTCGGAACCGCCGAAGTATTGGTCGGCGAATATTGAACATTCGGACTTAAAATCTTGGAATCTGGAATCTGGAATGTGGAATCTGAAATTTCCCCGGTTTCGACGTGAATGCGCGTTTCGCTGCCGATTCTGATTTCGTCGCCGTCAAAAATTCTCTGCGGCTGCGCCGTCACTTTTTCGCCGTTGACGAAGGTTCCGTTGAGCGAATTTTCATCAACGACGAAAAGCGTGTCGCCGTCGCGAAAAAATGTCGTATTTAAACGCGAAAGCCCGACATCACCAAGCGCGATATTGGCGGCGTTCGTTCGTCCGACGGAGATTGCGTCTTCAATCTCGACGGTTTTCGCCGCGCCCGCCGTTTCGATGTAGAGCGTTATTTTACGCATTGAATGCTAATAATTTTCTTCCGCTTCGCGCACTTTTTCTAAATCCAAAAACTGCGAAAACTCATTGAAATGAAACATCGTTTCATCTTTGCAGTGTTCGCAAAAAAAAGTTACGTCCTCGCCCAGATACATATCCTTGAAATGATACGGAATAAAACATCCGTAACAACCCTGAACGCGTTTGCCGACCTTTTCCATTAAATCGGAATTTTTTTCCCGCATTTTTTCATTGTTGCCAAACTCAGAAAAAAGTGCAAGAGCTTCTTTGACGTAAATTATTTTTCCGACTTGCAAAATTTTTTTCTTTATGTTGAAAATAGATAAAAGCAATGTCAAAAATCTTTACCATCGTTGTCCATCACTTTCATCATTGGCACGACAATATCCGCGCCGACTAATATTACTTTATAAAAAATCGTAAAATCTGTTTATGAGCGTGAACTTTGAAAAAGGTTTTCGTCCTTTCGCGTTGTCAAATAAAGGAAATGAAATTAAAAATCGCATTACAAAAATCCGGTCGCCTGAGTGAAGATTCGCTCAATTTGCTGAAAAACTGCGGCATAAATTTCAGCAACGGTCTGGGCAAACTCCGCAGCGAAGCGCGAAATTTTCCGCTCGAAATATATTTTTTGCGCGACGACGACATTCCGCAGTATGTCGAAGATGATGTCGCGGACATCGGCATCGTCGGCGAAAATGTGCTGGCGGAGGAAAAACGCGATGTCGAAATTATCGAAAAACTCGGTTTCGGAAAATGCCGTCTGTCGCTCGCCGTTCCCAAAATGTTTGATTACAAATCGGTTAAAGATTTCGCGGGCAAACGAATCGCAACGACTTATCCGCAGATTCTGAACGATTTTTTCGAGATGAACAGCGTCAGTGTCGAAGTTCACACGATCAGCGGTTCGGTTGAAATCGCGCCGTCAATCGGTTTGGCGGACGCGGTTTGCGACTTGGTAAGTTCAGGCAGCACACTGTTTACCAACGGTTTAAAGGAAGTTGAAACCGTAATGATTTCCGAAGCGGTATTGATTGCGCGAAATAATTTATCGCCCGATTTGCAGGAAATTCTCGACAAACTGATTTTTCGTATCAAAGCCGTCAAAGCCGCCAAACAAAACAAATATATTTTATTAAACGCGCCGAACGAAAAAATCGCCGAAATTATCGAAATTCTGCCCGGAATGCGTAGTCCATCGGTGTTGCCGCTGGCGGAAACGGGCTGGAGTTCAGTGCATTCGGTGATTAACGAAAATGATTTTTGGGAAGTCGTCGAAAGTTTGAAAAACAAAGGCGCGGAAGGGGTTTTAGTGCTTTCGATTGACCAAATGATTCAATGAAGCGAAAAAAAAATGCAGAGATCACAGGATAGACAGCAATTTTAACTTTCTAATTTCAAATATCCTTGTTTATCCTTGCCATCCCTGTAAATTTCTTTTGTAGTTCAATTCAAAAATTATGCAAATTATAAAATATCCGAAAAGAGAAACTTGGAACGACATTCTCGCGCGTCCGACGCTCGACAACACTTTTCTCGAACGCACGGTCGCCAATATTTTAAAGGATGTCAGACAGCACGGCGACGAAGCCCTAAAACACTGCGCGCGTCATTTCGATAAAGTTGAACTAGACGAATTTCTCGTTTCAGACGAAGAATTCGCCGAAGCTGAAGCGCAGGTTTCCAACGAATTAAAGGAAGCAATTAGCATTGCCAAAGCGAATATCGAAAAATTTCACGCCGCGCAAGCCGAAAAACCGGAGATTATCGAAACGATGCCGGGCGTTTTCTGCTGGCGTAAATCAGTGGCGATTGAAAAAGTTGGTTTGTATGTTCCCGCAGGAACCGCGCCGCTTTTCTCGACCGTTTTGATGCTGGCGATTCCCGCCAAAATCGCCGGTTGCCGCGAAATTGTAATGTGTTCGCCGCCCGCTGCCGACGGCAAAGTAAATTTTGCAACTCTTTACGCGGCAAAGGTTTGCGGTGTGACAAAAGTTTTCAAAATCGGCGGCGCGCAAGCCGTCGGCGCGATGGCTTTTGGAACTGAAACCGTGCCGAAGGTGTATAAAATTTTCGGTCCCGGCAACCAATTCGTAACCGAAGCGAAACAGCAGGTCGTCAAATTTGGCGCGGCGATTGATATGCCCGCCGGACCTTCGGAAGTGGCGGTTTTAGCCGACGATACGAGTATTCCGGCGTTTGTCGCGGCGGATTTGCTGTCGCAAGCCGAACACGGCGTTGATTCGCAGGTTTTATTAGTTTCGACGAGCGAAAAAGTTATTGACGAAGCGAACGCGGAAATCGAAAAACAGCTCGAAGTTTTGCCGCGCAAAAGTATCGCTGCCGCCGCGCTCAAAAATTCTAAGGCGATTTTAGTTGAAAATACGGAAACGGCAATCGAACTGCTCAACGAATACGCCGCCGAACATTTAATTTTAGCCGTCGAAAATGCCGACGAAATCGCCGAAAAAATCGTCAACGCCGGTTCGGTTTTCATCGGCAACTACTCGTGCGAATCGGCGGGTGATTACGCTTCGGGAACCAATCACACGCTGCCGACCAACGGATGCGCCCGCAATTTCAGCGGCGTTTCGCTCGACTCGTTCGTTAAAAAAATCACGTTTCAAAAATTGACGGAAGACGGCATCAAAAATCTCGGTCGCGCAGTCGAATGTATGGCGGAAGCCGAACAATTGCAGGCGCACAAAAACGCGATTTCGGTAAGATTGAAATCAATTTACAGGGATAATCAGGATGAAGAGGGATAATTCAAAATATTTTTTTTAATCCTTTTTATCCTGTGATCCCTGCAATATTTTCCTTTAATTTTATGTTTAACCTGGAAAATTCAGTTCGTGAAAATATCAAACGTCTAACGCCGTATTCTTCCGCGCGTAAAGAGTTTAGCGGTGACGCGCAGATTTTTCTCGATGCCAATGAAAACAGTTTCGGTTCGCCTTTGGAGAAAAATTACAATCGTTATCCCGACCCGCTGCAACTGGAAATTAAACGGGAAATCGCCGCCATTAATAAGGTCAAAACGGGTGAAATTTTTATCGGCAACGGCAGCGACGAAGCGATTGATTTGCTGTTTCGGATTTTCTGCGAGCCGCGCGAAGACAATATTTTAATTTGTCCGCCGACTTACGGAATGTATGAAGTTTCGGCGGAAATTAACGATATTTCGATCAGAAAAGTTAATCTGACCGAAGATTTTCAACTCGATTTTCGGGCGATAGAAAGCGCAGTTGACGCGAACACGAAACTGCTTTTCGTTTGTTCGCCGAATAATCCGACGGGAAATTCGTTTGCGCGTGAAGAGATTTTAAATTTAGCGAAAAATTTTGACGGCATCATCGTCGTTGATGAGGCGTATATTCATTTTTCCGCCGAAAAATCGCTGATTGACGAGATTAACAATTTTCCGAATCTGGTTGTGCTGCAAACTTTTTCAAAAGCGTGGGGTTTAGCCGGTCTGCGCGTCGGTCTGGCGTTGGCGAATGAAAAAATAATCGCGCTTTTCAATAAAGTGAAGCCGCCGTATAACATTTCCGAAATCGCGCAAACGGCGATTGTAGATGCGCTCGCAAAACGGGAAAAAGTTGAAAAAACTATTGCGGAAATCATCGAAGAGCGCGAAAAATTGATTGAAAACTTATCGAATCTCGGAATTGTCACGAAAGTTTATCCGACCGACGCGAATTTTGTGCTGGTGAAAACTGCTGACGCGGAGATGATTTATAAATCTCTGATTGAAGAAAAAATCGTCGTCCGCAACCGGAACAATGTCGAACTTTGCGCCGGTTGTCTGCGAATTACGGTCGGAACGCCCGAAGAAAACGAAAATTTGCTGAAAGCCCTGAGAAAAATATGAAAAAAGTATTATTTATTGACCGCGACGGAACGCTGATTTACGAACCGGAAGATTTTCAGGTTGATGCGTTTGAAAAACTCAAATTTCTGCCGCAGGTTTTCACTTTTCTCGGAAAAATCGCCGCTGAACTCGATTACGAACTCGTGATGATAACGAATCAGGACGGTTTGGGAACGGAAAGTTTTCCCGAAAATGAATTTTATCCGGTGCATAATTTTATAATAAGCACACTTGAAAATGAAGGAATTGAGTTTGCGGAAGTTTTTATTGATAAAAGTTTTGAGCGCGAAAATTCGCCGAATCGTAAACCGAATACGGGACTTTTGGGCGCGTATTTTTCCGGTGAATACGATTTGAAAAATTCGTATGTGATCGGCGACCGCGCGAGCGATATGAAACTCGCGGAAAATCTCGGCGCGCAGGGAATTTTCATTGCCAACAAAAACTTCAAGCCGGAAGATAAGGATATTTTCGTCGCCGAAAATTGGCGCGAAATTTACGAATTTTTGAAACTTCCGCCGCGCAAAGTTTCGCACGAACGTAAAACGAAAGAAACGGAAATTGCGGTCGAACTAAATCTGGACGGCGGCGGAAAATCGGATATTTCGACGGGAATTTCGTTTTTCGACCATATGTTGGAGCAGCTTTCGCGGCATGGCAACATTGATTTGAAAATCGCGGCGAAAGGCGATCTGCACATTGACGAACACCACACGATTGAAGACGCGGCGATCACGCTCGGCGAAGCGTTTGCGCTGGCGTTGAAGGACAAGCGCGGAATGGAACGCTACGGTTTTGCTCTGCCGATGGACGATTGTGCGGCGCAGGTTTTAATTGATTTCGGCGGGCGCAACTGGTGCGTTTGGGAAGCGGAATTCAAACGCGAAAATGTCGGGAAAATGCCGACCGAAATGTTTTTTCATTTTTTCAAATCGTTCAGTGACAAAGCGCACTGTAATCTGAATATCAAAGCCGAGGGAACCAACGAACATCACAAAATCGAAGCGATTTTCAAAGCCTTCGCCAAAGCGATAAAAATGGCGGTCAAACGCGATATTGCAAGCGATTCTTTGCCATCCACCAAAGGAAGTTTATAGAAACAAAGTGCGAAAGCCCGCGCGTCCGCCTTGATTAAATTTATGCGAGTTGCCATCGTCAATTACAACGCCGGAAACGTCGAATCGGTCAAAAACGCTTTGAATCGCCTAGACATCGAGCCGATTTTGACGGACGACGCGGAAGTTTTGTCATCCGCCGACAAAGTAATTTTTCCCGGAGTCGGCGAAGCGTCGAGCGCGATGCGATTTTTGCGCGAAAAGCGTTTAGATGAAACAATTGTAAATCTAACGCAGCCGGTTTTGGGAATCTGTCTCGGAATGCAGCTTTTATGCGAGTTTTCCGAAGAAAACGACACTCAGTGTCTGGGAATTCTGCCGTATAAAGTCCGCAAATTCGCGTCGGAAAACCTAAAAATTCCGCAGATGGGCTGGAACAATATTTTCGATTTGAGATCTGATTTGTTTGCACACATCGCGGAAAATTCCTACGTTTACTTTGTGCATAGTTTCTACGTCGAAACCGGCGCGGAAACGATTGCGATTTGTGATTACGAAGTGAAATTTTCGGCGGCGATTCGTTACAAAAATTTTTACGCCGTTCAGTTCCACGCCGAAAAATCGGGCGCGGTCGGCGAGCGCATTTTGGAAAATTTTTTAAAGTTATGATTGAAATAATTCCGGCGATTGATTTGATTGACGGCAAATGTGTGCGTTTGTCGCAAGGCGATTTTGAGCAGAAGAAAATTTACAGCGAAAACCCTCTGGAAGTCGCACAAGATTTTGAATCCAAAGGAATTACGCGTTTGCACATTGTTGATTTAGACGGCGCGAAACTCGGTAGAGTGACGAATTTGCGGGTTCTCGAAGAAATTGCGAAAAATACCGATTTGAAAATTGATTTCGGCGGCGGAATCAAAACGAACGACGACATTGAAGCGGTTTTCGACGCGGGCGCGAAAATTGCGAGCATCGGCAGCGTCGCCGTCAGAGAACCGGAAAAGTTTTTCGGCTGGATGGAAAAATACGGCGGCGAAAAAATTCTGCTCGGCGCGGATGTCAAAGACGGAAAAATTGCGATCAACGGCTGGCAGACGACGACAGAACTGGAAATTCTGCCATTTTTGAAAAATTATTACGCGCAGGGCGTGAACAATGTTTTCGTGACGGACATCAGCAAAGACGGGCTTTTAGAAGGAACGGCACTGCAATTATACGCGGAAATTCTGGAACACCTGCCGCGTTTGAACCTGATTGCGAGCGGCGGCGTAAGTTCGATGGAAGAAGTCGCGGAACTGGAAAAAATCGGCTGCGCGGGCGTGATTATCGGCAAGGCGATTTACGAAGACCGCATCAATTTGAGCAAAACCGGCGCGGGCGTGTATTTCGACAAAAACTGAAAATGCTGGCAAAACGCATCATTCCGTGTCTCGATGTCAAAGACGGGCGCACGGTCAAAGGAACGAATTTCGTCAACCTGCGCGACGCGGGCGACGCGGTGGAACTCGCCGCGATTTATTCGGCAGGCGGCGCGGACGAACTCGTTTTTCTCGACATCACCGCGACAAACGAAAAACGGCGAACGCTGGCGGAATTGGTCAAAAAAGTCGCCGCGAAAATCAATATTCCGTTCACCGTCGGCGGTGGCATCAACACCGTCGAAGACATCGAAATTTTATTAAATTCCGGCGCGGACAAAGTGTCGATCAACACTTCCGCCGTCAAAAATCCGCAAATTTTGAGCGATGCGGCGCAAAATTTCGGCTCGCAGTGCGTCGTTTTGGCGATTGATGCGAAATTAGTCGGAAATAAATGGAAAGTTTTCCTTAACGGCGGGCGCATCGAAACGGATTTTGAAGCGTTAAATTGGGCGAAACGCGGCGTGAATTTGGGCGCGGGCGAAATTCTTTTGACTTCGATGAACGCCGACGGCACGAAAAACGGTTTTGAAATCGAACTGACGAAAATGATTTCCGAAGCGGTCAATGTTCCCGTCATCGCTTCGGGCGGCGCGGGTTCGGAAGAGGATTTCGTCGAGGTTTTTACGCGGGGAAAAGCTGATGCCGGACTCGCCGCGAGCATTTTTCACTTTCGGGAAATCGAAATTCCGCAACTTAAAAGTTACCTGAAAGGTCAGCATATCGAAGTTCGTTTATGAAAATTAATTTTGAAAAATACGCCGATAATCTGGTTCCGGCGATTGTCCAGGACGCGGAAACACAGAAGGTTCTGATGCTCGGTTTTATGAACGCCGAAGCGTTGGAAACAACGCGAAAATCAGGAAAAGTGACTTTTTTTTCGCGGTCGCGGCAGACAATTTGGACGAAAGGCGAAACCAGCGGCAATTTTCTCGAATTGAAAGAAATTTTGATTGACTGCGACCGCGACACGCTTTTAATCAAGGCACATCCGGTCGGCGCGGTTTGTCACACGGGCGCGGACACTTGTTTTGAGGAAAAAAACGAATCGGAAAATTTTTTGTCTGAACTCGAAAAAGTAATTCTCGACCGCAAAAACAATCCATCCGAAAATTCCTATACTTCAAAACTTTTCGCCAAAGGAATCAACAAAATCGCGCAAAAAGTCGGCGAAGAAGCGGTTGAATTGGTAATCGAAGCCAAAGACGAAAATGAAGAACTTTTCAAAAATGAAGCCGCCGATCTGCTGTATCACTTTTTGATTTTACTTGCCGTGAAAAATGTTGATTTGAAAGATGTGATGAATGTTTTGGAAAATCGAAAAAAATAAATACTCGTGAAATGAGAGAAAAAATTTACAGGGATAACAGGATTAACAGGGACAATTGAGTAAAAATTAGATTTATCCCTTTTATCCTGTTATCCCTGTAAATGTTCTATTGAATGGTTTTCGCCTTTGATTTGGCAAAATCGCCCGCTTTGATAATCGTAATATTATCAGGCGTGATATATTTTTTCATCGCCGCGTTGACTTGCGCGGGCGTTAAATTTTTGATTTGTTCTTCAAACGACTGGTCGAAGGCAATAGTGCGATTCAAAAATAAATAATTGTTCAATCGGCTCGCCAATTCGCGGTCTTGGGCGCGTGAAAGCTGGCGCGACTGCAAATAACCGCTTTTCGCCGCTTCGATTTCTTCCGCCGTAAAACCTTCGGTCGTCGCTTTTTTGATTTCATCTTTGAAAGCGACTTCGAGTTTGTCGGCATTTTCCGGCGCGTAAATCGCGTTGGCGAAAAACGAACCCGATTCATCGAGCGGACTCGCGTTGAAAGACGAACCGACACCGTAACTCAAACCTTCTTTCTGACGAATTCTGGTCGCCAGACGCGAATTTAAGAATCCGCCGCCGAGCATATAATTGCCCAGCGCGAGCGCGGCGTAATCAGGATTATCGTCGCGGATTTTGACGTTCAAACGAGCGACGAAAACCGCATTTGCTTTATCCGGCGTTTCAAAAGATTTATTGACCGGCGCGACCGCATTGTAATCTTGTTTGATGCGCGTGTAGCCGTTCGGACTTTTCCAATCGGCGAAAAGTTCTTTCGTCAAACCGGAAATTTCCGCCGCGTCGAAATCGCCGACGACGGTTAATTGTCCGTTGGACGCGCCGTAGAAATCTTTGTAAAACTTTTTCACATCGTCTAAAGTAACCGCTTTGATGTCGGCAATTTCTTCATCCAAAGTGCCGGAATAAAGCGGATGACCTTTCGGATAAGTGTTAAAAGTACGGCTCAATTCCGTAAAAGCAACTGCCGTCGGTTCGCTTTTCTGACTTTCAATCTGCGTCAGCGTTTCCTGTTTGAGCTGGTCAAATTCGTCTTGCGGAAAAGCCGGTTCGCGCAAAATTTCGCTGACCAAACTCATCACGGCAGGCAAATTTTGGTGTGTCGTTTCAATGGAAGCAAAGGCGTTTGCCACACTACCGCCGACAGAAACCCGCGCTTTCAATCGGTCAAATTCGTCCTGAATCTGCTGGCGCGTGTGTTTCGTCGTGCCGCGCATCAAAAGTCGTCCGGCAAAACTTGCCGCTTCCGAACGGTTCATCAAAGATTTTTCGTCGCCGAAACGTAATATTAAATTGGCAATTACCGAATCGCCGCGATTTTCTTTTTCCAAAAGTGCCACGTCGAGTCCGCCGATTTTCATTCTTTTAACTCTCGCTTCGATATTGGCGGGCGACGGGTCGAACGCTTCACCGGCGGCAACCGTCGCGTCGCCTTTGTAGCCGTTGAGCATCGCCGCGAGTTGCGTGTCGGAAACCGTCGGAATTTCGGCGCGGTCGGGTTTTTCAGTCGGCACGAAAATGCCGAGCGTGCGGTTTGACCGCTTGAAATATTTATCTGCCACGCGCGAGACATCGGCGGGTGTCACCTGTCGAATGCGGTCGCGGTAGAGAAAATATAAACGCCAGTCGCCCTGCGCGATATATTCACTCATTGATAAACCAACGCGGTCGCTTGAATTGAGCGTTAATTCGATGTTTTTCAAAATTCCGGCTTTCGCGCGGTCAACTTCTTCTTTCGACGGCGGATTGGCAGAGACATTTTCGAGCGTTTTGGTCAAAATATCTTCAGCTTCCGCGATGGAATTGTCTTTGCGAACTTCCGCGCCGTAAATGCCGAAACCGGGTTCTTTCAGTTCAAAATCAAAACCGAAAACCGAACTCGCTTTTTTCGGTTCGACGAGTGCTTTGTAAAGTCTGCCGGAAGGCGCGTCGCTCAAAACTTGCGACAAAACTTCCAGCGGGGCAAAATCCGGGTGCGCGCCCGGCGGCAGATGATAGCCGGCAAGCACAAACTGCGTGTCGCCCGTGCGCCGCACCGTGACTTGTCGTTCGCCGTCCTGCGTCGGTTCGACCGTGTAGTTCGGCGGCAGTTCGCGCGTCGGTTTCGGAATCGCGCCGAAATATTTTTTAATTAATTCGAGAGTTTTCGCTTCATCGAATTTTCCGGCGACGGTCAAAACCGAATTGTCCGGCTGATAATATTTGCGGTAAAACGCCTGAAGACGATCAATCGGCACGTTTTCGATGTCGGAACGCGCGCCGATGGTCGTGTTGCCGTAGTTGTGCCATTGATACGCGGCTGCCAGCATTTTGTCGAGTAAAACCCGCGTCGCGTTATTTTCGCCTGATTCAAATTCGTTGCGGACGACCGAAAATTCCGAATCCAAATCCTTTTTGGCGATATACGAATTAACCATTCGGTCGGCTTCCAAATCCAACGCCCAATTGAGATTTTCGTCGCTTGAGGCGAACGATTCAAAATAATTGGTGCGGTCAAACGAAGTCGAACCGTTCGGACGCGCGCCGTGCGAAGTCAGTTCCGCCGGAATATTCGGATGTTTTGGCGTGCCTTTAAAAACCATATGTTCAAGCAGATGCGCCATTCCGGTTTCGCCGTAATTCTCAAAGCGCGAACCGACTAAATATGTCATATTGACGGTCGTCGTCTGTTTGGTCTGATCGGGAAAGAGCAATATTTTCAAACCGTTGCTGTTTAGGCGATATTCGGTAATGCCTTCGACGGATGTAACTTTTTCGATGCCATCCGGCATCTTGGCGTTTTGCGCCGAAATACTCATCGGAGCGGTCAAAAATGCCGTGATGATAAAAATTAACGCTAAAGAACGAATGCTTTCAGCTAAAGGATTGGGATTCATTTATTTACCTCCAGTAAATTTTACGAGTTTGTTTGGGTTAATCGGCAATTTCTTTACATTTTTAAACTCGGTTTTTAAATGCTGAATTGCTTGATAAATTGAGTTTAATAAGATAAGTTGACAATTTAAGATAATCATAACAGAAAAGAAATTTTAGAAAAAGGGCGTTTGAACGGTAAAAACAAATCTTTTCGATCACAATAATATTCAAGCAACTAATTTTTAGCTTGCGCTATCGAAAAACAGCAATTAAAATTTTGATGTAGACTATTAGTTCTTCAGCGCAACAAATTAAGGTTAAAACTCTCTGCCGGCTTTATATGAAAATACGTCTGATTAAAATCTCCATTCTCGCGTTTTGGGTGACTGCCGCCGCGCTGTTTTGCGGACTGAATTACGTTCAGAGCAGTAAAATGACCGGCGCGGAATATACTTCGTGGATCGGGCAGACGTATGATTTTCGCTTTGGCAAAGACCGCCCGTTCGCGCCGTCGAACGCGACGACGCACGACGGCAATTTTATCAAAGGCGACGATTTTATTTCGGCGGCGCGATGCGCGACGTGTCACACGGACGTTCATCCGCAATGGCGGCAGTCGGCGCACGCCAACGCTTTTCGGGAGCCGTTTTATCAGAAAAACGTCAAGGATTTGACCGCGCAGAAAGACATCGCCTACACGCGCCACTGCGAATCGTGTCATAATCCCGCCGCGCTTTTTTCCGGCGCGCTGACCGACAATCCGCAGTTTAAGAATCGTCCGTTCGATGAAGATGGCGTGTCGTGCATCGTCTGTCACTCGATTGAAGCGGTCAACGGGCGCGGCATCGGCGGTTATACGATGGGACAGCCCGCGCTGATTCAGAACGCCGACGGCACGAAAATCACTGAGGCGACCGATCAGGAAGTGATGAACGACATCGCCGGACACAAACGCGCGATGATGCGTCCGCTTTTGAAACAGCCGGAATTCTGCAATTCGTGTCATAAATCACAGGTTCCGAGTGAACTCAACGATTACAAATTTATTCGCGCGTTCGCCGTCGGCGACGAACTGCAAATGTCTTCTTTCTCGAAAGAATCGCCGCATCCGTTCTACGTTCGCAACAAGGAAACCTGTAATTCGTGCCATATGACGAACGTCCCGGCGAAGTATTTCGACGTTTCGGCAAAATCCGACGGCTTGATCGTTTCGCATCGCTGGGCGGCGGCGAACACGGCGATTCCGACGTTTTACGGCTATCAGGAACAGCTCGACGCAGTGACGAAATCATTGCAGAACGACAATCTCGGCGTGGATATTTTCGCCGTTCAGCGGCAGGCGGCAAATTCGCCGACCGAACAACTGATCGCGCCGGTCAACCGCGAGAATTTCTCGCTCGCCGAAGGCGATGTTTTAACCGCCGATGTCATCGTCACCAATAAAAATATCGGTCACAGTTTCCCACCCGAACTCAGGGATTTTTACGAAGCCTACGTCGAATTTACCGTCGCCGACGCGCAGGATAAAGTTTTATACAAATCCGGCTTCATCAAACCCGACGGTTATCTGGACGAAAACGCGCACACTTATAAAACGTGGCTTGTCAAAGAAAACGGTGATTTGAACAATCTGCATTACATCTGGCAGACGAAAGTCGTCGCGCAAAATTCGGCGATTCAGTCGGGACGTTCGGACTTGGCGCGTTATAAATTCACCGTTCCGAACGACATCGGCGGGCGCATCAAACTGACGGCGAAATTGCAGTATCGCCGTTTCACGCGCGTTTATCAGGATTACGCGCTCGGCAAACCTGTTGATTATCCGATTGTAACGATGGCGAAATCCGAGCGGATTTTGAACGTCGGCGCGGAAAATGTGCCGCAGGCGATTGATCCGAAAGCCGTGCCGGACTGGAAACGCTGGAATAATTTCGGCATCGCGCTGTTCGACCAAAGGCAGTTTCCGCAGGCGGCGGACGCGTTCGACAAGGTGATCGCGTTCGATGTCAAAGATTACAAACCGTTTGCGATCACCAATAAAGCACTCGCTTTTATCGAAACCGGCGGCTGGCAGGAAGCCGAAAAATTGATCAACAGCGCGCTCGAAATTGACGCGAACAATATGCGCGCCGTTTTCCAGCACGGACGCGTCAGCCGCGTTCGCAGTCGTTTGGACGAAGCCGAAAAAGATTTCAAACGCGTGTTGGAACAGTATCCGCGCGACCGTCTGACTTTGCAGCAATTGGGCGAACTCGCCAAAATCAAAAGCGACGCGGTGCCGCCCGAAGAACGCGCCGCGCAGCTAAAAATCGCGCAGAATTATTACGAGCAGGTGCTGGCGATTGACCCCGAAGACACGTCGGCGCATTACAATATGATGGTGATTTCGCAGAAACTTGGCGACCGCGAACAGGCGAAAAAAGAGGCGCAGATTTTCAAGGATTTAAAGGACGACCCGCAGGTGACGAGTCTGGCGAGCAATTTTCTGCAAACCAATCGCTACGTCGGC
The DNA here is from genome assembly GCA_965217575.1 of Pyrinomonadaceae bacterium. Lineage (GTDB taxonomy): Bacteria > Acidobacteriota > Blastocatellia > Pyrinomonadales > Pyrinomonadaceae. Next base: position 2,477,639 of record OZ244558.1, on the reverse strand, counting down.
AACGAGTCGCTGCCGTATCACACGCACGATTTGTCGCTGTTTCAAATTAAATGGGAGAAACCCGATTATCTGGCGTTTCTGAATTTGAAATAATCATCCGAATTAAGCTGTTAGTTGATTATTATGAAGAATTTTTCACTGCTGAAAACCGCGATTGCGCTGTGTTTTCTCACTCTCGGCGGCTGGACGCTGGCGGCGAAACCGAATATTTATCAGAACGCGGATCAAAAATCCGAAAAAGAAACGGCGCGCGATTTGTATGTGAAAAACTGCGCCCGCTGTCACGGCGCGGACGGCAAAAGCGAGACCAATCTCGGCAAAAGTCTGGACGCGGCGGATTTAACCGAACGTTCGGTGCAGAAAATGAGCGACGGTAAAATCACCAACACTATTATTTACGGCGCGGACAATATGCCCGCGTTTGAAAAGAAATTATCGGCGGCGGAAATCAAATCAATCGCCCGCTACGTCAAGACTTTGAAATAAGATGAGAGTTTTTAATTCGTTGATTTTAATTGTTTTAGCCGGAATTTCGATCATCGCGCAGGACGCACAGCCGCCGAAACCGGGTAGCGTTTCAACCGGCGCGGCGAAGGTTTACGCTTCGCGGCGGACGACCGGAATCGTTGATAAAGACGCGCCGAAAGTTTATGAAGATGTAACGCTGCAAACCGCGCTCAAAGATTTTCAGTGCGTTTCCGGCGGCAAAGGCAAAGATTATATTCTGGAGCTGACCGCCTGCATTGTCGCCGTTTTCGATTACGACAACGACGGCAAACCCGATATTTTTCTCTTGAACGGTTCGACGATGGATGCCGAAAACGGCAAGGAAAAGCCGCCGAAATCCGCGCTGTTTCACAATCTCGGCAACTGGAAATTTGAAGATGTGACGGCGAAAGCGGGCGTGGCGAACGAGCGTTGGGGAATGGGCGTTGCCGTCGGCGATTACAACAACGACGGCTTTCCCGATTTGTTCGTTTCCAATTACGGCGTTTCGCGGCTGTATAAAAACAACGGCGACGGCACGTTTACCGATGTCGCGCCGAAAGTCGGTCTCGACATCAAAGGCTGGCATACGGGCGCGACGTTCGGCGATTACGATAAAGACGGACGGCTCGATTTATTCGTGCCGGCGTATGTTGATTTCGACGTGAAAAATCTGCCGCCGTCGCCCGCCGATGTCAAAAACGGCAGTTCGGTCGGCAGAAATTTCTGCCAGTTTCGCGGCGAAGTCGTGCCGTGCGGACCGCGCGGCTTGAAAGGCGCGAAAGATTCGCTGTTTCACCAGAAAGCCGACGGGACTTTCGAGGAAGTCGGCGATCAAATCGGTGTCAAAGACGAAGGCAGATATTACGGATTTTCGTCGGTTTTCGTGGATGTCAACGGCGATCACAATCTCGATTTGCTGGTCGTCAACGATTCGACTCCGAAACAGCTTTACCTGAACAAAGGCGACGGCACTTTCGAGGAAATCGGTTATCAATCGGGCATCGCGCTCAATGAAACCGGGCGCGAGCAAGCCGGAATGGGTTTAGCCGTCGGTGATTACGACAACGACGGACTGGTTGATTTTCACATCACGAATTTTTCCGACGATGCCAACGTGCTGTATCACAACGACGGCGACGCGAATTTCACCGACGTTTCATATCAGAATGGTTTGGGCGAGCCGACGATTCCGTTTCTCGGCTGGGGAACGCAGTTTCTCGATTTCGACAACGACGGCTGGAAGGATTTGATCGTCGCCGACGGGCATATTTATTCGATTGTGGATAATTTTCAGTGGGGAACGAGCGAGGCGCAGCAGATTTTGCTGTTCAAAAATGTCAGAAACGCCGATGGCAAAGTTTCCTTCGAGCGCGTCGCCGCCGCGCCCGACAGCGGTCTGGCGAAATCAATCAACGGTCGCGGGTTAGCCGTCGCCGATTTCGACGGCGACGGCAAACTTGATGTCATCGTCGCCAACGCCAACGGAATGCCGTCGCTTCTAAAAAACGTCACCGAAACCAAAAACAACTGGCTCGACCTCAAACTCGTCGGCGATGTTTCCAAAAAAACGCCGCGTGACGCAGTTGGTTCTTGCGTTTTCGTGACGACGGGAAAAACACGCCAGCGATACGATTTAACGAGCGGCGGCAGTTACGCATCGCAGTCGTCGCAAATCATCCACGTCGGACTCGGCGACGCGGCGAAAATTGACCAACTCGAAGTCGTCTGGGCAAACGGTCAGACGGAAAAATTCGCGGTTGATAAAATAAATTCTCAGATTGTGATTAAACAGGGTGACGGGAAAAACTAAAATGCTGCGAAAAACCGTTCGCTTATGCCGGCGGTTCTGAGGGAATAAATTGGCTGACGGGGGACGCATCTTTGACTACTTCAAATTCAAAACGCAGTTCCTTGCCGCGAAAAATATAGCTTAAATAAAATTCCCAAAATTTGCGCGTGAAGCGAAACGACGGTGAATTTTGATCTAAATTGACCAAAAACTCAAATCCCAAACTGCGCCATAAATTCGCCAGTGAAACGTAAGTATGAATCGGCTTTAATTGAACTTCCGTATAAAAATCAAAAACCTGTCGTTCCGGCATAAAAGTATTGAACGAATAGGAATTAAAATGGTTGCGGTGCGTCGGGTCGGTCGCCCAATCGGGGTTTGTATAGTGCGGCGTAACCAATTTTATGCGCCCGCCGGGTTTTGTAATGCGGTAAAGTTCGGTGATAAAAGCCATTACGTCGGGAATATGTTCGACGACGTGGCGCGAAACAATTAAATCGAACTCGTTATCTTCAAACGGGTACGGAACCTCGCCGAGATCGTGAATCACGTCAGCCGCCGTGCGCGGGTTGTGGTCTAAACCAATCGCGCCTTCATATTTATTGCTGCCGCATCCGACATCGAGAATTTTCATTTTTCGTTTTTCTGTGTTGAGATTCAAAATTTATTCGCCGATTCCGTAATTCCGCAACGCGGGCAAACCAATGTGCGCCGCGTTTGATCAGTCCATTTTGCCAGTGCCGCATTTGAAAACTGCGGCTTTTTGCTTTCCGCTTCGCCTTCACGCATCAGGCGTGAATGTTTTTGCTCGGCAGCGGCAGCATCTCCCGAAGCGTTTAATTCTTTTTCACAACGCCTGCAAATCCAGCCGAAACCGTCGTTGTAAAAATTGTCCAACTCAATTTTTTCTATCATAAAATAAATCAGATTAGCACAAATCAGAGTCCGCAAAAAGCGAAAGGCAAAAGACTTCGCAATTTGTCTTTTACCTTTTCATTATGTATTCGTGGCGGATTAAATCCTCAAAACCTGCGAACCGCGCTGCCGGAATTTGGTGAACTTTGCTGCACAGGCACGAGTTTGACCGGAACGGTCAGCGTTTTGCCGTCGCGCAAAATCTCGACTTGAATGGTGTCGCCGATTTGTTTTTTGTCCAGCAGGCTGTACAAATCGTCTGTGTCGCTCATTTTTTGTCCGTCCACCGAGAGAATAATATCGCCGATGTAACCTTCGGGCGAAATTCCGCGCAAACCGGCGCGTTCAGCCGGACTGTTCGGCAGCGTTTGATAGACAAGCAGACCCTGTTCGACCGGCAACTGATAACCGCGCTGCGCCAAATCGCTGACGCTCGGCGTTGACGCGCCGAGTTTCGGGCGGCGAACTTCACCGAACTGAATAAGCTGCGGAACGACGCGCTTGGCGATGTTGACCGGAATGGCGAAACCGACCCCGACCGAACCTCCCGCCGGTGATAAAATCTGCGAATTGATGCCGATCATTTTTCCGTATTTATCGAGCAGCGGTCCGCCGGAATTGCCCGGATTGATCGAAGCGTCGGTTTGAATAGCACCTTCAATCAAACGACCTTTCGGCGCGCCGGAAATGGGAACCGAACGAATCGGACGCTGCAAACCGGAAATTACGCCGGTCGTCAGCGTGCGGTCGAGTCCGAACGGATTGCCGATTGCCAAAACTTTCTGACCGACGGAAAGTTTGTCCGAATCGCTTAACGGAACAATCGTCAAACCTTCTTTCGGCACATCAATTTGAATGACGGCTAAATCGGTATCCGGGTCGCCGCCGACCACTTTCGCCGGATAAACTTTGTCGCCGCCGAGACTAACCGTTAATTTCTGCGCGCCTTCGATAACGTGATAATTCGTTAAAATATGACCCTGCGTATCAATTACCGAACCTGAACCCGAACCTTTTCCTTCCTGAACGCCGCCCCAGTAATCCTGTTGATAGGAAGTTGAAGTGATAAACGCGACACCCGGCGAAAGCGATTTGTAAATTTCGATGTTATTTTGTTCATCGCTCACCGTTGACGGCTCGGAAATTCCGGTCGGAGCGTTTTCCGCCAATGCGATATTTCTGTTATTTCGCGGCTGCCAAAAACCGCCGAAATTGCCCAGCAAAGTTACGACACCGACTGCGATCAGTGCTGACGCGAAGGCTAAAAATAAAATCTGCCGCGCCGTTAATTGATAAATTACTTTTTTTGACATATCTTTCCTTTAATTCCATCCGTATAAAATATGATATATGATGCAGAACTTTTGAAAGTTCGTTGCGCGTCTATTTACGAAAAAAAATGATTTCCTGTTTCAAATGAAATTGAAGCGGGAAATCATCTTGCAACGGATGTTTTGTTTGATCGGCAGCCGGAATTTCAAAAGGATTTAGCGGATAAAAGCGAATAAATTACCCGACCAACAAGCGAAATCATTGACCAGATTATCGGAGATAAGCCCAAAGGCGGAAAGTCCGGTGAAAAAATGAATACCCATCAGTCCAATATAAATTGATAAACTCAGTGCCAAACCATATTTTGCCAGCCGCAGATTGCTCCATTTCCAAAAAACGACAGCGGCAATCGCGCCGACCAAAAGTTTCACAGCTAAGAAAGGAAAATCACCCAGATCGAGAAGTTTTGCCATCAGAGAATTGCCTTCCGACGCAAAACCGTGCCGCACCCAGTAAATGGTTAAAAGAGCGTCCAAAAAATTAAGCGCGAACAAAAGAAAAGCCTGTGGTAAAAGCTGCATAACAGAAAAACTCCTTGCAAAAACTTGTTAAACTAGCGTCCTTAAACAACTTAACCCCCAGCTTGAACAAGCTAGGGGCTGAGTCGAAAATCAGCAGTCTGATCGGAAATCGAAAAATTAAATTGTATTAACTCTCTGAATATACGTGTAATAAATCGCTATTTCAGAATTTTCGACGGAAAAATTAAATTTTTAGATTTTCGGCGTAAAATATTAAGCTGAAAGTGGTTGTCAGCGGCAGTAAAATAATTTGCGGCAACGATTAAAATTGAACAAACGTCTTAGAACAAGCAATTGCCAATGCTTTTTAATTTGGTTGATTAGCGGATAAAAGAGGAGAGGTGAATGAAAAAATTATTAAATTTTAGAGTTTTGACAGCAGTTTTAGCGGCATTTTTAGTCTTCGGCACGTTTGACGCTCCAGCGCAGACGCGCAGCCGACCGACGATTCAGCGCAGAGCGGTAGCTCCCAGAACATCGGCAAATTTATACACGGTTCCGCGCGGCGAGAGAATTCGCGTTCGGATGAACGAAACGCTCAGTTCAAAAACGGCGCGAGTCGGCGATACGTTCACGACTAATGTCACCGAACCGGTGTATTCAACAAACGGTGTCGTTGTCGTTCCGGTCGGAAGTACGATTGTCGGGCGCGTCAGTTCGGTAACACAGGCGAGAAAAGGAGGCGATCCGGGCAAGATTGACGTGAGATTTACCGAAGTTAAACTGCCCAACGGAACGCGTCGCGCGATCAACGGTTCGCTGACCGATTTGGACACAAAAAAAGCGAAAAGCGACAATGAAGGCGGAGCTTCCGGCGATGACCGCAAAAACGATAAATTAATTTTCATCGGCGGCGGCGCGGGCGGCGGCGCGATTTTGGGCGGCTTAATCGGCGGCGGCAAAGGCGCGGCAATCGGCGCGATTCTCGGCGGACTCGGCGGATTCGCCGGCGAAAGATTAACCAAAGGCGAAGATGCCGAAGTCAGATCGGGAACGGAATTCGGCGTTTATTTGAATCAGTCGGCTTCTTTCCCGAAATTCGGCGCAACCGATACATACGCTGACGAACCGGCTCCGAGCAATCAAAATTACAACGCCGGAACGACTGCCGGCGGACAAACTTATATTGTGCGACCGGGCGATACTTTAGGAAAAATCAGTTCGAGATTTTACGGCACGACCAGACGTTATATGGATATTTACAACGCCAACCGCGATGTGATGAGCAGTCCGAGTCAGGTTGAAGTCGGTCAGCAATTGAGAATTCCCTAACTTAATTTTCAGATAAAGAAAAGGCGCGAAGAAAACGTTTTCTTCGCGCCTTTTTTTGTAAAATGCAGTTAAAGTTCAGCTCAAAGCCAACTCATTTTCTTTTCCGATTTCTTCCAGCCGTTTGGTGATTTGTTCAATCAACCAATTCGGCGTTGACGCGCCCGCCGTCACGCCGACCGTTTTCAAACCGCGCAAATCTTCGACATTTATTTCGTCTCCGGTTTCAATCAAAAAACTTTTCGCGCACTGTTCGAGACAAACGGCGAGCAGTTTGCGGCTGTTGGAAGAATGACGACCGCCGATGACGTAAAAAGCGTCAACTTCGCCAGCCAAAGCGCGCGCCGCGTCCTGCCGGTCGCGCGTCGCCGAACAAATCGTGTTGACAATTTGCGTTTCACCTTCAGCTTTTTGTTTGACAGCTTCCGCTACATCGTGAAAATTTTGCAGTTTTATTGTCGTCTGCGAAACGACCAGAGGATTTTTGAGAGTCGGCAATCCGGCGACTTCCGAAACGTCACGGACGACAAAAGTATGTTCCGGCGCGTAACCGAAAACGCCGACCATTTCAGGATGATCGGGATTTCCGACGACAACGACGTGACGATCCTGCGCCGCCGCGCGGGAAGCGAGCTTCTGCACCTTCGTCACAAACGGACACGTCGCATCAACAACTTTTGAAGCCTTTTCGCGCAATTCCTGCTCGACCTGCGGGGTCACGCCGTGAGCGCGAATGACGGCGGTTTCGCCGCGCTGAATCTGCACCGGCTCGCTGATCGTCGCCACGCCCTGCGCCGCCAGCCGCGACATTTCCTGATCGTTATGAATCAGCGGACCAAGCGCGCGAACCGTATCGCCGTCGCCCAACGCTTCTTCGACCATTTCGACGGCGCGTTCGACACCGAAACAAAAACCATATTCATCTGCCAGTAAAACTTTCATTTTTTATCAATCCTTTTCGCCTAAATTGAGCGAAATCATTTATGATTTTAGCAAATCACTGTCGGAAACAAAAGTAACGCAGTCGTCCCGACTGCCGTCGTGAGTGCGTCCCGCGTTCACGTCTTAAATTTTCCTTAAATCTTTCAGATTCGGAAGCGAGACGCGTCCGAGACGGCAGTCGGGACGACTGCGTTACTAATCAAACAAACCCGGCGAATCTGCTCTTTTCATCAATTCGTCCAAACCGAGATGTTCATACGCAAGACGCGTCGCCAATCTGCCGCGCGGCGTGCGGTTGAGAAAACCGCATTGAATCAGATACGGTTCGATAATTTCCTCAATCGAATCTTTTTCTTCGTGAATCGAAGCGGAAATCGTTCCCAGACCGACCGGACCGCCGTCGAATTTTTCGATAATTGTCAACAGCAGTTTGCGGTCAACTTCGTCCAGACCGAAAGTGTCAACTTCCATCCGGTTGAGCGCGTCTTTGGCGACTTCTTCGGTGATTTTTCCCTCGTAATCAACTTCGGCGTAATCGCGCACACGGCGCAGTAATCTATTAGCGATGCGCGGCGTTCCGCGCGAACGGCGGGCGATTTCCGTCGCGCCGTTCGCTTCGATTTCGACGTTTAATATTTCCGCCGAACGGACAATAATCGTCTGCAAATCTTCGATATTGTAAAAATCGAGATGAAAAACGATTCCGAAACGCCCGCGCAGAGGCGCAGTTATCAAACCCGGACGAGTCGTTGCGCCGACCAAGGTAAATTTCGGAAGTTCCAGCTTGATCGAACGCGCCGCCGTGCCTTGCCCGATCATCAAATCGAGATTGTAATCTTCCATCGCCGGATAGAGAACTTCTTCGATTGCCGGATTCAAACGATGAATTTCGTCAATAAAAAGCACGTCGCCTTCCGCCAAATTCGTCAAAATCGCCGCCAAATCTCCGGCTTTTTCGATAATCGGTCCCGCCGTAGATTTTAATTCCGCGCCCATTTCGTTGGCGACAATATTTGAAAGCGTCGTTTTTCCGACTCCGGGTGGACCGAATAATAAAATATGATCGAGAGCTTCGCGGCGTTTAAGCGCGGCTTTCATAAAGATTCGCAGATTGTCTTTGACCTTTTTCTGCCCGATATATTCGGCGAGGCGCGTCGGACGCAAGGACAATTCCAACTGCTTTTCGTCTTCAAAAGCGTTGCCGTCGCGGTGGTCGTTAGATTCAAAATTTTCTTGTTCTTCAATCATTTGCGCTGTCTGTCGAAGTTAATTTGCCAATAAATATTTTTTTATTTCTATCGTAGCGAATTTTATATTTATCGAGTGTTCCGCCGCGCCCGCGATAATCAATTTTATAATTCCAAACGCCTTTTTGGAGTGGCTTTTTGGAAAAAAGGTAATCACTCCAATAAATTGTTTTGGTTTTTCCATCAGTCATTAATTGAATCGGATATTGAATGACTTTATCTTGTCTTTCGTCGTAACCGATGAGAGTTGTTTTCAAACCCATACAAAAAAGCGCGTCGAAAAGCGCAAACTCCTGCGGCTTTCCGTCGCCATTATAATCTTTCAATGCCATAATTTGCGGTTTACGTTCGATTGTTTTGCTCGGATTCCGAACATTGTAGTAATAACCGCTGCGAATCGCGTAAGGAATATCAATTTCGTCAGGAAAATTGCCTTCTCCATCGCCTTTGATTTCTAAATTATTGATTGTTTTGTTTGTCCCGGAATCAATCAGTGTTACAAAAACTTTTCCGCTGTAATAACTGCCGCGCGTTTCGTCCGGGCAATTATATTCTTCACCCTCCAACATTTTGTCGTGCGGATTTTTTACCGGATTCGGCATCCACAGAATCATTTTGCGATTTGCGGTAACGGCTTGCATTTCCAGAATCTTTGCTGACTTCGGAAATGATTTTATTTCCTGTCCGAAATTGGCGATGCTAAAAGTCAAAATAATCAAAAAAAACTTTAAAATAATGTTTTTCATAAAATTAACCTTTTGCAAGTAATTGCAAACTTCTTCGCAGTAACTTCTGCACTGACATTTCCGTTCCTTCCTGCATCGCCTGTTTCAAGGCTTTTTCGGCGGCGTTGGAATGATAGCCGAGATTGACGAGCGCGGAAATTGCGTCGTCGTAAATGCTGTCGCCGGACATCTGCGGAATACCTTCGGACTTCATTTCTTCCGACGAAATAGCGGAAAGTTTGGCGATTTTATCGCGCAGTTCAATGACTAATCTTTCCGCCGTTTTTTTGCCGACACCGGGAATCGAATTGAGCCGAGCCAGATTATTTTGCCGAATCGCGCCGATGATTTCGTCCGCGCTCATTCCCGAAAGCGCGGTGATCGCCGATTTCGGTCCGATGCCGGAAACGGAAATTAACAGCAGAAAGAGTTCGCGTTCACGAATGGTTTTGAAACCGAAAAGCTGCAACGTATCTTCGCGGACGTATGTAAAAATTCGTAAGGACACATCTTCGCCGATTTCGCCCAAATCGTAAAAAGTCGAAAGCGGAATCATCACGTCGTAACCGACTCCGCCGACATCTACAATGACCGAATTTGCTTCTTTTTCCAACAGTTTTCCAAACAGATAAGCAATCATATTGTTTCACACTTGAAACATAAATTGTAATGGATAATAAATTTAAGGGCAACGACTGAAAACGATTTCGTCATCATTATAGACTGCGAACTTTTTCACATAAGCGCAAATTAATTATATCAGCGACGGAGGAAAATGAAGGTCGAAAAAATATCGGAACTGACAACTAATCGTTTGAGCGTTTACCTGCGCTGTTTAAATGAATTGGCGGCGGAAGGCGTGAAAACTGTTTCGTCCGATAATTTGGCAAAGCGATTTCATCTGAATTCGGCGCAGATTCGCAAGGATTTGGCGTATTTCGGCGAGTTCGGCGTACGCGGGGTCGGTTATTACGTCGAAAATTTGCGGCGGGATTTGATGAAAATTCTCGGACTCGAAAGAGAACATTGTGTAGCGATAATCGGCGCGGGACGACTCGGAACGGCACTGACGGATTATTACGGTTTTTTGCAGTCAAATTTTACGGTCACCGCGCTGTTTGACGCGGACGAAGAAAAAATCGGACAAAAAGTCGGCGGCGTTGAAATTTTTGATATAAAAAACTTTGCGAAGATTGTAAAAAGAGATAATATAGATGTAGCGGTGATTGCCGTTCCCGCGCCGTTTGCTCAAAGTGTTTTAGAAAAAGTTACCGAAGCGGGAGTTAAAGCCGTAATGAACTTCGCGCCGACACCTTTGCGGGTTGAAGATAATGTTAAGTTAAAAACGATTGATTTAACGACTTCGCTCGAAAGTCTTTCATATTTTTTGACGCAGCCGAACGGTTCCAACGGGAAAAATCTGAAGCCGCACACCAACGGGCGGCAGAATAAACAGTAATAACGAGTTTTATTTTTGAAACTTTTGGTCTTCATTTTCAGTATAAATTTTTGAGAGGTAATTTCTATGTGTTGTAAAGGATTTGTTAAAAGAATTGTTCCGTTTTTCCTGACCTTCGCGGTCGGATTATTTATCGCCAGTTTTTTCGTCACGATTGCCGCACCGAATTTTAGTTTTCCGATGCGCGGCGAACACCGAAGACATCTGGAGCGCGACCGGATGATGCAGTTTGAAAATCAGCGATTGAGCGATGAAAACGCGCGTTTGCGAGAACAACTTGATGACGCGGGCAAAAGCAACGTCAAAAATTTGAAGTACAGTTATGAATCAGACGTTCCTCCGGTTCAACTGACAACGCCGTCCGCGCCGTATTCGGACAGATAAACTTTCAGGCAAAATAATAAAACAAACCACAGATCAGCCGAATAAACGCAAAGGAAATTTTTTCTCGGCGTTTGAATGTGCTAATCTGTGGTTTCTTTTGTTATGGACGAATCACAAGCGCGAAAATTAATTATTGAAATCGGCAAGTTGCTGTATGAACGAAGCTATGTTGTTTCGTCGGACGGCAATATCAGTTATCGTTTGGGCGAAAACACGATTCTTGCCACGCCGACGATGACCTGTAAAGGTCGAATGACGGAAGACAGTTTGGCGTTGACCGATTTGGACGGCAAGCCTTTGAACGATAAAAAAGCGTCGTCGGAACTGGCGATGCACCTTTTGATTTACAAAATGCGTCCCGACATCAACGCCGTCTGCCACGCGCATCCGCCGCACGGAACGGCTTTTTCGGCGGCTGGTCTGGCGATTGACGCGCCGATTTTATCGGAAGTTATTTTAACGCTCGGTTGTGTTCCCATTACAAATTACGGAACGCCTTCGACTGACGAATTGACCGATTCGATGAAGCCGTTCATCGAACATCACAACGCGCTTTTGATGGCGAATCACGGCGCGGTCGCTTACGGAAAAGATTTGTGGGAAGCGTTTGATAGATTGGAAACGCTCGAACACACGGCGAAAATCGCCATTCTTGCGCGCGCACTCGGCGGCGCGAACGATTTACCGAAAGAAGCGATTTCAAAATTGATAAATATCCGCGAAAAAGCCGGTTATTTGACCGAAAGCGCGCGCTGTCAGGCGTGCGGATATTTGGAATACACGGATATTAAATGCGAGCTTGACGGAAATTTGACAGACAATTCAAACTCAAACGGCGCGAAAATTTCCTTCACGCGCGAAGAATTGATTGAACTGCTCGCTCAAGTGGCAAATTCAAAATAAAATATGCAGCCCTTTCCGAAAGTAAAAATGACGTTAGAGGAATATCTGGAGTTTGACTTCAATGCCGAAGGTCGCTTTGAATATTTTCACGGGGAAGTTTTTGAAATCTGCGGCGGAAGTCCCGAACACGCGTTGCTGGGCAACAGAATCGGGCGGCTGCTCGGCAATCAACTCGATCACAGAGGCGGTTCGGTTTTTTCTTCGGAAGTAAAAATCAAAGTTCCCCGAATGCCGCCGTATCGTTACGGCGATGTTTCGGCGTTATACGGTCAGCCGATTTACGAAAAACTGGGAAATCAAAGATTACTGGTCAATCCGGTTCTGATTGTCGAAGTTTTGCACAAATCAACTGAAAGCTACGACAAAGGCGAAAAATTCAGAGCATACAAGTCAATCGAAAATTTAAGAGAATATCTTTTGGTTTCACAAAGCAAAAAATTTGTTACTCTCTATACCAAATACAACGAAAAATTTTGGTTTCAAAGCGAATATATAACGGGCGAAACGCTGAAACTCGAATCATTAAACTGTGATTTGTCAGTTGACGAAATTTATCAGGGCATCAGGTTTCAGCTTTTATAAAATAAAAAATCAGTATTTGCAAAATGAAATAATTTTCTTCAACTTTGACAAAAATTATCGAACTTCCCTCTTAAATAACGAAAAAAATTGGCTTTAACAGAAAAATCAATTAAACTCTTTGATGCAAATTAACAATTCGCATTAAAAATTGATTTGGATGAGAGATCAAAATGGCAAATTATAGAAATCTGTCCTCAAACGAAAAAAATCTCGCAATAAGTGTATTTAACCATTCTATAGATTTTACGTATGTATTTATAGCCGACACTTTTCTTCCCGGAAATCACGACACGGCGGTAACGGTAATGTTTGAAGACAGGCAGGCAATTCCCGGTATTCCTGTTGCTATTCCTATTCACGTCGGATTTTGGTTTGCGATTTACTGGGGACCGAAAGTTCATCAATTCGGTGCTGATTCATCCGACAGTCTAAAAAATACTTTAATCCACGAATTAACGCACGTTTGGCAAGTTCAACACGGAATGCCCTTTAAGTATATGGTAGATTCTCTAGTTGCACAGGGAAAAGCCATTTTTTGGTATTGGGATAGAAGGAAGGCATACGATTATGACCAAAACAATTACCAAAAATGAAGCGATTATAATGTTGAGCAACAAGGAAATATTGTTAAAGACTGGTATGATAGACTTATAGGTAACCAATCTGCATCTGATCCGCGCTATACATATATCGAAAAAGTAATTCGCCCAGGAAATAAAAATGCTAGTGATATTCCTTCGATTGGGGCGCAAGCCGGAAGCATAATTCAGGGAATTCCGAAAGGTTACGATCCGTTGATTTTTGAAGTTCAAAATTTGCTTAATAAACACGGTTATAAAGTCAAGGCAGATGGCTTTTACGGTAACAATACGATTGACGCTATCAAAGATTTTCAGAGAAAACACCATCTGAAGGATGACGGCATCGCCGGACCGAAAACTTTGGCGAAATTGCGAGGCAGGTAAAAATTATGAAAACCGGACGAGCATTTCTCAAAGTCATTTTAATAACAAGCTGTTTATTTTTTACCAGTTGTCAGCCTGACGGCGGAGACCTTATGCCGATAATGCAGGAAGGAGCAAAAATAGTTTCAACTCAATCGAAAGCGAATAATGCTTTGCAATATGATAACGAAAATCTTTCTTTGAAGGTTTCGGGAAATTGGGAAGTTCTTCACGGAGATATTTTTTGCATAGTCGTTGTAAAAAATCGTGGTCAGGATAAAATAACAATTGATTTTAATAAGATGACAGTTGCAAATAGCTTCAGCGAGAAATTAATAGTTGAAGCGATTTCGACTGCGTTTAGAAACAAGCCAAGTGAAGCTATCGAAAGTAAAATTGCAGAAATTGATGCTGGTCAAACACTTGCTTTCGGAGTAGATATAGGCGAGAAGAATAGTGTCTATAAAGGCAATGTAAAGTTTCGCGGCAATGAAATTTGGATGACAATTCCTGTCGCAATAGAACAAAATAAAGCATTTTCAACAAGCGATTACAATTTTAGATTTAAGTATGCAGACTATCAACCCGAAGGTAATAATGATGAAAGTTTAATCAATTAAATTCTGACAAACCATATAAAATAAAGAGAGGGAAAAAATAAATGCAGGAAGCATTAGGAATGGTTGAATGTAAAGGACTCGTAGCGATGATCGAAGCGGCGGACGCGATGGTCAAAGCGGCGAATGTCGAACTCGTCGGTTACGAAAAAATCGGCGCGGGTTTTGTGACGGCAATCGTGCGCGGCGATGTCGCGGCGGTCAAAGCGGCGACGGACGCAGGCGCGGCGGCGGCACGGCGGGTCGGCGAACTCGTTTCGGTTCACGTTATCCCGCGTCCGCACGGCAGCGTTGATGATATTATGCCGATTGGTATTAAGGCGTAAATCGTCAATCGTCAATAGAAAGAGAATTTCTGACGATTTACGATTCACGATTCACGATTCACGAAAATGATTATTGCGCGAATTATAGGCACGGTCGTTTCCACGCAAAAGGACGAGCGGCTGAATGGCAAAAAACTTCTTATCGTAAAGCCGATCAATCTCGACGGCAGCGATCAGAGCGGTTATGTCGTCGCCGTTGATACGGTCGGCGCGGGCTTTCACGAAAAAGTTCTCGTCGTCGCCGGTTCGTCGGCGCGTTTGGCAGAAGGCAACAAAGATTGTCCGGTTGATTCGGCGATTATCGGCGTGATTGATACTGTTGATGTTTCGGCAGAAGAATAAATGAGTTATACGGAATTCGATATTCCGCGCGTCGAGCGCGAACTTGGTTTGAAAGTTAAAAGCCGTTTGCTTTCGTGGCAGATCGAATTTATTGAACCTTCCGTCTGGCTCAATGAAACTTTGGAGCGCGGTGCATCTATCGCTTTGGTTAGCGAGAAATCGCGCTCCGAATTTTTGGTTGCGCCGGTAATGCTTGCCGTTAAAGAAATTAACGAAAACCGCGTACAGATTTTTTCGGGGCAGACTTTGAATGTTGACGCAAATCTGGGTTTGACCGGCGAATGTGATTTTATCCTTTCGAGAACCGAACCGACACCGGTTTTGCGCGAACCGATTATGGCGGTTGTCGAAGCGAAAAAAAATGACATCGAACTCGGTCTCGGACAATGTATCGCGCAGATGGTCGCGGCAAAAATTTTCAATTTGCGGCGGGAAAATGATGCAAAAGAAATTTTCGGCTGCGTGACGACCGGCGAAACCTGGCAGTTTTTGAAACTTGAAGAAACTTTTGCAATTGTTGACACAAACCGATTTTTTATCAGCGAAGTCGGAAAACTTTTGGGCGTTTTTAAATCAATTACGAATTATCACGAAGGCTAAAAAATGCAAATTGCCCGTGTCATCGGAACGGTCGTCGCAACGATCAAAAATGAAACGCTCGAAGGACGCAAGTTATTGATTGTGCAAACTTTAAATGCGGATTTAGAGCCGACCGGAAAGCCGCTGATCGCGCTCGATTCGGTCGGCGCGGGCGAAGGAGAACTGGTTTTTTGGTGTCGCGGCAAAGAAGCGAGTTTTCCGTTCAAACGTGATTCGACACCGACCGACTGCACGATTGTCGGCATTATTGATTCGGATTCGCACGTTTATCAGAAGTTTGGGAAGTCTTGAAAGTTTAGGAAGTCTCGAAAGTCTAAGAAAAAGCTATTTTCTGACTTCCCAGACTTCCTAGACTTCCGAGACTTCTCAGACTTCCGAGACTTCTTATGCTTTTAGCAAAGGTTATCGGAAATGTGGTAGCGACGCAAAAAAATCAGCGTTACGAAGGCGCGCGGGTGATGCTTTGCCGGCAGATTACGCCTTCCGGTGAAGATATGGACTACACTTTGCTGGCTTTGGATTCGGTTTCGGCGGGCGAAGGCGATGTTGTTTTAATCGTGCAGGAAGGCTGGGGCGCGTCAACCGCTTCGACCAGCAAAGAAGGCGCGGCGATTGATTCGGCGATTGTCGGCGTGGTTGATTATATTGATTTACTGCCGAATGAGAAATAGTATCAGACTCCAGATTCCAAATTTCAAATTTTTAGATGGAAGATCAAAATATAGACAATTTAGCCGAGAAAATCGCACGTCTCTTGCAGACGGAAATGAAAAGCGCGGATAATTTTGTTCAACTAAGCCTCGAAAAAATCAATCAAAGATTAGACAAAATCGAGTCACAAATCTCTTTGGAAGATCCAAAATCCAAAATCCAAAACCCAAAATCGAACCATTTCAGTCAGGAAAAATTTAACAATCTCGAAGAACTTGCCGATGAAATCATCGCGGGAATGGAAATAGAAAAGGCTTGCCCTTATGAACCGACGGGCAAGCCTTGCGATCATTGCGCGATGTGCAGTTCGCGCGGATTTTAGTTTTACTGATTGCTGTTTTTTCGCAGCGAATTCGGGTCGCCAACGTCCGGCACGGTTTGCGCCCTTTCATCGGCTTTAAAAAACGGTTCTTCCTTAAAACCCATTAAACTTGCCGTGATTACAGCCGGAAATTTATTGCGCGTCGTATTGTAATCGGTCACGGCGTTGTTATAATCGGTTCGCGCGACATTGATGCGGTTTTCCGTTCCGGCGAGTTCGGTCTGCACATTTTTAAACGCGTCAATTGACTGCAACTGCGGATAATTTTCCTGCAAACTCAAAAGTCTGCCGATGGTTCCGCCAAAACTATTGTTCGCCTCTAAAACCGCCTGTTTCTGTTCGGGCGTTTTGTCGCCGTCGGCACCTTGCGGCGCGGCTTTTGTCGCGTTCAAAAGTTGTGAACGCGCCGAGGCTATTTGTCCGAAAACTTCCTGTTCCTGCACGCCCGCCATTTGCGCCGTCTTCACTAAATTCGGAATTAAATCCGCCCGCCGCTGCAATGCGCTTTCGACGTTTGCCCAACTTCCTTTAACACCTTGCTGCTTTTCCGTCAAAGTGTTGTAACTACAGCCGCTTAAACTAAAGGCGAATGCCAATGCGATTGTTAATAAAAATACTCTTTTCATTCTTTTCATCTCCTCATAAAAAGTTAATTGTTAATTGTTGTGTTAATGGCAATTGATTTTTACAATTAACCATCAACCATTTACGATTTTTCTATTTTATCCACCACTTCGATGACATTTTCAATTTGTTCCAGATAATCGGCGAAAATCTGATTGGCGGAAACTTCATCGAGCGATTTGGCAAAATTATTCTCCCGAATGTTCAAAATTTTTACAAACGGTTGATTGTCAATTTTCAAGTGTTCGGCAGTCAAAGCGATAATTTCGTGCTTTGTCACCGGCGGATCAACGCCGTAAATCAGCAGCACGGCGCGGAATAAGGCGGTGAAACTGGAAAGGCTTTCCGTCATCAAATTCACCAAACCTTCGACCGAAACCGAAGCGGGAATATATTGCCGTCTCAGCCGAATCAGTTTGCTTCTAAGTTCATATTCCGTCTGATGTCTCAAAAATTCGTCGGAAATATTCAAATTCGCCAGCACGTCCACGCCGTAAAGAACTTTCCGGGCGTGTTCCATATTATGAAACTCAATCGGGAAGACATCGGCGGCATTCTGTAGTTCGGACACGGTAAAATAGTCGGGAACAGAATGTCCCATTCGACTCCATTCGCGCATACAGGCTTGGGCGTTCCGCAAATCTTTCGGCGTAATTCGGTGCAGCGCGACCAGTAAATTATAATCTGACTGACGCGCCACGAAATCCCCCGCCGCCGCCGAACCGTAAAGAATAACAGAAGCCAGGTTTTCTCCGTGCGTCGTTTTCAAATCATCTACAAACGAGTCAAATTGATGTTTCATAAACAGTTTTCAGCTATCATTTACCGGTTAGAAATCGTTGACTGATAACTTAACCGAATAATTGTAAAATTACCAACTGCCGCCCGCGCCGCCGCCGCCGAATCCGCCGCCGCCGCCGAATCCGCCCCAACCGCCGCCGGACGAACCGCCGCCGCTCCAACCGCTTCCGCCGGATGACGAACCGCCCGAACTATTGGCAAGCGAACTTAAAATAATCGGCAGCCAGAGTGAACCGCCGCCGCCGCGACCGCCGCGACCGCCGCCGCGACTGAAAATTATAATCATCAGGATAAACAGAAGTATCAAACAACCTGCGCCGCCGAAAAACGAGCCGCCGCTTTTTTTCCGGTTTGTTTCCGGCGTTGGCGATGGCGCGGGTTCGCCCGCCTGCCGCGCCTTGATCGTTTTGATATAAGCATCTATCGTGTCGGAAATTCCCTTGCCGTAATCGCCCTGCTTGAAAGCGGGAACAAGATTTTGACGCGCAAGGTTGCCGACTAATCCGTCCGGCAACTCATCTTCCAAATGGCGGCTGACCTGCGTAAAATATTTTCGGTCGTCAACCGCGATAAATAGCAATGCGCCCGGACTGTCGGTTTGTTTCGAGCCGATTCCCCAGCCTCTGGCGACTGCCAGCGAATAATCAAAAATATCGCGGTCGCCGGTCGTTTTGACAATTGCCACGGCAAGTTCTACCGACGGATTGGTTTCATCACGAAATTGAATGATGCGTTGATTTAATTGCGCTTTGGTGGCTTCGTCGAGAACTCCGGCGTAATCGTTGACCGGCGCGGTCGGTTTGGGCAGCGGCGAATTATTTATTGAAAACGGCGTTGCCGATTGCGAAAACGCGCTTTGAAGCGTCAAGCCGAAAAGCAGCACAAAAAGAAAAATGGTTAATTTTGCTGATGGAAGAATCGTTTTCATTTTTTCAATAATACTATTTTTATCAACCCGGCACATAATACGCTTTTTCGGGCGATTTGTTCCGGGCGCGAAAATTACCTTTCCACAAATAAATGCAAAGTGAAATTTAACACAAAAAACAGCGCGACACCGGCGAAAACCGCCATCGAAACGAGCGGACGTTTCCCGCCGTGATGATTAACTTCGGGAATCAAATCACTTGCCGCGACGTAAAGTGTTACGCCGCTCGCCAGCGGAAGCGCGTAGCCAACCGTAAAACCGATTTTCGCGCCCACCAGATAATACAACAACACCCCGAAAAAGGTCGTCATTCCGACCAGCGAGGTAGCAAATAAAACTTCCTTCAAACCTTTGCCCGCCGCCAAAATCATCGAAGCAATCGTGAAACCTTCGGGAAATTTATGCAGAAAAACGGCGAAAAATACTAAAATTCCGATGCGGTAATCGAGCTGCGCGGCGGCGGCAATCGAAACGCCGTCAAAAAATGTGTGGATCAAAAGCCCGCCGATTGCCGTGTAAGCCGAAGACGTGGAAATCAGATGGTCGCTGTGAATTTCCTCGCCAAGATGAAAATGCGGAGCGATGGTGTGTTCAAAAAACTGCGTTATCAAGTAGCCGAGAAGCAGCAAACCCATCGGATAAATCAGCAGTTCAGAATCGTACACGCTTTCTTTTTTCTGCCAAAGTCCGATTACTTCGGGCAGAATATCAATAAAGGTGACAGCGAGCATAAAGCCCGCGCCCAATGCTAGAATATATTTGAGCAGTTTTTTGTAATTTTTTTGAATTCCCGGCGGGAAGAGAATCAAACCGCCCAGCACGTTTGCCAAACCCGCCAGAATGCCGAAAATCAAAAGATTGGAAAAGGTGATTTCCATACAGGAATATTTCTTCAAAAAATAACAAAAGCGGCGATTGCAATCAGCCGGAGAAAATCATAAGGTATAAACCTTAGCGCAAATCCGACATAAAATAAACCGCCAATTCACCGATAAATTCTTAATCTTTTGATTATGAATTTAAACACCTGATTAAAATAAAAAAATCATTAATAATTCTTGACAGTCGCTAAATAATAAGCGTAAGATGCTTGTTAATTAGTTGAGAACAGCCCGAAACGGATTTTGGGCGCGGAATTATTTTCCACAAACTGTGTGTTTAAGATTAAGCACTTTTTCCCCAAAAAGTTTCTAAAATGATGACGCGTGAAGATTATTAAAAGCCAGTAGGACGGTCAAAAATCTGAACTTTCGCGTTCAATCAAAGATAATTCATTACAAAAAGTTTTTGTCAAAGATTTTGGCAGATATGGATACTAATATGTCTTGTCATCGTGAAATAACGCGCCCGAAAATCGCGGTTGCTCTTTGAATGTGCCGAAATTAAAAGCCGAAAATCTACATAAATCCGTTTTGCGGTCGGCAACCGTCGCATGTCTAAATCCGCGCGCGGACGGACTTTTCGTGGATGCGACGCTCGGTTTGGGCGGACATACTGAAGCGATTTTGACCGAATTTGACGAAACGCGAGTGATCGGGATTGACCAAGATGCGGAAGCATTGGCAGCGGCGCGGGAAAGACTGGAAAAATTTGGCGACCGCGTGAATTTTTTTCAGGCGAATTTTTCGGAAATCAAAGAGGTTTTAAGCGAAGCCGGAATTGAAAAAGCTGACGGAGTTGTGGCTGATTTGGGAGTTTCGTCATTGCAGTTTGACAGCGCGACGCGCGGTTTCAGTTTTCGGTTCGACGCGCCGCTCGATATGCGAATGGACGCGAACGCGGATACGGAAACCGCCGCCGAATTGCTCGCCGCGCTTTCGGAATTTGAAATCGCGCGAATTATTTACGAATATGGCGAGGAAAAAAAATCACGCCGCATTGCCCGCCGCATCGTTGAACGCAGGGAACGCGGCGAACCGGTCACAACGACGAAAGAATTAGCCGAGTTGGTCGAAAAAGCGATTCGGCGCGGCAAAAAAGATAAAATTCATCCGGCGACGCGTACGTTTCAGGCTCTGCGAATCGCCGTCAATCGGGAACTGGAAATTTTAGAGCGATTTGTTTGTGATTCGATAGATATTTTGAAAAAGGACGGGCGTTTGGCAATCATCACTTTTCATTCTTTGGAAGACCGCATCGTCAAGCAAACGCTCCAAAAACGGGCGGGAAAATGTTTTTGTCCGCCGCGAATGCCGCAATGCGTGTGCGGCGCGACGAAGGAAATCGAGATTTTGACGCGCAAGCCGGTGGTGCCGGATGAAAATGAACTCGAAGAAAATCCACGCTCCCGAAGCGCGAAACTGCGCGCCTGCGTGAAAATAATTTAACTTTATTAAGGTTTTTCCGAAAAATTATGAGCCGTAAAAAAATTTCTTCAAAAAAACCATCCGCGAGAAATAGAGGGGAACGCGAACCGCTTCCGTTGCGCTACTGTATTTTAACACTGACGTGCGGTTTGATTCTGGTGGTCGGCTTTTTCTTTGCCGCCAGTCAGCATTTTTCCTCGATAGATTTCGGTATCAAAAATTCCAAGCTAAAAAAACAGATTGAAGAACTTGAAACCGACAAACGCCAGCTTATTTTAGCCAGAGAAATCGCGCTGACCCCTTCGGAAATCAAAAAAGCCGCGAAAAAAATCGGTTTTACCGAAATGACAGCGAGCAATATCGAAGTTTTTCGTCCGACCGTTACTTCGGAAACAAATCAGAAGCTAAACAAGACGGATCAAAAAACGGATCAGCCGGACAATTCAAAATCAAAACAGCCGGTTTCAGTTAAATCGGACGACGCACCGCCCAAAAAAGTTGAAAAACCACAGGAAGTAAAAGCTGAAAAAGAAAAATCCGCGTCGAAAACGGAGAAGAAGTAAAAGACTTATAAAGAATAAAAGTCTTTTGAAAACAAAAAATGGCAGGCACGAAAAAAAATAAAAGAAAAAATTCGGCGCAGACCGCTTTCACGCGGTTTATGCTGATCGTCGCTTTTTTCATTTTATGGATCGGCGGAATCAGCGTCCGTCTTGTGCATTTGCAGATAAATCAAAGTGAATGGCTGCGCGGACAAGCCTTAAATCAGCGGCGCGATCAGGTTAAAAGTCGTCTGCTGCGCGGCACGATTTATGACCGCAGCGACCGCGCGCTGGCGATGAGCGTCAATTTAAAGTCGCTCTATGCCGATCCTGCGGAAATTGATGATGTCGAGAAAACCGCCAAAGCGGTCGCCGCCGTTTTAAAGGTCAAACCGACTGATATTATTAAGGATTTGCGCGAAGGCAAGGAAAATAACAGAAGGTTTGTCTGGCTGGCACGGACTTTGAACGAAGATACGGCGCAAAAGGTCAATAACGCTTTGAGAGATTCGGAAATTAAAAAATATGACGAGCCGAAATTTATCGGACTGCACTGGCGCGAAGAGCAAAAACGCAGTTATCCGTATAAATCTCTGGCGGCGCAGGTCATCGGTTTCAGCAACGCGGACGACATCGGACAGGCGGGAATCGAACAGTCGGAGGAAGACGTTCTGCGCGGCGCGGTCGTCAAAGGCTGGCAGGATCGAGATCGGCTGGGCAGAGTCTACGACGAATCGGAAATTGAGCGCGAACCGCCGAACGACATCGTTTTGACGATCAGCAATTCGATTCAGTACAAAGTTGAACAGGCACTCGAAAACGGCGTTAAAACGGCAAACGCCAAATCCGGTCTGGCAATCGTGATTGACCCGAAAACCGGCGAAATTTTGGCGTTGGCGAATTATCCGACTTTCGATCCGAACGAATTCAGCAAATACGCGCCGGAAACTTATACGAACAAAGCTCTGCAAAGCGTTTATTCGCCCGGTTCGGTTTTCAAAATTATTACCTACAGCGGCGCATTACAGGAAAATCAAATCAAACCCGAAGGACTAATTGATTGCAGCAAAGGATTTATCGAAGTCGGCGGACACCGCTTTAACGACCCGCACGCGACGCATACAATGTCTTACAGCGACGCTCTAGCCGTGTCGAGCAATTACGCGGCGATCAAAACCGCGCTCGGACTTGGCAAAGATAAATTTTACGGCTATGCTCGCCAATTTGGTTTCGGCGCGCCGACCGGGATTGAACTTCCGGGCGAAGTGCGCGGTCAGCTTCGTTCGCCCGAAACGTGGAACGGCGATTCGCTCGCGTCAATGGCAATCGGTTACGAAGTTGGTGTAACGGCGTTGCAGGCGGCGACCGCTTACGCCGCGATTGCCAACGACGGCGTGAAAATTAAACCGCATATTATCAAGGAAATCCGGCAGCCGGACGGAAAAGTCGTGTCCACGACCGAACCGGAAGAAACTCCGGTTATCAGCGCGGAAAACGCGGGAAATTTGCGCCAGATGCTGCGCCGCGTGGTGCTGAAGGGAACTGCTAAACGAGCGCAGCTCAACGGTTATACTTCGGCGGGAAAAACGGGGACGGCGTGGAAATACGACCCGAAAATTAGAAAGTATAATCCCGCCAAATATGTTTCGTCGTTTATCGGTTTTGCGCCGGCGGACAATCCGGCGGTCGTGATCGCGGTCGTAATGGACGAGCCGAGCGGCGGAGCGCGTGACGGCGGACAAGTTTCCGCGCCGGTGTTCCGCGAAATTGCCGAACAGATTTTGCCGGAATTAAACGTCGCGCCCGACGGAACTATCAAGCAGGAAGTTTTGACGGCGGAAGATATTCCGACCGAAGTCGAAGTGGCACCTTCTTCGGTTCAGGAAGAAAACATTCCGGCTGAAAAGGCAAAAGCTGAACAGGAAAAAGTTTCAGTCGTCGAGAAAAAATCAGAATCGAAAGATTTGAGAGATTTAAAAGAACCGAACAAAGAAAAAGATACGAAAAAGGAAAACAAACCGCCGGGCGAAGATAAAAAAGTGGTGAAACAAAAAACGGCGATTCTAAACGACGAAAATAAAAATAAATCGTCCGCCGAAAGGAAAAAAGGAAAAACTTGAAAATTACGGATGCGATAAAATTTATGAACGCCGACGCGTCGAAACTTGATCCCGCTCTGCTTGAACGACAAGTCAATGCGTTTGCGATTGACTCGCGCGAAACGACGGCGGGCGCGGTATTTTTCGCGCTTTCGCAGCCCGATTATAAAAATAACTGTTTCAACGGCGATTTTGAAGATGCGCATCAATATATTCCGGCGGCGTTTGAAAAAGGCGCGGTCGCGGCGGTGGCGCGTCCCGACAGATTTGTCGAACAAAAAGAAGTTTTAGAAAAATTTCAAGACCGTTTGATTTTTGTTGACGACGCGATTTTAGCGTTTCAAAATCTCGCGCACGGCGTTTATCGGCAGTGGAATAAACCGGTCGTAGCGATCACCGGAAGCGCGGGAAAAACGACGGCGAAGGAATTAACCGCGCGTGTTTTGGAAAGTTCGGGACGCAAAGTTTTGCGAAATATTAAAAATTACAACAACGGACTTGGTTTGCCGCTGACGGTTTTGAATTTGGCGAAAGACGATTCTTGCGATGTCGCGGTTCTGGAAATGGGAATGTCCACGCCGAACAACGAAATCGCCCGTTTGTGCCGCATCACGCCGCCGGATGTCGCCGTCGAATTAAATGTGCTGCCGGTTCACGTCGAACATCTCGGTTCGATTGAAAATGTGGCGCGCGCGAAAGCCGAATTGATCGAAGGATTAAAACCGAACGGGAAGGCGATTTTGAACGCCGACGATGCGCGCGTTTTGGCGATGCGCGAACTGCACAAAGGCGAAACGATCACTTATGCGATTGATAACGCCGCCGATGTCAAAGCGGAAAGTATTGAAATGATGCGGTTTGGTGAAACGCGTTTCGTTTTGAAGATTCCAAACGACCGCGCCGCCGTTTCGATGCGGCTTTCCGGGCGGCATAATGTTCTGAACGCGTTGGCTGCTGCCGCTGCCGGATATTCGTTCGGAATGTCGGCGCGGAACATCGCCGATGCGCTCGGCTCCATCGCGCCGCCGCCGCAGCGCGGTGAGGTTTTGCATTTCAGCCAGGGTTTTACGGTTATCAACGATTCTTACAATTCAAATCCCGCCGCGCTTTCGGGAATGGTGAAAACTTTGGTTGACGGCAGAGGCGACGCGAAAAGGCTGATCGTCATCGCGGGAGAAATGCTTGAACTCGGCGCGGACGAAAAAAAAATCCACCGCGAAACTGGAACGCAAATTGCAAAAAGCGGCGTTGATATTTTGTTCGGTGTGCGCGGTTTAGCGCGGGAAATGGTCGAAGGCGCGAAAAATGCAAACTTGCACAAAACGGAATTTTTTGTTAACTCGGCGGAAGCCGGCGATTTTTTGGTGAACGAAATAAAAACGGGTGATTTAGTGTTGGTCAAAGGTTCGCGCGGTGTGCGAACGGAAAAGGTGATTGAAAAACTATTGGAAAAATTTTCTCAAATTAAAGATTAAAAATGCAAAATTAAAAATTTGCATATCAAAGAGTTCGTATTGTATGTTATTAAGTTTTTGATATTTTGCATTTTTAATTTTTAATTCTTAATTCGAGAAGCCGATGCTTTATTACATTTTATATCAAATCATCTTCAAACAATCCGCCGTCAGCGAGTCGTATTTTTACAAGGCGTTGAATGTTTTCCAGTATGTGACGTTCCGCACGGCGTGGGCGACGATCACCGCGCTGTTGATTTCACTGTTGTTCGGTGGCAAGGTGATCAAAAAACTGACCGCGCTGAAATACGGTCAGGAAATCCGCGAAGAATTGTCAATAGAGCATCAGGCGAAAAAAGGCACGCCGACGATGGGCGGCGTTTTGATAATCGGAGCGGTTTTTGTTTCGACGCTTCTGTGGGCGCGGCTCGACAGTTTGTATTTGTGGCTGGCACTGATTTCGACGGCGTGTTTTGCCGCCATCGGTTTTGCCGACGATTACATAAAAATTGTCAAAAAGCGCAGCGAAGGATTGACCGAAAGACAAAAACTTTTGTTTCAATTGATTACGGCAGTCAGTATTTGGGCGGTTTTGTGGTATTTCGCCAATTATCCGTGGAACGTCAGCGTTCCTTTTTTCAAAGCGACGGCGGATGCCAATTATTACACGAGCGTCAGTTGGATAGGTCCGATTGCTTATCTGTTCTTTATCATTTTTATTCTGTTAGGATCGTCAAACGCGGTCAATTTGACGGACGGAATGGACGGTTTGGCGGCAAGCACGACGTTCATTGCGATGTCGGCGTTCACGGCTCTGACGTATGTTTCGAGCGACAAGCGTTGGGCGGATTATCTGGAAATTACGCACAAACCGGAAGCGGCGGAACTGACGGTTTTTTGCGGCGCGTTGGTCGGCGCGAGCTTAGGATTTTTGTGGTACAACGCGCCGCCAGCGGAAGTTTTTATGGGCGATACCGGTTCGCTGGCAATCGGCGGTGCGCTCGGCACGGTTGCTATTTTGACAAAACAGGAATTTCTTTTGCCGTTTATCGGTGGTGTTTTTATTATTGAAACTCTTTCGGTAATAATCCAGAAATCATATTTCAAATTTACTAGAATAACAAATGGCAAAGGGAAACGAATTTTTCTGCAAGCACCGATTCATCATCATTTTCAGATGTTGGGTTGGAAAGAGCCGAAAATCGTTTTCCGCTTCGTGATTATTGCGATTTTATTTGCGCTGTTGAGTTTATCAACTTTGAAATTGCGCTGAGAAGAAATTTACAGGGATAACAGGATAATTTAAATCCAATTGGAAAATCTCCGAATATCCTGACATTCCTGCAAATAAAATTTTTATTTAAAGATTTGAAAATTGAAGGAAAAAAAACTTTGGTTCTCGGCGCGGGAAAATCCGGCGTAACTTCTGCGAAATTTTTAGCGAAACGCGGCGCGACGGTTGCTTTGCACGATAAAAAACCGGTTGCCGAATGGTCGGACGAAGCACGTTCTTTGAAAAGTAAAAATATCGGTTTGATTGACGGACAAATTCCGTCGTGGCTGTTAGATCAGATTGATTTGGTCGTGATTTCGCCGGGTGTTCCGACTTCGACGATTCCGGCAAAATATGTTGACCGAAAAGACGGCGAAGTGATCGGCGAAGTCGAATTGGCTTATCGTTTTACGAAAGGTCGCATCGTCGGAATTACGGGTTCAAACGGCAAAACGACGACGACGACGCTGATCGGCGAGATTTTGAAAAATGCCGGAATTTTAACACAAATCGGCGGAAATATCGGAACGCCGCTTTTAAGTCTGGTCGAATCTTCGACGGACGAAACCTGGACGGTGGTTGAACTTTCGAGTTTTCAGCTTGAAACGATTGTAGATTTTCGCCCGAACATCGCCGTCGCTTTAAATGTTACGCCGAATCATCTCGACCGCTACGATTTTTTCAGCGATTACGCCGCCGCGAAACATCGAATTTTTAGGAATCAAACGGCGGACGATCTGGCGATTTTAAATGCCGACGATGAAATCACAGCGAATTGGAAAGATGGTTTGAAAGCGCAAATTGCATTGTTCAGCGTGAAAAAAGAACTCGCCGAAGGTTTGTTTTTGCGAGGAAAAGATTTGGTTTGCCGCGCAAACGGAAAGGAAAAGATTTTGACGACGCGAGACGACATTTTTTTGCGCGGACTGCACAACGTCGAAAATGTTCTGGCGAGTTTAGCGGCGGGTTTAGCGTGCGGCGCGTCGCCGGATTCGATGCGCGAGACGATCAAAAACTTTAAAGGCGTTGAACATCGCATCGAATTCGTCGCCGAAATTGAAGGCGTGAAATTTTATAACGATTCAAAGGCGACAAGCGTTGACGCGACTTCCAAAGCACTCGAAGCGTTAAGCGAAAATGACGGAAAAACGATTTTAATTTTAGGCGGACGCGGCAAAAACGCGCCGTACGCGCCGCTGATTGATTTGATTGAAAAATCAGTTCGCAAAATAATTACAATCGGCGAAGATGCGGCGAATATTGAAAATCAACTGCAAAATCACGCGGAAATTATTCGCGCCTGTGATATGAAAGATGCGGTTGTAAAAGGTCACGAAGCGGCGAAAAGAGGCGACGCAGTTCTGCTCGCTCCGGCTTGCGCGAGTTTTGATATGTTCAAAAGTTACGAAGAACGCGGGATAATTTTTAAACGCGAAGTGGAAAATTTGACGGCGAAAACGCAAACGGGAGAAGCGCGATGAAAATTTGTTTTTTGATGGTTTTTGCCATTTTCGGTTTTCTTCAAAATCAGTGCGACAAAAATAAAATGTCAAATACGAACAAATCGGCGAACGCAATGATGACCAATCAGACGAAAGACGCGACCAAATTTGACCGGCTGCCGGACGACGTGAAACTGAGCGATGAAGTGAGAAAGGACATTTTGAACGACAAAGGCGAAGTCGTTTCATATAAAACAATTACGGTCGAAGAAAAGCTGAAAGAAATCGGCGCGAAATATGAAAACGACAAACTTGTTGACCGCGACGGGAAAGAAATTAAATTTTACACGCCGCCCGTGCGCGGCGCGTCGCAAGGTTTTGAAGAGGATGCGAAACAGCGGGAAAGAGATGCGAAAAAACTCGCCGATCTTCAGAAGAAATATACGGTAATTATTTTATACGTTGATCCGCGAAAAGCAGTATAAGGAAAAAATGGCTAAAAAACTCCGCATTGACTGGTTTCTGTTTGCGATTGCCGCGAGTCTCGCGCTGTTCGGCGCGATTATGGTGTACAGCGCGTCGGCGATGATCGCGCTCAGAGAAACGCAGGGTGAAAGTCAACTGACGTATTTTTACAAGCAGTTCGGCTTTACACTGGCGGGTTTGGCGGTGATGTATCTGACGAGCAAGATTGATTATCGCCGGTATCAAAACGAATACGTCGTTTACGGCATTTTGGCTTTGACCGCCGTGCTTTTACTGAGTGTTTTCGGATTTCATTCGATCAACGGAGCGCGTCGCTGGATTCGTTTTCCCGGGTTTTCGTTTCAGCCGTCGGAAATCGCCAAAATCGCGCTGCCGATTTTTCTCGCTTATTTTTTGACAAAAAACGAAGAAGTAATCGGCGATTTAAAGGAAACCGTGTTGCCGTGCGTCCTGGTTTTGGGCGGTTTGGGCGCGTTGATAATTTTTGAGCCGGATTTGGGAACGACGATTGTTCTGTGCGCGATTTTCGTGACGGTTTATTTCGCGGCGGGCGCAAAAATTTTGCATTTGGCAGCGGTCGGCGGCAGTCTGCTGCTGATCGGTGTCTGCGCGCTCGTTTTTGCGCCTTGGCGAATGGAGCGTCTGACGGCGTTTCTTGATCCGTTCGCGCATTCTGACGACACTGGTTATCAGGTCGTGCAGGGACTTTACGCCATCGGTTCGGGCGGAGTTCTGGGCGAAGGTTTTGCCAAAGGTCAGCAGAAACTTTTCTATCTGCCGTATCCGTATTCAGATTTTATTTTCGCGGTCGTCGGTGAAGAATTGGGTTTGGTCGGAACTTTGGCGGTTGTTATCGCGTTCGGTCTGCTTTTGTGGCGCGGCGCGCGAGCGGCATTGCTCGCGCCCAACCGTTTCGGACAGCTTTTGGGAATGGGAATTGTCACCGGAATCGTCGTGCAGGCACTTTTTAACATCAGCGTCGTGATTTCGATTTTGCCCGCCAAAGGCATTCCGCTGCCGTTTATTTCCTACGGCGGTTCATCAATCGTCATCACGCTGTTCGCCGTCGGAATTCTACTGAATATTTCGCAGTACGCCGGAACTGCCGAAACCAAAGTTAATGAATTTAATGAAGAACAACCGCGCCGCCGAAAACGCAGTAAAATGGGTTTGAAATGAATAAATTTGCAGAGATAACAGGATGAACAAGGATAAATCCAAAAGCTAAAAATTAAATTTCAAACATCCCTGTAAATCCTGTCATCCCTGCAAATAATGTGTATGAAAGTTCTAATCGCCGCCGGCGGAACGGGCGGACATATTTATCCGGGAATTGCCGTGGCGAAAGAGATTATGCGGCGCGACGCAAATTCCGAAATGCGGTTTGTCGGAACTTCGCGCGGACTTGAAACGAAAATTGTTCCGGCAAACGGTTTTGAACTTTCTTTGATCAACAGCGCGGGACTCAAAAGCGTCGGATTACGTGGAAAATTGAAAGGTTTGGCGGTTTTGCCGAAAAGTTTTCTCGAAGCGCGGCGTTTGATAAAGGAATTTCAGCCGGATGTTGTAATCGGCGCGGGCGGATATGTTTCGGGTCCGGTGCTTTTGACGGCGAGTTTTTTGAAAATTCCGACGCTCGTGATGGAATCGAACGCGCTGCCGGGTTTTACCAATCGAAAACTCGCGCCGTTTGTCACGAAAGCCGCGCTGACGTTTGAAGAAGCGGTTAAGTTTTTTGGAAAAAAGGGCGTTGTAACGGGAAATCCGGTGCGGCGGGAATTTTTTGAAATTCAGCCGAAAGCGCGCAGTGAAAAAGTGAATCTTTTGATTTTCGGCGGTTCACAGGGCGCACGGGCGATAAATAATGCGATGGCGGACGCTTTGGAATTTTTGCCGAAGGACAGATTGAATGTTACGCAGCAGACAGGCGAATCGGATTTTGAAAAAATGCGCGAAGTTTATCAGCGCGCCAATTGGGAAACGGCGTATGTTCGTCCGTTTATTGCCGATATGGTCGCGGAATTCGCGCAGAGCGATTTGATAATTTGCCGCGCCGGAGCGACAAGCTGCGCGGAAATCGCCGCCGCCGGAAAAGCCGCGATTATGATTCCGCTGCCGACCGCCGCTGATGACCATCAGCGCAAAAATGCCGAAGCCCTGCAAAACGCGGGCGCGGCAAAAATGATTTTACAGCGAGATTTGAGCGGCGAAAGTTTGGCGAAAGAAATAATTGATTTGATAAACGCGCCCGCCAAAATTTCAGAAATGGAAAGCGCGGCAAAAAGTCTGGCAAAAGCGGACGCGGCGGAGGTTACGGTTGATATTATTGAGAAATTGACAGGAAGAAATTTGCAGGGATAACAGGATAAACAGGGATAAAGAATTTTGTGATAAAAACCCGGTTTTAAGTATCCTCTTCATCCTGACATCCCTGCAAATAAAAAACATAAATGTTCAGACACGTTAAAAATATACATTTCATCGGCATCGGCGGCATCGGGATGAGCGGCATCGCCGAAGTTTTGTGCAATTTACATTTTAGCGTTTCGGGTTCCGATATTAATAAATCTAAAAATACCGACCGTTTGGAAAAACTCGGCGCGAAAATTTACGAAGGTCATCAGGCGGGAAACGTCGGCGACGCGCAGGTGGTCGTTTATTCGTCGGCGGTCAAAGAAGATAACCCGGAAGTCGTTTACGCCAAAGAAAATAAAATTCCTGTTATTCCGCGCGCCGAAATGCTGGCGGAATTGATGACTTTAAAGCCGTATGCCGTTGCGGTCGCCGGAACGCACGGGAAAACTTCGACGACTTCGATGATTGCGACGATTCTCGGACACACCGGACTCGAACCGACGACGATTGTCGGCGGCGTGGTTGATACGCTCGGCTCAAACGCGAAACTCGGCACGAGCGACTGGTTCGTCACCGAAGCCGACGAGAGCGACCGTTCTTTCTTGATGCTGAATCCGACGCTCGCCGTCGTCACCAACATTGATAAGGAACATATGGAATCTTACAAGGGAATGGACGATGTGGTGCAGTGTTTTACCGATTTTATCAATAAAGTTCCGTTTTACGGCGCGGCGATAATGTGTCTCGACGACCCGAATGTACAGCTTATTATTCCAAAATTAAAACGCCGCCGCGTCACTTACGGGCTGACCGCGCAGGCGGATATTTCCGGTCACAACATCGTTTACAACGAAAATTTCGGTTCGACCTTTACAGTTTGGAAAGGCGCGGAAATCTTGGGCGAAATAAATCTTCCGGTGCCGGGTAAACATAATGTTT
This sequence comes from Pyrinomonadaceae bacterium, assembly GCA_965217575.1. Classification (GTDB taxonomy): domain Bacteria; phylum Acidobacteriota; class Blastocatellia; order Pyrinomonadales; family Pyrinomonadaceae. Next base: position 2,445,971 of record OZ244558.1, on the reverse strand, counting down.
ACAACGCTTTGGCGGCAGCTTCCGTCGCGCTGGAACTGGACGTTCCGTTCGCCGAAATCGCCGAAGCGTTTACCAAATTTAAGAATGCTGACCGGCGATTTCAGTTCAAGGGAGAGGTCAATGGAATTTCGGTCGTTGACGATTATGGACATCATCCGACGGAAATCGTCGCCACGCTTTCGGCAGCGAAAAACGGTTCGGGCGGCAAGCGTACGGTTGTCGTTTTTCAGCCGCATCGCTATTCGCGGACGAAGGAATTAATGAACGAATTCGCGCTGGCTTTTAACAACGCCGATGTGCTTTACGTGCTTGATATTTACGCCGCCAGCGAACAGCCGATGGAAGGCATTACGGCGGAAGTTTTGACCGACAACATCAAGCAATACGGACACAAAAACGCGAATTACATCGGCGACATCGAAACCGCCGCCGAAAAAGTTATCGGAAATTTGCAGGAAAACGATTTGGTCATCACGCTCGGCGCGGGAAGCATTACGCGGCTTTCCGATGAGATTTTGGAAAAACTCAGATAGGTGACAAATTTCAGATTCCAAATTTCAAATTTCAAATTGGAAAAAATTGGAAAAAAGAATCTGAAACTTGAAATCTGGAATTTAAAGATATGGCAGCAGTAAGAAAAAGAATTACGCCGCGCAAAACCGGAGCGGCGGCGAAAAGAAGAAGTTCGGCAAATTCGCGCCGCACAGGTTCGGGCGCGGCAGCAAAAGTTTTAGTGCCGTTTATTTTCGCCGTCGGCATTTTATTCTGTTTGGTTTTTTTGTTGGTGATGGGTTATCGAACGGTGACGGCTTCGTCTTTTTTCGATGTTAAAAACATTGATATTCGCGGCGCGAGTCGTGTTTCAAAGGACGAAATCGAAAAAATAGTCGCCCGCCAAACCGATAAATCAGGCGTTTGGAATGCGGATTTGGTGACGACCAGAGAAGATATTGAAAAAATTACGCAGGTCAAATCGGCAATCGTTTCGCGGGTTTTGCCCGACGGTCTGCGCGTCAATTTGATCGAACGCGAACCCCGCGCCGTCGTGCGTCTGGAAAGAGGCGATTTATGGGCGGATGATAACGCGGTGCTGTTTGATTTGGTCGGGAAAAATGACGAGCGACCGCCGTTCGTGATGACCGGCTGGGACGAAAGCAAGACCGACAAAGCGACTAAAGATAACCAGGAGCGCGTAAAAATTTATCTGAAAATGATTGACGAATGGCAGGAATTTGACTTGGGCAAGCGCGTCAGCGTCGTTAATTTGGCGGACTTGCAGGCACCGCAGGCGGTCGTCCAGGATTCGGGCGAAAAAGTGACGCTCGAACTGGCAAAGGATGATTTCGGCAAACGTCTGAAAAAAAGTCTGGAAATTATCGCCGGCAGAGGAAAAGAAATCGAATCGGTCAGCTTAAACGGGCAGAAAGAAGTTTTAGGATTTCGAGTCAAGTGAAATTACAGATTTTAAATTCCAGATTCCAAATTGGAAGGGTTTCAAAGATGAAATTTTTGCAATCTTAGATATGGAATCCGAAATTTAGAATTTAGAATTTGGAGTCTGGAATTTGAAATAACGAATGAATCGTGAAATACAGGCAGTCGGTTTGGATATTGGCACCAGCAAAGTTCGGTGCGTCGTCGGAGAACCGTCCGACAGCGGCGCGATGAATATCATCGGTGTCGGACAATCCGAAGCTCGTGGCTTGCGGCGCGGAATCGTGACGACGACGGATGCCGTCGCCGCGTCAATCAAAAAAGCCGTTGAAGATGCCGAACGGATGAGCGGACTGGAAATTCACTCGGCGACGATCAATCTTTCGGGCGAACATTTGCAGGGCGAAAACAAAAGCGGGGTCGTCGCGGTCGCCGGAACCGGGCGCGAAATTATGAACGAAGATGTCGAACGCGCCGTCGAATCAGCCAGCGCGATGCAGCTTCCGGCGGGCTGGAAAATTGTTGACCGGCTGCCGCAGGAATTTATTATTGACGGTCAGGATGGCATCATCGAGCCAGTCGGAATGCACGGAGCGCGTCTCGAATGCCGGGTTCACATCGTTACGAGTCCGAGCGCGGGCGGGCAGAATATGATGAAATCCGTGCATCGCGCCGGTTTGGAAATTGAAAATATGATGCTCGAACCGCTGGCGGCGGCGAACAGCACGTTGAGCGATGACGATAAGGAATACGGCTGCGCGCTGGTCAACATTGGTGAAGAAATCACGAGTTTGATGATTTTCGGGCGCGGCGCGGTGCGGCACACGAAAGTTTTTCCGTTCGGCGGAATGCACTTTACGAAAGATATTGCCGTCGGGCTGCGCGTTTCGATTCCAGAAGCCGAGCGAATTAAACATTTTTACGGCTGCGTCGCCGGATTTTTGATGAACGACGACGAACGGCAGGAAATTATCGAAATAACGCCGGTCGGCAGACAGGAAACGCGCCAACTGTCGAAAGAAATACTGTGCGACATAATGCAGCCGCGCGCCGTCGAACTGCTTCAGCACGTCGCGCACGAGGTTTTCAGTTCAGCCAGTCAAATCTCCAGCGGCGTGGTTTTGACAGGCGGTGGTTCACTAAATCGCGGAATGGTCGAAATCGCCGAGCAGGTTTTCGACGCGCCGACGCGACTCGGCTTTTTAGAGGAAAAACACTTCGGCGGACTGCTCGACGAAGTGCAGAGTCCCGAATGGGCGGTGGCGGGCGGATTGGCATTGTCTTCGATGCGCGCGCAAATCCGCGAACACCACGCGGGCGGACGTTCGCCGACCCGTAAAGTTACCGAATGGTTTGAAAATTTTCGGGAGAAATTTAGATAAATTTAATATTTCAACTGGATTTTTTACCGCAAATCGTTGTATGCTTTTTCGCCGGATACACAATATGTTGTTGAAATCATAAATTATCTCGAAAAACCATCACGAGCATTTTTGGCATTTGAATTTTATTTATTATTATTTATTAAGGGAATCATAAATATGACAGCAAACGGACTTCAAACAAATAAAAAACTGAATATGAGCTTTGATGAAACGCCCGTTACCGGTGCCAGAATCATCGTCATCGGGGTCGGCGGCGGCGGCAGCAACGCCGTCAATCGAATGATCGAGGCGGGCATCAAAGGCGTGGAATTTATCGTGGTGAATACGGATGTACAAGCCTTAAACGATTCCCAGGCACCGATAAAAATTCAATTAGGCGGCGAATTGACGCGCGGACTCGGCGCGGGCGCGAATCCGAAAGTCGGGCGGCAGGCGGCGATTGAAGATACCGATAAAATTATAGATGTTTTGCAGGATGCGGATATGGTTTTCGTGACGACCGGATTGGGCGGCGGAACCGGAACGGGAGCCGCGCCGGTGATCGCCGCGCTCGCCATCGAACTCGGCGCGCTGACCGTCGCCGTCGTGACCAAACCTTTTACCGTCGAAGGCAGAAAGCGAATGAATCAAGCCGAAGAAGGTTTAGCCGAACTGCGCGGCTGTGTTGATACGATAATTACGATTCCGAACTCAAAGCTTAAAGAAGTCGAAGAAAAAATCTCGATTATGGACGCATTCCGCCGCGCCGATGATATTTTGCTGCAAGCCGTTCAGGGAATTTCCGATCTGATTACCGTTCCGGGCATTATCAATCTCGATTTTGCCGATGTCAAATCGGTAATGCAGGGAATGGGCGTGGCGTTGATGGGAATCGGTTACGGAAGCGGCGAAGGCGGCGCGGTCAAGGCGATGAAAGAAGCGATTGATTCCAAACTGCTGGAAGAAAATTCGATTAAAGGAGCGCGCGGGGCGTTGATAAATATTACCGGCTCAAAAGATATGCCGCTCGACGAAATCGAAGATTCCATTTCGCTGATTCATCAGGAAGCCGATGAAAATGCGAACATTATTTTCGGTACGGTGTTTGACGAAGAAATGGGAGACAGAGTGAAAATAACCGTCATCGCCACCGGGTTTGATAATCAGGAAAAGGTTGAAATACCTCAGACAATGACTGCCGCGACGCAAACCGACAGCTACAGCGGCGGCTATTCTTCGATCAAACCGATAGACGAGAAAAAGAACGAAGATATAAATGTGCCGACGTTTATCCGACGGCAAGCAGATTAGAAAGGGATTTTATCGAGCTTCATCCTCATCAAATTTAGAAAATGTTAGATTGATATGAATATGAGGGAAAATTACAACGAACGGAATTTTACAAAACCGAAGGAAACTACGGAAGCGCGAAAAAAACAGCCGCCGCCGAGCGAAACCAACGCCGAAACTTATTATTATAAAAAGCAAATTGATGCCCGAACGAAAATGACGGTTGTTTTGCAGGATGGCGAAGAAATCGAAGGGACTATCGAATGGTATGATTTGGACGCGCTGAAAATAAATCGCTCGGACGCGCCGAATATTTTGCTGCCGAAGCATAATATCAAGTATATGTATAAGGCGGAAGAGGAAAGTGAAAAGTGATCATCCAAATTACGCTCTGCCGCGCGTCGGTATAACTATCGGCGATGCCGCCGGAATCGGCGCGGAAATTACGCTTAAAGCACTCGCCGACGAAGATTTAAGAAAAGTTTGCGTGCCGGTCATCATTGGCGATGCCGCGTTTTTGAGAAAAACGGCGCGAAATTTGGATCTGAAATTTGATTTTGTCGAACCTGCCGAAAATTTACCGACCAACATAAATCAGACCGCTGTTTACGATTTAAAGAATCTCACCGATGAAATAAAATTAGGCGAAGATTCCGCACCGGCGGGAAAAGCGGCGGCTGAATACATTGAAACCGCCGTGCGATTGTGGCGCGAAAACAAATTAGACGCGATCACGACCGCGCCGATCAGCAAAAAAGCCATTTCGCTTGCCGGTTACGATTATCCGGGACACACGGAGTTTCTCGCTTTTTTGACCGCAACGCCGGAATTTGCGATGAGCTTCTTTGCTGATAAACTGCGCGTCGTTCTGCTTTCGACTCACGTTTCACTGCGCGACGCGATTGATTTGGTAAAAAAGGAAAATTTGATTGATTTGATTAAATTTTCTCATCGTGAACTCTCCAAACTGCTGAAAAAAAACGCGCGTCTGGCGGTGGCGGGATTAAATCCGCACGCTTCGGAAGGCGGAATGTTCGGTTCGGAAGAAACAGATGAAATAATTCCCGCCGTCAATGAATGCCGCGAAAAATTTGATATTGACGTGTCCGGCGCATTTTCGCCCGACACCATTTTTCTGCGCGGCTTTCGCGGCGAATTTGACGGCGTAATTTCCTGCTATCACGACCAAGCGACGATTGCCGTCAAATGTCTGTCGTTCGGCGCATCGGTTAACGTCACGCTCGGCTTGCCGCTGATCAGAACATCGGTTGATCACGGAACGGCTTTCGACATTGCCGGAAAAAATATCGCCGAGTCTTCAAGTATGAAAGCGGCGATTAAGTTGGCGGCGACTTTAGCGGCGAATTCATAAAAAAGCGCAAAGATGTTAGAATGTAAGACGAAACGAGGAAACGGATATTTAAAATGACTGAACAGCAAAACGACGACAAAAAACAAGTTTTGGTTGCCGACGACGATCCGGCGATTCTTCGTCTGGTCAAAGCGATAGTGGAAAAAGAAGGCTACACCGTGATTTCGGCGCGTGACGGAAAGGAAGCCTATAAACTTTTACATTCGGGAGAAGTCTTTACGGCAGCGATTTTCGATGTCGTAATGCCGTATATTCAAGGGACGGAACTCGTGCGGTTTATGCAGTCGGAAAAGCGTCTGATGAAAATTCCGGTGATAATGATGACGGCGGAACAAAACCCGCGTCTTTCGTCCGAGAGCTTTTCGGCGGGCGCGATTGCTTTTCTGCCTAAACCGTTCACCACGTCGCAGCTTCAGACGATGCTGCGAATGTTCGTCCAAAACAAGTAGAAAGCGGCGGCAAGCGGCAGTTTTTCCTGACGGTCGCTTCAGTAAACGGTATTTTAAAATATAGTTTTCTCTGACAAAATTTCCCGGAAGTTCGATAAAGGAGCGATATTGCCTGTGTCAAAACGAAAATTACTTCTTGCAGATGATTCGATAACGATTCAGAAGGTCGTCAACCTAACCTTTGCCGACGAAGGAATTGAAGTCGTGACTGCCGGCGACGGTGACGCGGCAATGCAGAAATTTGTCGAAATCAAACCGGATTTGGTGATGGTTGATGTCAATATGCCCGGAATGGACGGTTATCGGATTTGTGAATTGATCAAACAGGATGATGAAACCAGACAAATTCCGGTAATTTTGCTGGTCGGCTCATTTGAACCTTTCAACGAAGCTGAAGCGCGCCGCGTCGGGGCGGACGATTATTTGACCAAACCGTTTCAATCAATTCGTCAATTGGTCAGCAAAGTTTCTTTTCTGCTCGATTCAAAAACGAAGGAAAGCGTGGAAGACGCGGTGTTCGCGCTTCCGGCAAATGAATATGCGAAGCCGGAAAATCGAAATTCCGAGTCGCTGTCCGGCATCAATTTCGGTGATGCCGAAATGGACGACGATATGATTCAAGCCAATCAAATCAATAATTTATCCGCCAGCCCGGAGCGGCAATTGGAAGCCCGCGCCGTTGCCGAAAAGCCGTCTATTGATTTTCCGCCGATGCCTCTGAGAAAACCTTACGATTATAATTCAACTGCATCCGTGACAGCGGCGAATGTTTCAAAAACGCAGCCACTGACGGCGGCGGATCTAACTGAAATTAGTTCAAAATCAACAAATTTGAAAGAGACGAGCGGCGAAACATTTTCTGCGGCGGCTGATCTACCGAGTTTTTCAAAAAGATATATTATTGAAGAATCAAAAGTTTCAGAACAAAAACCGGTGGAAAAGCAAGACTTTTCAGCCGCGATTCCTGCCGAATCAAAAAGCGGCGTTCCGGTCAAAGAAACGCCGGCAATGTCTGCGCCGTCGAAGTCAACCGAGCTTTTAAATTTTGACGAGCTTGACTTGCTGGAACTTCCGATGCTTGAAAATGACGAGATTTCAGCCGGTGACGAAGAGGAAAATCCGACCGATTTGACCGAATTATCCGAACCGCTGCCGGAAATCCCCGAACTTTTAAAGAAGTCGCCGGAAGTTTCGCCAGTCCAACCCGAAGCCGCGCCGAAAACAGACGAAGAAAATAAAGCATCTGAAGAAACGTCGGCAAAAATGCCGGAAACGGCGGAAAGTTTCGAGATGGCGGAAACATTCGACCGCACAAAAAACGAAGCGGAAAAAAATGAAAATTCCGCGCCGATGATTAATTTTCCGCCTGATTTGATCGAGGCGATTGCCAGCAAAGTGGCTGAAAAAATTTCCGCGCGCGCCGTCCGGGAAATCGCTTCGGAAGTCACGCCGCAGATGGTGGAAATGATTATCAAGCAAATGGCGAAGGAAAAAATACAGGAATAATCAACCGCTGCCGATAAATAAAAAATGGTTAGTTTTCGCCGCTTAGATGAAAACTAGCCGTTTTTATTTTAAGATTGAGAATTCAAAATTTAAGATCAAAATCCAGACAAAATATTAAATTTTGAATCGCAAATTTAATTATGGAACTTGAAAAAGCCTACAATCCGACCAAAGCGGAAAGCGCGCATTACCAAAAATGGGAGGCAAACGGATATTTCGCGCCTGAAATCAATGAAAATCCGAATGCCGAAACTTATTCAATCGTTATTCCGCCGCCGAATGTGACGGGCAGTCTGCATATGGGACACGCGCTTCAGCATACGATGATGGACGTTTTAACGCGCTGGAAACGAATGCGCGGTTACAAAACCTTATTTGTCGTCGGCGTTGACCACGCGGGAATCTCGACGCAGTTAATGGTTACGCGCCAGCTCAAAAAAGAAGAACGCAAAACGCCGCAGGATATTGGCAGAGAAGCGTTTACGGAAAAAGTCTGGGCGTGGAAAAACCAGTACGGAAACACGATTACCAACCAGATTCGGCGCGAAGGTTTGTCAGTTGACTGGTCGCGCGAACGTTTTACGATGGACGAAAGTTTGTCAATCGCGGTGCGAAATGTCTTTGTCAGATTGTTTGAAGAAGACTGGATTTATCGCGGAACGCGCATTGTTAATTGGTGTCCGCGCGACAAAACCGTACTGTCGGATTTGGAAGTCAAAGAAGAAACGCGCAAAGACGGCAAACTTTATTTTTTGCAGTATCCGATAAAAAGTTCGGACGCGAAGATTACGGTGGCGACGACGCGCCCGGAAACGATGCTCGGCGATACGGCGGTCGCGGTCAATCCCGAAGATGAAAGATACAAGCATTTAATCGGCAAAACGATTGAACTGCCGCTGACAAATCGTGAAATAAAAATAATCGCCGATGAATACGTCGAAGCGGAATTTGGCACGGGTGCGGTCAAAATCACGCCCGCGCACGATCCGAACGATTATGAAATCGGCGAGCGGCACGATCTCGAAAAACTCGTCGTAATGAACGACGATGCGACGATGAACGCCAACGCCGGCGCGGATTTCGACAGTTTAGACCGCTTTGCGGCGCGTGAAAAAGTCGTCGAAAAATTTGAAGAACTAGGTTTGCTCGCCAAAGTTGAGGATTACGAAATCGTGTTGCCCGTCTGCGAACGCTGCAAAACGGTCATCGAACCGCTGTTGTCCGAACAATGGTTTGTCAAAATGGACGAAATGCGCGATTTGGCGTTGGATTTGATGCGCGAGGAAAACGCGCCGCATTTTTATCCGCCGGTTCCGCACGAAAAAGTTTACACGATGTGGCTCGAAAATCTGCGTGACTGGACGATTTCGCGCCAGCTTTGGTGGGGACACCAAATTCCGGCGTGGTATGACGAAAACGGCAATATTTTCGTCGCGCATTCGTTTGAAGAAGCCGCGAAAAAAGCGGGGACGGAAAAGCTCGCGCAAGACCCGGACGTTCTCGATACTTGGTTTTCGTCGGCATTATGGGCGTTTTCAACGCTCGGCTGGAACGGCGCAACCATCGAAACAGAAGATTTAAAGAACTTTTATCCGACCGATGTTCTCGTGACGGGACGCGACATTATTTTTCTGTGGGTTTCGCGGATGGTAATGACCGGACTGAAATTTCTCGGCGAAAAACCGTTTAACGATGTGATTATTCACGGCACGGTTTTGGACAAAAACGGTCAGCGAATGTCGAAAACCAAAGGCAACGGTGTTGATCCGCTCGAGGTTTTCGACAAATACGGCGTTGACGCGACGCGAATGACTCTGGCGGATTCGGCGACCGGCGCGGATTTCGCGTGGCGCGACGAAAAAGTTGAATCCTTTCGCAATTTCGCCAACAAAATTTGGAACGCGACGCGCTTTTGTCTGATGAATTCCGATGGTGCGAAAGTTGATTTTGCTTCTTTAAATGATGGGAAAAATCTTTCGCTTGCCGATAAATGGATCGTTTCGCGGCTCAACAAAACGGCTTTTAATGTCAATAAATCGTTGGAAAATTATAACTTTCACGAAGCCGCGCAACTTCTTTATCATTTTTTCTGGGACGATTTTTGCGATTGGTATATCGAACTCGTCAAAGATGAAATCACGTCCGAACAGGTAAATACGGCGCGTGACGCGGCGCGTTCGCGCATTATCACCATTCTCGAACAGGCTTTAAGACTGCTTCATCCGTTTATGCCGTTTCTGACCGAAGAACTCTGGCACAAATTGCCGGAAGTTTCCAGCGCATTGCATAATCCGGCGTATAAATCTGCCGAAGCGACGATAATGCTGACCGATTTTCCGCGCGGTGATGAGAATTTAATTGATGAAAAAGCCGAATCGGAAATGCAGACCGTGATTGATTTGATCACAAAAGTGCGAAATATCCGAGCCGAAATGAACATTAAACCGTCCGATAAACCGGCGATTCACATTGCGGCAAGCGGCGATTTGCAGGAGATTTTCCGCGAAAACGAACCGCAGATTTTGAAACTCGCCCGCGCGACGGATTTAATCGTCGGCGAATCGCTCGACGTTCCGAAAGCGTCGGCGAAAGCGGTTTTGACTGGCGGCGCGGAAATCGCCATTCCGCTCGAAGGTTTGATTGATTTTGACAAAGAGCGAACGCGGCTTGAAAATCAATTAAGTAAGCTGGATATCGAAGCCGAAAGAGTCAATAAACAACTTTCCAATCGAAATTTCGTCGAAAGGGCGCCAACGGAAAAAGTTCAGGAATTGCGCGACCGAACTGCCGAAATCGAAACGCAGACGAGCGCGCTAAATCAAAATTTGGAAGCGTTGAAATAATTCGCGCTTGTTTGGAGAAAGATCAGCTTAAAATTGATATGAATTTACTGGAAAACAGCGATATTCTCGCGTCAATCGGCGAATTTCTAGCCGAAGACATCGGGCGCGGCGACATTACAACGCAGTCAACCGTACGGCCGGACGTGCGCGGAATGGGCAAATTTTTGGCGAAGGAAGATTTGGTCGTCTGCGGTTTAGATGTTGCCGAAGCGGTTTTCGCGCATCTCGACCCGGAAAATGCCGAAATTGACGCGGCGGTTGCCGAAGGCGATGAAGTTTCGGCGGGGAAGATTTTCGCCACTCTGAAAGGTTACGCCGATATTTTATTAGCCGGCGAACGTGTCGCGCTCAATCTTTTACAGCGGTTGAGCGGCGTGGCGACGCTGACGCGGCAGTATGTCAAAGCGGTCGCGGGGACGCACGCGCAAATTATTGACACGCGCAAAACTACGCCCGGTTTGCGAATGCTCGAAAAATATGCGGTGACGGTCGGCGGCGGCAAAAATCATCGCTACGGTTTGGACGACGGCGTTTTAATCAAAGATAATCACATCGAACTGGCGGGCGGCATTACCGAAGCGATCACAGCGGCGAAATTAAAGGTCGGACATCTGCACAAAATCGAAGTCGAAATCAGCAATTGGGCGCAACTTCGTGAAGCGATTCTGGCAGGCGCGGACATCGTAATGCTTGACAATCAAACGCCGGAAGAGGCAGAAAAGCTGGTTGAAATGGCGCGGAATATGAATCCGAATGTGCTGCTCGAAGCCTCCGGCGGAATGAATCTCGACACGGTGCGCTCGTTTGCCGAAGCTGGCGTTGACCTGATTTCGGTTGGGCGTTTGACGCATTCGGCAAAGGCGGTTGATATTTCATTTAAGATTCAGACGATTTGAAAAAGAGGCGAATATTTTGGAAGCGGCGCGTGAAAATTTAAGGTTTATTTCTGCCTGAGATTGACGGCTGCAATCGCGCGGCGCAATAATTGTAAAAATATGAAAATAATAAAATTACTGGGCATCGCGGCGGGCGCGGCGGCGGTCGGTTTAGCAGGTTTGGCAGCTGCAAATCCGGGCAATGCGGCGGAAACTTCCGCCGACGCGACGGACGCAAATTTGAAAACGCGCCATTACAAAGCGGATTTGGAAACTTTTGTCGGAGAAACCGAAGGGTTAATTCCGACAATGGCGACTTACGGAAAAAATTGGAAAGTTATCTCCGCGCATATCTACGGCAATACGGCGACGATCAAAACGGAAGTTCCGGTTGTTTTTTTCACGGATGATTTGGAAATTAAAATAACGCAAGAGACCGCCGCCAATGAAATTACGGTCAATATTCATTCAAAATCTCGTGTCGGCAAAGGCGATCTAGGAGAAAACAAGAGACATATCCGGCAACTTTTTAAAGTATTGGATGAAAAGTTTGATCCCAAATAAAACTGAAACAATTCAACAGATTATTCGAGCGTTTTAATTTTAGAATTTTCTTCGCCGGTTAAAGCCAGCATTTCTTCGCTCGGTTTTAGGAAAGGCGCGAACCAAATGATGACTGTTGACGCGATGATCGCAATTGTACAGGCGATGCCTGCTTCGATGCCGTAATCGCCGCCGGTTATTTGACTGGTGCCGAAGTTCGACACCTGCAAAAGCGGTGCGGTCGTCAATTCCGTAATCCCGCTGACGGGCAAGCCCAAAAACGCGCCCTGCACCCAATTCCACATCAGATGAAGTCCGAAAACGAACCATAAATCGCGCGTTTTCAAATATGCGAGGCTGAACCAGATTCCCGCCAGAGCCGTGTTCAAAATTGAGTAATAATTGGCATTCGGATTATTTAAATGCGCCGACGCGAAAAACAGCGAAGTGAATGCAATCGCCAACCAGGAAAGTTTGGCGCGGGCAAATGTTTGCAGCATATAACCGCGAAAAAACGCTTCTTCCGCCGCCGCGCCGAGAATAAAAACGCTTAGCGAAATCCCCAAAGTCAGTAAAATCGCCGATTGCCCGTTGGTGTTATTGAGGTGAAAACTCAAGCCGCCGAACATTGCGCCGATCAGAGCGGCGAACAGAATCGAAGCCGCGCCCAAGATCAAACCGAAACACAAATGTTTCAGCCAATTTTTTGTAAACCAACAGCCGAGGGCGCGGAACGGCAGATTTTCGAGAAATTTACCGCACAGCCAACCGACGAAAACCGCCGTCGTCAGCAAAATAAAATTCGGGTAAATAAAAGAAAGCAGACTGTTTTCGCCATACCCAATCGGCAGACGGTAAAGCAGCACTCTGACTGCCGTGCCGACCAACGATGCGACGAATAGAACCGCCAGCAAAAAAATGAGAAACCGAAAACCGCTTCGCAAGCGTCCGTTTTGATTGATGAAAATTTCTTTCAGATTCATATTTATTATGCGGATTTAGAATTTATCTAATTTTCAGTGAATTTCGAGCATAACATTTTTGCTTCACGACACCGAATAATAATTTGATTTGCCGGTAATACTTCGGTTATACTTTTGACTGTGAAAACAGCCATTTCAATCAAGGATAATGTTTTTCAGGAAGCTGAAAAGTTTGCAAAGAAAGCAAAAATTTCGCGCAGTCAGCTTTATTCTGATGCGGTCGAAGAATATCTGGCAAAACGTAATGAAGCCGATTTGATTGCACAAATAAACGCTGTTTGCGAGGAAGTTGACACTTCGCTCGATCCGCATTGGAAAAAAATTCAAAGCCGGATTGTGTCAAAAGATAAATGGTAATCGAGCGCGGAGAAATTTGGTGGACTGATTTGCCCGAACCAAAAGGTTTGATGCCCGGTTTTCGTCATCCCGTAGTAATTATTCAGTCGGATGGTTTCAACCAAACACAATTGGAAACTTTTATCGGAGTCGTCATCACGACAAATCTCAGACTTTCGAAAATGCCCGGAAATGTTTTACTCGAACCGAAACAAAGCGGTTTGCCGGAAATTTCGGTTGTCAATGTTACGCAAATAGTAACAGCCAATAAAACCGATTTGCTCGAATTTGTTGGAATGCTTTCCGAACGCAAAATGGAGCAGATCGAAAAAGGTTTGTGCCTTGTTCTCTCTTTATGAATCTTTTTGAAAATTCCAAACAAAATATTGAGAAAGAAATAGAAAATCTTCGCGCCGAAATCAACCGGCACAACGAACTTTATTATCAAAAAAGCGAACCGGAAATCGCCGACGCGGAATTTGACTGGCTGCTTGAAAAACTCAAACAACTCGAAGCGGAAAATCCAGAACTAATCACGCTCGATTCGCCGACGCAGAAAGTCGGGGGGCGCGCCGAAGGATTTTTGCCGTTCAAACATCTCGTGCCGATGATGTCTTTGGATAATTCTTATAACATTGACGAACTCAGAAAATTTGACGAACGCTGCCGTAAACTCGCCGACGGGCGCGATTTTGATTACGCTGCTGAACTGAAGATTGACGGGCTTTCCATTTCTCTGCATTATCAAAACGGCGTTTTGATCGCGGGCGCGACGCGCGGCGACGGCGTTTTCGGCGACGATGTTTTGAGCAATGTGAAAACGATTCGGACGATTCCGCTCGGTTTAAAGGATGCGTTTGCCGACAAAATAGAAGTGCGCGGCGAAGTTTTTATGGCGCGTTCGGTTTTCAATGAAATCAACGCCGAACTCGAAATGCAGGGCGAAAAAACTTACGCGAATCCGCGCAATTTCGCGTCGGGAACTCTGCGGCAATTAGATTCTGCAATCGTTGCCGCGCGTAAACTCGATATGTTTCCGTATGACGTTTTGAGCGGAAATCAAAAGGCTTTTGCGACGCATTGGGAAAATTTTGAATGGTTGAAAAGCGCGGGTTTTAACGTCAATCCAAACGTGCGTCTGTGTGAAAACGTCGAAAAAGTCATCGCATTTTGCAATGAAATGCAGGAAAAACGCGACGCGCTCGATTATGAAATTGACGGCGTGGTGGTCAAAATAAATTCGACACAGTTGCAGGACGAATTCGGCGCGACGACGAAAGCACCGCGCTGGGCAATCGCTTATAAATATCCGGCGATGCAGGCGACGACACAGTTGGAAGCGATAAATATTCAGGTCGGACGCACCGGAGCGTTAACGCCGGTCGCGTATTTGAAGCCGGTTTTGCTCGCCGGAACGACGGTTTCACGCGCGTCTCTGCATAACGAAGATGAAATAAAAAGGCTGAATTTGAAAATCGGCGATTGGGTTTTGGTCGAAAAATCGGGCGAAATCATTCCGCAAATCTTACAAATTATCGAATCGAAACGAACGGGCGACGAAAAAGACTACGAATTTCCGACGCATTGTCCGGTATGTAATTTTGAAGTCGCGCGTCCCGCCGGCGAAGCCGTGACGCGCTGTACAAATCCGATTTGTCCGGCGAAAGTGAAAGCGCGAATCGGCTATTTTGCGATGCGAAAGGCGATGGACATCGAAGGTTTGGGCGATGTTCTGATCGAAAAACTGGTTGATTCGGAAAGGGTGAAAACAGTCGCTGATCTCTATGATTTGACGGTCGAAGAAATCGCGGATTATGAACGAATGGCGGAAAAATCGGCGACAAATCTCATTGAACAAATCGAAAATTCCAAAACGCGCGGTTTGCAAAGATTGCTTTTCGGTCTGGACATTCGGCACGTCGGCGAAAGATATTCAAAAATTCTCGCCAAACATTTTCGCGTCATTGAAAATTTAGCGAAAGCATCGGTCGAAGAACTCGACGACATTCACGAAATCGGTTTAGCCGTCGCCGTTTCGGTTCACAATTTTTTCCAAAATCCGCGCAATCTGGAAGTTATCGAACGCCTGGTAAACGCGGGCGTAAAAATGGAAATTGACGGCGGCGCGACAGGCGAATTAGACGAAAATTTCAACGGCAAAACTTTCGTTTTAACCGGAAAACTCGAACAATTCACGCGCGACGAAGCCGCGAAAATCATTGAATCGAAAGGCGGCAGAGTTTCAGGTTCGGTCAGCAAAAAAACCGATTACGTCGTCGCCGGTTCGGATGCCGGATCAAAATTGACCAAAGCCGAAAGTTTGGGCGTGAAAGTTTTGAGTGAAGATGAGTTTGAGGAATTGGTAAACGGTCAACAGTAAATAAAAATCCTTTGGCTCAAGACTTTTGACTAATCTCAAAGCGTCGCGTAGCATTTCATATAGCAAAATGGAACTTGATGAATACGAAAAAAATGCGGTGCGCGAACTGAGCGAATCAATAAATTTGGCGATTGAAAAAAGCGCGCGGGTTGCCGATGCCATCAGATATTTGCGCGAACTCGGTTATGAGCCGAATTTGACGATTAAACTGGAAATCGGTTTGCAGGAAATTGACGAAGATTCCGACCATTTCGCGCCGGACATCGAACTGGAATTAACCGACGAAGATTTACGCACTTTGCGACGAATGAAAATCCGCCTTGAATAATGGTAAATGATAAATGGTGAAATTTTTTGATTTGCCGTTTACCATTGACCGTTTACCATTACCTTGAATTACTTTAATTATTTTTCCGAAATTGAATCCGCTTTTATTCGCCGACGCGGAAGAAATCTGCTGCTCTCGCCGCTTGATTGGGCTTTGATTGAATCGTGGCAGGAACGCGAAGTTCCGCTGCACATTATTCTGCGCGGGATCGAAAAAGTTTTTGACGGCGTTGACAAACAGCCGGCGCGGAAAAGAATCATTAAATCGCTGACTTTCTGCCGCGAAGAAATCGAAGCGCAGTATTCCGAGTGGCTTGAATCGCAAATCGGCAAAAACGGCAATTCAGCGGCTCAGGATTCAAGCATCAAGACGGCGAATTTCCAAAGTCCGCCGCCGACTTTGGAAACAGGCAAAGAAAATTTACCGGAAAACGAAAACTTGCCCGACGAAACGGTTGCCGCGCATTTTGAAAAAATCACCGGAGAATTGCAGGCGGCAAAAAGCGATTTGCCGCCAATATTGAACGAAACACTTAAAACCGCTTTAAAAAGTCTGGAGAAATTGCGGAAAGACTTTTCCGATGCCGAAACGCTGGAAAAGGATTTAGAAAAACTGGACGCTGTGATTGACGAAAAACTTTTGCAAACCTGCCGTGACGAAAAGTTAAAAGACGAAATCAAACAGGAACTGACTTCTTATCGCAGTAAAATGGACGCGGAAATTTACCGGCGCACTTTTGATTTGATGATTCTCAAGCGTCTCCGCGAACAGACGAAAATTCCGCGTTTCAGTTTGTTTTATTTATAATTTGAAAGAAAGGTTGAAAATATCCATTGAATAAAAAATACAGCATCGGCGAAATTTTAGAAGTTTCCATCGAAAAAATTGTCCCGAACGGTTTTGGTCTGGCATTCGCCGAAAATTTGACCGTTTTTGTATCGCTCGCCGCTGCGGGCGACAAATCGCGCGTCAAAATTATCCAGCTAAAAGGTAAAACCGCATTTGCCGAGATCGTCGAAATCATCGAAACTTCGGCAAATCGAGTTGAACCGCGATGCGTTTATTTCGGACGCTGCGGCGGCTGTGACTTTCAGCAGTTGGATTATCCGGCGCAGCTTGCGGCGAAGGTCGGAATTATCCGTGATTGTCTGTCGCGCATTGGAAAAATAAATTACGAAAAGGAAATTGAAATTATCGGCAGTCCGAAACCCTACGCCTATCGCGCCCGCGCCGCCTGGCACGTTGATACGCGGGAGAAAAAAATCGGCTATTTTCAAAGAAATTCACACAAAATTATTGACGTTAAAGAATGCCCGATTCTCACGCCCGAACTGCAAAATCTTTTGACGGAACTGCGCGAAACGGTCGAATGGGAAAGTTTTTGGGCGGAAATCGTCGAAATTGAAGCGGCAAACAGCGGCGAAAATGTTTCGATTTATTCAAATGAAATCATCGAACCGACCGAAGAAATTAGTTTTCAGGCAAATGACGATAATTATTTTTACGACGCGCAAAGTTTTTTTCAGGGCAATTCGTTTTTAATCGAATCGTTAATTGAAAAGGCGACCAAAGACGCAAAAGGTGAAAACGCGCTCGATTTATATTGCGGAGTCGGACTTTTCACGCTGCCGCTGGCGAAAAATTTCGCCAAAGTTACCGGCATTGAAGGTTCGGAAAGAGCCGTTGATTTCGCGCGAAAAAATGTTGACCACGGGCGAATCGAAAACGCGGCTATTTTCTGTGAAAATGTCGGTGAATGGCTGGCGGAAAACGCGAAAGATTTACGGGAAATTGATTTCGTTCTGCTCGACCCGCCGCGCGCCGGAACGGAAAAGCAAACTATCGAACATTTGTTAAAAATCAGACCGCGCGAAATTTCATATGTTTCCTGCGAGCCTGCCATTTTAGCACGAGATTTACGGATTTTATCGCCAAGCTATTCGATAGAATCAATTACCGCGCTCGATTTGTTTCCGCAGACGCATCACGTCGAAACAGTTGCTCGATTAAAACGCGTCTGAGATGTGTTATTGTAAAGTGAATTTGTTGACGTTACTGGCGTTACATTATGGAGCTTTATGAAATTGTCAGCGATTTTCAGTTTATTTTTATGCGTTGTTTTATTGTGGCAGCCCATTTCCGCTTTTGAAACCGACCAATTTAATTTGCCGCCGCAGCCGCTCGCCGACATCGGCGACGAAGTTTCGGAATATGTCGAACTGAATTTGAAAAAGGCGGTCGAAAAAGTAAACAATGAAATTATCGCCGGCGAAAATTGTTTGAGGGAGAAACCGGAAAAACCGGAAAAATCAAAGTGCGAATCGCCGGAAAAAACCCGCACCAAACTTGAAATTTTGCGTTCCGAAGAAACGGTCGCGCGGGAACTTTATAATTTGCTCGGAACCGGAATTCCGCCTTTTACGGCTTCCGGCAGTTGGATGGAGTCGCACAAATTTACCGGACAGCCGGCGCGTTACAAAACGAGTTTCCGCAAATCAATATTTTTCGTTTTTCCGAGCGATTACGTCGGCATCAGTTCGACGGTCAATCTCTATGGAGCGCAGTTCGGCACTGACAAAATCGCCCACATTTTTCAGCAGGGATACACTTATTACAAAATTTACAACCGCGCCGCGGCAGACGGATTAATGCCCGCCGAAGCCGAGAAAAAGGTGATAAAATGGGGACAATCAACCGAACGAACTATTTACGGAACTCTGATTTCAGGAGTTTATTCAAATGCCGATCTGTCCGCCAATTATGCCGGAATGAAGTTTTATCAAGGTTTGACGCGCGAAATTAAAATCGGCGAGAGAATTAAACCGGCTGCGCTGATTCTCCAAAACGGCGTTTGGAAAATCAATGAATACAATGATTTACGACAACTTCTCATCAAACCTCTGATCTCCGAGCATTTTAATGAAGCTCTCAATCCGTCAATTTACGTCAAAGGACTGCGCTCCTTCGTGCGTCGAACAGTCAGAAAACAAAGTTGCCGCCAGTGGCGTAATCAATATCCCGACCTTTCCCAAACTGACCTAAATAAAACTACCGAAAGATTAAAACTCTGGTTCGGGGAAGATTACGGTTTTACCGATAGTAAATATTTTGTAACTATTGCCAACACTTGCTTTGACAATGATATTCCGAATGCCAACAAGTCGGAAAGTTAACCGCACGTCAATATTTCGTTCAAGCGGCGAGACGTTCGCTGCTGTTTTTCCCACCAACATTTTCAATCGCCGGTCATCGTTTCCGCCGGTCGGTTGGAAATTTCGCGCCACGTTTGCGGATTGCTTCCGTCGTCCAGTCTAACCATCGAAATCGCGCCCGGCGACGGGCAGATTAACGCGCACAAATTGCAGCCGACGCATTCGGGTTCGTCCACGACGGGAAATTTATTTTCGTCGAAATCAAAACACTGATGCGCGCCGTCTTCGCAGGCGACGTAACACAAATTGCATTTGATACAATTTTCTGGATTGACGCGGGCGACGAGTTTATAATTTAAGTCCAAATTTCCCCAATCGGTCACGCGGCTGACGGATTTCCCGACAATATCGTTCACGGAAGCGAAACCTTTTTCGTCGAGATAATTGTTCAAACCGTCAATCAAATCTTCGATGATGCGGTAGCCGTAGTGCATTACGGCGGTGCAAACCTGCACGTTTGACGCGCCGAGAAGTAAAAATTCCACCGCATCGCGCCAAGTTGAAATTCCGCCGATGCCGGAAATCGGAATATTAAATTCCGCATCACGCGCGAGTTCCGAAACCATATTGAGTGCAATCGGTTTGACCGCCGTGCCGCAATAACCGCCGTGCGCCGCCATTCCATTGACGTTCGGATACGGAATCAGCGTGTCGAGATCAACGCCGATCACGGAATTTATCGTATTAATCAGCGAAATTGCGTCCGCGCCGCCGTTTTTCGCGGCTCTGGCGGGCAACGCAATGCTCGTTACATTCGGCGTAAGTTTAACGATCACGGGCAGATTTGAAACTTCCTTGACCCATTCCGTCACCATCCGCGTGTATTCGGGGACTTGTCCCATCGCCGCGCCCATTCCGCGTTCCGACATTCCGTGCGGACAGCCGAAATTCAACTCAAAACCGTCGCAGCCCGTGTCCTGCGTTTTTTTGACGATTTCGTGCCACGCTTCGCGCTTCGATTCGACCATCAGCGACGCGATGACGGCGTGATTCGGATATTTCTTTTTGCATTCGTAAATTTCCCGCAGATTCACCGCAAGCGGACGATCCGTAATCAGTTCGATATTATTCAGCCCGATCATCCGCTGTGCGCCGTTATCAAGCGCGGCGAGACGCGACGAAACATTAACAATCGGCTCGCCCAAAGTCTTCCAAACCGCGCCGCCCCAACCCGCATCAAACGCCCGCTCAATCATCGAACCCATATTCGTCGGCGGCGCGGACGCGAGCCAAAACGGATTAGGCGATTTGATGCCCGCGAAATTTACGCTTAAATCTGCCATAATTTTAATTCGTGAAAACTATTCAGCACCGCGACCGCTTTCATACTGTTTTAGAACTTTGACATCCTCAAATGGTGCTTGCCAAATTACAATTTTGTAATGATCGTCGCCTTCAATACCATCAAGACTCAATTTGTCCAAATCTCCGTAAAATGCTCTGATTTTGTATGAGCCGGGAGATAAAACTAAAATATCTTTCATATTGCCGGTGCATTCTTCTATTTGAAGTTTGCCCGAAGGTAAATCTAAACTCGCTTCAGCAACGTGATCCCAATTTTCAAAATTTTCCGGCGGTGCAGAATCCAAAATTTCTAAGTCAACCGGAACAGTCATATTTCTTTCCGGCTGAATCACAACAACATTTTTTTCAGCCTTTATTCTTCGCTGAATATCTTCATCCGTATAATCTCTCGGCGCATCTGGATATTCTTCCGCATCAATCAAATAAAATTGGTGATAATCGGCAAAGATTTCATAATGATTTTTATAAAGAATTTTTGCAGATTCCATAAATTCATTTCCGATTATACCGAAAAGGTTTGAACCAATGAAATAAAATTTAAAGTTTGAAGTAGAATATCTTCCAAATGAAATCTAAAAACGATTTAAAGCGTGAAACTATTTCGGAAAACGTAAACATCTTGGCTTTCGAGGCGAAATACGCCGACGATATTTTAGAAATCCAAACCGAATGCGGTTTGAGTGTTTGGTCGAAAAGAGATTATCTACGCGAACTCGAAAGAGAAGATTCGATTTTTAAAGTCGCTTTGATGAACGGAAAAATCATCGGTTTCGCGCTGGTGCGGCTGCTCGTCGGCGCGAACGATCAGAAAGATTCGGCAATCAAGTTCAACTCATCGGAAATTCTCAACATCGCCGTTCGTCTTTCGTTTCAGCACAAAGGCATCGGACAGATGATTTTTGACGAAACTCTGCGCGAACTCGAATCAAAAAACATTTCCGAAATCTGGCTCGAAGTCAGAAAAACAAATGCGAATGCCATAAATTTTTATCGAAAAAACGATTTTGAAATTCAGTTTGAAAGAAAAAATTATTACATCAATCCGACTGAAAACGCTTTTGTTGCGCGGCGTTTGATAAATTCCTGAATCAATTCGTCAACCGAAAAATCTGTTCAGTGCGCGGGCGTTTTTTCGATTGGAGCGACTTTCGCGCCCGCGAATTCGATTGTTTCGCCCGACAGTGAAAAGTGAATGCCCTGCGCCGCAAATTTGCCCATTTGCGCCGCGTCAACCGCTTCCGCGCCGCCGTTGACGCAATCGCCGCCGGCGAAAATTTGCGGGTTCGAGGTTTGCATCAATTCATTGACGCGGACACGATTTTTTTCGTCGAATTCGATGCCGATTGAACGCAGAAATTCCGTTTGCTTCTGTTGTCCGATGGCTTTGATGACCATATCGCAGGCGATTTTTTCGGTGCCGCCGTCAGCTTTTTTGATTTTCAAACTCATCACGCTCGAAAATCCGCCGACGGCGAGCGGGACGGTTTCCCACATAAATTCCACGCCGTCTTTTTTGGCTAATTCGTATTCGTATTCGTAAGCCGAAATGTCTTTTTCGGTGCGCCGATAAATCATCGTGACGCGTTCCGCGCCCAATCTTTTCGCCTGCGTCACGGCATCAATCGCCGTGTTGCCCGCGCCGATCACGGCGACGTTGCTGCCAATCGGAATTGATTTCCAATCGCGTGTTTTGATCATTTCGATAAACTCCAGCGCGTCGAAAACGCCGTCCAAATCTTCGCCCTCAATGTTCAGTTTATTCGTCGCGCCGAGTCCGATGCCGATAAAAATCGCGTCGTGATTACGCTCCAAATCGGCAAATGCGATTGTGTCGAAACCGTCTGCGTCAGTGGAAGGGTAATCTTCAACGTTCACGTTTGAGCCGCCCGCTGACGCAGGCGGTTCTGACGAAACCTCGCAGTTTAATCGAAATTTCACACCGAGATTTTCGATCAGTTTTACTTCGTCGAGCGACGCTTTCTGCGACATTTTGTATTCCGCCATTCCGTAAGTGTCGAGTCCGCCCGCCAGCGGTTTGCGTTCGTAAACGGTTACGTCGTAACCGATTCGTGCCAAATACGCCGCGCAGGAAAGTCCCGCCGGACCGGAACCGATCACGCCGACGGATTTGCCGTTCGCCGCGCCTTTTTGAAAGATTTGCCGATTATTTTCCACCGCGTAATCGGTGGCGTAACGCTGTAAACGTCCGATTTCAATCGGTTTATCCATCAAAGTTTTCTCGACGCACACGCCTTCGCACAAAACTTCGACCGGACAAACGCGCGCGCAAGTCGCGCCAATCGGATTCGCGTCAAAAATCACCCGCGCCGAACCGATTAAATTGCCCGAAGCGATTTTTTTGATAAACGAAGGCACATCAATATGCGTCGGACAAGCGTGCGTGCAAGGCGCATCGAAACAATAAAGACACCGATTCGCTTCAAAAACCGCCTCGCTTTGCGACATCAACGGATGAATTTCCGCGAAGTTTTGTTCGATTTGTTCGTGTTCGAGTTTAGTCATATTTTTGCCAATTACAGAGAAATTTTTGCCACAGATGCCACCGATTTAAGAAGATAAAAACAAGATAAAATCAATCTTCTTTCCATCTGTTTTTATCCGTGTGCATCTGAGGCAAAAATTTCTCCTAAAGTTCCGCATCAACTTCGATTTCAATCAACATTTGCGGGTCAATCAATTTTGAAACTTCAACCATCGTCGTCGCCGGCATAATTTCGCGGAAAAACTCGCCGTGCGCTCTGCCGTATTCTTCCCAACGCGAAATATCGGTGACAAACATTCTGGTTCTGACGACATTTTCGAGCGTCGCGCCCAACGCCTGCAAAGCCTTTTCGATATTTTTAATCGCCTGAACACTCTGCGCGTAACCGTCGCCGACACCGACAATATTTGAATTTTCATCGGTCGCCGTCGTTCCCGTCACATAAATCCGCGTTCCGACTTTGACCGCCCGCGAATAGCCGACGATTGATTCCCATTTTGCGCCCGACGAATATTTTTCTCTTTCCTGCATTTTTACAACTTTTTCTTTAGCGCGGCGTAGAAATTTCCGCGCCTGTAATTTAATTTTTTGCAGACTTGCGCCGCTTCTGTTTGGATGAAGATTGACTCGCTTGGTGGTCGAAACTGAAACTTTTATTTAATTTCCACTCGCCATCTTCCAACAGCCAAACATTCATAAATTTTGCCGTGCTTGCGTATCTTTCTGGTTTGCCTGCGGACGTTTCGTAAAATTTGTGAACGCCCGCTTGAACCGCTCCATACAGCACTTTATTTTTATAAAGCGGATAAATTTCGGTGCTTCCCGCGACTAATTCTCGACGCGATTGGTAAGTTTCGGGAGATTTGCACAAGCCGTTTTTCAGGTTGGAAATAAACTCCGGTTTATCGGAAATTCCGTCTTTGTCGTGAAAAAATTCAAACTTTTCGCTTAACAAATTCTCGAACTGACTCACGTCGCAGCGGTTAAATCCGATGTTAAATAATGCGTCATCTCCTGAAATGATTATTTTGTATAAGTCCGACGTTCTCTCAATTTGTGCCGATGAAATCACCGGCATCAAACAGAGAAAAAGGAAAAATTTAAATATATGTCTTTTCATTTGCAGCGGCAGTATTAATTAAAACTCATTTCAATAGCTAATCAGCCACGATTGCGTCATAAGCGTCGGGTCGTCTATCGCGGAAAAACTGCCAGGTGTTGCGAACTTCCCGAATCATATTCATATCCAAATCGGCGACGATTAATTCGTCCTGATCGCGCGTGCCGACGGCGAGCATCTGCCCGCGCGGGTCACAGAAATAACTTTGACCGTAAAATTCGCCGATGTTCCAAGGTGCTTCCGTGCCGACGCGGTTGATCGCGCCGACGAAATAGCCGTTGGCGACGGCGTGCGCGGGTTGTTCGAGTTTCCAGAGATATTCCGAAAGTCCGGCGACGGTCGCCGATGGATTAAAGATAATTTCCGCGCCGTTCAAACCCAAACATCTCGCGCCTTCGGGAAAATGGCGGTCGTAGCAAATGTAAACGCCGATTCTGGCGAACGCCGTGTCGAAACACGGATAACCGAGATTTCCCGGTCGAAAATAAAATTTCTCCCAGAATCCCGGATCAACGTGCGGAATATGCGTTTTCCGATATTTGCCGAGATATTTTCCGTCCGCGTCAATCACCGCCGCCGTGTTATAATAAACGCCGGACATTTCCTCTTCGTAAACCGGCACGATCAAAACCATTCCTTTTTCCTTCGCCACACTTTGCATCATCTGTACGGTTTTGCCGTCGGGAACGCGCTCGACCGCTTCATACCAGCGCGTCTGCTGTTCGGCGCAGAAATATGGCGTGGTGAAAATCTCCTGAAAACACAGCATCTGCACGCCTTGTTTTGCCGCGTCTTCGACGAATTTCATCTGGTTTTCGATGTTTCGCTTTTTAATTTCCTCAATCGGCGCGTCGGTCGGAGCGACGTTGTGCGCTTGGATTAGACCACATTTTATTTTTCTTGACATAATTTTTCTCTTTTATCAAAATATTTGAAGTCCAAATTGAACTAGCTCATCCAATTCACACCGGCTTCAGTGTTCCATTTAGTCGTCGTTTTCTTCAATTTCGTCCAAAATTCAATCGAACTTTTGCCGGTGATGTCGTTCGCGCCGAAACGCGAATCGTTCCATCCGCCGAAGGAAAACGGTTCGCGCGGAACGGGAACGCCGATGTTGACACCGATCATTCCCGCCGAAGCGTGTTCCATAATGTAACGCGCCGCGCCGCCGGATTGCGTGAAAACTGAAGCTGCGTTGCCGTATGGATTTTCGTTTTCGATTTTCAACGCTTCGTCGAGATTTTCCGTTCGCATAATCGAAATTACGGGACCGAAAATTTCCTCTCTGGCGACGGACATTTCGGGCGTAACATAATCAATCACGGTCGCGCCGACGTAAGTGCCGTTTTCTCTGCCTTCGACAACCGCGTTTCTGCCGTCAACGAGAATTTTCGCGCCTTGTTTTTCCGCTTCGGTAATGTAATTTTCGATGCGTTCTTTGGCGGTTTTGGAAATCACCGCGCCGAGATTTTTTCCGGCGACGACTTTGCGCGATTCTTCGCAAATTCGATTGATTATCGAATCAACATCGCCGACCGCGAGCATCGCCGAAGCCGCCATACAACGCTGACCGGCACAGCCCGACATCGAAGCCGTAACATTCGCCGCCGTCATTTCGGGATTAGCGTCGGGCAGCACAAACAGGTGATTTTTTGCGCCGCCGAGCGCGATACAGCGTTTCAAATTGTGCGTCGCCTGTTGATAAACCAATTTCGCAACTTTCGTCGAACCGACAAAACTGACCGCTTCAATATCTTTGTGAGCGCAAATCGCTTCGACAATTTCTTTGTCGCCGTTGATGATGTTGAAAACGCCGTCGGGCAAACCGGCTTCTTTCAGTAATTCAGCCATTCGCAGACACGAAAGCGGAACTAATTCCGAAGGTTTCATCACCATCGTATTGCCCAAAACCAACGCGTTCGGCACCGTCCAATTCGGCACCATCAGCGGAAAATTAAACGGCACGATTGACGCGACCACGCCGAGCGGGTAATGTTCCGTGCGGCATTCGACACCGCGCGAAACCTCCAGAATCTCGCCCGAAACGAGCTGCGGCATCGAACAGGCGAATTCCGTCAATTCGATTGATTTTTCGACTTCCGCCTTCGCTTCGTCGTGTGTTTTGCCGTTTTCTTCGGAAACCAGATTCGTTAATTCTTCCGAATTCTTTTCTAAAAGTCGGCGATATTTGAAAAATACCTGAACGCGCTCTTTAATCGGCGTTTTGCTCCACGAATCGAAAGCGTTTTTCGCCGATGCGACCGCCGCGTTTAATTCATCAACGCTCGACATCGGAACCTGCGACAATAAATTCCCGTCAAGCGGCGACGTAACATCTAAACTTTTCGTCGAAACGCTTTCAGTAAATTCGCCGTCGTAGTAATTTTTAACCTTTTCGTATTTCATAAATTTATTTCGGCGGCTGGTTAAATTTCGCGTCGTCAATCGCCGTATTTTGTTTGACTTCCGTAATTTTGCGCGTCCACGAACGTCCCGGAATTGACCATTTTATCGCGTACGGGATTTTTACGCCGTCAACCGCGCGATAATCGTCGTAATCAATCTGGAACGGAAACGCACCGATTGGAGTCGTCGAAGCGGTGAAGCGGCGCGCGAGCAAGCCGGTTTGTTTATCAAAATAAAGCCTTTCCCGCGCTCCTGAAGGCGTAGTCGCGCGAACGACGTAAACTTCCTTATCATTGATTTTATCTATTCCGGCGACCGCCATATCTTTGTAAATCGTCTTTAATTTCAACGGTTCAAACGTAAATTGCGCGTCGCGTTTGAACTGCTCCAGTTCGTCTTCGTGAACTGAAGTTTCACCGCGTCCGCCGAGCGTCCAATTATCCGCGCCGTTGTAGCCGGTGCTGACCGCCGTTTGCGGAAAAGCGGTGACGACGAGCATTTTGTCCGGCGATTTTTCGTAAACTTCTTCCGCGACGGGCGCGGCATTGTTGACCGAGCGCGTCGCTTTGATCGTTCTGGTTTTGACTTTGCCGAGCGCGTCCGCTCCGCCGAGCGCGGCGGCGTATTTATCCAAAACCTGATCAATTGTCGGCAGCGGTTCTTTCGATTGGTTGAAATTCGGGCGTTGAAACAAATTTTCGCCGAGCGGTGTCATTGACGCGGGATGCGGTTTTCCGCCGTGACAGGTCGCGCAGGAAACTTCCGTGCGCCCGCCGAAATTATTTTTGTTGATGCCGACGGTCATCGAAATCATTTCCCGCGCCGTTCCTTTTTCTTCCTTGTCGTCTTTGGCAAAATCGCCCTGAACGTGACAGAAATTGCAGTTCACGCCGAGCGAAGCCGACATAATTTCCATCGTTTTGATTAATTGGTCGGCGGGCAAATCTTTGAAAACCTGGATGTTTTTGTAAACTTCGGCGGCAGTTTTGACCTGCGTTTTCGCAGTTTGGTCGGTCTGCATTTGACCTCTCTGCGCGAAAATAAACGCGCTTCCGCCGACGAAAACGAAAAGAATAATAATTTTAATTTTTTGTTTCATACGTCTGAATTTCCTGAATTATGCTTGAAATAAGCGAATGAATTCAGCAGCGAATTTTGCCGTTAAATTATTCACTTTCGGTTAATTTAGCTGTTAATAAAAGGTGAAGCAAGTTTTTTGGTGAAACATCCGGCAAAAATCGAAATTTATTATTTACGGCGTTCTTCGACGGCGGCTTCGGCGATGTTGGAAATCCACCAAAACGCGCCTTTCGCGCCCAAATGTTCGAACATCAATTTGAAAACCTTCGGATGAATTTTTGCCGTTTTTATCAAAAGTTTTTTGAACGAAGCGAACGGAATGCGGTCTTGAAACATTTCGCGGCGGATTTCGGCGGGCAGTTTGGTCAACGCCGCCATCACCGCATTCATCGTTTCGTTGACGACAAAAGAACTGCTGTTCGGCATCGGGCGCATAAACTCGGCGAGACTCGACATCTGCGCGACGCGCGGTTCGTAAGTATTGATTTTTGCGAGTGATTTTTCATCGAATAAGTTTTCCCGCACCGCGTTTTCGGTCAAATCGGTCAGTTTTCGCAAATTTCGGACGTGCGAACCGAAACCGCAAAAGGTCAGCGGACTCGACAATCCGGCGGCATCGCCGATCAGCAAAATGCGGTCGGTCGCCGTTTTTTTGACGTTGTTCCAACCCTGGTGATGAACGCTCGGAATATAACCGAAAACCGGTTTGATGACGCGCCACGAACCGTTTTTCGCTTTATAATCGGGCAGTTTTTCAAAATAATCTTCAAATAATCCGAACAGCGATTTGTCGGCTTTCGACTCGACCGAATCGTAAAAAAACAGGTAGGTCGTATATTCGTCTTTGACCGGATTTCCCGCGAAACCTTCCCAGATTAATTGACGATGAGCGGCAGCGTCTTCGGTTGTGACGAGAATTTCGCCGACGGAAAAATCAACTTCTTTATCGCCTTCGCCGCGCTGAAAACCTTTCGCCACCGTGCCGACCGTCGGGCAAACGTGCGTGATTGATTTTCCGCCGTTGAGCTGGCGCGAAACCGGCGAATTTGTCCCGGTCGCGTCCACAAAAAGTTTGGCGGCGAAAAGTCGGCGTTTCCCGTCCGTCGTATTTTCACATTCGACCAAAACTTTATCTCTACCGACGTGGGCGCGAATAAAGCGCAGATTATTAACAATTTTCGAGTTTTGAGTTTTGAGTTTTTCAACCGCCAAATTCAGCAATTTATCGGCTTCGAGCGCGACATCCAAAACATTTTCCATAAACAGCGGCGGCGTTTTTATTTTGGAATTCGCGTCGTAAAATTTGACGAAGCCTGTTTTGTAGCGATTGGCGACGGCGGTTTCGATTTCTTCTTTAGTGAAAAGTCCGGCGCGGACAAATTCCTGCAATTCTTCATCGGAAATATTCCAGTCGCGGTGCGTTTTGCCGACCGTGTGCGCGTCAAAAACCAAAACTTTCCGACCATATTTCGCCGCCATCACCGCTGCGTGAAGCAGTCCGAGAGTTCCGCCGGCGTAAATAATTTCAAATTCATTTTCGATTTGAAGATTTTTCGGCGCGTCGTCAAAAAATATCACTTCGTTTGTCTGATCTGGATTTTCACGAAATTCCTGCCAGCGACGCTCGATTTCCCAAATCCGCGCGAGCCACGCTTCACGGTTCGGCAAATGCGCGAAATTTTCAACCGTTTTCGGAAACCGGCGGCGAAGTTCGGAAATGTTCAGCGTTAATGAAGATGAAAGTGTCGGCATATATTTATCATAAGTTTGGCAAATGGCGGAAGCAAATTTTGATTGTAGAAATTAAAAAGCGCGAGCAAACTTTGCTCACGCTTTTTAATTTTGAAATTCAATAACTAGAGAAAAATTTATCTGACCGGGCTGACAAAACTGCCGCTGTCATTGCCGTCATTGGTGGCGACATAAATTGCTACCGCCGCGACCACACCGCCGAAAATAGCAAGTGGAACTAACGGGCTGTTTTTGTAGGTGGTGGTGGCAGTCTGAGAAGTTTGCGCCGGGACAGAAGTTTGTCCGTCGTTTACATAAACCGCGCCGCTATCAGCAACGACTTTGGTGGTTCCCGTTTGCAGATCAACGGTGAACACGCCTTTCTGCTGCGCTTCGTTGCTGACCAAACTGCCGGGAGTTTGAATATTTACTTCCACGCCTTCGTTGTTGTAAATCTTAATTTGCCCAGCAGACAATGTTCCCGAAATTTTGTTTTCGCTGAAACTTAAACTCAAATTTGAATTAGGTGTCAGAGTAATAAATCCTAATTTGCCCAGTTTAACGGTGGCGGATGTATTGTCGGCAGTGGCGATGGTGCCGGCTGAAAAAAATGTGCGACCACTATAAGCCGGCTCTCCGTTAATCGTTGCGGAAACTCCGTTGGCATCAACGCTGTGACCGGAAACGATCAATTCTCCCATCAGTGACTTATTATCCGGCATTGCCGCAGCAGTCATCGTATAAGTGCTAAAAACAGCCAGCATCAAGCAAAAGGTTAAAAGGTGACTAAGCCAAGTTGTGTCTTTCTTCATATAAGTCTGTAACTCCTTGATTTTGATTAGAATGTAACATTTCTCAGTTTTCTACATTAAATTTGTTCTAAGGTAATACTTTGAGAGAATAAAGTCAATACTTTTTGATTATTTTTTGATTTAAAATTTTATTGTTTTCGGACGCTCGCAAATCGCTATAAATCTTCTGTTTTGGCTTTGTTCCAAAGCGCGTCCATTTCCTGTAAATCGGCTGTTTCCAAAGATTTGCCGTTATTTTTTAATTCTTTTTCGATAAAAGCGAAGCGGCGACGAAATTTTCGGTTGGTTTTTTTCAGAGCGGTTTCGGCATCAACTTCCGATTTTCGCGCCAGATTTAAGATGACAAACAAAACATCACCGATTTCCGCGCTGATTTCGTCAGCGTCGTTTTCAGCCAACGCCGTTTTCAATTCGCAGATTTCTTCATTTAATTTATCAAAAATCTGTTCCGCATTTTCCCAGTCGAAACCGACTTTCGCGGCTTTTTTGCTCAATTTCTGCCCTTCGAGCAAAGCGGGAAAATGCACCGGCACGTCTTCTAAAATCGAATCCTTTGCCTTTTCCTTTTTGCCGGAAGCGGCGCGTTCCGACTTTTTCAGTTCGTCCCAATTATTCAGAACATCGCTTGCTGTTTCTAATTTTTTATCGCCGAAAACGTGTGGATGACGCAAAATTAATTTGTTCGTTACGCCGCTGACGACTTCATCAATCGTAAAATCACCTTTTTCCGCCGCGATTGTCGAATGAAAAACCACCTGCAACAAAACATCGCCGAGTTCTTCACGCAAATTTGTCGTGTCGCCCGTTTCTTCGGCTTCATAAATCGCGTCGAAGGCTTCGTAGGATTCTTCCAAAAGATACTGCGCCAAAGACGCGTAAGTTTGCTCCGCGTCCCACGGACAGCCGCCGGGAGCGCGTAGCCGCGCCATAACTTTTACCAGTTCGTCAAAATTCTTGGACATAATAGTTCGTTAATCGTCAATCGTGAATCGCAAATCGCAGGAACTTAAAACTATTTACGATTGGCGATAAAAAACGATTTTGAACTTTCTTTCGCCAAAATGCTAATATCAAAATATCAATTTTTAAACGATTACAAGGAAAAGCAATGATTGGAAAAGAAGATTTGAACAATGAAGAACAGCCGGTCGTGAAAGTTACCGACAAGCGTAAATTTAATCTCGACGGCAGTGTGCGCGAAGGTATCGAACTCGAATCGGAAACGCCGAAAACGGAAGAAAATCCGGTTTATGAGCCGAACGCGGAAACGGTCGAAACCGATAACCACGTCTCTGCCGAAAAACCGGCACCAGCCGAACCTGAAACCGAACTTGCCGAAGAAGATTTTGACCCGGAAAATTTTCCCGGCGCGGATGATCCGGCGAGTTTTGTCAATTTTTTAACGACGCTCGCTTCCCAAGCCGCTGCCGCGCTCGGCGCGATGCCGAATCCGGCGACCGGACAGCGGACGGTTGATTTGGAAACCGGAAAATATTGGATTGATGTTTTATCAATGCTCCACGATAAAACTCAGGGAAATCTGCATCCGCAGGAAGCGCAGCTTCTCGAAGGTCTGCTCGGCGATCTGCGAATGCAGTATGTTCAGCTTGTGCGGATGACCGAAGAAAAACTTAAAGCTCAAGCCGCGCAAAAATTTTCGGCGAGTGATATTCTCGGTAAAAAATAGTTTGAACGGTCTGAAGAGTTTGGAGAGTCAAAAGTTCCTGAATCTTGCCGACTCTCCAGACTTTTGAGACTTTCCAACTTATGAAATTAACTTTTTTAGGCACGGGAACTTCGACCGGCGTTCCGTCCGTCGGCTGCAATTGTGAAACCTGTCTGTCCGATAATCCGAAAGATAAGCGTCTGCGCGTTTCGATTTTGATTGAACACGGCGGCAAAAAAATTCTCGTTGACACTTCGATAGATTTTCGCCAGCAGGCTTTGCGCGCCAAAATCGGTTATCTTGACGCGATTTTGATTACGCACTGTCACGTTGACCACGTTTTCGGTCTCGACGACATTCGCCCGCTCAATTTTCGTTACGGCGCGATGCCAATTTTCGCCGACGCGCT
Source organism: Pyrinomonadaceae bacterium (assembly GCA_965217575.1). Classification (GTDB taxonomy): domain Bacteria; phylum Acidobacteriota; class Blastocatellia; order Pyrinomonadales; family Pyrinomonadaceae. Next base: position 2,414,024 of record OZ244558.1, on the reverse strand, counting down.
CGCCTGGAAAGATTTGCGGCGCATTTATCAGTATATTTTTCAGCCGACGCATATCGGCGGCGGTCTGCCGCAGCTTATTCCGCACACGATTTTCAAGAACGCGCCGTTCTGTATCGGGCAGGATTTGGAAATTACACCGCTCGAAGTCATTCACGGCAAACTTCCCGTCATCGCTTACCGTTTTAACGATTTCGCCTACGCGACGGATTTAAATTACATTCCGGAAGACGCGATGGACGGACTTCGAGATTTGGACGTTTTGGTTTTGGACTGCGTGCGGATCAAGCCGCATTCGACGCATTTGGGTTTATACGAAGCTCTAGAATACATCGAAAAACTCCAACCCAAACGCGCGTTTCTAACGCATTTGAACCACGACGTTTTATATGAACGCGACAAAAAGCTACTGCCTGACAACGTACATTTTGCTTATGATGAGTTGATTGTTGAAGATTAGAATGTAGTGTTTTGTAGAAGACAAAATTAAAAAGAAATTGACAGGAATATCAGGATAAAAGCGGGCATAAATCTCGCTTTCTTTCAAAATATTCCTGTCAATTTCTTTCTGTCAATTCTTTTTGTCTTCAAACCTTTCTGAAATTTGCTCTCAGCTTTTTCGTTTGTTACGCGCCTGCCGGAGCGAGTTTTTCGGAAACTTCCGGCTCGCTCGCTTTTGAAACTTCTTCGGAATCTTTAATCAGCGAATCGTTGACGATTTTTTCCTGTTCGAGATTATGAATCGCGTAACTTCCCGTCGCCGGTGAAGCCGAAGCCGCTCTGCCGATGTATTGCAGAGACATATTTTCCGGTTTGATTTCGCGCAGACGCGGTTCGACAAAAGTCCAGCTTCCCATATTTTTCGGCTCTTCCTGCGTCCAGACGATTTCCGTCGCGTTGTTGTATTCGGCGAAAATTTCCTTTAATTTTTCAGCCGGAAACGGATAATACTGCTCGACGCGGACGATTGCCACACGATGATCGTGCGCGTCGGCGCGTCCGGCTTCGAGGTCGTAGAAAACTTTGCCGCTGCACAAAATTACGCGCTCGACTTTGGCTTTGTCGGTCGCTTTCGCGTCGTCAATGACGGGCTGAAAACCGCCGCTCGTTAATTCTTCAACCGTTGAACTCGCTGCCGGAAGACGCAGCAAACTTTTCGGTGTCATCACAATCAGCGGACGGACGATTTCCTGTTTGACCTGACGGCGCAGCAGATGAAAATACTGCGCCGGAGTGGTCGGGTAACAAACCTGCAAATTATTTTCGGCGCAAAGCTGCAAATATCTTTCGAGCCGCGCTGAAGAATGTTCCGGTCCCTGACCTTCGTAACCGTGCGGCAACAGCATCACGAGCCGGTTTTTCTGTTTCCATTTGTCTTCGGAAGCCGAAATATATTGGTCAATAATGACCTGCGCGCCGTTTGAAAAATCGCCGAACTGCGCTTCCCACATCACCAGCGCGTACGGATTCTGCATCGAATAGCCGTATTCAAAACCGAGAACGGCATTTTCCGACAGCGAACTGTCGAAAACGTCAAATTTCGCGTCGGGCGTTTCGTCGTTGCGAAGTTCCGCCAGCGGACACCAGACCGCGCCGTTGATTGTGTCGTACATCAGCGCGTGGCGGTGCGAAAACGTGCCGCGTCCCGAATCTTGTCCGCTCAAGCGAACATTCGTGCCGTCCAAAACGAGCGATCCGAACGCAATCGCTTCGGCAAATCCCCAATCCATCGGAGTTTCGCCGCTACCCATTTTGGCGCGTCGCGCAAGTTGTCCGACCATTTTCGGATTGATGTGAAAAGTGTCGGGAACGAGCGAGATTTTCTCCGAAACTTCCTTCAAAGTTTTTTCGGAAATCGCCGTGTCCAAAACGCTCGAACCGTCTTCGTCTTCGACTTCCGCCGGAAGTTTTTCCCGTTTCGGCTTGTCAGTGGCGATTTGTTTGGCGCGTTTGAGAATTTCCTCGTATTTGCCGACGATTTTATCGGTCATCTCCGCTAATTCTTCTTCGCTGATGATGTTGAGCCGCAGTAATTTTTGCGCGTAGAGATGCTGAACGCCCGGATGCGCTTTGACGCGCGCGTACATCAGCGGCTGCGTGTAGCTCGGTTCGTCGCCTTCGTTGTGTCCCAAACGTCTGAAACCGATTAAATCGAGCGCGACATCTTTGTTAAACTGCTGACGATAATCGAGCGCGATTTTCGCCACGCGATACGCCGCTTCGGGCGAATCGCCGTTGATGTGAAAAATCGGAAGCTGCGTGATTTGCGCCGCGTCGGTCGAATAAATCGAACTGCGTCCGGCTTCCGGTGTCGTCGTAAAACCGATTTGATTGTTGATGACGATGTGAATCGTGCCGCCCGTCCGGTAGCCGCGCAAACTCGCCAACTGTAAAGTTTCCATCACGATTCCCTGACCGGAAAAGGCCGCGTCGCCGTGCAATAAAACCGGCAAAATTCGGTCGCTGACCGATTCGCGCGAATCGTCGCCGTCTTCTAAAAGTTCGTCCTGCCGCGCCCGCGCCATTCCTTCGACGACCGGATCAACGAATTCGAGATGCGACGGATTTGACGAAAGCACGATTTTTACGTCGTTGCCGTTTTTCGTCTGCCGTTTGCCGATTGCGCCCTGATGATATTTCACGTCGCCTTCGTCCGCCGGAAACGCCGGGTGCGAAGTCCCTTCAAAAACGGTGAAAATACGCTCCGCCAAATCGCCTTTTTCCGCGTCGCCGACGATATTTGACAGAACATTCAAACGTCCGCGATGCGCCATTCCCAAAAAAATTTCTTCCACGCCGCGTTCCGACGCTTCTTCGATCAGTTGGTCGAGCAGCGGAATAACCGTCTCCGTGCCTTCGAGCGAAAAGCGTTTTTGTCCGAGATATTTGCGGTGCAGAAACTGTTCAAATTGTTCGGCTTCGAGCAGTTTTTGCAAAAGCTGTTTCTGCGTTTCCGGCGCAAGCGGTTCGATGTCAACAAATTGCTGACGAATTTGTTCGCGCAACCACGCTTTTTCATTTTTGCTCTGAATATGGCGATATTCGATGCCGACTTTGCCGCAGTACGCTTTTTGCAGAATGTTCAAAATCTCGCGCAAAGTCGCCGTTTCCGTGCCGTGCAGTCCGCCGGTAATAAATTCGCGGTCTAAATCCCAAATTGATAAACCGTAATTTTCGAGTTCGAGTTCCGAAGCGTGGTGCGGAGCCATATTGAGCGGATCAATATCGGCGAGCAGATGACCGCGAATGCGATAAGCGTTGATTAATTCCAGAACTTTCGCCTGTTTGATCGTCTGTTTATAAGAATAATCGCCGCCAAGCATAATCGGATTGTTATCTTCAGCCCAGCGCAGCGGCGGATAATTAATGCCCAAATCGGTGAAGATTTCGTCGTAAAATAAATGTTTGCCGATCAAATATTCGTGAATTTTCGCCAGAAACAGTCCGCTTTCCGCGCCCTGAATCACGCGGTGATCGTAAGTCGAAGTCAGCGTAATCGTTTTGCTGATGCCGAGCTGCGAAAGCGTTGCGGCGGTCATCGCCTGATATTCCGCCGGATATTCAATCGCGCCGGTCGCAATAATCGCGCTCTGCCCGGACATCAAACGCGGATTTGATGAAATTGTGCCGAGCGTTCCCGGATTCGTCAGCGAAATCGTCGTACCTTGAAAATCCGCAATTTCGAGTTTTCCGTCGCGGGCGCGTTTGACCGTATCGTTGTAGGCGGCGAGAAATTCGGCGAAATTCATCGCATTTGTGCCTTTAATACTCGGCACATAAAGATTGCGCGACCCGTCTTTTTTCTCGATGTCAATCGCAATTCCGAGATTCACCGATTCGTTTTCTAACCGCGAAGGTGCGCCGTTGACAAAGCCGTAACCGAAATTGAGCGACGGATATTCCTTCAACGCCTTGATAATCGCCCACGCGATCAGATGCGTGTAGGAAACTTTGCCGCGACCCTGCAATTGGAGATTTTCATTGATGATGCGCCGGTTTTCTTCCAAAACCTTAACCGGAATATTTCGCACGGAAGTCGCCGTCGGCACGGTCAGACTTTCTTCCATATTTTCGACGATAACCTTCGCCACGCCGGTCAGTTTTTTAACTTCAACGCCTTCACCGACTTTTGTTTCGGCTTTAGTTTCCGTTTTAACAGCGGTCGGCGCGGATTTCGTTTCAGCCTTCGTTTCGGCTTTCGGAGTCGAAACTTGCTCTTGTTTGGCGGCGGTTTGCCCGTTATTTTGTTCGGACGGCGCGTTTCCGTTCAATAAATCGCCAAAATATGCGCGCCAAGATTCGTCAACCGAACTCGCGTCGCTTTTGTAACGATTCAGCAGACCTTCGACATAACTGGCGTTCGCGCCGAAATTTTCGGCGATGTATTCGGATAAATTTGTAACTTTTTCGCTCACTTTTGTTTGTAACCTCGTTTTTATAATCGCGGAAGTAAAAGATAATTTTAGCGCAAAACGCTGATTTTTCACAGCCAATCAAATTTATGGTAGTTTCCTAACTATGTGGTGATGAAAAATAGTCGTTTTTAAGACGGTTTTGTTTTAACCAAAAACAGAGTGTTTCACTAAATCAACAAATCAAAATTTATCTACTTCTTTTCCGTTTTCATCAAGAACTGATAAGAAATATGTCCCGATCTCAAACGGATAATCATCATCAGATGTTGCGCGTTTATATTTTGCTGAATAACCCTTTGTTTCCTCAAGATTTTGATACCTGTAATCTCCTGTGCTTCTCAAAATGACAGACCATTCCCCACTGCTGTCCGGTTCGACAAAAATATGTGTTCTGCTCCCTGAATCACATCCTGACCATTCATAAATGATATAACCTCGTTTTTTCTCTTTCCAATGTTCGAATATGAAACTTCTTGCTTTAGATTGCTGTTTCTTACATTTTCTAAACTCAGAATTTCCAAACCCGTGATTAAAGCAGTTGGAAAATTCGTTCCCCAAATCATAAAGCGATAAATCCCTATTTTGTATAAGGTCTTCTTTAGTAAATTTCTTGTAGAAAGGCGGATTATAAGGAAAAACTAAAATCGGCGTATCAGATTGAACTTGAGGCAAATCAATCTCAACTTCCGTCCATTTCTCATATAATCTATTGAAAAATGCTGCACTTGATAGACCAAGTGCGAGCATTAGTAAGAAAACTCTAAATTTTGAGTAAAAATGTTTCATATTCTTTATTATTCTGTTGTTTGCTTTTTTCAAATTCTATCAAAAATAATCATTACATAACACCACAATACAGGACGCTGCTAAGTTTATTATCGTTTATGTTTCCGTTTCAATCAAAGTTTTGATTTCGTCAATCTTTTCGAGCGCGGCGGCTTCACCGGCTTTGATAAATTCGTCCATTTTGCCGATTTCGTCCGGTCTGAGATGCGCGAGCTGTGGAATAATGACGACATCGGCGCGGTAATGATGCGCTTTGGACGCGGTTCGCAAAAGCATCATCGCCGACTGAAAAAAGATGCCGAGCAGCGTGTTCGGCTTTCCCCAATATGACGAACCCGAAGCCAGAACATCAACGGCGACAACGACTTCCGCGCCGAGTTTGCGAACGGCTTTGGTCGGCACATTTGCCACCACGCCGCCGTCAATCAACAATTTCCCGTCGTGTTCAATCGGCGCGAAAACGCCCGGAATCGCGCAGCTCGCTCGGATCGCTTCCGCCAAATCGCCCGAATCTTTTAAAATAACTTCTTTGCCCGTTTCCAAATCGCAGGCAACCGCCGCGAACGGAATCGGCAAATCTTCAAACCGGCTGACGGGAAAGTTTTGTTTGACGAACGCGCCGAGCGAGGCATTCGACAATAAGCCCTTTGGCGAAAAAGAAAATCCGCTCATCCGAAACCAACTGATTTGACGCGACATTTCGATAATTTCCGCGACGTTCGCGCCGCTCGCCAACGCGCCGCCCGCAAACGAACCGGCGGAAGTTCCGGCGATAAAATCAACTGCAATATCGTTTTCGGCAAACGCCTTCATCACGCCGAGATGGGCGAACCCGCGCGCCGCGCCGCCGGAAAGTGCCAGACCTAATTTTTTTTTCGCCACTTTTTAAGCGTAAATCGTCAATCGCCAATCGTCAATCGCTTCTGAAGCGTAAACTTATCAATCGTCAATCGCTTCTGAAGCGCAAATTGTCAATCGTCAATCGTTAATTGAAAGGAGATTTCGTGTCTTTGAGTAAATTGCAATCGAATACTTATTTGAATTACGACGAGAACGATTAGCGATTGATGATTTACGAAAAGAACGATTGACGACTCAAAGCAATTGACGAATAATTTAATCACCGTTCGGGTCATCACCGAATGTATTTTTATCTTAATTTTTAATTTTGCCTTTTTAATTTTGCATTGATAGATATGACTCCACAAGAAACTTTACAGTATTTCCGCCCGACGACGAAAGCCGACATTGCGGCGGGAAACCGAGTTTGTCCGGTTTGTTCGCGCGACGCGCGCGATGAATTTGTGCCGATGGTCGCGCTGCCTGAAGATTTGCGGAATCTGATTCACGCCAACGCGCCCGACACGCACACTTTTGAAGCGGTCTGCGCGCGCTGCGTACGGCTTTTTGAACGCGCCAAATCGCAGATTTTGCGCGATGCGGCGATGAAAAAAGACGGCTCGTATGTGCTTTCGACACCGCTGCGGCTCGATGCGGTCGAACGTTTTACGGGCAGAAACGTGACCATCGCGTTTCTCGATTCCGGGTTTTACCCGCACGACGATTTGACCAAACCGGCAAACCGTATTCTGGCTTACCAAAATATGACGGCGAACGACGGCGAAATCGCTTCGCTGTTTCAAAACGACGTTTCAAGCTGGCACGGAATGATGACTTCGGTCGTCGCGGCGGGCAACGGCATTTTGTCAAACGGTTTTTATCGCGGCATCGCGCCGGAAGCCAGCGTCGTGTTGGTCAAACTGGCGCGAACGGGACGCATTACCGAACAAAATATTCAGGACGGTTTGGAATGGGTTTTGGAAAATCGCACGAAATACAACATCAGAATCGTCAATATTTCGGCAGGCGGCGATTTTGAGCAGAGTTACCTGCACGATTCGCTGTCGCAGACGGTCGAAGAATGCGTCGCGCAGGGAATTACGATAGTTTGCGCGGTCGGCAACGCCGGACATCTGCCGACGCATCCGATTTTTCCGCCGGCAAGCGCGCCGTCGGCGATTTCGGTCGGCGGTCTCGACGATAAAAATTCCATCAATCGCGCGCGGCGCGGAATGTATCGTTCGAGTTACGGTCCGACGCTCGACGGTTTTCAAAAACCGGAAATTATCGCGCCGAGCATTTGGGTTCCCGCGCCGATTTTGCCCGATACGCCGACGGCGCAGCAAATCTCGCTGTTGGAAGAATTAGATAAAGCGGAAGACCAAAATTTGCACCAGATTATTCTGGCGAATCCGGGAGTCGTGCCGGATTTGGATGCCGCGCTCGACCGTCCGGCGTATATGATTCGGCAAATTATCGCGCTCAAACTTCGCAATGAAAATGTCATCACGCGCGATTATAAATACGTTGACGGCACAAGTTTCGCCGCGCCGATTGTCTCGTCGGTCGTCGCGCAGATGCTCGAAGCGAATCCGCTTTTAACGCCGCAGCAGATCAAACGCATCTTGATTTTAACGGCGGAACGACTGCCGCATTACGAAGTTGACCGGCAGGGCTGGGGCGTAATTGACCCGCGCCGCGCCGTCGAAATGGCGATCACCTTCGCATAAAAAAGCGGACTTTCGCCAATTTGGAATCTGGAATCTGAAATTTGGAATCTGGAATTATTCCTCCGGCGTAACGCTCGGCAAAGGTCTCGGCGTTTGGCGCGGAGTCAAAGTCGGAAGCGGCGTTACCGTCAAAGTCGGTCGCGGCGTTATTCGATTGATATTTAGATTGGCGCGGTTCGCGTTCGCATCAATCAAACTGTTGTTATTTGTCCGATTAGTATTCAAGTTTGTTAAACTGTTGGCGTTTGTCCGGTTGGCGTTGGTGTTTGGTAGACTGTTTGAATTATAGATTTGGACATTTATATTTTCTTCGGGCGTTGCGCTCGGCGACGGTTTCGGAGTCGGCGTAGGAGTCGGGGTTTTCAGATTGACGTTGAAATTTGCATTGAAACCTGATTCAAAATTGCTGTTAAGATTGGCATTTAAGTTGAGATTGCTGTTGTTGAAAAGCGAATTGTTAATATCGAGATTAGTATTTAAGTTCGTATCAATCGAGTTCGGATTGGTATTAACATTGATGTTTTGACCGCCGTTATTTGAATTGCTCAAAAACATAAAAACAATGCCCGCGCCCGCCAAAACTATCAAAGTTCCCAAAATAGACAATGTGACGACTTTTGCCGTATTGGTCTGGCGCGGCGGCGGTTGGCGGCGGTAAGATTCGGTGGTTTTCGTGCGAACTTGATTTTCCTGTTTCGCCGGCTGCGTCGTCGGAATAACCAGACGCGGCGACGAAGTTTCTCCCGCCGGTTTCGGTTCATTTTCAAAATCAGCCGTCGGCAAAATAATCGGTTTATTGCGGCGAATAACGGTTTCCGCTTCGAGATTGTCCGCGCCGCTCTCGCTCGGCAGTTCGGTAAATATCGGTTTTTCTTCAATCAAGGGCGTGCCGTCGTTGATGCAGAAACGCAGAATTTCTTCATCGTAGCGGGTTTGGCAAGTCGGGCAAAATTTCATAAGTTTATTGGCTAAAAGGCTTTTTTCGACCTTCGTCAAATCTCTGTGACAACTCCCAATCAAGCATTCTATCACGATTTATTTTTCATAAAATACTGAAACCGCTTAATTTTTACTGCTTTTGCCCGAATTTCTCCCGAACTTTAACCGCGCGTTCCAGATTGTCGGCATTTTCCAGTATTTTTAATCGCAAATCTTGATCTAAATTCGGATTGTCTGCCAGAAATTTGTTGATGATCGCCAACGCTTCCGCGCTTTTCTGTCCGCCGATAAACGCGGAAAGCCAGCCGTTGACGAAAAATATCTTGCGATTTTTCTTCAAATTCGACAGTTCAGCCAACGCTTTATCAAGATATGGCAAAGTCAATTCGGCTTGTTTCGGCGTATTCCAAAAATTGAACGCGGATTCAATGTAGCTTTCGCTGATTTCTTTGTTACTCGTAAAATCGTTCCAATATTTCGCTTTATTTTCTTTGGTCGGAATTCCGGCGCGTGCCGCGTAAGCGTAGCGTTTTACCGCGTCGTTCGTTTCGGTTTTTTCGAGTTCGGCGAGCAAATCTAAAGCGTCTGTATCGCCCAAAACTATCAGGCGCGTCAGCAAATCGAATTTGTCTTTTGTTTTTAGTTCGACATCTTTTAATGTTGATTTTCCGGTCAGCAAATCTTTAAAAATCCGCTTTGTTTGTTCGCTTGAGCCGATGTTTTGCAGTGCGCGAAAATAAGTTATCTTTTGCCCGACGCTCGGCGCGGTTTCGATTTTTTTGATTAAGAGTTTTTCAATGTCCGGCGCAAGTTCGTCGCGCTGCGCGTCCGACAAATAATAATTCATCGCGGTTGAAACGCGCCCCAAAAGAAATTGAATCGTGCTTTCGTCTGTTTCGACGTTGATGTTTTTGATAACCAATTTTACATAATCAGCGGGCGCGAGTTCGTAAAACCTGACCGAATCCCACAAACTTCCCCACATCATCGAGCGCAGAAAATCGTCTTTTTCGTTTTGGATATTTTCCAGAACGTAAGCGCGGCTTTTCTCGTCAAGCAGAAAGATGCCGTAGCCGTAATCTTGGTAGTTTGGGAAAATAAAACTTGTTTTATTTTCCATTCCCATCAAACTTTTAAGATTTACTTTGCCTTCTATAACCTGAACTACTTTTCCATCAGAAATCTGAACTTTTTTTCCGTCCAAAAGTTTAAATCCATCAAAGGTTCGGGAAACGGTCAAATCTTGCACTTGTTTTGAATCGTCTTTGTAAATAATTAAGACCTTTGTTTTCTCTTTCCAAAAAGCCGAATTTTCAAGACTCGGTTTTTGTATCAGCAAATAATCTCCTGTGTTGTGCTTCTTTCCCCAAATAGTTTTGTAAGGCGGAACTTCCATTGTTCTAAACACTGGCATTCCGCGTTCCGTTACCCAAACATTCGACCAATCTTTCAAATCCTGCTTGCTTGCAATTTCAAATTCCTTGACCAAATCCGTCCATTCGGCGTTGGCGAATTCGTGTTTTTTCAAAAATGCGCGGACAGCGGTTTGAAATTTGTCTTCGCCCAGATAAAACTCGGCTTGGCGCAGAAACGACGGGGCTTTGCGATAGACGATGTTGCCGTAGGCGGATTTTGCCGACGAGAGGTTCGGGATTTCCTGATAGATCGGCGTTGTGCCGCGCGTCACGTCCGTCAGATAAGCGGCTTGTTTGTTGCGCTCGTAAAAGATTTTCCACGCGTTGTATTCGGGCATCACTTTTTCGAGCGTTTTATACGCCATAAACTCGGCAAAGCCTTCTTTGAGCCACAGATCGTCAAACCATTTCATCGTCACCGTGTCGCCGAACCATTGATGCGCGGCTTCGTGAAAAATGACGTTGGCGCGTGTGATGTAATCGTTTTTCGTCGGCTCGGTCGGGAAAATAACGCGGTCTTCGCGCAGAAAAGTCGCGCCTGAATGCTCCATTCCGCCGAACGGAAATTCGGGAATCAAAACCAGATCGTATTTCGGAAACGGGAATTTGTAATCGAAATAAGATTCGAGATATTTGATGCCTTCGCGGTTGAGGCGAAAGACTTCCGTCGCTTCCTTTTTGAATTTCTCGGCTTGTGATTTGCGGACGTAGATTCTACTTCCAAAGAGATTACTGATTAAAGTTTTTCGTGTAGAACCTAGTATTACACTAAAAGTGTTCAAAGGATTTTTTGTATTTCTCTCGAAAAAAATTTCAAAATCACCTGCCGCAAACGCGAAAACGTAAGTGCTGATTGGTTTTGTTTCTTCAAATGAATAGAATCTCGTTGTCGAATAATTATCTGTCTTCAATCCTTTTGTTCCGTTTGTATTTGAGACAACTTGCCAACTATCAGGAGCTTTTACTATTAGCTTGAATCTTGCCTTTAAATCCGGCTGGTCAAACACGGGAAACGCCGTGCTTGCGTCCGACGGGACGAACAGCGAATAGACGTATTCGGCGTTATCTTCCTTGTCAACATAGCGCGTGATTGCCGCGCCCGACGTTTTGATCGGCGATGCAAAGTTTATCTTGATAACATTCTCACCTGTTTTTAATAAATTTTTGGGAATTATGAGATGTTCATTTTGCAGCGATTGTAAAGAATTTGTCGAAGTTTCCGAAGTGTTGACGCTATTTTCGCGCTCCGCGCTCACGGCAACCGGGACGGATTGCGCTCCAGTCGCTGCCGCCTCATTGACGGCGATGACATTGGCAAACGGTCTATCTTTATCATTGGCAAACTGTGTCGTCCGCCAATCGAGAATCAAATCATTTTTCGCGCCTTCGTCCGTCAATTTTACCCGAATCTCGATGTCGCCCGTCATCAACGGCGCGCCTTTTTCCAGCGTGATGTCCAATTTATAACGCACATCCGAATAATTCGCCGCCCGCCAAATTGCCAAATCGTGCGAAACGCCCGGTTCAATCGGCGGCATCGTTTGGGCAAAAGTTGTTGTTGTCATTATTACCAGCGCAAAAATTAATAGTCGCAAATTCATAATATTTGATAGACTGCTGCCGGGAAAGTTCGATTCCCGCAAATTATACCACTGCCGAACGTAGAAATTAATATGACTTCATATTTCTTGACACATATCGGCAATGAAATCTACACTTCTAAACAACGCGAAACCGTAAAAAACGCTTGTGAATTTACCGAATTATCTAACATTGGCGAGAATCATCATCGTCCCGCTGCTGGTCGTCGTGCTGCTGACTCAGTTTGCCGAAGATTGGTTCGGAATCAGCAGTTACGCGCTGGCGATTGCCATTTTTCTGGCGGCGGCGTTGACCGATATTTTAGACGGACATCTGGCGCGGCGGCGCAATCAAGTTTCCAATATCGGCAAACTGCTCGACCCGATTGCTGATAAACTGTTGATTTCCGCCGCTTTAATCGTGCTGGTCGAAAAACATCTTGCGCCGGCGTGGGCGGTCGTGATTATTTTGGGCAGAGAATTTATCGTCACCGGCTTGCGCTCCATCGCGGCGACCGAAGGCATCGTGATTTCCGCGCAGAAGATCGGGAAAATAAAAATGTGGGCGCAGTGCGTGGCGATTGTCTCGCTGCTCGTCGCGGGCGCGACGAGAAATCCGCCGGTCTCCAATTTCGGCTGGGAGTTGCCGACGTTTCGCTTCTGGGAAGTCGCCGAAGTGCGGACGGCTTTCGCGCATCTTTTCAGTCTTTCGCTGAAAATCGGCGACTGGCGCGTTTTCGGCTATCTCGTCGGGCGCGGCGCGTTGTGGGTCGCGGTGATTACGGCGATTTGGTCAATGTACGATTATTTCAAGTTTTTTATCGTCGAAAATAAAAAGCGAAAATCTTGAGCGCGCGGCTTGCCCTTACAAAACGGTGTTTTTAGCTTGTCACCTCGTTTCAGGTTCTTTATACTAAACATTGGCGATTCGCGCCGCGTTTGAAGGGAGAATATTTTGCAGCCAAAAGTGCATCAGGGAAATTTAACCGCCGCCGGCTTTCGTTTTGCGATTGTCGCGTCGCGCTGGAACGATTTTTTGACCTCGAAATTAGTTGAAGGCGCGCTCGATGCGCTCGAAAGGCTCGGCGCGGACGAAAATTCGGTCGAAGTTTTCAAAGTTCCGGGTTCGTTTGAACTGCCGCTGACGGCGCGAAAGGTCGCCGAAAGCAAAAATTTCGACGCGGTAATCTGTATCGGAACGGTCATTCGCGGTGAAACGCCGCATTTCGATTACGTCGCGGGCGAAGCGGCAAAAGGTGTCGCGCAGGTTTCGATGCAGACCGGAATTCCGGTTCTGTTCGGCGTAGTGACGACTGACACGCTGGAGCAGGCGATTAACCGAACGGGCGTAAAAGCGGGAAATAAAGGTTTTGAATCCGCAATGTCGGCGGTTGAACTGGTGAATTTGTATAAGACAATGGACGGCGGCAGGGAAGCACCGAAAAATAACGAAAAAGCGTTTCCGCACGTCGTTTGAAGGGTTACTATTCGTTTGAAAAGTTAGTTATTATTTATGGGAACACGACGTAAAGCGCGTGAAAGTGCCTTACAAATGTTATTTGCAGCGGACGTTGCCAAAACACCGGCAAGTGTTTTGACAAACATCTATTGGAACGAGTTGAGCGACGCGGATTTTGACGAACCGACGCGCGCCTTTGCCGATAACTTAACTGTCGGCACGCTCCGCGAAATCGAAAAGATTGACGAGCGCATTCGCACCCGCGCCGAACACTGGCGCATTGAGCGAATGGCGATTGTTGACCGCAATGTACTGCGGTTGGCGGTTTATGAATTTCTCTTCTCCGACACGCCGCACACGGTCATTATCAACGAAGCATTGGAAATCGCCCGTCGTTTTTCGACCTTTGAAGCGACGCAGTTTATCAACGGCATTTTAGATGCGATCAAACACGATTTGGCGGAAAATCCTGCCGAAAAAACTCACGCTTCTTCAAATTAATACAGGATTTCAGGTTCAAAATTAAGGATTTAAAGTCAGAATCTTAAATCTCGAATCTTAAATCTCGAATTCTGAATATGAAAAATATTCACCGGCAATTTCTAAGCGATTCCGTAAAAAAACTGAAAGACCTACAGCAGACCGTGTCAAAAGCGGATGTTTTTTCCGATGCGGAAAGACAAAAAGTTTTTCGCACACTTCACACCATTAAAGGGACGGCGCAAACCTTTGGCTTTTCTTCCGCCGGTCGTTTGGCGCACGAACTCGAAAATCTTCTTTCCGCCGAAAAAATGATCTCGCCCGAAAATTTCCAGTCGCTGTTTGCCGCCGGCATCGAATTTTTAATCAGTTCTTTTGAACGCGAAGATTTTGAATTTCCCACGAATTTCATCGAAAAAATTTATCTCGTCATTCCGGCAGATTTGCAGTCGGCAAATGATCCGAATGTTTTTTCGCCGGAAATTCCGCGCGAAATTTCCGAATGTCTTTCTCAAAGCGAAAAAATCGCGCTCACTTCCGCCCTTGATCGCGGGAAAACTTTTTACAATTTGGAAGTGGGTTTTGAAACGGCGGTTTTTACCGTTAAATTAACTGAACTACACGAAATTTTAAGCGAAATCGGCGAAATCATCGCCACTTTTCCGAGCGCGCGGCTTACTGCCGATAAACAAATCGGCTTCCAAATTTTGTTTGCCGGTGACGCTGAAAGATCGCAAATCGAAAAAATCGCCGCCGATTTCGCCGCGCAGATTGAGCTGGAAATTCTACCGCAAAATTCCGCGAACGATTTGCCGGGCGTTTTATCGAAAGTCGCGGCGCACGGAAAAAATCTGGCGCGCAAACTGGATAAACAGATCGAATTTGAAATTTCCGCCGCTGATCGGGAATTTCCCGCCGAAAATCTCCAACTCGTCTTTGAAATTCTTCTTCATCTGGTTCGCAACGCCGTTGATCACGCCGTCGAAAAAAGCGGCGGGAAAGTGGAAATTTATTTGAAAGCGGAAAACGACGGCTGGCGGCTGACCGTCGCCGACAACGGGCGCGGAGTTGATTTGGAAAAATTGAAAGCCGGAGCGGTCGAAAAAAACATCATTTCCGCCGACGAAAAGCTGACCGAACAAGCAACGCTCGATTTGATTTTTCAATCTGAACTTTCAACCGCGCCGCGAGTAACGGAAATCTCAGGGCGCGGAATCGGACTCGACGCGGTAAAAAACGCGGTTGAAAATTCCGGCGGGAAAATTAAGGTGCGAAGCCGAAACGGACAAGGCACAACGTTTGAAATCTTTTTGCCGCGATAAAACTCGCCATCGCGCTTTTTGATTTGAGCCGGCATCGGTAAATCGGATGAAAGAAACATACCACATTAAAAAAACCGCCGATTACCGGATTGGCTCGGCTTTGGTTTGTGTTCTGTTTTTATTTTCTTCATTTGCCGCCGCGCAAAAATTACCCGACACCATTCGCGGCTACAAAGTTTATCAAACAAAAATTTCCGTCAAAAATCAAAGTGAAGAAAATTCACAATCAGACGAAAAAAATGCTGAAGCGAACTCCGAAACGCTGGTAAAAATCGGCGCGCCGGAACTCGTTGATGTTTCGCTGACGGGCATCACGCTGGAACTTCCGATAGAAATCAATTCGTTAGATCAGAACGGCACGGTAGATTTTTTGACATTCAAAGATTTTCGCGTCAACGGTTTAGCGGTCGAAGTCGCGGAATACAAAGAATCATTCACCGTCAAAAAAAACCGGACGACCGTTTTGCCGGAACCCGTGAAAATCTTTATCGGCACCGGACAAACGCTGCGCGGAGCGTTGAAAGAATTCAAAAATTCAAAAGACGAATGGACGGTGACGGGAACGGTTTTCATCTTCGGACGATTCAAAAAAGCGTTTCTAAGTTTTAAGCGCGTCGTGCCGGTCGAAATAAATCTCACCATCAAAAATCCGCTTGATTCGACGGTGGCTCGACCGGCAGAACAATAATTTTGCTGCCGCAATCGGGCGGTTTTTCTCAATGACGGCGGGCAAAATTATTCGGTTACGCTTTGAGCAGTTGTTTGGCGATGACGATTCGCTGAATCTCGCTCGTGCCTTCGCCGATGGTGCAGAGTTTTGAATCGCGCCAATATTTTTCTGCCGGATAATCTTTCGTATAACCGTAACCTCCGTGAATTTGAATTGATTCTTCCGACACGCGAACGGCGGCTTCCGAAGCGTAAAGTTTCGCCATTGCCGATTCTTTAGTAACTTTTTTGCCCGCGTCCTTCATTGCAGCAGCTTGCCAAGTCAATAATCGCGCCGCTTCGATCTGCGTCGCCATATTCGCCAATTTGAATTGAATTGCCTGAAATTCCGCAATCGGCTGACCGAACTGGACTCTTTCCTTTGCGTAGCGAACCGCCGCCTCATAAGCTCCCTGCGCGATTCCAACGCTCAAAGCCGCGATTGAAATGCGCCCGCCGTCGAGAATTTTCATCGCCTGCGTAAAGCCCGCGCCCAAATCGCCGAGCAGATTTTCCTGCGGCACCCGGCAGTCTTCAAAGACGACCGAAGCCGTTTCGGACGCGCGCATTCCGAGTTTGTTTTCCTTTTTGTCGGCGCGAAAACCGTCCATTGATTTATCGAAAATAAACGCCGAAATTCCTTTCGCGCCTTTTTCCTTGTCGGTGACGGCGACGGCGACCAAAGTTTCGCAGGAAATCGCGTGCGTGATAAAATTTTTCGAGCCGTTGACGATATAATCGCCGTTATTTTTCACCGCCGTCGTGCGCGTTCCCGAAGCGTCCGAACCCGCGCCGGCTTCGGTCAATCCCCACGCGCCGAACGATTCGCCGCGCGCGAGCGGGACAAGATATTTCTCCTTTTGCGCTTCCGAACCGAACATATAAATATGATTTGAGCAAAGCGAATTATGCGCCGCGACCGACAAGGCGACCGAACCGTCAACGCGGGCGATTTCTTCGATAATGGTCGCATATTCAACGTAACCCATTCCCGCGCCACCGTATTTTTCGGGGAAAATCACGCCCATCAAACCGATTTCGGCGAGTTGCGGGCGCAGTTCAATCGGGAAATGCTGAGTTTCGTCCCATTCCATCACGTGCGGCAAAATTTCGCTCTCCGCAAACTCGCGGACGCTGTATTTTATTTGTTCCTGTTCCTCGTTTAATTCAAAATTCATAAAGTTCTGCTATAAAATATTTAGTTTACCAATACAACAATTTATCTTTTTAAGACGCAAACGACAACTCGCGAGATGGAAACAAGTTTGTGTTTCAGCGCGCTTGTTAATCTTTGATAATCAAATTGGAGTAGAATAAAACTTGATGAAAACGATCAAAAAAATCTTCCAGTGGATATTCGCAGTTGCTTTTATGCTGGCGGGAATCAATCATTTTCTCAGTCCCAATTTTTATTTGAAAATGATGCCGCCCGTTTTGCCGCAGCACTTATTTTTAATTTATCTGAGCGGCTTTTTTGAAATCGCGCTCGGCGTTCTGCTGTTGATTCCGAAGTTTACAAAACTCGCGGCGTGGGGTTTGATGGCACTTTTGATCGCTGTTTTTCCGGCGAATATTTTTATGGCGTTGAATCCGCAAATATTTCCTGAATTTAGTCCGTTCGCTCTTTATTTGCGCCTGCCGCTGCAATTTGTTCTAATTGCGTGGGCATTTTGGTTCACCCGAAAACGCAATTAACAAACTATAGCTGAAAATCATTCAGCATTATCAATATGAATTGGAAAGAAAATCTGCTCGGCAGCGATGCCGAAATCAAACAATTATTGCACAACACCAAAACCATCGCCGTCATCGGGATTAAAATGGAAGCGCATCAACCGGCGTATTACGTGCCGAGTTATATGCAGAGCGCGGGTTTTGAGATTATTCCCGTGCCGGTTTATTATCCTGACGCGAAGGAAATTTTGGGCGAAAAAGTTTATCGAAGTTTGGAAGAAATCCCAGAAGAAGTTGATCTTGTCAATATTTTTCGCCGTTCAAGCGACGTGCCGAAACACACGGACGATATTTTGGCGAAAAAGCCGAAAGCCGTCTGGATGCAGTCGGGAATTTGCAATAACGAAGTCGCCGAAACGCTCGCCAAAGCTGGAATTAAAGTCGTCCAAAATGCCTGTCTGATGGTTGAACATCGCACTCTCCGCTAGAAGAATCTTTGGCGGCGTTGACCCGTTTATTCGGCTTCGCGCGTGATATTTTCTTTGATTCGTTCGATGTCTGCGCCGACCGAACTTAGTTTTCTGACGATGGTTTCGTAACCGCGATCAATGTGATAAACGCGGTCAATAATTGTTTCGCCGGAGGCGCACAGCGCGGCAAGCACGAGCGAAGCCGAAGCGCGTAAATCGGATGCCTGAACGGGCGCGCCCATCAAATTGGTTTTGCCGCGCACGATTGCCGTGTTGCCTTCAATATGAATATCCGCGCCCATTCTGATAAGTTCGGCGACGTGCATAAAGCGGTTTTCAAAAATCGTTTCGACGACGGTCGAAGTGCCTTCGGCTTGCGTCATCAACGCCATATACTGCGCCTGCATATCGGTCGGAAAAAGCGGATGCGGAGCGGTTCGCATATCTTTTGCAATCAAACCTTTACCGGAGCATTTGACCGAAAGCGTCGTTTCGTCAATCTTTGTGATTTCCACGCCGACTTCACGCAGTTTTTCGATCACCGCCGTCAAATGTTGCGGCTGACATTTTGAAATTTCGATTTCGCCGCCGGTAATCGCCGCCGCGACGATAAAAGTTCCGGTTTCGATGCGGTCGGAAATTATGACGTGTTCCGCGCCGCCTAAATCTTCAACGCCTTCAATTTCAATCGTTTCCGTTCCCGCGCCGCTGATCTTCGCGCCCATTTTATTGAGCAGTTCGGCTAAATCTTCAATTTCCGGTTCACGCGCAGCGTTATGAATCGTCGTTTTGCCTTTCGCCAACGCCGCCGCCATCAACACGTTTTCAGTTCCGGTGACGCTGACCTTTTCAAAAAAAGTTTCCGCGCCGACGAGCCGACCTTTCGGCGCGCGGGCGACGACGTTTCCCGCTTCGAGCGAAACCGTCGCGCCTAATTGTTCAAAGGCTTTCAGATGCAAATCAATCGGGCGCGTGCCAATCGCGCAGCCGCCGGGAAGCGAAACTTTCGCCTGACCGAACCGCGCGAGCAGCGGACCGAGTGCCAGAACGCTCGCCCGCATCGTTTTGACGAGTTCATAAGGAGCTTCGTAAACTTCGATATTTTTCGCATTAACTTTGTGCGTCCGAAGCTCCGGCGTTAAAACCGTCGCGCCCAAATCTTCGAGCAGTCGCCGCTGCGTAATTAAATCTTTGACATACGGAACATTATGCAGCGTCACGATTTCCGCCGTTAGAAGCGTCGCCGCCAAGCACGGCAGAGCGGAATTTTTCGCGCCGCTGATTTCGATTTTTCCGTTGAGCGGTTTGCCGCCGCGAATTAAAAATTTGTCCATTTTATTTGGTGATTTATAATTGGCGGCTAAAAAAAATTATCACGCCAACGATAACGTATTCTTATGAAAAGCAATCAAAAATCTTATCACGACTTTTCAGAGAATTGAAATAGCCGGAGCGCGGACGGCTCGTCCGCCGACGAAAAGGCGATGCCGCACACTTCACTTTACTAAAATATTAACGGTTTTCTCGACCGGTGGACGACCCGTCCGCGCTCCGACTAGACGTTTATAACATTAAAACCTTAAACTTAAATTATGGCAGAAAAGGAAAATGAATTACAGAATTCTAAAAAACAAACATTCACGGGTTTAGCGCGGCGATTGGGGAAACTTCCGAATGAAAAAAAGATCGCCGCCCTGGAAATGAGCGCGGCATTAGCCGGAGTTTCACTGCGCGTCAGCCGCGAATTTGTCGAAGCCGTGCCGAAAGCGGCGAAGATTTTGGAAGCCGACGATTTACGCGCGTGGGCGGAAATGGGTAAGCGGCTGGCGATGGCGAACGCCGATTTGGGGGCAAAATTTTTCGCGCGCGGTATGAACGATTTCAAAAAAGTTCCTGCCAAAGCGCGTTCGCTCGTTTTTCAAATCTGTACGCGCCAGCTTGTGCTGTCGAGTTCGATTGCACTGGAAACTTTTAATTTAATTCCTGAACTCGCCAACACCGTCGGCGATAACAAACTTTTCACCGATATTTTGAATCTGGCGTTTGAAATCGCCAATCGTTCGGCGAAACACAGCGCGGATTTTTTGCAGAAAACGCCGAAAATCGCCGAAACGATTGATAATTTTGGCGAAGACAAGCGCGAAGCCGCCAAATCAATTGTCGCGCTGGCTTCGCATTTTGCTAATCGAACCGGCGGAATGACGGCTGATTTGTGGCAGATTCTGCCTGCTGCGGTCGAAAAACTTTCCGCCGAAAACGCCGTTAAACTGATGACCGAGGCGGCAGACTTTTTGGAATTCGGCGGCAGCGTGACGCTCCATTTCGTCAGCGCGGGCGGTGAAGTGATGCGCCGCGTTGATGCCGTTTTTGAAGATTGGCGGGAAGTTCTCGCGCAAATCGCCAAAAGTGGCAACGCGATTTTGATTTCATTTATTCGTTCGAGTCCGCAGTTTTTCAAAAATATCGTCGTTTTGCGGAAGAAAACCGAAGTCGTCGAAATCGCGCGGAAGGTTTTGAAACTGGTCGGGAAAATCGCCGAAGCCGATGCCGAATCCGCGCTCGCGGCATTTCGTTCGAGCGCGTCGGCACTGCGGAAAGTTTCGCTCGCGCAGTTTGAAGAATGGATTGAAGCGGGTTTGGAGAAAACGAAAGACGACAGCGCGAAGGCGCGGCGCAGTTATTTCGCGCTCGAAACCCGAAACAGCAACGCGCTTTTGCAGGAATCTTCAATCGGTCTGCCGCTCGAAAACGTGCAGACTATTTTAAGAATTTACATCGAAGGTCTGACGGGCAAGGAAGTGGAAATCGCGCCGCTCGTCGCCGTTCCGCAGGAATCGCGGATTTCCGACGGCAAAACGATTTATCTGCCGTCGAATATCGCGGAGTTTGAAAGCGATGAAATGGATTTTCGGCTCTACAAAGTTCTCGCGGCGCACGGTGCGGGACAAATCGAATTCGGCACTTACGAGCGTGACACCAACGGTTTGAAAGCCGCTTTTGCCGAGCTTTCCGCGCTTTATGAGGCGACCGCCGACCAAACTGATGCTTTTTCGCTCGGCGGTTATATCGAAGATGTACAAAAAGCCGAAAAGTCTCTGCCGATTGACGAAGAAGCGAAAAAGGCGCGGGAAAAACGTAAAAAACTGCCGAAAAATTCCGACTATAAAACGGTTCTGCAAATTTTCCCCGAACCGAATCTGGCGAAAAGAATTTTCGGCACGATGGAAAACGCGCGCATTGACAATCACCTCCGCCAAACTTATCGCGGGCTTCGCAAAGATTTGGATTTAATGCAGAATTTTCTGCGCGAAAAACGTCCTTATATTTTCGATTTGCCAATCAACCAAGTGCCGTTTGAACTGTTGTTTCAAATAACTTTATGCGGCGGCGCGACCGATGACGCGCGGCAGTTTTACGGGCAAATTGTCTCCGAAATCGAAACTGTCATCGAAAATTATCTGCAAACATCGAATGGAGAAATACAAAATACAAAATCTAAAATCCAAGATTCGACGGTCGCCGACGCTTTGATGGCGACGAGCCGCGTGTACGCGCTTTTTCAGGCGATCACGCCCGAACAGACGCAGCAGGAAGAACCGGACGAAAACGACGAAAAAGGCGATTACGCTTATGAAGACAAGGAAAATGGCGAAGCCGTGACGGAAAATCAGGTCAAGCGCGAAGAAAAGCCGAAAAAGCCGCAGGATGTCAGCGATTTGTTCAACGCTTGGAACAGTTTAGACGAAGACGGCGAACCCGACGATTTGCAGGGCGCGGAATCCTGGGCGCACAACGAAATGCCCGAACAGCCGCTGGAAATGGGCGATTTGGCTTTCAGTTACGACGAATGGGACAAGGATTTATCGGATTTTCGCACCGGCTGGTGCCGCGTCATCGAGAAAAAAGTCAGACAAGGAGACCGCAATTTCGTCGAACTCGCGCGTTCACGTTATCGCGGCGTAATTTCTTCGATCCGCCACCAATTTCAATTGATGAAGCCGGAAAATCTGACTAAAATTCACCGCGAATTGGATGGCGAAGATTACGATTTGAACGCACTCGTGGATTACGTCATTGACCGCCGCGCCGACGGACAGCAATCGGAAAATATTTACACGAAACGTCTCAGAAAACAGCGTGATGTCGCCGTTTCGATTCTGCTCGACCAATCTTCTTCGACGGCGCGAACAATTACGCGAAATCCTTTGCAGCCTTACACTTATCCGGGACGCAGAATTATCGAAATCGAAAAAGAAGGCTTGGTTTTGATGAGCGAAGCCCTCGAAGCCGTCGGCGACGTTTATTCGATCAACGGTTTTACAAGCGAAGGCAGACGCAACGTAAAATTTTACGTCGTCAAAGACTTCGACGAAAAATATTCCGAAGAAATCGAAAAACGCATCGGCGGCATCACATTCCAAAACAACACGCGAATGGGCGCGGCAATCCGCCACGCCGCCGCAAAATTAGTGCGGCAGGAATCGCGCACCAAACTTTTAATAATTTTAACCGACGGCAGACCTTACGACCACGATTACGGCGACGCGCGTTACGCCCGCGAAGACGTGCGCGAAGCCTTAACCGAAGCCAAAATGCAGGGAATCACGCCGTTCTGCATCACGGTTGACAAAGAATCCGAATACGAATTAAAAGATTTATACGGCGATGTCGGCTACACGATTATTGATGACGTTTTGAGTTTGCCGGAGCGAATGCCGAATATTTATCGCAGATTGACGAGTTAAATTTGTGATAAACTTTTATTATGAAAAACGATTTCATCGAAATAAATCCAAACAAAGTCAGCGGAACGCCTGTGTTTGCGGGAACTCGCGTTCCCATTAAAAATCTTTTCGATTATCTTGAAGGCGGCGAAACTTTAGAAGATTTTCTCGAAGGTTTTCCGCCGATAACACGCGAACAAGCCATTGCCGTTTTGGAAATGGCGGAAAAATCTTTGATTAAGGAATTTGCCGTAGTTTGAAGATTTTGCTTGACCACAATTTGGACCGTCGGTTGAAAAACTATTTAACCGAACACGAAACTGCAACAACGCAAGATCAAGGTTGGGCGGACGTTTTGAACGGCGAGTTGCTTACGCTTGCCGAAGAAAATGGTTTTGACGTTTTGCTAACGGCAGACACAAACATTAAATCTCAACAGAATTTATCAAACCGTAAAGTTTCAATTTTGGTTCTACGGGCATTTAACAATCGCCTCGCTACTCACGCGGAAGTGATTGAAGACATTCACGAATCGTTGGAGAAAATACAGTCGGGCGAAATTGTCGAAATTTTGCACGAAGACGTGAAGGCGAAACTGCAATAAATTTATTGACGATGTTTTGAGTTTCCCGGAGCGAATGCTGAATATTTATCACAGGTTGAAGAGCTAAAAAATACCGAAGCAATTTTTGATTAAATATATGGAGTTAAAAAGATGGCGGAAGTTTTTTGAGCCTGACATTCATTTCACAATTGCTGTAAATCGTTACAACTAAAAATAAATTGGAGAATAATCTGAATGACGGGCGCGATTGTTTTGTAATTCGCGCACCATACATTAAAAAACAATCGTAATTGTTGTAAAATTATCGCCGGTTTCTTATGCGTTTTTCCCGTCATCAAATTATCGGAGCGGTCATCTTGTTCGGTGTGATTTTGCTGGTCACGATGACGCGTTTATTTTTGAATTCTAATTAATTTTGCATAGTAAATCAGAGAAACAAAGTATTTACGCGATTAGTGGACCGACGGCTTCGGGCAAGACCGAAATCGGTGTGGAACTCGCGCTGAAAATCGGCGGCGAGATAATCAATTGCGATTCGGTGCAGATTTACAAAGAAATTCAGATTGCGACCGCCAAACCTTCGGCTGAAGAAATGCGCGGCGTTCCGCATCATTTAGTTGATTATGTCGCGCCCGAAATAAATTATACGGCGGCGGATTGGGCAAATGACGCGGCGGCGGAAATAGCCGAAATCGAACGGCGCGGCAATATTCCGATTCTCGTCGGCGGCACGGGTTTTTATCTTCGCGCCTTGCGTCAGCCGTTGTTTGAAAGTCCGAAAACCGATGAAAAACTGCGAGACAGGTTGGCGGCGATCAGGCAAAAAAAAGGCGTGGAGTATCTTTATAAAATGCTGCGAAAGGTTGATAAAATCGCCGCCGACAAACTTTTTCCGCGTGATTACGTACGCGTTCAACGCGCTCTGGAAGTTTATTTTCAAACCGGCGAAAGAATTTCGGAAATTCAAAATAATCGTTCGGATCCGCCCGAATTTGCCGAAAGAATAAAAATTTTCATACTTAATCCGCCGCGCGAACGCTTATACGCAAAAATAAACGCCCGCGCCGAACATCATTTTGCGAGCGGTTTGGTCGAAGAAGTGAAACACCTTCGCGCCGGCGGCGTAAAAGATGAGACGAACGCGCTCGGCGCGCACGGTTACCGGCGGGTTGGCGAATATCTGCGCGGCGAGAGAAATTTGGAAAGCGCGATTGAACAAACCAAACAGGACGTTCGCAATTACGCCAAACGGCAACTTTCCTGGTTTCGGCGTGAAAAAGACGCGATTTGGCTCGACGGGTTCGGAAATGAGCCGGAGACGCAAAAAAATCTTTGGGAAATACTTAAATTACAATAACTTGTGAAAAATTTCTTGTTGTCTGGCTAAATCTGTTATAAACTTTATTTTGACATCCCCCACTGTCACCAGAGAAGAGAAATGATATGGAAAAAACTGCCCAAAATATACAAGATGCGTTTCTGAATACGGCACGGCGGGAAAAATACAATATTATGATTCACCTGATGCACGGAGCGACACTGGCGGGCAGAATTAAAAGTTTTGACAAATTTTCGGTTCTGCTCGATGTCGGCGGACAAGATTTTTTGATTTTCAAACACGCCATTTCGACGGTTTCACAAGAACGAAAAAAAACTAATTCGGAATAATATATTTTGCGCGGAAAATTCATCACTTTTGAAGGCATTGACGGAAGCGGCAAGTCAACGCAGTTGCGAATGTTAGCGAGTGAACTTTTGATGAAAGGTTGCAATGTGCTGACAACGTGCGAACCCGGCGGAACGCCGCTCGGTCGCCGCCTGCGTGAAGCGTTTCTCGAAACCGAAGAAAATGTTTCGCCGCTCGCCGAATTATTGCTGTTTGCCGCCGACCGCGCGCAACACGTTAATTTTCTCGTCAAACCGGCACTCGCCGAAGGAAAAATCGTCATTTCAGACCGCTACGCCGACGCGACTTTCGCTTATCAGGGCGCGGGGCGCGGATTCTCCGAAAAGGTCGTCAATCAAGTTATCGAATTTGCCACCGAAGGACTCAAACCGGATTTGACCTTGTTTTTCGATTTGCCGGTTGAAAAAGCACTGTTGCGAACTCATTCGCGGAGCGACGCAGGCATCCGAAAAAACCGAATGGACAAGGAAACAGAGCAGTTTTATGATCGCGTTCGCGCGGCGTATCTGGAAATCGCGGCGCGCGAACCGCAACGGTTTCGCACGATCAATGCCGAAGGTTCAACCAGCGAAGTGCAGTCGCGCGTGATGGAAATTGTTTCGGAATTTTTGAAGTGAAAATGTGAAAGAGTGAAGTTTTCGGATGCTTTGCAATCGGTAATTTTGCTCTTTTACATTTTCACTTTTCCACTTTGGATATGTTTAACAAATTCATCGGCAACGATTACATCAAAGAAAGTTTGCGGCGAATGCTGAAAGCAGAACGCGTTCCGCATTCGCTGATTTTCGTCGGTGAAGAAGGGGTCGGCAAAAAACGATTCGCGCTGGAATTGGCGAAATCATTCGTCTGTCAAAATCCGCGCGATTGCGAGGCGTGTGATGAATGTTCCGCCTGTAAACGCGCCGATGTTTTTACGTTTCCGAAAGTTGACGATAAAGACGCGTACAAAGAAGTAATTTTCACCGAACATCCCGACATCGGTTTGGTAATTCCTTACAACAAAAATATTTTGGTTGACGCGGTGCGCGATTTGGAAAAAGAAGCGAATTTTCGACCTTATCAGGCGAAAGCGAGATTTTTATTGATTGATGACGCGGACAAAATGAACGATGCCGCTTCCAACGCGCTTTTAAAAACACTGGAAGAACCGCCGCCGACATCGCATATTTTTTTGATAACCGCGCGTCCCGACGCGCTTTTGCCGACGATTCTTTCACGCTGTCAAACAATTCGTTTCGCGCCGATTCCGACGAATGAAATTTCCGATCATCTGCTTGAAACCAAAAAATTTTCGCCCGACGATGCCGCGATTTTGGCGAAACTTTCCGCCGGAAGCATCGGACGCGCTCTTGTGCTTGATTTGGACAAATTCCGCGAACAGCGCGAAACGATGCTCAAAGTTTTGGAAAGTCTTTTGATAAAACAAGATCGCGCCGTTCTTCTGCGAACCGCCGAAGAAATGAACGATGCGAAAAATAAGGATAATTACGATAATTCGCTCAAAATTTTAGAAACTCTGATTCACGACGTTTGGAAACTGACGCTCGGCGCGAGTGAAGAAAATATAATTAACGCCGACATCAAAAATAATCTAAAAATATTCGCCGAAAACGCCGACGCGAAACGTCTCGCGTCGTGGCTCGCAGAAATCGAAACGATGCGCGAAAATTTCGCCGTCAATCTCAACCGCAAAATCGCCACCGACGCGCTGTTTATGCAAATGGCAAACTGATTTTGGATTTAAGTTTTGGATTTTGGATTGTTTAGGAAAATAGAAAAAATTGTAACGCTAAAACAAACGGTCGGTGACTGGAGCGCAAGCGTCTCGCTTGCCCGTTCGAGCAAAGCAAGAACGGAATGCCGCCCAATGAAAAATCAATTTTGCGATAAATCCGATGTGCGTCAATTCTGCTTTGCGCTAACGATAAAATACAATCTGAAAAATTTTATGCCGAAATTTTCGCGCTCGGAAATATAAAAGCCGAATATTCTCTTCAATAAAAACAGAAGTTTCGTTTTGTAAAACTTGCACAAATCCAAAATTTCCACTAACTTGAATAGACATTTTATCTTAAATTAAAAAATAGTCGTTTCATCTATGAAACATCATTTCACAAACGCGCTTCGTTATGCTAAACTTTATAAAGTTTGAAATTCACACACAACGGAGAAAGTAAAAATGGCTGGAGAAGCAACAAAAATGAGTACTGACACAAAAGGCAAAGCGATTGAATCCGCGCTGGCGAATATCGAGAAAAAGTTCGGCAAAGGTTCGATTATGCGTTTGGGGGAACGTCCGCACGAAGAAGTCGGTTCGATTTCGACAAATTGTTTGAGCATTGACGCGGCAATCGGTGTCGGCGGTTTTCCGCGCGGCAGAGTGATCGAAGTTTACGGTCCGGAAAGTTCGGGCAAAACGACGCTCGCGCTGCAAGTCGTCGCTTCGGCGCAAAAGCTCGGCGGAGTCGCCGCTTATATTGATGCCGAACACGCGCTCGACCCGGATTATGCTGAAAAACTCGGCGTAAATATTGACGAAATGCTTATTTCGCAGCCTGATTCCGGCGAACAGGCTTTGGAAATTGCCGAAACTTTGGTTCGTTCGGCGAGCGTTGACGTGATCGTTATTGATTCGGTCGCCGCGCTCGTGCCGCGGGCGGAAATTGACGGCGAAATGGGCGATTCGCATATGGGTTTGCAGGCGCGTTTAATGTCGCAGGCATTGCGAAAACTGACCGGAATCGTTTCGAGTTCAAACACCTGTTTTATCTTTATCAACCAACTGCGCGATAAAATCGGCGTGATGTTCGGTTCGCCGGAAACGACGACGGGCGGCAAGGCTCTGAAATTTTACGCCAGCGTTCGCATAGATATTCGGCGCATCGGCGCGATCAAAGACGGCGATAAAATGGTCGGCAATCGGACGCGCGTCAAAATCGTCAAAAACAAAGTCGCCCCGCCGTTTCACGAATGCGAATTTGACATTATGTACGGCGAAGGCATCTCGAAAGAAGGCGATTTGCTCGATTTGGCGGTGACAAACAATATTGTTGACAAAAGCGGCGCGTGGTTTTCTTACGGCGACGAACGACTCGGACAGGGACGCGAAAACGTCAAAAAATTGTTTAAAGAAAATCGGGACATTTTCGAGCGAATTGAAAAAGATACCAAAGTCGCGCTCGGCATAATTAAAGAAGATGTCAAAATTAAAGAAGATGTCAAAAAAGAAGACATCAAAAAAGAAAAAGCAGCCCCGCTCTCGGAAGAGGATGAATAGACCGAAAAAACAGTGCCGGTAATAAATTATCGGCACTGTTTTTATAATTTAGAACCCTAAAACTTACGCGTGTCGGGCGGTTTATTGGCGGAATTAGCTGACGTGTCTGATTTTGACTGCGGTGGTTTTTTGTCATTTTTGGACATATTCGATGAACTGCTCAACGGATTATTCCTGATAACTTCGTCAGGAATGCCCGGAATTGGAGTCGGACCTTTCTTAAAAGGCTTTGCCAGTTCCTTTTGGTCAGGAATGCCCGGAATCGGTGTCGTTCCTTTCGGCAGGTTGCTCACATTAGAATTAGGATCGGGAATACCGGGCGGCAAACTCGACATCGGCACCGGACTCGCCGAAAATTCCGGCGGCATATTGACATTAGTTACGGCATTAACATTCACATTCGGCGTGCTGGTCGTCGAACACGCCGTAATAACGACACACAAAACCCCTGCAATTATCAATAACAATTTTTTTATCATGAAAATAATCTCACCAACACCGGTTAAAATAACTGCGCTCGTCCTGAACCCTTCAAAAACGATCATCGTCTTTCAAAACAATTCAGACACAGTTATCAAACAAATTCTGCCAGTTTTGAAAAATCTCACCACCAAAATAATTTACTGCCAAGCAATTTATTATATGACCGTCACTTACATTGTCAACAAAAAGCTTCAAAAAACGATCTGTACCACCGCCGAATCACGCTTTCCCATCATACCGATTTGACATAAACAAAAGGCTTATTTACACTAATCTACTTGCTTCTGGTGTTTAACCAAAGAGCAAAAACGGCTTGGTAGCTCAGTTGGTAGAGCAGCGGACTGAAAATCCGCGTGTCGGCAGTTCGATTCTGTCCCAAGCCACCAATAAAATCAATAGAAAAGGGCATCTTGCAAGATGCCCTTTTCTATTTTGCAGGGTATCTTTTTATCAGAATGCGATTGGCATTCAATCTTTGGTTTCTGTCAATTTTCCAAAACTTTACAGGACTTTTTTCTTCCATCTTCCGCGTTTGAATAAAATTGCGGCGACGACGGCGAGAACTGAAAAGGCGATTGTGATCGCCCAGAATACGCCGTATTCTTCCATTTTGAAATGATATGCCAGCGTATAAGCCAGCGGGATTTCAAATAGCCAAAAAATAAAAAGATTGATGTAGGTCGGCGTAACCGTGTCGCCCGCGCCGTTGAAGGCGGTTTCCAAAACCATTCCGAAACCGTAAAATAAAAAGCCCAGCGAAACTATCAGTAAGCAGTCTGAAGCATATTTTGAAACAATCGGTTCGGTTGTGAAAACGGCAACAATTGGTTTGGCGAAAACGGCGAGCAGGATGCCGACTAAAGTTAGAAATCCAGCGTTGTAAAATGCGGCTGTCCACACCGATTTTTCAGCGCGCTCCGGTTTTCCCGCGCCCAAATTTTGCCCAACGATGGTTGCCGCCGCGTTGCTGACTCCGACCGACGGCAGAAGCGCGAAAACTATGATACGAATGCCGATTTGATAACCGGCGACCGCTTCCGTTCCGAATGTGGAAACGATGCGAACCAAACCGACCCAACTGGTCATTCCGATTAAAGTCTGCAAAGAAGCCGACGCGGAAAGTTTCGTCAATTTCCAAATCATTTCCGGCGCGAATTTTAATTGATCTCGGCTGATTTTAAAACGCCCGCCGCGTCGTGTCAGCGCGTAAAAAGCACATAAAACGCCGCAGCCGCGCCCGATAGTCGTGCCGACCGCCGCGCCGGTTACGCCCAATTCAGGGAAAAACCACACGCCGAAAATAAAACACGGCGCGAGAAAAATATTCAGAATATTCGCCAGCCAAAGTACGCGCATCGCAATCGCCGCGTCGCCCGCGCCGCGAAAAATTCCGTTGAGCAAAAACAGAAAAACAATCACGAAATTGCCGCCCAGCATAATGCGCGTAAAATTGGTTCCTTGCGCGACGACTGATTTTTCCGCGCCCATCAAATTTAACAACTGCGGCGCGAAAATCAACCCGATGACGCTCAAAACCGCCGAAACAAGCAAGCCCAAATATAAAACCTGCACGACCGTCTGCGACGCGCCTTCTGTATTGCCTTCACCAATGCGCCGCGCGACCGTCGCCGACGCGCCAATCGAAACGCCCATTGCCAGCGCGTAAACGATGACGATCATCGCTTCGGTTAAACCGACGACCGCCACCGCTTCCGCGCCGAGTTTGGCGACGAAAAAAATATCAACGACGGCGAAAAGGCTTTCGCCGAGCATTTCCAAAACCATCGGAATCGCAAGCAGAAATATCGCCGCGCTGAGCGAACCGCTTATAAAATCGCGCTTCGAACCGCGCACCGCTTCCCGAAAAATTGACCAAAAACCGTTATTTTCCGCAGGAATATCCGTTGTCCGCGCGGAATTAGCCTCAATAAATTCAGACATATAAAATTAAAGTTTGTAAAAAGAAAAAACAGAATATATCCGCATTTCAGAATAAAAATGCAGAGCGGAATTTTGAAGCGACAGAGTGTTTAGCGAACAAGGATTTTCATAATAGTTGAGAATATAGCACAAAAATTTTGCAGGTTAAAATTTAAAATTCATTCACATTTTTCGGATCAATCTTCGATTTCCAACGCGATTTTTAAGGCTTGATTTAATTCGCGGATTCTTTGCGCTGATAATAAGCCGATAAAGTTTGTCAGCTTGGATTTTTCAATGCTAATGAATTCATCACAATGGACACAGCTATCGTGCTTTAACCCTTCGTTAATTCCAACCTCGACTTCTGACGGCAAACCGATACATTTTGTATAAATCGGAGCGCAGATAACCGAATCAAAATGTGTTTCAATAAATCGCTGGCGGCTAACGACGACAAAAACGCGAAATCCTTTCGGGTCGCGCCGCGACGATTTTTCGACTCTGTAAAGTTCGCCTCTTTTCACCAATCAATTTGATAACTTAAAGTTTCAAGAAGTTCTTCCCGATGCTCATCAGCGTAACGGTTCATCAACTCGATCTCTTCCTTGCGTGTCAATTTTCGCTTTGGCGATTTTTGCTTTAGCTTCGGCAGGTATTCCCGTAGTGCCTTTTCAACCACTTCCGATTGACTGCGAAAATCTTTTGCCGCATTTTTAACTTGCGCGAGCAAATCGGCTTCAATGGTAATGGTCGTTTTTACTTTTGTATTCATACTTTCAAAATACTTTTTATCGTTCTCAAAATCAATTATTTTTCCTTACGATACGGAATTCCGAGAGCCTTCGGCGCGCGCGACAAACCGATGAATCCGGCGAGAACGATAATCGTTGAAACATACGGAATCATTTGGACGAATTGAATCGGAATGTTTTCGCCCGAAGCGAGTTTGATGTTGCCGAGTTGAATCGTCAAGGCTTCCGTCAAACCGAAAAAAAGACACGCCAGCAGCACCGGAACCGGTCGCCATTTTGCCAGAATCAGCGCGGCGAGCGCGATATAGCCGCGTCCGGCAGTCATATTTCGCGTGAACAGCGAAGATTGTCCGATTGATAAATACGCGCCGCCCGCCGCTGCCAAAACTCCCGAAATAATCACGGCGAAATATCGCAGACGAATGACATTGACACCCGCCGCGTCCGCCGCCGCCGGATTTTCGCCCGTCGCCCGCAGCCGCAGACCGAACGGCGTTTTATACAAAACGTACCAGCAAACCGGCACGAGCGCGAACGCCAGAATCGAAGCGAGCGACAGCCGATTGAAATATTCGGGCAGCAGATTTACTTTATCAATCTGCGGAGTCGAACCCGAAGAATCGTAAACCGCGCCGCTGATTAACGCCGGAAGTCCAATCATCAGAAAGTTTATCGCCATTCCCGAAACAACCTGATCGGCTTGAAATTTGATACAAGCGACGGCGTAAACGAAAGCCAGAAGTCCGCCCGCCAGCGTTCCGGCGAGCAAACCGAGATACGGATTTCCCGCTTCGTAAGTAATCACCGCGCCCGTGAACGCGCCTGCCAACATTAAACCTTCGAGCGCAATATTGATGACACCGGAACGCTCGGAAAAAAGTCCGCCGAGCGCGGCGAAAATCAGCGGCGTGGCGAGCCGAATTGTCGAAAATATCAATGCAAAAATGGAAATTTCATACATAAGTTCAGAAGTTTAAAAGTTTTAATGTAAAAAGGTGAAAAAGTTTTCGGTCAAGCCTCCGCAATATTTATTGATTTTATGTGATTTGCAATCGAACCGCTTATAAATCTTGCTTTTTCCTTTAATTTTTGGTGTTCAGTTTCATTAATGTATCCAACTTCAAATGCAACATATAACAAACTTCGGACTTCTCCTGATGAACCCTTAGCAATGTTTAAAAAATTCAAATACTCTTTACGCGAACGCCGTTCAAATCCTTCCGCAATATTGGTTGGGACTGAAACGGCAGCGCGGCGTATTTGATCTCTTAAACCGAAATCATTTTTCAGTCCTTTCTTTTCGGTCAAAATATAAATTTCTTTAACAAACTCAATTCCTTTTTGCCAAATTATTATAATCTTCAAAACGCTCAATTTTATTTTTAATCGGCATTTCACCTCTCAAATTTTCGTTCTTAAACTTTTTCACCTTTAAACTTTTTCACCTTCGCGCTTTTCCGCGAATACATCTGGAAACACGCGACGAACAAAATGATGATCGCCTGCAAAACCCAGCCGATGTCTTTGGAAACTTTCGGCGTAAACGCGTCAACGAAAATCTCGCCGCGCTGTAAAATGGCGAAAAATAAGGCGGCGATGAAAATTCCGAACGGATGATTTCTGCCCAACAGCGCGACGGCAATTCCCAAATATCCGACTTCGCCCGAAAAGTCGTGATAATAACGGTGGCGATAACCCAAAACTTCGCCGATGGAAACCATTCCGGCGAGCGCGCCCGAAATTGTCATTGCGATAATAATTTGTTTATTCGGCGAAATTCCGCCGTATTCCGCCGCGCTCGGATTTTCGCCGACGGCGCGGAGTTCGTAGCCCCATTTTGTTTTCCACAAAAAAATATAGACCACAAAACACATAGCGACCGCGATTAAAAACGCGACGCTGAGTGGCACGAATTCCGGCATTCCGGGGATAAATTGGCTGATACGCGGAATGTCGGCGGCGTTTCCGATTTCGGCGGTTTCGAGAATCGCGTCGCCCGGAACGCGGTAATGATACTGCGTGAGATAACTGACCAGCGCGATGGCGATAAAGTTCAGCATTATCGTATTGATAACTTCGTGCGAGCCGAATTTCGCCTTCAAAACGCCGGGAATCGCGCCCCAGATTCCGCCGACAATAATCGCGGTCAAAATACACATCGGAACCAGCAAAATCGCGGGCAAACTCATCCAAGACCAGTTAACATCGTTGACAATCGTGCCGCCGAACGTGATGCCGACCCACGCCGTCGCAAACGCGGCGACGTAAAGCTGACCTTCCGCGCCGATATTTAACAGTCCGCAGCGAAAGGCGACCATTACCGCCAAACCCGTAAAAATCAGCGGTGTCGTGTAAGATAATGTGTAACCGATGTCTTTCAGCGAGCCGAAGGAATTTCCGAGCAGCAAATAAAAAGTGTTAAACGGATTGTCCCCGATCAGCAAAATAATGATGCCGCCGACGATAAAAGCCGCCAGAACCGCGATTAACGGAGATAAAATTTCACGGATTATTTTCATTTAATTGTCAAAAAATAAAAAATATATCTACGGCAAAAAGCAAAACTGTAAGAATGCCCAAAATAAATTCTTTATTGATATATTTGTCGGGCAAACCTATTTGCCGGAAAGCGTGGCGATTCCGAAAAACGGTGTAAGTCAGATGTGTGAGTATCAAATAAAAAAAATATTTGATCGGAAGCTCGGCTTCAAGGCGCAGATTTAGAATCACCAAAACAATCGAAGCGGCGACGAAACTCCAATTCTGCCAATGTTTAAGACTGCTTTTTTCGCTTAAAATCCGCGCTTTTTCTCTTTTCTCTTCGGAAGAAAGCATCTGCGCGTTCTTTTTTTGAAAAAAAATGATGGCAATCACGGCTAAAAAATTCAAAGTCCAAAATTGCATATTTATCATAATTTTATTCACCTGAAAGATTTTTTTGAGTGCGTAGCTAAATATACATTTCAAATCGAAATGTGTCATCTGAAAAATTTAAAAAAGATCGCGTTTTTGCTTTCAAAAATATAATTTACAGACTTGACAAGAAGGCACTCAGGTTTTATTATTAAATTACACTAAAAGGGGAAGAAATTGAACAGAATATGAGATTTGACAGATTTACAATTCGCGGACAGGAAGCGGTTCAGGCGGCAATCGGCGTGGCTGAGAAAAATCAGAATCAGCAGGTTGAGCCGGAACATCTCTTAGCGGCGATGCTTGAGCAAAAAGAAGGAACTCTGCGCCCTATTTTGGGAAAAGTCGGCGCGAATGTTTCGACGATTGAAAACGAAGTTGACGCGGCGATTGCCAAATTTCCGAAAGTTTCCGGCGGACAACAATATTTTTCATCGCGTTTTAACACGATGTTTCAAAACGCGCAGAAAGAAGCCGAAGCGATGGAAGACGAATACGTTTCGACCGAGCATCTTTTGCTAACGATTGCCGCCGAAAAGGAAGGCGACGCGGGCAGAATTTTGCGTTCGCACGGCGTAAATAAAGAAGATTTACAAAAAGTTATCGAACAAATGCGCGGCGGCTCAAGAATTACCGACCAGAACGCCGAAGAAAATTTTCAGGCGTTGGAAAAGTATTCGATAGATTTGACGGAAAGAGCGCGAAAAGGAAAACTCGATCCGGTCATCGGACGCGACGACGAAATTCGCCGGACGATTCAGGTTTTATCGCGCCGCACGAAAAATAATCCGGTTTTAATCGGCGAACCCGGCGTTGGCAAAACGGCGATTGTCGAAGGTTTGGCGCAGCGCATCGTTTCGGGCGACGTGCCGGAAACACTGAAAAATAAGAAGTTAGTCGGTTTGGATTTGGGTTCGATGCTCGCCGGCGCGAAATATCGCGGTGAATTTGAAGACCGTTTGAAAGCGGTTTTGAAGGAAATCGAAAAATCGGACGGACAGATAATTTTATTTATTGACGAACTGCATACTTTGGTCGGCGCGGGCGCGAGTGAAGGCGCGATTGACGCTTCAAATATGTTGAAACCGGCGTTGGCGCGCGGACAATTGCGCTGTGTCGGCGCGACGACGCTCAACGAATTTCAGAAATATATCGAAAAAGACAAAGCGTTAGAAAGGCGTTTTCAGCAGGTTTACGTCGGCGAGCCGAACGTCGAAGATACGATTGCGATTTTGCGCGGTTTGAAGGAAAAATATGAAGTTCATCACGGCGTTCGCATCAAAGATTCGGCGATTGTCGCCGCCGCAACTCTTTCAAATCGTTATATTACGGACAGATTTCTGCCCGACAAAGCGATTGATTTGATTGACGAAGCCGCGTCGAAACTGCGAATCGAAATTGATTCGCTGCCGGTTGAAATTGATGTTTTGGAGCGCGAAATTTTGCAGCTTGAAATTGAAAAACAGGCTTTAGGGCGCGAAACCGACGCGAAATCTAAAGAGAGATTGAACGACATTGAAAAGCGCATCGCCGATTTACAGGAAAAATCCGGCGGAATGAAAGCGAAATGGCAGTCGGAAAAAGATGAAATTGAGAAGATGCGGCTCGCAAAAGAAAAGCTCGAAGAAGCCAAACTGAAACTCGAACAGGCGCGAAACGCGGGCGACTTGAACCGCGCGGCTGAGTTGCAGTACGGCGAAATTCCGACGCTCGAAAAACAGCTTGCCGGCGAACAAAACAGACTCGCCGAGTTGCAGACCGACGGCGTTTTCTTAAAAGAAGAAGTTGACGAAGAAGACATCGCCGAAGTCGTCGCCAAATGGACGGGCGTTCCGGTTTCCAAAATGCTCGAAGGCGAAATGCAGAAACTCGTCAAAATGGAGGAAAATCTTCGCAAACGAGTGATCGGACAAGACGAAGGTTTGATGGCGGTCGCCAACGCCGTGCGCCGTTCACGCGCCGGTTTGCAAGACCCGAATCGTCCGGTCGGTTCGTTTATTTTTCTCGGTCCGACCGGGGTCGGCAAAACCGAAACGGCGAAGGCTCTAGCCGAATTTATGTTCGACGACGAACGCGCGATGGTGCGGCTCGATATGTCGGAATATATGGAAAAACACGCCGTCGCCCGAATGATCGGCGCGCCTCCGGGCTATGTCGGTTATGACGAAGGCGGACAGTTGACCGAAGCCGTGCGCCGCCGTCCGTATTCGGTTATCCTGTTTGACGAAATCGAAAAAGCGCACCCGGACGTTTTCAATATTTTACTGCAAATCCTTGATGATGGAAGACTTACTGACTCCAAAGGCAGAACGGTTGATTTCAAAAACACGGTTTTGATTATGACCTCGAATCTTGGTTCGCGTGAAATTCAATCTTCCGCGCTGGTTGATACGCCGCTTAAAGATATGATTCTGGACGTTTTACGAAATCATTTCAAGCCGGAATTTTTGAATCGAATTGACGATATTGTCGTCTTCACACAGCTTTCACGCGCGGAAATCGCGCGGATTATTGACGTGCAGCTTGAAAAACTGCGAAAAAATTTGGCGGAAAGAGGAATTTCGATTAAGCTCGAAGATTCGGCGAAGGAACTGCTCGTCAAAGAAGGCTACGATCCGACATTCGGCGCAAGACCTTTGAAACGCGCGATTCAATCGCTGATTCAAAATCCGCTCGCCGTTAAACTTTTGAACGGCGAAATCGGCAGCGGAAACACCGTCAATATTTCGGCTGAAAACGGCGAAATGAAGTTTACGCCGGAATCAGTAACGGCGACGGCTTAAAAAAAAGATGAAACCGATTGACGTGGATAAATACAAAGCAAAAGCGATTTATCTGCGTCGTCGGTGGCTATCGGCGATTTCAAATTTACCTTGGACTGAATGGTTTGATAAACTGGATGAAACAGATTATTTATCAAATTTTATGAGTTGGTTTAATAAAAAAACGATGGAAAACGAACAAGATTACAACGACGAAGAAATAATTGAAGGCGAACCGGAAGAAAGTTTCGTCAACGACAAACGCCGTTTTAACGATGCGGGCGAACGAACAAACGCCGATCCGAAAGGCGAAAAAACCGTGTCGCCGGAAGTTACAAAGCTGCAAAACGAATTAAAAGACGAACGCTCGCGGCGCGAAGCCGCCGAAGCGAAACTCGTCGGCGTGCAGACGCGATTTGACGAAGTGAAAACGCAGATGGAACGCGAAACGCAGGAAATGCGTCAGCGTTTGATGAAAACGCTCGAAGACCGCGCCAAACAGGGACAATTTAATTTTCTGACGACGCTTTTGCCGGTTTTGGACAACTTAAATTTGGCGATCAATGCGGGCGAAAAAGATTCGTCATTTGAACATCTTTTAGGCGGTGTCAAAGGCACGGCGCGTTCTTTTGAACAGGCGTTGATGAGCGTCGGCGTTGAACCAATCGCGGCGGTCGGCGTGAATTTCAATCCCGAACTGCACGAAGCGGTTGATATGGTCGCGGTCGCGCCGGAAAACGACGATGAAATCACCGCCGAATACGCTCGCGGCTACAAATTTGGCGACAAACTGTTGCGTCCGGCAAAAGTTCAGGTCGGCAAAGCGATGGCGCAATCGGCGGGCGAATAGTCTTTTATGGGACTTGCAAAAGTCAAAACGGCGGCGGTTTCCACGCCCGAAGATTATCTGAAATTTGAGCGTGGAGCCGATTCGCGCCACGAATTTCTCGACGGCGAAATCTACGCGACGGCTGGCGAAAGCCTTTCGCACAGCCTTGTTTGTGTGAATTTAGGCGGCGAAGTTCGCGCCAAACTCAAGGGGAAAAATTGCGAAGCACTATCGCCGAATATGAAAGTTTGCACTTCGACCGCGAGTTTATTTTCTTATCCCGATTTAACGATTGTCTGCGGCGAACCGCTTTTTCACGATACGAAAAAAGATGTTTTGGTCAATCCGAAAGTAATTTTTGAAGTTCTTTCGCCGTCAACTGCCGAATATGACCGCACTACGAAGTTTCAAAAATATCGAATGGGCAACGAAACTCTGAGCGATTACATTCTAGTTTCGCAGGACAAATCTTTCGTCGAACATTTTCAGAGACAAAAAGATAACAGTTGGATTTACAAAAGTTACAGCGAACTCGAAGATGTTCTGCAAATCGAAACGGTCGAATGTGAATTGAGTTTGCGCGAAATTTATGACCGCGTTGAAATTAGCATTCAACAGGAAATGGAAGAAGGCGAGGAAAAGTAAAATGAATCCGCAATTGTTAAATGCAGAAGATTTGGGCGTAAGACTGGAAATCGCCGGAAACTTAGCAATTTGGGAAGCATCGCCGCTTTATAAACATCAGAAGGAAGTTGATCGGATTCGAGATTCGATTATAAAGATCGTCACGGGAAATAATCCTTGCGACTTCGTTGATATTGCCGCTGTTTACGTGCAGTTTCCCGACGGCTCGCTGAAACGCCCAGACATTTCAATTTTTTGCCGCGAACCGGCGGAAGAAGAGCAGGAAGAAGCGATAAAGCTGGTTCCCGAAGCCGTCATTGAAGTTATCAGCAAAAAATACAAAGCAAAGGATTTGGCAATTTCGCCGCCGATTTATTTGGCAAATGGTGTGAAAGACATAGTTGTTTTTAATCCTTACACAAAAGAAATTGTGCATTTTCGTCAGGACGGAACGCAAAACTTTACTTCGCCGACCGAAATTGAACTTGAGTGCGGCTGCCGCTGCACGGTTTAAAATTAGAACAACGCACAAACATCAAATAACAACTAATAAAAACGATGTATCCAGAACTTTTCAGAATCGGTAGTTTCCCGATTAATACATACGGCGTTTTGCTTGCCGTCGGTTTGTTATTGGCGTTGTTTGTCGCGGCGAAACTCGGCGAGCGCGACGGTTTGCCGAAAGAGCGCGTTTACGATCTCGGTTTGTGGACGATTATCGGCGGATTGCTCGGTTCAAAGATTTTGATGTTTTTCACCGAAGATAACGTCAATATCTTCTCTTTGGATTTTCTGCGTTCGGGCGGCGTTTATTACGGCGGATTTATCGGCGGATTCATCGCGCTCGCGTTTTTGATTCATTATTACAAGTTCAGTTTCTGGAAAGTTGCCGACGCTTTCGCGCCGGGTCTCGCGCTCGGACAATTTTTCGGGCGGCAGGGTTGTTTTTCCGCCGGTTGCTGCTGGGGAAAACCGACGGATTTGTTCTGGGGCGTGCATTTTACCGAACACGCTCACGAATTTACCGGCGTGCCGATTTACACCGAAGCGGGCAAGGACGTTTATCTGCATCCGACGCAGCTTTACGAATCTTTTGCGATGCTCGTCGTGTTCGGCATTCTGCTTTATCTGCACCGCAAAAAACTTTTTAACGGACAGGTTTTAATCGCTTAT
This sequence comes from Pyrinomonadaceae bacterium, assembly GCA_965217575.1. Lineage (GTDB taxonomy): Bacteria > Acidobacteriota > Blastocatellia > Pyrinomonadales > Pyrinomonadaceae. The sequence continues at coordinate 2,374,497 of OZ244558.1, read as the reverse complement.
ATGATTTTGTATCCGATTGTTCGTTTCACCATCGAATTTTTCCGCGATGATCCGCGCGGCAACTTGTTTGGTTTGACTGATTTAACCGGACTTTCGACTTCGCAGATTATCAGTTTGATCGTCGCGGCGAGCGCGGTAATTTTTATGATTTGGCGACTGAAAACTGCAAAAAAAGTCATCGAAAATCCGATTTGATTTTAGATTTGATTATAATTGATGCGGAAGCCCGCACGGAGTAAGGAAATAATCTTGCGCCCTTACTCCGTGCGGGCTTCCGCATTATTTAATTTTTATGAGTGAAGAAAATACAATCCTGAATTTTAGCGTGTCGCCTGAAGATGTCGGTAAACGCCTTGATGCTTTTTTAGCTGAAAACATTGAAGGTTGGTCGCGCGCGCGGCTGCAAAAACTGATCGGCGACGGCGATGTGACGATCAATGAAAAAGACGCGAAGTCTTCTTATAAACTGCGCGGCGGCGAAGAAATCGAAGTCGAATTGATCGCGCCGATTGTCGAATCGGTCGAAGCCGAAAATATTCCGCTCGAAATCGTTTACGAAGATGAAAACTTGATCGTCATCAACAAACAGGCGGGAATGGTCGTTCATCCGGGAATTGGAAATTCGAGCGGAACGCTGGCAAACGCGCTCGCTTACAAATTCAAAATTCCGGTTTCCGAACTCCAAATTGACAATGCCGACGATGAGCAGTCCAAAATCCAAAGTCTAAAATCCAAAATCGGCATCGTTCATCGTTTAGACAAAAACACGTCCGGTTTAATCGTCGTCGCCAAAGACGAAGCGACGCACGAAAATCTTTCGCAGCAGTTTCACGACCGTAAAGTTTACAAAAATTATGTCGCGCTGGTTCACGGCTCGATTCGGCGCGAAAGCGGCAAAGTCGAAGAAAAAATCGGGCGCGACAAATATAACAGATTAAAAATGGCGATCAGCAAAGACGGTCGAAACGCTTTGTCTTTGTGGAATGTGCGGCGCAGATTTGAAAAATTCACACTGCTCGACGTGGAAATCAAAACCGGCAGAACGCATCAAATCCGTGTTCATCTCGCGTTTCTAAATCATCCGGTCGTCGGCGACGAAACATACAACGAAGGGCGCGACAATACGATTGCCGATGTGAAAATCCGACAGGCAATAAACAATTTAGACCGCTTTTTTCTCCACGCCGAAAAACTGTCTTTCACGCATCCGAAAACGCAGGAAAAAATGGAATTTTACGCGCCTTTGCCGGAAAAATTGGCGGATTTGCTTGAGATAATTTGAACGATTATTTATTCAGCTTCATCAACAATTTTGCCCGAAAGCCAGAATTGTCCGCTGACGATGCCGCCAATTTGCGGCTCGACGGGAACTAATTTTATATCGGCGACGACATCAACTTCGCCACCGAGAGTTTCGACTAAAAACCAGTAAAATTGTTCGTTCGAGAGTTCGTTGGTTTTCAGTTTAAACTCGATTATTTCGCCCGCAAAAGTTCCAATCGGACGCGGCGGTTCGATTTCGGTTCTCTCGTCGTCCGGCAAAAACAAACCGCTCGGAATAAAAGATTTTGCCGCCATTTGATTCCAATTTTCGTCGGCGCGAAATTCATTTTCGCTTGCAAAAATTTTGAAATCGTTTGAAGCAAAAGCCGTTAATTGAATGTTTTTGAGCGCGGGAAAATCATCCATTTCCGTCAGACGAAAATCAGGCACATCGAAAACAAAAGGATATTCGCCGGATTCAGCGTCATTTGTCGGATTTGCCCAGGCGTAAAAACCGCCGTCGAGTTCCGACGAATCGCGCTCGATCTTTCTGCTCAAACCAACTTTCCGGCGGCTGATGCCGTCAAAATGCGGATTAAAACCGACTAATTCCTGTTCGACATTACCCTGTAAATAGATTTCCGCGCCGGATGAATCGGCAAATCTCAAATAAAATCCCTGCGGACATTTGATTGATTCAACGTATTTAATCGTTTCGGTAATTAAAACATTTACGTCCTGCTCATTTTGAACGGGAAAACCGATGTCTGATAAATTACTCATAATTTTATGAAACTCTTTAGAATTTTAGATTTTATCTTTAAAACTAAAAAACAAGCCAAGCAAAAATCAAAAATTTTACTTGGCTTGTTTTTTTACTTTTCTGTCGAAAACTTTTTCAACTGAGAATTTTTCTAAGAATCCATTTTTGCATTCTCTTTTTGTTTATCGGTTAGTTCGATATTCATTTTTTCCAAAGTTATCTGATTTAGCGTTCCGGTTGATTTCAAACCGTTTGCTTCCTGATATTTTTTCAAACCATCGCGCGTCGCGTCATCAAGTTTGCCGGTTTCCTCGCCGCCGTACATATTTTTTGATTTGAGCATTTTTTGTGCCTGCATTATTTGATCTTTGGTCGTACGAAAAATGTTTCGTTTCGGTTTATCAGCTTTATCAGCACTTGCCGTCGCGTAAGAATTCGGCGAAATGGGGATGTCTTTTTGTTTATCGGTCAATTCGATGCCCATTTTTTCGAGCGTCGCCCGATTTAACGCGCCAGTCGCTCTGAGTCCGTTTTCCGATTGGTATTTTTTCAAAGCGGCGCGCGTGTCCGAATCAAGTTTGCCGGTCGCCTCACCGCTATACATAGATTTTCCCTTGAGCATCGTCTGCGCCTGAGTAACCTGATCTTTGGTCGAGCGGAAAATTTGCCGTTTAGGTTTTTCTTCGTTAGCGGTTTTTGCGTCGGTGGTTTTGTTGGGGGTCGTTGTCGTTTTTGTTTGAGCGTTGGATGCGAAGGTCAGCAAAAGAGACAAGAGTGTTAAAAAAAATATTTTTTTCATTGTTTTTCTCCGAGAAATGGTGGTTAGCGGTGATTTTAAGAAAACGCCCGGTGAGTGTTCAAACAGCAACTCTTCATTTAACCGAAAATCACCTGATTTATTTTGGGGTTACACAGTATCTGTCGAATATATTTATATGTCAAGGAATTTCGGGAAAGTTTTTTGGCGAAGACGGAAATTACGCTTTCTCGTGATTTCAATTGCCAGTAGAATTTGAACAAACTATACTTGATAATTTGATTTAAATGGACGTTCAACTGGTCATTACTTTTTCGATTCTGATTATCGCGTTGATTTTGTTTTTTACGGACAAAATTCCCGCCGATTTGGTCGCTTTGCTGGTTGTCGTCGCGCTCGGCGTGTCGGGCGTTTTGACTCCGCAGGAAGCGTTTTCCGGGTTTTCGCGCTCCGCCGTGATTACCATTTTGTCAATTTTTATTCTCGCCGAAGCGTTGCAGCGCAGCGGCGTGACCGAACAGGTCGGGAATATTCTGCTCAAAGTCGGCGGCAAAAGCGAAACGCATCTGGTCGTCGCGGTGATGATCGCGGGCGCGTTTTTGTCGTTGTTTATGAACAACATCGCGGCGGCGGCGGTGCTGCTGCCGGCGGTTTCGAGCGCGGCGCGAAAGGCGAATGTTCATCTTTCGCGGATTTTAATGCCGCTCGCCTTCAGCACGATTCTCGGCGGAATGGCGACGCTTTTGACGACTGCCAATATCGTTCTCAGTTCGATTTTAGTTGACAATAATATTCAGGGTTTCAGTCTGGTTGATTTCGCGCCAGTCGGCATTCCGCTGGTCGTCGTCGGCATCGCGTATATCGCCTTGATCGGGCGCAAAACGCTGTCGCGCGAATCAATGCTCGAACGAACGCAGGTTCCGTCGCGGCAGCCGGAGGAAGATTTGGTCGAAACTTATCATCTCGACAAAAATCTTTTTCGCGCCGCCGTGCCGGAAAATTCGTTTTTGACCGGCAAAACGATTGCCCAATGCACGCTGCGCGAAGATTTTAAGGTCAGCATCGTCGCCATCGAACGCGGCGGCAAGCGGCTCGTTTCAATTTCGCCCGAAACCGTCATTGAAGACGGCGATATTTTGATTCTTGAAGGAAATGAGGAAGATTTTCGCCGCCGCGATGTCGAACCTTTTATGGAACATCTCGCGCCGAGCGAATGGCACGAACAGGATTTGCAGTCGCGCGCCGTGGATGTCGTCGAAGCGATGCTTTCGCCGCGCTCGCGTCTGATTGACGAAACGCTGCGTTCGGCGCATTTCCGCGAAAGATACGGTTTGACGGTCTTGGCGATTTGGCGGGCGGAACAAGAAATTTTTATCAATCTGGCGGACGTTCCGCTGCAATTCGGCGACGCGCTGCTGTTGCAGGGGGCACGCGAAAAATTGACGATTTTGCGCGACGATCCCGATTTAATCGTGCTGTTATCGAGCGACGAAGCCGCCATTACCGTTCCGAACAAAGGACGCGCCGCGCTGATGATCGTCATTGCGACCTTGGTGATCGCCGTTCTCGAACCGAATATCACGGGCGCGGTGATGCTCGGCGGCGCGCTGGCGATGATGCTCGTCGGGATTTTGACGACCGAACAGGCTTATTCGGCGATTAGCTGGAAAACCGTTTTTCTGGTGGCGGGAATTTTGCCGCTCGGCATCGCGCTGACGAAAACCAACGCCGCCGCGATGATGGCGAACGGCGTGGTCGCGGTTCTCGGACCGTTCGGACCGCTCGCGCTGCTCGCCGGGTTATTTCTGGCGACGATGCTGCTCGTCCAGGCGATGAACGGCGCGGCGGTCGCGGCATTAATGGGACCAATCGCCATCAGCATCGCGCAGCAGATCGGCATCAATCCGCGCGCGCTGGTGATGGGTGTCGCGCTGGCGACTTCGATGGCGTTCATCACGCCGCTCGGTCATCCGGTCAATATTTTGGTGATGAGTCCGGGCGGTTACAGTTTCCGCGATTTTATGAAAATCGGCTTGCCGCTGACGCTGATTTTATTCATCGTCGTAATGATCGTTCTGCCGCTCGTCTGGCATCTCTAAAGCCGGCTTTAATCAAAAAAACTTTTCACATTATCCGTGATTATTGTCAAAAGTTCTGCGTTCATTTCCGTGTGAATCGGCAGCGACAAAACGGAAGCGCACAGTTTTTCCGTGATTGGCAAAGTAAATTCCGGCGCGACGAATTCCGCAAAAGCCTCTTGCCGGTAAAGCGGAACAGGATAATAAATCATCGCCGGAACGCCGTTTTCCGCCAGATGTTTTTGCAGTTCGTTGCGTTTTCCGTTTTTGACTTGCAGCGTGTATTGATGAAAAACGTGCGTCGAATGTTCTTCGCGCGCGGGCGTTTGCAGTTCGGCGATGTCTCTAAATGCTTCGTTGTAAAACGCGGCGGCTTGCTGGCGGGCGGCGCAGTATTCGTCCAAATGCTTTAATTTGATGTTCAAAATCGCCGCCTGAATCGAATCGAGCCGCGAATTTACGCCGATGACCGAATGAAAATACTGTTTTGATTGTCCGTGATTGGCGATTATTCTCATTTTTTGCGCGAGTTCGTCATCATCGGTAAAAATCGCGCCGCCGTCGCCGTAACAGCCGAGATTTTTCGACGGGAAAAACGAAGTACAGCCGATATGTCCGATTGTTCCGGCTTTTTTCGTCGTTCCGTCGCTGAACGTATAATCCGAACCGATTGCCTGCGCGTTGTCCTCAATCACATATAAATTATGTTCGTTCGCCACACGCATAATCCCTTCCATATCACAGCTTTGCCCGAAAAGATGAACCGGAACAATTGCTTTCGTGCGCGGCGTAATCGCTTTTTCGATAATTGCCGCCGTGATGTTAAACATATTCTCGTCAACTTCGACCATTACCGGTGTAAGTTTCAGCAGCGCAATGACTTCCGCCGTCGCAATAAATGTAAATGACGGCACGATAATTTCGTCGCCTTCCTTCAAACCGAGTGCCATCAGCGCAATCTGCAAAGCGTCCGTCCCGTTGGCGCACGGAATAACGTGCTTGATATTCAGATATTTTTCGAGATTTGCCTGAAAGTTTTTCACTTCCGGTCCGTTGATGTAAGCCGTTGAAGAAAGACAGTTTATCACCGCCGCATCAATTTCGTTTTTGATTTTTTCGTATTGACTTTTTAGGTCAACCATTTGTATTGAACTCATTTATTTTCCTTGCGCGAACAAATTATCGAATTTAAAACTCCGCACATCAAAAAGCAAATGCGCTCTGATTTAATAATTGATATTATGCACCGGGACTGGAGCGCAATCCGTCCCGGCTGCAATGAGCGCGAGAGCGCGAAAAAGCGTTTAAATTACTTGCAGCTTGAATATAAACGAGCATTTTTGCCGTTTTCAACGGCATTGCAACCGGGACGGATTGCGCTCCAGTCGCTGCGTAATATTTGACAAAATAACAGTAGCCGGTTTGTCGCCGATAACCGACAAAATGTAAGATGTAGATTCGCAAAAGTTCAAAAATCAATAAAAATTATGTCAAATTACGAAACAATTCTCGTGGAAAAACGCGGCGCGGTTGCTGTTTTAACGATTAATCGCCCCGATAAACTCAACGCTTTAAATTCAAAAGTGCATTCCGAAGGCGTTGCCGCGCTTGACGAACTGCGAACCGACGCTGAAATTCGCGTCGTCGTCATCACCGGCGCGGGCGAAAAATCTTTCGTCGCCGGCGCGGACATTTCGGAGTTTGCCGGTCAAACCGCCGTCACGCAGCGCAATACGTTTCTCGAAAAAACGCTTTTCAATTCGATTGACACTTTTCCAAAACCCGTGATTGCAATGATTAACGGTTTTTGTCTGGGCGGCGGCTGTGAACTCGCGCTGGCTTGCGATATTCGGATGGCGAGCGAAAAAGCGCGTCTCGGACAGCCGGAAATAAATTTGGGAATCATTCCCGGCGGCGGCGGAACGCAGCGTTTGACGCGGCTTGTCGGCGAAGGAAAATCAATGGAAATGATTTTGTCCGGCGAAATGATTGACGCACAAACGGCTTTGAGTTTGGGTTTGGTCAATCACGTTTACGCGCCCGAAGAATTAGAAGCGAAAACGATGGAAATGGCGAATAAAATCGCCGAAAAAGCACCGATTGCCCTGCAAATGGCAAAAGAAGCCGTCAAACTCGCGTCGCGCTCGAATCTCGACGAAGGAATGCGCCGCGAAGTTGATCTGTTTGCGATTTGTTTTTCGACCGAAGACAAAGAAGAAGGCGTGGCGGCGTTTCTGGAAAAGCGCAAACCCGTTTTCAAAGGAAAATAGACTGGAGCGCAAGCGTCCCGCTTGCCGCCGTTCGAGCGAAGCAAGAACGGCGACGGCGTTTAATCGCTTGAAAGTTTACAGAAATTGAAACGTTGTCCGTTCGTGCTTCGCGCCGAACGGACTTGCAAGCGAGACGCTTGCGCTCCAGTCTTTATTTTCTTTTCACTTCAATCAGCGGCGAATTTTCACCTTCGCTGGTGGCGAAAATCGCATTTTCGTCGGTTGAATAAGCGACGGATTCGCCCTGCTGCCTTTCGCCCAGCGGAATAATGACGGGTTTTTGCTTCCAAATCTCGTCGAAATTTTTCGCGTTTTCGGGCAGAACTATTTCATAAGCCGAAAAGTAATCGCAGATGACGGCGCGTTTGCCGTCGGGCGCGATGTCGCCGCCGGTCAAAAATCCGTCGGGAACGGCGGGAACGGTGAAATCGGCGATTTTTTCGGGCGTGTTTATTTTTTCCAAACTGTAATCTGCCGCCAATTTATAAACGCCCGCCGCGCCGCTCAAGCGTTTTGTCAGAATGTAAATATCGCCTGTTTTCGGATTAACCATTAAGGTCTCGGCATCGTGCCGCATATCCGGGTATTGAAACTTAATTGAGTCGGCAGTTTCGGTTTTGTTCGGATTTTTCGCGCTTGAATTCACATCGGCGGCGGAAACTTTCGGCTCAGCGACGCGATAAATCGTCATTTCGGTTTTTGATCTTTCGTTGTTGCCGATGTCGCCGATATACAAAAAGCATTTTCCTGATTGTTTATCTTGAAACGCGGCGATGTCTTCCCAATCCTTATTTTTCGCTCCCGTAACCTTCCACGTTCCGAGGTTTTCGCCGCGCAGATTCAGCGCGAAAATAAAAGCGTCGTCGCCCGAATCGTTGTGAGTCCAAAGCACGTCTTTGTTGCAGCGCGACGCGGCGATGCCACTGCTTTCGGTTATTTCGCCGGATTTAATATGACCGACAACCTGTGGTTTTCCGTAGATTGACGAGGCATCTTTTTTGGTCGGCTGATTGTCGTTTTTTATATCTCTTGAGGAAACGTCGGAGCAACCCGCGGAAACGAAGCACAAAAATATCAAAAATACGATTAATGACTGATTTTTAGTTATATTTTTACCCGACATATTTTCACCAGCGTCAATTATAACGCAACGCGCGGTTGAAAGTTTCCCGATTATTGAATAAAAATTCTGCCGAAAACGAATAAACGCCCGTTTTGATGTTTAAATTTTCGACCGATTGATTAAAATAAAATAATGAGCAAATCAGATTTCAAAATACTGCCCGCCGTCGTCATTTGTCTGTTGTGGTGCGGTCTGTTTTGTTCCTGCGGAAAAAAAGGCGGTTCGGAAAGTTCGGACGTGCTGGATTTTTCCGATGACACGACCAAAGCCGCGCAGCTTGTCGTCAAAGCGAATGAAGACTTAAATAAAATCAAAATAATATACAAAGAAAACGAATCAAAACGCGATGAACTGAAAGACGCGATGAAAAGTAATGAAGTCGAAAAGGTCAGGAAAATTTCGGACGATTTGGTTTATATTATCAACGACGGAATGGCTTTGGGCGCGGACGCGATTGACCAAATAGGAAAAGCCCGCGAAATGAATATCAATCCTGATTTTCAGGAATATCTGCGATTAAAGGAAGAAAGTCTGCAAAAACAAATGGACGCTTTTGAAAATTATCGGCAAGCCGCGCGTTTTCTGCGCGACGGCTACGATCCGAAAGATGAAAAACAACGGGAAAACGTCAAAGCCGAATTTGCGCTGAGAGACGAAAATTTTCAAAAAATTATGGAAGATGCCAAAAAATACAGCAATCAGGCGAATGATCTCGCTAAAGAAAGCGTCAAAAAAAATAATTGAGTCGAAATTATAATAGAAAAGCAGTTGGCGAAAAGATCAAAAATGATTTGTCGCCTCGTTAATTTTCTTCCGGCTTTTTCAAGATTGACGTTAAAACCTCCCGCGCTATTTCAGCAGCTTATTTCAATGTAATGTTATGTTTAAAGACGGCAGAAGTTACTTTAAAGCGAAAATTCAGCGTACGGAAAGACAAAAATTTTGTAATAATTCGCCGATTAAAATGGCGTTTAACCGTTTTTCCTTTTGAAAAGCGATGCCGAATGTATTAGGATGTGTTCTAAAGTTTTTAACTTTAGCTTTAAAATTTTTAACAAAACAGAGGAATCAGTATGAAAAAATTAATATTTCTAACATTTGTCGCCGCTTCAGCTTTAGCTTTTGCCGGCTGCGAAACAATCAAAGAAACCAGTGCGAACAAAGCCGTCGTGGTCAACAATAATGCAAATGTCGTCTTGACGAATACGACCACTACCACAATGAATACCAATATGGCAACGGGCAAAGTCACTTACGACAAGGACGTTACCAGAGAAGAATACGACAAAGACAGCAATCGCTATCTTAATGATGCGAAAGCCGCGGGCAGCACCATCGGCAACAGCGCGGAAGACGGCTGGCTTTGGACGAAAACCAAAACCGCTCTGGCGGCAGTCAATGATTTGAGAGATTCGACGATCAATGTTGACGTTGAAAACAGCGTCGTTACGCTTCGCGGAACGGTCGCTTCCAAAGAAGGAATGGAAAAAGCGGTGAAAGCCGCGCAGGAAGTCAAAGACGTGAAAAGCGTCAAAAATATGTTGAAAGTTGTCGCTAACGATTCAATGACCAATCAAATGGCGACCGACGATCCTGATACAAAATCCAACGCGAATATGAAAAGATAAGCGTTCGGCTTAACTTATAAATCAAAAGACTTGTCGTTTTTACCAAACGGCAAGTCTTTTACTTTGATAAATTAATATTATAATCAGTAATTACAAAAGGTTTGCCACAGAAGAGAGTGAAATTGCCGCATTTTTAATTTTCTGAACGATAGGTTGTAAAACTTGAAACATCGAAACGAATACGAAATTCCGCAGGGAAGAATGGTCGAAAATTTACGCGAACATTACAAAATCCGCGACGAACGGGTTTTGGAAGCGATGCGTGAAGTTCCGCGTCATTTTTTCGTTCCCGACGCGCTGAAATCTCAAGCCTACAAAGATAACGCGCTTCCGATTGCCGCCAATCAGACGATTTCACAGCCGTTTATCGTCGCCCGAATGACGGAACTGTTGGAACTTAATCCGCAAAGCAAAATTCTGGAAATTGGCGCGGGTTCCGGTTATCAAACAGCGATTCTAGCTCATTTGGCGCGAATGGTTTACGCCATTGAAAGAGTTCCGCAACTCGCCGCGCCAGCCACGGAACGGCTGCAAAAACTCGCCATCCAAAATGTCAATTTGAAGTGTGCCGACGGCACAAACGGTTGGCAAAATCACGCACCATACGACGGAATCCTCGTCGCGGCGGGAAGTCCGGCGATGCCCGAACCGCTGCTCGCTCAACTGAAAATCGGCGGGCGGCTCGTCATTCCAATCGGACCTGAACAAAAATCACAAAATCTGTTTCGCGTCACGCGCACGCCAAACGGTTTTCAAACCGAAGATTTCGGCAAATGCGCGTTTGTGCCTTTGATCGGCGAATACGGTTGGCAGAACAATCAGTAATTTTTGATTAAGTTTGGATAAATAATAAACGAATTTTGTGAGATAATCATCAAAAGAGTTTTAAAATTATGCTGACCAGAGAATTAGAAGAAACACTAAGTTTTGCGGTTGATGAAGCCGTCAAACATAAACACGAATATGTCACGTTGGAGCACCTGCTTTACGCTTTGCTCGAAGATAATGCGGCGCGGGATATTTTATACAACTGCGGCGCGAAGGTTGAAATAATCGCAAAATCTTTAGAAGAGTATTTTGCGAATGTTTTGGAGAAAATGCCCGCCAAAGTCAAACAGATGCCGGAATTGACGGCGACGTTTCAAAACACTATTCAATATGCGATTTTGCAGGCGCAGGGAAGCGGGCAGGAACGCGTTGACGGCGGCAATATCTTAGCCGCGCTGTATCAAGCCGAGCAGTCTTACGCCGTTTATCTGCTGTCGCAGCAGGGCATTTCAAGGCTCGATATTTTGAATTATCTGGCGCACGGTATCTCGAAAATTGACAGCGGAACGGAGTTCGGCGTTTCCGAAGGAGTCGGGGACGAAGAGTTTGCTGAAGAACGGGCGGCTAACGGCGGAAATAAGAAAAAACCGCTCGAATCTTTCACCGTCGAACTCGTCGCCAGAGCCAGAGAAGGCGGTATTGACCCGATCATCGGGCGCAGTGAAGAAATTGAAAGAACCGTGCAGGTGCTTTGCCGGCGCAAGAAAAATAATCCGCTGTATGTCGGTGAACCCGGAGTCGGCAAAACGGCGTTGGCGGAAGGTTTGGCATTGAAAATTTCTGAAGGCGACGTGCCGGAAGTTCTGCAAAATGCGAAAGTTTTCGCGCTCGATATGGGCGCGGTTCTCGCCGGAACGCGGTATCGCGGCGATTTTGAACAGCGTTTTAAAGCGATCATCAGCGATCTCAAAAAAGAGCCGAATGCGATTCTTTTTATTGATGAAATTCACACAATCGTCGGCGCGGGCGCGGTTTCGGGCGGCGCGATGGACGCATCAAATATTTTAAAACCCGCGCTCGCCAACGGCGAATTGCGCTGTATCGGTTCGACGACTTACGCCGAATACAAAGCGGCGTTTGAGCGTGACCGGGCGTTGGCAAGACGCTTTCAAAAAATCGAAATCGGCGAACCGACGATTGATGAAACTTACGAAATCTTAAAAGGTTTGAAAAAATTTTACGAACAGCATCACGGCGTAAAATATTCGGACGAATCGCTGAAAATCGCCTCCGAACTCGCCGGCAAATACATCAACGACCGCCACTTGCCCGACAAAGCGATTGATGTCATTGATGAGGTCGGCGCGGCGACGAAACTGCTTCCGGTTGAAACGCGTCCGAAGGTGATTTCCGTGCAGATGGTTGAAAACACGGTCGCGCGGATGGCGAAAATTCCGCCGAAAACGGTCGTCGCCGACGAAAAAGAACAATTAAAGACGTTGCGCGAAGACTTAAAACAGGTGATTTTCGGACAGGACGAAGCGGTCAACAAAGTCGTGGACGCGATTCAGATTTCCCGCGCCGGACTCGGACACGAGACCAAACCGGTCGGTTCGTTTCTGTTTTCGGGTCCGACAGGAGTCGGCAAAACCGAGCTTTCAAAACAGTTAGCCGAACAGCTCGGTATCGAATTTATGCGCTACGATATGAGCGAATACGCCGAGCCGCACACGGTTTCGCGCTTGATCGGCGCGCCGCCCGGATACGTCGGCTTTGATCAGGGCGGACTTTTGACCGAAGCGATTATGCGAACGCCGCACGCCGTTTTGGTGTTAGACGAAATCGAAAAAGCGCACCCGAATCTTTTCAATCTGCTTTTGCAAGTGATGGATTCGGCGACGCTGACCGACAACAACGGCAAAAAAGCCGATTTTCGCAACGTCATTTTGATTATGACGACCAATGCTGGCGCGCGGGAATTATCAAGCGGCGGAGTCGGTTTCCGCAACGATACGAATACGAAAGGTTCGGCAAAAGGCGCGATTGAACGCACGTTCACGCCCGAATTTCTCAATCGGCTCGACGCGCGAATCGCCTTTAAAGCACTGGATATTTCGATTATCAAAAATATCGTTGACAAATTTATCAAAGAACTCAACGGGCAGCTCGCCGAAAAGCGCGTGCTGGTGAAATTAGAAGAATCGGCGCGGGAATGGATGGCGAAAAACGGCTTTGACGCGCGTTACGGCGCGCGTCCGATGGCGCGGCTGATTCACGAAAAAATCAAACAGCCGCTCGCTAACGAGATTCTTTTCGGCAAATTAACCGACGGCGGAAGCGTTACTGTTGAGGAAAAAGACGGCGAATTGGTTTTGAGTTTTTGACCCGAAAGCGCGGAAGATGACCCGCGCTTTCATTTGAATTCTTCTTCTTCGAGCGTCATTTCCAAGATTTTGTCCGCGTCGCTGACGGCGAAACGCCACAAAAAAATGCGATTCCGCGTTTCGACTTTATAACGGTAGATTTTTGTGTTTTCTGATGTTTCGCCGCCGACAAATGTGAGATTTTTGATCGCCCCGAAATAGGCAAGCCGCTGATTTTCAGTTTTAGCACTGTCGGTCGAGAGGGATTTTATCAGTTCGCTGGTCATCAAGTCGGGATCGAGTTGACCGGCAAGACGTGCGCGCAACGCAGGCGCGATTATTTTAGAAATCTTCGCGTCCGACGCAGATTGCTCTTTCATTGCCTTCAAAGAAATCGAGGGAATATAAATTTTGGCAATTCCGCGCGCGATCACGCTGCCGAGTCCCTGGTCCCCGAGGTTTGTCAAAACGATTATATCTAATCCGGCATCCGTATAACGCGAAATGTTCGAGGCGAAACCGGCGGTTTGTCCGCCGTGACTTAAAAGACGCTGACCGCGAAATTCTCCGATGTTCCAGCCGAAACCATACGGGTTTTCTTTGCCACCGGTCAGCGTAAAAGGTTTCCACACTTGGTCTTTACTTTCCTTTTTCAGCAAAGTTTCATCGCGCAGGGCGATGTCCCATTTTGCCATATCCGAAATGGTCGAAACGATTGCGCCGGCACTGAAAAGATCGGTCAAATTATAATCGCGCCCGACGAGTTTGCCGTTTTCCCATTCGTAACCGGTCGCGCGATTTTTGATGATAAATTGCGGATCGCGGTCGGCGGTCAGATTCATTTTTAACGGATTGAAAATGCGCGTCCGCAAAAACTGCCAATAATTTTGTCCCGATGCCGCTTCGATAATGTAGCCTAAAAGCGAATAACCGCTGTTGCTGTATTTGTAATCCGAACCCGGCTCGAAATCGAGCGGCTGTGGACTTAATTCTTTGACAAAATCGCCGACTTTGTATCTTTTTGAAAGTTCAAAACCGCCCAAACTCGTGTAGCTTTTTATGCCGGAAGTATGCGTCAAAAGATTGCGAACGCTGACATTTTTCCACGCGTCCGGCGTATCGGGCAGATATTTCGATATTTTGTCGTCCAGGTTTATCTTGCCGTCTTCAACCAAAAGCATTATTGCGGCGGCGGTTATTTGCTTGGAAACCGAGCCGATTTCAAACATGGTTTCCCGCGTTACGGGAACATCAAACTCGACGCTCGCCAAACCGTAACCTTCGCTTTTAATGATTTTGCCGTCTTTAATAACGGCAATCGCCGCTCCCGGAATGTGTCTTTCGATTAGTTGTGAGCGAATGTAATTGTCAACTTCATCCGCCCGCGCCGCAACGGAAAAAAACAGGAAAATTAAGACAAAAACTGCCGGAAAATTTGATTTATTATTTTGGAAATTCATATAATTTGCCGCACACAACTTATCAGATGTTTTTGCGTAAATAATCAGATCAGGAAAAATATTCTCTCAAAGTTGGGAAAATTTCAATGTGCGGCGAAACGATCTGCTGCTGCGGTTGATAATCTGTATTTTATTACGAAAATTGATATTTTACAGGGTTCACAAAAAATCTCAGGAAAAATGTTTTGATAAAGCTCGCCAAACAAAATTTTATCTCCGTTTGCTCAAAACGCGTGTTTGTTTAATGATAAAGTTCGACACGCGCCGGAATATTTTTTGTTTGACGAAAAATTGATCGCCGTGAAAATGGAAATCAGTTTGAAATTTTAGAGTGATATTTTATGGATATTAGTTACAATTGGCTGAAAGATTTGGCTGAAACGGATTTGCCGCCGCAGATTTTGGCGGAGAAATTGACGAATGCGGGTTTGACGGTGGAAGGCGTTCACGAAAAAAACGACGATTTTGTTTTTGACATAGATTTGACTTCAAATCGTTCGGATTGTCTTTCACATCTCGGCGTGGCGCGGGAAATTTCGGCAATTTTAAATTCCAGCTTGCAAATTCCGGGTTCTGAATTGGAAAAAAACTCGGAATCGGTAATCTCAAATACAGAATTGGTCAAAATTGAAGATGCCGACCTGTGTCAGCGTTTTACGGCGCGAATTATCAGAAATGTGAAAGTCGCGCCGTCGCCGGATTGGTTGAAAAAGCGCCTGGAAGCCGTCGGCGAACGCTCGATCAATAACATCGCCGATATTACAAATTATGTAATGCTCGAACTCGGTCAGCCGATGCACGCTTTTGATTTCAACAAGTTAGGGGAGAAGCGGATTGTCGTCAGACGCGCGCGCGGCGGCGAAACGATTAAAACTTTGGACGGCATCGAGCGCAAATTAGACGAAACAATGCTGGTGATTTGTGACGCGGAAAAGCCGGTCGCCGTCGCGGGCGTGATGGGCGGCGAATTTTCGGCGATTTCCGACGAAACGACCGACGTTTTAATCGAAGTGGCTTATTTCAAACGCGAAAACATTCGCCGTACTTCGCGCCGGCTAAATCTTTCAACCGAAGCGAGTTATCGTTTTGAACGCGGCGTTGACATTGAAAATCTGATCCGCGCGTCAAATCGCGCCGCCAAATTAATCGGTGATTTGGCAGGCGGCGAAATCGGCGCATTGGTTGATGTCTATCCGACCAGGTTCATACCGAACGAAATCGAATCGAAAGATATTCAGTATGCCGTCAGAAGATTGACCGGATTAGATATTGAAAAAGAAGAAATAGTCAGAATTTTAAGTGCGCTCGGAATTACGCGTAAAAGTGAAACTCTTTATCTTTCACCGAGTTGGCGGCACGACATTGCGATTGAAGAAGATTTGGTTGAAGAAGCGGCGCGAATTTACGGTTACGATAAAATCGCCGAAGAACTTCCGCCTTCAACCGGCGCGGGTGAATATCAGCCGAATGAAACGCGGAAACTGCGTCTGCGGCAAACTTTGGCAAACGCAGGGTTTGATGAAGCGATAAATTACAGTTTTATTGATACGCGTAATGACGATAAATTTGATTTGATTCCGAATTTCGTTGATGAAAATTCAGACGAAAAATATATTTCGCTAAAGGATTCGATCATCGAAGGTTCGACCAGAATGCGTCCGACGCTGCTTTCCGGCTTGCTGGAAGCGGTGCGCGCCAACTTTAATCACCAACGCCGCGACATTAAATTGTTTGAACTCGGCAAAGTTTTTTCCGCCGCGCCGCAGGAAAACGATCTGCCAAATGAACGGGAACTTTTCGCGCTGGTAGTAACCGGCGGCGAAACTTTACAGAATAAGGCGATGCCGCTTCGTGAATATGATTTTTTCGACGCGAAAGGCGCACTCGAAAGCGCGGCAAACGCGCTGAACATTTCGGCACTGGAATTTAACGCTTCAGACGCGAAACATTTGCAAAAAGGACAGTCGGCGAAAGTTTTGCTGAACGGTGCGGAAGTCGGTACCATCGGGCGTTTGAGCGACGAAATCGCGTCCGCCTATAAATTTAAACAGCCCGTTTACGTCGCCGAAGTTGATTTGGAAAATCTCTTGCAGGCGAAGGAGGTTGATGTTTCATACAAATCTCTGCCGATTTTTCCGTCGAGTGCGCGCGACGTTTCGCTGCTCGCAAATCGCCGCGTGAATTTTACTGATATAAAGAAATCAATCGAAGCGGGAAATTTTGAACTGCTCCGAAAAGTGGAATTGGTTGACGTTTACGAAGGCAAAGGAATGGCGGATGATGAGCGTTCGATTACGGTTAGACTGGAATATCGCAGCGACGAACGCACTTTAAACGAAGAAGAAATCGAGAAAATTCACGACCGAATTTTACAAAATCTCGCCGACCAGCTTGACGCGAAACAAAGATTTTAACAAAAAGTTAAGAAATTGCTTGAAGTTTTATGCAAAAGTAAACATAATCAATCCGAAGATTCACAAAATATTGCAGCGGAGAAAAAAATGGGCGGACTATCTGGAATGGAAAAATTCTCGCATCTCGAAGATAAAATTTATTTAACAATCGAATTTGCCAAAAAGATGCGTGAAGAAAAAGATAAAATCGAACGCGAAATGAGTTCACTGCGGCACGAGGTGAGCAGTCTTTTGGAAGAGAAAACGCGGCTTGAAGAAAAGGTCGAAGATTTGCTTTCCGAGCGCGACGCGATGCAGCTTAAAGTCGAAGGAATGCTCGATGCGATGACGACCATTCTGCCGGAAGTCGCCGAAGCCGTGCGGAGATAAAAAAGAATTATATGACCGTGAGCAAGGAAAAAAACGATGCGGCGCAGTCCATTCGCGTCGAAATTTACAATCAAACTTACAATATTCGTTCGGACGGCGACAACGAATATATTATGCGTCTGGCGGAATATGTGGATGGCAAAATGCGCGAAATTTCAAGCGGAACCCTGACTGTTGATTCGCTGAAAGTGGCGATTTTAGCCGCGCTTCACATTGCCGACGAATATCACCAACTGAAAGGTCATCAGGAACGAAACGACGCGCAGCTTGCCTCACGCAGTGCGGAATGTACGGAAATGCTCGACCGCGTTTTGAAACACAAGGAAATCTTGCCGCAGGAAGTTGAAATCGAACAGTAAAAGCGTGTCCGCGATGCTCAATTTGCTCATAATTAAATGATTTTCCAACTCACAATTCTGAGCTGGTAATTCAATTTTCGTGTGATATAATAAACCACAGGCGAGAGAGTTTCTCTGCGAAGTTTGTTACTGAACGCCATAATAATTGAGCCAACACTTGAATATACGGGAGACCGATGCCATTTTTCGGTGCAGTCTTTCACAGTTAAAGATTTGCCATAGAATCGGGCTTTGCTTCTTCGGAAGCAGCAGGTCACCCACCTGTAACATACAGGTTCAATTCAATCGTTCGGGACGGCTTTTGCGGTTTTCTATCGCCTTTTTTACTATTATCAATGCGGATCAACGCTTCTAAATATCGCTCTTATTTTCTCATCTTCTTTTTCCTTCTCATTTTTTCAGCGATTTTAATTCTGATTTTCGTTTACCGAACTCCGCAAGTGGTTGATTTGCGAGGTTTTGCGCCGAAAGACGCGCTGGTTTATCTCGAAAGTAATGATTTATCGAAAACATTAAAAGCGCTGACGGAAAATAAAACTTTTCGGGAACTTTCCGCCGATGGAAAAGATTTTTCCGCGCTCAAAAACGTTCAAATCGCCGTCATTGTGACCGGATTTGAAACGAGTGAAAAACAGCTTACCGACGAAAATTCCATTTTAAATTTTCAACCGCATTTTGTCGCCATCGCCGAAACTCACGCCTGGGAATTTCAAACTAAATCGCTCGTTAAGAATCAAATAAATGCTTTTGTCAGAAATAATTACGGAGATGAAACAAAACTTGAAACGAGCGATCAAAACGGTGCGGAAAAATACACTTGGACGGCAAAGGACGGACGTAAAGTATTCGCTTTAGTCGAAAAAAGCCGCATTTTTTTCGGCAATGACGAAGCGGCAGTCAAGAAATGTCTGGCGGCGGAACGCGGGGAAATCGAGAGCTTGATAAAAAACGAGAACTTAGTACGCGCTTTCTCGTTAAAACCGGAAAATAATCTCGCCTTCGGTTACCTTTCGCCGGAGGGCATCGCGCAAATCGCTAATTTGACCGGCGTTTCGACGGCGATCAAAAAGACCGAAAACGACGAAGAGAGAAGTTTTATCGCCCGTTTTCTGCCGCAAACACTGAGAAATACAACCAAAGAAATAGTTTGGACGGCGCAAAAAACCGAAACGGGAATTGAAGATAAATTTTTCGTTTCACTGACCCCGGAAGTTTCTGCGGTCGTCAAAGAAACTTTGGAAACATCGCCGCAAAATCAATCGGACGCGCCCGAATTTCTGCCCGCCGCCGTTTTTTCCGCGACTCTCTATAAGTTAAAAAATCCGCTGATCGCGTGGCGCAGCCTGCTTTTTTTGACGGCAAAAAATACCGATGCGGTAAGCGGAAAATTACTGCTTCAATTTTCCAACAGTCTGCTCGAACCATACGGAATTTCCGATGCCGAAACTTTTTTGGGCGCGATTGGTTCGGATATTTTAACCGCCCGATTTGATGCGGAAGGCGAGCGGTCGGTCTTGATTGTCACAATTAAAGACGCGGTAAAATTAAAACCGGCGATTGCCGGAATGAATTTTAAAGCCTCGCCGGAAAAACAGGAAGGTGCGGAAATTTGGCAATCGGAAGATAAAACTCTGACGGCGGCGTTTGTTCAAGACAAACTCATTTTGGGCGATGCGGAAAGCGTTTTGAAATGTCTGCGAACAAAGGAAAACAGCAATTATTTCCACTATTTTACCGCCAATTCCGCCGCCGCTGTCACTTACGCGAAAGATGCTGAAACGGCTGAAAAAATCGCCGCTCTGTTGGGCAAAGTGCCGGAGAAAAAGACGATTTACACTACTTATTTGACCGAAACGAATTTCACTGAAAAGGGTTTCGAGCGAAAAACCGTTTCTGATTTCGGATTGCTCGGAACGATCCTAGAAAATCTCAATGAAGAAAATTAAAACTCCGGTCAATAATAAAATTTTGTTGATCCGATCCAAAATACACTTCCAAAATCAGATTTCAAAAACTCGCGCGGCTCAATAAAAATCAAATTATGTTTGGATTTGATAATTTTTGAAAAGTAGCGCATAATGGTTAATGTTAATCCTTCTCTTGCATCATAAACGATGCGCTCGTCAAAGACGGTTTTTTGGATAGTTCGAGAGCAGGCTGGATATTAATCGCAGAAGCCGCTCACTTTTTGAGCATCCGAAACCGACCTTCGTATAAAAAATTTCCGAAGATACTTCGATTCGACGCTTCTTTTGAAATTCCCCGAAAACGGGAAAAGGTATATTATTATGTCAACAAAACTTTATGTAGGAAATCTTTCCTTCGACACCACATCGCAGGATTTAGAGCAAATATTTGGTGAAATCGGAACCGTTGAATCGGCTAATTTGATCGAAGACCGCGAAACCGGTCGTTCGCGCGGATTCGCTTTCGTCGAAATGTCGAGCGAAGAAGAAATGCAAAACGCCATCTCGCAACTTAACGGCAAAGAAGTGGACGGTCGTGAATTGAAAGTCAATGAAGCTAAACCGCAGGAAAAACGCGCCTCTGGCGGCGGCGGTCGCGGTGGTTATGGCGGCGGCGGCGGCGGAAATCGCGGCGGCGGCGGCGGTTATGGCGGCGGCGGTTCACGCTGGTAAAATCTGAATGCTTAAACATTCAAAATGAGAAAAGCCTCCGGCAAATGTCGGAGGCTTTTTTACTTTAGCGGAAAGTGGCGGCTGGAACAAAAGAAGTTTTGTATTGGTTGTATGAACTTGCCGCTAACTTTTCCACTTCAAAATGCCGTCCACCGTCGCCTGCGTGATCGGATGATAACCGGCGCGCGCTTTGGCGTAAATTTCATCGGCGTGTGTTTTTCCGGCGGGTGTTTTGACTAACTCTTCAAATAAAGGTTTGACGAATTTGCGCCGTCCGATGGTCGTCAAAAATTCTTCGATCCGTGCGTCTGCCGGTTGGTAATCGTTTTTAATCGCCATCAAAAGCCACTGAAACGCGATTTCCGAATTGCCGCGATTCGTCAGGTTGAATGTTTGGTCGAGTTCCGCCATTTTCGCCGCGCCGAGATTTTCCGGCAGCGTTTGCAGGAAGTGAATCCATTCCTGCGTTGTCCATCCGCTCGTTTTGATTTCTTTAGCGGTGATTTTTCCGCTTTCGTAGTCTTTCGCCTGGTTTCCGACTCGTTCAAAAGCGGCGGAAGTCGGATTCGGCGCGTTGGTCGGCAATCCCGACTTGTAAATCCATTCATCAGCGTCGGCGCGGGTGATCGATTTAGGATTTTCGTCAATCAAATTTTTTTGCAGATAATCAACAAATTCGGCGGTCGTGATGCTTTGAAAAGCGTGTGAATCGAAATAGCCGCGCAGAAATCTATCAAATTTGTCGCGCCCGACGGCTTCTTCCAAATGGCGAAGATATAGCGAACCTTTTTCATACGGAACTTCGGTGAAACCGTCGTCCGGGTCACGTCCTGTCAAATTAACGTGCAGAATTTCGTCGCGGTCGTCGAATTCGGCGAGTTCGCCGTCTAAAACTTTGCGCCCCAACATCGTTTCCATTTCGCGGCGTGGTTTGCCGTAAAGTTCTTCGATGATGCGGCGTTCGATATACGTCGTCGCGCCCTCGTTAAGCCAGAAATCGCTCCACGTCGCGTTCGTCACCAAATTTCCCGACCACGAATGCGCGAGTTCGTGCGCGACGAGCGAAACCAAACTGCGGTCGCCCGCCAGAATCGTCGGCGTGGCGAACGTCAGCATCGGGTTTTCCATTCCGCCGAACGGAAAAGACGGCGGCAAAACCAGCAAATCGTAGCGTTCCCAGCGATATTTACCGTAAAGTTTCTCCGCCGCTTCGACCATTTTTTCCGTGTCGGCTAATTCATACGCCGATTTTTCAAGCATCGCCGGTTCGCTGTAAACGCCCGTCCGGTTTCCCAAACTCTGAAATTGAACATCGCCGACGGCAATCGCAATCAGGTATGACGGAATCGGATGCGTCATTTTGAAAGCATATTCGCCGCCGCGCGATTCGTTATTTTGCGTATTTCCTTCCGCGCTCATTACGGCGAGCAAACCCGGCGGCGTGTGAATTTTCGCCGAATAAGTGACGCGAACGCCCGGTGAATCTTGCAGCGGAATAAAACTTCTGGCGTGAATCGCTTCCGCCTGTGAAAACATAAACGGCGTTTTCTTGCCGGCGGTTTGTTCGGGCGCGAGCCACTGCAAGCCCGAAGCGTTCGGACTCGTCGAATAATAAACGCGGACGAATTTTGCGTCGTCGGGAAGTTGAATCGTCAGCGGCGCGCCGAGAATTTTATCCGTCGCGCCGATTTTGAAAGCGGTCGGTTTGAATGTTTTTCCGTCAGTCGAAGTTTCCGTTTTTTCAATATTCAAATCGCGCGTGTCGAGAATAACCGGCGCGGTTTTATCGTTTGAAGTTCGCTCAACGGTCAGCGTCGCCATTCCCTGCAAAATCTTTTTATCAAACAGCACCTTCCAATCGAGATCAACGTGTTTTACTTTGACCGCTGCGGGGTTTGAATAAGAATGAATATCTTCGGTGATCTTGTGCGTCGTGTTTGTTTTTTGCATATTATTTGTTTTCTGCGCGTTGGCGGCAAGCGGCAGTTTTGCCCCGAAAATTAATAAAATACAGCTCAAAACCGCCAAATTCAAAGTTCGTTTCATCATCTTTTTCTCCAATCTCGATTTGTTTCGTCTGAAATTATAAAAAGTCGCGTCGTCAATAAGTAATAATTTTATCTTTGATTTTATTCGGTTTATGTTTGTGCTTTTTTATTTTGATGATCCAAATTTTATCGTATTCATTTTCGCCGAGCGGCTGATATTTTTCCTGACCGACGAGCAAATTCGCCAGCGCGGGAGTCGTCGCATTATGCCCGACAATGACGATTCTCTTCATTTTTCCCGACATCGCCAGGTCTGCCATTTCCTTAAGATTTTTGTAATCGTAAAGCTGAATCATCATCCGATGTTTCCGCGCAAATGGGATAATCGTCGCCCGCGTACGGATCGTTGGCGTAGAAAAAACCGCGTCGGGCTTGTATTTTTCGAGCGTTTCGATCAAGTTTTTCGCCCGCGCTTCGCCAGCCGCCGAAAGTTCCGGGTTCGCCGTGTCCGCTTCGTCCGACGTATCTTTTTCAGCGTGTCTGAGCAAAATAATCGTCAGTTTTCGGTATTGAGCGTCAACATTGCTGCTCGCCAATGTCAGCAGCAATAAACCGACCAAAAGAGAAAGTAAAATTTTCATAGCTTAAATGCCGAATAGATTTGTTGGATAAACATTATAACTTTAAAGTTGCCAATTACTACGAGCGATTTGGGCGATGAGTTTTTTTCCTGTTTCACGACGTTCGCGCGAATTTTTATCGAAATATCAATTCGGCAATCAAAATTTCGTCTGTTAATATAGTAAATTTGCGAAATACAATGATGGACGCACAGACAAGAAACGATATTTTAGAGTCTTTGGCTAAATTGCTCGGCGAAAACAAACTGAGCATAATTGAAGCGAACAAAGCGGATATTGCCGATTGTCCGAAAGATGACGAAGTGATTCTCGACCGTTTGAAAGTTGACGCGGCGAAAGTCGAAAAAATGATCGCGTCGGTCAACAGCGTGCTTGCCGCCAATGATCCGGTCGGGAAAGTTCTTTACGAAAAGACGCGCGAAGACGGTTTGCGAATCGAAAACCGCAACGTTCCGTTCGGCACGATTTTGATTGTTTACGAAGCGCGTCCCGACGTTTCGATTGAGGCGGCGATCATCGCGCTCAAAGCCGGCAACCGCATTTTACTGAAAGGCGGCAAGGAAGCGAGAAGGACGAATTTGTGTCTGGCTGATTTGTGGCGCAAAGCGTTGGAAGAAAACGGTGCGGATGCGGATTTCGTCAAATATCTCGATTTATCGCGCGAAGAAACGCAGCGATTAATTCGCGGCGATGCGGAGAAATTCGACCTCGTGATTCCGCGCGGCGGCGAAACTTTAATCAATTTCGTGCTGCAAAATTCTAAAGTTCCCGTCATCGTCAGCGGTCGCGGCAACAATTTCGCGTATGTTGACGAAAATGCCGATTACGAAATGGCGTTGAAAATAATTCTCGACGGCAAACAGCGTCTGAGCGTCTGCAACGCGCTCGACAAAGTTTTGATAAATGAAAATCTGCCGGATTTTGAAGCGCGAGTTCATCAATTGATTTCCGCTTTAACTGATAACAATATCGAAGTTTTCGGCGACGAAAAAGTCGTCAATCTTTCAAAACAAACCCTCGCGCCGGTGACGAACGAAGCGATTTGGCACGAAGAATTTTTGTCGGCGAAAATCGTCATCGGAACAGTTTCAAACGCCGCCGAAGCCGTCGAAAAAATCAATCGTTTTTCGGGCGGACATTCGGCGGCGATTATTACAAACAATAGCGAAACCGCCGAAAAATTTATGCGCGAAGTTGACTGCGCGGCGGTTTACCACAACGCTTCGACCAGATTTACCGACGGCGGCGAACTAGGTTTAGGCGCGGAAATCGCCATCTCGACGCAAAAACTGCACTTTCGCGGACCGCTCGGCGCGGAACATCTGCTGACGAACAAATGGTTTGTTTACGGCGACGGGCAAATCAGAAACTGATAAAGAAATTTACAGGGATGTTAGGATGAACAGGGATATTTAACCGGAAATTTATCCCTTTTATCCTGACATCCCTATAAATTAATTTGCGATAATGAAAAAGAAACTCGTTCTAAAAATCGGCACGTCAACTTTGACGAACGGCACGAAACTTATTTCGCGCGGCAAGGTCGAAGACATCGGACGGCAGATTCTGCATTTGCGTGACGAATACGACATCATTCTCGTGTCCAGCGGCGCGATTGCCGTCGCCCGCCAGCGCATCAACATCAGCGATTTCGGCAAACTCGTCGAATCGAAACAGGCGTTAGCCGCTATCGGACAGCCGCTTTTAATGCGGATTTATCACGAAATTTTCGCCGATTTCGGCATCAAAACCGCGCAGTGTCTGATGACTTACCGCGATTTTGAAAACGAAACTTCGCGCCAAAACACTTTGAATACGATTAGCGAACTCATCAAATACAATTACGTTCCGATCATTAACGAAAACGACACGACCGCCGTCGAAGAGATTATTTTAGGGGACAACGACAAACTTTCCGCGCTCGTCGCCGCGCTCATCAAAGCCGATTTGCTCGTCATCGCCAGCGACATTGACGGCGTTTTCGACAAAAATCCGCACCTCCACGCAGACGCAAAACTGATCCGCGAAATCAGCAACATTGCCGAAGCTAAAGATTTAATCGAAGAACGCGATTCCGGTTTGGGAACGGGCGGAATGAATTCCAAACTGGAAGCCGCGATGATCTGCCAAAAAGAAAACATCGAAACCTGGATCGTCGGCGGCGGACGCAACAATTTTCTGGCGGACGCGCTCGAAGGCAAAATTCCCCGCACGAAGTTTTCGGCAAATTAAACAGCTTTTCAAATAAACATCTTCCCCGGATTCAAAATGCCGTTTGGGTTAGATTTTACAGCCGTCAATATCTTTGACATCAACCGTCGAATCAATATTTTGAAAATCGTCCCAATAGTCAGTCAGCAGATTGGCGTTGACGTATTTGGCAGAGGCGAGAATTATCGCGTCGGGGAGTTTTATCTTTTTTGGATTTGTTTTTTTCGGCAGATTATGGCGTGGTCGGCGATTTCCTTGTTAATTTCGACAATTTCAACGCTTTGGAAAAATTGGTCTATCAAATCTTTTTCGGTTTGAATGGTAAATTCATACGCCTAGACTTCCATCTAAGTGATAACCGAAACGTAAAATTTATCGTATCTTGAGCGCAATTTTGCGAGGTCAATTTTTCCTTTGGAGAAAAAGATCATCAAATTGCTGTCGAAGATCGTTTTATTCCCACTCATCTCTTAACTTTTTCTGCCATTCCACCGGATTTTCAATGTCCTGAAACATATTCGCCGCCTGCATTTTTTCAAGCACGGCAAACAATTGCTCTTTTTTCGATTCACCGGAAATTTTCGGCTCTTCATCCAAAATCGTCACCAACGCCCGCTGCCGTTTTTTCAGACGAATTTCCGTCAGCAATTCAATCTCGCCGCTTTCGTTCACAACTGCTTCTAATGTCTGAATCATAATATTGGAATTTTACCACAAGTTTTTACGACTTATTGAAACATTTCGCGCCATTCAAGAAGTCTTTCGGGTTAAAAATTCGCTTTTTTTTTCGGCGAGCCGTAAAGGTAAAGGTCAAGATTTTCCGCACCGTCAACGGGAAGTTTTTCCAACGTTTCGTCCGACAATTTGCTTACTCTGTCTTGAATTTTCTCCAACAAACTTTTTCTTTTTTCTTTACCCAAAGCCTGAACAAACTCAACCACCTTTTGCTGTTCTTTAATCGGCAAAACCTGCATCTTTTCCGCCACAATCTGCGCTAAATCATTCGCCATAACTTTTTAACCTCGAAAATAACAACCTCAATTTAGCATTTTGCGATGTTTTCGATAATAAATTTGGATTTGAATTCATTATGAATTTAGGATACTCAAAACTTCTAATTCTTTACCATAAAGCATTTTTCTTAATCCTATTATAAATTCATCAGGTTTAATTTCCTTTTCAATCTCAACGCTGATTCCCAAATGGTGAATTAATGGAATTGCCAATTTAATCTTACCTTTCCAGTCGCCTTTTTTTGCTAACTCGTATTTATCACGTTGCTTTTCATTAAGTTCATTAAATTTTTCATCAAAAAATCTAACAATTTCCTTAGCTAGACCTTCCATATCTTGTCTTTGGCTTTCATTCAGTTTTGAAAGCATTAAATCTGTTTTTTCTTCAATATCGCTAATTTCAAGACTCTGATTGATTTCAATTTTACCTCGCTCTTGTTGTGCGAAACTTACATTTCCACCAGTTATCGTTATATTATCAGCGACTTTTAATTTATTATTTTCCATGTTTTTATCTCTTTTTTGTCTTTCTTCTAATGAATAAAATCCATTGAGCCACTCTTTAACAGGCAAAGACGTTCGTAGTTCCTCGACATATTCTTTTTCTATACTGTCATCTTCCATACTTCGCAGACGATAATAATCTCTTAGGACTTCAGGGTATCTTGGGTGTCCGAGCATTTCTTTGAGAGCTAATCCGTCAAAACTCGCGTGTATCTCGTCGAATTTGTTACGAATAATAGCAATAAACTCGCGTCGCGTGTTTGAATTGCCGTCAATCTTAATTGAAATTGTTTTATCCTGCACATCCGCTTTTACCAAAGCTCTGTTGTCAGCATTTTTCAAAATAATTCCATTACGCCAGTAAATTTCTTCAGCCCGTAGGTGAAACATTTCCACAATAACTCGACGTAAAATTGATTTCTCATAAATGTCATAATTGTATTGGAAGTGAAGAGTGTCGTTCCATCTTCCTATTTCTGGTTCATCCTTGGGCAATAAATCAGGAATCAGAAAAGTTTTATCCTTTTGAATATCAATCAAAAGACGAAACTTCCTCATCATCTTAATAATAAAATCTTGTGTATCTGACGGATATTCATCCTTATTCAAATAGCTACCAAGCATTTCACGCTGTAACACACCTTTGTCTGAAGTTATTTGTGAATTATCAATTAGTGCATAAACGCCGCGTGTAACCCATTCCGGGTTAAGAACTGCTAAATCTCTTAATTCTCTATCTTCTTGAAAACTCAAAGCTATCCCTAAATCGTGCATAAATTCGATTAGAGTTCGCTGACTCTCTTCCTTTTCAATTTCAGCTTTAACACAACGAGTAATATAGTTCTGAAAAGAAATATAGGGAATTTTATCCTGTTGCATTTTTTCTAGTTCAGCTTTGACTTCAAACCAACTTTCTGGAAATACATCGTGAATATTTTTGAGTTTTTCAATTTCTGTAACTAACGCAGTTTTAAATTCGCTAAATAGAACATCATATTGCGGTTTGCTTACATCAGAGCTGACCCCAAAAATTCCTTTAACAAGATTTGGAAATTTTTCCCGTAGTCTCCGGCGTTCAATATCAAAATATCCAAGATTTGATCGGTTGCTACTACGATTGTTTTCATCAACTTTGTTACCAACAATAAAAACAGGAGAATTCTGGCTTAGATTTTGAATACGTTGAAGCCATTCTTCCGTTTTATTGGTATCCTCATTTTCTCGCGCATTAACTACGAGTATATATATGGTGCGTTTAGTAAAGAAAAATTGATGTGTTGAGTGCATAATTTCTTGTCCACCAAAATCCCATACATTCATCTGCACTTTTTCCTCGTTTTTTAGTTCAACATTATTCCAACGTCTAATTTGAATGCCGTGAGTTGAGTCAGTTTCAATGAATTTGTTGTCAATTAAACGATTTATAATGCAAGTTTTACCAACATTCGACTCGCCGATAACTACCAGTTTTGCTTCGTTTAATTTCTTTAAATTTCCCTTTTCTTGTGCAGCATAATAATCAGTTATATAGTTGAGGATTTTTTGCGGATTGCTTTCATCAAGTAAAATTTCATTTGGAAATGGCAAAGAATTATCTCTTAAATCCAACTTTTTCAGATTCTTCAGTTTTGTAAAATTCTTATCAAATGATACGAGACGATTTGAACGTAAATAAAGTGCCTGTAAACTCTCTAGTTCAGCGAATTCTTTGTCAAAAAAAGTGATTTTGTTATTCGACAAATTGATAAGTCTAAGTTTCCGTAACCTTGCAAATTCTTTGTCGAATACTGTCAGTCTATTGTCATTTAAGTATAGTGCTTGGAGATTTTCTAGTTCGAGAATATCGGGCAGTAATTTTTTTAAGTCAGAGTTAGTAAGTTCAAAACCATTAAGATTAAGTTTGGCACTTCCTTTTTTAAAGGCTGTTAAAACTAAATGTTTGAAATAAATAAAATCAAAAATTTTGTTTGGGTTTCCATAAGCATTTAATCTTTCGTTAGGAAAGGGTAAATTATTATTCCGTAAATCAAGTTCTTGAAGATGTTGCAAATTTGCAAAATTTATATCAAATGAAATAAGTTGGTTTTCGCTGAGATCAAGTTCTCTAAGATTCTCTAATTGAATAAATCTCTTATCAAACTTGGTAAGCTGATTACTACTCAAATCGAGCATTTCTAAATTTTCCAACTTTAAAATATCAGTCAATAATACTTCGAGATCAGCATCATCTAACTTATTTTCATCTCCTATCGAACTAAGATTAAGTTCGACGGCATCTTCTCTTATTGCTTGCAAAACTCTTTGTTTAGCTTGAAATCTATTCATAATTATTAATTCTAAACAAACATCTTGCCCGGATTCAAAATGCCGTTCGGGTCGAAAACTCGTTTGATTCCTTTCATCACTTCGAGCGTCGGCGCGTCAATTGCCATATCTAAATATTGCGCTTTGACGTAGCCGATGCCGTGTTCGCCGGAGATCGAGCCGCCCAAGTTTACTGATAATTGGAAGGTTTCTTTGACGCATTCTCTGGCGCGTCGAACGGATTCGGGGTCGTCTTTGTCGCACATAAAATTGACGTGGATGTTGCCGTCGCCGGCGTGTCCGAAGTTGGCGACGAAGGTTTGGTGGTTTTTGCCGATTTCTTCGATTTGTTTAATCAGCGCGGGAACTTTCGAGCGCGGGACGACGACATCTTCGTTGAGTTTGAGCGTGCCGTATTTCATCAGAGATGGCGAAATGGCGCGGCGCACGTCCCAGAGTTTGTCTTCTTCTTCTTTGGTGCGCGAGCGCAGGATGTCGAAACCGCCGTTCGCCTGCAAAATTCGTTCGATGGTTTGGGCGTTTTTTTCGACTTCATCTTTGAAACCGTCAACGGCGACGATCAAAATCGCGTTTGCGTCTTTCGATAAACCGAACGCGAAATTTTCTTCGATGGCTTTGATGCAGTGTTTATCAACGACTTCCATCGCCATCGGCAGCAAGCCTTCGGGCGTGAATTTCGTGAGAACTTCACACGCCGATTCCATTGATTTGAAACTGGCGCGAACGGTCGTGGTCGCTTCGGGCATCGGCAGAAGTTTCAAAGTCGCTTCGGTGATAATTCCCAAAAGTCCTTCCGAACCGCACATCAAACCCGTCAGATCGAAACCGACGACATTTTTGACGGTTTTGCCGCCAGTGCGAATGATGGAACCGGTCGCCGTGACGACTTCCAAACCGAGAACCGAATGCTTCGTGTTGCCGTATTTCGGCGTTCGCATTCCGCCCGCGTTTTCGGCGATGTTGCCGCCGATAAACGAATCTTTATAACTCGCCGGATCAGGCGGGAAAAGCAAGCCGTGTTTTTCAACTGCCTGCTGTAATTCGTAAGTCGTCAGTCCCGGCTGGCAAACAACATACAAATCATCGGCGGAAATTTCGATAATTTTGTTCATTCGGTCAGTGCCGATAACAATACCGCCGTCCACCGGAACCGCGCCGCCCGTGTAACCGACTCCGCCGCCGCGCGCCGTGACGGGAAATGTAAATTCGTTGGCGAGTTTTAAAATCGCCGCCATCTGCGCCGTCGTTGCGGGAAACACGACCGCTTCCGGCGGAAATTTCTCTTTAACAGCATCCGCGCCGTATGGCTCGACTTTTTCCGGTTCGACTAAGACATTTTCCGCGCCGACGATTGATTTTAATCGTTCGATCACTTCGGGTTTGGAAGCGTTCGTCGTGGCGCGTGGTTTCGATTTGAAATGGATTGATTGATACATTAATTTCTGTTTTTCAAAAATATTGGCAGCCCGACCGTCAGGAAGGGCTTTTGCAAATTTACGAAAACCCTTCCTGATGGTCGGGCTGCCGATATTATTTATTTTATTGGATAATCCCTAAACTTGCTAATCTGACGGAAAAAGTGTTTAATCAAAGTTTGCTCCGTCAACGACAATCTGAGCAACAGGGAGTGTGATAAGGAAAAATGGCTTTTATTTCATTGAATAGTAATGAATCAATCGAGAATGCGCTGCGTCGTTTCAAGCGCAAAGTGATTACCGAAGAAATCATCAAGGATTTGAAAAAACACGCGCATTTCGTGCCGCCCGGTCAAAAGGCGAAACTGAAATCGGCGAACGCCCGCAAGCGTAACCGTAAGCGTTATCGTCCGACGGCTCCGCGTCAGTTCAACAACAGCGGCGGCGGCGGTAATATGAACAGCAGCAACAATAACAGATAGTTTCAACATTTTTAAGATTTATGCGTGATGCACAATAGTTTTGATCTTTTAAAACTTTGCATCGCGCATTTTTTATTTTATGAGTTCGGAAAAAGTTCGTATTTTATTGACCAACGACGACGGTTATCATTCGGAGGGCATTATCGCGCTGGAGAACGCGCTGCTCGCCGTCGGCGATGTTTACGTCGTCGCGCCGACCTCGGAAATGAGTGGCGCGTCGCACAGTTTGACGCTTTCCAGACCGCTGCGGATTCGGCAGATAGACGCGCGGCACTGGACGGTTGACGGCACGCCGACCGACTGCGTGACGCTCGCGCTGAACCAGATTTTGCCGCCGGAGGAGCGTCCGCACATCTGCGCTTCGGGAATTAATCACGGGGCGAATCTCGGCGACGACGCGACGTATTCAGGAACAGTCGCCGGCGCGTTGGAAGCGACTATTCTGGGCGTTCCGGGTTTGGCTTTCAGCTTGGTGGCGAACAGAAATCAGGATTTCACCGAATCGGCGAAAGTCGCCGCGCAGGTGACGAAAAAAGCAATTGCCGAAGGTTTGCCGGAAGGAACGCTGCTCAATATCAATGTTCCAAAAGGCGTTCCGCAAGGCATTCGCGTGACGAAACAGGGCTTTAAAAACGCGCGTCCGGTGATTAGCGAACATCTCGACCCGCGCGGAAAATTGTATTATTGGATCGGCGAAGAACGAAGCGGTTTTCACGCCGAAGGCGGCACGGATTTCGAAGCGATTGACGAAGGTTTCGTCTCCGTTACGCCGATGCGGAGCGATTTGACTAACCACAAAGCCATTGAAATTCTGCAAAATTGGAATAAAATGTCTTCGTAGATACAAAATGCAAAATTTTCCTGATTTGGAATCTGAAATCTGGAGTTTTCCCTGAAATATGCCGAATGAGATCGAAACTTACGTTCCGCAAAATTTTCTGAAACGTCGAAGAAAACAGGCGTTTGCCGCTTGGGGAAGTTGCGGGACGGTGGCGGCGTTTTTGGTTTTTATAATTTTGCTCGCGCCGCTGGCGGAAGCGAACGGCTTGTTTTATCTTTCCAATCCGATCTACAAGTTTTTCAGTTACGTTTGTCATCAAATGCCGTCGCGTTCGTTTCAACTGGAAAACCACAGTTTCGCTGTTTGCGCGCGGTGTTTCGGCATTTATTTCGGATTATTGCTGGGTTTTATCGTTTATCCTTTTTTTCGACCGATGGAAGAAGTCGAACCGCTTTCACGCGTTTGGCTGTTCCTGGCTTTAATTCCGATGGGCGCGGACTGGTCGCTCGGATTTTTCGGCGTTTGGGAAAACACTTATGGTTCGCGTTTTCTGACTGGATTAATTTTGGGCGTGACGTGCGCGATTTTTATTATTCCGGCGGCGATTGAACTATATCAAAATTTATCGGACAAAAGACAAATAAAAAGGCTGTCGCGGAGACAGCCTCGAAGTATCTAAATTTTATTATTGATACTGATTTTTGATAATTTGTCTGGCAACCCGTCAAAGCGTTTAACGAGTCCCTTGATAAGTAAAAATCATTATAACCGTATTTCGCGCCGATTGACAAGTTTTGAACAAACTTTGTTTGAAATTTGAGATATTAAGCGCAAATCCTTCAAAATAAAACAGTTGGCTTTTCATTTAGAGGTTTGCCGGGCGAAAATTTTTTTCGCCAACTTTCTTTATTGTTGACTAATTTATAAAATAGGCGCAAAATCACGATTATATTCTACAAATAAATATTATGAGTTTTAACAAAGACAGTGCGGTTCAAAGAGCGAAAAAGGACTTGGCAAATCGTTTGGATGTAGCGGAAAGTGAAGTCGAAACGGTTTCCGTCAATGAAAAAGATTTTCCCGATATGTCGCTCGGCGCGCCCGTCGAAGGCGAAATGTCCGCGCAGATGATTTCCACCGGCTGGCAGATAGATTTGCGCGCCGACGGTCAAAAATATAATTATCGAGCTGACAAATATCAGGTCAGACTTCACGGATTTAAGGGTAAAAATTACGTTGTCGAATCGTAATCTTTATTTCAAAATGAAGTGAAACTTTCTAAGGAGTTTGGAAAAAATGAATCGAAATAATTTTTGGACACATTTTGGAATCGCCGTCGTTTTGATCGGATTGGCGGCAATTATCGGGCAGGTGGCGCGGTGGGAATCAGCCAGATTTGACAGATTATCCGAAACCGTCAAACCGCTCACGCCGAAACCGGTTACCGTCAAACGTTCCGCGAACGAATCGGAGCCGGAAGTTTTCGTCAAGTTTCGTCCGAATGTGAGCTTGGCTGAAATCAAAAAAATCGCGGCGAAAAACAACGACCGTGTTGAAGACGAAATCGAATCCGTCAAGGGTTTAGTGGCGATTGATGATCTGGATAATGCGGATGCGGAAAAAGTTGCCGCCCAATACGCGCAGATGTCGGACGCGGTAATTTACGCCGAGCCGACTTTCAAGATCGAACTTGATGATCCGCCGGTCAATTCCAATATGAATTTGTTGGCGCGCGAAAGCGGAGCCAATCCGCTGCTGCCGAACGATCCGATGTTCAAAGATCAGTGGGCGTTAAACAACGCCGGACAGGAAGGCGGCAGGGAAAAAGCCGATCTCAGCGCGTTAAAAGCCTGGGAGAAAACGAAGGGCAGCAGTGATGTCGTGATCGCCGTTTTAGACAGCGGTGTTGATTACACGCATCCCGATCTGGTTGCCAATATGTGGATTCGTCCCGACAACGTGCCGCAGTATAAGGATGAAGAACTCGGAACGATTAACGATTTGCACGGTTTTAACGCCGCTGACAATCAGAGCGATCCGATGGACGATAACGGACACGGAACGCACTGCGCGGGAATTATCGGCGCGGAAGGCAATAATGACGAAGGTATTGCCGGAATCAATTGGAAAGTTGAAATTATGCCGCTCAAATTTTTGGGGCGCGGCGGTTTCGGCACGACCAAAAACGCTATTGAAGCGATCAACTACGCGATTGACCGCAAGCAGAAAGGCGTTAATATTCGCGTGATAAACGCAAGTTGGGGTTCGACGCAGTATTCAAAAGCGTTGGAAGACACGATTCGGGCGGCGGGCGAAGCCGGAATTTTATTCGTCGCGGCGGCGGGCAACAACGGCACGAGCAACGATAAAAATCCGCATTATCCGTCAAACTACAAATTGCCGAACGTCATCAGCGTTGCCGCGCTCGACCGCAACGATCAGCTCGCTTCATTTTCTAATTTCGGTAATACCACCGTTCACATCGCCGCGCCGGGCAGAGATATTCTTTCAACCTGGTTAAACGACAGCTACCGCGAAGCGTCCGGGACTTCGATGGCAACGCCGTATGTTGCCGGAACCGCCGCATTGGTTTTAGCCGCTGAACCGCAACTTTCGGTGGAAAAACTGCGCGAAAGAATTTTGCAGTCGGTGGATAAAATTGATTCGCTCGACGGCAAAGTTGAAAGCGGCGGGCGTTTGAACGCCGCGAAAGCGGTCGGGAATTAACACATCAAAAAAGTTTAAAAATGCAATTGACGCGATGAATTTCTGTTACTCGCGTCAGTTGCATTTTTATCATACCGCAGAATTGCAATATTAATTTGATTTCTGAAAACGCTTAAAAACGTATGCTAAAATAAGTTTTTGCAAATTTAATTCAACATTAAGGAGCCTAATTTTGCTTTCACTTTTACTGTTTTTACAAAATGCCAGCCAGGAAGTTGCCAACACCAATCAGGCAGCCAAAAAATCTACCGAAGAATTTGTCAATGCCGGACAAGCCGCCCGCAACCAGATCACCAATATGGTGAACGGGTTTTTTTCGGAATTGCCGGTTATCGCCGTTGGAATTATCGTTTTTTTTATCTTTCTCGGCATTGCTTACATAGTCAGAAAAATTATCGTCGCCGCCACCGGGAAAGCCGGGGTTGATTTAATGCTTTCATCACTGCTGGCGCGCATCGGTTATTTTATTGTTGTCGTCATCGGGTTTTTCGTTGCCATTGCCGTCATTTTTCCGACCGTTACGCCGGGCAGTTTGATTGCCGGTCTCGGAATCGGTTCGGTAGCTCTCGGTTTCGCCTTTAAAGATGTTCTGCAAAACCTGTTCGCCGGTTTTTTAATTCTTTTGTACCGACCTTTTCATCTTGGCGACCAATTAAGAGTCAAAGATTTTGAAGGGACGGTGGAAGATATTTCCGTTCGCGCGACGAAAATAAAAACTTATGACGGTGAAAGAGTCGTTCTGCCGAACAGCGAATTGTATATGAACGCGGTTTTGGTCAGAACCGCGTTTCCTTACCGGCGTGTTAAATTCACTGTTGGTATCGGTTACGGCGATTCGATTGAAGAAGCGCGCACGACGATAATGAATGTTTTAAAAACTACGGAAGGCGTTTTAAGTGACCCGGAATTTGATGTCAACGTTGTCGAACTGGCTGATAATGCCGTTAATATGAGAGCGTTTTTCTGGGTCAAATCTAATCAAAAAGACGTTCGGAAAACCAGCGACCGCGTGGCGACGGGAATCAAAAACGCGCTCGACAGCAAAGGCATTGATATGCCGTTCCCGCATATGGTTTTGCTGACGCAGGATAACTCGGTGCAAGTAGAAACGAAGTCGGAAAATTAACTTCTATTTTCCGAAAATAAAAAATCGCGGCAAATAATCGGAAAGTTTATTCGCCGCGATTTTTTTAATTTCAGACGTTTATCCAATTAATCTGATAAAAGCCGCGCCGCGCAGCCGAAAATCAAAATTTTCGTCGTCGGCTTCCGCGCCGAGATTGTTGTAAAAATTAATCGCTGCCGCGTTCCATTTCAGCGTCTGCCAATCGAGTCGCGCAAATCCTTGTTCCTGCGCGTATTTGGCGACTTCGCGCAGCATTACCAAACCCAAACCATTGCCGCGCAAATCCGGTGTTACATACAAATCTTCGAGAAAGACGCTGCGTTCGCCGCGAAAACTTTTGAAAATCGGATAAAAAAGCGCGTAACCGACATAGCGGTCGCCGTCCATTGCGACCAAGGACCGGACAAAATTTTGCTTGCCGAAAATCGCCTCGCGCAGGTCGTCTTCGGTCACTTCGCACCAATCGGAAAGTTTTTCAAATTCGGCAAATT
The DNA here is from genome assembly GCA_965217575.1 of Pyrinomonadaceae bacterium. Taxonomy (GTDB): domain Bacteria; phylum Acidobacteriota; class Blastocatellia; order Pyrinomonadales; family Pyrinomonadaceae. The sequence continues at coordinate 2,338,539 of OZ244558.1, read as the reverse complement.
CACGAATCAAAATGACGATTGCCGGAACGTCGGCTTTCCTCGCTTCACGAACTAATAATTGATAATCCATTGTTTTCAAGTAGTTTAGAGATAAATTGCAGGAAAGAATGATATTGCGTAAACAAATCGTTCAACCTTCATTATTAAATCAAAAACCGACGGCTGAACACTTTCAGCCTGTATAATTTTGCTGCCGATTTTCGAATTAATTTTATTCTTTTCGCGTTTCGATTTTCGCCTCGCATTTTTCCCAACGTGCTTTCTGCCCTTATTCAACCGTTTTTTCGACAATCCATTCGGAAAATGTTTTTTTTCTGGTCGGTAAAATAGACTGCCAATTATTGCTCAAGCGTTGATATTGCAAGCTCGGATGTTTATCATAAACTAAGCAAACCTACAAATAAAGTTGAATAAGTTGCAGTCCCATAAATCAATAATTTACAACTTTTTGGAAACCCGCTGATAAAAAAGCTCCGGCGGTCGGAATGGGCGAAAGGGCGCAGGAATTGAGTGAATGTTTGACCTCTGATAAATATAATAGTTTGCAGGAAGCTGTTTCTTTCTACGAAATAAATATGCGTAACAGAGCGGCAAAGGCAGCACAAGAATTGCTTGAAAACGGTGAGCGAATGCACTTGGAAGATGCGTTGAAGAGGATGTTGCATTTTTTTAGCGGGTAATAAAAAAGAAAGTCTAACAAAGTAGTTTTCTAATTTTAAGAAGAAAACACTTGCGGTCGGAATGGTTGAGAAGGCGAAGGAATTTACCGCGACGGGAAGTGAAATTTGTCACGGTAATGTTCACCAAAGGCGGACACGATCATCATTAAAATAATTTGCAAGCCTCAATCTGTTGTTTCGTTCAAAAATTGATATGAAAAAAATCTTTTTGACTGCTGTATCAATTTTGTATGTGTTGATTGGAACTAACGTGGTCGAGGCTTGTGATTGTGCAGGTCGCCCGCAAGGTATAAAAGGAATTCAAACCTGTGGTTATTATCAGCGTTCGGAGAATATTTTCATTGGTTTGGCTGAAAAGGTTGAAATTGATAAAGAAATCGGCTCAGTGAAGGTTAATTTCTCAATCGAAAAATCAATTCGCGGAACGAACGAGAAAACAGTTGAGATTTTTACGAGTTCCGATGAAGCAAACTGCGGTTATCCTTTTAAACAGGACGAAAGATATTTTGTTTACGGGCGCAAAGGTCAAGACGGGAAACTTCACGAATCGTTATGCGGCGCGACCGTTTTGCTCAAAGATGCGGAAGATGATCTTGAATATGTGAAGGATATTGAAAACGGAAAAATCGGCACGCGAATTTTCGGCGGCGTTTACGAAGATAAGCAGCCGACTCTGAAAGATAAAAGAACTTTCGAGCCGCTGGCGAACATCGAAATTACGATAAAAAATAAAAGCCATAAGTATAAAACATTGACCGATAAAACAGGAAATTATCTTTTCAAAGATATTCCGAAAGAAACTTATCAGGTCTTTGCAAAACTCCCGAAAGGCTACCGGGAACTTTTTGTCCGCGCGGATTTGACGGAGCATTTTGCGGGCGGCTGCGACGGTGAAAATTTCAGAGTTACTGAGCAAGGCTCGATTCGCGGAAAAGTCGCAAATTTTCCATCAAAGGAAATTCAGAATCCGTGGAATCGGGATTTGATTCAACAGCCGAAGGTAACACTCATTCCGCTGGATGAAAATAATAAACCGATTGCAAACTATTTTTACGAGGAAAAGTGAGCGTATCGAGACAAATTCGAGTATTTTTTCGATCTTGTTCCCGCCGGAAGTTATCTGCTGGCAATGAATCCGAAGGATTGTCCGTATCCGAATAATGGCGTTCCGACAATGTTTTTCCCCGGTGTCGCCAATCAATCCGAAGCAAAGATAATTGATGTCAAAGAAGGAGAAAATCTGGTTTTAAAAGACTTTTTATCTTCGCCTTTACTCAAAGAGAGATTATTTTCAGGTGTCGTTTTAAATGCCGATAAAACGCCCGCCGTGAATGCGGTTGTTCGGCTGACGGATGCTTATTTCGGCAGCGGCAAATGCTCTAATTTCAACACGGAAGTAAAAACAGACGAGTTTGGAAAGTTTCGCCTGAAAGGATTTGAAAGCTACCCATACAAAATCGAGGCGTATAGCGCAAAGAAAATCAGTCAAAAGCAAAATTATGCGAAGAGTCAAATCATTGCAAACGATAAAGCGAATGATGAAATCGAATTGATTTTAGACCAATCATTTTAGCAAAGGCGGAAAAAGGTGAGGGAATTTTTGGAAACGGGCGCGAAAATTATCAGCGGCAACGAATCCGCAGGAGTGGAAGAAAATCATTAACGCGAATCAAAAATTAAAAAAGGCGGACGATGTATAAAAAATTCATCGTCCGCCTTTTTCTTCTGTCTTTGCCGTTATTATTTTTTCGGTCCCATTTTTGAAAAATAACCTTGCCGGTGCGTCAGCGTAACTTTTTGTTTGGCTAACTCCGGGTTGGTCATTTGGATTTCGATTTTGCGATAGGAACCGTCGCGTTTTTGATTGGAAGGCTCATACGCGATCAGATACTGCGAGCGCATTTCTTCCTGAATTTGGTTGAAAACCTGGCGCAGTTCCGATTCGTTGCGCGGGAAAAACGCGCGTCCGCCCGTTCTTTCCGACGCTTTTTTCAAAACGCTTTCGTCAACGCCGTCGTAAAAATTATCGCCGATTCCGATAGCGTAAATCGTCGCTTCATTTCTGAGAGCCGCCTGCACCGCGTCGTCTAATTTTTTAGTTCCGTAAGTATTCACGCCGTCCGTCAGCAAAATAATGGCGCGGCGCGTCTTGTCCGGCGAAAGTTTCAGAACTTCTTCGGACGTGACCCAAATCGCGTCCCAAATCGCGGTTGATCCCTGCGTCATCTGATTGGTCCCGGAAATCGGCGGTGTGCCGCCCGCTACCACGCCGCCGCCGATGTAACCCGAAGGCGGAACAAACACCACGCGGTCAACCGCGCGGCTCAATCGGGCGACGTTATTCGTCATTCCCTGTTCGAGCGTCGTTTCGCCCGTGAAGGAAACTATCGAAACTTCGTCTTTGGCGGGGCGGATGACCGATTGGATAAAAGCCTTCGCCGCGTCTTTTTCTTCGGGCAAAGTGCGTTCCTGCGACGCGCTGGTGTCAATTAAAATCGCCAAACTGAGCGGCAAATCAACCTGTCGCCCGAAATATGTAATTTCCTGCGGCTGTCCGTCTTCGATCAAACGAATATCGTCCTGTTTTAAGGTCGTCAGCAGCCGCCGCGATTTGTCCTGCGCGGTAAACAGCACGTTGACGACTTCCGTGTCAATTTTGATAACTTCATCTTCTTCCGGCGGAGTCGCAGTCGGAGTCGGGGAAACTGATTTTTGCGCCGCCGGATTCGACGGCATCTGCTGCGCGTCGGCATCATTCAAACCGTAAAACCCGCCGCTGACAAACAGTAAACCAGCAAATAAAACCGTCAGCTTTCTATAATTTTTCATCTTCACAATTCCTAATTTACCTCAAATCGTCTTTGACCGCCCGATAACTTGATTTGGCGCGGATTTTATATTTATCGGCGTTAGCTTTGTCATTAAATCGCACTTCGACTTTGCGCTCTTTGCCGTCGTAATTTTGATTTGCCGGACGATAGGTGATGATATACTGCGAGCTGAGTTCTTTGGCGATTTTCGTGAAGGCTTTTTCAAGTTCGACCATATCGCCGGTAAAAAACGCTTCGCCGCCGGTTTCTTCGCACAGTTCAGTGAGATATTTGTCGCCTTTGTCTTTGACCGTTCCCGCTTCGACACCGGGAACCGTTCCCAAAAAGCCGCCCTTCGTCGAAATGCCGAAAATCGTCGTTTCGGTGCGCTGGGCGATGTCTATCGCGTCTTTAATATCGGCGCGGCTGAAAGTATCGTCGCCGTCGGTGATAATCACGATGACGCGTCTGCCGGGCGCGGTGCGAAGTTTTTCGTCGGAAAACTGCCAGACCGCATCGTAAAGCGCGGTTTGCGAACCGGCTTTGTCAACTTTTTCAACCGCTTTGTCGAGCAAGTCGAGCTTGTCGGTAAAATCCTGCCGTAGTTTGATTTCGTTATCAAATGTCATAAAAGCGGCTTTATCTTTGCGAACGCGCGTCACTGTATAGATAAAATTTTTCGCCGCTTCTTTGGAAAATTTCAATTTTCCCGCCGTCGAAGGCGAAGTGTCCATCAAAACGCCGACGTAAATCGGCGGATTCGTGTTTTCATCGGTAAAAAACGTCACTTCCTGCTGAACTCCGTCTTCAAAAACCGAAAAATCGCCGCGCGTAAATCCACTCACCAAATCCTTTTTTTTCTTTTTATCAACCACCGTCACCGGCAGGCGCACCTCAAAAGTTTTGACTTGCCCGGTCTCTTCGCCGCTCGGCGGAGTCGGGCTGACGCGCGGCGTTTGGGCTGATACGGATAAGCCGAAAGCGAAAAATAATGCCGTAAAAATGCCGTAATAAAATATTGTCTTCATAAACTGTCGTGTGTTTGAATTTCCGAACTGAACGCAAGTTTCGATGCCGCCCGGCAATTCTCTGTTGCCTTCATCTCTTAACTTACGAATCGTCAATCATCAATCGTTATTAGAAATATATCAGGTTATTATAAAATATAAATTCAAACAGCAGAAAAATGATTAACTATCCACACGATTAACGATTTACGAACAAAAACGATTGACGAAAATAATATGAATCAGAATATATTTAGAGAATATGACATTCGCGGCATTGTCGGTCAGGATTTAACCGACGAAACGGTGGCGGTTCTGGGGAAAGCCATCGGCACATTTTTTCAAAAAAACGGCGCGAAACGCATCGCGCTCGGTTACGACGCGCGGGAAAGCGGCACGAGATTTCGTGATTTGCTGATTAAAGGTTTTAGCGAAACCGGCTGCGACGCGGTTTTAATCGGCAGAGTTCCGACCCCGGTTTTATATCACACGGTTTTCACCAAAGATGTTGACGGCGGCGTGATGATTACCGGCTCGCACAATCCGGCGGATCACAACGGCTTCAAAATTTGTCTGGGGAAATCTACTCTTTTCGGCTCGCAAATTCAGGAAATAAAGGAAATTGCGCTGGCGGAAAATTTTTCAAACGGCGCGGGGAAAAGCGAAAACCTCGACGTTCTGGCAGATTACGAAGCGGATATTCTGTCGAAAATAAATCTTGGCGAGCGCAAATTGAAAGCCGTCGTTGACGGCGGCAACGGAATGGGCGGCGTAACGGGCGTGCCGGTTTACGAAAAGCTCGGCGTGGAACTGGTCAAACTTTTCACCGAACCCGATTCCGATTTTCCAAATCATCATCCCGATCCGACCGTCACCGAAAATTTGCAGGACGCGATTGAGGCGGTCAAAAAAACAGGCGCAGATCTAGGCATTGCTTTTGACGGCGACGGCGACCGCATCGGGATCGTTGATGAAAACGGAAAAATAATTTGGGGCGACGAATTGATGGTTTTGCTGGCGCGCGAAATTCTAAAGGAAAAACCGGGCGCGACGATTATCGCCGAAGTAAAATGCTCGAAAAATCTTTTTGCAGACATCGAGCGGCACGGCGGCACGGCGTTGATGTGGAAAGCCGGACATTCGCTCATTAAATCAAAAATGAAGGAAACCAACGCCGCGCTCGCCGGTGAAATGAGCGGACATATCTTCTTTGCCGACCGCTTTTATGGTTTTGACGACGCGACTTACGCGGGCGCGCGGGTTCTGGAAATTCTGTCGAAAACCGATAAAACTCTGAGCGAACTTTTGAGCGATTTGCCGGAAACTTTTTCCACGCCCGAACTGCGTGTTGACTGCGCGGACGAAAGAAAGTTTGAAATCGTGCGAAAAATTGCCGATGAATTTGCGAAAACCAACGAAGTCGTCACAATTGACGGCGCGCGGATTTTGTTTGAACACGGCTGGGGTTTGGTGCGCGCCTCCAACACACAGGCGATTTTGGTGCTGCGGTTTGAAGCCGACAGCGAGGAAAATTTGCGGCAGATTCGGGAAACGGTAGAAAATCGGGTCGGCGCATTGATTGCCGATCAGCCTTAAAACGAAAACAGGAGGCTATTTACCCTGCTGCGAGGTTTCAAAACGGACGCGCAGCGGTTCGTCGGTTAATTGAACACGCGGATTCAGCACGTTATCGGCGACGAGCGAAAACGTCCGGCAGTTTAATTCCGCCTGACCGTATTCGCTCTCCCAAAAATTCGGAAGATTCAGCCTGGTGTCAAGACGTTTGATAAATTCGGCAAGCGTCTGTCTTTCAGTCTGCGGCTGGTAGAAAATTTCGATTTGGTAAAGTTGCGCTTCAAAAAATCGCAGATAAAGCGCGCGGACGTTCGGCAGAAATGACGGCGGATTTTTGTCAATGTAGTTTTGAAAAAAAGTGCCTGCTTTTTTGACTTTGATTTTCAGTTTGCCGCCGAAAACGTCCCGCGCTTGCTGCGGCGACATTCCGAGCCGCAGACCGAGCAAAGTCGGCGCGTCTGAAATCGCCAAATCACAGTTTGGCGTTTGCGCCGCCACATTTGATATAAAGAGCAAAATTAAAAAAAGTGCGATTTTCATTTTGATTTGACGGCTGTTTCAATTTCAGTTTTTGCTACCAAACGCGCTAAGATAACGTCTTTGATTATACAGAAAACATTTTCGATTCGATAAAAAATATGAAGAAAATTATTTTTACGATCTTTTTAATGTTGAGCGTCTGCACGGCGTTCAGTTTCAGTCAGACGAAAAAAAGAACCGTTCGCCGTCCGGCTAAAAGGACGACAATAAGTAAAAGAACGACGACAAGGAGATTTGGAAAATACAGAGTGATCCGAAAAACTATTATGACAACACCACAATCAGCCGCGATGACGACGGAATCGGGCTTAACCTACATTATCACGAAACACGGCGACGGCGCGCAGTTAAAAGCGGGCGACAACATTATCGTTAATTACACCGGACTTTTGACGAACGGGCAAAAATTTGACAGTTCGCTCGACCGCGCCGAACCTTTTTCGTTTCCGCTCGGCGCGGGCAGAGTTATCAAAGGCTGGGACGAAGGTTTTGAAAAACTCAGAGTCGGCGACCAAGCGATTTTAACGATTCCGCCGTCAATCGGTTACGGAGAGCGCGGCGCGGGCGGCGTGATTCCGCCGGGAGCGACATTGATTTTTATCGTCGAAGTTCTCGGCGTAAAATAAATTATCACATCGCAAGAGGCGAAAAGAAATTTGCAGGGATAACGGGATAAATAGGATAAGAATTTAATTTTGTTTTTATCCCTGTCCATCCTGTTATCCCTGCAAATTTATTCTTTGTTGTATGAATATTTTATCAGTGGAAAATGTCGGCAAAAATTACGGTATCAAGCCGCTTTTTGAAAACGCGACGCTGGGAATTGAGGAACGCGACAAAATCGGCATCATTGGCGCGAACGGTTCGGGGAAAACGACGCTTTTGCGGGTGATTGCCGGATTTGAAACACCGGATGCGGGCAAAGTCGTGCGTTCCGCCGGAAAAACGCTCGCTTTTTTGTCGCAGAATCCGCCGATTGATGAAAACGCGACGGTTTTGGAAACAATTTTTTCGTCGAGCGGCGGCGTGATGAAGCTGATTCTGGATTACGAAACGGCGTGCCGCGATCTGGCGATTGATGCGAATAATCAAAAAAATCTCGAACGCGTTTCCGAACTGCAGCACGAACTGGAAATTTCCAGCGGCTGGGAAATCGAAACCAACGCGCGAATCGTGCTTGATAAACTCGGAATTTTCGACACTTCCGCGCCAATGAAAACGCTTTCCGGCGGACAGCGCAAACGGGTCGCCCTCGCGCACGAACTGATTTTCAAACCGGATGTCTTGATTCTCGACGAACCAACCAATCATCTCGACGCGGACACGATTGAATGGCTCGAAGATTATCTGAAAAGATACACCGGCGCGCTGCTTTTGGTAACGCACGACCGCTATTTTCTCGACCGCGTGACGAACCGGATTTTTGAAATTGACAGAGGAACGGTCAATATTTTCGCGGGCAATTACGCTTATTATTTAGAGAAAAAAGAAGAACAGGAAACGCTGCGCGCGACTGAAGGACACAAACGCGAACAGCTTATCAAAAAGGAACTCGCGTGGCTGCGGCGCGGCGCGAAGGCGCGCACCAGAAAATCGAAACACCGCGTCAATGCCGCTTACGATTTGATGGCGCAGCCGAAGGAACAGGCGAAAGCCGAAATTGATATTGCCGTCGGTTCAAAGCGTCTCGGTTCAAAAATCATCGAAATCCGCGACGTTTCCAAATCCTACGGCGACCGCAAATTGATTGACGATTTTTCATATCTCGTCAAACGCGGCGACCGCATCGGCATTATCGGCGAAAACGGTTCGGGAAAAACGACGCTGCTCGAAATTATAACGAATCGCGTGCCGCCGGACGCGGGCGAAGTGGAAATCGGTCAGACGGTTCACATCGGTTATTACGATCAGGAAAGTCGCGCTTTGGACGACGAACAGCGCGTCATAGATTACATCCGCGAAGTTGCCGAATATGTGACGACCGTCGGCGGCGATCAAATTACGGCTTCGCAGATGCTGGAGAAATTTCTGTTTCCGCCCGCCGCGCAATATTCATTTATCGCCAATCTTTCCGGCGGCGAACGGCGCAGATTATATCTTTTGCGAATTTTGATGGCTTCGCCGAACGTGCTGCTGCTTGATGAGCCGACGAACGATTTGGACATTCCGACTTTAATCGCGCTCGAAGAATATCTCGACGATTTCGCGGGCGCGCTGATCGTCGTCAGCCACGACCGATATTTTCTCGACCGCACGGCTGATTCGATTTTTAAGTTTCAGGGCGCGGGCGAAATCCGTCGTTTTGCGGGCGATTATTCGGCGTATCTGGAAACTGTCGAGCGCGAAGACGCGGAAACCAAACAGGCGACGAAACAGGCGGAAACCCGCGCTGCGTCAAATGTCAAAAATGACGCACCGACCGATAAAAACACGCCGAAAAAACTTTCGTTCAAGGAAAAACGCGAACTCGAAACGCTCGAAACGCAGATTTCCGAAGCCGAAAACCGGCTGACGGAAATTGGCAGCCAACTATCTGAATCCGCTGCCGACGCTTTCAAAGTCAACGAACTTTTCACCGAACAGCAGAAGTTAAACGTCCGGCTCGAACAAAATATGGAACGCTGGTCGGAACTCGCGGAACGCGCGGAAGTTTAACTTCCAGATTCCAGATTCTAAATTAAAGAATTATTCAGCCTGGAACCCGCCGCTTGTTCCGCCAGAAATCGTTTTTTGTCACGCTTAATCCAATCGGTGAGTTCAACTTCCGCTTTTTGCAATTCGTCGCTGTTGATCAACCCGCGCCGCAACGCTTCAAAAAACGCCCGTGTGCGGACGTTGTAAGCCAATTTTTCGTAAGCCTCGTCAGTCGTACCTTCGGCATCGTCGGTGAATAATTTTTCGTAGAGCGTGGACAGACGGCTTTCGACACCGCGTAATGATAGGCTGCATTTTCGCGCAATCGCCCAGTTTGAAAGTCCGAGCGCGAGATAACGCAGTGCTTCGGCTTCAAATTCGGTCAGCAACGGACGTTTGAACGAATCTTTAAAAGCCGGATCAATCATATCCGCGCCATCTTCCAGAACGGTGGCAACAAAGCGCAGAAAACGCGATTCGGGATTGTTTTTGTGAATGAAGCCGTACGCGGGCGGCGGCTCGACCGTGCGAACGATTTTGCGGATTTCGTTGATATAAATTTCGTGCGGAAACTGCGTCCAGAAAATAATCCGCGCGGCAGGGAATTCGCGCCAGATCGCGCGGGCGGCTTTCACGCCGGAAAGTCCCGGCATCTGAATATCGAAAATGCACAGCGTCGGATGATTTTCGAGCGTCAAACTTTGCGCCGCCGCGCCGTCCGCCGCTTCGATAATCGGCAGATGCGCCGGAAATTCCCGCGCTAAAAGTTCGCTCACATAACGGCGTTGAGCCTCGTTATCTTCGGCAATCAAAATGGACATACTTTTACTTTCGACACCTGACAATTATCATAAAACTTTCACGTCGCTTTGAAAAACCGAATCAATACCTTGTGAAAATGCGATGAATAACCTTGTGAAAACGCGATGAATAAAAAATAAACCGCTTCGTTTGATGAAGCGGTTTTATAATTAAATATAAATGGGTAATTAAATTTGTTTATTAAAAATCAAGAATTATTTTTTCTTTTTCTTCCTAAAACGCTGACCCGCACACTCTTTCGTCCGAAGCGGTTCGCTTCCGCGCAGTTGGGAACCCAAATGTCTAAAGTGCGCCCTCTGACTCCGCCGCCGGTATCGGCAACCGTGTAAGTTCCGCTGTATGAACCGGCATCTATTTCGATTCGTGTGCCGAGCGGCAAAATTCGCGGATCGGCGGCGACAATGCCGCGCCGGACGCTTCCGCCGTTTGCCGTTCTGCCTTTCAGACAATACGCCGTCGCCCGAAAACTGCGTGATTCGGCAGCAATTTCGCTGTTTTTATCTAAATTTTCGGGTCGGGTATCCGGTTGAAATTCTGTTTGTTGAGTTTCTAATTTTTGGATTGTTTGATTATTTTGTGGAATTGCTATTTGTTGTTGTAAATTTTCCTGCGAATTAATCGCTATATTGAAGGCTGGCTTGGCTTCGGCTTTGGGTTGGAAGTAAAAAGAAATAATTCCGATCAATGCTACGATACCAAGCAAGACGCATCCTCTAGCTGGATTTTTCATTATAAATTCTCCGTATCTTTGTTTTTCTTTCGACTGCCAAAACTAGTCCGACGCAATAGAAATTAGTAAAATTTTTCTATTGAAATTGTCTCGATTAGTTTTGTTTAATTTGACAGGTCTATTAAAAACAAAAGCCCGGTTAGGACTTTCTTGAAAAACAGTTTCTGATACTATAATACTTCGCCGGACTTGTCCAGCCTTTCAAAACCTGCTAAACATTAGTTAGAGAAAGATTTCACATTGATTAAACTTATAAACCTAACTTTTTAATAGACTTCCAACGGCTAATTTCGTATATTTCAAACGGCAAAAAAATTCTGAGGAGAGCAAAAAAAATCTATGCAGGAACGTCGCAAAGGCTCACGCCACAACATTTCATTTCCGATTCGTGTCAAATGGAAAGGTGAAGACGGGCAGGAAATAGTTCAGGAAGGTTTGACGGAAAATGTCGGACCGCACGGAACGCTGGCTTTTCTGCCGCGCGTGCTTCCCGCCGTTGGCAGCAAAGTTAATCTAACAATTACGGAAAACGCTGACGACGAAGTAACATTTAACGCCCAAGTGATTCGCGTCGAACGCAACGCCGCGCATCCGCAGGTCGCTTTTCAGTTGACCGATTCGCTTCGTTTGTGGCGCAAAAAGGTTTTTGAATACGCCGGTGAAAGACTAGCCGCCGAAAAACCGGAAGATTGGGAAGATTGGAACTGAAACATTTGTCATTTGTCATTTAACATTTATCATTCAAAAAACTTAAACGATTTGCTGATTGAGTTTCTAATATGAGGAAAGTAAAAATATTTCGCCGACGGAGCGCGGACAGCCTGTGCGTCGGTAGAGCGCAGTGAAAGGCTGAAAAAATAAAGATGAAAAGAAATTTTTTGCTTCATCCTTTAACAACTGCGTCCTTGCTTCGAGGCAGGCTTCGGCATCGAGAATTTTTTTCGCCAGCCGTTTTTGTTTCGGCGTAAATTTTGAAGTCGAGTAATTACCAAATACAAACAGGGAAGGCTTTTCAAAAATGAAAAGCCTTCCCTGTTTGTATAAATATTGCAAATTATTAAATTCCGAATAATCTCGGCGGAGCTTTTTTCTGCAAAAGTTTCCGCAGTTTCAAGCGTGCTTTGTGCAGTTGCGATTTCGATGTGCCGACCGAACAGCCTAAAATTCTGGCGACTTCTTCGTGTTCGTAACCTTCGACATCGTGCAGTACGAAGACGTTGCGATAGCCGTTGGGAAGTTTTTCAATCGCGTTTTCAATCGCAATTTTATCAACGACCGGCATTTTACGCGGATTCTGCGTTCCGCTGACGACCTGCACCGGCGTTTCGCCTTCTTCGGTGGTTTTTTCAAACTTTACGTTACGCTTGCGAAAGTGCATTAAAACCTGATTGACCGTCAGGCGGTGAAGCCACGTTGTAAAGGCGGAATCGCCGCGAAAACTGCCGATTTTGCGGTGCAGTTGAATAAAAACATCCTGCGTTAAATCTTCGGCTTCGGTCGCATTTTGCAGCATTCGCAGGCAAATCGAATAAACCCGACGATGATGACGATTATAGATTTCCTCAAATGCCGCCATATTTCCCTGCGCGGCGAGTTTCGTCAAATCAAAATCTTTGGCTGAACCAATGTCAACAGTTTCTCTCTTTTCGATGAAGCCTTTCTTTGCCGGTTTTGCCTCAGTCATTTCCTGAATAATCGGAAAATCTAATGTTTCAGTTGTTGTCATTTTTCCTAATTCCCCCTGGATAATATATATACAATTTCCGTGCCACAAACTACTTTTACTCTTTCTACAAATTATTTCACGCCGTATATATCATTTTGTTTCATTTTCTCGGACATACTATAATATTCGTCAAACATCATAGTTTAGATTTAAACCAAATCGTGTATCGGTTGACGCAATTGATGACCGGCTTTGCTGTCAATCACTGAATTAATGCGGGTCGCTGCCGACTTTTCAAACGCTGCTGATATTATTATCTCTGGATTTTACAGAAAATTCCCGAACGGAGAAATAAAAGGATGAAAAAAGCTTTTTTACATAAATTTACGATTTTAACTTGTAGTATTCTGGTGTTCGCTTGCGGCATTTTTGCTCAGAACGGCAATTTGCCGCATCCGAAAAGTCAGGAAACGGCAAAAACTCAGGAAGCGTCGAAAAGTCAGGAAATGGATGAAAAGGAAAACATTCCCGTCTTGACGAAGCATTTGCCTGACTGGGAAAATGCGCGCAATCGCGCCGTCTATATCTTAAATACGACTGATCTGCGAAAAGCGTTAGGCGAACGTCCGGTGTTTGATTTGATTGATTTTGCCGGCGGCACGGAAGCCGTCACCGCGCCTTATCCGCAGGGGAAACTTTTGATTATTGAATATAATACGCCGCAGGCTTCGGTTGACGCGGATAATAAAATCAAACAGCGGCTGGCGGAAATCGGACCGCAAACGCCGATTTTTTATCGCCGCATCGGAAATTACAACGCTTTTGTTTTTGATGGAACGGAAGAAGCGGCGGCAAATAGTTTACTCGATCAGGTAAAATACCAAAAAAATGTGCAGTGGCTGGGAACCGACCCTTTTGCCTTTAAACGGGCGGAACGAGCCTTTATCGAGACGACTTCTCAGCTTTTTACTTCGACGCTGCTGGCGATTGTCGGCGGCATCGGATTGTCAATTCTCACCGGCATCGCCGTCGGCGTTTTTTTCTTTTATCTGAGAGAGCAAAGACGTTCGACGATGGAAGCGTTTTCCGACGCGGGCGGAATGACGCGTCTTAATCTCGACGGTTTATCGGCTCAAACTTCATCTGACAGATTACTTAACGAGTAAAAACAAGTGGAAAATGATAAGCCTGAAAGCAGATATTTTGATCGGGAAAATCTGGTTTTTCAATTTTCCACATTTCTACTTTTATACGCCAGAAACGCTTCCGCCGCGCCCGCGTGCATAATTTCGGGTTTGTGGTATTTCCAGTATTTTTCAAATTCCTCATCCGTCATCGCCGTCTGCGCCGCGCGTTCCTTTGATTTCAAAAAAGTTTCACACCAATCACGCATTTCAGAATTTTGATTCAACGCCGTTCGCGCTCCGTGCATCAAATTGTCGCGTTCCATAATTTTGTTCTCCTTGAATAGTTCGGGTTTTATGAATTAAAACTTTTTCGCAGAAATTGCGTAAAAACAACAACTTAGATTTCTTTTGGAGTTTTTTGTGAAAAAAATATTTATCAATTCGTTATTGATTTTATCAGTTTTAACCAACATCAGTTTTGCACAAACGGCGAAAAGTTCGCAAGTTAGTCCGCAGAACACAATGACGGCAAAATCCGCCGCCCCGCAGGGACTGGTCGTTCCTTTTGTCAATAAAACATTATCAAACGGTCTGGAAGTCATTGTTCTGCCGGACGCTTCGGTGCCGATTGTGACGGTGGAAATCGCCGTTCGCAACGGTTCTTTTACCGAACCGCCGGAACTAAACGGTTTATCGCATCTCTACGAACATATGTTTTTTAAGCCGAACGAAGCCGTGCAGGTTTTCAAATGTGAACAATTTCAAAACTATCCGAGCCTGTTGGCGCAGAACGATTGCGCCGCGCATTTGAGATTCAAGCCGGATTTGGGCGATGTCAATTATTTGGGCAATATCGGTCAGCTCGGCATCACTTACAACGGCACGACGCGCGAAGAAGTCGTCAATTATTACTTCACGACGACGAGTCCGTATTTATCCACCGCGATTCGCTTTATTAATGACGCGATTCGCTATCCGACTTTTAATGAAGAGGAATTTGAACAGGAAAAAAAAGTCGTCATCGGCGAAATTGACCGCAACGAATCAAATCCGTTTTTCTACCTGAGCCGCGCGCTGAACGACAAACTCTTTTACAAATATCCGACGCGCAAAAATCCGCTCGGCACACGCGAGACGGTTTTGACGGCGACGACCGCCAAAATGCGGCTGATTCAGTCGCGTTACTATGTGCCGAATAACGCGGCACTGGTGGTGACGGGCGATGTCAACCCGGATGAAGTTTTCAAATTAGCGGAGCAAAATCTCGGCAGTTGGAAACGCCGTCCGGTTGACCCGTTCAAAGAATTTCCGCTCGTTGAACATCCGCCTTTGACCAAGAGTGAAGGCGAAATCGTGCAGCAGCCGGTGCAGAACGTGCTGATAAATATCGGCTGGCAGGGACCTTCGATTGGCAAAGACGACGCGGCAACTTACGCGGCGGACGTTTTTTCTTATATTTTAACGCAGCCGGACTCCAAATTTCAGCGGGCGTTAGTTGATACGGGACTGGTCGCCGGAGCCGATCTCAGTTATTACACGCAGAGAAATGTCGGACCGATTCAGCTTTCGCTGATTACCACGCCCGAAAAAGCGCGTGCCGCGCTCAAAGCCGCTTACGAGCAAATCGCGCAGTTTGACAAACCGGATTATTTTACCGATCAGGAACTTGAAAACGCGAAAACGCTGCTTGAATCGAGAGATTTATTCGACCGCGAAAAGCCGAGCGAATATTCGCACACGTTGAGTTTTTGGTGGTCTTCGACCGGAATTGATTATTTTCGCGGTTATCATAAAAATCTGCGCGCGACATCACGCGCCGACCTTAACCGTTATGTCAAAACATATATTCAGGACAAACCGCACGTCGCAATTGCGCTGATTTCGCCGGACGCGCAAGCCAAAACTGAACTGTCGGAGGCGAATTTAATCGGGAAATAACCTGAAAACGCGAGAAATTTTATA
This sequence comes from Pyrinomonadaceae bacterium, assembly GCA_965217575.1. Lineage (GTDB taxonomy): Bacteria > Acidobacteriota > Blastocatellia > Pyrinomonadales > Pyrinomonadaceae. The sequence continues at coordinate 2,322,986 of OZ244558.1, read as the reverse complement.
AATCGCTTTAATCAACGGAGTGCGGAAGTTTTTGATCGCGCTCCGACAAAAAATATGAAATTGTTTAACGATAAACTATCAACAGCCAGAAAATTCGCATTATCAATATTCATTTGCCTGTCGTTTATGTCGGTCGGTTTGGCTCAGACGAGTCGGGCAAGCATCAAAGACCAAGCCGCGCTTGTGACGGAATTTGACGTGAACGGCTTAAAAGTTCTCGTCAAACGGCGCGTAAATTCGCCGACGGTCGCCGCCGGGTTATTTATTCGCGGCGGGGCGCGAAACATTACTGATAAAAACGCCGGAATTGAAAGTTTTATGCTTGATGTTTCAACCGAAGGCAGCAAAAAATTTCCGCGCGAAGTTTTGCGAAAAGAACTTGCCGCCACCGGCAGCGGCATTGATTCGGGCGCGAACAACGATTACAGCGTTTTGAGTCTGGCTTCGACACGTCAGAACTTTGATCGTTCGTGGGACGTTTTCACCGACATCGCCATCAATCCGACTTTCGCGGCGGAAGACATCGCGCGGGTGCGTGATAAAAATTTGACCGCTTTGAGGGAGCAGGAAACCGACAACGACAATTTTTTGGATATTTTGCAGGATCGGTATATTTATGCCAAACATCCATACGCCAACGACGTGCGCGGAACGGCTGAGACGATCAGCAAATTTTCTGCTGCGGATTTAGGCGCGTATCATCAAAAAGTAATGCAGACTTCCAAACTTCTGCTGGTCATCGTCGGCGATTTGGATGCGAAAGAGTTGCAAAAACGCATCGCTGATTCGTTCGGTAAACTGCCGCGCGGCGATTATCAGGAACAACCGTTTCCCGCGCTCGACTTTTCCAAACCGACGATTGATATAGCGACGCGCAATCTGCCGACTAACTACATTCAGGGAATTTTCAGCGCGCCCGCGCTTGATAATCCCGATTATTACGCGATGCGGGTGGCGATGACGATTTTGCGCGACCGGATTTTTGAGGAAGTGCGCGTCAAACGCCAGCTTTCTTATGCTCCGAACGCGGATTTAAATACATTTTCGGCAAACACCGCTAACATCTATGTCACCGCCGTTGATGCCAACCAATCGGTCAGCGTGATGCTCAGCGAGATAAAAAAACTGAAAAATGAAGAAGTGGATGATCAGGAAATTTCCGGCGTGGCGGGACAATTTTTGACGACTTATTATCTTGGACAGGAATCAAATATCGCCCAAGCCGCCGAACTCGCCAAATATGAACTGATCGGCGGCGGCTGGCAAAATTCGTTTAACTTTTTGGATAAAGTTCGCCAGGTCAAACCCGAAGATGTAAAAATGGCGGCGAATAAATATATGAAAAACATCCGTTTCGTCGTTATCGGCAATCCGGCAGCGATTAATAAAAACATTTTTCTGCAAAACTAGGGCGACTTTTTTTGACTGGACAGACGGCGAAAAAATGAATCTCAGTTTGAATAGTGTCGGTAAATTTATTTCCATCGGGCGAAAAGGAAGGCGGCGAGTTTTAAATCTCGCCGCCTTCCTTTGACATATTTAGCCATCCTTATCCGGTTTGCCCTTGCCCTGACGCGGCGGTTGAATCGGCTGCGGCTCGCTTTTGCGCGGCTGAGATTCAGTTTTGGGCGGTGGTGGCGGTTGCGGAGGAGTTGGCTCGCGTTTTGGCGGCGAGTCATTGCGCGGCGGCGGCGGCTGGCGCGGTTCTTCGCGTTTTGGCGCAGGTTCTGAAATTGGCGGCGACGGTCTTACTTCGCGTTTTTCACGACGCGGCGGTTCGTAGGTCGGCGGCGCGGGACTGATTTCATTTTCACCGCCGCGCTGTTTACGAACCGGTCTGACCTCATTTGTATCTTCGGATTTGCCGCCGGTTGAACGAACGGGCGGCGAAATTTCTCGCGGCGCGGAATATTTTGTTTCCGAATTATTTTCTTCCTGTTGATAAGTTGAGCGCGGGACGCGTTTAACTGCGCCGGTGTCACGCAGCGGCGGATTCATTTCGCTTCCGCTTTTGAGTTCGGTGTTAGATTTTCTCTCAATCGGCGGACGATTGCCGTAAATTCTCTCGGTGCGAAGCTGTTCGTTCATTGACGCGCCGATTTTTCTCTCCGCCGCTCCGGTTTTGATCCGCGTTTCAACTCTTTCATTCTGCGGCGGTTCGGCGCGGATTTCTCTGCTGACCCTGCCATTTAAATCGCGCAGTGTCGGAAGCGGCGGCGGCGTTCGGATTTCGGAAGCACTCGCCGCCAACGCTTTTTTAGCCGTTTCGAGCGGTGCGGGACGAAAATTATCTCTGCTTCTGCCGAATTCGCTCAACGGAACGCTGACGACACCGGATTGCGGAATTTTCAGCGAAGTCTGACCCGGACCGCGCAAAGTGGCGGCTAAACTTGGGTGCGGTGCCGGAGTCGGTGTCGGATTGACAACCACCGTCGTATTATTAATAACCGTTGTGTTATAACGACGGCGGTCAATATAGGTCGCCCGGTTGTAGTTATAATAACCGTAATTATAAGGCAGCGGATACCAGCAAACGGTGTTGGAAATATAAGTGACGACGACCAAAGCCGGTCTCCACCAACTGCGCCGGGCGCGGTGTTGCGGATAAGGCGACCAATACCAGCCGTTATCGTAAACCCAGCGTCCGTGATGATAAGTCGCCCAGCCCCACGGCTCGTCATTAACCCACGTCCAGCCGTAAGGCGGAATCCAACGCCACTGACCGTAGCGATACGGCGACCAGTTATCGTAAGCGGAAATCGCGGCGGTGAAAGGTTTCCAGACATAGCCATAGTTTTGCGTGTAAATCCACTCGCCGTAGCCGTTTAAATCTTCCGCGCCGTAAATGTCGCGGTCGTAATATTGATCGTAATAAGCGTCACGCAGACGCTTGGCGATAACCGCATCGCGCTCCAACGCCCAATTATCAAAATCATCACTGAAACTCCGCGCATCGGCGGTATTCCATTCACCCGCGTCATCTCCGGCAAGCTGAAGCTCCGAACTGTGTCCGGCGCGAAGCGTAAAGCCGGCGTTATCAGAATAAATTTGCGCCTGTCCGTCATCGAAAACGGTGACGCGCACCCGGTTTGTATCGTCATCACCCGCATCAATGCGGTAGCTTCCGGCTTTCTGCACGGCAATCGTTGACTGTGGCGCGTCAATTTCAAAAAACGCGCGGTCTTTATCAAAATTCAGCACACGCAGACTCAGTATGCCGTTCGGGAGCGAAAGCGCGATTCCTTCATCGCGCAAAGTCGTTACTTTCAGATAAGCGTTTTCCGAAAGCCGCAGATAATTGTCCCGGTTAAACTGAATTTCAAGCCGCGCGTCGGCACCGGTGGCGATTTCGTCGCCTTCGACAATCGGCAGATTCTGCGCGGCGCGTTCCCAATCAGTGCCGCCCGCGCGTCTGATTTGCGCTTCGCCGCGCAGAAAACTGATGCACGCCACTCGCGCCGTTACCTCAGGCGCGTCATCATCGTTATCGTCGAGCGCGAGCGCGGGTTTGATGTTTACTAAAAGAATCGGCAGCAGGAAGAGTGTCCAAAGAATTTTTTTTGTTGAGCGCATATATTTATTCTCCTAAATTCTTATTTTCTGCGGGAGAGTTTTAATGAACGAGATTTTTTATTTCGTTCATATAAGCAAGCAAAAATTATACCGACCGCTCGGCGGCAGGTGAAGCAATGTTTCAGAGTGTGTTTCAGCCGCAAAAACGGTGGAAAGCGGCGCGCAATGTCTGAAAACGGGTAATGAGAATACGATTTGGTGCATAAAATATCACGGTGCGGTCGTCTCTTTAAACGCCTGAAAAAATCGGCTGGCTTGACGCGGGGAACGGTTTTCCTCGCTTTCAATTTTGCAGGCGCGGAAACACAGGCTAAAATTAGATCGTAATAACTTCAAAATCACTTGTATCAACAATTTTATCGGAGAATGAATGAAACTTTATAATGATATTTTAGGACTCATCGGCAACACGCCGCTGGTCAAAATTAACCGACTTACTGCCCAGCATAAAATCAAAGCGCAGATTTACGCCAAAATGGAAAGCCTCAATCCGGGTTATTCGGTCAAAGACCGTATCGGAATTTCAATGATCGAAGCCGCCGAAAAAGACGGGCTGCTGAAACCTGGCGGGACGATTATCGAAGCGACTTCGGGCAATACGGGCATCGGTTTGGCACTCGCCGCCGCCGTCAAAGGTTATAAATGTATTTTTGTTTTGACCGACAAAGTTTCGGTCGAAAAACTGCGTTATTTGAAATCCGTCGGCGCGGATGTCGTCGTCGTTCCCGCTTCCGCCAAACACGGTACGCCCGATCATTACGTCGAAACGGCAAAACGCATCGCGGCGGAATTGCCGAACACATTTTATCCCGACCAATACAATCATCCGGCGAATCCGGCGGCGCATTACCGCACGACCGGACCGGAAATCTGGAATGACACCGACGGGCGGATTACGCATTTTGTTTCCGGCATCGGCACGGGCGGCACGATCAGCGGCACGGGCAGATATTTGAAGGAAAAAAATCCCGACATTCAAATTATCGGAGCCGATCCGTACGGCTCGATTTTTAAAACCTACAAGGAAAGCGGACAAGTTCCCGAACCGACTCCGTATTTGGTCGAAGGCATCGGGCAAAGTCATCCGGTCGGCAACGCCAATATGAAAATTATTGACGAAATTATCAACGTTACCGACCGCGAATCTTTCGATTACGCGCGGCAGTTGTCACGGGTCGAAGGAATTTTTTGCGGCGGTTCGACCGGAACAAATTTCGCCGCCGCATTAAAAGTCGCAAAAAATCTTGATGAAAACAGTCTAATAGTATTTATAGTTTGCGATACGGGCGAACATTATTTAACAAAGTTTCATTCGGACGAATGGATGAAGGAAAAACTTCTGCTCGAACCGCAAAAAATTACGGCGGGTTTGATTACGGAAACGAAGAATTCCGGCGCGCCGCAGGAAGTTATTTCCGTCGCGCCGAACGATTCGGTCGGCGACGCGCTGACGAAAATGACTGAAAACAGCGTAACGCAGATTCCGGTTTTGGAAGATTACAAAAGCGTCGGTTCGCTCAAAGAAAGCCGCGTTTTGACCAAACTGCTCGAAAATCGTGAATTATTAAATGCGAAAGTGAGCGAAGTGATGGACGAAAGTTTTCCGGTTCTGGATGTTGACGCGGGTTTTAATGAAATAAAGACAAAACTGCGGAAATCTCCGGCGGTTTTAATCGAAGATTTCAAACGGATCACCGGAATTATTACTCGAACGGACGTTTTAGATTTACATCAGTAATTAAAATAAAGGGGCGCGGCGATGGACGACGAATATGAAAATATAAAATACGAAGCGAAAGATCGGTCGGAGAACAGTGCGAATTTTCATTCAAACCGGACGTTCGGCGCGGAAAAAACCGATGCCGCGCCGCCGGTTTCGTCGAAGAGCAGGAAAGATTGGTCAATGGATATGTCAACGGGCGAAATTCCGCTGGAAGAGCCGAAAAAATGGAAAATGCCGGAACCCGTTTTTCGCGTTTCAAGCGGCACTAGTCTCGATAAACCAAAGCCGCCGCCGCCGGTTGAACAAATGGCGGTCAGCGAGCCGCCGCCGTCTCAAATAAATGAGCCGCCCGCGCGGATTCAGCCGCAGCCGGATATTCCCGAAGAAATTGCAATCGGCGATCCTGATTTGACGGAAGAACCGCCCGCCGAAGTTAAAAACGACACTGGAAGAATAATTTTAATCATCGCCGGAGTTTTGGCAATGGCGATCTTCGCCATCGGTTTTTTGATCGGCGTTTACTTTTTGTTTTTTCATCACTTCGGCGTATAAAATAGATTTGTCCCGCGATTTTTAGCCGGATGCAGAAAGAAAAATGGCGCACGCGAAGCTGAAATTTGACGGCAGGGAAATCAACATCGGCGCAGGTGTCACGACGCTCGGTCGCGCTTCGGACAACGCTGTTTCATTCGTCGCCGATTCCAATGTTTCGCGCTATCACGCCGATATTGAAGAACGCGGCGGCGCATTTTGGCTGACCGAACTTGGCAGCAGCAACGGCACGACCGTCAACGGCGAGCGCGTCGAAGCCGAAAAATTATTAAACGACGGCGACGTTGTTTTGCTCGGCGGCAGCAGCCAAGTCGAATTTTCCATCGAAAAAGAGTTCGCCGAAAAAGATGAAGAACAAAGTGCCGCCGACGGCGCGGCAAGTTCCGGCGCGGCATCTGTCGACACGGACGCGGAAATCGCCGAAGATACGCCGGCTTCTTCCAAACTGCCGTTGATTTTGGGTTTGATGGGCGTAGTTTGCGGTTTGGCGATTATTTGCGTGGTCGGCGTGTTTTTGTTTTCTTATTTCAGCAAATCGTCGAAATGTGAAGCGACCGCCAAAATCGTCAAGCCCGACAATCAGGACACGATCAATAAACCGACGGAAATTGAAGCCGAAGCGGAAAACGCCGATTGTGTGCGGCGGGCGATTTTTTTGATAAACGGCGTGGAATTTGCCGACACGGACGAACAGCCGTATAAAGTGACGCTTGATCCGAAGAATTTTCCCGAACTCGCCAACGGCGGCGTGCAAAGTATTCAAATCGTTCTGGAAGATGCCGACGGCAGCAAAATCGTTCAGCCGGACGACTTCGCGCTGGCGTTGGAGACAAGTGCCGTCGCCACGCCCTCGCCGACCCCGGAAGAAGTCGCCGAAAATCCGACCCCGAACCCGAAAACCGTAAGCGGCAAAAAAATAACGCTCAGTGAGACGCAGGACGCGGCGAAAAAAATCGTCTCGCAATTTTCGTCGAGCAATGTTAAATACAATTACAAAACTTCCGATCCGCAATTTTTGGAGGAAGTCCAGAAAAAGACCGCCGAAATGGTTTCGGAAGGTTATTTTGCGAGAGCGCAAAAATATAAAGACGTGATAAACGTCGCTTTCGTCCAAAATGAAGGCTTAGACGCGCCGCTCGGCTATCTGCTGGCGATGAGCCGCAGCCAGTTTAATCCGCAAAAGCAGAACGGCGGCGTTGGGTTGTGGCAGATGAACCCCGATTTTGCGGCGGCGAATTCATACACGCAGTTGTGCGGAACACAGACTTTAGCGGACGCTTCGCAGGAATGCGCGGCAAAAGCGGCTGCACTCTACCTCAAATCGCTGGTAACGACGGTCTTTGAAGGTGATGTGGTTTACGAGGTCGCGGCTTTCGGTATGACCACGCAGGAGGCGAACATCTGGAAAGCCTCGCTGCCCGCCGACCGTTCGGATTTTTGGAACGTCATTAAAAATTCGAAACAGCGCGATGCCGTCGCCGGATTTTTCGCGGCGGGAATCGTCGCTGAAAATCCGCAGAAGTTCGGTCTGAAAAATGACCGACCGATTTCACAGCTTTATCCGTAAAATTGTCAATGCTCGAAGTTTTTTTAACATATCCGACCCCGGAAGGCTCGCGGGAAATTACGTTCAGCGGCGAAAAAATGTCTTTCGGGCGCGGCAGCGAAGCGGATTATCGCTTTAATGACGACGGGCTGTCGCGGCTCAATTCGACAATTTATCGTGACGACGCGCGGATTTGGATTGTTGACGAAAATTCGACCAACGGAACTTTCGTCAACGGCGGCAAGGTTTCGGCAAGCGGCACACCGCTGCACAACGGCGACGCGATAAAAATCGGGCATCATACAAATTTAATATTGCGAATGCGCGAACCATACAGCGCGCCGCACCCGGTAAATCAAACGGCGGCAGCAGTCGTGTCCGCCGGTTCAAAAGCGGGTTTTCCGCTGTTTATTCCAATTGCGATTACGGCTTTCGCGGTTCTGCTGATCGGCATCTCGGCGGTTTTTATCGGCGTGAAAGTTTTCGGCGGCAGTAAAAATTCGGCAATCGTTTACAAAACTGATGACGATGACGATGCGCCGGAAACTTCTCCGACGGCGGCAGAGAACAAAAACAACCCGGAAAAAACGCCGTCGCCAGAAAAAAACGCGGCGCACGACAGCGGCAGCGTCGAAAACACCAACAAATTTGCTGAATCGGTCGTTTCAAACGGCGGAAATTCGGTCGCGCCTCCGACGGGCAAAAAATATCAGGCGATGTCGAACGAGGAGAAAAATCAATATATCGCGGCGAAATCCGAAAAAATAGCGCAAATCATCGGCAATCAAAAAAGCGAACCGATTCCGCCAGATGCCGTGCAGGAAATAAAAAAATATCTCAACGGCTATGTCGGTCGTCTGGCAAAAGCGAAAAACGACAACTGCTCGCAGGGCGGCTGGGTTTCAAGCGATTTTACGACGGTTTTAGACCGCGCCACGAAAAACGCGCCGTTTATCATTCGTCATTTCAACGCCGAAGGAATTGATCCGCAGCTCGGACTTTACGTGGCGATGATCGAATCCGAACACTGCGATTGTCTAGAAAGTCCGACGCACGCCAAGGGAATGTTTCAATTTCTCGCTTCGTCCGCGCCTGATTACGGTCTCAGTCCCGACCAGCGATGTGATCCCGATTCGGCGGCGCGGGCGGCGGCGAAATATCTGAAAAGTTTGATCGGACGTTACGGAACCGCGCCCGACAGCGTGCCGCTCGCCATCGCCAGCTACAACAGCGGACAGGGAAATTTGAGCAAAAACTTGGACAAGGTGATGGCGGCGGCGGCAAATCAAAACCGCAGTTTCTGGACGCTCGTCGCCAATAAAAATTTGATGGAAGGTAGCGCGGGAAAACAGTTCAGTAATGAAAATATCAAATATGTTCCGAAGTTTTTCGCCGCCGCGATTATCGGCGAAAATCCGCAGGATTTCGGTGTCAATTTACAGCCGCTTTCGACTTACACGAAGTAAGTTTAGAGTTCAAAGTTTAAGGGTCAAAGATAGAAATTTCATCGCTGATTCTTGAACTTTGAAATCTGAACTTTGAGCTTTTGAACTTTTATGATTGAACTTTGGCTCAAATTTCAAGATGCAAACGGCGAAACGAGAAGGATTTTGGTCGCGCCGGAAAAATTTACCGTCGGCAGACATTCGGAAAACGATCTAACTGTCGCTGACGGTAAATTGTCGCGCGATCATCTGAAAATTGACCGTTTCGGCGATGTTTTCATTGTTTCCGACTGCGGTTCAAGCAACGGCACGACGTTAAACGGCGAAAATCTCACTGAACCCGTTGCACTCAAAAATGAAGACCGTTTGAATTTGGGCGGCGGTTTGGAAATTGCAGTCGAAATGCTTTCCGATGATCCGAATGCCGGGGCGAGCGATGATTTCAGTGCGGATGCGGCGGCGAACAATGCTGCAACTTCCGCCGAATCAGCACCGGCGGCAATTGGTTCCTCACCATCAATCGACGATTCGATTTCAACCGGTATTTTTTGGCTGATACCGATTTTCGGCGTGTTGATTTTAATTTTTGCCGGCGGATTGCTTTTCGTTTTCAGCGGCGGTGAGAAAAAGGAACGCCCCAAAAACGACGGCGGATTCGTTTATTCGACGCAAAGAGAGGCAGCCGCAGAAAAAACGCCGGAAATCGGCGAAACTCCGACTCCGAGACCGACATCAACCGCGCAAAGTTCAACCGTTAATTCATCTTCGACGGCGACTTTTGAAACGCCGGACGCGCCGACAGTTTCGCCGGTTCCGAGCGAAGTCGAAAACGTCGCGCGAAATGCCGCTTCTTTTATGCGAAGCATCGCGTTTAACGACCCGAAACCTTTTTTGACGAGCGACCAAATCGCCGCCGTCAGCTCAAAAATCAGTCAGTTCAAAGGTTCTGCGGCATTAGCCGAAAATCTCAAAGCGATCAAAAAAAATGCGGCGCAGTTTGCCGCCTTAGCGAGTTCAAAAAATCTGAAACCGCAGTTTTTGGCAGTCGCCGCTTTGACAAAACTCGGCAACACGCGCGGCGATCCGCTGGTAGTCGCGCAAACGATGCTGCCGACGCTCACGGAATTAAAAGGCACGCTCGACAATAAACTAGCGGATGATAATTTGTTGATAATCGCCGGTTACGAGCGAAGTCAGAGCGGGAAAAACGCGCCTTTGCAAAACGTGATTGAAGGTTTGTCAAAATCGAGCCAAACCGAAAATATTGCGCCGCGCGAGATTCGCACGATTTGGTTTTTGAAGAAAAAAGACAAAATTTCCGACGCGGAATACAATTTCGCACTGCAATTTCTCGCCATCGGCATCATCTCGCAAAACCCGAAAGATTTTAATGTCGCGGCGGAACCGATTGTCTTTTAACCATTCTCAATTAAGCTTGATTAATGATACTTGTGGAGAATTTCTTTCTATAAAGAATTTTAGGTTATGGGAATTCTTACGTTAGCCATAAAATTGAGAGCCGCTATGATGTGGAGACTCCCAATTTTATGTTTTTGTTGACAAACAGGAATCAGTATTACGGGAAGTAATCACTCGGTCAGTCTTGAATTTGCTATAGTGATAATCTTTAAAATTCTAAATCTTCCTTGTCTGAACAAGAATAACTGCAATCATAAGTTCCATTTGGACCAAGTGTGCAGCTAACGCTTTTAACTTTACCCTGTCCGCAAGCTCTGATTGCGTTACTAGTACACGAATCGCATTCGCCATCAAGACTATTTGTTTGCTGTGGAGTAAAAAATTCCACAGTATAACGATAACCTCCTTTAAGTTCTGAATTAACATCAAACAACGAAAATAAAGTTGTATTAGTGGGTATTTGCTCTATTATTCTCCGGGTATGTCTTGCCTTGAGATTATTCGATTTATTATAAGCACTTAATACAACTTCAACACCGGGTGAAATTTGCTTTGACTTATTTGCTATGGAGAATTGAAATTGTAGCCCAACACCTTTCTCCATCAAATTAAATTTTTTGACAGAAAAAATACTTAAATTTGTACCTTCGACAGAATTTGTTTGGATTTCCGTTATTTTTCCCTGTGCCAATAATGATGAGTTCATTGTTATCGCACAGATAAAAATAAATAAAAAACTAGTAATTTTTTTCATTTTAACCTCTCTAAATTGAAATGAATGTTTTTGGATGAAGCGTTTTAATCATCAGCACATTAGTTTTAACTGATAATTCGCCAAACTTTGATTTTGCAAAAGTATTCCGCATAATGACTAACGGGTTTAATAAGGAGTATTCGTTTCAGCATATAATTATGTTAATAATAAAAAATCTAAATTACAACAATCTTTCAGCATCCTTTTCTGCTATTTACCCGCTGTTTCTGCTATTCGTGAAAATTTTTGCGGTATTCATTTGGAGATGCGCCGAATTTTCCTTTGAAGTCGCGGAAAAAATGAACCTTGTTTCTTAAACCGACCTTCGCCCGAATTTCTTTAACGCTTAATTGAGTAGTTTCCAAAAGTTCCCGCGACTTTTGCAAACGCAAATTTTTGACGTGTTTTGTCAGCGAAGTGCCGATTTCTTGTTTGAAAAGATGTTGAAACCGTGAAGCAGACATACTTAATGAATCCGCCAAATTTTGAAGTTTCAAAGTTTTGGAGAGATCATTTTCTATTTCAGTGATTATTTCTTTTATTCGGTAATCCATTTTAGTTTGCAGAGAACAAACGGAAAATGAAAAACTAAAAAACCGAGTTGCTGACTAAAGGTATCAGATTGATTTTGAGATGACAAGAAAATTCAGCCGCCGATAAAACTCATCGTTCGCGCGGGCTGCGTAAATTCTTTATCGTTGATCTGGTGCCGTGCTTCTTTTTGCAGCACGACGGATTTGATGTATTCGACAACTTCGGCGCGGGTTTCGCTGCCGCGCAGAACGTCGCGCAGATTGTGTTCGGCGGTCGAGAAAAGACAGGTGCGAATTTGTCCGTCGGCGGTCAAGCGGATGCGCGAACACGCGCCGCAGAACATTTCCGTGACCGGCGCGATAATGCCGATTTCGCCTTTTGCGCCGTCGGCAAATTCGTATTTCCACGCCGTTTCCGCGCCGCGCGATTTTTCTTTTAATCGCAGCGGAAATACTTCGTCAATTTTTTGGCGAATTTCTCTGCCGGAGACGATCATTTCGCGTTTCCATTCGTGACCGGAATCGAGCGGCATAAATTCGATAAAGCGCATCGCCAAATCGTTTTCCCGCGCAAACCGCGCGAAATCAACCACTTCATCGTCGTTGTAGCCGCGCACGACGACGGCGTTGATTTTGATCGGCTGCAAGCCTGCGCTTTTCGCCGCTTCGATGGCTTCGAGAACTTCGTCCAATTTATCAACGCCCGTAATTCGTTTGAAATTTTCGCGTTTGAGACTGTCCAAACTGATCGTCACGCGGTCTAATCCGGCGCGTTTTAAATCTCCGGCGCGTCTCGCCAAGGTGTGTCCGTTGGTCGTCAAAGCCAAATCTACCAATTTTGGATTTTGGATTTTGGATTTTGGATTTTGATAATTTGGAATTTTCAATTTTGAGATTTTTTCGACCAGTTTTTCGACATCTTTTCTAAGCAGCGGTTCGCCGCCGGTCAGACGAATTTTTTCGATGCCGAGCGACACGAAAATCTCGCACAGTTCGGCGATTTCCTCAAAAGTTAAAATCGTATCTTTCCGCGCCAGCGGCGGTTCGCCGTTTGGCAGACAATAAAAACAGCGAAAATTACAGCGGTCGGTTAAACTGACCCGCAAATCGCGGATTACCCGCCAGTGAGCGTCGCGTAAAACATTTTCCATTAATTTAATAATACAGTTTGGAAATGAAAAATGGAAAACGACAGTAATGGCAAATAGTTAATGGTAAGTGGTAAATGAAGAGATGAAAGAGGTTTACGGTAAAAAACGGCAATTTGGAAATAGAAGGAATAATCAGCAGTTATTCTGTTTTAAGGCTTCGGCGTTTCGCTTTAAGCCGTTTAATTTCGTTCGCTTCATCGCGCTGCGGCGAAATTTTTCGACATATTCTTCGTGTGAAAGCGAAATAATCGTGTCTAAATCGGGCGAAATGTTGTCTTTGCGCGGCTCAAATCTCGTTTCTGCGGTCGGTTTTTCAAAGCGATTCCACGGGCAGACATCCTGACAAATATCGCAGCCGTAAAGCCAGCCGTTCAAATTTTCGGCAATTTCGGCGGGCAATTCGGCGGAGCGCAATTCGATGGTCGCGTAAGAGATACACGATTTGGAATCAACAACATACGGCGCGACAATCGCGTTTGTCGGGCAAGCGTCAAGACACGCGGTGCAGTTTCCGCAATGATTATCAACAGTTTCGCCGTCGTATGCGAGTTCTAAATCGAGCAGAAGTTCGCCGATGAAAATCCACGAGCCGAATTCTTTTGTGATGACGTTTGAATGTTTGCCGAGCCAGCCGATTCCGGCGCGAACCGCCCACGCTTTGTCCATTATCGGTGCGGTGTCAACACAGATTTTGCCTTCCGCGTCCGGTTTTTCCGCTTTTATCCAGTCAAGAAGTTCGCGCAGTTTATCCTTTAAAACATCGTGGTAATCGTCGCCCCAGGCGTAGCGCGAAATTTTTCCTTTGTCGGAATTTTCTTCGTGTTCGTGTGGCGTGTAATAATTTAAGGCGACGACGATCATTGATTCGGCGGCGGGAAAAAGCAGTTTCGGGTCGGCGCGTTTTTCCGGTTCGCGTTCCATCCAGCGCATTTCGGCGTGATACCCGCGCGCGAGCCATTCTTCGAGCTGTTCGCGCCCGCCGGCAAGCGGTTCGGCGCGGACGATGCCGATTTTATGAAAGCCGATTTCGCGGGCTTTTCGTTTGATTTGCTCGGTGAATGAAAACACTGGAAAATTAAATCAAAGTCGCGCAAATAGAAAAAGAATGCCAAAATATCAAAATTTTATCATCAATGAAAACAAAATTTACGCGGTGATGACGACAGCTTTCGTACCGGTTAGTTCGGAAAAATCCTTTGAAAAAATCGTATCAACGCGGCGCACGCGTCCGACTGTTTCGACAATCTCCTGCGCTGAAACAAAACCGTTTTCGACGTGCGCGACTGCCCATTTCGGAATATGCGCCGCCGTTTGCAAAGTTTCCTCGACGAACTGTAAATACTGCGATTTGGTTTCAATTGTCGTGCCGAGCTTTCCGCTCTGCCGCGTTTCCAAATCGTTCCAGAAATCGTTTTTGGAGCGCGTCCATTCTTCGCGCCACGCCGTTTTCCCCAAATAGTTTCGCTGGTTCAGACGATGCGCCGCCGGAAGCCGCAAAAACATCAAATCCGCATAATTTTCGGCGATAAAATCATTAGCGACGCTGTTTTGACAAGTGTTGTTTTGTCCGTTGTTAATCGGTTCCTGCCGGATGTTCCACAAGCACCTGTAAACGGCTGAAAGCGGTTGGCGCAGTTCGCGCGTCGCTTCGTCAAAAGACAAAACGTAATCGCCCACGTTCATTCCGATACTGAGCGCGACCGCCTGTAAAACGGGCGATGACAGTTTTTCAATATTTTGGCGCACGTTATCAAACCACCACGCGTCGGTTTCGTTAAACCAGCTTTTCAGCGATTCGTTTTGCAGGCGATAACGCGGAACGTAGGCATCTTCCAGCACGACGGCAACTTCTTCTTCCGACAGTTTTTCGGCGTTGTTCTGAATGGCGGCGACGGCTTGCATCCACGCCGATTGCGTCAAACCGTTTGCCATCACGCGGACATTCCAGCGTTTCAGATACGCGCCGAGACGCGGCTCGCTAACGAACGGCAAAACAGCCGAATCAAACTTTAGCCGCCGCAGAACATTTAATTCAAAAGCTAACCAGCCCTGCGGTTTAATTGATTTTGCGAACATATTTATTATCGTTAGTCGTCCGAAATCGCCGGTTGTTGATTCTCAGCCGCCAACCGTTCAAAATTATCAGCGGGCGGGAAATAATCTGTTTCCTCTGTTTCTTCCAGCGAAAGAAACATTTTCACAATTTGCGGATCAAATTCGATGCCCGCCCATTCAGTCAGACAGCGTTTCGCTTCCGTTGCGGAAATCGCCGCGCGGTACGGGCGCGGCGCGGTCAACGCCGAATAGGTGTCGGCGACGCGCAAAATTCTCGCCGCCAGCGGAATTTCTTCCTGTTCCAAAGCGTCGGGATAACCGTCGCCGTTCCACCATTCGTGATGCCAGCGCACGATTAATTGGACGGCGCGATTGAAGCCGTGTTTCGCCGCTTCCTGTTCGCCGATGACCGGATGCCGGTGCATATCAACGCGCTCGTCTTCGCGCAGCGGCTGAACGCTGTCAATGTAACTACGATTCATCACCATTTCGCCGATGTCGTGAATCAGCGCGGCTTGGCGCAGAGATAAACGGTCGTGCGATGCCAGATTAAATTTAAATGCCAGTGCGTCGGCAAACGCGGCGATACGCGCGGCGTGCGGATTCGGATAGCATTCAAATTTGTCGGCAGCGGCGGCGAGCTTTGCCAGTCTTTCTTCAAAATCTTCTTTTCGGACGGACGAATTTTCCATAAAAAATGAAAAAGTGGAAGGTATCTGCCGGATCAACTGGTTGTGAAATCTAATTTTAACCGGCGGCAGTTTGAGCGGTTGACGGCAAACCACGAATTTGTGGAAAGTTTCAGAGCGGTTGAAAATAACAACCTGAAATTTTCATCATCCTCAAACGTTTCTGTTTAGATGCCGACGGCTTTTGTTTTCACTTTTCGTCTTTCACTTCTCACTTTTCACTTTCTACATTTACTATCTTTTTACCAAACTGTCGAGCAGAGTCCGCGCTTCTTGGTTCGCGGGAATAATTGCCAAAAGTCTGTTCAATTCACCTTCGGCGCGTTTGGGAAGTCCGACGCGGATGAAAAATTCCGCCAGTATAAGGCGATAATCCGCGTTTTTTCCGTCAAGTTTGACGGCTAGTTGCAGTTCGCCTTCGGCTTTGTGATATTGAGATTTATCGAACGATAACGCTTTGCCGTAAAAAGCGTGATAACGGGCGTTATCTTTGTCAAAATGCGCGGCGCGCGCCAAAAACGGCAGTGCCGCTTCGATATTTTCGTTCATCAAATAACTGAAACCGTTATCGAAATCTTCCGCCGCCTGTCTGATCTGGCTGGCTAAATCCGGTTTTTCAGATGCCGCCTCGGTCTTGGCGGATGCCGCATTTGCTTCTAATTCCTTTCGCAGCTTATAGTTATAAACCTCGCGCGAACTTTCGGATTTTAAGATTTCGTAAGCGTGAGCCAGTTTCGTAAACGCGTTCTGCACGCGGCTGTGTATTTCCGCGTCGGCTTCCTTATAAAATAAATCAGGATGAAAGCGTTTCGCCAGAGCGAAATAGGCGTTTTTAATTTCTGCGGTGGGCGCGTCCGGCGCGACCTCAAAAAATTCGTAGTGACTGTTCGCGGTTTCGATACGGTGCAGATAATCCGTCAGTAAAAGCGTTTCTTTGACTGGTTCGGTTTCCGCAATTTTTTCAGACGAGGCTTCGATGTCAATCGCCGGCTGTTCATCAACCGGCGCGATTTCCGGTGCCGGCGCGGGTTTTTCATCTTTAACCAGCGTCAGATTGGCGGACAAAATTGCCGAAGTTTTTCGTTCGTTGAATGCCGTGTTCCAATCTTGCCGGTAAATAAGACCGCCGATCCACAGCGAATAAAGAGCCTTAAACGTTTCCGTTGCGGACATTCCGCTTAAAGACGAAATTTCCGCCGCGCTCAGAGACGATTTTTCAAATCTCGAAAAAACAAACGCTTCGTTTGGCAGCAAATCCAGATGAACGCCCATCACGGTGGTGCTGCGGAACGATTCATCCAGACTTTTGAAACGACTGACAATCGCTTCGTTCGGCAGATTTCGGGCGTATTCGATGAGCAGGCGCGGCAAATTGACCTTAAAACGAATGTCGCCTTTGACTCTGACCAGCGGACTGAAAATCCATTCGCCCGCTTTCCATTCAAACGCCGAAGTTATGATTTCTTCGATGATCTGCGAAAAAAACAGTTCACTTTCCGAATGTGAAAGCAATTGATTTTGCAGCAGATTTTCGCTTAAAACAAAGTCATTGGTGAAATTGGCAACGGTCAAAAGCTGTTCTTTAGTAACCTTTTTTTCGCGCAGAAGTAATTCGTAAAGCCGGTGCTGACGCGCGTTTGAGACGGCGAAAACTACGTCGCCCGCGTCAAAATAAATGACGACCTTCTGCGCTTCGTGTTCGATTCGCAGCGAGCCGTTTAGTCTGATTTTGGAAATTTCGCCCAGCAATTCGGCAAGCGGATGCGCGCGGAGGTTTCCTTGTGTTTCGAGATTATTTTGGGAATCCATCGGAAGAGTGACTTTTGAAATTTGGACTGTTGTTTTGTCGAACGAAGTGCCGACCAAACATTATTGTATCAAATTTTCGTCACAAATGTTAAGAAAATAAAATCGCTCGCCGAAATTTACCATTTACCATTTACCGTTTACCATTAATTCTGATGTTTCACGATTTCAATTTAGCCGGAAACCGCGTTCGTTTATGGCAGCGCGGCGGCGAATCTTACGAACATATTTTGATGAAAGCACTCGGTTACGCGATGTTCGTCGGCGAATTTCCGACGCTCGAAATCGAAATTAAAGTCGGTTTACGCTATAAACCGGATTTAATTGCAAAAAACACCGCCAGAGATTTTCTTTTCTGGGGCGAAGCGGGCGCGAATTCGATTCGCAAAACGACTTGGCTGCTCAAACACACGCGGACGGAGAAATTGGTACTTTTCAAAATCGGACAAAATGTTACTTCTCTTATCGAACAACTGCGCCGGGAAATTCCCGCCAAATATCGCGCCGGCGGCAGGCTCGCATTGATAAATTTCGTCAAAGATATTGTAGATTTGACAGCCTCGAAACAAATTGAGAAAGTTTCACCTGATTGGTTTACCGAATACGAAATTTGAAATAACAACCGGATGACAACAGATAAAATAAACATTCGTGAATGCGAAACGATTGAAGATTTAACCGCCTGCGCCCGTTTGCAGCGCGAAGTTTTCGCCCTTCCCGACATCGAAATTTCGCCCGTTCGCCACTTGGTCGTAACCAGACACGCGGGCGGTTTCACGCTCGGCGCGTTCGCCGAAAACAAATTGGTCGGTTTCGTGCTGTCCGTTCCCGGATTTGACGGCGGCGAGCGGTTTTACTATTCGCATATGATGGCGGTCGCGGCAGATTTCCAAAGTCAGGGCATCGGCGCGAAATTAAAATGGGCGCAGCGAATGCGGGCGTTAAGCGAAAATGTCAACCTTATCAAATGGACGTTTCAACCCGTCCAGGCGCGCAACGCTTTTTTCAACTTGGAAAAGCTCGGCGCGATTGTTCGCCAATACAAACCGAATTTCTACGGCACGGATTATGCGGCTTCAGGCGATAAAAGCGAAAAAATCGGACTCGACAGCGACCGACTTTTCGCCGAGTGGAATTTAGAAAGTGAAAAAGTGGAAAAGTTGGCAAAAGGCGAAAAGTTTATCGAAACCGGCGAAGCTGCGCGAACAATCGAAATACCGAACGATTGGAATTTACTTCTGAAAACTGATTTAGGATTTGCCAAACGCGAACAAACGCGCGTCAAAAATGAATTTGAAAACGCTTTTGCGGAAAATTTGGTTTGCAGAAGTTTTGTGCGTGATGACAAAAAGCCAAAGTATTTGCTTTTCAACCATTGATCCGCAAATGCTACACTCAATATTTTCAACAGCCTTGATTTTAGCTCATTCAAATTTTCGATTCCGAAGCGTATGAAAGAAAAATTTTATTTTGAGGTTGCTGAATCTTTAAACACACCTTTTTCCAAAGGAGCATTTGAGTTTGAGGGCGATGGGTTTTCAGAATTTGCGTTCCACTCCTTCATTGACTGATTTTCTAAAAATTGATAAACAATTGGAGAAGATTTTATTTTTGCATAAACAAATTGTTTTTCTTCTTCGGTTGCGTTTGGAAAAAATCCAAAATCAATTGCCTCGTGTCCGTTTCGAAATTGATTGCGTCCCATATCTCTAACGCCGGGAAGGTGATCGTAACCTCTTCCGTCTGCTCGCTCTACTGACATAGTTTTGACCCAAAAATCATTGATTTGGTCATTAGTCGTGCCTTCTTTAAATAAAACAATATTGCTTACCTCATCTGTAAAAGAAATCATTGGTTCTTCTCGATAAGCACCGATTTCAAAATATTTGGCTGTCAAACCTGAGAATATAAAACCGGTAGGTATTAGAACCGCAAACAATAATACCCACGGTGCAGACTTTTCTTTTGAGCTTAACAAGATAAACCCGACAATAAACAAGATCAAACTCAAAAGAGTAATAACAAAGAGAAGCGGCAAAAATACGAAACCTGCCACATATCCATTATCACTGCTTGCAACCAATAAAATCGCGCCGCCGCCGATTACAAATGATATTAGAAAAGTGAGGAGGCTTTTTTGGTAAACCGCTTTCATAAATCAGTCAAGAGAAAAACTAATCTGCAAATGCCACACTAAGTTTTTTTAATGGCATTGATTTTCGCTCGTCCAAATTTTCAACATCTTCACGGTCAATATAATTATAAAGAATATCGCGCTGTTGCGGCGTGAATCCGGCTTCGCTGATTTGATAGCGCAGTTCTTTTTCGTTGGCTTCGGTGTTTGCGCCCGCCGCTGAGACGACGTTTTCTTCGATCATAATCGAACCCATATCGTCCGCGCCGAAACGCAGTGCAGTTTGTCCGAGTTTTAGTCCCTGCGTCAGCCACGACGATTGGATGTGCGGTATATTGTCGAGAAAAAGACGCGAGACGGCGACCATTTTCAGGTAGTCAATTCCCGTCGGCTCTTCCGTAATTTTACGTCCGAGCGCGGTATTTTCGCGCTGGAAAGTCCACGGAATGAACGCCGTAAAACCGCTGGTTTCGTCCTGCACGTCGCGGATTCTTTGCAGATGTTTGACGCGGTGGCTCACATTGTCGCCGATGCCGAACATCATTGTCGCTGTTGAATTTAAACCGACTTTGTGGACGGCGCGCATCACATCGAGCCATTCTTGAGTCGTGCATTTGGTCGAAACTCTTTTGCGAACTTCGTCGTCGAGAATTTCGCCGCCGCCGCCGGGAAGCGAATTCAAACCTGCCGCTTTTAAACGGCGCATAATCGTTGCGTAATCAAGTTTTGAAATCAGCGAAATATTGTGAATTTCCGGCGGCGAAAAACAGTGCAGTTGAAATTTCGGATATTTTTCGTGCAAAGTCGAGAGCAGATTTTCATACCATTCGATATTAAAATCGGGATGAAGTCCGCCCTGCATCAAAACGCCCGTGCCGCCCAAAGCGATGGTTTCGTCAATGCGTTTTTCGATTTCCTCAATCGAATGCACATAAGTGTCCGGCTTTCCCGGTCGGCGATAAAACGCGCAAAAAGTGCAGACGACGTTGCAGACATTGGTGTAATTGATGTTGCGGTCAATAATATATGTCACCACATCGGACGAGTTTTTCCGCATCCGCATCTCGTGCGCGGCGAGTCCGATGCGGACGAAATCGTTTGATTCCAGCAGCACGGTCGCATCTTCGGAAGTTAATCTGCCGCCGCCGGAAACTTTATCTAAAATCGGTTGAATATCGCTCATAACTAAAATGATTTTATCAAATTGCGAATAAAAATCGCAGTTTGCAAACAAATTTCAACGAAAAGTTCGCCAAAATGATGAATTTCCGCGTCTTTTAAATATCTCCCGACGGCAACAAAACAAGTTTTGTGCCAAACGACTGCTGCTTTTTATGATAAAAAATCGCCTTAGAAAGCGAAGAGAGATTTTACGCGGGGAGAACTTACAAATGAGAAATCAGGGAAATCAAATCAAATCAGCGACATCACCTTGATTTTGTTCGTCATTATTGCCGGCTGGCTGCTGTTTTATTCAGGACTGTTTTTATAATCGGACGATCAAATTGTAACTCAGATAATGCGTTGATTCAATCAAATTTAAAACGTTGCTTGAAATGAAAATGAGAGGATATGGAACTTTCAAAAGACACAAATGAAGTCAAAGCAATGGT
This sequence comes from Pyrinomonadaceae bacterium, assembly GCA_965217575.1. GTDB lineage: Bacteria > Acidobacteriota > Blastocatellia > Pyrinomonadales > Pyrinomonadaceae. The sequence goes on along the minus strand of OZ244558.1, from coordinate 2,301,993 downwards.
TTTAATAGAAATAGAAAATATGTTCACCGGAATTACAAATAAATACAATTCCGAGGAAAACCACGAAATGATGCTCTTTTTATTGGACATCGAGAACAAGCTGAAGCAAACATTGATGGGAATTGAATCTTGAGACTGCAATCCATCCATAATTTTTATCGGAAACAAAACTAAAAATTTGTTGTCTAATGAGGATATGAATAAATTTTCTATCGTTTTCGCCGTTTTTCTGACATTTTTTATATTTCAAACAACATACTGTCAGGAAAAAAGTAATGAAAAAAAGATTTTCAAATCAGGAATCGTCAATGGAAAAGCTAAATATCTGCCGAAACCGAATTACTCGCAGGAAGCAAAAGATTTTTGCGCGAACGGCAAGGTTGAAGTTGAAGTTTTAATTGGCGAAGACGGCAACGTAATTTCAGCCAATGCGATTTCGGGCGATGAACTTTTGCGAGATTCGGCAGTCAAAGCGGCGCAGAAAGCGATATTCAATCAAACTCCAGATTTGCTTCCTGTAAAAATAAAAGGAATCATTGTTTACAATTTCGTGTCCGAACGAAAATGTATTGAAGCCGGAATTGTCAACAAAAAAGCAGGTTATTTGCCAAAACCTGTTTTTCCAACAGCCTGTCGCTGCATTGGAAATGTTTTAGTTCAAATTATTGTTGATGAGAGCGGAAATGTTATCAGGGCGCGTGGAATTTCCGGCAATCCTTTACTGCAAGTTTCCGCCATAAATGCCGCCTTAAAAACCAAATTTAATTCCACTAATGTAGATGGCGGAGGTCAAGTTTTTGTAAAGGCGTTGCTAAATTACAATTTTAACTCTGACGGAACCATTAATGATGATATAAACATAACCAAAATCAAAATTATTAATCATTTGCCGCCGAATTCAAAACCAATATTCTCCCCTCAACCTGAATATCCGGCTTCGGCAAAGTTAGTCGGTGCTTCGGGCAATGTTGAGGTTGAAATTTTAATTGATGAAGAAGGAAATGTTGAAGAAGCAAAAGCTATTTCAGGAAATCCTTTGCTTAGAAATGCGGCGGAAAAAGCCGCAAGAGAAACTAAATTTAACCCGATAACTCTTTCCGGCACTCCTGTAAAAGTGAAAAGTCTTATCGTTTTTGATTTTAAGCGGTAGAATTAAACGCCGTCGCAAAATTTTTTGTTATTCGTAAATTTAAGGCGAAAAGTTCCTATCGCAAATGCTTCCGCAAAAACGAAATAATCTTGTAACCGTCCAAATAAACCCACGGTTTTTCACCCAATGTGTAATGTCCGCAGGGAATTGCCACTTCGTCGTGTTCGATGCCTGATTTTCGCAATGCTTCCATCATTTGGCGCGACAGATCAACCGGAAAAGTCAGATCGTAAAGCGTGTAAATATAACGCTGCGGGCGCGGCGGCATTCGGGCGAGTTTGTCCATATACGCCATCGGCGAAATCGGCATCCAGTATTCGCGGAGTTCATCTAAAGTTACGTCGTTTTGCAAGCCTTCTTTGACGTGATACGTCGAAAGTCCCGACCAGACGACATCGGCGACGTAGCCGGAAACGTGGTTGAAAACGCCCGCGTCAATCGTCGCGTCGTGCGCGAAGGCGAAAAATCCAACGCAAGAACCAATGCTTGTGCCGACGACTCCGACTTTTTCGTAGCCCTGCTCTTTTAACCAGCGCACGGCGGCGCGTGTGTCAACGACCGATTGCCGCAAAGATTGTAGTGTGCGCCCGACATTCGGCGCGACCAGATAATCGGCTCGTTCGAGTTCCGGCGGCATTCTTTCTTCGTGATACGGCAAAGTCAGGCGCAGCGCGGACACGCCGACTTTGTTGAAGAATTTGCACAAATCGAAATACGTTCCGGCTTTGGCGTTCCAGTGCGGCAGAACGACGACGGCTGATTTTTTGTTTTCCGAATGCGGAAAAAACGTCGCGTAAGCCGTGTTATTTTCGATTGAAGTCGTTTCAATCGCGCTCGTCCACGTCAAAATATTATTTTGGATTTTGAAATCGGGAATTTCCGGCGAAAAGAAAAATTCGTCGCTGTTCGCCACGGTTTTTTTTGCGTATTCACGAAAAATTTGGCGCGGATCGCCGCCGTTCGGGTTTTCTTTGATAAATTCCGTTCCCCAGCCGAACGGATGCACGACGCGATTGTCATTGAGAAAAGCGAAATGGCGTTCGCGGTTGTGCATATAGCGTTTAAACATAAGATTTTATGGTAGGAAAATTAAGAATGAGAATCAAACTGGAACAAAGTTTTGCACAAAAACGTGACAAGTAAATTGCAAGCGCAATTATTTTACTCATTATTCCTTCCAAAATATAATGATTGTCTTGAAAACCCGCAAAGATTTAAGTATATTACAGAACTGCAGCTAAAATTAATTTGGATTTAACCACACATTTCCGCTTTATTTGAACTTTCAACCTGCAAACAAATTAAAATAAAGGATGATTAAATATGAGAATGCCAAAGTTAAAAGGCAAAGTTTCCAAATCAAATACAAAAGTCTTCAGTTTGAAGAAAAAAATAGCTTTCGGACTCAGTTCGATTTTTCTTTGCGGTCTTGTTTTACAGATGATCGGCGGCGTTTCGATTGGTAATTTTATTAATCCAACCGCGACAGCTCAAACGAAAAGAACGAAAGTCGTAGACAAAGATGAAATCAGTCCTGAAGTATTACAGCAAATTCAGGCTTTGGAAAACGAAAAAGAATCGCGCACTCCGGCGCAGCAGAAAATTGACTCCCGACTTCTTTACACGATAAAAATGGAACGCGGCGAGTCTTTGGCAGCGAATGTTCCGACGTTGGAAACGGGATTGGAAGTTGACGCAGAAGGTTATATTGATGTGGATATTTCCGCCAATGTCAGCGACAGTTTGATGAAGCAACTAAAGGGCTTGAATGCGGAAATTATTGCGGTTTTCCCGCAGTATCACAGCATTACGGCACGACTTCCGATCAGTGCAATCGAAACGCTGGCAGAAACGAAAGATATACTTTTTATTCAGCCCAAACAGGAATTGACAACTAATAAAATCGAATCTCCGGGAAAAAAACCTTTAATCGGCGACCCGCGCGAAGCCGCACCGAAAACGCCTGCTCCTATTAAAGATAAAAACAAAAACGCCGCGCCGCCAAGCGTCAAAAAAAAGCCGGATGCGGATTTTCAAGTTCGGGCGCAAAGAATCAAAAAATTGCTCGCCGCCAAATTTTTAGACATCAATTCGTCTCAAACGGGAACTGTTACATCGGAAGCCGACACAACGCACCGCGCGGCTTTAGCGCGAATGTTGTCGGGCGCAAACGGCACGGGAATTAAAATCGGCGTGCTTTCAAACGGCGTGGATACTTTGGCGGCAAGACAGGCTTCGGGCGATTTACCGGCGACGGTGACGGTTTTAACCGGACAAGCCGGAACCGGCGACGAAGGCACGGCGATGCTCGAATTAATTTACGACCTCGCTCCCGGCGCGCAACTTTATTACGCCACCGGCAACCCGACAGCGGCTCAGTTTGCCACCAACATCAGAAATCTTCGAGCTGCCGGCTGTGATATAATCGTTGATGACATTTCATATTTTAACGAAACACCGTTTCAGAATGGTCAGGCGGCAAACGTCGTTTCTCCGGGTAATGCCGGAGTCGTCGTTCAAGCGGTCAATGATGTGACAGCGGCGGGCGCGCTTTATTTTTCGTCAGCCGCCAATTCAGGCAACAAAAACGACAATACATCCGGCGCGTGGGAAGGCGATTTTGTTGACGGCGGCGCGACGGTGACACCAATCGCTACGGGAAACAGACTGCACGATTTCGGCGACGGTGTTACGCAAAATGTTCTGACGGTTGCCGGAAGAGTCATTCTCAAATGGTCTGACCCGCTCGGCGCATCAGCAAATGATTACGATTTGTATGCCCTGAACGCGGCGGGAACAGCAGTCGTCACTTCGTCAACGAATGTTCAGAGCGGAACTCAAGACCCGGTTGAAGATGTCGGAAACCGAACAGTCGGACAGCGCATCGTCATCGTCAAAAAGACGGCGGCGGCTAATCGCTTTCTGCATCTCAACACCAATCGCGGGCAGTTAACCATTTCGACCGCGGGTGTCGTTTACGGGCATAACGCCGGATTAAACACGATCAGCGTCGCGGCAACGCCGGCAGCCGGACCTTTTCCGAAGGCGCATAGTTCGTCAAATATGGTTGAAACGTTCAGTTCGGACGGACCGCGCCGTATTTTTTATAATGCCGACGGCACGGCAATCACGCCCGGAAATGTTTCGGCGACCGGCGGACAACTGTTGCAAAAACCGGACATCACCGCCGCCGACGGCGTGACGACGACGACTCCGGGATACAGTCCGTTTTTTGGCACTTCCGCCGCCGCGCCGGATGCCGCCGCGCTGATGGCACTTTTGAAACAAGCCAGCCCGTCTTCGAACAATACGCAGCTTTACAACGCGATGACCAGTTCAGCGATTGATATCGAAGCCGCCGGAGTTGACCGCGATTCAGGCACGGGAATTTTTATGCCGCTGCGGGCGATGGCGGCACTCGATGTTCCCGGTCCGGCGTTTCTCGACAACGGCACACCCGTCGCCACGGAAGCGGTCGGCAACGGCAACGGCAGAATCGAACCCGGCGAAACGGCGAATCTGACCATTCCGTTAAATAATGTGGGATTGGCAGATGCCTCCGGCGTTACGGCAACGCTGACGACTTCTACTCCCGGCGTGACGATTCTCAACAACACTTCAAATTATTCCAATATAGCTAAAGGAGTAGGAACGGCAGCCAATGCCACGCCTTACCGATTTTCGCTGTCGAATAATTTTCCCTGCGGCGGTAATATTAATTTTGCGCTGACGGTCAATTACACGGGCGGTTCAAATGCTTCGCAGATGTTTAATTTTACCATTGACACTGCGCCGCCCTCGAATACTGCGACCACGCTCGACACGACGGCTCCCGCCGCCACCGCCAATTATACGGCGACGACGGGAACGCAAACCGGGCGACTTGCACGAACCGGTGTGACAAGTAGCTGCGAAGCCGCAAAAGCTGCTCCCGGATTAACCGTCACCACCGGCGAACGGCGTTATGACGCATACACCTACACGGCGGCGAGTAGCGGCTGTATCACGGTTACCTTGTCTGCGCCCACCACCGCGTTGTATTCGGCAGCATATAATAATTCAGGTTTCGTTCCGGCAAACCCGAACACCAACTACTTGGCTGATGCCGGAAGTTCCGGCACAAACACATCTTATTCCTTTAACGTCACTGCCGGACAGACTTTCACTGTCGTGGTTCACGAAGTTGATGTCAACGGCGGTTTCGGAACGAATTACACGCTGAACGTCAGCGGAGCAATTGCCGGAGCCTGTCTTGCTCCGACGGCGGCGAATACCCAAATTAGCGGTAGAGTTTTTTCAAATTACAGAAGAGGCGTGGCGAACGCCCGTGTGAGTTTGACCGACACGAGCGGTTTCATACGCTCGACCCGCACAAATGCTTTCGGATACTTTCGTCTTGACGGCATTCCCGCCGGTGAAGCATATATAGTCAATATTACTGCCAAGGGAATAGTGTTTACGCCGAAAGTTCTGAATGTTTCAGAGGACTTTACTGATTTGAACTTCTTTGCCGAACCGTAAAAAGTTTGATGACAAAAAGGAAAAACTGCGAATCCGAGATTTAATCTCGGATTCGCAGCTTTTTCGTTCTGACGAATTTTCCCGTAAATTTGATTAAAATATTTATTTTTTCAACAGCACGACCGGCGATTGTTCGGCGGCGAGGATTTTCGAGTAAAAATCTTTCACCGAATTGTATTTGGCGACCGGAACAGTGACGCGATTCATTACTAATTTGCGCGTGAAAATTAGTTTTCCGTCCTTAGATTCATAGCTGGTCGCATATTTTCCGAACGGCGTGTCGAGCGAAATCGCGTCGGGCATTTCGTCAATGACAAAGCCAGTCGGCAAGGTGAAAGTTGCCGTTTCGTCGAACGATTCGGCATCGAGAATGACCGGCGCGGAACGAGTTTTTTCCGTCAGATAAATGGAGTTCGACCGGTTGACGATTGCCGGTTTGAATACCAGCAGGCGATTTTGCATCAGTTGGGCGTAGCGCGGCGCGGAAAATTCGACATCCAGATTAAAGCTCGCGTCGGCTTGATTATCTTTCGGTGTCAATTTGATCAAACTGGCGGCGGTCGCGCCGCGCGTCAGCCAGCTTTCGATGCGTTTATTGAAATCGCCGTTGGAAAGAATGCGAAACATCGCGCGGGCGTAAGTTGACTGCTGTCCGGTCGAATGCTCGCGGATCATGCCTTTGATGTCGCCTTCGTTCGTTAAATTGACTTCGATATTTCTTGTCCAGGCGTTTAATTCCGGCGGCGTAACCGGCATTTTTGACAAGCCGCCGTTGTCTCCGGCGATGATCAGCGCGTTGCTGCCCTGCTCGTAATCGGGCAAATCGCCGACCGACGTGTACGGGTCGGTCGCGTCGAAAATTAAAAGCCGTCCGAGTTTCGGATGATTGATTACCGTCGGCGTTTTGGTTTCGTCGCTGACTTTAACGGCGATAATGCAGTGATTAAACTGGCTGGGGCTTGCCCATTCCGCTTTGACAAAAGTCGGATCGCCCGAATAAATCGCAATCGGATACGCTTCGATTTTCAAGGCTTTGAGCATCGCCCGCATCAAATTCGCCTTGTCTTTACAGTCGCCGTAACCGCGCGCCAAAACCGTCGTCGAAGGTCGCGGACGATAACCGTTGCCGTAACCGACCCCGATGTCAATTGAAATATACTGCAAATTCTGGACGTATTTTCCGATTGCCTGAATTTTTTCGAGTTCGGTTTTGGCGTTTGCCGTCAATTCTTTTGCTTTGGCAGCGACGTTATCGTCAACAATCGCCTGCGGATCGTAAAGTCCGCTCGCCCACTTTGAAACCTGTGTCCAGTCGGCAAAGGCGCGGCTGACGGCGTTTGAGTTATCTTCGGGCGAATAATTTATCGCCACGCGCGGCGCGATGTTTCTGACCGAAGGACTCATCGGCTCCGGCGGAATCGGCGCGAGATTGCGAAGCTCCCAAGTATAATTCGTGCCGCTGATTTGCGGCGCGATTGGCTCGTGATTGAAAGTTACGCTCGACGCTTTCCAATTCGGCGGCAAATTCAGCGTATAGCGTGAAACGACGGTCGGAAGTCGTCCCTGAAAACTCCAGTTATCCTGATAAAAAAGCGGCGCGTCTTCGGAGATTATCGTATAGCCGAAAATATATCCGCCGTCAACGTCGTCCGACGCGTCTATCACTTTGACGCGCCCTTCGTTGTAAACGTCGTCGGGGTCGGCGATCATATCCAGAATGGATTTTTTATCATAACTTTTAGTTGAACCGTCGGGACGAATCAGCCACGCGTCCATATCGCGGACTTTGCCGGAACTGACGAGATAAAAAGCGCGCGCGACGGCGAAACTTTTCCCCTCGCGCGTTAAAATTTTAACGGCGTAGTTTTCCGTCGTGACCAGTTTGCCGTCGCCGCCGAGATTGACTGCTTGTTCATCTTGCAGAACCACTGCCGGAATGTCCTTTTCATAAGTCGGCAGAGTGGCAGTCGCGGCTTGCCGCATCCACGCCGGAACGCCGTCGCCGGCGAAAACGCCTGTAAAAAGCGCGATTGTGAAAAAGAACGCGAATATCGAACGGGAGAATAACTTCATATCAAACCTCTTGTGATGGGCGCGGGAAACTTTCAATTGAAAATTTCTCGCGCTGTCCGAAAATTAATTCTGTTTAAGCGTGATGGTGTGCGTGTCGGCTTTGTAAAAAGCGTCGAACAAATTTTTGAGCGGCGCGTAAGCCTTCGCCGGAAAAAGCGTGTAGCCGCCGTTGCCGAAATTAAATTTGCGATCATAAATCAAAGTATTACCCGATTTATCAAATTTAATATCAACGTTCATAAGCCCGATTTTGTTCGGGTCGGCGATTGTTCCGGGCGCGTCGGCGTTGTCCAAAGCGTAACCGCTCGGCATATTGATTTCGATATTGTCCTGTTCCGTCCACGGATAATGGAAATAAATATCGTATTTGCGGTCGGCGGTTGAAAAGACCGGATTCTCGCCATACTCGAAAAATTCGGGCTGGAAAAATAAACGCTTGCCGGTTTTTTGCGCGTAATTCGGAATCCGCACTTTGTAAGAATAAGCGAGCGGTTTGCCCGGTTCGTTTAAGTTTTCGACGCGGACGTTGGAGATCTCTGCGGTGCTGGCGCGGTGTTTGACTTCCGCCTTGATGTTGTCTTCCAGTTTGTCGGCGGATTCGTCGTAATTTTCCAGACGATAATCCAAACCCGTCTGACCGGAAAGCTCAAGCCGCACGTCGCCTTCGAGCGTTCCGTCATCGAGCAGTTTGAATTTGCCGGTGCGTTTGGCGAGATTTTTGTCCGTTCCCGAAAGCGGCGTTTTCACCCACGAATAATTATTTTCTCCGACCAATAAAGCCCACACGTCTTCTTCATACCAAACGAGCATTCCGTAGGGCAGAAAACTCACGCCGGGATCGAAAAATTTCCAGTCGCTGCCGACCTGCACGGCGATTGCCGCCGGATGTATAAAAGATTCGTTGGTCATACTCGGATCAAAAAGCATTTTGCTGCGATTCCCCGAAAACGCGACGCGTGTTTCAAAACCGAGCGAATTTGCCATCGCGCCGAACAGCATATCAATATACTGCGTGCTGGCTGATTTGCGTTTCAGAACGTCGGTTAACGATTTGACGGCGGGCAGTTTCCGGCGGTCGTCATCGGTTAAAGAAGGATCAAAAGTCGTGCTTTTGATTTGAGTTTGACAGAATTCATAGAGTTTTCGCAGTTTTTCGTCCGGTGTCGTCGCCGAAGCGGTAATTTCCGCCGCCGCTTTTTTGATGTCGCCGTTTGATTTGTTCATAAATTTGACCAAACCGGCTTGTTCGGCACCAACCCCGCCCCAGTATCTCGTCGGACTGCTCGGGTCTTTGACGGTAAATGAGATGACAAAAGCGTTGGTGTCCACAAATCCGATGCTAGTCCCCTGAATCAGCATCCACGGGCGCACCGTTTCTTCCGGCGGCATCAGCGGCTCGGCTTTAAACGCCGGAACATTTGTTCGGCGGGCGAGATAAAATCCTTTCTCGTCTTTGACGAATTTCGTATCGGTAAAATTATACGATTGATAATTGGGTTCGTTTTTATTATACGGCTTGTAATAATAAGAAAGCGTCTGAACGGGAATATCACGCTGAAAATCAAGGTGCATTCCTTTCGCTCCGGCATCGGTAATCATTTCGCGGTAGCGATATTCGACGATAACGCCCGGTTCGATATTCGGTACGGCGAACGATTTAGCTTTGATTTTAATATTGCCGGTTTTGATAATTTCGCGCTCGAAAATATCTTCTTTTTTGATTTCCGTAACCGAACCGTCGGGTTTGATGACGCGCGCCGATAAATCTTTGATTTTAAGACCTTTATAAAAAGGAATATCGAATTTACTGTATTTTTCGCGCCCGCGTTCGGTGAAAATTTTGACCCGCACATAGTGACTTCTCGATAAATCTTCGGAAGCACTGTCGTCAATCCGCACGTCCCAGAAGATCGCTTCGGCATCGGCATTCGGGTCAACGCGCGGCGTTTTCATCGCCAGATCAGCCGGTGAAACTTCGCGCCAGTCTTTATCCTGAGAAAATATTACCGATGAACAAATTAACAATAAACAAAGAGAGAAAAGCCAATGCTTCCTGCCGGTTAAAAACATATTTACACCTCTTAATTAAGTATTTCTTCTTACAGTTGTCTGAGCGCGTCGCCGCTACTGATTCAAAGCTAAATTATGGGAAACAGTTACGTTCGGGGATTGTAACCAAGGGCTGCCGATTTGATAATAATCGGTTTTTCCTGAGCATTCTATCTTATTGAAACAATTTAGGCAAGGAAAATTCGCGGCGAGTCAAAAACCGGGCTTTATGTTATAATTCCGTGCAAAACGCTTTGTTAAAATATACGAATAATTATCAGGAGAATTAAATAATGGCTGTCGAATTCAGTAAAATTCAGGAACTTTTGGGCAACGACGCGGAAACGCTTTTAAATCATACGTCGAAAACTATTTCAAAGGACAAATTGCATCTTCCCGGCGGGGATTTCGTTGATCGCGTCTGGGTGCAGTCCGACCGTAATATCAATGTTTTGCGCTCGCTGCAAACGCTTTTTAATCACGGCAGATTGTCCGGCACCGGATATTTGTCAATTTTGCCGGTTGACCAGGGAATTGAACACAGCGCGGGCGCGAGTTTCGCGCCGAACCCGAAACTTTTCGATCCGCAGGGAATTGTCGAACTGGCGGTCGAAGGCGGCTGTAACGCGGTCGCTTCAACTTTCGGCGCGCTGGGAATTGTGGCGAGAAAATACGCGCATAAAATTCCGTTCGTCGTTAAAATCAATCACAACGAACTGCTGACTTATCCGAACAAATTCGATCAGGTGATGTTCGGCACGATTGACCAGGCGCGTGATATGGGCGCGGTCGCCGTCGGCGCGACGATTTATTTCGGCTCTGACGAATCAACCCGCCAGATCGTCGAAGTTTCACAGGCTTTCGCTTACGCCCACGAACTCGGACTGGCGACGATTCTGTGGTGTTATCTTCGCAATCCCGCGTTCAAAACCAAGGAAAAAGATTTTCACACGTCCGCCGATTTGACCGGACAGGCAAATCATCTGGGCGTGACGATTCAGGCGGACATTATCAAACAAAAACTGCCGACCAACAACGGCGGCTTCAAAGCTCTCAACGTCGAAAGCAGTTACGGCAAAACCGACGAACGCATCTACACGGAATTGACGACCGATAATCCGATTGATCTCGTGCGTTACCAGGTCGCCAATTGTTATATGGGACGCTGCGGATTAATCAATTCGGGCGGCGAATCGAAAGGCGAAAGCGATTTAGCCGACGCGGTTCACACCGCCGTCATCAACAAACGCGGCGGCGGAATGGGACTTATCTCCGGTCGCAAGGCTTTCCAGCGTCCGACGAATGAAGGCGTTGAACTGCTAAATGCGATTCAGGACGTTTATTTGTCAAAAGACATTACCGTCGCCTGATAATTTTTAAGTCTCAATAGACGCGCGATATGGGCGATTTTTCCCATTCGCGCATTTTGTTTTGTCAAAAAATTAACTTTTTTCTGAATCTAATTAGCCCGGCGCGGCGAAAACTGATAACAAGAGATGATATTTATCTCAGTTATTTAATTAGAGAAGATAAAGAGGAACAATATGAAAAAATTAGTATTAGCGATTTTCGCTTTAGCAGTCGTTTTCGGTTTTAACATCAATAATGTGTCGGCGCAGATGAAAGACAACAATATGATGATGAAAAAGGGCGACAATCCGATGGTCGGCGGCGCGATGATGTACAAAAATAAAGACATCGTTGACAATGCCGTCAATTCAAAAGATCACACGACGTTAGTTGCCGCCGTTAAAGCCGCCGGTTTGGTTGACACTTTGAAAAGCCGAGGACCGTTCACGGTTTTCGCGCCGACCAACGAAGCGTTTGATAAATTGCCTGCCGGAACGGTTGACACTCTGGTCAAACCGGAAAATAAAACGATGTTGCAAAATATTTTGAAATATCACGTTATTATGGGCGATTTGAGTTCGCAGAAAATTATGAAAGCCATCAAAAGAGGCGGCGGAAAAGCGATGTTCAAAACGGTTGAAGGCGATATGCTGACGGCTTCGATGAACGGCAATATGCTTGTCCTGACCGACGAAAAAGGCAATATGGCAAACGTCACAATTGCTGATGTCAAACAGTCAAACGGCGTGATTCACGTCATTGACACGGTTATGATGCCGAAATAAATCACAGATTTTAACCAATCTAAAAAAGCCGCGAGTTGAAATTTCAGCTCGCGGTTTTTTTGTGCTTAAAAATTTGAAAGACTATCTGAGCAGACGAAAAAATTATCAGCCGGCAAATGTAAATATTTTTTTGTCACAAAATGAAAATCGGCGGTGTTTGTTTTTATGAGATCGCAATTTTTGCCTTCAATGACAAGAACAATCCAGGAGAAATTTATGACATCAAAAAATAATTATTTACACATCGCCGTTTTATTCGCCGTTTTGATTTTTTCCGCTTCCAGCCTCTGCGCTCAGGACAAAACTGAATATAGGGACAATTTTTGTTCAAATAATTGGTCATCGGGCGATAAAGTCCGCGCCGTTGACGAACGTGAATTCACTTTGCCCGTCAGAAATACTTTGGAAGTTGACGGCAGACAAAACGGCGGCATCAGCATTCGCGGCGAAAACCGCAGTGATATTGTCGTCCGCGCCTGTGTCGCCGCGTGGAGCAATTCAAAAGCCGAAGCGCAAAACAGTGTCAGCCGCATCAATATCCGCAAATATTCCGTCATCACAGCGGAAAACACCGACGGAAATGCGTGGTCGGTTTCATATCAGATTCTCGTGCCGCGCGATATGAATTTGAAAATGACCACCGATAACGGCGGAATTTCGATTGATTCGGTGATGGGAACGATACAGTTTTTCACGCGAAACGGCGGCATCAGTTTGCGGGATTTAGCCGGAAACGTCAGCGGCAGAACGCAAAACGGCGGCGTTTCCGTCAAATTATCGGGCAGTAGCTGGATCGGAAGCGGTCTGAATGTCGAAACGAAAAACGGCGGCGTAAAACTGACGATGCCGGAAAATTACGCGGCAAATATCGAAACCGGCACGGTCAACGGCGGTTTTAGAAGCGACATCGCCGGTTTGCAAACAGAGAACAAAAATCAATGGCGCAACAACCGCATTAACACGAGTTTCAACGGCGGCGGCGCGCCGATTCGCGTTGTTACAAACAACGGCGGAATCAAAATTGACTCCTTGTAGTCGAGATTTGATTATTTCGCTCGAAAAAAGCCGCGAGATTAAATTTCTCGCGGCTTTTTTCGTTATAAATGTTCACGATTTCTTCATATTATTCAGCTCCATCATATTCACCGAATAACTTTTATAAATAGTTTCAATCCAGGCATCGGTTTTGATGAAACCCGTTCCCCAATCTCGATATTTTTCCGGCAAACCGGCTTTTTTGATCTCGTCGAGCGATTTATTTTCCTTCATCGCTTTTCGCACAATCAAAGAAGTGTCAATCAGCATTTGATGATAATTTTTCAAATCTTCCAGCGTTGAAACCTCGCCGTGTCCGGGAATTATTTTCGCGTCTGCCGGAATTTGCTGCATCAGTTCGCCAACGTTTTTTATCAAACCCGGCACGCTGCCGCCGCTCTCCAAATCAACAAACGGAAATTTTCCGGCGAAAAAGTGATCGCCGAGATGCACGACGTTGGAAGTTGTGAAAAAAATCACCGTGTCGCCGTCGGTGTGCGCGTGCGGAAAATGAACAGCGCGAATTTCTTCGCCGTTAAAATACATCGAAATGCTCTGCGCGTAAGTAATCATCGGCAGCGCGAAATCGGGAAACGGTTTCTCGTTCATCAGCAGACGTTTGCGAACATTATCCTGCGCGATAATCGTGCCGGTTCTGCCGAAAATCGGATTTCCGCCTGTGTGATCGCCGTGAAAATGGGTGTTGAAAATAAAGCGCGGCGTGTCCGAACCGAGTTCTTTGAGCGCGGCTTTGATTTTATCGGAAATTCTTTCAAACTGATCGTCAATCATCAAAAGCCCGTCTTTGCCCGCCGAAACACCGATGTTTCCGCCCTGCCCGTATAAAACGTAAATATTGCCCGCGACCTTAACCGTTTTGATCGTCACATCCTGCGGCGGATGTTTTTCAATTCCCGGTATCAAATCATCGTGCGCCGCCGCGCCGATGACGAACAAACCGATAAACACGGCGATGATTAAAATTTTTTGCATATTTTCTCCTAAATGTCTGATTTTATTTATGATACCACAAATAATTTTGTCTTTTCGGATCGTATTCTAAGATCGAAACACTGGCGGAAAGCCTTCCGGTAAACCGACCAGCCGATTTTCGCTCTTATTTCGCAGCTTTACGGAAAAGTTTTCCACCTGTGGAAAACTTTTCCCGGGCGGTTTTATTGACCGCGCATTAAACTACTTTTCAGCTAACAATTTGAGATATTTTTCCGTATTAAATTCGGTAATTTTTCGATCTTTCAAGATGAACAAAATCGCCTTTCGATAAGTTTCCGCATCCGGTTTGCCGGTGAAACAGGGCGTTTCGATTTCCGTCAGGCTCAAATAACTAATCAGACAACTGAGCAGCATCCACAAAAGAATTTCCTCCGGCGCGCCGATTGGATTATGTTTCCAGATGGTTTCGCGGTCTTCTTTAATACCGAGGCAAATTCGCGCAAATTCATCTTCGCTGATTTTCGTCATTGCTTTCATTGAAACATAAATTAATCCGGCATACAAAATGATTCAAATTCAAACATTTGCCGACTGCGATTTCTTAATTATATGTGAAGTGTTGATCTCAAAGACACCGCTTATTACATTTGAAAAGCAAAATCCAAAGGACGCAACAATTGTGCAAAAACGCTTGATTTTGTTGACTTTTTTTGTAACAGTTTTTATAGCTATTGGCGCAACCGGCACCACCGCGCAAACGCGAGACGAACTCAAACAAAAATACGGTGCGCCCGATGCCAAAGGACATTATGTCGTGCGCCCTGGTATTGGCTTATCGGTAAAATATGACCGGAATCAAAATCTTTCACATTCACAGATGATAATTGAACCGCTTGATTCAAACACTTTGAAAGCAATGCCTTCAGATATGGCGCGGGAGATTCTTGATGAATTGATCCCTGTCGGAAAACGAATCAAAAAAGAACACGGAGCCGATTTCTTCTTATTATTAGGATGTAGAACTGACGAAATCACGGAGTTTGAACAATTTATGATTGGCATCCTAAAAAGATGTAAAGAGCAGGGAGGCGGAATATATTCGATAAATATTTCGGTGGAAAACTAACACTCAAGAGAATTAATTGTCAGAATTAGATCATTTCTTCATACATCAAATAATGCGACGATTCCATTCCGAGTTTTTCGTAAACCCGGCGGGCGTTCGCATTTTCTTTTTCGACGTAGAGCCGGAAACCGCCGACGCTGCCGTTTTCCCGCGCTTTTTCTTTGACGAATTCATAAAGTTGACGGTAAATTTTTTTGCCGCGCGCTTCGGGCAGAATATAGACGCTTTGAATCCACCAAAACCAGTTGTTTCGCCAATCGCTCCACTCGAAAGTTATCATCAAACCGCCGACTATTTTATTTTCATCTTCGGCGACGACGTAGAAACCTTTGTGCGAATCGTTCAAAACTGCCGCCACGCCACTTTGTAAAACTTCAGTTTCAAGCCGTTTTCCTTCGGTTTCGAGTGCCATTGCCTGATTGAATTCCACCAAATCCGGCACGTCTTCCGCTTTTGCAATACGAATGTTCATAAATTTTCCCTTGACGATATTTCCCGCACCGATTAGTCTAAAATGTTTTGTTCATTTTACAAAACTAAACGGATATTATGAAACTTCGGATACTTTATCACGGAAACTGCTTTGACGGCGTTTCCTCAGCCGCTATTTTTTCAAAATTTTACAAGACAAAAATTCATTCGGACGCGGAAATTTTTTACACGCCGACGATGCACCGCGCCGGCAACGCGTTTGACAGCGAACAATTCGACGGCGACGAAAACGCGATTGTGGATTTCAAATACAGTCCCGACGAACGCCTGACTTGGTGGTTTGACCATCATCAATCGGCTTTTTTATCGAAAGCCGACGAACTGGATTTTCTCGCCGACGATTCGGGCAAAAAGTTTCTCGACACGACGAGCAAATCGTGCGCCGAATTTATCGCGCGAATCGCCGAAGAAAAGTTCGGTTTCAAAGACGAATCACTCGACGAACTCGTTCAATGGGCGCACATCATTGACGGCGCGCTGTATGAATCGCCCGCACAGTGCGTCGAACTGCGCTCGTCCGCGCTGAAATTAATGCAGGTGATCGAAGGCGAAAAGGACGAAAATTTCGTCGCGCAAATCATTCGCAGTTTGATGGAAAAATCGCTCGACGAAATTCTCGAAAGCGACGAAATTCAAACCAAACTAAAACCGATTGTGGAAAAACACCGGCAAATGGTCGAACTAATCAAAGAAAAAGCCGTTTATTCGCGCGGTGTCGTCAGTTTCAATCTGGTCGCCGAAGGCGTTGACGGCTACAACAAATTTATTCCGTATTATTTTTACCCGCAGACGACATATACCGTTTCGCTGACGCAGAGCGTGTTTCGAACGAAGATTTCCGTCGGTTCAAATCCGTGGTCGCCGCGCCCGCGTCTGCACAACATCGCCGAAATCTGCGAACGTTACGGCGGCGGCGGACACGCCGTTGTCGGCGCGGTTTCGCTCAAACCCGACGAATTGGAAAAAGGTCAAACGATAATGCGCGAAATTATCGAAGAACTGCAATTTGCCGATTAATGCCGCTCTTCAAATTTGGAATTTGAGATTTGGAATCTGGAATTTCACTTCAGCGAATCGAGTTTTGTCACGATGCGCCCGACCGGATAAAGCCCGATGCGTTTGTCGAAATACGGCGAGCGTTCGTAGAAAAAATTCAGACGGGCGCGCGGGTTTTTGGCGAAATTTTCGTCTTTCAGTTTTTCCGCAAATTCCTTTCGCAGATTCGCGTCTTTTTCGAGCATTTCCTTGGCTAACTTTTCCAGCACATACGCTTCGCCGTATTCTTTCTGCTCGAAAATCGCGCTGAAAAATCCCCAATACGCGAACGAATCCTGCGATGCCGGTTCGAGCAGATGAATCGCTAAGTTTGCCGCCGCCTGATCGAGCGGAACGATGATCGAATTTGCCGGAAACGTCCGCGTTTCTTTGATCGGAACGATTTTGTAGCTGACCGGATTGTGACCTTCAAACGACATCGGCGCGAATTTCGGGTCGAGCAGGCGATAACTTTCGACCTCGACCGTCAAAGGCTGCGAAATACGCTGAAACTCGATGCCGTGCGCTTTGATGACTTCAATCACGTTTTGCCACTGCGGAGGCACGATGTAATAAAGCGGCGGCGCGACGGCGGCGGTAACTTTCGCTTCGTCGAATTGCGGAATCGTAATGTTGAGCGGTTTCGTGCCGTAACGAATAGCTTCCGCGCCGGAAATATCGCTTTTTTCTTTGGTGTATTCCGTTCCTTTGAAAGCGAGCGGTTTCGATTTTTCGGTGATTTCCAGACGCAGCGGAAACTGGCGATTTGGGTCGTAAGTTTTGCCGCGTTCGACGGTCGCGCGTTCGGCTTTTTCGTTCGCTTCAAAAAGGCTCTGTTTGTTACGATTGATTTCCTCAACCGTGTAGCGCAAAACGTCGTAAGTGCCGCGCACACGAGATTTATAAGGTTTATAACTGTGCGTTTCAATCAATAATCCGGGACGATTTCGCAGCGGCACATAACCGGTCGCAAAACGCGGCGTGGCGATAAAAGTCGCCACGCCGCCGGTCACTTCGCGCCCGGCAAATTCGACGTAATGCGTTAAAAGGTTGCCTTCCGCTTCGACTTTCGGCACGACTTTCCCGTCAAAATGCTGATCCATCCAATCCTTGATTTCCGGCGCGACTTCCTGAAAATGCGCGTATTCGTAAGTGATGTTGTATTGAAATTCCGCGCCGTCGGTGACGTGGCAGTCAATAAAAAAATCGGGTTTCCACGCGTTCCACAAATTCAGCCAGGCGCGTGTTTCGGGCGCGTCGGCTTTCATATAATCGCGGTTCAGATTGAGATTCGCCGAAGTGCCGCGAAAACCCATTTCGTCGGGACCGTTCTGATTGATGCGGTTATACGGCGACGCGAGTTCGTGTCCGTCCACATTGTAAATCGGCACGAACAGAATCACCGAATTTTTCAGCAAATCGGCGCGTGTTTTCGTGATCGCAATGTCCCGCAGCAGCGCAAATCCGGCATCTTTGCCGTCAATTTCGCCCGAATGAATTCCGGCTTGAATAAATACAATCGCTTTGCCGCTTTTTTTAATCGCGGCGGGCGTAAAATTTCCGTCGCCGGACACGATCAGCAGCGGCAAATCTCTGCCTTCGCCCGATTTACCGAACGATTGATACCGAATCTGCGGCGACGCTTTCGCCAGTTTCTGCGCGAATTTAATCGTGTCGGCGTAATTCCAGCTTTTGTGATAATCGGTCTGTTCGGCTAAAGTCCGCCAATCCTGCGGCACATTTGCCGATTCGCTTTGCGCTTTTGTGTTCATAGAAAATAGGAAAATTAAAACGAGTGAAATAATGGTTGACTTCGGATTTGGGAATTGCATAAGACAATTTAAACACAGACTCGGATAAACACAAATGAATCCGCCTGATGCGAAGAAAATGCAGGATAAAATCAATCTGATTACAAAATTTTAGCCTTCTGAAGCCGCCGATAAAAAATCTGTTTGCCAATTTTGTTTAACAGTTATTATAAATAGCATTTACGAGATTGATATAAAAGATGCGAAATATATTTGATGAGATTTTTAATGGCTTTGGACTCATCTCAAATCTGTTCTACATTCAATAATTAATTTGAGGGTGTGAGCATCTGAAAAAAGCATCTTTTTAGATGCTCTAAAATATTGATTTTATTGGAGTTGGCGCACGGATTTGAACTGCCGACCCGGTAATTACAAAAATTTATTGGCTCTGTTTTTAAGTTTCCTTAATTTCATTTTTTTTCATTTTCAGGGAAAGTGTGAAACAGTCGGCAAGCGGGCGACACTTCACGAGCGGAAACGACGAATAAAAAGCATTATCGCCGGATAAATTTTACAATACGTTTCCTCTACCGAACAAAAGCATTCGGCACCGGCTTGTCCGTATTTGCACCGAATTGAATTCCTACAAATCCTTGCGTCGAACGATTCAAATACCAAATGCCGTCACGGAAAACGGCGATGTCGGCTTTCCCGTCGCCGTCATAATCCGCCGGGGACGGAAAATCGGTCGAAATTCCGAACTGCAAGCCGGTAACCCCTAATCGGCTGCGATTAAGATACCAGGTACCGTTTGACGGACGAAAAACGGCGAAATCAGCTTTGCCGTCGCCGTCATAATCTGCCGGGACGGGTTTGTCATTCGACTCGCCGAATTGAATCCCCGTAAATCCGAGTTGACTTCGGTTAAGATACCAAGTACCGCTCGACGGACGAAAAACGGCGAAATCAGCTTTGCCGTCGCCGTCGTAATCACCGACCACAGGTTTATCTTCCGCCGCACCGAATTGCGCCGCGGTAAATTGATAATTCACTAAGTTGTAAATATACCAGGTGCCGTTCGACGGTCGCCAGACTGCTAGATCAGCTTTGCCGTCACCATCAAAATCCGCCGGCTGCGGAATATCATTAGCATCACCAAACGCGATGCCGGTAAAACCGCCGGTTGAGCGTTGCAGATACCACCTTCCGCTGCGGTAAACCGCTAAATCAGTTATTCCGTCGCCATCATAATCGGCGGGAACAAGTTTATCCGTGGCAACGCCGAATTGCGCGGCGGAGAAACCTGCTTGTGAGTTAAGCAAATACCACACGCCGTTTTCAGGACGAAATACCGAGATGTCCGCTTTGCCGTCGCCGTCAAAATCAAAAAATGAATTACTTCGTAAATCGTCATTAACAATTGTTACTGTTCCGGCACTGTTTTCCAACGCGGCATTGACCGGATTTGACAGAGAAATCTGAAAGTTTTCATCGGCTTCGACAATCATATCGCCGACAATCCGAACCGCCACGGTTTTGCTTGTTTCACCCGAAGCAAAACTTAAAGTGCCGGAGACAGGCTGGTAATCACTTGGCGAAGCCGCTGTTCCATCAACACTGGTAAAATTAACATTAACCGTTCTTCCACTCGCCGCCGACAAAGTTACCGCCAACATCACCGTTGTAAAACCTTGATTTCCTTCGTTGACGCTGACGTTGTTAATTTTGATTTTCGGCAGCGGATCATCATCGGAAATATTGAGAACGGCAGTTGACGGAATTCCGAGCGTCGCCCCACCGGTTACGCCCGTCAGTGATAAATTGACACTCTCAATCGGATTTTCATTCAATGAGTCATTAATTATCGGAATAGTGAAAGTCTTAGTCGTTTCATTTGCGCCGAAAGTTATACTTCCGCTGACCGGCGAATAGTCCTGTCCGGCGACGGCACTTCCGTCGCTCGTCGCATAATTGACAATTACACCGCTCGCGCCGCCGTTCGCGCGAGTCACGGTGATGACGGCGTTTCCGGCATTTTCCGCCGCATTAAAAGTTCCTCCGCTGCCAAACTGGATATTTCCTCCGATGTCGTCATTAATAATAGTTCCGACGGCACGGGCGCGGCTGAGAGTTACATTAACAGGACTGTCGAGCGTCACGAAAAATGTTTCGTCCGGTTCAACTAACGTATCGCTTTTTATTATAATCGTAATTGTTCCGCCGATACTGCCAACCGGAATAGTTAGCGTATCGGATGCGGAAACAAAATCAACATCGGCAGTTGCCGTATCGGAAGCGGCGGTAAAATGAAGAGAAATCGGTTTTCCGCTGACTTCCGACAATGTTACCGGGAAAACTGCTGAAACCATTCCGGTATTTCCTTCTGTTACCGTTACATCGCCAATCGCGGCAGTTGGTGGAAAATCTTCGTCTTCGATGATGTTGACGACAGCTTTTCCGTCTGCCAGCGATGCGTTAAGCGGATTGACAAAGTAAACATTGAATTTTTCATTCGTTTCGTCAGTCGTGTCGCCTTTGACCGAAATTGTTACTGATTTGCTTGTTTCATTCGGCTCGAAAACGAGCGTATTCGCCACGGCTCGATAATCGCCGGAACCGACCGCCGTTCCAGCCGTCGTATAATAATCAACCCGCACCCGCCGCGAACTCGGAGCTGATAAAGTTACCGTAAAAACAGCGTTGATCGTTCCCGCATCGGTTTCAGTCACGGTGACATCATCGCTAACGGTCAGCGCAGGAAAATCGGACGGCACGGCGGGCGGACAGGCGTTTACCAAAATTGAAACATCTTCGCCCCGATAATTCGGAGTGGCAATGTCTAACCTGCCGTCGCCGTTAAAATCCGCCGCGCTTATATCAAAGGCATTTTGTCCGGCAATAAATTTTTGCAGACCGGAAAATTCACCCGTGCCGTCGCCATAAATAATTCCTAAATGATTGTCGGAAGAATAAGAGTTGTAACCGTTTGTAAAAACGATGTCGAAATTGCCGTCATTATTGAAGTCGGCGGCGGCAATCGAAGAAGCACCGCGTCCCGTTTGGTAAATTTTCGCCGTTCCGAATCCGCCGCTTGCATTTCCCAATAAAACGGAAACCGACGGCACAAAACCGTATGAACTGGAATTATATCCGTTATTTGTGACGGCGGCATCAAGAATGCCGTCGTGATTAAAGTCGGCGAGAGCAATATCGGCGACCGGCAAGTTCGCAACCGGATAAAAAGTTGACTGAGCGGAGATACCGTTGTCCGAATTTAAGTACACTAAAAGATTTCCAACAGCCGCTACTACAATATCGTTTTTACCGTCGCGGTTGAAATCTCCGACGGCAACGTCTGACGGATAATAATAATAGCCGCTTTGTCCGACATTAAGCGTCCGAAAATGGTAGAAAGTTCCGGTTCCGGTTCCCGCCAGAATAACTACCGATCCGGGCGAATCGGCAACGGCGACGACAATATCGAGAATATTATCGCCGGTGATGTCTCCGACCGCTACGGCGCGCAAATAACTTCTGCTGCCGACCGAGTATAAAACGGGTTCCGAGAAACCGTTTCCGTTGTTCAGCATAATTGCTAATCTTCCGGCGACGGTTCCGGTCTGCCAATCAATTGTTCCTATATCCTGTTTCCCGTCACTGTTAAAATCCGCGCTGAAAATTGAATACGGACGTTCGGGCAGAGCGATAGTCGAAGTTACGCTCAAACCGCCAACGCCGTCGTTGGTCAAAACCGAAACATTTGATAAATCGTAATTGCTGACGGCAAGATCGGGTTTGCCGTCATTGTTAAAATCGGCGGCGACCGTCGAGTTCGGCTGTCCGCCCAACTTAATTGATGATGCGCCGAAATGACCGTTTCCCGCGCCGAAAAACAGTTGAAATTCAGCCGCATTGCCTGCGGTCTGAATCAGGTCGGCTTTGCCGTCGCCGTCAAAATCATCAACTGACTGGGAAACTACAAAACCCGCCGAAGCAAAAGTCAGTTCATCGCCGAACGTGCCGTCGCCGCTTCCGAGACGAATTGCCGATGCTGACTGATTTGCTCCGCCGATTATGTCGAGTTGACCGTCATTATTTACGTCCGCCAGCGAAACTCTGTATGTTCCGGCATTGGAAAGCAGAAACGGCTTCAGCGAAAATTTGCCCGCGCCGTCGCCGATCAAAATCGAAATGCCGCTCAGGTCAGTGCGTATCGAACCGACAACCGCGTCAATATTGCCGTCACCGTTGACATCTCCGACGGCGACCTCTCCGGGATTATTATTTTCCGCAAGCGAAACGGAAACAGGCGCGTTAAATCCGCCGTTCGCCGCGCTCAATAAAATCGTGACGGAAGAGGTATTGGAACTGACGATTATCAAATCTGATTTGCCGTCATTATCAAAGTCGCCCGCGCTGGCGAAAGACGGTGTGATTCCGAGGCTGAAACTGTCGGTTTGCGAAAAATTGTCCGAATTTTCGCCGTAGTAAATTACAATTCTGTTTTGCGTTGCGTCGGTAACGGCGAAATCTGCACGATCATCGCCGTTAAAATCTCCGACAGCCAAGGCGGTCATTTCACCTTCAAAAGAGATTGATTTCGATTTTGTAAAATTCCCGCCGCCGCCGCCTGTGAAAAGTTCAATACCGTTTCCCGGACTTGAGAGGCGATGCGTAACGAGCAAGTCCAGATTGCCGTCGCCGTTAAAATCGGCAGCTTTCATATCGGATAAATAATCGGGTATAGAAACAGATTCGGCAGAAGCAAAACCTCCGGCAGCGTCGCCAAGCAGGATTTCGATGTGCGAAGTGGAGAAACCGTTGGAAACTCCGACGGCGACATCGCGCTTGCCGTCGTTGTTAAAATCGGCGGAAACAATTTTATTCGCCGGAGCATCGAGCGGAACGACTTTGCCGCTCGTAAAAGTCGTTCCCGAACAATCATCGGCTGATTTGAGATTTTGTCCGAAAGCGACTGAAAACGGTAGAGTGCAGAGAAAAATAAAGGCAAATTTTCGCACGTTTAATAAGAAAATTATCGGATATTTCATTTTAATTTTTATTTGACAAGAGTTGGATTGAAGACGCTTAATCTACATTGAAGGTACAATAATTTTTTAAACCGAGTCAAGTTTTAATTTGGTTGACAGTTGTTTTACCTGTTTAAGAATCATTAACCAAAATAGTTTGACATTACTTTTGAATTTAGATAGGCTTTTGAGGTTGATTTTGTTTAAGAACTAAAGACAAATTTTCTGTCTCTTACAAAATCGTCGCTCAAATTAAAACTATTTTCGTTTTGATGCTCTCTAACTCGAAATAATTTTTAACAGTAAATTTCATTATTTTCCAAAAAATTATGAATATCTCTGAAACCATTTTCCCAAGCGCGTTTCGCCGCGTTTAAAATTTTTTATGAAAAAACATTTAAATTTTCTAGGAAGTTTACTTCTCCTATTATTCATTTCATCGGCAAATTTCAATTTGATAAATGCTCAAACCGGCGACCGATTACCTTTGGAAAAAGGCGAACAGGAAAATAACGCGTCTTCGTTATCCGGCGATGTTGACCCATCGCTGATAGACAATTTGTTTACATCGTATTATCAAACGCAGGGTTCGCGCGCGTCGGTTTTCGCGCTCGCGCGGCAAAATGACGGAAAAATTTTGGTCACCGGAAATTTCAGCTACGCCAACGGAGCAGCAAAATCGCTTTTAGTTCGCCTGAACCCGAACGAAAGCGTTGACACGAGTTTTAATTTCCCGTCGAGTGTTTATCCGATTTCACAAGCCGTGCCGCTCGCCAACGGAAAGATATTGATTTCCGGTTCATTTTCAACGACGATTAACGGCATTACTTACAGCGGTCTGGCGCAGCTCAATGAAGACGGCAGTCTCGATGATAATTTTACGGTTAATGTTAACGGCATTTCCCAGTTTGTCGTGCAGCCGGACGGGAAAATTGTTATCGCCGGAGGTTTCTCGACCGTCAGCGGATTTGCCATCAACAGTATTGCACGTTTGAATAAGGACGGCAGTCTCGACACTTCTTTTCAAGTCGGCAGCGGTGCCAACAATTCGGTTTTCGCGGTTGCTGTCCAGCCGGACGGAAAAATTTTAATCGGCGGATATTTTACCAGTTACAATAATGTTTCAAAATCGAGAATGGCTCGATTAAACACCGACGGTTCGCTCGATACGACTTTCAGCGTCGGAGACGGATCGTCTGCGTCCGGTCCGAACAGTTCCGTCTATGACATTATTATTCAGCCGGACAATAAAATTTTAATCGGCGGCGCGTTCTACGCAGTGAACGGCGCGGCGCGAAATGCTCAGATTGCCAGACTTGAAACTAACGGAACGCTCGACAATTCTTTTAATCCGGTTAATCCTTTAAATAACACATCCGGTGTCAGAATCGCTCTCCAGCCCGACGGCAAAATTCTTGCCGGATTTATCGCTAATCTTCCGACCAATTCAACTTTGTCCACTCTTTACCGTTACAATTCCGACGGAAGTTTGGACACTTCATTCAACAGCGCGGTGAACGCTCCGGTTTCAGCGTTCCTGCTGGAAGGTGACGGAAAAATCATTATCGGCGGCGCATTTACGACAGTCAACGGCAATTTCAAAAATGCCGTCGCGCGGCTCAATCCCGACGGCACAACGGACAACAGTTTCAATTATGTTCTGGGTTTTGCCGCCTTATCGAACGCAATTGCCGTGCAGCCGGATGGGAAAATTCTGGTCAGCGGCAATTTTGAATACGTTAACCAAGCAGTAAAAAATGGTTTTGTGCGGCTTAATGCCGACGGCAGTGTTGATCAATCCTTTAATGTTGTCGGCAACTTTGCCAACGGCAGTTTTGCCAACATTTCGACGATTGTTCCGTTAGCAAACGGTAAAATTTTAATCGGCGGCAATTTCACAATCGTCAACGGACAAAGCGTTAACCGAATCACACGATTAAATTCCGACGGAAGTTTGGATTCCGGTTTTAACGTCGGCGGCATCGGACCGAACGGAACAGTTTTAAGTATCGCCGTCCAGACGGACGAAAAGATTTTGGCGACAGGAAATTTTTACACTTTCAATAATACGCCTCGTCAAGGTGTCGTGCGACTCGAAAAAAATGGTGCGGTTGACCCGAGTTTTGTTGCGCCTTTTTCATCAACCAACGGTTCTGTTCCGAAAGTTGTCCTTCAGCCGGACGGAAAAATTTTACTCGGCGGAGGTTTCACTTTGACGAATGGAGCGCAGCGCAGCGGAGTTGTTCGACTAAACAGCAACGGTTCGCTCGACGACGGTTTCAACAGTTCGTCTAATTACATTATTAACGACATTGTTGTGCAGCCGGACGGAAAAATTCTGGTCGGGGGCAATTTTTCGGGTTTTAATGGAGTTAGTATGCGGAATATTGCCCGCCTCAACACCGACGGTAGTGTTGACACGACATTCAATGTCAGAAGCGGGGCGAACAGTACGGTTTCCGCTATTATACTGCAATCGGATGGAAAAATTTTGATTGGCGGAGATTTTACGACCGTCAACGGCATTCGGCGCGGTCGTTTAGCCCGCCTCAACTCGGACGGCAGTTTGGACGATTTTGATGTCAGTCCCGGAGCGAATTTACCTATTTTGGATTTGGCGCAGCAATCTGACGGACGACTATTGGTCGGCGGTTCATTTACTCAAATCGGCGGATTACAAAGAGTCGGCTTTGCCCGCATCAGACTGCCGCAGAATAATTCCAGAACTCCGTTTGACTTTGACGGCGACGGTAAAACGGATTTTGCGGTTTTTCGCGCCGCCGCCGGAGCGTGGTACAAACTCAACAGTTCAGCCGGAAATTCCGACGGGCGTTTGTTCGGACTGCCGACCGACCGCATCGTGCCGGGCGATTATGACGGCGACGGCAAGACTGATTTAGCCGTCTGGCGACCGAGTTCCGGCTACTGGTTTATTTTGAAAAGCACGACCAGCGAAGTTATTTTCGAGCAGTTCGGCGGAGACGGAGATAGACCTCTGGCTGCGGATTTTGACGGCGACGGAAAAGCCGATCTCGCCGTTTTTCGTCCATCTAACGGTGTCTGGTATATTTCCCAAAGCCGCGACGGTTTTCGAGCCGTCCAGTTCGGCGCGTCAACCGACGTTCCTTTGATCGGAGACTTTGACGGTGACGGCAAAGCGGACGTGGCTGTTTACCGACCTTCGAGCGGAGCTTGGTATATTCTGCCCAGCGCGGGCGGTTTTTCTTCTGTAACGTTTGGAGCCGAAGAAGATATTCCCGTTCCCGGCGATTACGACGGCGACGGCAAAACAGACTTCGCCGTCTGGCGACCGTCAAACGGCACTTGGTATGTGCTTGGAACGACACAGGGTTTTTCATCCCAACAGTTCGGCGCAGCCGCCGACCGACCGGTTCCCGGCGATTACGACGGCGACGGCAAGACGGATGTCGCTGTCTTTCGTCCTTCTTCCGGCTCCTGGTATGTGTCTCTGAGTTCAAACAAAGCCTTCAAATCGCAGAATTACGGCGCGAAAGAAGATTTGCCGATTCCGTCAGCCTTTTTAAGATAAGAAATTCCTCAACTTTTTAGTTGAAAAAATGTGAATAATTTTATGAGAAATAAAAACTTTAGAGTTTCCACCATATTTTCCGACGCAAAGTTTGTTTTGTCGTCAGCACTTGCCATATTGCTGTTCGGTTTGACTTTATTTTTTAATTGTCCGCTTGTTTCGGCACAAATTGCCGGTGAAAATCCGGTTCAAAAAAACTTTTTTGAACCGGATTTTGTCAAAAATTCAGGTGAAACCGACACTTCTTTCAAGGTGAATCTTTTGTCCGACTTTGACTCGGTTGGCAGCGTTACCGCGCTTGTTAAACAGCCGGACGGCAAAATTTTAGTTGCCGGTTCTTTTACCAACGTCGGCGGCATCACCAAAAGAACTCTGGTTCGCCTTAATCCTGATTTGAGCGTTGACAATTCATTTGATGTCGGACTCGGCGCATATTCCATTTTCACGCTGGCAGTGCAGCCGGACGGCAAAATTCTGGTCGGCGGTTCATTTAGCAATTTTAATAGTATCAGCCGCAACGGAATCGTTCGTCTCAACGCGGATGGAAGCATTGACAGTTCATTTGAGGTGAGCATTCCATACGGCTACGGCGGCATTCAAAAAATTATTCTCCTGCCGGGCGGGAAAATTTTAATTGCCGGAAATTTTTCCAATATCGGAGATGTTTTGTATCCGGGAATTGCCGTTCTTGAAGCAGACGGCAATTTAGACCAAAATTTTAATCCGGCTTTTATTTCCAGTAACGGTTCGACACCGAATATAAATACGGCGGTCGTTCAACCGGACGGGAAAATTTTGATCGCCGGTAATTTCACCAATATCGGCGGTTACACGCGAAACCGCGTGGCGCGTTTGGAAAGCAGCGGAGTTTTGGATTTATCATTTGATGCCGGCATCGGTCCGAATGGTCAAGTCTATGAAATCGTTCCGACGACCGACGGGAAAATTCTCATCGGAGGCGATTTTACATCAGTTAATGGAGTTGTCCGAGGTAAAATCGCCCGATTAAATTCCAGCGGAAGTGTGGACGGAACTTTTAATTTTGTGTCGCCGAGCGATATTACGGTTCGCACGATGATTTTGCAGCCGGACGGCAAAATCGTCGTCGGAACAGATTCTTCGTATTACTCGCAGGGAACTTTTCCCGTCGTTTTTCGCCTGAATACGGACGGAAGCGTTGATTCGACTTTCACTGCGCCGGTTGGAAACGGCAATGCCGGAATTAACGGCAGTGTCAAAGGACTGCTTTTGGAAAGCGGCGGCAAAATTATCATCGGCGGTTTATTCTCAACTGTCGGCAATATGAACAGAAGAGGTTTGGCAAGACTCAATGCAAACGGAACTCTCGACACTTCGTTACAGGTTTTGTTCGGATCAAGCGGCACGGTGACTGTTATTACGCCGCAGTCGGACGGCAAAATCCTCATTGGCGGCAATTTTTCATACGTTAACGGCGTTGCGAAAAACAGGCTCGCCCGCTTGAATCAGGACGGCTCGGTTGATTCATCTTTCAATCCTACGCTGGTTCAGGGTTCTTACAGTTCGACAACTTTTATAACCGCAATGATCGTTCAGCCGGACGGGAAAATTTTAATCGGCGGAAACATTGCCACCGGCATTAATGGAACGACCAACAACGGATTATTCCGGTTAAATGCCGACGGAACCACCGATTCTTCATTTTCCGCCACATTAAACGGATTGGTTCAATCAATAGTTTTACAGCCGGACGGGAAAATTTTGCTCGGCGGGAATTTTTACCAAATCAACGGCACCGATCATCGTTACATCGGACGGATTAATGCTGACGGTTCGGTTGATGCGGGTTTCAATGTCGGAACCGGACCGAACAGCACGATTGTAAATCTCGCTTTGCAGAATGACGGAAAAATAGTAGCCGCCGGCAATTTTGATTCCTTTAACGGCACGCAGCATCGCGGACTCGTTCGTCTCAACTCTGCCGGCAGCGTTGACGCATCATTTAATGCTGAGGTGAGCAATTATGGCAGTTCGATTTTCGCTCTGGCTGTTCAGCCGGACGGAAAAGTTTTAATCGGCGGTAATTTTTATCAGGTGAACGGCGTGACCCGCAATCGTTTGGCAAGACTTAACGCCGACGGTAGTTTAGATACGGCTTTCAGAACGACTGTCGGACAGGAAGGCAATGTCAACACGATTATTCTACAGCCGGACGGAAAAATTTTAGTGGCGGGAAATTTCAATAATATTTTCGGAGCGGTTCGCCGTAAAGTTGCCCGTCTGTTTTCCGACGGAACGGTTGACACCGTGTTCAATCCGGGCAGCGGACCGGATGGAGAAGTATTTGCACTGGCGCGGCAAAGCAACGGTAAAGTTTTAATCGGCGGTAACTTCTCCGTCGTAGATGGAGTTTCCCGCACAGGCATTGCCCGTCTGCGTAGCAACGCCTGCGTTGTTTCACCTTTGTATGATTTCGACGGCGACGGCAAAACGGACATCAGCGTTTATCGCCCGAACGGTGGAGCGTGGTATCGCTCAAACACCACCGATAATAAATATTATCAGCAGCTTTTCGGATTGCCGAGCGATCTGATTGTGCCGGGCGATTATGACGGCGACGGCAAAACCGACATCGCTGTTTTTCGTCCTTCCGAAGGTGTTTGGTATCTCTTAAACAGTAGAGTTGGTTTTCAGGCGTTTCAATTTGGCGCGAGGGGAGATAAACCGCTGGCTGCCGACTTTGACGGCGACGGAAAAGATGATCTTGCGGTATTTCGACCTTCAAACGGAACTTGGTATATCCGACGAAGTTCACTGGGATTTACGGCTGTTACATTTGGAGCGTCGGAAGATATTCCGGTGATTGCCGATATGGACGGAGATTGTCAAGCCGATGTCGCAGTATTTCGACCATCCAACGGAACCTGGTATTGGCTGCAAAGTTCTGACGGCAGTTTTCGAGCAGTGCAATTTGGTGCTGACGGAGACATACCGACAGCCGGTGATTACGACGGCGACGGAAAAACAGATCCTTCCGTTTACCGTCCGTCAAATGGAACTTGGTATCTTTTAAAAAGTATGGAAGGCTTTTCCGCCCGCCAATTCGGTATCAGCACGGATCGTCCCGTTCCGGCGGATTATGATGGCGACGGCAAAACCGATATTGCAGTATTTCGCAACGGAACTTGGTATATGACCCAAAGTCTGGACGGAAAAATCAAATCCGTCCAATTTGGAGAAAATAATGACCAGCCAATTCCGGCAGCTTATCTATCACGTTAAAATATAACGAGTACTAATTCAATAACATCAACAGCCTTTATACGCGTCAGCATAAAGGCTGTTTTTCTTGAGATGGCTTTGCCAATGGCTTTGGTCGCCCCCAACGCTTGACGATAACTTTCGCGTAGAACTGTTTTTGAGAAGCACTAAAATCTCAGGTCGGAGTTTGTCAAGTTTTGAATTGCCTGGATTTTCGATCTGCCGAAGTCAACCGGGGGTAATTAGAATAAATTAGAAGATAGTATATGGCAAAATAGTTTAACGAAGCCATATTCCGATGATTTACGGTTGCGGATTATCGAAACGATCCAAGCTAACGAGTTGAGCCAAGCTGCGATTGCCAGGCGGCTTTCCGTCGGCAAGTCGTTTGTCGAAAAACTGTGGCAACGGTTTCGCACGACGGGTTAGTTACAGGGCGAAAACCGAATATGTGTGAGGTCCGGTGCGCTATTTGAAAGATGATGAAGCCGTGCTGCGCGAGTTAGTCGGAAACAACCTGATGTGACTTTAGAAGAGTTGTGTGCAACCGTTGCCGAAGCGACCAATAAGGCACGGGTGAAGACGGCGACGATGTACGTCGAGCTGCAAAGATTGAAACTATCGCTTAAAAAAAGTCGCTCCACGCGGGCGAGCGAGAAACTGAACGGGTTCAACAAAGACGCGCCGAAATACGGCGGAAGTGATTGCAAAATTGAAGTTTTTGGACGAGAGCGGGCAGCAATTTGACGATGACCGGAGTTTACGGACGAAGCGGCGGCGTGCGGGTGATCGAAACGGTGCCGCAGAATCAAGGCGAGAATATGACGATGCCGGCAATGCGTCAGTTTCGGTTGCGCCGGCTCCGATGACGATCAACGAGGCAGTTAGACGGCGTGGTTTTCCAAGTTTACCTCGGATAAGTATAGTGTTTCGACTTTGGTAGCCGGTAATATCGTCGTGGAACATATTTACCGGCTACCAAAGTTTAAGGACGCACAAAGTTGACTCAAAAACTGACACACTACTAATGACAAATCCGATTTAATGAATAATAGTTAACACAAACACACAAGGATGCGAAACAACCGTAACTCAACCTGACAACAAGCTGAAATGCTTATCACCTGTCAAAACACTAACCAAAGTGAGCGAAACACGGTTATCAAAAACATAGACTCATTTCTTAAAGTCGTCCCGAAAGACGCGAAACCATTTTGGCTAAAGTTCCGGTGCAAACTCGAAAGGCTAAATGAAGCGATGCGATAAAAAATCGGGAAAATTACAGAAAATAATTCAAAGGGGTGAGTAAAAGAAAAGGGCATCTAAAAAGATGCCCTAAACTATTGATTCTATTGGAGCCGGTGAACGGATTTGAACCGCCGACCTGATGATTACAAATCAACTGCTCTACCAACTGAGCTACACCGGCTTGGATTTGCGAAATAGACGCAAACGAAAATATTACAAAATCAATCGGTTTTCTGCAAGTTCGGGAAGAATAATTTTTTTACGACAGCCACCGGAGTTTTTTCGTCAAAAATTCGGCTTTCTTGAAGCTGACCTCAACCTTGTTCGATTCAGTAAATCTGGCGAATGATAAAATTTAATGGCTCGCCTGCCAGGTTTTTATTGCTTCAACCGGGTGAATTAACATAATTATGTTGATTAAAAGGCTGTCGTGAATCCAGAAAATCAGGAAGATTTCGATCAGAATAAACAACGCGAAGGAACGCCGAAAACCGAGTCGGCGGGCAATGACGAAACCAATCGCGCAGCTTAAAATGTCGCCCAATGAGTTGAGAACCGAGTCGCCGAAATAGTTGAGCGCGAGTGTCGCCGTGCGGTATTTTTCGATTACCGAATCGGTGTTTTCAAGAATTTCCCACGCGCTTTCGAGAAAAATCGCGGCAAATAAAAGCCATTTGAGCGACAGACGACGGCGAAAAATTAAGGTTAAAAACCAAAAATACAAAAATCCGTGAAGAATATGCGTGAAACTGTAAGGGTCGAAAAGATGCTGCGAATTATGTTTGCCCCATGCGTCGCTCGTCCATAAATAAAGCGGCGAATCGAATCTGCACCACCAGATTCTGCCTTGAAAATGAAGCTGAAAAATTGTGCTGATGATGACCGCGAGCGTCAATAAATACGGCAGATATTCACACCAATCATTAAAGGCAAAAAGGCGCAAACGGCGGGCGGCGGGTTTGGTTCGCTCATTCATTTATTCAGGTTGTTCTGCGTCGCCGATTGGCGGCATCGTGGCTGTTTCAGTGTAATCGCCGCCTTTTTCGCCTTCAAATTCGCCTCTCTGCTGTAAAAGTTTGCCGATTAGCCCAGTCCAGCCGGTTTGATGGCTCGCGCCTAGTCCGCAGCCCTTGTCGCCGTGAAAATATTCGTAAAAGAGAATATGATCGCGCCAGTATTCATCGGTTTGAAACTTTTCCGAATTGCCGTAAACGGCGCGCGCGCCTTCTTTGTCTTTCAAAAAGATGTTGGACAGACGCTTGGACAATTCCTGTGAAATTTCCCAGAGCGTCAGCATTTTTTCCGAGCCAGTCGGAAATTCGATTTTGAAGTCATCTCCAAAATAAAAATCGAATTTTTGCAGCGATTCGATCAATAAGTAATTGACCGGAAACCAGATGGGACCGCGCCAATTTGAATTGCCGCCGAACAGCCCGGTGCGCGATTCTCCCGGCTGGTATTCGACGGTGTGCGTTTTGCCGTCAAAATCAATCGTGTAAGGATTCGATTTGTAATAACGCGAAAGGGCGCGAATGCCGTAATCAGACAAAAATTCGGTTTCCGAAAGCATCGTTCGCAAAATTCGGCGCAGGCGTTCGGGCGTAACCAGCGAGAGCAGTTTTCTGTTATGTTTACCTTTGGCTTGCAGACAGGAAATATCTTTTATCAAATCGGGACGATTTTTGATAAACCATTCGGTGCGTTTTTTGAAGTTCGGCAGATTTTCGAGCCAATTTTCTTCGACCGTTTCGACCGCGAAAAGCGGAATCAGTCCGACCATCGAACGCAGTTTGATCGGAATATTGCCGGCTTCGGGCAAATGCAGAACGTCGTAATAGAAACCGTCGCGTTCGTTCCAAAGTTCGGTGTTTTCTTCGCCGACATTGTTCATCGCGTCGGAAATATAGACGAAATGCTCGAAGAATTTGCTCGCCACATCTTCATAAACCTTGTCGTCTTTGGCGAGTTCGAGCGCGATTGCCAGCATATTCAGACAATACATCGCCATCCACGAAGTGCCGTCCGATTGTTCGAGATGTCCGCCGAGCGGCAGTTTCATATTGCGGTCGAAAACGCCAATATTGTCGAGTCCCAAAAATCCGCCTTCAAAAACGTTGTTGCCTTCCGCGTCTTTGCGGTTGACCCACCAGGTGAAATTTAAAAGCAGTTTGTGAAAGACCTTTTCGAGAAATTCACGGTCAGCTTCGCCGCGCCGTTTCGCTTCGATTTGATAAATACGCAGTGCCGCCCACGCGTGAACCGGCGGATTAACGTCGCCGAACGCCCATTCATACGCGGGAATTTGCCCGTTCGGGTGCATATACCATTCGCGCAGCAGTAAAATTAACTGCCGTTTGGCGAAATCAGAATCAACAATCGCCAGCGTGATGCAGTGAAACGCCAAATCCCACGACGCATACCACGGATATTCCCAAGTGTCGGGCATCGAAAGCACGTCGTCGTTGTAGAGATGTTTCCATTCGGAATTTCTGCCGAACCAACGCTCTTTCGGCGGCGGCGGAAACGGCGCGTCGCCTTCGAGCCAGGTTTCGACGACGTAATGATAAAATTGCTTCGACCAGAGCATTCCGGCTAAACTCTGACGCATTACGCTGCGCGCGTCCGCGCTGAGATTTTCGGGAATCACGTCGTCGTAAAAATCATCGGCTTCCTTAATTCGCTGCCGAAAAATTTCTTCGCAGTCTTCGACAAAATTATCGTGCGAGGCGACATTTAACTGTCTGGCGGAAAAACGCAGATAAATCGTTTCGCTCGAACGCGGCGATATTTCAAAATCATAATGCGCGGCGGCTTTGGTTCCCGTCTGATTCGGGTTGATCGCGTTTGATTTGTTGGCGACGACAAAATCGTTGATGCCGTCTTTGACGAACGGCGAATTATTCTTTCCGCCATTGTAAATTTTCTCGAAATTCGTGTCGTTTTCAGTGAACAAAAGCTGCGACGAACCTTCACAGTAAAGCCAATAATCGCCGTTTTTTTCCTCCGTCAGCTCAATCGCCGAAAGATTTCGCGCGGAAATTTTCGCCTTTTTCATTTCCGGTTTGTTCGATTTTTCATACCACGACCAGCGATTGCGAAACCAGATGGTCGGCAGAAGATGCAGCGGCGCGGCGACATCGCCGCGATTGTGCGCCGTGATTTTTATGCAGATGTCGTCAAAATCGGCTTTCGCGTATTCGATAAAAACGTCGAAATATTTGTTCTCGTCGAAAATTCCCGTGTCGAGCAGTTCATATTCGGGATCGGATTTGTCGCGTTTGGCGTTTTCCGCGTGAATCTGTTCGTAGGGAAACGCGGCTTGCGGATATTTGTACAGAAATTTCAGATAAGAATGCGTCGGCGTATTGTCGAGATGAAAATAATATTCCTTGACATCTTCGCCGTGGTTGCCTTCGTTGCCGCCGAGTCCGAAAAGCCTTTCCTTCAACATTTTATCGCTGCCGTTCCATAGTGAAAGGGCGAAACAGATGCGCTGTTTGCGGTCGCAAATGCCGCCGATGCCGTCTTCGTTCCAGCGAAAAGCCTTTGAACACGCTTCTTCAAAGGGAAAATAAGTCCACGCCGAACCGTCCGCGCTGTAATCTTCGCGCACCGTTCCCCAAGCGCGTTCACTCAAATAGCTTCCCCAAAGTTTCCAGTCTTTCTCGCGTTTTCGCGCTTCTTCCAAACGGTTTTCTTCTGCTTTCAATGTTTTACCTCGAACTTTTTGTCTATAAAGAATGTCATATCTTTCGGCTTCGCGTCCAGTTTTGTCAGGCACATTACATAAAAATATAGACTTTGAACAAATTTTTTGATAAAATGTCGTTTCAGAAAGTTTAATTCCAAATCCCTGTTTTATTTTTATAAAATTGTTACTGAAAACTAGCCTTTATTAACAGTATTCTTTTTTAATTGTAAGATGAAAAAAGATTCTTTCTCGACCAAACTCTACAGAACGTCGAAGAATGCTTCTCCGTTTGAAGTTAAAGCCGGAGCGCGTTCGCGCCGTCCGATTCAAATTTCCGAAGAATATCTGGTAAAAATTTTAGCCGAAGTGCGCGGGAAATTGACGGAAGGTTTATCGGGCGCGGCGGAAAAACTTATTTCCAATACGCTCGCCAACTATTCTCATACGCCCAATAACCAAGCCAAACTGCACCAGCTTCTTTCCTATACGTACGAAACGCAAGGTCAATATAAAGAGAGCTTAGAGGTTATTGAAATATATGACGACGAGGAAATTCTCGACAAACTCGATTTGGAACACCGGCTGATTGTGATCCCCCAAATGGCAATTGCCCTAAACAATACCGGCGAACATCCAAAAGCGGTAGCTCTGCTTAATTACGCGCTGGAAGAAGCCGAAGCGAAACATTTCAAACAATTTTTCGGTGAAATTTATGTTTCGCTGGCGCGGGTTTATCGTAAACTCAATGAAATTTTGATTTCTCGTGACTACGCCGAAAAGGCTCTCAATGCCTGCCGCGAACGAGGCGATTGGTACGGAATGGCGGAAAGTTACCAAGCCATCGCCATCACTTATTATTTTGAAGGCAGCAACGAAAAATCAATCGAATTTTTCCAGCTCGGCATTAAAATTATTGGCGAACGCTCCGCGCCGTTTTTGCTGGGCAGAATTTATTCCGATATGTCGGGCGCGTATAGTCTTTTGCGCCGGGCGCAGGAAGGCATTGCCTGTCTCGAAAAATCAATTAAATTTTTTGAGCAGACCGAACATAAGCTCAATTCCGTCATCGCTTACAACAATCTCGGAATGAATCTGATGCAGTTGGGCGATTGGACGCGCGCCGAAGCGATGATGAACCGCGCGCTGGAAATAGCTTTTGAAGCTAATAACGCGCACGTCGCGGGAATTTTAGATTCGATTGGTGAACTAAAATTGATGCGCGGCGAACTTGATGAAGCTCAGAAACTGCTGGAACAAAGCCTAAGTTTTGCTTACGAGCGCAAAAAAGAATGGTATGCCGCGCACGCCCTGTATAATCTGGCACGGTGTCTGCTGGCTCAAAATAAATACAAAGAAGCCGCCGCCGTCGCCGAAGAAGGAATCGAACTTTCCGAGCGAATCGGTGGAAAGCAGACACTTAACACAGCGAGTTTGGTTTTGGCGGAAATTTATCTTCAGAACGGTAATCTTGAAGAATGCGAACGCGAAATTCAGATGATTGAAGAACGCGACCCGCAATCTGACTTTTTCGTGTTGGGCAATATTCAGCGAATTCGCGGTTTGGCTACTTTGAAAGCCGGCGACCGGGAATTAGCCCTGCATCATTTCCGGCGCGGACTGACGATTTTTGAAACGGCGGAAGACCTTTATCATAAAGCACTTCTGTATTATTTGATCGGCACCACCATCGCCGCCGATGATCTGCCAAAAGCTCTTAAAAACTTAATTTCCGCCGGTGAAATTTTCCATAAACTCGGCATCACGGCGATTTGTCAGGAGATCAAAGAAAGAGTTGAAGAACTCAACAAGGTCGAAAATTCCAAGCTGGTCGAAAGCGGTAAAAAAGCTCCGCATTCGCTCAGTTCACAGCTTTTAATGCTCCGATTAGCGGAAGCTACCGCGTCGCGCGAACTGCTTTTCCGCGAACTCGTCGCTATTTTGCAGCAGGAAACCCGGGTGACTAAAATTATTATCGCCGAAATCAACGACGAAAAAAGATTTTACCCCTTTATTACGCACGGTTACACGCCGAAAGAAAGCGCGGAACTGGTTTTCAAACTTCAGGCGGCGCACGACAAAAGGGAACTGGAAAAGTTCGGCAAAGCGAAAAATTTACAGGCGTTCCAACTGCGCGCGCCGAGTTCGACACCAGCGTTTTTGTTGATCGCGCCGCGTTCCGAAGCGATTTTGGAAAACGGCAGTTCGATTCAGCCGTTGCTGCGCGTCGTCGAACTCGGAATGGACGTTTGCGCCCTGCGCGACAAAGACAAATACCAAACGGATGAACAGGAAATAAGTCCTTATACTTCAAACAGTTTAATGCCCGGTTTTATTCATTCTTCACCGGCGATGACCGCGCTGGTCGAAGAAGTTTACAAAATTCGTTCATCGGATGTAACAGTTTTGGTGACGGGTGAATCGGGAACGGGAAAGGAACTGGTTTCGCGGGCGATTCATACGGTTTCGAGTCGCAAAGACAAAATTTTTATTCCGTTTAACTGCACCGCCGTTCCGAAAGAATTAGCCGAAGGACACCTGTTCGGTTATCGCAAGGGCGCGTTTACCGGCGCGGTTAATGATTCACCCGGAATGATTCGCGCGGCGGACGGCGGCACGCTTTTTCTCGATGAAGTCGGCGATCTGCCGCTCGACGTGCAGCCGAAACTGCTTAGATTTTTGCAGGAGGGCGAAGTCCAGCCGATTGGCGAGCGCAAACCGATTCACGTTGATGTGCGTGTCATTGCCGCGACCAATATGCCGCTCGAAGAAAAAGTCGCCGACGGCAGTTTCCGCGAAGATTTATATTACCGTCTGAATGTCATTCGCCTGCGTGTTCCGCCGCTTCGTGAACGCCGTTCGGAAATTCCGCCGATGGTCAATTACTACGTCAATCATTATTCGGCGCGATTTAACAAACGCGATTTGGTGCTTTCGCCGGCGACAATTGATTTGCTGATGGTCGGCAATTGGGAAGGCAATGTGCGGCAGCTTTGCAACGAAATTCAGCGCATCGTTGCCCGCGCCGAAGACGGCGAAAAAATTACGCCCGAACATCTTTCGCCGGAATTGATTTGCAATGTCCAGTCGCTGAATCCGCCGGAAATGAATGGAAATGTTCGACCAATCGCTTCCTATAACAGTATGTTTGCGAGTTTTAACACCGGAACTCACGTCGGAACGCTTGAAGAAGCCGTCACGGAAGTTGAAACGCAGTTGATTAAAGAAGCTCTGTCGCGCCACGAATGGAATATTTCCCGCGCTTCCAGCGAACTCGGCGTGACCCGCCGCGGTCTCTATATGAAAATTGCCCGCTACGGCATCGAAAAAGCGGCTTAATAATATAACGATAAGTTTGAACGGTGAAGATTAAAT
Organism: Pyrinomonadaceae bacterium; assembly: GCA_965217575.1. Lineage (GTDB taxonomy): Bacteria > Acidobacteriota > Blastocatellia > Pyrinomonadales > Pyrinomonadaceae. The sequence continues at coordinate 2,263,538 of OZ244558.1, read as the reverse complement.
AGTCTTTTATCGTTCGCCGCCGGTTGCCGCATCGGTGTAAATTTTTTCGATAATTGCGCGATATTTTTCATCAATTACGCGTCGTTTGACTTTCAAAGTCGGCGTTAATTCGCCGCCTTCGACCGTCAATTCATTTTCGAGAAGCGCAAATTTTTTCACTTTTTCGTAGCGCGAAAGATTTTTCGACAGTTCCGCGATTTGTCTCTCGATCAAATCAATAATTTGCGGATTTCGGCAAAACTCCGCCGGAGTTTGAACCTCTAAATCTTTGTGTTTGGCGTAACTTTCAAGCTGTTCAAAATTCGGCACGATCAGCGCGGCGGGAAATTTTCGCCCGTTGCCGACAAGCACGACCTGACTGACGAAGCGCGAACCCAAAATCAACTGTTCAATCGGCGACGGCGCGATGTATTTGCCGCCGGACGTTTTAAAAAGTTCCTTTTTGCGGTCGGTTATTTTCAAAAACCCGTCTTTATCAATCGCCCCGATGTCGCCGGTTTTAAACCAGCCGTCTTCGGTGAAAACTTCGCGCGTCGCTTCCGGTTTGTTGTAATAACCGAGCATCACGTTCGGACCCGAAACTTCTATTTCGCCGTCTTCGGCAAGGCGAATTTCGACGCTGCGAATCGGTTTTCCGACTGTTCCCAATTTCGTATTCATTGGCGTGTTTGATGTCACCACTGGCGAAGTTTCCGTCAAGCCGTAACCCTGCAAAATTGCAATGCCCGCGCCGTTGAAAATCAAATAAATCTCGTCCGACAAAGGCGCGCCGCCCGTAATGCAGAAGCGCAAATTTCCGCCGAAGAATTCGCGCAGTTTCGAGAAAACGATTTTATCGGCGATGCTGTGCTGGATGGCTAATATTCGCGGAACAACTTGTTTCTTTTCAACTAATTGCGCGTATTCTTCACCGACTTCAATCGCCCAATCGAAAATCAATTCTTTGGCGCGGCTTTCCTGCGCGGCTCTGACTTTCGCTTTGGCGTAAACTTTTTCAAAAATTCGCGGCACGCCGACAAATATCGTCGGCGAAACTTCGCGTAGATTGTCCGCCGCCTTATCAATTGATTCGGCGTAATAAACCGCCATTCCGTTCAAAATATAGACATACATTCCCGAACGCTCGAAAACGTGCGACAGCGGCAGCACCGAAAGCGCTTTGTCTTTGCGCGTAAAGCTGTAATCCGCTGCCGAATTGATCGCGTTTGAAATCAGATTGACGTGCGTCAGCATCACGCCTTTCGGTTCGCCGGTCGTTCCCGACGTGTAAATCAGCGTGGCGACATCATTCGGTTCAACCAATTTTAGTAATGTTTCAATTAATTCGGGATTTTCGGTTTTGAGTTTCGCGCCTTCTTTTTCCAGATCGGCTAGTGAAATTATGTTCGGTTCGGCAACATTTGAGGAATTAAAAAGAACGATTTTTTTCAGCGTCGGACAATTTTGCAAATTTTTCTCGACGCGCTCTAAATATTCCCTGTTTTGCACAAAGAAAATCTGCGCGCCCGAATCTTTGATGATGTATTCGACCGAATTCGGCGCAAGCGTCGTGTAAATCGGTACATCAATTATTCCGGCAAATTGACAAGCCGCGTCGGTCAGAGTCCATTCCGGGGAATTCGGCGCGAGCAGCGCGATTTTATCGCCTTTTCGTAAACCGAGCGAATAAAGACCGAGCGCGATGTTTTCAATGCGCGAAAGCATTTCATCGGACGAAATCGCCCGCCATTCGCCGTCTTTTTTGAAATTCAAAGCGTCTTTGCGATTGTGGTTTGCCGCCGCCTGCCGAAATAATCCCGCCAGTGTTTCCGGCGCGTCCGCCGTCGAGTAACGCCTGACGGTTTGTTTAATTCGATTTTTTATTTCGCTTTGCATCGCTTTCAAATTTCCGATTCCAAATAGCTGATTTTGCAATTTTGCTTTCAATTTGGAATTTTCCAATCCGGCATTTGGAATCATTTATTAACGCCGCCGAAAAACACCTTCAAAACTTCATTCGCCATCGGTTTTAGGGCGTAAGATTTTTTCGATAAAATCCAGTTTGTGACCATTTCGTCCAACGCGCCGTAAAGAATTTTCGCGCATACGACCGGCTTTAAATCTTTGCGAAAAACTCCGCTTTTTTGTCCGTCTTCGATTGTTTGCTGAATGATTTTCAGATAATCGGCGAAACCGGCGGCGGAAAATTCTTCCATAAACTTGGTCGAACCGCGCAGTTCGATTTGAAAAACAATCGCCAGATCACGATCCGCGCCAAGTTTTTCCAAATGCAGCTCGGCAATGCGGCGCAATCTTTTATCCGGCTCTTCAACTTCGGCGATCTCGCGCCTGCCTTCCGCGATAAATTCTTCCATCGCGCGGTCAAAAATCGAATGCAGAATCTCGTCTTTACTTTTGAAATACAAATAAACCGTGCCGTCGGCGATTCCCGCCGCGCCCGCAATATCGGCGACTTTTGAATTGAAATAACCTTTCTGCGCGAAAACTTTGATTGCCGCGCGCAAAATCGCTTCGCGTTTGTCGGCGATAACGGCGCGACCCTGACCATTTGAACGAACTAAACGGGACATAGTAATTTTGGATTTTGGATTTTGGATTTTGGATTGAACAAATCGTTGATAATCTGTTTCAAAACTTGTCATCCGAAATCGAAAATGATTATGAATGAATCTTCATTCAGTTTTCTTTTAGGCTATAACAGAATTGGTTTGAAAATCAACAAAAAGTTTACGAAAGATAAATTTTACGGTAAAAAATAAAATGCGATTTTGGAAAAATCCAAAATCGCAAATCTAAAATCCAAAATAAAAGTGGCGGAGAGAGAGGGAGTCGAACCCACATAGGCTTACGCCCGGTAGTTTTCAAGACTACTGCAATACCATTATGCGATCTCTCCGCACAGGCGGAAATTAAAAATATAGCGCAAAGTTGTTTGAGAAACAACCTAAAAAATTATTTGGCGATGGTAATTTCCCGCGTTGTCGAATTGTAGCCGCCGTTTTCGACGGGATTTCCCGATTTATCCACTAATTCGAGTTTGACGCTGTGTTTGCCGTTTGACCAGCCTGAAATCCAAAACGGCGACCAACCGTCAATGTAATGCGCTTCGCCGCCGTCAATCGAATACCTAACGCGGTATTCGCCGCCGTCGCCGACTAATTTGGCGTTTGAAAGCCAGAAATCGAGCATAATCGGGTCGGCATCCGCGCCTTTGTAATCGCCTTTCGGACGGCTGTAGGTCAACAGCGGCTTGCTCGCATCAACCGCGCCCGCCGTACTGTTTGCCATTTCTTTGCCCTCGGACGGAGCGGCAGTGTTGGCGTTGGACATCATTTGATTAGCATTGGTCGTTGCCGGTTTGGTCGTGTCCGCGCCGCCGTTTTTGACGGTGAATTTAACCATCTGAAATGCTCCGGCATTCTTGTAGCTTTCGTGCCACGGACGCGAAGGGAAAACTCGCAAAGTGTGTTCGCCGTCGGAAACATTTTTCAGTTCAAACGGCTGATCGAGATCGTAATACGCTTCATACGGCTGATTGTCCAAGATAATGTGAATGTGATTTCCCGTTCCGGTCTGCGGGTCTTTCATCGGTTTATAGCCCATCAATTCGCCGCCGAGCGCGAGTTTGACCGGAACCGTCGAACTGCCGACCATCGCGCCGTTGGTCGGTTCGATAAATTTCAAAGTCGGCGCGGCTTTGTCCTGATTGCCGCGCGCCGCCATCATATCTGCGGTCTTTTGCGGGCGCGGAACTTCAGTTAAATGTTCTTCCGCCGCCGCGCCGCTGTCTTCTGGGCGATGAGTTTCGATGTTGGCGGAACCTTTGTTTTCTCCGGTATAGCCGCCGGGATTCAATTGCGTCGGTTGTTTTTGGCAAGCTGCGAAAACGGCGATTGCCGCTAAAAATACAAAAAATTTAGTCAGTTTCATAGTTTTTCCAGGTTTGATTTTCGGCTGAAGACGACGTGTTTATCATCGAAATTAAGCAAATTTTAACTCTTAAAAAATAAACTCAACAACCATTTAATCATCACTTTATAAGATATTAACTAAGTTTGACGGTTTGGCAAAGCGTTAATGAAAATAAGCGAGAGAAAAAAAGCGCATCTGTTTGGTCAGACACGTCTTTTTCCATTTTTGCAAGTTAATTTAATTTGCAGAGATTACTTCTTTACCGAAATTGTTCCCGCCGTTTTCTCGCATTTCCAAGCTCTATTGTTCTGCAAATAAACTGGTTATCATCTTTTTACGACAATATTTCCAAAAGTGAAATCTTCACGGCTTATTAAAACAAAACAATAATGAGGCTTGAACGACCGCGAAATCAGCTTTAACCTTTGCAAATTGATTGAAAAATGAGAAAATCCCTGTTTATAGTGAAATCTGCATTTTGGAACTAACATTACACTCTATAAAAATCAGATTCGGCGAGTCGGACGATAATCAGCCAATGCAAAACTCTGAAATTTTAGAAAAACTTTTTATCGGCGATACGCGGGCGGTGGCGCGGGCGATCACGAAAATCGAAAACGGCGCGGGTTCCGCCGCCGAAATTATGAAAGCGGTTTTTCCGAAAACGGGAAACGCTCTGATTATCGGAATTACGGGTTCGCCCGGCGCGGGAAAATCTTCGCTTGTTGACAAATTAGCTTTGTTTTACCGCAACAAAGGCGAAAAAATCGGCATCGTCTGCGTTGATCCGTCGAGTCCGTTTTCGGGCGGCGCGATTCTCGGCGACCGAATCCGTATGCAGACGCTCGGACTTGATAAAAATGTTTTTATTCGTTCGATGGCGACGCGCGGCAATCTCGGCGGACTTTCACGCGCCACCGTTGACGCGGCGGCGATTTTAGACGCGGCGGGTTACGATAAAGTGATTATCGAAACCGTCGGAGTCGGGCAGGACGAAGTGGAAATCGTCAAAGCGGCGGACATTTCGGTTGTCGTTTTAGTTCCTGGAATGGGCGACGACATTCAGGCGATTAAAGCCGGAATTATGGAAATCGGCGACGTTTTCGTTATCAATAAAGCCGACCGCGACGGCGTTTTGCGAACCGAAAAAGAACTTGAAGCACTGCTCAGTTTGGCGCATCGCCCGGATTTCTGGCATTCGCCGATTGTCAAAACCACGGCGACCGAAAACAAAGGCATCGAAGATTTATCAAAAGCCATCGAAAGTTATCAGGAATTTTTGAAACAGGGTGAAAATCTCGAACGCCGAAAAGCGATTGCGAAATGGCGGCTGCTCGAACTTTTGCAGGAAAAACTTCTGGCGAATATTTTGAGCAAAGACGGAACGAGCGAGAAATTGAACGAATTGGCGCGGGAAATTGCAGAAAAGAAAAATAATCTTTATTCGGCGGTTGAGGAAATTTTGAGATGAAAAGGCAGATAATAAATCCCGAACAATCTTATACATTTTCCGACTATTTCAGACTTCGGGTGAGAACTGAAGAGGTTCTCGAATACTTCGGATATTCCAAACAAAATGAGCAGATGGATTTATCTCTATTTGGGGGCGAAATTCCGCAATTACAAAGTTTGGCTGATAAAATAAATGAAGTCCTCATACATATCAGTTTAGAAAATGAAATCACCCGACGCGAATTTTTGCTTGCTCCGATTATGTTTGAAGTCCGCCATTTAACCCACGCAAAGTTAAATTCTGAATATTGGATTGAAATAAATAATCAGCTAAAAGGACCATTGGATTATTATTTGAAAAGAGAAAATGAGTTATTGGTAGTCGAAGCGAAAAATGCTGATTTGACCAGAGCATTTACACAACTTGCAGTTGAACTCGTCGCGGTTGATATGGCAAGCGAAACGGATAAAAATATTATTTACGGAGCGGTTTCAACAGGTCAGGGATGGCAGTTCGGCAAACTCAATCGGGCTGAAAAGAAATTTTACCAAGACATTAAAACTTATACGGTTCCAAGCAATCTCGAAGAAATCGTGCGAATATTGGTCGGGATTTTAGAGGATAAATGAAAATAAATCATCTCGGCATTGCGACGAAAGGAATTGACGAAGCGTTAAAGTTTTGGGAAAACGCGCTCGGACTGGAAAATATTCACACCGAAACGGTCGAAGATCAGAAAGTGCGCGTGGCGATGCTGCCGATTGGTGAGTCGAGAATCGAATTGCTGGAAGCGACATCGGATGATTCGCCGATTGCGAAATTTTTGGAAAAACGCGGCGGCGGAATTCATCATATCGCCGTCGAAGTTGAAGATATTGAAGCCGCATTAGCGAAACTAAAAGCCGAAGGAATGCGTTTAATAGACGAAAAACCGAGAATCGGCGCGGAAGGCTGTCTGGTCGCTTTTGTGCATCCGGCTTCTGCCAACGGAGTTTTACTTGAATTAGTGCAGAGTGAAAATAAAAATTAAGTTTAGAATTTAATAGAGGAAAATTTTAATGAATATAAATTCAAATAATGATAATGAATTGGAAAACGATGCGGAAATGGGTTTGAATGACCACATTTCTTCGGAAATCGCTGATCCGCAGAACAATTTTACGGTCGAACCGGCGCAGGACGAGGCGTATCCGACAGAATTTTCATCTCTGCCGACGGCGGCAGCCATTGAAAATGAACCGCGTAATCAAATAAAAGCGGTTCCGGCGGTTTCCGCTTCGAGCCGCAACAGCGGAATGAGCGCGTTAGCCAAAGGCTTGTCGGTGATCGTCGTAATTTTGTTGATCGGCGCGGGACTCGTGTTTTGGAAAATGAAATACGGCGGTCACGGCGAAGATTTAAATAGTATTACCGCCGAAGATATGCAGCTTTTGCTGAAAGACGCGAATCCGATGCAGCTTAAAGCGTTGGCGGATAATCCCGAACAGAAAAAGAAAATCTCCGAAAATCTCGAACAGTTGCTCGCCGTCGCCAGCCAAGCCCGCAAAGACGGTTTGGCGGACGACCCGAACACCAAACAGGAACTTGAAAATATTCGGAACATCATTACCGCTTCGGTTTACGATCAAACAATCAACAAAGATAAAGGTCCGATGCCGCAGTTCGGCTATATTTCGGAAGATCAGATCAAACAATACTGGAGCGGAGATGCCGCCGCCGCGCACGAAGAAGAGTTTAAGAAATTTATTGATTCAAAATTAGCGATTGCCAAAGATGCCGGGAAATTCCCCAAAGACAAGGAATTAACCGATGAGGAACTTAAACAGGCGAAAGATGATTTTGCGAAAATAATGATTTACGACAAAGAAGCCGAAGAAAAAGGCGGCGAACTCGGCGCGGACTTCAAACGTCAGGTAGATTTGCAGGTTAAACTTCAGCAGGCGCAGTTTTTAGCCGGACAATACGCGCAGAAAGTTTTAGCCGACAAGGTTAAGGTAACTGATGAAGATGTTCAAAAATACATCGAAGCGCATCCTGAATTAAGTCCGAAAGAGAAAAAGGAAAAGGCTGAACAAATTTTAAGCCGCGCTCAGGCAGGCGAAGATTTTGCGAAACTGGCGAATGAAAACAGCCAAGACCCGGGCAACAAAAATCCGCAGGGCGAACTTCAGGGCGGACTCTATAAAGATGTCCAGAAGGGAAAAATGATGCCGGCGTTTGAACAGGCGGCGTTAGCTTTACAGCCCGGACAGATTGCCGACAAATTGGTTGAAACGCCTTACGGTTATCACATCATCAAACTCGAAAAGAAAACCGAAGGCAAAGACGCGAGCGGACAGCCGACCGAAACCTACGACGTGCGCCATATTCTGATTTCAACGACGGTCAAAGACCCGACCAATCCGATGGGACGTGAAATGCCGGTCAGCGAAATGGTCAGAGCGCAGCTTGAAAAGGAAAAACAGGAAAAAGTGCTGGCTGAAATCGTCGCCGGCAATCCGGTCGAAGTGGCAAAAGATTTCACCGTTCCGCAGCCTTCGCAGGAAGATTTGCAGCAGATGCAGCAGCAGATGATGCAGCAGCGACAACAGGGAATGCCGCAGGGAATGCCGTCCGGTCCTGATGACAGCGCGGCTCCGACGATGAAACCCGCGCCGAAAAAGAAGTAAAATAAATACAGATAACGGAAAACAGCCAATAAAAATAAATTTTCCGTTATCCGTTCTTCATTATGTTGTTGGATGATTTCCGCATTGAAATAATTTCCGATACCAAATTCAAACTTGACGGCGGGGCAATGTTCGGCGTTGTCCCGCGTGTTTTTTGGGAGAAATTTTGCCCACCCGACGATTTGAACCGCATCACACTGGCGACGAATTGTCTGTTTATCGAAAGCGCGTCCGAAAAAATTCTCGTTGAAACCGGAACGGGCGACAAATGGAACGAGAAGCTGTCAAATATTTACGGCATCAGGCGCGAAAAATCTTTGGCGGAAACGCTTTTTGAGAAAACCAATTACCGTCCCGAAGATATAACAATCGTTGTCAATACGCACCTGCATTTCGACCACTGCGGCGGAAATACAACATTTAACGAAGCGGGCGAAACCGTGCCGACTTTCCCGAACGCGCGGTATTTCGTCTCCGCAAATGAGTTTAACCACGCCGAAAATCCGACCGCGCGCGATCAGGGCAGTTATCTCAAAGAAAACTGGGAAGCGTTAAAAAAGACCGGACAATTAGAACTAAAACCGCCGGTTTATGAAGTCGTTAAAGGAATGACGATGACCGAAACGCGCGGACACAACGCCGCGATGCAGACGTTCAAAATCGAATCCAGCGGCGCGATTTTTTACAGTTTTTCCGATCTGATTCCGACGACCGCGCATCTGCCGATTCCGTGGATTATGAGCTACGATTTATTCCCGTTGGAAACGCTCACCAACAAAAAGAAGTTATTGCCGCAAGCCGTCGCGGAAAACTGGCTGTGCTGGTTTTATCACGATACGACCGCGCCGCTTTGCCGTTTGACGGAAATTGACGGAAAATTAAAAGCGGTCAAATTTCAGGAGAAACTAAAATGAAAAAATTATTTATCATCGCCACCTTTATCTTTGTCATCGGCGCGGCGTTCCAAACGTCGTTCGCGCAGGATAATTCAGCCGGCAAAGTCGCTAATTATTCGTTCGGAAAAATGGGACAAAACAATTACGAACATTTTTCCTTCTGGACGGAAGACGGAAAACACGCCGAAATCACTTATTCATACGGTAAAAACGCGCAGGAATCAAGCCTCGAATATCTCGACGCGAAAACGATTCAGGGCAGAAAGGGTTTTGAAGTCAAATTCCCGAACGGGCTTGTTTTATTCGTCATTCCGACCGGAAATAACTTGCGCGTCATCAATCCGGTCGGCAGTTACAACAAAATTTTCAAATGGGAATACGAAGGTCCTGTTGACGGCAGAGGTATGGTTTGCGAACCGTGCGCGGAAAACGAAACCGAAGCGATGGTGCTGGTTAAAAAGGGGTATTTTAATTAATTTTGACAGAATTAAAATCACAAATAATGGAACAAGTAAAAATCGGAATTATCGGCGGCAGCGATTTATAATTACTTATGTCAAGAATTAGCAAATTTATATTTCTAATTTTGTCAGGAAAGTCCGACGCGAATATTGATTTTAACGCTTTGTGCCGACTCTTAAATGATTTCGGTTTCGACGAGAGAGTGAAAGGAAGCCATCATATTTTCACTCGAAACGATATTGAGGAAATCATTAATATTCAGCCGATTGGGTCGAAAGCGAAAGTCTATCAGGTTAAGCAAGTAAGAAATCTGATTTTGAAATACAAACTTGGAAAAAGCGATGAGTAAATACGAAATAATAATTTATTGGAGCGAAGAAGACGGCGCGTTTATCGCCGAAGTTCCCGAACTCGCGGGCTGTCTGGCAGACGGCGTGACATATCAGCAAGCGTTGGCGAACGCGGAAATTATTATCGGCGAATGGCTCGAAACGGCGCGGGATTTGGGCAGACAAATTCCCGAACCGAAAGGCAGATTGGCTTTTGCTTAATTATATGGAAAGTGAAAAATTCCCAAAATTGATTTTTCTTGATTGGCAAGAAGGTGATGAAACCGTAATTAATCAAAAAGGTTGATTTTATCATAATCAAGTTGAACTTGCCAACGGAAATCGTTATCAGGTTTGCTTTTTCGATAAGGATGATTTGGTTGGAGTATAGAATCACTCGGAAAAAGAGGGAAAACCATTTTTTATTGAGAATGCTTTAATTGTCTTATCAGAAGTAACAATTGAAAATATGAATGCCGCAATTATAGAAGCAGAGAAACTGAATTTTTTTGAAAATTTAAAACCTATTCAATCATAAAAATAATGGAACAAGTAAAAATCGGAATCATCGGCGGCAGCGGTTTGTATCAGATGCCGGAATTGACGGACATCAAAGAAATCGAAGTTGACACGCCGTTCGGGAAACCTTCGGACAGCTTTATCGTCGGAACTTTGGAAGGCGAGCGCGTGGCGTTTTTGCCCAGACACGGGCGCGGGCATAAATTAACGCCTTCGGAATTGCCTTTTCGGGCGAACATCTACGCGATGAAACTGCTCGGCGTGGATTATATTTTATCCGTTTCGGCGGTCGGCTCGCTGCGCGAAGATTATGCGCCGACGGATTTTTGTATTCCCGATCAGTTTTTTGACCGTACGCGCGGGCGCACAGAAGAATCTACGTTTTTCGGCGAAGGAATCGTCGGACATATCACTTTCGCCAATCCGGTTTGCGCCGAATTAGGCGGTATTTTGGAAAAATCCTGCAAAACGGTCGAAGATTTAAAAGTTCATCGCGGCGGGACTTATATTTGTATGGAAGGTCCGGCGTTTTCGACGAAAGCCGAATCGAATGTTTACCGGCAATGGGGAATGGACATCATCGGAATGACGAATTTGCAGGAAGCGAAACTCGCCCGCGAAGCCGAAATCGCCTACGCGACGCTCGCGCTCGTCACCGATTACGATTGCTGGTATGAAGGACACGACGACGTTTCGGTCGAAATGGTGATCGAATACCTCAACAAAAACGTGCGAAACGCGCAGTTGGTTTTAAAGGAAGCGGTCAAAAGAGTCGCCGCGAAAAAAACGCCGAATCCGTTTGCGGGCGCGACGAAAAACGCGATTTTTACCCAGCCGGAAAATTGGAATCTCGAAACGGCGAAGAAACTGGACGCGATTATCGGAAAATACGCGGTGAAATAATTTTAACCGCCGATGAACGCGGATAGACGCAGATTAAAATACGAAAAAATACTTTTTCTATCCGCGTTTATCTGCAAAAATCTGCGGTTAAAATTTCTGCCTGCCTCGAATCAACAAACTTTAAACGATCTTCGCGCATCAAACCGCGCAGGAGTTTGAGCAATTATGAAAAAAGCGTTTTTAATTTTCAGTTTTATATTTTTAACTTTTGTGTCTTCATCTTACGCGCAAAAACAAATCGAACCGCAGGTGCAGCGCGATCCGCTTTTGGAAGCCGACGCGAAACATAATTTGGATGTCGCGCGGCAGTATTACAACTTGAAGAAAGCCTACAAAGCCGTTTTGATGCGTTTTGATGAAACTTTCGCCGCCTACCCGGATTTTTCCAAAATGGACGAATTTTTGTATTATGCGGGAATGAGTAGTTATTACCTTTCGGAAAATAAAGGCAAGCAGAAAATTAATTTGGCAAAATTGCCCGAAGATGAAAGGAAAAAGTTCGCCCCCGAAAAACTACGTGAAGATGCGAAAGCATATTTTTCGGCAATCGTCGAAAAATATCCGCAAAGTCCTTATAAAGATGAGGCGGAAAAGACTTTGAAGGAACTCGAAGCGAGTAAATGAACTTAAATCAAGTGACGATTTACACCGCTAGACCCGCTGAATCGGTCGAATTTTATCAAAAGCTCGGTTTGAAATTAATCGTTGACGCGCGTCCGAGATACGCGCGTTTGTTGTGTCCCGACGGAGATTCGACGCTTTCCATTCATTTATCTGACGAAGCTGCTCTCAATTCAAATATTGTCCTCTACTTTGAATGTGATGATCTGGACGAGCAAGTTTCACAACTGAAAAAATCGGGCTTACAGTTTGAAAGCGAACCGACTGACCAACCCTGGCTATGGCGCGAAAGTTATCTCAGAGACCCGCACGGCAACCGCATTTGTCTGTTTTGTGCGGGCGAAAATCGCCAAAATCCGCCGTGGCGTGTAAAATAATTGAATGAATAAATTAGAAAAAATATTTTCACTATTCTCTATACTTTTTGCGACCTTGATATTTTCATTTCTAATTCACACCATTCGAAATTACGTCGGAAATTATATTTTGCAGTTCTGTGTTTATTCGGCGGGAAACGATGTAGTTGAATATTCCCCGGAAATAATCAGCCTTGCTCGAAATAGCGAAAATTGGTATGTTCTAACCGACGATGAAGCAAAATCCGCGCTCAAAAAGTTCTCTAAGAATCAATGTTCTCAGATAGGTTAAAAACCTCAAGATATAAACGAAGAGAGATTAAAAATTGCAGTCAAAAAAACCGGCGAGATTATGGTTTGGTCAAGCGGATTTGATAATATTTCGGGAACAGAGGACGATATATTTTTTCCTGAGGGTGAAAATGTTCCGCAATAATTAAAAATTTTAGGAGAATAATTTAACAAATGTCTTTAACAGTTGTAGGTTCGGTCGCGTTTGACGCGTTAGAAACGCCTTTTGGCAAACGCGATAAACTTTTGGGCGGCGCGGGAACGCATTTCGCGCTGTCGTCGAGTTTTTTTACTGATGTGCGCGTCATCGGTGTCGTCGGCAACGATTTTACCGACGCGGAATGGGACGTTTTCAAACGTCATAACATCAATACGGATGATATTGAAGTCGTCAAAGACGGCAAAACGTTTTTCTGGCGCGGTAAATATGAATACGATTTGAACACGGCGCACACTTTGGAAACACAGCTTAACGTATTTGAAACTTTTCAGCCGAAACCTTCGGAAGAATCAAAAAATGCGCGGCTTCTGTTTTTGGCGAATATCCTGCCGATGCTGCAAAAAGAAGTGCGCGAGCAATGCCCGGACGCGGAATTTGTGGCGATGGACACGATGAATTTTTGGATTGATTCGATGAAGGACGCGGTAATCGAAACGATCAAAGTCGTGGATTGCGTCATTATTAACGATGCCGAAGCGCGGCAGCTTGCCGACGAGCCGAATATTCACAAAGCCGCGAAAAAAATTATGGAACTCGGCGATCTGCGCGCGCTCGTCATCAAACGCGGCGAATACGGCGCGGCACTTTATACGAAGGGTAATTATTTTGCGATTCCGGCGTTTCCGCTCGAATCGGTATTCGATCCGACCGGCGCGGGCGACACTTTCGCGGGCGGTTTTATGGGTTATCTCGCCTCACAGGTTGAAATTACCGAAGACGCGTTGCGCCGCGCGATGGTTTACGGCACGGTGATGGCTTCGTTTAACGTCGAAGAATTCGGCACGGAACGAGTTGACCGTTTAACTCAAGATGAAATAAACGAACGTTTCCGCGCATTCAAAAAATTGACGCATTTTGAAGAGATTCCGTTTGAACGCGCGACTTCAGCGTAATTTTCCAGTAAATATAACCATACTCGGCTTTTTTCGCTTTGAAATTCAGCAAAATAAATGGAGGCTTACTTTTCAATTTTGCGATTGGAACTATAAAGTTTGAGCGCAAATAGAAATGTTTTAAAGACTGTAAGAAATTATTTGTTGTTTTGCAGAAAAATTTTATCCTTAACAACAAATCATTGTGCAGTTATTTCAATCACAATTCAAAAAAGGAGAAAAATAAATGATTTTAACAATTAAAGATAACGAAGCGAGAAAGCGTTTTGAAACCGAACGCGATGGAAAAATAGCGTTTATTGATTATGTGATTCACGGCGAAACTTATGATTTGACGCGGACGGAAGTGCCGGAAGAAATTCAAGATCAGGGAATCGGGACGCAGTTGGTCAAAAGAACACTCGACATCATCAAAGAAAAAAGACAGTCGGTTACGCCGACGTGTCCGTTTATCGCCAGTTTTATCGAAGAAAATCCCGAATATCAATCATTAGTCGCGTAATGAAAATTTTTCACGGAACGAATAATGCAAACATTTCGCGCGGAACGGTTTTAACGCTCGGCGTGTTTGACGGTTTGCATCTCGGACATCAGAAGATTATGGAAACGGTCGTGAGTCGCGCCAGAATTATCGGCGCGATTCCGACGGCGATTACCTTTGATCCTCATCCGCGCGTCGTTTTGTATCCTGAAAACGCGCCGCCGCTGCTGCAAACGCTCGATCAGCGGTTAGCGAATTTTGAGGTTTTGGGAATCGAACAGGCGATTGTCATTCGTTTCGACCAGGAATTTGCCGCGCAAAACGCGGAAATTTTTTTGCGCGACATTATCCACGACCGGCTTCACGCCCAAGAAGTTTATCTCGGCAAAGGTTTCGCGTTCGGCAAAAATCGCGGCGGAAATATCGAACTTTTAAAAAAAATGAGCGCGGAACTCGGATTTTACGCCGACGAAGTTGACGAAGTTTGCCTGCGAAATCAACGAATTTCATCGTCAAAAATCCGCGAACTGCTCAAAGAAGGAAAAGTAAATCTCGCCCGCCGAATGCTCGGCAGACCTTACGGCATCGAAGGGCAAATCATTCGCGGAGACCGGCGCGGGCGCACCATCGGTTTCCCGACCGCCAATCTCAAACCAACCAACCGCGTGATTCCGAAATTCGGCGTTTACGCGACGGCGAATCTGATTGACGGCGTGTGGCGCAAAAGCGTCACTAACGTCGGTGTGCGCCCGACTTTTGACGGCGACAAAGAACCTTCGATTGAAAGCTACATTTTCGATTTCGACGGCGATCTTTACGGCGACGTTTTGCGCGTCCGTTTCCTGCACCGGATCCGCGACGAACGAAAATTCGGCGGCATTGACGAACTGAAAACGCAGATCGCCAAAGATTCAAACACCGCGCTCAAATATTTCGCGCGGCGCGGCGTGGAAAATATGCTAGATTTAGTTTGAGGTGATTTTATGGAAATTACAATTACAATTTCAGACAGAACGGTGGAAGTTATTCAGCATAAAGCCGAAGAAAGCGGCAAAAATGTTGACGAATTTCTCGGTGAGTTTGTCGAGGAAAATTTTACTGTCGA
This sequence comes from Pyrinomonadaceae bacterium, assembly GCA_965217575.1. Classification (GTDB taxonomy): domain Bacteria; phylum Acidobacteriota; class Blastocatellia; order Pyrinomonadales; family Pyrinomonadaceae. The sequence goes on along the minus strand of OZ244558.1, from coordinate 2,248,428 downwards.
AACCGGACTGGAAGACTCGGCGGAAAATCTTTCGCCGAGACCTTTTATGCGAATGCAAGGTATGTTTTCGAGTGGAAAAGCCGACACATCCGAAAGAATGCACGAGATTCTATATTCGGAAGATTTTGATCCGGCAGAAGGTTTCAGCATCAGAAAATGAACGCTTATCTTCTAGATTCGGGTTTTCTCTATGGTTTTATTGACCGCGCCGACCGCATCACAACGAAGTTTCCAGAGTTTTCGGAGAAATTCGTGAGCCGATAATTTTGCCTGTTCCGGCAATTACCGAAGTTGCTTATTTCATCTCAAGAAATTTGGGAGTCAATGCTGTCGCAAATTTTCTTGACGAAGTAAGCCTCAGCGACTTCATTCTGGAAAATCCAACTATTGAAGATTACAAACGCGCAGCCGAAATTCTTCGCAAATATGACGACGCGAACATTGATTTTGTTGACGCGATAATCGTCGCAATCGCCGAAAGATTAAACGTCACGAAAATTCTCACCGTTGACCGCCGCCATTTTGGAATCTTCAAACCGGCGCACTGCGCGGCGTTCGAGATTTTGCCTTAAAATTTTTGCCCGCGAAAGACACAAAAGAAACGAAAAATCAGAAGACCGAACTTTTTAACTTTTCGTGCTTTTCGTATATTTCGCGGACAATCTGTTGCAAAACTTTGTGAAAACTTTTGCAAACAAAAGCTATTTTTGCGATTCTAAGTAAACTTATGCAAAACGATTTAGCGACGCGCGAAAATTTGAGTGATTTGGCTGTAAAAGACGTGATTGTCGAGCCGATGGCGGAAAACGGCAATCACGCCTTGCTGCCGGCGAAAAATTTGCCGATTGCGAAAAAGATTTCCAATGAACAATTAATCGTCGAAGAGAAGTCTCTGATCGAACAGGAAACGGCGGTCGAAAAAAATTATCAGGGAATCGGCGGTTATCTGCGGCTTTTTCACGTTTCAAAAGTGATCGGAATGCTCGCGCTGTATCTATATTTAGATCAATACGAAATGCACCACGTGCAGCATTTGAAGCAAGTTGAAGCCAAAATGGAGATTGCGCGAAAGCTCAGTTGGCTGGCGATTCTCGGCGAAAAAATTCACCTGACGAATCTCGGATTTTTTCACGATTTTATGCTGCTGCTGCGCTGGTTTTTTATCGGAAACGAATCAAACAAAGAACTTAATCAGGAAAAACAGGCGGTTTGGCTGAAAGAAAATCTCATCGAATTAGGTCCGACGTTCATCAAAATCGGTCAGTCGCTGGGAACTCGCGCCGACCTTTTGCCGCTGCCGTTCGTCAAAGCGTTGGGCGAATTGCAGGATAATGTGCCGAAATTTCCTAATGAAATTGCCTTCGCCAGAATCGAAAAAGAACTCGGCAGAAAAATCAACGAAGTTTACGAGGAATTTGATGTCGAACCGATTGCGGCGGCGAGTTTGGGGCAGGTTTATCGCGCGAAACTTTTCACCGGCGAAGAAGTTGCCGTCAAAGTTCAGCGTCCGAATCTGACCGCGACGATCAAAGGCGACATCGAAATTTTGCGAAAAGTGACGAAATTCGCCGAGCGTTTTCCGTCTTTAAATGAAAACGCGGATTGGGCGGGAATGCTGCGCGAATTTGACGAGACAATTCACGAAGAAATGGATTATTCGGCGGAAGGCAAAAACGCCGAACGCTTTGCCGAGCATTTCAAAGAGTGGACGAACGTCCACGTTCCGAAAATTTACTGGAACGCGACGAGCGAAAAAGTGCTGACAATGGAATTCATTCACGGCACGAAAGTTACGTCGCTCGAAGAATTGCAAAAACGCGGCGTATCGTCCGAAAAAGTCAATCGTTTGTTAATCAGAACTTATCTAAAGCAGCTTCTCGAAGACGGATTTTTTCACGCCGATCCGCATCCGGGCAACTTGCTCGTGATGCCCGACGGACGACTCGCATTTTTCGATTTCGGAATGGTCGGCAGAATTTCGCCGCAATTACAAGCGAAAATGATTGACGCTTTTCTGCACGTCGTCGCCAAAGATGCCGCCGGAATCGCCGATGATTTGATCGAACTCGGCTTCTTAAAACCCGGCGCGGACGAGACGAAAATTAAAGAAGTCGTGATAAAAATGTTCGCCCTGCATCTCGATTTGAAATTAAAAGATGTGAAATTCAAGGAATTAACCTACGATTTAGCCGACGTGATGTATGATTATCCGTTCCGTCTGCCGTCAAATTTCACCTACATTATGCGCGCCCTGATGACGCTCGAAGGCATCGGAATTATTACCGACCCGGAATTTAATTTCTTTGAAACGGCGAAACCTTACGCCAAGGAATTTATGTTTAAACGCGAAGGCAAAGATTTGCGTAAAATACTGACCGACAAACTTTTAGGACGCGACACAGAAGACGGAAGCATTGATTTGGACAGAACGTGGAAACTGGCGAAAATGGCGGCGAAAACTATTTGGAATTCGAGAAAATAAAATGTCCGAGTTAAAGAAACACTTTGAGAGGCTTATGGAATTTGCGATACAAAGCAATTTTCACAAGCCTTTTTCACAGGTTTATTTTGTCGAAGGAAAATCTATTCAGGGTTTTTATGGTTCAAATAAAATTTGCGAACTTTTTCGGCAAGATATTTTTACTTTTGAAACCTATGAGAGTCGTTTCAACGAACTTCTAAATCAAGGATATTCTTGGATAAATATGCACTTTGCAGGAATATTGAATAATAATTTACTTATTGTTATTGAGATTCCAAATTATGAAAATACTATCAAATTCACTTCGATAAATCTTTCGGGACCATCTAAGAAAGTCACAGAAAAAGATTACAGTCTTGATTCTTTTATTAAGATTGTTTGACTAAATTTCAGTTTCAACTAAACTAAACGAAAATTTCTACCTTTCTTTTGTTATGAAAAAATCGTTTTATATTCTAATTTTGTTATTTGCTTCAGTAGCATTTTGTTTTTCACAATCTAAAATGACCGACAAAATAAAAATCGCGCACATTAAAAATGATTTTGCGATCAGCGAATTTGACAATAAAGCGTGGAAAACGGCGAACGAAGTGACGATTGATAAATATTGGTCAAGCGAAAACGCGCCGGATGGACGACAGTTTAAGGCGCAACTTTTGTGGTCGAAAACTGCGCTTTACGTTCATTTTGAAGCGAATCAAAGCGAACCTTTAGTGGTTAGCGAAACGCCGAATTTGACTTCAAAAACTCGCGGGCTTTGGGATAGAGACGTGTGCGAGATTTTTCTCGCGCCGCGTAAAGAAGATTTTCGCCATTATTTCGAGTTTGAAATCGCGCCGACGGGCGAATGGATTGATCTCGGAATTTATCAGAAACCGGACGAGCGTATTACCGATTGGGATTATCATTCGGGAATGACATCGGCGGCGAAAATTGAGAAAAACAAAGTTTTGTTGGCGATCAAAGTTGAATGGAAAGCGTTTGGCGCAATGCCGAAAGCGGGCGATATTTGGCTCGGAAATATTTTTCGAGCGGTTGGCAAAGACCCGACGCGCGGTTATCTGGCATGGCAGCCGACGATGACGAAAGAGGCGAGTTTTCACGTTCCCGAAAAATTCGGCGGGTTTGAATTTGTAAAATAATGACATCGAAACCAAATTACGGAATTGACGCGCCGACGGTCGTCAGAAATCTGATCTTGATCGGCGGTTTGGTGATTGTCGTTTCGCTCGTAACAAATTTATTGCCGTTTATCTGGACGGGAATTTCACTTGTTGCGGCGGGATGTTTGATGTTATTAGCCAGTCTTTTTCACAAACTTCGACTGCGCGACACAATTATCAATTCGCTGAATTTACGCGGCGGCGAGCAGATTTTAGATGTCGGCTGCGGACACGGTTTGATGCTGATCGGCGCGGCGAAAAAATTGAAAACGGGCAAAGCGACCGGTATTGATATTTGGCAGAAAGAAGATCAGGCGGGAAATTCGCCCGAAGCGACTTTGAAAAATATCGAAGCTGAAAATGTCGGCAGTTGCGTCGAATTAAAAGATGCCGATGCGAGAAATCTGCCTTTTGCCGACGAAACCTTCGATGTCATCGTTTCGAGTTTCGCGCTGCACAATATTTATGACAAATCCGAACGCGAAAAAGCTCTCGTGGAAATCGTTCGTGTTTCGAGAAGAGGAGGCAAAATCGCCATCGCAGACATCCGTCATTCGGGAGAATACGCGAAATTTTTCAGGCGAAATAATTTAAGAAATGTGCGGCGAAGCCGTCCGTATTTTCTTTTTGTAATACCAACATTCGTCGTTTACGCTGAAAAAATATGATGCCTCAAAGTCCTAATGAAAACGAAACCGTCAATTGTGCGGTTTAATTTTTTCTTCGAGCCATTCCGTTAAACTGTCAACCGATTCGATATGCACGGGTTTGCCCTTCCACGCTTTGAAAGCAAAAATAATCAACATTATTGTCGTTACGACTTGAAAAATTCCATTGCCCGCGCTTGTCACACCAAAACCCGGGATATTACTGATGCCGCCCAAAATTGATATGATAATCCAGATTGCCAAATGCGCCGCTAAACCCTGCGCGGCGTGAAAACGCACTTTTGTTTCGCTTTTCGGCACTAAAAGAAGTTCGATCAAACCTGCCCCCAAACCAACGTAAGGTAAATAAGGAAGTGCCGTCAGAATATTTTCCGGTAAACCGATTTTTGCCACTTTGCGCGAAGACGAATTGCCGACATCATCGTTTTTCAGGTGCGCGGTTTGATAAACATTCGGGATTTGCTGACCGTCATAAGGTGACGAATAAGCGGAAAAGTTCGCTTCATCAAAACGCCGCGTTTGCTTTTCCGTTTCCGCCGTTTGAGCAAATCTTCTGGTTGGCGCGTCGGGATTCGGCAAAGTTTCGGTCTGCGCTTCTTTGACTCTGTTCGGAAAATCAGGGTCGAGCGGGTTGGTGTCGAATTTTTTTGGCATATCGGTAAATTCTACGATAATTTTGCGATTTTAGTTCACAAATTCAGTTTATAAAACTTTCGTCTTTTAACAAAATCGTTCGTCGAAATCCATTTTCGCTTTTTTTATAAATTCTGAAAATCGTCCTGCAAAAGCGTAACTTCCGGCAAAATTTCTGTGGCTTTCCACAGATTAACGGCGTGTCGCGTCCCGTATGACGAACTTTAAAAATATCTTTTAATAGTTGAAGTTTACAGGAGATATTTAAAATGAACGAAGAAAAAAACAAACATTTATTTAACGCCGGTTTAGCTTTGGCGATAGCTTTGGTCGTGTCGTCCGTGATAATCGGCTGGTCATATACAAACAAAAAAAGCGGCGATGAAGCCGTGACGGTGACGGGTTCGGCGCGGAAACGCATCAAATCGGATTTGGTCGTCTGGAGCGCGGGTGTTTCCTATCAGGCACCGCAATTATCGGAGGCTTACAAACAGCTTTCCGATAATATTCCGCTGATTAAAAAATATCTTGTCAGCAAGGGCATCGCCGAAAATCAGATGACGGTTTCTTCAATTTCGTCAACGACTTTGAAAGGACGCGACGCGAACGGCAACGAAACGTCGGAAATTACCGGCTATTCGCTACGGCAACAAGTCGAAGTCAGGTCAAACGACGTTGACCGCATCGCGCAAATCGCGCGTGAAGCGACGGAATTAATCAATCAGGGAATTCTGCTCGAATCGAATCCGCCGCAATATTCTTACACGCAGCTCGGAGATTTGAAGATTGAAATGCTCGGCGAAGCGGCGAAAGACGCGAAGGAACGCGCCGAGAAAATCGCCGACAGCACCGGCAACAAAATCGGCACGCTGCGTTCGGCAAAAATGGGCGTGATGCAGATTACGGCGGCGGATTCGACGGAAGTTTCCGATTACGGCATCAATGATACGACTTCGATTGAAAAAGATGTGACGGCAGTCGTCAACATCAGTTTCGCCGTAAATTGAAATTTGTAAATTAATCGGCTGATTCAAAAAGCGCGTTGGTAAGAATTTTTCTCATCAACGCGCTTTTATGTAAATCAGTTTTTGTGCGGCTTTAAAATTTCATTGACAGGCAAGTAATTTTAACCATACAATCATTTTACCAATTACTAAATCCCAAAATCTCAAGGAGTAAAAATTATGCTGCAAAAAGTTTTATCCGCCGCGCTCGTCTGCGTATTTTCATTTCTGACTTGTTTTGCCCAAACCGCAACCGCGCCCGCCACGCAGACAAAATTGTCTCGCGCTTATCTTTATGATGTTAAGCCGGTGAAAATTGATTTTGAAAAAGAAATGTATAAACCCCAGACAAAAAAGAATAATTTGTCGGGCAGCGCGAAAACCGCTCTTTGGATAAGTCTTTTCGCTGCCGGAGTTATAACCGTCGTCTATCTGGCGACTAGAAATAGTAACAATAATAACTCACCGTGCAGCAGTAACGGAAATTCGATTCTCGCGCCGTGTCCTCCGGGTTGTTTTTGTACACAATAAAGAGTTAGAGCGAATGAAACTATTATTCATTCGCTCTGAATTTTTAATCGTAATATTCCAAACCCAAATGCGTAATCAAATCTTCGCCTTCCAAATATCGCAGGGTATTTTTAAGTTTCATTAACTGAATAAAAATATCGTGTTCGGGATAAAGTCCGGGTGCGGTTTGCGGTGCTTTGAAATAAAATGAGAGCCATTCCTGAACGCCTTTCATTTTTGCCCGCTGCGCTAAATCCATAAATAACGCCAAATCAAGCACGAGCGGCGCGGCGAGAATCGAATCGCGGCACAAAAAGTCAATTTTGATCTGCATTTTATAGCCGAGCCAGCCGAAAATATCTATCGCGTCCCAACCTTCTTTGTTGTCGCCGCGCGGCGGATAATAGTTGATGCGGACGACGTGCGAGAAATCTTTGTACAAATCCGGGTAAACGTCCGGCTGAAAAATATGTTCCAAAACCGATAATTTCGATTCTTCTTTAGTTTTGAAGTTTTCCGGGTCGTCCAAAACTTCGCCGTCGCGGTTGCCGAGAATATTCGTCGAATACCAGCCGTCGAGACCGAGCATTCTCGATTTCAAACCCGGCGCGAGAATCGTTTTCATCAAAGTTTGTCCGGTTTTGAAGTCTTTGCCGCAAATCGGTACGCCGTTTTCTTCGGCTAATTTCGTCAGCGCGGGAATGTCAACCGTCAAATTCGGCGCGCCGTTGGCGAACGGAACTTTTGATTTGATCGCGGCATACGCGTAAATCATCGAAGGCGCGATGCGTTCGTCATTGTCGTACATCGCTTTTTCAAACGCTTCGACTGATTGGTGAATTTCCGAAGGTTCAAGAAAAATTTCCGTCGAAGCCGCCCACACGATGACCAGTCTTTCACAGCCTTTTTCCTCTTTGAAATTAGCAATATCGGTCATCAACTGCTCGGCAAGTTCCATTTTATTCTTGCCTTCTTTGACGTTCGTGCCGTTGAGCCGCTTGACGTAATTCTGATTAAAAACCGCGTTCATCGGTTTTAAAGAGTCAAGCTGTTCGCGCAAATCTTCGACCAACGATTTTTCCAAAACTCCGGCGTGCAGCGCGGCTTCATAAGCCGAATCTGCGAAAATATCCCACGCGCCGAACACCACATCGTCCAAGTTTGCCAGCGGCACAAAATCTTTAATCAACGGCACGCGATTGTCCGTCCGCTTGCCCAGCCGAATCGTTCCCATCTGCGTCAGCGAACCGATTGGTTTTGCCGTTCCTTTGCGAATCGCTTCGACACCGGCAACAAATGTCGTGCTGACCGCGCCGAGTCCGACCAGCAAAATTCCGAGTTTGCCGTTCGCCGGGGCAATTTCCACACCTTTTTCTATCATTAAATAAAATGTCCTCCAATAGAGGCAAAAGTATAAAAGATTAGCGCGTCAGTAACAAGAAGCGTATGAAGATAATGTAAATTATACGGCTAAAATTTGAAGAATTTTATTTCAGCTCAATTGTTAAATTTTTATCAAATTCGTGCTGAACAAAGTCAAAATCAAAATAACATCTATTTTGGAAGAATTTAAATACATCATTTCAATTAACTTTAAATCATTTATTTTGAATGATTTACTTTTCTCATTTTGTTTGTAAATAAAACCAATCATCAAATTTGAAAAAAGTGTCGGCAAGAAAAAAGTATTGACAGAAAAGTTTTTTGAGCGTAGCTTGGTTTTATAGCTCATTTAAGACGTAAACCAATTTAGTCTTTTTTATGTAGAAATATAGAATTTTTTCTCTTATAAATTTTTATGCGACGTTTCATATCAAATTGTGTCGCTGAGGAATCATCCGCCAACTGCGAGATTTAATTGATCTCGCGGTTGCGGATTTTTTGTGTTTGGAGCCGTCTCTTTCGTTGACTTAATTTCTGAATTTTTGACTTTTTTTAGAAAAGCAGATTCTAAAAGAGAAAACAATAATTATGAAAAAGCTTTTAATTTTATTGATTTCATTAGCTCTGTTTGTATTTATGAACGCAGCAGTCGGAGCGGCTCAAACGCGAGACGAACTCCGGCAAAAATACAGCTTACCTGATTCTAAAGGGTATTATACAGCGAAACCTAATATCCGGCTGCTTGTACAATACAATCAAAATCAAAGTATCAGCGAGATGATTATCGAACCGATTGATTCAAATACTGAAAGCACATCAAGTGCTGAAAAGAAAAGTTCCAATAAAGTAATGCCTGCGGATAAAGCTGAAGAAGTGTTTGATGAGCTGGTGCCAGTTGCGAAACGCGGTAAGAAAGGTAACACGGGAATTGCAGAATTTGGATGCACCTCTTCAGAATATAGTGAATATGAACAAATTACGACCAACATTGTAAAGAGATGTGAACAGCAAGGAGGCGGAATATATTCAATTACGATTCGTTGGAAAAAGTAAGATGAATTTTAATAATCCTTCAGCCATTTACGAGTGTGCAGAATTTTCCGTGTATAAAGTCGAAATTTTCTTTGTTTCAAGCCTTTTCCTCTTTCAAAAGCCAATTAAAAACAAAAGTCGCCGCAAACGCGCCGGAGATTTGCGCGATTAGAAATAGCGGAACATTTCGCGGCTGGATGCCGGCAAAAGTATTGGAAACGGAGCGCGCCAAAGTTACCGCCGGATTTGCAAAAGAAGTTGAAGAAGTGAACCAATATGCCGCTGTAATGTAAGCCGCGACCATCAAAAAAACCAGTTTCGGACGAAATTTTACTCCGGTTTGAATGACCATTATCAGCCCGAAAGTGGCGATAAACTCGCTCAAAAACTGTGAACTGCCGACTCTAACTTTGGTTGAAGTGAAATAAATCGGCAAATCGAACATTAAATTTGCGATGCCGACACCGAAAAACGCGCCCAAAATTTGCGCGAAAATATACAAAATGCTTTCACGCCAAGTGATATTTCCGCGAAAATTTTCGGTTAAAGTGACGGCGGGATTAAAATGCGCGCCGGAAATACATTCAAAGCTCAAAATCAAAAAAGCCAATCCCGCGCCCGTCGCAATCGTGTTTGCCAGCAGCGCGATGGCGACGTTTCCGCGTGATAGATTTTCACCCATTATGCCGGAGCCAACGACGACCGCCAGCAAAAACGCCGTTCCGATAAATTCCGCCGCCGCTTTTCTTATGAAATCCATAATTGATTGAGAAAAAGAACACCGACAAAATGCCGTCATTTATTTTCATATCAACAGCAAGATTTTTGAATTTCCTCTTTATTGTTAATCCGAATCGTTTCAGAAATAACTTCAGATTCATTATTTACACAACACGTATTCGTTTCCTGTAAATCATCTTCCAATACAACAAAAACTTCCCATTGATTGCCGTCAGGATCGGAAACCCAGGTCTTGTCTTGAAACGCGTAACAGCAATTGGTCTGCATTTCGTCGTCGGTTGAAAGCCCGGATTCTTCCCAACACTTTTTGATTTCCAAAACATCGGCGGTTGAGCCACCTGAATTCCCAGATGTGATAAATTACCGCGTCCGGTACTTGAAAACTGATTTAACGCCAAGTTTAAAGGCGGATTCGATATATCAAATTTTGCATATCCGTCACGAATTTTCAAAGGTTCAATGCCAAAAAGTTTCCGGTAAAATTCGACGCTCTTTTTCGTGTCTTTGACGCTCAAAGAAATATGCGCTTTCAACGCCGTAATATTATTTTTCATATTATTATCCTTACATATATGCAATAACATATATATTAAATTAAAAGTAATACCGACTCATTAAACTGTCAAGACAGATTTAATCTTTTATGTTAAATTTATTGTATGAGCGAAGAAAAAACATTAGTGAAAATGGAAAATCTATTTATGGCATTGGCAGACAAGACCCGTCTTCGCTTACTGAATTTAATGCGCGAAGACGAGATTTGTGTTTGTTTTTTTGTTGAAGTTTTAGGTGAGAGCCAGCCTAAAATATCACGCCATCTGGCATATTTGCGAAATGCCGGCATCGTTGAAACGAGACGCGATGGAAAATGGATGCACTACAGAATTGCCGAACCGGAAAACAGCAACGCGGCAGAAATTCTCCGCGACACGCTTGATTGGCTTGGATCACAAGAAAAAATGCAGAGCGAATATGAAGCGTTGACCGCCGCCTGTTGTTCGCCAAACGCTCCGATTACAATTTTTCGCGCCCTGAAAACGAACACATTCGGTGAAACGAATATGAACTTCAAACAAATCGAAAAAAAGGAAAAACTGGAAACGTTTTTATTGTAATCTTTTATTTTCTTCTTTTGGATAAGGACAATTCCGACAACCGTTTCCGCAGCAATAACCGCGCTTTTTCAAAAAAAAACCAGTTAGCACCATCAACCCGTTTTCAAAATAATAATCAACGCCTTCAATAAACTTTGAGTTGTCAGTCTTCTCAATTTCCTGCCGATTTTTCATAGAGAGCCAAAAATTCCTTGTTGCCTTCCGCGCCTAAAATCGGTGATTCGATAATATTCAAAACCTTCAAACCTGTTTTCTCGGCTGCTTCATTGACGCTTTTAACGACTCTTTCGTGTTTTTCCCGATCAATGACGATGCCGCCTTTGCCGACTTCGCTTTTTCTCACTTCAAACTGCGGTTTGATGAGCGTGATGATTTTTCCGTCGTTTTTCAAAAGCGCATCGAGAACGGGGAAAATTTTCGTCATGGAAATAAACGAAACATCTATTACGATCAAATCAAATTTTTCGTCAAAATCTGTTGACTTTAAATATCTCGCGTTGACATTTTCACGGACTTCGACCCGCGCGTTCTGACGAAGTTTCCAAACAAGCTGATTTGTCCCGGCATCAATCGCGTAAACTTTTTTCGCGCCGTTTTGCAGAAGACAATCGGTAAATCCGCCGGTCGAAGAACCGATGTCCAAACATACGTATTCGTTTGGGCAAATATGAAAATCGGTGATCGCTTTTTCCAGTTTCAAACCGCCGCGTCCGACATATTTGGACGCGGCGGTTTGGTTTTTGATCCTGATTTTTACGGTCGGCGAAAATTCTTCGGAAGATTTATCAACCCGTTTTTCATTGACGATGACGACACCTGACATCACCAGTGCCTGCGATTTGGCGATTGATTCGGCAAAGCCTGATTCGACGAGCAGCGTGTCAATTCGTTTACGCTTTTTCATCTCCCGCTTATTTAATTTCCAGTTCAAACGGCAGCATCATCATCGCTTCGCCGCGTTTCATACCGTCGAAAATTTCGGCGTAGCGCAGAGCGCGGCGCGCGTCTTCCGGTAGTGATTGAACGAGTGCTTTTTGCGCGGCTTGCTGTTTGGTATCGGCTAAAGTGCTGCTGTCGCCGCCAAAATACTGGCTGAAAAGCGATTGCGGCGCGGGAAACGGAACGCGCTGAACTTCTTTATCGAGAGGCACATTTGCCAGTCCTTTAGCGACTTCGATGGCTTTTTCAAGTCCGCCGAATTCATCAACCAGACCGTTTCCTTTTGCCTGCGCTCCCGTCCAGACGCGACCCTGACCGAGCGTATTGACCTGCTCATCGGTCATTCCGCGACCGCGCGCGACCTTCGGCACGAAATCGCCGTAATAAACTTTATTCGCCTGATCTTCCATTTTCGCGCGTTCTTCAGGAGTCCATTTTTGATCTTCGCGGAAAACTCCGGCATTATCGCCGCGCGTGATATATTCATTGGTCACGCCGAGCCAGTCATACAATCCGGTGACGACCGGTTTGCCCATAAACATTCCGATTGAGCCGGTGATGGTCGAAGGTTCGGCAACGATTTTATTGGCGTTGCAAGAAATATAATAACCGCCGGAAGCGGCGACATCCGCCATTGAAACGACGAGCGGTTTTTTGGCTTTGGCGTTTTCGAGCGCGTGCCACATCAAATCCGAAGCGAGAGCCGAGCCGCCGGGCGAATCAACGCGCAGCACAATCGCTTTAATTGAACTGTCCTTCGCTGCGTCATTGACGGCTTGAATAATCGTGTCTGAACCGACCACTTCACTGCCGAACGGACTGCTGCTCGATTTTCCGCTGTTAATCGTGCCGGAAGCGTAAATAACGGCGATTTTCGCGCCGGTGTTTAGTCCGAGCGAATCCGCCGAAACGTCGCGGTAATCCGTGCCGTCAACAGTTCGCAGTTGGTCGTCATCTTTGTAGCCGAGCCGATTTTTCAGTTCTTCGTAAACCTGATCGCGGTATTCCGCGCCGTCAATCAAGCCGAGTTTTTGCGCGTCGGGCGCGTGATACGGCGCGTGGTTGATTAATTCTTCGGCTTCCTGCGGAGATTTTCGCCGCGCTTCGGCAATCGCGTTTTTCAGGTTTCCGTAATATTCATCGAGCAACGCGTTGATGACTTCGCGCTGTCCGTCGCCCATTTTCGTTTTGGTAAATTGGTCGGGCGCGTTTTTATATTTCGGTCCGATTTGAATCACTTCCGCTTCGATGCCGAGTTTGTCGAGCGAACCTTTGTAAAACATCGCTTCCGCCGCCAGACCGTTGACGTAAAGATCGCCCGACGGCGGCAGGAAAACTTTTTCCGTCGCCGACGCGACGTAATATTCCTTATTCATTCCCATTTCCATATAGGAATAAATCGGCTTGCCCGAAGCGCGAAAATCCTTAATCGCCCCGCGCAATTCATCGGCTTTTCCCCAACCGAAACTGGTCAGGTCGAAATCAAGCAAAACCGCGCCGACGCGATCATCAACTTTCGCTTTCCGAAGCTGCGTCATCAAACTCGTGAACGACATCGGCTGGCTGATGCCGATAAGTTTCGCCGTCGTATTTTCCGGCGCGTAATCCGGCAAACTACCCGCCACCTTCAGCACCAAAACGCTGTTTTCCGGCACATCGGGCTTGCCCATTGACTTGGCAATCAGCGCGATTCCGATAATTGCCACCAAAAAAACGGCGAGAACAACTCCGCCGACGATGAGAAGAACTTTACCTGTTTTTGACATTGCCATTTTTAAATTTTACTCCAAAAGACTTTTTTTATTTTTCGCGCGAACGGGAAACATTTGTATGTTTTACGCACAAATTCGTAAAAAGTTTGTTTTAGTTAAATTGACGATGAATTGCCGGTTTAGACAATCAGGATTCAACGCGGATATAACTTTCTGAATGGTTGATTTTGCGTTTTTTGGGATTGCCAACTTTGCTTAAAATAATGAGGCTTGATTTTCCAGAGTTTTCGCCTCAACCGTTTTTCGTCCGAATAATTCATTTAATTTATTGACGCTCGCCGGCGCGTGTCCTTCGTAATAATTGCTGAAATAAACGTAAACGCCTCGCGCTTTGATCTTTTCGATTTCATCTTTCCACATTTGCCGATTCGCGTCCTGCGGACGATAAATTTTGTCAAATTTCGCCAAATCCCGTTCGCCCATAAAGCGAATATACGCAAAATCTGCCGTCGGTTTTTTGATCGCTTCAAACATCAATTCGTGTGGAATCCAACTACCTTCGACCAGACACAGCGCGACTTGATGTTTTTCCAACTCTTCAAAAGTCCAATCAACCAGCCACTGGCGGCTGCGAAATTCGACGGCGAAACGAATCTCTTTCGGAAGTTCCGCCAGAAAATCGCGCAGTGCCTGAGCGTTTTCTTTCGACGCTTCAAACTGCGGCGGAAGCTGAACGAGAACGATACCGAGTTTTTCTTTGAGCGGCGTAATGCGCTCGCAGAATTCATATAAAACCGGAAACGATGGTTCGCGCAAATTGTATTCGTGCGTGATTTGCTGCGGCAGTTTCAGCGAAAACGTGAAATCTTCGGGAACTTTTTTAGACCAATTTTCAACGCTCGAACTCGGCGGAATCGCGTAAAATGTCGAATCAACTTCAATCGTGTCAAACATTTTCGCGTAAATTTCGAGCATTTCATTCGACTTCGTGCCGCGCGGATAAAAAACCGTCTCGCCGTCCGCTTTGGTCGTCCAGTCGTCGTAGTTCCAGCCCTGACAGCCGATTTTGATTTCGGAATTTTCCATATCGGGTAATTTTACAAAAATCGCCGAATTCTGTCGTGAAAACCTGGCGAAAAACCGAACCATCAATTAGTTTATCAAAAAGGTGCGCTGGCGGTCGTAATCCTGGCGGGCGGCGACTTTTTTGTTAATCCATTCGATGATCGCGGCTTTGCCGAGACTTTCCGCGTCATTCGGCAGATAGCCGGAAACGACGGCGATTACCTTGAAATTCTGTCGTAATTGAAAGGAAAGCGTCGGATCGCCGATTTCTTTTTCGATTACTTTTCGCACATATTCTTCGGGCGACATTCGCTCGGCGCAGCGATGATAATTTCGCAGTCGTGCGCCCGCCCGAATTCTCAGCAGTCCGAGTTTTTCCACCAATTCGCGCCGCGCCGAATAAATTTTTTTGCCGATGCCTTTTCCGCGACGGTCTGGCGCGACCATCACTTCCGCGCCGTAAAGCGTACGCCCGTTTTTCGCGTCGTGATTGGTAAATTTTCCGCCATCGGTAAAATCGTGCCAGCTTTCTTCGATCCGGTAATCGTCCCACAAAATTACCAGACTGGCAGACATTCCGACGATCTCGCCGGTCGAAGTTTCAACGGCGACAATTTGACCTTCGGGGAAAATTTTCAGGTGCGAAGCGAGTTCTTTTTCTCTCCACGGAACATCATTCGGATAAATTTTCGCGCAAAGTTTGATAATTTCGGAAAAATCTCCTGGTTGCGTCTGGCGAACGATAATCTCCGAATTTTTCAAAGCGTCACCACCTCCACCCGTGAAATCAGTTCGGCGGTATGTTTGCTGTCGTTGAGCGGCAAAACCGTGCCGCTCGTCCGCGATTCGTTGATGGTTTTGAGGTTGAGTTCGCCGATCACCATCATTTCCTGATTAAAGTTGCCTTCCGCCAGAATGCCGTCGCGGGAAAAAGCGAAATCCGACGGCGTTAAAATCGCAGCTTGCCCGTAATTTAACGAAACAGCGGGAACCTGCGGCAGCGATCCGACGGTTGATGAACAGACGACATAAATTTGATTTTCGATGGCGCGGGCGTGGGCGCAGTAGCGAACGCGCAGAAAACCCTGCCGATCATCGGTGCAGCTCGGCACGATTAAAATATTGGCATCGCGCCGCGCTGCTTCTCTGGTAATTTCGGGAAATTCGACATCGTAGCAAATCGCCACCGCGATTCTGCCGAAATCCGTCTCGAAAACTTTGAGCGACGAATGCGGCGAAATGTTCCATTCCTCCGATTCAAACCGCGTCATATGCAGTTTGCCCTGCGAGCCGAAATTTCCGTTCGGACTAAAAACAAAACTTTTATTGTAAATCGAATCGCCGCCGTCTTCAATTACCGGAATCGAGCCGCCGACGATATAAATGCCGTTGTTTTTGGCGAGTTTTTGAAACATTTCCGTATAACGCGGCGATTGTTTCGCCAAATCACGGATTTGCTCCTGAATCGGACGTTTGATGTTGCCGAGCGTTAAAAGCTGGGTGGTAAAATATTCGGGAAAAACAAGCAGATGGCATTTGTAATCTGCGGCGGTTTCGACGAGTGCTGAAACCTGTTCGTGAAATTGTTCAAAAGATTGGACAGGACGAATAAAATATTGCAGAGTCGCTACTCTGATGCGTTCTAATTGATTCATATTTGTTATTGAATTTTGGGACGGCAAAACCGATATATCAATTCTATTATAACAAATTATCAAATATTGTAATTTCAGACGCTTTTTTCGTTCTCAATGTCGGATCTTTTTGGCTGAAAAAATTAAAGCCGATATTCTCTGTCATCGAGTTTATCGGCGGATTATCCAAATAATGAAAATTTACGGTTTTGCTGTTTTGAGATTGGCGGTTTGACAGCTAAACCGTGGTTGGCAACGCTTGATTCGGGAGATTTTTTTCATAAGCCAACATTCCGCGCAGCTTTCTTCGCGCTTTGAAAAGCTGTGATTTTGAAGTTCCGGCGGCGCAGCCGAGCATTTCAGCGATTTCATTATGTTCAAATCCCTGAATGTCGTGCAGAATCAACACTTTACGATAACCATCGGGAAGCTGCGCGATTGCCTGATTAAGCTGAAATGTGTCTATTATCTGATTTGCGTCACCTGATTTCTTATTGAGAACAAAATTACTTTCGGGGAGTTCGCCGTCTTCGGTGGTTTGTTCCAGACGCGATTTGTTGGCGCGAAAGTGCATCAATACCTGATTAACGGTCATCCGGTGCAGCCACGTCGAAAACGCCGAACTGCCGCGAAAACTGCCGATTTTTCTGAACAATTGGAGAAAAACCTGCTGCGTAACATCTTCGGCTTCAGCAGTGTTTTTGGTCATTCGTACACAAATGCCGAAAACTCGGCGATGATGCAGCCAGTAAATCTGTTCAAAAGCCTCTACGTCGCCCGTCCCCGCTTTTTGCGCCAAATCATATTCCGCGCGCCGCGCCGCTTCGATTTCCGGTGTCGCAATGATTTCACTTTTTAAGTAGGCGGATAATAGTGTCTTCGTTTCCGTCATAATAATTTAACGTGAGTTCGAGATAAGAAAAGACCCCAAAGATAAGATATAATTAGGTTTACCAAACATAAATACAAACCTAAGGAGTCTTTTCAATGGATAGATTAGCAATTTTTTGTGAGATTGACGACTTTTGCCGTCAATTTGAGCCGAAATTTAACCGCCAACTGCTCGCCGACGGAACTCGCAAACGCATCAAATCAAGCAAGATGTCGAGGGCGGAAGTGATGACTATTTTAGTTCTTTTTCATCGTTCGGGGTTTCGTGATCTGAAAAGATTTTATACGAAAATGGTGTGCAAATACTGGCGGAAAGATTTTCGTAACTTATTGAGTTATAACAGATTTGTCGAGTTGCAGAAAGACTCGCTTATGTTGCTTGGAGCATTTATGCAGACGAGATTGGGAGAATGTTCGGGAGTGTCGTTTGTGGATTCGTCGAAGATACCTGTTTGTAACAATTTACGGATCAATCAGAACAAGGTATTTGAAGGTGTAGCCAAGCGTGGAAAGACTTCCGTTGGATGGTTTTACGGCTTCAAGATACACTTGATCGTCAGTGATACGGGCGAGATTTTAGCGTGGCGGATCAGCTTGGGAAATGTTGATGACCGAAAGCCTGTCCCGAATATGACGAAGCGGTTGTGGGGCAAGCTGTTTGGAGATAAAGGCTATATCTCACAATCACTGACGGAGTTATTGGGAGAAGATAATGTGCAGCTGATAACGAAAGTTAAGAAGAATATGAAAAACAAATTTGTGAACTTTTTTGATAGATTGATGTTGAGAAAAAGAGCGATTGTTGAAACGATTTATGACCAATTGAAAAACATTTCGCAGATCGAACACACCAGGCATCGCTCGGTGTGGAACTTTTACACAAATGTTGTCGCCGGTTTGATCGCTTACACATATCAAGAAAAGAAACCAAATTTGCAGTTGAGACAAGACTTGGTTTTAGCCTAAGCTTATTTCGAACTGACGTTAATTTAATAACAATTCTAATGCTGACCGCGCAGGTTTCACACAGAAAATTTTCAGACGATCAAATTTTTTGCTGACTGGGACAGATAATCCGAGTTACCGGATAGTCTGTCCGTCGTTAGCATTCTTCCCCTTGCTCGTTCATTAAAATTACGAGTCGTTTTGTTTTATTTGACTCGAAATTTTAAACTGTTTTCGCCGTTATTCGGCTTAATTTTGCGGCGGCGGCGGCATATCCGGTCGTCCGTGTCCGAAATCCGGTCGCTGCTGTTTTAATGTTTCAAGCTGTGTTTTTTGGTCAGCCGTCAAAAGATTTTTAATGGCGGCATCGGTTTTCAAATGAACGATTTCGACTTCGGTCATTATCTGCGCTTTAGCGTTCAAAATCTGACGCGCCTGATCTTCGTTAAAAGTTCCGCTGTCCGTCATCGCCTTTAACTGGTCGTCGTAGGTTTTGATTTTGGCAAAATTATCTTTTGAAGTGGAACGCGCCGTTTCCTGCAAGGTTTGAATTTGCTGTTTCTGCGCGTCGGTTAGATTTAACTTATCCAGCACCTGCGGCGGAATTCCGCCGCCGCCCGGTCTGCCCATCGGCGGTTTGAAACCTTTTCCCGTGCTGCTCGACAACTGGCTGCTCGTCTGGCTGCTTGTCTGCGCGAAAACAAAAGTCATCGAGCCGATAATAATCGCCAAAACCAGCGGAGCGAAAATATTCACATTATTTTTCATAAAGTCCTCCATTTTATTTTTCCGTCTTTTCCATCCGGCGGGTTACGCCTTAGATTTCATTTTACGCCCTCGAATGTAAAGATTTTGTTTGGAAAAACTAGAAAATTGTAAAGAATATGTAAATTTTGGAAGTTTTTTGACGAATATCGTCGCTCAAACCGAAAAGAAATTTTCGACGGCGAATAAATATAGATTTCGCCCGTTTTCGGCGCGGCGGCAATCAGCTATTTTCGCAAATTATTATATTGACAATGCCGAACGCCTTCTTTTTTACTGCCAAAATTTTCAAACCCGAAGATTCTGCCAGTTCAGCCGTTTGACGATTAAAATGATCGTCAATTAAAGCGACGGTGAAAATATTCAGCGCGTCGAAAAAGATTCCGAGCCGGTTTTTCGGGCGAACGTGTTCGAGCAGAATTATTTTGCCGTTCGGTTTGACGACGCGCCTTAATTCACGAAAAGCATTTTCCGGTTTGGCAATCGAGCAAAAAACCAATGTTGCCAAAGCCGCATCAAAAGAATTTGCGGCAAATGGCAAAGTTTCGGCATCGGTTTGAACAAGTTCGATCAAATTGGCTTTTCCCCGCGCGATTTCGAGCATTTTGTAGGAAATTTCGCCGGCGACGGCTTTATCAAAAGGCGGATAAAAACGAAAATTCGCGCCCGTTCCCGCGCCGACTTCCAAAAGACGCGCGTTTTCGGGCAAATAAGAAAGCGTTTCTCTGCGCCAATCGGCTAGAAAGCGGTTTTCAAAAGGCGCGAACGCTTTGTCGTAACCTTTGGCGAATTTGTCGTAAATCATTTTCTTATCGTAAATAGTTAATCGTAAATCGTAAATTGCAGTTTGGTTTTTCGACTTATAATTTATAGTTTATAAACAAACTTGGATAAACAATTAACGATTTACGACGGATGACAAAACGATTGACGATTGACGATTCACGAGCAAGACTTATGGCAAAAAAAGGTTCTATTTTAATTTGCGACGACGAAGAAATAATGCGCGATGTTTTGGAAACGATTTTGACGGGCGCGGGTTACAAAATTGATTTGGCGAAAACGGGCGAAGAAGCTGTCGAAGCCTATCAAAATAAACCTTACGATTTGGTTTTAATGGACGTTTCGATGCCCGGAATCGGCGGTTTGACCGCACTTGAAGAAATTATTGATTTGGACGAAGAAGCCGTCGTTTTGATGATTACGGCTTACGCGACATTTGACACGGCGATTTCAGCTTGGGAAAAGGGTGCGACGGGAATTATTCGCAAACCGTTTCAAAACGAACAAATCGTCGCGCTCGTGTCGCGCGGCATCAAAAAACGCCGCAAAGAAGAAGAGCGCGTTTCACTGCGGCAGGCGATGACGCGCTCGGTCAAGCGCGACGCGATTATCGGGCGTTCGGACAAGATGGAAAACATCTTTCGTCTGATTGAAAGAGTCGCTCCGGCGCGTTCGACCGTGCTGATTACGGGCGAATCGGGAACGGGAAAGGAACTCGCCGCCAAATCAATTCACGAATCTTCAACGCGCGCCGAAATGCCTTTCGTCGTCGTCAACTGCTCGAATATTCCGTCGGATTTGCTCGAAAGCGAACTTTTCGGACACACCAAAGGGGCGTTCACCGGCGCGATTGCCGCCAAAAAAGGACTTTTTGAAGTCGCCGACGGCGGTTCGATTTTTCTTGACGAAATCGGAGATTTGCGCCCGGAAACGCAGGTTCGTCTGCTGCGAGTCATTCAGGAACGCGAATTTACGGCGATTGGCGACACGAGTTTGACCAAAGTTGACGTGCGGATCATCGCCGCGACCAATGTTGATTTGAAGGAAGCGGTGAGAAACGGAAATTTCCGCGAAGATTTGTACTATCGCCTGTCGGTCGTGCCGATTGAACTGCCGTCGCTGCGCGAACGCCGCGAAGATATTCTGCCGCTCGCCCAGCATTTTATTCGGAAATATAACGATGAAAACGCGCGGGAAATTTCCGAAAATCTGTTGCCGGAAGTGCTTTCACTGCTGGAAAATTATTATTATCCGGGCAATGTCCGTGAACTTGAAAATATCATTGAACGCGCCGTGGTCATCGCGCTGACCGATGAAATTACGGTTGAATGTCTGCGCCCGGAAGTCCGCGACCCGAATCTGGCGAGGGAAATGATTACCGACAGCGAGGGAAGTTCCGAAGCGATAGACATCGCGCGCGGAGTCAATTTTTACAACGAAGTGCGCCGTTTTGAAACCGACCTGATCCGCCGCGCGCTCGACCAAACCGGCGGACACCAATCACGCGCCGCGCGGCTTTTGGGCTTAAACGCGACGACTTTGAATTCAAAAATCAAATCTTACAACATTCTCGTCCGCGATTAGCACGCGCGTTCCTGCCTCTATTTTCTGAGAACGTAATAACCTTGGCGCGTCCGAACAACTAGATTTCCGCGTCCTTTGACACTCAGCGAAATATTGCGAAATTGTCCGATTGTGTCCGTGTTTTCGGGATAATAACTTAAAATATACTGCTGCGCGAGTTCGGCGGAAATTTGATTAAAAGCCTGGTCTAATTCCTTTTCGTCAATCGGCGAATAAACTTCGCCGCCCGTTTGAGAAGCGAGTTCGCGCATTCGATGTTCTGCCGATAAAGCGCGAATATTGGCGTTTCCGACGCGTTGTCCGGTGCGCTTGAAATTTTCAAAATCCTTTGTTTTGACCACGTAAACCTGGCAATTCGCCGTCTGCGCGGCTTTGACCGTATCTTCAAAACTTGCGTCCGAAATCGTATCTTCGCCGTCGGAAACAATCACGATGACGCGCCGCCCCTGTTCCTTTTTCAAATAATCAGCAGCGGTTATTATTCCGTCGAGCAGCGCGGTCGCGCCGGAGGGAACGGGGAAATTTTCAATCGCGCTCGTCAATTGCGAAACATTTTTCGTCAAAGGCTGTTCGAGACGCGTTCCGGTCTGCACCGAATAAAGCGCGGCGAGGTCTTCTTCGGGACGCAGAACTTTTTTGAAAAATCGAATCGCCGCCTTCTTTTCAAAATCGCGCGCCAGCGTCACGCTCGAACTGTTGTCAAATAAAAGTGCCAGACGAACCGGCGAATCCGAATGTGAAAGATCACTGATCGCCGCCGTTTTGCCGTCAATTTGCAGCTCGAAATCTTCAATTTTGAGGTTTTCGACGGCTTGTCCGTCCGCGCCCAATACCGAAACGGGAATCGGCACGAGCGTCGAATTAACGCTGATGACTTCGCCGTCATTTTCTTCGCTTTTGGTTGGCGGCGTGGGCGAAACATTCGGTTTGTCGCTTTCCGATCTTGTCTGCGTCGGGAGATAAACGATTTTCGGACGCGGATTTGGCGACGGCGTTTCAGACGGCTTGACGCGCCCCGATTGCGCGCAGGCGATTGAGACGGCGATAAAAATGAAGATTATGAGCGAGAACGCGCGAAACATTATCTTTTACTATTCGGGTTTTTTGAAAGCATCGGCTTTTTTGTCGGGTTCGCAGGCTTCGACGGTTTTCGCCGCCGTTTTCGTATTTGTCATTTCTTCGACGGGCAAACCTAATTTTTCGCGGACAAATTTTTCGATGTCCGGTTCGACCAATTCGCCGTTGACGATGTAGGTTTTTTCCGTCAGCACGTCGCCCTTTTTGGATAATTTCGCCGGTTCGAGAAAAATATTCCACGGTGAACCCCAGCCGCGCGTGTCGCCCGTCGTTTTGCGATATTTGTAGTGCAGCGTTTCCTGTTTCGCGTCCTTCGATTCGGATTCGTAAACGACCGGAAAAGTGATTTTCTTGTCGTCAAGGTTGGTTTTCATCGCCGCCACCGTGTCGTATTCGCCGACTCCGATCACGTCTAAACCGTTCGCCTTATATTTTTCGTAAAGTTTTTCGGCAAACGGAGCTTCGTGCTTCCAGTTCGGACACCACGGCGCGAAATAAACGACCAGCACTAACTTTTTGTTGGCGGCAAACTCGCGCAAATTAACTGATTTGTCGTCGCGGACATTTTTATAAGTCCAGTCTTTATACTTGATTTCCTTTTCCTGAAGCGGTGATTGCTCGTTTTGCGCGAAAGCGAACACAAAACTCGAAAGTACCAACGCAAATGCCAAAATTATTTTCATATTTATTGCTCCCGATATTGAAGGACTGGATTTTGAGATGCCGAAAGACGGCGAAAAGATAGCATCGAACTTTAAACTTTGCGAAGCGGATTAATGCTAATTTCTCAAATCAGAGCGCGTAAATCCGTTTCTCGAACGTCTTTTCCCGCCAAACCAATGAACCAAATTCAAATAAATCCCCGTCATCGCCGAAAAACACGCCAGAATCGAAAATAAAATTAACAGCGAAGTCTGCCACGAACCGGCGAAATAATAAAAGTGCGCCTGCCGAAAGAACCGCGTTGCCGCGCTCGGCGGCGGCGTTGGCAGAACTTCGCCTGTTTCCGCATTTATCAAAATCGAATCCATTCCCATTCCGCCGATTGCCTGATAATAGGGCTTGCCGTCGCGCATCAAAAGCGTCAGCGCGGTCGTCGGCAAAATTTTTCCGGCAAATTCGCCCGCTTTATTAATCGCGTCAGGCGGGGCGATTTTTACTCTCGATTGGTCAATGACATCAATTTTGTTGCCTTCAATCGTATTCGGTAGGGCGTATAAAAAACCGCTCAATGCCCACGCCAGAACGGGAATAGAAACGAACAAACCGAGCCACAAATGCAATTGATAAATAATTTTTCGCATAAATATTTGTCGCGGATAACACAGATTAACACAAATGACGAAGAAATTTTCAATTGGTTTTTATCTGTGCCGATCTGTGTTAATCTGTCGTTTCATTTTTGTTTTATAAATTCAGGAGATTCAATAATGATTAACCAAACAACCGTATCCGACATTTTTCGCCGTGCTTTGGAGATGCGAACGGCAAATCCGAACGCTTCTTACAAAGATGTCGCCGCGCAAATCGTCGACGAATTCGGCGGCAAACCGTTTCCTTCGTCGGCGTATCTGACGATTCCCGAATATGATTATATCGCGCCGGAAGAAGACTGGACAGCGGGTTTGCCGGTCGTCCTGCGCGGAATTCAAACCGAAAGCTGGGAAGAAATCGCGCACGGAATTATTATCAGTCTGGAACAGGTCGAAAATTATCCGAAGGAATCTCTGCGCGAAGATTCGCCCGAAAAAGAATGGCGCAACCGGCATCGCGGCATCGCCGAAGCCGAAGCGAAAAATATGAGCAAATGGATGCCCGAAGATTTGATGAATCTGGCGCAGCGTTCGATCAAAAAATAGAATTCGCCAAACAAAAAGTGCGCCGCTTTTACGCTCCAACCGAAAATTTCAACGAACAAAACGTCCTGCTGAGTCTTGAAGAAACAAGACATTTGCGCGACGTTTTGCGTTTGCGCGAAGGCGCGAAAATTCACGTTTTCGACGGAATCGGCAAAGAATTTTTGTGCCGGATTGACAAAATTTCAAAGCGTGAAACCGAATTAAACATAGTCCGGGAAGTCGCGCCGACCGCGCCCGAAGCAGGTCTGGATTTAACGCTCGCCGTCGCGCTGTTAAAAGGCGACAAGTTCGATTTGGTCATTCAAAAAGCCGTCGAACTCGGTGTCAAAAGATTCGTTCCGCTCAACACGATTCGCGCCGATGTCAAAACTAAAGACGACGCGAAAAAATCGGAACGCCGGCGCAAAATTATCATTGACGCGACCAAACAATGCGGACGCGCCGCGTTGATGAAGATTGACGCGCCGATTGATTTTGAAAAATTTATTGCAACTGCGGAAGGCGCGAAAATTTTATTCGCCGAACGCGGCGGCGAAAGTTTTTCCACCATAAAGTCCGCCGCAAAAATCACTGCGATAATCGGCGCGGAAGGCGGCTGGGAAGATTCGGAAATCGCGGCGGCGCGGGCGAAAAACTTTCAAATCGTCACGTTCGGCGGCAGGATTTTGCGGGCGGAAACGGCGGCGATTTCCATTGCCGCCGTCTTACAAAACAGTTTTGGTGACTTCGCGTAGCGCGTTTAACCGCGTTTCTTTTCCGGTCTGACCTTAATCGGCGCGCTTTGCTTTGGCAAACTATTTTCCGCCTTAAAAGTTTGGTCGCCGTTTGATTCATTTGCGGCTTTTGCCGCCGCCAGCAGCTTTGAATCATTGAGCAGCTTTTGTGCCGCTTTTGCATTTTTACTCGGTCTTTTTTTCTCTTTTGCCATAATTATTCCTTCTCTGACTGACTTTTCATCAAACCAATTATAAAATACTTTACCGTAATTACAATCAGCTTTTTACAATCCAGCCGCCGCCGACACATTCTTCGCCGTCGTAAAATACGGTTGCCTGTCCGGGCGTGATGGCGGATTGCGGTTCGTCGAAAACTATTCGGGCGCGATTGTCGGCGAGCGCGTGAATCGTCGCGGGCGCGGGTTCGTGGCGGTAACGCACTTTGACGGACGCGCGAACGGGTTCGCCGGGCGCGTCGAAAGCCACCCAATTTACGCCTTTGGCGATGAATTCCATTGCGTCCAATTCTTCTTTTTCGCCGACGATAATTTGATTTTTGGCGCGTTCGATTTGCAGCACATACAGCGGTTTTTCGTGCGCGATGCCGAGTCCGCGCCGCTGTCCGATGGTGTAACGATGAATTCCCGAATGCTCGTTTAATTTTTCGCCCTTCGCGTTGACAATATCGCCCGTTTTCGGCAATTCGTCGGCGCGGTTTTCGTGGTTCAAATAACGATCAATAAATTCAGAATATTTACCGTCGGGAACGAAGCAGATTTCCTGCGATTCCTGTTTTTCGGCGACGTAGAGATTATTTTCCCGCGCGATGTCGCGGACTTCCGATTTTAACATTTCGCCGAGCGGAAAATACGCGCGGGAAAGCTGATCCTGCGTTAATTCCCACAAAAAATAGCTCTGGTCTTTCCAGTGATTTTTTCCGCGAAAAAGACGATAACGATTTGCCGTTTCGTCATATTCGACGCGGGCGAAATGTCCGGTCGCCACTTTGTCGCAGTCCAAACTGCGCGCCATTTTGTCGAGCGACGCGAATTTCAGACGCGAATTGCAGGCGACGCACGGAATCGGCGTTTCGCCATCCAGATAACTCTGCACGAAAGGTTCGACGACAGATTTTTCAAATTCCTGTTCGAGATTCAGAACGTAAAACGGAATCCCGATGGATTCGGCAACGCGCCGCGCGTCGTAAACATCGTCGAGCGAACAGCAGCGCGACGGCAGCGGATCGCCGTTTTCGTCCACCGAAATCCCGCGCCGCTGATTCCAAAGCTGCATCGTAAACCCGACGAGTTCGTGTCCCTGTTCTTTCAAAAGTGCCGCCGCGCTTGAAGAATCCACACCGCCGCTCATTGCTACTGCTATTTTCATCCTTTTTTGACCGTTAAACCTTTATTATTGTGCTATTTTCTCAAAAGCAAATTATAATTATAACAGACTGACCGAAAATGTTAGAGAAAAGTCGTTTATGAAAAGATGTCCGCAATGCAGCCGTGTCTATGGAAATGACGTTCGGTTTTGTGCGACTGACGGAACGCCGCTGGTTGAAGAAAATTTGCCGCTGCCTTCCGCCGCCGAAGATTACGAAACTGAAACCGTTATTCGCCGCGATCCGATTATCGTTAATGTGTCGGGCGAAAATATTCCGCCGCCGAATCATTACCCAAATCCGCCGGTGGAAACGGTGATTATTGAGAAACCCGCAAAAAGAAGAAATCCGGCGATTTTTTTGGTTCTCGGCACATTGTTCGGCGGCGTTTTGGTTTTAGCGACGCTGCTTGTGGCGAGAAATTTTTATCAAAATGACAACCGCGAACAGATAAAAATTACGCCGCCAGCCGACGCGAATTTCAATGAAACAGTCAAAGTTTCGCCGACCGAAACGCCGCTTGACATCAAGGAATCAGCGCGAAAACACGAAGCGCGAACCAACGCGGACGATGACGAATTCAACGGTCGCGTCATCGCCGCAAATGCTTATCTTCGCGCTTCGCCGAGCCGCAATGCGGACGAAATTGACGTTCTGCCGGTTGATGACCGCATCAATATCGAAAGACGCGAAAACGAAAAAAGCCCGTGGTATTACGTCACCTGCGAACACGGTGCAAGCGGCTGGATGCACGGCAACACGATTGAATTTACAAAATAATGACATTACAGAGCGAAAAAAATTGCAGGGTTAACAGGATTGACAGGGATAATTCATTTTTTAAAAATCCCTTTTATCCTGTTATCCCTGCAAAAAAGCTCCTGCTTATCCCTGCAAATAATTACTCTTCCAACTGAATATCGTCCGTATCATCTTCCGATTCCGAAACGTCAATCAGCGACGCGCTCGTGACCATATCGCCGTCGTTCATCCGAATCAGCGTTACTCCCTGCGCGCTTCTGCCAGTTTTGCGGATTTCGCCCGCTTCGAGACGAATCAGTTTCGCCTGCTGCGTGATGATAATCATTTCCGAATCTTCTTCGACCGGGAAAACGGCGACGACTTTGCCCGTCTTTTTCGTCGCTTTCATATTTATCACGCCGAATCCGGCGCGTGACTGCAAGCGGTAAGTTCCGACTTTGGTCTGTTTGCCGAAACCCTGTTCGGAAATCGAAAGCATATTTTCGGTTTCTTCTTTGGAGACGGCGCACGCCGAAACGACGTAATCGCCTTTGCGGAGTTTAATTCCGCGCACTCCGCGGGCGACACGACCGAGCGGGCGCGCGTCAGTTTCATCGAAACGAATCGCCATTCCGTCGTGTGATGCGATGAAGATTTGTTTCGTGCCGTCGGTTTCAAAAACATTCAAAAGTTCGTCGTCGTCGTCAATGTTAATCGCATTGATGCCGTTGGCGCGAATATTTTGATACTCGGTCAGCGCAGACTTTTTGACGATGCCTTTTTTCGTCACCATCGTTACGAAAACGTCGTCGGTAAAGTCTTTCACCGCCAGCACTTCGACGAGTTTGCGCTCGGTCGGAATGTTAATCAAATTGACCAACGCCTTGCCGCGCGCGGCGGTGTCGGCTTCAGGAATTTCGTGAACTTTAATTTTGAAAACCTGTCCGTCGTCAGTGAAAATCATCAAAAATGCGTGCGTCGAAGCTGTGAACAGATGATCTATAAAATCTTCGTTTTTCGCCTTTGCGCCGAAGCGACCTTTGCCGCCGCGCACCTGCGTCGAATACGCCGAAACCGGTGTGCGTTTGATATAACCGGCATTCGTGACGGTAATTGCGACTTCTTCGTCGGGAATCAAATCTTCGATTTTCAGTTCGATTCCGGCATCAACGATGATCGTTTTGCGCTCGTCGCCGAATAATTTTCTGACTTCCTTGAGTTCGTCAACGATGACTTGTCGAAGAAGCTGTTCGTTCGCCAGAATTGATTCGAGTTCGCCGATAAATTTCAGAATTGATTCGAGTTCGTCAATAATCTTCTGACGTTCGAGCGCGGACAAACGACGAAGCTGCAAATCCAAAATCGCCTGCGCCTGAATATCGGAAAACTGTAAGTCGCTAATGACTTTCTCCACTTCTGTGACAAAACCGGCGGTCGTCTTTTCGGCGGAAATGCCGCGCCAAGTGTTGATTTCATTGATGTTCGCAAAATCTCCCGTCAACCAGGATTTCGCTTCCTCAATCGAACGCGAATTGCGAATCAGCGGAATAATATAATCGAGCGCGTCAATCGCTTTGTTCAAACCTTCCAAAATATGCGCCCGCGCCCGCGCTTTTCGCAGTTCAAATTCGGTGCGGCGGCGCACCACTTCGCGGCGAAATTCGACAAACGCTTCGAGCATTTGTTTGAGATTCAAAACCTGCGGCTGTCCGTCAACAATCGCAATGCTGATGATGCCGAACGACATCTGCAACTGCGTCATTTTGTAAAGTTTATTGAGAACAATTTGCGGCACGGCATCGCGTTTGAGTTCGATGACGACGCGAATTCCTTCGCGGTTCGATTCGTCGCGGATTTCCGAAATGCCGTCGAGTTTTTTCTCGTTGACGAGTTCGGCGATCCGTTCGATCAGGCGCGATTTGTTCAACTGATACGGAATTTCCGTGACGACCACCGCGTCGCGTTCAGTATTTCCGCGCCCGACGCGATCAATCGCCGCTTTCGCGCGCATCTGCAAAATTCCGCGTCCTTCACGATACGCGCGGTGAATTTCTTCGCGCCCGTAAATAAATCCGCCGGTCGGAAAATCCGGTCCGGGAACGATTTCGATCAGTTGATCTATCGTAATCTTCGGATTTTTAATCAATTCAATCGTTGCCGTGACAATCTCGGTCAAATTATGCGGCGGAATCTTTGTCGCCATTCCGACGGCGATTCCTTCCGAACCGTTGACCAGCAAATTCGGAAATCGCGCCGGTAAAACTTTCGGTTCGCTCAGAGATTCATCATAATTCGGCTGAAAATCAACGGTTTCCTTTTCAATATCCGCCAAAAGCTCGGAAGTAAGTTTCTGCATTCTTATTTCCGTATATCTCATTGCCGCTGCGTTGTCGCCGTCAATTGAACCAAAATTTCCCTGCCCGTCAACGAGCATATATCGCATCGAAAATTCCTGCGCCATTCGGACAATCGTTTCATAAACGGCAGTGTCACCGTGCGGATGATATTTGCCGATGCAATCTCCAACAACGCGCGCCGATTTTTTATACGGGCGGTTGTAATAATTGCCGAGTTCCTGCATCGCCCATAAAACGCGGCGGTGGACGGGTTTCAAGCCGTCGCGCACGTCGGGCAGGGCGCGTCCGATGATGACGCTCATTGCGTAATCGAGATACGATTTACGCATCTCGTCTTCGATATTTACCTGATTGCGTTCTAATACTAAATCCATTTATTTTTCCTTGATAAAATTTTCTGAAATTACTTATTGAAATTGCTGTGAAAGGGCGTGAACATAAATAAAAGTCTAGACATTGGTCACTATTTAAATGTATTATTATTTTACAGGCAAACCGCCTGTTTAGCAACTTACGAAACTCTCGCAAGATATTCAAAAAAAACAATTTCCCGACTATTTCAGACACGGTTTTTCAACCGATTTCAGATTAAAATAATTCAAGAGGATTTATTATGACGACATCTCAAACGACGGAGCAGGAAAATCGTCGGATTCAGCGCGTGTCGCTAACTTTACCCGTGCGGGTCGAATCTCATATTAACGAAAATACCGCCTGGAACGAAGTCACACGATTAAATGACGTGTCGGCGTTCGGCGCGGGTTTTGATCTGCGTCGTCCGCTCAAACGCGGGCGTCTAGTGCAGATGACGATTCCGATGCCGCGCAAACTGCGTAGTTATGATTACACGGAACCGCAATATAGAGTTTGGGGTTTGGTGAGAAGCTGCATCACAAAAATAAGTAATTCCGCGTCGGAACTGTTCGCGGTCGGCGTGGCGTTCATCGGAAAGCATCCGCCGAAAAATTATCACAATGATCCGGCGCGGCTGTTTGATATTTCTCATCGGGACGACGGCAGTTTGTGGCAGGTCACAGCCGCACCGACCAATCCTGATGAAAGTTCACTGCCGAAGGAACTGCGCCGCCATTCGCGGTATCCGATACCCGCCAATGTGATCGTCGAAATCGTAGATGCCGACGGCAACGCGCTGGCGAGCGAACCGACCGTTACGGAAAATCTCAGTTTGAGCGGCGCGGCTCTGTTTACGACTCTTTCCGTCGAGGTCGGCTCTTTCGTGCGCGTCAAAAGCGAGCAGTATAATGTTTCAATTATCTCAATCGTGCGCGGCAGACGCATCGGTCAGGACGGAATTCCGCGTCTGCACGTTGAATTTATTGACCGGCTTTTTCCGCTTGAAGGAATTGAGTAAGAATTCAAATTCCAAATTCCAGATTTCAGATTTCAGATTGATATGCAAAACCTCAAATTTGGAATTTGAAATCTGGAATTTTAAAGACAGCTCCACTGACCGGCGACAAACATCGCCGGCGCGCCGCTGCCGCCGGCTTGACACGGCATCGCATTGCGGCGGCAATTGGAACAGTAAACCATCGAACCGTTGGGTTTATCAGCCGGAAGCGCGTTTTGCGGAATCTGCGGCATTTGCAGCGGCGCGGCAAATTGGACATCAGTGCCGAAAAAAGTCGGACTGCCTTTGACGCTGGCTTCGCTCGGTTGTCCGGTTTTAAAAATGACGGTGGCTTTGTCAAATCCGTTGATCGCCGCCACGCCCTGACAGCCTAAAGTGTAGCCGTCATAGCAAAAACGGTCGCCGGTCGAATAAACGCGCAGGCGGTCGTCGGCTTGAAATGTTTTCGGTCCGTAGAGATTGCCGATGGAAACAAAGGTGCGGCGGGCTTGGAAAATCACCGGCTCGACGAAAATATTGTTGAGAAAAGTGATCGGATAAGAATAATCACCCGCGCCCTGAATATTCGCGCCATTGTAAAGGAACGAAGCTGTCATTTCTTCCGTTTGACAGTTGATAACCGAAATATTCGCGCTGTCGGTAACATCGAGATAAACGCCGCCGAGCGCGCTGGCAAAACCGCCGCCGAAAGTGTCCTGTATCAGAATCAGGTCGGCGTGTTCAAAGTGCATCGAATTGCCTTTCTGCAATGGCGTACGCGGCGAATTTAAGAACATACTTCCTTCGATTTTCCAGTCAGAGTTAATCGTGTCGCAGTAAATTCCGGCATCGCGGTTGTAAACAAAGCGGCAGTGGTGAAATTTTATGTAATCAAACTGCCATTCAAGTTTTGTGATCGGCAAACCGTGCGCGTAAAATCCGCGATTGAAATTCTGAAAAACGACGCGCTCGAAATAAAAGTTCTGCGACGACAGAAACGCGCCGACCGCTTCGATTCCGAAAGTATTGTCGTTGGTCGCGCCGAAAAGTTCCAAATCCTTAATCACGACGTTTTCGACGCATTCGCCGATGCGGAAAAGAGCGCGATTCGAGCCGCTTAATCTGATGCGGCTGGGATTTTTTTTGACGACGTTGTTAGTGGGCGCGAGCGTCGTAATGCCGCTGATACCTTCGATAGTCACGCCGGAAGGCAGCGAAACGGTTGAATTGACCGCGAAATCGCCTTCGGGAATCTGCAAAATTCCGCCGTTGCGCGAAGCGATAAAAGCCAGCGCGCTTTTAAAGGCGATGGTATTGTCGGTGTTGCCGTCGCCGACCGCGCCGAAATCTTTGAGGTTGTAAATTCCGGGCGTGTCGGGCGTGGCGATCCAATCGTAAATTATCTGTCCGGCGGATTGGTCGCCCTGAAAGCTGATTCGGTATCTTTTGTCTTCGCCGGTGAAACACCATTTAAAATTAGTCGAACTGCCGCGCATCACGGCGGTTGAAGCGTTGATTTGCGTCAATTTCGTGGTCGCGTCGCCGCAGTTGGAGACTTTCATCGGCGTTGAACGATCCAAATCGGTGATCGTGATGTCGGTCGTCGGGGAAGAATAGCGGAGAGCGCAGGTTTTCACCGTCTGATTGTCCGGCGCGTCGAGAAAAAGATTGTAGCCTTCAAATTTATTCTGCGCGGCGACGGTCAAAACCGGCAGCGAAATAAACCACACGATTAACCAAATTCGGTAAAGTTTCAGCATATTGTCAACAGGTTGGCGCGGAAATTTACATCGGCGCGAAAAAATATGAAAAATATGAATTGAAAAGCGCGGCTGTCAAATTTTTAATGAACGACTTTATTTCTTCGGACGTTTCGGGTTTTTCTTGGTTGTTTTGTCGCGCGCGCGGACTAAATCTTTCAGTTCGGTCATAAATTCGGAAACGTCTTCAAATTCAAGATAAACCGACGCGAAACGCACGTAAGCGACTTTATCGAGTTCCTTGAGACGTTTCATTATAATTGTGCCGAGTTCGCTGGTCGGGCTTTCGCGTTCGGAAGAATCCTGGACGAATTTTTCGACCGAATCAGCGACTGATTCGAGTTGCGCGGCGGAAATCGGACGTTTTTCACAGGCGCGAAGTACGCCCGCCATAATTTTGTTGCGGTCAAAGGCTTCACGCTTGCCGTCCTTTTTGACGACCATATACGGAATTTCGTCAATTCGTTCATAAGAGGTGAAACGCCTGCCGCATTCGAGACATTCGCGCCGCCGCCGAATCGAATCGCCGTCTTTGGCTTCCCGCGAATCCACTACCTTGTCTTCTAAAAACCCGCAGAATGGACATTTCATAACGATTTTGGATTTTGGATTTTGGATTTTGGATTGAATTTACCGATCATCGCCGATTTTTCGGACGCGGTGTTTTCCTCCAAAATCTCGTCTTCCGTGTGTTCGTTCGACAGCAAACTTCTGAATCGGGCGACGCTCATATCGCCGCGCAGAAAATAATAAATGCCGAAAATCAAAGCCGGCACGAAATAAACCAGGTGCATCGCAATCGAAACCGCCGCCGCGTCATTCGGTTCAACGTTCAAAAAAATCAAGCCGCCCGCCGTCGCCGCGTGAAACGCGCCCGCCGCGCCGCCCGGGGTCGGAACCACCGAACCCAACGCCGCCACGAACATCACGAACAACGAACCGCTGAAACCTATCTTGACTGGCAAATCGAACGCCAGAATAACCAGCCACGTCGGGATGGCGATTGAAAACCATAGCAGCAGCGTCCAAAACACGACCATCGTAATTTCGCGCCAATCGCGCAAAACTTTCAAGGTCGCGGCAAGCTGATTTAAAAGGCTGACCAAAACCAGTCGGAGTTTTCGCGGGACAAACTTTTTGTCCGTTTTTCTTTCAAACCAGGCGATAAAAACTGCCGAATATTTCTGATAAAAATAAAGGGCGGTAAAACCCAAAACTACGCCGACCAGCATTAAATCACCGAGCAGTTTGATGTATCCCAACTCCTTTTCGCGTCCCGCCGGAGGCGTGAACCAGACGAGACTGACGGCGAAAAAACAAATCAGCGAAGCCATATCAAAGATGCGTTCAACGCCCAGCGTCATCAATGCCGCTGATGGGCGCACGCGCCGGTCACGCATTGACAGCCACATCGGACGAATCAGTTCGCCGGCACGTCCGACGATCAGAATCGCCGTAAAACCGATGGTCGTCGCGGCAAACAGTTCTTTCAAAGAAGTCTTCGTAATCGGCGCGAAAAGCGTCTGCCAGCGGCACGCCCGCAGAAAATATCCGAAACAGGTGATTGAAGCCGCTAAAATTAAATAAAAAGCGTTTGCTTTCCGCAGACTTTGCCCGACATCCTGCCAATCTAAACTGCGTCCAAAAAACCAAATTATAAAAATGGCAAATAAAAAAAGTAAGATGAATTTTATAGATTTTCGCAAACTGATTGTTTCCAGCCTTAAAATTAATTTCGTCCCGTTCCGCAAGCCGTCACATCAAGTTTTGCATAAATTTCGATTTCGTGAAATATGCAAAGAGAAAAGATACCGTATTTTGTTAAAAAACTGCAATCTTCGCTGGTTGGCGGTTAAATAAAGCTGATACAATTTTTTGTTGGAACTTTTCAATTTTGTCGGTCGTAGAAACAGATTGACAGGACGAGTTTTTAGGCTTTGTCGCTTTGAAAAAGCATCAGTTGCTGATTGGAGAAAAGGGCATTGGAAGCATTAAAAGCAGTGGCGGCGAGTAATGGCGCAGACCTGGCGCGGCGATGTCGCGCCGGCGACGGTGTGGCTTGGGAAGAAATTGTTTCGACATTTTCGCGCCGGATTTTTAATCTCGCTTACCGCTTTACGTCGAGCGTCGAAGCGGCGGAAGATTTGACGCAGGAAGTTTTTGTCAGAATCTATAAAACGCTCGATCAATACGACGCGAAACACGGCGATTTAGCGAATTGGTTGATGCGGCTGGCGCGTAATTTAATTATTGACGATTATCGGCACCGCCAGCGTAATCCGCAGAATACTTACGCCGACGATGTTGAAGAACACACGTTTCATCTGCGCGCCGCCGGAACTTCGGCGCAGAAAGACATCGAACGCCGCGAACTCTGCGCGCAGGTGCAGGAAGGAATTGATAAATTGCCGCCCGATTTGCGAACGTGCGTAATTTTGCGCGACATCGAAGAGATGAGTTATCAGGAAATCGTCGAAGTTCTGAAAATTCCCGAAGGAACGGTGAAGTCGCGCATCAATCGCGGCAGAATTGAATTGGCGAAGATTTTACGCCGAATGAGAGTCGTCAATATTTGACGACGGGTGAAAATATGAATATCCACGCCACGATTGGAAAAGATTTTGAAAAGTATTGAGTTTATCAAGGAATTTAGCTGTTTTATGAATTACCAGGATGAAAAAATCTTAAAATGTTCGGAGTTTGAAGAATTGCTGACGGATTATCTCGACGGCAGTTTAGACCGCCCGATCCACAAAGCGGTCGCCGTTCACGCGTTGCGCTGTCCGCTGTGCCACGCGCTTTTGAACGAAGTCAAAGACGCTTTGGAGCTGTGTCACGAAATTTCTCCGCCGAAAAGTTCGATGACGCGTCTCGAAGCGAGAATTTTGCTGATGACCGCGCCGGAGACGGCGATGGCTTGCGAACAGTTTGAAGAATATCTGACCGATTATCTCGACGGGTTTTTGCCCGCGCCGGTTTTTCACCGCTGGGAACGCCACGCCGTTTTATGCGATAAATGTACTGATTTGCCGGGCGCGGTCGTCCGTTCAATCGCCGCCTGCTATACCTATAAAATGGAAGAACTGCCGCTTCCCGCCGGTTTGAACGCGAAAATTCTACAGGCGACCATCGGCACGGAAAAAGCCAACAGCGTTCGCGCGTCCCGACTCTCAAACGTGACTGAATGGCTGCGCGGATTGAATTTTCCGATTTCGATTCCGCAGCTCGCGCCAATCGCGCTGATTATGCTGTTTGCCGTTTTGATTTTCAGCCAGACGGTTTCCGCCGGCGGTTCAATCGGCGGAATGTACCAGAAAAGTTTTGAACTCGCCGGACAAACTTACCGGCAAAGCACCGATATTATGCTCGGCGGCGAAAAAATTATCGAACCGCAAACTTCCCAAGAACCGATTAAGGGAACTTTTGTCAACGAGGAAAACAGACGATGAACTGCGCCTATCACAATCAAAATGCGGCGGTAGTCAATTGTAACGGCTGCGGGAAACCGCTCTGCCCGTCGTGCGATCATCGCATCAAAGGTTTTCCATACTGTCAGGATTGTATTGTTTCGGGGGTCGAACTGCTGCGAAATTCCCGTCAATATTCTTCCGCCCCGAATATCAAACGACAAACTTCGCCTTTTATCGCCGCTGTTCTTTCACTGATTTGTCCCGGTCTCGGCGCGGCTTACAACGGACAAACTACAAAGGCACTCGTTTATTTCGCCGTTTTCGTCGGACTTTTTCAGATGGCGGTGCTGACCGGCGGAATGCCGATTTTCGTTCTCGGTTTTATCGGAATATGGCTTTTCGCCGCCCTCGATTCTTTTCAGACGGCGCGTGCGATTCGTTCCGGCGCATTGTCCGGCGGCGCGGAAGATATAAATGTTCAACGGTTTTCGGGCAATCCGAAACTTTGGGGAATTGTTTTGACGGTTCTCGGCGCGTCTTTTTTTCTCAACGCATTTTTTAATTTACATCTTTTAATGGGCGGAATTCTGCCGGTTTTGCTGATCTGTTTCGGTATTTATCTCTTACGCGATTACGTTTTTAAATCAAAGGAAGCTGAGCAAAACCCGACCCATTACGAAAATTTTGCCGAACCTCAAAACTTTACCGGCGCACTGCGCGATGTCAGTTTTCGCTCGGAAGAATTCGATTCAAACGACGGTTTGGAAACGCGAACTCAAGTGCGGAACTGGAAAAACAGGTAGCAAATTTTGTATAATTTTAGTATTATTTAAAACGAACGCTCTGAAATAATTATTGTTTTATAGCGTCCGCGAAAAATCAGTAGTTTAGAAGGATTTTTATTATGTCAATTTTGATGAAAACCGCCGCAGTTTTGGGCAGCGTAATTTTTGTTTCAACCGCCGCTTATTTTTCCGCCGATAAATGGGGAAGCATCTTTGCCATTGTCGCGCTGGTCATTACATTACTGAAGCAGATTATCGCTTTTATCGCATTTTTGACGGCAGCCATCAAATTATTTGTGGTTCTGATTTTTGTCGTTCTGCTGCTCGGAGTCGGCTTAATGGTTCTCCGCGCGATGAAGGACAAACGCAAAGTCGAATAGTGATCTGCGAACTCTTAGTTTCGGCAGCGAATCATCACACAGGCGTTTGAAATGCTTGCATTTTGTGGTGTTTTGTGGTAATTTCTCACTTTCCGTTCATAAATAATCGAACAAATTAGGAAAATCAATCTAAAGAAAGTATTTTTGCTTTGGCAGGGAAAATACTTTTGAAAAGGTTTCGCGTCAGTTCGCCAAACGGCTGTGCTATCGTGATTCCGCGTGCTGAACTATAAAAGGTGTCGGCGCGAAATCATTAAACAAAGGAGCAAAGCATAATGCAGAAGGACGAGCGTTCTTATACATTTTTTTTATCGCATAAAACTAAATCAAAAATTTCTTTTCGCCGCGTCAATATATCAAAAAAACTTTTTTACAGCGGCATTATTATTTTAATATTAACATTTGGACTTATAACATTAGGATTAACACAATTTACCGGCGGAATTTCACTGGCAAAAATCGAATCAAACGCCCCATCAAAAGCGGATTTAGCGGCACCGCCGACCAAAACAAATTCAGATAATTCAAAAATCGGCTACACGCCAATTAACTATGACCGTCCCGCTTCGAGCAAAAATATGACCGCTGACAGCGGCGGACCGGCGGTGCCGTTTCGTTTGACTGTTTTTGAATCGGAAGCGGAAGAGAACGCGATGGAGAAACAGCTCCACTTGATTGAAACGACCAGCAACCCTTCATTTTTGCCGACGCTGTGGTCGCATTTGGGTAAAATAAACAACGAATTCGGCTTCCGCCGCGATCCGTTCGGTGAGCGTTCTTACGAGTTTCACGCCGGAATGGACATTGGCGGAGAAAAAGGCGAACCGGTCGCCGCTTCCGCCAACGGCATTGTGACCAACGCCGAATGGACGGGCGGTTACGGCAATATGATTGAAATTGATCATGGCAACGGTTTAACCACGCGTTACGGTCATCTTTCGCAAATCGGCGTTCAACTCGGTGATGCCGTTCAACGCGGGCAAATCATCGGACTGATCGGTTCAACCGGACGTTCGACCGGACCGCATCTGCATTTTGAACTGCGCTTAAATGATAAATCAATCAATCCGCGTCGTTTTTTGCCACCTGTGCCGTCAGAAATCAGCCCGATGAAGGCGCAGTAATTTGACACAACACCAAATAAGAAAATGCCGAAACAGAAATTGTTTCGGCATTTTCTTGTTTTACGGAAAACACTTTGCATTTTGAAGATTTTACCAACGATGATGTGCTGGATGACCTTCTTTAACGATGACGAATAATCCTTTACACGTCGCGCAAACTTTATCGTTCGCAATCAATTCAGCTTCGACGGTCGCACGGTCTTCGGTCGAATCAACGACCCGCGCCTTAAAAAAATATCCGCATCCGCCGGTGTCGGACGCAGAAGTTCAACCGCATAATTCGCCGTCACCGTGCAGTCGGGCGCGTCTTTCCCATTCTTTTCCATCAAAAAATGCGCCGCCGTCCAGTTTGAATGACAATCGAGAAGCGTACCGACACCGATTGCAACAAAAACGCCGAGTTCTTCGACCATTAAATATCTGTGGAATATACTCAATGCGCGACGCGATTAAAAAAATCAGCCAGCCCGTGCCAAATTTCGTTGCTCTCTAAAACAGTACAAATGCAAAATAAAAAGGTTTCTCGAAATTCGAGAAACCTGATGCCGTTTATTCGATCAAAATCTAAAAGCGTGTTCGTTTTAATTAAAAATCATAACGAAGCGCGAATTGAAGTTCACGAGGTGAACTTAACGAATCTGTAATTCGTCCGAACGTAGTTGAACCATAAGTAAGATCAGGAAGACTGAACGAATTTTGATTAAATACGTTGAAAGCATCCGCACGGATTGTAATAGTATGATTTTCCGACCAAGGCATTTTGAATCTCTTTGATAATCCCATATCGAAATTAACAAACGCCGGACTGCGGAAAGTGTTTCTTGAACCGATTTCTCCGTGTTTCGGATAGCGCAAAGCAGCTTGGGCAGCGGCAGGATCGGCAAAAAACTGAACACCTCCACCTTCATCGTGAATATCTGCGGCAAACGCGGAACTATTGCCCGTTACAATCGCCGGACTATTCACAAAATATGAAACCGGATAAGAACCGGTTGCCGAATTAATAGCCAAGCCTGATCTGGCACCTACAATACCTGAAAACGTAAATCCGCCGACAATCGCATCCAACCATTTCGGCATATCGCTGCCGAAGGCTCTTCCGCGACCAAACGGAACATCAACAATGTAATTTGCATTGAAAAGATGTCTGATGTCAAAGTCCGAATCGCCACGACAAGCATTAATGTTTGTTATATCACAAAGCAATCCGCCAATTACGGTATTGACGACGCTCGATTGATTGTCTATCGAGTGCGAAAAAGTATAATTTACCTCAAACTGAAATCCTTTTGAGAAACGTTTCTGCAAACTGATAAGTCCGCCGTGATATTCCGAAGAACCCAAATTTGTAATATAAGAATTAACTGCAAATTGTCCGCTTACGCCGACATTAGGTCCGATTAATCCGTTAGAGTAAAGTGCTTGAATTGAATCGGATGTATCACCAATTTGAACAAGATTTCCGATAAAATTTGCAATAAGTTGTGTACAGTTAGAGCCTAATCCCAAACCTCCACATCCCACTCCGTAGCTTGCCATAGTTGCCGGACCCAATTGGTTTTCAAAAAACGGTTGTACCGTAACCCCTTGAGATAAAGGATTACCGGCGGCAGCATTGGCTTGAATTTGTGCTTGAAGCGCATTAAATGCGGCAAATAAATATTGTCCTGATGCGTTATCCTTGAAATTCAATGTTTGCGCGGCATCCGCCTGAACAAAAAGTTTACGTCCCAAACGTCCGACATAAGCAACATCAAGAATCATATCTCCAGGCAATTCGCGTTGCATACCCAAGTTGAACGTGTATGAATAAGGCACTTCAAAATTCTTATCAATTACATAATTATTTTGACCATCTGCTAATCCTGTAGGTACTCCGTTAGTAACAAAAGGTGTTACCGGACGTGTAATTACAGGTGCTACATTCTGAAAAGGAAGAGAGTTAATACTTGTAAACCTGGGATCGTTTAGAAGAGCGGTTCTTGCATTGGTATTACCGAATGTTGTTGTCGCGCTGTTGTCAAAGAGAAAATTCGATTGATCCTGAATAAAGGTAATTGCCCCGGCAGAACGATCATAGACTACGGAAGCGTTACCGCGTAATACAGCTTTATGATCTCCGAAAATCGCCCCCAAAATTCCTCCTTTGAAGGAAGGGTTATAAGCAAAGCCAATTCTTGGAGCAAAATTGTTTTTGTCCGTTTTATAAAGAGGATCACCACCATTTGCTTTTCCGTTCAAGTTGAAACTGGTAAAAGGCTCGGAAGTGTTGCTGGCAATTCCATTAGCAGCATTTTTAATTCTCAGATTAACCAATTCTTGAAAACCTACATCATTGGCGGCTTGAAGTCCATTAACTTCATATGGAGCAGGGTAAAGATAGTAACGCAATCCCAAGTTTAATGTTAAATCACTACGAACTTTCCAGTTATCCTGAGTGTAAAATTCATACTCGTTGTAGGCATAGCTGCGGCTCCGCCCACTTCCCGGAGCGGAAGCGTTTCCTTGTCTGTCATATACAAAATTAGTTTGAACTTGTGCAATCCTTCCCAAAGCAAAGGCGAAAGCGGAATCAAACGCGCCCGTCGAACCTGTACGAATGTTGGTAGGACGTAGGGTGCTGTTGAGAGCAGATGTACGACCACCGAGTCCTAAAGTAACAAAATTAAAGTCATTAGTAAGTGAAGGATTCTGACGAATTGGTTTAAATACCCCGCCGAATTGGAGAGTGTGAGAACCGGCAGTATAAGTCGCATCATCACGAAATGTCGGGACGTAAACATTACGATCCTGAAAACTCAGACTTGCATAAGGCGATGTCAAAACTCCCCCACCGTTAAAACTATTCGGAAAAGATGCGGCATTAGCCGGCGTGAAAATATTTACTGATTTTGAAAGTCCGGCGATAAACTGGTTAAAAAATTTTGGAGAGATAACCCAGCTATGACCGCCGGCTATTGCATAACTTCTGTCCTGAAAAGTTACTGCGTCAGCATCGCCTGGGAACTGTTGAAGCGCATTGGTTGAATCGCGTCGGGAAATAGTGGTGCGAACAAATATTCTCTGTTTTTCTGTTGGATTCGCATCAACGCGCGCCGTGTATATATTGTCAGCTCTGGTGTTTGGTGCATTAAATCTGAAAAGACCTGTATTAATTCCATTTCCGCCGGTTAAGTCATTCGGCAACGGGTAGCGGCTGTTTATGAAGGACAAAAGAGCCGGACTAACTCCTATTCCTCGCGGGTCCAATGCCGCTGCCTGGGCTTGTGTAAGATAACCGATACAATCAGGTCTGGTATCAAGACGAGCGTTCGCCGGACACGCGCCGGCACCGGTGGTCGAAGTGGCTAAAATATAACCAATTCTTCCATCACGAAAACTTTGAAGTGGAACAGTTCGTGAAGTAGAAACTTCGGAATTATCACGCCGACCCTCGTAATCAAAAAAGAAGAAAAGTCTGTTTTTTCCGCTTTTTACAACAGGTCCGCCTTCACCGAAATTAAGGAACGGCAACGGTCCGCCGAGACTGCCGCCAAATTGATGTCTTCTTAGTGCTGGTCTATCAACTCCGTTTCTATTATTAAAAAAACTGTTTGCGGCTGTTTCCTCGGTTCTGTAATACTCACGTACATTTCCGTGAAATTTATTAGTACCACTGTTGGTTTTCAATTGAATTTGTCCACCGCTGCTTCGACCTTCGGAAGCATTGGGACCTGACGTAACAGCTCTAAATTCTTGAATAGAATCAATCGGAGCGTTAGCTACAGTATTAAATGCTTGTCCGGTTGTAACATCATTGGCATCAATTCCGTCAACTGTAATATTTCCTTGGTCGGCTCGTGCCCCCGTAACTGAACCTGTTCGATTACCGCCGCCAGCACCTACATTTTGCCCAACCGCGCCGGGTTGTAAGCCAATAAGTGCAGCCGGAGAACTGCGAATCTGAATTGGAAGTTCGCGTAATTGCCGGCGATCAATAACGTTACCGATACTGGCATCCGTCGTATTCAAAGTTGCATCGCCGGAAGTTGACACCACGTTTACCGTTTCCGCAACTTGTCCGGCACTCAACTGTGCATTCTGGGTCTCAATTTTTCCAATTCCGAGTTTGACATCGGTAAGATTAAAAGTTTGGAAACCTTGACCCGTAAAAGTCAGGTTATATCCTTCACCGGGTTGGACATTATTAAACGTATAAGTCCCCTGCTCATTTGTTGTTGTTGTCAATTCTGTAGAAGTTTTAGTATCTAATAGTAAAACTTTTACTCCTGGTACCACTGCGCCTCCTGTGTCGGTAACATTCCGGTTACTCCTGAACTGGACGTATAAGTCCCCTGCTCATTTGTTGTTGTTGTCAATTCTGTAGAAGCGCCGCTCCTGTGTCGGTATTCATACTCCTGAGCGGCTATCAAACATCAGCAAAAGAAACAACATTGCACCTAAGCGAAACACTTTGGCATTGATTATTTCCTGATAATTTTTCATTTTTTATCCTCTTAATTTTTATTTATTGGTTAATTTTCTCAGATTTAAGCTGAAGAACTCAGCCTTTGGAACTTTGAAATACACTTTACTATATCTGTTTAAGAGCAATTAACGTTCCGTCCTCTTGTTACTATTGTCTGAGATTATTATTAGCAGTCTTGTAAATCCTTTGTATAAACTGCTTGTAGAGCTTTTTCGGTAATGACCAAATTCAGAAAGATTTCATCAAGTCATCCTTTCATTTTCATAATAAATTTCACTTTAAATCCAATTTTTTGCATAAAATACTGAGAATTTGGATTGGTTCTTTTAAAGCCTCAATGTAAAAATAACTTTTTCGAGTCATCTTTACGGAAAAAATTGAAAGTTAAAATTATTTTTATCAAGATAAGAAATAACAAAAAATAGAGGAATATTTTTTATATAAATAATCACCATTTTATCGGCAATTTTTCTTATGTGTAACTTAACCTCCGCTTCGTCTTCGTCAACTTTTTTTATTTGCCCGTCTCGGTAAATTTCCTCGCCGGCGACCATTGTCAGGTGAAAGTCGCGCGCGCTAGAAGCGAAAAGCAGTGCCGAGTATAACGTCGCGAACAGGCATTTGGGCGATATTATTGAGCGCAATGACGATCAAATCGGCTTGTTTTCCGGTTTTGAGCGTTCCGATTTCGTTTTCCAATCCTAACGCCGCCGCGCCGCCGAAAGCTGCGGTTCTGATCATTTCTTCGGCACTCAGAAAACGATTGCTGCCTTCCAGAGTGTGCGCCAAAAACGTCGTAAAGCGGGCTTCTGCATTATAAAGTCTTTGCCGGCGTGAAAACATAAACTTTTTCCGCGCCCGATTTTTTCAGGGTTTTGGCGCAGGCTGAAACAGTCGCGCCGGAGGTGAAAACGTCATCAATCAGCAATATTTTTGCGCCTTTGACGAGATTTGCCCGTTTGACTTCAAAGGCGTTTTTGACGCTCATTTCGCGGGCTTTGTTGTCCATCGCGGCGCGGTGCATCGGCGTGTGAATTTTGCGGATAAGGCTCTGTTTATCCAGTTTTATGCCGGTTTGTTTGGCTAAAATTTCAGCCAGAACCGCAGCTTGATTGAAACCGCGTTCCAAAAGGCGTTTTTTCGAGAGGGGAACGGGAATGATTAAAGAAGCGTCCTGGAAATCGGAGTTTTGGAAGCGCGCAATGAAAAGATTTCGCAGTCGTTTGGCGGCGAAAGGTTCGCGTTTGAGCTTGAGAACGGAAGCCGACAGCGCGTGTTCGTAAATTCCGACGCTGAGAGCGCAATCGTAAAAATGTGCATCGCAAAGATGACAGAAAGTTTGAAGATTAGCCGGTTTTTCCCGCAAATAGCGTCCGCATTTGCCGCATAAAGTTTCCGCGTCGGAAAAAATTCGTGTTTTCTCCCAACACGCGTTGCAGGCAACGCCGTCGGCTGAATTTTCAACGCTGTTATTACAAACTTGGCAGGCTTGAGGAAAGGCGAGTGTCAAAAGCGCGTCATAAATTTTATGAAACATATTTTAATGATAAACGGTAAGTGATTAGTGGTGAATGTTAAAAATTTTTTAGTTTATCATTCACCACTCACCGTTCACCATTGGTTATTCTTCATCAAGTAAACCCTGTTCCTGTAACTCTTGACATTTCAAGCAGTAACGCGCCCAGGGAACGGCGTTTAAGCGTTTCGGGTTGATGTCGTCTTCACAGTTTTGACACGCGCCGTATTCTTCGTCGGCAATGCGTTCCAACGCTTCGTTGATAAAAAGAAGCTGTCGGCTTTCGTTTTCCGAAACTGCCAGCATTACGTTTTTTGAATAATTTCTGACTGCCAAATCAACCGGATCGGGCGTTTCAGAATCATCTACCGAAAGGTCGTTGCCTTTCAGTTTTTCGATCAGAAGCGCGCGTTCGGCGAGCAGTTTTTCTTTAATTTCTTCTAAGTTTAATTGACTCATTTTTGATATGGAAACCCCTTTACTATTGTATAAGCTCGATAAAGTTGTTCTAACATTACGACACGCGCCATTTCGTGCGTCAAAGTCAGAAACGACAAGGATAAACTAAAGTCCGCCATTTCGACAACCT
The DNA here is from genome assembly GCA_965217575.1 of Pyrinomonadaceae bacterium. Lineage (GTDB taxonomy): Bacteria > Acidobacteriota > Blastocatellia > Pyrinomonadales > Pyrinomonadaceae. The sequence continues at coordinate 2,203,862 of OZ244558.1, read as the reverse complement.
CGGACGACACGCCTTCCGCGCCGCCGATGACAAATGCGATCTCTTTGAAACCGCGATTCTGCCAGTTTTCGATTTTCCCGGCTAAATCGTGCGAAGAAATCGAGCGTCCCTTCACGTCCAGCAAACAGACGAATGAGCTTTGATTCACTTTTTCCAAAATTCGTTTGCCTTCATCTTCTTTGGTATCGTCTTTTAATTCAATTATTTCAAACTTTACAAAATGCGAAAGACGCTGCAAGTATTCTTCCTGCAACGCCCGCCAATTTTTGTCTTTAGTTTTGCCGACCCAAACGAATCGAAAGCGCATTTTGAAAATTTTATTCCCCGGCTGATTCGAGAATTTTTTGATACAAATTCGGACTGATCCAATAACCGGAAACGATTAAATCGTCCAGAGATTGACGCACTTCGGAAAGCAAATTTTGCGATTTTGCCAATAAAAAAATTCCCAGTATGCCAATAATCGCCTGATTTCGCATTTGCGCGTTTTTTCGCGCCTTCAAATCGTCAATTATCAGTAAATCAGCCTTAATTTCCGAAGCCAGAATTAGAGCGGCGGTTTCACCTTTGCCGAGTCCGATTTTTACGGATAACCTGTCAATTTTTCGCGGAGAAACCTTTCTTCTTTCGATCCACGAAGCATTTTTAATTTCGTTTGCGCCGGTTCGACTTCCGCTTCCGGCGACTTCCTCAAAAACGCTTTCGGGAATGTAAATTTTCTGATAGAGACTTTTGAGAAGTTCAAGTTTTCCAATCGCGCATAATCCGATCAGCGGCGAGGAATCTGAAACGACAATCATTGTCTAAGTCCTTTCTGCGATGAGATTTCCGAGTTGACCCGATTAAAATTTTGTATTTCTTCGCGCCATTCATTTTCATCAAAATCGAAAATCGAAACTTTTTTATCACCGAGAAATTTGATGAACTCGGATAAAGAAACACCGAGCAGATGCGCGCCGGTTTCGGTCGAGATGTCGCGGTTTTGATAAAGCGCAACAACGGCTTGTTCAAGTGCTTGGCGGGACAACGCCCGTCGCAGTTTTTCTTCCAGCGGCGTTCCTAAAACCGCATCCGGCACGTCAATTTCAATTGTAACTTTCGACATAAAACCCTAAATTTCTTTGGGAATTTCAACTTTCCGCGCGTCGCGCCAGAGTCGCGCCAAATCGTAAAAATCTCTGGCTTCTTTTTCAAAAATATGGACGATAAAATCGCCGTAATCGAGCAAAACCCATTCGGCGGCGTTGTAGCCTTCGATGCGAATCGCTTTCGATTTCAGTTGTTTTTTAAGCTGTTCGTTAATTTCATCGGAAATCGCCTGTACCTGTCGCTGATTCGCGCCGGTGCAGATGATAAAAAATTCCGTAAAACTGGCGATCTCGCGCAAATCGAGCGCGACCATATCATAGGCTTTTTTGTCGCTCGCGCAGGTCAATGCGAGTTTTACTTCGTCGTCGAGTTCGGCAAAAGGCGTAGCAGGCTGCGCGATTTCAATCGTTTCCGTCGTTTCGTGCTGTAAAGTTTTTTCTTGTGTCGCTTCCATAATTTAATTGTTGATTTAACGTTTATTATTTATCAAAAATTCGCTCGATAAATGACAAATGATAACTGTTAAATGTAAAGGTCGTATTTTTTGATGTATTTTGCAACCTCTAACGGCACGAGTTCGCGCCAGGAGTTGTCATTTTCCTTTATTTTCCAGCGGATTTCCGTCGCTGAAATGTCGAGTTGAACTGCGTCCGTAATATAAATTCGTGAATCGTCAGTCGCTAATCGCAAATCGTTTTCGTGCCGCAAATCAACAATTTTTTCTTTTATTTCGCTCGTGATATGCGAAAATTCGATGTCGTAATCGGGGCGCGTCACGACGATTATATCAACAATCCTCAGAACCGTTTCCCATTCGCGCCACGTCGTAATTTCCGTCCACGAATCCGCGCCCATCACGAAAAAAATCTGCGAGTTTTTTAATTCATTTTTCAGTTTCGACAAAGTTTCGTAGGTATAAGGTCTTTCGGGCGCGTCGAGTTCGATGCGGGAAACTTTGATTTTCGGCTCGTCGTTCGTCGCCAGAGCGAGCATCGCGTAACGGTGAAATGCGGAAGTCGGATTTTTATCTTTTTTGTGCGGCGCGTGAAAAGCGGGAATAAAAACGAATTCGTCGAGATCGAAAACTTCAATCAATTTCCGCGCAATCGTCAAATGTCCGTTGTGAAGCGGATCGAAACTTCCGCCGTAAAATGCGATTTTACTCATCTTTCCAAAAGCTGACGAAAATGGTCAACGATTTCAAACAGAATCTCTTCGGGACAATCCGCATCTTCGACAAAGAATAAATAATCGCCGAGATGATTGTTGACGGTGAATTGGTGTCCGCGATATTCAAATTCCAGCCACATTCCGACTACGCCGTCGGTCAAAAATTCGGTAATTTCCGCGCCGTCTAATTCTTCGACGTGATCGGCAACTTCGTCAAAAAAGACGACTTCGGGCATATCAACGAAATGCCGCGAACCGTCTTTCATTTTGCTTTTGAGTTGATCTTCAAACATCTTCCGCTTCGATTTCCGGCTCGACCAAACTGATCTCCGTTTTCTTCATTTCAGCGTCCGCTTTTTTTATTTCGTCCAGTTTCTGCGCCACCGCGAAAACCAATTCCTGCGTTCCCCGATTGGTGACGGCGGAAATTGTCATAAATTGTTTGCCGTCTTTTTCGGCGGCTTCGCGCAGATTTTTCAATCTTTCCGGCTCATCGAGCGCGTCAATTTTCGTGGCGACAACGATTTGCGGGCGATTCGATAAATTTACGTCGTAATTCGCCAGTTCGCGGTCGATAATTTCGTAATCTTCAACCGGATTTCTGCCCGAAATCGAAGAAACATCAACCAGATGCAAAATCAATTTCGTTCGTTCGACGTGCCGCAAAAATCGGTCGCCGAGTCCCGCGCCTTCCGACGCGCCTTCGATTAAACCGGGAATATCGGCGACGACGAAAGTTTTCGATTCGCCCACGTCAACCACGCCGAGATTCGGTTCCAAAGTCGTAAACGGATAATCGGCGATTTTCGGTTTAGCGGCGGAAATGACCGAAATCAAAGTGGATTTTCCGGCGTTCGGAAAACCGACTAATCCGACATCGGCGATTAATTTTAATTCGAGCTGCAATTCCAGTTCTTCGCCCGGTCTGCCCGTGTAATGAAATCGCGGCGCGCGGCGCGTCGGCGTGGCGAAATGCTGGTTTCCCCAACCGCCTTTACCGCCTTTCGCCGCCAGAAATTTTTGTCCACTTTCAGTGAAATCGAAAAGCATTTCTTCGGTTTCGGCATCAAAAACCTGCGTCCCAATCGGAACTTTGACGAGTTCATCTTCGCCGTCTTTGCCGTGCCGATTCGAGCCTTCGCCGTGTCTGCCGCGTTCGGCTTTGTGTTCCGGGTTGTAACGTAAATGCAGCAACGTGTTGAATCCTTCGTCCGATTCCATCCAAATGTCGCCGCCTTTGCCGCCGTCGCCGCCTGAAGGTCCGCCGCGCGGAATAAATTTTTCGCGCCGAAACGCCGTTACGCCGTCGCCGCCGTCGCCTGCTTTGATTTTAATTTTTACTCGATCAATAAACATTTTATTTTTCCAATTCGGGTGTAGTTTAACAGTTAAAAATCAGTTTGCAAATACGATATTTTCAACAAAATTCTTTACTATTGTCAAAAGAAAGTCTAAAATAACGCATCTTATCTTACACAAAACAGGAGAAAAACTATGAAAAAACAAATTCTTTCAGTCCTTTCGCTTATTTTACTCGGTTTTTCAATTATTTCGGCGCAAACAACCGCGCCGATACCGCAAACTATTTCCGGCGGCGTGTTGAACGGCAAAGCGCAAAATTTACCGATACCCGAATATCCGGCGGCGGCAAAAGCGGTTAATGCCAGCGGCGCGGTTAATGTCAAAGTGACGATTGACGAAGACGGCAGCGTCACCGAGGCAAGCGCGGTTTCAGGACATCCTTTGCTTCGACAGGCGGCGGAAAATGCCGCAAAGCAGGCAAAATTTTCACCGACGCAGCTTTCAGGACAAGCGGTCAGAGTTGTCGGTGTAATCGTTTATAATTTTACTCCATCTGATGTATCTACCATTGCGCCACAAATGCCGGAAAGAAGTATGGCGGACGGCGCGGTTAGTGAGCAATCTCCGGCAAATAATTCTATCAAAATAATTTCCGGCGGCGTAGTAAATGGTAAAGCAAAAAATTTAGTAGTTCCGGCTTATGCGGCGGCGGCGAAAGCAGTCGGCGCGGAAGGTGCGGTTAATGTTCAGGTTACGATTGACGAAAAAGGCGACGTAATTTCTGCAAATGCTGTTTCAGGACATCCTTTACTTAGACAAGCCGCTACGACCGCTGCTCTCGCGTCAAAGTTCAAACCGACTTTGCTAAACGGTCAAGCCGTCAGCGTTACCGGCATTCTCATTTATAATTTTGCGACCGGAAATTCAGCGGCGGAAAATTACAACTGGCTCAAGGTCGGATTTGAATTAGCAAATGTTCAAAACGCTTCGTCGCCGGTGTTTTTAAATACCGATTCAATCGGCAAAGTTTTTCAGGAAGATTGGACGACGGAAAAAGAACAGCTTCAAAAGTTGGCGGAAATCAATCGAGCTGAAAGTTCAAATGCTCCACAACCGATGGTTATTACTAGTAGAAATATTGAAAAAAGACCGGACGGAACCACTGTCGAAAATATAACTACGGAAAAACCTGTCCAATTTGGCAAACAACCGACCGGCGAACAAATCGCAATTTCTCAATCACTGCTCTCTTCACTGCAAAGTCGTCTCGGAAGCGACCAATTGAAATTATGGCAGTTCAACACGGGCGCGAGTTTGAGTCAGGCGTTATCTAAATATCGCTTTGCAAATGAGCGACAGACGGGGCTGGATGCGCTTCGACAACAGATTCAATCTGCGCCGAGCGGCGTTTCGCCCGAATATCTGGCTGATTTACAAACGATTGTGAAACTTTTTGAAAAGCAGAATCTGACGACGGAAGACAGATTGGAAGTCGCGCAGATTATGCAAAGATTATTCAAATAAGAATGATTGAGAAAGAAAAATCATTTGCCGCATCGTCTGCGAGCGAACGACTTTTGGCGGTAGCGGGAATTGCGGCGGCAGCGGCGGGCGCGTTCGTCGTCGGTTATTTTAATCCGACGACCGCCGGATTTTTCCCCATCTGTCCGCTCCACGCGACGACCGGATTAAATTGTCCGGGCTGCGGTTTGACGCGCGGTTTTCACGCGCTTTTTCACGGCGATATTTTCGGCGCGCTGCATTACAATCTGCTTTTGCCGATTTATTTGTTCGTCGGAATTTATTTGTTTATTTCGCTCGGTTCAATTGTCGTCAGAGGTCGCGGTTTATCGTTCAATATTTTCAATCCTTATTTATTGTGGGGATTTTTGATCGCGCTGATTGTTTTCGGCGTGGTGCGAAATTTGCCGTTTTATCCTTTTACGATTCTTGCGATATGAATTTCCAGTTGCGAACAGAAGCTAATTGAAACAAAAAATTATTCAGCTTCTGATCGCGGCGGGAATTTCTAACTTATTTGCACGAGTGGACTTGTTTCGGCTAAAGATTTAGCACTTGCGCCTTCCTTTCGCAAAATCTCGACTTCTTTGACAAATTCTTCGACGATATTTTCGCCGCCGACTTTTCGCATCGGAACGCCGTCTTTGAAGATCATCCCGACGTTGCGACCGAACGTAATTCCAAGCTGTGAATCGTGCGCTTCGCCCGGACCGTTGACGGCGCAGCCCATAATTGAAAGGTGCAGCGGTTCTTCGACGTGCGCCAAACGGCGTTCGACTTCGGTGACGATTTCGACGAAATTATCAATATCAAGCCGTCCGCACGTCGGACACGCGACGACCGTTACGCCGCGTTTTCTCAAATCTAAACTTTTCAAAATTTCCCAGCCGACGCGCACTTCTTCGTGTGGTTCGGCGGCGAGAGAGACGCGAATCGTGTCGCCGATGCCGTCAAACAGCAAAATTCCCAAACCCATCGCCGATTTAATCGTGCCGCCGAACGGCGTTCCGGCTTCGGTTACGCCGAGATGAAGTGGATAATTAACTTTTTCCGACATCAAACGATACGCCGCGACCGTTCTTTGCACATCAGACGCTTTTAAGGAAATAATAATGTCGGAAAAACCCAAATCTTCGAGAATATTGACGTGGCGCATTCCCGATTCGACCATCGCTTCGGGCGTTGCCGTGCCGTATTTTTTCAGCAAATCTTTTTCCAGGGAGCCGCCGTTGACACCGATTCTGATCGGAACTTTCTGCGCTTCGGCGGCGCGGACAACTTCGCGTACGCGGTTAATCGAACCGATATTTCCGGGATTTAAGCGCAGTTTATCAACTCCGGCTTCGAGTGCTTTGAGAGCTAATTTGTAATGAAAATGAATGTCGGCGACGATTGGAATATTAACGCGCGGACGAATCTCTTTGAGTGCTGCCGCCGCATCATCGTCGGGAACGGCGATGCGAACGATTTCGCAGCCCGCCTCGACCATTTCATCAATCTGTTTAACCGTTGCGTCAACGTCAGTCGTGTCGGTTTTCGTCATTGATTGGACGGCAACCGGCGCACCGCCGCCGATTTGCACATCTCCGACCATTACCGCTTTTGTTTCTTTTCTCATTTTTTATTTTATTGCAGAAGTCCGCACGAAGTAAGAGTTTTTAGAACGCGCCCTTACTTCGTGCGGGCTTCTGCATTTATTTTCCGATAATCCGCGAAACGTCAAAGAAAATAACCGTGACCATCAATAGCAAAATTATCGCTAAACCGGCGAGTTGAATTTTTTCCTTGACTGCCATCGAAAGCGTTAAACCGAACAGCGCGAGAAAACCTTCGATTGCCAGAACCGCGATTTGTCCGCCGTCGAGCATCGGAATCGGCAGTAAATTAAATACGCCGAGATTCAAACTGATTAATGCCAGAATTGAAATTAATCCAATAAAACCTTGCTCGTGAACGACCTGAGAAATTATTTGGACGATTCCGATGGGTCCGGCGACACCGGCATCTTTGACCGAACGCTTGCCCGCGAAAAGCTGTCCGAAAACTCTGCCTGTCAGACGGATAATTTCCAGATTTGAATTAACGGCAAAGGCGGCAGCTTGCGATACGGAAGCCGGTTCGCGGTCTAAACTCTGATTGCTCAAATTCGCGCCGATTAATGCTTTGCCGTCTTCGCCGACTTTCGCCTGCACGGTGACTTCCTGCGGCTGATTGTTGCGAACGACGACCATTTTTATCGGATTTTCTTTGTATTTTTGAACTAATTCTTTGAAATTATCGAGGCTGTTAATTGTTTCGCCGTTAATTGAAATCGCCTTATCACCTCTTTGAAGTCCGCTTTTGGCGGCGGGCGAATCGGGCAGCGGAGAAACAATTACCGGCTCGGTCGGCGCGAAATCCAATGAACCGACTGAATTTCCCTTAACTTCTTGCTTGGTCGGTTTGATCGCCAAATTAGCGCGTTGTCCGTTGCGTTCGACGGTAATCGGAACCTGCATATCGGGTGCGATCATTGAATCGTGGTCAATTCGTTCCCAACTCGGATTTTCCACGCCGTCAAATGCAACAATTCTATCGCCGACTTTAATTCCGGCTTGTTCCGCCGCTCCGCCCGCTTTGACCGAGGCGACGACCGGCGAAGGCATTGCCGGAACGCCGTAAATCAAACCTGCCGCGAACGGAATCGAAAATGCCAGCAGCAAGTTCATAAACGGTCCGCCGATCATTACGAGAAATTTCTGCCAGCGCGGTCGCAGTTCATAAAGTTCCGATTCGGGAACAACTTCTTCCTGTTCGTCCTTGCCTTCAAGCGGTCCAGTCGCTTCGTCGCCGTAAAGTTTAACGTATGCGCCGAGCGGAATCGCGCTGATCCGGTAATCGGTGTGTCCGTATTTGACACCCCAAATACGCGGACCCAAACCGAAAAACGAATAAGCGTCAACCCGAATCCCGAGCAGTTTGGCAACCGCGAAATGTCCGAATTCGTGAATGTTGATGGCGATTCCGAGAACGAAGATGACGGATAAAATGACTATTAAAATATCGTACATTAAATAAATTCCTCTGTTAAAATTTCCTGACCTTTTAGAAACAAACCGGGCGCGTCAAGTTGCAAACTAAAGTGTAAAACCCGCTCTTTGCAGAGTCAAACTTTATTTTACGGAAGCAAATCGGCGACTTTAATTTTCACCTCACTTTGCCGAGGCAGTCTTTTCCAAATTTGCCAATTTCATTATAGCCTGTTTTCGCGCTGATTTGTCAGCTAAAAGAACGGTTTCAAGATCGGCGACTTTTTGCGTTTCGTGTTCGCGCATCACGCTTTCGATGATTTTCGGAATGTCCGACAGTTTAATTTTATTATCTAAAAACGCCTGCACCGCGATTTCGTTGGCGGCGTTCAAAGTCGCGGGCATCGTGCCGCCGGTTTTCAATGCTTGGTAAGCCAAAGCCAGACACGGAAAGCGTTCAAAATCGGGTTTTTCAAAAGTCAGTTGTGAAATTTTCGCAAAATCGAACGGTGCGAGTTCGCCGCGTTTTCGTTCGGGAAAAGTCAGCGCGTATTGAATCGCGTGGCGCATATCGGTTACGCCGAGCTGCGCGATGATCGAGCCGTCAACCATCTCAATCATCGAATGCACGACCGATTGCGGATGCACGACGACGCTGATTTCGTCCGCCGGAAAATCAAACAGCCAGCGCGCTTCGATGACTTCCAGACCCTTATTCATCAGGGTCGCGCTGTCAATCGTAATTTTGTCGCCCATCTGCCACGTCGGATGATTTAACGCCTCTTCGCGCGTCGCATTTTCAATTTCGCGTTTTGTTTTCGCGCGAAAAGGTCCGCCCGAAGCGGTCAATATCAATCGTTTAACTTCACTGCGCCGTTCGCCGCGCAGACATTGGTGAATGGCGTTGTGTTCGGAATCAACCGGCAAAATTTCCGCGTTGTTATCACGCGCCGCCTTCGTCATCAATTCGCCCGCCATCACGAGCGTTTCTTTGTTCGCCAGCGCGACGCGTTTTCCCGCCTCTAAAGCGCGCAGCGTCGGCACGAACCCGACCGCGCCGACCGTTGCCGAAACCACCGTTTCCACTTCTTCGCGCGTCGCCGCTTCAATTAAACCTGCTTCGCCGACGACAATTTTCGGGATCTGAAATTTGAAATTTGAAATTTTGCGGTTTAATTCCTCAGCGCATTCTTCATCTTTAACGGCGACCAGTTGAGGTTGAAATTTTTTAATTTGTTCAGTGAGTTTGCCGACATTTTCGCCCGCGCCGAGCGCGAACACGCGAAAATCGCCCAAATGTTCAATGACCTTTAGAGCGTTGCAGCCGATTGAACCCGTCGAACCGAGAATAGATATTACTTTCATAAATAATCCGTAATTTATCGCATTTTACCTTGACATAACTTTACATTATAACAGCAAAATTTTACCAATTATGAATATTTTCGCCGCGTCAAAAATTGCGTGTCGTCTTTCGGGAAGATTTTTATATTCGGGATTACGACAAATAAATTAAGGAGAAATGCAATAAAAAATTCTTGGCTTTAGCAATCATTTCGATTTCGTTAATGGTTTTTGTTTCGTCGGTCGAGGCGAAGTCAAATAATAACAGCGTCAATGCAGCCGTTCGGCACGGACGTAATTTATACCGCGAAACCTGCCAAACTCGCTACCGGGCAAACGGCAGAGTAACCACCAGATTAATCAGCCGCGTTCTGGTCAGACGATACTAATTGACATAAAAGTTTGAGCGGGAAAACACTGTCTTCTCCCGCTCACTTTTCATTTTCTTTTTCCAACGCTTCCGCAAAATCCTGCTCTATCTTCCCGGCAAAGTCGCTCGTCGCTTCCAGATAATGCGCTTTTTCTTTATTTTCCGATAAATAACCGTTAGATTCCGCCGATTTATTTTTCGGAATGCTCAGAGTTTTCCAATCCGCGCCGCGAAAATGTTTCGCCAGCAGAGTAATTTGTCCGATGTGGGAAGCCGTATGAGTGAGCGAACGGTTGATCGCTCTGATGACCGTATAATCTTCGCCGCGAATCCGCACCGTTTTTTCAAAATCCGCAGGGTCCAGAGATTCAAAAGTTTGAAAAAGCGCCCTCCAGCCGTTTTCCCAAAATTCCGTCAAACTTTCGCGCGTGTCGCCATCAGCGATAAATTCCGAATCACGGTTTCTGTCCGGTTTTTCGCCGTCGGCGACTAAAAAATCAGTCCAGCGCGAACGCAAATTGCCGCCGATGTGCTTGACGATAGCGGCAATCGAATTGCTCTCAGCGTCAATTGCCGTAAAAAAATCTTCGTCGGAAACCTGTTCCAACGCTTTTTCGGCGATCTTCTGATACCTGTAAAAAGTATTGACAACATCATTTAAATAATCTTCAACAATTTTCTCAAACATAGCGGATAAAATTAAAAATTAAGAAACATCGCACGCAGTTGAATTATATTTGACTGAAAAATTTACTCATTGGATTCATCTGTGTAAACATTTTAACTTGAAAAGATTCGATTAGCGATGCTTTGCGTAAAAAAAGGAGAATGCCGGTTAAGACATTCTCCTTTTTTATCTGGTGAATTGAAATTTATTTCACGGAAACATCGTCCACGCGGAAAGTCGTCGTGACCGAACTGTCGGTCGTCGTGCGGAATTGCAGACGCACCGTTTGACCTTTGTAAGCCGCCAGACTGAGCGATTTTTGCGAATACGCGCCGGCAGTGCCTTTGTCGGCGTTGCTGTATGTCGCCAATGTCGAAAGCAAAGTTCCGCCGGTATTGCGAACTTCGACGAATAATTTGTCATAAGCGGTCGTTCCGGTTTCGCTTGATGTGACATTCAGCCAGAAAGTCAGATTTCCCGCCGCCGAACTCGGAATTGTAAGCTGTTGATAGCTTTGACCGGCAACGCTGTTGTTCACGCCGAAATAGATATAACCGGTTCCGCCGTGCGGGTAACTGCCGTTTGCCGTGTAAAAATAACCGGTTCCCGAACTAACCCACGGCGACGCGCTTGTTTCAAAACCGCCGTTTGACACAAGTTCTCCTCCACCTGGCGGCGGCGGCGTGCCGCAAGTGCCGACCCCGACCGCGCACCAGGCACTGGCAACCGAGTTGTAAGCCGCACTCGACGAACCGTATAGATCGGAAGCCGCACTGAGCGTCGCCGTTCTCGCGCCGGCAAAATTTGTTCCCGAAGTCATATAAACGGTCAACGCGCGATACCAAATTTTCTGCGCGTTGTCCGCGCCCGTTCCGGTCACGGTCGCGCCGCGGCTGGTTGTTCCGCCTTTCGCCATTAAATAAAAAGCGTAATTGGCGATGCCGGAATTGGTGTGAACGCCGCCGTTGTCCGAAGTTCCGGTGTAGCGGTCGGCATAATTGGCGGGTTGATTGCCGCGTGTCGGGTCATCCATATAACGAAGCGCGTCGCCGGCAGTTCCGGGCGTGTAGGCATCTTCGCCGATTTTCCAGGTGTTCGCGCTTTCGCCTTCCGTATATCTTTCGACCATCGCGCCGAAAATATCGGAAACGCCTTCGTTAAGCGCGCCTGATTCATCAGAATAAGTCAGCGCGGCGGTGCGTTCGGTGACACCGTGCGTCATTTCGTGACCGCAGATGTCGAGCGTCGTCAAAGGCGTAAAAGTCGTGCCGTCGCCGTCGCCGTAAGTCATATACGAACCGTTCCAATAAGCGTTATTGTAATTCGTGCTGTAATGCACGATTGACGAAATCAGCCCCGTCGCGCCGTCAGCCGAAGTGTAATAGCCCGGACCGCCGCTGCCGTCAATGCCGCTGCGACCGTGAACCGCGTTGTAATAATCCACCACTTTTTCCGCCCCGTAATGCGCGTCAACCGCCGCTTTCTGTGTCGCGCTGTTCCAGATGTTGTCGGTGTCGGTAAAACGATAGACGGAAGATGTCGTGTTGCGATAGTCGAAAGTTCCGACTTTGCGCGAAATGTCTTCCATATAATAGGTCGAACCGTTTTGATAGGTATTGATGTTGACCGTTCCGCTGTAAAGCGAAGTGCCGGAAGCGGTTTGCAGATTGTCGTATTGAAAAACTTTTTCGCCCGTTTGCGCGTCAACAAAAATCACGGGCATTGATGTATTTTTTGTCCCGTCTTCACGGTGCATCTGCACGCGATAAACGAGATGATCGCGGTCGTCAGCGCGATAAATCCACATATCGGCAGTCGGCTTTTCGGTCAAAAAGCGCGAGCCTTTGAACATCGTTTTCGCCATTCTGATCGCGTCCTGATCTGAAAAATTTGGCTGCGTGTTGATACTGACGGCTTCTTTCAAGTCGTCGGTAATCGCGGAAAGTTCGCCATCCGCTTTCAGGTGGACAATCGCCTCGCCTTCCCAGACGGGAATGTCGTTGACCGTCTGCCGCACTTTCGTGTGCGTCATTTTTAATTCGTCAAACGAAACAGACTGAACTTTGAAATCGTCCGCTCCCGAAACCGCGCGGTTAAGACGGTCGTTTCGCAAATAGCCGAGACTGAGTTCTTTAACCCGTTCAATATCAGCAGTTGTACCTTTGCCGAAAATTGTCTTTTGGGCTTCGGACGTTTTGGGCAAATATGTAAAAGTAATTACAGCAGCCAGCAGGACTGCACAAACACTTAAAATTTTTTTCACTAGTTGTATCTCCTTGGGCAATTTGAATTTAGGAAATTTGCCGATAAATTTATCAAGCCGTTATGTGTAAAAATTACAAACTCAGCGCGTAAAACATCTAAGTTTCCGTGAAAAAAAATGGAACTGATTTTTATGAATAAACCGAAAATAACTGCTAAAATTCTTTTCGGAATTTTTGGAAAGTAGAAGAGAGTTTAGCACCAAAATTTTTGATGTCAAGCCCAGATTTTAAAAATTGTTTATTAGAGACAAAGTTTTTAAAAAACGCCCGCGTCGGCGAAATTTTTTCGTGGAACGAAGTGTCGGAAATCCATCGTGTTCGCAACGGCATCTATCAGCGCAATGAACGACTTATCTCGCTTTTAACCGATTTTGGCAAAATAAATCCGTGTTATCCAGATTATTCGGGCGAGAATGAAAATATAATTTTCTACACCGGCGCGGGCAGACGCGGCGATCAAAAACTCGACGTTCATAATCGTGCGCTTTTTAACGCCGTCGAAAGTAAACATTTTGTTCCGTTATTCAACAAATTAGCCGTCGGACGCTGGGAATTTCTTGGTTTCTGGCAAATAATCGAAGGAAAATATATTTTCGACGAACAGCAAAACAGAATGGTTTGGAAATTTACTCTAAACAGAAAGGAAAGGACAAATTTATGAGAACTATTTTACTGACATTGTTGCTTTTAACAGGATGTTTTGTTTCGTTTGGTTTTTTAAATGCTGACAACAACCAAGTGGATGAAAACAACTGCAAGTTTATCGAAAAAAGTATGGAAGAAGTCAGCACACTAAAAGTTGGGATGAAAAGAAAAAATTTACTTAAAATGTTTCATCAGGATAGCGGCATTTCAGGCGTAATGGACCAGCGATCCGTTTATGAAAAATGTGAGTTTATAAAAATTAACGTTAAATTTGAGCTAACTGAAAAGAATAAAAATTTTTCCGCAGATAATCCTGAAGATAAAATTATCGAAATCTCCAAATCTTATTTGGAACATCCATTTTATGATTAAATCTATGAAACCAAGAAATAATATTGGCTTCAATAAAGAAACGACGCAGTAAATTCTGCGTCGTTTCTTTATTTTTGATCGGCAAATGTGATTCGTAGAATGAAATAGTTTCAAAGAATCGAATCAGCCTGAATTCAATTTTATGGAATAAGCGCATTTTGAATCGGTCGGTCGGTCACCGCGCCGAACTGCTCAGCGTAGAACGCGCTGTTTGAACTGTTCAGCCGATACCAGTTTCCACCGCGAAAAACCGAAACGTCCGCTTTGCCGTCGCCGTCGTAATCCGCCGGTGTCGGTAAATCCGTCGAGATGCCGAATTGAATTCCGGTAAAACCTGCTGTACTTCTTTGTAAATACCACGAACCGTTTGACGGACGAAACACCGCGACATCGGTTTTCCCGTCGCCGTCGTAATCCGCCGGAACCGGTTTGTCGGCGACATCGCCAAACTGTATGGAATCAAAATTCTGTGCCGCAGCTCCGCTTGCTCTGGCGATATACCACGTTCCGTTTGACGGACGAAATACTGCGTAATCAGCTTTGCCGTCGCCATTATAATCACCGACGACGGGTTTATCATTCGCTGCGCCGAATTGGGCGGAAGTAAATTGATTGTTCGCTAAATTATAGACATACCAAGTTCCGTTTGACGGTCGCCAAACGGCTAAATCAGCTTTACCGTCGCCGTCGTAATCCGCGGGCTGCGGAATATCATTCGCCTCGCCAAAGGCAAACCCCGTAAAACCCGCCGAACTGCGCTGGAGATACCACGTTCCGCCGCGATAAACGGCGATGTCGGTTCTGCCGTCGCCGTCATAATCAGCGGGAACGATCTTGTCGGTTGCAACGCCGAATTGAAGTCCCGTAAACCCATTAGAAGATTGATTTATATACCACGTTCCGTTGTCGGGACGAAAGACGGAAATATCTGCTCTGCCGTCGCCGTCGAAATCGAATTTCGTGCGCGGGGCAAACTCATACGCGCCGATGTCAACGGTTCCAAAACGCGCCGCGCCGCGCTGGTCGGTCGGAACAGCCGCATTTCCGTCGCCGCAGCCGTTCGCTGTTAAAACACAACTATTGCCGGCGTTAATCGCCGGAGAATTCGACAAGAGAGCGTGCGTCTTCGTCGCTCCGCCATTATTGGCGAGTGGCGCGAGCCGCGCATCCTGATTTAAAATATCTGACGCAAGCCATTGCGCGGTCTGGCTTCCGGTGTTTGTCGAGTTGCCGATCAAATTATTTCCGAGCGATGTCGCGCCGCCGTATTGAAAATTGAAATCCGGTGTGCCTGCCGAACTGGTGTTGCCGGCGACAATCGTGTTGCGAAGCGCGATATTCGTTTGCTCGACTTGAATGCCGCCGCCGCCGGAGGTGGCTGTGTTGGCGGTTATGGTGCAGTTGGTCAAAATAAGTGCCGGGTTCGTGCCGCCTCCCGCGCGCGCGACAGAAATACCTCCTCCGCCTGACGCGCTGTTGCCGCTGACGGTCGAATTTGTAATTGTCATTTGGTCAGCGTTAAATCGTATTCCGCCGCCGTTCGCGCCCGCTGCCGTATTATTGCTGATTGTCGAATTGACAACCCGCGCCGTCCCGCCGAAAGTTACTGAATTAGTCATATAAATGCCGGTTGCCTTATTATTATCAACCGTCGTGTTAGTGACGTTCAAAACGCCGCTCGTCCCGAAAGCACCGCTGTAAATGACAAAATCGCCGGAATTTTGATTAAGAACCGAATTCATAATCGTCAAAGTTCCGCGAACATTCCTGACGACACCGAGCAGATTGGTGCTGACTCCGCGCGTTACGGTCAAACCGTCAAGTGTTAAATTCGCGCCATCTCCGCCTTCAAAAATACGGCTCGCGTCGTTGCCCGAAATCAACAGTTTACTCGCGCCCGTTTGATTGGCAATGGTTAAATTTCCGCCCGCCGACTGAATCATAATCACGCCGCCGGTCAGAGTAATGGTGCAAACGCCGCCCGCATTGCAATTCGAATCGGTCGCCGGAATGCTGAAATTTATCGTATCGGCGGCGGCTGTGCCGTTTGCGTCGGAAACCGCCTGCCGCAAACTTCCCGTGCCGCTGTCGGAAGTATTGGTAACTTGAAAAGTCGCCGCCGATGCGCTGACTGTCAATAATGCCAATAAAAAAATAAACGCGCTAAAAAAATTGCCGGTAGAGCGGGAAAGATTTTGTGCAAATCTGTCGTAATCTATTTTGCTGTGATGTAGTTTTAACTTCTTCGTTTTTGAGTTTTTCATAAAATTATATTGTCGGATTTAGGAGTTTGATTTAAAATCGAATTTGCAACTCTTTAGTATGTTTTGGGTTGGACAAATCACTAATAATTCAAACCGTTTAACTAAAAAAGTCACTTACTTGAAAATAGTTACCAAAGTTTTCAAAAAAAGTCTATATTTTTTTTACTTTCCGGCATTATTTTACGTCTGCATAAATTCTTCCGCCTTTCTGCCATTTACCATTTACCATTTACCATTTACCATTATTCTCTATGACGATTGACGAACAAATTGCACACTTAAAAAAAGGCGCGGTTGATGTGATCCGCGAAGAAGATTTGCGGAAAAAGCTCGAACATTCGGCGAAAACCGGAAAACCTCTGCGCGTAAAATTGGGCGCAGACCCGACTGCGCCGGATATTCATCTCGGACATACGGTGGTCATTCGCAAATTGAAAGCGTTTCAGGATTTGGGACACACGGCGATTTTTTTGATCGGCGATTTTACCGGTTTGATCGGCGATCCGTCGGGCAAAAACGCCACGCGTCCGCCGCTTTCGCGCGAAGAAATTAACGCGAACGCCGAAACTTACAAAAAGCAGATTTTCAAATTATTAGACCCGGAAAAAACCGAAATTCGTTTTAATTCCGAATGGTTTGACCGATTCGGCGCGGCGGATTTTATCAAACTCGCCTCGCACACAACCGTCGCGCAGATTCTCGAACGCGATGATTTTGAAAAGCGGATGGCGGAGGAAAAACCGATTGCGCTCCACGAATTATTGTATCCGTTAGTTCAGGGTTACGATTCGGTCGCGCTTCGTTCTGATGTCGAACTCGGCGGCACCGACCAGAAGTTTAACCTGCTCGTCGGGCGCAATTTACAGCGCGAATACGAGCAAATGCCGCAAATTATTATTACCACGCCGCTGCTCGAAGGCACGGACGGCGTTGATAAAATGTCGAAAAGTTTGGGCAATTACATCGGTATTGACGAACCTGCGAACGAAATGTTCGGCAAAATTATGTCAATTTCCGACGAATTGATGTGGAAATATTACGAACTGCTGACCGATTTGGGCGTTGACGAAATTAATTCGCGCCGCTTCAAATGCGAATCCGCCGCGGAAAATCCGCGCGACGCGAAAGTCAATTTGGCGAAACTCGTCATCGCCGATTTTCATTCGGCAACAGACGCGGAAAACGCCGAAGCCGATTTCGTCGCTCGATTCGTCAAAAAGGAGATTCCCGACGAAATCGAGGAAACGGCGGCGGCGGCGGGCAAACACAATCTCGCCGAACTGCTCGTGCAAACCGATCTCGCATCGTCGAAAAAAGAAGCGAAAAGGTTAATCGAACAGGGCGGCGTAAAGTTAAACGGCGAAAAAGTTTCCGACGTGAACGCCGAAATTGAATTAAAAGACGAGATTTTATTGCAGGTCGGCAAGCGTAAATTCTTGAAGGTTAAAACGGAATAAACTTATTCGTGCTGATATTACGCAAAATATTTTTATAAGGGCTTCGCCCGCCGATGTGCGGAAAGGCTGTGCCTTTCCGTCATCGCTTCAAAAAAGTAGAGGCTGTGCCTCGATTTATCGCCGAATGAGGCGCAGCCTCAAGAGTTCTGCGAAATGCAGCACGGAAAGGCACAGCCTTTCCGCACATCAGACGGCACAGCCGCACAAACTTAAATCATTTCAGCATAAACTGCGTTATAAAAAGTCGGAAAATGAGAAACGCGAAACTTTCTGAATCGTGAAAGTTTTCGTATCCTGTAAATTATGAGCAAAAACGATGAATACACAATTGGTTTGGTGCAGATGGCGATGTCGGCGGACGTTGACGACAATTTGAAACGCGCCGGAGAATTCGTCCGCGAAGCGGCGGGCAAAGGCGCGAAAATCATCTGTCTGCCGGAAATGTTTCGCTCGCAGTATTTTTGCCAGCGCGAAGACGTTGATTTGTTCGATCTCGCCGAACCGATTCCGGGCATTTCGACCGAGCATTTGGGAAAGATTGCGAAAGATTTGAAAGTAACGATTATCGCGCCGGTTTTTGAACGCCGCGCGATGGGAATGCACCACAACAGTTTGGCGGTTCTGGGCGAAGACGGCGAAATCGTCGGGATTTACCGCAAAATGCACATCCCGGATGATCCGGCTTATTACGAAAAGTTTTATTTCACGCCCGGTGATTTGGGATTTAAGGCGTTCGACACGCCGCAGGCGAAAATCGGGACGCTGATTTGCTGGGATCAATGGTTTCCCGAAGGCGCGCGTTTGACGGCTCTGCGCGGCGCGGAAATCTTGTTTTATCCGACGGCAATCGGCTGGCACCCCGTCGAAAAAGATGCGGTCGGCGCGTCGCAGCAGGACGCTTGGCAGACGATTCAGCGGTCGCACGCCATCGCCAACGGCGTTTTCGTCGCGGCGGCGAACCGCGTCGGACACGAAGTTTTTAACGAAGGTTCGGACGGCATCCAATTTTGGGGACACAGTTTCGTCGCCGATCCATTTGGTGTCATCATCGCGCAGGCGAGCGCGGACAAAGAAGAAGTTTTAGTCGTCGAAATTGACCGCGCGAGAATGGAAGACGTGCGCCGCAACTGGCAATTTTTGCGCGATAGAAGAATAGAAAACTACGGCGATTTGCAGAAAAGGCTGATTGACTGAGAATTAGCAGGGATAACAGGATAGACAGGGATAATTTTTTTGATTTATCCTTTTTATCCTGTTATCCCTGCTACTTCTTTTCCCCAAATTTATGAAGCAAACTCCGTTGGAAGCAGGTTTCAAAATGCCCGCCGAATGGGAAAAACACCGCGCGACATGGATCGGCTGGTGTTATAATGTCAATGATTTTCCCGGCAAAATCGCGGCGATTCATTGGGTTTACGGCGAAATTACGCGCAAATTGATCGCGGCGGGCGAAACGGTCTGCATTTTGGTTCAGGATGCGAAACACGAAGCGAAGGCGCGAAGCGTTTTGACGAAAGTCGGCGCGGATTTGACGAAAATCGAGTTTCACCGCATCCCGCACAATCGCGGCTGGCTGCGCGATTCGGGTCCGATGTTCGTCAAAAACGACGCGGAAAATGAAACGGCAATCGTCAAATTCAAATTTAACGCGTGGGCGAAATACGACGATTGGCAATTGGATAACGAAGTCGCGCTCGAATACGCGAAACGTGCCGACAAGCGAATTTTTACGGCGCGATACGACGGTAAAAAAGTCGTTTTGGAAGGCGGCGCGATTGATGTGAACGGCGCGGGCGTGATTCTTTCGACCGAAGAATGTTTATTGGATTACGAAACGCAGACGCGCAATCCGACGCTTTCGCGCGAAAACACCGAAAAGGTTTTCGCCGAATATCTCGGCGCGACAAAAACGCTGTGGCTCAAAAACGGCATCGTCGGCGACGACACGCACGGTCACGTTGACGATTTCTGCCGGTTTGTTTCTGAAAAAACCGTCGTTTTAGCCGAAGAAAAAAATCCGGCGGACGCAAATTATGCAATTTTAGAGGAAAACCGCGAGCGTTTGGAAGGTTTTCGATTGACAAACAATGAAAAACCAAACATCGTGCGCCTGCCGATGCCCGCGCCGTTAATCTTTTCAAATCAAAGACTTCCGGCGAGCTACGCGAATTTCTACATTGCGAACAAATCAGTTTTAGTGCCGACTTTTAACGACGAAAACGACCGAATCGCGCTCGGAACTCTGGCGGAACTTTTTCCGCAGCGAAAAATCGTCGGCATTCACGCCGTTGATTTGGTTTGGGGTTTGGGAACACTTCATTGCCTGACTCAGCAGGAACCGGATTCATAAACTAAAAGCGCAAATGGCTTTTTCGCGCCCCCGGTTATTTGCGCGGAAAAACCAAAATCGCATCGCCGACCTTGCGTTCGCCTTCTTTGTCGGACGGATGATTGACGACTTTGCTGTCGAGAAACATCGTTGAAGAGCCGCCGCCGTCCAGGTTCATCGCGTCCGTCGCGCCCATTTCTAAAAGAATTTTCGCCAAATCTTCCAGTCCGATGCCGCCGCTCGCTTCGCTTCTGCCGTCAACCGTGACCATCAAAAATTTGCCGTCTTTTAATTTTGCGACAGCCGTGCGCGGATGTTTTGTTTCAACGAACGATTTCGTAGTCTTTTCCTGTTCCCAAGTGATTTCTATTTTGCCGTTTTTGATAAGTTGCGGAACGCCGTTAGTAACATCTTCTACTTTTTTAAAAGTTTCCAAGTCAATAACAGCTAATGGCTCGCGTCTTTTTTCTTCTTCCTTTTGTTCCTTTTCATTGTCGAGCATCGAAAAAGGTTGTATTAAGGGGAGATGAACTTTTGCTCCGATTTTGGAGCTTTTTAGTAATATATCTTCTGCTTTTCCGGTCGCTGATAAAATAAATCCATTTGGCGGGATAATGTTGCTTCCGCTTTTAAATATTGATTTAACTTTTCCGTTTACAACAGCAACTTCAACTCCACTTTTACTTGTCAAAGTTGTTCGATTGAATTCAGGCGTGTAAATAATTAGTTCATCATTTTTTCTTTCCCTATTTACTCCGTTCACATCTAAAGACTGTTTTCCGATCAAAGCTAAATAATCTAACTCTAAATGTCCAAAACTAACTTCTGTATTATCTTTTCCGTTAACAATTCCAAGCGCGATTCGATTGCTCACGCTCTCGCTCAAAAGTCTCTTATCAATCATTAAAACGCCCGCCGCATCGCCCGCGAAAATGCTTTTATCCAGTCTAAAAAATCCCGCATTGATCGCCGCAATCGCGCCGTGCCGCGTCGCCATTGACGAAACCGTTTCCGTGCCGATTGCCGCGTCCATCGCGTGAACGACATCGAGGCGGACTTTTGATAAATCGAGCCGCAACAAATTCATTTTCACCGGCTGATTATCAATTTCGCGCGTCATCTCGGCGTATTCGATACCGTCTTGAATCGTTTTGAAATCTTGCGCGGAAATAAAAATGGACAAGGCTAAAATCAACAAAAATGGAAGAAAAAATGTGCGTAAATTTGTGTAAATTTGTCGTTTCATAATCCTGCGAATTTTGCACCCTTGCTGACGCGCGGGTTTCTGCCTCGATGCTTTGCTTTCTTTGCGCGGTTATCTGAAAATTAGTTTTAATATGAAACAAATCAGCGAAAGAGTCCAACTTCTCAACGAAAAAAACGAAAATAAAAAGGCGAAATATGTACTTTACTGGATGCAGATGTTCAAGCGAACGACGCATAATCACGCGCTGAAATACGCGATTGAATGCGCGAATGAACGCGATTTGCCGCTCGTCGTTTACGAAGGTTTGAAATTTTATTATCCTTGGGCGAATGACAGACTTCACACATTTATTCTCGAAGGCGTAGAGGAAAAGCGCAAAGCGTTTAAAAAACTCGGCATTAAATATGTTTTTTATCTGCAAAAAGATAAAAAATCGCCGAAGCAAACCGTCAAAAAAATTGCCAAAGACGCGGCGATTCTCGTCACCGATGATTTTCCGTGTTTTATCATCCCGGATCACAACGCGGCGATTGTCGAAAAGGCGAATATTCCCGTTTACGCGGTTGATTCGAACGGCATTATTCCGATGTCGTGTTTTGAAAAAGAAGAATACGGCGCATACACGATTCGCCCGAAAATTGTGAAAATTTTGGACGATTATTTCGTGCCGTTTGAAGAAGCGAAGATAAAAGTCAAAGATTTAGACATCAAAGTTGATTGTCCCGACACGGAAGTCAACGCGAAAAATATCGCCGAATTAGTTGCGGAATGCGACATTGACCACGATGTAAAACCTTCGCCGATTTATCACGGCGGCACGAAAAACGGGCGCAAAAGATTAAAATATTTCGTTGAAAATATCTTGCCGAATTACGACGAAACGCGCAATAAACCGGAAATTGACGGTTCTTCGCGGCTGTCGTCTTATCTGCATTTCGGGTTTTTATCTTCTTTGGAAATCGCGTTTGCGGTCAAAAAATCGGACGCGCTGCAGAAGTCGAAAGATGCTTTTTTGGAAGAATTAATCGTGCGCCGCGAACTCGCTTATAATTTTACGCGGCATAACAAAGATTACGATTCGCTCAAAAGTTTGCCGGATTGGGCGCAGAAAACGATGCGCGAACACGTCGGCGACGAACGACCGGAAATTTTTTCGCTCGAAGAATTGGAAAACTGCGAAACTTATGACGAACTCTGGAACGCGACGCAGCGCGAAATGAACGAAAGCGGCGAAGTTCATAATTACGTGCGAATGTTGTGGGGAAAACTCGTCATTCAATGGTCAAAAAATTACGAGGAAGCGTTTGCGGTTCTGGAACATTTGAATAATAAATATTGCTTGGACGGCAGAAATCCGAATTCATACGCCGGAATTTTGTGGTGTTTCGGCAAACACGACCGCGCGTGGAAAGAGCGCGAGATTTTCGGCAAACTGCGTTATATGACTTCAAATTCGACGGGCAAAAAATTTGACTCGAAAAAATATATCGAATGGACGAAAAGTTTATCGAAAAATCCGCAACTGCCGCCGCCTAAATGATCTGAAAAATGATGTTGAGCGGCGAATTTTGCCGCTCAACGACACAACAATTATTGTCCCGCTTCTTCGACGACTTCAATTTCGCCGTGTGTTTTTTTCAGCATATCGGACAATGACGCGCCCAATTCTTCGAGAATTTTTTTCATTTTTTCATGCGTCATCGTTTCGCTGTCGCCGTCGAACATTTTAGCGACATTGGCGACCGCAATTTCCGACGGCAGCACATTGACGAGCAAAATCGAAAACACGCCGCGCAAATGCGCGAGACAGCGAATGCCGCCGAACGCGCCCGGCGAAGCGGTCATTATCGCCGCGACTTTGCCTTTGAAAACTTCGCCCATTCCGTAGTTTTCGCTTTTGCGCGAAGCCCAGTCAATCGCGTTTTTCAGTCCGCCCGGAATCGAACCGTTATATTCGGGCGACGCGATTAAAAAGCCGTCGTGGTCGGCTAAAAGTTTTTGAAACGCCAGCGCGTTTTCGCCAAAGCCGAATTTTTCGTGTTCGTCGCCGTTGTAAATCGGCATCGGATACTGCTCTAAATTGATGTAAGTCACTTCCGCGCCCGCGTTTGTCGCGCCTTCGACCGCCGTTTTGACGACTCGTTTATTGTATGAATGTTCGCGCAGACTGCCCGCGAAAGCTAATATTTTCGGTTTTTTTGCCATTGCACTTAAAATCTCCTGTTGTTATTTATAGTAGAAAAGTGTGCCACGAAACTTTACCAAACCGCAATTCTTGTTATTTGGAAAATTTCTCTTTAATATCTTTTTTTATGGAAGATATTTTTTACAAATGGCTGATTGAAGCCGTCGCGGGTTTAATTTTGATCGGCTTCGGGTTGAGTCTGTTCGGGCAAAGCGTGATTTACAAATCCGGCGGCGCATCTTTGAAAAAATGGTTTCTGTGGGGAACTTTAAGCCTCGTTATTATCAACGCCGGCATCTGCATTTTCGGCGATGCGGTCAAAACGCGCGTCGTTTGTGAAATTAAACAAATGCAAAGATAACTTAGGCTATTTTGAAAAAAATGTTTCGGGACGGTCAGTGTAGTTCTAAATCGCCAATCGATAATTTTTATGATTGTAAACTTTCGGGATAAAACACCAAAAATTCACGAAACCGCGTTCGTTGCCGAAAACGCTGTCATTATCGGCGATGTCGAAATCGGCGAAGGTTCGAGCGTTTGGTACGGCGCGATTTTGCGCGGCGATGTCAATTATATTCGCGTCGGGACGCGGACGAATATCCAGGACGGAAGCGTGATTCACGTTTCTTCCGATACTCATCCGACCGTTTTAGAAGACGAAATAACGCTCGGACACCGCGTGACGCTGCACGGTTGTTACGTCGAAACCGGCTGTTTAATCGGCATCGGCGCGATTGTTTTGGACGGCGCGCATATCGGCGGAAATTCGCTGGTCGCGGCGGGTTCGCTTGTCACGCCGAACGCCAACATTCCGCCGCGCTCGCTGGTGATGGGCAGTCCGGCGAAAGTCCGGCGCGAACTCGATGCGGAAGAGATCAAAAATCTGGAGAAGTTTTGGCGCAATTATGTTTCGCTCAGTCAAATGTATCGAAATCAGGAAAAATAAAATTTTTACCCTCAAAAGTTGAATAAAAATGTCGGTGAAACCGTTTCGGCGTTGGGCGCGAATATTTTCGTGTGAACTTTTCGCTTTTCGGGCAATAAAGATTATTATGGAAAAGTTCTTGTTCGATCTTAGATTTCTCCACTCAATTTATGAAAATTGTATGTTCGGGCTTGATGCTGATTGTTCTGGCATTGGCGATAGCGGCGCAAACTACTGACGAAGGAAAAAATGAATTGAGCGTGTGGGGCGGTTTTTCGCCCGATTCTTCAACGGTTATCAGAGGAACAGGACGCACGGCGGACGCGCGATTTGGAATTTTGGCGGTGCGTTATGCCAGAAGATTTAACAACAACCGCAAAGTTAATTTGAAATATACGCTTGATTTAGTTCCGGCGGCGATTTTATCAAATCCTGACTTTCGCCTCGTACAAACGGGCGTGAATTCAATTACGGTCGAACAATATCGCCGCCGGGCGTATGCTTTCGGCATCATTCCGGTCGGATTGCAGATCAATTTTCGCCCGCGCAAAAATATTCAGCCGTTCGTCGAAGGTTCCGGCGGATTCATCTATTTCGACAAACGCATTCCTTCTGAAATCGGCACGCATTTTACATTTACGGCGGATGTCGGCGCAGGCGCGGAATTTCGCCTCAAAAAAAGCCGCGCCGTCACCGTCGGTTACAAATATTTTCATCTCTCAAACGGCAATCGCGGTATTGAAAATCCGGGAATTGATAATCATTTGATTTACGTTGGCTATATTTTTAAGAAAATTTAATGACTAATATCAACTCAAAATTTGCGGTTTTTAACGCTTAAAATATAAATGAAAATTCGAGATCAATAGAGATTTTCACAAGACTCGAAATGCCTTTGAAGATTGAGCGCACTCAATTTTGATTGAAAAAGATAATCACTAACGATCAATTTAACGGCACATATTATGCGGCTGAAATATTTTCCAAATCGTCGGGCGCGGCAATCAAACGCGGCTTTCCGAAACGGAAAAAAGCAGGCGGGCAACAGCAAGTTAAATTTCTGTGTTTTTTTGTGCGTCTGCGGCTATAATTTTATCAATCCGGCAATGCAGAATTTATGCCGTCCAATGAACAATTTGGAATTTGAAATCTGGAGTTTGAAGTTAAACTATGGAAACGACCCAACACGCGGACGGACGGGTTGAATTGCAGCCGGAAGCGTTGCGGTCAATTGAAAATTCCCCGCTCTACAATGCCGATCTCGCGCCCGTGCCGATTGAGCGGCGCAATTGGACAACCTACAATTACGCCGCACTGTGGATTTCGATGGCGCACTGCATTCCGACGTATATGATGGCTTCGGGGCTGATTTCTGCCGGGATGAATTGGTGGCAGGCGTTGCTGACGATTCTTTTGGGAAATATTATTGTGCTGGCACCGATTCTGCTGAATTCGCATCCCGGCACAAAATACGGCATTCCGTTTCCGGTGTTCGCGCGGGCGAGTTACGGGACGTTCGGCTCGAATCTGCCGGCGTTGATGCGGGCGATTGTCGCCTGCGGCTGGTTCGGGATTCAGGCGTGGATCGGCGGGCAGGCGATTCATATTTTTTTGAGTTCGATTATTCCGCATTGGAATACGATTTTGGGCGGCGCGAGTGGCGGACACACGCCGACCGAATGGCTTTCGTTTCTGATATTTTGGGCGATGAATATCTTTGTCGTTTATCGCGGAATGAATCTGCTGCGGCGCGTCGAAAATTGGGCGGCACCGTTCGTTTTGGTGATGACGACGGCTTTATTAATTTGGATTTTGTATCAGGCGGGCGGCATCGGATTTCTGCTGCGCGAAGAAAGTAAATTCAAAACGGTCGGCGAATTCTGGAAGATTTTCATACCGAGTTTGACTGCGATGATCGGATTTTGGGCGACGCTTTCGCTGAATATGCCGGATTTTACGCGCTTCGGCAAAAGCCAGCGCGAACAAGCCGTCGGGCAAATCGTCGCGCTGCCGACGACGATGGTTTTGTTCGCCGCGATGGGAATTTTAATAACCTCAGCGGCGGTCGTCGTTTTTCCGCAGATGAAGCCGGACGAACTGTGGGACCCGGTGAAACTGGTCGGACAATTTTCACAGCCGCTCGTCGTCGCCGTTTCGATGTTCACGATCATTGTTGCAACTTTGTCGGTCAACATCGCCGCCAACGTCGTCTCGCCCGCCAACGATTTTGCCAATGCCTTTCCGAAAATAATCTCATTTCGCACCGGCGGATTAATCACCGGCATTGTCGGCATTTTGATGCAGCCGTGGAAACTGCTCGCCGATCCGAACGGGTATATTTTTAGCTGGCTGCTCGGCTATTCGGGCGGACTCGGTTCAATCGCCGGAGTTTTGATCGCTGATTATTGGATTATCCGGCGTAAAAATCTCAATCTCGGCGATTTATACCGCACAAAAGGCGAATACGCCGGATGGAATTGGCGGGCGGTGGCGGCGACTTTGCTCGGCTGCTTTTTCGCGTGGATTGGTTTAGCGTTTGAGCCGCTAAGAATTTTGTACGATTACGCGTGGTTCGTCGGCTTTGGCGTGGCTTTTGTTGTTTATTTTGTTTTGATGAAATTGTCAGAACTGCCTGCGGCAGCGGGTGGTTGATGATTGCTCACTTAAAAGCTGTTTGGAAACTGAAATTAGGCGCGGACGAACGCGGATAAAGCGGCTTTTCGCTGATAAAATCTAAAAAATCTGTGAAAATCCGCGTCTAATTTCTTTATATCATCGTTGTTGTTTTTACTTTTCAAACAGGTTCTTAACCTTCATTACAATCGCTCAAAACATAAAGTTAAGCCGCCCGCTACCGCAGGTGGTTCTGACTTTTTCCGCTTTCGATAGTGAAAATTTCCGCGTTCGCCCCGAATGTTTCGAGAAAACTTTCTTTAGAAGTTGTCACAAAAGTCTGCGTTTTATCGCTCAAAAATTCGAGTAGCTGCCCGATACGTTTGTAATCTAATTCCGCGTCAACGTCGTCGAGCAGAAACAGCGGATATTCCTTGTGCTGCTCGAAATAAACGGATAATGTCGCAAGCTGCAAAATCAATAACGCGCTTCTTTGCTGACCGCTTGAGCCGTATTTTCGCAAATCGTGTCCGTCAAATAAGATGTCGAGATCGTCGCGGTGCGTTCCGATCAGAGCATAACCGGAGCGCAGTTCGGCTTGGACGCGCAAGATTAAACGTTCCGCCAGAAGCGCAGCGTAATCCGACAAATCGCCTTTGTCTTCCAAGGATGAAACGTAGCGAATCGTAATTTCTTCGCGGTCGAAAAGTTTGCGCTCCAAAACTTCCTGCAATCTCTCAACGTAGCGCAGACGCGCTTTGTGAATGCGCGCCGCGTGAACAATTAATTGTTCGTTCCACGGTTCGAGCAGCGCGGCGACTTTTTCAAGCGAAAACTCCTGCGCCTGTGCCGATTGCAGAAGCGAATTTTTCTGACGAACAACGCGGTTGTAATCGGCTAAAGTCTGGACGAACGGCGGATAAATCGAAACGATGCCGCCGTCGAGAAATTTGCGCCGCGCGTCGGGTGTGCCGCGCACGATTTCGAGTTCATCCGAATTGAAATTAACCGCGTGAAGCTGCCCTAAAAATCGCTGCACGGTTTCCTTTTTGTTGTTGACCGACAAAATTTTCGTGTTGCCCTGCACGGCGACCTGCAAAACGCGGTTGATGTCATCGCCCTGGTGAACGCGCCCGCGCACGAGTGCCAGATTCTCGTCAAATTTGATCGCTTCGGTAAGCCGCGCGGTTTTGAAGGATTTGGTCGTGGCGAGCAGATAAATCGCTTCGAGCCAGTTGGTTTTGCCCTGCCCGTTGTCGCCGAAAATAATATTCAAACCATTTCCGCAAATGATTTTACCGTTTAAGTTACGGAAATTTTCCGCTTCCAGCGTTTCGAGCAGCATCCGTTTATTTTATCATAATGTGACGGCTTTCGGCGGAGCTAAATGATGTCAGCAATCTGACTATAAGAAGGATTTGTTGACAGTCGGACTGCTGACACTATCAAACCTTATGTTTGATAGGTTACGGAAACAGTATTTGATGATTTCTTATTATTGTCTAATATATTTAATCAAAGGTAAAATGAACGACAGATCGGCGGCGGAAACGCGGTCAACATCATTTTTATACTGAAAAAAAATGAATGTTTTAGCTGAAAAAATCCGAGAAAAAACAGTCGCCCTCAACGATACGAACGATGTCGCCGACGAAATTCTCGAGCTGATCGGCGAAGCGCGCTGCGTTTTGATCGGCGAAGCGTCGCACGGAACGCACGAGTTTTATAAGTATCGCGCTGAAATTACCAAGAAACTTATTGAAGAAAAAAACTTTGCCGCCGTTGCCGTCGAAGCCGATTTTCCCGACGCTTATCGCGTCAATCGCTACGTGCGCGGCGCGGGCAAAGATCGCACAGCGGACGGCGCGCTTGCCGATTTCACGCGTTTTCCGCTTTGGATGTGGCGCAACCGCGACGTTTTGGATTTTGTCGAATGGCTGAAATCTCATAACGACGCGCACAATTTGAACGAAAAAGTCGGGTTTTACGGCATTGATTTATACAGCCTGCATTCTTCGATGGCAGCCGTTCTCGATTATCTCGAAAAAATTGATCCGGCGGCGGCAAAACGGGCGCGTTATCGCTATTCGTGTTTCGATCATTACGGCGAAAACGCGCAGCGTTACGGTTATGCGGCGAGTTATAATCTGACCGTTTCCTGTGAAGATGAAGTTGTCAATCAATTAGTTGATTTGAGAAAACGCGTCGCCGATTATATGAACCGCGATGATTTTGTCGCCCGCGACGAATATTTTTTCGCCGAACAAAACGCCCGTTTGGTGAAAAACGCCGAAGAATATTATCGTCAAATGTTTCACGGGCAGATTTCAAGCTGGAATTTGCGCGACCGGCATATGGCGGAAACTTTGGACGCGCTGGCGGCGCACCTGAAATTGCAGAATCAAAGCGGCAAAGTGGTCGTTTGGGCGCATAATTCTCATCTCGGCGACGCGCGGGCGACGGAAATGGGCGCGCGCGGCGAGTGGAATGTCGGTCAGCTCGCGCGTGAAAAATATGGGAGTAATACAGTAAATATCGGTTTTACGACATATTCGGGAACGGTCACGGCAACATCAAACTGGGACGAATCGGCGCAGCTTAAAAAAGTTAATCCCGCACTTGAAAACAGCTACGAACGGCTTTTTCACGAAACTAATGTTC
Source organism: Pyrinomonadaceae bacterium (assembly GCA_965217575.1). GTDB lineage: Bacteria > Acidobacteriota > Blastocatellia > Pyrinomonadales > Pyrinomonadaceae. Next base: position 2,174,469 of record OZ244558.1, on the reverse strand, counting down.
CGAAATTTTTTCTGAATCTGCGCCATTCCACAGCGAAGGAATTATTGAGCCGTCCGCGTTTGGAAAGAGCCATCGGGGTCATTTACCGACCGGAAAGCGAGCGTTTAAGTCATTATTTCGACGCGTATCTTTCCGAGCAGTTTGACGGTATAATCCATTTTGACCGAACGCGAGCCGTTCAGCCGCTTGATAAAGTTTCAAGCTGGACGCGTGAAGACGCGCCGGAAACTTTCCCGGAAGGAATTTGAGGAGAGAAAATGTCAGATAAGCAAAGGGATTTAATGTCGTTGGTCGCCGAAGGCGTTTATCGGACGGAAATTATTTTCGTCAGCGCGTATTTTGTGGACACACCGGAAAACTCGCCCGATTCGTGGATTTTGGTGGACACCGGACTGCCGCTCTCGGAAGGAAAAATTCGCCGCGCCGCCCGATCAAGATACGGAAAAAACGCGAAACCCACAGCAATCGTTTTGACGCACGGACATTTCGACCACGCGGGCGCGGCGTACAATCTCGCTGAAAATTGGAACGTGCCGATTTACGCGCACCGACTTGAAATGCCTTATTTGACGGGGAAATCCGATTATCCGCCGCCGGATTCGACAATGGGCGGCGCAATCGCGCAGATGGCGCGGCTTTTTCCGCACGGCGGCTATGATTTCGGCAGCCGCGTTCGTGAAATGCCGGAAAACGGTGAACTTGCCGAACTGCCGAACTGGAAACTTCTGCACACGCCCGGACACACCGCCGGACACGTCTCGCTGTGGCGCGAAAGCGACCGAACGCTGCTGGCGGGCGATGCGCTGGCGACGATGAATCTTGATTCGTGGATTTCGCAAGTAACGAAAAAGAAAGAGTTTTGCAATCCGCCCGCGCCTTTTACTACCGATTGGCAGGCGGCGCGCCGCTCAGTTGAAATGTTAGCGAAACTCGAACCGAAGATCGTCGGCGCGGGACACGGCAATCCGATCAAAAATGAGGAGACAGCGGAGAGATTGAACAATTTCGCCCACAATTTTCAGCTGCCGGAACACGGACGCTATGTTAAAAATCCGGTTATCACTGACGCAAACGGCGTTGTTTCAGTGCCGCCGCCGGTTACGGATTACGTGAAAATCGCCGCCGCCGCCGTTGCTGCCGGAGTTATCGTGACGGCTTTGACCAAGCGCGAAAACCGACAAAATGATCCGGATTCCGTCAAAATAAGCTAAAAAGCCGCTCGACATTTATCGCGGAGTCGCTTATCATTTTAAGTATCGAGTTTTGTGCGCGGTGAAATTTCCCAACAAATTTTTTGCACATAAAAAACAAAACCAATTCATCTTAAATAATCAAATTTTCTTTTCCGTATTGGAAAATTTGTCGTTTTATCAATCTGTGTTAAATGGTGCTAGTTTTTGTTTAACGTCTGCGAAATTGTCCGTTTGATTGAGAAAATTTATGCGTATTTTATCGTTTTTATGCTTAACCGTCATTTTAACTTTTTCCGCATTTGCTCAGACAAATTATCGAACAAAGCCGCTCGCCGAAAATTTTACGGCAACCTCTCTGGACGGCGCGACGGTTAATCTCGCCGCGCTGCGGGGTAAAGTGGTGGTCGTTTCATTTTGGACGACACGCTGCGCGATTTGCGCGGCGGAAGTTCCAAAACTCAATAAACTGGCTGATACTTACAAAGGCAAAAACGTGATTTTTCTCGGTTTGACGACCGACAGTGAAGCCAAAGTAAAAGATTATCTACGGAAGAAACCGTTTAATTTCAACATTTTGCCGAATAGTTTCGGGATTTTGCTGAAATACGCCGACAGAGACGGCGACGGCAATGTGACAATGGGTTACCCAACGCATTATCTCATCAATCAAAGAGGCGAAATCGAACTCAAAACCAACGGTTATGACAAATCGGCACTTCTCGACTCGAATATAAATCGCCTGCTGATGTCAAAATAACAGCTTAGAGCAAGCGGAAAAACTCGTTTCGATTACTGAAAACTTCAAAATTTACGAATCAAAATCACACCGACAACGATCAAAAACGCGCCGATAATGCGCGCCGGATTAAGCGGTTTGACCGGAACGTCAAGCCATCCGTAATTGTCAATCAGCAGTGTCGTCAGCATTTGCCCGCCGATTGCCAAACTGAACGCCAGCGCGACACCGATGCGCGGCACAATCGTCGCCATCACCGACACGAAAAACGCGCCTAAAAATCCGCCGATCCAGGCAACGGGCGGTGCGTTTTTTGCGGAAATGAAACTGCTTAAAGGAATTCCCGTCAACACGATACAGACGATCAGCGTCAGCGTTCCGACGGAAAAAGAAATAAATGCGGCGGTCAGCGGACTGCCGGCGGATTCGGCGAGTTTGCTGTTAACAGTCGCCTGCGTCGGCATCGCCATTCCCGCGAGAATAGCGAGAAAAATGAAAAAATAATTATTGAAAAAAGTCATTTGCAAGTCGTGAATGAGGAATAATCAGCATTGAGTTTTAGATTTTATTCACTGTTATTCAACATTAATATTTCTCTTTGTCCGTTTTATTTTCCCAATTTTTGAAAACCGTCAAACCTTCATCGCGCAGCAAATTAACGAGCTTCATCTGCCGATCTTCAAAATTTTTGACGATTTCTTCGTAAATAAATTCGTCGTCAAAACCGACATGCGCCGCGTCTTCGCGGGTCGCGGCGTAAAAAACCCGCGCCGGACGCGCCCAGTAAATCGCGCCCAGACACATCGGGCAAGGTTCGCACGAAGTGTAAAGAACACAGTCTTCAAGCTGGTGGCTCGCCAGATTTTCGCAGGCGTTTCTGATGGCGACGACTTCGGCGTGCGCTGTCGGGTCGTTGGTCGAAGTTACCCGGTTATACCCTTCGCCGACGATTTCACCGTTTTTGACGATGACCGCGCCGAACGGTCCGCCAACGTTTGTATCAATCGCTTTTTGCGCCAAACGAATGGCTCTGAGCATAAAATACTCGTCTTTTTCTGTCATATTCCAGATTTTAGATTTCAGATTCCAGTTCTTCCGCCTTCAATTTGGAATTTGAATTCTGGAATATGGAATTTTCAGTTTTTCGGTTTTATTTTGATCTCAAAGAGTTTTTTCCACTGCTTTCCGGTAACGAAAATGCGGTCGTTTTGCGCGTCGTAAGCGATGCCGTTGAGCGTGTTTTCGGGGTCGCGTTCAACATCGTCGGGCGAAATTCCGCCTAAATCAATCCAGCCGAGAAGTTTGCCGGAGTTCGGATCAATGCGCGCGATGTAATTCGGCTTGCCGAGAATTTCCGGGTCTTCCGAATGCCAGACATTTGCCCAAATTTCACCTTTGATATATTCGAGTTCGTTGATTTGAAGCAGCGGTCTGCCGTCTTCACGCAGCACGACCAGGGTGCGAATCGTCTGAAAAGTTTCTGGGTCAATGACGCGAATAACGTGCGTGCTGTCGGTCATAAACAGGTGCGTTCCGTCGTTGGTCAAACCCCAGCCGTCGCCCTGATAGGTGAATTCTTTGAGCAGCTTAAAAGTGTCCGCGTCATAGACGAAACCCCTGCCTTCGCGCCACGTCAGTTGATAGATTTTTCCATTTAAAATGGTCGTGCCTTCGCCGAAGCTATCTTTCGCCAGCTTAAACTGCTGAACGATTTTGCCGGTTTCGAGATCAACCTTCCGCAAATCCGATCTGCCTTCTTCGCCGGTGCTTTCATACAAAAAGCCGTTGTAATAAAATAAACCTTCGGTGAACGCTTTCGGATCGTGCGGGTAAGTTTTGACGATTTCGTAAGTGTAAACCGGCACACCCGCGCTTGGTTTCGACGAATTAGTGTTTGTTTTATTGACGGTCGTGTTCATATTTGAACGCGCCGGCTGTTCGCTGCAAGCCAGCGATAAAATAACAAAGAGAAATGTAAAATAAAAACGCATAAATATAATTTCAGATTCCAGATGAAATTTTTAATCTGGCATTTAGAATTTTCAACTTGGAATTTTCAACGCTCGATTAATTGCTTTTCTAAAATCCGCAGCGGAAAGTTCGCGCACCTTGACGCCGTTGACGTAAATCGTCGGGGTTCCCGTGATACCGTAATTTTTACCGTCCGTCATATCTTTTTTCACGTCGGCGGCGTATTTTTCGCTGGTTAAGTCTAAATCAAATTGCTTCTGATTTAAACCGAGATCAGCGGCATACTTTTCGAGCGAAGCGGTGTCCAACGCCTTTTGATTTTTGTAAAGAAGCTCGGTGTATTCAAAAAACTTGCCCTGCGCGTTCGCCGCGTTTGCCGCGAGCGCGGCGCGAAAAGCGTTTTCGTGAATGCTGACGAGCGGAAAGTCGCGCACGACGAAACGAACCTTATCGCCGTATTCCACCAGTACTTTTTTCAAAACCGGATGCGTCGCCGAACACGCGGGACATTGAAAATCGGTGAACATTACGACCGTTACCGGCGCGTTTAACTTGCCCTGCGACGGCTGGTTGTCGGTGGAAATATTCTGCACGAGCGGCGCGGGTTCTTTCAGCAAAAATTTGGCGTTATATTTTTTGAAAAGTTTTTCGCGGAAGGCGTTTTCCGTCTGCGCGCGCTCTTCATCGGAAAATTCGCGCAATTTGTCGGTCACTTCGCGGGCGATTAAACCGCTCGTTGAAATATTTTGTGATTTGGCTTCCGCCGTCACCAAACCAGCGTAAACCGCCTGTTCGAGCAGGTCGCTCACCTGGTCGTAAATTCCGGCTTCAACGTCATTGAGCCGCACATTGTTTTTATTTTCAAAATTTTCATCCGAAATCGTCTTGCCATTGACCGTCGCCAAAATATCGGACGGCTTTAAGTTTGGCGCGTTGACATCTTTGCCGGGCGCGAATTTATATTTGGTTTTTAAGCTGGCGACATAACCGAGTAGTGCTTTTTGTTCGGGCTGCTGTTTCAGAAAGGCGATGATTTGCGGACGCACTTCGGCGACGGTTTTATCGCCGATCTCCGCCCGGTTCGCCTCATAAACGGCTTGAATTTCCGTATCGCTCGGTGCCGGAATTTTATTGGCGACTTCGGTTTCGACCAGTTTTTCAACGGTTGTTTTCCGCGCGGCGGCTTCGGCTTCAAACAAAATATCGGCGATTTGCTGTTCGAGCAGCGATTTTCGCATTTCAGCAATCGTCTGCGGCAGACTTTCGTAAACGACGGCGGCTTCGGTCGGCAAATCTTTCGACGTAAAATTCTGCCCGTTCGCCGTCGCCAAAATTTCGCCGGGCTTTTGGGCGAACAACGCCAGAGAAAAAGTTAGTAAACAAAGGAATGCTGTAATAAATTTCATATTTTTATCAATCGCGGCGACTCAATCGGCAAATTTTATCAAATCTTTTGAAACGCGCACGGCTTCTTTCGCGGTCGGCGCGCCGAAAATTTCGGGGTGAAATATCTTCGCCAAAATTTCAACACCGTCCACTACGCGCGGCGCGGGGCGCGAAAAATAAGAAGTCGCGTCCAACGCCCAAATTTCATCGTTTTGAAACGCCGGAATTGCACTGAAACCAGCAGGAAATTGCGTGTTCGGCAATTGCCGCAAAATATCTTCCGTATAATACCCGCACGGAATCAAAACTAAAACTTCAGGTTTTGATTCGATAATTTCCCGATAAGTTGTCGTCACGGATTTTTCGCCCGCTTCGCCCAAAAGACAGTTTCCGCCCGCAATTTCAACCTGTTCCGGTGTCCAATGTCCGGGCGCGAACGGCGGTTCGAGCCATTCGAGCATAAAGACGCGCGGAGATTGTTCAATTTTTTCTGTTTTTTGACGGATTTCAGCAAGACGATTTTCAAGATTTCTGACCACTTCATCCGCTTTGTCAGAAACTCCGCACAGTTCGCCGACGGTTTTGATATTCTCAAAAATATCGTCAATCGTATTCGGTTCGAGCGAGACGACCTGCGCGGCGGCGGCGTGAATTTTCGCGGCTTTTTGCACGATTTTGTAAGAAACGGCGCACACGTCGCAAAGTTCCTGCGTGATTATCAAATCCGGTTTCAATTTCTGCAAAAGTTCGGTGTCCAAATCGTAAATCGAACCGTGTCCGTCAAGCTGCGAACGAACGGCGTGGTCAATTTCCGCACTCGACATCGTTTGGTGCGAAATGCGGCTCGCCGTCAAATGCGGCTTATTTTCAACGCCCGCCGGAAAATCACATTCGTGCGTTACGCCGACGAGATTTTCCTCCAAACCGAGCGCGCAGACGATTTCCGTCGCCGACGGTAGCAATGAAGCGATTTTTAATTCTGATTTTTCCCGCATATAGTTTTGAGACGTGAATCGTCAATCGTCAATTGTCAAGAAGTTCAATTATTGACGATTGACTCTCTTACTCCGTGTAATAAACTTTCAAATCTTTTTCGCCCGTAATGAGCCATTTGCCGTCAAATTTTTTGAATCGCAGTTGGGTTTGAACTTTGCCGGTCGAAGCGTTTTCACCGTTGTCAAACGCCCATTCCTTATCAAAAACGGCGGTCGCGGAATCGCCCGAAGCGTCCGGCGTAACGCGCAGATTGCTGATGTTTATTTCGATATTATTAAATTTGTTGAAAAATCTCTGTTTATCTTGTCTGACAAAATTTAAGCTCGCGCCGTTTTTGTTATAATAATCAACCGTATCGGCGTAATTGTTCATATAAGCATTGACGTTTAGAGATTCAGCCGCCGATTGCCACGCGCCAATTCTTTCGGAAATTTCTCTTTTTAACTGTTCGGGATTAACATTTGGCGGCGGTGTCGGCGTAACCGTCGGCGACGGCGTGGGAGTTTTAGTCGCGGTTGGCGTTGCCGTCGGCGACGGCGATGTTTCCGCGTTGGCATTGTTTTTCGGCAGCGGATTTTGATTGATAACCGCTTTGTTATTATTATTTTGGACGACTTCCGTTCTCCTGTTTTTCAGATAAATCCACCCGCCGACCGCGCCGCCGAATATTAAAAGCATCACGAACGCCGTCAATGCGACGATTAAAAAAGTGTTCGACTTTTTCGGCGATGGTTCAAATGCCGCGATTTTCGTCTGCTGACTTGGTTCCCAATCCCGCGTTTGTGTGTTTTCGAGCGGAATGTTCAGCGGCTCAACCCGGCGCGGCGAAACAAGCGTTTCCGAATCGGTAAAAGCCGCTGTCGGCAATTCCGTTTCAGAATTTACACTCACTAACGGCGTTCCGTCCTGAAGACAAAACCTGAGCGTGTCGTCGGCGTAAGTTGTTTGACAACTCGGACATTGTTTCATAATCATTCATCAAAAAATCGGTGACTTTTCTTTATGATGATAAACCGAAGCGGTTTAATAGTAAATATGCCGACATTAATCAGCCGCGCAGAATAGTTTTATCAATCAATTAAACAGCTTGCGTAAACAGTTCGCGTTCCGTAATCATCTCGCTCGCCATTTTGCCGGACAATAAAACCAGCGGAATACCGCCGCCGGGATGCGTCGCGCCGCCGACGAAATAGAGATTTTCGACATCTTTGGCTTTATTTGGCGGGCGCAAAAAAGCCGAGAAAATTCCGTTTGATGAAACGCCGTAAATCGAACCGTGGTTGGCGCGATACTTTTTTTCAAAATCTTCGGGCGTGATTATTTGTTCGTAATCAATTGAAGTTTCCAAATCTTCCAAACCGAATTTTTCCAATTTTCGGACGATTAAATCGCGGTAATCTTTTTTCTCTTTTTCCCAATCGGTCGCATCGCTCGTGTAAGGCGCGTTGATTAAAACAAACAAATTTTCGTGTCCGGCAGGCGACTGCGTTTCGTCGGTGCGGGAAGTCGCGCAAACGTAAATCGTCGGATTTTCGGCAGGACGCTGGGCTTTGAAAATCGCGTCGAATTCGGCTTGGTAATCGTCGGAGAAAAAAATATTGTGATGCGCCAGTTGCGGAAAACGCTTTGTAATTCCCAACAGCAAAACGAAACCGCTGCACGACGGTTCGGTTTTTTCAATTTTTTTGTTCGAGAAACTTTTTCGCGCTTTTTCGTCAATCAAATTCCGGTAAGTTTCCACCGCGTCGGAATTGGCGACGACGAAATCACACGCGAAAAATTCGCCGCCGACTTTCACGCCAATCGCTTTGCCGTTTTTAATCTCTATTTTTTCGACTTCCGCTTCGGTATGGATTTTCACGCCGAATTCCTGCGCCAATTTTTCCAAAGCCTTCGGAATTTCATACATTCCGCCCTTGACATACCACGCGCCCAAACCGAATTCGACGTATGGAATGAGCGCGAAAGTCGCCGGCGTTTGAAACGGTGACGAACCGTTGTAAGTGGCGAAACGATTGAAAAGCTGCCGCAATTTCGGCGACTGAAAATGGTTTCGATTGTGTTTGTCGAGAGTTTTCAGACTGGAAATGGCGAGCAAATCTTTGAGATATTTCGGTCGCAGAAGTTTCGGTAAATCATTTAAACTGTGCGCGAGAAAAGTTTTTTCGGCGATTTCGTATTTCTTTTTCGCGTCGGCGAGATATTGGCGAAAATTTTTCACATCGCGCGGTTCTAATTTTTCAATTTCGCGTTCGGTTTTCGGCAAATCCGTCGAAGCGTCAAATTTCGCGCCGTCCGACCAAAAATAGCGGCAAATCGGGTCGAGCGGAACAATTGTCAAATAATTTTTGATGTCCCGTTCGACAAAGTTAAACAAGTCTTCCAAAACGCCGCGCATCGTCAGCAAACTCGCGCCCGTGTCGAATTTGTAACCGCTCGCTTCGACAAAATTGACCTTGCCGCCAACCGTTTCGTTTTTCTCTAAAATTGTTACGGAAAATCCCGATTTAGTAAGTCTGATCGCGGCGGAAAGTCCGCCGATGCCCGCGCCGATAATGGTTATTTCCTTTTTCACGAACAAAAATTAAGTACTGCAATTATTGGTGTTGAATAATAAACTAATTTTTCTTGCCCGCAACTGATTGAGTATTTTTACGCCGCCTGTTCTATTTCGGGCGCGAGTTTAACCGCGTCGGGAATGCGAATTTGCTTTGCCCAGCCCAGTTTCTCAAAAATTTGAATCGTAATCCAGTTCATATCAAATTCGTACCACGCCATTCCGTGCCGCGCTGAAGTCGGGTGCGCGTGATGGTTGTTGTGCCAGCCTTCGCCGAACGTCAGAATGGCGACGAACCAATTATTCGTCGAATCGTCGTGCGTTTCAAACCGCCGCTTGCCGAATAAATGCGACAGCGAGTTGACGAACCACGTCGTGTGCCAACCGAAAATCACGCGCACCACCACGCCCCACAAAACCATTCCCCAGCCGCCGACGGCGTAAAACAAAATCGCCGACGCGATAATCGGGACGTAAAAATACTTCGCAATCAAAGCCTGACCTTTGTCTTTTAGCAAATCGGGAACGTATTTCTTAAAATTCGCGTCGGTCTGATCCTGCGCCGTGCCGAAAAAAATCCAGCCGATATGCGCCCACCAAAAACCCGGTCGCGTCGAATGCGGATCACGCGGCTGTTCGGTAAACTGATGATGAATACGGTGCGTCGCCACCCATTTGTAAGCCTCATTCTGCAATGCCATTGACGCTAAAATCGTCAAAAAATACTCCAGCCATTTCGGAGCTTTGAAACTGCGATGCGTCAGCAAACGGTGATAACCGAGTCCGACACCGAGACTGCCGACGACCCAATTACCGACGAGCATTATTGCTAAATTTGTCCAGCTAAACATAAATAAAGCCGGGATTAAAAGAATATGAAACAACGTGATAATGAACAAATCGCGCCAGTTAATGCGCTCGTTTGCCTGTTCGATGACTGCGATATTTTGCATTTATTTTTGTATGGAAAATTAAACTATTAACGCACACAAGAGTAACAGGTTTGTCGGCATTCGATTGTAAGATTTGTGTAAGATTGTCAAAAAACGCTGATAAAATTTTAATTGAATGACAGCGCGTTAAACTTTATCGCCAAAATTTCAAATAGCGCGCGAACCATTTTCGCGTAAACGGCGATTTTAAGGTGTCGAGCGTTTTTTTCGTGGCGACGGCGGTCGTGATTTTCGATAATGTCGGGTAAACGTGAATTGCTTTGTTCAAATCGCCGAGCGATAAATTCAGCTTCATCGCCAGCACGAATTCGTGAATCAATTCGCCCGCGCGAAGTCCGACGATGTGCGCGCCGACGATTTTTTTGCCGTCTAAAATTATCTTGGCAAAGCCTTCGGTTTCGCCTTCGGTGTGGGCGCGGTCGTTTTCATCAAAAGGAACTTTGATGATTTCCACCGCGCCGAATTTCTTTTTTGCCTCGGCTTCGGTCAAACCGACGCGCGCAATTTCCGGCTCGGTGAAAGTCGCCCACGGAACGACGCGAAAATCGGTTTTCTTGGTGAGTGGATAAAATAAAAAAGCGTTTTGAATGACGATTTGCGCTTCATAATCTGCCGTGTGCGTAAACTGGTAATGCGCGGTCACGTCTCCCGCCGCAAAGATGTTTTTGTTGGAAGTTCGCAGATATTGGTCAGTTTCGATTTTTTTTTCGTCGTATTTGACGTTCGCCGTTTTGAGATTCAAACCGTCAGTGTTCGGTTTGCGCCCGACCGCCGCGAGAATTTCATCGCCGCTGATTTCTTCAGTTGCGCCTTTTTTTTCTATCGTGACGATTTTTTCACCTTTATTATTGCGGTGAACTTTGACCGCTTTTGATTCGGTGAAAATTTGAACTCCCTCATTTTGCAGAAGATTTTCCATAAAAACGGAAACTTCTGCGTCTTCTTTCGGTAAAATATTATCGCCCATTTCGATGATCGAAACTTGTGCGCCGAGCCGCTGAAACGCCTGTCCCATTTCGACACCGATTGCGCCGCCGCCGAGAATAATCAATCTCTCGGGCAGATTTTTTAGATGAAAAATTTCCTCGTTGGTGATAAACCCAGTTTCTTTCAAGCCTTCAATCGGCGGAATAAAAGGTGATGAACCGGTCGCAATGCAAAAACGCTTCGCGCGCAATATTTTCGTTTCACTGGAATCTTTGAGCGACACTTCGATTTCATTGTTGTCCGTAAATTGCGGTCTTCCAAAGATAACTTCCACGCCCATTTGCTCAAAAACTTCTGGCGCGTCGTGCGGTTCGATTTCTTTGATAACATTTTGCACGCGAGTCGTTATCGAAGCGAAATCGTCATTTTTAAATTTGAAACCTGAAATTTGAAAACCGAAATCGGCGGCGCGATTCATATCGCCCGCCAGTTTCGCCGAACGAATCAGCGATTTTGACGGCACGCAGCCGGTGTAGAGACAATCGCCGCCGAGCCTGTTTTTTTCGATCAGCGCGACTTTCGCGCCGAGAGTCGCCGCGCCGCCCGCCGCGACCAGTCCCGCCGAACCGCCGCCGATGACGATTAAATCGTATTTTTTCTCCATAATTTTCAATTTTATCTCATAGCTAAAGATTCCGCTTGATTTTGAGCGAGGATTTGCTGCATACTATTGATAGCAAACAATGTTTATTGTTTGCCAAACATCTTATTTTTATCTGCTTTTTTGCCGCCTAAATTAGAACCGGATATTTTATGACAATTTTCAAAGACAGAAATGTTCTCATTTCGCTTTTGCTGTCGAGCCTGATTGCCGTTTTCGTCACCGTCTTATGTGGTTTCGGCGGGAAATTTTTCTCGCTGCTGATGGAACTCGTGCGCCCGCCGGAAACGATTTTTAGTTGGTGGAAGGCGGTCAGTTTAATTGTCTTCGCGTTTCTGGTCGGACTTTTAGCCGAAAAGTTAAGCGTCAAGCGTATTTTACCCTACGCGGTCTGCTTTCTGGCGATTTGGTTTTGTGCCAGTGTTTTGACGGCGCAATTTTTGAATGTCGGTTTGCTTTTCGTGCCGGTTTTTTTGACCACGCTGCTTACGCTCACAGTTATTCACCTCAAAAAGATGTGGTTTATTGATTCGGAATTGACGGAAAAGTTAGTTTCGCTGGCTTCGACGGGACATCTGCTCGAAGGCAAGTCAGCCGATTTACGAATCGAGAGCGGTTTGAAACTGCTGGAAAACGTCCTGCCGCTTTCCGAGGCGATAGTTTTCCGGCTTACATCAAACGGTGAACTTAATCCGGTCGGGCGAACGCAGAACGGCAAAATTGCAGATTCCGCCGTTTCGCGCCAATCTTCCTGGCGCGATAATGTCGGATTGTGCGAAGAATCGTTGCGGGAACGGAAAACAAAGGTGCAAACCGTTGAAAACAGCGGCGGCGCGGCGCGCATCGCCATTCCGTTAATTGATGAAGATGTAGAGGTAGGAGTTTTATTTGTCAATATTCAACAAAATTTTGAACGCGGCGATCAATATATTTTGGAAGCGTTCAGCGGACAACTGGCGCGCAATTTTCAGCGCAAAGAACTGCGCGAAAAAAGTTTGCCGCATACTTCCTGGTGGAGTTCTTTTTCAACACAGTCGGCGGAAAATCGTCTGAATATTATCAGTTTAATCAACGGCATTATTAAAGAACAGTCCTTCGGCGCGATTGCCAGTTCGTATCTTAAAGAGGCGCACGCCATCGCTTACCTGGACGGCACGCTGGCTTATATGAACCGCAATATGCGCCAGTTCGCCCATCTGAATTCAAAGGAATTTTACGAAACAGACCTTTTTGACCTGCTCGAAAAATTTAAAACCGATATTTTCAGCGAGCCGAGTCTGGCTATTCGGCGGGTTTTGCAAACGGGCGAAACCTATAAAAACGAAATTTATTTTCCCGAAAACAACAAAACTCTGAATTTGCAAATTTCGCTGGTCAAGGTTCCGTCCGACAATCAATCCATCCATCAAACTAATTTTTCGATGAAACCGGCGTGTTTCCTGATTACTTTTCGGGATATTTCCGCGGTCAAAGAAAATGAAAAACTTCGCAGCGATATGACTTCTTTGATGTCGCACGAACTTCGCACACCGGTGACGAGCATCAAAGGTTTCGCCGAACTGTTGCTGCTTGACGACAATATTCCCGAAGAAGCGCGTGAATTTTTGACGATCATCAATAACGAATCGGAACGGCTGACCAAAATGCTTTCAACTTTTCTTTCCGTTTCCAACCTGGAGCAGTCCGACAAACAGGATGTGATGAAAACGCCGGTCAAACTCGACACGGTGGTTCACGAAGTGGTCGGAGATATGCAGGAAAACGCCAAACGCAAGCGCATTCGGCTGGTCGAACAAGCCAATACGCATCTGCCGCCGATTGCCGCCGACAAAAGTTTAATCAGGCGCGCCGTTTCGCATCTCATTGATAACGCTATCAAATACAGTCCTGAAAGAACTTCGGTGATTATTTCGACGATTTTGGAATCGGAAGTGTTGCGCGTCGTCGTCGAAGATCGCGGTTACGGTATTCCGAACGGCGATATTGATAAAATCTGGCAGAAATTTTATCGCGTCGCCCGCGACGGGCAGGATAAGGAAGAAGAATCAACCGGACTCGGACTTTCACTGGTCAAAGAAATTGTCGAACAGCACGGCGGCAGCGTCGAAGTGAAATCGGAAATCGGCACCGGTTCACGCTTCAGTTTTACTTTGCCGCGATTATAAAAGTTGATAAATTATCGCCGTCAATTCAATTGAATTTTTTCAATCCGAGTAATTGAAGCATCGCCAGCCACATAAAGCGCGGATTCAAAATCAAATATCTGCGCCAGAGTCTTTTTGGTTCCTGCCGCAAACGATAAAGCCATTCGAGTCCGGTTTTGCTCATCCATTCGGGCGATTCGCGGACATTGCCGGCGTAAAAATCGAACGCCGCGCCCACGCCGAGCATCACCGGCGGCAGTTTATCTCGATGTTCCGCCATCCAACGTTCCTGTTTTGGGCAGCCCAAACCGACAAATAAAATATCTACGCCGGAATTTTTGATATTTTCCGTAATTTCTTCATCTTCAACGTTAGTTAAAGGTTTAAAAGGCGGCGAATAAAGATACACAACCTGCAATTTCGGATGTTCTCTGCTCAAACGAGCGGAAATTTCATCGAGAACCGGCTGCTTTCCGCCGTAAAATCCGACCGTCAAATTATTGTTTTCGGCGTAAGCGAAAAGTTTCAGCATCAAAGTCGTGCCGCGCGTCTGCGACGCTGGCTTTACGCCCTGCAATTTCTGCATCCAAACCAGCGGCATTCCGTCCGGCGCGATTAAATCAGCCGCGTTGACCTGCGCGGCGTAACCCAGATCATCGTAACTTTCCATCACCATCTGAACATTTGAAAAACAAATGTAACCACCTTTTTTGCGCCGCAGTAATTCGGCGACCCGCGCGACCGCCGAATCGTAATTACAAACATTAACTTGCAAATTGACGACGCGAACGCGGCTTTGAATTTTTACTGAATTACCATTTTCCATCGAACAAAGCGCGGCGCAAAGTTGCCCGTTCAAACAATTTCCCGATAGATCGCTTCGAGCTTTTTAATGTAATCGGTCAAATTAAAATTCTTCATAATTGTTTCGCGGGCGTTGCGGCGCAGATTTTCCAAATCATTTTCGCCGGAAAGCAGAAATTTCAACATTTTGGTCAACTGCGGAATATTTTTCGGTTCAAGCGTAAAACCGTTTTCGCCGTTTTTGACCACCGAACCGATGGAAGCCATTTCGGAGACGACGACGACGCAGCCCGCCGCCATCGCTTCGAGCATCGCCACCGGCAAACCTTCGCCGTAACGCGACGGCAGCAGAAAAATATCCGCCTCATTCAACGCTTTTTCTTTTTCCGCGCCGGAAACAACGCCGCCGTAATAGAATTTGTCGCCGAGAATTGCGCTCATCTCCGCGACGAAGTGATTTTTCAAATCGCCCGCGCCGAAACAGTTAAAACGAAATCCGACATTTTCATTTTTCAACGCGCGGCACGCTTCAATAATTTCAAATAAACCTTTCGATTCGTGAAATCTGCCGAGAAAAATTATCGTTTTTTCGTTCGAACGCCGTTCTCGCCGCTTTGATTCGCTGATCGGAACGGCGTTTTCCAAAACCTTAAGATTGATATTCGGCAGACGTTTTTTGATGATATTTTTTTCAATTTCGCCCAAAACAATGACCGCGCTTGCCGTTTTCAACATTTTTCCTGAAATTTGCGCGAGCGTTTGGCTGTTAAACTCGCGCGTCAGAAATTCTCCGCCGTGCAGATGCACGAGAATCGGGCGTTTTGCCATCCGCGCCATTCTCACAAAAGCCGCGTCGCGCAAAATCGAAAGCGGATTGAGCGCGGTGTTGACGTGAACGAGATCAATTTTTTCGCGGCGAATTTGCCGGTAAAAATTCGGAACGCTCGAAATCTGTTTGCCGATCCACGAAACGTTCGCTTTTTCGCCGTCTTTTCTGCCCGCGTTAAAATGAACGAATTCAAATTGACCGCGCTCAATAATCTGACGCGTGACGGACGAAATTCCGCTGACATTTTCGTTTATTGCGAGGCTCGGCGCGGTGATTAAAATTTTCATTTTGAAATTAAATCGAGCGATAAATAAAAAGAATAACGCAGCGATAAAAAATTGTCAGCCCGGGAAAAGTTGCAACTCGCCGGTTATTAGCTTAAAAAGAATAAAGTGAATTGCAATGAAAGCCGAAACAACCGTGCGACCGACCGACAAATTGACTAAAGCGGAAAACCGCGTGCCGCGCTGGATTCTGCCGTCGGTAAAAGTTTCAATTTTTCTGGTTGACGCGCTTTTTTCAGTTTTTTGTTTCGCGCTTGCCTTCGTTTGGCGCGAAGGCGATCCGGTTTTTTCGCCCGTTTCCTGGAATTGGTCGCCGGATTTCGCGCCGTATATCGGAGTTTTGCTTTTCGCCGTGCCGGTTCGATTGCTGATGCTCGCTTCGCAGAGAGTTTATCGTCTGCACGGCGCGTTTTCCTACATCGCCGAATTTATCAAAGTTTTCAAAGCCGCCGCGCTCGGCTCTTTATTGATTATCGCCTTTACTTTTCTATTTCGCGGCGGGTTCGCGTTTCGGGAATTTTCGTATTCGCGCGGCGTTTTCGCGCTTGATTTCGCGCTCGCGCTCGTTGTTTTTTCAGTTTTTCATCTTGGTCTGCGCTATTTGCAGACTTTAATCAGAAAACGCGATATTAATTTGATTCCGACTTTGGTCATCGGCACCAACACCGAAGCCGCGCAGACGATTCGTGAATTGCAGGAACGCCGCGATTTGGGTTATCGCGTCGTCGGCATCGTCGCGCCCGATGATGCCGTATTCCAGATTTCAAATTCCAAATTCCATAAAATCCAAAATCAAAAATCCAAACTCCCAAATTTGAATGAGGTGCCGATTGTCGGAACGCTCGACGATTTGCCGGAAATTATCCGCGAACTCGAAATTCAGGAAGTGATTATCACTGACAGCACCATTCCGAGCGAAAAACTTTTTGAAGCGATGATGGGAATCGGACGCAGACAAAAAGTCGAATTCCGACTCGCGCCGTCGCTGTTTAATTTTCTGCCGCAGAAAACCAGCGTCGAACAAATCGGCGTTTTACCGATGGTGCGGCTGTTTCGTGAACCTTTGTCGGAGGCGGAAAGATTTGTCAAACGCCTTTTCGATGTTTTTATTTCCGCTTTGACGCTCGCTTTGCTGTCTCCGCTCTGGCTTTTAATCGCGCTGTTTATCAAATTTGACTCGCGCGGCGCGGTTTTGTTCAAACAGGAGCGCGTCGGAATGGACGGGCGCAAATTTCTTTGCTACAAATTTCGCACGATGAAATCCGATGCCGACGAAGCGATTCACCGCGAAGCGTATCGCCAAAACATCGAAGGTTTGCGCGAAGCCAACGCCGGAGATGACGAAAAACCCGTTTTCGGCAAAGTCAAAAACGACGTGCGAATCACCAACGCCGGAAAGTTTCTGCGCCGGACGAGTTTGGACGAACTGCCGCAATTTCTCAATGTTCTGAAAGGTGAAATGAGCGTCGTCGGCGCGCGTCCGCCGATTCCTTACGAAGTCGAAGAATACGACATTTGGCATCGCAAACGGCTCGATATGAAACCCGGCATCACCGGCTTATGGCAGGTTTCGGGCAGAAATCGGCTGACGTTTGGTGAAATGGTCAAGATTGATCTGTTCTACATCGAAAATTGGTCGCTGTGGCTCGATTTGAAAATAATTTTATTGACTTTACCGGCGATTCTGCGCGGCGACGGGGCGCGATAAATTTGCGGCAAAGCTGAGTTAATCGCGGCTTTGAGTCAGATTATTTTTATGAACATTTCCGAAACGCTGAAAACCGCCGCCGAAGTTTTGCAGAGAAATAATATCGCCGCGCCGCGCCGCGAAGCTAATTCGCTGCTCGCTTTCGCACTGCAAAAAGACCGAACTTTTCTCATCGCGCATTCCGAATATGAACTTTCCGCCGCCGAAGAAACGCGCTTTCTGGAGTTTTTGCACCGCCGCGCGAGCCGCGAACCTTTTCAGTATATTACGGGAAAACAGGAATTTTACGGTTTGGATTTTATGGTCACGCCGGACGTTTTGATTCCGCGCCCCGAAACCGAATTGATCGTTGAAAATGCGATTGAACTTTTGCCGGAAAACGGACGATTCTGCGAAATCGGCATCGGTTCGGGCTGTATTTCTATTTCGATTCTGCACAAAGTTAACAATGCTTCGGCGGTTGGTTTGGACATTGCGGAAAAAGCACTGCGAATCGCCGCCATCAACGCGCGAACGCACCAAGTTTCAGACCGATTAAATCTTCAAGTTTCCGACGTATTTTTAAACTTAGAAGACAATCAGTTTGATTTAATCGTTTCCAATCCGCCGTATATTTCAAGCGGTGAAATAAGCAGTTTGCAAGCGGAAGTGAGAGATTTTGAACCGCTGAACGCGCTGACCGACGGCGCGGACGGATTTTCGATCATCGAAAAAATTACTGACGAAGCTGCCCATTTCCTGAAGACCGGCGGTTTTTTACTGATGGAAATCGGTTACCGTCAATCAGCCGCCGTAAAAAAAATGTTTGATTCAAAAGTCTGGCGAAAAGTCGAAATTTTACCGGATTTGCAGGGAATTCCGCGAATGATGAAAGCGGTCAAAGATTGAAAGCCCGATTGGTCGTAAAATTTCCGGTAACTAAAATACTTCTTTAATTTAACCTTAAATTTTCCGTTGTTCTTATCAAATGATTTCTGATATATTCAATTTATCGAAAATTTAGAGAGATTTTTTGGTTCGAGTATTTTTTGCAAAAAGGAGATTGATATGAAATACGAATACGAAAGAGAAGAAGCGAGCACGGGAACAAAATTGACTTATTTACTGGTCGGCGGCGGCATCGGAGCGGTTTTGGCACTGCTTTTCGCGCCGAAATCGGGGCTGGAATTACGCGGCGATATTGCCGACGCGACGCGCAAAGGCATTGAAAAAGGCAAGGAAACTGCCACTTTGGTCGGCGACAAAGCTAAGGAAACCGCCGCGCTGGTCAGTGAAAAAGCCGGCGATTATTACGAGGTAAGCCGCGACAAAGCGACGGAATTTTATCAAACGGCGCAGGATAAAGCCGGCGAATTAAAAGATAAAGCCGGCGATTTGGTGGACAAAGCGAGTGGTTTGACCGATAAGGCGAAGGATGCGGTCAGCGCGACGGCAAATCCGTTTTCCGCCGCGATTGAAGCCGGAAAAGAGGCTTATCAGGATGAAAAACGCCGCACCGAATCGAAGGCGATCACCGAAGGTCGTCCGAGTTATCCGATCAAAGACAACAAAGACCGCATTTTGGAAATTCCGGGCGATGGCAAAAAAGAAGAATAAGGGGAAACAATGAACACTAGCGAACCAATATTTTGGATAATGATCGCCTCTATTATCATTGCTATTTGTTTTATCGTGATGGCAATCGCGCTGATTGCAATTGCCTTTATTATAAAAAAAATCATCGGTACGGTTGAACGGCTTGAGGAAAAAATTGATCCGCTGATTTCAAAAGTTGATGCCATCGGCGAACAGGGCAAGCAAATTTCGGTGCAGTTTACGGAAATTTCCAACAACATTTCAACGGCGACCAAATATTTTTCCGAATCCGCCGGACTTATCAAAGACGAAGTTGCCGAAATCAAACAACTCGTCGGAATGACGGCGCACGAAGCCAAAGATAAAGTCGCGCTCGTCAGCCAGACGATTGACCGAACAAAGGATCAGGTGACGACGACGACCGATTTTATTCAGGAAAAGGTTGTCGAACCAGCGCGTGAAATCGCCGCGATTATGGCGGGCGTGCGAAAGGGTTTGGAAGTTCTGCTCGCGCCGTCGCCGAAACGTGTTGACCGCGCTTACACGGAAGACGAATTATTTATCGGTTAAAAGTTACTCAAAACAATTTGATAAACAGGACGCGAATTTAATCTTGACGGATTTATTCGCGTCTTTTTTTAGGTGAAACAAAAATGACTGAACCAAAAAACTATGCGGAATTTTGGGATTTTTACGTCGCCGAACATTCCGAACCGTTGACGCGTCTGCTGCATTTTGTCGGCACTTCGCTGGGAATTGTTTTGCTCGTCTGGATTTTGCGAAGCGGCAACTGGATTTATTTTCCGCTGTGTTTCGTCACCGGCTACGCTTTCGCGTGGTTTTCGCACTTCTTCGTCGAACACAACAAACCTGCGTCTTTTAAGTATCCGTTCTGGTCGTTTATCAGCGATTACAAAATGGTGTGGTTTATGCTGACCGGCAAAATGAACGCCGAAGTTGAGCGCGTTTCACGAAAATAATGAACAGGATGAACGGGATTTGCAGGATATTTTTTCATTAGACCTCTTGCGAAATAAAAGAGATATTTGAAAACTTTTGATAAAGATGGCACAAATATTTCAAAGGAGCAAATCTGATGAGATACGAGAAAACCAAAGATTTAAAAGACAAAGATTTCAAGCGATTCTTTGGGGTCAAGAAAGGAACATTTGAAACAATGTGTGAAGTTGTCAAAGAAGTTATGAGTCAGGAAACCAGAGGCAGAAATTCCGATTTATCAATAGAAGATCAAGTATTACTTGCACTTAACTATTGGCGGGAATATCGGACGATGTTTCATTTGGGACAAGATTACGGGATTCACGAATCGAATGTATCGCGGACAATTCAGAAGATTGAAGATATTTTAATCAAGAGCGGAAAGTTTTCATTGCCGAGCAAAAGACGATTATTAGAAGACGATGAGTTGCATTACACGATAGTTGATGTGACGGAAATGCTAATTGAGAGACCGAAAAAAAACAACGAAGATATTATTCGGGAAAAAAGAAGCGGCACAGCTTAAAATGTCAGTTGATAATCTGTCAAGAAAGCGAACAAGTGATTGCCACATATTTCGGGAAAGGCAAAACACACGACAAGAAAATGTATGAAAAGAGCGGCGTAAAATTGCTGAAAAGTATCGAACTGAAAGCGGACAGCGGTTATCAAGGGTTACAGAAAGAACAATATAAAGTATTGATACCAAAGAAGAACAGTAAATTGCACAAATTGACAAAAGAAGACAAACGAGCGAATCGAGAGTTAGCTCGAAAACGAGTCAAAGTTGAAAATGTCATCAGAAGATTGAAGATATTTCGCATCTTGGGAGAGCGTTATAGAAATCGGAGAAGACGACTCGGACTGCGATTCAATCTAATTTCAGGCATTTACAACTTTGAAAGAAAAACCATCAGAATTTAATTTCGCAAGAGGTCTATTTATAAAAAATCCTGTTTGTCTTGTCTATCCTGGTAATTTTCTCTGATATTTTCTGAGATCAATTCCAGCGAACGATTGTAACGATACGAAATATTAAAATGTCCGTCGTCGAATTCTTCGCAAACGTGCGGAACAGTAAAATCTTTCAACTTTTCGCATAAGATTTTCGCGCCTAAATCAAGATAAAACTCGTCTTTGGTTCCCGCGTCAATATAGAGAAGTTTTAAGGATTTCAAATTTTCCGAATGTTTTTCAACAAGCCGAACCGGATCGTGTTCGAGCCATTTCTCCCAAACATCGCGGCGGATTTCGCCGGTTTTCAAATCAAACGGCAAATCAAAACCGAGTTCCGAATCGGGATTCGGCGAGTAACAGGCGCTCATTCCGATGATATTAAGGGCGGCGAAATCGTCTTTGCCTTTTTTTGCGTCTTCGTTCCAAAATTTTTCGACGAGTTTTTTCGGATTTCCTTTTATAGCGCGAAAAGCCTTCGGAAAATCCGGCAGATAGCAGTAATTAAAATAACAATCGCCGCTCGTCGAACACGCCAAACCGAATAAATCGGAATGCCGCATCGCCATTATTAACGCGCCGTAACCGCCGCTCGATTTTCCCATCACGGCGCGTGAATTTTTATCATTTACCGTGCGAAAATTTTCGTCCACGAACGGCACGATTTCCCGCGTCAGATAATCTTCGTAATTTCCCGTCGCGCTCGAATTGATATACTGTGAGCCGCCGTAATGCGTAAAACAATCGGGCAAGACGGCGATTATCGGTTTAATCGTTCCATTGCCGATTAATTTGTCCATTCGCTCGGCGAAATTCGGCGCGAAAGCCGAATCGTTGAGCAGCATCGCGCCGCGTCCGGTGAATCCGGTCAGACAGTAAACGACGGGAAATTTTTCGTCCGATTCGACGTAATTCGGCGGCAGATAAACGATTACATCGCGGACAAATTTATCGCCGAGCGGATTGTTTTTCAAAATTTCGCTGGCGTGGCTTAAAGTAACCACAGTTCCCCGGATTTGTTTTTCAGTAGTCATAGCATTATATTTTTTTTGATTATAGCGTAAAATTCAGATTATGGCGGCTGACATCATCAATGTAAATCCGACCGCGCTTTCGGTCACTATCGAATTTTTGACGGCGATGATTACGCCCGCGCTGCTGATTTCGGCGACGGGTTCGCTGGTGCTTTCGACCTCAACGCGGCTCGGTCGCGTGATTGACCGGACACGCGCGCTGACCGAACGGTTTGAAGAGATGATTACCATCGAAAACAAAGACGAGGTGCCGCTTTTTGACCGGAGAATAGAAGTAACTTTCGATATGCTCGACAAAGTTACGAGCCGCGCGCGAATTTTGCAGAAAGCGTTGCAGGCGCTTTATTACAGTCTCGGCTGTTTCGTGCTGACCAGCGTCGTTATCGCGGTCGTCGGCGTTTTGGGAGAGTACCGACTTGCGCCGATTCCTATCGGAATTATCGGAATTTTGTTCGTTTTCTACGCCAGCGTCCAGATGCTTTTTGAAGCGCGAATGGCGACCAGCGCGGTCAACGCGGAGATGGATTTTACGTGGGAACTGGCGACGAAAGTCGCGCCCAAAGAAATTTCAAGCAGATATACATACAATGTTTTCGGAAAAAGAAAAATTCGACCCAAAGTTCCTGAAACTTTGGCGAACAGGCAAATTGAAACAAAAAGTTGAACAACTGGAAAAACTTCTGGAAAGTTGTTCGATTTGCCCGAAAGATTGCGGAAATAATCGTCTAAAAGACGAAATCGCCGCGTGTTATTCGGGAAAATTGCCGATTGTGTCGTCTTACACCGCGCATTTCGGCGAAGAACCCGTTTTGTCGGGAACCGGCGGCGCGGGCAATATCTTTTTCGGCAACTGCAATCTCAGATGCGTTTACTGCCAGAATTATCAAATCTCGCAGACGCACAAAACGCAGAAGAAAAACGAAATTACGCACGAAAGATTAGCGGAAATGATGCTCGAATTGCAGGGACGCGGCTGTCACAATATCGGCTTTGTGTCGCCGACGCATTTCGCGCCGCAAATGGCGCGGGCGATTTTAATCGCGGCGGAAAACGGTTTGCGGCTGCCGATTGTCTATAATACGAACGCTTACGATGCGGTTGAAGTTTTGAAATTGCTCGACGGAATCGTTGACGTTTATCTGCCTGATTTGAAATACGCTGAAAACGACGCGGGTTTTCAATATTCAAAAGTGCGCGATTACACGACATTTGCGCGGGCGGCGATCAAAGAAATGTTTCGTCAAACCGGCGATAAATTAATTTACGACGAAAACGGGCTTTTGCAAAAAGGTTTGGTCATTCGGCTGCTTGTTCTGCCGAACGATTTAGCCGGAATCGGTGAAAATCTGCGCTGGATTCGTGATGAACTTTCCCCGAAAGTGGCGATAAGTTTGATGGCGCAATATTACGCGACGAACAAAGCCGCGACCGACGAACGTTATATTTTACTTTCCCGAAGAATTTCCGAACGCGAATGGTTTTCGGCAATCGAAATTCTCGAAGATTTGGGAATTGAAGAAGGCTTTATGCAGGAATACGAAGCGGCTTCGCACTATTATCGCCCCGATTTCGACGATAAAGAAAAGCCTTTTAAAGATATTCGGGATTTTCAGTAATTATGGCGCGGCTGTCAAAATAATTTCTGATTTGACGTTGAAAGGCGAAAGCGAAATTGATGATTTTTTGGATAATGCGGTGAAGGAAAGTGAGAAAATGATTGAATTTGATTCGGATATTTGTGCCGATGTCGAAAGCGCGAGTTCGCGTGAATGGCTGGAAACCAACGGCATCGGCGGTTTTGCTTCGTCAACTGTTTCCGGCATTCACACGCGGCGTTATCACGGACTTTTAATCGCCGCTACCGCGCCGCCGCTCGGCAGACTCGTTCTGCTTTCAAAGTTTGATGAAACGCTTGTCATTGACGGCAATCGTTATGAACTTTCCGCCAATCAATACCCGAATAAAATTTATCCGCGCGGGTTTCAATATTTGAAAAACTTTCGACTCGCGCCGTTTCCGGTCTGGACTTTTGAAGTCGCGGGAATCGAAATTGAAAAAAAAGTTTTTATGACCGCCGGAGAAAACACTGTCGTCGTGCGATATTCGGTGGATTCCAGATTCCAGATTCCAGATTCCAGATTCCAGATTGAATTAAAACCGTTGCTGGCGTTTCGTGATTATCATCATCTGCGCCGTGAAGACGCAGGTTTTAACGCAAGTTTCGAGACGGGAGAAAATCAGATTGTGATTCAGCCTTACGCGGAAATGCCGTCGCTTTTTTTCGCGCACAACGCGAAAACGGTCGAAAAAACCGGCTTTTGGTATCGTGATTTTCAGTATGCGATTGAAAAGGAGCGCGGTTTTGATTACGCGGAAGATTTGTTTCAGCCGTTTAGTTTGACATTTGATTTGAGCGAAACCGCCGATATTATCGTTTCGACCGCGCCGCAGAATGTCGCGGATGCTAAAAATTTTGAGAAAAGGGAAGTCGAGCGGCGCGAAGATTTGATAAAAATCGCCGCTGCGAAAGACGCATTTTCACGGCAGCTTATCATTGCCGCCGATCAGTTTATCGTTTCGCGCGGCGCGGGGAAAACAATTATCGCCGGTTATCACTGGTTTTGCGATTGGGGACGCGACACGATGATCGCGCTCAACGGGCTGACTTTGGCGACGAATCGCCCGGAGATTGCGAAAAGCATTCTGCTGGAATTTTCAAAATACGTTTCGGAAGGAATGCTCCCGAATCGTTTTCCCGATGAAGGCGAAACGCCTGATTATAATACGGTTGACGCGACGCTCTGGTATTTTGAAGCGATTCGCGCTTATGTTGAAAAAACCGATGATTACGATTTTGTGCGCGAAAATCTCTACGAAAAACTGATTAACATTATTCTCTGGCATCGGCACGGAACGCGCTATAACATTCACGCCGATGATGATGGTTTAATTTACGCGGGCGAAAAAAACTCGCAATTAACCTGGATGGATGCCAAAGACGGCGAGATCGTTTTCACGCCGCGCGTCGGAAAACCGGTCGAAATTCAGGCACTTTGGTACAACGCTCTGTGCGTGATGGCGGATTTCGCGGAAAAATTCGGCGATCAGGAAGATAAAGCAAAATATCGGGAAATGGCGGGTAAAGCCAAACAGCGCTTTAACGATACGTTTTGGAACGAGGCGGAAGAATGTTTGTACGACGTAGTTGACGGCGACCGAAAAGACGCTTCCGTGCGCCCGAATCAGATTTTCGCGGTCAGTTTGCCGAACACCATGTTGAGTATCGGCAGAGCGCAGAAAATCGTGCAGAAGGTCGAAGCCGAGTTGCTCACGCCGGTCGGTCTGCGGTCGCTTTCATCAAAAGATTCCGCGTATCGCCCGGTTTACATCGGCTCACCGTTTGAGCGCGATGCGGCGTATCACCAAGGCACGGTCTGGGCGTGGCTGATCGGCGCGTTTGTTGACGCTTACCGCCAAGTCAACGCCGACGGCGGGCAAACCGAAGCCCGCGTCGCGGAAATTTTGAAAGGTTTCAAGACTCATCTGACCGAAGCCGGAATCGGGCAAATTTCCGAGATTTTCGACGGCGACGCGCCGCACACTCCGCGCGGCTGCATCGCGCAGGCGTGGAGCGTGGCGGAAATTCTGCGCGTTCTTTAGGATTTCAGATTCCAGAAGAATTCCAGATTCCAAATTTTAACTTTTTCTCCAATCTTGAACCGATTTACGATTTACGATTTTCGGAATTTGGAACCTAGAATTTTAAATTTTCAAGGCAGATTCGCCGCTAACTTTTCGATATCTTCCCGATTGTTGAAAAAATGCGGCGCGATGCGGATGCGGTCGCTGCGCGGCGAAACGATAATATTTTCTTTTTGCAGATGTTCGGCGATTTCCGGCGGCGTTAATCCGCGACGATGTTTGACGCAGACAATCGGCGATTTTTCGCCTTTCGCGCGGGAACTGATGATTTCGTAATTTTCCGCCGGCAGAATTTCGCACAGATAATCGGTTATTTCTTCGAGATAATTGTGAATTTTTTCCGCGCCGGTTTCAAATAACAGGTTCGCGCTTTGTTCCAAACCGTAAAAAAGCGACGAACAGCCCGTGCCGGTTTCCCACGCCAGCGCGTTCGGTTTGTAACTTTGTTCGGTGTCTTCAAAATCCCACGTCTCTTCGACGCTGATCCAGCCGACCAGCGTCGGCTGAACTCGTTCTCTAGCGCGATCCGACAGATACAAAATGCCGCAGCCTTCGGGCGAACAGAGCCATTTGTGGCTCGCGCCCGCCGCGATGTCAACTTTTTGCGCCGGTAAATCAAGCGGCATCGCGCCGAACGCCTGAATAATATCAACGGCAAATAGCGCGTCAACTTTTCGCGCCGCCGCGCCGATGCGCTCCAAATCGGCGCGAAATCCCGAACCGTACTGCACCGCGCTGATTGAAACGAGTTTCGTATTCGCGTCAATTGAACTGATAAATTCGTCGGTGTCAATGCGTCCGCTGCGTTCGGGACAAAGCCGCAGTTCGACATCGAAATTATTTCTAATGCGCCGCCACGCGTAAAAATTAGCGGGAAATTCTTTGGCGAAAGTAACGATATTGTCGCCTTTTTTCCATTTCAAACCATTGGCAACCGTCGAAAATCCGTCGGACGTGTTTCGCATAAACGCGATTTGCTCTGATTTGACGTTGAGCATTCGCGCGATGATTTCGCGGGCGCGATTTTTCGTCGTCACCCAATCGGCGAAATTGACTGAAGCGTTTTCACTGACATCACGAAGCTGGGCAACGACGGCTTCGACGGCAATTGTCGGCAGCGGCGCAATTGCCGCGCTGTTTAAATACGTGTAATTTTTTGTCGCCGGAAAAAGTCCGCGAATTTTCTGGTTCAAGTAATTTAACTCCTTTGATTTTTGACAATAATCTCAATTACCGATAATTTAAAATTTGATTTGTAAAAATGCTCCAACTGAAAGCCTCAAAAAGCACATCAAAATTACCTAATTATGTTTGATTTTCAAAGAAAAAACCAATTCGATTACGGCTTAGTTTCTGCGGCGGACGACCGCGACATCGAAGTCGTTCGGATGCGAACGGAATCGCGCCGCGCTTTGTGGTCGGAAAGCCTGAAACTGCTGCGCGATATTATTTTAATCGTCGCTGTGTTCGTCCTGTTCGGCGTTTTTATCGCCCAGCCGGTCGTCGTGGAAGGAACTTCGATGCTGCCGCAGCTTCACGACGGCGAACGTCTGCTGGTCAATAAAATGGTTTATTACAATTTTCAAAGCGTTGATTGGGGACACCTCGAGCGCGGCGACATCGTAGTTTTCTGGTATCCGAAAGACCCGAGTAAAAGTTATGTCAAACGGATTATCGGTTTGCCGGGTGAAACGGTCGAACTTCGCAACGGAAAAGTTTTTATCAACGGCACGGAATTAGCAGAAAATTATCTGGATGAGGAACACAATCGCGGGCTGCCGAGCTTCACCCCGAAAACAGTTGACGATCATTATTATTTCGTGATGGGCGACAACCGCGATAATTCGTCCGATTCGCGTTACTGGGGTTTGGTTCCCGAAAAATACATTTACGGGAAAGCGTTTTTTCGCTATTGGCGACCATCGGAAATCGGAGTTTTGCAGCACGGCAAATATAATATCGAAGACAATAATCCGAACGTCATTCGCGCTGAAGACGGCGACAAATAACTGTTTTTCGCAGATTTCTCAAAAATCGTCAATCGTCAATCGCCAGCCGTAAATGGAAAAGAGTTTTCCGCGATTGACGATTAACGGTTGACGGTTGACGATTAAAAAATGAATTTATCGAAAAAAGCGATTTTGGTTCTCGAAGACGGACGTGCGTTTCGCGGCGCGGCGTTCGGCGCGGAAGGCGAATGTTTCGGCGAGATGGTTTTTAACACTTCGATGTCCGGTTATCAGGAAATTTTGACCGATCCGAGTTACGCCGGACAAATTGTTTGTATGACCTATCCGCTGATCGGAAATTACGGCGTAAACGAAGAAGATGTCGAATCGCGCCGCCCGTGGGTCGAAGGTTTCGTCGTCCGCGAAGCCAGCAAAATCGCGTCCAACTGGCGTTCTTCGGAAACGCTCGATTCGTACTTGAAACGGCACAAAATTGTCGGCATCGAACGAATTGACACGCGCGCGCTCGTGCGTCATATCCGCGACAAAGGCGCGATGCGCGCCGGTATTTCTTCGATTGATTTGGACGAAAAAAGTCTTTTGGAAAAGGTCTTAAATTCTCCCGAAATGGCAAATCGTGAATTGGCGAGTTCCGTAACGGTTGATAAAAACTTTGATTTCCCCGCTGAAACCGAACAGAAATTTCACGTCGTCGCTTATGATTTCGGCGTGAAAACCAACTCTTTGCGTGAATTTTCAAAATACGGCTGTAAAGTTACGATTGTTCCAAGCGACACTTCCGCCGCCGAAGTTCTCGCGCTGAAACCCGACGGGATTTTTCTCTCGAACGGTCCGGGCGATCCGTCTTCGATGAGCAAAGTCGTCGCGGAAATCAAAAAACTGACGACGGAAAACGTGCCGATGTTCGGCATTTGTCTCGGACATCAAATTTTAGGACAGGTTTTCGGCGGCGAAACTTACAAATTAAAATTCGGACATCGCGGCGGCAACCAGCCGATTATGGATTTGACGACCGGCAAAGTCGAAATCGCCGCCCACAATCACGGTTTCGCCGTCGCCGCCGAAAGTCTGCCGGAAAACATCGTAATCACGCACGTCAACCTCAACGATCAAACCGTCGCCGGATTGCAGCACAAAACTCTGCCGATTTTCAGCGTCCAATATCACCCGGAATCCGCGCCCGGACCGCACGATTCGGAATATCTTTTTCAAAGATTTATTGATCTGATGGAAAGTAAAAAGTAGTAAACCGTGCGGGTTTCCGCATTTTGAAATTCCCGATGAACCTTTAAAAAACTTGCCTTTTTCCGCCCGAACCGCAAACCGCATTTGAATCTTGACCACAAAATCGGCAATAATAACCGTTTTGGATTACTTCATTGTCTTATAACAAAAAGAGAGTAATTTTACTGTGGAATTTCGGCTGATTATCGGCATTAATATCGCTGTCGTTCTGTTCGTTTTGACGGTTTTAATACAGTAATTTTTATAAAAATAGGTGGTTTTTAATGGAATCTACAATTCTTTATTTAATCCCGGCATTAGGGATTTTAGGTTTAGTCGTGATGGCGATTCAGTCGGCTTGGGTAACCAAGCAGCCGACCGGCGAAGCCAATATGGTTGAACTGGCGGCTTATATCGCGGAAGGCGCGATGGCGTTTTTGAAGGCGGAATGGAAAATTTTAACGTATTTCGCCATCATCGCGGCGATTGTTCTCGGCTGGTCGGGAACTTTGGTTGAAACTTCTTCGCCGGTGATCGCCGTTTCATTTATTATCGGCGCGATATTAAGCGCGACTGCCGGATATTTCGGGATGAATATTGCGACCAAAGCGAATGTCAGAACGACGCAGGCGGCGCGAACCGATCTGAAAGGCGCGCTGAAAGTCGCTTTTACCGGCGGAACGGTGATGGGACTCGGCGTTGCCGGACTCGCCGTTTTAGGTCTCAGCAGTTTATTCATCATCTTTTATCACATCTACGTTTTGAATGTTCCCGGCGCGACCGTTAACGGACCCGCGATGGAAAAAGCGATTGAGGTGCTTGCCGGATTTTCTCTCGGCGCGGAATCAATCGCGCTGTTTGCCAGAGTCGGCGGCGGAATTTACACGAAAGCGGCGGATGTCGGCGCGGATTTGGTCGGTAAAGTCGAAGCGGGAATTCCCGAAGACGACGTGCGAAATCCGGCGACGATTGCCGATAACGTCGGCGATAACGTCGGCGATGTCGCCGGAATGGGCGCGGATTTATTCGGCTCGTACGTGGCGACGATTCTCGCCACGATGGTTCTCGGTCGGGAAATCACCGTCACCGATAATTTCAACGGTCTTTCGCCGATGCTGCTGCCGATGCTGATTGCCGGTCTTGGAATTATCTTTTCGATCATCGGTTTTACGCTCGTCAGAATTTCCGACGATAAAGGCAATGTCCAAAAAGCACTGAATCTCGGCAACTGGACTTCGGTTGTTATCACGGTCATCGCCTGTTATTTTATCGTGATGTGGATGATGCCCGCCAATCTGTCTCTGCGCGGTCATAACTTCACGAACACGGGAATTTTTCTGGCGATTTTAGTCGGATCATTTGTCGGCGCGCTGATGAGTATCGTCACCGAATTTTATACGGCGATGGGCAAACGTCCGGTTAATTCGATTGTCCAGCAATCCGATACCGGCGCGGCGACCAACATTATCGGCGGTCTTTCCGTCGGAATGGAATCAACTTTAGTGCCGACGCTTATTCTGGCAGCCGGTATTTATTTATCGCATTACTTTGCCGGATTATACGGCGTGGCGATTGCGGCGGCGGGAATGATGGCGACGACGGCGATGCAGCTGGCGATTGACGCTTTCGGACCGATTGCCGATAACGCGGGCGGAATCGCCGAGATGAGCCGCCTGCCGAAAGAAGTCAGAGGAAGAACCGACATTTTAGATGCCGTCGGAAATACGACCGCCGCGACGGGCAAAGGTTTCGCCATCGCGTCCGCCGCGCTGACCGCGCTCGCGCTGTTCGCCGCGTATGTCGGTCTCGCCGGAATCAGTTCGATTGACATTTACAAAGCGGACGTTCTCGCCGGATTATTCGTCGGCGGAATGATTCCATTCATCTTTTCGTCGCTGGCAATCGCCGCCGTCGGACGTGCGGCGATGGCGATGGTCACGGAAGTCAGACGGCAGTTTCGAGAAATTCCGGGAATTATGGAATACAAAGCCAAACCGGAATACGATAAATGCGTCGCCATTTCAACCAAAGCATCGCTCAGAGAAATGATGCTTCCCGGCGCAATCGCTTTGATTACGCCGGTCGTCGTCGGCTTTCTTTTCGGACCGGAAGTTCTCGGCGGTTTATTAGCCGGTGTCACCGTTTCCGGCGTATTGATGGGAATGTTCCAAAATAACGCCGGCGGCGCGTGGGACAACGCCAAAAAATCATTTGAAGCGGGCGTAATGATCAACGGGAAAATGGAATACAAAGGCAGCGAAGCCCACAAAGCGAGCGTCACCGGCGATACCGTCGGCGATCCGTTCAAAGACACTTCGGGACCTTCGATGAATATTCTTATCAAATTGATGAGCATCGTCGCTTTGATTATCGCGCCGCATATCGCCATTCATACAAATAAGGTAGTTGATCCCCAATCCGCGCCGAAAGCTCAAGTGGAACGCACGGTTGAAATTCCCGTCGAAAAGAAACTGTAATTACCAACTCAAATTGAAAAAGACGTAATAACTGGAGCGCAAGCGGCTCGCTTGCCGTCCGTTCGCGCTTTGCGCCGAACGGACGCGCCTCTCGATGGCTCAAAACTTTCAGGCAAATGCACGGACGGTTCCGTTCTCGCAAAGCCTCGAACAGTGCAAGCGAGCCGCTTGCGCTCCAGTAAGATACGTCATTTTTGTTTAAAATCGGTATAAGAGCAGTGAATAATAAAAAAGCCCCATAAATTTGGGGCTTTTTTACATTAATTGAGCATCGTTTCAATACGAAAAAACACTCTTTGAAATTCAAGTCTAAAGTTGGAGAAACGCTTTTTCGCGCTCTCGCGCTCACTGCAACCGGGACGGATTGCGCTCCGGTCTTTGTGATTCATTATGCGGCGGGCTGTTTCAGAATTTCAGCCAGGGCTTGCAGCCGGGCTGAATCTGTTTCGTTTTTGGTTAAGCCCGCGCTCTTTTCCAGAGACGGCGCGAGTTTTTTGAGTTTTCCGAGTTCTTTTTGGCTCAAGTTTGCACTCTCCGCGCTTTGAATTGCCTGCCGTAGGGCGGCGATTTTGTCGGAAGCCAGAGTTTGCGAACGCTCAAGTTGATCAATATACGCCTTCGCCATCACCAACTGCCGCGTCCACTGGATTTTCTGCTGATTCTGCACGTTCAATTCAGTCATCTGAACTGTTTTGGCGGCATCAATCTCATTTTGCGTTAAATATTTTGTCGGTGTCAGGTCGAAAACATCTAGTCCGCGGGCGATTTCCGACCCGTAAATATGTCCGTTATACCAGTAAGCCGACCAGTCGCCGCCGAGGATGAGAGTTTTAGGATCAATCGGACCGCGATCAAAATAAGCGATCTCAAACGGATGCTGCGCGTCGGTAAAATCCATCACGGAGATGCCGCCCTGATACCAGGATTGAACTTCGATGTCGCGCCCCGGAACGGGAACGAGCGAACCGTTATGCGCCACGCAGTTTTCGGTATCGCCCTGCGCCGCCGGAAGTTTGTAGTAGCTGGCAAACTTCAATTTGTCGTTGTTCAGGTTAAAAATTGCGTCGGCACCCCATTTGTTCGGGTCGTTTGCGCGGCAGCGCGCGCCTAATCCGCCGCCCCATTCATCGGTGAAAACGACTTTTTTGCCGTCATTGGAAAACGAAGCCGAATGCCAGTAAGAATAGTTCGGATCGTTCACCGCGTCAACGCGTTTCGGATTCGCCGGGTCTTTGATGTCGAGCAAAATGCCGTTGCCCGAACACGCGCCCGCCGCGAGTCCGATTGCCGAATAGACGGTGATGTCGTGACACTGATTAGTGTCGGACGGCTTTTGTCTGTCGTGCGAGCCGCCGTTATTCAGACCGTTGATCACGCCCGTTCTCGAATCCATAAAGACTCGCGGACTCGACACGATTTTAGCCTCTTGCGGCGCGGCAACCGGCACTTTGATCACGTCAATGCGAAAGAGCGCGGTATTCGGATTCTTGTCCGGCGACTCGCCCGAACAACCCGCCAGTTCTTCGCCCGGACGAACGAAAGAGGTTCCCGAAACATAAATATAGACGTTGTTTTTATCTTTTGGATCAACGACCAGCGTATGCGTGTGCGAGCCGCGACAGGTTTGCACCGCCGCCACCTGCTTCGGATTGCTGATGTCTGAAATATCGAAAATCCGCACGCCGCGAAAACGATCTTTTTGCGCGTCCGGCTTCGGTTGCTGTCCCTCGGCAGGCGGCGGCGCAGGCGCGAAACCCTGCGTACTGCAATCAAGTCTGCCGTTCGGCATTTCCACCGACATAAACAACAAATTATTGTAAACGGACACATCGCCCTGTCCGCCCGGACAGATTATCGAAGTCAGCAGGCGGGTCTTCGCAGGTTCGGAGATGTCGTAAATATTGACACCGTAGAAGTTTCCCTGAAATAGGTGATTGCCCTGAAACGCCAGATCGGAGTTGGAAAAAGCGAGTTGAGCGTAAACCAGCTTGATCGGTTTCGGCATCTTGGATGAGTCGCTGACACCGAGCAGCCCGAGCGTCTTTTCCACTTTCGGACTGTCCGGGTCGTCGGAGCCGAGCTGAAACGCGTCGGGCTTTTTGAGCAGCGTCAGATGTTTCATTCCCATCGCCGCCTCACCCGCATCGTATAATCCGGGCGACAGTTTGGCGCGCGGATCGTTCGGGTCGGAACCCGTCATTCCCGCCGGCAATGTCGGCGCGGGCTGAACGGTTTGCGCCGACACTCCGGCGGCGCAGCACGAACATAAAAAAACTAAAACGATTAATAAACGGAAATTATTAGTGTGTATTCGATTCATCAGTTCTCCTTGACAATTTTTTTACTCAGCAGGTTTTGCATAATTCTGATCTCGGCGCGCTGTCCGCTGTCAACATCGGTTGCGAAATTAAACAGCTCGGCATCCTGCCCCGCGCCGGCGGTGTCGAACAATTCTTTGACCATAATCAGCGCGCCGCCGTGATGCTGAATCATTCCGGTCAGAAACAATCGGTCAAAATTTGCGCCGCGGGCTTTTTTCAGCGCGTTCATCTGCTTTGTCGTCAGCATTCCCGGCATCAGCATTTGATGGCGGCTCGACATATCCATTCCCGTCATCTCCATATTTTCCATCCCCGCCATCGGCATCGAAATCGGCTGTTGTCTCGATTCGAGCCAGCGTTTCATAAACTTCATTTCGTCCGTCTGCGATTGTCTGATCCGCGCCCCGATCAGCCGCACGTCTTTGTTGCTCGTTCGTGACTCGATCAGCCCGGTCATCTCGACCGCCTGCCCGTGGTGCATAATCATTCCCTGCATAAATTCGACATCCTTCGGCGAAAGAGGCGGCAGCATCGCCCGCGTCGCCGCCGGCAATTTTCGCGTCGGCTGACCGGGCGCGCCGGGCTGCACTAAAACGGGCGATACATTTGGATCAGACTGTTGGGCGCGGACTGTTAGCGATAAAACACATACGAGAACGGCAGCGGCGGCAATCGCGTTTCGCCCCGTCCCGCCAATAAAAGCTGACCGTAGAGCGGATTTCACACTTAAAAAAACTGTTTGCATCGGTGTTGATTGATTAAGCATTGATTACTAAATTTATCACAGATAAAAGACACTCGCCACTGCTCTGAGCGGCGGAACGCGCCCTGTCAACTGAATTAAAATTGGTGAAATGGAAAATTTATTTTTTTCGCGGCTGCCGACGGCATTTCAGAAAGCCGCCTACATTTTTTCAATTTTTTCTCTTTGTTACGCGGTGTTCTTTGCGTCTCTGTGGTAAATTTCTTGTTATGCAGACGATAAAAATCCAATCGAACAAACGCGAAGAACTGATCGAAATCACGGGCGAAGTTTCCAAGCATATTCCCGCCGACGGCGAAGGAATTTGTGTTCTTTTCACACAGCACACGACGTGCGGATTGACCATCAACGAAAATGCAGACCCGGATGTCAAACACGATATTCTTCTTTTTTTGAAAAACACGATTCCGCAGTTTTACGAAGGTTTTCGTCATTTTGAACACAACTCCGACGCGCATCTGAAATCTTCATTTTTCGGTTCGAGCGTAACGATTCCGTTTGAAAACGGCAAACTGCTTCTGGGTCGCTGGCAGGGAATTTATCTGTGCGAATTTGACGGCGCGCGGGAGAGAAAAGTTTTGATAAAAATTATTTAATCAAACTTTTCATAAAATCCATATGCTTTTTCGATTTCAAACCTTTCTGTAAATCCCTTAAAACCTGAGTCAAATCATCCTTCAAAATTGCTTTGACGTTTAGGCGCAAACCGCCGAAAAAACGGCTTTCGATTACGCCGTTGTCGTCCTTATCAAGCAAAACATATTCGCCCTCATCCCAGGCGAACCAATCTATTTCTTCGTCGGCAACGCGCCGATAATATATTCTTTTACGCCGTTTCGACGATAGGTGTTCTTTTTTTCTGTCGTATCGTAAAGAGCCGTGCTGGACGCGATTTCGACGACTAATTCGGGCGAACCTTGGAGATAATCGTCCTTTGAAATATAAAAATTTCCGCCGAACTCTTCTTTGACATACAAAACCGCGTCGGGCTGCGGTTCGTTGTCAAAATCGAGCCGTACGGTGTCATTATCGCCAAAATCTACCGAGTTCGTTGCGACAATATAACTTCCTAACCACCACATAATTCTCGAATGCGGTTTGGCGTGATGCGTGATTCTAACGGGTGACGACAGATAGACTTTTCCTTCGATCAGTTCGGCTTTCACGTTCGGCATCGCCGCGTAACGGCGTTCAAATTCGGCGCGGGTCAGCCGGTCGCCGTTT
Organism: Pyrinomonadaceae bacterium; assembly: GCA_965217575.1. Taxonomy (GTDB): domain Bacteria; phylum Acidobacteriota; class Blastocatellia; order Pyrinomonadales; family Pyrinomonadaceae. The sequence goes on along the minus strand of OZ244558.1, from coordinate 2,139,077 downwards.
TCAAGCGGTGGAATTTTATCAGTCCCGTTATTTGATAAAACCGGTTTAAGTCGTCTTTCGGAAACCGTTTCGTAATTCATAAAAATCTCGCTGAAATTATTTTACCGACCTTTAGCTGAAATGCCGAAAAATATCATCTTCCGCCGATTGTTCTAAAGTTAAATGTAGCCTTTATCAATTAAAAGTTCCGCGTTCAAAATCGCCGAACCCGCCGCGCCGCGCACGGTGTTGTGGCTCATTCCGACAAAACGGTAGTCGAAAATGTTGTCGGGGAACAGTCTGCCGACGGTGATCGTCATCCCGTTGCCGCTGTCGCGGTCGAGCCGCGGCTGCGGGCGTGAAGGCTCGTCGCAGACTTTGATAAACGGTTTCGGCGATGAATAAAGGTTCAGCGACGGATAATTAGCCATCGCTTCCATCACGCCTTCGAGCGTCGAAGTTTGCTTTAACTTGACGCGGACGGAAGCCGTATGACCGTCCAGCACATTGACGCGAAAACACTGCGCGCTGACGGTAAAGTCGGCTTTTTCAATAGTTTCGCCGTTAAATTCGCCGAGAATCTTTTGCGCTTCGGTTTCAACTTTCGGCTCTTCACCGGCGATATACGGCAGCACATTGTCAATAATATCGAACGCCGAAACGCCCGGATAACCCGCGCCGGAAATCGCCTGCATCGTCGTGACAAACACTGATTCGACGCTGTATTTTCTGTTCAGAGCGGCGAGCGGCGGCGCGAAACTCATAATCGAGCAGTTTGGATTGGTGACGATAAAACCTTTGTCAAAACCGCGTCGCTGCTGCTGAATCTTAATTAATCCGAGATGCTCGTGATTGATTTCGGGAATCAAAAGCGGCACGTCTTCTTCCATTCGATAGGAAGACGAATTGCTGATGACGGGAAAACCCGCCCGCGCGAACGCTTCTTCGGTTTCCCGCGCGACGTTTGACGGCAGACTGGAAAAAATTAAATCACATTCGAGCGGCGGCGCAATCGGCTGAACGACGATTTCCTTAACATTTTCGGGAATCTCATCGGCGAGTTTCCACGCGCACGCTTCCGAATATGGTTTCCCGACCGACCGATCAGACGCGGCGAGCGCGGTGATTTCAAACTGCGGATGATGATCCAAAAGCTGCACAAATCTCTGTCCGACCGTTCCGGTCGCGCCCAAAATTCCAACACGATACTTTCTGCTCATATTATTCAAATTCCAATGGTTAAAATATTCAAAAATAAAAAACTTAGTCTAAATTAGCGGCGGCGAAAAGAAAAGCGCGGCTTTAGTAAATCCGGCGGCGCGAATCAGTTCTTAAAAGGCGGCGATCTGATTGGAAAAAATCGGTCGTCGGTGAGAGGAATTGAAAATTTTCTCATAAAAGCGAATGATAGAGATTTTTCAACTGGCTTAAATGCGCTTCGATGCTGAAATTTTCTCTTGCAAAGTCTAACGCGCGGCTTGCCAAATCTTTACGTAAACTTTCATTTCGCAGTAGTTTGACAATTTTTTCGCTTAAAATCTCAACGTTTCCGACGGGGAAAATCTCGGCGTATTTCCCGTTGTCGGAAATCTCCAGAAACGGCTCAATATTCGACAACACACACGGAACTTTTACCAGCATCGCTTCCAGAGCGGCAATTCCGAGACCTTCGTGAATTGAGGAGAAGACAAAAACATCGAGCGAGTTTAAAATTTTCGGCACGTCGGCGCGTCTGCCAAGAAAGAAAACGCGTCGGTCAATCTGATTTTCCCGACAAAAGCGGACGCATTCGGCTAATTTATGTTCCGCGCCGATTTCGGTTTCGCCGGCGAAGACGCAGTAAGCATTCGGTATCTCGGCAAAAATTTTCGGCAAAGATTTGCAAATCGTCAACTGATCTTTGCGCGCGTCGCGGTAAAAGTTGGCGATCATCCCGAACAACCGGGCATCACCGGGAATTTGAAGTTCCTGTTGAAGAGTTTCACCGTGCCAGACGAGTCGGTTTTCGTCCACGCCGTTATAAATAATTGTTATGTTATCAGAAAATTTTAGCTTTATTTCGTTTTCATACCAGCGTCTTAATCCCTCGCTGATGATGATGTTCGCCTGTACGCGCGGCAGCAAAAATCGCAGTGTCAGGCGATTTTTAAGATCCGCGACAAAACCGTGATGCGACAAAACCGTTTTCGCCTTCGTTCCGATACAGGCAAGATAAGCGTGAATGCCTTCGACCGCCTGATGAGCGTGAACGATTTCAATATCGCGTTCGCGGATGATTTTTCTGAGTTTGGCGATTACCGCCGGATCAATCGGCAAACGCCGCTGAAGGCGAATAAATTCGACTTCGCTCTGCCGAAAATCGGTTTCCAAATCCCCGCCGCCGGTTGCCGCCACCGTTAAATCCAACCCGCCGATTCTCGCGTTGCGGCAAATGTCGAGCGTTAAAATCTCAATTCCGCCGCGATTAAACGAATCAAGCAGATAAAGAACTTTCATCATAGACACTTTAAACCATTTTTCGGCGGATTGGGTTTGGACTTCGCGTTATTAAATTTATAATGGTCGTATGTCCGATATTTTCGCCTTCGTTCCGTCTTACAACCACGCGCCGTTCATCGAACGCTGTCTAAAATCTATCATCAATCAAACTCTAAAGCCATCAAAACTGCTGGTGATTGACGACGGTTCGCGGGATAATTCGCCGGAAATAATCGAAAAAATCCTGAACGATTGCCCTTTCGACGCGGAACTGATCGTCCGCGAAAATCAGGGATTGTGCGCTACTCTCAACCAGTCTCTCACGCTTAGTGCGGGAAAATATTTCGCTTATCTCGGCTCGGATGATATTTGGCTGCCCGAATTTCTGGCGGCGCGCGCGCGGCTTTTGGATCGCCGTGAAACGGCGGTTTTGGGCTACGGGAACGCGTTTTTTGTTGATGAAAAAGATGAAATAATTGACTGCACGGCGGATTACAAAGAAGATTGGGCGAATTATCCTGACGGCGACGCGCGTCCAATGCTAGTCAAAGGTTTCGCGCCGATCAGTTCGACCGTTTTTTACCGCCGCGCGGCGTTGGAAAATGTCGGCTGGAACGAAAATTCTCGACTTGAAGACTATGAAATGTATCTGAAACTCGCCGCGCGCGGCGATTTTGCTTTTGATGAGCGGGTGCTTTCCGTGTGGCGGCATCACGGATATAACACGAGCAAAGATTTGCTGCTGATGCTCAAAGAAGTTCTCGAAGCGCAGGAAAGAAATTTTAATCTTCTCGGCATCAGCGAAAACGAATTGCACAGGGCGCAAATCGAAAGAAAATTTCACTACGCGCGCGATCTTCTGCGGCACGGCGACAAAAAACAGGCGTGGAAACTGGCGCGGGAGAATTGGCGCGGAGCGCATTCAAACGCTGATCTGGCGAAATTTTTCGCGCGGATGCTGATTCCGATGGAGATTGTCGAAACAAAACGCCGTCTGAAAAAAGATAATTACAGGCGGCGTTTTGAGAAACTGAAACTCGAATAACTATTATCTTTTCGCGGTCGCCATTTTCTTCAGTTTTTTCACATTTCTCTCAATCCAATTCTCTGCTTCGTCATAAAAAGCGAACTTTCTTTCGTCGCGGCGAAATTGCGGCGTATGATTGTAGCGTCTGCCGTCGCGGTATTGCGTCGGGTGAAAAATGTGCAGCATTTCGTGAAAAACGATGAATTCAATGACGTATTTCGGCGTTGCCGCATCGTCCAAAGATTTGCTGACGACGATTGTTTCGTGCGTCGCGTCGTGATGACCTAAAATCCGGTAGGTTTGCCGCGCCGACCAGGTGAGCGTCGGTTTGGAAATTTTTTCGTCAAAATAAATCTGATTCAGATGATTGAAAATCTCGTCCAAATTGTATGCCGCACCTTTCGCCGTGGTGATAATTTTGCGTCCTTTAATCCGCTTATTTTCCAGAACCTTTTCACGAAGTTCTTCGCCGACAATAAACCCGCGATAAGTTTCCAACACGCGCGGCGCGATTTTTTTGCGGAAAAGTTTGGAAACCAGAATAATCGCCAGAGCCTTTTGCCCGTTGAGCGGCATTTCGCGGCAGACTTCGGCGAGCCGCACGAAAACTTTCCCCTGACGGACGCGAATCGTGTGGTTGATGCCGATATACGGATAAAAAGTTACTTCGATTTCCGGCGTTTCGCGCTTAACATCTAAGTTTTGAAAGGCTTCTTCGTAATATGTTTTAATTTGCTGAAGTTTTGTATTCATAGAAAATGTTTATCAAAGTTTAACTGTTAAATCTTGACAGCAGGCGTGTGAAAATGCTATCAATTTAAAGCAGTAGCATACCGTTTTCCGGCGGTTTGCATCAAATCCGCACAAAATAAAAATGTCCGCTCCTGATTCAAATCAAAGTAACGAGAGAAAAACTCAAATTCCCGACGCGCGCGGGCGGGTGATTCTTTCCGCCGTTATCAATGAACATCTGGTGACGGGCGAGCCAATCGGCTCGAAAATGATTGCGGAAAAATTTGCCGGCGCGTCGGGTTTGAGTTCGGCGACAATTCGCAACGTGATGAGCGAACTGGAAGATTTCGGCTTGCTTGAACAGCCGCACACTTCCGCCGGGCGCGTTCCGACCGACAAAGGCTACCGGTTTTTCGTTGACAATCTGCTCGGCGTACTGAGTCTTTCCAACGAAGATTTACGAATGATTAACGGGGAACTCGGTCTCGGTGAAATAAATTCGCCGGACGCGCCCGAAAGATTGATGGAAAAAACTTCACAGCTTCTGTCCGCTCTGTCAAATAACGTCGGCATTGTCGTTTCGCCGTCGCTGGCAAAAGATCGTTTGCAGCATATTGAATTCGTCAATTTATCGGACAAGCGGATTCTCGTCGTTTTGGTTTCCGCGCCGAACATCGTGCATAACAAAATAATTCGGCTCAAAGAAACTCTGACGAACGAAGAACTCGAACGCACCGCACGTTATTTGAATGTCGAATTCAGCGGTAAAAGTCTGGCGGAAATTCGCGCGGAAATTCTCAAACTGATGCACGAAGAAACCTCGCTTTTCGATAAATTATTGCAGACGGCGATGATTATTTGTTCGCAAAGTATTGAAAATGAACAGGATAATCTCGGCGATGTTTATGTTGACGGAACTTCAAATATTTTGATCAAACGCGATTTTGCGGATATGGAACGGCTGCGCCGCCTGATTCGCACCATCGAAGAAAAATCGCGGCTGGTGCAGATTCTGACCGAATGTATTTCGCGCGACGCGTCTTTGCAGGGCAGCGCGCAGGTCGTTATCGGCAGCGAAAACGCCGCTTCTTCGCTCCAGAACTGCACGCTGATTACCGCCCCCTATCGAACCGGCAACGGCGAAACGATGGGAACTTTGAGCGTTTTAGGTCCGACCAGAATTGAATATGCCCGAATGATTTCAATTGTTACTTATGTAGCAAGCATCCTCGAAAAATTGGTAATGCGGGAAAACTCAAAAATTTAACCGCGAAAATAATAAAAACTACATTTATCAAAGATGAATTCTAATCAAGATTCACAAAATACGGGAGAAATTTCGGAAGAAATCGAAGCGGACAATTCGCTGTCAATTGACGCGTTTATCAAGGAACTGGAAGCGAAGGAAAAAGACCTGAATATTCATTCCGAACTGGTAATCGAAGTTGATGAAAACGATTTTGATGATGAGAACACGGCTGAATTCGCCGTGCCGCAATTTCCCGTCTTCAAAAACGAGTCGCCGCCCGCGCCACCCGCGCTGCCGAAAAGCAGTTTCGCGCCCAATTCGGCGGAACTGACTGATCTTAAAAATGAGATTCAGAACCTAAAAAATCAAAATTCTAAATTGGAAACTGAGCGCGCCGAACTGGTTGACCTCGCCCGCCGCCGCCAAACCGATTTTGAAAATTACAAAAACCGTACCGAGCGGGAAAGGAGCGAAACTTTCCGCGCTCAATTAGGCAACTTAGCCCGACAAATGCTGCCGGTGCTTGATAATATGAATCGCGCTTTAACAGCAACGGCAAAATTTACAGATGGCGGCGCGTCTGATTTTCAGCAATTTTTCGACGGCATCGGACTTGTCAATCAGCAGTTAAACGAGGTTTTAGCGGAAATGGGCGTGCATCCGATTGTTTCCGTCGGAAGTCTTTTCGACCCGCATCTTCACGAAGCGGTTGCTGCTGAAGAAAGCAATGAATTTCCGCCGAATACGGTAATCGAAGAATTTATTCGCGGCTACCGCATTGACGAAAAAGTTATTCGACCGGCGATGGTCAAAGTCTCTAAAAATGAAAAGTAAAAACTTGCCGGATTTTTATTTTTCACCAGTTTATCTTTCACTTTTCTTCAATTAAAAAATTATGAGCAAAGTTATTGGCATAGATTTAGGCACGACGAATTGCTGCGTTTCCGTTCTGGAAGGCGGCGCGGTGCAAATTATTTCTAATAAAGAAGGCGGCAGAACCACGCCTTCGGTCGTCGGTTTTACGGAAAAAGACGAACGGTTGGTCGGGCAAATCGCCAAACGGCAGGCGGTAACGAACGCGGCGAATACTTTATACGCCATCAAACGTCTGATCGGGCGCAAATTCGATTCGCCGGAAGTCGAAAAAATGCGTAAAAGTGTGCCGTTTGAAATCGTCGAATCACCAAACGGCGACGCGCACATCTGCGTTCTTGACCGCGTTTACAGTCCGCCGGAAATCTCCGCCATCGTCTTGCAGCGGCTGAAACTCGCGGCAGAAGAATTTTTGGGCGATAAAATTACCGAAGCCATTATTACCGTTCCGGCGTATTTTGACGACGCGCAGCGGCAGGCGACGCGCGACGCGGGGAAAATCGCCGGTTTGGAAGTCGAACGCATTATCAACGAGCCGACTGCCGCCGCGCTCGCTTACGGTTTCGACAAAAATAAAAATGAAAAAGTCGTCGTTTACGATCTCGGCGGCGGCACGTTTGATATTTCGATTCTGGAAATCAACGACGGCGTTTTTGAAGTTCTGTCCACTTCGGGCAACACCTTTTTAGGCGGTGAAGACTTTGACCAGCGGATTATTGATTGGCTGGTCGAGAAATTCGCGGTGGAAAACGGCGTTGATCTAAAAGGCGACCGGCTGGCTTTACAGCGTTTAAAGGAAGCGGCGGAACGCGCCAAATGTGAACTTTCCTCCGTTTCGGAGACGACCGTCAATCTGCCGTTTATTGCGGCTGACACTTCCGGTCCGAAGCATATCAACACCGTTTTAACGCGGGCGAAATTTGAAGAACTGGTGCTGGATTTGGTCGAATCTTCGGTTGAACCGTGTCAAAAAGCTCTGTGGGACGCTAAACTTCAGCCGTCCGATATTGATAAGGTTATTCTGGTCGGCGGACAAACCCGCTCGCCGATTATTCTTCGCACCGTCACGGAAGTTTTCGGAAAAGAACCGTCGGCGGAAATCAATCCCGACGAAGTGGTCGCAATGGGCGCGGCGATTCAGGGCGGCGTTTTGACCGGCGATGTCAAAGACATTGTGTTGCTTGACGTTCTGCCGCTAAGTTTAGGACTGGAAACGCGCGGCGGATTGTTTGTCAAATTAATCTCGCGCAATTCGACGATTCCGCTGAAAAATACGATGACTTTTACGACCGTCGTTGACAATCAATCGTCGGTTGAAATCCACATTTTGCAGGGCGAGCGCGAAATTTCGAGCGGCAACCGCAGTTTGGCGAAATTTGAACTGGTCGGCATTCCGCCCGCCCCGCGCGGTTTGCCGCAGGTTGACGTTTCGTTTGAAGTTGACGCGAACGGCATCGTCAACGTTTCGGCAAAAGACAAAATGACCGGCTTTGAACAGGCGATGCAGATTACGCCGTCGTCGGGTCTCGCGCCGGATGAAATTGATCTTTTGATTATGGAAGCCGAAACTTCCGTCGAAAAAGATCGTCTGGCAAAAGATAATATTATGCAGCGCAACCGGCTCGATTCGCTCGTTAAAAACACTCAAAAAGCGATGTCCGAATTCGGAAAGTCGCTGCCGCAAGAACAGCAGCAGAAGATTAACGGAGTTTTAACCGAAGCGGAAGCCTTTCTCGGCGCGGGAAATTACGAAGATATTCAAAGTATGCTGGCAAAAACGGAAGCCGCCGCTAATCAATTAACCGACGCGCTGATGACGGCGGTTTAATGGCGAATAATTGAAATGAGCTAAAAACAAAAAACTTAACAAAGAAAAATTTTATTTTCCGCAACAAAAGTTCGTGCTTCAATTTATATTCCATTTGCTCTCGGCGGCGGAATATTCATCAAAGCGCGAACTTTTACTTTTGTTATCGGTTAAAACTACCGAAACATTTACAGCTCTTCAGAATGTGTTTATGCTCGATTGTAGGTGATAAGAGAGGAGTGCGGGTTTTTCGTGACACTAATCGAGATGGATATTTCGACCAGAAAGATGAAGACATTGTGAAAAACGAAAATAAGATGTATGAAGAGGGAACAATGTATATTCACCGGGCTTTTACAAAAGGTCAAACAGTCAATACGTGGTCAGCCGGTTGTCAAACTATGCGATACGAAGATTTTCTAGAATTTGCAAAATGTATAGCAGTTGGACACAAAGCCGGACAATTGCAGTTTAATTACGTTTTGGTGCCTTAGAGTTGGTGAGAATTGTCTGTCTTACAGCAATTACGACAAGAAACGAGGAATGGTTATGAAAAATATTTTATTTGTGTGTTTGTTTACTTCGCTCTGTTTGGCGTGTACTGCCACGCAGAGCCAAACTCTTGAGTCGTCAAATATGGCTCCGCCAAAGAAATCGGCAACGCCCGCACAGGAAACACTCAAGCCGTCGCGCCCTTCGATGAGAGAGATATTTGAAGCGGCACGAGAACCGAAAGAACCGTCTCCGACACCGATGGGCATTCCGACTCCGATCAAAGATAGTGATTATATTGTTAGTGAATTGAGCGAAAAGAAGTTGAAAAGAATCACGCTTGACCGGCAGCCTCAGGAAATTATCAAATATGTTTTAGACTCATATCATCAAGAATCTCAGGATATTTATGGCACTCCGCTCAGGAAAATAAACACCGGAGTTGAAGATCGTGATCTAAATCACGACGGCGTTGCCGAACGAATCGTGCTGGCGGAGTTGTTTGGGGATGATGAGTTTCCGGTCTTGTATGTTTTCAAGTTCGACAACAAGAAATGGAACGGTTTGGTTAATGTCGAATTGGGATTTCCGAATGGGGGACTTGATGATAAAGTAAGTTTTCTTTCGAAGCCGGATAGAAGCGATTTCGATTTGATGAAAGTATTTAGCCGCAATTCGGATTATATGAATTATTATCAAATGCAAAACGGGGAGTATAAATTAGTTGAATGTCACAAAATAGAAGAAAAAGTCGAAAAAGTCATTTCTTGCGGCAACTGATAAAATTTATGTTGTAAAGAACATTTACTCTCTTGTGTAACTGCTTCGTTGTATTTGGTGCGGACAACTATTCTTCGATTTTTATTTTTTAGTTAATTTGTTCCATTCGACGAATTTATCGGCAATTTCGCGCGCTTCGATTTCAAACGGGATTTGTAAATACGCTTCCTGCCGCGACATAACGCTCCAGTCGGGTTGTTTTTGTAGGTTGCGCCAAAAACTCATCAGGTATTTGTAAAAAAATCTGAAAAAACCTTCGCGTTTGTATTGCAGCGTGTGAGTTATTTCGTGGGCGACCAAATTTTCGGGAAGTTTAAGTTGATTATTTCGGTTGAGCGCGACAAAACTCGGCATTATGTAAATGCGGCGACCAAAGGTAATGCCGTGAACTTTGATGATCGAAGTGAAAATTCGCGTCAATTTTCCGACGTAAAAATGAATGACAGGCAAATCAAAATTTTCGTTGCCGAGAAATTCACGAAAAAAAGTTTCAAGTGTTTGATGGGAACTTTTCGCCAGTTTCATTAAAATCACACGACTTGTCCGGCGGCAAAACCCGACGACCACGCCCATTGAAAATTGTAACCGCCGAGCCAGCCGGTTACGTCAATGACTTCTCCAATAAAGTATAAATTTTTAACCCGTTTGCTTTCCATCGTTTGCGAAGATAATTCGGCGGTTGAAACGCCGCCGAGCGTTACTTCCGCTTTGTGATAACCTTCGGTTTCGTCAAATTTCACCTGCCAATCGTTTAACTTTTCGGCGATTTGTTCAATTTCTTTTTTGTTAAATTGATACAGCGGCTTGTTTTGAAAATTAGCCGCCGCGAAAATTTCGGCGAAACGATTAGGCAGAAAACGGCTCAAAAAATTATCGAGATTTTGTTTGCTTGCGCGGTTTTGCTCGAAAATCGCCAGCGCGTTTTCGGTCGGCATTAAATTAATCGAAATCGGTTCCGAATTTTGCCAGTAATTTGAAATCTGCAAAATCGCCGGACCGCTCAGACCTCGATGCGTGAATAAGATATTTTCGCGGAACAGCGTTTTGCCGTCCGAAACAGCCGCATCGAGCGAAATTCCCGCCAATTTACCGAAACTTTTCCCGTCGGCAAAAACCAGAGGCACCAGGGCAGGTTTGGTCGCAATGATTTTCAAGCCGAATTGTCTGGCGATTTTGTAGCCGAAATCCGTCGCGCCGATTTTGGGAAATGAAAGTCCGCCGGTCGCAATGACTAGACTTTCGCTCGTAAATTCACCCTGATCGGTTGTGACGGCGAAATCACCGGCTTCATTGTGAATAAGCGATTTTACCGAACAATTCGCGCGAATTTCAACCCGTGCTGTTTCGCATTGGCGCAGCAGCATTTCGACGATTAATCCTGAAGATTCGCGGCAGAAGAGCTGTCCGAGTTTTTTTTCGTAAAATTTAATTTCGTGTTTTTTGACTAATTTGATGAAATCTTGCGGCGTGTAACGCGCCAGCGCGGATTTGCAGAAATGCGGGTTTTTTGAAACGAAATTTTCCGCCCGGACATTTTGATTGGTAAAATTACAGCGTCCGCCGCCGGAAACTATGATTTTCCGTCCGACCTGCGCGTTATGTTCAACGACTAAAATTTTGCGCCCGCGTTTTCCCGCTTCCATCGCGCAAAAAAGTCCCGCCGCGCCGCCGCCGATAATAATTGCATCGTACTTCATCGCGTCAAATATCTTTCGCGCAAAATATTTAAATGATGGCGAACGTGACCGACCATAATATGCGCCAGCGCATTGACGGAAACTTCGTTATCACTCGCCACGCCGCGACGAAGCCAAGCGTCTTCGGATAAATTTTTGAAAAATATAAAGTTTGATTGGCGAAGCAGCGAAAATTCTTCAACCAAATCGGCGAGCGAGCGAACGCTGAAATTGCTGTTGGCGACGTAAAAATTTTCTTCAAAACCCGCCAGCGGTGTCGCGTCATCGCGCGAAAATCTCAGTGCGCGGTATGAAAAAACTCTTTCGCCGTCAATAATATGTCCGAGTAATTCCCTAATCGTCCATTTGCCTTCGGCGTAAGCGAACACGCCGTTTTCTTCGCTGATTTCGGAGAAAATTTTCTTCAATTCGCCGACCTGATTTTCCAAGGACGCAACAATGTCGTTTTCGGCGGCGAGCGAAACGTAATTTTCATAAAATTCGGCGTATTCAGTTTTTTCGGGAAGTTTCATAACGTCAATATTTTAACAAAATAAAAGCGCAAAAGTGAATAGGTAAAAAAGTTCCGCCGCGAAAACTTTTTCACTGTTTCAGATTACACTGAATCGAATGCGCGGCTTTCAGATCCGTTTCGATATTCAGACGTTTCTGCGCGTCTTCTTCTTTCAAAATGCTAATGACATTCGCCGCGTTTTTTCGCAGACATTTACTTTTACGATGCTTTTTAATTTCTTCGGCGACGGAATTTGTTTCTCCGATGCAGACCAGCGTGTGATGACCTTTTTTTCGTCGGTCGGTGATGCGTTTTGAAATAATATAAACTGCCGGAATCGTTTCAAACGGCTCGTCTAAAGCGAAAACTTCAAAATCATAGCAGTTTTTTTTGCCGCGAAAAACCGCCGAACTGATCGGTTTTATCTTTTTCTTTTTCGGTTTGAGCGGACGCGCCAGATCGGTCGTTTCGATATTTTCCGCCGGTTCATTAATCGCTTCGGCTTGGATTTTTGCGCCGCTGTTTTTCGTTTTGATTTTTCGGCTTTTGGCAATCGCGACGGGCAGTTTGTTACTATTTTTCTCCGTTTGTTCTACAATTTCGGGCGCGAAAGTTTGCGTGCCGCCAGTTTTTTCAGAGTTTTTGAGACTTTTAACCGGATTTAATTCCTTTAATAGCGGCGCGGATTCGGCTGACATTTTTGGCTTCGCCGCAGCGGGAAACTCAACTTTTTTCGCAGTCGGTTTAATCGGATTAACTGGATTTTCAGAATTGCCGCCGACTTTATTTTTCTCGGTTGCAGGCTTAGTTTCGGCAACCGGCGCGACGGTTTTGGTTTTCGCGGCTTTCGACGAAGTTTGTTGACGGAGAGTTTTTCCTTGGCTGTTTTCGGCTTTATTTTCAGATGTTTTGACCGAATCTTTTTTGGGAAATTTTTCCGCTTTTTTTGGTTGAGTCAAGTTGATTTCTGTTTTTTTCGGCGACCGTTTTATCTCTTCGGCTGAAACTTCCGCCGGCAATGTCTTCGCCGCCCGAATTTTTTTTGGCGACGGAAGAGAGATTGTTTTTTCTGTTTCCGGCGCGGTTTTTTTGACCGATTTAACCGCCGCTTTTTTCTCCGATTTCGTTTCAGGAAATTTACTTGCCGCCGACGCGGAATTTATCGTATCGGGTCGTTTCGTGCGCCTCGTTTTTGCTTTAAATGTTTCGTGTGCCATATAATACATTGTATCAAAGATGAAACATCAGGACAAAGCCGCGCCGCAAAAATTGACGCGAAAATACGAAAAAAAATCAGTTAACGTGAAATTATAAAAAGAAATCTCTGTTCGGACAGCGGCATTAATTTTTCCTGAAATTTTACGCCGTTTTTGTGCAGTTCTTCGCACAGTGAATTCCCGCCGAAAAGCAGCAGATTGATTTCGCCTGACCATTTGAGAAGTTTGGGAAGTTTTCGCGTAAATTTATCGAGCGCACGGCAGGTGACAAAGGAAACGTCAGGTTTGGCGAGTTCTTCAAACTGCCGGTTGAGAATTTCGGCGCGGCTTTCCAAATCGCATTTCGTCAAAACTTCGCGTAAAAAGTCGGCTTTTTTAAGTTTCGATTCGATCAAAACACCGCGCAAATCTTCGCGGACAATTAAACACGGCACGGAAGGCAAACCCGCGCCCGCGCCGACATCGGCAAATTTCACGTTTTCGGGCAGAAATTCGAGCAAAGTCAAAGACTCTAAAATGTGCCGCGTCGCAAAATCTTCCGGCGAACAGGGCGCGACCAAGTGCAGAATTTCGTTATGATTTTGAACGAATTCGTAATAATCGCCGAGTTTATCTGCCTCATTTGTGCTTAAAGAAATATCGAAAAGCTGTTGATTTGATTGTAAAGAATTTATAAATTGTCGGCGTAAATCATTCATTTAGTTTCTTTTACCGCAAAGACACGAGACCGGGCGCGAAGAAAGAAATTACAAAGCATCTCTTCGACTTTTGTCCCTTCGCGCCTTTGCGGTAAATTTTTTAGGCTCTCGTTAAACTGCGATATTTAATCCGGTGCGGCTGATCGGCGTCTTGTCCGAGTCGGCGTTTTTTGTCTTCTTCATACTGCGAAAAATTGCCGTCGAAATAAACGACTTTGGAATCGCCTTCAAACGCTAAAATATGCGTCGCAATTCTGTCCAAAAACCAGCGGTCGTGCGAAATGACGACGGCACAGCCCGCGAAATTTTCCAATGCTTCTTCTAAAGCGCGCATCGTATTGACATCCAAATCGTTGGTCGGCTCGTCCAGCAGCAGAACATTCGCGCCGGATTTGAGCATTTTCGCCAGATGAACGCGGTTGCGTTCGCCGCCGGAAAGCTGTCCGACGCGCTTTTGCTGATCCGTTCCCGAAAAATTGAACCGCGAAACATAAGCGCGGGAATTGACTTCGCGTTTGCCGAGCATCACCAAATCCAAGCCGTCGGAAATTTCTTCCCAGATCGTTTTGTCGGCATTTAATGAGTCGCGCGATTGGTCAACGTAGCCGAGTTTGACGGTCGAGCCGACTTTGAAATCGCCGCTGTCGGGCGTTTCCTGTTCGGTAATTAGTCTGAATAAAGTAGTTTTGCCCGCGCCGTTCGCGCCGATCACGCCGACGATTCCGCCGCGCGGCAGTGAAAATTCCAAATCTTCAAACAGCAATTTATCATCGTAACCTTTGGCGACGTGCTGCGCTTCGATGACGACATCGCCCAAACGCTCGGAGGCGGGAATGTAAATTTCCAAATCTTCGGCGAGTTTTTCCGATTCCTGCGACGCGAGTTCTTCGTAATCGTTAATTCGCGCCTTTGATTTCGCGTGGCGACCTTTCGGCGACATCCGAATCCATTCGAGTTCGCGTTCGAGCGTTTTCTGACGTTTATCTTCTGATTTCTGCTCTTTCGCCAGCCGATGTTGTTTTTGTTCGAGCCACGACGAATAATTTCCCTGATACGGAATTCCTTCGCCGCGGTCAAGTTCGAGAATCCAGCCCGCGACATTATCGAGAAAATAACGGTCGTGCGTCACCGCGATAATCGTGCCTTCGTATTTCTGCAAATGCTGTTCGAGCCAACCGACCGTTTCCGCGTCCAGATGGTTCGTCGGTTCGTCGAGCAGTAAAATATCCGGCTTTTGCAGCAGCAGACGACACAGCGCGACGCGGCGTTTTTCGCCGCCCGACAAGTTTTTAATCGGCGCGTCCGGCGGCGGACAGCGCAGCGCGTCCATCGCCATTTCGAGCCGCGCATCCAAATCCCAGGCATCCGAAGCGTCGAGTTTTTCCTGAACTTCGCCCTGTCTTTCAAGCAGCGCGTTCATCTCGTCGTCGGTCATTTCCTCGCCGAATTTCATATTGATTTCGTCGAATTCCGTCAATAAATCAACCGTTGACTGCACCGCTTCTTCAACGATTTGCTTGACCGTTTTCGTCTCGTCGAGCTTCGGTTCCTGCTCCAAATAACCGACGGAATAACCTTTTGAAAAAACGATTTCGCCGTTGTATTCCGTATCAACGCCCGCGATAATTTTCAAAAGCGAAGATTTTCCCGAACCGTTCAGTCCGAGAACGCCGATCTTCGCGCCGTAAAAAAATGATAAATAAATATCTTTGAGAACAGGCTTTTTGTCGTAAAACTTGCTCACTTTGACCATCGAAAAAATGATTTTGTTCGGTTCGTTATTGTTGCTCATAAATTATTTTGAAAACCAATATTTTAACATTTCGGTTTCAATTGGTAAAAAGGCAAAATTTACAGGGATAACAGGATAAATAAAATATTACTTCGACAAAAACAAAAAAGATAGAAAAAATCGTTTAACGACGGGCTTTGCCCGAAATCATCATCAGTATAAATGATAATTCTTGATCTCTGACATTACGGGCGAAGCCCGTCGCTAAACGATTAGTTTTTTCTATCTTTATTAATACTAAGTTGAAAAAAATCCCTGTTTATCCTGTTATCCCTGCAAAATAATTGTCGCGGGCAAAATTATTTCTTTTCTCGATAATCCGGTTTTCTTTGATACATTCCGACGATTTCGCCCTTGGCAATAACGTGATTTTTTATCGCGTCGAGCAACGCCTGACGGTTAAAACCGCTCGGCAATTTCAGCATTGTGTCGAGCGCGAAAACCTGAAAATGATAAGCGTGCGGTTTGTCTGCCGGCGGCGGATGCGGTCCGTAATAGCCGATTTTTCCGGTCGTGTTTCCGCCCTGCATTGCGCCGTTAAACATTTCAGTTTTCGGTGCGTTTTCTGCAAAACTCGTAATATTTATCGGAATATTTGCCGCAATCCAATGCGTTACGGGTTTCAAACTCGCGTCCGGGTCTTCGACCATTAAGACGACGGATTTGGCATTTTTCGGAACACCTGACCACGAAATTTCCGGTGAAACATTTTCAAAATAATTGGAATATTTATCGGGAATCGTTCCGTTGTTGGTAAATGCGGACGACTTGACCTGAATCGTTTTCGGCGCGTTTGCCGTTTCCGCTAAATTCATCGAAATATCTTCGCGCGACATAATCGGCGGCACGGATTTTTCGTCGTAGGAAACGCGATAAATGATGTTGTTCGTGTCGTCGGAGACGAGCATCGAGCCGTCTTTCATCTGCGCTATTCCGGCGAGTCTGGCAAAGTTTGCGGGTTTGCCTTCGGGCGAACCGTTCGGAATCAAAAATCCCGTCAAAAACGGCTCGAATTTTGTAGGTTTTCCCGATTTGTCGAAACGAATGCGAACGACTTCGTAACCGCTCGGCGGATTGCGATTCCACGAACCGCGAAAGGCGACGAAAGCGTCATTTTTATATTCCGCCGGAAATTGCGAACCCGTATAAAAAAGCATCTGCATCGGCGCAGCGTGCGGCGTGTAGAACAAAACCGGCTCTTTGCTCTGCTTTGCCCAATCTTCGTTCGTCAAACCCAATTTTCCCGGCACTTTACTGTGCGGATTGATTTTAGAATCGGCGTAAACATAAGCCCAGCCGTATTTTGTGCCTGCGATAAGTTCGTTTAATTCTTCCGGCTGATCGTTATCGCCGAGAAAATCAATGCCGTGATCCATTCCGAACATTTTGTTTGATGTCGGATGCCAGCCGAAACCGATGGTGTTTCGCAAACCCGAAGCGTAGATTTTGCGATTCTTCCCGTCCAAATCGGCGACTAAAACCGTCGCGTTTTCGACGTTCGATTCGTCGCAGGCGTTACAGGTCGAACCGACCGTAATGTAAAGTTTGCCGTCGTGAACGGCGAGCGTCCGATTCGGATGCTGTCCGCCGTCAGGCAAATCATCAATCAGCATTTTCAGTTCGCCCAAAGTCCCGTCCGGTTTGATGTCGGCGGAGAAAACTTCTTTAACCGTCGTCAGATAAATTTTATTTCCGTCAACGTAAACGCCGTGCATCTGCGGTTTTTCGGCGACCACTTTCTGCACATCCGCTGCGCCGTCGCCGTCGGTGTCTTTGAGCATCGTCAGCGTTCCCAAATCGCGCTGCGAAACATAAATCGTGCCGTCAGGCGCGACCGACAGCATTCGCGGATTGGAAACTTCGGCAAATTTGGCGATTTGAAATCCTTTCGGAACTTTCAAAGTTTTGATTCGCGCAATCGTCGGCGCGATTGTCGCCGTGTCGTAAAATCCGCCGTCAACCGGAATGTCATTGGTTTTTTTATGCTGCGCCGGTAAATGCGGCGCGGCGAGCAATAAACTAAAAAATGCGGTAATGCCGTAAAAAACTATCTTCTTCATAATTTTCCTTCCCTTGTTTGTCGTTGATATTCAATCTTAATTTTGCTGCTGTTTATAAAAATTATAGCAAAACCGTCAATAAAACAGCGCGAACAGTTTCTAAAAATTTTCTCAGGACGTTAAAAATAGTTTAGGCGGATTCAGGATAATATGTGTATTTCTTTCGGAAACGCCTGATTTTATTGATGAATTGACAAGTTTTTTAGTTTGATAAATAACGGTTGACAAGACAGTCGGAGAGAATTAGAATAATACTACGAAGAGTGAACTATTTACTATTTGAATAATTTTAGGAGATTAGATTGGAAAGCATCACGGCAAAAGCGAAACAACTGCACCGGAGCGTTGAAGAAATTATATATCATTTTCAATGTGTCAATGCGGCGGCGAGTGAATTAGTGCAAAACCTGAGCATCGGAGAAATAAAATCAATTGTCCTGCTCGGTCAGCGCGGTCACTGTATTATGCGGGAAATCGCCGATTATCTGCGGATCGCGGTTAGCACCGTGACCGGATTAGTTGACAAACTAGAGGAAAAAAATCTGGTGACGCGCGAGCGTTCGGACGAAGATCGGCGCATTATCAATATTTCCCTTACGCCGCAAGGCGAGGAAATTTACCGGTTTCATACCGGCGAACTGACAAAATTATGTCGCGGAATGCTGATCGGAATGACGAACGAAGAACAAGATACTTATATTGAATTATCAAAAAAAATCGCTCTCGGCGCGCGGGAAAATTTCAGCCGGAACGGTAGTGAGAATTAAAATCAATGGCGAAAATTTGAAAAAAGGCGAGTGTCAGTCTGAAACGGCTGGCAAAATTTTTTGCTCCGATAGTTCGACAAGTAAACAGTTTATATTCTAAACATTTTTGAATTTTATATTTTGAATTTTGATATGACGCTCGCGGCAACGGCGCGCGGGACAAAATAACAGAGATTTGATAACAGAACTCGGTAATGACGGATAAATATTTTAAGTATGATAACACAACGGAAAATTTCGGTTAAGACATTCGGCAGTTTCGTCGTTTTGATTTGGGCAATCGTTTTTTTGACGAATTGCTCGTCAAAATCGAAATCGGCGGACGCGAATGCCAATGCGAATTCCAACACTTCAAAAAACGGACCGGTGCGGGTTCAGACGGCACCGGCGGTAATGCAGCAAGTGCCGACTTTCGTGCAGGGAACGGGAACATTCGTCGCCGATGAGGAAACTGATGTCGCGCCGAAAGTTTCGGGGCAGGTCATTTCAACGGCGGTTGATGTCGGAGATTTTGTTAAACAGGGACAGACGATTGCCAAACTTGACGATAAAGACGCGCAGTTGCGATTGCAGCAGGCACAGGCGGCACAGCAGCAGGCGCAGGTTGCCGTCCAGCAGGCGGCGGCGCGTTTGGGAATCGGACCGGACGGGAAATTTGATGTGACGACCGCCCCGGAAGTGCAGTCGGCGTATCAGAATTATCTCGCGCTGGTGCAGGACGCGAAACTGGCGGCGGTCAACGAACAGCGTTATGCCAATCTGCTGAAAACCGGCGACACGTCGCGTTTAACTTACGATCAGCAGCGCACGACGGCGGAAACGTCGAACGCGAAGGCGAAAGCCGCGCTTCGACAATTTGAAAACGCGAAAAACGTCGCCGCGCAGAATTATCAGGGCATCGCTTCGGCGCAAGCCGCGCTGACGGGCGCGCGGACGCAGGTCAATATTGCGCAGAAAGCAATTGCCGATTCGGTCATTTACGCGCCCTTTGCCGGTTCCGTCAACGCGCGTCCGGTGTCGGTCGGCGAATACGTTACGCCGTCTTCAAAAATTGCGACGATTGTCCGCACGAGTCCGATCAAATTGTCGCTGCCGCTGCCGGAATCGGATGCGGGAAAAATCAAAGTTGGAATGTCGGTGACGGCATCGGTTTCAAGTTACCCGGAGCGCAACTTTTCCGGGCAGATTTCGGCGATTACGCCGTCGCTCGATGTGTCTTCGCGCTCGGTTATTATTGAAGCGCAGTTTGATAATTCCGACGGTTTGCTGCGTCCCGGAATGTTCGCCTCGGCGCGGGTTCTGATGCCGGGCGGCGAACCCGGAATTTTCGTGCCGGCTTCGGCGATTATTACCGATCCGACGACCAAGGCGACGAGTCTTTACGTGGTTGATAACGGTACGGCGCGGCTGAAAGTGGTGCAAACCGGCGAGAGCGAAGGCGATTTGGTGCGAATTATTTCCGGCGTTGATGAAAATGAAACGGTGGTAACGGATAATATTCAGGAACTTTTTGACGGCGCGACGGTAGTACAATAGAAAAGGTCGGAGCGCGGACGGCTCGTCCGCTAACCCGGCAGAGCAAGGGGCGGTAGAACCTTGTCGGGCGAGATTCGATATTGAAAAAATGACAACTGTCGCTTTGCTGTTGGCGGACGAGCCGTCCGCGCTCCGAGGGGGGATTTAGATTATGGAAACTTTAGCCAGAATATGCGTTAATCGTCCGGTTTTTGCGACGATGTTGATTTTATCGCTGGTGGTCGCTGGCGGATTCTCGTTTTTCAGCTTGGGCGTTGATCTTTTTCCGAAGGTTGACCTGCCGACCGTTTCGATCAGAGTGACGAATCCGGGCGCGTCGCCGCAGGAAATTGAAACGGAAATTACCGACAGAATTGAAGAATCGGTCAATACTATCAGTGGGATTGATGAACTACGCTCGACCAGTATCGAAGGCGTTTCGCAGGTCATCATCACTTTTGTTTTGGAAAAAAACGGCGATGTGGCGGCGCAGGAAGTCCGCGATAAAGTCAATTTAGTGGTCGGACAACTGCCCGAAACCGCCGAAGACCCGGTAGTTCAAAAATTTGATGCCGACGCGTCGCCGGTGCTGCGAATCGCGGTTTCCGCGCCGCGCCCGTTAAAGGAAGTCACCAATATCGCCGACGATCAGATCAAAAAGCGTATCGAAAGTATCAACGGCGTTGGTCAGGTACAGATTATCGGCGGCAGTGAACGCGAAATTCACGTTCTGGTTGACCCCGAAAAATTAAAAGCCTACAACATTACAGTCAGCGACATCGCCAACGCCGTCCGCGCCCAAAACGCCGAAATTCCGGGCGGAAGATTGGACGAAGGCACCCGCGAACTGACCGTTCGCACTAAAGGACGCATCGCTGACCCGGAAGAATTTAACAACATCGCCATCAAATCGAGCGGGGCGCGAATCATCAAATTAAGCGATGTCGGACACGCCGAAGACGCGTCCGAAGAACTTCGCACCGCTTCCTATCTGAACGGCACGGCGGCGGTCACGCTGACCGTTTCCAAACAGTCAGGACAAAATACGGTCGCCGTCGCCGATGCGGTCAAACAGCGTTTGAAGGAAATTCAGCCGACGCTGCCGCCGGATATGAAAGTTCAGCTCGTCGGCGACCAGTCCGTTTTTATTCAAGCATCGCTGAACTCAATTGAAGAACATCTCGTGTTGGGCGGACTGCTCGCTTCCCTGGTTGTATTCGTGTTTTTGTGGAACTTCCGCACGACGCTGATCGCCGCCGTCGCTATTCCGACTTCGATTGTGGCGACGTTTGCGATTATGGCGGCGGCGGGCTACACGCTCAATCAAATTACGATGCTCGCACTGACTTTGATGGTCGGCATCGTCATTGACGACGCGATTGTCGTACTGGAAAACATTTACCGCTTCGTCGAGGAAAAAGGAATGTCGCCGTATCAGGCGGCTATTGAAGGCACCAGTGAAATTTCGCTGGCGGTGCTGGCGACGACCCTCTCTTTGATGGCGGTATTTCTGCCCGTCGGATTTATGGGCGGTATCGTCGGGCGTTTTATGTCGTCGTTCGGTTTGACTTCAGCTTTCGCCATCGGCGTATCGCTGCTTGTTTCGTTCACCTTAACGCCGATGCTCGCCTCGAAATTGATTAAGCCCAGAGATACGGAAGAAGCCGTCGGCAGCGAAGTTAATGATGAAAGCGCAGAACTCCGGGAAGAGATCAGAGACGACGATGCGTTCGCCGAAGAAAACGACGCTGATGTCATCCGCGAAAAGCGGGAACACGGCAGATCGGCGGAAGCCGGCTCGTCGAAAGAATCCTGGTGGTACGGTCCGATTGACCGCACTTATACGTGGCTTTTGAAATTGTCAATGGCGCATCGCTGGGTAATTGTTCTCATCTGCGCTCTGGTCGTTATCAGCATTGTGCCGCTGTTTATGCTCGTCGGTAAAAACTTTTTGCCGGTGGACGACCAGTCGCAGTATGAAGTTTCGGTCCGCACGGTGGAAGGCTCGACGCTCGCCGCGACCTCGACGGTCGTCAAGCGCATCGCCGCTGACATTCGCACTCTGCACGGCGTGAGCGACACGCTTGTAACCGTCGGCGGCGGCGCGCAGGGCGCGGTAAATTCGGGCGGAATTTACGTTAAATTAACCGACATCGCCGACCGCAGTTTAACGCAGCAGGAATTGATGACCAAAACGCGCGATCTAATGGCAACTTATCCGAAAGAACTGAAAACCAGCGTTCAACCGAGCGCGGCGATCAGCAACGGCGGGGCGCGAAATGCCGATGTGCAGTATGTCATCAGCGGTCCCGATATTGATAAACTCGGCGAATACGCCAACGAACTGGCGAAGAAAACAAAAACGATTCCCGAAGCGACCGACGTTGACACTTCGCTCGTGATCGGAAAACCGGAAGTCAACGTCGAAATTGACCGCGACCGCGCGGCTGATTTGGGCGTACGCGTGACCGACATCGCGCAGGCTTTGAACACGCTTATTGCCGGACAAAAAGTTTCGACCTTTAATCAGGGCAGCGACCAATATGATGTCGTCGTGCGCGCCGACCGTCAATTTCGCACCAACGAAGAAGACTTGAAAAATATGATTGTGCCGTCATCGAAAGTCGGCGCGGTGACGCTCGACCGGGTGGTCAAACTTCAGGAAGGCAAAGGACCTTCGGCGATTGACCGGTTAAATCGTCAGCGGCAGGTAACGGTTTACGCCAACGTCAAACCGGGCGGTTCGGCATCTGCCGTAACCTCGCAGATGAATCAATTTGTCAAAGACCTGAATATTCCGGCGGGTTATTCGACGGGTTTGGCGGGTTCGTCTAAAGAACTGCAAAAATCGGCTTATTATTTTCTGCTCGCCATTTCGTTGTCGTTTATTTTTATGTATATCGTGCTGGCGGCGCAGTTTGAATCGTTTATTCATCCGGTGACAATTCTGCTGACGCTGCCGCTCGCCGTCCCATTCGGTATTTTATCGCTGCTGGTGACGGGACAAACGGTGAACATTTTTTCGGGTTTGGGATTGCTTTTGCTGTTCGGAATTGTTAAAAAGAACGCGATTTTGCAGATTGACCATACGCGAAGTCTGCGCGAACACGGAATGAGTCGCTATGACGCGATTATCCAGGCGAATCGTGATCGTCTGCGCCCGATTTTGATGACGACGATTGCGCTCGTCGCCGGAATGATTCCGCTCGTCGTATCTTCCGGCGCAGGTGCGGGAACAAACCGTTCCATCGGCGTTCTGGTTGTCGGCGGACAATCAATGTGTCTGCTTTTGACGCTGCTCGCCGTGCCGGTTTTCTATTCGCTTTTTGAAGATATGATCGAACATCATTTCTGGCAGTCCATCACCGGATTTTTCGGTAAAATTACCGGCGCAATCGGCGGCGGATTCCGAAAAGTCGGTGCTTCGGCGGCGGGCGTTTTCAGATCAAAGCCGAAAAAAGAAAGATTCGCCGAAGAAGGTGGTGCGAATGAATAATGTTTTTAATTTTTATTTTTATATGAAAACAAGTTGTATCAAATCATTTGCCGCGACAATTATTACGGTAATAATGCTAGTTTTTATTTCGACCAGCGCGGCTTTTTCGCAGGAAACTCCGAGTCCGTCGCCGACCGTCGCGCCAACTCCCGACGCGGCTCTGCCGGGCGACGTAATCGTCGCGCCGACTCCGGTTCCGACGGTAACGCCGGTCATTTCGCCGCCCGCGCCGAAGCCGCCGACGGATATTCCGAACTTAAACGACAATCCGCCGGAGCTGCCGGATATTCCGCCCGCGCCGCCGCTCAACACGCCGGACTACAGTAATACGCCGCGCGCGCTGCCCGCGCCGGATCGCGTCGGCGTTGATTTGAGCGCGCAAACGCCGCTTTCGCTCGACGACGCGATTCGGCTCGCGCTCAATAATAACAACGACATCGAAATGGCGCAGTCGGACGTTAAATCAGCGGAATTTGATTTAACCATTGCGGACGGCGCGTATATTCCGAGAATCGTTACCGAAGCATATTTCCAGCACAGCAAAACTCCCGTCGCGTCAACGCTTGGCGGCGGACCAGACGGCTCGCTGACTCAAACTTCGTTCAATGCCGATGCCGGTTTGAGCGGGCAGGTTCCGTATCAGGGCGGTTCATTTACGTCGAATTTTCAGGCAAACCGCGCGACGACCAACAACACATTTACGTCGCTCAATCCGCAGTATCCGTCGTCGCTTAATTTTCAATATATCCAGCCGCTTTTTCGCGGGCGCAGGTTTGACCAAACCCGCCGTCAAATCGAAATCGCCAAGAAAAATCTGAGCTTGACCGACGCGCAGTTTCGCCAGCGTGTCATCGAAATTATCGCGCAGGTTGAAACAGCTTACTGGGATTTGGTTTATTCGCAGAGAAATTTGCAGGTGCAGCTCGATGGAGTCAAACTCGCCAACGCGCAGGTCGCCAGCAACGAACGTCAGGTTGAACAGGGCGTTCTCGCGCCGAGCGACGTGATCGCCGCCAAAACGCAGGTCGCCACTTTCGAGCAGAATGTTTTCGTGGCGCAGCAATCCGTCACCAGTGCCGAAAATAACCTGAAAAATCTGATGCTGGCGGACAGGAATTCGCCGATGTGGTCGAATCCGCTCGTGCCGGTGACACCCGTCGCACTTGATGTGCCGAAAGGTGATTTGCCGGATTCGCTGGTCACGGCTCTGGCAAATCGTCCTGAAATCACGCAGCTTCAAACGACCGCCGAAATTAATAAAATTGACCAGCGGTTTTACCGTGACCAAACGAAACCGCAAATAAATCTCGTCGGTTCATATACCTCGGCGGGTCTTGCCGGAACTTTACTTCCAAGCACCGGAACAAGTTTTCTGACGGCGGGATTAACTCCTTTAATCGCACGAATTAATGAACTGTCGGCACTCCAAAATCTGCCGCCGGTTCAGCTTCAGACGACGACCGGCAGCACAATTCCGGGAAATCTGACGGGCGGTTACTTTCAATCGCTGACAAATGTTTTTTTGCAAAGATACCCGACGTATCAGATCGGCGTTCAGGTTTCGCTGCCGTTCAAAAACACGGTCGCCAAAGCGAATCTCGGCAAATCTCTGGAACAGGGAACGCGCATTCAAAGTCAGCGTGATAAACAGGAACTGCAAATTGAAACCGAAGTGCGAAACGCTCTCCAAGCCGTGCGCTCGCAACAAGCCAGATTACAGGCGGCGATTGAAGCGCGCACCGCCGCCGAACAGCTTTACGAAAGCGAACAGCGCAAATTTCAGTCGGGAACTTCAACCGTATTTTTGGTTTTACAAAGACAAACCGATTTAATCAATGCGCGGGGACGCGAAGTGCAGGCGCAAACCGATTTAAACAAAGCGATCACGCAATACCAACGCTCAATCGGCACGACTTTGGACGCGGCGGGAGTTTCATTTAACAACCGCGCGCCCGAATACGCCCGACCGAAACGCGCCGAAATTACGACGGTTTTCGGCGATTCGGCGAATAAACCCGGCGAGATAAATGCTTCGTCGCCGCGATAAACGATAAAAAAATCAGCGGCGCGCCGGTTTGTTCTTGCTTGATAAGCTGAATAATTACAAAATTAAGCCGATAGAAACACGCCGTAATTTATTTATGGAAAAAATAAAATGGAAAATTGGATAGAAGACAGAGAAAAAAAACTGCGCGAGTTTTTTGAACTCGCGCCCGATGTGCAATTGGTTGAGCCGGAAGCAGTCAGATCATTTGAAATTTCCGACCGAATCGCCAAACATCTTGAATATTTTAATATCGAATGGCACGTTGTTCCGTCGGAGTCGGCGATTTCGATTGATGACCAATCAATCCGCCCGAAACTTTATCCGATGCTCAAACGCGAAATAAAGCCGAGCGAATATAAAACCACCAGCGTGTACCGCGCCGTCATCAGCGGACACGAGCGGCATCAGGGAAAAATCATCGGCATTGAAACGACGATGAAACCCAAGTATCTGCCCGGCAACCGGCAGGTTTACGGTACGCCTTACGGCTTTGAGCCGGGCGATCCGTTTGTGCCGTATATGAATCGCGCGAAATTTACGAACGGCGGACGTTACGGGCATAATTACACCACGCTGAGAAAATTTATCAATCTCGTCAACGAAGATTGGAACGCGCGCGAGCTGATGCCGAAAGGATTCCGCCTGACGATTTGCCCGCCGGTGATTTTCAACCTGATCGGCACGATTTTTCATCCCGAATGGAGTCAAACCGAATCGCTGGAGCTGGGATTTTACCGCGACGAACACGGCAACGCCCAGTGTTTCGCCGTCGGTTCAAACGCGCCGGATGATTTTTCATACATTCAGGAAATGGACACCGCCGACGATTGGACTTACCTCGGTTTCCGCGCCGCGCTCGTGCCGTCGGACAGCGTGCCGGAAAATTACAATCCGCGCAAAGATTAACACGGCAGACCGCGAAGTTGTCATATTTTTACATTTTTATTTTATGCGGACTTTCTGCCTGATAAAAAATGAAAATAAAAAATTTTCCAAAGCATAAACAACGGCGAAAATTGCTTTTTCCATTCGCGGCAGTCGTCTTTGCCTGCGGCGCGGCGTGTCATTCAGCAAACGATAACAATGCGACCGGCGAAATTTTCGTCGTTAAATCACCAACCGACGGAACAATCAGCCAAATTCTCGTCAGCGAAGGCGCGGCGATTAGAAAGGACGCGGGAATTGTTGAAATTGAAACGCGAGGCACGTCTGAAAAACCGCTGCCGGAGAATGATTCGCGCCCGCCGCTGACAGCGACGGTTCAGCAGTCGCAAAAAGATGTCGAAGCTGCCCGCCGGGAAGTCGAACGCGCATCAGTCGAAGTGCAGAGAGTCGAACCGCTGGTCGCGTCAAATTCCGTCCCGCCCGCGCAGTTGGACGCGGCGCGAGCCGACTTTCAAAAAGCGCAGGAACGTCTGCAAAACGCTTTGGATCAGGAAAAAGCCCGCGAAACCGATCTGCTTGTCGAACAATCGCGCGGCGCGTCTTCAACTTCTCAAGCCGCGCCGCCGTCAACTCGCACGGTCGTCGCGCGCGTTCCCATCGCCGGAACTTTAAAGGTTCTCAACGCGCGAGTCGGGCAAAAAGTTAAAACCGGACAGCCGCTGGCGACGGTTTTACAAAATTGAAGAAGCTCATCGGAGAATTAAGTTTATCTTTTCCAACTTTTAAAATATCCCTATGAATCCCGCACATCCTCTGTCAATTTTTTCCGGGATTTTATTTTCCTGAAAGTCGTTCTATTTTATCTCAGAAATTCTGGTCGTTATCTTTTCGATTCTTTCGCGCTTTATTTCAAACCCGATTCCCGCTTTGTCGGGCGCGATAATCGTCCCGTTTTTCGTGACGGAAACTTCCGGTTCGATGATGTCTTCACGCCAGTATCTTTTGCTCGCCGAAACATCTCCGGGCAGCGTGTAACCGGCAAGAGTCGAAATTGCGATATTGTGAGCGCGTCCGATTCCTGTTTCAAGCATTCCGCCGCACCAAACGGGAATATTATTTTCGCGGCAGATTTTTTCGATTTTCTTTGATTGATTATGTCCGCCGACGCGACCGTTTTTCAGGTTGATAATTTTACCGGATTTTAATTCAATAGCTTTTCGCGCATCATCTGGCGAACGAATCGGCTCGTCAAGACAAATCGGCGTTTTAATTTGCGCCTGCAATTTCGCGTGGTCAATAATGTCGTCATACGGCAAAGGCTGTTCAAGCATCATCAAATCGAATTCGTCCAGACTTTTCAATTTATCAATATCGGCGAGCGTATAAGCCGAATTCGCGTCGCCCATCAGCAGAATATCGCCGAAGGTTTCGCGGACTTTTTTGATAATTTCATAATCCCAATGCGGCGCGATTTTGATTTTGATGCGTTGATAGCCGGCATCCAATTCCGTCTGAATTTTCTCCAAAAGCTGCTCGACCGAATCCTGAATTCCGATGGAAACGCCGCAGGCAATTTCCCGATTTTCGCCGCCCAAATGTTTCCACAAAGGCACATTCAATTTTTTCGCTTCCAAATCCCACACGGCAGTTTCCAGCGTCGCTTTCGCCATCCGATTGCCGCGAATCGGCTTCAAAACATCCCAAACATCATTTGCCGTTTTGATCTTTTTTCCCAAAACACGCGGCGCGAGAATCTCATTCAACACCGCCCAACAGCTTCCCGTCCATTCCTCGCAATACGAAGGCGATTCGCCTGCCGTACATTCGCCCCAACCTTCGCTGCCTTCTGTATCTTCAACCCGTGCCAAGATAATCCGGCGTTCATAAGTTCTGCCGAAACTCGTTTCAAAAAAATGCACGAGCGGCATTTTAATTTCGATTAATTCGATGGATTTTATTATCATTAAAAACTTTTAATTCTCAACCACCCCACACTTTCCGTAAAATTCCCGCGCGGTCTGAATTGAACTGTTTCGCCGTTTTTCAGTTTTGCAATGAAGCGACTATTCAACCCATTTTTATTTGTTCTTTTCTTCAAAAACTTTTTCTACGGGAGTTTTACCTTTTTCATCAAAAGGCTGAACGAAATTTGCTTTTGCTTCTCCAAATTGTTTTTGAGCAGTTTTAACACGCGCAGTATTAATTTCTTTTCCCCACTTATCCACTTCACAGCCACAATTAGAGCAAGTCCAACCGCCCCAAAGTGCTTGTCGTGCTGATGTTGGTTTTCTAATCGCTGGAACTCCTGTTCCACAATTTGGACAATTTGGCAGACTTAAATTTATTCCCAAATTACCTTTTCCTTTCACTGAGTCAGCTATAACTTTAAAAAGCAAAAAACCAATACCGGCAAAGAGGAGTAGAAAAATTATTAAAAACAAAATATACATCCGAACTATATTACCTGAACTGTTCCAAAAATCTGACATCGTTCTCGAACATCAGACGAAAATTTCTTTTTGCCAATTTAAATTAATTCCATCAAACAAAATAGAAAACTCATTTAAGATGTCGCGCCCGATTATTCCTTCATCCTGTTCATAAACAAGAAATTCTCCACGAAAAAGTTTGTTCAAAAAAAACAAATCCAAACTCGTGTAAAAAGCGATACTTGTGCTTTCATCAAAGCCTTTGAGTTCCAAAAATTTGGTTGTTGAAATTGCAGCACCGATTTCCTCACAGAAAGATTTTGGTAAAAGTGTGATGTCCGAACCTGTATCCAAAAGCGTCGGAACATTTGAAATTAATTTCTGACCAATCGTATTTCGCAACTTTATTTGTGCGACGGGTGCGGGCGGACTGTAAGAATTGCTATATTTCATCTTCATCAATCTCGATTATTTCCCGTTTAAAATCCTTCAATTTACTTTTATCAACCAAACGCGGACTCATAATTTTCGCCGTCCGTTTTTTCATTTTCGGAATAACAACATAAACTTCCGCAACTTCGGGAAGTTCATAATCTTCAGTTAGTTGGATTTATCCGTCTTTGACGATTCCTTGAATGGTCGTAATTTGCATAATAAAAACACCTCTCGTTTATTTTACCTGAATTGCTCCAAAAATCCGACATTATTGTTGAATATCAAGCAACTGCAAAACCCGTATATTTACGTTTGTAGGGCGCGTGAAACGCCAGAACGATGTCTTCTTTCGGGATTCCTTTTTCCAGCAAATCTTCGATAAAATCGTAATCCGTCATATTTTGCTGAACCCAGATTTTACCGTCTTTGATGTCAATATGAATCGGCACGCCGTAAGTTCTGTTTAAATCTCTCCAACCGATACGAACGATTTGGTAATGATCGCGCGTCGTGTCGAAGATCAACTGCGTTTCAATTTCGGGGAAAAGACCTTTTATTTTACCTATTTCAGTTAAAACATCCTGAATATCCTGACGATATTTTTCTATTTTATCCATTTGATTATTTCCTCCTCAGTTGAATTATACACCAGTATTTTGACGTTGTTTTCAGCCAAAATGTCGGCAATCAGGCTTTGCTGAAAGAGCGTGTTAAAAGTATCCTGCGGAACGCCGAGAAATAATAATCTGTCCGATTCGAGTTTATTTAGCGCGGAACGATAACTGATAAATTGTCCCAAAGCCGTGTGAAAATCATAAAATTCCGACCTGCCGACAAAACTTTTAATTTCGACGGCAATCTTCTCGCCGTCTTTTTCCGCCGACAAAATTTTTTCCGCGCCTAAATCAATATAAGCGTCCGTAAAACCAAAATCCAAAGTCAGCGGATCATGAGTTATGAGCCAACCGTCTTTGATCAAAGCAGATTTTACGGCATCGTGAAATAAATCTTTGGCAGGCATATTTTTTTATCTGAACTGCTCCAAAAATCTGACAGAACAATAAGCGGATGTCTTCAAGCCAATTAAATTAAGCGGCGGCAAAATCCGTATATTTGCGTTTGTAAGGCGCGTGAAACGCCAGAACGATGTCTTCTTTCGGGATGCCTTTATCTATCAGTTCGCCGATAAAATCGTAATCGGTCATATTTTGCTGAATCCAAAGTTTTCCGTTTTTGATGTCAATGTGAATCGGCGCGCCGAAAGTTCTCTTAAATCCTTCCCAACCAACGAATAAGACCTGGTAATGGTCATTTATCGTGTCGAAAATCATCTGTGTTTCAAATTCTTCCGCACTGCTTTCTCCCAGACGGCGCGGACGCGCAAACTCAGTTAAAACTTCCTGTATGTATTTTCGGTATTTTGCTATTTTATCCATTGTTCAATCGCCTCTTTATCAGGATTATAAACGATTAGACTCAAATTGTGTTTACGCACCGAAGCTGAAATAAATTTGTCCTGAAAGAAAGTTTCAAAAGTATCAATCGGCACGGCTAAAAATAATGCGCGCTCCGGTTCTTTGATTAACAGCGCGTCTTTGTAATTTAAAAATTGACCGAGTGCCGTGTGAAACTCCGACACAGCAGATCTACCGGCGAAACTTTTAACTTCGACGGCGATTTTTTCGCCGTCTTTTTCCGCCGCAAACATTTTTTCCGCGCCCAAATCAATATAAAAATCAACGGCTAGACTGATTTTTATGTGCAGCGGATCGTCGGTTATTTTCCAACCGTCTTTAATTAAAGCAGATTTTACGGCATCGTGAAATAAATCTTTGGCAGGCATAATTTTTTATCTGAATTGCTCCAAAAATCTGACATCGTTCTCGAACATCAAACGAATACGTTGGATTATTCTATGCAACACGCTTTTCATTAACTTTTTGCTTTTGAGCTTTATCCTTAACAAAAGAAACTACTTTACAATTACTATTTGATTGTTTTTGCTGTAAATCTTCAAACATCGCGTCCACATCATAATTAAATTTGACAGCGTATTCTTCGCGGATTTTGTGAATTTCTTCAACAATCGGGTCAATCATCAATGTTATTCTCCTTTTCCAAAATTTCCTGCGGCGTGCAAACAATCGGCGTTTTATAACCGAACTCAGAACAAATTTTCTCAATTCGGCGAAAAATAAAAGCGTTAGCAATATGTTTACAATTTAAAGTCAGCAAAAAATCTAACTCGTGAACAATAGTAACGGCAATGTGAAAAACATCGAGCGTAGCTTTTGAAGGTAATATATTTTGTCGTAGAATCTCTTTTGCTAAATCTTTCGCTTCATTATTAAAATCAATCAGCGGAATACCTTGAATCAAGTCCAAACGCTGTTTTGCCGTTTGAATATCGCCTTTGCTGACTTCATTTATAACTAATTCCGAAACAAATAAATCGAATATTTGACGATTTTCCCACCATTCCTGAGCCAGTTGCTGATTGGCATTTATCACGACATCACGACTCGGACGCGACGTTAAATAACTCACAATTGATGTTTCAACGTAAAGTTTCAGCTTCATAATATCATCTGAATTGCTCCAAAAATCTGACATCGTTCTCGAACATCAAACGAATATCGTCGAGCGAATACATTAACGCGCACATTCTTTCCAAACCTAACCCGAAGGCGAAGCCCGAATAAATTTGCGGGTCAACATCACACGCGCGTAAGACGTTCGGGTGAACCATTCCCGAACCGCCGAGTTCGATCCAGCCGGAACCTTTGCACGGACGACAGCGCGCGCCTTCAAAAATTCCTGTGCCGCCGCATTTGAAGCAGGAAAAATCGAATTCCGCGCTCGGTTCGGTGAACGGAAAATAGCTCGGACGAAAGCGCGTTTTCGTGTCTTTGCCGAACAGACGGCGCAGAAATTCGCCCATCGTGCCTTTTAAGTGCGCCATCGTAATTCCTTTTTCGACGCACAATCCTTCGACCTGATGAAACATCGGAACGTGCGTCATATCGGGCGTGTCGCGGCGGAAAACGCGTCCAGGCGCGATGATTCTGAGCGGCGCGCCGCGTCGCTGCATCGCGCGAATCTGCACGGTTGAAGTCTGCGAACGCAGCGCAAAACCGCGCGTCGTGTAGAAAGTGTCCTGCGATTCACGCGCCGGATGTCCTTCGGGAATGTTGAGCGCGTCGAAATTGTAATAATCCGTTTCGATTTCGCGGTCATCTTCAATCGCGTAGCCGAGAGAGACGAAAATATCTTCGATTCTCTGCCGCAAAAGCGTAATCGGATGCAGATGCCCGACGCGCGGGCGCGTTCCGGGCAAAGTTACATCCAGTTTTTCACGTTCGGTTTTCGCTTCGCTGACGAAATTTTTGAGATTGTTTTCGACTTCTTCGATTGACGTAACAATTTCTTTTTCAACCGTTTGCACAAACTGACCGAACGCGCCGCGCTCTTCCGGCGACACGCGTCCGATTAACTTTTTCGCGCCCGCGATTTCACTTTTTTTGCCGGTGTGTCTGGTTTTTAGTTCCTGTAATTCGCGCTGAAAGTTTTCCGCTTCAGATAAATTCAACTCCGAAGTTACGTCTTTTAAATGTGCGAATCTCTCAAAGTCTTTTCCGAAATTCCTGTGAATTTGTTCAATTTGTTCTTTTTCTTCTGACATAGATTTATCAAATAAATTTATTCACTATGAGATTATTTTTCAGTATAGTAAGCGAGCGAAAAAATGACGATTAAAATTCCCGTAATCAATAAAAAAACCGAAATAAAAACCGGCAAATCGCTGCGTCCCGACAAAATAATTCCAAATAAAACCAGCGCGGTCAAGCAAATAAAAGTGCCGACAGAAGATATAAATTTTGCCGACTTTTTATTTATTTCCGCCACAATCATTAGAATTTTAAGTTAGAACGCTTTTATTTCAAAACTAGCGGCAAAAAACAAAGCGTCCGAATTTATTTCCGAACGCTTCGTTTAATATTCAATTTTGCAAAATGATCAAGCCGCCGGCTGTTGTTGATTATTGCTCAAAGCGTCTTTGACCTGTCCGGCGAGAACGGCGAACGCTTCCGGCTGTTTGACTGCCAAATCTGCTAAAACCTTGCGGTCAAGTTCGATTTCGGCGAGTTTCAAGCCGTGAATAAACTGCGAATATTTCATTCCGTTCAAACGACACGCCGCGTTGATGCGAACGATCCACAGTTTGCGAAAATCTCGTTTTTTCAGTTTTCTGCCCGTGTAGGCAAAATTTAATGCGCGTTCGACCGATTCTTTGGCTGAACGATATAGTTTCGATTTTGTTCCGTAATAGCCTTTGGCTAAGGCTAATATTTTTTTGCGCCGCTCGGTGCGCTTATTCCCGCGTTTTACACGAGGCATAATTTTATCCTCCCGATATAAATCTTTTTATAAAAACAATAAATTTAAACTTTATAATCTCGTATCAAGTTAAAAATAAATGTGTAACTCTTCTAATCGCGTCCGTAAGGCAGCATTGCTTCAACGCGCTTCTGATCGCCTTCGGAAACCAGCGTATCTTTATCCAAATGACGTTTTCTCTTTGAACTTTTCTTGGTCAAAATATGACGCGCGTGCGATTTTCCGCGCTTGATTTTACCCGTCGCGGTAAATCTGAAACGCTTCGCTGCGCCTTTGTGTGTCTTAAGTTTTGGCATAATTACTCCTTTAATTTGTTCTTTGTCCTTTGCAAAATCCAAAAATAAAGGACTAACGGCAAAGGACAAGATTATTTTGCTTTTTTCGGCACTAAAATAATAAACATTTGATAGCCTTCCATTTTCGGCGTGACTTCAACATCGGCGATGTCCAGCATATCGTCGCGCAGTTTGGCGAGCAGGTTCGCGCCGAGTTCGCGGTGCGTCATCTCGCGTCCGCGAAATGAAATCGTCGCGCGAACCTTGTCGCCGTCTTCAATCCAGTCGCGGGCGCGTTCCATTCGATACTGATAATCGTGGTCGTCGGTTCCGGGACGAAATTTGATTTCTTTGACCTGCTGCGTGACCTGTTTTTTCTTGGCTTCGGCGGCTTTTTTCTTTTCTTCGTAAAGAAATTTCCCGTAGTCAATAATCCGGCAGACCGGCGGTTTGGCATTCGGCGCGACTTCGACCAAATCCTTGCCTTCCTGACGCGCTCGCTGGACGGCATCGCGCGAATCCATCACGCCGAGCTGTTCACCGTCCTCGTCAATAACTCTGACGGACGGAACTCTGATGCGTTCGTTTGTGCGGTGTAGCGGTCCGCGTTGAAAACGGCTGCCGCGATTTTTATTGTATCTGGTTGCTATTTCTGCACCTCTCTTTTTTTTAATTGACTGAGTTTTCTGAGTTTGCCGGGTTGACTGAGTTCTTTAACTCGGCAAACCCACTCAACTCGCTTAACTCAGCCAACTTTACCCATTTTCCAAAGCGCGGGTTTCATTCAACTTTCGCGCTATTTCTTTGAATTCGTCGAGCGTCATCGCGCCCAAATCGCCTTTTGTTTTTTCGCGCACGGCAATTTTGTTTTCTTCGAGTTCTTTGTCGCCTAAAACGAGCATAAACGGAACTTTTTGAATTTGCGCCTCGCGTATTTTCGCGCCTATTTTATCGGATTTCGTGTTTAATTCAACCCGAAATCCGCTTTCTTTTAATTCCCTGGCGACTTTTTCGGCGTAATCGTTAATGCGGTCGGTGATCGGCAGCACGGTGATTTGCACCGGGGCGAGCCAGAACGGAAATGCGCCCGCGAAATGTTCGATTAAAACACCGAAAAATCTTTCGACCGAGCCGAATAACGCGCGGTGAACCATAATCGGACGATGTTTCTGTCCGTCTTCGCCGATGTATTCGAGTTCAAAGCGTTCGGGCAAGTTGAAATCGAACTGGACGGTTGAAAGCTGCCACAAACGTCCGATGGAATCTTCAACTTTAATATCAATTTTCGGACCGTAAAACGCCGCTTCGCCTTCGATGCGTTCGTATTCGATTTCGCGCGAATTTAAAGCGCGCACCAGAGCATTTTCGGCATTTTCCCAGTCCGCGTCGGAACCGAGATAACCTTTATTTTCCGCGTCGCCGCGCACTGAAAGTTCAACTTTGAATTTATTAAAGCCGAAGGTTTTGAAAACATCGTAAGCGAAATCAACGCAGTTTCCGACTTCCGATTCGACCTGTTCCGGTGTGCAGAAAATATGCGCGTCGTCCTGCGTAAATCCGCGTACGCGCATCAAACCGTGCAGAGTTCCCGAAAGTTCCGCGCGATAAACCGTGCCGAGTTCGGCATAACGCAAGGGAAGTTCACGATATGAACGCGGATGCGATTTGTAAATTCCGATGTGAAACGGACAGTTCATCGGTTTCAGACGAAATTCCGTGTCTTCGCCGAATTTTTCCGGCATTCCCATCGGTTCAAACAATGAATCGGCGTAGTTTTCTTCGTGTCCCGATACCTGCCAAAGCTGTCGTTTGGCGATGTGCGGCGTGAAAACCATTCCGTAACCGCGTTTGACGAGTTCTTCGCGCAGATAATTTTCCATTTCCGTGCGAATCGCGCCGCCTTTCGGATGCCAGAAAATTAAACCCTGTCCGTAATCGTCATTGATCGAAAATAAATCGAGTTCCTTGCCGAGTTTGCGGTGATCGCGTTTTTCGGCTTCTTCGCGCTGTTTGACCCACGCGTCGAGTTCTTCCTGCGTCGCAAACGCCGTCCCGTAAATGCGCTGCATCTGCTCTTTTTCCGCGTCGCCTTTCCAATACGCGCCGGATAAAGCCAGCAGTTTGAATGCTTTGATTTTTCCCGTGTGCGGAACGTGCGGACCCAGACAAAAATCAATAAACGGCGAATTATCAATATAATAGACGCTCGCCCTGTCAATTACTTTTTCGCTGATTAACTCTTTTTTGAGCGGTTCGCCGCGCTCTTCAAAAATGTCTAAAATCTGCGCTTTGGAAATATCTTCGCGGCGATACGGCAGATTTTGTTTCGCCAAAACGCGCATTCTTTTCTCAATCACCGGCAAATCTTCCAGCGTTAATTGGCGCGGCGCGATCACATCGTAATAAAAACCATAACGCGGGTCTTCCATCAGCGCGGGACCCACGCCGAGTTTTGTTCCCGGAAACAAGTCTAAAACCGCCGCCGCCAACAGATGCGCGGTCGAATGGCGAATTACTTCTAAACCGTCACGCGTTTCCGGCAGAATCGGTTCGATTGACAAAACTTCGTCAGTCGCCGTCAGTTGTTTGTTCAAATCAACTTCCGCCCCGTTAATTTTCGCCGCAACCGCTTTTTTCGCCGCCTCGCGGTCAAACGATTTCAAAGCGTCCGCAACCGAAATAGGCGCGGCAATACTTTTCTGGTTTTCACCGAATTTTACGTTTAATTCACTCATTTTTATTCGTAAATCATCAATTGTAAATTACCAATCGAAATAAAAATTTCGACTGCCGATTGATAACTGAATTGTCGAAGCAAGGTCGCTTCAAAATCTTTACGATTTACGATTGGCGATTTACGCCAAAAAAAGATTTGATCTGATAAGAGCGACTTTGCCTGGCGTTTTTTTCAAAACGCGAAATACACGCTGCGTTTAGCGTGTCGTAGTAGTTCGTCCGACTGCAAAGTTCTTAGTTAGCATCTCACCAAAAATTGTGTCGGCAAAAGCAAAAATAAACGTGTCGTTTATTTTTGCCTTCCGCCTGTTTAAAAATTGGTAGGCACTAGCAGAGTTGAACTGCTGACCCCTACCGTGTCAAGGTAGTGCTCTACCACTGAGCTAAGTGCCTATCCCGCGCTCCGCTTAATTGAAAAGCGAATGACTAAGATAGCGAATTTTACGAAAAGAAGTCAAGTTGCTGACGACTTTAACTGTTGTTGGCTATCCTGAAAGTATTTTACGACCGAATTTCAGCAATTCAAAATCGGTTGAAAATATCCCGTCGCCGAACTGAAAAAAGATTTACAATATTTTTCAGCCGTCTTTGCTGATAAGATTTAACGCGCCCGATTGCACTGCGTTAAAAGTCCGTCAATCATCTGTTCGTTGAATTTGCCCTGCGTAAAACCCGGCAGCTTGCTGATCGGCAAATCGTTCAAGAAAACCAGAAAGGACATTTGCGCCTTCTTCTGTGCCGCTTCTTCTTCTGGCGTTTGACTCGCGGGCTGCGGCGCGCTTGAGTTAAAACCGAAACTCATCAAAAGCTGCGCGTAAGCGTCTTTACAGTTCGGATTGTCTCGAAATTCCTTAATCATTGAATTTCGATTCAAATATTTAACGGCGACACTCGAACGTGAAATCTCAACCGTTTGTTTGAGCGGCAAATTTCTCGAAGAACTTCCGGCTAAAATTTCAAATTTGCCCGGATTTACGCTCCAATCTTTTAAATTCGTATCGTAGTAAGCAAAATCGCGCTTGCTCAAATTGAAACTCACGGTTTTTTCTTCGCCGGGTTTCAAGTCAACTTTGGCGAATGATTTTAATTCCTTTTCAGGTCGCACAACCGGCGCGTTCTCATCGCGGACGTAAAGCTGGACGATTTCTTTTCCGGCAACTTTTCCGGTGTTTTTTACCTTTAATTCGACTTTCAAATTATCCGCGTCGGTCATCGAATTTTTGTCAACTTTCAAATCCGAATAAGTAAAATTTGTGTAGCTCATTCCGTAACCGAACGGAAAAAGCGGCGCGATATTTTTCTTGTCGTAATAGCGATAACCGATGAAAATTCCTTCGCCGTAAAAAGATTTTTGATTGTGTCCGGGGAATTCCAAAAACGTCGGCGTATCTTCCAGACGAACCGGAAAAGTTTCCGATAGTTTTCCCGAAGGATTTACTTTTCCGGTCAGCACATCGGCAACCGCGCCGCCGCCCGCCTGTCCGGTTAGCCACGCTTCGACAATTCCTTTAACCTTTTCCTTCCAGGGCATTGCGACCGCCGAACCGTTCATCAAAACGACCACTGTATTCGGCTGAACCGCGCTGACAGTTTCGATAAGTTTGTTATGTCCGTCCGGC
Organism: Pyrinomonadaceae bacterium; assembly: GCA_965217575.1. Classification (GTDB taxonomy): domain Bacteria; phylum Acidobacteriota; class Blastocatellia; order Pyrinomonadales; family Pyrinomonadaceae. Next base: position 2,101,101 of record OZ244558.1, on the reverse strand, counting down.
ATTTTGATCGAACTGCGGTCGAAACCTTCTGATTCGTAGCTGTCGGGCAGACCGGCGAAAACAATCGTCAAATCCGCCGCTTTCGCGTTATTTCGCGCCTCGGAAAGCATCGCGTCAGTCGTATTTCCTTCCGCATCGTAACCTTCCGAAAAACTCATCGAAACATCATTTCCGGCAAGTTTCTGCAATTCGTCAAAGGCATTTGAAATCTTTGTCGGATTCACCTGCGAACTTCCCGCGCCCTGATAACGCGGCGTTTTCGCAAACGCGCCGACGATGGCGATTTTCTTCGTCTTTCTCGCGTCGAGCGGCAAAATGTCAGCGTCATTTTTGAGTAAAACGATGCTTTCGCCCGCGACTTTTCTGGCAAACTCGTGATGTTCGTCAACGTCAAATTTCGCATTTTTACTGCGATTCGCATCGCCTTTCAAAATCACGGCGAGCAACTGCGCGACCATTGCGTCGAGTCTTGCCGGCGGAATTTTTCCGCTTTTGACGGCTTCGATAATTTTGTTGCGGTTGTAATCGCCGCTTCCCGGCATTTCGAGATTATCTCCCGCCAAAATTCCCGCCACGCGATCATCAACCGCGCCCCAATCGGAGACGACAAAACCATTAAAACCCCATTCGTCGCGCAAAATTTTCTGAAGCAAATATTCGTTTTCCGTCGCGTAAGTTCCGTTTATCAAATTGTATGAAGCCATCACCGACCACGGCTGCGCTTCTTTGACGGCGATTTCAAACGCGGGCAGGTAAATTTCGCGCAGTGTTCTCTCGTCCAAAACCGAATCGCTTGCCATTCGTTCAAACTCCTGACTGTTGACGGCGAAATGTTTCAGCGAAGTTCCAACTCCGGCACTCTGCACGCCTTTGATATACGAAGCCGCCATTTTTCCCGCCAGATACGGGTCCTCGCTAAAATATTCAAAATTCCTGCCGCCGAGCGGCGAACGCTTCATATTAATTCCCGGACCGAGCAAAATCTGCACGTCATTCGCTTTGCTTTCCTGCGCGAGCGCGACTCCGACCTGATTAATCAAATCCGTGTTCCACGAAGAAGCGAGCGCGGAAGCGGTCGGAAAACAAGTCGCCGGAACTGCTTTGCCGAGTCCGGCATCCGCCGATTTTCGCAAACCGTGCGGTCCGTCCGTCATAAAAATCGAAGGAACGCCGAGCCTTTCAATCGCGTGTGTCTGCCACCAGCCGTTTCCCGAAAGCAACAGAGCTTTTTCTTCCAAGGTCATTTTCGAGACCAGATTGTCAGCTTCCGCTCGGTAATCTTTCGCCGCCTGCGCCTTTAAAAAACCGACCGAAACGAGATTTAAGATCAACAAAACAAAGAGAGTTTTCAGTTTAACCATAATTTACCTCTTTCGCATTTTTGCGAATCGTGATTCAAAGTTTTTGCAAATTGCAACTTGGAGCGCAGCTTTAAGTTACCCCCAAAAAAGCCAAAACGTCAACCAAACTGCGTATTTACCGAAGATTTTCGAAATAAACATTATTTTATAATTCTGGTAAAATAAAGGAATGCAGGTTGCCGGTAAAATATGTAAATGAATGAAAAATGAAAAACTGAAATTTATTGATTTGTTTTGCGGACTCGGCGGATTTCGTATCGCAATGGAAGATGTTCGGAAAAACGGTGAATGTGTCTTTTCGTGCGACTTTGATTCTGATTCGCAAAAATCTTACGAAGCGAATTTTGGCGAAAAGCCTCTCGGCGATATTACCGAAATTCACGAAAATCAGATTCCCGAACACGATATTTTATTTGCCGGATTTCCGTGTCAGGCGTTCAGCATTTGCGGCGGTCAAAAAGGTTTTGAAGATACACGCGGAACTTTGTTTTTTGATATCGCGCGGATTTTGAAAGCCAAACAGCCGCAGGCGTTTGTTCTCGAAAACGTCAAACAACTCGTCTCCCACAATCAGGGGGAAACTTTTCAAAGAATTCTGGAAACGCTCGAAAATCTCGGCTATCAGGTTCACTATAAAGTGCTAAACGCGCTCGATTTCGGTTTGCCGCAAAAGCGCGAAAGAGTTTACATTGTCGGTTTTCGAGAGCCGAAACATTTTGTCTGGAATTTACAAATGTCGCCGATGAAACCTTTGAGCGAAGTTTTGGAAGACAATGTTGCCGAAAACTATTTCGCGTCGGAAAAGATTCGACAAAATCGTCAGCGAAGCGTCGAAAACAAAGTTATTAAAGACGATTTAACAATTTGGCACGAAAATAAAGGCGGAAATATTAGTCCCTTGCCGTATTCTTGTGCATTGCGTTCGGGTGCGTCTTACAATTATTTGTTGGTGAATGGAAAAAGACGTTTGACCAAACGCGAAATGTTTCGATTGCAAGGTTTTCCCGAAGATTACAAAATTGTCGGTAGTTATCAGGCAGTGCGGAAACTTATGGGAAACACGGTGGCGATTCCGTGCGTTGAGGCGGTTTTAAAATCGGTCTTATCTGCTTTGAAAGATGAAAAACCAATAAGCAAAGAAGTTAAAATAAAAGTTGCCGTTCAGAAATCTCTGTTTGCATAAATCAAAATGACAAATCTCAAAGAAGCAAAAGAAAGGCTTGATTATATTATCAAAATCAGCAGAGTTGATTTATACAAACCGATTCAGATTGCCGAAGTTCTCTTTCGCTCACTACAATTTGTTGATGTTGACATAAATAGTTTGGAAAATTACAGAAATCCATCCGTTCATTGGCGAAATGATATAACAAGGCGTTTGGCGAATAAAATCTCGACCTCATCGGCACGTTATCAACACGACGTTTGGAATGATTCCGCAATGCCGACAAATTTTCTATCAGTTCTTGATGAAGAAAATAAGAACACGAATGGCGCAGTTGAAAGATATATTTATCTGCGATACGGCGAACGTCAAGGAACTGTTTCGACGGTTATTTCCGAGATTGTAAATTCTACGCCCGAAACTTTTCAATTGGAAAATCTTTTGGAATTATTTGTATCACAAGCCGGAATTCGTCGAAGTATAGATAAGGCTTATGAAATTGTCGTTTACAGTTTATTTGAAACGATTGTTACGGCGTTAGAAGCAAAAATCAAAGTCAGTATTTTAGAAGAAAACAAACCTCTTTTGCGGGAATTCTCGGAGTTGGCAAAAGTTTTGCTCGGACTTGATGAAACAAAACTTTATTGGGAAGAAAACGCCCATATTTATCGCGTTGGCGTAACAAATGCCACAAATAGAAGTTTGGATATGTGGGCAAATTTTGGCGTTGCTGTTCAAGTCAAACATCTGACACTAGACGAAAATCTTGCTAACAGTATTGTTGACCAAGTTGAAAGCGATTCGGTCGTAATTGTTTGCAAAGATGCCGAAGCCAAAGTCATCGAAACCGTTCTGAAACAAATCGGCTACGGTGCGCGTGTTCGCGGCATCGTCAAGGAATCCGATTTGGTAAAGTGGTATGAGAAATGTATGCGCGGAAAGTTTAGCGATAAACTTGCGAAACCTTTGCTCGAAATACTTTTGAACGGATTTGAAGCGGAGTTTCCATTCTCGACAACTTTAGCGGATTTTTTAGAAAGTCGTGATTATGACAGTTTAGAAGTTCCCGATTTTTGGGCAATTTAATTTATGAAATCAGCAAAAATATTTATCGTTTTAAATTTTCTTTTGGCTTTTGCTGTTTGCGTTTCGGCGCAAAGCGTTCAATTTCCAAATGAATTGAACGGTTATAAATTTTATGGTCAAGCTAATCTCAAAGAAATAAAACTTTCTGTTTCAAAATCAGCAGATTGGCAAAGAGTTTTCGGAGAAGATTGTCTTTCAACTTGCGATTTGAACGAGAGGTGGACAGTTTCATTCTTAACGGTTGGCAAAAACTCAACGAGTTCAATAACTGCGAATAATGTAAAGAGAACATTTATGCTGTTTCCGCAGTATGAAAACACATTATGGGAAATTGTTATAACTCCAAAACAAAAAGTTTCTTTTTCTAAAATCAAGTTTCCAAAGGTTTTCGAGAAATTAGGAGGAGGCACATCACATTCCGAATATTTTTATGATGTTTACAAAGATTCAAATGGTTTGATTTATTGGATTCACGCTGAAAATACAAAAGATGGAAAACATCAAAAAGGTGAGTTGTCCTCTATTCATTATACAATTCCAGAGAAAATTGAATCTAAGTTTCATTTTCTAATTGAACAAAAAGACATTATTAACTGATTTATAAATATGCAATTTTCATTTGATACAAACTTAAACAAAATCGCCGCGAAGGTTGAAGCGAACGAGCGTTTGACCTTTGATGAAGGTGTTGCGCTTTATAAGACCGACGATTTGAATGCGCTTGGGAAACTGGCGGATTCGGTGCGGCGGCGGAAGCACGGGCGGACGACTTATTATAATGTCAACCGGCATTTTAATCACACGAATATCTGCGTGGCGGACTGCAAGTTTTGCGGGTTTTATCGTCGTGCGCGGCAGGACGACGCTTATACGCATTCGATTGACGAAGGCATCGAGATTGCGCGGAACGCCGTTAATGAAGGCGCGACGGAACTGCATATCGTCGGCGGTTTGAATTCGAAATTGCCGTTCGAGTATTACACCGATTTGTTTTCATCGCTGAAGCGTGAATTTCCGAAGCTGCATTTGAAGGCGTTGACGATGGTCGAACTCGATTTCTTTGCGCGGTTTTACAAAATGTCGGACGAAGAAGTGATCGAAAAACTAAAAGCGGCGGGAATGGATTCGTGTCCGGGCGGCGGCGCGGAGATTTTCGCCGAACCGACTCGTTCGCGCATTTGCGATCACAAATGCGACGGGACGCGCTGGCTGGAATTGTCGGGAAAAGTCCACAAAGCGGGCTTGAAAACCAACGCGACGATGCTTTACGGGCATATCGAATCAATCGAAGACCGCGTTGACCATTTTGTCAAATTGCGCCAGCAGCAGGACAAAACGGGCGGTTTTCAATGTTTTATTCCGCTCGCGTTTTATCCGCCGGGAACTGCGCTCTCATCTTTGCCGGGACCGGACGCGATTGACAATCTGAAAACCATCGCCGTTTCGCGCCTGATGATTGACAATTTCGATCACATCAAAGCGTATTGGGTAATGCTCGGCAAAGCGACAACGCAAATCGCGCTCAATTTTGGCGCAAACGACGTTGACGGCACGATCACCGACGGCGGCGAACTGACGCACAGCTACTCGGTCGAAGAAGGCGGCGAATCGAAAATGACCAAACAGGAAATTATTACGATGATCGAAAACGCCGGTTTTGAAGCCGTCGAACGCGATACGGTTTATAATCGCGTGGAAAAAGTCGCGGCTTAAATTTATGTTTATCTCAAAAATTTTCTCTTTATTTTTCGTTTGTATTTTAGCAGGTTGCGGAAGTTTTGTTTCGCAACCTGAGAACACGAATCAGATGAAAGAGAAAAATGAATTATCTTTGAAAATGGAAAGGTCTGGTTGTTATGGTCCTTGTCCGATTTACGATTTGATTATTCAGCCGGATGGGAAAGTTACATTTGATGGCAAATTTTATACAGAAGTTAAAGGAAAAACGGAAGGAAAAATAACTCAAGAACAGTTGAAACAATTGATTGATGAAATTGAAAAAGCAAATTTCTTTTCGTTAGATAATGCATATAATTATAAATCTAAAAATTGTCCCGAACTTGCAACTGATTTGCCAAGTGTAAATCTTGAAATAAAACTAAACGGAAAAGAAAAAACTATAAATCATTATTACGGATGTTTTGAAAAAGAAACATCGAATCAGAATAAAGATTGGGCAGAAAAAGTTTTTCCGCAACAACTTTTCAAGTTGGAAAATAAAATTGATGAAATAGTCGAAACAAAGCGTTGGATTGGAGAAGGAGAATATTAGTGATTTCAAAAGCAAGCAAATGAAAATTTCAACCGACTTTTTTATTCCGCCGATTGTTCCCGAACGAACAAAATCGGTGCGATTGCAGTTTGAATTTAATGATGAAGAGAATTTGAGTGTTGACGAGTTTTGGGATTTTTGCAGTCAGAATGACAAACTGCAAATCGAGTTGACGAAGAAAAACGAGATTACCATAACTTTTCCGAGAGGTTTCGCGTTCGGTAAAAAATCCGTGGAAATTTTGCTGCAATTCGGCGTTTGGGAGAAAAACTATCGAACGGGCAAAATCTCTAATCATTTGGTCGGTTACGCTTTGCCCAACGGTCTTATTCTTTCGCCGACTTTTTCGTGGATAAAAAATGCGCGATTTGAAGATTTGCGTGAAGAACAAAAAGAAAATTTGATTCATCTTTGCCCGGATTTCGTGGTTGAACTTTGTTCGAAATTGGACAATTTGAAAGAATTGGAAAATAAAATGGCTGAATACATCGAAAACGGCGCGCGGCTGGGTTGGCTGATTGATCCGAAAAATAAACGAGTTCACATTTACAGGGCAAACGGTGAAATCGAAATTTTAGAAAATTCCGATAAAATTTCGGGTGAAGATGTTCTCGAAAATTTTGAATTGGATTTGACGAAGATTTGGTAGATTTGTGCCTAAAAAACAAAGTAAAATTCAAAATAAAGCCGAACTTTTCGCCGTGCGTTCACTGCTCGGCGCAATCGGGACGCTGCCGTTGGAGGCTTCGATGCGGTTCGGGAAATCTTTCGGCAAACTGCTGGCGAAACGATTTCCCAAACTGCAAAAAACCGCCAGACGCAATCTGGAAATCGCGCTGCCCGAACTATCGCCGGAAGAAAAGGAAAAAATTGTTCACGGCACATTTGAATCTCTGGGCAGACATCTCGGATTTGTTTCGCATTTTCGCAAATTTCGGCACGAAGATATTGTAAATCTGATCGAACTCGTCGGCAAAGAGGAAAATTTCGATCCGGCTTACGCCAAAGGAAACGGCGTTTTGTTTTTCACCGGACATTTCGGCAGTTGGGAAGTTTTCAATCTGCTCGCGCCCGCGTTCGGTTACGGGATGAATATTCTCGTGCGGAGGATTGATAATCCGCTGATCGAAAATTTTGTGGATTCGTTTCGCACGAAATTCGGCACGGCGACGCTCGATAAAACAAAATCAGCCAGAAAAATGTTTCGCATTCTCGAAAACGGCGAGATTTTGGGCATTCTGGCGGATTTAAACGTGCAGGAAAAAGAAGGCGTGTTCGTGGATTTTTTCGGCGTTCCAGCTTCGACGACGACGAGCATCGCCAAATTAGCGTTGAAAACAAACGCCGAAGTTTTGCCCGCTTTTGCAGTTTGGGACGAAGCAAAAGGCAAATATATTATTTATCTCGAACCGGCGGTCAAATACGAAAATAGCGGAAATGCCGAAGCAGACATCAAAGATTTGACGCAGAAAATCACGAATGTCGTCGAAAAATACGTCAGAAAATATCCCGAACAGTGGCTGTGGATTCACAAACGCTGGAATACGCGACCGGCAGGTGAAAAAGAACTTTATTGAAAATCAAACGGTGACAATTGATTTAATTCAACTTAAAAAATGCTGTCGTAAATAAAACTGTTAAACGGATTCTTTTTAAAAGAGACCCATCAGTAAAATCCTGCAAATTATAGTCCGGTTTGAGTTTATATGTCAGAGGCAAGGCGACGCGCCATCTACAATCTTTGGCGGGCGGTCAAATCTCATCGGCGGCGCAGAGACGATTTGACGATCTCGATTTTGCCGTCAAATAATTTGTTTTTTTCGTTTCATTTGTGATAAAGTGAACGCTGTTCGATTCTCAACGACATCTCGTCTATACCAAAATAAGTTATTAAATAGGATAAAAAATGAAAAATTTACGTTTTTTTGTTTCATTAAATTTACTGTTTGCAGTGATTTGTTTTTTTTCGTTGGCTCAAGAAGTTTCCGCTCAAAAAATAGATCGTATTCAAAGAGATCAAATGAAAGACATTCTCAACAATATCAAAAAAGATATTGCAAAAAATTATTACGATACAAATTTTCACGGTATCAATTTGGATGAACGGTTTAAAAAAGCAGAGGACAGAATTAATCAAGTCGAAACGATTACGCAAGCCTTTGCCGTGATCGCCCAGGCTCTGATAGATTTTGATGATTCACATCTTTTTTTTATTCCGCCGCAAACGAATATCAGAGTAGATTATGGCTTCAGAATGAAAATGATCGGTGATAAAGCCTTTGTCGTTTCCGTTAAACCGAAAAGCGATGCCGAAAAACAAGGCTTAAAAAGAGGCGATCAAATTTTAATGTTTGAAGGTTTCAAACCAAACAGAAAAGACCTTTGGAAAATGGACTATTACTATAATATTTTGAGTCCGAGAACCAAACTGCGATTACAAATCGTTCACCCCGCAGCTTCCGCACCGGAGAACATTGAGTTTGACGCAAAAATCACCCAAAAAAAACGAATCATAAATCTGGATGATTCAAATGATGTCAATGATTTAATCCGGCAGATGGATAATGAGCAAGGTCAAAAAATAAGTTATTTTCAAAAAGTCGGCAATACGCTGGTGTGGAAATTACCTACTTTTTCATTTGACCCGGATAAAGTTGATGAACTGGCGGCGGCGGCAACAAAAGGAAGTAATCTGATAATAGATTTACGCGGTGACGGCGGCGGATACATCTTAAATTTGGAAAAAATAGCCGGATACTTTTTTGACAAGGATGTTAAAATAGCCGACCGGCAGGGACGCGACGAGAAAGAAAAGGAAAGTAAACCAATGCTTGCCAAATCTCAAAATAAAAATAGTTTTAACGGCAAGCTGATCGTTTTGGTTGACAGCCAATCAGCTTCCGCTTCAGAAATATTTGCCCGATTAATTCAACTGGAAAAGCGCGGCACAGTTATCGGAGATGTATCTGCCGGAGCGGTAATGCAGGCAATAAGAAATGGCGGAAAAATCGGAACCGACCGGCAGATTTTTTACTCAACCAGCGTCACCAATGCCAATGTCGTTATGTCCGACGGAAAAAGTCTCGAGCATATCGGCGTTATTCCCGATGAAATCATAATTCCGACGGCAAGTGATTTAGAAAAAGGCTTTGACCCGGTACTGGCGCGCGCGCTCGAACTGTCAGGCGTTCCGGCATCGCCGGAGCAAGCAGGAAACCTCTTTCCCGACGATACGTGGGATAATCAGTAAAAAATTAAAGAAGTGACGTTAAGTTGTCGTCTATTTGTTGAATCGGTTTCGTGAATGGAAGCGGTGAAGAAGTTCTTCCAAAAAACCTTCGTAAGTAAAATCCTGTAAATCATAGTTCGGCTTGAGTTTATACATCAGCGGCAGTGCGATGCGCCACGCCATCCACAATCTTTGGCGGTCGGTCAAATCCCAGCGGCGGCGCAGAAACGATTCGACGACTTCGACTTCACTTTCCGTGATCGGCGAGATATTCGCCTCAAAATCAGTCTTCTTCTGGACACGGTGAAACGCCTGATCGCTGATCGGGTTGGAAAAAGTTTCGGCGAAAGTCGGTGCTTCGCCGGTTCGTTCACGGACGACGACCGTTCCGGCGAACATATCGCCGATGCGCTGGTCGCGGCGGCTCGCAAAAATCGAAATTAGCCCGATGGAGTAAATCGGCAGCACGAGACCCGGCACGGCATCGAAAATCCGCAGCAGATTGCGCGTCATCGCTTCCCAAAACGTGATCGGGCGACCGTCTTCACGAATCACGCGCAGTTTCAAAAGCCGTTTGCCGGGAGTTTGCCCGTTCCACAGCCACTCAAAAACGATAAAATAGCCGGCGAAAATCAGAAATACCGCAATTATTAAAAGAGCAATCGTCCATTTCGGCATTTCATCCAAAATCGCGCCGTAACCCCCGGATTTGGTGAAATTGGTCAAACTGATGAACGCCCACGCGATGACGGCAATCGAAAAATACTGAATAAAATGATCAATCGCCACCGCCAGAAAACGGTTGCCAATCGAAGCCAGCGCAAACGCCAACGGAACCCGTTCCGGCGTTTCGATGATGAGGATTTCTTCGGTTTCGATGAATGATTGATTGGTCATTATTCAAAATAATTTTACGGTAATTTTTCGTTCGGTTTTGGTTAATGTTCGTCAATTAATTCTAAATAGAAAACTCACAAAATTATAATACATCACGACATACTTTCGCCCGTCGAAACGAAAATTGGTGACAATTTCGGTGAAGTTTTGTATTATTATATAACTGCATTCGCAAATTTAGGTCAGTTCTTTACCGAACAGGAGGTTGAAAGATAAATATTGTTTATTCCGCAAGAAATATTTTTTTTACGCTGGTGATTTTTCTCACCGCAAGCACATCTTTTGCTCAAAATCCGCCCGCCGTGCCTCCGAAAGACGATGGGGAAGTCGTCAAAATTTCAACCACGCTGATTCAGGTTGATGCCACCGTTACTGACAAAAAAGGCAATATTGTGAGGGATTTAAAGCCCGAAGAGTTTGAGATTTACGAGAACGGTAAGAAACAGACGATTACAAATTTTTCATTTGTTGAAGTTCAATCAAATAATTCACCAACCGAGCAGATAACTAAACAACCAAATAAAAATTCAATTTATATCCCACCGGTTTCAGTCAATCTGCGTCCTGAACAGGTGCATCGGACAATTGCGCTAGTTGTAAATGATTTGGATTTATCGTTTAGAAGTATTGATTTGGTTAAATCGGCATTGAAGAAATATATTGACGAGCAAATGCAGTCAGATGATTTAGTTGCAATTATCAGAACCGGCGGCGGCGGCGGTTTCCTTCAACAATTCACTTCCGACAAAAGAATTCTTTATAAAGCTATAGAACACCTTCGCTGGAATCCTGCAGGAAGCGGCATAGTAAATCTTTTTCAGTCTGCGGATCCTTCTGATCAATCGGTGTCTTCCGGCAACTCAAATAATGGTTTATCGGCTGACGCGCAAGAAAAAATTAAAGAACAACAAGGTCAGTCAAAAAGTTCATCTGATACTGCCCAAAAGCAGTTTGACATATACAGAGATGACATTTTCAAAGTTGGAGAACTCAACGCAGTCAATTATGTGATAAAAGGAATGCGCGAATTGCCTGGACGCAAAGCGGTAGTTTTATTTTCCGAAGGTTTTGCACTATATGACTTGGATAATGGTATTGAAAAACCCAACTCTCGTTTGGTAGATGCATTACAGCGTTTGACCGAAACTGCTAATCGTTCCTCAATTGTTATTTATGCAATAGATACTCGCGGCTTGGTTGTTCCTATGCCGGGCGCGGAAGATAATGTTATTCCGACCGGCGGCGGCAAATACAGTGCCAATGTAGGTGTCACCAGCCAACAGCTAATAAATGACCGAACAAACAGTTTATACGAAAACCAACAGGGCTTAATTGCTATTGCCGAGCAAACAGGCGGATTTGCAATTATCAACAATAATAGTTTGAGCAAAGGTATTGAGAGGGTTTTAAATGATCAAAATGGCTATTATTTAATTGGTTATCAACCGGACGATGAAACTTTTGACGCTCAAAAAGTTCGTTTTAATAAGCTGATAGTCAAATTAAAAAATCCTGGACTGCGCGTTCGGTATCGGAGTGGCTTTTTCAGCATTAAGGACGAAGAAGCAAAACCACAAGCAAAAACCCCGCAGCAGGAAATTCTTGCTGCTATCAATTCACCTGTAAATTTAGGAGACATAGACCTGCGGTTAACTTCATTATTTGCGAATGACCGACAAACGGGAAATTTTATGCGCTCGCTGATTTATGTCAACGGAAACGACTTGGCATTTACAAATGATACGGATGGTTGGGAAAAAGCGACATTTGATGTGGTGGCAATACTTTTCGGAGAAAACGGGAATATAATTGATCAAATCAGTCGGACGGAAACAATAAAAGCCCGCGATGAAACATTGAAGGAGATTCAGGAGAAAGGATTTATTTCAACAATTACCGTTCCGATTAAAAAACCGGGAGCTTATCAAATGCGCGTAGTAATGCGCGATGTGTCAACTTCGCATCTCGGCTCGGCAAGTGAATTTATTGAAGTCCCGGATCTCAAAAAAGACCGTTTAACTCTTTCAGGAATTTTGATGCAGCGCGTTCAGCCGCAGTCTGATAATTCTCAAAATATTGCTAAAAAGTTGCCATTTCAATCTGACGAACAGCGCGATATTGCAACTCGCAGCTTTCAACCGGGAACAATTGTGCGGTTTGGTTATGCCATTTATAATGCAAAACTTGATAAGGCGACAAACTCTCCTAATTTAAAGCTGCAGTTTAAGATTTTCCGTGATGGAGAAGCAATTTTTACTTCAAAAGAAAAAAATGTGGATATAGTAGACAAAAACGATCTGCAGCATCTTTTGGCAGAGGGAGTTTTTAATCTCGGAAATGGGTTGAAATCGGGAAATTACTTTTTACAGGTTATCGTCAGAGACGTATTAGAGACTGACAAAAAACAAATTGCAACTCAGTGGGTTGATTTTGAAATTGTTGAATGAATGAACCTAAAATCAAAAACCGCTTATTCCAAGTTTGACTAATAAAAATGCTAAATTTGGAATTTCTGTTTTTATGGACATTATCGTCGGCACCGCCGGACACATAGATCACGGGAAAACTGCGCTCGTCAAAGCGTTGACGGGCGTTGATGCCGACCGTTTGCCGGAGGAAAAACAGCGCGGCATTACGATTGACATCGGGTTTGCCGAACTTGATTTGAATGATTTGCACATTGGGTTTGTGGACGTTCCGGGACACGAGAAATTTGTCAAAAATATGCTCGCCGGGGCGAGCGGAATTGATCTGGTCGCGCTCGTTATCGCGTCCGATGAAGGCGTGATGCCGCAGACGCGCGAGCATTTCGAGATTTGCCGGCTGCTCGAAATCAGGACGGGTTTGATTGTTTTGACAAAAGTGGATTTGGTGGACGAAGAACTGCTCGAACTCGTCAAACTCGACGCGGCGGAACTGGTCGAAAATTCGTTTCTCGAAAACGCGCCCGTCGTCACCGTCAGCGCGAAAACCGGCGCGGGCATCGAAGAATTAAAAGGAACTCTGCAAAATCTCGCCGCGAAAATCCCGAACAGAAAAAACGAAAACATCGCGCGTTTGCCGATTGACCGCAGTTTTTCGATCAAAGGTTTTGGCGCGGTCGTCACCGGAACGCTCGTGTCGGGCGAAATCGGCGAAACACAGGAATTGGAAATCCTGCCGACATCAAAGAAAGTAAGAGTGCGCGGTCTTCAAACGCACGGCAAATCAGTAAAAAACGCGCACGCCGGACAGCGCACGGCGGTCAATCTCGGCGGCGTTAATTACGACGAAATCGAGCGTGGAATGGTTTTAACTTTGCCGAACATTCTGCGCCCGACGCAGATTTTCGATGCGGAAATTGAAGTCCTAAAAGACGCGAAACGCCCGCTGAAATCGCGCCAGCGGGTTCGCGTTCACATCGGCACCATCGAAGCGTTGGCGCGGGTGCAAATTTTAAATGAAACAGGCGAAATCAAAGAGGGCGAAAAGGGTTTCGCGCAGTTGCGGCTGGAAATTCCGGTCGTTGCGATTCCCGGTGAAAGATTTATCCTGCGGTCATATTCGCCGCAAATGACGATTGCGGGCGGCGTAATTCTTGACGCTCTGGCGGTCAAACACCGGCGTAAAGATGTCGAAAAAGTCTGCCAATTTCTCGTAAATTTGGTTGAAGCGGAAAATGATAAAACCAAACAAATAAAACTTTTTCTCGAAACGGCGGGCGAACACGGCGCGACGGCGGCAGATTTGCAGGCGCGAACCGGCTGGCGCGGCGAGATTTTGAAAAATGCGCTGGCGGAAAATATTGCGAAAAAAGCGGTCATCGAAGCCGAAAACTTTTTCGTCGCGCGCACGCCGTTTGACAATTTGAAGACGAAAACGCTGGCAGAAATCGAAAATCATCACCGAAAAGAGCCACTTTCAAAAGGAATTTTGCGTGAAACTCTGCGCGAGAAAATTTTTTCTCATCTGCCGTTGGAAATTTTCAAAACGACGCTTTTGCATTTAGAAAAAGACGGAAAAATTTCTGCCGATAAAGATTTTGTCGCGTCAAAATCACATAATCAAGAACTTTCCGCCGACGAAAAGCTGATTAAGGAAAGACTAGGAAAAATCTATCGAAACGCGAAATTGGAAGTTCCGACGCTCGAAAACGCGCTACTCGAAGCGATCAGCGGGACTAAATTAAAAAGAGACCACGCGCGGAAAATTTTTCAGCTTTTCCTAAATTCGGGCGAAATCGTTAAAATATCCGAAGAGTTTTATTTTGCGAGCAGTTCGATTGGGGAACTAATTGGAAAAATCAAAAATTTCGCGTCCGCCGCGCCGGATCATCTGATTGACGTGGCGAAATTCAAAGACATCGCCGGAATTTCGCGCAAATATGCGATTCCATTGCTCGAATATTTTGACCGCGAAAAAATAACGCGGCGGGCGGGCGATAAAAGATTGGTTTTGTAAAGTTTTTAAGATGAAAGAACAAGTAAAAATCGGAATAATCGGAACGGGTTTCGCACGAAAAGTGCAGATTCCGGCGTTTTCACAGTGTGACGGCGCGGAAATTGTTTCGATTGCCAGCAGTCAAACTAAAAACGCGGAAAATGTAGCTAAAGAATTTAACATCGAACATTTCACCGGCGATTGGCGCGAAACTATTGCACATAAAAACGTTGATCTGATTTGCATCACCACGCCGCCGAATTTGCACAAGGAAATGACCTTGTTCGCGCTGGAACGCGGGAAAAATATTCTGTGCGAAAAACCGATGGCGATGAATGTCGCCGAAGCGCGTGAAATGACCGAAAAAGCTGAGAAAAGCGGAGTTTTGGCGTTAATTGACCACGAACTGCGGTTTCAGAAAGGGAGACAAAAAGCACGGGAAATTTTACAAAACGGCGAAATCGGAAAAATTATCAACGCCAAATATAATTTTCGCAACCCGTCGCGCGGTTCAGGCAATGTGAAATGGAATTGGTGGTCGGACGCTGAATCAGGCGGCGGCGCGCTCGGCGCAATCGGTTCGCATATTATTGATTCGTTTTTGTGGTTCACCGGCGCGGAAATTTCGAGCGTTTTTTGTCAACTGCAAACGCGCGTCAAACAGCGGCGGGAAGAAAAATCGGGTGAAATGCGCGATGTGACGACCGATGACGAAGCGAGTTTGATTCTGCGTTTCGCCGACGGCGATTTGACGGAAGATGCGACCGGAATCGTTTCCGTTTCGATGGTCGAACGCCCGAAATATCAAAACCGGATCGAATTTTTCGGCACCGAAGGCGCGCTGCGCGTCGGTTATCGCGGCGAAATTCTGCTGGCGGCGAAAGATGATAAAGACTGGCGCGAAGTGGCAGTGAAATTGGAAGAACCGCTCAAAAATGTTCCCGACACCGGATTTTCGCGCGGTTTTACAAGTTTCGCGCCGAAAATTATCGAAGCAATTCGGGAAGGCAAAACTGTAATCGAAAATGCGGCGATGTTTGCCGACGGCTTAAAAGTGCAGAGAGTTTTGGACGCGGCGCGGAAATCAGATGAAACAGGCGCGGTAGTAAAATTATCAGCCGGATAAAATCTGCCGACTGGACAAAATTATCAATCAAAATCTAAACTAAACATTTTGCAAAATCAATTTAACACAACGGAGATAATAAAAATTTTATGGCACTTTCAGCATTAAACCTTCGCAAAGGGATGGTGATACTTATTGACGACGCGCCGTGCAAAGTAATGGAATTTCGGCACATTACGCCGGGTAAAGGGAACGCCGTCGTGCAGACGCGCGTCAGAAATCTGCTGACGGGCAGTTCGTTTGACCACCGTTTTCGTTCGAGCGAATCGGTTGACCGCGTGACTTTGGAACAGCACGAAATGGAATATCTGTATTCGGACGGCGAACAGCATCATTTTATGAACACGGAAAATTACGAACAGGTTTCGATGAGCGAGGAAGATTTGGGCGACGCGGCGCAGTGGTTGATGCCGGGTTTGAAAATTCAGGTCGAATTTTACGAAACAACGCCAATCGGCGTGGAACTTCCGGGTTCGCTGGATTTGACGATTACCGAAACCGATCCGCCGCTCAAAGGCGCAACCGTTTCCAATTCAAACAAACCGGCGACGCTTGAAAACGGCGTAACCATCACGGTTCCGCCGTTTATCACGCAGGGCGAGAAAATTCGGGTGAATCCTACCGAATCGAAATATATTGAAAGAGTGAAATAGCGCGGAGCGCGGAGCGCAGAGTGAAAACGTTTATTTTATCTTTCCGCTTCGCACTTCACGCCTTGCGCTTTCTATTATGTTTGTCATTTACAGCTTCTTTTTAACGCTCGGTTTCGTCGTTTTGTTGCCGCGTTTTTTATATGACGCGTTGCGAAACGGCAAATATGCGGATGGATTTTGGCAGCGAATCGGAAATCTGCCGAAATTTAAGTCGGATAACCGACCAGTTTTGTGGCTGCACTGCGTTTCGGTCGGCGAGACCAACGCCGCGCGTCCGGTGGTGTCGAAAATACTCGAAGAATTTCCCGATTACCGGCTGGTTGTTTCAACGACAACCAAAACCGGACAGAATTTGGCGCGCGAACTTTTCGCCAGACAAGCGGAACTCATTTTTTATTTTCCGTTTGACTGGCGATTTTCCGTGCGCCGCGCTCTGAAAATTATTAAACCGAACGTCGTTTTGATAATGGAAACCGAACTTTGGTTCAATTTTATCCGCGAAGCCGGCAAGAAGGAAGCGCATATCTTTATCGTCAACGGCAGACTTTCCGAAAAATCTTTCAAGCGATATTCGTTGATTCAGAAGTTGACGAGCCGCGTTTTTCGCTATGTAACGCTGGCTTTAATGCAGGATTTTGAGGACGGCAAGCGTCTTTCCGAACTTGGCATTCGCGGCAGCAAGGTGAAAATTACGGGCAATATTAAATTTGACCAGTTTGCCGACGAAGCCGAAAACTCTTTGACTGCCGAATTTAATCAGCGTTTTGGCGTTTCCGCCGCCGCGCCGCTGATCGTCGCGGCAAGCACCCACGCGCCGGAAGAAGCTGTTATTCTCCGCGCTTTCAGAGAAGTCTGGAAAAATTCGGCGGGCAATCTGCCGCGTCTGCTGATCGCCCCGCGCCATCCCGAAAGATTCGGTGAAGTCGCCGCGCTCATCAAAAATTCGGGATTTGATTGGGTCAGGCGTTCGGACGCGCCGTCCGGCAAAGACCAATCGGCGGAAATAATTTTGCTTGATTCGGTCGGCGAACTGCGCTCGGCTTTTCCGCTGGCTGAAATAGTTTTTGTCGGCGGCAGCTTGATTCCTCACGGCGGGCAAAATATTCTTGAGCCGGCGATGAGAAAAAAAGCCATTGTGACGGGTTTTTACACAATGAATTTTGCCGAAATCGTCAAAAAATTTAACGCCGAAACCGCCCTTGTGCAGCTTCCGGCGTTAAACGAAAACGAAGCCGCCGCGCCGCTCGCCGCTGTTTTCTCCGAATTGCTGGAAGATGCGGAACGGCGCGAAACATTGGGTGAAAATGCTTTCGCCATCGTGCGAAAAAATCGCGGCGCGACTGAAAAAACCCTTGAATTTCTGCGACCTTACCTTTTTATCAACCGCACTCTATGATTTTCACTTGTCACTTTTTCGCGCTGATTTTAGTTTTTCTCGGCTACAAATCGCTGCGCGGCGGAATTGATTATCTCGCATATTTCAAAGCGGAATTAGCCAAGCCAAAATCGGATTTCACGCCTTTTTGTTCGATCATCGCGCCGTGTCGCGGGCTTGACGAAAATCTGCGGGAAAATCTCGCCGCGCTTTTTCGGCAGGATTTCGCGGGCTACGAAGTTTTATTCGTCGTTGATGACGAAAAAGACGCGGCAGTGAAAATTATCGAGGAAGTTTCGCGCGAAAATTTAGAAAAAACCAAACTAATTGTCGCCGGAAAAGCCGAAAATGAAGGTCAGAAGGTGCATAATCTGCGCCGCGCGGTTTTGGAAGCGGCGGAACGCAGCGAAGTTTTTGTTTTTGTGGATTCCGACGCGCGACCGAACGAAGGCTGGCTGAGAAATTTAATCGCGCCTTTGCGGGATGAAAAGATCGGCGCGGCGACCGGCTATCGCTGGTTTATCGCGCCCAAAAACACATTTTTCGCCCAACTTCTTTCGGTTTGGAACGCTTCGATTGCTTCGGCTTTGGGCGGACGCGCGAATAAAAATTTTTGTTGGGGCGGTTCGACGGCGATACGGCGCGAAACTTTTGAAAATATAAAAATGAGCGACCGGTGGCGCGGAACTTTGTCCGATGACTTTGCCGTTACCAATGCGCTGAAACAGGCGAATTTGCCCGTTTATTTTGTCCCGCAAGCCTTAACCGCCGCGCTCGAAAGCTGCGCGTTTCGCCAACTTCTGGAATTTACCACGCGGCAGATGAAAATTACGCGTGTCTACGCGCCGCATTTGTGGAAAGCGTCTTTTATCGGTTCGTTTTTGTTCACGACAACGGTTGGCGCAAACTGCGCGCTTTTGTTTTTTTCTGCCGGTTGGCAATTTTGGCTGACGCTGACTTTTCTAACGGTGATTTTCGCGCTCGGCGCGGCGAAAGCGTGGATTCGGTTAAGAGCTGTTAAACTGGTCTTGCGAAATTACGAAAAAGAACTGAATCGGAGTTTTTTTTGGCATATTACGCTCTGGTCGGTAACACCCGCCGTTTATTTTTATAACTGTCTGCGCGCTTTTTTCTCAAACCAAATCCGCTGGCGCGGCATCAGATACGTTTTGAAATCGCCGCGCGAAACCGTTATTTTGCAGCGTGATACGAAAAAATAAATCTCTTTCGGACAAAATTCCAAAGAGATTTTAATTTATTTCGCGGTGATTATTTAATTTATTCGATAATTATTAGAGGTTAAAAATAATTTATGTCTAAGTTTTCCCTAATCAGATTTTTCGTCTTTTCACTTATTGTTCTGGCGGTCGCGCACGCGGCTGACGCGCAGACGAAAAATCATCAAAAGAAAAGCGTCTTAAAAAAAATAATACAAAAAGTTGACCCGCAAAAAGACGACGCGCCGGCAAACGAAGCGGCGAAAAACAACGATTCCGCAGTTAAAAAAACTTTGAAAGGCAGATTGCCCGTAATTATTATTCCGGGTTTGATCGGCTCGGAACTGGTCAATAAAAATACGGGCGAAAAAGTTTGGTTCGACCTGGCGCGCTCAAAAGACGACGATATGCGGCTGCCGATTTCGCCAAACATCGCGGCAAATCAGGATAATTTGGTGGCGGGCGATATTTTGCGAAAAATTCAACTCATTCGGTTTACGCCTGAAATCGAAATTTACCAAAAGCTGATTGATTCGCTCGAAGCCGATGGTTATACGGAAGGCAAGATTGACGCGCCGCCGGAGAACGGTTCCGCCGACACATTTTATGTTTTTCCCTACGACTGGCGGCTTGATAACGTCGAAAACGCGCATCTTCTGCTGCAAAAACTCGATCAGCTTCGCGCGAAATTGAACAGTCCCAAATTAAAATTTAACGTCGTCGCGCATTCGATGGGCGGTTTGATCGCGCGCTATGCGGCGATGTACGGCAAAGCCGATTTGACGGCGCGAAGTTTACGACCGATGTGGAAAGGGGCGAATTATTTTAACAATATCTCGCTGATCGCCACGCCGAACGGCGGTTCGCTGTCCGCGCTGAACTCGCTGCTCAACGGTTTTTCGCTGTTCGGCGGCGGGAAATTAAATTTACCTTTTATCCAAAACCTGTCGAAATACGATTTGTTCACGATTCCCGCGATTTACCAGCTTCTGCCGCACGACGGAATGGTTCGCGCTTACGATGAAAATTTAAAGCCGATAAAAATTGATATTTATAATCCGGCGACGTGGGAAAAATACGGCTGGACGGCTTACACCGACGAAGATTTCCCCAAAAAAGTTGAAGGTGCCGCGCCGGAACAGGCGAAAGCATATTTCCGCGCCGTATTGCTCCGCGCCAAACTTTTTCAGGCGGCATTGGACGCGAAACCGGCGGTCAGAAATCCGGTTCCCATCTATTATCTCGGTTCGGAATGTAAACCGACGATTGACGGAATGATTTTGTATAAAAATTCAAAAGATAATAGCTGGAAAACCGAATTTGAAGCGGATTCCTTCACCAAAAGCGACGGCACCAAAGTTTCCAAGGCTGAACTGGAAAAAATTTTATATTCTCCCGGCGACGGCGTGGTGCCGAAACGCTCGCTGGTTTCTTCTTTGTTTAATGTCGGCAAATTTCGCAACCTGCGCTCAGGCGTGGTCGGCGACGATCTGACCATTGCCTGCGGCGAACACAATCGGCTGGCGGGCGATGCGATCATCGGTAAAAGTCTTTTGAGCGTCCTGGATTTACAGAACGGGATGCCGAGCGATAAAGCGACCAAGTCATTAAATACCCGTCGGCGGACTAATTGAACCGGGCGTTTTTAGAAACCTTTCGTTACTTTTGGTTTTCGCGCTTCTTTCGGCAAAACACGCCGGAGAAGCGCAAACCCGCAACATTTCTTATATCACCCGGCATTCTGATATTATACCGATTTCAAATAAAAATGACGTATCTGACTGGAGCGCAAGCGGCTCGCTTGCACCGTTTGAGGCTTTGCGAGAACGGAACCGCCCGCGACCTTGACCTGAAAGTTTTGAGCCATCGAGAGGCGCGTCCGTTCTTGCTTCGCGCGAACGGACGGCAAGCGAGCCGCTTGCGCTCCAGTTATTATGCCTTTCTCAATTTGAGTTGGTATTATAACTAGAGCAGATTCGTAGTTAGTGTATGGCATAGCCGCAGCTTTTGAACCAACCTTGGGCATCCGTTTCGGTAATCAGCAGCAAAGCCTCGCGCAAGGCTTTTTCCAGTTCTTCGCGTGTTCGCGCTTTAGCTCGTCGCAAGTAAGTCTTATTCCCTTCAGGGCAATACAAGTGTAAAATTATGCAATGCCGAAATCTAAAAAACTTGAACTTGAAAACAAAGGCTTTGACGAAACTGCGTGGAATAAGTTTTTTCGTCGCCATCAACAAGAATATATTCGCAAACGCCTCAGAGCCGTTAAACTTTTTGCTGAAAATATCGAAGTTTCAGCTATCTGTGAACAACTGGAAATCAATAAAAACAGCCTCTATTTGTTTGTCCGCATCTATTTAGCCGAGGGTTTCACAGGTGTGTGCCGGCGCACCACTCGAAATCACAAAACTCGTTTAACCACCGAGCAGGAACTTTCCTTCAAACAAACTCTTCTTTCCAAAGCCCCGTTTGAATGTGCCTTGGAGGGCAATCTGTGGACGGGCGAGTTGCTGCGTCAATTGATCAAAGAAAAGTTCGGCATTGACTACCAAAGCGGCATTTACGACTTGCTCGACCGCCTCAATCCGTCACATCAAAAGGCTCACTCGGATTATCAAAACGCCGATAAAAATGAGCAGCTTCAATTCATTGAAGATTGCAAACAAACTTTGCTTGACTCCGATCAACAAAACGCCGTCATCACTTTTGACGAGTTTTCAATCAGCACCAAGCCAACCAATTATTACGGCTGGGCAGAGCGCAATACTCGACCGAGAGTCAAAACCGATGAAAAAAACGAGAGCGCACTAACGCCCTCTTAGCCGTTGAATTGTTTTCTGCCGAATGTTATTTTCAAACCAAACCAAAAGCTAAAAGTTTTGAGGTTGCCGACTTTTTCGCCTGTTTAGCCAAAACTCTCTCCGCTCAAGGTTATACTTCGGCGGACATCTTTTTGGACAATAATCCGACTCACAAAAACAAAATGAAAATGGATTTTTATCAAAAGTTAGAAGTTCCAATCACCATCAGATTTCATCATTTTCCCAGATATTCACCGTTGTGTAATCCAACTGAATACTTGATTCATTTGATTCGGCAAAAACATCTGCATCATCACGATTACAAACTGAATCTGCAAGAACTGGAAAAGATTCTAACTGATCATTTGCTTGGCAAAACCTTTGTTTCCAAAGAACAACTGGTCAATATCCTGGAACACATTCATAATCTCGTTTTATCAACCTAAAGGGAATAATCTTTGACCAACATTTCTCAATCGGATTCAAATTCGGTGAATAAGGCGGCAGATAAATCAACTTCGCCCCTCTCGCTTGGACAAGTTCGCGGATTCCCGAAACTTTGTGCGCCGGCAAATTGTCCATCACCACGACATCACCCGCTTCGAGAGTCGGCGACAGAACCTGTTCAACAGATGCTTTGAAAACCGCTCCGTCCACCGCTCCGTCAATCGTCATCGGTGCTTGAATGCCTGCCAATGAAAGACTCGCCAGCATCGTAATATTCTCGCCATAGTTCTGCCGAACCGTTTCGGTCACTCGCGCCCCGCGTTCGCCGCGACCGTAAAGCCTGGTCATCGCCAAATTGCTGCCCGCTGCGTCCAGAAACTTACACTTTGACAAAACTGCCGCTTTCAGTTCAACTTCATACTCGGCGCGTCTGTGCTGAACTCGTTCGCTTTCTCGCTCGCACGCGTGAAGCGACTTTTTTTGAGCCGTAGTTTCAGTCTTTGCAGTTCGACGCACATTGTCGTGATCGAAACGGGCGACTTACCGGTCGCTCGCGCCACCGCTTCACATAATTCCTCTAAAGTCGCATCAGGTTGTTTGCCGACTAATTCGCGCAACACCACTTCGTCCTCTTTCAAAGTCCGCGCCGGACCGCGCACCTAGTCGGTTTTCGCCGCGTAACTGCCCGTTGTCCGAAAACGATGCCACAGTTTTTCGACAAACGATTTGCCAACTGAAAACCGCTCGGCAATCGCGGCTTGGCTGAACTGCTTGGCTTGGATCGCTTCAATAATCCGTAACCGTAAATCATTAGAATATGGTTTCATTAAATCATTTTACCATACACTAACTGCGAATCTGCTCTAGGATTATTGTGGCAGCAATATCAACCGGATTTTTCTAGAGTTGAAAAAGTTCCAAATCTCCCGACTCCATTTGAGGTTTTGAAGGTCAAACTTTGCAGGGGAAAATCGAATTTTCTAATGTTCCTTCACTCCCGAGAGAATTATTTATTTCAGAAGATGAAGCTACCATTATTCAAGTTCAGCGAGAAAGATTTGCTCACAATTGGCGAAAATTGCGGGTTGAGCATTCTTATCCCAGATATGACAATGTTATCAAATCATTTCAGGAGAGATTTTCGACTTTCGAGAATTTTATCAAAAATGCAGATATGGAAATTTCTCCTGTGCAATATGAATTAACTTACGTAAACCAAATTCCTGAAGGTGATTTATGGGAGAAGGTTTCTGACATTGGAAATATATTTAACAAAATAAATTTTTCGCTCGGCGAAGATTTAATTTTAAAAGAACCTGAAAGCGTAAATTGGCGTATTAGTTTTGTTCTACCGGATCAATCCGGGAGACTTTATGCCACTGTAAAAACTGGAGCTACACGCACCAGCGACAATAAAAAAGTAATAATTTTTGATCTAACGGTTCGCGGCATTGGACAAGATAAATTACTATCAAATATGAAGCATTGGTTTGATGTCGCTCGTGAATGGATAGTTAAAGGTTTTACCGATTTGACTACTTCGGAAGCACAACAACTTTGGAGGAGAACAAAATGACAGCAATTACAATCGAAAAAATGCCGAAAATTGTTCAAATACGTAAGTGTGAAGACTTTCCGTTTAAAAACTATGGGTTTCCTGAAACTGAGTTGTCCGAAGATTTATTGAAGAAAGAAAATAAAAAGAATATTTCTGCCTTATATACTTTGAAAACTGAAACACCAAATGTCGGACGTGGTGACATACCTTTTAAGCATTGTGTTAGTGATCCTTTTCACGAAGCAGAATTTGTTATTTTACCTGAAACGTATTCCTCAGTAGATGATTTATCAAGAGATAACATAACTGTATTTCCTAAATGGCAGGACGAACAGGAAGAATTTGATGAGGCTTTTTTGCGTGGAGTCCAGCCAATTAATCATCAACATAAAGTCTTATTTACTCAAAAAATTGAGCTTAAAATTTCAGAACTCAGACGGTGGCGACCAAACATCGTCCTTGATCCAATCCTCTTTGAAGACGATGAATAATTGGTATGAAATAATTTCCGCAGAAAAACCGATAACATAAGGCGATATAATTTTTAATTGCCCCGTGCCTATTTGGAGAAATCAAGATTTAGACATTACAGAAAAAGATGAAATAGAAGTTTTAAAGAAATCATTTGAGATTATTTCTGTTGATGTTATTGTGATGTCCCAAGCCTGTGATTTGGAACATAATAAGATTCAGAATGTTACGCTTTGTCCGCACATATCTTTGTCAGAATACAAAGAGGATTGGAAAGTTTATCAAGAGTCTCGAAATCAAAAAACCAATACTGATGCTTGGAAAAAACAGTGCGAAACTTTAAAAAAGGGAATATGTTTGGAATATAATTCTGCTGAACAATTTTGAATCAGCAGAAATGACTTTTGAACACAGAATTGTAGATTTTTATGATATTTTTGCTGTTCCTAAAAAATTTTTAGAAAATTTGCTGGAAAAGCGTGAAAAGCCTAGACCTCGATTATTGCCTCCTTATAGAGAACATCTTTCACAATCATTTGCAAGATTTTATATGCGGGTTGGATTACCTACAGAAATCAACAAAAACTGGTAAAACAAAGTTCTATTCCCACTCAATCGTGCTTGGCGGTTTCGATGAAATATCGTAAACGACGCGATTTACGCCGCGAATTTCCGACGTGATGCGCGATGAGACGGCTTGCAGAAATTCGTGCGGAAGTTTCGCCCAATCCGCCGTCATTCCGTCAGTTGAGGTGACGGCGCGCAGCGCGACGGTCTTTTCGTAGGTGCGAAAATCGCCCATTACGCCGACTGACTGAATCGGCAAAAGGACGGCGAAGGCTTGCCAGACTTCGTTATAGAGTTTGAAATTGTGCAGTTCTTCGATGAAGATTTTGTCGGCTTTTTGCAGTAAATTCACTTTTTCCGGCGTGATGTCGCCCAGAATTCGCACGCCCAAACCGGGACCGGGAAACGGATGTCTCTGGAGAATTTCGTCGGGAATTTTCAAATCTTTGCCGATTAGACGCACTTCGTCTTTGAAAAGTTCGCGCAGCGGTTCGATTAATTTGAGATTCATTTTCTCCGGCAAACCGCCGACGTTGTGATGTGATTTAATCGTCACGGACGCGCCGCGCAAACTGACCGATTCGATGACATCGGGATACAAAGTTCCCTGCACGAGCCATTTTACATCGCCGATTTTGTTGGCTTCCGCGTCGAAAACGTCTATGAATTTCGCGCCGATGGCTTTGCGTTTGAGTTCCGGGTCAACGACATCTTTTAAAACCGCATAAAATTCTTCGGAAGCGTCTACGCCGATGACGTTCAAATGCAGTTTATTTTTGTAAAGTTTGAGCGTTTCTTCGTATTCACCGGCGCGCAGCAGTCCGTTGTTGACAAAAATGCAGGTTTGCCGCATCCCAATCGCTTCCTGCACCAGCACCGCCGCGACGGTCGAATCAACGCCGCCCGAAAGTCCGCAGACGACGTTATCGTTTTCGCCGACGAGGCGGCGAATTTTCTCTATTTCTTCGGCGATAAACTGCTTCGCTGTCCAATCGCCTTTGCACTCACAGATTTCAAACAAAAAATTCCGCAAAACTTCCTTGCCGAGCGGCGTGTGCGAAACTTCCGGGTGAAACTGGACGGCATAAATGCGCCGTTCCTTATTTTCAATCGCGGTCACGACATCGCCGGTCGTCGCCGTTTGATGAAAGCCCACGGGCAAGCCGGTCACGTGGTCGCCGTGGCTCATCCAAACGTCGAGAATTTCCGGTAAACCTTGAAACAATTCGGTTTTGCCGCTCAGACGTTTGAGTTTCGCGCCGCCGTATTCGCGCTTGTCCGAAGGCGAAACCGTGCCGTTCAAATCTTTGGCGAGAAGCTGCATTCCGTAACAAATCCCCAAAATCGGCGCGTCAATCCGCTCGTAAAAATCCTTTGAAATTTGCGGCGCGTCGGCTTCGTAAACCGAATTCGGACCGCCGGACAAAATCACGCCCCGCGGTTTTTTCTCAAGAATTTTCTCAAGCGCGAGATGAAACGGCGCGATTTCGCAGTAAACGCCCTGTTCGCGCACACGTCTGGCGATAAGCTGCGTGTATTGCGAGCCGAAATCGAGAATCAGTATAAGTTCGTGTTGCAAAATAAAACCTCTCCCGTGTTTGGTCAAGAAAAGATTATAGCGTGTGTTGGAATATGTGAAAAATTCAATCGCCACATTCTTTTAATCGAGTAAATTATGGCAAAAATAAATGACGCGAAAACCGGCTAATCTGTCATTTGCCATTTGCCATTTGCCCGTCCGATTTTCAAATATCGTCCGCCGCGCCGCCCGCGTCGCACGTCGGTTCCGCCTGTTCCAAACCGACTTCTTCCCAGATTTTGACATCGTTTGATTCGCGCAAAAGAAGCGAGCCGACGACGAACGTGATTCCGGCGACGATGATCGGATAATAAAGTCCGGCGTAGATGTTTCCCGTCGAAGCGATGACCGACAGACCGATCAGCGGCAACAGTCCGCCGAACACGCCGTTGCCGATGTGATACGGCAATGACAGCGCGGTGTAGCGGATTTTGGCGGGAAAGGCTTCGACCAGATACGCGGCAATCGGACCGTAAACCATCGTCACCCAGAAAACCTGTATGAAAATCAGCAAAATCAGCTTCCAGGTCGTGCCATTTGACAGTAAACCGCCGAAATTCGTGTATGGCAAAACCTTCGGCGCGTCGACCAACGCACCGCCCGCGTTCAGTGTTTTCGGGATTAATTTGATCGCGCCCGTTACTTTATCGGCTTCCGAAGCCGCCGTTACGACGTTTGAACCGGCGGTTGCCTGCATCGCCCGGTAGATCGGAATGTAAGTCAGAACGGCGAACAGCAAACCCGCCATAATGATCCATTTGCGCCCGATTCTGTCGGAAAGCCAGCCGAAAAAGACGAAAAACGGCATTCCGAATAAAAGCGCGATGGCGATAATATAATTTGCCGAAGTTTTGTCAATATTCAAAATGGACTGCATATAAAACAGCGCGTAAAATTGTCCGGTGTACCAAACAACTCCCTGACCCGCCGTTGCTCCAAACAGAGAAATCAAAACTATTTTCAAGTTTTTCCATTTTGTAAACGCTTCAACTAAAGGACTTGCCGAAGTCATCCCCGCGCTTTTGACGTGTTGGAAAATCGGCGATTCTTTCATTTTTAGCCGGATATAAAGTGAAATACCGACGAGAAAAATCGAAATCAAAAACGGAATGCGCCAGCCGCCGAACGCATCGGCTTTTCCCGCAAACTGATCGGCACTCATCGTGTTTTGAACGACTAAAATCACAAAGAGCGAAACGAACAAGCCCAAAGTTGCCGTAATCTGAATGAACGAAGTGTAAAAACCGCGCCGATTATCGGGAACGTGTTCGGCGACGTAAACCGCCGCGCCGCCGTATTCGCCGCCGAGCGCGAGACCTTGAAAAATGCGAATTAACAGCAAGATAATGGGCGCGGCGATGCCGATTTGCGCGTAAGTCGGCAGCAGTCCGACGGCGGCGGTCGCGCCGCCCATTATCAAAAGCGTCACCAAAAACGCGTATTTGCGCCCGACCAAATCGCCGATGCGTCCGAAAAACAACGCCCCGAACGGACGCACGATAAAACCGACGGCGAACGTCGCCAAATAAGCGATATACGCGAATGTATCATTGCCCGGCGGATAAAAAAGCGGCGAAATTATTCCGGCGAGCGAGCCGAAAATATAAAAATCATACCATTCGATCATCGTCCCGACCGATGCCGCGCCGATCACCTGCCAGATTTTTGTCGTGCTGATGCTTTCGGCGTATAAACCGCCTGAATTTTCTGCTGAAGCTACCATTTTTTATTTTCCACTGAAAGATTTTTTAAGAACTTTAACAGCTTTTTGCAAACGAAGCTGAAATTTATCGAAAAAATTTCAAAAGCCGATAATTTTCGTCGAATCAATAAAAAACAACAATCTTTCCATCCAAAATGAAAAATCGCAGGCAGGCTTGACAAGACAAAGCAAAATTCTTAACCTAATAATTCGTCTTCGGACGATATTCCGCAGTAGCTCAATGGCAGAGCATTCGGCTGTTAACCGAAGGGTTGTAAGTTCGAGTCTTACCTGCGGAGCCAATTTGTTTTGTAAGTTATTGAATCTATTAGGTTTATTAACTTAACATTTTAAAAGTCTCCACTTTTTATCCACTAGATAAAAAGTGGAGACTTTTCATTCCTCGTTACATTGCATGCCACCTCTTAATCTTTCTATTTCCTGAGCATTGTTACATCCAATTTTGAAGTTTTGATTTGAAAATAATTTTCATAAAGGTTTCGATGAGAAAATAAAGATTTTTTCAATTGTGTCTTGATGATCCCAATTTTTGATGGTTTTTAATCTAAAAGAATTCCCCGTCTGCTTGCAGCGTGGGTTTCCTTGCTAGCCCTGAAAGGGCGTTACTTCTTGTTCTTAGAAAATTCGTGGTAGTCGGTGCTTTGACCGACTAATTTTTGGGCGAATGCCCCGTCAGCTTGCTGCGGGGTAGTCCAAAAATAACGAATTTTCAATTTACTAAAAATTCGTTTTGGGGTGTTTTTAATGATTTTGAAGGGAATTAAAATCTGCTATTAAGTTAAACAAACTACATACAATTTCTGATAAGGCTTAATTTAATCACTTTCCTTTGCATTATTTGTATAAAAAATATGAATGAAAACCTAAAATATATTAACACTTTTGATATTTCACATATCTATTTCCAAAAAACATTGTCAGTTATTTCAAATTTTGTGGGAAATTGTTGCCCATAAACAGTTAATTATGATATTTAAATATGGTAATACTTTTTAACTTGGAAACTCAATTGGGATAACTCACTAGAATATAAAGTAAATTGAATTAAATTTCTCACGCAAAATTTACAACTTAAGTAAACTTAAAACTATAATTTGAATTGTTATTGCGAGTTAATCAACCTTTTACTGTTCGTAAGTTCTTACTACCTAATTAATCTAAAAAAGAAGATATATGCATGAGATTGACCAAAAAGAATTAGAAAAATTTGTCAAAGAAGTAGTGACAATTGAAAGAAGATATAGCACCGAACAAAAAAATCAAAGAACAAACCGGATAACGGAAATTCGCGAGTGTTTGGATAAATTTGCCACACGACAAATGAATAATGAAGATAAATAGAATTCTCCTCGAAAACTTTCGTCAATTCTACGGAAAACAGGAACTTGTTTTAGCAGCGGATGGGACTAAAAATGTCACGCTTATTCACGCTGAAAATGGGTTTGGAAAAACAACAATTCTTAATGCTATTTTGTGGGCTTTTTATAATAAGACCACACCAAAATTTGAACAGCCGGATAAGATTTTAAATTTTGAAGCGGAATCTGAAGGTGAAAAGTTTGCATCCGTGGATGTTGAATTTGAATTCAACAGTGAATCCTATCTTATAAGAAGAAGTTTTAACAACTCATCTAATAACACTGATAAAACATCTCTCAATGGATTCAAAATAGAAAAAAGTGGATCACTAACTGTATTGCCAACGCCCAAAACATTTATTGAATCCGTTGTGCCGCCGGAGATGGCAAAGTATTTCTTTTTTGATGGAGAATCAGCCGAATCGTTTTCATCAGCCACAAATTTTAAGGTTATTGGCGAAGCAATTCGTAATATTCTTGGTGCTGCTCTCGCTGACACAGCAATTTCTGATTTGAGAGAAGTTAGGAAATTAATTGATCGTGAATTGGGACAAACTCAAGGTGACCAAGAACTGAATGCAATAAGAGAAAAGCTATCCCAGAAAACGGAACAATTGGAAGCAGCTCTTGAATATAAAAATAACTTTAAAACTGACATCAAAACTTATAGGGCGCAGCGCGATGAGATTACTAATGAATTACGTTCATTGGAAGGAAGCAAACAAATCCAGGAGCGCAGAGATGATAAGCATCGCAACTTATTAATAGTCAAAGCAGACATTGAGGAAGCTCAAGCTGAAATTACCAGATGGATTGGGCTACGTTCCTTATCATTGGTAAGCAAAAGACTAACTCAAGAAACATTGGATTTCGTTGACGAAGCCAGTCTCAAGGGTAAAATTCCAAGTCCGTATAATGAAGACTTCGTAAAAGCTTTGTTAAAAAGTGAAAATTGCGTTTGCGGCAGAGATATAAAAGCGGGGACTGATGAATGGAAAATGGTCGCCAGTTTATTATCTAA
This sequence comes from Pyrinomonadaceae bacterium, assembly GCA_965217575.1. Lineage (GTDB taxonomy): Bacteria > Acidobacteriota > Blastocatellia > Pyrinomonadales > Pyrinomonadaceae. The sequence continues at coordinate 2,070,779 of OZ244558.1, read as the reverse complement.
TGCCGCGAATGCGGAAATTTTAGGTCGTGTAGTACAAGCCCGTAGCCGAATAGCTCGTCTTAAAGATGAAGCCGGAGAAGCTCCAAAATCACTCGAAGCAATAAACACCAAATTGTCAAGATTAGTGATTCGCCGTGACCAACTCGAGCAAGAAATAGCCGAACTTAGTCAACAGATTCAAAATCTTCCTTTAGCTGATATTGTCGCTAAAGAAAAAGCACGTAAAGATTTAGATTTTAAAATTGAAAAAGAAAATCGCAAAGTGGGTGAGATGGAAGCCGGAATTAGAAAAATAGAAGCTGAGAAGCTTTTCTTTGAAAAGGAACTTGAAAAAACAGCCCGGTCAAACAAACAAGCTCAAAAGCTATTAATAAGAAGACACTTACTTGAAGACGCAGCTAAATTTCTAGAAGTTCTTTTGAAAGGTTACGAAGAAGATGCGAGAAAAACTATTGAGAAACAAGTTAATTCAGTGTTAGCAGAAGTCGCTCACCGCGATTACAAATGTAAATTAAATTCTGATTTTTCTATTGAGTTAACTTACGCGGATGGTCGGTCAACCCCCAAAAGTGGTGGTGAAAACCAGTTGCTAAGCCTTGTTTTCATCGCGTCTTTGGTCAAATTCGCCGCATCAAGAGCAAATAGTAACGACTTTATATTAAAGCCTGGAACAATCGCCCCGCTTGTTCTTGATGCACCGTTTGGACAACTTGATACAACTTACCAAGAAAGCACGGCGACTTGGATTCCGCAATTAGCTGAACAAGTAGTTTTGTTAGTTTCCAGTTCCCAAGGTAATGAAAAAGTGCTTAATGCTTTAGACGAGTTTGTTGGAGAAGAATATCTTCTAATCTCAGAAAATAAAGCAAAAAGAGAAGAGAAAAAAGAAACATCAATCTTAGCTAGTAACCAAAATCCAAAGCAAAATTTTTCAATTCTTTCGGCTTTTTATATTCCTTTGTCATTAAATTGGATGATCTAAAGTAATAAGTTAGGCTGAATAAAATTTATGCTAGCAAATTATCTTAAATCATTTGAAAATCTCCGAACAGATGTTAGCCGAAATCGTTGGTCATCGGTTACAAAACATCGCGCACCATATAAACCGCTTTTACTGCTTACAGTTTTAGATTTAATTTCACAAGGCGTAATTAAGAATAATTTTATCGAACTTACGCCAGAATTTTGTGAAACTTTCATACTTTATTGGGCGCGTGTAGTGCCGCCAGAAAAAAGAAGCAATATCGCAATGCCTTTCTTTCACTTAACAAGTGAAGGATTTTGGCATCTTGTTCCTTACCCAAACAAGGAAAATGAACTTCAAATTATTCAAGAAAAAAATATTCCTTTAACATCTGTTACCAAAATAAAAGAAGTAGCAATCGGCGCGAAACTTGATGATGACTTATTCGCCCTTTTAAAAGTCAAAGAATGGCGAGATATTTTGCGTTCGGTTTTAGTGGAAAAGTATTTTGCGCCGAAGACTGAACGGATTTTGCTTGAGCAAAGTCAGCTTAATGATGAAGCGTATCGTTATAGTTTAGAACTACTGAAAGAAGAACACGGAATTAAAATCACTCCAGAAGAAATAAAACCTGCTGTCCGAAGTCAAGGTTTTCGTCTTGCGATTGTCAAAACTTACGCTCATCGCTGCACGACTTGCGGCATTAAAATTTTGACTGCTGACGGACATACGATTGTTGAAGCCGCACATATTGTTCCATTCAGCGTCAGCAAAGACGATGATCCGCGAAACGGATTATGTTTCTGTCGGTCTTGTCATTGGAGTTTTGATGAAGGTCTTTTGAGTATTTCTTCAAAATATGAGGTAGTGACTTCACCGCAATTAACCGCAAACAATAATTTGCCTTCGTATATCGTAACGCTTGCCGGACGCGGAATAATTCATCCGATTGAAGATAAATTTATGCCTGATTTAGACAGATTAGCTTGGCATCGCAAAGAGATTTTCCGAATCATCTGAATTTTCATCCGTCAATAATCTTCCAAAATATCCTTCTCTAATTGTTGTATTTCGTTCTTTATCGTCGTAATCGAGCGTGTATGTTCGGCTAATTGAATCTTGCATTTCATCGTAAAGGTTTTGGTCAATTTCTTCATCGGTTGAAAGAAGAAAAACCTGATGGCTGGCATTTGGGAAATACTTTTCAACCAAATTCAACCGGTGTGCTGTGTCTAATCTTCCCAAAGGCGTGTCAATAACTGCCGGAAGCGGTCGCCCGGATGCGCGGGCTAAACCCCAGAGCATTGAAACGGCAAGCAGTTGGCGTTCGCCAGCTGATAATCTTTCAGGCGAAATAATTTGGTCATCACTGCCTCTCATTTCGAGAGAAAAATCGTTGATATTGATAACTAAACTAGAAACAAGCGATTTCTTTCGCAATAGTTTTTGGTAGCTGTCCAAAATTAAGTTTTGAATTTGCCCGACCTTTTTTTCGAGCATTTTTCGACGGAATTTTTCTACTGTTTGGCGAACTTTGTTCGAGTGAATCAGAATGCGCTGAACGTCTTCTCTTTCTTGTCCAGTTCCCAAAGTCTCTTCGACTTCGCGTAGCCAGATGTTCTGCTTGGCTTCCTTTTCGTTGGTTATTCTAACGATTTCTAAATCGAGTGCCGCTAACTTTATTTTTTCCTGTTCAATTATCGTTTTTACTTGGTCGATCTTGTTCTGCAAAAGAGCGATCTTTTCCGCATCAGGAACACTTTTTAATTTTCTGGCGCAATCATCAATATTGACGCGCAATTGTTCGGCTTTCTGCAGAAGATCATTCACTTGAAGTTGCATCTCGGAAAATAAATTTCCATGGACAAGACTTTGAATTTGAAAACTTCCGTTTTCAGTCAGAGATAAATAACTTTCAATTTTTGAAGATTCCTGCCGCTTCCGGCGATCTTCCGCCAGAAAACTTTTGAGAAAAGTGATTATTTCAAAGCTCGCTTGATTTTTATTCAATTCTTCTAAAGTTGATATATCTCTTTGGTTAAGAACATTAACAATCGTCGCACTTTGCTGGGCGAAATTTTCTTTTTTAGATTGGCTATGCATTTCTCCCAGAAGACCTTTCACCAAAAACAATGGAGCAATTCCGGCAGCAATATCCAAAAGCTTATCTTCAACTTCTTGCAGATGTTTTTCAAAATCGAGTTTTTGCACTTCGACCTTTTCGCGTGATTTGTAGAGTTCGCCACCTTCATTTTTATAAGTTTCAATCAAGGCGCGGAGCTGCTTTTCAAGGGGATCAATGAGAGTTTGTTGATGGGCTTTTTGATTGACGTATTCGACCCTGTTTTTCTCAATCGCCTCAATTTCAGCTTCCAAATGCGCTAATTGCTTTTTCTCCTGTGTGCTTTTAAGTTTTATCTTCTGTTTTGATTCAAATATCGACAAATCAGTATTTAGACGGTCAACAATATCCAAACCAAGCAGCGAATGAATCGCTTTTTCTAAAAGTTGCCGGGAGTTTTCAAGATCAGCAAAACCTTCTATTTTTTCGCCGTCAAAAAAGACCAAATGCGAAATTCCGGCGGGCAAAAACTCTTCAACCACTTCATCCCAACCATCAGTTATCACGCGGTCAACAAATCCGTTGATTCTGATTTCTATTTTTTCGATTGTGTTGTTGCCGGAAACACGCCACGAGCGGTGAATGCGATAGACTTTTTCTTTACCGTCTGAATTATGGCGGAATTGAAGTTCGACCGCAGCACCTTCTTTTTTTGAAATTTGCGTGTTAATAGATTTGGCTAGATATTTTTCATAAGCGATATTGCCACGATTTGAAAAACGTGCGCGTTTGCCATAAAGAGCCAGTTGTAGCGCATCCAAAAAAGTCGTCTTACCACCACCGTTAAGTCCGCCGATTAAGATTATTGGTGACTCCTTACGGACTGGCGCAAGATTGATTGATTGTCTTCCTTTATAGATGCCGAAATTGTGTAAAATTAACTCTTCGATTACCACGCTTCATCCTCGCCGTTTATGTTTTCTAAAAGTTCTTCGATGCTTTTACGACTTAGTGAAGTAGCATCGACCGAACCGTATCTTTCAACTGAACCGTGACGTTCTATCTCGATGGCTTCTTTTAATTCTCTACGACCTAATGCTCGTTCCGTCGCATCTTCACGGCTATGATAGAAATTTCGCCGGAAAGCTTTTTCCATTGCTGGATACAATCCCCCGCGTTTGGTCAATGTTTTGAAACGGCGTTCGACATCAATTAGTTCGCGGGTGAGTTCATACAGAATGCGATCTTCGTCGCAAACTTCTTCTAAAAGTTGCATTTCTTCGGCACCCAAAGCGAGATTGTCGTCCATACTCCAATCAGGAAATTTTTCACCAGTCGTTTCCTGATATATCTGTGGAAGTTTGTCTTCTATCTCGTGTTTGTCAACAACCCAGATGCGACGAATTTCCTGCAGTTCGGGCATTGTGATCAATTCAATATCGTTAAATGGTCCATTTTCTCTAACTAATTGCTGAACCGTAAGAATTTTCTTTAGCCAATCGGCTCTTGAATCTTGTGTATAAGGTCCCGGAATATTATTGTCGTTATGCAACTTGACGCTACCGTCCATTCGACGAAAATCTCTTAAGTGACGATCATCTCTTTTGCCGGTTAATTCATTGCGTGGGTCAAGTTCGTCGCGTAAATCCATCAATGGGCGCATCCATTCTTTTTCTTCATCATTTTGCACCATCGCCAGCATTGATTTGTCTTTGTCAACCACCGTGCAAACCCAGCAACCAAAACGACTATCTCCACAACTCGGCGTTGTACTATCAACTACTAAAGGACATTCACCATCTGCCGAAGCACCTTTATACATTGTCAGGAGTTCCTTATTGCTAAAACCCCAAGCATTTGGGATTTGCATCAAGAACATCCAAACGTCATCATTTGACCAATCTTCAATTGGACTATAAACAAGCGAGTTTATTAGATTGGGTCTGACGTTTAATTTTTCACGAACCTGTTTTTGCGCGAGTTTTTCCATCGAACGTGCGCGATTGGCACTTTCAGCTTTGCGAGTTCCAAGGACAACTATTGCTTCGCCGTTTTCTCTAACTACTCTTTTAATAAATTCATTTGAAGGCTTGATCTTCAAACGCTCAGTACACCAACGAAACTTGGTTTTTGGCGCGGGGTAGCCTTTTCCAATTAAATTTACCCAGAACGTATCTACAACGTCAGGAATTAAGCGATGAGCGTGGATCGGCAAATAATCTTGTTCAGCTTTAATCTTAATCTGTGTTAAAGATCTATTAACCCATGCGGCAACAATTGGATTTTCAACTAAAGTATCAGTAGATATTACATGAACAGGCTTTATCAATTTATCTTTATCTAATCGAGACAAAGCCATCCAAATAAGCTGTAATACAGCCGTTGAATCTTTACCACCACTATAACCGACGACCCAAGGAATCTGGTCAGACAAATAAATTGAGGTGATTTCTTCGATAAGATTTTCGACAACAACTTTAAATCCGAATTCTTTGAAAATTGACTTGTTTTCTTTTACGTTATCTAACATTATCACCTCGCAAAAATGCGTCTTCGATTCTCTGTTCTTCTGGCGTGAGTTCTAAATCCATTTGTTTTTTGATGACATTACCTGTCAAAACTACATTTGATTCAGCTTTGGAAAGTCGCCCACCAATCATTGCCCTTCCTTCCCAAAGTTTTGTATTTGACCGCGACCAATCAATATTTCTTAAGGATTTAAGTCGATCTTTCCACTTTTTGTCTCTCAATAAGACTTGTCCAATTTTGCCAATTGCTTGCAGCGTAATTCCGTGGGCGTGAATATAACTCGTTCTAACATCACTGGCATTTATTTTCCTTTCCTGAACCTGTTGCCATTCCGCGAAATGTTTTGCAACTTCTACCCAAAAAGAAACGGCGACTTTCGCTCTTTCTTCTAAAGAAGCTGGTTCTTGACCAACAAATAAAGCATTTGTAGCTGTATAAATCGCACTCAAAGTGAACAGTTTGCGCGACCTCAAAGACAATGTGCTTCGTTCCATATCAACTACGTCACGAAATAGTGGGTTTTTGAGAACAATTAATTTGGCAAGTTTTGCCATTTGATCTCGATGATCATATAAAACTCCGATTGATTTTGAAGGTCGCACCACATGGCGATTTAAATCAGCAAACATTTGCTGACATCTTTCTAATCCTCTATCAACGAAAAACACGACTGCAATACTTTCATCCCCAATTTCTGGCTTTTCACGCATTGCCATTTCAATCGCCGCTCTTCGGTGCTGACCGTCATTAATAATGAAATGAGCTGACATTGAAACATACAATTTTCCAATTTGTTTATCTCCATTATTATCCTTTGAATTAAACGGCTCGAAAGTTACATCTCCATCTATTGAGGCAGTAATTGCAGAAAATGTATAGTTTCCAGGATTATCGATAATATAATTGGCGATTTCGGGTAGCCTATTTTTATTTAAGGTTCGTTGCGCTCGCAGCTCCGGTGGAAGTTCTTCTTCATCAAAAATAAAAATTTTTGGAATGAGTCTGAGCGGACACATCGAAACAAAATATTCCCGATCTGACTGAATTCCCTTAATTGCTGGAAATATATATTCGAAAGAAGAATTCATAGTTACATTTTGAATAAATTTTTAAGCCAGAAGATTTGTAATTCTTGATTGTATTTATATAATCCGTATGTTATTTTGTCAATTTAAAATAACAAACAAATATAGTTTTATATACAAACAAGATACATTAAATGGTTTATTTAGATTGCAATGCAACTACACCGATAGATTCCAAGGTAAAAGATTTAGTTATTCATTATTTAACTGAAGAATATGGTAATTCAGGCAGTCGAACTCACGAATTTGGACAGCGTGCACAACAAGCCGTTGAAAAGGCTCGGCGGCAAATCGCATCAGTAGTTAAAGCTAATTCGACTGAAGTAGTTTTTACCAGCGGCGCAACAGAAAGTAACAATATTGCCATTTTAGGATTAGAAAAAAAAGGAACTGAAAACAATAAAAGACACATTATTAGTACTTCGATAGAACATAAGGCGGTCCTTGAGCCACTTCAAGAACTGGAAAAAAGAGGGTTTGAAATTGATTTAATAAAACCTGACAAAACAGGACGAATTTTAGCAGACGAAGTCAAAAAACGACTTCGTGAAAATACTCTTCTTGTTTCCATAATGCATGTTAATAACGAAACGGGTGTTATTCAGCCTATTAGTGAAATTTCATCGGTTTTGAAAGATCATTCTGCATATTTTCACGTTGACGGCGCACAGGGGTTTGGCAAAGATATTCCTACGCTTCAAAACAATAGAATAGATTTAATTAGTATTAGTGGGCATAAAATATATGCTCCAAAAGGTGTCGGAGCTTTAATTATCCGACGACGGGGATATAACCGTATTCCTCTTCAACCTTTGATGTTTGGCGGTGGACAAGAAAAAGGGCTGCGTCCTGGAACTTTACCAGTTCATTTAATAGCTGGTTTAGGATTAGCTGCCGAAATAGCAATTCAAAATTACATCCAAAGAAATGAGTTGTGTTTGCAATTCCGCCAAAATTTGTTGGACTCTTTACTTTCTCTCAATCCTAAAATTAATGGTGATTTACAGAATTACTTGCCAAATGTTATAAATTTATCCTTCAATGGCATTGATTCGGAAGCTCTGATGCTTGCACTGAAAGATGAGGTTGCGATTTCCAATGGATCTGCTTGTACTTCCCATAGTTATCAACCAAGCCATGTTCTTGAAGCAATGAAACTTAGCCAATCAACAATTGAAAGTGCTATTCGTATTTCTTGGTGTCATTTTTCACAACATCCAAACTGGAATAATATAAGAGATATTATTCAATCACTTATCTAAATTGATTATCAAAACTCAAGAGTATCATCAACCAAAATTTCCATTGTTGTTTTACCGATGCGGGCGTAAGCCAATAAAACCGGAAGGGGAGGCTCTCTTTCGCCTGATTCAAAATGAGAAATTGTCGTTCTATCATAGCGGGATTCAAAGCCTATTGCCCGCAACATTTCATTTTGCGAAAATCCTAAATTTTCGTGCAACTTTCTTAATTTTTCCGGAAGCTTAAGGGAACGCGGACGTTGGCGGCTCGATATACTCATCGGGAAACCTCCCGAATAAATATTGATTGCAAATTATGTGCAATTTGACTCTTAGTGCGAACTCGCCCTAAGTTGGTTTTATGATATCTGTCCGCCGCATAATTTCCCTTTAAAAAAGCGGATGGCGCTCATTTTTACTCGAACGCTTCATGCATATCAATTCTAAAAATCTTATCAGAAATAAAATACACGAGAAAACAATTCACAGATATACTGCTCGTTTAATGAGTTTTATTTTCCACTCTTACCCAAACCGGCGGTGGAAAAGCCGTCAGAGTAAGGTTAAAAAGGGCGCAAACAGTGTTGTTTATAGCGGAACAGTTTCACATTCCTCCGACGCGTATTATTTATCAGCGAGACGTGGGCAAACAATGACAATCAGAGTTTCCAGCAACGGCGAACCGGCTTTTCACGTCGACACTGTCTCCAAAGGCTCTCAAAACAGCGATTTCTACAAACCGATTTCCGAAGAAGATTTGAAAATTTTCAACTTCAAAATTAATACGGATGATATTGTAATGCCGGTCGGCGTGGCGTGAGGCTCATCGTTCTACAAAATAAATATCACGAAGATTCTGTGGTTAAAGCTAAAACCGAATATGCTCATAATCCGGCTGCTTCAAGCAATATGAAATACCAAATGATCTGGAGAAGCGAAGCTGACAAAGATTTACCCTTTCAAAGATGAGATGAAAGACGTTGCTTTTAACCAATTTCTCACCCGATTGGACATTCAATTTTTAGAAACCGACGTAGATTGCCCCCCGCTTAACTGAACAAAACGCAGCTAAAAAAGACTGAAAAAAATATTTTTTCAGTCTTTTTGTTTCTTTTGTCATAAATAATTCGCAATATGTGATCATTATGAAACAATTAAACTTAATCAACCTTTTTACATTAATTGCTCGATTCGGCGTATTCAGCGAACTTCAATTAATCGATTTTTTTGGATACGAAAACAGATTTGAATTAAAAGCATTGTTAAAACACGCGGCATTCAAATCGGAATGGATCAGTGTGCCGGTTTCAAGCGAGAAAAAAATCACCAAAAACTCAGAATCAGGACGGGTAAAAATTTGGTATCTCAGCACCGAAGCTAAAGATTTTGCGCGTCAAAACTCCGGTATCATTCCGGCAAAATTTGCTTATGATAAACCGGAAGGCGCAAAACGTCTGCGGATTTTTCACGAACTTTTGGTAGTCGAGGTGTTCCTGTGGTGCATTGAACAATTTGAGTATTTCGAATATTTCACCGAAAACGAGCTCAAATCCCAAGATGAAAATCCTGCTGACCTTCGGATTATTCGATATGAAAATAACGAAGAAATTATCTTGGATTGTGAAGTAGTCGTAAAAAATTGGCGCGAACAAATCGCCGCGAAAGACGGAAAAATGCTTTATTTTACGCCGTCGATCAGGCAGAAAGAGATCATTGAAGCCGAGCATAAAACCGAAGCAATTTTTATTAAATTGGATTCGGTGATCAATAGAGATCTAAACAGGAAGCGCGAATTAAATATGATTCAGCAGTCAATTTATAACGAACTTTTCAAACTGAATTTCGGATTGACAGCGGCGGCTTTGGCGATTTTAGTCGAAAGAGATCGCGCATATGTCGCCGGCGAATTAGCGAAATTGGTTGAGATAGGGGTCGTTAAAAGCGCGGCAATTCAGCCGCAAATCGGTAAATCAACCGGATGCCCATACAAATTATTTGCGATAAAAGATGAGTATTTATCGAGCACAGAATCAAAAACATTCGGATTTTTGTATTCAAAATCAATTATTAAACTTGGTGATACGGCATACAAAATCGTCCATATCGACCGGGATAATCGTTTTTTCGTGATTGATTTTGCCTTCGGAAGTCGGCGCGTCTGCTACGTTGATGATTGCCGAAATTCCATGAAAACTGAAACGGATCGGTTCGCATCAATCAAAAAAGAAGCCCTCAGAAGAGACATAGAGTATTTATTTATCGCCAATGACTATAAGCGGTTTCTCAAAATGAGGAAAAATTACAGGGAATATTTTTGCTATGCATTTTCCACACAAAATTGAAAATCTTAAAAGCTTCACACATAACTCCAACCCCTTGATTCTCAAGGGCTTTTTAGCATCCACAAAACCCCCAAAATATATAAAAACTTGAATTATTTGATTATAAAGCTTTGGTTAAGACAAAGGATTTTATCGCGGTAAAAAGGACTTGAGTTTTATTCTTATAACCACATGTTATCGGCTATTTTTTTCGCAGCAGTTAAGCTATAAACAAATCTAAAAGAAAGTTGAAAAATGCAGTTAAACTATCTGAGTTTCAAAAACTTCGAAGGTAAATTAACCGCTTCATAAAAGATTTAATCTGCAAGAAATTCGAGTTTCAAACGTAGAAGATTGTATTGATAAATAACCCGTTCAATAAAGCGGCAATGGCAAATTAAATTGAAGCCGAAACCTGATTTGATCAAATCCGGATCGTTGAAATAATCATTTCAATTAAGAACAAACAAATTAGGATTAACATCAAACGAACCAATAATTTCAAAAATTTACTTTTATGAAAATCATCAATAGGTTAGAAAATAATGATGAAAACTGAAGATAATTTTGGGAACGCCGGCAGCCGAACGAGACTGCAAACGAATTGAAAAACTTCAGATGAATTTATCTTTTGATTATTGCTTCTGAACAGCTTTTTATTTATAAATTAACATCATCATCAATTAAAAAATCCACCGAGGTGCTTCCCGCTCTGGCGTAAGCTAATAAAAGATGAAGTGCCGGTATTCTTTGTCCGCGTTCGTATTCGCTTATCTTACCTCGATTGATTTCGTTTTCGGCGTTCAACCTTTTGACCATCTCCGACTGCGATAAATTTAAATTTTCGCGGATTTTCAATAATTTCTGTGCTAATAATTTAGGATGTTTTTTGGGTTTAGAAGGCAAGGCTACCACCTCCTAAACTTCTTATTTGATATCTAGCCCCATGATGGGCTACTATCTTCTCGTGATATCCGTTTGCCGAAAATTTCAAAAATGAAATCAAAGAGATAATCAGATTAAAAATCTTATCAGAAACTTATGAGAAAAATCACACTACTAATTTTAATTATTCCTTTATTCGTATTCGGTGCTTTTGCTCAAAAAGCTAAAGTCGTAAATATTCAGCTTAAAGCCGGAGATCAGAAAGGCGAATATTTAGGTAATTCTAAGGCTGTTGGAACAACAATCTTTGTTGTAAGAATTCGCAGTGGTGAGTGCTTTGAGGCAGCCGCCAAAATAGAATCGAACAATTCAAAAATGATGGGTCAGTATTACACGAAAAACTCAGATGGAAGCATCGATGACAATACAGTCACGCAGGGCTCAGGTGTTTTTTCAAACCAATTCGATGGCTGTGAAAGCGAACGAGATCAAAATTTTTATTTCAAAATTACCGAAAAGCCATCAGCGAAATTCTCATTCAGAATTTTGGTTAAAACCGGGAGGATATATTAAATGCAAAAATTTATTTTAATCACAATCTTTTTAATGTTTTCTTTTTCGTGCTCAAACTTTTCATCAATGGTTTCAGGGCTGCCGAGCGAATCAGGTGCCAGAGATTATTATTACAAGCAAGGCAAGTCCGCGATTGATGACGGGCAATACAAAATCAACTATTTCAAAAAATTAAACGGCGAGGAGTCAGCGGATAAAAAGAACTATACGCTTTATTATGAAGCGCAAATCGAATTTTTGAAAAACGTAAAATACACGTTTATGTTCCAAACTACAGAGTTCAAAGCCGGCGACACCAAAGTTATCAAAGGGCAGTATAGGTATCGCCTGACCGATAACGGCTGGAAAATGTTAAACGATTACGGGCAAATTATTGAATAAGCTCAGATAAAATAAAATGAAGAAGCCGCTCATTTCTGAGCGGCTTCTTCATTTTATTTTAATTTCACTTTTTATTATAAATCTTCTATTAAATCGAATACGAATATGAATTGCGGCTAATTTTGATTTCGCCGGTTGCCTGATTCACTTCGTGTATTTCAAGACTACAAAATCCCGACATTGCATTGATCATTTCGCCTAAAACGGCTTTGTCAGGCGTTTGAACCAACAAATCCTTATCGCCGTCGAAATCCACGTCGTAGAGTTTGTAAATAATTTGAACGCAATCACACGAATACATAAATTCATCGAACGCCGGCGAGGCTTTTGAATCGCCACAAACCGCACAAGGTCCACGATGCTCGGTTTGCCAGCAATCTCCGTCTGCCGCGTTGAAACTCTTTTTTAAATATTTGCCCATAAACAAAATTCCTCTGGAACAAAACAATTCTAACTGGTGAAGTTTAAACATTCTGCAATACCGATATAATCATCACCAGTCATATCGTCGATTAACCGATCTGCGATGGCCTCTATACAATCGTGCGTAGCGATAATTGTATGCGCTCTGAATCGATCTTCGTATGAAATATCATTAAATGCTATATATCGAATTACTTCAATTTCGTTTGTGTCATCCCAGCGAATCATCGTCGGGTTGTATCCGTGCATGTTAGCTAGTTCCATAACATCGTCTGCTGTTATTTTTTCCATAAAATTAAATCTCCATAAAAATCAATTTGTCAGCAAAATGCCAACTCAATTTTAAGTATATAGATAACAATATACCAACGTCAAGGGTTTTATAAAAACATTTTGAATATATTTCCAGATATAATTATACTTAATAGTTTTGTATATACCAAAAATAGAAAAAACCGGAAGACTAAATTTCCGGTTTTTTTAATATTTTTCAATGCTCGTATGGGTTATTCTGTTTCGGTCAATTTTTTGTAGCGTTTTAGAATTCGAGACTTTAAAACTTTTTCACGATGTTTGATTTTATCGATATCGTCAGATTTTTGGACACCGGATCCGCCGCGAGCTTTTCGATCCAGAACATCGGCATATTCGAACAAAACATTTTTGGTAAAAATAATTTCTTCGAGGGTTAGTTTTTGTTTGTTATTAATTTTTCTAGCGCATTCGCGTATTCTCTCTGTTATTAATTCAATCATTGTTTAGTGTCCGCCTGTTTAAATCAGATTAACAATACTTTATGTATTGTCATCGACAAAAGCCGCACACGCGGCGAATGTCGTTAATTGTCTGGCGTAGTCTAGAATGGAATGCATTCGGCGCAGAGATACGATCCATACTCATCGAATTTCCCACAATCAACGCAAGTATGTCGTTTGCAGTAATATCCAAACACCGGAAATTCCAAACACTCCTCACAATCTTTAGTTAGCTCAATATCAACATCCCTACGTTGATTATGCAATGCTATTTCGCTGGCTGAACTGTTAGCTGTGACTTCTTCAATTTCTATAAAATTCACACTCATAAATTTAATCTCCTTTAACGAGGTAGTTCCTCACTGTCAAAAACCGCTAAATGCGGCGGTTCTGGCAATTTGTGAATTTTGTATTTACTTCAATTCGGCAATCATTTTTTCAAATGCGTCATCGGCTTCAGTTGCGCTATCAAAATACTCAATTGATTTGTCATAAAGGGTTTTAGACGATTCATCAGAATTTATGTGTTCATAGTGCGTAATAATTACGAATTCATTTCCGACTTGAATTAATTCAAAATCTGTTTGCTGACGTTCGTCTGTTTGTTCAAAATGCTCACTGCGTTTTAACTCAATTAGGTTTTTATCGTCACAAGCTAAAATTAATGCGATTATTGTTTCATCGTTCATATTTTTATATCTCCGTCTAAATTAATGTGTTAGTTAACGTGAGTTCGAGATAAGAAAAGACCCCAAAGATAAGATATAATTAGGTTTACCAAACATAAATACAAACCTAAGGAGTCTTTTCAATGGATAGATTAGCAATTTTTTGTGAGATTGACGACTTTTGCCGTCAATTTGAGCCGAAATTTAACCGCCAACTGCTCGCCGACGGAACTCGCAAACGCATCAAATCAAGCAAGATGTCGAGGGCGGAAGTGATGACTATTTTAGTTCTTTTTCATCGTTCGGGGTTTCGTGATCTGAAAAGATTTTATACGAAAATGGTGTGCAAATACTGGCGGAAAGATTTTCGTAACTTATTGAGTTATAACAGATTTGTCGAGTTGCAGAAAGACTCGCTTATGTTGCTTGGAGCATTTATGCAGACGAGATTGGGAGAATGTTCGGGAGTGTCGTTTGTGGATTCGTCGAAGATACCTGTTTGTAACAATTTACGGATCAATCAGAACAAGGTATTTGAAGGTGTAGCCAAGCGTGGAAAGACTTCCGTTGGATGGTTTTACGGCTTCAAGATACACTTGATCGTCAGTGATACGGGCGAGATTTTAGCGTGGCGGATCAGCTTGGGAAATGTTGATGACCGAAAGCCTGTCCCGAATATGACGAAGCGGTTGTGGGGCAAGCTGTTTGGAGATAAAGGCTATATCTCACAATCACTGACGGAGTTATTGGGAGAAGATAATGTGCAGCTGATAACGAAAGTTAAGAAGAATATGAAAAACAAATTTGTGAACTTTTTTGATAGATTGATGTTGAGAAAAAGAGCGATTGTTGAAACGATTTATGACCAATTGAAAAACATTTCGCAGATCGAACACACCAGGCATCGCTCGGTGTGGAACTTTTACACAAATGTTGTCGCCGGTTTGATCGCTTACACATATCAAGAAAAGAAACCAAATTTGCAGTTGAGACAAGACTTGGTTTTAGCCTAAGCTTATTTCGAACTGACGTTAGTTAATGTCCTAACTTGATTTTAGTATATAGATAACGATATACAATGTCAATACCTTTTTCGGCAAAACTATCAAGTTTTTTCACAGCTAACCTGCTGCAATCAGATGATTTGCATAATCGGATATCTGCAATTTGTAGATGTCTCAATAGATGTCGTATCTTTGGGTATGGAAAATTTCAGCGAAATTATTTTACGAAGAAAATATTTTTTCAGTCAGCCGGTTCAACGGTTGTTCGAACACTTGATTTACCGTGAGGTGCCCGAGCTGCCCGCCGTTTCCGGCGATCGGATTAATGTGATTTATGGAAATTACGACACAGCAAATAATCTAAACAGATCATTTGAATATCATCAGCAAATCACATTAAAAGTAATTACATTGATTAAAGAATCCGCACATAGATACCAGACCGAAAGGAAGTGGATAAACTTTCCCCGGAGGCGCGGACTATTACGCGAAACAATAATTTGGCAATATATCAATCGTGCAGTAATTGTTCGGCTACACGATTCGTTTGTAGTCGATGATATAAACTTCCATTTTAGATATTTATGTTTTAATTCGATTTATGAATATCTTGAGTTTGAGAAGCAAAGAGGAACCGCAATCGGCGAAAATCAGTTTTTAATCGATTTGTCGGATGAATATAATTTCGATTTATGGTTTTTGAACAAATTGTTTAATCGAGGAGAATCGCAGAGTGTCTAAAACTTATTTTAATTCACATTCGATTCGAGAAATTCTGGACCAGGTAAAAGTGCGGGAGCAATTTAAAGCAGCCGGAACATTGATTCAATTTCCTCATGATGAACCCTATAAAGAACCTCGGCTGGAAATTATTTACACTGATATAATTCATTCTGAGCCTGCTAAAAACGACACATTCATTCAGGCAGTATTGAATCATCTGCTTTTTAACAAAGATTATGCATATCAAATTGATTTGACTGGTTTAACCACACTTGTGATTTACTCAAATAATGAAGCGATTATTTTAACGCAATCGACCAACAACAAAGACACTTACAACTCATCCTTAAAATGCGAATATTTACCAGATTTCCGCCCGTTTTTAGCAGATTATCCCAACAAAGAATTGATTTTAAAACAGCATGAGGAATTTTTAATTAAAACTGGCTTTGTAGATCAATTGATTGATTACTTCAGTAATCGAACAACTTTTAAATTTAAATAACTTGTTAAGTCGTGCAGAATTAAACAATGAGCAAACGATACATAAACAGCAGGTCAATCAAAAAAATTATTTGAAGAAGCCGTTATATTAGAGTCGATATAAGGCGACGGTTACGTTAATCCGGTTCGGCAGCACGGCGTTTTCACCGATTGAATATATTGATACTGATATTCAGGATTTTCCTCCCGACAAAATCAAAGCCGAAAACCTCAATTTTCAACAATCAGTATTGAAATATGTGGTCGAGGAAAAGACAGCCGAACATATAATTAAGTTTGGGGATAATTCAACAGCGTCGTATATTTATAAAAATAACGAAGCTATTTTAGCTAACGCACCAATTAAACTCTTATCCTCCGATCAGGTTTATAATTTCTTTTACTTTTTGGTGACGGACTGGAAAATGACTATATCCGAGTTTTTATATAAGAATCCCGAAGCGGATGCTATCATTCGAGAACACCGGGACTTTTTAGATCAACACAACTTTTTGGTAATTAATGTCGGAAATTATGCGAAAATAGCCGACGAACGCCGAGAAAAATAAAAAAATAAATTTTAACAGTTACTGAAGTTGATTAAAAAGCCGGCGGTCCGGCTTCGACCTGCTGATCCATTTTAAGTTCCATTATTTCGAGATCGGCATCTTCGTTTTCGTCATCAACAAATGTAATATCAGCCCAGTAAAACCTGATTATTCCGCCTGCCGCAGCGCGTGATTCGGCTTTCAGCAACCCCTTTAAAAATCGTCCGTTGCCGGGAATCATAAACACGATAAACAAATCATCATTATCGTGTTCAAGAAAATTAACAACTATACAGCGTTCTCTACAAACATTAATCATAATCAGTTACCAACCTTAGCTAAGAATTTGATTTCGTCTATTCGTTTGAAGTCTTCAATTGATTTTTCGAGCAGCGCGATTGTTTCAGTTTGTGCGCCGTATTCATAAGCTTCTTTAAGTAAAAAAATTATCCCCATAGCTTCAAAGCTCAAACGTAGTTTGTACTTAATGTCATCTTTTGCAGCCGTTTCCCGCGTAACTAAGTCCGGTTTTCGTAACGTCCTGCTGTCAAATTTATAATCTTCGGCGGCAGATCCGCAAATGACGAAAGTTACCCTACTTAAAGGACAATTTATATGCCGGATTGTTAAAAAGTTTATGTGGTATTTGTTAAAGTCATCAGAATCATTTTGAAAAAAAAAAGAACGAATTCGGGATTTATATTTTGATAATTATAAATTTGACTTGGTTTTTTAATAGTTGAGCTGTGCTGTGAATGTTCATATTGAATATTTTAAGCCGGTTAACCGAAAAGCCTGCCAAGTTTGAATTGGCAGGCTTTTCGGTTTTGATCAATAAACAACTCAAGTTATCACTATTAAATTAATTATTCGGCATTAGAATCAGTAGTTGGCTCTAACTCTTCTTCGGGAACAAAATCGAAAAGGAGCGGCTGATAAATGCTGCGTTCGTCGTTGTATTCGTAATAAAAATCGTCGTTGTTTGTATTCGTGTCGTCCATAACTTTTACTGTACCGTCATATCAAAATAACATCAAACACCACGTTTTATATGATTGTCGGTTTTGGACAGGTAGTCCATCGATGCTCGATTTTACAAGCTTTGCACCAAAACCGTATGTCCAGATAATATAGTTCCTCTTCGATTTCATTTTTCGAATCAACTGGCTGTTCTTTTTCTTCCGGTTCATCAAAAAAACTGAAATATTTTTTTTCCACGCACCCAGCATAAATCAATATCTAGATTATTTTCAAAAAACAACTCAATCGGGGCGACACAAAACCTTTCATTCAGCAATAGTTTTGTGTCGTCTTTATTGTTTGAAAAGATTGATATAGTGTGTTTTCGGATTTTGCACAAAATGCAGAGAATGTAATGATTTTTATAAAAATCCGCGAGCTCAAAATCAGTTTATTCTTTATAAAATCGGCTATGCTCAAAACTTCAGTCATAATTTTTATTCTGCTGAAATCATTCAAATCTGATTATCAAATTAACCAATTGAATCAAGTTCAAAAGACTTTGATTATGTCTAATATTCCGAATATCTTTCTGATATGAACAATGAAAATTATGTATCTTTAACAAACAAAACAACAACAGCTTTTTTATCTTCCGTTGAAATAAAAGATTCGGCAAAAGCTAACAGCGAACAAACGGATTGTGAAATCTGCCGGTTCCACGAGGCACTCTATTACGCAAAAAACTTCGGAAATATCTGTGCTAAATGTTCGGAGTGGTTTGAACAAGATGAGAAATTCAATCTTTAACAAAAACCGGCATCAGTTTTTTTATAATTCGGAAAAATCATCAGCTTCGTTTTGATAAGCGAAATCTTTTTCATAAAAATATTTTGAAAGGCTTCAGCAAATTTCTTTATCTCTGAAAGCCGGTTTGAAGAAAACAAAGAATTTATTTTCAAAGATTATTAACAATAATTTATTTCACAAAAGGAGTTCGTTTTACGCGCTCCTTTTTTTGTGTTTTGCTCTGAAACAAGTTGACGTGTTTGGTAATCGCAAAGTTGATGTTGATGTTTTCTTGTATGAAGCAAAATTATTTTGGGATCGGTAATAAAGAAAGCGAAAAACTCTCCGTTTTAAACGGAGAGTTTTTCGGCTGTTCTTATAAAAGCGTAAACGGAAAGCGACTGAACTGAAAGCATAATTGTTTGCAGAACCAATGCCGGTTTAATATTCAATTGGTTTTTCGCCCCCATGGAAGCACCGCTGCCGCGTCATTTTGAATTGATGCTGAAACTGAGCGCGCTCTTGATTAGGCTTTTAAGTTCGCCTGCCGGTAGCGGCGGAGAACATTTAGCATAATTTACCCGTTCGATTTCCGCAGTAATTTTTGCCGGTTCTTCATTTCTTCCCCGCATCGCGCAGGCGATTTTGAACAGTTTTTCATTGCGGGTTCCTTCCGGTATTATCCCGCCGCATTCTTTTTGAAATACGGCAGCCTTGAATGACTCGGTTAGGCGAATCGCTCCGCTATCGCAAGCATCCGCTTTCTCTTCTTCATTGAGGATCAATTGAAGAAGCCAATCGGGCATCGCGGCGGGTTTCGCATCACTCAGCATCCGGTAAAATTCCCCACTTTTGTGAAGGCTCGGAGCGGCGACGATAAAACCATTATCGGTTTTAATGTCGAGCCCCGCGCCCAGTTTTCCGCTCGAGTTTTTGAACGAATGTCCTTGCGGATATTCAAAAATAAAATGCTTTCCGCCGCTGCCGGTTTTGACTTTAAAAGTTGAAGGCAGTTCGCCGTGACTTTCAATCAGCCGTTTGAGAGCATCGTTGCCGCCGTTTCGCGGATCAATATCAAGACAAATTATGCCCGATTCAAAGCCGCAGGCGACACCGATGTTCGCGTTCGGAAACCGCTTCCACCAATTCTTTATCGCTGCTTTATCAAATGTCGCATCTTTTACGCCCTGCGACGTTCGCGGATGCTTTCCGGCTGAAGTGAATTTTTCGCCTTTAGCGCACGAACAGATTCCCCGCTTATCCGGCGTGTGAAGCGGAATCACTTTCCAGCCGCGCCGCGCATATCCGAGTGCCGCATCCAACAAAGTGCCGGCTTTTCCCGCATCCGTATATTTTTCGGCGATTTCAGAATCGGGCGCAATTTCAGTAATTTGGCTGGAAGGACTACTGCCGCGTAGTCCATCTTCTTCACCATTTTTTTCGGCATATTTAATATGGTGACAGGTGATGGTGATGACATCATGGCGGACAAACTTGAATCAGTTTGCTTTTTGGCGGCGGCGATCATCGTTTCAGCCGTATCAATCAGGTAATTTGCGACTTGAGAAGCGAAAGCACGCAGTTCTTTTTCTTCGGCTGCCGGATCATATTCGTTCAAACATCGTCTGAGGTTTTCATCCATTTGTTCGCGCAGAGTTTTGCGTCTGGCGAGTTTGGCTTTCTTCATTTTCCGGCTTTCTTTATTTTTGATTCTCGGAACGTGATGCTCCGCCAATTTACTGCTTGCAAACGGTTTGAGACGTGAAATTGCCTTCTCAACCGATAATTCCATCACTTTGCCGAGCGGTGCGGTTCGCAGTTCGGGATCGGATTTTTTCACTTCTCTGGCGTGATTAACCAGCCAGACGGCGGCGGAAGTCAGATGATCGAAGTAACGCGTGCTTTTGTATTCGCGCCCTCCGCCCTGTTCAATGTCGAACAGGAGAATCTGCGATTCAAACTGAAATTTTTTCAAGATTTGAAGCTCGCGGTAAATGCTCATTTTCGCCGCATCTTCGCCGCCTTGGTGCCCGATTCGTCGTGCTAGAGTTAAATGGCTGGCGGCGAATTCATCGCGCCCGTTGGCGATTCCCTGCAGCACGCAGGCGATATTCCGGTGTTTGCTCACCGGAAAACCGACATTTTTCAGAATGATGCTCGTCGCATCGGTAATCGCCGCAAAATCCTTTTTTTGATATATCTCTTTCGACCATCCGGTTTCCGAAGGCGGTTTGAGTTCTTTACTTTTTTCATTATTAATAGTCATATCGACAAAGCTCCTACAGTGAATTTATTTTCGCTTTGCCGATGACGAGAGATGACTGCTAGAATATTTTGTGTTTAAATATAATTAGTATCAGCCGCTCGCATCGGCAGAACTATTTTCGAAAGCTTCTTTTGTTTTCCAGAACAGAAGAAGCTTTTTTGGATAGCGCGGATTTCTTAAAAATCTCCGCTTCCATCACTGATGCCACATCTCGGGGACCACAGTCAAATCTTTTTATTTCTGTAGCTTATAAGAAATTTGTGATCGTATCTAAGATCAACTCTTCCTTTTTTACTGTAGCTGAGGCTCCCTGTCCAAACGATTCATAACTCGGCAAATTCAGTGCTTGTTTCTTCCATCCATTTTTTCATTAATCAAAAAAGGTAATAAAATTTGAGTCTGTCGAGACTGAAAAAACTGTCCGTTTTAAACGGACAGTTTTTTCAGCCCGTTTAATGAGATAATTTTTTTATGAAAAACAAAAAGAAAATTCCGGTCGTCACTGAAGTCCTCGGGTCCGATTACAAAGCTGCCGTTTCCGGTTCTCTGACTCTGCCGATCAATTACGCCCCCGGGTTTATTGAAATTTTCAAAGAATCGTTTTCCGCCGTTAATTTAAAAGTGCCGGAAACGGTCGAATTGTTACAGGGCGAGATTTTCTATGGGGTTAACGGGATTGAAGACATTCGCCTTATAGGATACGATGTCGCGCTTCTGAACGAGCAGGAAAACAATTTCAGCGAAGCCTGTTTTCAAACGCCCCGTAAGCCGCGTTTGAAAACAGTTGAAACCGCTCACGGAGAAATGTGGCTTCCGGTCGAATCAGAACGCTGCCATTTCGCCTTTTATATTTTCCAGACGGAAACGGGTAACGAAAGAGGTCATTCGATTTTATTGTCGTGGAACTCGCCTCAAACAATTGATGGTTACAACAAAGATATTTACGAAGAACTGCGCCTGACATTGTTTTTCCGAAATTCCTGTTCGCTTTTATCTGCCGCCGGATTTTTACTGGAAAGCGAAGAAGGCTTAAAATTTCTGGAAGATGAGCTGGGAAAATTGACCGTTCCCAAGCTTAAAAAAATGCTGGAGCCTCTGCCGCCTTCCGCCGATTCACCGATTAGCAAAATAACGATTCAGGGCGAACTCGAAAATATTACTTACAGCTATCAGACCGAAAGATTCGCCTACGATATAGCTTTTGAGTATTTCAGAACGATCAAATTCGACGATACGTCTATTCGTGATTTGGCATTAAAAAAGAACTGGAGCGAAAGGCGGGCGAAAGCGGCGGCTTGCGTGCAGTTCGCCGCCGCGATGAATGAATACGTCAATACGGCTCTTCAAATTTATCCGAATTTTACCACCGAAGCTTTGCAGATATTCGTCAAGCATCTGATCGGCGCGGGGTTTTGGAAATATATCTTATACAGCGTCGAAACTCCGGCGGTAGATTTTACGGGGAAAAAATCCGAAGTCCGCGACCGGCAGATTGAACCCCTGTTCGATGATTTGCGTGCGCTTTTAAAGGCGCAGCAAGGAAGACCGAAAAACTCTTTCAAAAAGCCCAGTCTTCCCGATAAAGGGTCCGCCGAAGCGATTAAAAACGCCATCATCGCTATATGCCGCACCAAAGGCGATTTTGCCGACGAAGCCAAAATCACGCAAGAGGAAATCGGTCAGGAGTTGGGAGTGACGGGACGAACCGTAAGAAAGATGGTGAACCGTAGCGGCGAAAATTTCAGTATTCTGCGCGACGGCGCGATCCGTGAATATATAGGAAAAATCGATTAAATAATTATGACGGTTTGATCGCCGTGAAAGTAAGAAAATAAGAAAGACTTTAAGAGCAAAAGCGGAAAGGAAAACAGATTTGTGTTTTCCTTTCCGCTTTGATTTTTGCGCTTCAAAAACGATTTACACTGATCTCACGTCGCCTTAATTGCGACATATTTTACAAAGAAACATTAGACCTCTTGCGAAATAAAAGAGATATTTGAAAACTTTTGATAAAGATGGCACAAATATTTCAAAGGAGCAAATCTGATGAGATACGAGAAAACCAAAGATTTAAAAGACAAAGATTTCAAGCGATTCTTTGGGGTCAAGAAAGGAACATTTGAAACAATGTGTGAAGTTGTCAAAGAAGTTATGAGTCAGGAAACCAGAGGCAGAAATTCCGATTTATCAATAGAAGATCAAGTATTACTTGCACTTAACTATTGGCGGGAATATCGGACGATGTTTCATTTGGGACAAGATTACGGGATTCACGAATCGAATGCAACTCATCGTCTTCCAATAATCGTCTTTTGCTCGGCAATGAAAACTTTCCGCTCTTGATTAAAATATCTTCAATCTTCTGAATTGTCCGCGATACATTACACGATAGTTGATGTGACGGAAATGCTAATTGAGAGACCGAAAAAAAACAACGAAGATATTATTCGGGAAAAAAGAAGCGGCACAGCTTAAAATGTCAGTTGATAATCTGTCAAGAAAGCGAACAAGTGATTGCCACATATTTCGGGAAAGGCAAAACACACGACAAGAAAATGTATGAAAAGAGCGGCGTAAAATTGCTGAAAAGTATCGAACTGAAAGCGGACAGCGGTTATCAAGGGTTACAGAAAGAACAATATAAAGTATTGATACCAAAGAAGAACAGTAAATTGCACAAATTGACAAAAGAAGACAAACGAGCGAATCGAGAGTTAGCTCGAAAACGAGTCAAAGTTGAAAATGTCATCAGAAGATTGAAGATATTTCGCATCTTGGGAGAGCGTTATAGAAATCGGAGAAGACGACTCGGACTGCGATTCAATCTAATTTCAGGCATTTACAACTTTGAAAGAAAAACCATCAGAATTTAATTTCGCAAGAGGTCTATTATACCGATGAGAAAGAATAAAAGAAAGAAAATTTCCGCAGGCGGCGTTGACTCCCCGAAATATCTAAGCACCAAACAACTCGCGAACAGATGGGGAATCAGCGTGAGCGCGCTCTATATGATGTGCTGCGGAAGTTCATCTCTAACCCGCTTTCGCTTCGGCGGCACCATTCGGTTTTCACTTGAAGAAATAGAAAAATTTGAAACCGAACTCAAATAAAACCGCTTTTCAACGCAAAGCGAAATACAGGAATAAATTATGGCAAGAATCAGTAAAAAAAATCGTAACCGGGGAAAAGTCAGCGGCGGAAAACCGACCGACCGCGAAAATGCCCCGAAAAAGTTCAAGCAAAAAATCCGTCTCTGCGGATAATCCGGGCGAAAACCCGGCGGCGAATAATTCAGCCGTTCAAAGCTCAATCGTCGGGCAGACAATCGCCGGCGATTGTCTGGCAAACGTCAAAAAACTTTTTGATTCGAAAGATCAAGACCGGAAAAGTCAGTTACCGGTAATCGAGCGGATTCTGCGAGAAATCAGTTTGCGAAGTAAGTCGAATTCGATTGTTCGCGGATTTGCCGTCGCCTTATTGATCGGCGATTTCAGCGAACAGATTTCCGTATCAGGCGACACCGGGTTCGCCCGGCACAGCGGCGGGCGCGGAAAATCTTCAACTAACGGCGTAACCGCCGCATGTGAACACGTCGCTACCTTTAGTCAATCTTCCGCTGAAACGGTTGCCGACGATTATAGCCGCGTCAGAAAACTGCTGGTCGAACCGCTCAAAAAAAGAATTGACAACAAATGCTCCAAGCGGGAAATCGATGATTTTTTTGAAACACGAATCGAACTTTTGCTCGAAGCGAAACCCGAACTGCTGAAAACCGCCATCGCGCATAACTCGTCCGAAAAAGCGATGGAAATTCTTGAACCCAAAATCATCGGTTCTGATCGCCACTCAAATTTCAGAAATGGTGATTTCAAACAGCTTTTAATTAATGACGGAGCACGAAATGCGAATTTTGAAGCGGCGAAAGTAAAAAAAGTTTCAGTTTCGCAAGAGTCATCTTCGGTTGAGAATCCTGCGATTCAATCCGAACCGGATACTGCGGCAGAACCCGAAGACGGTCGCACATTTGAAATCTTAAGCCTGCTGACCGAAGCGGAGTTTACAAAACTGAATCGAATCGCCGAAGTCAAAAGTTTAAGCCACGATGAAGCCATCGGCTTATTAATAATCAATTTCAATCTTTAACCTTCGCCTTTAAATAAGGGCGAATCAACATAACTTTGGAGGACTATTTTATATGAGTTTAAAAAACAGATCACTTTTCCCGTATCCCGGAGGCAAGAGGCGTATCGCCGATATAGCCTGGAAGGGATTAAACCCCAAGTCGAAGAATTTTTATGTAACGTGCGCCGGTTCACTTGCCATGTTGTTCGCACGTTCAATTGTTTCCAATCAGCATTTGGAAATTGTTAATGATCCTGACTGTATGCTGATAAATCTTTGGAGAACTATTCGTTCAGGCGATCTTGAGTTGTTCGTCAAAATGTGTCAGCGCCCCGATCATGAACTGGATATTCTCGCCTCGCATCGCTATCTGATCGCGGCGAGAAAGCAATTAACCGAACGGATGCTCAAGGATTTGGATTACTACGATTTGCCCTGTGCCGTTCACTATTTGAGAGGTCTGCACAATTGGATCGGATTCGGATTCAGCGATCCCGCGCAGGTAAATAACCAGGTGAAATTTCCCGAACCTGAAATAAAAATCTGGCGGCGCGATGATTTTATCGAATTCCTTGAAAAGCTGAAAAAGCGCCTTCAAAACGTTGTGATGTATTGCGGAGGCTGGGAAAGATTGTTCAGCAGCAAAACTAAACTCGAATCGAAAAAAGACGTGGCGATATTTATTGACCCGCCTTATATACAGCGAAACCGGTCGAAAATGTATGTTTTCGACGACGGCGCGGTCGCTTACCAAACCCGCCAATGGGCGATTCTGAACGGTGGTAATCCGCAGTTAAGAATCGTTTACTGCGGTTATTACCGGCATCACGGCAAGTTTTTTGAAGCCGCCGGTTGGAGTCATTACCGCTGGAAAGCAACCGGCGGCTACGGCAATCAGGGCGACGGTCAGGGGCGAATTAATGCCGGAGATGAAACGCTGTTTTTCTCGCCCCACTGTTGCCCGCTCGATTAATTTCTTCCGAATACCGTCTGCAATTTACGCGGCTCTTTATCCGGTATCAGTTTTTAGAACGAACTGATACCGGATTTTAACTATTCTTTTAACCAACTTTTATCAATTCCAAAACCTTATTTTTCTTCTGATTTGATGTTCGGAACAAAGGTGAGGTATGTGTGGTGACGACACTGATTAAAACGTCTGAAATTTATTTATGCGAAAAACAAAATCTACAACTTCGGAAAAAACACCGAATAAAAACTCATCGGCGAAAAGCAAACGCTACGGCATCTGGCAGGAGGAAACCGCCCGTCACGGCCGCTGTTGGCGGTTTGATATTCGGGTCACCGGTGCTAACGGTAAAGTCAGCCGAAAAACCGGCAGCGGCTTCGCAACGAAGGCGGAATGCGAACTGGCGGTTTCTTCCCTGCGGTTGGCGGCGCGGGAAAGCAAGTTCGGATTGAGCCGCCCGGAAAAAAGTAAAATTATTACGGTCGGGGAAATCGTCGAAGAATATATGTCGTTTTTAATGCGGAAATGGAAATCGAAATACGGAAGCGAATATGCGGCTCGCTATGAGAACCAGGGAAATATTATCCGTCAATGGGCGAATCTGATCGGCGCGGACAAACCGGTTCAGCAGATATGCAAACAGGATTTTATTTTGTATTCGCAGAGCGAACTCGGGCGCGGACTGAAGCCTTCCAGTGTTCAGCGGCGATTAAACAGCATTCGCGCCGCCTTAAATTACTCCCGCGAGTATCATCGCAAACTCGAAGATCTGAAAATTCCGCGCTTCACTTTGGGAAAAATCGCCAAAATCGGGAGAATTCGTATCTTGAGCGAAACCGAAATCAAAGTCTTAAGCGAAGCTTTAAGAAGAAATTCTAAATGGCGCGACGCTTACGACTTTTTTCGTATCGCTTTAGTAAGCGGAGCAAGGTTTGACGAAATTCTCGTCACCGTTAAAAGACAAGATACAAAAACGGCGGGCATCAAATGGGCTGATATCAACAAAGTTGAAGGAACCGTTCGGCTCTTCTCCGGCAAAACAGGCAAGGAACGAACGATTTACTGCCCGCCCGCCGTCGAAATTCTGCTCGAACGAAAAAAAGCGAAACTCGGCAATAATATTCACGCCTTTACGTGCCGTGACTATAAGCTTAGGAAAATATTTGAAGAAGCTTCCGAAGAGTGCGAAATACCTTACGGGCAAAAAACGCCGGGCGGCTGGACTGTTCACGATTTAAGACATACGTGTTTGACCAACCTTTTACAAGCCGGCGTGGATCTGGCATCGGTGCGCGATTTCGCCGGTCACGCCTCGATTATTGAGACCGGCAGATACGTTCACACGACCATTAATTCCAAAGAAAAATTAGCGGCGGCGGCGGGCAAAATGATTAATTTAGTCTAAATCCCAAATTAATTTAACCGGTTTATTTTTCACAATGAACCGAACTGACAAAAAGAATGTGGCAAGTATTTTCACAACCGGTGAAATACAGCGTTAATTTGGAACACCGGCTTACAGAGTGTCGGCACTTGTAAATATGTGCCGACACTCTGTAAACTGGTATCGGTGTTAATATGTCCGAAACGGAACAAATAATAAAAATCGCGGAAGATAAAAAGGTTATTCGCACGAATGATTTACGAAACATCAAAAATTCGCGTGTCTATTTGTCGAAGCTGGAAAAAGCCGGTGAACTGGTCAAACTCAAGCGGGGGCTTTACAGTTTGCCGAATGCGTTTGCCGGCGAACATCAAACGCTTTTGGAAACAACGAAAGCGGTTCCGAACAGTATTGTCTGCCTGCTTTCGGCTTTGCGATTTCACGACCTAACGACCCAGAACCCGTTTGAAGTTTGGATCGCCATCGAGAGAAAAGCCCGTATTCCTAAAATAGATTCGCTGCCGCTACGAATAATGTTTTTTTCAGGCGCGGCTTTCACCGCAGGAATTGAAACGCACGACATCGAAGGCGTTGCGCTGAGCGTTTACAATGTGCCGAAAACGGTTGCCGATTGTTTCAAGTACCGCAATAAAATCGGACTCGATGTCGCGCTCGAAGCGCTGCGCGATAGTTGGAATCAAAGGAAAGCTACAATGGATGAACTCTGGCATTACGCTAAAATCTGCCGAATGAACAACGTGATGCGCCCTTATCTGGAATCTCTCGTATGACTGAAAAGAAGAAAAATCTGTCCGCTTCCGTTCATCAGCGGCTTTCCAATTACGCCAGAACGTCCAATGAAGATTTCAATCTGCTGCTCGTTCGTTTTTGTAATGAACGCTTTTTGTATCGCCTGAGCCGTTCGGAATACAGCGGCAGTTTCCTGCTCAAAGGCGCGTCGCTTTTTACGTTATGGTTCAATGCGCCGCATCGCCCGACCCGCGATATTGACCTGCTCGGCTTCGGTTCAAGCGAGATCACCGATATTGAAAAGATATTTCGCGATATTTGCGCTGTGGTTGAAACCGAAGACGGGCTTTACTTTGATTCGAAAAGCGTTAAAGGCGCGGACATCAAGGAAGGGCAGGAATATCAAGGCGTAAGAATTACGCTGCTCGTACTGCTCGGCAAATCACGGATTAATTTGCAGATTGATATCGGTTTCGGCGATGCCGTCAGCCCGCAGGCGGAAACGGTTGAATTTCCGACCGTGCTGGATTTTCCCAAGCCGAAGCTTCGGGCTTATCCGAAAGAAACCGTGGTTGCCGAAAAATTTGAAGCGATGGTCAAACTCGGTTTGACCAACAGCCGAATGAAGGATTTCTGGGATTTGGATTTTTTAATCCGCGAATTCGAGTTTGACGAAGAAACAATAAAAGCGGCGATTGCCGCCACGTTTGAACGCCGCCGAACCGCTTTGCCGAAAAAGTTGCCAATTGCACTGACAGCAGACTTTTATCTTGATAAAACCAAACAAATTCAGTGGCAAGCCTTTATCCGTAAGAATAAGCTTGAAGAGGGGAAAGATCTTCAAGAAATAGTAAATTCACTCAAAGAATTCTTTTCCCCGATCATCGAATCTCTTAACAGGTAGTATTTCATCATTTTTCAAAGCGTCCGGCTTTGAAATTTTCAATTACTTTGAATTTTTCAGGTAACGATACAAAGTAGTTTTTGAGATATTCATTGTTTGACAAACTTCTTTGACGGTTACATTCGGGTCGCCGAGCATTGACTTGGCGAGCCGAAGCTGTTTATCCGTCATTAATTTCGGTCTTCCGCCGAGTCTCCCCCGTATTTTTGCGGAAGCGAGACCAGCGTTGGTGCGTTCCCGGATTAATTCTCTTTCAAATTCCGCCAGTGCGCCGAAAACGTGAAAGATAAGTTTACCGCCGGAAGTTGTCGTATCGATGCTTTCCTGCAATGACACGAACCCGACCTTTTTTTCGTGCAGCAGATTAATTGTTTCGATCAAATGTTTGAGGCTTCTGCCGAGCCGGTCGAGTTTCCAAACAACGAGCAAATCATTTTCTCGACAAAATTCAATCGCGCCGATTAATCCGGGACGGTCGTCTTTCGCTCCGCTCGCCCGGTCGGTGAATATTTTTTCGCAGCCCGCCTTCTGCAAAGCGTCAGTTTGCAGTTCGAGATTCTGGTCGGCAGTCGACACCCGCGCATATCCGATTTTCATGAACACGAGGCTAACAAATTTTTATGGTTGTGAAAAATGACATTCGAATATTCAAATCCGGAGCGATAACAGATTTTGTAGAATCAGTTGAAATAATAGTTTCAAAAGGCATTATGCGGGTAAGTTTTGAAACTTTGATTTAGGAACAAGTTTCGGAACTGTTTCAAGTAGTAAATCCTAGATTTTTTGAATTATGTTTCAACAGTGCCGAAAACGGGCGTTTTTGGTAAGAATTCTTTAGACTGTTTCACAATAAAAATTTCTTGTTATTCGCGTTTTTTTAATGTTCAAAAGCGGATTTTACAACTCCCGGAATAGAACGCTTTCGAACTTTACCGGTTGACCAAACTGAAGGCGAAGAAAATATGCTTCGCCTTCAGTTTCAAATGCCTGAATCGGACCGCGAGTTTCTAGAAACTCGCGGTCTGTCATGGGAAACAATCACCGATTTAAATTCTAAATGGCTGTTGATTCATAATCTGCCCGTACCGGCAGGATATAACCAACAAACGGTAACTGCTGCGTTGATGATCGTGCCCGGCTACCCCGATGCCCAAATCGATATGGTGTATTTCTATCCGCCTTTGGCTCGCACGGATAACGGTGAAATTAAAGCATTAACTACTCAGATAATAGATGGCAAAAGTTACCAGCGATGGTCGCGCCATCGAACCGCTCAAAATCCTTGGCGACCCGGCGAAGATGATGTTTCAACACATCTAGCCCAAGTTGAGTATTGGCTGGAGAAGGAGCTCAAAAAATAAAGATGAAAACAGTTTTAAGAATGACCGGGCTGCAGCACAACAAATTAAAAAGTCATTTATTTCCCGGAGACAATTTAGAAGCGGTTGCTGTCGCCCTATGCGGCAGGCATAAAGGCAAAGATTTGGACATTTTAACCGTTAAGGAAATTTTTCCGATTCCTTATGAAAACTGTTCGGTTAGAACGCCGCAAAGAGTTTCATGGTCAACCGAAATATTGGTACCAATTTTAGAAAAGGCGCAGCGAACAAATGCTGCTTTAATAAAAATTCATAGCCATCCGGGCGGGTTTTCAAAGTTTTCAGAAACGGATAATTTTTCCGATAAAGCTTTGTTCGATTCAGTGTACGCATGGTTTGAAGATGATGATGTTCATGGAAGCTGTATTATGCTGCCCAGCGGCGAAATCTTCGGTCGTATCGTTCTGCCTTGTGGTGAATTTGAAAACATTTTAAAAATTGCTGTTGCAGGAGATGATATTTATTTTTGGAATTCCAAGCGTGATAAAAAAGGCGTTCCAGAATTTGCCAAACGTCATGCTCAAGCATTCGGAGCCGGCACATTCGATATTCTTCGCCAGTTATCAATTGCCGTAATTGGATGTTCTGGAACCGGCAGTATTGTAATTGAGCAGCTTGCTCGTTTAGGTGTCGGAAAACTTGTAATCGTTGATCCGGATCGAATTGAAGAAAAGAATTTAAACAGGATTTTGAACGCATTTGAAGTAAACGCGAAAAATGAAAATTTGAAAGTAGAAGTATTAGCCGAAGCAATTAATAAAATGGGAACCGGCACCGAAGTAATTGGACTTCCTTTGAACCTTTATAATTCCGAAGCGGTGAATTCGGTTGCCGAATGCGATGTGGTTTTTGGCTGTATGGATACAGTTGAAGGAAGGCATCTGCTAAATCGATTGGCGGTCTTTTATAACATTCCCTTTATAGATGTTGGTGTCAGATTAGTTGCTGATGGTAAAGGCGGTGTCGAACAAATTTGCGGTTCGGTAAATTATATTCAGCCTGATCGCTCGAGTTTACTGAGCCGAGGTCTTTATTCAATGAATAAGGTTTACGCTGAATCTCTTAAGCGCACAAATCCAAATGAATATAAAAAACAGCTTAAAGAAAAATACATTTCTGGGGTTCAGGAAGACCGACCGGCAGTTATTTCCGTTAATATGCAGTTTGCTGCGATGGCTGTAAATGAATTTTTGGCAAGAATTCATAAATTCCGCGATGACGGAAATGAAGAATATGCCGTGACAAGATTTAGCCTAACTCAAAATCAGTATTATTTTGAGCAAGAAGAGGATACCTGCAGAGCTTTATCGTGCCATGTTGGTAGAGGTGATGTTAAGCCTTTATTAGATATGCCGGAATTAAGTGTCGGCAACAATTAGTCGGGAGCATTTGATGAAAACTCTTATAATAAAATTTTGGCAATTTTGGTATTTCATCAGAAAAATATTTTGGAATATTCCAGCTCCTTTTCGTACTTGCCATATGGATGATCTGCCTGATGAAGTTGAAAAAAATCTTATATATTTGGTAGGAGAAAATGGGATTTTTTGGGTTGCAGCTTTCAAATGCCCATGCGGTTGCGGAGACATAGTACAACTTAATTTATTGTCGGAAGTAAAACCTCGCTGGAAGGTACACGAACATTCAAATGGGATCGTTTCACTTTCTCCATCAATTTGGAGTCGAAAAGGCTGCGGAAGTCATTATTTTCTAAAAAACGGCTATATTAAATGGCACATAGATTAATAATCTGAACAATTTTTACTCTAAATCAACTTAGCAAAACTTGAATATTTATTATGTGGACAGATAACGAAACTAAAATAGATTTAATCGGCTTTAAGGTACATGCAGATTTAATTCGAAATGTTGTTACCGATGAAAAAGTTCTTCCTACGGTACTGGGGGTATTTGGTGATTGGGGAGGCGGCAAATCAAGTATTATGCAAATGCTTCAGCAAGAACTGGAAACAGATGTTCGTTATAAAGATGATGTTGTTTGTCTTTATTTCAACGGCTGGATGTTCGAAGGGTATGAAGATGCCAAAACCGCTCTTCTTACTTCGATTTTGAAGGAGCTGAAAAATAATGAACGTTTCAAAGATAAAATCAAAGACC
The DNA here is from genome assembly GCA_965217575.1 of Pyrinomonadaceae bacterium. Taxonomy (GTDB): domain Bacteria; phylum Acidobacteriota; class Blastocatellia; order Pyrinomonadales; family Pyrinomonadaceae. The sequence goes on along the minus strand of OZ244558.1, from coordinate 2,038,492 downwards.
AAGTAGACGACTTGCTTGAAAGGGTCAATTATATGGAAATTCTCAAGATGGGCGGTAAAGCAATTTGGAAATATGTCATTCCAATATTAGTGACCGTTTTATCCGGCGGTACTATTCCGGCAATTATCCCTGTTCTGCTTGGATCAATTTTAAATGAAAAATCTGGAGAAAAAGAAAAAGACGAAGAGTCAAAAAAGGAAAAAGATTCATTTGATTTTTCAAAAATTCTCAAAGATTCCAAGAAATCTGATTTGCTTGAAATACGAAAATTCAGAGAAGACTTCGGCAAAATGTTGGATAAAACAGAGATTCAATCATTGGTTATCTTAATTGACGATTTGGATCGATGCCTTCCAGAACGAATCATTGAAACTCTTGAAGCCATAAAGCTCTTCGTTCTTGTTCCGAAAACTGCTTTTGTCATAGGTGCCGACCGAAGAATTGTAGAGCATGCCATATCAACTCGATATGTAAATGAACAATATGAGCGTTTAAATAGCTTTAGGTTTGATACTGATAAATCAAAGGTGGAAGCACTTACCTTGATAACTGATTATCTTGAAAAGTTGATTCAAATTCCTTATCAACTGCCGCGATTATCTCCATCTGAAATTGAAACATATATAAATCTTTTGGCTTGTCAAAAATATTTACGGGAAGATGAGGATAAAGCTGCCGTTTTGAAAGATTGGGAATCGAAACGAAGCCGAAATTTCTATTCTGCCTATGATTTCGATTCCATTAAAGCGGTTCTTGGCGGCGGAAAAATTAATCCCGAGTTGGAAAAACAGCTTAGATGGAGTGGTGCCATCGCGCAGGTTATAACCGAAGGACTTAAAGGTAATCCGCGCCAAGTTAAGAGAATGTTGAATATGCTTCTACTTAGAAAGAAGCTTGCCGAAGCTGCCAAAATTGATATCAAAGATGAAGTTTTAGCGAAAATCATGGTGTTGGAATATTCACATCTTCAACGTTTTTTAGATTTGAATGAATGGCAGACATCAGAAGATGGTCGTCCAAGCAAACTCAAGAAGCTGGAAATGAATGCTCGGGGGGAAGAAAATGCCGAACAAATTAAAGAAGCGGATAAGTTAGATGTTTGGCAAAGCTCCTCGCTGCAGAAATGGTTGCAAATGGAACCTTCTCTTAAAGAAGCGGATTTACGTGATTACTTCTGGTTAATGCGTGATAGAACAAGTTCTACTTTAACTGGAGTAAGCATGGTTCCACCCCGTGTAAGAAATATATATAACGGTTTAATTGAAGGCAAAGATGCCGACCTAGAGGTTGAATCGAAAAAAGCTTTGGAACTTGAAAATCCCGACCGGGAAGCCTTACTCGGACTTTTGCAGCAAGACCTGACAGCAAATCCGAAAAATAGGCGAGTTTGTGATGCGTTGATTAGCTTAACCAGAATAAAACTCGAAGGTGCAGCATACACTTATATAAAATTTGTTAGCGAAGCTAACCCTGAATCCCTATCAGCTTTAATTGCACCTGATCTTAAGCATTTAGCAGATATAGATGAAAGATATAAGCAAGATATCTCTGATCTTCTAAATCGCTTCGCAACTGAAAATTCAAAAACTGATATAGGCAGATCAGCAAAAGCTGAACTGAAAAAAGTGAAAAAATAATGGGAACATCAAAAGGATATACAATGCCAGCCGGAGGCGAATGGACTCCGCTTAAAACTGAAGCAAGTAAGTTTGTTAAAAATGACGATACTGATTCAGATAACACTAACTTATCTGCAGAGCGATTAATTAGCCATTATCTCAGAGTTCTAAAAAACTCCGGTTATGGAAGTTCCGAAGGCGGCAAGGGCACAGGTTCTGCCGGGGATAAAGGAGGCGGAGGCGGTGGATTTGGAGGCGCTGCTGCTAGAACCGGTCAGCAATTAGGCAATTTTCTTTCCAGGGTTGCTGAAGTTGGCTTACAGGAAGCATTAAAGGAAGCCGGGCTTTCTGATCTTATTGGCAAATCAGCCGAAGAAGTAGCTGATGGTTTAACAGATGCTTTTACTGGTCCAGCCAGTACCTTAGATGATGAAGCCGCACGAGTTGCACTTTATGAACTAAATAAAGAGGTTTTAGAAGAATGCGAAACTTTTGAAGAAGCTGAGGAATCCTTCGAAAAAATTGTTGACGAGCCTGGCATTATTAAAACCATTGTCAGTTTTTTTGAAAAGTATATTTATCGAATCTTTTGTCGAGATTTTTATGAAGGATGGCAGAAAAAAGTTGGTGCAGAACAGGCACGACAAAAATTGGATGAAGTAAAAGGATACATTCGTTCTTCTACCAGAAATCGCTTTTCTGGAGAAACTACTAATAAAAATTGGGCTGGAAATGAAGGTTTACAGGCAAGCCTACAAATTCTTAACGATACTATTGAAATATTTGAAGTGGCATAATGAATATAAATATTGAAATAAACGAAAATGAACGCGGCAACGATGATTTGGCAAAAATAATCGTTAAAATACCGGATTATAATACAGAAACAACATTAGCTTTACCTTTTGGTGAAATCTATGCCTCTTACGGAGCACCAGATGCAACGAGTTTAGATCTTTTGTTGGTTGCTAGTATTTGTTATGTAATTGATAAATCAGTACCGAGAAAGGATTCTTTTGATTCGTGGACAAGAAATTTCAAAGTTGAATTTCCTGTTGCAGAGGTTGAAAAATGGAATAATGCCTCAGAGAAACTAATCAAAGCTGTTAACTTTTTAACCGGCGATATTTGGGATTTATCTTTCCGTAAAAGAAATGAAATAGTCTTTAAAACTCCACCGTCGAAAATAAGAAGAAAGCCCTTACCAAAAGTTGAAAAGGCAGAAGCTGTATGTTCTTTTTCCGGTGGTGTTGATTCATTGATCGGAGCTATAAATTTATTGGAAAGTAAAAAATTCACCGGAATTCAATTGATTGGGCATTATGATGCGCCTGGCGCGAAGAGCGCACAAAAATTATTACTTAATCAAGTAAAGGCAGCATATTCCAGTAAAGCAGACTTGCTTCAAGTAAGAGTAAGTCAAAAATCAGGAAAAAAGAGGGTATCAGGAATTTTGTGTAAATCGGAATTTATAAATTAAAGGAGATTTACACGATGACTATTAGAAAAGAACTTCTTGACGAACTAATTAAAGATTACCAAAATCCTGAAGATTTATTAGGTGAAAACGGCTTACTTAAACAATTAACCAAACAATTACTGGAGCGGGCGATGAACGCTGAGTTGACGCATCAACTTGGTTACTCAAAACACGAGATTGCTCCACAGGAGCAATCTAATCGCCGCAATGGAACGACTAGCAAAAAGGTCAAAAGTTCAGCCGGCGAACTGGAGCTAGAAGTTCCACGCTGGCGGTGCCGGAGAATTTGAGCCAATCATTATTGAAAAGCATCAACGGCGATTTGACGGGTTTGACGAAAACATCATTTCGTTGTATTCACGCGGATTATCAACCCGCGATATTCAAGCACATCTGCAAGAAATCTATGGTGTGGAAATTTCACCGCAACTAATTTCAACTGTTACCGAAGAAATTCAAGCGGAAGTCGTGCAATGGCAGAATCGTCCGTTGAGTAAGATTTATCCGATAGTTTTCTTGGACGCGCTACGCATCAATATTCGGAAAGACAAAATAGTGCAAAAACGAGCCGTGTATGTGGCAATTGGGGTTAATTTACTAGGTCGCAAAGAATGTTTGGGCTTGTGGGTGAGCGAAAATGAAGGAGCGCGCGTTTTGGTTGACGGTCTTAACCGAACTCAAAACCCGGGGTTTGGAAGATATTTTTATTTGTTGTGTAGATGGTTTGAAAGGCTTCCCGGAAGCGATTGAAGCTGTTTATCCACAGACGATTACGCAAACCTGCATCGTTCATCAAATTAGAAATTCGCTTGCCTTTGTCGGTTATCAAGAGAGAAAAGAAATAGCTTCTGATTTGAAGGCGATTTACACGGCAGCCACCACCGAAGAAGCACTCTTAGCATTAGATTTATTTGCCGAAAAATGGGATTCCCGCTATCCGTTGATTGCCAAATCGTGGCGCGAGAATTGGACTCGAATTGAGCCGATGTTCCAGTTTACGAATGAGATTCGTAAAGCGATTTATACCACCAATGCCATTGAATCGTTAAATATGAGCTTGCGGAAAATCACCAAAACCAGAGGCAGTTTTCCATCCGAAGAAGCGTGTCTCAAATTGTTATATCTGGGGTTGAAAAACGCCGCGAAAAAGTGGACAATGCCCATTCCGAACTGGGGATTAGCGATGAATCAATTTGCCATTATGTTTGAGGACAGAATCAACTTGGCAGAATTACACCAACTTACACAAAATTCCTGACACCCTCTGAAAAAATAATGAATCCACACTTCGCAGCCGTTCGCTGGTTTTTATTGCATTAGGAATTTATGCAGCAAGAGCCTATGGTGAAAGTATTCCTTTGTATATGCCGGAAAATGGCTTTATAGCTTTGAATATACCTCTTACCCCATCTCCCGGCGGTTCCTGCAGTACAAGAACAATGCATCCTTATTTTTTGAAGGAACTCGGGAATGCTTTGGTAAAATTGGAAATTAGTAACAAAATAATTAACCCTTTAGAATTAAAAACTAAGGGCGAAGCTGTCAGTCAATGTGAAAATCAAAAATTGCTTTCTTCCGTAATCGATCACACTGTTTCCTGTTCACACGGCACAAGGAAACAAAATTGGACAAGAAAATCTCCGCACGTAAAAAACTGTGGATACTGCGTGCCTTGTTTGATTCGTCGGGCATCACTTCATACACTGAATCTTGATAAACCAAGCTTGTATGGAATTGATGTTTGCCAAGGTGAATTAACTTATGATGACCAAAAAGATAGCTCAAACGATTTACGTGCTGTTATCAATACATTAACAGCTAATAAAAATGAATCTGATTTTAGAGGCAGTATTATTGGAATTGCACCAACCGATAATTTAACAGCCAGAGCGAAGATGCTTGTTCGAGGTTTTGATGAAATTAAAAATCTATTTCAGGATAAAGCGACTAATGCAGTCAAAGATTCATTAGGATTAAAAAAATTGTAAAAGATGATCGATACTCATTGTCATATTGACTTATATCCAAATCCTACTGAAGTAGCAGATAGAGCTAATCGTGCTAAAATTATCACAATTTTAGTTACAAATACTCCGACAGCCTTTGAAAAATCTTATCCTCATATCAAACAATTTAGTCATATAAGAATAGCACTCGGTCTTCATCCGCTTTTAGCATCGGAGCATAAAGCTGAACGAGGAAATTTCGAAAGATTAGTAAATAAAACCTCTTATATTGGTGAAGTAGGCTTAGATTTTTCGCCTGTCGGAATCGAAACAAAAAATGTCCAAATTGAATCGTTTAAATTCGTATTTAATACGATTAATAAAAAACCTAAGTTTATTACAATTCATTCACGTCGAGCGGAATCTGCAGTTTTGGATTTATTGAATGAAGCAAGTTACCCGTTTCCTGTTGTGTTTCATTGGTATAGTGGTCCATTAAACATTCTGGATAAAGCAATAGAAAAGGGGCATTATTTTTCAATAAATCCATCTATGATAGAAAGCCCAAATGGAAGAAAAATAATTGCTCGTATTCCGTTGGAACAAATTTTAACTGAATCTGACGGACCATTTGTTAAAATTAAATCCCGTTCAGCCGAACCCGCAGATGTAAAACTTGTAGAAAGCTTTATAGCGGTAGAAAGAAAGTTACCGCTTTCATCAGTTGTTAATAAAATTAAATCGAATTTTTTACAAACTCTAAGACCAATAAATGAATTATTATCAGGCACTTGTTCAATAGCTAAGAAGTAAAATGTAACTATTTTTAACTTCATTTCTTGCAGTGCCGTATCTAAATCCCTGAAATTAATCAAATAGAAACTTCCGGTCATGGGCTCCATTTATTTTATTCGGCAACTGGAAGTAGAACCATAAACTAAAAGTATCGAAAAGGTGCCGATTTTTCTCTCCACTTTCTCTCCACTTTATTTGTGAACATTGTGAAATATGCGAATATTGTGAAAGTCGCCACAAAATGTAAACCATTGAAAAGAAACCTATTTATTGAAAATAAAGAAGTTCTGAAAGTGAGCGAATCTACCTACCTGCGGAGAATTTCTGAAAAGCGTCAGAGACATAATTTTTTGTCTCTGACGCTTTTTCACTTTTGCAGATGAGATTTCGATTTATTTGAACGTCGGCAAAAACTTCGGTTCGCGGCGGGCTTTTGATTTTTGCTCGAAGGCATACGCGATTTTAATCAATTGCGGTTCGGTGAAGGCGCGTCCGAAAAAGCCGATGCCGAGCGGCATTTCGTCAATGAAACCGGCGGGAACGGTGATATACGGATAACCGGCGACGGCGGCGAGCGACCACGTTGCGCCGCCGGCGGGCGCGGCGATTCCGTCGAGTTTTTCTCTTGTCATTACCGCGTCAATGCCGTCGGTTTGCGTCGCCCGTTTTATTCTTTGCAGGGCTTCGATGTATTCTTTGTCGGTCAAATCGCCGCGTTTTTCCGATTCGGTGAAGATTTCCTGACCGAACAGCGGCAGTTCGCGGTCTTTATTGTCATCATTGTATTTGATTAAATCGGCGAGCGTTTTGTATTTCGCATTTCTTGCGGCGAGATATTTGTTCAGATCGGTTTTGAATTCATACTGCAAAACCGTCGTTTCGTCTTTGCCGAAATCGGCGACGGTCGGGAAATTGACATCAATCAATGTCGCGCCGCCGTCTTTTAGAGTCTGCCAATGCGCTTCGTAAATCGCGTTTACTTTCGCATCTTTGCCGAGAAATTGCCGCGCCACGCCGATTCTCATTCCGCGCAAGCCGTCTTTATCGAGGTATTTCGCATAATCTTTTTCGTCTTTTGAGTTGAGCGAAGTTACCGCGTCGGATTTATCGCGCCCGACCATCACGCCGAGCAAAATCGCCGCGTCAGCGACGGTGCGCGTCATCGGTCCGGCGGTGTCCTGCGAATGCGCGATGGGAATGATGCCGCTACGCGAAACGAGTCCGAGCGTCGGTTTAATGCCGACGATGCCGTTTCTGGTCGCCGGACAAATGATCGAACCGTTGGTTTCCGTGCCGATGCCGACCGCCGCGAGATTGGCGGAAATCGCCGCGCCTGTTCCGGCAGAAGAGCCGCACGGATTTTTGTCCAAAATATACGGATTATTCGTCTGCCCGCCGCGCCCCGACCAGCCGCTGATTGATTTGGTCGAGCGAAAATTTGCCCATTCGCTCAAATTTGTTTTGCCCAAAATCACCGCGCCCGCTTTTCGCAACTGCTGAACGATAAAAGCGTCCTGTTGCGGTGTCGGCGCGTCAGCCAGGGCGAAACTTCCGGCGGTCGTCAGCATTTTGTCGGCGGTGTCAATGTTGTCCTTGATTAAAACCGGAATGCCGTGCATCATCCCGCGCGATTTCCCTTTTTTCCGTTCTTTGTCCATTTCGTCGGCGATTTTCAGCGCGTCGGGATTTATTTCAATAACGGAATGCAGTTGCGGATCAATTTCCTTGATTCTCTGCAAATACATTTCGACGAGTCGGCGCGACAAAAGTTCGCCCGTCTTCATTTTGGCTTGCAGTTCGGCGACGGTTATTTCGCGCAATTCCAGATTTGTTTCCGCAAATAAAAGCGCGTCCGCCTTCGTATTTTGCGCCAAACTCAAAGCGGTGATGCCTGCCGCGCCCAATTTCAAAAATTCGCGGCGATTATGTTTTTCATTATTCATATATTTTTTCATCGTCAATCGTGAAATCATCAATCGTTAAAAAGTTTTTTCAATTCACGATTGACGACTTGACGATTTACATCTTTAAGGCAGAGCCGCCAGCGTGTCGGACAGTTTTTCGACGACCGACAGAAGCGTTTTTCCCGCCGCATCGAGCTGCCCGTCCGTTGCCTGTTCTTCGGCGATGGCTGACATATCGGAAATTCCCTGAATTTGAAAGAGATAATTTTTGAGCGCGGGTTTCGTGCGAAATTCGATTTCCAGCGCGACGAATCCGGTGTGCAGATTGTCAATGCTTTGAACGACGCTCTGCTTAAATCGTGCGTTTTTGTCGGTAATATCGCGCGAAAGTCCGCCGTTTCGAGCCTCCTTATCAATATCTTGGATGCCTTTGGAAATGCCGCCAAGCACGTAAATAAACTTGGTCAGATTTTTTATTTGGGTGGAAACTTTCTCCGCCGCGCTTTTAATGTCGGCACTTGAAGACGCGGCGGAAGCGGTCGTTTTCCCGCGGCGGCTGGCGGCGCGACGCTTCTGCGCGCTGGCGGAAACGGCGAAACAAAACACGCATAGAAGAATAACGAGTGTTTTGACTGAATTTTTACTGATTTTCATATTTGTATTTTTGCTTATTAGTAAATTCGCACGGAAAATTCTATCATCAAATTACAGATGCGGAAAAGATATTTACAAGTTCGCCGTCTTGGTCGGATCGCTTATGACGCAGGTCTGCGGCTGCAAAGTGAAATCGAGAGCCAGGTTATTGCCGAACGCGAGACGGATTTTTTGCTTCTTCTGGAACATCCGCACACTTTTACCATCGGGCGGCGGGCAAAAGAAACAGGAGTTCTGGCGACTGCCGAAACTTTGAAAAAATTGGACGTTTCGGTTTACGAAACGAATCGCGGCGGCAAAATCACTTATCACGGCATCGGGCAAATCGTCGGTTATCCGGTCATCAATCTATCGCCGGAGCGCGAAGACGTGCATAAATACGTCCGCGATTTGGAAGAAGTTCTGATTCGCACGATGGCTGATTTTGAAATCAAAGCCTTTAGAATCAAAGATTTAACGGGCGTTCACACGGAAGAAGGAAAAGTTGCCGCCATCGGCGTACATCTCAAACGCTGGGTGACGACGCACGGCTTCGCGCTCAACGTCAACACGGATTTGAGTTTTTTCGACCAAATAATCGCCTGCGAAGGGGAGCCGGTCGCTTCGATGGACAGAATTTTGGGACGCGAACTTTCGCTGGCGGAAGTCGAAGATAAAATAATCGAGAATTTTGCGGAAGTTTTTGAAAGTAGCTGCGACCATCGCAGAAGCCCGCACCAAATAACTTTAAAATGAAAATAATCACAATCGGCAGCGGTTTCGGCGGACTCTCGGCGGCGATTCGGCTTCAGGCGAGCGGTCACGAAGTAACGATTTTAGAAAAACGCGACAAACTCGGCGGTCGCGCTTACGTTTACGAGCAGGACGGTTTTACGTTCGACGGCGGACCGACGATCATCACCGCGCCGTGGCTGATTGATGAAATGTTTGAAGCGGCGGGCAAAAAAACGGCGGATTACGTCAAACTCGTCAAACTCGATCCGTTTTACAACATCAGATTTCCCGACGGCGCAGTTTTTAATTACAACGATGATAAAGAAAATCTTTTCGCGCAAATTCGCAAATTCAATCCGCGCGATGTCGAAGGCTACAAACGATTTTCAAAGGATTTGGCGGAGATTTACCGCGTCGGTTTTGAACTGATTGACCAGCCTTTCACTTCGGTTTGGGATATGGTCAAAGTCGTCCCCGAAATGATTAAACTGCGTTCTGATCGTTCGGTTTACAAATTTGCGTCGCGTTATTTTGAAGACGAGCGGCTGCGCGAAGCGTTCAGTTTTCACCCGCTTTTAATCGGCGGCAATCCGTTCACGGCGACTTCGATTTATTCGATGATTCACGAACTCGAACAAAAATTCGGCGTGTGGTTCGCAATGGGTGGCACGGGCGCGCTGGTCAAAGGCTTGGGCGAATTATTCACTGACATCGGCGGCGAAGTTCGCACTGAAACCGAAGTTGACGAAATTGTAATTAACGAAAAGACCAGCAAAACGAGCGGCGTGAAAACAAAAAGCGGCGAGATTTTAAAAGCCGACGCGGTTGTTTCAAATGCCGATGTCGGTTTCACTTATTTGAATTTGATTCCGTCAAAACATCGCAAAAAATACACAGATAAAAAAGTCAAATCGCTGACGTATTCGATGTCGCTGTTCGTCATTTATTTCGGCACTGACCGCCGATACGAAAATATGGCACACCACGAAATCATAATGGGCAAGCGTTACAAACCGCTGCTCGACGAGATTTTCGATAAAAAAACGCTCGCCGAAGATTTTTCGCTGTATCTGCACCGCCCGACCGCAACCGACGAGTCGCTCGCGCCGAAAGGCTGCGATTCGTGGTATGTTCTCTCGCCCGTGCCGCATCTCGAAGCCAAAATTGACTGGACGACCGCCGCCAAACCCTACCGCGATTCGATTATCAAATATTTGGAAGAAAATTATATGCCCGAACTTTCCAAACATATCGTTTCCGAACATTATATTGACCCGCTGCACTTTCAAGACACACTAAACAGCTATCTCGGAAACGCGTTCGGCGTTGAACCGACGCTTTTACAGTCGGCGTGGCTGCGTCCGCACAATCTGAGCGAAGACATCCCGAATCTGTATTTCGTCGGCGCGGGAACGCATCCCGGCGCGGGACTTCCGGGCGTGATGTCGTCAGGGAAAATTGTGGCGAAAATGATCGGCATTTGACCGGCGCGAAAATAATCATCGTCCGCGCTTCCGTGTGGTGAATCAATTTATTCCGCGATTTCAATTCCGAGTTCGTTCAACTGCGCGTCGTCCACATCGCCCGGCGAATCCATCATCAAATCCTGCGCCGAGGCGGTTTTCGGGAAGGCGATCACGTCGCGGATGTTGTCGGTTTCCTGAAGAAGCATCACGATGCGTTCGATTCCAGCGGCGAAGCCTCCGTGCGGCGGCGTTCCGTATTCGAGCGCGTCGAGAAAAAAGCCGAATCTCGTCCGCGCTTTTTCGGGCGTTAATCCCTGCGCTTTGAAAATTAAACTTTGAATATCGCTCTGGTGAACGCGAATCGAACCGCTGCCGATTTCGTAGCCGTTGATGACAATATCGTAAGCGCGGGCGCGAATTTTTCCCAGCAAATCCTTCTCGCCGTTTTCGATGGCGCGTTTGAAAAGCGGCGTGTCTTCGTCCAAAAGCGACGTAAACGGATGATGCATCGGGTCGTAATTTCCCGTGTCTTCGTTGTATTCAAACATCGGAAATTCCGTCACCCACAGCGGTTTATAAACGCCTTTCGGAATCAGATTTTCGCGTCTGGCGATCTCTTTCCTCAATGCGCCCAGAGATGCCGCGACGACTGATTTTTTGCCCGCGACAATCAAAATCACATCGCCTTTTTGCGCGGCGGCAGTTTTCGCCAGCCGTTCGATTTTTTCCGCTCCGAGAACCTTTAAAAGCGAAGAAGTTGTCTCGTCGCCGACTTTGATCCACGCTAAAGCGTTCGCGCCGTAGCGTTTAACAAACTCCTGCAATTCGTCGAGCTGTTTGCGCGAATAATCGGCTTTGCCTTGGGCGACGACGCATTTAATCTGTCCGCCCTTACTTAAAGTTTCGGCGAATGGCGCGAAATCCGTGTCTTTTAATTCTTCCGACAAATCTATAAGTTCCATTTCAAAGCGCAAATCCGGTTTGTCGCTTCCAAAACGGCGCATCGCATCGGCGTAGGTCATTCGCGGAAACGGAGTTTCAAAATCAGCGTCAACCAGCGCGAAAACGTCTTTCAGAACGCCTTCGAGCGTGCGAAAAACCATTTCCTGATTGGCAAAACTCATTTCAATATCGAGCTGCGTAAATTCCGGCTGGCGGTCGGCGCGTAAATCTTCATCGCGGAAACAGCGGGCGATTTGATAATATTTGTCGAAACCGGCGATCATCGAAAGCTGTTTCAAAATTTGCGGCGACTGCGGCAGCGCGAAAAATTTTCCCGTGTGAATGCGCGACGGAACGATAAAATCACGCGCTCCTTCGGGCGTTGATTTGAGCAGAATCGGCGTTTCGATTTCGAGAAATCCGCTGGTTTCCATAAACGCGCGAATCCGGCTTAAGGCTTTCGCCCGCATCATCAGATTTTGCTGTAATTTCGGACGGCGCAAATCCAAATAACGATATTTGAGCCGCATATCTTCGCTCGCCAAGTTTTCCGAACCGGCGACTTCAAGCTGGAACGGCGGCGTTTTCGCGTCGTTTAAAATTAAAATTTCGCGCGCTTTGACTTCGACTTCGCCGGTCGGAAGTTTTTTGTTGATCGTGTCTTCTTCACGTTTAATCACCGTTCCTTTGACGGCGATGACAAATTCGCCGCGCGTATTTTTCGCTTTTTCGTGCGCTTCTTTCGCGTCTTCTTCGCTGACGACAATTTGCGTCAAACCTTCGCGGTCGCGCAAATCAATAAACGTAAAAATCCCGAAGTCGCGCTTTTTCGCCACCCAGCCCATCAAAACGACTTCCCGCCCGACATCTTCCCCGCGCAGTTCGCCGCACGAATGCGTCCGCTCTAAATTTCCTAAAGTATCTAACATAAAATAGTTGTAAGTGAAAAACGGTTTTTAGAATAGAACCATTTTTACATTTTCACTTTCTTGCCTGCAAAATAAAAAACGCCTTTCGATTTTATGATAAACGAAAGGCGGAACGTCAAATTAAACGCTCGCGCCAATCAATTATTATCGTCGTTAAACCGAACCGCGTTCATAAAAATTAAAATTGAAACCGAGCAAAATAATACAGGCAGAAAAACTTAAAATCAAATTACACGACACCAACTAACAAAGTTTTCGCTCTATTTTTCGCGTCGGCGCGCTTTTCAAATTCCGGCGCGTCGGGCGCGTTTACTTTGTTTTCTTCAAATTCGGCGGTTTCAGCTTTAGAAAGTCAGATTTTTAAGTTATTTTTAAAGTGATTCAATTTTCGGGAAACCGCTCTTTGGAAAGTGTTTTTTTCGGGAATTTGTTGATTTTTAGAAGTTTAATTACTATTTTCAAACCCTAAAAAAGCATCTGCGCGCGGGCGCGGCGAATGTTTTTCAGGTCGTTAAAACTTAACAAAATCCGCTTAAATTATTATAATGCGAGTATTCAAAAGACGGTCGAGACTAAATGAAACCAACATCAGCCAACTTTTCTAAATTTTTATCAAATAATCGGTTATGATTGCAAAACTCACCGTCATTTTTTTTATAATTCTGTGTCTGATGGTCGGCACGTTTCTGATGCTGTCGCCGTGGTTCAGCTACGGCGGGCTGGGCGATTGGGGCGATAATTATTTTTTGACTTTTATCGTGCAAAAAACGGGTTTGTCGTTTATTCAGCGAATGGTGACTTCCGGCTGGTTTCGCGGGGCGATTACGGGTTTGGGGATTTTGAATTTATTTCTCGCTTTCTGGGAAATAGCGCATTTCAACAAAAGCGTCCAAATGCTTGAAGCACCGGAAGTTAAATCAACAAATTAGCCGTAAATTTTGATGATTTCAGTTGGCAGACCATTAACTTACTTAATCACCGACGGCAGCGCGACTGCCGAAAATTTCACCGATAAAAAGACGGAAATACTCAAACTCTTAAAAGTCGCCGCCGCTGCGAATATTTCTTTTATTCAAATTCGTGAAAAAAATCTTCCGGCGCGCCTGGTTTTTGAACTCGCTTCGGCAGCGGTCAAATTGACGCGCGGCGCGGCAGCCGAAATTTTGGTCAATGACCGCGCCGACATCGCTTTTGCCGCCGAAGCGGGCGGTGTTCATCTGACTTCCCGCTCGCTTTCCGCTGAAATTATTCGACAAAATTTCCCTGCTGATTTTGTGGTCGGCGTGTCGGTTCACACCGTCGAAGAAGCCGCGTCAGCCAAACAACAGGGCGCGGATTTTGTAACTTTCAGTCCGATTTTTCGCACTCCCGGCAAAGGTCAGCCGCGCGGCGTTGCGGAATTGCGCGAAGTGTGCGAAAAGATGCAGCCTTTTCCGGTCATCGCGCTCGGCGGCATCAATGAGACAAATTACCAAACGGTTTTGAAAAACGGCGCGAGCGGTTTCGCTGCGATCAGATTTTTAAATAAACCGGAAAACTTGAAGAAATTATCCGCCGAATTTTACGATTGCTTTCCAAAATGAACGAAACAAATCAACAAGCCGCAAGCCGCAGTTCACAACCCAAAGTTTGTCTGACGATTGCCGGACTCGACCCGTCGGGCGGCGCGGGAATCGTCGCCGACATCAAAACTTTCTCCGCTTTCGGCTGTTTTGCGACGGCTGCCGTCACTTCGATCACATTTCAAAACACGACCGGCGTTTTCGGCGCGGTTCACCAAACGGCTGAAACTCTACGCGGACAGGTTGAACCGATTATTAAAGATTTTGCAGTCGCGGCACTCAAAACCGGAATGCTGCCGACACGGGAAATTATCGAAGAAGCGGCGCGTTTAATCGGCGAAAACAAGCTGAAAAATCTGGTCGTTGATCCAGTCGTCCGTTCGACTTCGGGTTTCGATTTGATTGATGACAAAGCGTTAAAAATTTTGATTGAAAAACTTTTTCCGCTCGCCGACCTGGTGACACCGAATTTACCGGAAGCGGAAAGAATCACGAATCTGAAAATCGAAAACGAAAAAGACATCGAAAAAGCCGCCCGAATTATGCAGTCCTTCGGGGCGCGAAATGTGTTGATAAAAGGCGGACACGTTCCGATGTCGCATTCAAAGAATAAAAATCAAAAACCCGCGATAAAAAAGCAATCGGCAAAGGATTTCTTATTTATCGGTGATGAAAAACACGTTTTTGAAGCCGAATTTATTGAAACGGAAGCGACTCACGGAACGGGCTGCGCGATGGCGGCGGCGATAGCGGCAAATCTCGCATTAGGAAAAAACCTGCCGAAAGCCGTCGAAACAGCGAAAATATTTGTCACGGCAGCGATTCGCGCTTCTCCAAATTTGGGACGCGGACATTCGCCGATTGGAATCAGTGATTGGAAGTCTTGAGAGTCTGGGAAGTCTCGGAAGTCAAACTTTCCAAAACTTATTTCGCCGGGGTAAAAATATTTGGTGATTGGTAAGTTACGCCGAAGGTTACGCCGGTGCGCGGGCTAAATTTGGTCAAGCCGAAAATCGCGGCAGTGTCAAAACGGATGCCGGAGGCTTTGATTTGCGCGCCGAGCCGAAGCTGCGAGATACTTTCCGTGCCGAGCGGCGCGTTTCCGTTGCGGGTGTTGGCGCGTCCGTTGATTTCGCCGACGACATTGATGCGGTCATTGACGCTGTAAATTCCCGCTAAACCGTATAAAAAAACATCGTTTTGCGTAAAGCGTTCGAGCGGCGCGGTTAAAATACCGATGCCGAGATTGCCGAAAGCGTTGAAACGCGGCGTTTTACCGGCACGTTTGCCGAATTTTTTCTGCACCAAAATTTTGCCGAAAACATTTGTTTCGTTGGTGCCGATGCCGCGCGCCTGGTTTGAATTCGGCAGTTGAAAACCAAACTTGAAGCCGAGCGCGGGAAAATTTCGCGTTTCGCTGCGAAGTTTAATCTTTGTGGAAAGCGTAAAATCACCGACATCATTGGTGGAATTGCCGTCCAAACTTAAAGGAATCGGCGCGGGCGTGACAGCAGAATTGATCGCCAGAAAATTTTGCAACACACCGTCAACCTGAAATTCGATATTTGAAGCGAAGCCGACACTGACGCGAATATCGCCGACGCGCGTCAAATCACCTTTTAATCCCGATAGCGGAAATTTAGCGTTTTGCAGAAAGTCAACGCCCGCGCCGACTTCCACCGCGCCTTCCGGCGTAATGTCAACATCTTCAGTCAACAGCGGTCGCTGCTGCGCGAAAGTTGATATAGCGGCGATAAAAATCAGAGTCAGACAAATAAAAGCACGTTTTACCATCACAGCTTTTAATTCTGCCATTACATCAAGTGTTTTGTAAATGTTTTGCTTCAAGTAATCAGGAAAAATCGAAACTCTATCCGTATGTAAAAACACGCATCCGGTGAGCGCGTCAGAGACGAAACGCAGATGTCTCGCTTAGAGCAGATTCGCAGTTAGTGTATGGTAAAATGATTTAATGAAACCATATTCTAATGATTTACGGTTACGGATTATTGAAGCGATCCAAGCCAAGCAGTTCAGCCAAGCCGCGATTGCCGAGCGGTTTTCAGTTGGCAAATCGTTTGTCGAAAAACTGTGGCATCGTTTTCGGACAACGGGCAGTTACGCGGCGAAAACCGACTAGGTGCGCGGTCCGGCGCGGACTTTGAAAGAGGACGAAGTGGTGTTGCGCGAATTAGTCGGCAAACAACCTGATGCGACTTTAGAGGAATTATGTGAAGCGGTGGCGCGAGCGACCGGTAAGTCGCCCGTTTCGATCACGACAATGTGCGTCGAACTGCAAAGACTGAAACTACGGCTCAAAAAAAGTCGCTTCACGCGTGCGAGCGAGAAAGCGAACGAGTTCAGCACAGACGCGCCGAGTATGAAGTTGAACTGAAAGCGGCAGTTTTGTCAAAGTGTAAGTTTCTGGACGCAGCGGGCAGCAATTTGGCGATGACCAGGCTTTACGGTCGCGGCGAACGCGGGGCGCGAGTGACCGAAACGGTTCGGCAGAACTATGGCGAGAATATTACGATGCTGGCGAGTCTTTCATTGGCAGGCATTCAAGCACCGATGACGATTGACGGAGCGGTGGACGGAGCGGTTTTCAAAGCATCTGTTGAACAGGTTCTGTCGCCGACTCTCGAAGCGGGTGATGTCGTGGTGATGGACAATTTGCCGGCGCACAAAGTTTCGGGAATCCGCGAACTTGTCCAAGCGAGAGGGGCGAAGTTGATTTATCTGCCGCCTTATTCACCGAATTTGAATCCGACTGAGAAATGTTGGTCAAAGATCAAGACTTACTTGCGACGAGCCAAAGCGCGAACACGCGAAGAACTGGAAAAAGCCTTGCGCGAGGCTTTGCTGCTGATTACCGAAACGGATGCCCAAGGTTGGTTCAAAAGCTGCGGCTATGCCATACACTAACTACGAATCTGCTCTAAATGCGGCGCAATAAGACTGTTGAGATTTTCAAATGTCACACCGCAAACCACTTCGGTAAGTGGTGGATTTTCATATTCGGGTAAATTATTTACTCTTTCGTCCATGTCAGATTAACGAAAATCGGTCAAATTTTTTGCTCTACAATCTTGATTTTCTAACTACAAGATTTTTAGATGCCTTATTAAAAATAAATACTGCTGTAATTTGTAAGTTATAACCAAAAGACAGGCAATTTGCAATTTTGAAGGGGGTCAAATTTTATTTTGGAGGAGCAGAACTTACAAATCCATAGTATCAAACACTCTCTAATTTCTACAAGAACTTATTTTATTGCAAACTTTACAGTTAAGGTTTTATTCAGCTAAAGTTATTACTAATCATTCAAATAGAATGCTCTACTTTAAAGTTTTCAGTTCATCCTCTAGGCAGCGAGTTCAAAATTGGCTGTATGTCAACTGACTTGCTGTTTAGCCGATGCGCTTAAATCGTGTCGTTTACGGTATTTCATCGAAACCGCCGAGTACGATTGAGTGGGAATAATTATCTCTGCATAATTATTCAGACAAAAGCAGATTAAGCTAAAAACTGTGTTGAGCGGCAGACTCTGCCTGTGAAAATCACGGGCAGAGTCTGCCGCTCAACGAAATAGCTATATTTATTTTCGCCCGGTTGCTTACAACAACAATTTACCTTTTCTTTTTCCCCGTCGGAAGCGGCGATTTTGGTTTGTATTGTTCGCCTAAAAGACCTAAATCACGCGCTTTCATAATGATATTGGCGGCAATCGGGGCGGAAACCGCCGCGCCGTAGCCGCCGCCTTCGACGACGACGGCGATTGCCAACTGCGGTTTTTCGAGCGGCGCGACGGAAATATACCAACTGTCCGTGCGCTCGAACATTTGCGGGACTTTATATTCTTCGAGTTCGCCGTTTTCATTTTTACGCTTTTTGGTGATGGTTTTCAGTTTTCCGGTTTTTTCGTCATAGAGCGGCGCGAGTTTTTCCGCCGTGCCGGTTTTTCCGCCGGAACGAATGCCCGCCGCGCGAACGCCCGCGAAAACTCGCGTCGCCGTGCCGCCGCCGCCTTCGGTGACGAGTGCCATAATATCTCGAAGCTGTGCGGCTTGCGGCGGCGAGATAACCTGACTGAACATCTGCGGCGCAAGATCGGCTTCAATTTTCGGCTTCATCAGTTTGCCTTCCATATTTGCCGGAACAGACGCGATTAAAGCCATTTGAAACGGGGTCATTTGTCCGGCGTAACCTTGTCCCATTCCTTCCAGAGCCAGATCGTAAGCCGAAATTTGTTTGCCCGTGACGATGGTTGACTGTTCCGGCGCGAGCGCGTTGGCGATACGCTTGTTGCTCGTGTTCCAGATGTCGGAAAAAAAATTCGTCTGGAGAGCTTCTTCCGGCGTGTCAACTGCCAAAATGCCGACCGCGCCGGCAGTTTCCCTGATTCTTTCTCTGCCGAGTTCGACCGCCATCTGTGCAAAAAATTGATTGCTCGAAGCCTCGTAAGCCTGCGCGATGTTCAGCGTCGCGCAGCCGTAAGGGGCTTCGCAGCTTCCGTTGGCATCGGTGATCGAGCGCGAACCGCGAAACGGCACGAATCCAGTCGCCGAACTCGTGAAAGTGTCGTTTTGTTTGCCCGCGCGAAAAGCCGAAAACATCGTGAAGGTTTTGAAAGTCGAACCCGGAACATAATATTCGCGGAGCGCGCGGTTGAGCAGCGGATTATCGCGTTTGTCGCCTTCGAGTTTCAGATAATCGTCGAGCGTTTGAGCGTCGGAAATGTTAAACGAAGGATTTGAATACATCGCCAGCAGGTCGCCGGTTTGCGGATTCAGCACGACAATCGCGCCTTTTTTGTCTTTGAGCTGATCGGCAGCGAACGCCTGCAAATCGCGGTCAATCGTCACGCGAACGTCGCGCTGTTCTTCTTCGGGACGTTTTATTTTTGTCAAAATTTCCCACGCTTCCGGTGTCGGATCGTCGCCGGTTCGGTAAATCGTGCGTTCGAGTCCGGGCGTGCCGCGTTCCGTGCCGAGCAGGTGCGCCATTTCATTTTCCAGCGCGAATGTGCGCGTAATATCGCCGTCTTTGTTGATTTTATAATAAGCCAGCGCGCTGCCGAGTTTACCTGAACGGTCAAGCATCCAGCCGCGCAGCCGCGCCGCCGTCGCCCGCCGATTGCGTAAATCTTTGTAGCTTAACGCCTGAAACTGTTCGTTGTAATCGTCGGCATAATACGTCCAATAAACGTGAAAACCGTACACGAAAAACGCCAGCGCGATGAACACAAACTGCCAGATTCGCAAACTGCGATTCGTGACGGTTTTGGTTAATTTGCGCTTAACTTCTTTCGGCAGATTTTGCTCGAAATTAAATTTCGGGCGGCGAAAATTGTCAAAAAACGAAACGAGCAGAAAAACCACCAGAACCGCGATGCCGATCAGGTAAACAATACTCAAACCCGCCGGTGTACGCTCCAAAACCTGTCTCCCGAAAAGATTTTCGGGACGAAGTTTTTCCCAATCGAATTGTAATAAAAATATCAGAAAAGCCATTTTTCGATTTGTTTAACCGTCACCGAACTTCGGCAAAATCGCTCGGTCGGTTGATTTATCGCCGTCTTTCGCCCGATTTATTCTTTCGTCAAAGCCTTTTTTTCGGCGGAAAATTCGTTCATCGAAAGGGTTCGGTCAAAATTTACAGCTTCTTTTCCCGCGCCGTTTTGAGCGAATATTTCTTCCTCGAAAATTGAACTTTCTGCTTTATTGACAAACTGTTCGAGCGCGACTTCGACCGTGCCGAACCTTAGTTTGTCGCCGTCTTTTATCACAAAAGCTCTGCCGTAAGCGATACGTTCACCGTTAATAAATGTTCCGTTGGTCGAGCCGGTGTCGGCGACCATCAGTTGCCGGTCGGAATTCAAAATCAGCGCGGCGTGAATTTTGGAAATACTCGCGTCGTCAATTATCAGATCATTTTCCTTAGTTCTGCCGACGCTTTTTCGCTCTTTTTCGGAAAAAGCCAGTTTCGTTTTTCGCGGCTGGTTGTTGACGCTGAATTCCGTCGTAAAAATTTCCTTTTCGGGTTCGGAAATTTTTTCTTCAACCGGATTGAGAATGATATTTTTCAAATCGGGAACGGTCACATTAACAGCGGCTTCGCGCCCGTCGCCGCCTGCAAAATTGCCGAAACTCGCCAGAAATTTTACGCCTTCGGTAAAGTAATCGTTTTTTATCTCCAACCGCAGCGGCGCGTAGGTGTGGTAACGCTGATCGTTGATATGATCAATCGCCGCCGTCAGCAATTCGTATTCGAGTTTCTTCAGCGCATCTTCCGCGTCAATGGAGAATTTGTCCCACTGCATCAAAAGCTGAATATGGTGCGGAACGAATTTTCCCTTTGCGCCCAAATCCTGAACTTCCGCGTCGAGCAGGATTTTTAATTTTTCAATCAATTCGCTGGTCGCCAAACTGCTTGAAGGCTGCCAGTTTCTGCCCGTAAACCGGTCGAAAGTTTCGCCGAGTTTAGTCAAAACTCCGCGCACAAACCAGTCAGGTGATAATTTTTTTTTCGCCGGAGTTGAAATTTTATCAGACATTTTATGATTTAAGCAAAAGTTCAGTTTTACAAATTTCTTTGCTATTTTAGCCGTAAAATCGAACATTTGTAAAATTTCCAATGCTCACCATAAGAAGTTGTTTAACAATACAAAAAGATGTTGCAACATTTTTGTAAAAATGTTATACATTTAACTGTCCGCCTCAGAATGAAATGATAATCGTTCTGAATTTCGTCAAATGAATGATTAGAAAATTATTATCCGGCAATATTTCGATATTCTGTTCCAGAATTATTAAATCCGGCAAAAAATCAGCAGTCAGGCAATCTCGTCAAACACGATAGTTTGCCAATTATCTCTTCGACAAGTCAATAATTCGCGCCGGCGGCGGACGGATGATTGACAGTACTGCCGACGATAATTTTAATGCGCGATGAAATTTTGACTTGGGGCGCGAGAATTATAATGAAAGCAATTATCCATCGAAAAAGCATCCGTTCTCAAACTGCCGAACGCGGCGGAATGCGGGGTTTTTCACTGCCGGAACTGATTATCGTACTGGTTGTCATCTCAATTTTGACAGCGATGTCGCTGCCGTATATTTACAATTATAAAAGGGCTTATAAGTCGGAAGACCAATCTCTAAAGATAATGGATTTGATGCGGGAAGCCAATCAGCTTGCTTTAACCAGACGCAGAACGATGCGTCTTGAAATTGATCTGACCGACAATCGAATATTAATAATTGACGAAAACGACGCGGGCGCGGCAGACGACAAAGAAGTTAAAAGCCTGCCGCTGGAATCGGTCAGCGACATCCGAATGGACATCGCGCCGAGCGGCATTTCCAAACCGAATCCGCCGAATTACAACGACGCGGTATATGCCGCCGATTCAATCGGACATCTGCGCGGAACAACGACGATCAAAAATCACAATGTTTGGGCGGCGAGATTTAAAAGCGACGGTTCGGTCGTCAAAGCGGATGGCAGTTTAGTCAGCGCGACAATCTACGTTTGGTCTCCGCTGGTTCCCGGCAGCACTAATGCTCGAAACAGTAAGGAAGTGTGGGCGGTGACTATGTTCGGCGGCAGCGGAGCGGTCAGATATTGGAAATATGACGGCACCGCTTTTCAGGCGTATTAAACCGAACGACACAATAAATATGAAAGTCAACTCTGAAAGCGGATTTACCTACGTGGATGTGATGATCGCGGTCGTCGTTTTATTAGTCGGCATTTTAGCTTTGCTGTCCGCCATTACCGGATCGGTTTTTCAAACGAAAGGGCAGGAATATCAACTGAACGCCAAACAAATCGCCACTTCTACAATGGAATCCATTATGTCGGTCAAAGAAACTGACCCGCTGCGGCTGGGATGGAGCAAAATAGGCAATATCTGTGTCAGCACGCCATGTGCCGTGCCGCAGGGAATTTTTCTGAACGGATTCCAGCCCGTTAAAACAGATGCCGGAGCCGATGAAGTGATCGGAACCGCCGACGATACGGGAAGTGTGCTGGGCGGTTATCAACGCCAAATCGTTATTACCGACCAATGCGACCCGGACCGACCTTCCTACAATTGCAATCCGGTCGGAACGCTGCCGGTCAGAATCCGGTCGGTGCAGGTGACAGTAACTTATTACGTCGGCACCATTCAAAGACAGGAACTTTTGACGACCGTTCTGACTGATTATTAACGGCGAAAAAAGAAATTTATGCGAGACAATTTACATTCACCCGACATCAAAAACGCTGCCTGCAAGAACGAGAAAGGTTTTTCCCTACTCGAATTAATCATTGCGATGGTGATTTTTTTGATCGTCACCGCCGCGATTTATGGCGTACTGCAAATCGCCCAGCGCAGTCGGACGCTGGTCAGCCAGCAGGCGCAGTTGAATAAAAATGTGCGGGTCGCCATAAATTTAATCGGGCGCGACACATACAATGCAGGTTTTGGTTATCCGTTGAACAACACGGTTGTTTTACCCGACAACAGAATTTCGGCTCTGCTCAGCATTCCAAATGATTATGATACTTCCCGCGACACGGTGCCGCCGATTATTGCCGGAAATAACATTACGCTCAATACTTTTAACACCTCTGCCAATGTCAAAACGGATCAAATTACCTTTCTCTTTAAAGATTCATCCTTTAATTTGGTCGGCGCGACGGGAAGCGAAGTTTCACTGCCGCTGAATATCAACGCGGCAACGACGACCAGCACCGGAATTGATGAAATTGTTCCGATTTCGGGCAGCAATTCCGCTTGCCAGAAAAACGATCTTTTTCTCATCACCGGAAATACGGGGTCGGCTCTCGGCGTAGTGACGGCGTTGAGCGGCAACAATAAAGTGCAGTTTTCCAACGGCGATGTTCTCGGATTTAATCAAACCGGCTCGTCAGGTCCGTTGCGCGGAATTACGACACCCGCCAGTATGCAGAAAGTCCGAATGGTCACATATTTTGTGACCGCCGACGGAACTTTAACCCGCCGAGATTACGCCAATATCACGCCGGTTGGGACGGCGACAGCGCAGAATTGGGTTGACGAGCCAATAGTTTACGGGGTCGAAGATTTTCAAATCAAATATATTTTGGATGACGGAACCGTCAGCGATAATCCGAGCGCGGGCGTTGACGGCATTCCGGGCAACGCGGACGACGTGCAGGCAAATCTGGCAAAAATTCGCCAGGTCAGATACACGATATACGTTAAGGGAAGCGAATTAAATGCCGCCGGACAGCCTTACCGGGTGAATATGACTTCGACCTTCAGTACGCGAAATTTGGGATACGACGCGAGTTAGGCACGGACGAGATAAATAATTATGAATACGTCAGATTTTAAACAGCATAATTTAGAAAAAACCATCGGCGACACCCGACAGAAAGGTTCGGCTCTGGTGATCGCGGTCTTGATTTTAGCTCTCATCAGCGTATTTGTCGCGCTAGCTTTGAGCAGGTCGGCATCGGAAGCCGCCGCCATCGGCAATGAAACGGCGGAAGGGCGCACTTTTTACGCCGCGCAGGGCAGTTTGGAAATGATGACCAGAAACTTTAACAAAATTTTTGAAGTTAAAATCAATCCGACCGATGACGATATAAACACTGTCAAAACCAGTCCCGTGCTGGGTCCGGGCTTGTCTTCGCCAAACTATACATTCACTCAGGAACTCGACCGCACCTCAAACAGCACGACGGTTGTTCTGCCGGGCGGACCTTACGCCGGATTATATGCGATTAGAGATAACTGGCGGTTGCGGACAACCGCCACCAACGCCAACGGGGTGCAGGTTCAGCTAACGCGCAACTTATTAAACAACCGCATTCCCATTTTTCAATTCGGTATTTTTTACGACGACGATTTAGAACTTTACCGTCCGCCCCGATTTGCCTTCGGCGGTCGCGTTCACACCAACGGAAACTTTTTTCTGTCGCCGGGAACTGAAGGAATTTATTTCGATTCACGCGTGACGGCGGTCGGTCAGATCATCACTCAGTCGTGGCGCAACGGCTACACCGGCGATAGCGGCAACAATCAGACATTTATTAAAAACGCTTCGGCGGTTGATAAACAGCTTTTGCCGAATAAAGCCAGTGTTCTGAATACCACTGCCGGAGCTTCCGATAATGTTTTTGCGTCAAAACCGGATATGCCGCCGAGCAAACTCAATCCGACCTGGGCGAGTGACAGCGCAATTTTTGATGGCAATCTGCAAACCACCGGTGCGGGAACCGAGCTTAATCTTCCGGTAAAAGTCGGCACGAATACTGATTTAATCGAACTGATTAAACGCGGGAAAAAAGCCGCCAGTGCCGCCGGCGGCGATTTATTTAAAAATGATGCCGGAAATTTAGCTCCCGTGACGACTGATGACGACGACATTCTGAGAGCCGAACGATACGCCAACAAAACCGGCATTCGCGTCAGTCTTGGCGACAGCAAAGCGAAATTGCCGGGTTGCGCGTCGGGAGTTGGAACGGGCGCGATTGCCGGATTGTGCGGAGTCAGACTCGACGGCGCGTCGGACGGAACCGGCGATGTGCCGACAAGCGGATCATACTCGCTGCGGGTGCGCGGCTATCAGCCGAAATCAATGAAGACAACCACTGGCGGCTCATACAGTTATACGCCGACCCGCATCAATGGCGAACGGCTATATACCGGGCGCGAAGTTTGGATAAAAGTTGAAACCGTCGCCACCGATCCTTCAAACGGAGCGATTCTGACCAAAGACATCACGCAGGATATTTTAAGTTTAGGAATGACCGAGCAGGCACCGCGCATTGTGAATGGCAACACCACCAAATTTGAAATCACCGGCAATGGATATGATGAAACGCCTCCCAGTAGTTCGCTGACAGCGACGACGGCGCAAACAGGTTCAAACGTATCAACCGGAACAGACAGTCGTTCGGTAATCAAAATACAAAGATTTGTTATTCCAGGTCCCGAAATTCTCGGCGGCAGCGGCAATTATTTAAATTACTATTCAAATCCGTCAGGTTATAATGTGGTCGTGCGATACAGCGGAGTAAACGATACTAAAATTGCCGCCGGTTGTACATCGGGCTGCACGACGGTCAATACCGATCCGAATTCGAGTCTGGAAAATTACGCGCACTTAAAGCGAGCGACAGTTGACGGTGTTGCCAACAATGCTATCGTTCCGATTCCGATTGAAATGTTTGATACGCGCGAGGGAACTTTTTACGATCAGGCTAACCTATATGCTTCCAACAAAGTAACAAGAATGGGCGCAATGAGCGTGATTGATATTGACGTTGCCAATCTGCGCCGATTTTTGCGGGGAGATTTTGACGGACTTTTTCCGACCGATACGTCTTTTGCGCTTGGTAACGGCAGTGTCGGGCTGAAAAGCACCGATATTCCAAACAACGGCGGCTGGGTAATGTATGTTTCCGACCGGCGCGGCGATGCCGATTTTGACGGCGAATTTGATATGGAAGACATCTACGGCTACGGTTACAACAGTTCGACTAAAAGATATTACGGCAGCGACGGCATTCTTGAACTTGGAGAAGATGTCAATAAAAACGGCAAACTCGATGTTGATTTCGGCAATGAAGCTCCCAATAAATACGATGACGATATTTACTCTGATCTAGCGGCAGTCACCGATCTCAAATATTATCGGCGCGGCGTTCGGCTAATCAATGGAACAATCATTCCGGGCATTTACGACGCGGTTACTGCCGCCAATACCAAAGGTTTTACGTTAGCTTCCGAAAACGGCGTTTATATTGACGGAAACTATGATGCGACCGGCGTGGCGAGCGTTCCGGCAACCGGGAACACGCCGTACAGCGATTATCTGCCTTTTAACACCGCGACGCATATTCCGGCTTCGGTCGTGGCGGATTCGGTGACGGTTCTTTCCAACGCTTGGAACGATGCGGAAAGTTTCGCTTATCCGTATGATTTAACACAGCGAAAGGCAACTGATACGACCGTTCGCTGCGCGATCATTTCGGGCGATACGATTGCCAACAAACAATCTGACCCGAATCAAGGCGGCATTTCGCCGAACTTAAACGGCGGCGTTCATAACTTCAAACGGTTTTTGGAGAGATGGACTGACCCGAACGACACCAGTTTCAAGAAAAATCTCAACTATTCGGGTTCATTGATTAATCTTTTTAATTCACACAACAACAACGGCTCGTTTAAGTGCTGTAATACGGTTTACAATCCGCCGATTCGCAACTGGGTATTTGACAGCACATTTTTGGACGCGGGACGTTTGCCGCCCGGCACACCGTTTTTCCAATACGTTCAAATAACCGGATTTCAACGCACCAACGACTAAAATCCTTCAATTTCCAAACTGTAAAAATCGTTTGAGTCGTAAAATGGCTCAAACGATTTTTTTGCGCGCGTTATGTTTTGACGAACTTTGAATTTATAATGAACGTAAGGTTTAATGAAGCGGCGGCGATTTACACTTTTCCCAATCTATGATGAAAGAACTTTCATTAAATAACACGCGGCTCGACGGACGCTACGACATCCAATCGCTGTTGGGGCGCGGAAGTTATGCGGAAATTTACGTCGCGCGTGATAGTTTGGCTTCGCCGCAGTCGCCGCACAGTTTGGTCGTTATTAAAGCTCTCAACGTCTTTATGCAGAATGATTTAGACCTTGATTTGGAGCGAACTTTAGTTGAAAATTTTCAAAACGAAGCGATTGCGCTCGACCGCGTGCGGCATCCGAACGTCATCAGTCGTCTGGGACACGGCACGGCGCGTGATTTGCGAAATACGATTTTTCATTATCTCGTGTTGGAATATCTTCCCGGCGGCGATTTGGCGAGGGCGTGCCGCGAGAAAAGTTTGAATTTGTCAAAGGCTCTGTTTTATCTCGAACAGGTGTGCGCCGGACTCGGACACGCGCACAAAATGGGCGTGATTCACCGCGACATCAAACCGCAAAATCTGTTGCTGACCGAAGACCGGCAAACCGTGAAAATCGCCGATTTCGGCGTGGCGCGAATTTCGCAGTCGGATTCGCCGATCACGCGCGTCGGGACGAATATGTTCGCGCCGCCCGAACACAGTCCGATGTTTGCCGGCAATACCGGAACTTTAACCGTCGCCGCTTTAACGCCCGCCGCCGATATTTATTCGCTGGCGAAATCCGCTTACGTTCTGATAACCTGCGAATCGCCGCGTTTTTTTACCAATCAGCCGATCACCGAACTGCCTTTCGATATGCGGCAAAAGCCTTGGGCGAATGAATTAGTCAAGGTTTTGAACAAGGCGACGCAAAACGATCCGAAAGAGCGGCATCAAAACGTCACGGAATTTTGGCAGGATTTGTCGCGTATTAAACTTCTCGCCGAAGCCGAAGACGGCGAAAATGCGACCGAAGTTTCGACGCGTTCGCACAATGTTCCGCAGCCGCACATCTCCAAAGGCTACACGCCGCTCGCGCCGCAGCGTCCGCGTTTCAACACTTCCAAAGATTTCAAAGTAAATCCGAATTTATCCGCCGCCAATCATCTGCCGCTGGTCGTCAAATTGGAAAACAATTACCAAACGCCAATTAAACAACCGCCGATTATCGAACAAGAACCAATTCAGGAACAGGAAATAGTCGTTCAGCAACAGCCGAAAAAAACTCGCAATTTTCTGCGCCGTTTCGTTGTTTTCGTCGTTCTGATCGGATTATTTGCCGGCATTCTTTACGGAACGCACAGTTATCTGCGCGGGCGCGGCGTTTTGCCTGATTTTTCAAATCCTTTTTCAAAACCGGAAGCGGTCGCGCTGACGGACATAAATCTCCGTTCCGATTCAAGCACGAATAATCAGCCGCTCGGCATCGTCACGAAAGATTCAAAGCTGCGGATTGTCAATACCGACGGCAATTGGTACGAAGTTGATATAATCGAGCAGGGACATTCTCTGGCGGACAACAACACGCCGACGCGCGGCTGGGTCAGCGGCAAAACCAGAGCGGGCGACGACACAATAAAACTTTTGAGGTGAACAATTAGTGAGCGTATTGGATAAAGTCAGAAATTGGATAGACGGCGAAAGTTCGGAGCGCGTCTTGGAAGAAGCCGCCCGCGACGCGCAGGTTAAACCGCGCAGTCAGGCGGAGGAATTTATCGTCAAAATCGCCAAAGCGGTCGAAGAAGTGATGCAGCGCGAACTCGTTCCGCTGCCGCAGGGAACGACGATTATTCCGACCGAATACACTATTTTTCTGAGCGAACAGGACGACAAAGACTGGCAGGGCGCGAAACGGCGGGGCTTGGAACAGGGACTTTATCACATTTTAGCCGAACGCGCGAAAGAAATCGCGGGTAAGCGAAAACTCGAAACACAGTCTTTCGCCGTCGAACTGCGCGTTGACGGGACTTTGGAGCCGGGCGACGTGCGCGTTCAGCACAGTTGGGACGACAGTTCGAGCAATAAAACCAGCATTTTGTCGCGTCCGACAAACATACCGAAACCATTGCCGCCGACAATGAGAGAAAATAGTCCGGTTTTGCCGCCGCCGAATTTTGTTCAAAATCAAACAATCCGCGCCCATCAGCCGCCCGCCACGGTTCAGCAGATGAGCGCACCGCAAATTTCGCCGCCGACCGGCGAAATGGAAGAACTGACGCACGTTCAGAAGCGTCCGGCGAAGGAACTTTACAAGTTGGAGATTTGGCGCGACGGTGTGCGGCAGACGGTTTTGCCGATTTACCAAAATGAAATCAGCATTGGGCGCGGCTCAAAATCCAAGCCGGTTGATGTCGCGCTGACCGGCGACCCGGAAATCAGCCGCCGTCATTTGAGTTTAATTTACGACGGTCAGGGAAATTTTTCGCTGCTTAACGAAGGGCGCAATCCGGCGATGATTAACAATTACGAACTTCCCGTCGGGCAAAGAATTTCGGTCTCGCCCGGCGTTCCGATTGCCGTTTGCAGTTATTTATTGAGAATTCAGCCGATGTGATCGGGTGCGTCAATCGAAAATCGTCAATCGTCAATAGACAGAATGAGAATTGCTCCCCACGCCAAATCA
Source organism: Pyrinomonadaceae bacterium (assembly GCA_965217575.1). Lineage (GTDB taxonomy): Bacteria > Acidobacteriota > Blastocatellia > Pyrinomonadales > Pyrinomonadaceae. The sequence continues at coordinate 2,009,423 of OZ244558.1, read as the reverse complement.
GCCGTTGTGCTTTTTTCCTGTTTTAACGATATTCGGAGTACATAGTAAATAATTATGACTGAACATCAACAGTTTCTGCAAAATTTATACGATGCTTTTAACAAACGCGAGATTGAAATACTTATCTCTATGATGCGTTCCGATGTGAAATGGGCGAACGGTCTGGAAGGAGGTTTCGTTTACGGACACGATGGGGTGCGCGAATACTGGACTAATCAATTTAAGGCGATTAAACCGGAGCTTGAAACCTTAAAATTCGAGACGGACGAAAAGAATCGGAACGTCGTGACTGTTCATCTAACCGTGAAAGATTTGCAAGGCAATGTTCTGGCGGATGCCACCGTTCATCAAATCTTTACCATTGAAGAGGGTCTGGTCAGTCTTTACGAGATCGGCGAAACCGAAACAATCCAAGAGATGATTCAAAAGACGAAAAATTCCAATGAGCAATGATGTTTCGGCTATCAGTTTCAGCAGTCGCGTTTTATTAAACACAGAACTTTGAGATTAACGGCGCAACACAATAAGTGTATGTGAGAGCGCGGACAGCGACTTTCCTAAACGGTCTTTCTTAAACCCGGAGTTGAGCGGCGGCGTTTTGCTCCACGTCAATTCAAACGTTCAGGCGCAATTTGATAGTAAAGTTTTTTAGCGTAGTTTGGTCGCGCCGCTGATGTGCGAATCCGCCGCCCAACAAATTATAAGAAGCGATTAAAGATAAAAACTAAACTTCGCGTTTTGGACAATTTGCCCCGAAAAACTGTATTTTAACTAATATGGAATATCCGATGTGGGTTTGGATTACGTTTTTCGCCGTCGTTTTGATCGCGCTTTTTGTTGATGTCGGCATCGTCAACCGGAACGCGCACACGCCGACGCGCCGGGAAACGATAGTGTGGAGCGTGATTTGGATTTCGCTGGCACTGCTTTTCAACGTTTTCGTTTACTGGCAAGTCGGAAACTATCATCAGGACTGGGCGTTGGCTTCGCACAAAGCCAAAGAATTTTTCACCGGCTATTTAATCGAGCTTTCGCTTTCGATTGATAATTTATTTGTTTTTCTGCTCATTTTCAACTATTTCAAAGTTCCGAAAAAATATCAGCATCGGGCGTTATTTTGGGGGATTTTTATGGCACTCGCGCTGCGAATGGTGATGATTTTCGCCGGTGCGGAAATGGTTGAAAGATTTCACTGGATTCTTTACTTCTTCGGCGCGTTTCTGGTTTACACCGGACTGAAAATGTTCGGCGGCGATGAAGATTTCAACCCGGAAGAAAGCGCGATTGTCCGGCTGACGACGCGTTTTATTCCGATCACCAAAACATTTGAAGGCGAAAAATTTTTAGTCGTTAAAGACGGCAAGCGTCTCGGAACGATGCTTCTTTTGGTTCTGATCATCATTAACGTCGCCGATTTGGTTTTCGCCGTTGATTCGATTCCGGCGATTTTCGGCATCACGACCGATAAATTTATCGTTTACACGTCAAACATTTTCGCCATTTTGGGTTTGCGAACGTTCTTTTTTCTGCTGGTTGAAATGGCGGATAAATTTCATTTTCTCAAATACGGTTTGGCGTTTGTGTTGAGTTTTATCGGCTTTAAAATGCTTCTGCCGTTGCTGGCGGAAGGTTTGCTGCTGGCGACGGGCGTGAGCGATTCGGCATTTTCGGTGTTTCTGCAAAGATATTTGCATCACGACTTTGAACAGATGATTATTAATGTGTCGCTCGGTATCGTCGTCAGCGCAATCGCGCTTTCAATCATTTTTTCACTTATCTATCCGCCCGCAAAAGAAAACGAAGCGTAGTATAATAACGATTGATAAATTTTTGAGCCGTTTCTCATGGAAAGCAAACACCGCAAATTTTACGTTGATTGGTGGAACATCAAAAAAAGCACCGTTTACGGCATTATCGCCGGAATCGTTTTTTTGTCTCTGCTAATCGGCGGCGGCTGGTGGATTTGGCAGAAAAGAGCCGTTTTGGGAACTTCCGAAAAGATCGAAATTCCAAAGGACGCGGCGCGCATCGTTTCCTTTGAAGGCGACGTGCGCGTGATTCGCGCCTCAACGCGCGAAACGATTCTGGTGACGAAGGAAACGTATGTCGCGGCGGGCGACACGGTGCAGACGCAAGCCGACGGGCGCGCGCAAATTCAGATGATTGACGGTTCGACGCTTTCGGTGCGCCCGAACAGCACAGTCGTCATTCGTGATAGTTCTTCTATTTTCGGCGGAACGAACGTCCGCGTCACGCTCGACGAAGGGCAACTCAACGTCAAAACGCAGGATCAGACGGAAAATACGGAAAACGTCGTCGAAGTTAAAGAATCGGAAAACCGGCTTTTTCCGCAGACCGACGCGAGCTTTAAAATCAACGAACAAACCAACGGCGGCGAAATTCGCATCAGTCGCGGCGGTGTCGAATCAAATACGGGAAATGAAAAAACCGTCATTAAAGAAAACGAATTCGCCACTGTCAACAACGGGAAAATCTCGCCCAAAGAACGACTGCTCGACGCGCCGAAGCCAGTCGCGCCGCAAAATTCCGAACAAATTACGGCTTCGTCCGACGTTTCTTTTCGCTGGCAAAAGCCCGATTCAAATTCGCCGCTGAGTTTTCATCTGCAAGTTTCGACTTCGCCGTTTTTTGTTCCCGACGCGATGATTATTGAACGCGATGCGATTACCAACCAGATTTTCACCGTCGCCAATCTCGCCTCCGGCATTTATTATTGGCGATTGCAGACGAGTTCCGCGTCGGGGCAAACCAGCGAATGGGGCGAACCGTGGAAATTTACCGTCATCAAACAGAGCAACAGCGAAACGGTGACGGCGAGCGACTGGCAGGTTGAAAAGGTCGGCGGAAATATTTACATTATCAGCGGCAAAACCAAGCCGGGCGCGACGGCGCGGGCATCCGGGCGCGAAGTTTTCGCTTCCGGCGACGGCTCGTTTCGCCTGCAAGTTTCCAGTTCGACCGGCGCGGTCACGGTCGAAGTCAGCGATGAAAAGGGCAATCGAAGCCGCTACAATTTATCATTAAGCAGCGGGCGAGCCGTGCGGCAAGGCTGATTCAAGTTGCAGATTCCAGATTTCAAATTCCAGATTGAAGTTTTTGGGTAATGAAGCGCAAGTGTTAAATAAATTTAAAAACTTTGCTCAAAATTCTGCATCTTAATCTGGAATTTGAAATCTGGAATCTGGAATCTAAAAAATGGGACACACGCATTCACACGAAAGACGTTCGGCGCAGAGTTTGAATAAACTGAAATTTGCACTCGGCTTGACCTTTATTTATATGCTGGCGGAAGCGGTCGGCGGCTGGCTGTCGAATTCGCTCGCGCTGCTTGCCGATGCCGGACATATGCTGACGGATGTTGCCGCGCTGTCACTGACTTTGGCGGCGATTTGGATCGCGGCGCGTCCGGCGACCGATAGAAAGACGTTCGGCTATTATCGCTACGAAATTCTCGCCGCCTTCGTCAACGGCATCGCGCTGGTTTTGATCTCTTTGTGGGTCATTTACGAAGCGTTCGAGCGTTGGCAAACGCCGCAAAACGTTAAGGGTTTCGAGATGACGGCGGTTGCCGTCGGCGGTTTGATCGTCAATATCATCGCCGCGTTTCTGCTGCACGGCGGAGACGATCACGATTTGAATATGCGCGGCGCGTGGCTGCACGTAATGGGCGATTTGCTCGGTTCGGTGGCGGCGATCATCGCCGGCGTGCTGATTATCGCCTTCGGCTGGGCTTGGGCTGATGCCGCGTCCAGCGTTCTGATCAGTTTGATTATTATTTTCGGCGCGTGGAATCTAATTAAAGAATCAGTTAATGTTTTACTCGAAGGAACGCCCGCGCACATCAATTTAGCGGCGGTCGAGCAGGCGATTTTGCAGACAAAAAATGTCGAAAACGTCCACGATCTGCACGTTTGGACGATCACGTCGGGAATGGAGGCGTTGAGCGTTCACGTCGTTCATCGTGAAAACGTCGCGCAGTCGGAACTTTTGGGGCAGATCAAGGCGAAACTGCACGACGAATTCGGCATAGATCATTTGACGATTCAGATGGAGACTTTCGCCGACGAAACAGCAGACTCGCACCAGTGTTTTTCCGGCGCAAACTGCTTCGCGCCTGCGGAAGATTCCAGATTCCAGATTTCAAATTCCAAATTTTGAGAATCAAAATCCAAAAACTGAATTCAACTAACTTTTTGATATTACGCCGAAAAAGCAAAAAAAGACTGGAGCGCAATCCGTCCCGGTTGCAATGAGCGCGAGAGCGCGAAAACGACGTTCGATAACTTTCAATTTGAATATAAACGAGTGATCTTTCGCGTCGAAGCGACACTCAACTGCAACCGGGACGGGTTGCGCTCCAGTCCTTCAACTCGCAAAATTTAATGTCTGAAATCAAATTAGCTTACGGAAAAACTTTTATAAACTTCAATTTTGATTCCGCTAAATTTGATGTTTTAGGCGGCGCGCAATCGGATGCCGCGTTGACCGACGCGGAAATCGGCGCGAAACTTGATGAGCCGATTGATTCGCCGAAAATCGAAGAAATTGTCGGCGCGGATGAAAGCGTTTTGATCGTCGTGCCGGACGCGACGCGCCAAACGGCGAGCGGGCAGATAATTAATCTGCTCGTCCGGCGTTTGATTGCGGGCGGCACGATGCCTTTCGATATTCGCGTAATTTTTGCCACCAGCATTCACAGAAAAGTTACCGAAGCCGAAAAAGAAGTTATTCTCACGCCGTTTATCAACCAGCGCATTAAAACGCTCGATCATAATCCGCGCGATTTGGCGCAGTTAGTTAATTTCGGCGAAACTTCCGGCAGCATTCCGATTCAATTAAATCGCGCGTTGACTGAACACGATCATATTATTATCGTCGGCGGCATCTCGTTCCATTATTTCGCCGGATTCACGGGCGGCAGAAAATTAATTTGTCCCGGACTCGCTTCATCGCGGACAATTTCCGCGACGCATAAATTGGCTTTCGACTGCGAAACAAATTCAAGACGCGAAGGCGTTGAAACGGGAGTTTTAGACGGGAACGCCGTTCACGAAGCGTTTATGGAAGTCGTCGAAAGAGTTCCGCCGTCGTTTTCGATCAATACAATCGTCAACCAAAACGGCGAAGCGACGCATTTATTCGGCGGCGACTGGATTGCGGCGCACCGCGCGGCGTGCGAATTTTACGCCGCGCGTCACACGGTTGAAATTGCCGAAAAACGCGATTTGGTAATCGTCAGTTGCGGCGGATTTCCGCACGATATTAATTTGATTCAGGCGCACAAAGCTCTTGATACGGCGGCGCACGCCTGCAATGACGGCGGAAAAATTATCTGGCTCGCCGAATGCGCCGACGGTTTGGGCAGAAACGATTTTTTATCGTGGTTCGAAGCGGAAGATTCTAAAAAATTAGCCAAAAAACTCTGCGAAAATTATCAGGTCAACGGTCAAACGGCGTGGAATTTACTGCGAAAAGCCGAAAGATTTGACGTGCGAATTCTCACCTCTTTACCTGAAAACGAAACGCGCCCGATGCGTCTGCACAAAGCGCGTTCTTTAGATGAAAGTTTGCCGGGAATTGATGAAGATACCAAAGGCTATATTTTACCTTTCGGTGCGAAATTTCTGATTAAAATTGACGATAATTGATCGGATTAATTCTGTAAAAGTTCGCGTCTCGACTGTATTTCCATCAATTTATAAAAACATTCCGGTTCGTCGCTCTATTTTGCTTTCTTCAAACTGAAAGTGCGCGCAATCGAATCGGTTTCGTTGCGTACCGAGCGGAGCTTGTCGCGGAAACCGTCGAAACGGAGAACGTAAACGGTCGTGTCGTCGGCTTTGAGAAAGTAGAATCTGCCGCTCATATTGCGTCCTGAACGGATAAATTCGTAATTGAAAACTCTGCCGTTGAGCGCGCCGCTGAAAGGTTCTTCTTTGCCGGCGACGTAACCGGGCAGAAACTGGAGTTTTTGCTCCTCGTCGCGGATCGTGTCCGAAAGCGGTTCGCCCGCTTTGATCGTCAATTTGCGAACTTCGAGATGCGCGTTGGTGCGGTCGCCGTCCACGTATTCGACATTTGAAATCGTCGGCGAAGGTTTGACGATCATTTTCCACTTTGCTTCGGGCAGATCAAAAGTGTATTCGACATTCGGATCGCTGAAGTTTTTGTTCTGGGCGAACGCCGAAAATGTCAGCAGCAAAGCGATTAAAACGGAAAATATAAAAGTGCTTTTGGTTAATTTCATAATATTCTACCTGCTAATAATTAACTGAATTATTTGATATTTTAACTTAATTTGCGGGAAATTGCTAAACTTTTTAGATGTCGACGGTTCGGCTGCCGGTTGTCCGACGCGCTCTGATTATTCGCGCTCTTAAAGTTTTTGACGCTCAATGATAAGCAAGATGCCGGGTAATAATAAACGCCGGGTTAATAATAAATAATGATATTTTTCGTCCTTTTTCGCTTTTCCCGCGTCTAACTCAGCGGACGACATTTTGATAAGTTTCAAGACAATTGATATTTTCGAGGTAAAACCAGATGACAGTAAAATTTTCTCTAATTCACAAATTCACGACATTTTTGATGATGTTCGCAATGTTCGCGCCGCTCGGCGCGGTTGGCGTGAAGGCGCAGACAATGGAAAAAAACAGCGTGAAATCTTTGACCGAAGACCAGAAAATTCTACACGTTCTTAATCGTTTAGGTTTCGGCGCGCGTCCGGGCGATGTCGAACGGGTGAAGGCGATGGGTTTGAATAAATATATCGAACAGCAGCTTAATCCGTTTTCGATCAGCGACACGCTCGCCGAAGCGAAGGTCAAAAATCTAGATGTTTTGAATTTATCGAACGAAGAAATTTTTGCCAAATATCCCACGCCGGCGGCGATTTTGCAGGCGGTGGCGAAAGAAGACGGACTGACTAAAGCCGATCTCACGCGGTTAAAAAACAAAAATAAAAACAACGCCGATGATCCGGCAAAAAGCGGCGGCGCGATGGCGGCTGACGGCAAAACGATGATGCCGCCGGACGAAAAAGCCGATGTCGCGCCGATTACCGATGAAGAAAAACAAAAACTTCAACAGCGGGTCGCCGAAATCTACCAAAAAAACAACTTCGGTCGTCCGCAGCAGATCACGCAGCAGTTAGACGCGTCGCGCATTATGCGGGCGGTTTATTCGGAGCGGCAGCTTCAGGAACAGATGGTTGATTTCTGGTCAAACCATTTCAACGTCTATGCCAATAAAGCGGCGGTGCGCTGGTTTTTGCCGGAATATGACCGCGATGTGATTCGCCCGAACGCGCTCGGAAACTTCAAGGATTTGCTGCTGGCAACGGCGAAAAGTCCGGCGATGCTCTTTTATCTCGACAATTTCCAGTCGGTTTCGCCAAATATGCAGGCGAACAATGTTGCCCGCCGACAGATGCAGAACGGTCAAATCAACCCGCGCCGCCGCCAGCAGGTTAAAGAACGATTTGGTTTGAATGACGCGGAACTCGACGCGCGTCTGAAACAAAATCAGCAACGTCAGAATCAGGCGAAAAAACAAAAACGCGGCATCAACGAAAATTACGCCCGCGAACTGATGGAACTACACACATTAGGCGTTGACGGCGGTTACACGCAGCAGGATGTCCAGGAAGTCGCCCGCGCTTTTACCGGCTGGACAATCGTTAATCCGCGCGGCTACCGGACGATGGCGGCGAGCAGTATCAACGGCGGGGACGACAAACGCGCGGCGCGGCAGGCGCGGGCGATGGGTTTGCCGGAAGACGCGGAAAGCGGCACGTTTTATTTTAACGAACGCGCGCACGACGGCGGCGAGAAAATTATTCTCGGACAAAAAGTCAACGAAGGCGGAATGAAGGACGGTTTGAAAGTGCTGGACATTCTCGTCAACAGTCCGGCGACGGCGAAATTTATCGCGCACAAATTGGCGGTTAAATTCGTCAGCGATAATCCGAGCGACGCGCTGGTCGGTCGCGTGGCGGACGCGTTTCATAATTCCAAAGGCGACATCAAAACGACGCTCCGCGCGCTTTTTAACGACCGGGAATTTTACGCGCCGGAAAATTACCGCGCGAAAATCAAAACCCCGTTTGAACTGGTCGTCAGCGCGATTCGCACGATTGGCGCGGATACCAACGGCACACAAGTTCAGGCGATGCTGGTGAAAATGGGCGAACCGCTTTACGGCTATATCGCGCCGACCGGCTACCCGGATATGGCGGAAGATTGGGTCAACACGGGCGCGTTGCTCGAAAGAATGAATTTCGCCGTCGCGCTGGCAAGCAACCGGATTCGCGGAACGAAAGTTGATTTATCAAAATATCAGGCGGCGAACAAACAGGAAATTCTCAACAAATCAATCGCCGGAATGCTCGATAACCAGATTTCGCTGAATACGAAGGCGATGCTTTTGAAGCAGATTGACCAGCCGCTGATTGAGCCGACGCTGGATGTCAATAATGAAGAAGCGGTGATGGAAAACGCTTCGATGCAAACCGGACAGGGCGGCGGCGGCGGCAAACGCGGACTTGGCAAACAGGCGCAACTGCTTGCGCCGAGCGGCGACCCGCAGGTTTTCAAAGTCGTCGGTTTAATTTTAGGCTCACCGGATTTCCAGCGGCAGTAGTTTTTCAGCAGTGAGTGATAAACGGCGGGTCGTGAGTTTTGAAAATACAAAAACAGCCAAATTTGAGCCTTTCTTTAATTTGGAATACGGAATGTAAAATTTGGAATCATAGCGAGGTAAATTATATGGACAGAAGATATTTTTTGAAAGCGGGCGGAATCGGTTTGGCAAGTTTCGGTTTAATGAGCGTCGCGCCGACGTTTCTGCACCAGTTCGCAAGCGCGGCGACGCTGCCGACGACAGCGACCGGCGGCTACGGCAAAAAAAAGGTTTTAATCACGATTTTTCAGCGCGGCGCGGTTGACGGGCTGAATATGGTCGTCCCTTATGGCGAAAGCGAATATTATAATCTGCGAAGCACGATTGCGATTCAAAAACCGAACCAAAACGACGGCGCGATTGACCTCGACGGATTTTTCGGACTTCACCCGTCGCTCAAGCCGTTTGAAAGTTTCTGGAAAAATAAACAACTGGCGATTGTCCATTCCGCCGGTTCGCCCGATAATACGCGCTCGCATTTCGACGCGCAGGATTATATGGAATCAGCCACGCCGGGCGTGAAATCAACCAAAGACGGCTGGCTCAATCGGGTCTTGCAGACGCAGGCGGAAAAAGACGCTTCGCCGTTTCGCGCGGTCGCGCTGAATCCGCAGATTCCGCGCAGTTTGATGGGACGCGCGCCGACGATTGCGATGTCTAATCTGGCTGATTTTGCGATCAGCGCGGGCGCGTACACCAATTCCGTGCAGGGCGGTTTTGAAGGCATCTGGCAGCAGAAAGCCAGCGACGGATTGGGCGACACGGGAAAGGAAACTTTTGAAGCGGTCAATTATTTGAAAAAAGCCAATCCGTCGCAGTATAAAGCGGAAAACGGGGCGCAGTATCCGAACAGTCAGCTCGGACGTTCGCTGCTGCAAATCGCGCAGTTAATCAAAGCCGGTGTCGGTTTGGAAGTCGCGTTTGCGGAAATCGGCGGTTGGGACACGCACCAGGCGGAAGGCGGCGCGCGCGGACAACTCGCCAATATTCTGCGCGATTTCGGCGCGAGCATCGCCGCCCTCGCCACCGATTTAGGCAAGCAAATGGATGATGTCGTTATTTTAACGATGTCGGAATTCGGCAGAACCGCGCACGAAAACGGTACGCGCGGCACCGATCACGGACACGCTAACGCGATGTTTGTTTTGGGCAATTCGGTCAAAGGCGGCAAGGTTTACGGCGATTGGAAAGGTTTGAAAAACGATCAGCTCAACGAAGGGCGCGATTTAGCCGTCACCACCGATTTCCGCGACGTGTTCGGCGAAGTCGCTTATAAATACAGCGGCAACAAAAATCTCGACAAAATATTTCCCGGTTACGCCGCCGCGCCGAATAAATTCAAAGGATTTCTCAGCTAATTATCACTCCAAGCAAGCCGAGAAAAGAAGAGTCGTCTTTTGTTTTTTGAAAGACGACTTTTTTTAATCTCGATAGTGTTATTTAAGTGCGGCATCCGCGCCATAGAAAATAAAATCGCGCCCCGGATGAACGCTTTTCTCATTAACTGTATAATTAAAAACCGCATCTGCCGGGCAGTCGAACATAGAACTGGAAAAATCAGAATAACGGCGGACGAATAGAATACCTTCGGAGAATTACAAATGAAAAACTTAAATTTTTTAGCCGGTTTGAGCTTTTGTCTTTTGCTTTTCAATTTGATGATTGCGGCGCAGACTCCGCGAACCAACTACACGATTCGTTTACAGCCGTTTCTAAGCGGTCTGTCGCGTCCGGTTTTAATTAGAAACGCCGGTGACGGCAGCAATCGGCTGTTTATTGTTCAGCAAGCCGGAACTGTCAAAGTTTTACAGCCCGGCGCGAATTCAACGACGGATTTTATCAATCTCAGTTCAAAAATCACGGTTCCGACCGCTACCGGCGATGAACGCGGACTTTTGGGATTGGCGTTTCATCCGCAATTTGCGGCGAACGGAAAGTTTTACGTTGATTACACGCGGGCGGGCGACGGCGCGACGGTGATCGCCGAATATCAAACGACGGCGGGCAACCCGAATCAGGGCGACCTCGCCGGCGAAAGAATTTTGCTGACGATTCCGCAGCCGTTTTCCAATCATAACGGCGGAATGATTGAATTTGGTCCCGACGGTTATTTATATATCGGAATGGGCGACGGCGGTTCGGCGAACGATCCGAATAATAACGCTCAAAATCCGGCGCAGCTTCTCGGCAAAATGCTTCGCATTGATGTCAACATACCGAACGGCTCGTCCGTGCCTTATTTGATTCCGCCGACCAATCCGTTTATCGGCGCAAACACCGCGCGGTGCGATGCGGGCAGCGCGGCAAACGGAAATACGTGTCAGGAAATTTGGACAATCGGAATGCGAAATCCGTTTCGCTGGTCGTTTGACCGCGGCGGAACGCGGCAGCTTTGGGCGGGCGATGTCGGTCAGGACGCAATCGAAGAAGCCGACGTTATTACGAAAGGCGCGAATTACGGCTGGCGCGTTTACGAAGGAAATTCCTGCACCAACAACGATCCGGCTCTCTGCGTTCCGGCGAATTTTACGCCGCCGATTTTTCAATACACGCACGCCGGCGGACGCTGTTCGATCATCGGCGGTTACGTTTATCGCGGCGCGAAAGGCAGTTTGCCGAACGGCGCATACGTTTACGGCGATTACTGCACCGGCGAAATTTTGATTTGGAACAATAATCAGCAATCTCTGTTAGTTGACACGCCGCTGCAAATTACTTCGTTCGGCGAGGACGAAGCGGGCGAAATTTACGTCTGTTTCTCCAACGGGCAGATCAATAAAATTTCCCGCGTCAAATCAACGTCTGATTTTGACGGTGATTTAAAGACCGATTTCGCCGTTTTTCGCCCGTCAAACGGCACTTGGTACACATTGGGCAGTTCCACTAATTCATTTTCCGGTCGGCAGTTCGGGCAGAACGGCGATATTCCCGTTCCGGCTGATTACGACGGCGACAACATCACCGACCTCGCCGTTTTTCGTCCGTCGAACGGCACTTGGTATTACCTTCGCAGCAGCGACAATGTTTTTGTCGGCGTTCAGTTCGGTCAAAACGGCGACACGCCGACAGCCGGAGATTATGACGGCGACGGCAAAGCAGATGTCGCTGTTTTTCGCGGCGGGACACAATCTTCGTCACCAGCTTATTTTTATATTCGGCAAAGTTCCGACAATTCACTTCGCGCCCAGCAGTGGGGCATCAGCGGCACGGATCGTCCGGTGGTCGGCGATTACGACGGCGACGGCAAAGCCGACATCGCCGTTTATCGTGAATCAAACGGCGTTTGGTACGTGTTGCAAAGTTCTAATAACGGCTTAAATGCCCTGCAATTCGGCAACGGCAATTCTCAGGATATTCCGGTGCCGGGCGATTACGACGGCGACGGCAAAACCGATTACGCCGTTTTCCGAAAGGCAAGCGGCACCTGGTATCTGCAAAGAAGTCAAACCGGATTTACAGGCTTTCAATTCGGCTCGCCGACCGATTTGCCCGTCGCCGGAGATTATGACGGCGACGGGCTAACCGACATCGCCGTTTTTCGCCCGTCAAACGGCACTTGGTACGTCACGCGCAGTTCCGACGGCGGATTTCAAGCCGCCCAATTCGGACAAAACGGCGATTTGCCCGCGCCGTTCTACGCCGCGCCTTAAAAATTCCGGATTTCAAATATCAGATTCCAAATTAAGATTCGGAGCAACAGTTTAAACTCTAAATCTGAAATCTGGAATCTGAAATCTGGAATTTACTTCCACCGAACGCCGACACGTAGATTGATCGGCGAACTGACGCTGCGAACGGGCGTTTTGGCGATTGAGTAGCGCGAATTGAAGATGTTTTCAATCGCCGTAAAAATTTGCAGATTTTTCTTGATTCTTTTCGCCGCGAAAACATCGAGTTGAAAATACGGTTCGAGCCGAAAAAGATTCAAATCGTCGTCGTATTGTTTTGACGACGCGCGACCCTGAAACGCCAGCGTCCAGTTGTTTTTTGAATAATTCGTTTGAAAAGTAAATTGATGGCGCGCCGTTTGCGGAACCAGTAAACCTTCCAGATTTTGATTGGACGGAAAATTTGTCACGCGTGAATCGGTGAAAAGATAACCGGCGGAAAAGTTGAAACTTCTAAAGCGTGTTTCCGCCTCGATTTCCGCGCCGATGGCGCGTGTTTTTCCGGCATTACGTCTTTGGCGCGTAATTAAATTCGGCGTAACCGACAAAGTGACGTTGGCAATCGGCTGTGAAATTTCCGTCAGAAAAAAGTTTCCGCGCAGATAAAATTTATGGCGGCTGAAACTCGCGCCCGTTTCAAAATTGGCGGCTTTTTCGGCGCGCAGATTTTCGTTGGCGTTAGTGACGACGTTGCCGACGCGAAAACCGCGATAAAGTTCGTTCAGCGTCGGCGCGCGAAAACTTTCGGAGGCGAGCGCGAACAGCGAAAAATTATTCGTCAGTTGATAAAGTGCGGAAATCTGCGGCGAAAAAGCGTTTTCGCGGCGGTCGGGAAAATCGGTAACAATCGTTTGATTATTTGAAAAAGTGCGCGTCGAACTCAGCGCGCGAAAATTTCGCCAGCCGTCAAACCGTAAACTGCCCGCGAGAACAAATTTGCTGCCGATTCGCGCGAAATCCTGTCCGAAAAACCCAAAAGTTCGCTCACGTCCGCCCGCGCCGCTCGCCGAAGTCGCGCGGTTGTTAAAATATCCGATTTCATCGCTCGCGCCGCGCACTTGACGCGCTTCAACGCCGAAAACAATCGTTTGACTTTGCAGAAACACGCCCGAAACTTGCCCGGACAATCCGATGTTTTGCGCCGGAACTCTTTGCAGACGAGTCAAACTTTCGCTGTTTCTGTCCGCGCTGACCGCCGAAAAAGTTTGATCGTAAACCTGCGTTCCGCCGTAAATGCGCCAGTTAATATTCAAATTTGGAATCTGGAATCTGGAATTTGGAATTACAGAATCTCCGCCGAAAACGAACTCGCGCAAGTGCGTTCGATTGATTTGCGCGGGCGTTCCGTTGGTTCTCGATTCGCCGAAATAGGATGTTTTGAAAAAAATATTCGTATTTTCGTGAAACAGATTTTTTGCAATTCGTCCCGAAAAAATCACGTTTCTCGAACCGGCAAAACTGTCAGCCGCGCCGCGCTCGTCTGTGTCAGTCAAAATATAACCGCGTGTTTGAAAATGTGAAGCCGTAAAATCTGCCGTCCAATTATTTTTTGAAAATCCGAAAAACGTCGAACCGGAAAATGTTCTCTGCGTTCCGCCGTAGATTTCGCCGGAAAAAAGATATTTCTCGCGCGTTCGGCGCGGCAAAATATTGATTGTTCCGCTTAAAGCGTCGCTGCCGTAAAGACTCGACGCGCCGCCGCGCAGAACTTCGATGTTTTCGACGGCAATCGGCGGAACTCGATTCCACAAAATCCAGCCGCCGAAAACGTCGTTGAGCGGCACGCCGTCGTATAAAATCAGCGAACGACTCGCACCCGACGCGCCGACTCCGCGCAGCGAAACTCCCTGCGCGGTTGGATTCGCATAACGGCTCCCGGAACGCCGAAACAGCGAAAATCCGGCGACCTGCCGCAACTTGTCGTCAATCGTCGGCGCGGCGGTCGTTTTCAGGTCTTCGTTTGACAGCGAAATAACGCTCGCCGCCGTTTCGCCCAGACGAGTTTCCGTGCGATTTGCCGAAACGACCACTTTTTCCTGGATCGAAGCCGGGGAAAGACTCAGGGTTTCGTCCTGAGAAAAATCTTGCAATTTCCGAAAGGTTTGGCGTAGAATAGAAAAGTCTTTCGCTTCGACGGTCAGCGAAAAACCTTCATTGAAATTTATTTCACAGGCGAATTTTCCTTCGTTATCAGTTTGGCACGAAGAGAATTTTCCCGAATTTGAACGGACTTTGATCTGCGCTTTTTCAATCGGCAAACCAACCGCATCAACAATTTTTCCGCGCAAAATACCTTGCCCGATCATTTGCGGGAACGCTTGAGAAGAAAAGAGAAAAACGTAAAATATAAGAAACAAAATTTTCATTCAATTAAATCTTATTCTTTCGCGTGAGCGAAATCCACCGCCGTTTACGATTATTAGATAGAGGTTTCGCCGCCGATTTCCGCCTCCTAAAACATAACAAGATGCCGGACAGTTTCAAAATTACTTCAAAATCGCCGCGCGAAAATTATGCGCCGCCCGATGCTTTGGCGCGAAAAGTTCTCGTCTTGTTCGGCACGCGTCCCGAAGCGGTCAAACTCGCGCCCGTCATTCGGGAATTAAAAGAGCGCGAAAATTTTCAAATCATCGTCGTTTCGTCCAGCCAGCATCGCGATTTGCTCGCGCCGTTTCTGAAAATTTTCGACATCGAAATTGATTACGATTTGGACGTGATGACGGCAAATCAAACGCCGACGCTGGTTTGCGCGAAAATTTTGTCATCGCTGGATGCGATTCTAGAACGCGAAACACCCGATTTAATTTTGGTGCAGGGCGACACGACGACGGCTTTCGCAGGCGCGTTCGCGGCGTTCAACCGGAAAATAAAAATCGGACACGTTGAAGCCGGTCTGCGTTCAGGCGACGCGCGCAGTCCGTTTCCCGAAGAACTGAATCGCCGTCTAATTTCGCAAATCGCCGCGTTTCATTTTTACGCGACGCGCGGCAACCGGGAAAATCTTTTAGCCGAAAATGTGGACGCGAAACAAATTTTTCAAACGGGAAATACAGTCGTTGACGCGTTGCAATTTATCTTGGAAAATGAAAAAGCGAGCGCGGAAATCGGTAATTTGATCGAAGCGACCAAAAATTTGAAGCGGATTCTGCTGACAACGCATCGCCGCGAAAGTTTCGGCGCGGCGATGGCGGGAAATTTGAAAACTCTGCGCGAATTTGTTGATAAAAACGAAGACGTTTGCTTAATTTTCCCCGTTCATCCGAACCCGAATGTGCGAGCGGTAACGGAAGCGACGCTCGCCGGACGCGAAAGAGTTTTTCTGCTCGAACCGCTTGATTACACCGACTTTATCGCGCTGATGAAAGCCGCCTGGCTGATCGTTTCCGATTCGGGCGGCGTGCAGGAAGAAGCTCCGAGTTTGGGCAAACCGCTGCTCGTGCTGCGCGAAAACACCGAACGACCGGAAGCGTTGGAAGCGGGCATCGCCAAACTTGTCGGCGATAATTTAAGAGAACTTCTGGCGGAAAATTACGCGGACGAAACGTGGATCAATGCGGTCAAAAAAATCAAAAATCCGTTTGGCGACGGCGCGGCAGCGCGGCGAATTGTCGAAATAATCGGAGAAAATTTCGGTGTCGAATCCGTTCGTCAGACGGTTGCGCGAAAAACTTCGTTCTAAAATTAAATGAATCAAAATCCCTCAAATAAAAAGCATCTGTTGACCGTTCTCGTGGAAGATTATTTCCACGTCGGCGCGTTTGAGAATTTGATTCAGCAGCGCAACTGGTCGCATTTCGAGCCGCGTTACGAGCGCAACACATTGAAAACGCTGGATTTGCTCGATGATTTCAAAACCAAGGCGACGTTTTTCGTGCTTGGATGGATCGCCGAACAAAATCCGAAACTGGTCAGAGAAATCGTCAATCGTGGTCACGAAGTCGCATCGCGCGGTTTTTATCACCGCAGTTTGCGGCATTTAACGCCGGATGAATTTCGTGACGATCTGCGAAAAACCAACCGCGCTTTGGAAGATGCGGGTGGGCAGAAAATCATCGGCTATCGTTCGGCGGAAAAGCTGATCTACGAAAAAGATTCGTGGATTTTCGACATTTTATCCGAAGAAAATTTCGTTTACGACGCGTCGTTTCTGCCGTCGAAAAACGACGCGAAACAGAAACGGCTGGCGCATCAGGTTCATACCGGCGGCAGGGCGATTTGGGAATTTCCGTATTCGACCAGAAATTTAGGCGCGGGTCTGCTGCCGATTTCCGGCGGCAATTATTTTCGCCAAATCCCGCACACACTGATGCGTCACGCTGTGCAGGACTGGCACGAACGTTATGAAGAGCCGTTCGTTCTGTATTTTCACGTTTGGGAACTCGACCCTGAACAGCCACGAATTTCCGCCGCTTCGCGTTACAACCGCGTCCGCCATTACCGCAAACTGGACAAAATGGAATGGGTCGTCAAAGAATATCTCAAGCGTTACGATTTCGTCAGCGGCGCGGAATTTCTCGATTTAGAAGACGAACTGCGAATTACAAATTACGAATCGCGGAGCCGGGAAGCGGTTTTAGAAATCCAAAATCCAAAATCCAAAATCCAAAATCCGGTAACAATCGTGATTCCGTGCTACAACGAAGAAGCCGCGCTGCCTTATCTGGCGAACACTTTGCGAAGCGTCGAAACGAAATTGAGCGAAAGCGGTTATCAGTCGAATTTCGTTTTCGTTGACGACCAGAGCAAAGATGCGACTTACGAAAAACTGCACGAGCTGTTCGGCGCGCGCGAAAACGTCAAAATCATTCAGCATCAAACAAATCAGGGCGTTGCCGCCGGCATTATGACTGGTTTGAAAAACGCGGAAACGGAAATCGTCTGTTCGATGGACTGCGACTGCACATATGATCCGCACGAACTCGTCAATATGATTCCGCTTTTGACGGACGATGTTGATATGGTGACGGCTTCGCCGTATCACCAAAAAGGCGGTGTGCGAAACGTCCCGGAATGGCGTTTGTTCTTGTCGAAAGGCGCGTCGTTTTTGTATCGTCAGGCGTTAAACGCGAAACTTTCGACTTTTACCAGTTGTTTTCGGGTTTATCGCCGCGCGTCGGTTGTGGATTTGCCGATTGAAGAAAAAGGTTTTCTCGGCGTGGCGGAAATGCTCGGACGGCTCGATCTGAACGGCGGAAAAATCGTCGAATATCCGGCGGTTTTGGAAGTGCGGCTGTTCGGATTCAGCAAAATGAAAACCGCGCGAACGATTTTCGGACATCTGAGACTGCTGTCCCAACTGTCGAAATCCCGATTGTTCGGGAAATCCGAACTTATCAAAACTTCTTTGCCGAAAGAGAAGCTCGAAATCGTTTCCAAAAAATAATTCCAATCGAAAGATTACCCTTCAGCTCCACAAATTTATTTCCGATGAGCTTTTTATCCCGAAAATTTCGATTTATCAAACAGGTGAAAAAATTATGATTCCAGCAGCAGAAAAAGAAAATATCAAATTACCCAACGATCAGGACGCGAGCGGACGGACGTTCGGCGCGGAGGAAATCGCCGCCGTGACGGACGTTTTGACGAGCGGCGTGCTGATTACAACCAAAGGCAAATACGGCAAACTGCTTGAAAAAGAATTCGCCGAAAAACTCGGCGTGAAATACGCTTACGCCTGTAATTCCGGTTCGGCGGCGGTTCACGTCGCCGTCGCCGCGATCAATCCGAATCCGGGCGATGAAATCGTCACCACGTCAATTACCGATATGGGCGCATTGACTCCGATCATTTTTCAGGGCGCGATTCCGGTTTTCGCCGACGTTGACCCGAAAACTTTGAACGTCACGGCGGAAACTATCGAAAAGGTTTTATCGCCGAAAACCAAAGCGATTATCGTCACGCATCTGTTCGGAAACCCGTGCGAAATGGGTGCGATTATGGAATTGGCTGATGCAAAAGGAATTCCCGTCATCGAAGATACGGCGCAGTCTTTTATGGCGATGTGCGACGGGAAATACGCCGGAACCATCGGCGCAATCGGCGCATTTTCGTTTCAGCAGGGCAAACAAATGACCACCGGCGAAGGCGGAATCGTCGTGACGAACGACGACGATTTGGCGCGTCGAATGTATCTTTTCATCAACAAAGCGTGGGGTTACGGCGACCAAAATCCCGATCATTATTTCGCGTCCTTGAATTATCGAATGACCGAACTGCAAGCCGCCGTTTCTTATGAACAGTTGAAAAAACTCGATCATTCGGTCGCGCAAAGACAGAAAATGGCGCAGCTTTTGGACGAAAAAATCGCCGACATTGACGGCATCAAATCTTACAAACCTGTCGAAGGTTCAACGATGACATATTGGAAATTCTGCCTGCGCGTTGACGACGAAAAAATCGAAGACGGTTCGGTCGGATTGTCGAAAGCGTTGAAAACCTACGATGTCGCCAGCGCACCGCGCTACGTCGTCAAACCGGCGTATAAATGTATGGTTTTCCGCGACCAGAACACCTTCGGCGATTCGCATTACCCGTTCAATCTCGCGCGTCCCGAAGCCATTGATTACAACGACGATAATTTTGAGGGAACGATCAAAGGTTTGCACGACGTTCTCGTTTTGCCAATCAACGAAAAATACACGGAAGAACACATCGAATTTTTAGCCGATTCGATTAGAGAAGCGGTTGAATCAGTCAGAAAATAAAAAAAATGAAACCACAGATAAACACGGATAGACACAGAAAAAATCAAAAATAAATTGATTTAATCATTCTTAAATCCGTGTTTATCTGTGGAAATCTGTGTTTAAAAACTTATGAAAAAACTAAAATTTGCACTCATCGGAACGGGCGGCATCGCCCAAACTTACGCGCAGGCATTTCAGCAAAGCGTTTGCTGTCAGTTAGTTGCGGTCGCCGACGTAAATGAAGATTCGGCGAAGGCGTTTGCCGAACCGTTCGGGGCGAAAAGTTTTAACGATTACAGAACGCTGGCGGAATCGAGCGAAATTGATGCCGTGATCGTTTCCACGCCGCCGAATACGCATCCTGAAATTGCAATGTTTTTTATGCAAAAAGGCGTGAATGTTTTATGCGAAAAACCGCTGTGTTTGAGCGTCGCCGAAGCCAAAGAAATGATCGAAACGGCGGAAAAATCGAACGTCGTGTTCACGATGGCGACGAAATTTCGTTATTGCGAAGATGTCGTCAAAGCCAAAGCGATTTTAGCGTCGGGCGTTCTCGGCGAAATCGTGCAGTTTGAAAACGCTTTCACGGCGAAAGTTGATATGTCGAAACGCTGGAATTCAAACTTTGAAATTTCCGGCGGCGGCGTTTTGATGGACAACGGGACGCATTCGGTTGATATTATCCGCTATTTCCTCGGCGCGATCACGGATGTTTTAGCACTCGAAACTTCGGGAACGCAAAATTTGAGCGTTGACGAAAACGTGAAACTGCTGGCGAAAACTGCAAACGGCATCGCCGCGAGCGTTGATCTGACGTGGGGCATCAACAAAGAACTGCCGAATTTTATCAGCGTTTACGGCACGAACGGCACGTTGCACATCGGCTGGCGCGAATCGAAATACAAACTGAATTCGTCGCCCGACTGGGAAATTTTCGGCACCGGTTACGACAAAGTTCAGGCGTTCAAATCGAAACTCGAAAATTTCCGCAACGCGATTGTGGACGGCGAAGAACTTTTGACCAAACCCGAAGACGCGCTCGCCTCGGTCGAAGTCATCGAAGCGGCGTATAAATCGCTCAATCAAAACCTCTGGCAAAAAGTCGTCGAAAAATCGGAATCTGCCAAGAAATAAAGAAATATCTGCCCACGAAATACACGAAAAAGACGAAAAAAAATTTGATCTTTTGTTTTTATTTCGTTTCTTTCGTGTATTTCGTGGGCAATATCTTATGGAAATTAAAATTCATCCAACGGCAATCATCGAAGAAAACGTTAAAATCGGCGCAGGCACGAGCGTTTGGGACAATGTGCATATTCGTCACGGCGCGGAAATCGGCGAAAACTGCATCGTCGGCGAAAAAACATATATCGCGTATGACGTGAAAATCGGCAATCTGGTGAAGATCAACGCGATGGTTTACATCTGCGCCGAAGTGACCATCGAAGACGGCGTGATGATTTCTGCCGGGACGATTTTTACCAACGACCGTTTTCCGCGCGCGACTTTTCCCGATTTGAAAACTCTGCGTCCGAGCGAGCCTGACGAACACACTTTGAAAACATTGGTTAAAGAAGGCGCGACCATCGGCGCGGGCTGCGTCATCGGCAGCGACCTCGAAATCGGACGCTGGGCGATGGTCGGAATGGGTTCGGTCGTCACCAAAAGCGTTCCCGATTTTCATCTCGTCTTAGGAAGTCCGGCGCGAAGTATCGGCGCGGTCTGCAAATGCGGACAGCTTTTTCATAAGTTTGACGATTCGGGCGAGGACAAGCCGTCGCCCTTACAATGCATTTGCGGTTTGAAATATGAAATTGATGGTAAAATCGTGAAAGAATCGTAGGGGCGATCCCTTGTGGTCGCCCGACGTTCGCGTTCATTCGACGTGTAGAAAAGAGAAGACGGGCGAGGACAAGCTGTCGCCCTTACAAACAAAAGAACGGGTGAGGAAAAGCCGTCGCCCCAACAAAATGGAAAAATTCGATGAAAAATTCGACGAACTTTACACACGCAAAAATTCGCTGCGTCTGCAAAGTTTCAATTATTCATCGCGGCGCGTTTATTTTGTGACGATTAATGTTCAGGGCAGACGAACGCTTTTCTATAACAGAGAATTTGCTGAATCGGTGGTTGATTGTCTGATTGAACTGCGCGAGAAAATGAAATTCAATTTGTATTGTTATTGTTTGATGCCCGATCATTTTCACTCTTTGATTGGAATTGGCGAATGCTCACAAGATTTGGGCAAAATCTGCGGCGCGTTTAAGAGTTTGACGACGCGCGTCTTTTGGAAATACGGCAAAGGTCAACTCTGGCAACGTGGATTTTACGATCACATCGTTCGCAACGAAACGGATTTTGCCGAGTGCGTAAAATATATCAAAAATAATCCGGCAAAGAAGAATTTGGAAAATTGGGAGTTTGTCGGCAGAGTTGATTATTTGCAATGAACGCGCAGAGATTGAACGCTTTTCCGTAGAGGCGACGGCTTGTCCTCGCCCGTTTTGTTGATAAATGCGAACGTCGGGCGACCACAAGGGATCGCCCCTACAATTATGACAAATGTTGCCATCATCGGAAGCGGATTTCTCGGTTTGACGCTCGCTTTGCGTCTTGCGGAAACCGGCGTGAAAGTTACCGTTTACGAATCCGCGCCGGAGATCGGCGGGTTGGCGAGCGCGTGGCAGATCGGCGATGTCGTTTGGGACAAACATTATCACGTTACGCTTTTGTCGGATTCGTTTACCAAAAAAATCATCGAAGAAATCGGCTTGAAAGACGAGTTTGAATGGGTTGAAACGAAAACCGGATTTTACACCGACGGGAAACTCGTTTCGATGTCGAACACGCTCGAATTTTTGCGGTTTCCGCCGCTTGATTTGGTCAGTAAATTTCGTTTGGGCGCGACGATTTTTTACGCTTCAAAAGTTAAAGATTGGAAAGCGTTGGAGAAAATTTCGGTCGAAGATTGGCTGACTAAACTTTCGGGTAAACGCACATTTGAAAAAATGTGGAAACCGCTGCTCAAGGCGAAGTTAGGTGAAGCGTATAAAGAAACGTCCGCCGCGTTTATCTGGGCGACGATTCAACGAATGTATGCCGCCAGAAATTCCGGTTTGAAACGCGAAATGTTCGGCTATGTGCGCGGCGGTTACGCGCGGATTTTGGAAAAACTCGGCGAGCATTTAACGGCGAAAGGCGTGGAAATTCGTTTGAATTCTCTTGTTAAAAATATTAAGAAGATAGACGGAAAGATAATTTTAAACGCGGAGAGCGCAGAGGACGCAGAGAAAATTTTTAATAAGTCCGCAGAAGAATATGAATTGAGTTTCAGCGCATCGGCTCAACAAAGAAAAACAACCAAAAACTCCGCGCCCTCTGCGCTCTCCGCGTTTAAAAATTCTTCAGAATTCGATTCGGTGATTTTAACCTGCCCGTCAAATGTCGCGGCGAAAATTCTGCCGCAATTAACCGAAACGGAAAAAGCGAAACTTACAAATATCAAATATCAAGGTATCGTCTGCGCGTCGGTTTTGACGAAAAAATCGCTCTCGAATTTCTACGTCACAAACATCACCGACGAAACGCCGTTTACGGGAATTATCGAAATGTCCGCGCTCGTTGATAAATCGGAGTTCGGCGGAAACGCGCTCGTTTATCTGCCGAAATACGTCGCGCCGGACGACGAATTATTTGAAAAATCGGACGCGGAAATTGAAGATATATTTACATCGGCATTGGAGAAAATGTATCCGCATTTTTCGCGCGAAGATGTTGTCGAATTCAAAATTTCGCGCGTTCGGCAAGTTTTTCCGCTGCCGACTCTGGAATATTCGGCGAATGTTCCCGATGTTAAAACTTCGCTCGAAAATGTTTTTATTTTAAATTCGGCGCAGATCACGAACGGAACTTTGAACGTCAACGAAACGATTCAACTGGCTGAGAGATTTATTAGCCACGAACAAACACGAAAAAGCACGAAAGTTTTATAAATATTTTTTCGTGAAATTTCGTGTTTGTTCGTGGCAAAAAAATTATGAAACCGATAGCAAGTTTAAGTTTAGACCTCGACAATAAATGGTCGTATATGAAAACGCACGGCGACGCGGGTTGGGAAAGTTTTCCGTCGTATCTCGATTGCGTCGTGCCGCGTTCGCTCGCATTTTTGAAGGAACGCGATTTGAAAATTACATATTTTATCGTCGGGCAAGACGCGGCGCGGGAGGAAAATCTCGGCGCGTTAAAACAGATTTCCGACGCGCAGCACGAAATCGGGAATCATTCGTTTAATCACGAACCGTGGCTGCATCTTTATTCAAAACAACAATTAATCGAAGAATTTGAGAAAACCGAAACGGCGATGGCGAATTTTACCGATCAAAAACTCGTCGGCTTTCGCGGTCCCGGTTATTCGCTTTCGCCGACGGTTTTGGAAGTTTTGTCCGAGCGCGGTTACGAATACGACTGCTCGACGCTGCCGACGTATATCGCGCCGCTTGCGCGAGCTTATTATTTTTTCAAATCGCCGGAAATGTCGGACGAAGAACGCGAGAAACGGAAGAAACTTTTCGGCAAATTCGCTGACGGTTTTCAGTCACTGAAACCTTATAAATGGCGCGTCGGCGAAAAGGAATTGGTCGAAATTCCGGTGACGACTTTGCCGATATTTAAAACGCCGATTCACGCGAGTTATGTGATTTATCTTTCGACTTTTTCCAAAACCTTAGCGCGAAATTATTGGCGAGCGGCGTTAAAAATGTGCGAAATGTCGGGAACGCAGCTTTCACTGCTGCTCCATCCGCTCGATTTTTTGTCGGGCGAAGACGCGCCGGAACTCAAGTTTTTTCCGGCGATGAATCTGCCGGTCGAAGAAAAATTGGAGTTTGTCGGCGAGATTTTGGGAATGCTTTCCGCGAAATTTGATATTGTAAATATGAGAAAACACGCGCAAATTGTCGGAAAAGGCAATCTCAAACTCTTAAATTATGGAAGAACCGAAAAACAAATCGCTTGAAATGGTTTCGGTCAAATGCTGCGTCTGCGACCACGAAAACGCGGCGCAAATCGGCGCGGGCGAAGATTTTGAATATCGCACGAGCGACGATTCTTTCAGCGCGATGCGGTGCGATTCGTGCGGTTTGATTTATCTCAATCCGCGCCCTTCGATTTCTGAATTTAAAACGATTTATCCGTCAAATTATCACGCTTTCGATTTTGCGGAAGCGGATTACGGCATCGTCTATAAAATCCGCTCGCGGCTCGAAGCGAAAAGGCTTTTAGCTTGGTGTAAAGAGTTGCCGGACGACGCGCGGATTTTGGATATCGGCTGCGGCGACGGTTTTCATCTGAAACTTTTGGAAAAATACGGCAAAAAAAACTGGCAAACGGAAGGCGTTGATATTGACAAACGCGCCGTCGAAATGGCGCGAAAAAGAGGGTTAACGGTTCATCTCGGAACAATCGGAAGTCTGAATTTGCCGGAAAATTTTTACGATTTCGCCTTTACAGTCCAAACAATCGAACACGTCGAACAGCCTTTTGAATTTTTGAAAGCGATAAACAGGATTCTAAAACCAGGCGGAAAACTCGTCATCGTTACCGACAACACGGATTCTTGCGATTTCAAATTATTTAAAAAATCGCATTGGGGCGGCTATCATTTCCCGCGCCATTGGAATTTGTTCAATAGACGAAATCTGGCGAAACTTGGTGAAAAGGTCGGCTTTGAAACCGAAAAAATTACGACGCAGGTTACGCCCGTTAATTGGGTTTATTCGTTTCACAATAAATTTGTTGACACGAAAAAACCGCAGTGGCTGATTAATCAATTCACTTTGAAATCAACCGTTTCGCTGTCGGCATTCACCGCGCTCGACATCATTTTGCAGAAATTCGGCAAAGGCGGTTTGCTGAACGCGACATTTGTCAAGAAATAAAAATCGTTATGAAAAACGAAAAACCAATCGCCATCATCGGCGCGGGACTCGCGGGACTGACCGCCGCGAATTTTCTGCAATCTCAGAATATCCCGTTCGTATTGTTTGAAGCGGGAAAAAAAATTGCCGGACTCGCGTCGAGTTTTAAAGATGAAGAGGGTTTTTCCTACGATTTCGGAGCGCATTTTATAACGAACCGGCTAGCGGAAGCGATTGGTGTCGGCGACCAATGTCTGACCGTTAAACATTACGGCGAAGCGGTTTATCTCGGCGGCAAAGTTTATTCTTACCCGTTCGGACTGGTGAAAATTCCGCGAATGACGATTAGCGGAATTAAAGCGAAACTGGCGGGAAACGGACACGCGCCCGCGTCAGCCGCCGAATGGTTTCGCCGCAATTACGGCGCGGCACTCGCCGATGAAGTCGCGCTGCCTTTGATCGAAGCGTGGTCGGGCGCGAAGGCGGAAGATTTATCGCCCGCCGTCGGCGAATCGCTGCCGGGAAGCATCGGCAAAACGCTTTATTTAAAAGCGATGAGCAAATTGACAAATCGCGCCGTCGCCGTCGGATACAACCGCGAAATGCCGGAAAAAGCGAGCGTTTATCACGTTTATCCGAAAAAGGGCGTTTCAACTTTATGCGAAAAATTGGCGGAAGGCATTGCAGATAAAATTAAACTCGAAACTCCGGTCGAGAAAATTATCGTCAAAAACGGCAAAGTCAAAGCGGTGCGCGCGAAAGGCGAAATCGCGGAATTTTCCGCCGTCATCAGCACCGCGCCGGCGAATATTCTGGCGAAAATCGTCGAAGGAACAAATGCTCTGGACGAATTTTCGCGTTTTCGTTATCGCCCGATGACGTTTATCAATATGCGTTTTGAAGGGCGCGGACTATTGCCCGACACGGTTTTGTGGTTTCCCGAAGACAAATTCCCGTTTTTTCGTCTGACCGAAGCGACGCTTTCGATGCCGTGGCTCGCGCCCGAAGGCAAAACGATAATCACCGTGGACATCGGCTGCGAAAAAGGCGACGAGTTTTGGGAAATGAGCGAATCTGACATTAGCGAGCTTTGTCTGAAAAATTTAGAAGAAATAATTCCTGACGCGCGCAAGAAATTTTTGGGCGGAAAAGTTTTGCGAACGCCGATTGCGTATCCGGTTTTTCTCACTGAATACGAGACCGAACGCCGCCATTTTGAAAAATCAACCAACATCGAAAATCTTTTAAGCGTCGGGCGCAACGGCGAATTCGCGCATATTTTTATGGAAGACGTTTACTGGCGAACGCGCCGTAAAGCACGGGATTTAATCAATCGCTGCGTAATCAAACAATGCTGAAAACGAGCCGAAATAAATCGCTGTTAATTTTACTTTTTCTGCATCTCGTCATTGCTTTGCCGCTCGCCTATTATCTGAATATTTGGGTTGACGAAGCCTCGTCGCTGCACACCACGCAATACGGTTTTCTGCACGCCTGGGGCAATGTTTTGAGTGACGAAAAGCAGGCACCGCTTTATTTTTTGATTTTGAGCATCTGGCGTGAATTTAATCATTCGATATTTTTCGCGCGGCTTTTTTCGATACTTTGCTCGCTGGCGGCGATCAAATTTTTTTACGATTCGGCGCGAAAGATTTGGAATGAACATTTCGCGTTTTTCGCCGCCGCATTTTTCGCGTTGCATCCGTATTTGGTTTGGGCGAGCCTGGAAATACGGCTTTATTCGCTGATTATTTTAATTTCCGTGTGGCTGCTGGATTTTTTCCGCGAAGGTTATTTGGTGAAGCCAATCAATTCTTCCGACGGCGCGAAATCATCAAAAAAAGCGCGAATTTTTTATGTGATAACCGCAGTCGCGGCGATTTACACCAATTATTATCTTGGCTTTCTGCTGGTCGGCAATTTTTTCGCATTGCTCGTCCTGCGGCGTTGGCGCGACGCGAAAAGTTATTTTTTACAGATGCTGGCGGTCGGGACGGCGATTTTGCCGATTCTTTATTTTATTTCGCGGCAGTTTGCCGTGCGCGTCGTTGATTTTCAGCCGGAGAAAACTTTCTATGAAGGACTGCAAAATCTTTGGAATCATTTTTTGACGTTTGTTTTACCGACCGAACTTTTCCCGACCGATGAAGTTTCCGCGCTTTCAATCGTCAGAATCTGGATTATCAGAATAGCGTTGGCGGTGGTTTGCGCGTTCATTATCAAAAGCCGGGGCAAAATTTTGGACGAAAAAATCGTCGCTTTCGGGACGACCGCCGCGACCGCCGCGCTTTTTTTTCTCTTTGTTTATTTTCAGCTCGGCGCGTCAGTCGTTGAAATTCGCCACGCGGCGGTTTTTTTTACGGTCTTGATTTTGTTTGTTTTTTCCGTCCTGGAAAAGATTCTGCCGCGCCGTTCGCTGCCGATTCTCGCGGTTTTGTGCGCGATGTTTTTCACTTACGCGCTTGCCGCGCTTTATCCGAATTTGGCGAAACGCGGCGATTGGGCGCGTGTCGGCGCGTTTCTCGAACAAAACGAAAAGCCGCGTCAGCCGATAGTTCTTTTTCAAACATACGACGTGATTGCTCTGCCGTATTATTACAGCGGCGTGAACAAAATTTTGCCCGACCGCAATTTTTTTGCTTACGGTTTGGAAGATAAACCGGGAAGTTCCGACAGTTACCGCTCGCAGATTGAATTTACGATTTCCGTCATTCCGCCTGACGCGAATGAAATTTGGCTTTTAACCGGCGAAAAATGCGCCGTCGAAGATTCGTGTCTGCCTTTGGAAAATTTTGTGCAGACGCATTACACTGTTGTCGAAGAAAAGAATTTTTATCTTGAAAAAGTCCGCCTATTGAGGAAAAAAAACGATGATTAAAGAAAATGAACTGGTCGAAGAAATAAATCCGCAGATGACGGAAAAACCGCCCGCCCGCTGTTCGGAGTGCGACCGCATAATGGAACATTACAATGTTTACGTTAGTCCGACCAACGAAGAAACCGTCATTTGCTGGCAATGCCGGATGCGCGACGAGAAAAACTTTTTCGCCAAGCGCGATTTTCACCGCAGTTCGCGGCGCGGCATTATTCCCAGATAATTGCAGATTGCAGATTTTGTATTCCAGATTGCAGAAAATAATTTGGAATACGGAATCTGCAATCTGGAATCTGCAATATGAGCATCAGAAAAATTACCGAATATCCCGAAGAAGTTTTGGCGCAGGTCGGCAAGCCGGTCGAAAAATTTGACGAAGAATTAGCCGAATTGTGCGCCGATATGTTCGACACGATGTATGACGCGGAAGGGGTCGGACTCGCCGCGCCGCAGATCGGGTTGAATCTGCGGCTGTTCGTGATGGATTGCGAAGGCGTAAAATTAATCGCGGCAAACCCTGAAATCATCGAAACGAGCGGCGAACAATCAGGACAGGAAGGCTGTCTGTCAGTCGGCAAAGTTCCGGCAATCGTCGTGCGACCGAATAAAGTTAAATTAAAAGCCCAAAACGAAAAAGGTGAATGGTTCGAGCAAGCAGCCGAAGAATTAGCCGCGCGCTGTTTTCTCCACGAAACCGATCACTGCGACGGCAAACTTTTTATTGACCACCTGCCGAAAATGCGGCGCGATATGGTTATTAAAAGGTTTAAGAAAGAGAAGAATTGGAAGTAAATAGGTATTTAAAGATTTTATACCGATGAAAAACAGTGTTATTTAAACTGTTCCTTATAAAAGCGAAAAGGGGCGATTACCATAAAATAGTAATTGCCCTTTTTCGCTTGCTTGATTTTCACCTCAAAACTTTCACTTTCGCAGGTTAGACTTAGATAATGCTTGTCTAACATTTTCGACCGAATTGCTATTAGTGATTGTCAAATCAGTCAAGTTTTCCGTTACATTTAATGACCGAACCGGAAATACATACCGTTTGTGCTGAATTGTAAGTATGTAATTATTACCGGCAGAAACATCATCAAAACGGAAAAATCCGAAAGGGTTGGTTCTTGTGTAACGTGTATTTCCGACGGAGTTTGTAATGAAAACTCCTGCACCGGAAACACCGCGACCGTTTGTTATAACCCTACCGCCGACGATTACCGCCGCCGCTGTCGGTCCCTGAATGTTGATGCTGCCGTTAATATAATTAACCGGCAAAGGAGCGGCAAATTGGTCGGCGGTAACTGACGCTACCGGTATATTTCCGAAAGTCAAAGGTGTTGAGCCGGCGGGCGCGTCCGCCGCCACGTCAAACGTAATTGTCACCAACTGTCGGGTTCCCGCCGTTAGAGTCTGACCCGGCTGGAGAACTAAAGCAACTCCCACTTCTCCGGCATTTGTTGTGTTAGGTATCAGCAACCCGCCTTGTGTATCCGCGCCAAGCTGCACGGTCGGATTAGAGATTTTGGTCGTGTCATAATCAATGCTGAATCCAAAACCGTTCTCGTCTCCCTGCGATTCGATTGTTACCGGAACCGTTACCTGCTGTCCGGGCGAGACATTCTGACTGACAATTGTCATATCGCGCGAAGCCGCCGCGACGTTGAGCGAGTTCTTGCCCGCCCGCATTTCTCTTGTTGGAGAAAATGATTTATCGGACGACGGCGAGCTAGTCTGCTGAATCGCGCCGCGTTCTGCCTGCATCGGGTCGAGATTAGCCGCATAACGTCCGGCTTGAATAAAATCGCTGATATTGAGCTGAGAATCGCCGGCGGTGGCATAGGGAGCAATATCGGCTCGCTGAAACTCGTCCGCGTCGGTCGGCGTGTCCAGTCCCGCGACAAACCTTCCGATTTGTGTGAAATCTGAAATATTTATTACCGCATCACGCTGATTACGCGGGTAAACATCGCCCTCAAATGAAGGCAGCCAGCCGCCCAGCACATTCGCCGGATTTCTGTAAAACGCGGCTTCTTCGGCGGTCAACTGCCGCGACAGCGGATGACGCTGGCTAACATCAACCGGCTGTCCGGTATTAATGTTGCGGCTGTTGTATTCATAAAATTGAATGTTCGGATAATTTTCCGGTGTTGGCGGAAGTGACGGATTATTAAAAAGCCAGCCTTCCGGTCGAATATGTGTGTCCATCAAGGTATCAATATAAATCACCTGACTGTATGGAAAATCGTCCGGGTCAATGCGGGAAAGATAAGCGGTATTATCCGGCGTGTCTGCCGCGCGAGTCAGCCGACAGCCGACATACACATTGCCATTTTTACCCTGCGGATTGCGGATTTGCGAGTAGTAACTTGTTGAACGCGTTGCCGAAGCGTTATCTTTCAGCTCACAGTTGCGGAAATAAACCGCTCCGTAACCCCAGGTAAAATCAACCGCGCCTTCGATGTAGCTGTCATTAACGAACGCGCCTTGTGCGCCCTGACTTTGCAGCATCAGCGTATCTTGAAAACTTATCAAATTAACGCGATTCAGCAGAATGCGGTCATTGTTGCCGCGAAACGCTTCAGCCTGACGTGTATCGCCCTGCGCGTTTTCTCTGGTCGTCGTATTGTGAATCGTGATTGTTTCCAACACGAAATCGGCGGCATCAACTCCAAATAACGTGCGGGCAAGCGTTCCCGAGTTTAAATTCTCGTTGTTGGCATACTGAATTATCGTCGCGTTACGGTCTTCGCCGCGCACCGTTATATAGGGCTTGCTGGAATTGATGTAAACGATTTCGGTATAAACGCCGCTTTGAACATTAATAGTAAATCTCTGATTGTTATTCGCCGGGACGAAATCAACCGCGCCCTGAACAGTGCAGAAATCTCCGCTGCCGTCAGCGGCGACGGTCAAATTTTGTGTTCCGAGCGCGGGCGCGCCGGCTTTGGTCGTAAAACGAAACGCATTCGGGTCGGAAATTCCGACAAACGGCGCGCCGTTCGCATCAGTGATCGCGCCCGTTTCAATCGTTATATAATAAGTTTGATTGTAATCAAGCTGTTTATGTAAATAAATCGCCGCCGTATTATCAGTAACGATAATCGGGTAATAATTAAACATTGTGGACGCGCCGCCGATGCTTTTTGAAGACTGATTGCCCGGAACATTCGCGCCCGGCACAGTATCCTGCGATAAATCAATCGAATCGAAAATCGTTCCGTCCGCGTTGTAAACACGGATTATACCGCGCGTTCCGGCTTGCGGAACTTGATCAAAAGTCAATTTCAACGCCGTATCAACGCAGACACTCATCGCTCCGTTAATCGGCTGCATCGCCGTTACGCTGATCGGCGAAACGACTGTCAGACGCGCCGGGCTGCTGGTTAGACTTCCGCCGGAATTGGATACGACCACCGTGTAATTTCCCGTGTCGCTCAACTGCGCGTTGGTAATCGTAATTGTCGAACTGTTTTCGCCGGAAAGCGGACTGCCGTCTTTATACCACTGATAAAAAAGATTGTTGCCCATCGCCGTGACGGACAGCGTAGCGGTTGAACCGATGGTAACAAACGTATCCTGCGGCTGGCTGGTGATGACCGGCGCGGGGTCAACCTGTCCCGTCGTTACCGTCAAACTCACCGAATTGCTGGTTACGCTTCCGCCGGCATTGCTGACGACGACATCGTAATTGCCCGTATCTCCGGTTTGAACGTTCGTAAGTTGCAGCGTGGCGGTCATTGCCGAAGGATTTCCGGTGATCGGCGTGCCGTCTTTGCGCCATTGATAAGACAAATTGCTGCCTGTCGCGCTGACCGAATAGCTGACATTACTGCCGACCTGAACCGTTTGATTCGACGGCTGCGGCTGGCTGGTGATAACCGGCGCGGCTGGTGAATAATCAACTTTTAACTGCGTAAAGGTAATTTGCGAGGCGAAGCTCGTTCCCGGAATTCGAAAACTGAACAAATCGAAAGTTGTATTAGGATTGGAACTTGTTTCCGTCGCGGTCGTTTGAATATTGACCGCACCGCCGACGATTGTTACGGTCAGCCGCGTATCAGTTGCCGTTAAACGCTCGATTTTGTAAGTATAAGTGTAAGGCGTGTTATCGGTCAAAGGCTGTCTGCCCGTCGTCGTACTTCCGGCGATTTCTGTGTATTCGCCGCTGTTTCCCGATACCGCTTGACTTAAAGGATCGCTCGCTCCAGGCACGACCGCTCGGCGGAATATGGAAAAGGGCGTGTCGCCCCCGGTTGTCCCGGCGAGTCTGCCGGCATATCCGGTGTCGTCGGTAAAGGTCGAGCTGTTCATTCCGCCCGTCAAATTCGTTGTATTGCGAGTGCCTTTGGAATCGAAAACTCCAAAACGTAAATCCTCGCCCGCCCGCGCCGTTAAACCCTGCAGCGAGAACTGCGCGGAAACCGCCAGCGAATCTCCGACACCAAGCGTAATCGGCGCGTTAGGATCGGTAAAATACGCCCAAAAACCTTCTGAAGACCCGCTCATCAGATTAAAATTTACCGAGCCGACCGCATCCGTGCGAACATTTGCGGCGCGCCCGTTAAATAACTGTAGTGAATTATTCGCAAGGTCCTGATTCTGACTGCTGCCGTCGGCAAATGTGTCATTTATTAACGTCGCAGCACTCGTTATTAGCGGTATCGTCAACGCCGTAATCACAATGAGAGAGAAAACGGTAAAAACTAACTTATTTCTATATTTATGCATTATATTTATTTTTATTCCTATAAATAGACAAGTAGCGGACAAGCTCGTGTCGAACCTGTCCACTACTTATTCATATCGGCATTCTTCAATTAGTGTTTCCGCCGACAGGAAAAACACACACAGAATTCTGTTTCAGCCAAATTACTAAGTCAGATTCTTAATTGTTAATAGAATACCATAAGTGATACTTATAGGTATGTATGATAATATACATAGCGTTTTCTGTTTTTTTATGAAGAAAAGGAATATTCGTAAAAGGTTATCTAACAATCATCAGCCTTGAGTTGAAACTTTCCCGCCGAAAAATTATTCGCCTTAAATCCCATCGCGGAGTATTTTTTACTTCAGTATGCAGGTGTTTGGCGGTAAGTGGAAAATCTGGATTTAGCGAGAAAAATTCCTTATATGTATGCTGTAAATTTTAGAAAAATGATTAAGTAGGTCATCGCGACACTAAAATATTTTATCGTTTGAGAAATTAATCTTTGATTTTTACGGTTTTCTTGAGTATGAAATTCTGCTGACCCTTTTGAATTCAAATATTTTTCGAATTCTATAAATCAGCCGGTTTCTGTTTCGTCTGAACAGTTAAAAGCGTAATCGCGGCGCAGATCGAAATGACCGCGCTGATTAAAAATGCCGCTTCCGCGCCGAATTTTGTCCAGATTGCGCCGAAAATGATCGAAGCCGGAAAAACCGTAATCGAAAAAGCGAGATTGTAAAAACCAAACGCCGTGCCGCGTTTTTCCGGCGGAACTAAATCGGCGACGAGAGCCTTTTCCACGCCTTCGGTCAGCCCGAAATAGATTCCGTAAATCAAAAACAAAGCCCACGCCTGCCACGCCTGCGTCGTAAACGCGAATCCGGCGTAAACGAGCGCGTACACGATCCAGCCCGCAAAAATCAGCGTTTTTCTGCCGAGTTTGTCCGACAAATCGCCGCCGATCAGCGAGAAAACGACTTTGCTCAAACTCAGAAACATCCACAACAGCGGCAAAACGGCGACGGCGATGCCGGATTGTTCGGCGCGGAGCAGCAGAAACGCGTCGGTCGAATTTGACAGCGTGAACAGCGCGATGACGAACAGAAATCGTTTGAAATTGCCGTCAAATTCTTTGAGCGAAAGTTTGATTTTCGGCGCGAGCGAATCGGTCGCGGCTTTTGGCTTTTCCTTGACGAAAAAGACGATTACGAACAAACCTAAAACGACCGGAATCGAAGCGTAGAGAAAAACCTGCCGGTAATCACGCGCCGTCGGAGTTTGCGGGTCGGAAGCAAAATATGACAGCAGAACGAAAGCGATAATCGGACCGAAAACCGCGCCGAGATTGTCGGCGGCGCGATTGAAACCGAACGCCAAACCGCGTTTTTCTTCCGGCACACTGCCCGCGATAATCGCATCGCGCGGCGCGCCGCGAATGCCTTTGCCGACGCGATCCGTCACGCGCACGGCTAAAACCTGCTGCCAACTCCCCGCAAAAGCCAGAATCGGGCGCGTTAAACTCGCCAGCGCGTAACCGAGAAAAACGGGAAATTTGCGTTTCTCGAATTTATCGCTGAAATAACCGGAGAAAAGTTTCAAAAACGCGGCGACCGATTCGGCGAAGCCTTCGATTAAACCGATGGCGAACGGCGACGCGCCCAAAGTCAAAGCCAAAAAAGCGGGCAGCAGCGGATAAATTATCTCGCTCGAAGTATCATTTAAAAGACTGACCAAACTGAGCGCGAGGACGTTTCCCGAAAGATTTTTGTAGCGTGAAAAAAAGCGTTTGAGGTTGAGGGACATTAATTTTTTATCGAGATTTTTTGATGACGACGGGCTGTTTGTCCGCAGTCTGATTCGTGCCGAACCACCACAGCGAAACGCCGCCGACCACCGCGATCAGTAAAATCAGCGCGACAATCGCCGCCCGAATCGCCATTTTGATCGCGCGTTTTAAAACGAAAAACGTAATCGCCGCCACCGCCAGCATCAAAATTACAAAAATTATCGCGGCACTCGTCATACGCTTTTCGCTTTTTCGTTCAAGGCTTTTTCCAGCGCGTCCAAATCTTCTTCGGTCAGCGCGGCATCCTGCGTCGGCAGGCGAAAATTTTCGTCCGCCCAATCGCCGAAGTCAATCAATTTGCAGCGTTCGGAACAAAACGGACGAAATTCGTTACCGCTGTATTCGGTCTCTTTTTTACAGGTTGGACATTTCACAATTGGCATAATGTTTATACAAAATCAGATTTTAGCATACGAAAAAGAAAAGTTGAATACTGAAATTATATTCCTCAATTGAGCTAACTAACGCTTTTGACGCGCGTCTGTAAAAATATCGTCGGAAATCGGCACATCGAATTTCGCCGTTTTAATATTGATGATTTGCTCACCCGTATTCGGGCTTTTGATTGTCCATTTAAACGGCAGCATCACGCCCTCAACTTCACGATAATCGCCGTATTCGGTAATGCCACGCGGAGTGTCGCGTTTGAGCAAGAGATAATTTTTGGATGAAATGTAGTCGGTAATCGCTGAATTGTCATTCAGAGTTTTTGTAACGATGTATGCGTCTTCGCCGCCGATTTTGGTCGTGCCGGTAATTTCGATTTTTTTATACACCTTTTGCCAATCGAGCGGCGCGTAAAAATCCGACGCGGCTTTTTCCTGCGCCAATTCCGCTTCGCTGTTTGTTTCCGGCGGCAAAAAACTCGATGTCGTGCCGCCCGTCGTGCCATTAAAATATTCGCGGATTGTGCCGAGCTGCTTGCCTAGCGCGGTTAAAATCATTGTATTCGTTCTCAAATTCGGCATTTTTTCGCGGATCGTTCCCGTGCCGCTGACACCTTGATTGACGAGATTAATGTCGTAAGTCGTCTCCAGCGTCTTATGTTTTCGCAGATTCGCTTCGCCGCCGAGCGCGTTGATCTCGCGCATCATCAATTCTTCGGCTGAAATCGGCGATTTGTAGTCTGCCACGCGCTTCATTTCGACGTTTCCGTTCGGCTGTTTTGTGGATAAACCCGAAACTTCACCAGCCTGATTTCTTACAACATTTACTTCGTAAGTGTCGGGCGCGCCGGCGATTGAAAACGTATCTTTGCCTTTCTCGATGAGCGTGAATGAACTTTGTCCCGGACGCATTACAGTTAATTTGCCGTTTTGCACGACCAATCGAAAAACCGTTTTTTGACCTTTCTCTTGTATTTCATAATTTCCCGCTATGTCTTTATATCGTTCGCCGCTGCCGGTCGTCGTTTCGGGCGTTTCGGCATCGGAATTTATTTTTGTAAATACTAAATTTCGTTTCGGCGGCGGCTGTTCGAGAAACATTTCGGTTTTCTCCACGTTTCCTTCCGCCGGGCGAAAAGTAACAAAGTGTCCGGCGGCGGGCGAATCACCGGCGAATTTATACCGCCTGCCGCCGACATTTTCAAGCGGATAAGCGTGCTGATTGGGAACATTCAGCACGAGAACGCCGTCTCTCATAGTAATTTCGACGGTAACATTGGCTACCGTATATTTTCCGATTGCATTTTGCGGGTTTTCAGTAGATTTTGAATTATTCGCATCATCCGGTTTTTGTTCATCTATCAAATTCGACCAGATTACTTCTTCTGCTGCGCCGCTGCCGCCCGAATCGGGCGCGACGAGCGGCGTTTTGTATGAATTGGTAAGAATCACAAAACCGAGATGTTCGTCCGGCATTATCGAAACTTCGGCACGAAAACCGTCAATGCTGCCGCCGTGCTGAATGATTTTATGTCCTTTGCGGTTGATTAAAAACCAGCCCAAACCGTAACTCGTGTCCGTTCCGCCGATATTTTTCATCTGCGGCGAAATTACTTCGTTAAAATTCTTTTCGGAAATCAGTCGTTTGCCGTCAAAAACGCCGCCCGCGAGCATAAAACGCAGCCACTCAGCCATATCTTCGGCGTTTGAATAAACCGAACCCGCCGGAGCGATGCTCGACAACGCGCTTTCCGAACGAAACGGCGTTCGCTTCATCGTTTTCGCCGCCTCGTCGTATTCGTAGCCGAGTGCTAAATCTTTTGAACGCAACAATTCAGGCAGCGTCAGCACGGTTTGTTTCATTCCGAGCGGCTGCAAAATCCTTTTGTTCATTAGGGCTTCCCACGTCGAATTTTCCGCGCTCGCCAACGCTTCGCCCGCCGCCGAAACCATTACGTTTTGATATTGAAATTTTTCGCCGAACGGCGCAGTCGGTTTGGCTTCGCCGACGGCGCGAATGACTTCGCGGCGGCTCAAAACGCCCGGATACCAAACCAGTTCGGTGCGCGTCAGCCCCGAATCGTGCATCATCAAATCTTTAACGGTGATCTTTTTATCGGCTTCCGCATCTTCCAATTTGAAATACGAAAGATATTTTTTCGGCGAATCGGCAAAAGAGAGTTTCCCGTCGTCAACGCTCATCGCCATCAGCATTCCCGTAAACGCTTTAGTTGACGAACCAATCGGAAAAAGCGTGGCGGGCGTAACGGGAAGGTTTTTTTCCGCGTCTTTTACTCCAAAACCTTTGATGAAAACGATTTTATCGTCTTTGACAACCGCCACCGACATTCCCGGAACGCCGAGTTCCTTACGTTTGGCATCGAGCATTTTTTCCATTCGGGCGAGCCGCGCTTGAAAATCATCGGCGGAAGAATTTTGCCGCGCGAAGTTTTCCCGATGCGGACTGCAATCGGTCGTTTTTGCCAAAGGCGCGATTACATTTGAAAAGACAACGATTAAAACGAGCAAAAGACGAGTTAATGCGAGCGATGACATATAAACTTTTCTCCCGATAAAAATTTGCTGAATGTTTTACGAACTGCGAGAAGATAGGTTTCACACAATAGAATAACCTCTTTGTCTTTTTATTTGTATTTTGTGAATTCTCAATTTTAAGTTTTTGTAATGACAATCTTTGTGGTAAAAATTAATTCCTTATGAATTACGAAAAAGCCAAAGAAACCGCCGATTTCCTTAAATCGAAATACGCCGAAGACATTAAAGTCGCGCTCGTTTTGGGCAGCGGACTCGGCGCGTTTGCCGAAGATGTGGAAAACAAAGTCGTCATTCCCTACGATGAAATTCCGCATTTTTGTAAATCAACCGTCGAAGGACACGCCGGACGGCTCGTTCTGGGCGAAGTCGCGGGCGTTCCGGTCGCCGTTCAGCAGGGACGATTTCACTTTTACGAAGGTTATGAAATATCGCAGGTGATTTTCCCGGTGCGCGTTTTCGGACTGCTCGGCGTGAAAAGTTTGATTTTGACGAACGCGGCGGGCAGCGTTGACACGGATTTCAAACAGGGAACTTTGATGCTCATCCGCGATCATATAAATTTGATGGGCGTTAATCCGCTGCGCGGCGCAAATGACGAGCGATTAGGCGCGCGTTTTCCCGATATGACGGAAGTTTATTCGCTGGAATATCAGGATATTGCGATGGCGGCGGCGAAGGAAATGGCGATTGATAAAGCCATCGCCGAAGAAAAAATAACCGGCAAAAAACAGGAAACCCACCGCATTTTGCGGCGCGGCGTGTATTGCGCCCTGTCCGGTCCGAGCTATGAAACGCCCGCCGAAATCAGAATGCTGCGGCTTTTGGGCGCGGATGCGGTTGGAATGTCAACCGTTCCCGAAGCGATTGCGGCGCGGCAGCAGGGAATCAAAGTTTTGGGAATTTCCTGCATCACAAATCTCGCGGCGGGAATTTCCGACGAAGTTATCAACCACGAAGAAGTGATGGAAACGGGGGAAAAAGTTGCTGACATATTCAAAGGATTGCTCAAAAGAATCATTCCTAATTTAGATTAATGAGATGAAAACGATATGCAGAACTAAGCGAATATTTTGACATTGGTTAAATTGGTGAGTTTTTATTAACTGTTGAATTGCTTTCAGTATTATCTCAATTATTCTGGATGTCTCTGTAAACATTATGATTATTGGTATTTGCGGTGGAACAGGTTCGGGAAAAACGACGCTCGCGCGGCGGATTATTGAAATAATCGGGCGCGAAAATGTGATTTTGGTCGAGCAGGATTCGTATTATCGAAATCTCGCCGATATGCCGCTTGACGAACGGCGGCAGGCGAATTTCGATCATCCCGATTCGATTGACAGCGAAATGCTGATGAATCATCTCAAGCGTTTAAAGCTCGGTCAGCCGATTGAAATGCCGGTTTACGACTTTAAAACGCACACGCGCAATCACGAAACCGAACATATTGACCCGAAGCCGGTCGTCATTGTCGAAGGCATTCTGATTTTTTCCGAACAGCGCATTTATAATTTGTTGGATGTCCGAATTTATGTTGACACGCCCGACGACATTCGCTTTATTCGCCGTTTGCAGCGCGATATTATTGATCGCGGGCGGACGGTTGAGTCCGTGATCGCGCAGTATTACGCGACGGTGCGCCCGATGCACTTTGAATTCGTCGAACCGAGCAAACGCCGCGCCGACATCATCATTCCCGAATCCGCCAATCACGAAATCGGCATCGAATTTATTTGCAGCAAAATCCGCGAAGAAATCAGCGGAAATCCGAATCAGCCGGAAATTTTTGTTTGATAAGCTAATGAAAACCGCCCCCAAAAAAATAATCGAACAAGCCGCCAAAGCGCGTGAAAAAGCCGTCGCGCCGTTTTCAAATTTCAAAGTCGGCGCGGCACTCGAAACAAAAGACGGCGCAGTTTACACCGGCTGCAACATCGAAAACGCCAGTTACGGTCTGACGATGTGCGCCGAACGCGTGGCGATTTTTAAGGCGATTTCCGAAGGCGCAAGAGAATTTAAAACCATCGCGGTCGTCGCCGACACCGATGAACTAACGCCGCCGTGCGGACCGTGCCGCCAAATTATCCACGAATTCTGCGGCGATATTCCGGTCATTCTGGCGAATTTGAAAGATAAAACAGAAACTTTGCCGATGAATGAACTTCTGCCGCGCGCTTTTGATGTGAAATCTTTGGAAAAAGAATGACTTGCAAAAAGTTAAAACATAAAGAAGATTTGCAGGGATGTCAGGATTAACAGGGACAAGATTGATTATTAAAAAATCCCTCTTTATCCTGACATCCCTGCAAATTTCTTCGATTCAGCAAACCTGTTTGTCAGTCGTTTGAAAATTCGGCGAAAGACGGCGCAGATTTTCCACCGCTTTCGGCAAAACTTCCAACACATATTCGACATCTTCAATCGAATTTTCCGCGCCGAAACTAAAGCGAATCGCGCCGCGGGCGAGTTCGTCGCTTCTGCCGAGAGCGCGAATGACGGGCGACGGTTCGAGACTGCCCGACGAACACGCCGAACCCGTCGAAACGGCGATTCCCTGCATATCGAGGTTTATTAAAAGTCCTTCGCCTTCAATATGTTTAAAAGATAAATTCGAGATGTTCGGCAGGCGATTTTCAGCGTTTCCGTTCAAAATAACGTCGTCAATTTTCTCGCCGACCGCGCTTTCAAATATGTCACGAAAAGTTCGCAGTTTTTCGCCGCTTTCTTTTAAATTATTCTTCGCCAATTCGCACGCTTTGCCGAAGGCGACGATCAGCGGAACGGATTCTGTGCCGCCGCGTTTTTCGCGTTCCTGATGTCCGCCGATATTTTGTTTGTGCAACCTCACGCCGCGCCTGATGTAAAGTGCGCCGACACCTTTCGGCGCGTAGATTTTGTGCGCCGAAATTGACAGTAAATCACAGCCGATTTCTTCGACATCAATTTTTATCTTGCCAATGGCTTGCACTGCGTCCGTGTGAAACCAAATTTTTTTGCCGCCGCTTTTCAGTTCACGAACGAATTTGCCGATTTCTTCAACCGGCTGAATCGTGCCGATTTCATTATTCGCTGTCATCACCGAAATTAGAACCGTATCTTCACGAACCGCATTTTTAACGTCTTCGATTTTCACGATGCCGTCTTCATGAACAGGCAAATAAGTAACTTCGTAACCGCGCTTTTCCAAATCTTCACAAACTTCTTTGACCGCCGAATGTTCGATTTGGGAAGTGATAATGTGTTTGCCGTACTTTTCATTGGCTTCAATCAAACCGCGAATCGCCAGATTATTCGCTTCCGTGCCGCCGGAAGTGAAGACGATTTCACTAGGACGCGCGTTGATAATTTCGGCGACCTGATGCCGCGCTTTATCAACCGCGCCGCGCGCTTCCTGACCGAAAAAATGAATGCTCGAAGCGTTGCCGAATTTTTCTGTCAAAAACGGAAGCATCGCTTCAACGACAGTTTTATCAATTGGCGTTGTGGCGGAATTGTCTAAATAAACTCTGCGAAACATAATTTTATCTTATCTCAAATTATCGAAAGGTCGAAAACTATAACTGAAATATTACATTGAAATTACAGATAAAACGGTGATTAAGACGAACTTATCTTGCTCAAAAGCATAGATTTAAGATAAATTAAAACGTGGCGGAAACTTCCTGCATCAAAACGGCGCGGTAAGTTTTACTAAAGGAATAATAAAAATGGATTTTACAACCAAAGAAATTTTCAAACGATACGCGAGCATTCTGGTCGGTAAACCGATTTCGCCCGTTTTTCTAAATATATTGGTGACGAGCGTTTGCGATATGCGCTGCACACATTGTTTTTTTACCGAAGAACTCGATGATCGTCCGCGCAAAAAATTGCAGATGAAAGCTGACGAAATCAATAAAATTTCGGAAACGCTCGGCGGCAATCTCGGCGTATTGGTTCTCGCCGGCGGCGAACCTTTTACACGCAAAGATTTGCCGGAAATCGTGCGTTCGTTTTACGAAAATAACAAATTAGACTCGGTTTATCTGATGTCAAACGGACAGATTCATCAGCGAATTTTCCCCGATGTCACACGGATTATGGAAGAATGTCCGAATCTGAACGTCACGGTCGCGCTCGGTATTGACGGTGTAAAGGAACCGCACGAAAAAATTCGTCAGAAAGAAGGAAGTTGGGACAAAGCGATTCACACGGCGCGAACTTTGCAGCAGATGAAGCGCGAACAGTTTCCCAAATTAGACATTCAAACCTGTACCTGCGTGATGAATTCCAATCAGGACACGATTTTTGAATGGTACGATTTTCTGAAACACGATCTAAAACCGGATAAAATCAATATCAATTACATTCGCCCGCCGTCAAAAGACCCGAACGAATTGAATTTCGATCACACGATGTATCAGAAATTGTCGCACCAGATTTTGGAAGACACGAAAAACGCCGCGCTGAAAAATAATTACGGCGGAAAATCGGGCTTTTTCAAAGCCGCCGTGGATATTTATATGCACGACGTGATTGCGAAAACCAAAGAAGAAGGCAAAGCGCAGCTCAAATGTTACGCCGGAAGCGCGGGCGCGGTGATTTACGACAACGGTGTGCTTTCATCGTGCGAAAACAAAGCCGACGTTTTGAATCTGCGCGATTACGATTGGGATTTCCAGAAAGCGTGGAGAACGGCGGAAATGAACCAACGCCGCAAAGAAGTCGCCGACGGCTGTCACTGCACACACGAATCGAACTGTTTTTATCCGAGTTTGCCGCTGAATCCGGGACATTTGATAAAAATCAAACGGCTCGAAGGGCAAATGAAAAAAGCCGCGAAAAATATGAATACAAATCAGCCGCAAAACGAAGCGATTGCTGTTAAAGCGTAATATTTTATCAGAAATTGAAACTTATTATCTCTTTTTTTGTGTAAGTTTTTGACAGATTAATCTAAGGAGAAAAAAATGAAAAAATTAGTTTCAATTTCTGTATTTGCAGCAGCTTTTTTGATCGGCGGATTTTTTCCGATCAACACACCGACGATTTACGAGAAAATGTATCCGACTTTCAACAGCGATGAAATAAATTCGCTGCTTGAAAGGAAAGTTACAAATGAGTCAAATAACTGGCGGCGGCGTGATATGAAATTTCCGTTAGATAATGTGGAAACTACGAGCGCGGAAATTTTGCTAAACGGGGAAACGGGAACAATTGTTGATGTCCGGAAAGTGATGGATGGAAAGGATAAGAATCTGCAAAAATTGATGATGAAAGGCTGTAATTTGCTGGTTAAATGGGATAAAAAAAATAAAGACGGAATTGATATGTTTTCCTGTTACGGCAGATTTTCGAGTCGCGCTTTTTTGGAAATTGAAGGTGATTAAAACAAAGTTGATGTTGACTTACAAAGCGAGGTATAAATTCTTAGATGAGGGTGTTCACGGCGAAATTCTGGATTTCGCGGGAGTTGTAACTTGCGGGAAAACTTTGAATGAAACACGCAAACTTTTGGCTGACGCTTTAGTTGATATGACTGAAACGAATTTACTTTCAGGCGAATCTTTACCAATTCCGAATTCGAGTTTGACTAATTCAGATTCGGATTTGGAAGAGCCGATTCATTTAATATTGAATGCTTCTTCAAAAGTGAAAACCGTTCCCGAACTTGCTTATGAAGCGGCGTGATTTGATCCGACATTTGGAAGCGAACCATTAAGCAGTACTTGCAAATAATTGGAAATTCCATTGCCTTAAAAATTATGCAAACTTCTTTGGAACAAGCTCTTGCAATGCCCGACGCGGTGCTTTTCGCGCAGAAATTGGATTCCGCGCTGAAAGCCGAGCAGAAAAAGCGTCGGCATTTTTACGAGATTGTTGAAGATAATAAAAAAATGGAATTTATCAACGGCGAAATTATTTTCTATTCGCCATCTCCATTTTATGAAATAAGGGCTTTTGGGAATTTGCTTAATTTGATTTCGACTTTTGTTTCTAAAAATAAATTGGGAGCAATTACTTTCGGAAAAACGCTTGTTTCTTTGACGCGAAATGATTATGAGCCTGATATTTGTTTTTTCGGAAATGAAAAATCTGAAAAATTTACAAATGATCAATCTCAATTTCCCGCGCCGGATTTTATCGTCGAGGTGTTGTCCGATTCGACCGAAAAATATGACCGCGAAACAAAATTTCAGGATTACGCGGCGCACGGCGTTCAGGAATATTGGATTGTTGATGCTGATAAAGAAACCGCCGAGCAGTATTTTTTGCAGGACGAAACTTACGAACTTTTGCTGAAATCGAACAGCGGCGACATCGGCAGTGTCGTTTTGTCTGACTTTAAAATCCCGATTCAGGCAATTTTTGACGAGCAGTTAAATTTGCAAACTTTGGCAAATCTAATCTAAAAAATGTCCCAGAATACACCGAAAATTTTAATAATTTCATCCGACACCGGCGGCGGGCATCGTTCGGCGGCGCAGTCTCTGGCTGACGGGCTGCACAAATTTTGGGAAGGCGAATCAGCCGTCGTGCGAATCGTCAAAGCCGTCGAAGAATCGCATAAATTTACACAGAGAGGTGTGGTTTTATACAATTGGATTCTGAAAAACAAGCAGCACTGGATGAAGTATTATTACTGGACGATCAACAAAGTTCGTCCCGAAACGAGGAAGTTTTTTCTCGACCGCTGCATCGTTTACGTCAAGGAACAATTTGAAAAATGGTGTCCGCACATCGTCGTCAGCGTTCACCCGATGACGCAGCATATTATCGCCAGAATACTAAAGGAATTGAATTTAGCCGAACAGATTCCGCTCGTGACGGTCGTCACCGATCCGTGTTACGGGTTTTGGAAAGGCTGGGCGTGCGATGAAGTTTCGCTTTATTTAGTGGCGAACGACGACGCGCGAAGGCAGTTAATTGATTACGGCATCGCGCCGGAAAAAATTAAAATTTCGGGAATGCCGATTAATCCGAAATTTCACGAAATTGACGAAAAAGCCGCTCAAAAAGCGCGGCAGGCGTTCGGGCTGGATGCCGAAAAATTTACGGTTTTCGTCAACGCCGGCTGGGTCGGCGGCGGCAATATTCCGCAGATTTTCCGCGAACTGGCGCGCGGAGATTTAGATGTGCAGGCGGTTTTTCTCGCCGGAAAAAACGAGGACCTTCGCAAAGAAGCCGAAAAAATCGCCAAAACTGCGAAATTTCCCGTCAAAGTCATCGGTTATTCCGATGAAATTGAAAAATTAATGCAGACGGCGAACGTGATGATCTCCAAACTCGGTGGTTTGACGACGTTTGAAGCTCTGGCGTGTCATCTGCCGATTATCGCCGACGCGACTACGCCGCCGATGCCGCAGGAAGCGGGA
Source organism: Pyrinomonadaceae bacterium (assembly GCA_965217575.1). GTDB lineage: Bacteria > Acidobacteriota > Blastocatellia > Pyrinomonadales > Pyrinomonadaceae. The sequence goes on along the minus strand of OZ244558.1, from coordinate 1,964,725 downwards.
ACGGTGAATTTGATCGCCAGACACGGCGCGGGAATTCTGCTCGAAAAAGCGACTGACATTGTGCCGACAATTCAAAGTTTGCTCAATGATTCGGCAAAATACGCGCAGATGAAAGCCGCGACCATCGGAATGACGATTCCTAATTCGACGCAGAAAATTATCGAAGAAATTTCCGCGCTGCTGCCTGAAAATCAGACTGCGCTTTTGCCCGCGCCGCCAAAAGTCGAAGCGCGGCTCGCGCGGGTTTGAATTTAAATTTACTTTTCTCACTTGTTACTTTTTCACATTTTCATTACCCTTTTTGTAGTTTTGTTCAAAATCGCATTTATTAAACTGGAGAAACAATTTGAGTCTTTTACTTGAAGGAAAACGCGCATTTGTGTCGGGCGGAACGCGCGGAATCGGCGCGGCAATTTGTGAAATTTTCGCCCGCGAAGGCGCGGATGTCGCTTTTAATTATCATTCGCGCGAAGATTTGGCGGAAGAAGTCAAAGCGAAAATCGAAGCGCACGGCAGGCGCGCTCTGTCTTATAAAGTTTCCGTGACCGACCGCGTGGGAATGAAGCGCATCGCGCGGGAAATTTTCGACGCGTGGGGCGCGATCAATGTTTTGGTCAATAACGCCGCCGTCAACAAACCGGATAATTTCGCCACGACGACCGATAAAAGTTGGGATTGGGTCGTCGAAACGAACGTCGGCAGTCTTTTCGCCGTCACCAAACCGTTTTACAAACAAATGATTCGCGCTCGCGTCGGTTCGATTCTCAATATCACGAGCGTCGGCGCGATTCGCAGTTTGCCGACTTCCGTGCATTACGCGACTTCCAAAGCGGCGATGATCGGTTTTACAAAATGTCTGTCGCGCGAAGCCGCCAATTTCGGAATTTCCGTCAACGCGATTGCCGCCGGAATTTTTGACACTGATTTGGGACACACTTTGCCCGAACGACTTTTGCAGATGCACGATTTTTGGGTTTCCAAAGGTCGCCTCGGCAAACCTGCCGAACTTGCCGAAATCGCCGCCTTTATGACGAGCGACCGCAACAGTTTTATGCAGGGCGAAATCGTCATCGTTGACGGCGGCGCGATTACTTAAATTTTTCTGTAACGACAAATGTATGAAAATAAAATTATCAATTCTATTCGTTTCCCTGTTATTTTCCGGTGCGGCGTATGCCCAGCAGTCCGACAAAACGGTAAATGTCGCGCCGAACGCGCCGATTGATAATCTGAAACAAGTTACACAAAATCAAAAAGATAGTTTTGAAGCAGCCGTTAAGCCGTACATCGAAAAAGCTCGGAAAACATATCCGCAGGCAAAAGAGCGTTATTTAAAAGGATTGCCGCCAAAGGAAACTTTTTTCATCACCACGTTGCTTCACGATGAAAAAGGGAAATTCGAGCAGGTTTTTGTCGCTGTCAAAGAAATCAAACACGGGAAAATAAAAGGTTTGATTTGGAGCGATATTCAGCTTGTATCAGGTTATAAAATGGGCGATGTTTACATTTTCCCGGAAAGCGATTTGCTTGATTGGACGATCAGCAAGCCTGACGGAACGGAAGAAGGAAATTTTGTCGGGAAATTTTTAGATACTTATCAGCAATAATTTTCAGCGGAAAAAAAGAGAGTCGGCATATTTTCGTCAATATGCCGACTCTTTTTTATGCGGAAAAATCTATTTGCCTTTTTTCCATTCTGCGATGCGCTTTTCCAAATCGCTCGTATCTGCCTTCGGATTGGCGGCTTTGGAAACGATGACGGCGCGTTCGGCGGCGGCAATCGCTTCCTGTTTTTTGCCGGTTTCCGCCAGCAGATTGGCTTTTAAGCCGAGCGCGTTGGCGGTTTCTTTATTCTTCAAAGTCGCGTCGAGCCAGTTGATCGCTTCCGGGTAACTCGCCGTCATTTTCTGCGAATAAACATAATTTGCCGCCGTTACAGGCGTGCGTAAATCATCTGATTTAAGATTTTTCATCTGCTCGCGGATGTTTCCGAGAACCCGCGCGTTGACATCGCCGATATCAATCGTAAACGGAACGCGCAGATTTGCCCAGCGAATGACGACATCGGCGGTCGTCGGTTTGATGTTTTCCAAACCAAGCGACATCGTTTCGGCAAATTCGGCGGTTTGCGGTTTTGCCATTACGCGCAGTTGGTCGTTTTCCGGTTTATAAGTGAAACTGCCCCACGAATCGTTGGTTTTGCTGAAAATAATCGTCCATTCGTCTTTGCCGGGAATCGTGTGCAGACCGTATTTTCCGGCGGGCAGCGTTTGACCGTTGATTTTTAAATCGTGATTCGTTTCAAAAGTCGTGTTTTCGTCCGCGCCGGTGCGCCAAACTTGTCCGTAAGGCACAAGACACGGATACGAAACGCCGCCTTTCGGCAAAAAATCATCGGTTTGACAGCCCAAAATCTCGCGTCCTTTAGCGTTCGGGCGATCATAGACGAGAGCGACGCGCGTGTCGCCGACCGTTTGCGCGACTTCGGCACGCTGTGAACCGCGCGGCAAATTCAGTTGCGCGAAAATATTTGACACAAAAAGAATTGTCAAAAGTCCGGTTAAAAATAGTGTTTTTTTCATAATGTTTCTCCAAATTCGATCTTCTGTTTATATTTGTTATATTTGCCGCTTGAGATTTACGAAGTCTTTTACGCTTCCAACTTTTCCTGCGCCCGCTGAAAGAAAGTCTTGAGCATTTCGGCGATCTTCTTGGTCATTTCATTGCTGATGATAGATTCGCCGGCGAGTCCGGCGAGCAGATGGAGTTCACGCGCGGAATCGCGGCGCATTTCGACGGCTTGCGTAAACTGCACGACGGTTAAATCTTTGCCTTTCTCGATAAAATCCGCCGCGTAGCGCAACATATTTTTCGTTTCGCCCGCGAGCGGAATCCATTCGATTCTTTCTTCGTCGCTTTCGGCAAGTTCGACGGCGAATTTCTGTTTCATCGCGCCGACAATCGGAATCTCGGCGCGAATCGTCCAATGCGCGATTCCTTTTGCATCGGTGTGAATACTTTCGATGCTCGGCATCAATTCGACGAAGTTTTTGATGTCGCCGAAAAACTCGCGCACCTTTTCGAGATTCGATTTTACTTCAACTTTATCGCTGTATTTAGCGCGGATCGTGAACATATAAATAATTTACGGATTTGTTTGATGTTTCGATTTTTATTATCCGATTTTGAGAAATGAAAGTCCAACTGTTTGAAAATTAACACGCCCTTTTGATTAATTTTGATTTCCTGCCAAACTTACTCGAACCATTTCGAGATTTTTATCGGCTTCGATAGAATAACTTTTTCCGCGCGGCAGAACAAAACTTTCGCGCGATTTCAAAAGATGAAAGTTATTTTCTTCGTCGGACAGCCGCAGATTGCCTCGAACGATAAAAAAGAACAAAAATTCGTTGGAATGTGTGACGGAAAATTTCGTATCGGCGACGGCGCAAAAGAGCCGAACATCAGCCAAACCACCGGTCGCTTCGCTGATTTTCGTATCGCGTTCCTCAAATCCTTTAATATCGGAATTTTGCCAAATAGATTTTTCGGCGGCGTGGTGAACAAAACGTTGTTCGCCATAAATCTTTTCCGCAATAATTTCGCCGTTCGGCAAATCAAGCGCGTGATCGGTGTAAGTTTCGTGAATCGCCGGACAGCCGATTTCCAGAACTTCAAAATTCGCGGATGTTTCCAAAACGCGATGCCGAATTTCCGGCGGCTGTAAAACGCAGTCGCCCGCGTTCATTATGAAAGGTTCGCCCTGGTCTTCGTAAACGAGTTTCGCCCAACCGGAAATGCAGTAAATCATCTGAAAACGGACTTTGTGAAAATGAACATAATCGGGAACTTCGCCGCCTTCGGGAATCGAAATATGCGACGCGACAAATCTGCCGCCCAATCTCGACGGAATCAAATCACGATACAGCATTCCCGCGCGACCTTTGCCCCACAAATTTTCATCTTTCAATGTTGATAAAACGAATTCATTCGTCGCTTCGGGAATTTCGATCTTTGATTTTTCATCAATCAAATTCACGCGAACGCCGTCCGGCGAATAAAGTTCGCGCAAAGTTTCATCGGAAAAATCGCCGACCAGTTGAATTGTCAAAGGTTGATTTTCATTTGAATTTTCAAGCCGCAAAGTTGTGCCGTAACCCGAAATCACCGCCGTCGAAGGCGCATCCGCCGGAAAAATCATCTCGACGCGCAAGCCTAACCGTTCAGTGAAAAATTTGAGCGATTCATCAAACTTTACGCACGGCACGACGATTTGCGCGGAACGAATTTTGTCTTTCATCGAGATTTTATTTAATTGATTTGCGCCGCAGTTTCTTCCCGCGCAACAGTTTTTTGTTCGCCGGTTTTCAAATTCTTTACTGAAACTTTGTTTTCGGCGAGTTCGGTTTCGCCGAGAATGCAGACAAACGGAATATTGATCGAGTCGGCGTATTTGAACTGTTTGCCGAGTTTGTCGGCTTCGGGATAGACGAGAACGCGCAAGTTTTGCGCTCGTAAATCATTCGCCAATTTTAGAGATTCGCCCGCCGTTTCTTCGTTCCAGATTGTGACTAAAACGTCCGCCGAATTGGTCGTTAAATCGGCGGGAAACATTCCGCGTTCTTCCATAATCAGCAAAATTCGTTCGAGTCCGAGCGAAAAACCGACCGCCGGAATTTGTTCCTTGCCGAACATTCCGATCAAACCGTCATAACGCCCGCCGCCGCCGAGACTTCCCGCTAAACCGGGATCGTTGATTTCAAAAATCGCGCCCGTGTAATATGAAAGACCCCGCGCGAGACTTTCGTCAACTTTGATTTGATTTCGCGCCGGTGAATTTTTTGTAAATTCGACAATTTGCCGCAATTGCTTTTTCGCTTTCCAATAAGAATTCATACTTTCGTTATCGGCGGCGAATTCTTCCGCCGGACTGGAAGTTTCGCTGAGAATTTGCAGATTATATTCGTAATTATTTTTGGCTGAATTACGCAGATTCATCTGATTTTCGATTTGATGCGTGATGGCTCTGACACCTTTTTCGTTAAAATCGTTTGCCATCAATTCTTCTTTCATCCCGTTCAGCCCGATCTTGTCGAGCTTGTCTATAATGACGAGTGCCGCCGGTCTTTTTTCATTCGGAATTCCCGCAAGTTCCATCATTCCGTCGAGAATTTGCCGGTGATTGACGCGAATCGTAAAATCCTTGAATCCTAATTCCTGCAAAATTTCACAAACTGCCAAAATCAATTCCGCTTCGACGATCATCGAACTCGAACCGATTGCGTCAACATCGCATTGATAGAATTCGCGGTAACGCCCACGCGCCGGACGGTCTGCTCTCCAAACCGGCTGAATTTGATAGCGTTTGAAAAATTTCGGCAGATCGTTTTTGTAATTGGCAACGACACGGGCGAGCGGAACAGTCAAATCGTAACGCAGAGCCAAATCAGACAAGTCGTTCTCGTTCGTGATTTGTCCTTCGCTCAATTCCTGCTGCAATTTTTCACCGCGTTTGAGGATTTTGAACATCAGTTGATTGCCTTCTTCGCCGTATTTATTGGTCAGCGTGTCGAGATTTTCGACCGACGGCGTTTCGAGCGGTTCAAAACCGTAGCTTTCATAAACTTCCTTGATAATATTGATGACGTAATTGCGCTTGCGAACGTCCGCCGGCAGAAAATCGCGCGTTCCGCGCGCGGGATTGGTGTTGCTCATAAAATTTTTACCAGAATAAACAAAAAACCTATCGTAACACAAACAAAGATTGGCTTGCATCAACGCTGAAAGTCGTTATTGTTTGACGAATTTTGTTTTTGAGCCGCAAACTAAATTAATAGTTCTAACCTTTGAAGTTTCCGAAACTGTTTCAAATCATTTGAAAAATCTTTTCAGATAATTGAAACCTTTTCGGCAAAAAAGGAACTAATTAAATGTGTAAGATAATTTACGAGTTGTAAAGCGTATGAATATTTCGATGCTCTGTCACGCCAAGACCGATCTGCAAAATTTGATGGAAAATATTTTAGTCGCGGCACAAGCCGGCGATCAGGAAGCGTTCGGGCAGATTTTTGAGCATCATCAGCGGTTCATTTACAAATTTACTTACGCAATGCTGGGCGAACACGAGTTGGCGGAAGAACTGACTCAGGAAACGTTTTTGATAGCTTACAAAGGCATCGGATCACTGCGCGGCGACGCTAAACTGCAAACCTGGCTGTGCGGAATCGCTAAGAATCTCGTTTATAAATCGTTCCGTTCCAATCGTCGGAAAGATTTGCAAAGCGATAATGAAAGCGAGTCGCCGGAAGTGTGTGACGAAAAAAGTCCGCTGCCGGACGAGCAGGTTTTGAGCAAGGAATTGAACAGTTTTATCGCCGCCGCGCTCGGTAAATTAAAAGCGGATCAACGGCTGATTTTCATTTTAAAAGAAATTCAATGTTTGAGTTACAGAGAGATTTCGGAAATTACGGGCAGTAAAATTCCAAAACTCAAAACCGATCTGCATCGAGCCAAGATTGAAATGCGCGTGATGCTTCGCCCGTATATGGAGGTGAAAAATGAACTGTGAAAACTGCTTACATTTACTTGACGATTTGATCGAGGGCGAACTGCGCGAACAAACCGCCGCACAGTTGGAAGCGCATATTATTGCCTGTGTCGGCTGTGCGTCCGAGTTTGCAATGGTCAAGCGTGAAAAAGAAATGTTTGCTTCATATTTATTCGACGTTGAACCGCCGACCGATTTACGGGCGAAATTTCAGCAAAAACTGGAAGCGGAAACCCGGAAAAAATTCGTTTTTATCAAATCACCAGCCATTTTGTCGGAATGGAAAGCAAAACTTTTCGGAATGCCGTTTTTTTATCCGGCAACGGCTGGCGCGGTGATAATTGCCGCGTTCGGTTTCGTGCTGATTTTTTCGTCAGCCGGAAAGAAAGACGATTTTGCTCGAAATCAAATTGATGTTGTTGAGTCTGCAACTTTCAAGTCGGTTGATTCGGTTGAAAAACCTGTAATTGTCGCTTTGCCTGACAAAAAAAAAGACGGCGCGATAATCTCAAAAGTGAATAGAAAAAACATTAAAACCGGATTTGCGGAAATTGTAAAACCGAATAAAAACCCGACGAAATCGCCCGCTGTTGCAATTACACGAGAACGGCAAAAAAATATTCGGCAGGAAATTCGCCAATATCCGAACGATCTTGCAAAAACTTCCGAAGCGGAACGAACGCAGATTAAACAAATGCAGACTCTCGAAATCGAAGCCGCGCGGCAAATGGAAAAAGTCGAGATGCTGCTGAGGTCTTTTAGAAATGCGCGTTTTACCGAAGACGGCGAACAATTCGACGTTTCATACGAAAAACAACAGGCTCGCCGTCTGCTCGATGTAAATACCCGATTGAGCCGGAAATCCGAAAGTTTCGGTATGTCGCTGACCGAACAAATGTTGAATAAAGTCGAGCCGTATTTGCTGGATATTGCCAATCTGAATACGCATCCTTTGCCCGAAGACGTTTTGCAAATTAAAGACCGCGTGAGAAATCAGAATATCATCGCCAGTCTGCAAGTTTATTGAAAATCAAAAGGAAAAAATTATGAATACGAAAACAAATCGAATAAAAATATTCGCGGTCATTTTATTAGTCATTGGCTTTAATTGCGTTCTGATTCCCGAAATTATCCGCGCTTCGACTTTGGAAAAATCTGCGCCGGACAAAGAATTTACCGATGATAAATTCGACAAAGTTTTTCGTGAAGGCAGAGATTTGATTGACAAGGAAGAATGGGCAAACGCCGCCGAAAAGTTTAAGCAAATTGCCTGTGACTGTCCCGAAAATAAAAAAGTTGATACGGCACTCTACTGGCTGGCATTTTGTCAAAAAAAGCTCGGACAGGTTGAATCGGCGGGCAAAACGCTCGATCTTTTGGTAAAAAATTATCCAAATTCTTCGTGGTCGGATGATGCGCGTGTGCTGCAATATGAAATTCGTCCGGCATTGGCGACAAATCTTTTCAGTCGCACTTATTCTGTTCAATCGGCGCGGGCTGACGATTTAAGTCTCGCTAAAGCGCAAACCGGCGGATTTGGTGCGCTTGCGCCGCAGACACCGCTTGATCGGGAAGATGAAATCAAACTCGCCGCGTTTCAAAGTCTGTCGTCCGCCGATCCGAAAAGAGGAATCGAAGTGCTTGGAAGTCTTTTAAAGAACGATTCGAAAAGCAGCGAAACCCTCAAACGCGAAGTTCTCCGTTCGTTGAGAAGTCCGCGTTTGCTGAGACAAATGAATCCCGGCGAGTTTGATTTCGACTATTTAACGGCAAACGAGAGCAGAAATCAATTTACGCCGCTGCTCAGAGAAACTTTGGTCAGGAGTTATCAAAATGAATCGAATGACAAAATTCGAATGGAAATTATTTACGCGCTGGGCAGTTTGAATGATGAGCAGTCGTTTGAATATATCGTTCAATTATACGCTTCCGAAAACAACAAAGAGATTAAGAAAGCAATCATTAATTCTTTTGGAAGTAATTTATATAATTCATACAGTCCCTTCAGCTTTGCGGGCGCGGCGCGAAATATACAGACTGAAAAGATCACTTCCGACGCGAATGTTACAAGACAAACTCATTTCGATAAACTGCTGGAAATTGTTCGCACGGAAAAAGATTCCGAATTAAAGCGGCTGGCGTTTTCAAACTTGCAAAAATTTACCGAATGGTCTGAAAAGGAAAAAGTAATCGAAATAATTTCCCGACTTTACGATGATGAAAGCGATGAACAATTTAAAACATCAATAATTCGTTCGTTTGCCGCCAGCAAACAAAATGAGGCGACAACAAAACTTTTGAATATCGCCAAAAACGATAAATCCGACAAACTGCGGCTCGAAGCGATTCGATCACTCGGCACCAGCAAAAAACCTGAAGTAATAAAATTTTTAGAAGATTTAATCAAGTAATCACACGACCTAAATAAAGCGGCAATACTTTTCGGTAGGCGTTTTCAAAGCGTCGTTCGTCGGGAAAACTTTGCCCGAAAATAAGAGGAAATATGAAAAAATATATCTCAATAATCATATTAATCGCGCTAAATGCCGCTTTTGCATTGGCGCAGACAGTCAACAGTCAAAAGATCAACTCGACAAATGGCGCAGCCGCTGCAAACAAAAATCTTCCGACTTCAGATATAAAAATGCAGGTCAAATACGGTTCGGAAAATCCTGACCTGATGAATGTTCTGTACTTTGAAGATATTGGACTCAACAAAATGAGTTTTACGGGTAACGATTTGAAAGGAAAGGACTTTCAAATTTCAGTCAAGGAGTTCGTCAACGGAAAATTGGCAAAAAATGAAGTCGTTTTTGATTCGACGGAGGACGAATATTTCAGGATTAAAGGCGACAAATACGGCTTTCGTATTTTGACCAAAACAACACCGGAACACACCGTAAAACTCCAATTTCAATTTAACGGGTTTTCGAAGCTAGTGCTTTGTTACGTTAATTTTTGGAAGTTAGTTCTTCATAATGGCGAGCTAACTTCTCTCTGGCTTGATCAACCGTGAACTGCCATTTGACCTTGATTTCTAAGTCGTTTCGTTCTTTGACAATCATTTCCAATTGGTTACTTAAGGTTTCCATATCGGAAATTCGCCGTGCCAGACAAACGCGTGACAGTGCTGACAATTCCAACTCCGCGATATTAAGCCACGAGCCTTTTTTCGGCGTGTAGTGGAACTCAAAACGCCGACTTAGTGTAAAAGCTTCTTCGGGCGGCAGATTCTCATAAAACGATCCGGCATTATGCGTATTTAGATTATCCTGCACCAAGACAATCTGTTCGGCATTTGACCACCGATTGACGAGTTCCTGAGCAAAGCGGCAGTAGTCGGCGCGCGTTCTTTGCCGATAAACTCGCACCAGACGTTTGCCGGTTAACGGTTCAAAGGCGACAAAGACGCTGGCAGTGCCGCAACGCGCGTATTCATAATCAATCTTTTTGACGGCTCCGGGTTTCATTGGTAGCGGTTCGACCGTCTCGCCCAATAGTTGAAACGGCAGCTCATCTATACAAATGATCGGGCGGAGCCGATTATACGGCAGATTGTAGAGCGATAACACATCTTCCATCCGCGCCAGATATTCACCCGTGATGCGTCCGATGCACCACATCTTCTTCAAATGTGGTTTCAAAGCGTTTTTTTCAGTATTTCACCGCACGTTTTGTAGGAAATAGAATCAACTAATCCAAATTCGACTGCTTTGTCCGCCAGCAGGCGCAGCGTCCAGCGAGCGTGTCCGTCAGGTGCGTCGGAACAAGCCAAGGCAGTGATCCGGGCTTTCATCTCACCCGTGATGACGGGCGGTTTGCCCGAACGCGGCTTCTCCGTCAAGGCGGATTCCAAACCCTCCTTCAAATACCGCTTTTGCAGATTGTAAACCGTTCCGATTCCGACTTGCAGTATTTCGGCGATTCCGGCGGGATGTTCTCCGCGATGCAGCAGGTCAAGAACTCTGCCTCTGGTTTGAACACGGGCGGTTGATTTACCTTTGGATAAAATATTTGTCAAAGAACTTCGATCCTGCTCCGTTAATTGAATGATTTGTCTGTTTCTTGGCATCATTCGAGGTTACACAAAACTGATCGTTACTGCAATCTTTTCGGTAACAAAGCACTAGTTGAATACAAAATCGCGGCTGATCAAAAAGGATTTGCCTCAAAAACTTTTCTCGGCAATAAGTCGGAAACTTCCATTCCCGTCAACGAAGATACTTATATTATGACTTATATGATGCCCTACGAAAAGAAAGACGGCTCGAAACAATATTGCGAAGTCGCGCAATCCGGCATTAACCCCGAAGAATTTGGAACAAAATACGTCATCCCGAACTATTTTTTGATCAGCATAAAATTTATTGAAAATCTTCGCGGATAAATGAAAACATCGCCGCGTCGTGGATTCTGCCGCCGATGACGAGCCGTTTTCGCAAAACGCCTTCGCGCGTCGCGCCGGATTTTTCGGCGGCTTTTTGACTCGGAATATTTTCGATTGCGGTGAGAATTTCGATGCGGTTGATCGGCAATTCTTCAAAAGCCGTCTGCGCTAAAAATCGCGTCGCTTCGCTGGCAATGCCGCGATTTTGCTGCGATGTGCGAATCCAATAGCCGAGATTGTAAAATTTATGAACATTGTTCGGCTGATTCAAGCCGATGCCGCCCAAAAATTCACCGGTTTTCGCGTCGAAGATTGCAAAGCCGAAAATCGTTCCGCTTTTCCATTTTCCTGTAACCTTTTCAATAAAATTTTCGCTGTCTTCAAACTTATAATTTTCTAGACACCAAGGCATCCAATACGAAAAATCACCGCCTTTCGATTCCGTCGCGGCTTCAAAAAGCAGCGGCGCGAAAGTCATTTCGTATTTTCGCAAAATTAGATTTTCCGTTTTTATTTCGCTTCGCATTACATTTCCAACCGTTCGCGTTTGATCTTCAAACCGTTCAAATTTCCCAGCGCGCCGAAGGAAAGTTTCTCGGTTTGGAAAAATTCCTTTGCCAGACTTTGTACTTCTTCAATTGTGACGGCTTCGATTTTTTGAATAGTTTCTTCGACGGAAATTTGTCTGCCGTGAACCATTTCCAGACGCGCCAGAGTTCCGGCGCGGACGCTTGAATCTTCCAAGCCGAGCAGAATCGAAGCGATTGACTGTTCTTTAATCAATTCCAATTCTTGCTCAGTAATGCCGTTTTTGACGACTTCGCGCAGTTCTTCGATGCAGATGTCCAAAACTTCGCCGGTTTGTTTCGGCGAAGTTCCGGCGTAAATCGAGAAAACGCCGCAGTCCTGATACATCGCCGCGCTCGCGCCGACGCTGTAAGCCAAACCTTTTTCTTCGCGCACTTTTTGCCACAAACGCGACGAAGTTCCGCCGCCGAGCGCGTTTGCCAAAACATCGGCGGCATAACGACTTTCGCTTTTCGCGTCAACAAACGGCGCGGCGATGACCAGATGCGCCTGTTCGAGGTTTTTGTTTTTCTTTATCAAAATCGGCGCGGCGAGAATCGGTTTTTGATCTTTGGCTTTTGGTTTTTGGTTTTCTGAACTTTGAACTTTGGACTTTGAACTTTGAACAAAAAACTTTTCCGCTAAATCCATAATTTGCGCGTGTTCGACGTTTCCCGCCGCCGCGATGATTAAGTTTGACGGATTAAAAACATTTTCGTGAAACTTGCGCGTTATTTCGCTGTTGAAAGTTCTGACGGATTTCGGCGTTCCGGCAATCGAAAGTCCGAGCGGATGATTCGGAAAAAGCCGTTCGCTGAAAAGCTCGCCCAAAAAATCTTCGGGCGAATCTTCGATCATCTTGATTTCTTCGATGATAACTTTCTGTTCGCGCCTTAATTCTTTTTCGTCGAAAAGCGGATTGACCAGCATATCGGCGAGCAAATCAAAGGCTTTTTCGAGCTGATTGTCAACGACTTTAATCGCAAATCCGGTTTCTTCGTGCATTGTGAAAGCGTCGAGATTGCCGCCCAAACGGTCGGTTTCAATCGCAATCTGCAAGGCGTTTCGTTTGCTTGTGCCTTTGAAAACGGCGTGTTCGATAAAATGCGAAATGCCGTTTAATTCATTCGGTTCGTGGCGCGCGCCCGTGCGGAAAAAAAATCCGAGTGTCACCGAGCGAACATCAGGCATTTGATCGGTAAGAACGGTTAAATTACTGGCAAATCTGGTTATTTCTATTTTCTTTTTCATTTTAAATTCAAAAGTTTAATCGTAGCACAAAATTTTTCTTCTGCGAATCTTCCCGCTTGAGGTCTCGCGGACTGTTGTCAGCCAGGTTCAGAAATATTTTTTCAAATTGACAAACCGGCTAAAAAATGGCATAAAGTAAGTAAGTGATTACTTACTTACAGAGAGTTGATTTTTAAATGAACGAAGAAATAAAAGAACCGAACAAGGGAAAAACGGAAGAAACTCCAATCGCGGCGAAAGTGTCGGATGATAAACCGCTAATTGTTGACAGGACGGGAAATACCGAACCACACGAACGAACGATAAGCGCGCCTGAAGAAAATGCCGCCGCTGAAGAAAAGAAAAAACCGCGCAGCAAACTGCCTTTTTTGATCATCGGCGCGATTGTTTTAGTCGGCGCGATTGGCGGTTTATTTTACTGGCTCAACGCGCGGCATTATGAAACGACCGACGACGCATTTATTGACGGCGATGTCGTGCAGATCAGTCCGAAAGTTTCAGCGTATGTGACGAAAGTTTATATTGATTCAAACCAGCACGTTAAAAAAGGCGACTTGCTTGTTGAACTCAACCCGAAAGATTACGAAACGAAACTAGAGCAGGCGCAGGCGCAACTTCGCGCGGCGGAAGCGCAGAAAAATCAGTCGCAGGCGCAGGTCGCGCTGACTCGCGCGACGACCAGCGCGACTCAGACGCAGGCGCAGTCAGGCATAGAATCGGCGCGCAACAACGTCGAACAGCAGCGCGCCGCCGCCGATGCGAAAAAATCACAAATCAATCAGGCGCAGAGCGGAGTCAAAACCGCGCAGGCGAATTTGAGTCAGACGCGAACGCAGGTTCCGCTGGCGCAGTCAAATTTGAATCTCGCGCAAAAGGAATTCAACCGACGGCAGACGCTTTTCAACAACGGCGATATTTCCAGACAGTCGCTCGACCAAGCGACGAACAATTTACAGGCGGCGCAGGCGCAGCTCGACGCGGCGGAAAAGCAGGTCATCGCCGCGCAGTCGCGCGTCAGCGAAGCGCAGGCGGGCGTTGCCGTCGCGCAGAATAATTACCAGCAGTCGCTGGCGCAGGTCGAATTAGTTAAATCACAAATCGGTCAATCAATCGGAGAATTGCAGAACGCCAACGCCGCACCGGAGCGGATCGCCGTCAACGAAACGCAGGTCGGCAACGCCGAAGCGAGCATCGCGCAAGCCCAAGCCGCCGTCCACGAAGCCGAACTCGAACTTTCCTACACGAAAATTTACGCGCCGGAAGACGGAACCGTGACGCGCAAATCGGTGGAGGAAGGACAACTCGTTCAGGTCGGCACGCCTTTGCTGGCACTTTCGCAGTCGGACGATATTTGGGTGGTCGCCAATTTCAAAGAAACGCAGCTTACCAATATGCGAGTCGGACAACCCGTAGATATTGAAGTTGACGCGTATCCGAATCAAATATTTCAGGGCAAAGTCGAAAGTTTTCAAGCCGGAACCGGTTCGCGTTTCAGCCTTTTGCCTTCGGAAAACGCGACGGGAAATTACGTTAAAGTCGTGCAGCGCGTGCCGGTCAAAATCGTTTTCGACCAACAGCCGGGCGATGATAAAGCTCATCTGCTCGCGCCTGGAATGTCGGTCGAACCTTCGGTTAAAGTTCGCTGAGGAATAAATTTAAATGGACGAGAAAACCTCCGTCGAAAAGTCGAGCGTTGCCGCGCCGCCTGATGCGGACGTTCAAAAAACACTTGCTGAAGCCCCGGTTTGGATGCCGAGTTTCAACCCGTGGCTGATTGCGGTTTCGGTAATGCTGGCGACCGTGATGGAAGTTCTTGATACTTCCGTCGCCAACGTCGCGCTGCCGCATATCGCCGGAAATCTTTCGGCGACGACCGATGAAGCGACGTGGGTTTTGACGAGTTATCTGATTTCAAACGCGATAATTCTGCCGGCGACAAGCTGGATCACTTCGTTTGTCGGGCGCAAACGCTTTCTAATTATTTCCATCGGCATTTTTACGGCAGCTTCAGCTTTGTGCGGCGCGGCTCCGAATTTAACGATTTTAATTCTCGCGCGAATTTTGCAGGGAATCGGCGGCGGCGCGTTACAGCCAATCGCGCAAGCTGTTCTGCTGGAGAGTTTTCCGCCCATCAAACGCGGCGCGGCGATGGCGGTTTACGGAATGGGTGTGGTCGTCGCGCCGATTATCGGTCCGACTCTTGGCGGCTGGATTACGGACAATTATTCGTGGCGCTGGATTTTCTACATCAATCTGCCGGTCGGCGCGCTCGCCGCGTTTATGGCAAATACGTTTGTCGAAGACCCGCCGTATATCCGCAACCAGAAGCCCGGACGCATTGATTATATCGGTTTCGGCTTGATGGCACTGGGATTAGCTTCACTTGAATTAACGCTCGATTTAGGACAGCAGCGCGATTGGTTCTCGTCGCCGGTAATTATTTTCACGGCGATTATGTCCGCCCTTTCGCTGTTGATATTCATCGCCTGGGAACTTTACACGGAAGAGCCGATTGTCAATCTGCGCGTTTTTCTCAATCGCAATTTCGCCATCGGCACGGCTTTAATCGCGTCGGTTGGTGTCGTGCTTTACGGTTCGACCGCGCTGATTCCGCTGTTTTTGCAAACTCTGCTCGGTTATCCGGCGGTGGAAAGCGGCTGGGCGGTCAGCCCGCGCGGTATCGGCTCGGTCGTTTCGATGATTATCGTCGGACGGCTGATCGGCAAAATTGACAGCCGTTATCTAATTATTTTCGGCTTTCTGGTACTTGGATTTTCAACTTACGTTTTCACCGGAATCAACCTCGAAATCGCGCAGACCAATATTATTTACCCAATTATCGTCAGCGGTTTTGCGATGGGATTCGTTTTTGTGCCGCTGACGACTTTGACGATGGGAACGCTTCCCAACAACGAAATCGGCAACGCTTCGGGCATTTACAATCTGATGCGAAACACGGGCGGAAGTCTCGGAATCGCGGCGATGACGACCTTTCTCGCGCGCGGTTCGCAACAGCATCAAGTTCCGCTTTCGACCCATTTAGACCAGTATAATCCGGCATTTCAAAGCACTTTCGAGCAGCTTAAAAATTCGATGATGGCGCATACCGACGCGGTAACGGCGGGGCAGCAGGCGTATCAGATGATTTACGGAATGATGGTCAGACAAGCGGCGGTTTTAGCTTATATTGATAATTTTCGACTGCTCGCCTTCATTTGCTTTCTCGCAGTTCCGACGGCATTTTTATTCAAGAAAGTGAAAAATGCCAAACCGCCGCCGGGCGCGCATTAGATTCAGTAATTTTCAATAGAAAAGGCGAGCCGAAACTCGCCTTTTCAAATTAAATTCAACGTCAAACTATTTTTTGTCTCCGTTTGTCGGCGCGACTGCTGAAACTGCGCTGCCGTTACCGTTTTTATTCATCTGGTCGCGGAAAAGATTGAGTAAAAGCAGTGTGCCGATGCCGCCGCCTTCGCCCGAACCGCTGCCGTTGCCGCCCGAAGCCATAATGTCGGGCGTGATGCGAACGCCTTTTTCGCCGATGACTTTGAGCGTTTCGATCAACGCCACGCCGTTTGCGCCGAGCGCGTTGACTTGTTCGTGATATGCCACGCCCTGTGCTTCGCCCATCAAGCGGACTTTTTCGGCTTCGGATTTGCCGGTTTCGCTGATGTAGTAGGCTTCGCCTTCGGCTTGGCGTTTGCGCTGTTCCGAGCGTTTGGCGGAGATTTCCACTCCGACCGTCGCTTCCATCAAACTGCGCTGGTTGTCCGCCTGCGAACTGGTTTTTTCGAGTTCGATGCGTTTGATTTCGGCTTCGCGCTGGGCGTTGAACATTCCCTGTTTCTGCTCGGCGAGAATTTTTTCGGTCTGCGTTTTCATCAACGCTTCCGGCAGGTGAATGTGGCAGATCAGCACGTTCACCACGTCAACGTGATATTTCAAAAGGTGCATCCGCACTCGCGCTTCGGCGCGTTCCTGTTCTTCGTGACGATTCTGCAAGTAAGCCATCGCCGACGATTCCGACGCTTGGTTGCGGAAAATCGAGTCAATCAGCGGGTGCATCACATTTTGAATCAGCTTGTCGGTGCTGCCGATTTTCGCCACCATAAACGGCGCGTCCTCCGGTTTGACTCTGAAAACAACGCGTACTTCCAATTGCATCGTAAAACCGTCTTTCGAGATGACGGCGAACGGATCGAACGAATTCGTCGTATTTTCCGCCGTCCATTCGACCGTCATATTCGTCGTCGGAATGATAATCGGGGTCGTCGCCAGCGTATTGACGTAATATCTGCCGGGACCGACGACCGTTTCCTGAATGCCGCGATAACCTTCCGGCACGACGTAGGCTTCGTGCGCTCCGCTGTCGAGCCGCTTGTCCGCCGGGTCGCTCGTCAATTCGGCTTTGATCTGGTCAATCGTCAAATTGTCGCTGTCCACTCTGTCGAGTTTTTCCGCCGCGATGTTCACTTGCTGTTCTTCTTCGCGTTCGACCCGTTCGCGGATTTTCGCCGCCATCGCCTGCCGGATTTCTTCGCCGGGGTCTTTGCCGACGTTCGAGACGACGACTGCGACTTCGCCCGGTTTGACTTCCTTCGCCGAGTCGGGAATCACTTTGAACAGCAGCGGATTGATGTAATAAGTTCCGGGCAGCAGAATATCTTTCTGCGGTCCGCGCTGTCCGCCGTTCGAGATAAAGACGTTGCTGTCCTGAAAATTATCGTGTCCGTCAATCTGCGTGGCGACGTAATCGCGCGGGTCGAGCGGCGCGCCGTCCAACGCTTCGACCAAACCGATGGAATTTTCGCTGATGACCGTCGCGTCGAAAAGTTTGATGTTGAAAAGTCCCGGCTTAATATCGTTGTCATTTTTCAAACCGATGGAATTCGTGTGAATTCGGTAAGTTCCGGGCGTTAAAACTTCGACCTGCGCGCCTTTCTGTCCGCCGTTGTAGATGAAACTTTCCGCGTCCTGGAAATTTTTATGACCGGCGACGGCTTGCCCGAAAAGTCTGCCCTGCGCTAATTGCGCTCCGTCGGCGGAAGTGACGATGCCGACTTTGCCGGTCGGAATCATCGCGGCTTTGGCAATCGAAACGCGAAACAGATACGGGTGAATCGCCCATTTTCCCGGCGGCAGCGTTCGCAGTTGAATGCCTTTTACGCCGCCCTGTTTGATAAACGCAATCGGGTCTTGAAAATTGTTATGCGCGTTCTGCGCCCTGTCCGGCGCGAAAATCGAGCCGGTCTGCATCGGTTCGCCGTCCACCGCATCAATTACGCCGAGTTCGTCCGCGCCGATTTCCACGAGCGGCACTTTTTGAATGACGCGCTCAATCGGATATAAAACAAAACGAAGTCCGGGTTTCAGCACGTCGGCTTGAATCCCGATTTCGCCGTCAGTGGCGACGACGCGTCCCTGCGACATTTTTTTGCCCGCGTAGCGGCGTTCCTTAATGCCGACTTCGGTCGCGCCGATGTTTACTAAAAAGCGCGTCACGATATACCAAATCACGCCCAAAACCAGCAGGACGATGACTGCCACAACTACTAAACCAAATAAATTTTGATTCATTGAAGTTTCCTTGAAGTTATGCGGAGAAATTCATAACTCGTCAAATTTTACTCTGACCCGGCGCGCAAACTCATAATTTCTCGTTTGAGCCAAAACAATGCGCCCGCAGTTCTTTCCTGTTGGGGGAGAGTTCTCAGATGGCTGTCCAACAAATCAGCCAAATTGTCGGCGGTCAAATTTACGATTCGATTTTCACGCCAAACTTTTATAATATCTTCGGCAATTGCGGAAAAGGTTTGCGCCATTTCCGATTCGGAAGCGAGCCGCAGCAGTTTGACAGTGGTTCGCTTGTCCGGCGAGACGCGCCAGATTTTTCGGCATTCTTCAACTTTTTCAAGTTTCTTCGCCGTTAAAAGACGCGCGTTTTCGCTTGTTTTTCCCTGATTTGCAGCGATTTCTTCGCGTTCAAACGCGCGAATTTCTTCGCCGGTCGGTTCAAACAGCGAACGATACGGCAATGCGGCGGCAAATTGTTTTTGATTGTCCGATTCGAGAGATTTCGCGCGGCGTTTCAGATAAACAGAGAATCCGCCAATTGCCGCCGCGCTGACGACCATCAACATTGCAAAGAAAATTATGGTAAAGAGAAGCATTTGCCAAAAGCCAACGCGAAACTTCAAATCGTTTCAAAACCACTTCCGAGCGTTGCCCTCACAGTTTGATTTACGAATAATTTTTGGAAAAGTTTAAAAAATCGTTTCTAAAAACACCGAAAGAAAATATTTTTCCGCAATAATGCAGTAATTTCCCTCCGACGGAGCGCGGACAGCCTGTCCGCCAACGAAGCGGAGCGACCGTTGCAAGCGTCACTTGATAATTTATTTAACTGGCACGGGACGCATCATTACGCTGTCGCTTTGATGGCGGACAGGCTGTCCGCCATCCTTTGGCGAAAAGTTTTGTTTTTAACCGTCAAACTCCGTCGCCTTGTCTAAGCGGCTGAAAAAATGTGAAACGAGCAAAATTACCGCGCACGCCAGCGGAATCAGCAGCGCGATTTTTAAATTGCCGGCGACTGATGCGGCGTAACCGATCAGCCACGAGAAAATCATTCCGCTTAAACCCGCCAGCAAAAATATGTAACTGATTAATTCGGGAGCTTTTTTCTCGAATTTTGCCGAGAGAACGGCGATTGCCGTCGGGAAAATCGGCGCGGTTCCAAAACCGACGAAAACCGCGCCGAGTGAAGCGAGATTGATTTCGTTTGCCGAAAGAATCAGAATTTGTCCGCCCGTGACCAGCAGCAAACCGCACAAAATCAGCGATTTTTCGCCAAATCGCCGCAGGTAAACTGATGAAAGCAGGCGGCTTGACAAAAATCCCGTCCAGTAAAGCGCGGGAATCAGCAGCCAGAATTCGGAACCGGTGAGACGTTTGGAATAAGTCGCCAGCCAGCCGCTGAACGACGCTTCAACGCCGATTTCCAGAAAAATCGTCAGCGCGTAAAGCCACGCCGAACCGAGCAGCAGCAGTTTTTCCGTCCACCGCAAAAAAGATTTTGTTTTATCGGCGGCTAGACGGAAATTCTGCTGTTTGAACAGAAAAATGATGAATATCAGACAGACCGCCGCCAGCGCGATGAAAAGAAAATTGAGCCGCGTTTGCGAAGTCAAATTGAAAAAAAGCAGCGGGCTGATGATCGCGCCGCACGCCCAGAAAAAATTGAGAATATTGATCGCGGCGGCGCGGTTTTCCCGCGCGGCTTGTGAGACGACGAGCGTCGTCGTCGGAATCACGATGCCGATGGAAATGCCGCACACAAGCGAAGACAAAAGACCGATTTCCCAAACTTCTCCGCCGATTCCAAGCAGCGACAAAGCCAGCAGAACGTAGCCGCCGAGTAAAATCCAGCGCGAACCGATTTTTGAAAACAGCAGGGAAGTCGCCAGCGTCCCGCACATTCCGCCGAGCGACTGCGCGGCGAGAAAATATCCGGCTTGCGCGTCGTTAATCGTCCATTTATCGGTCAAAAAAGGCAGAATCGGACCGAGAAAAGTGTTGACGACCCCGATTAAAATAAAATTCAGGTATGAGAAAACGAGCGCGAATTTTGTATTGTCCGCCGAAATTTGCGGCGCGTTTGGTGACATAATCCGTTTTTTATTCAGCGGCTTGAGCGGTTGATTGACGAATAATTAATTCCGGTTCGACGACGACATCGGCGGGCGATTCTTCGCCGATTTCTTCGCGGATTTTTTTCAGCAGGTATTCCGCGCCGAGACTGCCCATTTTTTTCAGCGGCTGGCGAATCGTCGTCAGAGCGGGAAAATGAAATTCCGCCGCGTAAATATCATCAAAACCGATCACTGAAACATCCTGCGGAACGCGCTGTCCGGCTTCACGCAGGGCGCGAATCGCGCCGAAAGCGGAAATGTCGTTGAAAGCGAGCAGTGCCGTAAAATCCGCATTGCGCACCAGTATTTGTTTGCCTGCCGAATAGCCGGGTTCAGTCGTCGGATCGGTTCCGACGAGCTGCGAGACCAAATTTTCCTTGATCGGCACATCGAACCGCCGCGCCGCCGCGCGCACGGCATTCCAGCGCACTTCCGTATCGGAACTGAAATCTTGTCCTTTAATAACGGCAATTTTCCGGTGTCCGAGTTTAACGAGATGTTCAACCGCCAAATTTCCCGCCTGTTCGTGGTTCAAAACGATGTTTGTCACGCCTTTCGTTTGGTCGTGTCCAGAAATCGAAACGACGGGCAGAAAGGTCTGGTGATTCTGCGGTGTATCAACCGCTAAAATTCCCTCGACGCAGCGGTCGGCGAAAAAACGCAGGTGGCGTTCGATGATTTCTTCACGGTGCCAATGGCTGACGACAAAGTAAAAATAATCTTCTTCGAGCAGCTTTTGTTCGACACCGCTCAAAACCGTTGTCGAATAACCTTCGCTCATTTCGGGAATCAAAACGCCGATGGTGTGCGTGCGCCGGGCGCGCAGTGAACGCGCGATTTGGTTCGGGCGATATTTCAAATGACGCGCCGCTTCAAATATTCTGTCCTGCGTCGCTTGCGGAATCGAATCCGCCGTTGGCGCAGCGTTTAACACGAGCGAAACCGTTGTCGGCGAAAGTTTCAGCGAGGCGGCGAGGTCTTTTAAGCTGACCGCCTTTTCCTTTTTCACACTTTCGGAGAAACTTTTAGACTTATTGTTTTTCTTTATTTCGTCCGACATTTCGTAAGTTTCGCATAAACAAAGCGCATAAGACAAGATTGAACGAAAATTATAAATTTTCAGGCGATATTCTCGGATTTGTTGTTGACGCGAACTTAATTTGTGTTATAAATTTGTAAGACTACTAAAACGATTTACTGAAACGATTTACTGAAACTATTCACTACTTTGATCTCGGTTAGTCGCTTAAAAATCTGATAATTAGGTTGATTTTCACGAACTTTTCTGGAGGTATTTTTTTTATGAACCGAAAACTTTCCGGCTGGCTTCGCATTTTAAGCTGCGGCAGTCTGATTTTATGTTTTGCGCTGATCGCCAACGCGCAATTTAAAGCGTCTTTACAGGGAACTGTAACCGACATCAACGGCGCGGCAGTTCCCGGCGCGACCGCCGTTTTAATAAATGTCGAAACCAATAAAACCGTTCAAACCATGTCGGGCGACAACGGATTTTATCGTTTTAACGGACTGGCACCGGGAAATTACAAACTTACCGTCACCCAAACAAATTTCAAACAGAATGTCGTCGAAAATATCAACATTACCGCGGACATTTTGCAGGGTTTGGACGTTAAACTCGAAGCCGGCGGCATTTCCGAAACGGTGACGGTGACGAGCGGAACGGAAGCCTTGCGAACCGAAGACGCGAACATTGACAACACTTTGAGCCGAGCGGAAATTTTGCGGCTTCCGCAGGTCGGGCGCGACCCGTATGAACTGGCGCGTTTAACGCCCGGCGTGTTTGGCGACGGAGCGCGCGGCGGCAACGGCAACTCGCCCGGATTTCCGAATTCGACCGGTCCGGGCGGCTCAAACAATTCGATTTTTCAAACCGAAAATCAAGTTCCGATTTCGGCGAACGGACAGCGCGTCGAAGCGAATAATTTTCAGATTGACGGCGTGAGCGTCAACAGTCAGACCAATGGCGGCGGCGCGATTATCACGCCCAGTCAGGAAGCGGTCAAGGAAGTTACCATTTCTTCGAGTTCTTACTCGGCGGAAGACGGGCGCAACTCCGGCGCGACGGTGAAAGTAGTTAGCCAAAGCGGAACAAACACTTTTCACGGCAGCGCGTTTTTCAAATATAACGGAACTGAACTCAACGCCTATAATAAGTTTCCGGGAAACCCGCAAATCGTCCAAAATCGTCAGCGACAATTCGGCGGAAGTTTCGGCGGACCATTGCCGTTTTTGAGATTCGGCGAAGGCGGTCCGACGGCGATTAACGGCAAAGACAAATTGTTTTTCTATTTTGCGTATGAAGGTTTGCGAACCAATTCGAGCAACACAGTTGAATCGTATGTCGAAACATCGCAATACCGCGATTTGGTTCGTTTTCTGCGTCCGAACGGCGTGACCGCGCAAGTTTTCGGTGCGACGGGCATTGCGCCGCGTATCGCATCGGTTATTCCCAGAACCTGCGCTCAAGCCGGTTTCGGTACCGACCGCTGCCGCGAAGTCAGTGGCGGATTAGACTTAGGCTCGATTACCGGAACGCGAAATGTCTATTTGCCGCTCGGCGGCGGAGTCGGCAACGCGGACATCGGCGGCGGATTTGACGGCATTCCCGATATTCAATACGTTAATTTACTCAACCCGAACTCCTTCAGCGGCAACCAGTATTTTTCGCGCGTAGATTACAATGCGACATCGAAGGACAGTATCGCCGTTTCGACCTTTTTTACGCCGACCTTAAATAACGGTTCGGATGTTTCCGGGCGCAGTCGTCAGATGGGCGACATTATTTCCGATAGATTATCTTTTTCGGCGGCGTTAATTTATAACCGCAATATTTCCGCGACGATATTTAATCAGGCGCGGGTCAATTACAGCGGATTTTCTTTTAATGAAGTCGAGTCGAATCCGAATTCAAATTTCGGCATTCCGCGCATTGAAGTCGAAGGTTTGCCGTTTGACCGCATTAGATTCGGCGCGCCGCAAAACGAAAACACGCCCGGCATTTTGTCCGAAAAAAGCGTTGATGTCAGCGACACTCTGACTTATATTCTCGGCAATCACGCTCTCAAAGTTGGCACACAGCTTCGGTTTGATTTTAATGACCGCAGTTTGGTCGGCGGTGCGCGTCCTGTTTACAGTTTCGTCGGATTATTTAATCTGGCAAACGACACACCGATTTTTGAAGGCATCAACGCCGATCCGTCAACCGGCGCACCGGCGGCGGCGCAGCGTAAATACAGATCGAACGATTACGCATTTTTCGTGCAGGACGATTGGAAAGTGAGACGGAATCTGACTTTAAATTTAGGTCTGCGTTACGAATATTTCACGCCGCTCAATGATAAATTAGGACAGCAGAGCAATATCGTTTTCGGTCCGAATGGCTTAGTTGACTCAAAAATTCAGGTAGTTGACCAGTTCTTCAAAGCGGATAAAAACAATTTCGGTCCGCAACTCGGTTTTGCATACAGTCCCGGATTTTTAAATGACAAAGGTGTCGTTCGCGGCGGTTTCGGCATTGGTTACAACCGCATTCCAAACGTTGTTTTCATCAACTCGCTCGCCAATCCGCCGTTCTTCTCGCGCTTTCAAATTTGCTGCGGTGTTCCGACGGGCGCATTTGGACCGGACCCGAATAATACGCCTTTCTCGGCGGGCAGAATTCTTTACGCCCTGGGCGGCAGTATTTCACCGGACAGTTATCCGACCAATCCGCGTTTGGGCGGCGGTATCAATCCGGCGACCGGCGCGCCGTTTAGCGGCGGAGTGGAAATTTACGGCGCGCTCCCGGAAGAGCCGAATCCGCAGAGTTTTCGTTATTCTCTGGAAATGCAATATCAATTGCCTTCCAAACTGACGGCGACGGTTGGTTATCAGGGAAGCAGTAATCGCAATTTGATTCGGCTGGTCAGACAGGAATACATCTACGCCCAGATTAATCCGGCTTTCTCGGCAACTTATCTTCCGACACCGGACGTTAAGTCAAACTACAACGCGCTGTTGATCACGCTCGAACGGCGATTTGCCAATGATTTTCAGGTTCAGGCGAATTATCGTTTCTCAAAAAGTCTTGATAATTTATCGAACTCAGGACCCGGTTTCGTCACCAATCAAACTTATCCGGTTGATAATAATACGGAATACGGACCTTCGGATTTTGACGTAACGCATAACTTTAATTTGTTCGGTTTATATACGTTACCGTTTTTTAACAAGCGCGACGATTTTCTTAAAACAGCACTCGGCGGTTTTGAGATCAGCGGAATTTTGACGTATCACACGGGCTTTCCATACACACCAGTCGTCAGCGATCAGGGAATCCGTTCGGTAAGCGGCGTTGAATTCGGACCGTTTCGTCCGGTGGCGTATTTGGGCGGCGCGGGAAACAGTTCTTCTAACGAAACATTTTTGACCGGAAACGGCAACTTTACGGGAAGTTTTATTTCCGACGCGCAGTGTATAAATGCGACAATTTCTCCGGGTGGCTGCAACAATATCTTCCTGACTACGCTCAACAGAGTGAACGGGCAGGCAACATTTCTAGCGAATCCGCCGGGAATCGGACGCAATACTTTTCGTGGTCCGCGTTATTTCAATATAGATTTAACTTTAGGAAAAAGATTTGAACTGCCTAAAAGACTGCGTTTTAATGAAAGCACCGGCTTAGATTTGCGGGTAAATTTGTTCAACGCTTTTAATAAACTTAATTTGAACAATTTCGGTTTTGCTTCCGAAAACACGCGAATTAACAACGGCGATAATCTGAATCCGAGTTTTGGCAGAGCGACGAGCGGACTTGCCGGCAGAGTCATTGAATTGCAAGCGCGATTTAGTTTTTAAACTAAATGTTTGTGTCAAATCAAAGATCATAAGGAAAAAGATAGTGTAAATGAGATCTAACTCAATATTCTCATCAATACTTAAAGTATTGAATAGATAAATGTTTTTTATTTATATTATTTTGCTACAAGGTGTAGATTTTATAATCTTTGTTAATAAATTAGCAAAGGAGGCTAATAAAAATGAAAAATAAAGCAAAAATTCACATTCTATTTTCAGCATTACTTATCACACTGATTTCTTGTAGTGTAAATTTGTATGCTCAATCTGATACGTCCCAACTACATTATGAGTTTAATGCTTCATCAGCAGATTATTGTGGAGCAGGAGGTATAAATTTTTTCGGTTATAGTTATGGTTATCAATCCCCAAGTGAATGGGCTGTGCATGGGACGCTTCCATATTATAATGATCCTGGAGGTTACTTAGCTTACTCTTGGACTGTCAATGACGAGGCAGGAACTTTATCTTCTGGCAGTTATGATTCGAGAACCGGGGTTTCTGTAAATGGGACATATGGAGGTTCTATTGACTTCACAACACAACGTTTTCCAATAGGTGAATTAAGTTTTAGAGCAAATGGCACAATTAATGGCAGAAGTGGAGCAAATGGAACTCTCTGCACTCAAAATTTTGATGCCACTACTTACTCAGCGGTTAGTGGAGGTGGATATTTTAACTTGAAGACAAAAACCGACTTCTCATATACATTTAAAAACAGCCAAAGCAACTTATTTCTTGCAGTTCCTGACTCACTCGATTATACAGTTGCTACCCAAGAAGCATACTTTAATAAACGAAGTAAGAGATTCTGGACATTATCTGATATAAATTCTACGGGGCTGTATAGTTTTGTCAATAATTCAACTGGAAAACCTTTGTTTTCAGATTTTATATCCGGTAACTCTCAAGTATATCAATTGTCTGGCTCAAATCGGGGTTGGCGATTTGTGTCTGTTGGGGACGGAACTTCATTCTATATTGTTTATCAGTATAATAATCGCAATGGAGACCCTTCATATGCAATGGAACCTTCTGGCGGCTCAAATCAAGTCGGTGCGGTAATAGAAGCACCAACTAAAGCAGATCGTCAGAGTCAAAAGTGGATTATGAACACTATATCTCAGTAAATTTGGTTATTAAGTTAACTGAATCCTGATTCTGGAAGAGTTGTTGAGTTGCAGACAAAGTTCAGTTTCTAATCTGCGTTCGGGAACTTTGAAAAAGGCGCGTGTAGATGAAAATTTACCCGCGTCTCTTTTAAATTACTTTTTGGTTTTAACTACCAGACAAAAATGAAAAGACAAAAAAGCATCATTTTAATTCTACTATTATTTGTTCTCGTGTTTTCGAGCGTTCCGGCGCAGGTAGCGACTCGCAAAATTTTGGCGAAAGACGCGCAGACTGAGCAAAAAATCAACGCGCTTCTGGGGAAAATGACGCTGGCGGAAAAGCTCGGTCAGCTTCAGCAGCTTGACGGTGAATTTGTGTATGGCAAAGGTCGTCCCGAACATTTTGAAATGGCGCGTAAAGGGCTGCTCGGTTCGACTTTGAATGTGCGCGGAGTCGCCAACACCAATGAATTGCAGAAGGCGGCGATGGAATCGCGTTTGAAAATTCCGATTCTGTTCGGTTTTGACGTGATTCACGGCTACCGCACGATTTTCCCGGTTCCGCTCGGCGAATCGGCGAGTTGGGATTTGGCGGCGATGGAGAAATCGGCTTATATCGCGGCGCAGGAAACTCGCGCGGCGGGCGTTCACTGGACATTCGCGCCGATGGTGGATGTCGCCCGCGATCCGCGCTGGGGCAGAATTGTGGAAGGCGCGGGTGAAGATACTTTTCTCGGTTCGCAAATAGCCGCCGCGCGGGTACACGGTTTCCAGGGCAGTGATTTCAGCGCGAACGACCGCGTAATGGCGTGCGCCAAACATTTCGTCGGTTACGGCGCGATAGAAGGCGGGCGCGATTACAACACGACCGATATGTCCGACCAGCGGCTGCGAAACATTTATCTGCCGCCATTTAAAGCGGCGGTTGATGCCGGGGTCGGCTCGTTTATGACTTCGTTCAACAGTTTGAACGGCGTACCTTCGACGGCGAATCCGTATCTCTGGAAAACGATTCTGCGCGGCGAATGGAATTCACCGGCGATGGTCGTGACGGATTACAACGCGGCGAAGGAATTAATCAATCACGGTGTCGCCGGCGATCAGGCGGATGCCGCGCGTCTGACGCTCAACGCCGGTGTGGATATGGAAATGGTCAGCCAAACCATCAACGAAAATGCCGCTCAACTGCTGAAAGAAGGCAAAATTACGATGGCGGAAATTGACGGCGCGGTGCGAAGCGTTTTGCGGGCAAAATACAAATTAGGCTTGTTCGACAAACCGTTTGCCGACGAAAACCGCGAAAAACAGGTCGTTTTCAACCCCGAATATCGTCAATTCGCGCGTGAAGACGCTGCCGAATCATTTGTCCTGCTCAAAAATGACCGCGAAACTTTGCCGATCAGCAAAAGCACCGGCGAAATCGCCGTCATCGGTTCGCTGGCAAATGATAAAAAAAATATGAACGGCAACTGGATCGGCGACGGGCGACCGGAAGACCCGGTGACTGTTCTTGAAGGTTTGAAAAATAAGCTCGGAAACAGTATTAAAATCAGTTATGAAGCAGGCTGTGACACAAAATGCACGGACACGAGCGGATTTGATAAAGCCGTCGAAGCCGCCAAAGCGAGCGATTTTACGATTTTGGTGATCGGCGAAGACGGTGAGATGAGCGCGGAAGCCGCCTCGCGTTCAAATATTGATTTGCCGGGCAGACAGCTCGATTTGGTCAAGGCGATTCACGCGACGGGCAAACCCTACGCGATTGTTTTGATGAACGGCAGACCTCTGACAATTCCGTGGCTGGCGGAAAATTCGCCCGCCATTCTGGAAACGTGGTTTGCCGGAACCGAAGCCGGCAACGCGATTGCCGATACGCTGTTCGGCGATGCCAATCCGGGCGGCAAACTGCCGATCACATTTCCGCGCAGCGTCGGACAAATTCCGATTTACTACAACGCGCTGCCGACCGGCAGACCTTATCTCGAAACGGAAAAATATACTTCCAAATATCTCGACATTCCGAACACGCCGCTTTATCCGTTCGGCTACGGTTTGAGCTACACGCAGTTTGTTATCAGCAATCTGCGGCTCGAAAAACATCAGATCAAGCCGACCGAAAACGTCAAAGTCAGCGTTGATGTCGAAAACACCGGCAAACGCGACGGCGCGGAAGTCGTTCAGCTTTATATTCACGATTTGGTGGCGAGTTTGTCGCGTCCGGTCAAGCAGTTGAAAGGATTTCAGCGCGTCGTTTTGAAAAAAGGCGAAAAGCGGACGATTGAATTTACTTTAACGCCGCGTGACTTGAGTTTTATCAGCAGCGACGCGAAAGTGACGCTCGAAGACGGCGATTTCAAGATTTTCGTCGGCGACGATTCCAACGCGACTTTGCTGGATACTTTAACCGTCAGCGGGGCGGCGGTCGTCAAAAAAAAACTGAATTAAACGCTCCGCTCCGCCGCGCCGAGCAGGAAAAACCGCCGGCAAAAGCTGTTCCGGCGGCGAAAATATCCGTTGCGGACGAAGCGTTTTTAGAAGATTTAAGCCGTAAAACTTTTCGGTTTTTCTGGGAACATTCCGACCCGCAGACAGGGTTGACGCTCGACCGCGCGCGCACCGACGGAAACGCGCCGCAGCCGAACGAAGCGCATTTTCAAGTCGCCAGCATCGCTTCGACCGGATTCGCCCTGAGCGGATTATGTATCGCCGCCGACCGCCACTGGATTACCGAAGCGCAAGCCAGAGAACGGGCGCGAAAAACGCTCGATTTTTTCGCCAATCGCGCTTTTCACAAAAACGGCTGGTTTTATCACTGGTTAGACGCGAAAAGCGGCGAAAGACGCTGGCGCAGCGAAGTTTCTTCGATTGACACGGCACTGCTTTTAGGCGGAGTTTTAAGCGTCAGACAGTGTTTTTCCGACGACGAAGAAATCGTCAGAGATGCCGCCAAAATTTACGAGCGCGTGGATTTCAAATGGATGCTTAACGGCGATCCCTTTCTGCTTTCGCACGGCTGGTATCCCGAAACCGGATTTATCAACAGCCGCTGGGACACTTACAGCGAAGATTCGATTTTGTATCTTCTGGCAATCGGTTCGCCGACGCACCCGATTGCGCCGCAGGCGTGGTATATCTGGCGGCGCGATTATATTCGATACGGCGAATATAAGTTTTTGGCGGGTGCCGCGCCGCTTTTTATTCATCAATATTCGCAGGCGTGGTTCGATTTGCGCGGCAGACGTGAAAGCCGACCGCCGTATATCAATTACTACGAAAATTCGCAGACGGCGACACGCGCCCAGCGGCAATTTTTTATTGATGTTTCCAAAGATTTCCCGGCATATTCGGAAAATCTCTGGGGTTTGACGGCTTCTGACAGTGAAAACGGTTATATCGCCTGGGGCGCGCCGCCGCGTCCGCCGCAGTTGAACGGAACAATCGTGCCGTGCGCTCCGGCGGGTTCGCTGATGTTTACGCCCGCCATCACGCTGGCGGCTTTGCGGACGATGAAGGATAAATACGGCGATAAAATTTATGGCAGATACGGATTCGCCGACGCTTTTAATCCGCAAACCGGCTGGACGGACACCGATGTGATCGGTATTGATTTGGGCATTACGCTTTTGAGCGCGGAAAACCTGCGTTCGGGAAAAGTCTGGAATTGGTTTATGCGAAATCCAGAACCGCGCGCCGCTTTGCAAAAAATCGGAATTCGTTGAAAATAGAATTGATACGATTTCAAATTTCAAATTCCACATTCCAAACTGGCGGAATTGTGAGGTTTCAACGATTTGCATAAAAAGTTAAGTCATATTTATCAAATCGAATATCGCAAAACACAACTTCAAAGAGGAGCAAATTTAATGAAATACAGTATTAAACTGTTTTGTTTGGTAATTTTAGCAGTGATTTTTATTTCAGCCTGCGTCAGCGCGCCGAATGAACAGACACAAACCACATCGGCGAACAAAGACCCGAACCGCAAAATTAAAATCGGTTTTGCGATGGACACGCTCAAGGAAGAGCGTTGGAAACGCGATCACGATTTGTTTGAAAAACATTGTCAGGAACTCGGCGTGGAATGTCTGATTACGGTCGCCGACAACAAAGCCGACAAACAGGCGAACGACGTTGACAACCTGCTGACGCAGGGCGTTGACGTGCTGGTCATCGCGCCGCACGATGCGACGCAGGCGGCTTCGATGGTGCAGAAAGCCAAGGCGCAGAATATTCCGGTGATTAGTTATGACCGGCTGATAAATTCAGACAATATTGATTTGTACGTTTCTCATCAAGTGCCGCTGATCGGGAAAATGCAGGCGGAATACGCACTGAAAAACGCGCCGAAAGGCAATTACATAATGGTTTACGGCGCGTCAACCGATAACAACGCCGTCATTATGAAAAAAGCGCAGCTCGACGTTTTAAAACCGGCAATTGACAGCGGCGCGATAAAAATTGTCGCCGACAATTTCACGACCGACTGGAAACCGGAAGAAGCGTTGAAAAACGTCGAAAACGCGCTGACGCAGAATAAAAACAACGTCGTCGCGGTCGTTGCCTCCAACGACGGGACGGCGGGCGGCGCGATTCAGGCGTTGACGGCGCAGGGTTTAGCCGGAAAAGTCGTCGTCACCGGACAGGACGCGGAACTCGCCGCTTTGCAGCGCATCGCCAAAGGAACGCAGTCAATGACGGTTTACAAACCGATTCAGCCGCTCGCTTACGGCGCGGTCGAACTGGCGGTTAAGCTGGCGAAAGGCGAACCGACCGGCGCGCAGGATAAAATTAAATCCGACACGATGACCAAAGAAGTTCCGGCGGTTTTGTTTGAGCCGGTGGTCGTCAACAAAGATAATTTAATGACGACGGTTATCAAAGACGGCTGGGCGACTTACGACGAGGTTTATAAAGACGTTCCGCCTAATCAGCGACCGGAACAGTAAAGTTTTTGCGGCGCGACTGGTGGAAATCGCCAAACTAAAATTTACGACATATTCAAGGTAAAATTGTAATTTCTTTGGCGTTTTCGCCGATTTCGATTTTCAGTCTTTTTCGCGCGGCATCAAACTGCGCGTTTTCAACCGTTTTGCCGTCAACCCGAACTTCTTTCGGTTTGGCGGCAATTCCGATTGCTTCGATATATTTTATTTTCTGTCCGCTAAAATTTCCGGCGCGACTGAGCCGTAAAACTCCATTTTGATATGCGGTTTTAATCTCGCGGAAATCATTTTTTCGATAGCCGTAACCTTCGCCGGAATCCTGGAAAACTTCGCTTCTCTCGATTTTATCGGGCGCGTTTCCGGTAACGACATTCAAAGTCAAATCAACTTGCGGCATTTCGCCCGTGTATTGAATCGTCGGCTGAGTCGGAATCACCGCCCCGACGCGCACGAAAATCGGCAGCCGGTCAATCGGCGTTGGCAAATAGTGAGTTTTTCCGCTTTCGAGCCGTTCGCCCGTCCACCAATCAATCCAATCCGCGCCGACGGGCAGATAAATCCCGCGCGTTTTTACGCCTTCTTTAACGACCGGCGCGACTAAAACGTCTCTGCCGACGAGATATTCGTCATTGACCAGATAAGTTCCCTTATCATTCGGAAATTCATACCAGAGCGGACGCATTACGGGCTGTCCGGTTTGTTCGTGTTCGCGGAAAAGCGTGTAAAGATAGGGCAAAAATTGGTAGCGCAGTTCAATCGTCGCGCGGTTGATTTTAGTAAATTCCTCGCCGTATTCCCAGGGTTCTTTGTTCGGCTGTCCGGTTTCCGAATGCGAGCGCAGAAACGGTGTCAGCGCGGCGGCTTGCAGCCAGCGGGCGTAAAGTTCGCCGCTCGGCGTTTCGGCAAATCCGCCGACATCCGCGCCGACGAACGGAACGCCCGAAACGCTTAAATTCGCCAGCATTGGAATCGAAAGCGCGAGATGATCCCAACTCGCCACATTATCGCCCGTCCAAACGGCGGAAAATCTCTGCACACCTGCAAAACCGGCGCGCGTCAGCACAAACGGACGTTTTTCAGGCGCGAGTTTTTTTAATCCTTCAAATGTCGAACGCGCCATCTGCATCCCGTAAACATTGTGATAACGCCGGTGCGTGGCGGGAAAACCGTCGCCCGCCTGCGGGGTGTCGAGCGGGAAAGTTTTCCCCGGATGATGATAAGTGTCCGGTTTTTCGGATTTATCCGTCAAAAACGTCGCCGGTTCGTTCATATCGTTCCAAAATCCGGCAACGCCTTCGTCGAGATTTTTCTTGTATTGTTCGCCGAACCACGCCCTCGCGCGTCTGTCGGTAAAATCCGGGAACGTTGACGCGCCCGCCCAAACATTACGAATGAGCGGCGTTCCATCGGGATTTTTGACGAAGATGTTTTGTTGTTTGCCGTCGTTAAAAACCGAAAAATTCGGGTCAACTTTGATTCCCGGATCAATAATCAAAACCGTCTGAAAACCGTCCGCCTTCAAATCGGAAATCATTTTCGACGGATTCGGAAAGCGTTCTTTGTCCCAGGTAAAAACGCGATATTTGTCCATATAATCAATGTCGAGATAAATCACGTCGGCGGGTATCTTGCGGGAACGAAAGCCGTTAGCGATTTCGCGGACGCGCGATTCGGGATAATACGACCAGCGCGACTGCTGGTTGCCTAACGCCCAAATCGGCGGCAGCGGCATTTTGCCCGTCAAATTCGCGTAGTCTTCCAAAACCTTTTTGGGCGAACTCTCGCCGCCGCCCGTAAAAACAAAATAATCAAGTTCGCCGCCTTCCGCGCCGAACGAATAGCGTTCGGGCGAAGTTTTGCCCATATCGAAATACGAACGAAAAGTATTGTTGAAAAATAAACCGTAAGATTTTCCGTCGTTAAGCGCGTAAAAAAACGGAATAGTCTGATAAATCGGGTCTAAACCGACCGGATAAGCAAACGTGTCGCTGTTCCAGTTGGCAATATATTCGCCGTTGCGCGACATTCCGGCAAACGCTTTTTCACCGAAACCGTAATAAGTTTCAACTTCGCTGCGGCGCAGCTTCGTCGCTTTTACCTCGCCCGTTTCGTCGTCAAACATCGCCAAGTGTTTCGCGTCGTCCTCGCAAACCACTTCGCCGGTGTCGTTGTAAATTTTTATCAGCAGCGGCGATTTTTTAATCGAGACTTTCGCGCCGAAATCGTTGGTCAAAATTATTTCATCCGCTTGCTGTAAAACTTTTATTTTCGGATATTTGCGGTCAGTCGAATAGTCAAACGCATAAGAAAAATCGCGTTCAAATGTTCCATTCGGCGCGGCGCGAACCCGCACGACCGTTTGGTCGAAAAATGAAATTTCCACTTTCGCGCGGCTCGAAGTTTCCAAAACTACGCCGTTCGGTTTGGTTTCCGAAATTCGCGTTACGCTGCCGAAAGTTTTCCATTCGGCTTGTGCCGAAAGCGTTAGAAACAAAAGCGTTATCAACACGCGGGCGAGATTTGAAAGAAACAAATTCGTTTTCGATTTCGGACAATCAGTATTCAATTTTTTGACCTCGATTTTTATTTTTTGGATTTACATTTTGATTTTAGAGGATTTTGAAACGGAAAGAAAATTGTCGTACCAAAGCTGGAAAACAAGCAGCGTCCAAAGCTGTTTATGATGCGAAGCCTTATTCGTTTCGTGTTCCCTTATCAATTTCTGCACGAAATTTTCATCAAATAAACCCTGATTTTTCAACTTGTCCGGCGCGAGCAAATCGCGCATCAGCGGATTAAGGCGACCTTTCAGCCATTCGGCAATCGGAATGCCGAAACCTTTTTTCGGGCGGTGCAAAATGTTTTTCGGCAGCATATTTTCCATCGCTTTTTTCAAAACATATTTGCCTTTACTGCCTTTGAGTTTATATTCAAGCGGAATTGAAGCGGCAAATTCGGCAACGCGCGGATCAAGAAACGGCGCGCGCACTTCCAAAGAAACCGCCATTGAAGCGCGGTCAACCTTTGTTAAAATATCTTCCGCCAGATAAAAATTTATGTCGAGAAACTGCATTTGCTCGATTTCGTTCGCCGCGTCGCAAATTTCCAACAAA
This sequence comes from Pyrinomonadaceae bacterium, assembly GCA_965217575.1. Taxonomy (GTDB): domain Bacteria; phylum Acidobacteriota; class Blastocatellia; order Pyrinomonadales; family Pyrinomonadaceae. The sequence goes on along the minus strand of OZ244558.1, from coordinate 1,930,257 downwards.
TCTTTCGCGTCTTTGTAAATATGATTTGAAGTCTGCGCCAAAACGTCTTTCGACAAAACATTTTGCTGTTCGCCCAGCGAAAACGAGCCGAAAAAAGAATGATGACGCGTGACCAAATCGTATTTTGAAGCGCGAACAAATCGCTTCGCTTTGTAATCGAACGACAAATTTTTGCTTGAAACCGGCAGATTATTGACAACCGGCTCGATCAACCCGCTTCTCAAAAACTGCGGAATTCCGTTGTAAATATCGGAAACTTTATGCGCGAAATACATCGGATAACCGGCAAAAATCTCATCGCCGCCGTCGCCGCCGAGCGCGACCGTCACGTATTTTCTAACGAAACGCGACAGCAGAAAAGTCGGGATCAGAGAACCGTCGGAAATCGGTTCATCAAGCCACTGACCGATTTCCGAGATCAAATCCGCCGCGCGTTCAACGCTCAATTTGTCTTCATAATGTTCGGTTTTCAAATGCGTCGCAACCTGCCGCGCGTATTTCGATTCATCAAAAGAATCTTCTTCAAAACCGATGGAAAATGTCTTAACTTTTTCAGTCGAAAACTGCGTCGCAAAAGCGGCGACCGTCGAAGAATCAACTCCGCCGCTCAAAAGAATTCCGAGCGGAACGTCGGAAACAAGCCGCATTCTAACCGCATCGGCGAGCAGTTCGCGCAGTTCTTCGGCGCAATTTGCGAGCGATTTTGTCTGCTTCTTTTCCCACGAAAGATTCCAATAACGGCGCGTTTTGATTTCGCCTTTTTCGACCGTCAAAAAATGCGCGGCGGGAAGTTTTGAAATGCCTTTGTAAATCGAATGCGGCGCGGGAACGTAATCAAACGAAAGATATGAACGCAAAGCATCCAAATTTATTTCCGCTTTGACCGACGGATTTGCCAGCAAAACTTTCGGCTCGGAAGCGAAAATCAGTTGATTATCAAACACGCCGTAATAAAGCGGTTTTTCGCCAAACCTGTCGCGGGCGATGAGCAATTTCTTTTTGTTTTTGTCCCACAGCGCGAAGGCAAACATTCCGTTGATCTGTTCGAGCATCGCGTCGCCGTATTCTTCGTAAAGATGCGGCAAAATTTCCGTGTCGGTCTGCGTTTCAAATTTGTGTCCGCGCTTTTCCAAATCGGCGCGAACTTCGCGGAAATTATAAAGTTCGCCGTTCATCACGACGACGATTGATTTATCTTCCGAATAAACCGGCTGTTCGCCTGTATGAAGGTCAATAATCGAAAGCCGCCGCATTCCGAGCGCGACTTGATTTTCAAGCCACAAACCTTCCGAATCGGGTCCGCGATGTTTCATCCGTTCGCACATCGAATGCAGAACGGCTTCACTATTATGCGAAGATTTATTTTCTAAATTTATCCAACCGGCGATTCCGCACATATAAATTACACAGTCAAAACTCAAATTGCCCGATGCTCATATTTCCGAGATTAACTATTTCGCATTTGGTGAAATAATTTCGTCCGGCGTTTTTGCTGCCGCCAGTTTTCTCTGTTGTTTTTGTTCATACATCGCGTGGTCGGCTTCGGCGAGAATTTTGTCGAGCGATTCGGATTGATCAAAACGCACATTGGTGATGCCGACGCTCAACGCTAAATCGAACGAATGATGTTTTTGTTCGTTATATTCGACGATTTTGCGCTGCAAACGATCTAAAACTATCTTCGCGCTGGCATCGTCGGCTTCGGTCACCAGCACGACAAATTCGTCGCCGCCCAGACGCGCGATAACGTCCGAACCGCGAAAATTGCCCGCTAAAATTTCACTCATTTTGACGATTGCCAGCGAACCGCTGGCGTGTCCGAAACGGTCGTTTATCTGTTTCAAACCATCCATATCGGCAAAAATCAGATAATTTTTTTTCTTTGATTTGCGCTCACGAATAATTTTTAATTGTCTTTCGGCGGAAATGAGAAAACCGCGCCGATTGAGTAGTCCGGTTAAGTCGTCATTGAAAGACAGTTCGCGCAATTGATTTTCGGTTTCCTTCATCTCGGTTACGTCCTGCGCGTAACCTAAAATAAAAGGTTCATCACCGATTTGCGTGATTTTAATATTTTGAAATTTCCAGATATGTTTTTCTCCGTCTTTGGACATAATCGGCAAAAAACCCTGGTCGGCGGATTTTTCCCAAACGAGTTTGAGATGTTTTTTCAGTTCTTCGTGAAAAGCCGGATCAATAAAATCACGAAAATTTTTACCGACGATTTCGTCTTTGTCGTAACCGAGAGATTTTTCGACTGCCGGATTAACCGACAATAATTTGCCGTCGCGGTCGTGAGAACAGACGAAACCTTGACTGTTTTCGACAAAGTGCCGATAATGTTCTTCGCTCTGCCGCAGTTGCTGCTCGATTTCAACGCGTTCGGTAATATCGAAAGCAAAACCGCCGACGAATTTCTGACCGTCCGGTTTGGTAAATGGAAATCTGACGACCAATAAATGGCGTGTTGATCCATCGGGCGCGGTTACTGTATCAATCGTCTGCAAAGTTTCCCAAGAATTGAGAACCGCCTTAAATTTTTCGTCGGCTTGAGCGGCGGATTCGCTGTCGGTAATGTCGCGTGCGGTCACGGATTTTTCTTTGTAGTCCGTCATTTGAAACATTTTCAAAAGAGTTTTGTTGGCATAGACATAACGACCGTCGGCATCTTTCATAAATGCTGCCGCCGGACTGTTGCTCATAAAAGCCCGAAACATTTTCCGACTTTCGCGCAGTGCTTGTTCAGTGTTTTTGCGCTTGGTGATGTTCCGAAAAATGCTGTGCGTCGAAACTGTATCTCCGTTTTTAAGGCTGGTAAAACTACTGCATTCAACAATAAAAGCGTGTTTATCTTTGGCGATAAATTTCACTTCAAACGCAGTCGGTTTCTCGCCGTCCAAAACGCGCCGGAAAATCTTCGCAAATTCTTCGCGGCTGTCAGGATGAATTATGTCCAAAACATTCAGACGGGAAATTTCTTCCTCTTCATAACCGAGCATTTCGCGCCAAGCCTTGTTCGTATATGAAAATTTTCCGTCAGAATCAACGAATTGAACCAGCTCGCTGATTTCATCAACAAGTTCCTGAAAACTAATTTTTTCCGTCGGCATCATACTATTTTATCAAACCCAATCTTCTCGCGCACCGCGTAAATCGCTTTGTCCTGCGATTCGTGGTAAGTTCTGACGAGCATTTCGGCAAGCAGTCCCATCAGAAAAAACTGCATTGAAATCGCCAGCAGCACAATCGCAATCACGGGCAGCGGCGTTAAAATAAACGAAACGCCGCTGATAAATTTCAGGTAGAACGCCCACAATCCGGCGAACATCGAAAGCAGAAAGGCGACCAAACCGAACGTGCCGAAAACATAAATCGGTTTCGTTTGATACGAAGCCATAAATTTGATCGTCATTAAATCAAAGACGACTTTGATCGTCCGCGAAATTCCGTATTTCGATTTGCCAAACGTGCGGGCGTGGTGGTCAACCGGAATTTCCGTCACGCGCGCGCCCGCCCACGCCGCGTAAATCGGGATGAAACGGTGCATCTCGCCGTAGAGTTTGACATCCTGAATTACTTCGCGGCGATAGGCTTTTAACGAACATCCGTAATCGTGCAGCGGCACGCCGCCGATTTTTGAAATCACCGAATTGGCGATCCACGACGGGATTTTTCGCAGCACAAGCGCGTCTTTACGGTCTTTGCGCCAGCCGGAAACGACATCGTAACCTTCGTTTAATTTGTCCAAAAGCCGCGCAATATCCTTCGGATCGTTTTGCAAATCCGCGTCCATCGGAATCAAAATCTTACCGCGCGCCGCATCAATTCCCGCGCTCATCGCCGCCGTCTGTCCGTAATTTCTTCTAAGCGAAATCACGCGAACTCTTTCGTCACCAGCCGCAATGTCGCGCAGAACTTGCAGCGATTGATCGGTCGAACCATCGTCCACGTAAATGACTTCCGCCGTTTTGCCGAGCGCGTCCAACGCTTCGGAAATTTTCGCGTGCATCGGGCGCAGATTATCTTCTTCATTTAAGACGGGCAGAAAAAGCGACAGTTCGGGCGCGGGCTGCGGTTTTGGAAAATTAGAGATTTTGGCGGTCGGTAAACTCATCTTTATATTTAAAATTTTACACGATAACACGGGAAAACGAAAAAAACGGTGATTTAAAAATAGCGGTAATGTCCAACAATTTTCCAGTTGAAAACCGCATCTTCTTCAACCACGCCGCCGCCGATATTGTGGATAATCGAATATCTTCGCGTGTCTTCGTTCCAAATATTCGAAACTAACCCGATGTGCGTCATTCCTTTGCCGTCCAAATTCCACGCGACGACATCGCCGGGCTGATAATCCGCATTGTTTTGCGTAATCGGTAAAGATTTTCCGCGCCGCGAAAAAAACGTCTGTAAATTGGGGACGCGGCGATGGTCAATGTTTGCGTCGGGTGATTTCAAATTCCACTTCGCCGGATAAGCCGCGAAATTCGCCGTCATATCCTCGTGAACTTCCTTTTGCAGATCAACGCCCGCATTGCGGAAAGCGCGGATCACGACATCCGTGCAAACCCCTTTTTCAATCGGCACGTCGCCGTTCGGATAAGTGATGACGGTGTAATTCGGATCGTAGCTTTTGGTTAAATTCAATTGTTCGTTCGCGCTTTCGAGCAGTTTTCTGATATCGCCGGATTGAACTTCGACAATTTTCGGCTTTTCGGCGGTCGGAATAAAAATTGAACCTGACTTTTTCGTTTCCGAAGACTGAAAACCGGAACGACAGGCGAGCGAAAAAAACATCAGCGAAAAAATAAAATACCGCACGATAATCTTTAAATGCCGCATATTAATCTTAAAATGCAGATGCCGCGCCGTGATGATTTGACTCCGAACTTTTGAAAGAGCGAAATTCTTTAATTTGGAATCCGAAATCTGGAATTTGCCGCCGCTTCAATAAACCATTCGCGTTTTGATCGTGCCTTTGACTTTTTTCAAAATCTCGACCGCTTCGCCGGAAAGTTCGGTGTCAATATCCAGAATGACATAGCCGATTTCTTCGTTTGTTTTGAGAAATTGTCCGAGAATATTGATTTCGTTCGCCGACAATTTCGAGTTGATTTCCGACAAAACGCCGGGAATATTCTGATGAATATGCAGAATTCGGTGCGTGCCGGTTTGCGGCGGCAGACTGACCTGCGGAACGGTGTGCGAACCGTTCGACGCGCCGAGTTCGAGATAATTAATCAGTTTCGCCGTCACATCCAAACCGATATTCGCCTGCGCTTCTTCAGTCGAACCGCCGATGTGCGGGGTTAAAATCACATTCGGCAGATGACGCAGAACGGTCGTAAATTCGTCGCCGTTTTTTTCCGGCTCTTCGGGAAAAACGTCAATCGCCGCGCCGGAAATTGCGCCTTTTTCGATGAAAGTTTTGAGCGCGTCCAAATCTACGACATCGCCGCGCGAATAATTCAGGAAAATCGCGCCGTTTTTCATCGCCGAAAGCGTCGCTTCGTTAATCATATTGCGCGTCGTCGCGTCCGACGGAACGTGCAGCGTCACGATGTCGGACTGCGCTAAAAGTTCCGGCAAATCGCGGATTTGTCTGGCGTTGCCGAGCGGCAGTTTCGTCAAAACGTCGTAATATACGACGTGCATTCCAAGTGCTTCCGCCATCACCGAAATCTGCGAACCGATGTTGCCGTAACCGACGATTCCCAAAGTTTTGCCGCGCAGTTCAAACGCGCCTTTCGCGTCCTTCATCCAAACTCCGCGATGCGCCGCGATGTTTTTGTCGGAAATTTTGCGAATCAGCATCACGCACAGCGCGATGACGAGTTCGGCGACCGAGCGCGTGTTGGAATACGGCGCGTTAAAAACGGCGATTCCTTTCCGCGTCGCGCTTTTCAAATTGATCTGGTTCGTGCCGATACAAAACGCGCCGATTGCCAAAAGTTTGTCGGCGTTTTCCAGAACGCGCTCGGTAATCTGCGTTTTCGAGCGAATGCCGACAATGTGAACGCCTTTGATTTCTTCGATTAAATCGTCTTCACTGAGCGCGCCGGAAATTCTTTTGATTTCGGTGTAGCCGCCGTTTTGCAGTTCGGCGACCGCCGAATCGGAAATATTTTCGAGCAGCAAAATTTTAATTTTACCGCGCGGATAAGATGTCTGTGTGTTTTTCATAAAAGAAACAATTATAAACAAAAAAACGAGAACGGAAAATCGCTCTCGCCCGATATTTTTCGCTTCCGTTGATTTCATCCGCCGCGCGGCGACAGTCAAATCACGAAGAATTTTCTTAAATTTGGAATTTGGAATCTGCAATCCGCAATTCCCTTACTTGCGCTGAAACTCCGGCGAACCGAGCGCGAGCGTCAGCAGTTCAGTCACGTAATCGAGCGGTTTGTCGTTCGGATTCGCCTTCAGCGGCGTGGTTTGGTCGGCGTTGGCGGCGAGATTGGAACTTTGTTCGGCGGCGAGATTTTTTTCATCGTTCGCCTGCTCGATTGCGCCGCCGGCGACTTTATCGAATGCAGCTTTTGAATTGGCGGAGATTTCGCCGTGCAAAACGAGCCGCGTTAAATCGGCGGAAATTGCCGCCGGATCGCTGAAATCCGCGTCATTCAGCAGTTTTTTGGTGTCAATCTTCGTGCCTTTGATTTTATTCTGCGCCAGCGCGGTCGCAAAATTAAACCTGGTCAGAAGACTTCCCGCAGACAGCCATTCGCTGCTCGTTTCGGGATAACCTTCGGGCGTAATATGACCGAAAATCGGCTGACCCATTTTGGCAATCCAATCTAAAACCGGACGATTCGCGTCGGTTTCCGCATCGGTTATTCGGAGCGACGCGGCGGCGAATTCAAACGGCGATTTGACCTTTGTTTCATACATCGCCGGACTCAAAAACGCGGGCGACGTGATGATGCTTCGCACGGTTTCACGAATCGAACCGTCGGTTTTCAAAAACACCTGCGCGGCTTGACTGGCGACCGCTTCCGGCGGATTGTCGCCCAAAAAACGGCGCGCCAGTTTCGTTGAAATAAAGCGCGCGGTCGCCGGATTCGCCGCCAGAATGTCGAGAACTTTTTCCGCGTCGGCGATGCCGCCGTTCGCCGCGATTTTTTGTCCGAGAACGATTTTTTCGCCGTTGTCGTGCGCCTGCGGATTGAAAAAGAAAATGCCTTCTTCATTCGGTTTGCGAATCGTCCAGCCGGTCAGGCACCGCGCCACTTCCTGCACATCTTTTTGCGTGTAGCCGCCGTTTACTCCCAACGTGTGCAGTTCCATCAGTTCGCGGGCGTAATTTTCGTTGATACCGCCGGTTTGCCGCGCCGGTTTATCTTTCGTCGCCGGGTATTTTCGCGCGACGCTCGACTGCCAGTTATCCAAATAAAAAAGCATCGCCGGCGAATGCGCCGTCGCGCCGAGCAGATCGCGGAAACGTCCCAGCGCGTTCGGACGAATCGCGTCGCGGTCAAACGCCGTCAAAAGCCAGCGGTCAGCGTCCTTGCCCGCGTAAATGCTGAAATGATTCTCCCAGAAATCAACCAAAACTTCATTCAATTGTCTCTCGCTGTAAACGGCGCGCAGCAGTTTCGCGCGCTGCAATTCATTGACGACCATCTGCGGATTTTTCGGCGCGGGAGTTGGCTTCGGCGTTGGCATCGGCGCAGCATCGGCGGCAGGTTTCGGCATTTCGGACGGCGTTTGAATCGTTTTTGCCGCCTCGCTGTTTATCAACGGCGCGGTCAGCGCGGTCGAATTCGCCGTCGAAGGCGCGGGCGACGGTGACGACGACGGTTTCGGCTTCGGCGGATTATAGTGTTCGGCGAGCGTCGGTGTGGCAAGCATCAAAGTCGGCAGTTTTTCGAGCCTTTTTTCAAGCGCGGAATCATCAATCGAATCAGGATCAAGCTGCCGTTCAATATACGCTTTCATCCCGATTTTTTTAACGCGCTCGAAATCTCCCGGACGCGCCCCGAACGTCAGCCGCGCCAAAATTTGCCTGACGCGCTGGTCGTTATTCAAAACTCCTTTCCGACTGGTGTCGGTTTTCCAAGGTTTCGCCGCCAGCGGTTCGATAACCAAAAGCGACATTAAAAACAACGACAAACTGAGATGGATTTTCCGAAAAAATACGTTTTTCATATTAGACGCTCCAAACCGCGCGACTCCGAAATTTCAGGGCAATGGACAGTTTGATTTTAGACTTTTAAAAAGAGATGTCCGCTTAAATATTTAATTTTCGCGCTTAATTCACCCGTTCAATTCAGCCGCTGTTTGAATAATTCTTCAAAGTGAATCAATATCGAAAAACGCTTGAATATCTTTAAATTGGGAAGTAAAAGCAATGAATAAAGGACGACTCGAAGCCTTTAGCGACGGCGTGATCGCAATTTTGATTACGATTATGGGTTTGGATCTGAAAATCCCGCACGGCACGGAATTGGAAGACCTGCGCCCGATTTTTCCCCGTGTTTTTATCTTACGTTCTGAGTTTTATTTACATCGGAATTTACCGGAACAATCATCATCATCTGCTTCAGGCGACCGAAAAAGTCAACGGCAAAATTCTCTGGGCGAATCTGCCTCTTTTGTTTTGGCTGTCGCTGATTCCGTTCGTCACCGGCTGGACGGGTGAAAATCATTTCGCGCCGCTGCCGACAGCAATTTACGGCGTAATTCTGCTCGCCGCCGCCATCGCTTATTACATTCCGCAAAATCTGATAATCGCGGCGCAGGGCGCAAACTCCAAACTAAAAAAAGCCGTCGGCAGCGACCTCAAAGGCAAAATCTTGCCCCTTTTCTACCTCGCCGCGATCAGTTCAGCTTTCATCAACCACTGGATTTCCAACGCGCTGTATGTTTTTGTTGCACTGATGTAGCTCGTGCCGGATAAAAGAATTGAAAATAGAATCAATATGACGGATCATCAAACAAACCAAAAATTATTTTAAAGCGAGGGAAATAATTTTGATTTCCCTCACTCAACACAACAAAAAGGGAAACTCCTTTCGGAATTTCCCTTTCATCAGCTTTAGACTGCTTGATCTTCTTAGCGTTGATTTTCAATCAGTTTGTCATCTTCGGGATTCACGTTTTCCGCAACTTCGTGACCGGCGACCGCACCGCCGACCGCGCCGACTACGCCGCCGATTGCCGTGCCGACGACCGGAACGACCGAACCGATTGCCGCGCCGGTAATCGCGCCGCCGACCGCGCCCGTTCCCGTTCCGACCGTGTGATCGCCGTCACGAATATCGCCCGGCTCAGGATTAACTGATTCCGCAACATTGTGTCCAGCCGCGCCGCCGACGATTCCGCCGACGACACCGCCGATTGCCGTGCCGACGACTGGAACGACCGAACCGATTGCCGCGCCCGCTAACGCGCCGCCGACCGCGCCCGTTCCCGTTCCAACCGCGTGAACGCTGCTGCCATGTGTATTAAATTCGTTATGGAAATAAGCCGCGTCTTCTTCGCTGCGCGGATGAACGCCCATAAACACGCCGCCGTTTTTGATGCCCTGTTCGTATTCGGTCGCATATTCGTCAGGAACGCCGTGTCCGACCAACGCGCCGATCAAACCGCCGGTCAAACCGCCCGCACCCGCGCCCGCTAAAGCCGCCGCCAGCGGTCCGGCGACAACCAGCCCGATTCCCGGCAGCAAAACGCTCGTGCCGATTGCCGCGATGCCCGCGATAATCGCGCCCAAAGTTCCGCCAATCGCCGCGCCTGTTCCCACATCTTCCATCGTTTTGTCAGCCAGTGCCGACGTATGTTCGCTGCCCGCCGGAAAGTAGGTTTTGCGCGTGTCGTCCGACATAATAACATTCGTATCTTCGTTGCTGTAACCACGGTTGGCAACCGATTGATAAGCTCTCTCCGCGCTTTCGCGGTCGTTAAACATCCCGGTAATTAAAGGTCTTTTTTCTGTTGATTGATTCATTGTATTTGCTCCTGTCTGTTTGTAGATTTTTTGGATTGATTCTTAAATTAGTTTGAATAACTAATTTTGCAAGTAATAACGCTGTGTATGATTTCCGTATACTGCACCGGAATTGTAGCAGTTAAATGCAAAAGGCGTGCCTAATTTTGAGAGCAAACGAAATAAAAATAATCAAAGATAAATTCTGACCGCTCAGAGCATTAAATTACCGAGCTTTACAATATGAATCGTCAAATCGTGAACGCCTTCAGCGGCTTTTATTATTTTTTGTAATGGTAGCGACAAGAAATAATGAGCAGCGCGTTTTCTTCGAGCCGGTAAACAAGGCGATGTTCTTGGTTAATGCGTCTTGACTGGCAGCCGGATAAATCGCCTTTGGGCGGTTCGGGTTTGCCGATGCCCTGAAAGCCGTTACGCCGGGCATCTTTTATCAAATTCATTCAGACGTTTAAGCAGATGCGGCTGCGCTTCCTGAAACCAAAGATAATTTTCCCAATCAAAACAGGTTCGGCATCGCTCTCAACTTGCCGTATCAAATTTTCCAAATTTTGCTTGGCTGAACCAACCGTTGTTACATTCATAGTGCAAGCAGTTTAGCACAAAATAAAACGGTCGGCTGAATCTTTATTCAACCAACCGTTAATCAAAAATGTCTGTAAAACTACATATGAATCGTCAAATCGTGAACGCCTTCGGCGGCTTCCATCATTGATTCGGAAACGGTCGGGTGCGCGTGAATCGTGTTGGCGATTGATTCGGAGGTCGCTTCGTGCGACATTGCGACGCAGGCTTCGGCTAAGAGTTCGGTCGCGTGCGGTCCGATTAAGTGAACGCCTAAAACTTCGTCGTATTTTTTATCGGCGACGATTTTTATAAAACCGTCGGTTTCGCCTAAAATTCGCGCTTTTCCCGAAGCTGAAAAAGGAAATTTGCCGACTTTGACATCGTAGCCTTCTTCCTTCGCTTTGGCTTCGGTCAAGCCGACAGATGCGACTTCCGGGTCGCAGTAAGTGCAGTTCGGGACGAGGCGATGATTGATCGGTTCGACTTTTTTGCCCGCGATGCGTTCGACGACTAAAATGCCTTCTTTGCTGGCGAGATGCGCGAGCCACGCGGTGTCAATGACATCACCGATGGCGAAGACGTTCGGCTCGTCGGTTTCGCAGAATTCGTTGACTTTGATCGTGCCGCGCGGATTGACGACGACTTTGGTGTTTTCAAGTCCGAGATTTTCGAGATACGGCATTCGACCGATGGCGACTAAAAGCATTTCGGCTTCGAGCGTTAAGTCTTTGCCTTTGTTATCTTTGCCGGAAACTTTGACCGACTTTTTCGTCTTTTCCAGCTTGTCCATTTTCGTTCCGGTCAGACATTTGATGCCGCGTTTTTTGAATGAGCGTTCGAGTTCTTTGGAAACTTCCGCGTCTTCGAGCGGGACGATTTTGTCCATTAATTCGACGACCGTCGTGTCGCAGCCGAAGCGCGAATAAACCGAAGCGAATTCCACGCCGACCGCGCCCGAACCTAAAACGATCATTGATTTCGGAACTTTGTTTAATTCCAGAATCTGATCGGAATTGACGATCTGTTTGCCGTCGCATTCAAAACCGGGAATCGGACGCACCACCGAACCGGTGGCGATAATGATGTTTTTCGCGTCAACGGTTTCCTTTTTGCCGTCTTCATACGAAACTTCGATTTTGCCTACGCCGGTGATTTTGCCGAAGCCGTTAAAAACCTGCACTTTGTTCTTTTTCATCAGATACGAAACGCCCGCCGAGTTTTTCGCCACGACATCCGATTTGTATTTCTGAACTTTCTCAAAATCGTAACTCAAACCTTCGACTTTCAAGCCGAACTGCTCGAAATGTCCGGCTTTTTCGTAAAGATGCGCCGACTGCAAAAGAGCTTTCGTCGGAATACAGCCGCGCAGACCGCACGTTCCGCCGAGCCGCGCGTCCGGTTCTTTTTCAACCAACGCCATTTTCAAACCCATCTGCGCCCCGCGCACCGCCGCCACATAACCGCCGGGACCCGAACCGATAATCACTACGTCAAATTGTTCTGCCAATGTTTTTATCCTCGTTTATTAAATTAATTTGAAATTACTGAAAGAAGTATTATATGAACTAAAGGCGTTTGAAGCTAGTTAAGAGCAAAAACTTGCATTAAACTGGAATACTATGGAACATTCAAAAGAGTTTGAACAATTAGTCGAGGCGATTATGCCGAATGTCAAAGAAGTTTCGGTTGAGGAAACTTCGGAGAAAATAAAAAACGGCGCGACGCTGATTGACGTGCGCGAAGATAATGAATTTGCAGCGGAACACGCTAAATCTGCAACGCACATCGGACGCGGCGTGATCGAACGCGATATTGTTCACAAATTTCCCGACAAAACCGCAGAATTGATTCTATACTGCGGCGGCGGTTATCGTTCCGCACTGGCGGCGGACAATTTGGGCAAAATGGGTTACAAAAATGTGCTTTCGATGAAAGGCGGTTGGACGGCTTGGAAAGAAGCCGATGCGCCGATTGAAAAATAATAGATTTTCAATGCGGAAGCCCGCACGGAGTAATGGCGTATTAACCGCGCCCTTACTCCGTGCGGGCTTCCGCATTCAAATGCCCTTAGCGTTAATCACCAATTTTTTTCATTTCTGCAAAGCGGTCTTTATATTTTTCGGCAAGTCGGTCAATTGATTTCTCCAATTCAGGCGACAGCGGCAAAATTTCAACTGCAATTTTGCCATCTTTGTATTCCAAAAGTCCGATTGAACTTTTTTCGATACCGACCTTTTCGGCGAATTAATCGGGAATTTCGATGATCCCGCCGATTTCCGATTTTTGAATTGTCGTTTGATTGTTCATAAATTACTTCCTTTTCCATCTTACGCCGTCTTTCGTATCCTCTAAAATTACATTCTTTTCCGCCAGCAAATCGCGGATTTCATCCGAACGCGCGAAGTTTCGATTGTGCCGCGCTTCCTGTCTTTCTTCGATTAAATTTTCGATTTCCGCGTCGAGTATTTCTTCTTTAACTTCGCCAAAAATATTTAAAACCGAATCGAATTTGTCAATGATATGCAGAATCAGCGAACGATCTTCGGTGCAGACGACTTCGTGTGTGAATGCCGTGTTGACTTCGCGGACGAGATTGTGCAGCGCGGCTAAAGCCTGTGAAGTGTTCAGGTTATCGTCCATCGCGGCTTCAAAATCGGCGAGGTGATTTTTCGCCGTTTCCTGCAAATCGGGATTGATCCCGTCTTTGAGATGCGCTTCTGAAAGGCGTTTGCGAAAATCGCGCAGCCGTTCAATCGTGTGTCCCGCGCCGTCCAGAGTTTCAAACGTAAAATTCAACTGTTTGTGATACGGCACGCTCATCAGCAAATAGCGAATCGCTTCGGGTTTGTAGTTTTTCGCCAGCAGATCGCGGAAAGTGTAGTAATTTCCGAGCGATTTTGACATCGTTTTGCCTTCGACCATCAAATGTTCCGAATGCAGCCAGGTTTTGGCGAAAAGTTCGTGCGTCGCGCCTTCGCTTTGCGCGATTTCGTTTTCGTGATGCGGAAATTTCAGATCAATTCCGCCGGCGTGAATGTCGAAAGTTTCGCCGAGATATTTCATCGCCATCGCCGAACATTCAATGTGCCAGCCCGGACGACCGCGCCCGAAACTTGCGTCCCAGCCGGTCGGTTCGTCCGCCTCGACCAATTTCCAGAGCGCGAAATCGTTCGCGCTTTCCTTGTCGTATTTATCGGTGTCAACGCGCCCGGACGCGCCGGAAATATTGCCTTTGAAGTTGATTTTCGACAGTTTGCCGTAATCGGGAAAAGCCGAAATGCGGTAATAAATTGAGCCGTCGGATTCGTAAGCGTGACCGTTTTCGAGCAGTTTTTCGATAATCGCAATCATTTCCGTGATGTGATCGGTCGCGCGCGGCGCAATCTCCGGGCGTTCGAGTCCGAGCGCGTCAAAATCTTCCCAAAACGCCGCGACAAACGGCGCGGTAAATTCGTTAATCGTCTTCCCGGCTTTTTTCGCCTCGTTGATAATCCGGTCGTCAACGTCCGTCAAATTCATAACGTGCGTCAGATTGTAATTTTTATATTTCAGGTAACGCCGCAGAATATCGCTGAAAATAAACGTGCGAAAATTACCGATGTGCGCGTAACTCCAAACCGTCGGACCGCAAATGTAGAACCGCACGTCGTTGTTTTGCAGCGGCTGAAACTCTTCGAGTTTGTTTGATAATGTGTTATGAAATTTAAGCATAAAAATTTTACGCGGCTATTTTTTGCAGCGAAGCCGTTTCCAAAATTAATTCGATTCCGCTGCGCTTCGGCGCGATTTTGGAATGCGGAAACATTCCGTGCAAATAGATTAAAAATAAAGCGTTGAGCCATTCATCGCTAAAATCGGCAAGCAGTGATTTGGCAAATAACTCGAAGTCGTCAGCCGCGTAAGCCGCCAGGTCACTGATGCCGGTTGCGGCAAAAGTTTTTTTGTAGGCAATTTCGCGGATTTTTTCGATTTCAAGCAGTTCGTTCGCCGAAAATCGCTTCTGCTCTAAGATTTGAAAAATTCTCAGCCAATCCGTTTCAAATTCCTGACTATCGCGGCTGTCGAGCATTTCTTCAGCCGTTTCAACGTCGAGATCAGCAAAATTCAACATATTACTCTGTGTCAAAAGTGATTTTAATTCTTCTAAACCGTTCATTTTAAAATCTCCATAAACCCTGTGTTTTCAACCATTTCTCAATCAGATTAACAGCCTCGAAAGGTGTTACGTTTTCGCCGAGAATAAAACTTCCATCCGGCGATTTGACATTAACTTTAATGTCGTCAAGTTCTTTATAAGCCAGCCGGTAAGCGGTGAAAAGTTCCTCATCGGTTCCGTTAAAATCGCCTTGTCTTGCGCCGACATATTTTCTCTCCGCTTCGTGAAGCCGCCAATGCAGATGACCGACATCTTCACCAATCGGAAACAGAGTCGGTCGGGTTTTGTCGGTGCGACTAACTTCAAAAATTCTGCCTTTTGATTTTCTGACCGCGGGAACGTGATGTCCTGAGTCGCCGACGGCAATCTTCTTTACAATTTCCTCCGACATAACCAGAAATTATAACGGATAACCGAATTGTTATGTAGTTGAAAGCGAAGTTTCAGCGGCGACAGGATTCTTTCGGCGCGATGCCGAGTTCGGCGAGAAGCGATTTGGTTGTTTTGGAAACTGAAATCATAAAAAGTTTATAGCATTTATTTTACGGAAATCATAAATCACCTTTCACAAATTTCGTCCGCGCCTCGTCGGAAAATAATAATTCGCGGCTGTAAAATTTCAGCGGATAATCTTTGTCGAATGTTTCGACGAGTTCGTTACAAGTTTCGACAAGTGAATAACCGTTTTTTGTTTTCCGAAAATCGTCAACCGCCTGCATCCAGAAAATCGTCAGCGTTTCGTGATACGGCATTTCTTTGGTCAGATCAATCTCAAAGGCGCGCAGCAAATTGAAAATTCCGTCGCGCATTTTGGTCAGCGCGGTTTCGTAATTGTCGTTTGACAGATAGTAAAGCGCGACGGTCAAATGTTCGGCGTGTCTCCATTTTTCGCGCGAAATCGTGCCGTTTTCAAAGGTTTTAACGATATGAAGCAGTTCATTTTCAGAAGAATATTTGGGCATCGGCTTTAAATCCTCGATTTTAGGTTTATAATAAATTTTATCGTTGGATTTGGAAAATTGAATTCAAAATCACAACAGATAAATGGAGAATGAAAATATTATGGGACAATTTTTAACCGACATCAAAACGATTCGGGAACGCGCCCGCCGGGAAATTAACGAAGGCGCGGTAACACCCGATTATAAACTTGATAAAAATCAGGTTTGCACAATTTTAAACGAAGCGTTGGCGACGGAAATCGTCTGCGTTTTGCGCTATAAATTTCACTATTTTATGGCGAGCGGCATTCATAAAGAAGGTGTTGCGGCGGAATTTTTGGAACATTCGAACGAAGAACAGATACACGCCGACAAAATCGCCGAACGCATCAAACAACTCGGCGGAAAACCGGAAATGAATCCGGCAGTCATCGCCGGACGCGCTCACGCCGAATATGCCGAAGGCGAATCGCTCGCCGATATGATTAAGGAAAACCTCGTCGCCGAACGCATTGCGATTCAAACTTACCGCGAAATGGTCAATTATTTCGGCGACAAAGACCCGACGACGCGCGTAATGATGGAAGGAATTTTGGCGCAGGAAGAAGAACACGCCGACGATATGGCTGATCTGCTTTTTGCGGTCAATCCGACGACTGAAGAAGAAACGAAACTGGTCAACCCGGACGAAAAAGACGCGGGCAAAAAAGTCGGAACAGTCAACGCGCCGAACGCGCAGACGAAAACTCCGGGCGTGACAAAAAATTTCGACAAAAAATCGTCCGCAAGTAAAAAATCTTCCGGCGGCAAAAAAGCGGCGAAGAAAAAGTAGATTCAAAGCTCAACCTGAGAATTTCCAACAAGAAACGCTCGAAAAAGCGTTTCTTTTTTTGCGTTTAAAATTGAATAACCGAAAATTTATTTATAATGAAGCGACGATAATCTGTTTCGGCGAATTATTCGTGAAATTCGATTCATCGAAATCGCCGTATTTCGCTTCGATGCGGAAGCCGTTATATTGAAAAAGCGCGTCGAGTTCCTGCGGGAAAAACTGGCGCATCGTGAACGAAACGGTTTGTTCTTCTTTGTGATACTGATTTTTATAATGCCATTTGATGTGATTAATCTGCGTCGCCGCGTCGTAATTGACGGTGGTGTGAATGATAATCCAGCCGTCGTCAGTGCGGTATTCGCCGACGAAAAAACGCTCGTTCGGACGGCGATTCAATAATTCAACCGACGGATTGAAAACTTCGACGACGAATTTGCCGTCCGGCGTGAGATGTCGTTTGACCGACGCGAAACACGACGCGACTTCGGGAATTGTTTTCAAATGCTGAAGCGCGTTTCCGGCGATAAAAATCAGCTTAAACTTCTGATTCAAATCGAAATCGCGCATATCCGCGCTATATAAATTAGTTTCGACATTGCGCGTTTCAGCCTTTTCGCGGGAAATATTAACTCTTTCGGCAAACTTTTCCGTTCCCGAAATATCAAAATCGTTTTCGGTAAGCGTCACCAGATAATTTCCCGTGCCGCTCGCCAATTCCAAAACCGGCTGACCGAAACGCGCGATCATTCGTTCGTAAAAATTTATTTGATTGCCGTCGGCAGGTTTTTGGTGAACCAGATCGTAAAGCCACGCCTGTTCGTAAAAATCATTCATAAACTAAAAAACGGAAAACGGAAAACGGATAATGACGGAAATTATCCATTATCAATTATCCATTTTCCATTATGCCGCAATTTTAAATTCCGCTTCGTCCGCCACGTCATCCATAAACAGATATTTCTTCCATTCGGGACGCGATTCGGCGTAGTGGCAAAGCAGAACGTGATCCAAACCGAGACGCAGCAGTTTTTGCGGAGTGAGCAGCGGCATTCTGGCTTGTTCTGGCGTACGGTTTCCCTTGCGCTGGTTGCATTTAACGCACGCCGCGACGAGATTTTGCGGTGTGCTTTCGCCGCCCTGCGCGCGCGGCAAAATATGGTCGAGCGTCAAATCTTTGGCGTGTTTGTGTTCGGCGCAATACTGACAGCGATAGCGGTCACGAATGTAAATCCGCGCCCGTTTCATCGTCGTTTCCTGGCGGCGGCGTTTGATGTGAACGTAGGTTCGCAGACGCACGACCGACGGCACGGGAAGCGTCGTCGAAGGCGAATGCAGCACATTGTCGCCGTCGTTTTCTTCAATTGTCAGTTTGCCCGAAAACCACATACAAATCGCCCGCGCCACGCCAATCGTGCCGAGCGGTTCGTAAGAAAAATTCAAAAGCAAAACTCTACCTGTTATCAATGGAATTACCTCCTGTAAATTGTTGTTTTATTTGATGAACTCAAATGCAAACCGGATGCAATCGCAATATCTTGTGTAAGTTGTTAATAACTGCCACTATATTAACCGATTTGCATCCGATTTGTATATGAAATTTTTGTAAATTGAAAAATTGTGAATAATTAAAGAGCGAATTCTTTGCATCAAATCCGCTCTTTCCGGCAGACGGACGCGGCTCACGAGACTAGCCGAGAACCGGGCTGGTCGAGTGTTTCCGTCTGCGAGAAATTTTGTTGAATGACAATTTAAGTTATTTTTTTCCTAAACTTTTATGTTAAAATCTGGTTTATGGAAACGCTGACTTTAACGATTCGAGTTCCGCAAAACATCGGCGCGATTTTGGAAGAGAAAGCCAAAAAACGTGGTAAAGATATTTCTTCATACGTCGAAGATTTAATTGAAAAAGATATTGACGGGCGAAAAACACTCGACGAAATTCTCGTGCCGGTTAGAAAAAACTTTGCCGAAAGCGGAATGACCGAAGAAGAATTGGACGCGCTGATCGAAAGCGAAAGACAAGCGATGTGGAAAGAAAAAAATGCCCGTTAATTTTATTCTTGCAGTTTTTGACACCAATATTTTTCTCCAATCCTTGCTCAATCCGAACAGCATCGCCGCCAAATGTCTTGAAAAAGTCCGTAACGGCAAAGTAAAACTTTTCATTTCAAAAGACACTCTTGCCGAAGTCAGAGATGTTATTTTACGACCGAACATTCTCGCCCGTCTGCCCGATGCCGATGCCGCGCAAATCGAAGCCTTTATCGAAAATATTTCAAATATTTCAACTCTAATTCGTTCCGTGCCGGAAACTTTCAAATTTCAGCGCGATCCGAAAGATGAAATCATCATCAATCTCGCCATAGTTTCAGAAGCCGATTATATTGTCAGCCGTGATAAAGATTTGCTTGATTTGATGAACGGATTTACCGACGACTGCAAAGAATTTCGGCAAAGATTTCGCCGTTTGAAAGTTGTCGAACCGCTCGAATTTCTGCGAATTGTCGAAGCAAAAGAACCATCTTTGAGATCATAATAACTTAGAGCATCGTAGCGGATTCACGCCCGCTGTTCTTGATTTGGCAAACTGAAAAGAAGGGTTATTTTGATTTAAATACTAAGAGTCGAAAAGTGCTTTTTCCAATGATTCCAATGATTGAGAAACTTTGATTGGAAGAGAAACTTTTTTTAAGCCTTCTGGTAAATTAAGGCTTCTTAAAACTTGAATTGTCATTTCAACTATTCTTTTGTCAGTAAATAATAAATCTACATAAGGAAGATACTGAATGTGGGCTAAATCCTTTTCATTATTTGGTGTAAAATCCTTGGCTAGTTTAAGTCGAGTTTCTATCTCACTTCTTAACCATAAGCCTGAACAAGCAAAACGGGGAATTTTGTCGCTAATATTAGAAATTACAGTTTTATCTGTAATTTGGAAACAAGTTTTAAGAGTAGATTTTAATTGTGTCTTAAAAAGAAAATTATTAAGCGTTGATTCAAAAGTCTTCCGTAATATATTCGGATCGGAAGCATTAATGCCGACAAATTTTGCAAATAATTTAAAAAAGATATTGTTTCTTCTACTCTTTAATTTTGGTTTTGGCGAAATATGAAATTTGTCTTTTTCCTTTGCTTTCCAGCTACTTCTATTTGCTAATGAAGTAAATTTATACAATCCTGATGCCCGAATAATACTATGAGTTTTTTTGATTAACTCAAGTTCGTTATTATCTGAAATTGAGTTAGCAAAGATTTTAAGATTGGTTATTTTGTCAACTTCTGAAATTTGCAGAAATTCATTTTTAAACAATTCCAATTGAATTTCGCGCTCAAAGAAGTTTTCGTTTTCATATCTAAATGGCATAAATTCTCTCAAAACTATAAAGCGAAAATCCCTTGTCTCTGAGAAATCTAATTGCATTATTTCTTCAATGTGTGCTTTGGAAATTGTTAAAATATATTCGGCTTCTTTCCATTTTTCCATAAATCTCTGAAAAGTAATTAAATTAGTTTTATAAACATCAGTTAGAAGAGAAATGTGACTTGTATCTAAATAAATTAATTTCATAATGCTGTAAAGAAGAGTTTGCCGAAATAGAAAACTAAATCGGCAAACCTATTTTATCCTTTCACGCAAACGATCTGCTTCAATTCCGCGACAATCTCCACTAAATCAGATTGATTTCGCATCACTTCGTCAATGTTTTTGTATGCGCCGGGAATTTCGTCAATTACGCCGGAGTCTTTGCGGCATTCCACGCCTTTGGTTTGGCGTTCCAAATCTTCGCGCGAAAAGCGTTTTTTTGCCGCCGTGCGCGACATTTTGCGACCCGCGCCGTGCGAACAGGAATTGTAGCTTTCCGGGTTTCCCAAACCTTCGATGATGAATGATTTCGCGCCCATCGAGCCGGGAATAATTCCGAAACGTCCCTGTTCGGCGTTGATCGCGCCTTTGCGCGTGACGAAAACTTTTTCGCCGTAATGTTCTTCCAAAGCGACGTAGTTGTGATGACAATTAACCGCGATTTCGGGACGAAACACCTTTTGTTTATTGAACATTCGGTTGAATGATTTCAAAAGCCGTTTCATCATCACCTGGCGATTCATCATCGCGTAGCTCTGCGCCCATTCCAAATCTTTCCAATAATTCTTGAACTCGTCGGTTCCCTGAATAAAATAAGCGAGATTCGGATCGGGAAGTTCATTTAATTTGTGCAAAGTTTTCGCCGTCGCAATGTGGCGTTCCGCCAATTCCTTGCCGATATTACGCGAACCGGAATGAAGCATCAGCCAAACATTGCTTTCGGTGTCGAGGCAGACTTCAATAAAATGATTGCCGCCGCCGAGCGTTCCGAGCTGCTTCATCGCTTTAACCTTTCGATCCTGCACGCCTTCGTGCAAATTCTCGAAAGTTTCCCACCCGTTCCAACGCGCCGCGTCGTTGTCGGTTTCCTTGTGCGCGTTAAATCCGACGGGAATCGCGCGTTCGATTTCGTGACGCAAATCTTTCAATTTGCCGTCGAGAATTCCGCTTTTGAAAGGCGTTTTAATTGCCGCCATTCCGCAGTTGTGAACGAAAACTCCGGCTTCCAAAGCGAAATTGTGATATTCGGGAACGGTTAGACAATAAACGTCTTCGCGTTCTGCGATTGGTTCGACGGAAACAACTTTGTGATTGTAACCGTGCGAATAAAGACGATGATTGTGCAAACCGATTCCACTTTTCACTTTTTCGCCGCAAGTATCGCAATCGTAAAGGCGATTGGCGATTTCTTTACTTTTGGCGCGACCTTTTTGGCTTTGGTTATATTCAACCAAAAACTTTTTGCCGCGCTCACCGTTTTCGGCGACCGACATTTTGAAATGTTCGGGATTTTCTTCCATATATTTCAAAATGTTTTTCGTGCCGCGTTCGGCGTAAAAAGCACGACCTTCGACAGTTTGTGCTTTTGCGGCAAGTGCTTCGACACGCTTCGCCTCAAATTCTGCCGATTGCCAATGTTCGTTTCTGTCAACTAAATTACGGTGAAAACGCGAATGTTCGGACGCGCTCATAAATTCCAAATTATCAGGACGATTGTCTGATTCGTCAAAATTTTTGTGGTGAATTATCGTTTTATCGCCTTCAAATCTTGGAACTTCGCCGAGCAAACCGCTGCGTCCGACAATCCAGTGCGCTTTCTGCATTCTGCCCGAATAGTTTTGCTGCACGAGAATATATCCATCTTTATCAATCTCACAATAAAGCGGCATCAGCGATTCGCCTGCTTTCAAATCCTTTGCTTCGACAAAATTTTCGTCACGAAGCATAAATTTGTGGTCGGGCGTACAGCGAATTTCCGCGCCGTTGTCGAGAACAACTTTGACAAGTTCGGCGTTCACACGCGTTTTCTGCGCCGTTGCTTTTGCGGCGACAACTTTTCCATTCTCGGCGCAGGCGTAAACGACAATTTCTTGAGCGTTTTCCGCGAGTTCACGAAGCGAGTAAGATTTTCCGTCCAGCGTCGGCACGAGCGTATCGCCCGTAAAACAGCCGATGTCAACCCCGACAGTTGCCGGAATCACCGCGTCCTTTGTGGCGACGACCGAACCGACCATCGAACCAATTCCGAGATGTGCGTCCGGCATCAGCGCGACGTGTTTGTAAAGACACGGCAGCCGCGAGACGTTTCGCAGCATATTTTGTTCGTCGAGCGACAAGTCGTGATTAACCCACGCGAAAACGTCGGCTTTCGCGCCGCTGATATTTAGTTTGTTGTATGGCATATTTCCTCCGATATGAATTTGATGATTGTCAGTTGCGGTTGACCGGACAGGCGATTTGCCCGGTGTCTTTTTTTGATGCGTGAAATTTGCATATTAATTTGTCTTTTGAAAAATACATGAATACAATGGAAATTCATCTATTGGCACGACTTTTGCTCAAGGCAGAACATCGGTGAATTATTTTGTTTGGAAAGATTACACAAATCGTTCCGCGAAAATTTGATTATAAACAGGGAGAATTTTATGAAAAACAGAACAGTTTTAGGATTGAGCGCACTTTTGTTTTCTTTCGTCTGCGTTTTTGCTTTGGGACTTTCCCGACACGTTTCGGCTGATAATAAAAACAAATTCACAGTGTCGCCGACGATTACGCCGACCGTCAGCCCGACCGCCGCGCCGTCGCCGAAGCCGCCGGCAACTCCTGCGCCGACACCGAAATCAACGCCGACTCCCGATCCGTTTCCGGTTCCCGCGCCGACGAATCCGTCCGACCCGACACCGAACCCGACTCCGCATAATCCGTCGGATCCGAAACCAACGCCGACGGTTTCGCCGACTCCACGATAATTAAAAGATCAACTTATTTCAAAAGACGGGTGCGTTGCGGCTCGTCTTTTTTATTGAAGTTACGACAAAAAACAGCCGCGGTAAACGTCATCTGATTCAGCGTGTTGTGCGGCGCATATTTATTTTCGCGGTTGTTTGTTTTTCACTTACAATTACTTAAAATCAAGTGTTATATTATTTGTGTTCCCTAAAAAATAATCGCTGTTTCAAATCTGGTTAAAGTATTCAAATCAGAATAAATATCGAAGTTATGAACGAATTTAACAATCCATCAAGTTTCAATAACAATGGTGTGCCGGAAACAATCGCCAATAATATTCGCCTCGAAAATATCATCGGTCGCGGCGGAATGGGAACTGTTTACCGCGCGACCCATCTCGGTTTAGACCGCGAAGTCGCCGTCAAAATTATCAATGCGGAAGTCGCCGCCAATGCCGACATCACCCAGCGATTTGCCCGCGAAGCGCGTTTGATGGCGAAACTGCGGCATCCGCGCGCGGCGATGATTTACGATTCGGGAACGCTGCCCGACGGTCGGCTGTTTATCGTGATGGAATACGTCGAAGGCGTGACGCTCGCCGACGTTTTGAAAAAAGAGGGAAAATTATCGTATCAAAAAGCCGTCGAAATCGCCGTCAGCATTTGCGACGTGCTGACCGCCGCGCATTCGCTCGGCATTATTCACCGCGATTTGAAACCGGCGAATATTATGCTCAACGAACAGGGCGTGTTCGTGCTTGATTTCGGCATCGCCAAAATGCTCAAAAGCGATAACGCCGAAAGTTTGCAGCTTTCGATGACCGGCGGCGGCGCACTGATCGGCACGCCGTATTATATGTCGCCCGAACAATGTCTCGGCGAGCCGGTCGAAGCCCGCAGCGATTTATACAGTCTCGGCGCACTGCTGTTTGAAATGATTTCCGGTCGCCCGCCGTTTGACGAAGATGTTTTTTCCGCAATTATCATCAAACACGCGATGATCGAAGCTCCGAAATTGGAAGAGTTCGCGCCGGACGTGCCGCCCGCGCTCGCCGTTGCGGTCAATCAATTGCTGGCGAAAAAACCGGAAGACCGTCCGGCTGATGCCGCCGCGACCGGAGAATTATTAAAAGCCAGTCTTGCCAATCAAACCGCCCGCGCCGCCAACGCCGTCACGCAAAATTTCGCCGCGCCCGTCAATCCGACGCAAAATATCAGCGGTGCCGCCACGAGTTCCCGCATTCCGCCGCCGGCAGCATTCGCCGCGCTGGTCAAAGAAGAACGGCGCAATGTCGGACTGCTCGCCGCCATCGGAGCGTTCGTCGCATTCGCGGCAATTTTGCTGGTCGGCAGTTTCTGGTATGTAAAATCGCATTCCGAGACGGCGATTGCGGCAAATCCGGCAACCAATTCCGCGATCAATTCGACCGATGCAAATTCGGTTGTTTATGCCAAACCGATGTCCGATATGCCGCCAATGAACCACGCGATGCCGATGGGCGACGATTTTGCGAAAACCGAACAGCCGAACGATGAGAAAGTGAACTCCGCGACCGTTCCGCTTTTATCCGCCGAAGAAGCCGACAAAGTAATTACGCGCATCACGCAGACGACCGAACACCGCGCTGACGGGATGCAGATTATCAAAACGCCGAAAGACACCGCGCTCGTCTGCATTCACAATATGATCGAGATGGGCAAAACGCATATGTTCGCCGTCGAACGTCCGAACGTCAACAGCGCGTGGGAAATCACGGCGCGAGTTTCGCTCGACACGCCGGATTTTCACGGCGCGAACTGGACGTTCGAGCCGCAGGACGTGGACGGCGACGGCTACGAAGAAGTAATTTTTCACGGCGTAAATGCCGACGACACCGCCCGCAAAGTTTTGATCTATGTGCCGCGCACCCGCCAAAATTACTGGATTGTGGCGACCAAAAACGCCGCCGGAGAATTTACCGACACATTTTCGCCAAACGCCGAAACAATCAATTCCAAGGCTTTTCGCGCCGCGCTCGAACAAAACGTTCAGTCGTAACTAAAGAGCTTTTTTGAAGCATCGAGGTAATTTTACAAAACTTTACAAAATCTTAACGAAACTCACATAAAATCGGAAGATAAATTTGTTAATTTGGCATAGACCGAGTTAATAAAATGAAAAATTACAGCGACGAAATCGAAGATTTATCAAGACGACAATTTATTCTCAATTCGACCGGAACAGGTTTTGCCGCACTGCTTTTCGCCTGCGGCATCAAATCGGGTTTCGCCGCGAGTGCGGTTGATTTGCTTGCTGCCGCGCCGGTTGACACCAAAAGCGTCTGTCTGTTGACACCGCAAAAAGAAGAAGGACCGTTTTTTATCGAAGGCGCGAACGTGCGGAAAAATATCCGCGAAAACAGCACGGGCAAAAATCTGCTGTTAAAAATCCAGGTGGTGGATGTCGGCAAAAACTGCCAGCCGCTAAAAAATGCCGTCGTCAATATTTGGCACTGCGATGCCGGCGGCGTTTACAGCGGCTATGAAAATATGAATCCGGGCGGCGGAAACGGTTTCGCGCCGGGCGGAATGCCGCCGCGCGACGGCAAAAACGGAATGCGACCGCCGCCGCCGCGTGACGGAATGCGACCGCCGCCGCGTGGCGAAAACGAAAAGGGAATGCCGCCTCCTCCGCCGGACGGCAAACGAATGCCGCCGCCAAACGGAATGCCGCCGCCAAATGGTGAGAGAGGCGGAATGCACGCCAAACCGACTTCTGACAAGCGTTTTCTGCGCGGCGTACAGATCACCGACAACAGCGGATTCGTCGAATTTGAAACCGTTTATCCCGGTTGGTATGCGCCGCGCGCCGTTCACATTCACACGAAAATTTTCTTAAACGACCGGGAAATGCTCACGTCGCAGTTGTTTTTCCCCGAAACATTAAACGACCGGATTTTCACCACCGTCGAACCGTATAAAACGCGCGGCGCGAATCCGAACAAAAATTCCGAAGACCCGATTGCCGGCAACAATCCGCCGCTGCTGACGATTGCCGAAGCGGAAAATCTCATCACCGGAACAATCATCATCGGCGTAAAATCCGCGTAGCAAATAAAAATCATTTTGGTCAAAGAGTCGAAGATTTCACAGCAAAATCTTCGACTCTTTTGGGTTTGTCGGCAAAACTGTTGAGATATTCCGCCCTTTAAATTTTAACGAAGCGGGCGAGATTTGAAATCGCTTCTGTTTGAATGATTTTTGTCTTTATCTTCAAAATGTTGTTCGCAAAAAATTATGTGATTTGAAACTTTTATAATTTCCGTATCGTTTCAACGTCCAATATGCAAATCAATCGGCTTTTTATTCTTTTCATCTTTATTTCCTTTATTTCAATAAATGTTGCGGCGCAGATTCAGGCGCGGATTCAATTCGGCGAGATTCCGAATCTGACTTACCAGCTCGATTGCGTGGGAGATTTGCCGATTCAATGCAGTCGTCAGAATCTCGGCGATTTGTGGACGCGCGAATTTTTGAAAAGCGACGAAGACCGCCGGATGCTCAAGGAATGGGCGCGGCTGCGCGATTTGTATTCAAAGGACGTTCAAATATCGAAGGAAACCGATACGAACTATTCTTCGATCAGCATTTTCAATAAAATTCGCATCGCCGGATTTCAGGCGAACGGCGCGGACGATTATTTGGCGCGGCTCGATTTGCTGACCACACCTTTTGACCGCGCGGCGTTCGAGAATGTTATCCGCTATTTCGAGCCGCGATTTAAGGTTTGGTGGCAGGCGGAAGCGGTTAAAACCGGCGACAAATTCGCCAAACAAACCGGAATTTTGCTTCGCTCGCCGAAAATCGCCGAACCGATCAGCCGATTTTACAATTTTTACCAGCCGGTTTTGCCCAAAGATTACGAAATTACCTTCAACCTTTTCTACATTCCCAATGCGGTCAAAGAACCGAGTAGCGGACAGCAGTTGGAAAATTATTCGCTGATGGAATTCAAAGCGGGAGAAATGCCCGAACAGCGCGTGGATATTGCCGTTCACGAGCTTTGCCATTTTTTCTACGACAATATGAAGCCGGAAATTCGCGCCCGTTTACAGTCGAGATTTCAGGACGCGAACCGCGCCGCCGCGATTCCGGCGTTTAATCTTTTGAACGAATCGCTCGCCGCCGCTTTCGGCAACGGGATGATCGTTCGCGCCGTCACTCCCGCCGCCGAATTCGCCAAATATCTCGCCGCGAACAAATCTTTTTACAACAATAGTTCGATTGACCGCGCCGCCAAGGCGATTCTGCCGATACTCGACGAGCGTTTGAAAAACAATCGAACGATTGATGACAAATCATTTGTCAACGATTATATTTCGACTCTGGAGAAAACGTTCGGCGCGGATTTGCTTACGCCGAAACTTTATCTCAGCGAGCAGTTTTTGTTCGTTGACAGCAAATACGCCGTTTCGATGCGCCGCGATGTTCGCCGCACACTAGAAGCGGCTTCATTTTATTCATCCGAAGGAAATTTGACAGACGCGAATATTCTTGACGATTATCGAAATCACCCGCGCCTCAACTCGCTTTTCATCGTTCATCCCGACAATCTCGGCGAACTCGTCAAAAACAAAATCATCACCGACGCGCAGTTAAAAACGATGCAAAGCGAATACGCCGCCAAGCAATTAATTTTATTCGGCACGACGCGCGCTCCGTTCACATACGTTTACATCATCGCCGCCAAAGATGCCGACGGCGCGAAAAAACTGCTCGAAAAACTGGCAAACGCCCGACAATTCGAGGGAATTTACAAAGCAGAAATCGAAAAATAAAGTTGGCAACAAAACTGCCGGAAATTTTGCCCCGTAAATTTTATTGAGCAGGCGAGATTGGAACTCGCTAAACCAATATAATCCCAACGGCATTTCCCATATTTATTGCTTTATTTTGAAAACTTTGTGATATGATTTCCAAAATGAGGTAAAAATTATGAAATGCAAACAAAGATTTGTCAGATTACTCGCCGCCGTTACTCTTGGAATCGCCGCCGTCAGTTTTAGTATGACGGGAATAAATGATACCGTCCCGCATCTTGAATCACAAAAAAATTCGTTTTCCGAACTGACAAGCGAAACGTCCGCGCCGCTGAGTCAGGCAGCATTTGCCGTGACGGAAATCAGCCAAACCGCATCTCATCCGCTCGCTTATTTGTTTCAAATCTTATTCTTCCTTTTTCTCATCAGTCCGCCGATTATCGCTTTGATGTTGTATTTGATCTGGAAGGAATTAAAAGCAAGAGACAAAATGAAATAATTAAAAGATTTGACGACGAAATAATCCCAAACAATGGAAGTTTTCGATAAAGGTTTTGAATTGCTGTTTTCATTCTTCACCGAAAACGAACAAATCGAATATCGAACACCACATTCATTGATTTCTCAATCTTCGGATGAGAATTGTGTGGCGGCTTGCGTTCAGATGATTTTGGCTGATTTTGAAGTTGAGTATCCGCAAAGTTATCTGGCATCGGCTTTAGAAACGAGCGGCGGCGCGTATCCTTCAAAAATTCCACACGTCTTAAACGAATTCGGTGTAGATGTTTTTCAATGGAAAAAAGATTTAACAATTGCCGATTTGTCGGCGGCATTAGAAAACGGTTTTGCGGTTGTTTCGGTTAAAAGGAAAAACACAAAATTTGGACACTCGACAATTGCTGATGCTATAATTAAGGATACAATTCAGTTGCGCGATCCTTTGCCGTTGGGATAAGGAAAAAGTTACGCGGTTGCTTTGGAAATTTTTACAAAGGTTTGGTTAAACTCAGGTGTTATTTATGCTAAACAGAAATAAAGCATTAGAAATTGCCGAAAAAGAAATTTGCAGATTGCAGAACGAATCGGATTATAACGATTTTTCTCCCGTTGAATTTCACAACGAAACCGTGTCTTTCTGGACATTCATTTCCGGTTCCGAATCAATGATTGACGACGGGATAATTCCCGGCGCGTTTTTCGTCAGCGTTGACAAAACCGACGGTCATATCTGGACGCGCCGGGAAAAAGAGAACTATTTCACGCAAAAACATAAACCCGAACTGCAAGCTGCATAAATGAAATTGGCGACAAAATTACCGAGAATTCCGCCCCGTAAATTTTAATGGAGCGGGCGAGATTTGAACTCGCTATAACCAATGTATTCCCGACGGCATTCGCCAAATTTTTTAAACGAAATATAATCATTTCTTTTTTGGAATTTGGGGATTTTTGAAGTTCGAGATTGCGACATCTGGTTCTCCAAAATTGAAAACTATGTATTCGTCATCTTGTTCATCTTCTGGATGCTCAACATCAACAGAAATAATTAACCTTCCTTGTTTTAATTTTGCTTCAAATGGATTTCCCAAAATCGGATGAGAACTGTTATCAGCAAAATCTTCGACAGAGGTTCTACCAGATAATAATTCGAGAACTTCTCTTGACGATATTTTTATTTTGTTATCTTCCATAACGATCATTCCTAATTTCGATCCTAAGTTTTTATATTCTGACTTTAAACGATTAACTGCATTTTCTACGGTTCTTTGTGGTTTTGGAAAATTTTTTATCAAATCATCGCTTTTAATAATTTTTAAAATTGAGTCATCTATTTGTCTTTCTCCAGGTCTAATAAAACACTTACTTACGACCTTATGTGTTTCGCCATAAGGATAAATTCCGAAAAATATTACAAAATTAACTTCAAGAAAATCAGATTTCTTTAAGAAATGATTTATCACTTCTTTTGCATCATAACTTTTACTTGTCCATTGCGTAGCTGCACTGTATATTGAGGAAAAGGGTTCATAATTACCATCGCAAATTATAATCCCTTTGGCAAAAGATGCTTTGGATTTACTCAATTGTTTGTGTTTATCTTTAAGTCTATAAAATAAAGTATTATTTTCCAAAAGAGTGATGTCCTTATGGCTATTTGCGATTTTGAAACTAAATCTTTGATTTGGTTCATAAGACATTAGAATCCACGTGTATTTTACAAACTCATCAAATATCTTGTAAAATTTTTTGTTTCTCAAAAGTTTTTTGAAAAAAGATGTCTTATAGAAAGTCCTGAAAAACCAAATGATAATTTGATTTTGGAGGCTGTTAATCCGTTTGGCAGGCAACACGAATTCTGTTTCGTTTATAATCAATCTATGAGAAGCTGTTGGATTTTGTTCAACTGTGTCGAGGAAGACATCAAATTTTTCATTAAATACTTTTTTATCAAAATCCTCTTCATTTGGTAAATACAAAACCACTCCGCCCGTTTCACGAGAAATTAAATTGCTGTTATCACCTACTTTAATGTTGAAAGAATTCAAATAAAGATTTCGTTTGTTGATTAATTCATAATATCTTCTTTCAAGGTTTTCAATTGGAAATCGTTCATCTGTTCCATAATCCGTTATTGAACAAATATCAGCAACAAAATTTAATTTAGGATTTTCTGCGGACTCGAAATATATATCAAGCGGTTTTTGATTAAACTTTTTCTCGTGAATTATTTCTCCGAAATTTTTAAATGTATGCGCGAAAGCATTTAAGACAACGATTTCCCATTCACGTGCAAGAAACTCATTATTAAAAGATTCACTTTTTACATTTAGAACTTTAATTTGTTCTTTTACCGGCATTTTGAAAATACTATTATTTTCGTTGATTAAGCGTTGAATAGTTCTTCTCGAAAAAATTGCCATACAATTATTATAAATATATGCGAATCAGGAGTTGAAAAATTCCAATATTGAAAATAAAGGACTTATAAAATCGGATTTGTCCTTATTGTCTAGATTAGGCTTGTAAGTTGTTGATTTACAAAGCCATATTTCAACTCCTGATTCGCATAAATATGTGTGAGTATAAACTCACAACATAGACTTTTTTAGTTTAGTAGTGAATTTATACAATTAAATCTCAACTTTCTCAATCACACCAACCCAATGTTCCGCCGTCAGATTGCCGCCGGCGAATTCGGAAATCAAGTTAAAAACCTGATCGGAAAATCCGCCGATGTTTAAAATGTCGGCGCGGTTTTTGGCTTGCGTGTGGGCGTTTGGCTGGATGTCAATGCAGACGAGTTTGGCATCTTTGTTTCGAGATTTGAACTCGTTCCACTGCTTCATCGTTTCCGTTCCGCTGTTCCACGCGCGATTGGAATCTATCCACGATTCGTTGTCGGAAACGTAGATGAGAACATCGCCCGACGCTTTTTTCTGGTTCAGCGCGTCGAGCGGCGCGGAGCAGTTTGTTCCGCCGCCGCCGATTGCCGCGAGTTTTTGGGCGTTGGTCATCACCGAATCGCGCGGATTCAGCGCGAGTTTGACGACGCTGTTTTCAAACGGCAAAACTTCCGCCGTCGGATTTTTTCGCAGAATTGCCGCCGCGACCAACGCCGCGACATCAATACAGCGCACGTTGGAAGTCGCGCCTTGACGAAAACCCGTCACTGCCGAACTCATCGAACCGGAAACGTCGGGGAAAACGTAAACTTTTCCGTCAATTTCCGGCACGTTTTCGATGGCGATTTCCATCGCGTCCTGCAACGCTTCGGTGATTTGGCGCGGCATTTCCGCGTTCGCTTCAGCCATTTTGTAAGCCATCAGCAATTGATACGGAAAAACTTTCGCGCGTTTAATCGCTTCGCGGTCGCGCAGACGATTAGCGATAATTTCAATCATTTCCGAATCGCGGAAAACTCCGTGACGTTGGAAAGTGTTGAGATTCATTCGCGTCATCTGCCACGCGGCGTTGCGAGCGATTTCCGTCCATTCCTTCGTCGAAATCGGCAGAGCCGTCAACATTTGAAAGGGAACATTCGGAACTTCCGAAGCGTCGCCGTTTTTGAATTTTTCAAACGCTTTGACGATTTCCGGCAGCTTGTCGGCATCAATTTCGCGCCCGATAAAATATCCGTAAAGTGCTTCTTTTTCAACATCTTTCGGCTTCGGGTGAATCATTTTCAGAACGTCGGCAAACGACGGCGATTGTCCGATTGACTGTTTGAAAATCTGTTCGGCTTTTCGATTTTCAAACCATTCGCGCACAGCGCGCTTTGGCAAAGAACCGAGCGATTTTCGCCCGACCGCGCCGCTTCGCATAATCTGCACGAAGTTTCGCAGCATCTTCCCGTTATCAATCACGCGCGGGAAGGTTTTTTCAAAAAGAATTTTATCTTTTAATGATAAAACCGCGACGAGCAGCGCGGGCATATCTTTCATAAACCCTTTTTCACGCGCGTAAACCGCTGTTTTCGCAATAAATTCCGCGTCGCATTCCTTCGCCAATTCGAGAACTTTTTCAAGCTGTTCGCCCGCGTCGGCGTAAAAAGTGTGATTAAAACATCCGGTCGCCGCATACTGCGCGAGAGCCGCTTTCGGCGAAAGTTTATAAGCCGTTCCGCCCGCTTCGTTGAGCGTATCGGTTGGCGGCGTGAACATTCCTTTGACTGTTTGAAATAAATTTTTATTCATAATTTCCTCCTATTCGGACAATTTTTTTGCATTCCTTTTGGAAAAATTCTCTGCGTTCTCTGCGTTCTCTGCGTTTTAAAATTTAATTAAACGTAGAGAACGCGGAGAACGCAGAGGAAAGTTAAATTCAGATGACAAAATCGAAAAGACGTTTTGCGCGTTGAATTTCAACCGAGATTTATCACGTCCCGTTTAAGCGCGTTTGGTGATGTAGTCTTATTCAGCATTCATCCGAAAATTGGAAAGAAGCGACAAGTTTGTGAATATGACGCTGACATTTTGGAGATGTAATCATATTCGGCATTCGCTTCGTAATTGGAAAACGGCGACAAAATTATTGATGAAACATTCGCGCTCTATCCTGACTGAGCTACGATTTGCCGAAACAAACCGGTTGGATTTGAACCAACGACCACGACATTATAAATGTAGTTCCATCGGGCATTCGCCGAAATCGAAGGATGAGGGAAAAAGGATGAAGGATGAAAATTTTTCTCCTAATTCATCATTCATCCTTCATCATTCATCCTTAAATTCTGGTCGGTCGGGTGAGATTTGAACTCACGATTAACGGATTAAAAGTCCGCTGCCTTAAACCAGACTTAGCTACCGACCGAAATTGGCTGACAGAGCGGGATTTGAACCCGCAACGTTCGCTTTAACAAAGCGATACTCTACCGATTGAGTTATCTGTCAAGAAGACTTTTTACAAACAATCCAAAATCCAAATATGGTTGGCAAACGCGGCGAAAAATCGCATCATCGGGCGAAAGACAATCGTGTTCGTTGCGAACAAAAGGAATGAATTTTCAGCATTCTTTCGCCCTCGCAAATCTCTCGTCCGCGTTTGTTTTTGGGTAAGATGGTTAGATGATTTTGTAAATCGGGGCAACAGGAATCGAACCTGTAATCTTGCGGTAATCTGCCGCTAATATCGCTTATAAAACGACTGTTTTACCATTAAACTATGCCCCGCAAATCTGTTGGTCGGAACAAAAGGATTTGAACCTTTACTCTCTCGGTTATCAGCCGAACGCTTTGCCGAATTAAGCTATGTTCCGTGAATAAAATTGGTTGCGGGAGCAGGATTTGAACCTGTCCGATTAACGGCTTATGAGACCGTTGAGCCGCCATTGCTCCATTCCCGCAGTGTAAAATTTTGGAGGCGAAGGCGAGATTTGAACTCGCATCGTTCTGGTTACAAGACAGACGCTTTTTTGTCCGTTAAGCTACTCCGCCGAAGAAAAAAATGGCAGCCGATGTTGGATTTGAACCAACGTCCTGCAATTTAGAAGATTGCCGCTCTCGTTCCGCTGAGCTAATCGGCTGAAATTTGCAGTAAATTGCGAATTTTGTCAGGCAAGTTTGGCGATCACAATTTGGAGCGGCGAACTGCTCACGAATTCCGAGCCGTCGCGGTCGCCGAATTTATGCTCGATTTGAAAACCGCCGCAGACAAATAGAGCGTTGAGTTCCTGCGGGAAAAATTGACGCATCGTAAATGCAAATTCCTGCGTTTGATTAGTCGTCCGGTTGTGATAATTCCAAGCAATATGATTGATTTGCGTCGCCGCGTCATAATTTACTTTTCCGGTCAAAACGGTTTTGCCTGACGGCGTTTCGTATTCCGAATCAAAGACGGATTCGTCCGGTTTGCGCGTCAGAATTTGCAGCGACGGATTGAAAACTTCGATGATAAAACGTCCGTCCGGCGTTAAGCGTTTTTTGACGGCGGAAAAGCATTTTTCGATGTCGGAATGCGTCAAAAGATGCTGAAACGAATTGCCAAGCAGCAAAATCAAGGGGAATTTTCGCTTTAGTTCAAAATTGCGCATATCGCCCTTTCGCACATCAATCGAAACATTTCGCGCCGCCGCTTTTGCCTTCGCCAGTTTCATCATTTCGTCGGAAATATCAACGCCGACAACGCTCACGCCTTTTTCAGCCAGCGGCACAAGATACGCGCCGCTGCCGCAGGCGAGTTCTAAAACCGGCGAACCGTAACGCGCGATTTTGTCTTCGTAAAAAGCCAGAGTTTCGGGCGCGGCAAATGCGCCGTGAACCAGATCGTAAAATTCCGCATCGTCATAAATCGTCTGATTTTCCATCATTTTTTCAGCCTCCAAATAAAATAATATATGGTTGGAGTTGGTATCGCGCCAACCTGTTCGGCTTTTCAGACCGATGCTCATCTATCCAAGCCATCCAACCTTATCCTTGCTTTTACTATTTGTTCAAGATTTTCATCTCTTCGGCTGTGATGAATTCTATGACATCTTGAACAAAGCAATTGACACTTGAGAATCTCTGGAATCAGAGATTCCCATTTCCTATTAAGGTAGGTGCCAATATTAAAATCCTTGTCAGAGTTCGGGTGGTGAAATTCAATCGCGGTTATCTCATAAACCGTTTCGGGAATCCACCCGCAGTTAAAACATTCTCCACCTAAAAGATTTACTGCTCGAATCTTTTTAACAATGCGGTGAACTTTTACCTGACAAGGATTACACCGTTTTCTGTTAGCCCAAGTTTTGCTGTCCAAATTTTTTTTACATAAATCACAGAATTCATGTAAAGGCATATTTTTCGCACGACCTCTTATTTTATGCTTGCCTACCGGCGAACACTCAAAACAATATTTTCGAGTTGAGTAATTATAAACTTTACCGTTTAATCTTTTGGAACTTGGATAAGTATTTGAACAATTAGGCATTTGACAAGTTTTCATTTGGTAAATATATCACTAAACTAATCTGTCTCAGTTATCCAACCATAAACTTTAACCTGCCGCGCCTTTGGCTTTCGGTTTCTCTTTCGGTTTGACGATTTTGCGATTCTGAATTGATTTCGCTTCAATCTCCAAAGCATCGCGGACGGCGTTGACGATCTCTGCGATTCGTCTGATTTTATAAAGGCTGTCGGCGCGAGATTTTTTCGTGTCCATATTAAAATCGAACGAAACGTGGCGATAACAGTCAGCCAAAACCAACTCGATCCAGCCGTCTTTCCATTCGTTTTCACTCTCGTTCGGAATCTCGCGCGTGTCTTCGACGATGCCGATGGCAAATGCCCGCATATCCAAATCGCGGTTGAGAAACATTCGTTTTCGCACATGATATTTTGTGCGTTGTTTTTTGCTCATTGTTTTTTCCTCTAATAGATTTGTCCGTGTTAATTGCCGTTTTTTTTACTGCGCGATTAATTTCGGACGCTCTACGAAAATTTAGTGATTCATATCTTCATTGTTTTGTCCTCCTTGTTTGTAAAAATCAATCATAAATTTTTCTCCTGTTTTGAATTAAAGTCTCAGCTAAACTGAGATAAGTAAGAATTATTTGAGCCAAACCGCAATTTACGTTGCTTTCGACTGAACGGAAAATTAAAATAGCGTTATGAACGAGAAAACACTTAAAAAAATTGCCCGAATCGGTTTGGGCGGAACTTTGATTTTTGCCGGAATCAGCCACTTAACCTTTGCGAGAAAAGCGTTTCGGGCGCAAGTGCCGGATTGGGTTCCGCTCGATGTTGATGATACGGTTCTTTATTCGGGCATTGCCGAAATTACTCTCGGCGGCGCGTTGGCGTTGACCGACGAAGCGCATCAGGAAATTATCGGGAAAGTCGCCGCCGCGTTTTTTGTCGCCGTTTTTCCGGGCAATATCTCGCAATACGTCAATGGGCGCAGCGCATTCGGCTTGGACACCGACGGTAAAAGATTCGTCCGATTATTATTTCAACCGCTGCTCGTCGCGTGGGCTTTGAAAAGCACCGACGGCGTTGAAGAAAAATAATCACTCGGCAAGAAAATTGGCGGGACTGACGAGACTCGAACTCGCACCTTTTTGATAGACAATCAAACGCACAGCCTTTGTGCTTCAATCCCGAAAAGTTTGGGTGAATTGACGAGATTTGAACTCGCATTCTTCGCATTCACAGTGCGACGCTTTTTCCGGTTAAGCTACAATCCACATAAAAAAAGTTGGGCGACAAAAGGGAAGCGACGTTTTTTACTGAGCTAAATTCGTTTTCACGAATTGCCGGAATTGAACCGGCGACCTTTTGAGTTCGACCTCAAACGCTCTTACCGATGTAATCATCTTCAGCATTCGCCCAAAAGTCAGAACCGTCTGCGTAAGCGGGCGGTTGGCGATAATTGAAAAGGGCGACAACAATTGAAATGATACGTTTTCAATTAAAAGTTGATGTAATCATTTCGGCATTCGCCCGAAAGTTTTGGCGGAAACGGCAGGATTTGAACCTGCAAGAGTATTTTAAAACTCGACTGTTTAGCAAACAGTTATGACTACCGTTTCATCACGTTTCCGTTGGTGAAAATATTAAGCGCGACAAAATCGAAACGACGTTAGCCGGACTCGAACCGGCAGACACAGATTATTATTCTGTTGCTTTACCATTTTGCTATGTAGTCGCATTCAGCATTCGCGCCGAAAAATTCAAAAAATATTGGAGCGGGCAATCGGATTTGAACCGATGATTAACGGTTTTGCAGACCGCCGCCTTTATCCGCTTGGCTATGCCCGCTTGTTCAAGGATGAGGGATGAAGGATGAAGGACGAATTAAATTTGTTCTTATTTTTATCCTTCATCCTTCATCCTTCATCCTTCGATTTGGCGGGGACGGCGAGACTCGAACTCGCTAGAATCAGACTGAAAACCTGACTGCGCGACGCTTTGCATTCGTCCCCGTAAAAAATGCGCGTGAAAAGATTTGAACTTTTACATAAATTGGGTTTAAGCCAATCGCCTCTGCCGTTGGGCTACACGCGCTCATAAAAGATACTCGCGGCAAGATTTGAACTTGCACATAAAAAGTTTTTGAAACTCTCGCCTCTTCCGATTTGGGCTACGCGAGCCTGCAAATTTTGGTGGACTGAAAGGGATTCAAACCCTTACGAAAAGTGTGCAAGACTTTTATGCTGTCAGGTTACATCATCAGCCCGAAAATAAATTTGGTGTCGAAGACGGGATTTTCACCCGCACGAGTCTCGTTCTCACACAACTTTGCATTAAAAAGTTCTGCGCGTCTCTTCCGATTCCGCCACTTCGACGTGAAAATTTGAAAATACCGACGGTGAGATTTGAACTCACATCACCACGATTCTAAATCGTGTGCCTCTTCCGAGTTGGGCTACGCCGGCGCAAGAATCTTAGATTGCAGATTTCAAATCAAATTTGAAATCTGCAATTAGGAATCTACAAGTAAATTTGGTCTGGGCGGCAAGATTTGAACTTGCGAACACTTGCTTCCAAGGCAAGCCCGTATAGCCATCTGCGGAACGCCCAGAAATTAAAAAATGGCTTCGGGGAAAGGATTTGAACCTTTATTTCATCGTCCAAAGCGATGCGTCCTGCCAATTGGACGACCCCGAAATAATCCGTAAATTACGAATGAAATTAAATCCAAAATCCAAAATCGAAATGGCTCCGGCGCGACTCGAACGCGCAGCATCAGGTTTAGAAGACCTGCGCTCTAAATCCATTGAGCTACGAAGCCGTAAAA
Organism: Pyrinomonadaceae bacterium; assembly: GCA_965217575.1. Classification (GTDB taxonomy): domain Bacteria; phylum Acidobacteriota; class Blastocatellia; order Pyrinomonadales; family Pyrinomonadaceae. The sequence goes on along the minus strand of OZ244558.1, from coordinate 1,892,489 downwards.
TTTTTGGAGAGGGCGAGAGGACTCGAACCTCCAACCTGTTCGTTCGTAGTGAACTGCTCTGATTCCGTTGAGCTACGCCCCCGAAAATTTGGCGGAAGATGCAGGACTCGAACCCGCAAGCGACGCGATGCGCGATGGTTTTCAAAACCACTGCCTTACCAATTAGGCTAATCTTCCGCAGGTAAAAATTGTGAGGAGTGAGAATGGCAATCGCGTTTTGCCGAGCCGGAAAAAATTGGCAGGCACGTTCAGATTTGAACTGAAAACTTCGGTTTTGGAGACCGACATTTTGCCAATTGAAACTACGCGCCTTTGAAAATTCCAGATTTCAGATTCCAAATTTAATCTGGAATTTGAAATCTGGAATCTAGTCTGGAGTGAGCGACGGGATTTGAACCCGCAGCATTCGGTTTGGAAGACCGCTACTCAGCCATTTGAGTTTCGCTCACGAAAAAATTGGTGCATCGGGAAAGATTTGAACTTTCACAGCGGAAACCGCGACAGTTTTACAGACTGCCTGCCTTTGCCGATAGACGACCGATGCGCGAAAAATAAAATTTTGGTGTAAAATAAAAAAGGCAGAGACGTTCAGACAGACTTCGGGCGCAGTTATGCCCCGAACAAAGTCGCAAGATTTTCTTCTTTGGAACTCGCCAAAGTTTTTATCGAAGAAGAATATCTTTCCAAACTCTCTGCCTTTTTTCGTTTTTGTTCGGATAATTTCGCTTTTCGCCGCATCTTCGCGCTCGAAAAGCGAAATTTCCAAACTTTTTTCGGTTATTCAATTGTCAAATATCACAAAAAAAACGAAAAAGAGCGGCGACTTTCAAGCCTCTTTCGAGAACTTTCCGCGTCACCGCTCCTAAAACAATTTTGGATTTCAACTAAAAAATCCGTTAAATTTTTACGTTTCGGGAGCGGAAACTGCCGCTCCCGCTTTTCTAAGTCTTTCTATTCGTGCGGTTTAAACCGCCGAGTTTCGGCTGATAATCCGAACTGTCAAAACTCGCACACAATCCGACCGGCAGACTTCTATTTGACCGCATCTCAATATTTGCGGCGAAGCCCGTCGTTTTTTCGGTTGTATGTATCCAGTTTTGAATCACGAAATTATCTCCTGTAAAATCTTTCGTCCGAACATTGCCGGACAGTTGAAAGTTTTAGCACGACTAAAAATCCCTTGTCAAGCATTTTTTTAAATTATTTTTTATTTTTTGAAATTTTGTCAGAAATGTCGGAAGCCTTTCGGCTGTAAAAACTTTGATTTTTCTCCGACGATAAGTTCAATTATTGGCGCGTTTGCCGTCACTTCGCCGATGTACGAAAATGCGCGGTTTGCCAACGCTTTTTCGAGTCGAATTTTTTTTTTCGGCGGAACGGTAAAAAGCAGTTCATAATCCTCGCCGCCGTTCAAAGCGAGTTCTAAATTTGGAATTTGGAATCTGGAATCTGGAATTTGCGCCCCGATTGGAATTTTGTCGGCGTAAATTTTCGCGCCGACATCGCTTGCGCGACAAATGTGAAACAAATCGCTTGATAATCCGTCGCTCAAATCAATCATTGAAGTCGCCAAATTATTCGCGCCGATGATTCGCCCGATTTCCGTCTGCGGATCAGGCGCGAGCTGGCGTAAAAGCAAGTTTTTGTTGGCGGAATTATCGTATCTTTCGCCGTTTTCCAGCAGTTTCAATCCGCCAGCCGCGCCGCCCAAAACTCCGGTGACGCAGATCAGATCGCCGACTTTCGCGTTTGAGCGTAAAATTGCCTTACCTTTTTTAATTTCGCCCGCCGCAATCGAATCAATGACGATTTTATCCGGCGTTCGGGAAACATCGCCGCCGATGAGTTCGACGTTAAATTTTTTTGCCAATTCAAACCAGCCGTCGTAAAATCTTTCGACAAAATCCGTCTTCCAAATCGCTTCGGGAATCCCAATCGAAAGCATCGCCCAAACGGGTTTCGCGCCCATCGCAGCAACATCCGAAAGCGAAACTGCCAACGCTTTATGTCCGAGAAATTCGGGTTTTGACCATTCGAGTCTGAAATCAATATCTTCGACGAGCAAATCGGTCGTCATCACTAAATCCGTTTTGGAATCCTTCGGCAAAACGGCGCAGTCGTCGCCGATTTTTGACAGATTAAAGCGGCGGCGAATTTTTTCGATGAATTCAAATTCGGTGATCATAAGATTTTCATTGACATAAACATATTAACTACTTACAATAACGACGGCGAAATTTAATCAAAACTTTAACACAAAAGAGGTCGAAAATGGGACAACCGGCGGTTGCGATACCTGAAAAAATATTCTTTAAAATCGGCGAAGTCTGTGACATTGTTGACGTGCAGGCGCACGTTTTGCGTTACTGGGAAACGGAATTCCCGATGTTGTCGCCGCAAAAAAACCGTTCCGGGCAAAGAAGTTACCGTCGCCGCGATGTAGAAATCGCGCTTCGCATCAAAGAACTTCTTTACGAAGACCTTTACACAATCGCCGGCGCGAAGAAGAAATTGCAAGTCGAAATGCGCGAAACCAGCCGTTTAAAAATAGTTCATTCCGAACCGGCTGAGAAAGAAACTTTTATCAAAGAAGTCAAAACGCCGCAGCCGCTTGAAGAAGTCGTGATTGGAGATGAGATTGAAGAAATCGAAGAAGTTGAAGATTTTGAAGAAATCGAACCGGTTGAAATAGACGAAGAACGCCTTGAGGCGTTGAACGATCTCGCCGCGCAGCTTCTCGAACTGCGCGAAATGCTGAAAATCAATAAATCCGAAGCCGCGCAAAGAAGATATTAAATTTGACAAAGCGCGTACGGAATTTTAATCTTAAATCCTGTTTGACGGGACGTAGCGCAGCCCGGTAGCGCGCTTCCTTGGGGTGGAAGAGGTCGTGAGTTCAAATCTCGCCGTCCTGAAATTAGAAAAGGCTTGAAGTTCAATTCACTTCAAGCCTTTTTCTTATTCTAAAACGCTTTTTATTTTGGCGTAACGGTCAAATAAATTGTCTGACCTTTCCGTGAAATCAACAGTAAAATCGGTCTGTCTCCCGATTTATCAAGTGCGGATTTAACGTCATCAAGCGAAGTTACCGACTGCCGATTAATTTCCAAAATTACGTCGCCGCGCGTGATTCCCGTTTCCGCCGACGCGCCGTTTTGGTCAACATCGGTGACGACTACGCCTTCGGTATCCGGCGGTAAGTTCAATTGTTTCGCCGTTTGCGGAGTGAGCGGCTGTAAACTGAGTCCTAATTTTCCGCTGTCGCCCGAATTGCCGGAATCGTTGTTGTTATTTTCGTCGGAATCATCGGGTTTAACGCCGGAAACTTTGAATTCGTCGAGTTTCGCCGTCAATTCCTGAGGTTGTCCGTCGCGCAGAACCGTTATTTTTATGTCCGTTCCGGGCGGAGTTTCAGCGACTTTGTTGCGAAGAACGTTGGTGTCTTCGATGGTTTCGCCGTTGATCGCCGTGATGATGTCGCCGCGCTTGATGCCTGCCTTTTCCGCCGCGCTGTTCGCCTGAACGTTGCTGACGATCACGCCGCGCGTGTCTTTTAATTGCAGACTTTTCGCCACGTCTTCGGTAATCGGCTGGATATTTACGCCGAGCATTCCGCGGTGAACTTTGCCGTCTTTTAAAAGCTGATCCATCACGGTTTTTGCCATATTTGACGGAATCGAAAAGCCGATGCCGATGTTGCCGCCGCCTTGTTCGGACACGATTTGCGAATTGATGCCGATCAGTTCGCCGGTCAGGTTAATCAACGCGCCGCCGGAATTTCCGCGATTGATCGGCGCGTCAGTTTGCAGAAAATCTTCAAAACTGCCGTCCGATAAACCCGTGCGGCGACCTTTGGCGGAAATAATTCCCGCCGTCACGGTTTGCCCGATGCCGAGCGGATTGCCGATTGCCAACACGATGTCGCCGATGCGAACATTATCGGAATTTCCTAAATTCAAAAATGGTAGATTCGCTGCTTCGATTTTCAATACCGCCAAGTCTGACGGCGGATCGGAACCGATGACCTTAGCATCATAAGTTTTGTTGTCATTTGTCTGCACGGTGATTTTTTCCGCGCCGTCAATGACGTGATGGTTGGTCAAAATCGTGCCGTCCGCCCGAACGATGACACCGGAACCGAGACCGCGTTCAATTTGCGGACGCTGTTGCTGCTGCTGATTCGGCTGTTGCGGCAAATTTTTAAAAAAATCACGAAGCTGCGGATCGTCTCCGAAAGAAAATTGCTGCGGCGACGATTTCGCCTTTCTTTCCGAGCGAATCATCACAACCGCCGGCGAGGTTTTTTCAACCACATCGGCGTAGGAAGTCCGCATTCCGTCCACGACGACCGGCGCGGCTGGCGTGGTCATCTGATTCGGCGCGGTCGCCGTTTCCTGATCGCCCGTCAAAGTTGATTTACATCCTGCTAAAGTAAGCAGTGAAATAACGAGTAAAATACTCAAAAATTTATAATTTCCAAATTGCTGAACTTTTTTTAACATCTATATTTCTCCAATAATTTGCTGATACTAAATTGAATATTACTCCAAAATTCAATAGTTGTGAAAAGAATACGGGGAATTTCAATTTATTAACATTAAAATTTACGAAAATAAGAATAATAAGTTCTAAAATTTGTAATTTTAAGAGCTTAAATTTAAAGATTTGAGATACTGGCGAAAATCCGCACCGAGATCGTTGCGTTTGAGCGCGAATTCGACGGTGGCAATTAAAAATCCGAGCTTGTCGCCCGCGTCATGGCGCGTTCCTTCGAGTTTGACGGCGTAAAACGGTTTGCCTTCGTCGAGCAGCATTTTCATCGCGTCGGCGACTTGAATTTCGCCGCCCGCGCCGGGTTTGGTGTTTTCCAGCGCGTCAAACAGTTCCGGCGTGAAAATATATCGTCCGATGACCGCCATATCTGAAGGCGCGTCTTCGTATTTCGGTTTTTCGACGACGCTTTTGATTTTATAAACATTCGGCTCGACTTCTTCCGCGTCAATCACGCCGAACCGCGAAATCGCCTCGCCCGCGATCTGCATCGTCGCCATCACCGGCGCGTTATATTTTTCGTAAACATCAATAAGTTGCTTAAGCGCAGGCGTTTCGCAGTCCATCACGTCGTCGGCAAGCAGCACGGCAAACGGTTCGTCACCGGCAAAATCCTTCGCTTGATAAATCGCGTGTCCCAAACCCAACGCCTGCTGCTGGCGCGTGTAATTTATCTGCGCGATGTTGGCGATGGCGCGTACCTGGTCGAACATTTCATCTTTGCCGCGCGATTTGAGCAGATGTTCGAGTTCAAAAGAAATGTCGAAATGATTTTCGATTGCCGTTTTATCGCGGCTCGTGATGATTAAAATTGATTCGATGCCGCTGGCGACCGCTTCTTCAATCGCGTATTGGATCAGCGGCTTATCAACTAGCGGCAGCATTTCTTTCGGTGAAGCCTTCGTTGCGGGCAGAAATCTCGTTCCAAGTCCGGCGGCGGGAAAAATTGCTTTGCGAATTTTGTTTGTTTTCATAAGTCTGTTAAATTCGAGTTTTATTTTGCATCGCGCAAACCTTAGATTTTAAATGAAAAGCGGAAGATAAACAAACGCCCGAAAAGTTGGATTTATGTTAGACCTTAATTACGTCAGAGAAAATTTGGCAGAAGTTAAAAAAGCGTTGGAAAATCGCCACTTTCCGACGACGAGTTTAGATGATTTCGTCCGCTTGGATGAAACGCGGCGACGTGTGATTAGTCAATCAGACCAAGTAAACCAAAGACGAAATTCGGCGAGTAAGGAAATCGGCGCGTTGATGCAGACCGGAAAACGTGACGAAGCCGAAGCGAAAAAAGCGGAAGTTTCGAGTTTGAAAGATACGCAGAGCGAACTGGAAACCGAGCGCAAAAGTTTGGAAACGGCGATGGACGAACTTCTCGCCGGTTTGCCGAATATTCCTAAATCCGACGTGCCAATCGGCGCGGATGAAAGCGCGAATGTCGAAATCAGAAAATGGGGCGAGCCGCGCGAATTTGATTTTGACATAAGAGATCACGTTGATTTGGGCGAAGGTTTGGGAATTCTGGATTTTGAACGCGCGACGAAAATCGCGGGCGCGCGATTTTCGATTTTGAACGGCGCGGGCGCGCGATTGGAACGTGCGTTGGTCAATTTTATGCTCGACGTTCACACGACCGAACACGGTTACACGGAAACTCTTCCGCCGTTTATCGTCAATAAAACCGCGCTTTTCGGCACGGCGCAGCTTCCGAAATTTGAAGATGACTTATTCAAACTGCGCGACGAACGAGATTTTTATCTGATTCCGACGGCGGAAGTTCCGGTGACGAATTATTACGCGGGTGAAACGCTCGACGCGAAGGATTTGCCGATGAAATTTGTCGCATACACGCCGTGTTTTCGTTCGGAAGCCGGAAGTTACGGGCGCGACACACGCGGACTGATTCGCCAGCATCAATTTGAAAAAGTCGAACTCGTTAAATATTCTCTGCCGGAGAATTCCGAAGCGGAACACGAAAAATTGACGGAAAACGCCGAAAGAATTTTGCAGCTTTTGGGAATTCCGTATCGCACCGTCGTTTTATCAACCGGCGATATGGGTTTCGGTTCAGCGAAAACTTACGACATCGAAGCGTGGATTCCGTCGCAGAAAACTTACCGCGAAATTTCTTCCTGTTCGCTGTTCACCGATTATCAGGCGAGGCGTATGAATTTGCGTTTTAAGCGCACAGGCGGCGCGAAACCGGAATTTATTCACACGATAAACGGTTCGGGTTTAGCCGTCGGGCGAACTTGGATTGCGATTGTCGAAAGTTATCAGCAGGCGGACGGTTCGATTTTGATACCGGAAGTTTTACAACAGTATATGAACGGTCTGGAAAAAATAGAAAAATAGTTTCAGATTTCTAGTAAATTCATAAACGAAAAATCGGGATTTGACGCGCCGCGTCAGATCCCGATTTTTGAATCACTAAATTTCATTACTACGTCAAGCCCTGATTTTTAGCTTCTTCCTTAACCGTCTCTTTGACTTGTCCAGCGACCTGCTGAACTTTTTCGACGGTATCGCGGGCGGTTGATTCAGCTTTTTGAAGAAGATTGTTGCGAGCTTCTCCCATATACTGATTTTCAACCTTTGTTGAAGGAATCGCTAAACCGACCGCTGCTCCGAGCGCGAGCGCGACCGCGCCGACTGCGAGCGGATTTTCATCCATATAATATTCGTAGTTGTCCTGCGCTGATCCGGCAAAATCCTGTGCTTTCGAGCCGATATTGCCGACCTGCTGATACGCTTTGCCGGCGACATCGCCCGCCGTCTCGGAAACCGCGCCCGCCACGTTGCCGACTGTTTCGGAAACCGTGCCGGCGGCACTGCTGACGGAATCGCCCACTTTGCTCGCTGCGCCGCTCACCGCGTCTTTCGCCGAGCTGAAAGTTGATTGTCCTCCGCTTGTTGATGAATAGCCGCGGCGGTAGTTTCGCTCATCCGGTTCGTAACTTTCATCATAGCGAAATTTCGAATGACTTTCTTTTTTGCCGCCGAAATAAAGCAATCCCAATCCTAATCCAATCAAACCCAACGCCAACGGATTCTGGCGCGCCGTTTTAACTATTTTCGTATCCGCCATTTCATTTATCCCCTTATCTACATAATTCATAACATCTCCCACCTTTCCAAACGTCGCGTCATAAACGGAATCTTTCGCCGACTGAATCGTTTCGCCGACGTATTCCGAAACGGAATCTTTCGCGGTCTGAAGCGTTTCACCGACGTATTCCGAAACTTCCGCTTTGACTTGCTCGCTAATGTTTGAAAAACTTAGTTTTTCTTGAATAGCATCGAGCGTTTCGCTCATTTCGGCGCGAGTTTCCTCAATATTTTCACGTATCTGGTCAGGATCATCGGAAATGTTTTCAGTAACTTCCTGAGAATTTTCCAAATGGACATTTTCCAAATGTTCCGTTGCCACAACGGGAATTCTGTCAACTTTCACCGTGTCGAATTCGCCTAACTCACCTGGTCTTTCAGCCATTTCGCATCCTCCTTAATTGTTTCAACTGTCTGGGTCGGCGCGATATTCGTATTTTTCAGCGTACTCAGCGCGGACATTATCAGAATCGCCGCCGCGACCGCCACGATAATTCCGACTATCAAAGCCGAAAATCCGTAACCTATTATAGTTCCCAAACCGATAATCAAAGCTGTCAAAAGTGCCAGCAGTGCCGCGTAAGCGACCGCACCTCCGATCACCAAATATCCGATGTTTTTTCCGACCTTAGTCGCCTTTTGCGTTAATTCCGCCTGCGCCAGCGCGACTTCCTGCCTAACCAGAGTGCCTGTTTCACTGGCGAGTTCGGAAAAAAGATCGCCCAAAGAGCGTTCGTCCTTCGTAATTTGTTGTGCCATAAACTACGCTCCTTTATTCGGCGAAGCGGCATTCGCCGAGGTGTCTGTCGTTTTGGACGCAGCATTTATCTGACTGCCCGACATCTTATTTTGTTTGTCAAAATCCTCCGGCAGATGGATTCCTTCGTGTTCATTCGGCAGATATTCGCCCTTTCTTTCGTAGCGCGGACGACGCATTAACGCCTGGTTCGGATTGCCGCTTTTCAAAAATCTTGCCGCCACAATTCCGAGTGCGAACGCTCCGCCCAAAAACATAGCCGGATTACGATGCGCGAATTTCTCAACGTCGCTGACTAATTCACCCAAGTCCTTTTGGTCTAAATAACCTGAGAATTGCTCAACTTTATCGGCGAGCGTACTGCTGTAGCTAGAGGTTATGTCGGCGATGCCGTACGGATTATCTCCGCCGCGCAGATTGTCGCCCATCTGCCGGATGTTATCAGCGACGCTTGATAAACCCTGCGCCAGATTGGTTTTCTGCTCATCAATTTTTGAGGTCGCTTTGTCGGCAACCACACCGTAAACTTTGCCGGCAGCTTCGCCGGTTGATTCCTTCGCCTGGTTATAAATATCTTTGGCGGCTTGGGTATCGCCGTGGACGACCGCGCCAACTTTGTCGGCGATCTCGCTGTTCGGAGCGTTTGATTTGCTTGCTGCTGAAGCGTTTTGCTCCGTATTCGTTTTTTGGTCTGCGTTATCTTTACTGCTGTTCGTTAAGTCTGCCATAATTTCTACTCCTTTTTGAAATTCATTGTGAAAGGCAATTTTCGCCCTTCGCCTGAAAATAATCTCTCCATCTTCAATTTATTGATTTTTGTTCAATATCGGATTCGTCAAAATGCTAAATCTAATATTATCTTTGATTAATTTTGGAAATTAATTTGATTTCAAAATAACTTTTAACTTTCACTGTTAATATCTGTAAGAAAATCGAACAAATTTAATAGATTAACAACACAATAAGCAAAACTTATGCCGTTCCGAATAAATTCTTTTCGTATAATAATTAAACCGAAAATTTGCTGGCGGAAGTTAGTGCATTACAGAGGAGTTTCAAAAAAATTAAATTACCGTGTCAGATAAACCCATCGCGCGTCATTCTTACAAAATAATATCCGGCGGACAAACCGGCGTTGACCGCGCGGCGTTGGATTTCGCGCTGGAAAACAACTTTGGGAGTGGCGGTTACGTGCCGAAAAATCGCCGCGCTGAAGACGGCGTGATTTCAGGAAAATACGAAAATTTGACGGAAACCGCAACGGAGGAATATGCGGAACGAACCGAACTGAACGTCATCACATCTGACGCGACCCTGATTCTTTCACGCGGTGCGCCGGTCGGCGGTGCGCTTTTTACACAAAACTGCGCGATTAAACACGCCCAACCCTTTCTGCATCTTGATTTTGCGGTTCTAACAACGAAACAGGCGGCAGAAAAAGCCTACGATTGGCTGGATTTGCTGAACTGTACAACCCTCAATGTCGCCGGTTCGCGCGCTTCGGAAGATGAGGAAATTTACGAAATAACACGGCGATTTTTGGAGAAATTACTAGCTGGAATAAATTGACGAAACGTCAGCCGATTTTACATAATGCGCGAAAAAAGGACAGAATTTTCAAAATTTGACGAAAACTCTGTCCGCGCGGTGATTAAACTAATTTGCGTATCAATTTTCTCGTTAAATCAGCGGCTAAACCATAAATCAAGTGAGATGAAAGCGCATAAGCGTGTGTTGAAAGCGGATATTCGGTCGGAGATTTTGACAGTCCGAGCGCGGGAACGGCAACATCATCGGCGAGCAGCCAAACCGCCGCGCCGAAGGGAAGTCCCGCGCCGACGCTCGTGACGGGTGCGAGTTCCGACGCGATCCCGTAAATTAAACCCGAAGTCGCGCCCATCGCAAAGTGCATCGCGGGTCCGGCGGTTTCCTTTTCCTTTTTAGTGAGTTGATGGTCGAAAACGCCTTCGGAAATCATCTTGGCGGCTTTAACCGTCGCCGGTTCTTTCTCTTCTTTCGACTGGTTTTTTGATTTCTTCTTTTCTTCTTCTTCCGAAAGCCGGCTCATCAAATTTTGGTATTCCGTCATCACGACCGTGGCAACTAAACCGGCAACTAAACCGGCGAATGCGCCTTTGACTATATCGCCTGTATCAATTTTGTGCATAATTTTCTCCCTTTTTTCGATTTTTTTTCACATTGCGATTGAAATTATTTCAAACATCCAATGACTTTATTGAAATACTTATAACGTGCAACTGGCGTTCCGTCGCAAAAACAAACGTGTTAAAATTTATAATTGCTTGTTTCGACGATTTTTCTATGTTGATTTCGGATTTTAATTTTGAGCTGCCCGATGAATTAATCGCGCAAAACCCTCTGGAAAAGCGGGAAAGTTCCAGAATGCTGGTCGTTAGCCGCGCTGACGAATCCTCACGGGACGAGCATTTTTACGATTTCCCGAATTTTTTGAAAAAAGGCGATTTGCTGGTTCTCAATAACACCAAAGTTTTCCCCGCGCGGCTGTTTGGCGAAACGGAGACGGGCGCGAAGGTCGAACTTTTTCTCGCGCGTGAACTCGAAAATCAAATCTGGGAAACGCTCGCAAAACCGGCGAAAAGACTGCAAATCGGCAAAAAAATTTCTTTTAGCGAAAGTTTGTCGGCGGAAGTTTTGGACAAAACCGCCGCCGGTCGCGTCGTCGTTAAATTTTCCGCCGCCGAAAATTTAGACGCGATTTTAGACGAAATCGGTCAAACGCCGCTGCCGCCGTATATCAAACGCGAAAAGGGAAATTTAGACGAAGACCGCGCGCGCTATCAAACCGTTTTCGCCAAACAGCGCGGCGCGATTGCCGCTCCGACTGCCGGTTTGCATTTTACGCCGCAAATTTTGGAAGATATTAAAAATCGCGGTGCTGAAGTCGCCGAAATCACGCTGCACGTCGGCTACGGAACTTTTGAGCCGGTGCGCGTCTCCGATTTGTCGGAACATCGAGTGATGCCCGAATCGTGCGATATTTCCGAAGAAACGGCGGAAGTTTTGAATAAAGCCAGAATTGAAAACAGACGAATCATCGCCGTCGGCACGACGACGACGCGGGCTTTGGAATCTTCGTTTGACAAAAACGGAAAAGTTTCGGCGGGAAAAAGATTCGCCGATTTGACGATTACGCCGGGTTACAAATTCAAAGCAATCAACGGACTTTTGACGAATTTTCATCTGCCGCAAAGTTCGCTGCTCGTTTTGGTTTCGACCTTCGGCGGTTACGAACTTATAATGAAAGCGTATCAACACGCCGTCGAGTCGCGCTATCGTTTTTACAGTTACGGCGATTGTATGTTCGTTTTTTAGTCTCGGAAGTCTAGGAAGTCTGGGAAGTCTCGGAAGTCTGACTTTATTTGTATCGTTGTTTAATAGAGAAAAATTATGGCGACATTTAACAGATTTGAAGATATTCAGGCGTGGCAAAAAGCCAGAATTTTGACGAAGATAATTTATCAAATAACCGGAGACACGGACAAAGATTTTGCCAACGTTTTAAATATCTCGCTCGGCTCAAGCTCTGAAACAAAATCGCACATTTATATCGCTTTGGATTTGGAATATATTAGTCAAAAAGTTTTTGATGATATTTATCAAAAACTGGATGAAGTCGGCAAAATGGTCTTTGTTCTCTCAAGTCATTTAAGAAAATTTTGAGTGATCTCTGCAATTGTAATTGACTTTTGAGAGTTCCTGGATTTCCTTGACTTCCCAGACTTTCGAAACTTCCGAGACCTAAAATATGGCAGTTTTCCAAAAAATACGCGAGTTTTTCGTCCCGCCGCCGGAGTTTGAAACGGAGGAAATTACTCCCGCGCCGCCGACGACATACACGATTCATCCGTTGACCGACGCGCATCTCAGGGAGGTTTTGAAGCTGAATCTGCGCTGTTTCAAATATGGCGAAAATTATACGAAACATACTTTCTCGTATCTTTTAAATGAACCGAATACGCTCAGTTACCGCGTCGTTACGCCCGATCAAAATATCGTCGGTTTCGTTTTTGTAATGGTCAATACCGACGACGGAACCGGACATTTGACGACCATCGGAATCGCGCCCGAACACCGGCGGCGTGGGCTGGCGTTGAAACTTCTGCGGCACACCGAAGACGCTTTGCGAAAGCGCGATGTGACGATTTTAATGCTCGAAGTGCGCGTCAGCAATATCGCCGCGCAACATCTGTACCTTAATTTCGGCTATGCTAATATGCAGCGATTAAACAAATATTATAACAACGGCGAAGACGGTTTTTTGATGGTCAAATCTCTTTGAAGAACGTGATTCGTGATTCGTGATTCGTATATTTGTAAAAAAAAATCAGCTTAATTGTTAAGTTTATATTTTCGCTCCAATTGAAAATTAATGTTTGCCGCTCTTGAACCGAATTGCGAATCACGAATTACGTTCTTTAAAAAGATGATAAAGATATACCCGATCACCGACACGCGCCTGACAAATCTTTCGCACGCCGAACAGGTTCAGAGATTGATTGACGGCGGCGCGACTTTTATTCAACTGCGCGAGAAATACGCCGCGCCGAAGGATTTTTACGAACAGGCGAAAGAAGCGTTGGAACTCGCGCGCAAATACGGTGTCAAAATTATCATCAATGACCGCGTTGACATCGCGCTCGCGCTCGGCGCGGACGGCGTTCATCTTGGACAGGACGATTTGCCGCCGGTTCACGCGCGAAAAATTTTGGGCGCAAAGGCGATCATCGGTTTTTCGACGCATAATCTTGCACAAGCCGCCGAAGCGGTGAAATTTCCGATTGATTATCTGGCAATCGGTCCGGTTTTTCCGACCAAAACGAAAGAAAATCCAGATGAAATTGTTGGTCTCGAAGGCGTAAAAATCGTGCGCGATTCGATTGACGATTTTCCGCTCGTCGCCATCGGCGGAATCACGGCGAATAGCTTTCAAGAAGTTTTAAATGCCGGTGCAAACTCCGCGGCGATCATCGGCGATTTGCTTTCAAACCCCGACGAAATCACCGAAAAGATGAAAAATTTGCTCAAAATTGCTGTTTAACATCAAAAATAATGTTTAGCAAAATTAAAAAATGACTTGCATTTTGTCGCACAACTGAGTAAAAATATAAATGCGGTTGTTGTTCAAACCGCTGAAGCTCAAATCTTTACCCGCCATTTTTCATGTTTAATCACGAGGAGTAATCCAAAACAATGAGTTTGCTGGACGTAGCCCCAATTATTGAGCAGATGCTGCTCGTTTCCGATAATGTCAGCGATCTGAATTTTTCCACCGGACAGAAACCGCAAATCGAAATTAGCGGCAGTCTGTACAGCGCGTCGCCGCTCGGTTTGGGAAAACTGACGGCTTTTCAGACTGAAATGATTGCGATGTCAATCCTGCGCGACAACCCGGAAGCCGCCGCGCAGCTCGCCAAATTCGGCACGTCGGACTTGAGTTACAGCATTCCCGGTCGCTGTCGTTTTCGCGTCAATATTTTTCAGCAGCGCGGTTCACTTTCGATTGTGATGCGCGTTATTCCATTCGGCATTCCGAGTTTTGAAGCCTTAAATGTGCCGCCGCAGCTTTCCGCCGTCTGCGATATTCGCAATGGTTTAGTATTGGTCACGGGTCCGACCGGATCGGGCAAAAGTTCGACGCTGGCGGCGATTATTGACCGCATTAACGAGACGAAAAGTTATCACATCGTGACGATTGAAGACCCGATTGAATTTCTGCACAATCACAAAAAATCTACGATCAATCAGCGCGAAGTCGGTTCGGATACGAAAAATTTCGCGTCCGCTCTGCGCGCCGCGCTTCGTCAGGCTCCAAAAGTGATTCTCGTCGGCGAAATGCGCGATTTGGAAACGACGGAAATCGCGCTCGAAGCCGCCGAAACCGGACACCTTGTTTTATCAACTTTGCACACAATTGACGCGGCGAAAACGGTTGACCGCATTATCGGAATGTATCCGAAAAATGAGGAAAAAATTATCCGAATGCGGCTCGCGCAAACTTTTCGCTACATCGTTTCGCAGCGTCTGATTCCAAAAGCCGACGGCAAAGGTCGCGTCGCGGCGGTTGAAATTTTGAAATCTAATCAGCGCACGCGCGAATACATCGAAAAAGGCGAAGGCGAGGGCAAAACGTTGCTCGACGCGATGCAGGACGGCGAACTCGACGGAATGCAGGATTTCGATTCGGTGATTCTCAAGTTGATTCAAAAAGACATTATCACGCTCGAAGACGGACTTTCATTTTCGTCCAATCAAAACAATTTGATGTTGCAATTCAAAGGTCTTTCCGCGTCGGACGATTATTCCAACGCCCAGCCGCAGCCGCAGCCGCTGCCGAAAGTCGCCGCGCCGGTTCCTGTGCCGACGGCTCCCAGTTCATTTCTCGATATGATTGAATAATGGTAAACGGTAAATGGTTAATTAAGACAGTTTCTATCATTTACCATTTATTTATTCACCATTTATTCATTCACCACTAAAAATATGATAATACGCTGCGATAATTGCTCAGTTTCGCTTCAGCTTGACGAAGCGAAAATTCCGACCGGAAATTTTACGGTTCGCTGCCCGCGCTGTCAAAATCTGATTCGCGTCACGCCGGGAGCGAAGGCTTCGACTGTCAATCAGTTGAAAGAAAACTTTCCCGCGCCCGCCGTGCCGGATGGCGTAGAGGAATTCAAGGCAAAGGAAAACGAATTTCAAATCAACAGCGCGATGCGTTCGCTGCTCGCGGCACTGCAAACAGAAAACAAGGTCATTGAGTCGGACGACGAGAAAACCGAAAAACCGCGTCGTGTTTTGCTGTGTTTGGGACAAAAGCGCGATTTAATTGCTAAATCTCTGGTGGACGCGGGTTTCAAAGTTTATTTAGCGCAAACTCCGGCGCAGGCGAATGAAAGAATGCGCGAAGGCAAAACCGAAATTCTCGTCTTTTCGCCCGATTTTGCCGCAGAATTCGGCGGCGCGGCGATATTACAGCAAAAGATTAATTCGATGCAGTCGTCGCAAAGAAGACGTTTATTTCTCGTTTCAGTCGAAGACGGCGGAACAACAATGAGCGCGCACGAAGCCTTTTTGCGAAACTTAAATTTAATCGTCAACACTAACGACATAAATCAGCTTCCGCTTGTATTAAACCGCTCTTTACGCGATTTCAACGAAATTTATCGTTTTTACAACGAAGCTCTCGGTTCTTTGGCAATCTAATTTTTGATCCGAAAATTAATAAAAGGTGAATATCGAATTTTGTATTTGATGTTCACCTTTTTTTAGTAAATTGTTCGATTAAAAATGCCCGAAAAAATGTTATTATCAGCCGAAACTTAAAAGTTTTTGAAAACAGTTATGAAATTTGTATTGAAGTTCAGTTTCCTTCTGCTTATTTCACTATCCTTATTTATTAATGCTTCGGGGCAAACTAACGAGGCGCGATAGTTTAAGCGTTGCTCGATATTTTATGATGTTCATCTTCAGCCACCGGCTATCGCAGACGGTTCTGACTCAGAACAATAACCAATCATATATGTTCTGGTGTTAAATGATTTTATGAATCCAATTAAATTCTGCAAATTTCACGGTTTCGGCAACGATTACATCGTTATCGAAGCGAACGAAATCGCTGATGTGAAAAATGTCGGCGAATTTACGAAAAAAATCTGTCATCGCAACACGGGCGTTGGCGGCGACGGGATTGCGATTATCGAAAAACTTGAAAGTGAAGCGGATTTTTCGTGCCGCATTATCAACCCGGACGGTAGCGAAGCGGGATTTTCCGGCAACGGAACGCGCTGCGCGGTCGCGTATCTTTATTACAAAAATTTGTGGAACGCGCCGACGCTCAAATTGAAAACCAAAAGCGGCTTAAAAAATTACGAATTTATCAAACGCGAAGAAAATACCTTCTGGTATCTCGCCGAACTCGGCAAACCGAATTTTGATTTGCCGAAAGGTTTTCCTGAACCTGAATTACCGAAAGATTTAGCAAATCTGCCGGTAACGAAAAGTATCGTCTTGCCCGGACTCGGTATTGTGGCGAAAAATTTTGTGTTCGTTGATGTCGGAAATCCGGTAGTCGGCGTTTTCGTTGATGGATTTACTGATTACGACTGGCGATTAGTCGGAAGAGCGATTGAAAATCTCAAACCGGTGTTTCCCGACCGAACAAACGTCGTATTTATCAAAGTCGTTGACCGCAAAAACATCGAAATTCGCATTTGGGAACGCGGCGCGGGCGAAACTTCATCATCTGGAACCTGTTCGATTGCGGCGGCGGTCGCTGCGGCTTTCACCGACAAAACAGACAGGGAAGTTTCCGTTCACGCGGAAGGCGGAACGACCGAAGCCGTTTGGCGCGAAGACGGCGAAATGCTGATTACGGGAAGCGCGGAATTAGCTTTTTGCGGCGAATGGCTTAAAGGTTAATTATTTTTTTGTGATTAAAAGCGTGATAAACAAAGGTTAAATCATTTAATCAGCCGACATAAGGCGCGGTTCCGGTGTCAACAATTTTCCAAACTGAGGATTCGGGAATATAGAAAGGTTTTTCGGTAATGCAAATTTTCAATGTTTCTTTGGCTTCGTCATAGGTCGCGCTTAATTTAATCCCGAACGGACCGCTTATTTCAACCTCGTCTCCTTCAGGAACATTAATTCCTTCGACGGCTAAATCCCGGCGCAGGCTTTGCAGTTCGGTTCGCGTGATACCACCATAATATTTATATTCGGGCATAAAAAATCTCCGTATTTTAATGAAATCTGATTATAAAACGCCGCGAAAACTTTTGCGGTGAAGCAAACACGCGCCGTGTTCGCGCAACGCTTCAAAATGCGCTTTCGTGCCGTAACCGGCGTGTTTTTCAAAGCCGTAAACCGGATAAATTTCGCCGAGTTCACACATCAAATTATCACGGTAAACTTTGGCGATGATTGACGCGGCGGCAATTGACGCGGAAATCGCGTCGCCTCTGATGATGGCTTTTTGCGGAAGAGAAATCTCTTTGAGTTTGAGCGCGTCAATCAGCAAAAAATCAGCTTTTATCGGTAGATTTTCGATTGCCAGACGCATCGCTTTTTTCGTCGCCTGCAAAATATTGATGCGGTCAATTTCATCGGCTTCAATTTGTCCGACGGCGAATGCCAAAGCGTTTTCCCTCAGTTCGGCGGCGATTTTTTCGCGGCGTTTGGCAGTTAGTTTTTTGGAATCGTTCAAACCTTCGGGCAAAGATTTCGATAAATCTAAAACACACGCCGCCGCGACGACCGCGCCCGCCAAACAGCCGCGCCCGACTTCATCAACTCCGGCGATAAATTTGTAGCCCTCAGCGATTGCCTGATTTTCAAAATTTATTGATATTTGAGATTTAATTTCGGAATTCATTTTAAAATAAAAATGAAGTTCGTATGACATTTGAATTCAAATGTCATACGAACTATATAATTCAAAATCGCAAATCAAAAGATTATTTAACACGCGCCGCTTTTTCGGCTTTTTTGTGCGACCACGTATCGCGTTCTTTGATGCGAGCGGCTTTTCCGCGTAAATCGCGCAAATAATAAAGTTTCGCGCGCCGCACTTTTCCGCGCCGCGTTACTTCGATGTGGTCAATAACGGTAGCGTGAAGCGGGAAAATTCTTTCCACACCGACACCGAAACTGACTTTTCTGACGGTTACGGTTTCGCGGATGCCGCCGTGTTTACGGGCAATCACGACACCTTCGTAGGCTTGCAGACGTTCTTTCGCGCCTTCCTGAATCCGAACGTGGACGCGAATATTGTCGCCCGGCTGAAAAGCGGGAATGCTGTCTTTAATTTGTAAATTTTCGATATTGTCTAAGCGGTTCATTTTTTTGTAAAGGATAAAGGATAAAGGATATAAGGATAAAATTGTTATCACTTTTTCACTTTTTCACTTTTTCACTTTTTACTCCTTCTAATAAATCATTTCTAATCTTTTGCGTTTTCTCCAACGCTTTTTCTTTGCGCCATTTTTCGATTTCAGCGTGATTTCCGTTTAATAAAACTTCCGGCACGAGCATTCCGCGAAAATCTGCGGGTCTCGTGTAATGCGGACAATCGAGCAAACCGTCGGAAAACGAATCGTTTTCGGCTGATGTATCGCTGCCCAAAGCGTTTGGCAAAAGGCGCGTCACCGCATCAACTAACACGACGGCGGCAGGTTCGCCGCCCGACAAAACGTAATCGCCGATGGAAATTTCGTCCGTAACGAGCGCATCGTTGACGCGTTCGTCAATGCCTTCGTAACGTCCGCAAATCAAAATAATATGATCTGTTTCATCAGCAAATTCTTTAGCGACGACTTGTTTGAAAACTCTGCCCTGCGGCGAAAGCATTACGACTTTTGTATTCGGCGGATAATTTCCGCGCTCGCAGGTTCCGAGCAAATTTTCAACCGCGTCAAAAATCGGCTGCGCGCTTAAAATCATTCCGTCGCCGCCGCCGAACGGTCGGTCATCAACCATTCGATGTTTATTCGTCGTAAATTCGCGGATGTCGTGAATATTGATCTCGACGATTTCCGCAAGTTTGGCGCGGCGAATGATGCCGAAATCAAAGACCTCTCCGAAAAACTCCGGGAAAATTGTTAAAACATCAATTCTCATTTTGGATTTTGGATTTTGGATTTTGAATTGAAAAATTAAATCCAAAAATCCAAAATCGTCAATCTAAAATTCGAGTAATCCTTCCGGCAAATCTACGCGAATTAGTTTATTTTCAACGTCAACTTCGACGCAAATCGTTTCGGCGAAAGGGATTAGATATTCTTTGTCCGCGCCTTTGACGACTAAAATCTCCGTTGCGCCGGTTCGCATCAGCTCTTGAACCGTGCCGATTTTCTCGCCTTCGATGGTTTCGACCGCGCAATTTTCCAATTCCCAATCGAAAAATTCGTCGTCTTCGAGTTCAACCGCTTCGCTTTCGTGAATGCAAATCGCGCAATCACGCCATTTTTCCGCCGCTTCAATTGAATCAACACCTTTGAATTTGAAGATGACGCGATCTTTCTGAAACCAAAACTTTTCAATTTCTAATTCGGAAGTTTTCTCGTCAGCACAAACCGCGAAAACTTTTACCAAACCATCAAATCTTTCGGGAAAATCCGTCAGCAAATCAGCCACCAGTTCGCCGCGCAAGCCGCGCGTTTTCACAGTTTTGGCAATTGTGACAAGTTCTTCGTTCATAAACGAAGCGCGTTAATCCGCCAGTTCCAGCACGAAACGCTTACGCTGTTTTTGTCCGGCGTGAAAAAGCAGACTGCGAATGGCTTTGACCGTGCGACCTTCGCGCCCGATGATCCTGCCCATATCGCCTTCCGCCACGCGCACCTGAATAACGGAAGATTTGTCGTGAACAGTTTCCGAAACCTCGACCGCTTCCTTGTCATTAACCAAAGCGGTAATGATTTTTTCGACAGCTTCTTTCATAAATTTGGAAACGCCCGCGTTTGAATTTCGCAGAGAAAATCCGCTCGGCAAACGATTTTACTCGCCCGCCGCTTCCGGCGCGGTTTCTTCGGCAGACACTTCTTCCGCCGGAACTTCTGCGACCGGAGTTTCTTCCGAACTTTCATTTGTTTCAGCCATTTCAGCCGCCGCGGTTTCCGCTTCAGCTTTTTCGGCTTCGGCTTTTTCCGCCGCCGCTTTTTCGGCTTTCTTAGCTTCAGCTTCGGCTTTCTTCGCGTCGAGTTTGGCTTGCTTTTCGGCAGCCGTTTTTTCAGCTTGAGTCTGTTTGGCAACGGCTTTTTCTTCTTCCGTCTGGAACGGATTGTTTTTAATTAAACTCGACACCGTTTCAGTCGGCTGCGCGCCGACGCTGATCCAATATTCAACGCGGTCGTGTTTCAGATCAACTTCCGCCGGATTTTTCATCGGATCGTAAGTGCCGACATTTTCCAAATATTTCCCGTCGCGCTTTGAACGCTTTTCCTTGACGACCACGCGGTAGAAAGGTTTTTTCTTCGCGCCCATTCTCATTAAACTGATTGCTAACATATTTTCTCCGTGAATCGTTAATCGTAAATCGCCAATCGCCAAATCTTTCTATTTACGATTTACGATTTACGATTTACTATCTTTTCTTTTTGTGTCTTTTCTTTTTCTTCAGCCGTTTGGATAAAGAATCTTTCGTTCCTTCGTAATTATTGTCGAAATCTTCCTGTTCGCCGCCGCCCATTCCGCCGAGCAAGCCGCCTAAACCGCCGCCCATTCCGCTCATTAATCCGCTGAGACCACCGCCCATTCCGCCCATCGCTTTGCCGGCGAGTTTGCTGAACATTCCGCCGCGATTCATCTGCTGCATCATCTTTTTCATCTGTTCGTACTGCCGGATTAACTGATTAACTTCGGCAATCGTCGAACCTGAACCTTTGGCGATGCGCGTTTTGCGGCTGGCATCAATAACTTTATGATCGCGGCGTTCCTGTTTCGTCATCGAATCAATGATCGCTTCGGTACGTTTCATCTGCGCTTCGACTTCTTCGCTCTGTTCGTCTGAAAGCTGCATTCCGCCCATCATTTGTTCGGGCAGCATTTTCATTATCTTCGACATCGAACCGAGTTTTTTAAATTGTCCGAGCTGGGCGCGAAAATCTTCGAGCGTGAACTGATTGCTCGTCATTTTTTCGAGCTGTTTCGCCGCTTCATCTTCGTCAATTTTGCCCTGAACTTCTTCGATCAGCGACAAAACATCGCCCATTCCGAGAATTCTCTGTGAAATTCTATCGGGATAAAAAGGCTCAATCGCGTCGTATTTTTCGCCGACACCGACGAATTTCACGGGCTGACCGATCACTTGTTTAATGGACAAAGCCGCGCCGCCGCGCGCGTCGCCGTCCATTTTTGTCAAAATTACGCCGGTAATTCCGACTCGTTTGTGAAATTCTTCCGCGCTTCTGACGGCATCTTGTCCGGTCATCGCGTCGGCGACGAATAAAACTTCGACCGGGCGCGTTTCGGCTTTGATTTGTTCGAGTTCGACCATCAGATCATCGTCAATGTGCAGACGACCCGCCGTGTCAATCATCAAAGTATCAAAACCCATTTCCTGCGCGTGTTTGACCGCGCCGCGCACGAGCGTCAGCGGATCGTTCGTTTCTCTGTCCTGATAAACCTGCACGCCGACCGCGCCGCCGACCACACGCAACTGCTCACGCGCCGCCGGACGATAAACGTCAACGGAAACCAATAAAGGCTTGCGTTCCTGATTATCCTTGAGCCATTTGGAAATTTTTCCCGTCGAAGTCGTTTTTCCCGAACCCTGAAGTCCGACAACCATCACGACGTTTGGAATTTGTTTGGTAAAAACAAGCCGCGACGAAGTTCCGCCCATCAATTCGACGAGTTCGTCGTAAACGATTTTGACGACCTGTTCGTGCGGTTTCAGATCCTTCCAAACTTCCTGACCTTCTGCTTTCGAACGCACCGTATCAACAAAATCCTTCGCAACCTTGTAATTAACGTCGGCTTCGAGCAGTGCCATCCTAATTTCGCGCAGAGCGGCATCAACGTGTTCAGGCGTAAGTTTGCCTTCACCGCGCAGGTTTTTCAGCGATTTCTTCAGTTTGTCGGATAATGACTCAAACATACGAATACAATACGGGCTTTAGAGCCGAAACTATAAATAGTAATTGCTTATTGAAAAAGTGTCAAGAATGAGAACAGTTTGCCGCAAAAAAAATCTGTTGACAGACAAACTGTTCAGACATATTATTTTGCTGATGAAAATTGATGACCACATAAATTACTTCCGTCGTGACGCAGCCCGAAAAAGAGAATTATGATAAATAAATTGTTTTCAGCCCTCACAGTCTTTGCGCTGACAATCTGCGCGCTCTCGTTTTTGCAGCTAACCCAGGCGGGAAATTCAGCGAATAAAAATGCCGTGCAGTCCGCGCCGGCACCAACCGTCCAAACAAAACTTTCACAGTGTTCGCAAAAACGTGCTGTCGGTCTGCCGTCCGGTGTAAATATCCCGCAGGAGTTGTGTTTTGACGAATCGAAGCCGGTTGACGCAAAAGAAAAAAGCAGCGCGACAATCGGCAACTCGCCGCAAAGTTCACAAATTGTAGATTTCGATATTTCGTTTGCCAAACTGCCGAAGGAAGTGCAAAACATCGTGCGTTTGACCGCGCCGGAGATGGATACGTCCGCCGTCGTTTTTGATTTGACAATCGTGCCGACACCCGACGCAAAAGCGAATAACCGGCTGGTCAAAAGTTACAGTTACGGTTCGTCAAGCAAAAATAAGGCAGCAGGCAAAGACCCGAATCATCACAGTTGGCTTTTCAAACGGCAAAATAACCTGTTGAAACTCGAATACGCGGAGATTGAGACGACGAAATAGCCAAAATTTTATTGAAGTTTACGAAGCACCGCCGCGCTCATCTGTTTCATCGGCGCGGATTTTCCCGTCCAAATCTCGAATTGTTTCATTCCCTGCGCGACGAGCATCGCCATTCCGCCGATTTTCGGGACGTGAACGCCGTCGGCTTCCGCCATCAATCGCGTTTGAAAAGGGTTGTAAACCAAGTCGTAAATTAAATTTACGTCTTTGATTTGTTCGGCGGCGGCGATAGTTTCGTTTGCCGATTTTCCTCTCGTTCCCAAAGGCGTGGTGTTGACTAAAATATCAAACTCCGCGTAAGTTTCGCCTGAAACTTTGAAATTGTCGCTTTTTACTATGAATTCACCCGCTAATTTTTTCACTTTTTCAATATCACGCGCAAAAATCGTCACGTCCGCATTTTCTTTTCTCAGCGCGTAAACACACGCCCGCGCCGCGCCGCCCGCGCCCAAAACCGCGACTTTCGCATCTTTTAAATCGCCGTAAGCATTTTTCAGCGGCTCAATAAATCCGTCCGCGTCGGTATTTAAGCCGTAAAGTTTGCCGTCAACAATTTTCACCGTGTTGACCGCGCCGATTGCTTCGGCGGCTTCGTCAATAAAATCGAGATGTTCGATAATCGCCTGCTTGTGCGGGTTTGTCACCGAAAAACCTTTTATGTTTAATCCCGAATCTTTGAGAAATATATTGATAAAATCGTCGAGATTTTTGACTTCAAACGGAACGTAAACGGCGTTCAAATTATGAAACTTAAACGCCGCATTGTGTAAATACGGCGACATCGAATAACTCGTACTTCCGCCGACAACGCCGTAGATGTCGGTTTGTTCGTCAAGTTCTTTGACGCGATAAACTTCAATCAAATCCGTGGCGGAAATTTGTCCGGGCGCAGTTTCGCTTCCCGCATCGAGCGCGGCGTAAGTCATAAACGCGCCGTGCGCCAAACCCAAAATCCGCGTCCATTTCCCTGTCTCGCCCATCGCAATCGGGATAATTTGTTTATTGTCAGCTTTTGCTCGTTCGAGAAGTTTCCAAACGGCTAAACTGTCGGTGATGTCGTTTGCTTGAACGGCGATTTTTATCACGTCAACATTGGCGTTTATATTTTTTATCCGTTCGTAAATTTGAATTAGATTGTCGGGAACTCCTTCAAAATCGTGATATGAACAAATCACGGGACTGAAACGCTGACCGAAATGATTTTTAACAACGTCTTCTTCAAAATCCGCGCCGCAGAAATCGTTTCCAGAATTCCAAAATTCCTCCCGTTCCCGTAAAGATAAATCACGTTTTCCGCCCTGTTCTTTTGGTCGAAAAGTGAATATATAATTTTCGTTGTAAGGGTGATTTAATTTTTTACTTTCTTCTTTTTGTAAACAATCAAAACGAATTTCTATCAAGTCCGCCAAATCTTCGGCGCGTTTGATTTGCTCGAGCATTTCGTCAGCCGTTTCAGCGCACACCGAAACGCAGATTTTTCCGTTATTCATTGACTTGTTTGCCCAAATTCAAAAGTGCCGTCAACGCCGCAATTAAAAGTGCGATCACGCCGAACGCGGCGCAGACGACGATTGATGTTTTGCCGCTTTGTTTGACGGCGATTGCCGTTAAAGCCCACGCGATTGCCAGCGGATAGGCGAAAATTCCTAACCTGAAACGAATCAAAATTCCTAAAATGACTGCGACAATAATTAAAGCCGAACTTAAAATTACCGAATTTGATTCGCTCGTATTTACGCCGAGAAAAACCAGCGCGACGGAAAAATTAAGAATCGTCGCCACTGTAATCCAGCCGAAATAAAGACTAAACGGGATTCGCGCGAGCCAGGTTTCCGCCATCGTTTCGACATTTTGCAGATTCGCGTTAATCAAAACGAGCGTTCCGAGCAGAATAAACATTACGCCGAGAGCCGCCAAAATTTGATCGTAATGCCACAGATAAATCCACAAACAATTTGCCGCGCAGTTAGCGATATACAGCGAGCGCAGATTTTTGAAGCGCGGATTTTCGGTTTGTGAAGGCAGCATTTGATAAATGCTGAACGCGATTAATCCCAAATAAATCAAGCTCCAAATCGAAAAAGCGTAACCAGCGGGCGTGATCAGCGTCGGATATTTGTCGGAAATCGCGGCGGGCGTAATGTTGTTAATGTAACCCTGCGCGGCGAAATAATTTATGGCAATCACGCCGAACGTGGCGACGAGGACGAGAATTTGTTTCAGATTTATTTTCATTGTTCGACTATTTTAGGCTCAACGAGAATTGTTTTAAAGCTCGCCAAACTGACGAGTCCCGCCGCCGCGCCTTTCGGTTTGCCGACAAATTTTTTGTTCGTGTAATGAACGGCAACTTTCGTTTGTGAACCGGCTTGACTGAAAAAAGCGGCGATTTGCGCGGCTTCAAGCAATGTTTTCGGCGGAATTTCCTGACGATTCGGATTTTTCACAACGACGTGCGAACCCGGATAATCGGCGGCGTGAAGCCATAAATCGAGCGATTTGGCGACGCGAAAAGTTAAAAAATCGTTATCTTTCGCTTTTTTTCCGACGAGAATTTCAAAACCTTCAGACGAAAAATACTGCCGCGCGCCCTTAAAGTCTGCGGTTTGTTTTTCTTTGTTTCCCGCAGTTGGCTTTTCAGTTTTTTCGTCGGCGAATTCGGCTAAAATTCCTTCATCTTTTTCATCAATCGCTTCTTCAAGCCGTTGTTTTCGCTCGCGCAAATCGCGCAGTTCGGCTTCGACAACTCGCAGTCGTTTGGCAACTTCTTCGCTGGCGTTTCGCGCCTTCGTATAGCGTTTGAAAAACTTTTCGGCGGCTTCGGTCAGCGGAATACGTTCTTCGACCGCGATTTCGACCGTCGGCGTATTTTCGTCGTAGAAATCTGTTACGAAAACGACATCGCCTTCACGTTTTGCCAGCGCGATGTTTGCCAAAAGCAAATCGCCGGAGCGTTTCCATTTTTCCGCGTCGCCGTGATTTTCCAAATCCTTATTGAGGTTTTTGAACAATTTTTCGCGCTTTTTTGTTTCCTGATTGAGTTTATTTTGTGCCGCGTTCGCCTTTGACTGAAAGACTTTTTCCGCTTCGATTTCGAGATAATGCGCGTCCAACGCTTCGGATAAACTTTCAAACTTACCTTGCGAAAAACTTTCTTCGGAGGTTCGATTATTTTCGCCTTCACGCGGCGGCGGCGGCGCGTATTTTTCGTTGACCTGCTGACCCGCACCCGAATTTTCACGCATCGCGTCGAGAATAAATCCGTTCGCGTCGAGCAGAAAAAGATTCGCTGAACGTCCCGTTAGTTGCAGAATCAGCGCGTAATTTTCCGTTTGTCCGATTTCGTTTCGCGCCGCAAAGTTGAAACGCAAAATGCGTTCGTTTTCCAGTTTTTCGATTGTCTGCAAAACGGAATTGGCTAATTTGCTTCGCAGAAAAATGATAAACGGCGTAGAATTTTTCGATTGTTTTTCGAGATCGCGCAATCGCCGCGTAATCAAATAAACGCGCGGCGCGGAAGGTTCGACGCTAATGTAGAAATAATTTGAATCGCGCAGGCGAAAATCAATCGCCAGCCGAAAACGCGAGAGCGCAAAAATTTTGCCGAACTTTTGTCCGCTCAACCGCGACGCAAGTTCGGCACAGATTTTTTCGAGAGTTTTTTCGTTCAAAGTTCTTTAATTATAAACACGTCAATTGTCAATCGTAAATAAAAAGAAGCGCGATTTACGATTGACGAATTAAAATTCTTTGACGACGATGGTTTTTGAAATCAGATCGTGCGCGGCGCGTTTTTCTTCGTTAAAAGGAATCGTCAAAAAACCGATGCCGCCCAAAGCGAGCGATAACAGATAAACGGCGGAACTGACCGCCGCCTGGTGCATTGTCGGATATTCTTCGCCTTCGATGTCAATTAATTCCAGCGAAAAAAGCCGCATTCCGATTGTTTTGCCGAAATAACCGACGGCAATCGTCATATAACCGAACATTATCACCGCGCAAACCGCCAGAAAAGTGAAAAAACCGCCAAATGAAAGCCAGTTTTCACCCGTCAGAATAAACGGCGAAAGAAGAATCAAAGTTGCGAACGAACCGATTATCAAATCGAAGAGTCCAGCGTTAAAACGCATCGAAAACGGCGCGCAATCATCAATTTCCTCGATTTGCGGTTCGATGTTTTCAGATATTTCAATCGGTTTGACCGCTTTTTCTTCGGTTTTAGTTTCGCCGACAAACGAATTCATTAATCGTTGAGCGAAACCCGGCGAAGATTTGACAGCCGTTGGCAGCGGCGGCAGTTTATTGGTGTTGAGCGGTTCGCTGTCCAATCTGAGCGATGGTGCGAGCTTCGGTTTGATCGGCTGATTGACCGTCGCCGGAACGACCGCCGGTTTGAGCGCGACTTCCGGCAGTTTCGCCGCGATATGAAACGGATAATTTTTGCGCGTCGCAGGCGCGGGCGAAATCGGCGCGGCTTCCGGTTTTTCTTCCGCCAAAAATTGTTGACGCGATTTTTCGATGCGTTCCAGCGCGCTGTTTAATGTCGGATTTTTATGCGGTGCGACTACCGGCGCGGTTTCTTCGATAATTTCAGCTTTGAGCGCGTTCGCGCCGCTCGTCGCCAATCTGGTTTGGCGTACCGGCGGCATATCGCTGATGATCGTATCCGTCTGTTCGTGACTTTGCCGCTGCCTCACGGCATTCTGCAACTTTAAACGCCATTCCGGGAATGTTTCGTTTCTGTGCTGAAAATCAATTAAAGTCGGGCTGGTATGTTTGGCGGCGATCTCCGAGGTCGGCAGAGTCGGTTCGACAAAATTTGGCGCGTCGGTCGTTGAAATTTGCTGATTTGATTTGACAGCTACCGGCGCGGCGGCTTTCATCTCAAAACTTATTGGTTTTAAGCGGGCGGAAATCTGTGGTTTAAGTTCTTCCCGAACGGAGTCGTTCAGCATCGCTCCGCAGCTTGGACAAATTGATAAAGTAACGGAATTTGCGCGATTACAAGTTGGACAATTCATATTTTTGAAATAAAAAAAATCAGAAAAGTTTTTCTTTAGGACAGGGGAAATTTTGCGATTTAAGAAACTCAAAGAATATTATCAGAATCTACTTTAACCCGTCAATCTTAAATTGAAGCGAAACCACGCGTTCTTGGATTTTAGAGATGAGACTGAAAAATCGTTTCTAAATTAGAATGCGCTACTTTCCAATCAAAAATCCGAAAATCAAAGCGGTTGTCTGCCGGCAAAACCGGCTTCGATGTCGTGCCACCATTCGATTTCGTCGCCTTCGCCGAGCTGCCAGCACAGCAGTATGACGCGACCTTCGCGCCGCGATGGAAAATCAATCAACCCGCGCGTGTAATCTTTTAATTGAATACCGAGTTCGTGAAATTCGGTCGTTAATTTACCGATTTCATACAGCGATTTGACGTAAAAAGTACCGCCTTCCATTCCGCCGCCGCCGAATTCCGCCGATAATGCGGCGGCTTTGGCGGATTCGCGCAAAGCGGCGAGCGCGGCGTATCGCGCTTTGATTTTTTCGAGTTTCGGACGAACGACAGGCAGTAATTTATTAGCTTCTTCAACAGTAAAAAGTTTCATCTATCGTCCGTGACGCGCACTAAATTAGGATAATCGTCATTTTCATCGTCGGAAAAGTTCGCGTCGAAAGGAATTTTTCTCGGAACCTGAGCAAAATTCTCGCGTGAATTTTGATTTAAGATTGTCGGCGGCGAAACTTCATCGGGCGGCATAAACGACGGAATTTCGTATTGTCCGCTTTGCGACGCGTCTTTGCGAATCAGTTCGGCGATGTCGCCCAGATCAATAAAAAAGTCGGCGACATCAATCAGACGCGGCGCGGTGTTTGAACGATAACCGGCGACTTCGACGCGGCAGCCCTTATACGCGACGGCGTTTAACGCATACACGAAATCTTCGTCGCCCGAAACGAGAACGGCGGTGTCGTAGCGTCCGGCGAGCGACAGCATATCAACCGCGATTTCGACATCGAGATTCGCCTTGCGCGTGCCGTCGTAAAAAGTTTTCAATTCTTTCTGCACGACGCGAAAACCATTGCGCCGCATCCACAGCAGAAAACCCTGCTGACGTTCCGCGCCCGCGTCAACGCCGGTGTAGAAGAAGGCGCGCAAAAGTCTGCCGTCGCCCAAAAGGACGCGCAGAAGTTTATTGTAATCAATGTCTATATTATGGAAACGGGCGGCGTGAAAAAGATTGTTTCCATCAATAAAAACCGCCACACGACCGCGATGACCAAACTGCCACGACGGATTAGTATTCATTTCAAACTGCATTTTAAACCCTTCTTTATTAAAATTTTAAGATAGATCGAATCGCGGTTGGTAACGGATTAACGAACGGAAAGCGTTTTGTTTAGATAATCTAAAATTTTGCAAATGATTGCTGCCGATCAATGTATAATCAACAATTGATTTTTTGCGAAAATAGTTTTCAAAAATATTATAAAAGTAAATTTAATTCCCGTTTTCCCTAAAATGATAACCGCGAGTTTGTAAAATATAAGTAAATTAAAAAAATATGTATTTTCGTTTTTGTGTCGGACAAGCGACTCATTAAAAAGAATACTCGGTTTTCGTCGTATAATCAAAAAAGAGAAGTTTTATGGAAAAAAAAGTTGAACCGCTTCAATCGGACGAATGGCTCAAAGACATTCCGCTGCAAACGGAAAATCTGGCATTCAGTCCCGAAGAAATGATTATCTGCGCGAAATGCGCGCGCCACAATCCGCCGACGCGTCTGAAATGTCTCTACTGCGGCGCGGAACTGGAAATTTCCGAAGCGCAGAGCAATTTTCTCAAGCCGCATCTGCGAAAAATGGAAGTTTGGGAAAAGGGTTTTAATATAATTTTCAAGGCTGAAACTCAGCATTTTGACGAATCGAAATTGGCGGAAATCGTTAAGATGCTGAAATTTGAAAAAGACTTTTTGCGGAAAATCCTCAATGAGAAGAAAAATCTGCCGCTGGCACGCGCCGAATCGGAAAAAGAAGCGGAAATCGTCCAGAAAAGATTGCGCGATTACGGCATCGAAACGATAATTTTGAGCGATGAAAGTTTATCGGTTGAAACTCCGCCAAAACGTCTGCGCGGGATCGAATTTTGGGACGATAAAATAATTTTCGTGCTTTTTAACGGCGGCGAAATCGTCGAAATAGCGAACGACGATTTAATTTTAATCGTCTCCGGCGCGATTTTCGAGCGGCGCGTCGAAGCGACCGAAAAGCGCGATAAAAATGGCGAAAATAAAATTTTACAGACCGATGAAACGACCTCCGACGAATTTTTGATTGACGTTTACAGCCGTCAAAACGAACTCGGCTATCGAATTTACGCCAAAGGTTTCGATTTTTCGGGTTTGGAAACGGAAAAGGGAATTATAGCCGTTGAAAATCTGCGGAAACTCGTCAAAAAACTTCGCGCGGTTGCGCCGAACGCGAAAACTGTTGATGATTATCTGCAGGTTCGGGAAAGTCTCGGCAAAGTTTGGGAAGTCGAACTGAAAACCGATTCGCAGGGATTAAAGCGCGGCGGAGTCGGCAGTTTCAATCTGGCAAATACGACAACTGCCAACAATTCACGGCAATTCACCAAATATTCACGCCTTTGGCGGCAGCTATTATGAGTAAACAATTCAAAGCAAAAAGTTCAAATTCAAAGGTTCAAAGTAAACAGTTCAAAGTAAACAGTTCAAAAACCGAAACTTCGAGCGCGAAAACCAAAGATCAAAGACCAAAGATCAAAGAGCAAAAATCCAATTCCGCCGTTATTTTCGGCGTGATTCCGGTTTTGGAAGCGTTGCGGGCGGAAAATCGGCGCATTGAAAAAATTATCATCGCCGACGGCGCGAACGAAAAGCGACTGAGCGATGTTTTGCGATTGGCGCAGAATAACGGCGTACAGTTTCAAAAAGTACCGCGCGAAAATTTGCTGAAATTGGTCGAAGAAGGCGCGAATCATCAGGGAATCGTCGCTTTGGTCGCGGCGGCGGAATATTTTGACGCGAATGAACTTTTAAGCGAAATTAAGGCGCGGGAAAATTCGTTGAGCGTGATTTTAGACGGCGTGGAAGACCCGCGAAATTTGGGCGCGATTTTGCGAACCGTCGAATGCGCGGGCGCGGACGGCGTTTTTATTCCCGAACGCCGCGCCGTCGGTCTGACCGAAACCGTCACCAAATCTTCGGCGGGCGCGACCGAATACGTCAAAGTCGCCAAAGTTACCAACGTCAATCGTTTGATTGATGAACTCAAAGAAAACAACATCTGGGTGGTCGGCGCGAGCGGTGATGCGGAAATGAATTATGCGGATTGGGATTGGAATCAGTCGTCAGCGTTGGTGATGGGCGGCGAAGGCAAAGGTTTGCATCGTTTGACGGCGGAAAAATGCGATGTTTTGGTAAAAATTCCGCTGCTCGGCAAAATCGAATCGTTAAATGTTTCGGTCGCCGCCGGAATTATTTTGTTTGAAGCCGTCAGGCAGAGAAATAAAAAGAATTAAATATGCCGGAAGAAAATTTTGATGTCCGCGAACACGCGAAAAAAATCGCCGCCGAATACAACGAAAAAGGCGATGCGACGGGTTGGTTTGACGCGCTTTACAATGAAGCCGCCGGAAATCACGAACATATTCCGTGGGCGGATTTGAAGCCAAATAAGTTTTTGAAAAGTTGGGCGGAAAAGACGAATTTGCGCGGCGACGGCAGAAAAGCTCTGGTTGTCGGCTGCGGGTTGGGCGACGACGCGAAATTTCTTTTTGATTTGGGTTTTGACGTAACCGCTTTCGATATTTCGCCGACGGGAGTCGAATGGGCGAGAAAACTTCACGCCGACACGGATATAAAATTTTACGTCGCCGACCTTTTTGATGCGCCCGCCGAATGGCAAAACGCGTTTGAATTTGTGCTGGAAGTTTACACGATTCAGCCGCTGCCGCTCGAAATGCGCGAAGCGGTAATTAATTCGATTGCAAATTTCGTCGCCGAAAAAGGGAAGTTAATCGTCGTTACGCGCGGGCGCGAAAACGACGAAATTCCGCCGGAAATGCCGTGGGCTTTGTCGCGCGAAGATTTATCACGCTTTGAAACGAACGGCTTAAAACAGACAGATTTTGAGCAAATGTTTGGCGACGAAGACGAACCGATCAGGCGATTCGTCGTTGAATACGAAAGATAAATTTACTGATCTTTCATCAATCTTTCCCGCGCTTTGACCGCTTCTTGATACGCGCCGCCCTTAACATCGCCGATTTTGATGGCGGCTTGATAAATATTGGCGGCGGACTCGTCGCCGTAAAATTCATAAATTCGCCCGATTGCCACGTAAGACAGCGAAAGTAAGGCTGGATCGGTTTGTGGAGTCGCAGAACTGATGGCGTTGTTGTAAAAATCTTTTGCTTCCAGCAGGCGAGTTCGTCGCGCTTCGGCATCTTTAATGGTTTCGGCGGAAAGGCTGGCGTTGCGTCCCAGCGAATAATAAATGCGCGGCGCGTCGTTCGGATAAGTTTGCAAAAGCTGTTTTAACTGCACTTCGGCTTCCTTATAATTTTTATTTTTGATTATCGCATCAATACCGGTAAGTTTTTTGGTGACGGGATTTTCGGCAGTCAGCGGCACGGATTCGACGGTTTTGCGGCGTTCTTCGCGTGCCGCCAAACCGCGTCTTCGCGCGTCGGCAAACTGTGGCAGACGGTTTGTTTCCTTTACCGGATCGAGCGATAAAATTATATCGTGCAGGGAACTCGCCACATCAAAACCGGAATTTTCCAAACCTTTAAATTGATCGGCGAAATAAAACGCCAGCACCGCGCCGTTTTCGTCGGCTTCGGAGAGCGACGCGGCGGTTTCGTCCGCCAGCGATTTTTTGAACGCGTCGAGTTCGGCGGAAACCGCTTTTTTCTCGTCAACGGTTTTCATTTGGTCAATTTTCTGCCGCGCCTGTGCTGTCGCATTGCGCGTTTTGACAAATTCAATTTGCCGCGCGTCAGCCGCCGCGACCAGCGAACGCAATGTTGCCAGATAAATATCGGGCGAAATGTCCGATTTTTCCTGCCGCCGCGCGTCCAGCAGAGTTTTAATGCCCGCACTGAAGGCGGAAATGTCTTTGGCATTCGTCAAAACCAGCGGATCAAAAACAAATTGCAGATAAGCGCGGCGCGCTTCCGAAACCGCCAGATTCGTCGCGGGCGGAACGATCACATAATAATCGTCGCGGGCGTTGATAAAATTGATCGTGTCTTTGGGAGCCAGCATTTCCGGCACGATGACAAACCGGCGCGTTCGTTCGCGGACTTCGGTTTTTTCGAGCGTTTTTTTGCCTTTGGTCGGTTTTGATTCGGTTTTGATGCGGTCAATATAAGTAAGTTGCGGTCTTGTGTGCAGATAATCGAGCAAACTGCCGATCATATTTTGAGCCGACGGTCTCATTTGATCGCCCGCCGACTGATAAATTTTTACATATTCGTCAAGTTTTGTATTCAAAGCCGAACGACGATAAAATTCGCGCACCAGCGGCGTGTAATCAAGCACTTCAAGCAAATCTCCGGGCAAGTCGGTGGTGCGCGCCGGTTCGCTCAAATCCGGTACGGGCGACAGCGTGTAAGCCATCGAAATAAACGGCGCGATTAGTTCCGCGTCGCTTGCCTGCGGGTGACGGCGTTTATACTGAACTAAAAAATTACTGATTTTCTGGCGCAAATCTTCATCCAAATCAGCCAGATCGGTTTGCAGTTTCGCGCGAAATTCTTCACCCTGTTTGGAGAGAGGCGTTTTCAGCACCGGAACATATTTGCCGGACGCGTCTTTCGCGCGTGCCGCCTGGAGCGAAGCCATCACGACGATCAAACGTTTGTCAGGAGCGATTTCCACACCGTAGCCGGATAAATCCAAACCTCCGCTTTGAGCGAAAATATTCAGCGGAAAAACTAAAATAAAAGCGAGCAGTAATAACTTTTTCATCATCGGTTCGTGATTTGAAATCCAGAGTCGCGGGAAACGCGCGAACAGCCAAAAACAAAGGGGAATCAATACAAATATTTTCATCTGACCGGCGCGTCCTTCCGGTTTTAAAAGATGCTTTTCCGGCGGCTGCGGATGTCTTGACAAAAAAAGGATAAAGGATTTGACCGCATTATCCTTTATCCTTAAATTTTAGAGCCGAAAAGTAATTTTATTGGAAACTGCTTAACGCGTCGCCTTCGCTTTCATAAACGTCGAAAACGGTTAAAAGTTTAGTGATCGCCAAAAGGTCTTGAATTTTCTGGGTCAGATTTAACAGTTTCAGCGTTCCGCCTTCTTTGTTGACGGCGGTAAAACTTGAAACCAGTTCACCGATGCCGCTTGAATCAATGTATCCGACACCGCCCAAATTTAATAAAATTTTCTTTTTTCCTTCACTCAGCAGACGGCGAATCGTGTTGCGAAGCGCGACGCTTCCTTCACCAATCGTGATTTTGCCGTCCATATCAAGAATTGTTATGTCGCCTGCCTGTCGTTCCGAAATGTTAAGTTCAGCCATTTATTGTCTCCTTTTGTAATTTTAAATAAGTTTTAATTGCAGATTTTAGACGATAATCGTGTTAAAAGTCCAAGTTGTAAAAGTTAATTATCGCTTTTTCAGCATTTTTACAACCATTCCGCCTGCGACGTGATTAAACCATTCAACTTCGTCCATAAAAGTTTTCATAAACAAAATTCCGCGCCCATCTGTTTTCATCAGATTTTCCGGGTTGGTCGGGTCGGGAACTTCTTCCACCGCGAAACCCGCGCCGAAATCCCTGATCGTAATCTCCAAACCCTGATCGGAATTTTCTAACGTCATTTCAACTTTTTTTGTTTCGTCTAATTTATTGCCGTGTTTGACGGCATTGGCGACACATTCGCGCACCGCCATATCAATCGGGTAAAGTTCTTCTTCGGAAAATCCGCACCGTTTGGCGAAATCGGTCGCTTCAATGACGGCTTTATCAACTGATTCAAGACGACTCGGAAAATTAATCTTTGCTTTTTCTTCACTCACAAGTTTTGATTGTAAGTTAGCGGTTTTATACGGTTTATGTCAAGACACAGACTTTTTATTTTCGGTTTTTAAAAAACATCGCCGGGGCGAATTTGCGCGCTCAAACCAAAATGCCACAGAAAACTCGGTTTTCAAAATGTCTCCGCAAGTCATTAAATGCCGCAAATACAAGACTTATGGATTCAAAGCGGTTTGGCACAATGGTTGCGAATAATCATAGCGTGATTGAAAGAAATTTTTGAAGTTTAACGATTAATGCAGTCAAAGTAAAACAAAAAATTTCTTCTGTTTTTGAAAATACACTTAGAATAATTGGAAAAATTTAGGAGATTACTAAAATAATGAAAAACAAATTGGGAATTCTGTCGGCGGCAGTTTTAAGTTTGGCGATTGCCGGTTCGACCTTCGCTCAAAATATGCAAACGACACAAACCACACCGACCACGAAAGGCTCAACCGCCAACTCAAAAATGAGCGGCACCACAATGGCTAAAAAGACGAGCGGCACCAAGCACAAAAAAGGTCGTCGTCACACAGCCAAATCAATGAAAAAAGGTAAAAGCACCAAAGCCGTGCAGGGTTCATAAAGTTCAAAAAGCAGTTTGAATTAGGGAAGACAACAATTTTCAAGGGGGGCGGAAGGTAGATTAATTTCTCCTCAAGCAAGCCGGGCGCAACTTTAAGGGCAAAAAAGTTGCGCCTTTTTTTGTACACGATGGGCAGAAAATCAGACAAAATAAACCGCATTTTTTTATGGCTGATCGTCGCGGGCGGGTTGCTGTCGCTGTTAATCTACGGTTTATCGGCATTTTTCGGCAAACCGGCGATGGAAACCATTACGACGCGCACGCCAGAGGTCAAAACCGATAACGGCGCGATGCGAGACGTTAAATATGAAAATCGGAAGTCGAACAGATTTTAGTCGAGCTTGATTTGAAATCTGTCCGCCATTCGGTAGAGTGTGCGGCGGTCAATGCCGAGTATTTCCGCCGCTTTTGTGCGGTTGCCGTGCGTCTTTTCCAAAACATAGAGCAAATATCTTTTTTCGATTTCGTCGAGACTCGGCAAATCGCCGTAAAGTTCCGATAGATGAAAGCGCAGAGCCGAATGTTTAAATTCTTCGGACAGCAGCTTGACAGGCAAATCTTCCGCTAAAATTTCGTTGCCGCGCGCCCGCAGCGCGGCGTATTCGACCGCCGCCTCAAGTTCGCGGACGTTGCCTCTCCATTCATAAACCGACAATGTTTTTAGAGCGTTTTCCGAAAAATGCAGATTCTTCTTGCCGGTATTCTGGCGGGATTTTTGCAGGAATTTTTCAGCTAAAAGCGTAATGTCCGCCGGACGTTCACGAAGCGGCGGGACGCGCAGCGTAACGACGCTTAAACGATAAAATAAATCTTCGCGGAAACTTCCGTTTTTCACTTCTTCTTCGAGATTCCGATTGGTGGCGGCAATAATTCGCGCGTCAATCGTGCGCGTTTGCGTCGAACCGACGCGGCGAATTTCGCCTTCCTGAAGTGCGCGGAGAAGTTTGACCTGCATCGCCAAACTCGTTTCGCCGATTTCGTCGAGAAATAATGTTCCGCCTTCGGCTTCTTCCCAAAGTCCGCGCCGGTCGGCGGCGGCTCCGGTAAATGAACCTTTGGTGTGTCCGAAAAGTTCGGCTTCGAGCAGCGATTCGGTGAGCGCGCCGCAGTTGACGGCGACAAAAGAATGATTTTGGCGCGGCGAGTTTTGATGAATCGCGCGGGCGACTAACTCCTTTCCCGTGCCGGATTCGCCCAGAATCAAAACGGTCGAACGAGTCGGCGCGACGCGGGCGATTTCCTTGTAAAGCTCAATCATTTTCGGCGAACTGCCGACCATCGCGCCGGTCGTCAAATTCTCGTCGTAAGCCTCTTCCGACTCCGCGTCCTGTTCGAGCGCGCGGCGCGCCGTATTGATTATTTCGTCAACCTTAAACGGTTTTGAAATAAAATCCCACGCGCCTTCACGCGTCGCTTCGACCGCCGTTTCCAGCGAACCGAAACCCGTCACCAGAATCACCGGCGATTTTTCGCGCAGCCGCTTCAGCAAATCCAAACCCGAAAGATCGGCTTCCAGATTGATGTCGCTGATAACCAGATCAAAATTTTCCTGATTTGACAGAGCCAGAGCTTTTTCTGGTGCGTCAGCCATTTCTACGCGCCAATTTTCGGTGGACAGAATTTCCTTCAAAAGCTCGCACGAAGCCCGGTCGTCATCAATAACGAGGATTTTTTTCATATTATTTTGATATTATAATATATTCGCCCGCCGGTCGTTGGCATTATTTGAAGCATCGTCGTTGAAAATGCCGAAAATTTGTGGCGATTTAGCCGCATTTGCCAGAAATGCCCCGTTTTCAGTCAGCCGCGCTCGCTGCAAGCCGACGTATTTAAGCGGCGCGGAGCGGATTGCGAATCTGGCACGGACTTTGCGAATCTGCGAAGGGAGAAAAATATAATGAGACAGGCAGAACATCTGGCGCAGACATTTTTACAGCGCGAATGGTCAAAGTTAACGGCGCGGGAACGAACGGTGATTGAAAGTTTGATAAATCATTCTAATGTCAGCCGCAACGTCAACAGCGAATTGGACAACGAGCGCACATTCGGGGAAAAAATCGCCGATAAGGTCGCGTCGTTCGGCGGTTCCTGGACATTCATCGGCATTTTCGGCGGGATTTTGCTGGCTTGGGTGATGGTCAATTCACTGATTTTGGTCGGCAGCGCATTCGATCCGTATCCATATATTCTGCTGAATCTGTTTCTTTCGATGCTGGCGGCGATTCAGGCTCCGATAATTATGATGTCGCAGAACAGACAGGCGGCGCGTGACCGGCTCGACGCAGCGCACGATTACGAAGTTAATCTCAAAGCCGAGCTGGAAATTCGCAATCTGCACGAAAAAATTGATAATCTGCGCGATCAAAAATGGATTGATCTCGTCGAAATGCAGCAGCAGCAGATTCGTCTTTTGGAAAAACTGTTGCGCGACCAAATAAAACTGTTGGAAAACATCAGTTGAAAAACCGTTTGAAGCGATGACATTCAGAGTGTTTGCTGCGGAAAATATAACTCGAATTTGGTGCCGCGACCGGGTTCGCTGGTGACTTTTATTTCAGCTTCGTGATTTTGCATAATTTGTTTGACGACCACTAAACCCAAGCCGGTTCCGCGCCCGCGTTCTTTGGTCGTAAACAGCGGCTGAAAAATATGTTCGCGCACTTCATCGCTCATTCCCACGCCGTTATCGGTAAATTCAACCAAAATTCGGCGGTGTTCGGACGAAGTTGAAACTTCCAGTCTGCCGCCTTCCGGCATCGCGTCCAAAGCGTTTTTGACGAGATTCAGAAAAACTTGCTGAAGCCTTTCGCCGTCACCCGAAATTGGCGGCAGCCGCGCGTCTAAATTTTTGACGAGTTCGACATTTGATTCCTGTAAAGTCGGTTCAACCGCGTCAAAAATCTTGTTTAAAACGTCGTTCAAATTCACGGTTTTTTGTTTCGACACGCCGAACCTGGCGCGGTCGAGCATTTCGCGAACGATATTTTCGATGCGTTCGATTTGAGCCGAAATCGTTCGCAGCCGGTTACCGTCTTTGGGATTGCCGGTCAGTGAAGTTTGCAGAAGCTGTACGTGACCGCTGATTAAATTAAGCGGTGTGCCGACTTCGTGCGCGAACTGTGCGGCGGTTTGTCCGGCGGCGGCGAGCCGTTCCATTTCGCTCATCTGCCGTGCGGCGCGAAAAAGTTCGAGGTTGGCGGTTTCAAGCTGTTCGTTTTTCGCCGAAAGTTCAGCGGTCGCTTCGCGCACATTTTCCCGCAAAATCTCGTTCCGCCTTTCGCGTTCAATCGTCATTTCGTGAATTTGCGACATCATCGAATTAAATTCATTGGAAACCAACCCAAATTCGTCGAGCTTTTCTTTATTAACGATTTCAACCGTCAAATTCCCCGTTTTCGCCTTGTCCATTGCCGCCAGTAATTTTTCGAGCGGGCGATAAACCAAACTTTGAAAAAGCAGATAAAACGCTGCCGTCATCAGCAGCACGGTGACAAGCGCGATCCACGACAAATTTAAAGCGTAACGCAGCGCGATGTTTGAAACGGTGTCGAGTTTTTCAACCACTTCTACCGCGCCGTCAACGCGATGGCGAATCACGACGGGCGCAAAGACACGAAACAGCGATTCGTCCGTTTTAGAATGCGACTGATTGACGATTTCCGAAGCCAGCCCCTGCCGCAAAGCGTTTTTTGTTTCGTCGGGAATATCGCCCAGCGGCAGGCTGTCGTCGGAAGCCGCTTCAACGCTAAACTCCGCGCCGTTTAATTTCCAAACGCGCACCGTGACGACGCTCGGACGCGAACCGCTGACCAGGTTTGTCAGCCGTACCAAATCGTCCTGATCAATTTGTTCGGGAAAAAGCGAAAGATGTTCCGCCAAATTTGCGGCTTCAAGCTGGGCAAGCTGTTTGCGTTCGTCACGAGATTGGTTGGCGACGCTGACGCTAATCAGCATCAGCGCGACGGTCAGCACGACCAGCGCGACCGCCGAAGCTAGAAACGCGGTTTTGATATGAAGTTTTAGCGGCTGCATACGACTGGATTATTATAATCAATTTGGTCGCATAACTGAATGAATTTTTGGAGTAAAAAACAAATATTTGGAAAATAAAATCAGGCGATGGCGGGATTTTTGACAACCGCGATAAACGGCAGATTGCGATAACGTCCCGCCGCGTCCAAACCGTAGCCGACGACGAATTTATTCGGGATTTGAAAGCCGCAGTAATCAATTTTCAGTTCCTTTTTGATGCGCGGTTCTGGTTTGTCGAGCAGCGTGGCGATTTTTATTGAATTTGCGCCGCGCGAGCCGAGAATTTCCGTCAGACGAAACAAAGTCAAACCCGTATCAACGATGTCTTCGCAAATTATCACGTCTTTGCCGCGAATCGAGTTGGTCAAATCCTTTAAAATTTCTACGTCGCCCGTCGAAACCGTGCCGTCTTTGTAGCTCGAAACCGCCATAAAATCTATCGAAAGTTTCAAATCAATCTCGCGCATCAAATCCGCCATAAAAACGCACGAACCTTTTAATACGCCGATCAGAACCAAATCTTTTTCGGCGTATTCAGCGGTAATCTGCGCGCCGAGTTCGGCGACACGCGCTTTAATTTGTTCGGCGGAATACATCGTTTCGAGGTTGTCGTTTGAAAATTCGGTGTAACTTTGGGCTGACTGCGTTTCCATCTTGTGTCTCCGGGATTTGATTGAATCGGTTTTTGAAAATACTATGTGAGATGAAAGAAAAGGTCAATTATTCAAACCGAAAAAAATTATGTCCGATGAAAAAGAAACCCGCGACCGCGTTCGCGCTTTGGTCAAACAAGTTTTGGAAAGCGTTCCGCTCGAAGACGAATCGCCGCCGCAAAACTTTCCGCAGCGCGTGGTCGTCAATTCGCTGAAGGACGAAATCGGCAAAGAATTTGACCGCGACGAATCGGCGAAAAGTCTGCTGACGGAAGACGATTTGCGCGGATTGGAAGCGGGCGCGAAACTGCGCGTGTCCGAAAATGCGAAATTTACGCCGCTCGCCGACGATATTATCAAAGATAAAAACATCATTTTAATCAAAAAAAGTGAGCGTCAAGGCTCAAGTAAAATCCAGTCAATCGCTGTCGGCGCGGATCACGGCGGTTTTGAATTCAAGGAAAAATTAAAAGATTTTCTCGATGCAAAAGGCTTTCGCATCCGCGATTTCGGCACGAATTCCAAAGACGCGGTTGATTACCCGGATTTCGCCCACGCTGTTGCAAAATCGATTGGCGAAAAGCAATCCGATGTCGGAATAATCATTGACGGTGCGGGCATCGGTTCGGCGATGACGGCGAATAAAGTCCCGAATGTCCGCGCCGCCGCGTGTTATTCGGTTCAGCTTGCAAAAAATTCGCGTGAACATAACGGCGCGAATGTTTTAACTCTCGGCAGCGGACAAAATTCGCTCAATGAAATCAAAGAAATCGTCGAAGCATTTTTGAATACCGATTTGACCGAAGACCGCCATAAAAAGCGCGTCGGCAAAATTGACGCAATCGAAATGCAGTATAAAAGGTGATAAACTCAGGAAGTTAAGCGAGGTAAAACTGATGGAAAATATGACCGCTGAAATTACATCGAACGCTTTCACGCCGCCGAGCCTTCCGCGCGATACGATTTCATATCGAAAATTTCTCGAATGGAACGGCGAAGAAGGCTGGTTCGAATGGTTAGACGGCGAGGTAATAAAAATGAGTAATCCGAGTTTAAGACATCAGGATATGTCGGATTTTTTGACGGCAATTTTACGATTTTTTGTCGAAGCAAAGAATTACGGTAAAATTATTTCCGCGCCGTTTCAAATCAGATTCGACTTTCGACCGTCGGGCAGACAGCCTGATATTATATATATTTCAAACGAGAATCTGCATCGTCTCGAAAAACAATATGTTGACGGAACGGCGGATTTGATCGTCGAAATCGTGTCGCCCGAAAGCCTCGCCCGCGACACGCAGGACAAATTTCTGGAATACGAAATGGCGGGCGTTAAAGAATATTGGATAATTGATCCGAACACGCGAACGGCTAATTTCTACGGCTTTGACGAAAGCGGCAGATACAAAATGCTCCCGATTTCAGCCGGTAATAAATTTGAAAGCCGCGCCATCGAAGGACTTTGGATAAATACCGACTGGCTTTGGCAGGAAGAATTGCCCGGATTAATGCAGGTTTTGAAAGATTGGAATTTGGTTTAGAAAATGAACTTATCGAACGGAAATTACGAAAAGTTAGTCGAACAAATCACGGATTTGGTCTTGTCGAAACTCGACGGCGAAACCGATTACTGTCCGTCGTTCTGCCGCGCTGATGTCGAACGAATCGTTGACGCGGGCGCGTCGCGCATCGGAATCGTGTTGGGCGAAACCGCGACGGCGCGCGATTGGGCGAGTTTGATTGATCATACTTTGCTGAAACCCGAAGCCAGCGAATCCGACATCAAAAAACTTTGCAATGAAGCGATGCAATTCGGTTTCGCGTCTGTCTGCGTTAATCCGAGCTGGGTCAAAAAAGCGGCGGAGTTTCTGCGCGGCTCAAATATTCCGGTCTGCACGGTGATCGGTTTTCCGCTCGGCGCAACTCTTTCCGATGTCAAGGCTTACGAAGCGCGGCGGTCAATTTTCAACGGCGCAAGAGAAGTTGATATGGTCATCAACATCGGCGCGTTGAAATCCGGCGACGACTGCGCGGTCGAAAACGACATTCGCGCCGTCGCC
This sequence comes from Pyrinomonadaceae bacterium, assembly GCA_965217575.1. Classification (GTDB taxonomy): domain Bacteria; phylum Acidobacteriota; class Blastocatellia; order Pyrinomonadales; family Pyrinomonadaceae. Next base: position 1,850,286 of record OZ244558.1, on the reverse strand, counting down.
CAAGCCGCGCACGAAAATAATGTGTTGTTAAAAGTAATCATCGAAACCGCGCTTTTGACCGACGACGAAAAGATTCGCGCGTGTCTGGCGGCAAAAAACGCGGGTGCGGATTTCGTCAAAACCTCCACCGGATTCGCCAAAGGCGGCGCGACGGCGGACGACGTGGCTTTAATGCGCCGAACCGTCGGGCGAAATTTGGGTGTGAAAGCGTCGGGCGGCGTAAAGGGAATTGACGACGCGCGAAAAATGTTCGAAGCCGGCGCAACCAGAATCGGCGCGAGCGTCGGCGTAAAAATCGCGCAGGAAGCGAGCGGCGTGAAATCAAATGTTGTTGCGGGAAGTTATTAAATTGATTTTTACTCAAAAATCTCAAACAAAATCGGACGCGCGGGCGAAGCGTCGGCGGCGAAAGCGGCGATTTGCAGGTTGAGCAGATAAAAACCGTCTTCAATAAAATTCGGCACTAAAATTAATTCCGTAATCGTGTTATTTTTGCGGCTTTTCGCGTTCAATTCAAATTTTCCGGCTTCGATATTCCAGAAAATTCGGTGATTTGAAAGTTTTCCTTCGTCGAAAATCCGGTCAATCGAAGGCATATCAACGAGCAGATGTTTCACGCCGATTTCAACGATAAATTTCATCGCTTCGGTCGAAAAGAACGGCGGAATAATTTCCAGATATTCCCGCGTTAATTTGCTTTCGTCGTTCGGCAATGTGCGAATTATCAAACCCTCGATATTTGGAATTTGAAATCTGGAACTTGGAATCCGCAAAGCGTTTTCGATTGACTTGCGGGTTATCAATTTGTCATTTTCGCTTAATTCAATCGCGTAAGTTTCGTTCGTTTCGTTCGTGTTTTCCGGTTTGACGGAGATTAAACTTGCCGGAATAAACGCATCTTTCAGACAATCGTGAATTGAAATTCGCTCGTTGGTGATGTGTCCGACGCATTCGGTGTGGGTGCCGTTGCAGTGCGGAATCAAAGTGATTTGCTCGAAATTACAGCTTCCGTTTTGCCGCGTGTCGCCGACGATTGCGCCCGCTTCGCACGGTTTTGAAACGGCTTTTCCCACGCCGTAAGCGTTCGGCTGCGCGCCGTCGAAATTGAGCGGAATCGCCAAATCGAGCGGCTTTTTCGTGTCAATTCGGTAATTTTGACCGCTGATTGTAAAACTGACGATCATTTTGATGATTCACCTGAAAATCGCCGCGCCGTTTCGATTACCGCGTCAAAAGCCGGTTTTGATTTTCCCTGACGGTCGAACAGCAGCGGATAATTGGTTCTGCCGCGCACCGGAAAATTGTTTAGCCACGATTCTTTGTCCGTTATGTTCCAGAAAGTGACGCGCGTGATGTCGCGGCGATGTTTGAGAAATACGCCGAATAAATCGGCGTAACGCCGCGCCAATCGCTTTTGCATTTCGTCGGGCAAACCGTTTTTATACGGATTCAGTTTTTCTTTCGCTTCAAAATTCAGCGTCACTTCCGCGCCATTAAATCCTTCGGGATCGGGCAAAACGCTGACATCGAGTTCCGTAATGTTGACCTTGATGCCGAGATTCGCAAATTCGGAAATCGTCTTGTCCTGTTCGTCGAGCGTCGGAAATGTCAGATTGTCGTGACCCTGCAAACCGACGGCGGTGATCGGAATCTTTTGCGCCTGCAAACGTTTGATTAATTCAATCGCGCCGCGCCGTTTCGCGGGAATTTCGAGCGAATAATCGTTGTAATAAAGTTCGGCGTTCGGATCGGCTTCGTGCGCGAATTCAAAGGCTTTGGCGATGAAATCCGCGCCGATAATTTTCAGCCACGGCGATTGGCGCATCGTTCCGTCGTCGTTGACGGCTTCGTTGACGACATCCCAACCTTTAACCTTGCCTTTGTAACGCCCGACGACCGTGTGAATATGTTCGCGCATCCGTTCGAGCAAAACTTCGCGGCTCGCCGGATTTCCTTTCGCGTCTTCAAAAACCCATTTCGGCGTTTGATTGTGCCAGACAAGCGCGTGTCCGACGATAAACATATTACTTTTCGCGCCGAATTCGACATATTTATCAGCCGCGTCGAAATTATATTTATCAGGCTGCGGATGTACCGATTCCCATTTCAGAACATTTTCCGGCGAAATCGTATCAAATTGCTCTTTGACGATCTTCACCCCGCGCGAATCTTCCCCGTCAATCTGCGCCCGATTAAGCGACGCGCCGATCATAAAATAATCTTTAAATGCTTCTCTCAATGAACTTTGCGCGAAAATATTATTTGGCAAAATTGCTGTGAGGAAAATCAGAAAAACGACAAATTTTGATTTCTTAAACATAATCTATGATTTAATTTTTCCTTCAACGAAAAACCATTTTCCCAATTCTCGGCGAAAATTGGAATTTTCGTGATGAATCTGCAACTGTTTGTTTGCGTCTAAAAAATACGCTTTGAACTCGACAATTCCCGTTTTGTCCGTCGCTTCACCTTCACTTTTTGAAACGATTTCGAGCTTTTGCCAAACATTCGCTTTCGCCCAATTTTCGATTGATTCGCCGTCTTGAAACTTCCGCGTCGAAGGGTGCGTTGTTTTGATGAGATATTCGACCGCGCAAATCACATAAGCCGAATAACGCGAACGCATCAACTCTTCCGCCGTCGCAGGTTTGGAGAGATTTTCGATAAACGGCTGACAGCAATCTTTAAATTCTTTTCCCGAACAGCAATAACATTTCATTCACTTCATTAACCGTTTCAGCCGAAACGTAATTCACCTTTTCCATAACTTCGTAAACATCAACCTCGCTTACCTTTCGGGAAAATCCGACGTTTCCATAATTTGCAAAAATTTGACCGGATCAACGATTTTGATTTTGCGGAAACGGCGGCGAAAATCCTTTGATTCATCTGTATAATCGGTCATCAAATCAAGCAGATCGTTATCGCGGCTGACGAGGAAAACGGCTTTCGTTTCGATGGCGAGATTCAAATACGGCGCGTCGTTCGGGTCGCGTAAATAACGTAAAATGTTCGGGAACATTTTCGACGAATTCGGCTTTTAAGAGAAGCGTTTCGATTAATTTTTCGACTTTCCATCGTTCAGATTCGGATTTCGTTGTCGAAAGCGCGGGCGTGACAAAACATCTTTGATCTCCGCCAAAACATCCGCGCTCAACACCAACCTGATGCGGTCGTTTTCAATCAGTTCAAGACATTTTACGGCGGGACTGGATTTTGACAGCAAACCTTGCAGAAAAACGCCGCAATCAAAAACCGTCACGGGAATTTCGGTCACTTTTTGCTTCTCGCCTCGCGTGATTCGGCTATCGCGGCATCAATTTCATTTGTCAAATGTTCATCGCCGATACCGATATTCTCGCGGACATCCGCAAAAAGTTCGCGCAAAGTCGGACGATTGATCTGTTTGGCAACCAAATCTTCGACATATTCCGCCACACCTTTGCCGCTGACCTTAGCTTTGTTTTCCAAAATCGAGCCGATGTCTTTCGGTAGATTAATTGTTAAAGTCGTCGTTTCCATATCCGCAATTTTAACACATACAAAATTTCATCTAAAGCGTTTTTACTTTTTCTATAACTTCATCTAAATCAATCTCGCCCACATTTTCAATATTCGCGCAAATTTCCATCAATAACTTATCCTGCGCGTTGCCTTTTTCTTTGGCGACCGAATAAGGCAAATCTTCGCGGAACGTGACCATTGAATATTTGGAAAAATAATTGGGAAATTCGTGTTCGAGTTTGGTTTCGAGTTCGCGTTTGCGCTGGAAAATCGGGTCGGCGACGGCATCGCGCATTTCGTAGAAATTTTCTTCCGCCAAATCGCAAATCGCGTCGGCGTTCGGTTTTCTTTGATTGGAATATTCGTCGAAAATCGTTTCCCAATTTGCGCCGTGTTTTTCGATCAGCGCGTCAAGCACGCGGCAGTCTTCAAACGAGCAGTTCATTCCCTGACCGTAAAACGGCACCATCGCGTGCGCCGCGTCGCCCAAAAGCAGGGCTTTGTCGCCGACATTCCACGGGAAACATTTGATCGTGCCGAGATTGCCCGTCGGATTCGTGAAAAAATCTTCGATTAAATTCGGCATCAGCGGCAGCGCGTCGGGAAAATTCGCCTGAAAAAACGCGAGCAGAGATTTTTCGTTGTCGAGTTTGGCGAAACTATTTTCGCCTTCAAACGCGAGAAACAGAGTGCAGGTGAAACTGCCGTCGAAATTCGGCAGCGCGATCATCAGAAATTCGTGCCGCGCCCAGATGTGCAGGGCGTTTTTCTCCATCTGAAACGCGCCGTTTTCACCCGGCGGAATGTGCAGTTCCTTGTAACCGTGTTCGAGATATTTCTGCTCGAAATTAAACCGCGAAACGCCGCCGTTCATCATCGCCCGCCGGATTTTCGAGCCTGCGCCGTCGGTCGCAATCAGTGCGTCGCCTGTTGCTTTTGCACCGTTTTCAAAAATCGCCGCGCCCGTTTCGCAATCGAAACCGACGCATTTCTGATCGAAATAAAACTTCACGCCGTCGTATTTTTCCGCTTCATTGACGAGCGCGACGTTCAGACCGCCGCGCGAAACCGAGTTGATATATTCGCCTTTTCTGCCCGAATACGGAAGCAGTTTTGTCTGTCCGTCAACCGAATGAATCATTCGCCCGTGCATCGGCACAGCTTCTTTGAGCATATATTCGTCCATTCTGACCTGTTGCAGTGCCGCCAATCCGCGATCAGAGAGCGCGAGATTGATGGAACGACCGGCAGATAATTCGGCTCTTCGCAGATCGTTTCGCGCTTCGTAAACATCAACCGCAAAGCCGCGTTTCGCCAAGTAAATACTTAACAGCGAACCCGCCAAACCCGCGCCGATGATGATTACTTTTTGCTTAAACATTTTATTTCTTCAGGCAGTCTTTCAGAATATTCGTGAATAAAAACACATCCGTAAACGAATTATAAAGCGGAACGGGCGCGACGCGAATCACGTCCGGTTCGCGCCAATCGGCGACGACACCTTTGTCGGAAATCATTTTAAATAAACTTTTGTCCGCATTTTCCACGCGAATCGAAAGCTGACAGCCGCGCTGATTTGCGTCCGACGGCGTGATGACGGAAATGCGTTCGTCGTGAATTTCTTTCAATAAAAATTCCAGATAGCCGGTTAATTTTCTGGATTTTTCGAGCAGATTTTCCATTCCGGCTTCGTCGAAAATGTCTAAAGACGCGCGTAAAGAGGCGAGCAGAAAAATCGGCTGATTTGACAACTGCCAGCCTTCCGCGCCGCGCATCGGGACGAATTCATCGTCCATCAAAAAGCGCGTTTCCTTGTCGTGTCCCCACCAACCGGCGAAACGCGGCAGATCGAAATTTTCCGCGTGCCGCTCGTGAACGAACGCGCCGCCGATGCCGCCGGGACCGGAATTTAGATATTTGTAAGTACACCAACAAGCAAAATCTACGTCCCAGTCGTGCAGTTTGAGTTCGACATTGCCCGCCGCGTGCGCCAAATCCCAGCCGACGACCGCGCCGATTTTGTGTCCGGCGTAGGTAATCTCTTTCATATCAAAGACTTGCCCGGTGTAATAATTAATCCCGCCGAGCATCACGAGCGCAATCGAATCCGCATTTTCGTCGAGCGTTGTGATAATATCTTCCGTCCGCAAAGTCGTCTCGCCGTCGCGCGGTTCGATTTCGATCAGCGCATTTTTCGCGTCAAAACCGTGAAATTCAATCTGCGATTTGACGGCGTATTGATCCGACGGAAACGCGCCTTTTTCGATGACGATTTTATATTTTTCCCGCGTCGGACGATAAAACGAAACGAGCAAAAGATGCAGATTAACGGTCAAAAGATTCATCGCCACGACTTCCACAGATTTCGCGCCGACGATTTCCGCCATTTGCGCCGAAATTTTTTCGTGATACGTCATCCACGGATTCGCGCCTTCAAAATGCCCTTCGACGGCGAGCGTTTCCCAATCTTTCAATACTTCTTCCAGACAACCGCGCGCCGTTTTCGGCTGTAATCCGAGTGAATTTCCCGTGAAATAGTAAACGTCCGCACCGTTAGCCTGTTTCGGAATATAAAATTTATCGCGGAAAGATTTAAGTGCATCCTGCTCGTCCATTTGGCGGGCGTAAGATTCGGTTGATTCGTAATTTTGCATAAATATAAAATAATTTAACCACAGATTTACACAGATTGACACAGATATAAAAAGGATTTTCTGAGTTAAACCGAACTATTCCCCTTTTCTTATCCGTGTTTATCCGTGCAAATCTGTGGTTAAAAATTCTTTTCTTAAATGCCGATTTCAGCCTTCGCTTCGGCAAATTTCTCGACCGCAAACTGCAAATCTTCCTTTGAGTGCGCCGCCGAAACCTGTGTGCGAATTCGCGCTTTGCCTTTCGGGACGACGGGAAACGAAAAGGGAATTACATAAACGCCTTTGCTCAAAAGCGATTCAGCCATTTTCGATGCCAAAACTGCGTCGCCGAACATCACGGGAACAATCGGATGCGTCCCGGGCAAAACTTCGAGTCCGGTTTTGGCGATTTCTTCGCGGAAGTATTTGGTGTTCGCTTCTAATTTATCGCGCAATTCGGTCGTTTCGGTCAACATCTCAAGCGCGGCGAGCGATGCGCCGACGATTGCCGGCGCGAGCGAATTTGAAAAAAGATACGGGCGCGAACGCTGGCGAAGGAGTTCGACGATTTCTTTTTTACCCGAAGTGTAACCGCCCATCGCGCCGCCGAGAGCTTTGCCGAGCGTTCCCGTGATGATGTCAACTCTGCCCATTACATCACAATATTCGTGCGTTCCACGACCTTTCGCGCCCATAAAACCGACCGCGTGGCAATCGTCAATCATCACGAGCGCATTGTGTTTTTCCGCCAAATCGCAGATTTCCGGCAATTTGGCGATATAACCGTCCATCGAAAAAACGCCGTCCGTGGCGATAACTTTCCGCCGCGCACCGCCTGCTTCTTTGAGTTTCGCTTCGAGGTCGTTCATATCGCTGTTTTTGTAGCGAAAACGTGCCGCTTTCGACAGACGAATCCCGTCAATGATGCTCGCGTGATTCAGTTCGTCGGAAATGATCGCGTCTTCGGCTTCAAAAAGCGGCTCGAAAAGCCCGCCGTTCGCGTCAAAACACGCCGCGTAAAGAATCGTGTCCTCCGTCCCCAAAAACTCACTGATTTTGCGCTCCAATTCTTTGTGAATCTCCTGCGTCCCGCAAATAAACCGCACGCTCGACAACCCGAATCCCCATTCGTCCAAAGTCCTACGCGCCGCCGCAACGATCTTCGGATGATCCGAAAGCCCGAGATAATTATTCGCGCACATATTCAAAACATCGTCGCTCGAAACCCTAATATGCGCTTCCTGCGGACTCTCGATCACACGCTCGTTTTTATAAAGTCCCGCTTCTTTGATTTCGTTTAATTGATTTTCTAATTGATTTTGAATTTTGCCGTACATAATTTTTCATTTTACAGATTTTAAGTGAAATTTAATTACCTGACATTCCAATCCGTCAAGATTTTTTACACAAGTCAGAACCATCTGCGGTAGCGGATGGTTTGAGTTTATCAGCTCTAATCTCTAAATTAAACATTCAAATTTATTACGTTCGACCGCCCGCTACCGCAGGCGGTTTCTGACACGCGCTGTTAAATCTCATTCCAGTCCAAAATCACTTTGCCGCTGTTGCCTTCTTTCATCACTTCAAAGCCTTTTTGAAAATCTTTGTATGAAAAACGGTGCGTGATGACTGGCGAAATATCTAAACCGCCTTCGACGAGGACGTTCATTTGATACCACGTTTCATACATTTTGCGCCCGTAAATTCCGGTGACGGTCAGCATATTGAAGATGACGGTTTTCCAGTTGATCGCAAATTCTTCGGGCGGAATGCCGAGAAACGCGATGTTTCCGCCGTGCGTCATATTGGCGAGCATCTCGCGGAACGCCGACGCATTGCCGGACATTTCAAAGCCGACATCGAAACCTTCGGTCATTCCGAGTTCTTTCTGCACGTCGGCGATGGAAATTTCCTGCGTGTTGATCGCGCGAGTTACCGCGCCCATTTTTTCGGCGAGTGCGAGGCGTTTCGGGTTGATGTCGGTGATGACGATGTGACGCGCTCCGGCGTGTTTGGCGACCGCCGAAGCCATAATTCCAATCGGTCCCGCGCCGGTAATCAAAACGTCTTCACCGAAAACTTCAAACGCGAGCGCGGTGTGAACGGCGTTGCCGAACGGATCGAAAATCGCCGCGACTTCGAGATTCACATTCGGTTCGTGCTTCCAGATATTCGTCATCGGAACGGCGATATATTCGGCAAAACCGCCGTCGGTCTGCACGCCGATTCCCAAAGTATTCGCGCATTTATAACGCCGTCCGGCGAGACAATTGCGACATCTGCCGCAAACCAGATGACCTTCAACGCTGACAATATCGCCGACGAAAAAATCGCTGACGTTTTCGCCCGTCTCGACGATCTCGCCGACGATCTCGTGTCCCAAAATCGTCGGAACTTTAATCGTCTGTTGCGCCCACGCGTCCCAGTTGTAAATGTGAACGTCCGTGCCGCAGATTCCCGTTTTCAAAACCTTGATTAAAACGTCGTTGATGCCGACTTCCGGCATCGGAACGTCTTCGAGCCACAAACCCGGCTCGGCTTTGCTTTTTACGATAGCTTTCATAGTTTATTCTTCGTTCGCTTTCAATTTTTCCATCGCAATTTCAAAAGCGGTTTTCGGTTCGCCGCGCGTTTTCTTTTCGTATTCCTCGCGGAAATCTTCGAGCAGCGGCAAATCATTTAAATCTTTTTCCCTGCCTGAAGCCTTTTTGCTGGCGATAATGTCGCGGATGTTGGCGACGGGAAATCCTTCGACGACGATCATTCGCTTTTTCGCTTCCTCGAAACTTTCAATTCCGTCGGGCGCGAACACCAAATCCAAATCGAAGGGACCCTGTTTGAGCTGAACGAAATCAACGCCGCTGATTATTTTTTCAGCGATGTTGTCATCAATCTCGAATTCAAGTTCACGAAGCGCGACGACTAATTTTTCGCCGTTTTCCACACTTTTTTTGGGGAACAAATCAACGTCCTGCGTGGCGGCGGGAAAACCCAAAATGATCGCGCCGCTTTTGCCGATGAACATAAATTCGACTTTATGTTTGGCGAAAACTTCGGCGACTTCGACGGCTTGCTGAAGCTGAAAATAACTGCGGTCAGGCTGATTCATCTTTTCTTTTTTCGGCTAATTTAAAGCCCAAATAACGAGGTAAATTTTCGTCCGCCCATTCGCGGTATTCCTTCATCGTTTCAAAAACACGGTGCGGTTCGTCGTCTAAAACGGGTTTATACTGGCGAAAAAAACCGTATTTCAGCCGTTGAGCGAGAGTTCGTTCAAGCTGACTGCGACATTGTTCTTTGAAATCTTCCATTGCTGAAATTTTACAATAAACGAGCGATTAAACGAAAAACCCTTTTTCTACATTTAGCCATTCTAACGCTGCGCCGTGAAGCATTTTCGCTTTAGTTTCGCGGTCAAATTTTGAAGTTTCAATCAATTTTCCCGGTTCAAGTTCGCCGAGCGGAAACGGATAATCCGTGCCGAGCGCAATTTTGTCCGCGCCGATCAGATTCACAAGATATTCGAGCATCGCTTCGTCGTGAACCAATGAATCGAGCCAGAATTTGCCGAGATATTCGCGCGGATTTACTTTGTTGTCGGGATATAAATCCGGTCGGACTTCGTAGCCGTGCGCGATTCTGGCAATCGTCGCCGGAAACGAACCGCCGCCGTGCGCGAAGCAGATTCGCAAATTTTTCAGTTTTTCCAACACGCCCGAAAATATCAGCGAACAAATCGCCCGCGAAGTTTCCGCCGGCATTCCGACGAGCCACGGCAGCCAGTATTTCGACATTTCGGCTTGTCCCATCATTTCCCAAGGGTGAACGAAAATCGCCATTTCGAGTTCTTCGCAGGCTTTGAAAAAATCGAAAAATTCCGGTTCGCTCAGATTTTTTTGATTGACGTTCGTGCCGATTTCCACGCCGACGAGTCCGATCTTTTTCGCGCGTTCGAGTTCTGTAATCGCCAATTTTACCTCCTGCATCGGAACTGTTGCCAAACCGACGAATCTTTTCGGATATTTATCAATCGTTTCGGCGATGTCGTCGTTCAAAAACTTCGCCAATTCCGCGCCGTCGGCGGGTTTCGCCCAATACGAAAACATCACGGGAACGGTCGAAAGCACCTGCACATCCACATTAAATTCATCACATTCTTCGACGCGCCTTTCCGCCGACCAGCAATTATCTTCGATTTCGCGGAAAAAATGCCCGTCGTCCTTCAGCATTTTCGCGCAGCACGGCTGGTGATGTTCGAGTTTGATAAATCCGCCGTAGCCGAATTTTTCCTTCCAATTCGGAATATTTTTCGGCAGAATGTGCGTGTGAATGTCAATTTTCAGCATCTAATTATTTTAACAGATACGATAATTTACTGAAATTTTGATAATCTTTTTCACTTTGCAACAAGTGCTTATTCAAAGTTAAAATAGTATTTTTGCCAAAGATGAAGATGAGTAAGACTAGATAGAATCTCAGCTAAGGAAGAAAAAAATTGACAATTCAATCAAACTGTTTTAGGCTTGAAGCATTCTTTTTCGCACATTTTCACGATTGCAAAATACTAAAAATGCTTAAATATAGTGTTTCTCAAATTGAAGTTGAAAACAATCCGGTAACGGTCAACATTTTGAAAAAACTTTTGAATGAAACAATTCTGTATCAAAAAAATCCGCTTTCGCTTAACGGGAAAATTGACAGGGACACGCTCTTGCGAGCATACGAAGTTTCAATTCTCTGGAATCTTGGTGATGAATATGGAAATGTCGGCATAAATACTTTCAGTTATTTAGCCAAAAAAAATCCTCGTATTTTTAGCTTTAGCAACAGTACCATTGATCTGGCGTGGATTCAGAAACTTGCACTTTTTGCAGCGACCGAAAATTTGATCGGTGGAACTTTCGATATAGAAACTTTCTTAACTCTATACAAAGAAAACTTTAAAATTTATTTGCCTTACGGCGACGCTTGGGAAGCGAACTTTAAAAGGTTTGTTGAGTTTTTATTCGCTGATCCCGCGCTTGGCAGCACGCGTTGGGCATCTTATATGCTTGCTACCGCAATGCACGAAGGTCGGGCTGCTGCGGATAAGTGGAAAGCAACCTGGAATCCGGTGAGCGAATCTGGCGGTGCAAGCAAAGACTACGGTGCTTTAGAAACGGTAACAAATTGGAGCGGTCAACCCATTGACGCTGACGGAAATGTCATCAACTCAAAGAATCCCGCCAGACCGATTCAACAAAGATATTACGGGCGCGGCTATATTCAAATAACACATCAAGAAAATTATCGGGCAATGGATGAGGCTCTCAATTTGAACGGCGCGCTTCACAGAAACCCGGACTTGGCAGCGCGTGACGCACAGGTTTCTTACAACATTTTATCTTACGGTATGATAAAAGGCTCTTTTCGAGGCAGTAAGCGGCGTGTCGAAGGCAAAGGTTATATCGGCGGTCACAAATTGAGCGATTATCTCAATGAGACTGCCACAGATTACGTGGCAGCGCGTGATATTGTCAACGGCGGGCGAGACAAAGCCGAATTAATTGCCGGTTACGCGCGAACATTTAAAAATATGTTTGACGTATCCTTTCGTTAAAACGAGTAATGAAAATTTTAATTTTGTGTTTCATTTTATTAACGTTCGCCGGACTTTCAAATGACTGTGGAAGCCGCGTCGAACAAAAAAATGCCGTTGTTTCAAATGCTCCTCAATTTGTTGCACCGAAAGTAACTCCAACGCCGAAGCCGGAAAATGTTCCCGATGATTTAATCTGGCACGGAGAAAACGGCGATTTTGACATCACTTGGTCAAAAGGGAATATCGTTGCCAAAAAAATTTCTTCCGGTCAAACCGCATTTTCGGCGCGTGAGTTGGCAAAAATGCGCTTGAAAAAAGATTTTAAGGAAAATTTCGGTAAAAACGGCGAACCGTATTTTGAAGATTTTACATTTCGCTACCGAATAATTTCAATCGTCGGAAGTCTTTTATCTCTCGACGAAAAAACTTCTTATAGTCCTCAATCTTATTCAAAGGAAACATATTTAACCGTAGATTTAAGCAAATCGCCGGAGACGGTTTCTCTAACAAATTTTTTCACGGAAAAAGAAATTTTGAACGCGCTCGCGTCAAACGAGTTAATTGCCAAAGCAATAAAACAAAAAAATGCGGCAAAACCGACGACTCTGGCAGAATTTCGCAGCGATTTCAACAAAACCGTAAACGAAGCGACTGAAGTTTCCGACAGCCAGCTTGATAAGTGCTGGTTTCCCGAAAATATTTTCAAATCTTTCGCTTTCGACAAAATCAAAGATGAAAAAATTATTGTTGATTTGGCAATTCCGTGCCGCGCCGAAATGCGTGAAGATGATGTTTATTCTCTGAAAATTATGTTGCTGCCGCCGGACAAATTAGTGAACGATTTGTTTGCTGCGATGAACAAAAAATTATTAGCTGAGGATTTTGAAAACTTGGTTTCAAAAGACGAAGCGGTAATTATCTTTAACTCTAATTCCTTCAAATAATTCGACTTCAAAACTCTTCGCCGATTGTTTTCCCGCGTTGCGACAAAATTTTCCCGCGTTCGGGATTTTTTCGTTTACGCGCAATTTTATTATTTCTAAAATTCAAATAAAAAATTCACGGGAGATAATTTTATGATTGACAAACAAAGCGAACTGGAAAAAAAGATATTTCGTCTGCAAGCGTCTTGCGTGATTATGGTTTTAATCGGCGGCAGTATTTTACTAATGGGATTTAGTTCTGATAAAAAACAAAAATTTGGCGAGATTGATGTCGAGCGCATCAATGTCGTCGAAAAAGACGGCAAATTGAGAATGGTTATTTCCAACAAGGAGCTTCAGCATCCCGGAACGATGGACGGGAAATATTATAAAGAACGTGAAGGACAGAGAGAAGCGGGAATGATTTTTTTCAGCGAGAAAGGCGATGAAATCGGCGGTCTGATTTTTGGCGGCGATACTGGGAAAAGTCAGGGCGGTTCGCTGACATTCGACAAATTTCGCGGCGATCAAACCATTCAGTTGACTCACGATGAAGATGAAAAAGGAAATTATTTCGCCGGTTTGCGAATGAATGATGAAAATATATCATTGCCTGAGCGTCTCTCTAAACTTGAAGAAATCGAAAAACTTCCGACCAAAGAATTGCAAAATGCCGCGAAACAAAAAATGCGCGAAAACGGAGAGTTTTTGGTCAATCGGCTGTTTATCGGAAAGGCTTGGAATAAAAGATCGCTTATTCAAATGAGCGACGCAAACGGCAGAATGCGTCTCGAATTATCCGTTGAGCCGAGCGGCAATCCGAAACTCAATTTTTTGGATGAAAACGGCAAAGTGATTTATAGTCTTCCTGAAGATGCAAAAGTTAAGAAGTAGAAGATTTTGAAAGTATACAAATGGAAATTACTTCTGCGATATAATTCAGATCGGCTATGAAAACCCAAACTTCTCAAATTTCAAAACATCTGCCTTTTCTGGCGTTGGGAATTTTGAGTTGGCTTGGGTTTTCATATTTGTATGTGTTGTTTTTAAAGATGAATCTGGCTCGTTCGATTCATAATTTTCCCTGGCATTCTGACGCGCCAATATGGACTCTCAGAGAATGTTTGATGGGAGCGGCGATGACGATTTTCATCAAATGGAAATTTGATCTATTAACGGAAAAATCGAAAAGTTTATTGCGTGATTTTTTGATTTTAGCATTATTGATTCCGATAAATTCATTTCTTATTACGGCATTCCATATTCTGGTTTTGGGCGCAACATATTCGGGCGGCGAAAGATCGGCAGACTTTGATTGGGTAATGGGAATTATCAGCGGTTTGATTATCCAAACTTTTGTGTCGTTTACCTGTATCGGATATTTTTATCTCACTCTGGTTAATCAGACAAAAGAAAAACTTTTTCAGGCGCAACGGGCAAAATCCGAGATGGAATTAAAAACGCTTCAGCAAAAAGTTGATCCGCATTTTTTGTTTAATAATCTCAATGTTCTGTCATCGCTGATCGAAAAAAATCCGCAAGCTGCCAACGAATTTCTCGACAAATTGGCGCAGCTTTACCGTTATATTCTGCACACGAACAACGCGGAAGTCGTTTCGATTAAAGACGAATTGGAGTTTGCCGAAAATTATATGTATTTGCTGCAAAAGCGTTTCGGCGCGGCGTATAATTTCGATTGGCAAATTCCCGATTCTAAAATAAACGGGCAGATGATTGTGCCGACCGCGCTGCAAAGTCTGCTCGAAAACGTCGTCAAACACAATGCCGGAAGCGGAAAAAATCCTTTGCGAATTTGTGTTAAATTAAACGGGGAATTTTTAATCGTCGAAAATGAAATTCGTCCGAAATCGCCGAACGACGCGCCGAGCGGAACGGGTTTGCAAAATCTGCGGGCGCGATACGTTTTGCTGACCGAAAATCTGCTCGAAATAAATAAAACCGACAATATTTTCACGGTCAAAATCCCTTTGCTCGAAATAAAAAAATGAAAGTCGTGGTCATCGAAGACGAACCGCTCGCCGCCGAAAAATTGTGCGATTTTATCGCGCGTTACGACGATTCGATGATCGTCGCGGCGAAACTCGAAAGCGTTGCGGAAACCGAAAAATGGTTTCGCGCCAACAAATCGCCGGATTTGATTTTTTCCGACATCGAACTGCTCGACGGCAATGTTTTTGAATTTCTGGAAAAAGAAGAATCAAACAGTCCGATAATTTTCACGACCGCTTACGACCAATTTCTGTTGCGCGCCTTTGAACGTAACGGCATCGCTTATTTACTGAAACCTTTTACGTTTGAAAATTTCGCGGCGGCGATGCGGAAACTGGAAAAACTCAAACTGAACTTCGTCGCCGCGCAGACGGATTTCTGGCGCGAAATTCAAAAAACTTTTACCGAACCGAAATATAAGGAAAGATTTGTGGTAAAAATGCGCGGCGGCATTCAATTCGTCGAAACCGAAAATATCGCGTATTTTCAAATTCAAAACGGAATACTTTTCGCTTTCGACGCGGCGGGAAATAAATTTCCGCTCAATGAAAATCTCAACAATCTCGAATACATTCTTAATCCACGAATGTTTTTTCGCATCAATCGCAGCGAAATCGTCAACCTGAAATTTATCGAACGCCTCGAATATTATTTCAATGATCGCCTGACAATTCATTTGCGAAATTCAAAAGTAAAACTCATTTCAAGCATCAACCGCACGGCGGCTTTGCGAAAATGGATTGAAGGTTTGTGATCGAAGAATTCGCCGCCAAAATTTGTTTTTTAAGGCGGTAAATCAACTGGAAAAATGGGATATGTGCGAAAACACGCACGAAGTAATTGTATCTTTGCGCCCTTACTTCGTGCGGGCTTCCGCGTCTTTTAAATAGCTGTGCGGCTGACACGCGATTCGGCAAATGGCATAATTAATAAAGAATTATGAAACCGCAAATTTTTGAAGTTTTTAATCAGCCGCCCGCGCTCGAAAATTATAATTTGTTCACTTCGGATGCTGCTTTGCGGGAAGCCGCCGAATGTTACGGCGGCGCGTGGAATAACGAAAATGCCGCCGCTTTCGGCGCGATTTTAGGCAGTGCGGAAATTCTCGAACTCGGCAATCTTGCCAATAAAAATCCGCCGGTTTTGAAAACTCACGACCGTTTTGGCAATCGGCTCGATGCGGTCGAATTTCATCCGGCGTATCACGCGCTGATGCGTCTCGGCGTTGAAAATGAAACTCATTCGCTGGCGTGGACGAGCGAAAAAAACGGCGCGTTTGCGGCGCGGAGCGTGCTGGCTTTTCTGAAACAGCAGGTTGACGAAGGCACAAGCTGTCCGCTGACGATGACTTTCGCGGTCGTGCCGTCGCTCAAAATCGAACCGGAAATTGCCGCCGAATGGCTGCCGCGCGTTCTTTCCAACGAATATGATGCGAGATTTATTCCCGCCGACCAAAAGCGCGGCGCGACGTTCGGAATGGCTTTGACCGAACCGCAGGGCGGCAGCGACGTTCGCGTCAATACGACTTTCGCCGAGAAATTAAACGAACGCGGCGACTATCAAATGACGGGCAGAAAATGGTTTTGCAGCGCGCCGATGAGCGACGCTTTTCTGGTTTTGGCGCAGACCGCAAATGGTTTGTCGTGTTTTCTGCTGCCGCGTTTTAAGCCCGACGGCGAAAAAAACGCCTTTTATATTCAGCGTTTGAAGGACAAACTCGGCAACAAATCGAACGCTTCGAGCGAAGTCGAATTTCACGCGGCAGACGCGCGAATCATCGGCGAAGAAGGGCGCGGCATCGCCAATATTATGGAGATGGTGCGCCACACGCGGCTTGACTGCGCCGTCGGTTCAGCCGCCACTCTGCGCCGCGCGGTTGCCGAAGCGGTTTACCACTGCGCGTATCGTTCAGCGTTCGGTAAGCTGTTGATTTCACAGCCGTTAATGCGTAATCTGCTGGCGGATCTATGTCTCGAATCCGAAGCGGCGACCGCCTTTGCGTTTCGTCTGGCGCGTGGTTTTGACGAATCTTCGCGCGACGCGAACGCCAAATATTTCACGCGGATCGCCACGGCAATCGGCAAATTCTGGATTTGCAAACGCGCCGTTTTCGCCGTCGGCGAAGCCGTCGAAGTTCTCGGCGGCAACGGCTACGTCGAAGAATCGGTTCTGCCGCGTCTCTACCGCGACATCCCGCTCAATTCGATCTGGGAAGGTTCGGGAAATGTGCAGTGTCTGGACGTTTTGCGCTCCGTAAACAAAGAGCCGAACACGCTCGAAGCGTTGTTTGCCGAGATAAAATCGGCATCCGGCGCGAACAAAATTTTCGATAAATTTATTTTGAAAATTGAAAATGAACTGCGCGATGCCGACAACTTGGAATTTCGGGCGCGTCGCGTCGTCGAAAAATTGGCGTTGGCTTTGCAGGCGGCGGTTTTGCTCAAAACCGCGCCGAATTACATCAGCGACGCTTTCTGCAATTTGCGTCTGGCAGACGATAAAAATTTGAGTTTCGGGACTTTGCCCGTCGGCACGGACGCTGAAAAAATCATCGCACGGGCGATGCCGACAATTTAGAAACGCGCGTTTTATCGGCGATGCGATTCGGAGTAAAAAGTTATTAAAAAACGCGGTCAATTAAATCTTCGCCTTCCACAAAACGCCGGAAATTGTTGAGAAAATGTTCGACCTGGCGAATTTCGTCGGTGCGGTGTCCGCCGGCGATGTGCGGCGTGAGGTAGCAATTTTCGGTCGTCCAGAGCGGATTATCCGGCGGCAGCGGTTCGGGATCGGCAACGTCCAAATAGGCATGGGCGATGTTTCCGTTTTGCAGATTTGCGATCAGAGCCTTTTGGTCAACCGTCGTGCCGCGTCCGATGTTGTAAAATTTCGCGCCTTTTTTCAGCTTTGCAAATCGCGCCGCGTCGAAGAATTTTTTGGTCGAATCGTTGGCGGGCAGAATGTTGATAACGTGGTCGGTTTCGGGCAGCAGCGCGTCGGCTTCCGCCGATTTCACGACGCGAATCGTTTCGTCGCCGTTCACGGTTCGTTTTACGCCGGTCAAATTCATTTTCAGCGGCGCGAGCAGTTCGGCGAGCCGTCTGCCGATGCTGCCGAAACCGTAAATCATCGCCGTCTGACCGTTTAACAAATATGTTTCGCCGCGCAATTCAACGCCTTTCCAGGATTTCGCGCCGCGCTGATCGTCGAGCGCGGCGGGCAGAAAACGCGCCAAACTCAACATCATCGCCAAAACGTGCTGGGCGCACGGTTCGTCGTAAACGGCGGAACTGTTCGACAAAACCGCCCCGCGTTTCTTTAATTTTTTCGTCAAATCCGGCGCGTCGTAAGCCGAATGCCCGGCGGAATTAAGCTGGATCCATTTGATATTTTCAGCGTTCATCAAAGCGTCAGCGTCCGGCGAACCGAAAGCGATGTCGGCTTCGCGCAGAATTTTCGCCGATTCGCCCGACGCGCCGTTTTCCTTCGGCGGAAACAAAATCAGTTCGTTTTCGCCGAGACTTTCGCGCAGAAAATTCAGTTCGTTTTGGTGGTTTTCGTCAAACGAGTTGTTGCACCAGATTTTTAATTTTTGTTCCATTTTATTCGGCAAATTGTTCTGTTTTAAGTTAGCAAATTTATCGCTCGCAAACTTTATCTTAAACAATTCGGAGAAAATAAACACGGAGCGTGTTGATGAAAAAAACGATTTTCTTTTGAGTAAACAGGCTCAATCATTTTATAGATAATCTGAAAACTTATTCTTTGTGTCCTTTTGCTTAACGATCAAATTTATAAACTGATATAACCGTAAACAATCAGCCAGAGCGACACGACGCTGACGATCAGCCATAAAATTACGCCCTGCGCGAGTGGTCGCACGCCGACTTGTTTCAGAGTTTGCCGCGAAATATGACTGCCGATTAAATACAGCGTCGCGGTCAAACCGACTCGCGCCAAATCGTAAAATATTTGGTAAACGCTTGCACCAAAGGTTAGATAAGTGTTGACAATCGCGGCGATGACGAACAAACCAATGAACCACGGATATTTGATTTTCGCGCCGCTGCGTTTGACCGCCGCAGTTGCGAGCGTGACCGGAACGATCCACAGAGCGCGGGCGAGTTTGACGGTCGTGCCGACGGCGAGCGCGACCGCGCCGTATTTCGCGCCCGCGCCGACGACTGACGAAGTGTCGTGAATCGCCAACGCCGCCCACAAACCGAACTGCGTCTGGCTCAAATTCAGCCACGTTCCGATCAGCGGAAATAAAATCAGCGCGACTGAATTCAAAATAAAAATCGTGCCGAGCGAGACGCTCATTTCGTCGTCATTCGCGCCCGCCACCGGACCGACCGCCGCAATCGCGCTGCCGCCGCAAATCGCCGTGCCGACCGAAATCAAATAAGAATCCGTGCGTCCGACTTTCAGCAATTTGCCGAGCAGCCAGCCGACGCTCAACGCGAACGCGATTGAAAGCGCGGTGTAAAAAAAGCCGCTTTTGCCCGCTTTTAAAACTTCGTGCAGATTCATCCCGAAACCGAGACCGACGACGCAGATTTTCAAAAGCGTTTTCGAGAGTTTCTGCGAATGATCTAAAAACGGATGCGCGAAAATCAAACCGAACACCAAACCGACGGCGAGCGCGATTGGCGGCGAAGCAAGCGGCGTTAGCGCGAAAATAAAACCTGAGATAAAAAGAATTTTTTGCAACATAACAGCATCAGTTTGGCGTTTTTCTCCCGCCGCGTCCAATGATTAATACTGATGCGCGATTAGTTTTTCTTATGCGGTTAAATTATTGAATTACAAGAATTTATCGAATTGTTTTTAGAGAATTGGACGACGGCGAAGCGCGAAACGGAGAAACGATTCCGCCGTGCGTTCGAGTTGTGGCGTGCGCGGATAAACGAAATTGAATTGGCGTTTGATCTGCAATTTTTCGATGTTAATTATTTTCAGCGAACCGAGTTCGATTTCTCTCGACAACGCCCAGCGCGACACGAAACCGATGCCCAAATTAGCTTCGACCGCCGATTTTATCGCTTCCGTCGAATCGAGTTCCATAGCGATTTTGAAATCGCGCAATTTGAGTTTCGCGTGTTTGAGCGCGTCTTCGACGACGCGGCGCGTTCCCGAACCCTGTTCGCGCCAGATTTGCGGCAGTTCGGCAAGCTGCTTGAAATTTATTTTGGAGTTTTTCGCCAATTTGTGATCGGCGGCGATAACGGCGACGATTTCGTCTTCGATAAAACGAGCCGTTTTCAAATCGTTGCGCCCGACCGGACCTTCGACGAGTCCGAGCGTGATTCGTTTTTCGTTCAGCGCGTTGACGATATTTTCCGTATTCGCGCCGATCATCGAAAGCTCGACGCGCGGATGATAAACGAGAAATTCGCCGAGCAGCGCGGGCAAAACATACTGCGCGATGGTCGTTGACGCGCCGATTGAAAGTTTCCCGCGTTCTTCGCCGATCAAAACGCCGACCGCAGTTTCCGCTTCGTTGTATAAATCGGTAATCCGCGCCGCGTAATCGAGCAAAACTTCGCCCGCTTCGGTCAATTTCACCTTGCCGCCCGCGCGGTCAAAAAGTTTCACGCCCAAATCTTCTTCGAGCGTTTTGATCTGCAAAGTAACGGCGGGCTGCGTCAAAAACAAAACTTCGGCGGCGTTCGTAAAATTCAATTTCTCGGCGACCGTGCGAAAAACTTTTAAGCGAAAATCCTGCATCTTTCTTTAGTGGTTACTTAACTTTTCGGCTCATTTATTGACTCATTTTCTCTTTATTTTCGTTATTTTGCCTTTCCACTTTCGCTTTTTCATCCGAATCTTTTTTCGCTTTCATCAACGCAAGACACAATTCTCGAAGCCGGTCAACCGTTTTCAAACGTCTCAAAATTGCTTCTTCGGACATATCAACTTTCTTCATTTTTCAACCTCGCAATGTCCGCCAAATCCTGCGGTCTGCCCGCCAGAGTTTTCATTTTTATCAAACCGTCGCGCGACACGACGGAAAGTTTCCTTCCCAGAAAATCAACCTGTTCGCGTGTTTCCCAAACGTCTTCGACCTGCGGCGTAACGATCAGAAAATCCAGCGAAAGAATTTCGCCCGCGTCATCAATTTTCGACACTCGCCGTATTTCTACCGCTCTTTCCTTGAAAGAAATATCCAATCCGCGAATATCAAAATCATTCTGAGCCGCGATTTCATACGCTTTTTCCAGCGATTTGGTTTGAATCAAAACGTCAATATCCAAAGTCGCCCGCGCAAATCCGTGAATCGCCATTGATAATCCGCCGCACACCGCATATTCGATGCCGCCGTCTTCCAAAGCGGAAATTATGTTCGATAATTCGTCTAAAAGTGTCGCCATTGTTATTGATTTATTTCATCTTGCATTTGTTTGAAAGTTTTTCCGCTTTCAGTAATCCATTCTATGAAACCATTCGAGTTTCTTCCCAAAACCATATTTGCTGCGGCACTCGGACTGCTGAAAATTGCATCTTCAGCGAATTCAAGTTTGTCTCCTTTTTCAATTAATATGGCAGTTTCAAGTAGTTTTCTTCTTAAATTTCGATACGTTTCAGTGCAGGAAGCAGATAATTCTTTTTTGGCTTCACTTCCTTTTTCTATAATATATCCTTGATCGGATTCATACATTTTTGCTGTGAAGCTGCTTGTTTTCATTACAAATTTAAGAATTTCTCGAGCGAACTGTTGTGATTCGTTTTCCGGTAAATGCTTGACTGTCGAAGGAATCAAAAATCTAAATCCCATTACAGGAAGAATCAATTTCATTTGATCCAAAAAATATTCCATATCCGATATATCTGCCTCGTGCAATGTTGGCAACGCCGGAGAATTGGCATTTTCGATTTCGGCGGTTTTAGCGTCTATCGCTAATTGAACCAATCTTGATTCGAGATATTTTATCTGAGTTTTTGTCAAAAGTTCGTCTTTGCTTATGAAAAATATAATTTCTTTGAAATCTTTGGACGGATCGCTCAAATGTTGTTTCAGTCTCGTTCTGATATTTTCGGCTTCTCCGATATAAATTTTTTCATCGAACGCTTCGTCCGTCGGATCACCTTTTAAGCAGTATATTCCGGGATTATTAAACTCTAATCTTCCGATAATATTATTGACGGACGATCTCGGACTGTAAATTGATTTGCCAACCCAATTGCCTATCTCACTAAGTCTTGGTCCATATTCTGTGCCGTCTATCATATATACTGTGAGTTTTTTACCCATATTTTAATTTATCCCAAATTCTTGACAGCAATTTTTACTCTAATTAGTCAACTTACAACTGACGGCGGCGGCATCCTCATTCCCCAATCGTCGCAGGTTCGCAAATCTTCGCCTTTATAAAATCATTCAATTTACAGTCGCTCTGATTTGTTAAAGAGTAAATCAAAATCAGTCAATCACAAAATAAAAAAGAGCCGCTTTTGACAGCGACTCCTCTCTATCCAAATTTAGCAAATAACGAATTATTTGACTAAAACATCGGTCGGTAATCCGAAATTGACGTATTTGACCGTTCCGTCGCCGGAGTTTCGGATTGCCCAGAGTCCGTCGCGGAAGATGGTCGTGTCGGCGCGACCGTCGCCGTCGTAGTCGCCGACGATTGATCTGTCAGTTTCCGCTCCGAATCGGCTGGCTTCAAAATCGGTGGTGCTGTTTTGAACATACCAGTTTCCGCTTCTGAACTGAGCGATGTCGGCAAATCCGTCGCCGTCAAAATCGCCTGCCATCGGAACGTCGGTTTCCACTCCGAATTGTCTGGCGGAAGATGCCTGATTCGTGCTTTGCAGCGTGTACCAGATTCCGTCAGCCGGTCTGTAAACCGTCAAATCGGATTTTCCGTCGCCGTCGAAATCGCCGGTCATCGGCGTGTCGGTGTCCGCGCCGTAACTTTTCGCTTCAAATGCGCCGTCCGAACTGCGGCGAATGTACCAATTGCCTTTTCTGTAAACGGCAATGTCGTCTTTGCCGTCGCCGTCGTAATCCGCCGGAACTAATTTGTCATCAGCCGAGCCGAATTGTTCGGCGCGCAAATCCTGCGTTTTCGACTGCCAGATGTACCAGACTCCGGTTGACGGACGGAAAACCGCGTAATCGGATTTTCCGTCGCCGTCAAAATCGCCGGAAACCGGAATGTCGGTGCTTTCGCCAAAGCTAAAGCCGGTAAATTGGTTGTCGCTCGAACGCAGCACGTACCAGTTGCCGTCGGACGGACGGAAAACCGCTAAGTCGCTCTTGCCGTCGCCGTCAAAATCATTTTTCGGATGATATTTTTTGGTTGACGCAGCGAAGTTTAATCCGCTGATATTGTCGAGCAGACTAACTACACTATTTGCCGAACCGAACGCATATTTGCTGCTCAAAGGCTGCACGATGTAAGTTCTGCCGACCGGTTTGTCGGCAAAGCGATAATTGCCGTTTGCGTCGGTGCGGGTGAAAATTTTCAAACCTGAACTGCTATCAACCAATACGACCAGCGTATTCCGAACCGGATTGCCGTTAAAAATCAAAGTTCCTGAAATACTGCCGTTAGCGGCGGTCGGCGCGGCATTAAAGGGAACATTTACCATTGCTGCCGTTGTGCTGGCAACTCCGACGTTATCGAGGGCGACATACGGAATGCCGACCGTCACTGCGCCGTCAATTGGGTCAACTTTAATAGTTTGCGTGGCATTTCCCGAACTGTTCGAGGTTACCGGAACGCCCGCCGCCGGAAAAACCGCGCAGGTCGCTGTCGGACAAACTGCCGGAATCGCTGCCGCATTCGGATAATAAGTGGTTGTATCAACGGTTAAACTCGTGGCATTGGTCGGAAATCCGGTAATTCTGAGACTTGCCACCGTGCCGCCCGCATCAGTGGCGGAAAAAGCCGTTCCGGGAACAGTTACGCCGACCGTTCCGCCGGGATTAGTTTGATTCGTCAGTGTGCTGGTGACGGGAACCGGAGGTTGTTCGATAGCGAAATTAGCGTTGGTAATCGCCGTCGTATCAACAGTTACGGCAAGTAAACCGTCAACCGTTCCGTCGCTGCCGGTGCCGGTGCCGAGTTTTTCGCCGGTATTTACCCAACCAACCGGTAGTTCCTTAACCGGAGCGGGACTCGATTCAATACCCTGATTTTTGCTTATTTGAATATTGTAGCTGCCTTTGACGACAACCGGAAAAGAATAAGTTCCGTCCGCCGCGACCGCGACGCTTGAAACCACATTGCCGTTTGCATCTAACAAATTAGCATACAAACCGCCCGCGTTTGTTCCCGTGCCGTTGACCGTGTTATCAGTCAAACCGTTGGTATCATTATAAACGTTGCCGCTGACGGCGACAGAAGCGAAATTTCTGCCGAAATCTATCTGACAGGCGAGATTCAACGAACCGTATCTGCCCTCAGACGCGCCGCCGACGGTGCAGTTTCTGGCGGTCGTAAAAGAATAAGTCCAATCAAATTGACTGACATTAATAAAAAGTGCCGCACCCGCATAGTCGGCACCGACTCCGATTCCGGCTTGATTGGTAGTTGTGTTGGCGGTCAGCGTCGTTCCTGAGAGAACCTGTTGAGTCGTCGCGCTTGTCAAAACTTGATTCAGCGCGGTTGAATAAGTAACCGATTCTTTCAAACCACCGCAGATAGCCGAGCCGTCATTGTCAATCGTAGTCGCGGCGACGCTGATTACTTTCGGCGTGCTTGTTCCCGAAACGACGAATTTAATAGTATATTTAATGCTTCCCGTCCACGGCGTAGCCGCCTGAAATCCGGTGGTTTGACTGAGACCGCCGATACTCGGCTGCAAATTCTGGTCGAATCCTAAAGTTCCGGCTACATCCGCGTCAGTATAATTTGTCTGATCGCTGTCTTGATTATTGCTGTAACTGACGACCGTTACCAGCGCGTCGAGTGTCGTTCCGTCCGGCGCGGTTCCGGCGTTCGAGTATCTGTAAACTACTCCGACAGTATTAGTCGTGCCGGAAGATATAGTGCGGTTTGCATTATTGAAATTAACCGCAGTTACCGACACGCCGTTACACGGAGCGGCTTCCGGTGCCAGCACCGCATCGGGTTTGCCGCAATTGGCGAAGCTACCGTTAGAAAGCAATTTTTTTGCCGCCGTCGTATTCTTTGATTCACCGAAAATACTTGTCGCGTCTTCCAAATTCTGCAAAAACCCGGCTGACGAACTGAACGAATTCAATCCGCTCGCGTTCGGCATCTGCGCCGTTACGAATGTCGCTTGAATTAAAAAAGTAATTAAAATTGATACAAACTTGATTTTCATTTTATCTCCCAAAATTATTGTTTTTTCCGCAGATTGAACTGATCAGAGTCGAACCGGGATTTAGAATTTACAAATATAGGTAAGAGTCGGGCGGCAATTTATAATTTTTATGAATTGCTTTATCTTTCGAGCGCAGTTTTTCAAATGAAAAAAATATCCGGTTAGAATCAGCGTTTTATATGTAGTTAACCTGAAGAACTAAAAGAGCTGCAACAGGAGAGGTAAAAACTCTTTAAACAAAATAAAACAAACTGCTAAAAAAATCAATACTGATGCAAAATTTTTTTGTGCTTTTTTTTCGAGGTCGCCGGCGGTGCTTAAAAGATGTGAAATTAACGAGAGATGTTGGGAAAAGTTTAATTACAGATGAGATTTGGCAAACGAATTTTAGACTTTTACCGATGGTGGCGAAGTCTGTTTTAGCCGGAAAATTAATCAAAATAACTAATTGTTTCGAGAAAGATACTGTTTTTAGAATAGGGTGCGGAAAGATAAATTACCCGCACAAATCTAAAATGCGGATTTCTTTGAATAGATTAAAGGTTCACAATTACATTAATTCAGGCGGCGAGATCACCGTTCCCCGATTTTTGCAGGTTCGCAGAACCTCGCTTTCGTGAAAGTTTTTGAAAACTATCAAATCGATTCTAGTTCGGCTTTCAATCTGCTCAAAGCGTTTTTGTCGCGCAAAAGTTTTTCAATTAAATCATCGGCGGTTTCGGCAAATTGCGGATTGTTGATTTTGTCGCGCAAAATTTAGTTGATTAAGAGGGATTCAAATTCATTTCAGGAAGATTAATTTGGTGGAGGCGGCGGGAATCGAACCCGCATCCAAAGGTTGCGACCTAGAGAATCTACACGTTTAGTCGAGTTCACTTTGGGTTTCGCGTTTGATGAGTAAGTAAACCGACAAGACCTCATCAAAAACTAGTCCGACTAACATTTCGTTCGTATTCGCAGACGGAGAATACGAACTAGCTTAAACTGGGTTATGCTTCATTCACGCGCTTCAAGCTGACTTGTGATGAAACACTTGTGGCTAGTTTTTAACTAGGCAGCAAGGGCTAATTCTTGATTAGCATTTGTGTTTAGCTTGGTTTGTTAACGGGCTAACAAGCAAAAGCCCGACGTGCATCCAAAGATCTATACAAGCCCCTGTCGAAGCCTGTCGCCCCCAATTTTCGGAAGGTCTTTTATCATACAGCTTTTAGATGAAAAGTTAAACCGCCGCGTTGGTTTCGCTGTTTTGATTGAACTTTTGTTTGGCTTTTTCGATTAATTCGTCAAAATGTTTTTCCAAATGTTCATTGGTCCCGCGAACTCCGGCGATGACTTTTTCGCCCCATTTGACGTATTCGAGTCGTCTTTCGTCCGACCAGCCGTCGGGCGGATTTTCCATAACGTCGCGGATGTTGCTGATTTTGTCACCGAGTTTGATGAGTTTCGCGCCTGTCGAAAGGTGCGGCGCGTGTTCGATTTGTTTTTGTTTGCGTTCGGCTTTCGGCAGGCTTTTATCGTCGGTGACTTCCATAACCATTTCGCTGACGGCTTCACCGAATAATTCGATAATTTCCTCTTTCGTAGTTTCGGTGTCTTCGATAGTGTCGTGCAAAAGCGCGGCGATTAAAACGTCGAAGTCTTCGACGTTTCCGATATTCGCCAATAAATTCACTACTTCCAGCGGATGATTTATATACGGCGCAGCATCACTGCCTTTGCGCTTTTGAGAAATGTGTTTTTTCGCCGCGAAACTGGCAGCGCGGAGAAGTTCAGGTAAGTTGTTCATAAAATTGAGTCTAGGGCAGTCTGGGAAGTCTGGGAAGGAAGAGAGTTTCTTGTTTCTGCGACTTCCCAGACTGCCCAGACTTATTTAATAATTTCGATTGTCAAAGTCTGCTGCCCGGAAATGATAAAATCGGCGGGCGGAAGTTCCTGATCGGTTAAAACCGTGGTGACGGTAGGTTTGAAGCCGCCGGCGGTGCGGTCATTGTTTAACGTCGCCAGCATCGAAGGCGGCAGGTTCGGCATTTCGTTTGAACCGATGATCGCGCCGTTGGTGACGCGGTAGGTTTGGACGTAAAGGCGGTCGTCTTTTTTCAAACCGTTGATTGTTTTGACGAGTTCGCCCAAATCTTTCGGGACGAATTGTTTCGATGCCGCATTCTGTTCGATCAAACTGCCGTCGCCGACCGTCACCATCAGTGTTCCGGCAGGCGTGTCGGCGGGAATCGTGACCGGAATTTTTTGCGAGAAAACTTTGCCCGTGTCCGTTCTGACAAACGCCTGAACTTCAAATGTTTCGCCTGCTTTAATCTGCGTTTTATCGAGCGCAATGCGTTCCAAAGTCGCGGTATTGCTGCCGTCCGTTGAGGTGATATTGAGATCAATTCCGCTGATGTCAACATTGTCGAAACGACTTTGCAAAAGCGCGTTGACCGGCGCGGCAACGGCGAGCGCGGTGATTTGCGAAGCCTGCGAACCGGCAAAACGGCGGTCAATCTTTATCGGTTCCTGATTTTTGAGATTAATTTGCCCCTTTATTTCGATAGTCGAATCGCCCATTCCGCGCTCGTTGGCGATGATGGAGTTATAGACTGAAATATTCAGCAGCAATGGTGTCAAAAAGTCATCTTTGGCGACTTCAAAATTCAATGTTTCCTGATTATTGCGGCTGGTTTCCAAATTAACTTTGACCGGAATCATTTTCGGCGACTGTCCTAAACTGCCGAAAACTCCGGTCGCTCGATCCTGGGTCATACTGCCGACCATCGCGTCGGGAACGGCGAGTTTAAAGGAATTGCTCAAATTTGGAATGACAGTTACGACGTGCGATTCCGACATCGGCAAATCCGACGTGCCGAGACTCAAAAACGGATGACCGAAGGCGTAAATTTTGCTGCCGTCGCGGTAAGTCACCGTGCCACTCGCCGCCATCGAATAATCGCCGCGCACGAGCTGCATTGAAACGGACGCGCCGCCGAGCAGTGTTTTATCGGTGGACTTTTCCAAAGGTGTCATCTGCGACGCGCCGCCAACGCTGGCGACGGGAAGCAAACCGGCGGAAGCCAGTTGCGGAGCGAAAAGGTTTAACGTGTCCTGCGAAAATCCGTTGAATGAAAGCGGCGTGGCAATCGGCTGAAAGGATTGTCCGGCAACCGCTGCTAAAGGTGAATTTGAACTGCCGCCCGTTAAAATTGAACTCGCAATCGCCGTATTTTTCGGAAAGTTTGTTTTGTAAGTCGCCGCGAGTTCGGCAAATGAAATTGAATGCGGCTGTTTCGGTTTTAATTTTTGATTTTGATTCTTTTCAAAAATCGCCAGCATTTGCTCAATCGGCGTGATGCCGCAAATCGGCTCTTTAGAAAAAGGAAAACTATATGAAATCGCGCCGACGAGTTTGCCGTCAATGTAAACCGGCGAACCGCTCATTCCGGCGAAAACGCTCGTTCTGTCCGAACTGCCGCCACTGATGCGCCCGATAATCATATCCTGTTTCGGACCAATCGCACCCGGCACGATGCCTAAAATTTCCACCTGAAATTCTTCCGGTTCAGTGCCGCGAAAAACCGTCCACGCCGACCCTTTCATTCCTTCCTTTAAATCGGAAACCGGAAAAAATTGAGCGGCTGTCGTCGGCAAATTTTGGATTGTTTTTTCGAGTTTAGCCTGGGTTTGACCGAAAATGCTCAAACAAAAAAGGGAAATGAGCGAAAATAATGCGAAAAAAAATGTTTTCATTTGTTAAACCTCTTCCTTTATGACTGTTTTGTATGGTAACATTTTAAACAGCTTACCGAAAGTCCTATTTTTCTGGGCTGATGTTTAAGACTCCTGAAAGCAATTTCAAGTTGCAAATTCTTTCCAAAATTCAATCAACAAAGTTATGGCAAAAATCACCCGTCTGGTTAAAAGTTTTTTCCGCCTCCTGCTGCCGGTTGGCGTACTGCTGATTTTAGCTTTCGCGGCAGCGGCAGTCTGGCTGGTGCATAAAACGGCGCAGCCGGCGCAAGCCGCTTATCTGGCAACGCCGGAGAAATACGGCAGATTCAGTCCGCGCGCGGCGCAGGTGACGGATGAAACCTGGAACAACAGCGACGGCACGGCGGCACGCGGCTGGCTTCTAAAAGGCGCGGAAAACGCTCCGGCGGTCATTTTGCTGCATCGCTACGGCGCGGATCGTTCACACGTTTTCGATTTGGGCGTTAAAATCAACGAAGCGACGAATTTTACGATTCTAATGCCCGATGAACGCGGACACGGTGAAAACCCGTCCGTCAAAACCACGTCTTTCGGCGGCTGCGAAACGGACGACGCGCTGGCGGCGGTCGCGTTTGTGAGAAGTTTGAAATCGGAAAATCAAACGCCGCTGGTGGGTCAGAATATTGGATTTTACGGTGTCGAAATGGGCGCGCTCGCCGCTCTTTCAGCCGCCGCCAAAGACGAAAATATCAAGGCTCTCGCGCTTGATTCGGTGCCGCTCGATTCGGATGAATTGTTGGCTTCCGCCGTCAATCAACGCTTTCCTTTCGCCAGTTCGATAACTTCAAAAATCGCGGTTAAAGGAACTTATTTATATTTCTACGACGGCTGCTACAAACGAAATTCGATGTGCGATTTGGCGAAATCGGTCGAACAGCGGCAAATTTTACTGCTGGCAGGACCGGACGCGCCCGATTTTCAGGCTTCGACGGCAAAACTGAGCAAATGTTTTCCGGTCGGCACGCAGGTTGAAACGAAAACCGACCTCAATCCTTCGGGTTACGGCATTACGAATGCCTCGCTTGAACAGTCTGAGGCGTATGAACGAAGAGTAGTTGATTTTTTTAAGGAAAAATTAACCGGCGCGGCGGCACAGTAATAAATCGTCAATCGTCAATCCTCTATCGTCATCCTGAATCTTTTAAGACACGGGGGTAAAATTTTCGGACACTTTTTCACGGAGAACGCGGGCTAATTCCTTGCGGTCGGACTTTAGTATCGGCTGTTCGCCGAAATTGATGATCGCCGTAAATCTCGGAACCTGAAAAAGCCGAAAAAGATGCGCGCCGAAGCCAATATCTTCCCACCAGCAAACGACTTCGCTCGCTTTCGGTTCGTTTTTCGGCGTTTGATAAGTAATTGAAACGTAAGAAACCGGCAGATTCTTTTGCGCGGCAAACTCTAAAAATGAGGAATTAAAAGGATGCACCAAGTCGCCTTTGGTGCTAGTGCCTTCGGGAAAAACGATCACGCCCTGACCGTCGTTCAGCTTTTTAATTATCTCGGCTCCGGCGCGCGGAATGTCGCGGCGGTTCTGCCGATTGATAAAAATTACGCCCATATCGCTGACAACTTTTCCCGCCAAAAACCAGCTTTCAATCTCGCCTTTCGCTACAAAATCGCCTTCCGTCACCGCTCGCAGCGCGGGAATATCAGTGTAGCTGAGATGATTTGACACCAGAAAAAAAGGCGGACGCGGCGGTTCGCCGATAACTTCGATGTTCATTCCCAGAATTTTGATGAAAATCCGCGACCAAGTGCGAAAAATTGTCTGCCGCCACGATTGTTGGTCTGTACTGAAAAATTTTCCGACAAACCAGATTCCGTACAATCCAAACGTCGAGCCGATGAACAAAACAAATCGAAAACTGGCGCGAAGATATTTCATAACTGAATTTTGAAAGGTTTGCCGATTTGTTGTCAACTGTTTTTATCGCATTTTAGAATCAAACATTACTCTCATAAATCAAAAACCGGATTGTATTATCTACAATCCGGTTTTTAGTTGAAACCTCGCGCCAGCTTATCTAAGCTGTTTGACCAGCACGCGGTAATTTACGGCACAAACGCGTTTGGAGCGGGTTTGTCGGTCGGATTGCCGAAAGGATAACTGGTAAATCCGGCGGTCGAACGCTGCAAATACCACGTCCCGCTTCTGAAGACGGCGATGTCCGCCTTGCCGTCGCCGTCGTAATCAGCCGCGACCGGCAGGTCGGTCGAGATGCCGAACTGCATACCGAGAAATCCGGCGGTCGAACGCTGCAAATACCACGTGCCGTTTGACGGACGAAACACGGCAACATCGGTTTTACCATCGCCGTCATAATCGGCAGGTTCAGGTTTGTCTGTGCTTTCACCAAACTGGATGCCGGAAAATCCGGCGGTCGAACGCTGCAAATACCACGTGCCGTTCGACGGACGGAAAACGGCGAAATCTGCCTTGCAGTCGCCGTCGTAATCGCCGACCACGGGTTTATCGCCCGTCGCTCCGAACTGCATCGCGCTAAATTGAGAAGTGGCGATATTATAGATGTACCACGTTCCGTTTGACGGTCGCCAAACTACCAGTTCGGCTTTGCCGTCGCCGTCAAAATCAGCCGGCTGCGGAATATCATCCGGCGCGCCGAACGCGATGCCGATAAATCCGGCAGTCGAACGCTGCAAATACCACGTTCCGCTTCGATAAACCGCCAAATCCGTTTTGCCGTCGCCGTCATAATCGGCGGGAACTAGCTTGTCGTTCGTATCGCCGAATTGCGCGCCGGTAAAGCCTGACTGTGAACCTTGAATATACCAGTTACCGCCGTTTGGACGAAAAACGGAAATGTCCGCCTTATTATCACCGTCGAAATCGAATCGCCGTTGAAATTTGCAAGCCGTCACGCCGTTGCAGCTATTACACTGTCTGCCGCCGAGAACCTGCACGTCATCAACTCTGACCCCGCTGACATTTTCCGAATCGTCAGAACCCATCAGCCAGCGGAATTGAACAGTTTGACCGTTTAGCGAAGCCGGCAGGTTGACCACCGTGCTTACATAACCGCCGGAATTACCTGACCAGGCGCGGCGACCGGGAAGCGAATTGGTGGAATCATTTGATAAGGTTGAATTATAGCCGCCGCTGACAAATGAACCGCCGCCCGTCACGACATCCGTCCAGGTGCCGCCGCTGTTTGTAGTATATTCCAATACCATACCGTCAAAATTTTGCTCGGTATTGTAGAAATTGTTAAACGTAATCTGAGCGTCGCCCGCCTGAATAGCGACCGGCGGACTAATCAGCGCGGACAGCGATTTGGTCGGCGGATCATTGGCGAACGCCGCATTTGGAGCGGAATTCGGCGAAACATTGGTCGTAATCCAATTGATCGCCGTTCCCGAAATTTGAACGGTCGTCCAGCCCGGCGGCAGTGCCGGGGCGGTCACGCCGTCGAAGTTTTCGCTTAACGAAACTACTCTTACGCCGGTCGTATAGGTTTGCGTCACCGCCGCGTAACTGGTCGCGCCGTCGGTAATATTAAAAGTCAATGTAATTGAACTGCCGCACGGCAAATTCGGATCAACCGTAAAAGTAAAGTTTTTGGCTGCCGCCGTGCTGCCCGGAGCGAGCGCGCCGTAATTTTGTGCCGCGCTCGGATTTATAACGCCGCCGGTTGCCTGAAGCGTCGCCGTCAGATTGCTGGTGCTGGCGGCACCGGTATTTTGCAGCGGCAAACTGACGGTAATCTGCTCGCCCGGGTCGGGTGAGCCGTTTGCCAGACCGCAGCTTTCAGAAACGATTTGCGGCGATTGCGAACTGACGACCGCAACTCCGGTTAAACAGAGATTTGCCGTTGCCGTTCCGCCGCTTCCAACCGTGATAGTTTGCGAATTGCCGATTAAACCGCCCGACCTTCCGGCGGTTAAAGTGTAAGTTCCCGGTGAAACCGTAATCGAATAATTTCCGTTTGCGCCTGTGACGCGATTGAATCCGCCGGTCGCGTCAACTGAAGCATTAGGAACCGGCGCGCCGCCTGAGCAGTAGGTGATTGTTCCCGTAATGGTAGATTTTACAATGTCGGAACACTGCGGATACCGGAATTTTCCGACGCGCGTTGACCAGCCGGAACTGCTGGTCGTCGCGTAATATTCCTGCGTGTACCAAAACGTGCAGTCGTCGGTCGGGTCAATGCTCATCGCGCTGTAATCACCCCAACGCCCGCTGCTGCTGGTCTGCGAACCGCCGGCGGCATACATCAAAGCCTCGCCTTCATTAAGCGTTCCGCTGTTCGGCGTGTTGTTGGTGCGACCGGCGATCATAATATTCGCTCGCTGAGTCGTTCCGGCTTGAGAAAATCCGAGAGCGATGTCGCCGCGATTGTCCTGCGCGATGCCGCCCATCCAATTATTCAAGCCGTTCGCGCCGTCGCCCGGTGTCAGATTGTGTGTTCCCTGATCGTAAACGCTCATCGCGTCACCCGCGCGGCGCATCTCAAACCATCGAATGCCCGCCTGAAAAGTTGCCGCCGTGAGCGCGACGGGCGGATTACCCGTCGGAGCCGCGCCGCTGACATTGACCGTAAAATTGCCGACGTAAGAGTTGATCGGATTCGCATTAGTTCCCAGATTACGATAGGCGAAACGATGCATTGAGCGCGGCGCGATTGAATCGAGTGCGGCACCGCCCATTTGCTCAATATCTGAGCGTCCGCTCGGATTTCTGCCGTCAAATGCCTGAAGCGACACGCTGTCCACGACGGTCAAACTTGAGCTGCCGGGATTAGCGAAATTAGGAATCCATTTGTACATTTGGATTCCGTCAATTATATCACCCTGATCTTTAGAATTAAGTTCGCCGATGATTTCCGCCATCCCTTCCGGCGGAGCGACATAACCATCAATATCACCGGGAAGCATTCCAAAAGATGAACTGTCTATACTGCCGAGATTAAAATAAACGGCAGCGGCGGTCGGATCGCCAACCAAGGCTTTTTTGCGGTCTTGCGTTAAAATGCCGACTCCGAGATAAGCGGTTCCGGCAATATTAAATTGGTTAAAGGTCATATGATAGCCGTCCGTCCACACGCCGACTTTGGGATAATCATTAACCGCCGAAATCGGATATGCGTAACTCCAGACATAATACGCGCCGGTCGGATCGCCGCTGACGGAAAGCGCGACGCACTGGTAAGTCGCATTCCCCGACGGCACGCCGAATTGACTGATATGCCAGCGGTCGGCAAGCGAGTCGTAAAGCACAATCGCATCGCCGTCGTTCTGGACGCGGCACGGATCACCGGCGGGCAGAGCGGCAAATAAACTGCTGGTCTTGACCGGACCGGCGACGACATTTCCGCTTTTATCGAACATTTTCAGCACCAGGTTGACCGAACTGACGTAATTGTTTGGTCCGACATCGCCGTTCGTGTCCGGCGGCAGTACGCTTCCGGCACCCTGCGCGGCATTGTCCACCTGCGACGCGCCGTTAAAAGTTAAACTCGGTGTCGGCATCGTTTGCGGAGCGTCCGGGCGAATGCCTTTGTTGACGAGCGGATCTTGAAAAGATTTGTCGCCGTGCGCGTTGGGAACGGTTTTTTTCGGATTTTCGACGTTTAATTCGTTAATTTCCTCAGCGTCATTATCATTATCAGGTTGGATACCGAGCTTTTTACGCGCGGCTTCGGCTCTCATTTCACGAATTACTTCCGGGTCAACAAAATTCGCGCGTTTGACCAGCGCGTCGGGATCGGAGGTCGGCATCTCGCGCGCCATTCCGCTGACGGCGAAATTCGCAGGCTTTATTTCCATTACGCCGTTTGGATAAGTCGTAACATTTTCCTGCGTAATCGGTGCCGCCGTTTCCATATTTAGCAAAGATTCCGCATTTGACCGATGTTGAAACGGCAGTTTAATCAAAACTGCGGCGGCGGCAACTGTTATAATTACCAACAGTAACTTAAATTTCCAATTCATTCGTATCCTCCAATTATGATGACTATGACGCTCGAAATTTTTTTCGGTGCGGCAGCTCGACCGGCTTTCGCAAAAACTGCTTGAATATTTCTTCAATGTGTTTTTATATAGACTTATCTTTAAAGCTGATTGGTTGCCCCCAACCTCAAAATTATTTGCGCCGCTGTTTCACAATTGCACCGACATATCTAAGCTATGTGCATAAACAACTCTTGCAAAAATGAATGATGTTTTGTAATTAATTTAAACGCGCGGTGAAGAAAAACTCAGGGCAAAATTTTTTAACCGACCGAATACCGCAAATTTCATTTCTCTTATCTTATTTGAATCAAATTTAATCAAAATTATCGTCTTTCGGCAAGCCGCTGTTTATTTGTCAATAAGGAGCAATTAAACAAAATTACTCGTTTTCCTTTGCCGTGTCAATGAATTTAAGAAAACGTATCGGTTTAGCCGGTCAATTTTGGACGACGCTGTTCAGCACGTCGAAGAATTCCGGGAAGGAAACTTGAGCGCAGTCGGCATCGCTGATTTCCGTTTCGCCATCGGCAAAAAGCGCGGCGACGGCGAACGCCATCGCAATCCGGTGATCACCGAACGAATCAATCTGCGCGCCTTTAAGTTGTGATTTCTTAATTTTGAAACCATCGGCAAATTCTTCGACCTCCGCGTTCATTCGCCGCAGATTTTCAACGACCGCGCTGATGCGGTCAGATTCTTTGACGCGCAGTTCTTCGGCATTGCGAATTTCCAAACCTTCGTCGAGCTGAGTTCCGAAAACCGCGAGAATCGGTATTTCGTCAATTAAACCCGCCGCCGTCGCGCCGTCAATCAAGTTTCCCACAATTTTCGACTCAAAATTTTCTCTCCCTCGAACGCGCAAATCTCCGACTACCTCGCCGCTAGCTTCTTTTCGATTCAAAATTTCGATGTCCGCACCGAATTCCTGCAAAACTTCAATAATTGCCGTGCGTGTCGGATTAAGACCGACGTTTTTCAATACGACATCGGAATTTTGCAAAACCGAAGCCGCGACGAGAAAAAATGCGGCAGAAGAAACGTCCGACGGAACTTCCAAATCTTTGGCGACTGGCTTTGAATCGCCCTCAATCGAAACCTGATGCACAAAACCGTTTTCCGTTTCGACAAAAGTTTCTTTGATGTTCGCGCCTAAATAACCGAGCATCAACTCCGTGTGATTTCTCGAAGTCGCCAGACGAGTTTTAGCTTCCAGGCTTTCAACCGAAGTTTCGCCGACGGCGTTTAATCCCGCCAGCAGAACGCACGATTTTATTTGTGCGCTCGAAACGGGAAGTTTGTAAGTTATCGCCTGCAACGGATTTCTTCCGTAAATTTTCAGCGGCGCGTGATTGTCGTCGGCTTCAATTTTCGCGCCCATCTGCGTCAGCGGCGTGATAATGCGCTTCATCGGACGTTTCGAAAGCGATGCGTCGCCGATTAAAACCGAATCAAAATTTTGCCCCGCCAAAACGCCCGCCAATAACCTCATCGTCGTGCCGCTGTTGCCGCAGTCTAGTTCTTTGTGCGGCGCGGAAAATCCGATTTTCCCGACACCTTTAATTATCAGCGTTTTATTTTCGCGGTTTATCTCAACGCCTAGATTTTCCAGACATTCGAGCGTCGAAGCGCAGTCGGCACTCGTCGCAAAATTTTCGACGCGCGTGATGCCGTTCGCCAACGCCGCGAAAATCGCCGCCCGGTGCGAAATTGACTTGTCGCCCGGAAGATGAACATCTCCCTTGAGATAACTGACGGGTTGGATTTTCATAAATTCGGAATCACCATACTCCAAAACATTTCATTATGTTGTCGGAACGCGAACTAAAGTAGCGTGTCCCGTTAAAAAAATAGCGGCAAATGGTCAAGAAATAATCAACCAATTGCCACTTACAATTACCGCTGAAGTTAAACGTCGAGATTTTTCACGTCGAGCGCGTTTTCTTCGATAAATTTCCGGCGCGGTTCGACCTGATCGCCCATTAAAATCGTGAAAATTTCATCGGTTTCAATCGCGTCTTCGATACGCACCTGCAAAAGCGTGCGACCTGCCGGATCCATCGTCGTTTCCCAAAGCTGTTCCGGGTTCATTTCGCCCAAACCTTTGTAACGCTGAATCGAAAGGTCTTTTTTCGCCGACGCGAGAACATTTTCGAGTAGTTCGCGGCGTGTTCCGATTGTTTCCGATTTGCCGTTTTCGCCCAACACAAACGGCGCGGGAAATTCGGCTTCGAGTTTTTTCTTGAGTTCGACGGCTTTTTGAAATTCGACATAACTCGCCATATTCCAGTCGAAAATCAGCTTTTGCCCGTTGGAAAATGTAATTTCAATTTCCGCCAAACCGTGTTCTTCGTCAGTCATCAATTCGGTTTTGTAACCGGCGGCGGCGATTTTGCCTTCAATCTGCGCGATCAGTTCTTCCTGTTCAAAAACTTCCCGCAGCTTCATTTTCTGGTTCGTCAAAATCCCGTCTTTTCCGGCAAACGCTTCGATCAAAACGTCCAACAGTTTTTCGTCATTATTTATTCGACGGGCGAAACGGTCGAAATAACGTCCGTATTCCGTTACCTGTTCGAGCAGTTTCGACAATTCGCGCCCTTCATAAACCTTATCGTTAGCCGTAGATTTCAGTTCGATGTCGCTCGTCGCCTGCTTCATCATATAACGCAGCATCGAGGTTTCGTCCTTGATATATTCTTCCTTTCTGCCGCGTTTGACTTTGAAAAGCGGCGGCTGCGCGATGTAAATATGACCGTTTTCGACCAGTTCCGGCATTTGCCGGTAGAAAAATGTGAGCAGCAGAGTTCTGATATGCGAACCGTCAACGTCAGCGTCAGTCATAATAATTAACTTATGATAACGCAGTTTTTCGATGTCGAAATCGTCTTTTCCGATTCCCGTTCCCATCGCCGTAATCAACGCCTTGATTTCGCCGTGTCCGAGCATTTTATCAAAGCGCGCTTTTTCGACGTTCAAAATTTTACCTTTCAACGGCAAAACCGCTTGATTTTTGCGGTCGCGTCCTTGTTTTGCCGAGCCGCCCGCTGAATCTCCTTCCACAAGGTAAAGTTCCGACAAAGCCGGGTCTTTTTCCTGACAATCGGCGAGTTTTCCGGGCAAAGTTGATGAACCGAGCGCGCTTTTTCTGACAATTTCACGCGCTTTTCGCGCCGCTTCGCGCGCGCGCGCAGCGTCAACGGCTTTGCCGACGATTTTTTTGGCGACGTTCGGATTCTGCTCGAAATATTCGCCGAGTTTTTCGTTTAAGAAAGATTCGACCGCGCCTTTTACGTCCGAATTGAGTTTGCCCTTCGTCTGTCCTTCAAACTGCGGCTGCGGCAATTTGACGGAAATGACGGCGACCAAACCTTCGCGCACGTCGTCGCCGGACAAGGAAGTTTTGAAATTTTTCGTTAAACCCGAACTGTTGGCGTAATTGTTGATCGTTCGCGTAATCGCGCCGCGAAAACCCGACAGATGTGTTCCGCCGTCAACCGTGTTGATATTATTGGCGAAACTGAACACTTTTTCGTCATAGCTGTCGTTGTACTGCATCGCAATATCAATCGAAAGATCGTCGGCAATGTGTTCAAAATAGAGCGGTTCGTCGTGAACGGGACTTTTATTTTTATTCAGATGTTTGACGAATTCGGAAATGCCGCCCTTGTAATAAAATTCGTGCGACTTTTCGGGTTCTTCGCGTTCGTCTCTGATAAAAATGCGAATTCCTTTATTCAAAAACGCTTTTTCACGCAGCCGTTCGGAAAGTTTTTCAAAACTGTAAGTTTCCGTGTCGAAAATAGTTCCGTCCGGTTTGAAAGTGATTTTCGTGCCGCGTTTGTCGGTTTTGCCGGTTTGTTTGAGCGGGGTCGCCGTAATCCCGGTGCGAAAGTCCATTTCGTAAGTTTTGCCGTCGCGCCAAATCTCCAATTGCAGCCATTCGCTCAAAAAGTTGACACAAGACACGCCAACACCGTGCAGACCGCCGGAGACTTTGTAAGAATTCGAGTCGAATTTTCCGCCCGCGTGAAGCACCGTCAAAACGACTTCCGCCGCCGACACGCCGAATTGTTCGATAATTCCGGTGGGAATTCCGCGCCCGTTATCAACCACCGTAATCGAATTGTCCATATGGATGACCACTTCGATGGTGTCGCAATAGCCCGCCAACGCTTCGTCAACCGAATTGTCCACAACTTCGTAAACAAGGTGATGTAAACCGATGTCGCCGGTCGAACCAATATACATTGCCGGACGCAGACGCACCGCCTCGCGACCTTCTAAAGCGGTGATCGAACCTTCATCATAATCGTCTTGTTTGTTTTTCTTAACTTTTTCTTTTGGTGTAGCCAATTTTGTTATTCCTCGATTGTTAAATTTTTATTAAAAGATAATATTATTTTACCATTTTTTTACAAATTTAGACAGTCGGCGGAAAGTTGAATTTTAATGAGTTTAAATGAAGTTTCGGCAGGATTTTTTCGGTGAAAACAAGCGGCGGATCTTGTCAGTTCGGCGGTGAGTACCGAAATCTGCAAAACAGCGTGGATTTTGATCGAGTCCGATTCGGCGCGACTTTTTTTGAGGCTACTTTCCATTTGATTTATGCGGTTTGGTCTTTCCGAAACCCCAGCGAAATGAAGTCGGCAACCATGGTACGCCGAACGCTCGCACGCCCGTCCACATCACGGGCGCGATAATTTTATGCTCAAAACCGTTTTTCGCTGCCACGCATTTGTAAAGTTTTTTATCGGCTCGCCAACGCTGCGTCCAACTTCCGCCGGCAAAATAAGTTTTGTCGTGTTCGTAACAGCAGTCCAAATAATCGCCGTCGGGAAAATGCGAACAGCCGTCGCTGACATAATTGGCGGGAACTGCGGCAGCGGGCGAATTTGGTTTTGTCTGTGCCGCCGCGCCGATTGTGAATACGCCGGATAACATCAAAATAAAGATAAATTTTTTCACGCCGACTCCTTAAATTATAATTTTCAACTCGCCGAAATTGATTCGCTTTTTTCATCGCGCAGCCGATGCGCGTAAAGCGGAAATTTCGCCGCCAGTTCCGCGACATCTTTTTTGACCTGTGTTTGTACGCTCTCGGATTCCGGTTCGCGGACAATCGAAGCGATCAAACCGCCGATTTGCTTCAATTCCGATTCTTTCATTCCGCGCGTCGTCAGCGCGGGCGTGCCAACGCGAATCCCCGACGCGACGAACGGCGAATTCGTATCGAACGGAATCGTATTTTTGTTGACCGTAATATGAACTGCGTCGAGTGCTTTCTCCGCGACTTTGCCGGTAATTCCTTTGCCGCCCGCGAAAACGTCAATTAAAATGAGATGATTGTCAGTTCCGCCGGAAACTAATCTCAAACCTTGATTTTTCAGTTCCGCCGCCAATGCCTGCGCGTTGTCCAAAATTTGCTGTTGATATGATTTGAAATCATCGCGCAGAGCTTCGCCGAACGCGACCGCTTTCGCGGCGACAATGTGCATCAAAGGTCCGCCCTGAACGCCCGGAAACACGGCTTTGTCAATCGCTTTTGCCGATTCTTCGCGGCACAAAATCAAACCGCCGCGCGGACCGCGCAGAGTTTTGTGCGTCGTCGTCGTGACAAATTCGCAGTGCGGCACAGGCGACGGATGAAGTCCGGCGGCGACGAGTCCGGCGATGTGCGCGATGTCCGCCATCACAATCGCGCCGACCGATTTGGCGATTTCTTCGATTCTTGCAAAATCAATAATTCGCGGATAAGCCGACGCGCCGCAAATTATCATTTTCGGCTGATTTTCTTCCGCGATTTTACGCAGTTCGTCGTAATCAATTTGCTCTGTTTCTTTGTTCACGCCGTAATCGAAAACTTCGTAATTGATCCCCGAAAAATTCATCGGATGTCCGTGCGTTAAGTGTCCGCCGTGCGACAGATTCATTCCGAGAATCTTATCGCCGTGATCCAACGCCGCGAGAAAAACCGCCATATTCGCCTGTGCGCCCGAATGCGGCTGAACATTGGCGTGTGATACGCCGAAAATTTCCTTCGCGCGCTCAATCGCCAGATTCTCGACGACATCGGCAAACTCACAGCCGCCGTAATATCTTTTGCCCGGATAACCTTCGGCGTATTTGTTCGTAAAAACCGTTCCCATCGCCTGCAAAACGGCTTCGGACACAAAGTTTTCCGAAGCGATAAGTTCCAAACCGTTCGTCTGGCGTTTGATTTCATCGTTGATCGCGTCGTTTATTGCGGGATCAACTTCCGCTAAATTTGCTGTAAATAGATTTTTCATCATTTTGTTGTTCCGAATCGCATTGGTCGGAATATTTTATCTCTCTGAAAGATTACATCATTTGTCTTTAATTTTGAAATTTTGCGTCGAGTACGGGTATTTTGTAGAGTCGTGAATTTTTTTGATGATAATCGCGCGTTTTTCTTCAGTTATATTTTCGCCGCGCTGACTTCAGCGGATTCTCTCGCCGGTCGCCGTCGGATGATTGATCTCGGTTGGTAATTTTCTCGCTTGTAAAAAGGAAATTCCGCTTTTTTTCAGCCGCGAAAAAATTTTCTTCGACCGTCTGTTTAGGCATTATATTTATGCAATAATACAATTTACCGTTTATAATTTGTCAAAGAGGTCGCTTTTATGAAAATTTTCGCCTGGTGCCTTGTGCCTTTCGCTTTTTGTTTTTCGGCGTGTCGTCCCGCCGCCGCGCCGGTTTCGGTTTCCAATCAGCCGGTTTCGATCAATAATGTCCCCAGCGCGAATTTGCCGCTCCCGCCGTCAAAGCCGCTCGGCGAGATGAGTTGGACAAGTTTTGATGGGAAATCACAAAAATTAAAGGATTTGCAGGGAAAAGTTGTCGTTTTGGATTTTTGGGCGACTTATTGCCCGCCGTGTTTAGAGGAAATTCCGCATTTGAACGAACTGCAAAACAAATACGGCGCGGAAAACCTGCAAATCGTCGGACTGCACGCGGGCGATGACGCAGATCGCGCGAAAGTTCCTGATTTTGTCCGAAAGCTGAATATTACTTATCCGATTGCCGCGCCCGAAGACGATTTATTGAAATTTGTTTTCGCCAATCAGGATGAAATCCCGCAAACCGCCGTTTTCGACCGCAGCGGAAATTTAGCACAAAAATTTGTCGGATTTGATTTGACCGTCAAAAATCGTCTGGACAAAGCAATCGAACAAGCCGTCAGTGTCAAATAATTCACTGAAATTTCAGGCGGAAGCATTGTTAAAATTTGATCGCCCGAAAACTTTTTTCACCGCGCGAATCGTATTTGAGTGAATTTCAACCGTGTCATTTATGTCTTTCGCGTAACCGCCGCTCATCGTCGTGACAATCGGAACTTCGCGCTCTTTGGCAAATTCCAAAACCAT
This sequence comes from Pyrinomonadaceae bacterium, assembly GCA_965217575.1. Lineage (GTDB taxonomy): Bacteria > Acidobacteriota > Blastocatellia > Pyrinomonadales > Pyrinomonadaceae. The sequence goes on along the minus strand of OZ244558.1, from coordinate 1,808,219 downwards.
TTCGTCGCGTTTCATCAAACCTTCAAAAGAAAGTCCGAGCCTGCCGAGTTTGTCTTTTTCAAACGGGTCTGCGCCGCCGAGATAATAAACTAAATCGGGATCGTGCATAAAAATTCGCGGCAGAGCTTCGCTTAAAGTTTCGAGATAAACTTTGTCGGAAGTGCCGTCGGGAAGCTCGATGTCGAGATTCGATTTCTCCTTGAAAAGCGGATAATTTTTTTCGCCGTGCATCGAAAATGTGAAAATTTCTTCTTCGTTTTGAAAAATAAACGCCGTGCCGTTGCCCTGATGAACGTCGCAGTCAACGATTAAAAATCTTTTGGCGAGATTTTCGCGCTGTAAAACTCTAATCGCAATTGCGACATCATTTAAAACACAAAAACCTTCGCCGCGATCAGGAAACGAATGATGCGTTCCGCCCGCCAAATTTGACGAAATTCCGGTTTCGAGCGCGTGAACCGAAGCGTTAATCGTTCCCGAAACTGCCAGAAACGTGCGCCGAACGAGCGATTGCGTCCACGGTAGCCCGAGTTTGCGAACTTCCTTCGCCGTCAAAGTTCCGTTAATCAGCCGCGTCAAATAATCTTCCGTATGAACGAGCCGCAAATCTTCGATTTTCGCCGGAAGCGGCTCAATTATTTCATCTTTCCGCAAAGTTCCTTCGCCGAGCAGACGGTCGCGGACGAGTTCAAATTTCTTGATCGGAAAAACGTGACCTTCACCGATTTCGGCGTAATAATGCGGCGAGTAGAAAAGTTTGTAATTATTCATTTCTTGATAAACAAAATTATGCCACAGTTCAGGATGAAAATTAATGCCCGCCAAAGACGCGGACACTCTGAAATTTATGAAGACTTTGATGAATGTAGTTTTATTTTACCGGAATTTCTTCAAACACCGCGCAAAAAACGCGCTTTGCTTTCTGCATCGAAAATATGGAGTTCGCCGAGTTAGGCTTCGCGCATTGAATCGGTAAAATGACTTTTCCCGACATCTGCGCCGCCGCGAGCCGCCGCCGCCGCCGAACGTTGCCGCCTCAGTGCGTGGCTTAACGAATTAACTTTTGGTCTCCAATATTCATCTCAAAATTCTCCTGCTCGTCAGCTTGATGTTATAGTTTAATTCTGACCGTTTGAAATTCCTAACGTCAAAGGCGTGTGTCTCACTCTTGTTTCGTCAGTAGGACGCACTGCACTTTGTTTCATCAGTGGGAAACAATATTTTTTGAAAATAAACTTATTACTGCAAATTTAGTTAAGTTTCACAGTCTTATAAAAAAACATTTTGAAATCAAAGAGAAAAAAGGAGAAAATAAGATGCGTGATTTAGAACTTAAAAACCCGCATATGACGGGCGGCGACGTTGGAGCTTGGTAGCGTTTTTTAGCTGTCCACAGGTATGCACCCGGTCGGATTGACAACGACTTCGGTCAACTCACCCATAATGCGACATTGGTTTTTCAGCGAAATCATCATTTGATTCAGGACGGCATATTTGGACCGCAGACACGCGCCGTGGCGCAGCGATTCGGTCTTATCGCAGTGCCGTCCGCACCGTTTGCGCCAAATCCGGCGCACCCGAATCCGCACCCGAATCCGCCGTCTGGCGGCAGCGGTACGGTGCCGCCAAACAGCACGACTTATCCGCCGCGCCCGACGGGTTTGCATTCTCCGTCACTCGGACTTTCACAGAGACTTTTCGGCAGTTTTTCGTATGTCCCGGCACCGACCGCGCACGAAAGACGCGCCATCAGAATTACTGATAATTGGGAAAGGCGAAATATTATCACGATCAATGTGCCACAGCTTAACGGTGTGCCGATCTACGGTGTTCGGAGCAGCGGCAATATGCGCGTTCATCATCTCGCGGCAAATCAGATACGACGGTTATTTCAGGCGTGGGAAGATGCCGGTTTGGTGCATCACATCCGCACTTTCAGCGGCGCGTTTAACGCGCGCTTTATCGGTAAATCGCATACTTTGAGTAATCACGCTTTCGGCGCGGCTTTTGATATTAACGAACAATGGAACGAACAGCCGGCGGTGTCGGCGGCAACCGGCAGAACGGGTAGTGTTCGTGAGTTAGTGCCAATTGCCAATCGGCTGGGATTTTACTGGGGCGGTCATTACACTAATCAAAGCAAAATTGACGGAATGCACTTTGAAGTAGTTGATTTACGATAACTTAGGGGATTTTGTTTTTTCGCAGATAATATCAAATGTTATGAAAATTTATACTTTATGTATGATGCTGGTCGTCAGTTTAGGCGGTTGTCGTCAGGCAGGTAGTGACACGTCGTCATCCGCTCTCGATACAAAGGTTTACGCCTCTGCGACTCCGCCGGTCGAACAAAAATCAAATACGACTGTCCCGATTATCGAATTAAATATCGGCGGATTATTGGGTGGTGTCAAAAACGGGCAATGGATGGCGGCGAAGGATGTTGCCGGGAACTTACAAGCAGGCGACGAATATCAAATTTATAATTCGGAAAATGCCGTCAAAAGTTCGGCAAAAGCGAACTCGCCGGAAGTCGGTTCGCCGTGCGAAGAATTTTACGGAATCAACTTTAGTTCGGAGACGAAAAAAAACGGCGTTGCTTTCGGCGCAGGACTTTCGTGGAATCCGATGCCGCGCCCGGTCAGAAATCTTGATGTCAATTCGCCCGTGTATCGTAAAATTGTCGCCGAAACGCTTGCCGGCAAAGGTTTAAGCGGCAAAGACGTAAAAATCACGCAAATATTTCAGACTGATTTGGACGGAGACGGGACGGATGAAGTGGTTTTGAACGCGACATCATTCAAAAAAGGACTGAGTTCCCGAAGCGAAGCCGGTGATTATTCTTTTGTGCTGTTGCGAAAAGTGGTTGATGAGAAGGCGAAAAATATTATTCTGGATGGAGATTTCATCACCAAATCGGCAAATATGGGCGCGCCGGCGCAATACAAAGTGTCGAGCATCGCCGATCTTAATGGCGACGGGAAATTTGAAATCGTCGTTTACGCGCATTACTATGAAGGCGAATGGGCGGAAGTTTACGAGCTAAACGGCGATACTGCTGAAAGCGTCGAATCAATGAAAATTAATTGCGGCGTTTAGCCGTCTGACGATTTAGCAATGCTGGAAAGTCTGCGGAGACTAAATTTTCAGCGGAATTTTCAAATAATCAAACTGATCGGTTGAACCAACCGCCGTTCTCGTTTTTACCAACTACCTGTGCGAGTCCGCCCGCGTCCAGCCAAACGCCGGAGCGTTTATCGCAAACATCTATTTCGATATTTTCGTGGTCGGTTTCGTGCAGAGTTACGTCACGTTTCGGGCGTTACATTTCTAAATTCCGTATTTCCCGCGTTCATCTTCGACACATTTTTTCAATCAGCGCGCTTTCCTGACGGCACGATAATTTCATCACCAATGAGTCAAACAGAAAGGTTTGCAGTTACTTATTTATTCCTGAACAATAAATATGCCATAGTTCGGGATGAAAATTAATGCCCGCAGAACACGCGGAATAGGCGGAGATTTATGAAAGATTTTACGAATGTAAGATTCGTGACATCCAAATTTTCTTTTTTTCCGCGTGTTCTGCGGGCAAATAACTACTATCTTCAGGAAGATTAACCTATGCGCCGCTTACCAACGATTTCGAGTTAATATTTTGCCACACTTTCGTCAACCTCATCAGACCAAGCTAAAATTCCGCCTTTCAGATTCAAAAGTTTGCCTTTATAGCCGTTTTCCTGCAACGCGGCAATCGCTTTCGCGCTGCGTCCGCCGGCTTTGCAGTGAATGATTGCCGTCCTCGATTGGTCAATTTCTTTGGCACGATTGACGACTTCGTTGAGCGGAATCAGTTTTGTCTGCGGAATTTTGGCGATTTCATATTCGTGCGGTTCTCGCACGTCAATGATTTGCACTTCTTTGTCGTTTTTGATTAATTCGTTTAATTCCGTCGCCGTGATTTCTTCCAAAACCGGCGATTCGTCCGGCAGATTCAGTCCGCAAAACTCTTCGTAATCAATCAGTTCGGTAATCGTCGGATGCGTACCGCAAATCGGGCAATCGGGATTTTTCTTGAGTTTCAATTCGCGGAATTTCATTTTCCAAGCGTCGAAAAGTAAAAGGCGATTGAGCAAAATTCCTTCCGCGCCCAAAATCACTTTGATGACTTCCGCTGCCTGAATCGTGCCGACAATTCCGGGCAAAACGCCCAACACGCCGCCTTCCGCGCAACTCGGAACGAGTCCCGGCGGCGGCGGTTCGGGATAAAGACAGCGATAACACGCGCCTTTTTCCGCCCAGAAAACGCTCGCCTGACCTTCAAAACGGAAAATCGAGCCGTAAACATTCGGCTTTCCCGTCAAAACCGAAGCGTCGTTGACCAAATATCTGGTCGGGAAATTGTCCGTGCCGTCAACGATTACGTCGAAATCTTTGAATAAGTCGAGCGCGTTTTCGCTCGTCAGACGAGTTTCGTGCGCTTCGATTTTGACGTTCGGATTGATGTCTTTCAGACGATCCTGCGCCGATTCGATTTTCGGGCGACCGACATCTTTCGTGCCGTGAATAATCTGCCTTTGCAAATTCGATTCGTCAACGACATCGAAATCAACCAAACCCAAAGTTCCGATTCCCGCCGCCGCCAAATAAAGTCCCAAAGGCGAACCGAGTCCGCCCGTGCCGATCATCAAAACCCGCGCCGCTTTTAATTTGCGCTGACCTTCCAAACCGACTTCCGGCAAAATCAGATGCCGCGAATATCTGGCGTATTCTTCGTTCGTCAGCGACGGCAAATCGTCGTTCGCCTTCGCTTCAACCGCGAGATTTCCGCCCGCGATTGACGGCACGATCATAATTTCGCCGCCGTCTTTGACTTCGGTTTCCAAGCCGTCCAAATCGCGGATGTCTTCGTCGCCGACGTAAACATTGACGAAATTTCGCAAAACGCCCGCGTCGTTGTAAAGATGCTTTTTCAAATCGGCGTATTCAGCCGTTAAGTTTTCTAACGCTTCCCCAGCCGTTTGCGCTTCGACTTCAATTTCCGATTTTCCGCCCGCGAACTGCCGCAAAGGTGTCGGAATAATTATTGTTACTGCCATAAATTTCTCCTCATAATTTGTAGGGGCGATCCCTTGTGGTCGCCCGGTTTTTGCAATATTCAAACATTGCGGGCGAGGACGAGCCGTCGCCCCTACAAATTTTTTATCTCTTCTTCATTAAATTTCGTGCGGTCATTTTCCATTTCCCACGAACGCGCGTCAACCGCTTTGCCCTGTCGAATCGAAACGATGATGTAACTCCAAACCGGCAGCGCGTGATCTAAATCGAACTGCGACGGCACAGCTTTGTCGTCCGGGTGCGAATGATAATAGCCGACGACATCGAGTTTTTTTTCACGCGCGTAACGCTCCGCGCGCAAAACGTCTTTCGGCGTAATCAGCACGCGATTGTGCTGTTCCGCTTCCGCCATCGCATTTTCCATCGGCAAAAGTTCGACGACAGTTTTGCTTTCATTTTCAAATCGCCCGACCAGCATTCCGCCGCATTCGTTCGGATAAGTCCTTTCGCCGTGCGCTTTAATTTGACTGATTAATTCTTCGCTGATTGAAATCATAAGATTTAGACAGATAATTGATAATATTTGCTTGATTTTAATTATCCATTTTACATTATCAATTATCCATTATTAAGAGCCTGCTCAATATCCGCGATAATATCTTTCACGTCTTCGATGCCCACTGAAATTCTCACCAAGCCATCGGCGATTCCTAAATCGGCGCGACGTTTCGGCGAAAGTTCGCGGTGCGAACTCGTTGCCGAATGCGAAACGAGCGTGTAAACGTCGCCCAAACTCGTCGCGCGGACGCATAATTTCAGCGCGTCCATAAATTTCCAAGCTGCTTCAATCGTGTCGTTTTTCAGTTTTATTGAAACCAGCGCACCGCCGAAATCTTCGCGTAAAACCTTGCGTATTAAATCTTTATCGCCTGACAAATTCGGATAATAAACTTTCTCGATTGCCGGATTCTGCGATAAAGTTTCGGCTAAAATCTGCGCGTTGGCGCATTGTTTTTCCATTCGCAAACCCAAAGTTTTCACGCCACGCAAGATTTGATGCGCTTCCCAGACGCTCAGAACGCCGCCGACCAACTTCAAAACGCCGACTAATGCCGGACGGTCAAATTCTTCGCGTGAAACGACGATTCCGCCCATCGCGTCGGCGTGTCCGCTCAAATATTTCGTCGCCGAGTGAACCGTAAAATCCGTGCCTAAGTTTAACGGTTGGCACAGATACGGCGAGGCGAAAGTGTTGTCAACAACCAATCGCGCCGCGTTTTGATGCGCGATTTCGGCGACTTTTTCGATGTCGCAGACTTTTAAAAGCGGATTGGAAATCGTTTCGGCTAACAGAACACGCGGTTTTAATTCTTCCGTTTTCGTTTTCAATTCGTCCAAATCGTTAAAATCCGCCGTTTTCATCTTCACGCCGAACGCGCCGAAAATTTTATTCAGCAAATCGAACGACGCGCCGTATAAATCCTGCGAAGCCAAAACGATGGAATTATTCGTCAGTTCACACGCGAAAAGTGCCGCGTGAATCGCCGCCATTCCAGAGCCATAAGCGACCGAAACCGTGCCGTTTTCAATCGCCGCGAGCGCGTTTTCGAGCGCGGCGACCGTCGGATTTCCGTAGCGCGAATAAATATAATCGCCGCCTTCGCCGACGAAAGCCGCGTCCATTTCCGCCATCGAATCGTAAGTATAAGTCGCCGTCGCGTAAAGCGGCGTGGCGACGGCTTTGCCAATCGGTCGTTCGCGTCGTTCGCCCGCGTGGACGAGCTTGGTTTCCATCGAAAATTTACTCATAAATTACTGGAACGCGGGCATCCTGCCTGCGAAGTCAATGTCGGCGCGAAGCAATCTGTGTTGCCGAACGCGCAGACATTCTGCCTGCGTTCCCGACTTTGGAAATATTAAAATCGCTGCGAGTAGCCGAAGCCGAAAAAATAATCGGGTCCCGCCGCGTGGTTGCCCAAACCGCTGCCGAAACGCGCGTCGAGCTGGGAATTATTGTTGAGAAGATATGTCAATCCGGCGTTGGCGTATTTCGCGCCGTCGCTGCTCGCGGCGGAAACTCGTGACTGTCCGTAAACTTCAAAATAACCGCCGAGCCGCTTTGTTAAACCGCGACTCAACAGCAGACTGGCAAATCCCTGATTAAAATTGTTGCCGATGCCGTCGCTGGCGCGAAGATAGCCGATGTTAGACGTAATTCCAATTTTTTCCACTAACAAAGTGGATAGCGCGAATACCGCTTGCGGCTGTAAATCGTCGCTTCCAAACGCTTCTGAACCGGTTGGCAGCGTCGTGCTGACGACGACGGCGGTCGCCGGTTTTTTGAAAAGTCCGGGCTTTTCCGCCGCGTCGGTGAATTTGATTTTCGCGCCGACTGACGCATCGCCGAATCCTGACGCTTTGCCGCCGCCGCCGCGCTGAAATTGATAACTCGGCACGCCGAACCGCAATTCGACCGATTCGGCGACCGGCACGCGGACGAGAATTTCGCCGAGCGCGTGATTTTTATCGCCGCCGCTGCGCGTGTAGGTGTAACCGCTTTCGATCTGCGCTTTGAAAGCCGTCGAAACAATTTGCGGACCCGCCGAAAAAGAAGGGCGATCAGTCGAAATCGGCGACGGATCATCGTTCGCCTGCCGCGCGGCTGAATTTTCTTTTGAAGAGTCAAAAAATTCCTTTGAATAATCTTCCGTCAAATCTTCGTCTGACTCTTTTTTTAAGGAAAAGTTAAATTTTTCGCGCCTCACATCCACAATTTTTTTGACGGCAGTTTTGTCATTAACAGTTGACTGATCGGCGGAATTAATCGCCGTTGATTGCCCGAAAACACTTAAAACGCCGATTGTCATCAGCAGTAAACTAAAAAATACGATTTGAAATTGTTTCATTATTTGTAATTGAGACAGCCGCACTGCGCTCGACGGCTGAAATATCTGCCGGTTCGATATTATTCCGAATTAAAACTTATTTGCCGAATCATTCGGAATCGTCAAATGATTGTATAAAATCAAGTTGCCGAAATCTATCTGATAAATACCGAATTATTCGCAAGATAAAAACATCAGTATTCACTCTCAATTTTCAAAGAACCGAAAATAAAAATTCACCTTTAAATTTCGTTCCAAAAATCCTCGCTCAGATATTTGCCGCCGCCGTCGCATAAAATCGTTACGATGACGGCTTTTTCCTTTAATTTACGCGCCAGACGAAGCGCGGCGAAGACGTTCGCGCCCGCGCTGATGCCGACGAATAAACCTTCTTCGCGGGCTAAACGGCGCGTCATTTCCTGCGCGTCTTCAGTTTCGACTTCCGTGTTTTCGTCGGCGACCGCCGCGTCGTAAATTCCCGGCACAATCGCCGTTGCGAGATGCTTCATTCCTTCCAAACCGTGGAGCGGCGACGCGGGCTGCATCGAAATCGTTTGGATTTTCGGGTTGTATTCCTTTAATTTTCGCGCCGTTCCGATGAAAGTTCCGGTCGTGCCGAGTCCGGCGAGAAAATGCGTGATTTTGCCGTTCGTCTGCGCCCAAATTTCCGGCGCGGTCGTCTCGTAATGCGCTTTCCAGTTGTTTTCGTTGTTGTATTGGTCGGGATAAAAATATCGGTCGGGAAATTCTTTAACTAATTCTTTCGCTTTGATTTGCGCGCCGTCCGTGCCTTGCATTTGATCCGTTCCGACGATTTCCGCGCCGTAAATTTTCAGGATTCGCTTGCGTTCGGACGAAGCGTTTTTCGGCAGCGTCAGGCAAACTTTGTAACCGCGAGCCGCGCCGATCATCGCGTAGGCGATGCCTGTGTTACCGCTCGTCGCGTCCAAAATCGTTTTGTGTTTCGTCAATTCACCGGATTTTTCGCCCGCCAGAATCATCGCTAGAGCCGCGCGGTCTTTGACCGAACCGCCGGGATTCAAAAATTCGGCTTTGGCGTAAATTTCGACGTTTTCGGGCAAATCTTTCGTTACGCTTCTGAGTTTAATCAGAGGCGTATTGCCGATTGCCGATTCGAGCAAATGATTTTCCATTCGCTCTTTTGCTTCTAACATTGCCGTCTGCATTTTGCTTTCCCTGACTCGTTAAAAAGAAAATCGCTGTGAAAACTTCACTTCAATTTGCACAGCTGGGTGATTTCCGAGAACTTTTTTGTTTCACCAATCAAATCTTTGCCGATAAATTTTATAAAGGTTAAAAGGTTTATTTTCGTATCGAGAATATTCCATCAAATCCAATCTTTACAAAAAAGTCTATATTCAAAAGTTAAAAAAACCGCTTGGTTTTGTCAAATGAAAAGTCAATTAAAAAGGGAAGTGCGGTTTATGTTCGGGAAACATAAACCGCGGATTTCGGATGGTTTAAACTGTAGGCAAATGCGGAGCGGATAGGCAAAAGGCGGATAGGTAGCGGGCAGGCATAATGTGCTGATAAAAAAACTCTCCGCAAGTTAATTAACCGGCACCAGAACTTTTTCGTTCGGACGGCTCATCCCGATTTTTCGGGCTTCGCGCTCGACCGTTCGCGGATCAGTTTTCAGGCGATGAATTTCCTCCTGAATCGCCAGGTTTTCGCCGCTCAGTTGTTCAAGTTGAACGCTTAAAACCTGATTTTGTTGCATTTCCGCGCTCACTTCCGTGTATGCGCGTAAATTTATCGCCAGACAAATCATAAAGGCAACCGAAGTAATAATGGCGAATACAAACCACTGCGGCACTGTCGTTTCAGCGCGTTTCGCAAATGTTGTGCTGTTTTTGGCGGGCATTAAAACCACCGAATTATTATCCCAATAAGTAGTGACGACCTTGTTCAAGCAGCACCTCCAAATCTTCTTTCTTCTCAGTCTCGGCGTAGATTCTCACCAGAGGTTCCGTTCCCGAAGGACGCATCAGCATCCAGCTTCCATCTGTGAAGATGAATTTCACGCCGTCTAATCGGTTAATTTTCTCAATCTCTTTGCCGCCGATTTCGGACGGTTCCTGAGCTAACTTTTCCTTTAGTCTTTTGGAAACTTCATCGGTCAGTTTAACGCCGATCCGACCTGATTCGAGCTTTCCGACGCGGCTGTAAAGTTCCTCTAACTGTTCAGTCAAACTTTTTCCGCGCACAGCGACCGCTTCCGCCGCCAATAAACAGGCGATAATACCGTCTTTTTCGGGATAATGACCTTTGATGGAAAGACCGGCGGATTCTTCTCCGCCCAAAATAATCTTGTCATCATTAATCAATTCGCCGATATATTTGAAACCGACCGGCGTTTCGTATAACTTCAAACCTCGATTTTCCGCTACTCGGTCAACCAAGTGTGTGGTGGCGACACTGCGCGCCAAACCTTCCGTCCAGCCGCGACTTTCCGCCATATAATCCGACAAGAGCGCGATTAATTCGTTTGCCGTAATAAATTCGCCGCCGCTGTCAATCACTCCAAATCGGTCGCCGTCGCCGTCAGTGGCAAGTCCGAGCGTCAAATTTTTTGTTTTAACAGTTTGACGAAGTTCATCGAGATGTTCTTCACCCGGTTCAGGAGCCTGTCCGCCGAATGTAACGTCGCGCCAATCGTGAATTGTTTCAACTTCTAAACCGTTATCGCGCAATATTTTATCCAAATATCCGCGACCCGTTCCCCAGAGCGGATCGTATGCGTATTTGCCGTTCGCCGCCGCAATCTGGTCAAACCTGACCTTGGTTTTCAGATCTTCCAAATAAGCCGAACGCGCGTCATATTCTTCGATTGAGCCGCTGTCCGCGTCATCAGCCGCCGCGTTGTTTTTGATATTCTCTTCAATTTTTCCGGTTACTTCAGGCAGTGCCGGCGCGCCGTCGGCGGTCGAAAATTTGATTCCCTGATATTCCGGCGGATTATGCGAAGCCGTAAAATTAATCGCGCCCATCGCCTTTTGGTCTCTGATGGCGAATGAAATTGTCGGGGTCGGGGTCGGATGATTGCATAACAGAACGCGAAACCCTTTTTTCGCCGCGATGTCGGCGGCGATCTCCGAAAACTTTTCGCCCATAAAGCGCGAGTCGTGTCCGATGATGATAATTTTTTGATGCCCGTTCAAATTGTTTGTCAAATATCGGCAAATGGCTTCGGTCACGCGACGCACATTATCAAATGTGAAGTCGTCGGCGATTATTGCTCTCCAACCTGATGTTCCGAAGCGTATAGGCATAATATTACTTAGCAAAACTCCGTTTCGATTCCGCTTTCAAAATAAAAACCAAATTGTTTTTATAAAATTCTTGAAACGAGAGAATAAAACTTGTGTAATTCAGGACTTCTCTCTTAAGGTGAGAGCAAATTTAACACAAAGAAAATTGTATGTAAAGAATTATTTTTACCTACATAAGTTGTTTATTTACAGCAATTTATAGATATTTCTTCAAGTAATCGTTAAGCTGGGTGCTTAAAAGGTGAACAAAAAGTGAACGAAAATCCACTAATCAAAATTTTTCCTCAATTTAGCAGAGTAAACATCAGGTGTAATAGAGAATTTATACAGTCTGATCTGTGAAAATTTTTAAACACAGGTTTAAGATTGCTGACATTGAAATGTTATCCAATCGCGGAGCGAATAGGCAAAAGAAATTGTGTCATAAATGGACTTGTGCCGCTTACTTTGCGTTTTGTATCAATATGTCACAAGGCAGGACTATTTTTAATTGCCGAGTATCGAACTAAAAGCCTAATAATAAAACGAATATAATTTTGAAATGTAACGGCACGGTTATTGCTTACTTATTTTAAAGTACGATTATAGTGTATCGAGTGTATTTTCCGCATACCATATATCAAAATATCAAAGCATAAAAATCATTGAAAGATATTTTAACAGAAAAACCAGCATTATCCATTAATTATAGAGCGGGCGGAAAAGGACTCCAGGCAAATAAGCACAAAGTTTTTTTGGAGAAAATAAATTATGAAAACTGTAAAGCATTTTGAAAAAGGTTTGACTTTCGTGGCAAAAGGCGTTTTTAACGCTGTTAAAGCCGTCAATCAGTACAAACCGAATCCGTCTTTTACGCCGAAATGGTCGGACAAGCCACTGCTCAAATCCTGGCAAAAAACCAAGCCGACGCTCGGTTTCCCGCGTATGACCGATTCACTCTGTCCGAACTGCGTTATCGAAGCGCGTGAGGATATTTTAGCCGGTAACAAAGAAGTCGGCGTTTTGGTCAACGAGAAAGTCGGCGAAATTAAAGCGCAAATCATCGAACGCGACGGTGAAATCTGGATGATTAAAGATTGCCCGGAACACGGACATTTTGAAGATTTGATGGCGATTGACTCTAAGTTTTTAGAGCATATCGAAGCGAACTTTCCGGGACGCGACATTCAATCGCACAACGACGAAAAATTGCACAATCACGGCTCGTCAACCATCAAATACGGACGCGGCGCGGTTTTGACCGTTGATTTGACGAACCGCTGCAATATGATGTGCGACCCGTGTTTTATGGATGCGAACCAAGTCGGTTTCGTTCACGAACTTTCAATGGAAGACGTGAAGGAAATTCTCGACAACGCGATTTCGATCAAACCGCGCCGTCAAATGTCCGTTCAGTTTTCAGGCGGCGAACCGACGCTTTCGCCTTATTTTCTCGAAGCTGTGCGTTATTCGCGCAAAGTCGGTTATAACTCGGTGCAGGCGGCGACCAACGGCATCGAGTTTGCGAAATCGAAAGAATTTTGCCGCGAAGCCGCCGAAGCCGGTTTGCGATTCGTTTATCTGCAATTTGACGGCGTAGGCAACGATGCCAACTCGCATCGTCAGGTCGGCAACTTATTCGATGTTAAATTACGCGCCATCAATAATTTGCACGAAGCCGGCGTTGATATTGTTCTCGTCACGACATTAGTTAATGGCGTTAATAACGATCAGGTCGGTTCGATTGTGCGTTTCGCACTGGAAAACCCGAAAAAAGTTTCGTTTGTGTCATTTCAACCCGTTTCGTTCACCGGACGCGACGAACACATTACCGAACAAAGACGTTTGCAGCAACGATATACCTTATCACATCTGGCACTGGACGTTAAAAAACAGGTTGGCATCACTGAGCCTCTGCGCGATTGGTTCCCGCTTTCATTGATGGGCGCATTTGCTGACTTCGCCGATTTGGTTCACGGACCGGAAGCTGATTGGGGACAAGTTTCGTGCGGTTGCCACCCGAACTGCGGAGTCGGAACCGCGATGATGATTAATAAAGAAACCAAGGAAATGGCACCCGTTCCAGCATTTTTGCACATTCCGAATCTCGTCGAAGATATGAAACACATTACCGATACGGCACGCGGCAAATGGTTTTCAAACTTTATGATGGGAATGGCACTGCTTAAAAATTACAATCCTTACGGCGCACCGCAGAGTTTGACGCTCGGCGGAATCTTGAAAAAATTCGACAAATCATTCGGTTTATCGGGTAAAGATTACGGAAAAGTTGACGGAACGCGCACGGTCGAAGACATCGAAAAACGTCGTCAAGACCCGTGGAACTTTTTATTCATCGCCGGAATGTGGTTTCAGGATTTGTTCAATTACGATTTCCGCCGCACCGAAATGTGCATTATTCCTTACGGAACACAGGAAGGCGAAATTTCCTTCTGCGCTTACAACACGGGCATCGGCTGGAGAAACATTATCGAACATATGCACCAGAACGCGACGGTCGCGCAGTGGTATAAAGATAACGGTCGTCACGAAATTTTCGCGCGCGGCAAAGAAGTCGAACTCGACAACACCGATCACGGTTTGAGATTGAATCCGATTGATTTGGAACGCCCGAACAAACCGGATATGGAAGGTCCGAAAACCGCTGCCGAAGAAATGCAGATGATGCGTAAACTCTATCAACAGATGGTGATGGAGAAAAACGAAATCAAAGGTGAAAGCCTTGTGCAGATCGGCGGATTGAAACGTACCAAAAAAGACGATGCGAAAACCGCTTCGGTTTAGTATCAAGAAGTAAATGAAAAAGTCCGGCAGACGATAATCGTTTGCCGGACTTTTTTATTTTCACTTAAACATTATTTATTTTATTGGAATAAAATCATATAATTACACCGAATGCCGATAAATAGAGACGAATTTCGCGCCGCATTGGGAAGATTTGCCAGCGGTGTAACGGTTGTTACCACCAGAGACGCTGCCGGAAATATGCACGGAATAACCGTCAGCGCGTTCTGTTCCGTGTCGCTTGAACCGCCGCTGATTCTGGTTTGCATCGAGAAATCGGCGGGCAGCCATCACGCGTTTGAGCAAAACGAGTTTTTTGCGGTCAGCATACTGCGCGACAGCCAGCAGCATTATTCCGACCGTTTCGCTTCGCACCTGCCCGACAAGTTTGACGGCATCAAATTTGAAACGAATAATCAAAACATCCCGATTTTAGTTGACACGCTGGCGGTTTTGGAATGTCGGCGCGTCAACGCGCACGACAACGGCGATCATACGATTTTTGTCGGACAAATTGAAAGTTCCTATGTCGCTGACGATCAGCCGTTGATTTATTTTCACGGGAATTATCGGAAGATAAGTTAGCAACACAGCGGTAAAAGAAACTGAAGACAAATGACAAAATCCCGCTTTTTTCGCGGACAAACGCTATTTGGTTTTTGCATTTGTTTATCAGAGATTATAAATTATAAGTATTGGTATTGAGAGGAAAAAATTAAATGGCAAAAGATGTTATAAATGTTGGCGGTGAAGAAAAGGTTGTCCGCGAAGATACGGCAAAGTCTTATCGCGGTGTAGTTTGGGCTTTGATTACGGTTGGGGCTTTCATCGTTATCGCGGCGATTTTGTTGTTAAGCGGGTATTTGAGAACGGCGACTGACGGTGCGCCGACAAAATCTCCGGCGGAAATTGAGAACCAGCGTCATTAAAAATTTATCGTTTTTGTTAATTAGCAGGGCGTTCTTTCGGAGAACGCTTTTTATTTGGAATTTATGTTGATTTTAGGCATTGAAAGTTCCTGTGATGAAACGGCGGCGGCGATAGTTAAAGACGGAGCGAAAATACTTTCTTCCGTCATTTCATCACAAATCGAACTGCACAAACCTTACGGCGGCGTGATGCCGGAACTCGCCTCGCGCGAACATCTCGAAAATATCGAGCCGGTGGTTAATGAAGCATTGGAAAAAGCCGGAGTTTCGCTTAAAGAAATTGATGCCGTCGCCGTCACGCAGGGACCCGGACTGGTCGGCTCGCTGCTCGTCGGGGTTTGTTATGCCAAGGCTCTCGCCTTCGGATTAAATATTCCGCTGGTCGGTGTCAATCACATCGAAGGTCACGTTTTCAGCATCGCCTTTGACAATCCACCGGTCGAATATCCGGCGTTGGCATTGATCGTCTCCGGCGGACACACCAATCTTTTTTACATTCCCGCAGCCGGAACATATAAAGTGGTTTCTCGCACGCGCGACGACGCGGCGGGCGAGGCGTTTGATAAAGTGTCGAAAATGCTCGGACTCGAATATCCGGGCGGACCGATCATTGAAAAACTTGCAAAAGAAGGCGACGCGGGCAAAATAAAATTTCCGATTGCCAAAATCAGCGACGGGCGACCGGATTTTAGTTTCAGCGGTCTAAAGACGGCGGTGGCGCGTTATGTGCGCGAAAACGAAATTCAGCCGGTCGGCGAAAATGAAACACCTTCGCCGGAGATAAAAGATATTGCGGCGAGCTTTCAGGAGACGGTCGTCAAATCGTTAATCGGCACGATGGAAAAACTCGCGGCTGAACTTCAGCCGAAAACTTTGATCGTCGCCGGCGGTGTCGCCTGTAATCTCGCTTTACAGGAAGCGGCGCGTGTCTTAGCGCAAAAATTTAATTTGCCGGTCTATTTTCCTTCCAAACATCTTTCCACCGACAACGCCGCGATGATCGCGGCAGCCGGAAATTTTCATCTCGAACGCGGCGAAAAATCCGATTTGCGAATGACGGCTGATGTAACGATGCGGCTGCAAAATTTCGACAATGAAGACAGCGAACTTAAGAGAAAAAAAGTTCGTTACCGGTTGTAAATCCGCAACACCTGTAAATTCGCTTGTGTTTCCGCAGTTAAAGTTTTAAGATTGTTTTACATATTCGATATTCCCAACAGTCAGATAAATCAATCAAAGATATTTTGGAAATCAGTCGTTAAGTATCCTTATTAAAAAAGAATCGGGCGTTTAAAAAATGTCTGTAAAATTAGAATTTTCAGTCAACAGGAGATTTACCAATGAAAAAGATAAATTATTTTAAGTTTTTAGCGATTTGCATCGGACTTTTCAGTTTGGGAATTTCGGCGCAAACGACGGCAATCAAACTACAGCCTTATTTATCGGGTTTGAGTTCTCCGCTTTTTGTAACTAATGCGAAAGACGGCTCGAATCGTATTTTCGTCGTTGAAAAAGGCGGACTTATCAAAGTTGTGCAGCCGGGTTCAACTACGCCGACTACTTTTATAAATATTTCCAGCAAAATCAGTACTGATAGCGAACGCGGCTTGCTCGGTATGGCTTTTCATCCGCAATTTGCGACCAACGGATATTTTTTCGTGGATTATACGCGCGCCAGCGACGGCGCGACCGTCATCGCGCGTTATAAAACGACCGACGGCACCAACGCGCTCGGCAATTTGGCTTCCGAAAGAGTGCTGCTGGTAATCGCCCAGCCGTTTTCCAATCATAACGGCGGAATGATCGAGTTTCGGGCAGATAACAACGTAAGTAATTTGTATATTGGAATGGGCGACGGCGGTTCAGGAAACGACCCGAATAATAACGCGCAGAATATAGACAGCTTATTGGGCAAATTTTTACGCATCACGCCCGATGTTTCCGGCAACGACGCTAATCCGGCTTACACCATTCCGGCAGATAATCCATACGCCGGAGCGACGGCGGGCGCGGACGAAATTTACGCCGTCGGTGTCAGGAATCCATTTCGCTGGTCATTTGATCGCGGCGGAACGCATCAGCTTTGGGCGGGCGATGTCGGTCAAAGCGCGCGTGAGGAAGTTGACATCATCACTAACGGCGGAAATTACGGCTGGCGCATTGTCGAAGGAACAATTTGC
Source organism: Pyrinomonadaceae bacterium (assembly GCA_965217575.1). Taxonomy (GTDB): domain Bacteria; phylum Acidobacteriota; class Blastocatellia; order Pyrinomonadales; family Pyrinomonadaceae. Next base: position 1,791,090 of record OZ244558.1, on the reverse strand, counting down.
AATCCCGCATTTAACAACGGTGTCTGCACGCCGCCGAACGGCTATATCGCGCCGCTTTTTGATTATGATCACAGCGGCGGACGCTGTTCGATTTCCGGCGGCTACGTGTATCGCGGAACACAGGGAGCCGTACCGAACGGCGCGTATATTTACGGCGATTACTGCACGGGCGAAATTTTGATGTGGTATAACAACGCGCAGACTTTGCTTTTAGATTCATCGCTCAGCCTTCCGTCTTTCGGCGAAGATGAAGCCGGTGAGCTTTATGCCGTTGGCATCGGCGACGGCACGGTTGAAAAAATCGCGCCTTTAAATCCAACAGCGGCAAACGTCGCTATCACCGGACGCGCATTGACCGCCGCAGGTCGCGGCATCGGCAATGTGATAATCAGATTGACTGATATTGACGGCAATGTAAAAACGGCGATGACTTCGCCATTCGGTTATTATCGTTTCAACGATGTGACGGCGGGCGCAACTTACATCATCAGCGCGGCGAGCAAACGATACAAATTCAATCAACCGCCGCAAGCATTGAGTTTTAACGGCGACACGAACGATATTAATTTCATCGCCAATTTTTAATTGGTCGTTTCATCACAGAAAAAAGACGCATCGTTACTTGCTCGGCGCGTCTTTTTCTTATGTCTCCGCCGTTTTTATTTGACTACTTCTAACTCCGCATTCATCAATTCAACGGAATTTCCGCTGACCATAATATTAAACTTTCCGGGTTCGACGACGCGCTTCATTTCGCGGTTGTAGAACGATAATTTCAGCGGCGTTATTGCAAAAGTAACAGTTTTTGTTTCGCCCGGATTTAATGAAATTCTGGCGAAATCTTTTAATTCCTTGACCGGGCGCGTCACTGAACTGACCTCATCGCGGAGATACATCTGCGCGATTTCGTCGCCGCGCACTTTGCCGGTGTTCTTTACATCAACCGTGACAGTTGTTTCTTCATTGGATTTAATCGTCGGCTTGGTGATTTTCAAATTTGAATATTGAAAAGTCGTGTAACTGAGACCGAAACCGAAGGGAAAGAGCGGTGCGGTCGTCGAAAAAGCGTAGCCGCGCCGCGCCGTCGGTTTGTAATTATAATAAATCGGCAGTTGCCCGACCGAGCGCGGAAACGAAACGGCTAATTTTCCGCCCGGATTATAATCGCCGAACAAAACGTCCGCCGCCGCCGTGCCGGTTTCTTCGCCGAGATAAAAGCCTTCGAGAATCGCCGGAACATTTTCGGCGACGTAATCTATCGCCAGCGGTCCCGAATTTATCATAAAGACGACGGTCGGTTTGCCGGTCGCTAAAACGGCTTTGACGAGATCGTTCTGCCGCCCGACGAGATCGAGCGAATCGCGGTCGCCCAGGTGATTTTCCGCCCACGCTTCCTTGTTCGTGTCTTCGTTGCCGCCGATGACGAGAATCGCCGCGTCGGAATTTTTCGCGGTTTGAACGGCTTCGTCAATCAATTTTTGATCGCTCGCCGCGTCATTTAAAGTCGCCGCGTCGCCGAACCAATTGCCGCCTTCTTTGGTAATTTTCACGCCTTCCGCGTAATTTACTTTGACCGTATTCCCGAGTTTATTTTTCACGCCGTCCAGAATACTCACCGTTCGCGGCGGATTCGGATCGGTGTAGCCGCCGAGATGCGCGCGATTGGCGTTCGGACCGATGACGGCGACGGATTTTAATTTCGTGCGGTCGAGCGGCAGAATATTTTTGTCGTTTTTCAATAAAACAATCGAACGCCGCGCCGCTTCCGCCGCCAGATTGCGGTCGTCCGCCGTGTCGGTCATTCGCGCCGCTTTGTCCGGGTCAACGTATGGATTTTCAAAAAGTCCGAGCTGAAGTTTCTGATACAGAATCCGCGAAACGGCTTGGTCAATCAGACTTTCGGGCAATTTTCCCGTTTTCACCGAATCAACCAGCGTTTTGTAAACGTCCGCGTCGGGCAGTTCGACATCAACGCCCGCTTCGACCGCCTGCCGCGCGGCATCGGCGGGATCGGCGGCGACGTGGTGACGTTTTTCCAGTTCGCCGATGGCGTAATAATCGGAAACAATCGTTCCCTGAAATCCCCATTCGCCGCGCAGAACCGTCTCCAGCATCCATTTGTTGGCGTGAACCGGAACGCCGTCAATTTCGTGATAGGCGGGCATTATGCTGAACAGACTCGCTTCTTTGACCGCCGCTTCAAACGTGCGAAAATGCGTTTCGCGCAGTAATCTTTCCGACAGATTAACCGGACCGATGTTCGTCCCGTTTTCCGGCTGTCCGTGTCCGGCGAAATGTTTGCCGGTGGCGATGACGTGCGCGTCGTCAATCGTCGGATTCGCATAAGTCGCGTTTCCCTGCAAAGATTTGACGACGTTGACGAGCATCCGCGAAGCCAGATACGGGTCTTCGCCGTAAGTTTCTTCGGTGCGTCCCCAGCGCGGCTCACGCGCCAAATCCATATTCGGTCCGAGAACGTGCTGTGTGCCGCGAATTCTGGTTTGCCGCGCTCCGACAGTAAAAACGCGCGAAATTAAATCCGTATCCCAACTCGAAGCCATCGCCAGCGGAGTCGGAAAAACCGTCGCGCCTTCGCCCATCAAACCGTGCAGAATCTCGTCGTGAAACACCGCCGGAATACCCAGCCGCGTGTTTTCGATCAGCCATTTCTGCACCGCGTTGGCGTATTCGGCGGAGCGTTTCGCGTCGCGGTATTCACGCTGACGCGCAAACTGCCCGATGCCGTTCGGCATTCGTTCTTTAGCGAGCGCGGGCGAAAATTCGCCGCCCATCGGCATCTGCTCTTTCGGTACGCGCGAATTGTCGTTCGGTTTATTCATCCACAAACTCGTCATCTGCGCGACTTTTTCTTCCAGAGTCATTCGCCCCAGCAAATCCTTGACGCGTTCGTTAATCGAAAGCTGCGGATTTTTATAAGGCAATGCCGTTTGCGCCCGAACCGTAATGTTCACGGGTTTTAGAGACAGCATCAAAAGCAGTAACAAAGATAAACCGAATGAAATTCGCAAAAGATTGTTTCGAATAATTTTCATAAATTTACCGCGCCTTTTTAGGGATAAAAAACGTCAATTCGCCGATTTAACTATCTCACGCCAAACAGAATATCCATCGTCAACTGGTCGAGTTTTTCATACTGCAAACCTTTTGACGCGAGTTCGTCACGGTCGAAATTTTCATTGAGCAGCGAATCAATATCTTTGATTTCATAACTCTTGTTCGTCGCTTCGATTTCCGCCAGAATTGATTGAATTTCTTCGTCTTTATTCCACTGTGCGGCTTTGTCCTTCAAAATCAGATAGGAGCGCATACAGCCGCGGGCGAAATCTTTCACGCCGTCGTAATCTTCCGTGCGGTAAGCGTGTGCGTCGAAATGGCGCATTCCGCTGTAACCGACATCTTCGAGGAATTTTACCAGCCAGAACATCTGTTTCGGCGACACCGACGCGAACCGCAAATCCTGATCGTAGCGTCCCGGATATTGGTCGTTCAAATCAATGTGAAACAGTTTGCCCGATTCCCAAGCCTGCGCGACCGCGTGCGTCATATTCAGTCCGGGCATCTGTTCGTGAGCCACTTCCGGGTTGACACCGACCATTTCTTTGTGTTCCAGAGTTTCGATAAACGCCAGATAAGCCGAAGTCGTCGCCATATAAATATCGGCGCGCGGCTCGTTCGGTTTGGCTTCCATTGCTAATTTGTAGCCGTAATTTTGCTTGATATTGTATTCGCACAAAAAATTGATCGCTTCGCGCAATCTTTTAATTGCCTCGTCAGGACGACGGCAGCCGTCGGTTTCCGCGCCTTCGCGTCCGCCCCACAGAACAAAGGTTTCCGCGTCAAATTCTTTGCCCAAATCCATCGCCCGCATCGTTTTTTGCAGAGCATAAGCGCGAACACGCGCGTCGTTCGCGGTGAATGCGCCGTCGCGGAAAACAGGTTCGTAAAAAAGATTGACGGTCGCCATCGGAACTTTTATGTTGTGATCTTCACACGCCTTTTTGAAATCTTTGACGATTTGGGATTGCTCGCTCGGAGTCGAGTCAATCGGCACTAAATCGTTATCGTGAAAATTCACGCCGTATGCGCCGACTTCCGCCAGCATTTCGACGATTTCGACGGGCGAAAGTTTCCTGCGAACCTGCGTTCCGAACGGGTCTGCGCCGCGATTGCCGACCGTCCATAAACCGAACGTAAATTTATCTTCGGGACGCGGCGCGTATTTGTCGCTGTTCATAAATTAATTTCCTCAACTTAATATTCTATATTTTGAAAGTGCTGCCGAATTGATTGAATTGAAATTTATACTATAATTCTTTTGTCCGGTAATGCAACTAAGACTAAAAAGTTATGAAATTTCTCGGAATAGATGTCGGAACGGGCGGCTCGCGCGCCGTTTTAATTGATTCGCAGGGCGCGATTATCGCTGCTGAAACTGTTGAGCATCAACCGTTTGCTTCGCCTGAAATCGGTTGGGCAGAACAAAACCCGCAGGATTGGTGGCGGGCTTCGGCGGAAGCGATTCGGAAAATTTTGGCGAATTCAAATGTCCAAGCCGCAGAAATCGGCGCAATCGGACTTTCGGGACAGATGCACGGCGCGGTTTTTCTCGACGAAGCCGGCGAAGTTCTGCGCCCGTCAATTATTTGGTGCGATCAGCGAACAAACAAACAATGCCGCGATTTGATGGAAAAAATCGGCGCGGAGAAACTGATCGAACTCGTCAGCAATCCGGCTTTGCCGAATTTTACTTTGACGAAAATGCTCTGGTCGCGCGAAAACGAGCCGGAAATCTGGAATCGCGTCCGTGCCGTTCTTCTGCCGAAGGATTACATCCGTTTTCGTCTGTCCGGCAGCAAAGCGACCGATGTAGCGGACGCTTCGGGAACTTTAATGCTCGATGTGGAAAACCGAAAATGGTCAAATGAACTGCTCGCGGCGGTTAAAATCAGCGAAAATTTGCTGCCCGAACTTTACGAATCGCACGAGATCACCGGAAAGATTTCCGCCGCAGGCGCGAGCGAAACGGGATTAAAAGAAGGCACGCCAATCGTCGCGGGCGCGGGCGACAACGCCGCCGGTGCAGTCGGAATGGGCGTGGTCAAAGTCGGCGCGGTCAGCGCGACCATCGGCACTTCGGGCGTGATTTTCGCCGTTACCGAGCAGCCTTCGATAGATTTGCGGGGACGAATTCACACCTTTTGCCACGCGATTCCGAACCGCTGGCACGTTACCGGCGTAACGCAAGCCGCCGGTTTTTCGTTCCGCTGGTTCAAGGATAATTTCGCGGCGGATAAAAGTTTTGATGATTTGGTCAAAGGCGCGTCGAAAATTCCCGCCGGCGCGGACGGTCTGCTCTGGACACCGTATTTAATGGGCGAACGCACTCCGCACATTGATTCGCTCGTCCGCGCTTCACTGATCGGGTTGACGGCAAATCACACGGAAGCCCACGTTGTCCGCGCGATTTTGGAAGGCGTGGCGTTCAGTCTGCGTGACGCGATTGAGATTTTTAGGGAACTGAATATTCCGATTGAAACGATCAGACTCGGCGGCGGCGGCGCGAAATCTGCGTTGTGGCGGCAAATTCAAGCCGACGTTTACGGACAGAAAGTTGAAATTTTAGCGGCGGAAGAAGGCGCGGCGTTCGGCGCGGCATTGCTCGCCGGAGTCGGCGCGGGAAATTGGAAATCCGTTGACGAAGCGTGCGCCGCGACGATCAAAGTCGCCGAAACAATCGAACCGAACGAGAAATCCGTCGAAATCTTGAATCGCCAATATAAAGCGTTTCAAATGATTTACCCGTCGCTGCGGTCGGTGATGGAGATTTTAAATTCAAAAGGGATTTAGCCGCGAAAAGAAAAAATTGGTCTTAATTTTTAAGATTTTTTCGTGAATTTTCGTGTTCTTTCGTGGCTAAAATTTCTTCAATTTAACGATTTGCTGTAAGAATTAATCACTTTCCAGGTGCTTTTATCCGAATCGAAAACAGTGTTCAAACCTTGTTCTTCCATCGGCGGGTCGCCCATATAATCGTCGCCTTTTTTCCAAAAAACCTGATTTGGAATCGGGCGCGAAGTTCCGCCGAACGCCCAAAATGCCGCGCCCGCGAGATAACCGTCGGTTTTCGCGCTGCGGGCGAGCATCGAAAAAATCGTGCCGTAATATTTATCGCGCAGAGATGTCGAGGAATTTATATCGAACGATTGTTTGTCGCGCGGCAAGCCGAATTCTTCGATGACGAGCGGCTTATTCAACTTTTCGGCGATTGGCAGATGCAGATTGATATAATCGGTCGCTTTTTCGATGACGTTCGGAAAACTTTCCGCCACTTTGTCGCCTTCAAACCAACCCCAATTTTTCGCCCAGACGTGAATCGTCAGATAATCAAGATTTTTGTCGCGGTTGATTTCCTCGTAAAGTTTCAAATCTTCCGTTCCCATCAAACCTTCGTGTCCGATTGTCACCAGATGATTTTTGTCCTTCGATTTGATCATCGCGGCGACATCGCTGATCCATTTTGCATAATCGTCATTGGCAAACGGACGCATCGGGCGCGGCTCATTTCCCAATTCCCAAGCCATCAACGCCGGTTCGTCAACGTATTTTTTCCCGTTATACTTATTTGTTCGGTTCACGATCAAATTAACTTGTTTGTTGTAACTTTCCTTGCATTTTTCGCACGAATAAAACTGCGAAACGATGTCGCGCTGTTCGTCCCACGTCAGTTTTCTCGTTTTTTTGTCGCCGGAAACTTTATTGTTCCAGATCAGATATTGCTGAAAACCGCCGCTCCATTCCCAATTATTGCTGAGAAAAACGACCGCTTTCATATCGCGCTTGCCCATTTCCGCCAAAACCAAATCCAGACCGTCGAGAACGCTTTCGTCAAATTTTCCCTGCTCCGGCTGAAGCGGCGGCTGAACGCGCATCACGCCGTTAATCAAACCCGAACCTTCCGCGCCGCCCAAAATCCGCAGATTTGTCACGCCGTTCGCCTTCAAAAAATCGAGTTCCTTTCGCAGCCGCTCAATGCCGCGCTTTTTATCTTTTTCCAATCCCAAAAGGCTGCCGTACCAATAATTCGCGCCGATAAAATAATACGGCTTGTCGTTGACGACGAACTGATGATCTTTAACCGCCACGAACGAAGATTTTTGAGCGAATAAATTTGATGGAAACGACGCGCCGATAAATATAAAGACACACATAAAAGTTAAACTGTAATTTCTTTTTTTCATAGCATTTTCTCTGCTGATTTTTTACTAAAACGTTTTACCTCAACGCGAACTTAAAATTTCTGCCGACAAGAAGGATTATCGGGAAATAATTACTTTTCGGTATCTTACAAAAATCCGTAAAAATCCGCAAAAATATCTTGACAATCCGTTAATTTCGTATTAACTTTTGTTAGGTCATACAACAAAGTATTAATAACATAGCTTAATTTTTCAAAAATAATATTACGAAAGTAGTTATTTTAGCTTTATCTATTAAAGTAAATATAACTATTTTGGCTGTTCGCATTCTTAATTTTTAACTGTTTTTACTAAAACTTATTTGTTCAGACTAAAACTAGACGCAGATAAATTAAATGTTCAAAAAATCTAAAGTGACTTTAGTTCGGAGGAATTTCAATGAATAAAATAAATCCTTTACAAAATACAGCTTTCGGACAAGCGGTTCCGGGAAAAAGTTTTATTTTGAAAATGGGAATAGTCTTTTTGTTTATGATGTCTTTGCTAACTGTGATTTCAGCGCAAACTGTAACCACAGGACAGCTTACAGGTAATGTCACCGATCAGAGCGGTGCCGCCATTCCTGATGCGACCATCAAAGTGACACTTATCGGAACAGGAGCGACACGAACTGTTACGACAAGTGAAGACGGAAACTACACAGTGCCAAATTTAGCCGTCGGAACATACCGCGTTTCGGTGATAAAAGATGGTTTTAAGGAAACGTCGGTCGGCGATGTGGCTGTCAATGTTGCAAACGTAACCAGACAAAATATTGCTTTGGAAATCGGTCAGGTTTCAGAGGTAGTGCAAGTTACGGCTGACGCGATTCAAGTTCAAACGCAAACCGGCGCGGTCGGTGAGGTTGTGACGGGCGAACAAGTGCGGGAATTGCCGCTTAACGGTCGCAGCTTTGTTCAGCTTACTCAATTACAGCCGGGAGTTGCGCCGGCTAATAATCAAGATAACAAAAGCAAGGGCTTATTCGGCGGAGTTGATTTTTCCGTCAACGGCAACTCGGCGCAGAGTAATTTGTTTTTGACTGATGGTGCTAACAATAACGATACCGGTTCAAACCGCACGATTTTATTGTTCCCTTCAATCGAGGCGATTGCTGAATTCAAAACCCTGCGAAACAGTTACGGTCCCGAATACGGTCAAGCCGCTGGCGCAGTCGTTTCGATTGTGACGCGCGGCGGAACTAATGAATTTCACGGCAGTGCTTTTTATTTCGGTCGCAACGATGCGTTGAACGCCGCCGAGTTTTTTGCTAAAACCAGAGGCGGCGTAAAAGATGAATTACGGCGCAACGATTATGGCTTTTCTTTGGGCGGACCGCTTCCGTTTCTCAAATTCGGTCAGGGCGGACCTGTTACCACTTCAGGTAAAGATAAACTCTTTTTCTTTTATTCGCAGGAGTGGAACAAGGAAATCAGAGGTCAGTCGCGCTTTGGCAGAGTCCCGACTCTCGCCGAACGCAGCGGTGATTTTCGTGAAAGTTTGACCAGAGCAACTTGCGGACTGCCGGTTATCAGGAATGGTCGTCCCGGCGACGCATTAGGACGCTACAGTGATGGTAATGTGTATCCTATTGATGATCCAATGGGCAGATATGTTGCTCCTAATCCCAACACCACAGTTGATCAGGTAGTTCCGCAAAGTCAATTTAGCGCGGCTGGAGCGACGCTCAACGGGTTGTTTCCTCTGCCGAATCGTCCCTTCGATTCCAATTGTTATAACTGGGCGACATCGGCAAATTCCCCGATTGATTTTCGTGAAGAAAATATTCGCATTGATTACAATGTGACTAAAAATAACAAGATATTCGGACGATTTACAAAAGACGACTGGTCAAACGGTTATCCGATTTTAGTAGGCAATTTGTGGGGCGATGACGCTTTCCCGACCGTCGAAAGCAGTTGGACACAGCCTTCAATGCAGGCGGCATTCAAGTTGTCAACTACACTGTCATCAAGCGCAATCAACGAAGTGCAGTTTTCCTATTCGGCTAATCGAATTAATGTTACTCCGGGCGCGGGCGGAGATATAAACCAGCAAATTAACCAGGCAATTCCCGGATATTATTCGGATTCCGTTAAAGTCAACGGAGTAAATCGCCCGCATCCGGTTTTCTGGGGCGGCATTGCTCCTTTTAATTACGGCACCGGACAGGACTTGTGGACAGAAGCTCCATTTAAGAACGCGCTTGACATTTATTCGCTCAGAGATGATGCTTCCAAAGTTTGGGGAAATCATACATTCAAAGTCGGCTTTTTGTATGACACAGCCGCCAAGAATGAAGATTCCGGTCCCAGTAATGAATCTGTTCAATTCTGGGGAGCCAGCGGAAATAGCGGCGGAAATTATTTAGCTGATGTTTTGACCAAAGGCACGCTTTTCGGATTTGGTGAAACCAATACCGAGGCGGTCGCGCAAACCAGATACAAAAATCTCGAATTCTATTTGGGAGATACCTGGAAGATTAAGCGTAACATAACTTTGGAATTGGGCGCGAGATATTCATTGTTATTTGAGCCGTATGACAATCGTGATCGAATCAGTTCGTTTTCACCTGCGGCATATGATCCGACAAAACCGGCATCTGACCCCTGCAACGGCTTGGTTGTCCCGCAAGGAACCAATCCGTGCGCGGGCATCGCTGGAGCCAGTACGCCAATTCAATTTTCCAATCGGTCGCTGCGCGATAACAACTACAAAAATCTGGCTCCGCGCTTAGGTTTCGCGTGGGACGTTTTCTCAAATGGTAAAACCGCAATTCGAGCCGGATTCGGGCAGTTTTTCCTTCGTGAACGAATCAACCCGATTTTGAGCGGACTGACAACCAATTCACCGTTTGCGGCTACTATCGGCGGCAATCGAACTTTGGACGGAACGGTATTCACAGGTTTGGGAGCGGCATCAAACGGCTCGCCGAAATTTGGACTTACTCCCGGCGCGGCAACTCCGTATTCACTGCAATTTAATGTTTCAGTCGGACAGCAGTTGTGGAAGGAAACGGTGCTGGAAGTCGGTTACGTCGGCAATCGCGCGCGTCGTCAGTTGGCGCAATCCGATGTAAACCAGGTTTTACCGCAAAATCAATTGGCAGCCGCTTTTGCGCCGGACGCAAATGGCGTAAATGCTTATCGTCCGTATAGTAATTACGGTTCGATTTATCAATTTGAACGAAGCGGAAATGCTAATTACGATTCGCTTCAGGTTTTGTTCAGAACCAGATTCACGAAATACTCGCAATTGCAGGCGGCTTACACATTTTCCAGATCAGTGGCTGATTTCGGATTGAATGATTCAAGCGGCGGCGCAAGTCCTTTCGCTTTTCTAGATAGGAATAACAGGGATTTGGATCTGGCTCCGTCAGACATTAATCGTCCGCATATTTTTGTCGCCAATCTGATTTATAATCTTCCTAAATTCCAGGGTTCTAACGGGTTTGCGAGAACCGTCGCCGGTGGTTGGGAAGTGGCGAGTATTATTACGGTGTCGAGCGGAACGTCGCTCACTCCGACAATAAATGCTACAGGTATCAGCAACTCTGCGGGACAAGGATTTCAAGCCGGCATAACCGGAACCGGAACCGGAACCGGAAACCAGCGTCCGCTTCGGGTTGAAGGAGTTCCGTGTACGATTGAATCTGACGGAACACGTTTTATCAATCCAGCCGCTTTTACTTTAGTAGGTTATAAAATCGGTCAGACCATTCCGAAAAAGACGACTTGTTTAGGTTCACCGACCAAAAACGTTGATTTTTCGGTTTATAAGAATTTTTCACCCTCTTGGTTGAAAGACAGTTTTCTGGGCGAAGGCGCGCGAATTCAGTTCCGGTTGGAGTTTTACAACGCTTTCAATACGCCGCAGTTCAGAGGCGATAGTATTCCGCTTCTTTTCTATAACGGAAATGTGGCTTGCGGAAACGCGCCGTGCAGCGTGACTAATAATACGATTACTTCGGCAGGAGTCAATAGTAATTTCGGTCAGGCGGCAAAAACGCGCGGCGGTCGTGAAATTCAATACGCATTGAAGTTAAATTTCTAAACTTCGATCATTAAAATTTGGCAAGAAGATGGTTTGTTGTTTAAACTTTATCTTCTTGCCATTTTCATTTTATGATATAATCTTTCTCACTTCTTAAACATCTTGGTTGATAGTATTTGGCAATTATGTTCGCAAAAGTATTGGTTTTAATTTTACTTTTTTTTTCGCTAGATATTTATGTTTTTTCGCTAAATATTTACGCCCAAAGTTCATCTGTCAACTCTGTCCGGCAAACTCAGGAAGATGATTTGGAAAAACACGTCAGCGCGGCGGAAACCTATCAGATTTCCGGCGATTTGGTAAACGCAAACATCGAAAATCGCGCGATCATTGGCGTTGGTTTGCAGAAAATCGGCAATATTTTCATTGAAGAAGGCAAATCTCAAGAAGCGATTAAAAAACTTTCCGAATCGCAACTTTATGCCGACAACGCCCGTGTTCGCGTAGATTTAGCTGTCGCTTACCTGCAGGCGAATGAAGTTGAAAAGGCTTTGGAAGAGGCGCGGGCGGCGGTTGATTCCGAACCGAATAACGCTTATGCGCGTTACATTTTAGGCAATATTTATTTTACGAAAGAGAATTACCAAGCCGCGCTTCCCGAATTGGAAAAAGTTTTGGTTCTTGCGCCTGATTTTGATTCCGCCCGCGCTCTTGGTCTAACATATTTGTATTTAAAACAGCCCGAACGCGCCAAACTTCTTTTTGAGGAGATGCAGACATCTTTGCAGAAAGACAGTGCCGAACTGCATATTTTATTCGGTCAAGCCTACGAACAAACGAATTACCCACTCGAAGCCGAACGCGAATTCAAACGCGCTTTGGAAATTAACCCGAAACAGGCGAAGGCGAATTTTTTTCTTGGTTACGTAATTTTGCAATACGGCGGCAGCGAACGTCTTGCCGAAGCCGGAAAAGCGTTTGAAAATGAACTGAAATTGACACCCGATGATTTCTATTCAAATTTCTTTGCCGGAGTCGTCGCCTCGTCGGAAAATAATCACGTCAAAGCCGTCAGTTTGCTGCAAAAAGCCGTTCAATTAAATCCAAATAGCAGCGAAGCGAATTTATTTCTCGGACAATCGCAAATGGAAACGGGCGATTTGAAAACGGCTGAAAAAATGCTGCGCCGTGCCATCGAACTTTCGGTCAACAGCAGGAAAAACGGTTTTGAATCGCGCCGTACCCATTATATGCTCGGACGACTTTTAATTGCTGACGGACGACGCGAAGAAGGCGAAGCGGAATTCGTTAAGGCGCGCGAACTGCAAACGAAACTAATTAAAACTACGCGCGACGAACTCAGCGAGCTTTTCAGTCAGGTCGTTGGCGATACGAAAAAACTGCCGGTCAAAAACGCGGCGAACAATCAGACAAATCAGGATGTAAATTTGTCTGCCAACAGAATCGCCGAATTGGTAAAAGTCAAAGCCTATCTGTCTGATGTTCTGGCACAGGCGTTTTACAATTTGGGCGTTATCGCTGTCCAGAAAAATCAACTGCCGGACGCGCTCGAAAAATTCGCCGCCGCTGCCGAATGGAGACCGGATTTTCCAAATTTGGACAGAAACTGGGGAATTGTCGCTTTTCGCGCCAAACAGTTCGATCAGGCAATTGCGCCGCTTTCCAGACAAATCAAAGCGAATCCGCAGGACAATCTCGCCAGACAAATGCTCGGCGCGAGTTATTATTTCACAAGGGATTATAAAAACGCCGTCGAAACATTAAAACCGCTTGAGGCAGCGATTACGGACGACGCGGAATTGGCTTATTTTTACGGAATTTCTCTGATTCAAAGCGAAAAAAATCAGGAAGCTGAAACTATTTTTAATAGATTGGCGAATATTTCGCAAAAAAATCCTGAAATTCTAACTTATGTCGCGCAGGGTTTTATGTTTATGGGCGATTATGAACGAGCGATTAGAGAACTTCGCAACATTATCGCCGTCGCGCCGAATACGTCGAAAATAAATTTTTTGATCGGTCAGAGTCTGATTCGGCTCAATCGTTTCGATGAAGCCGAAATCGCGTTTCAGAAAGAACTGCAAATCAATCCGGCGGACGAATCAGCAAAATATCATCTGGCTTTGACGCTCATCGAACGCAAAATCAGGATTGATGAAGCGACGAAACTCTTGAACGAAGCGATTGCCGCGCGTCCCGATTACGCCGACGCGCATTATCAGTTGGGGAAAATTTATCTCGAAAAAGGCGATACTGCAAAAGCTGTTCAGGAATTGGAAGCGGCGAAAAATTCCGACGCGAAAAAAGATTATATTCATTATCAACTGAGCATCGCTTACCGCAAAGCCGCGCGCAAAGAAGATGCCGACCGCGAATTAAAACTTTATCAGGAATTAAAAGCTGAAAATCGCAAAATAGACAATCTAATGCCGATGGGCGGCGACAAAAATGCTCCGTAACAAATTCACATCGCGGCTTTTGCTGACCGGCATTGTGATTTTTTGCGTCTGCCAATGTGTTTCGGCGCAGAAAATCGCGGCGGAAAATTCCGCTGATAAAAATGCGCTGGCGAACTTTGAAAAAAACATCGAACAGGGAAATTACGCGGAAGTCGAGCGCGATTTGCTGAATTACGCGATTAAAAATCCGACTGACGCAAAGGCGTTTGAACTGCTCGGCAAACTGCGGTTCGCGCAGAATCGTTTGAGCGAAGCGAAATCTTTGTATCAAAAAGCATTGTCGCTCGACGCGAATTCGGTTTCTGCCAAAATAAATCTCGCCGTCATCAATTTTCAAACCGGAAATGCGGAAGAGGCGGTTTCCGGTTTGAACGAAATCGCCGACAAAGACGTGTCCGGCGATGCTTTGCGATTGCAGTTGGCAAACGCCTTCGCGCTCGTCGGCGATTGCGGAAAGGCTCTGGCGACGATTGAAAAGCTCGCCGTCAAAATCAAAAACAGCGACGCGCTGCCGGTTCGCGCCGCCTGTTATCTGCAATCGGGCAAAAATCAAAAAGCGTTCGCGCTGATTCCGGCGGCGAAAATTACGGCGAAACAAAATCCGGTAGTCGCGTCAAACTTCGCTGAAATTTTAAGCCGCGCCGCATTTTACAAAGAATCGGCGGACGTTTTGCGTTCCGTCGCGGCAGTCGCGCCGAACAACGCGGAGATTTTAATTTCGTTGGCGAAAGCGGAAATTTACGCGAAAGATTTAGCCAACGCCAAAATTCATTTGAATCAGGCTGAAAAAATGAATCCGAACGCGCCGGATTTGCCGTTCGTCGAAAGTCTGCTCGAAAGCGAACGGGGAAACGCCGCGCAATCGCTGGATTTGCTGGAAAAATCGCTGGCGGCGAACCCAAATTCCGCGACCGTTTTGAGTCAGTACGTCATCACGGCGATGCGCGCCGGTTACGCCGGAAAAGCCGTCAGAGCGGCGGAACAATTGCTGGAACTGAAACCGGACGAACCGGACTTTTTGTATCTGCACGGCGCGGCTTCGCTGCAAAATAACAATTTAACGGCGGCGGAAAGTTCATTGAAACGCTTCGCCGAACTTCGCCCGACCGATTCGCGCGGCTGTCTCGCGCTCGGTCTAACTTATGCGGCGCAGCCTAACAACTTGGAAAATGCGCGGAATCAGCTTAAACATTGCGTCGAAATAAATCCGAACAATTTCGAGGCAAACTATCAGCTCGGTTTGTCATATAAAACTCAGGGCGAAACGGCGAAAGCGACTGAATATCTGGAAGCGGCTGTGAAAACCGCGCCGAATTACGCGCCTGCGTTGCGCGATTTGGGCGCGGTTTATCTGCAATCCGGCGCGGAAGGCAAAGCGCGAATCGCGCTCGAAAAAGCCGTTGCGCTCGACCCGAACGATGCCGACACGCATTTTCAACTGAGTCGGCTTTATAATTTAATCGGCGCAAAAGATTTGGCGCAAAAACAGTTGGAAATTTTCCAAAAATTGAAAAACCCGAAAAAAGACGGAATGTAAATGAAATTTTATAAATTACTAACGGCAATCATTTTCGTTTCAATTCTCTGCGTCCAAAATTTCTCGGCGCAGAAATATGAAGACGTTTGCAAAGACCGCAAAATTCCGCAGTTGACCGATATTTACAAACAGACGAAAATCAATTTCACGCACACTTCCGCGCCGGAAAAAAAATACATCGTCGAATCAATGAGCGGCGGCGTTTTGCTGATTGATTATGACCGCGACGGGCTTTTGGATATTTATTTCACTAACGCGCCGACGGTCGAAATGGCACTGAAAAAGGAAAAATCGAAAAGTCTGCTTTATCACAACAACGGCGACGGAACTTTCACCGATGTCACGGATAAAGCCGGAGTCGGTTTTCCCGGTTACGCGATGGGCGGCGCGGTCGGCGATTTTAACAACGACGGCTTCCCGGACATTTATGTCACCTGTCTCGGCGGCAATGTTTTATATCAGAATAACGGCGACGGCACGTTTACCGACGTAACGAAAAAAGCCGGAGTCGCGGACGGTCGCTGGTCGGTCGGCGCGGCGTTCGGCGATTTGGACGGCGACGGACTGCTCGATTTAGTCGTCGTCAATTACGTTGATTTCAAATTAAACGATCTGCCGACGTTCGGAAGTTTGCCGACGTGCAAATTTCGCGGCGTTGACGTGCAGTGCGGACCGCGCGGACTGCGCGGCGCGGGCGACAGCGTTTTCAAAAACAACGGCGACGGAACTTTCACCGACATTTCCAAATCGAGCGGAATGGAAGATGCTGACGGTTATTACGGAATGCAGCCGGTTTTGTCGGATTTCGGCAACACCGGAAAGCTGGACGTTTACGTTTCCAACGATTCTACGCCGAATTATTTTTACCGCAATCTCGGCGGCGGAAAATTTTCCGAAGACGGCTTGATTTCGGGAACCGCGGTCAGCGGCGACGGTTCGGAACAAGGTTCGATGGGCATCGCGGTCGGCGACTATAATCACACGGGAAATTTCTCGATTTACACGACGAATTTCGTTGACGAATACAACACGCTCTACCGCAACAACGGAAAATACGATTTCACGGACGTTTCTTTCGCCGCCAAAGTCGCTCAGGTTTCGCGTCCGTATGTCGGTTGGGGGACGGGATTTTTCGATTTGGACAACGACACCTGGCTCGATTTGTTTGTCGTTAACGGTCACGTTTACCCGCAGATGGACGAGATTTCTTCGGGCGCAAAATACAAACAAGGGAAACTTTTATTCGTAAACAACGGCGACGGCACGTTCTGCGACGCGACCGCGCAGGGCGGCGCGGTTTTGTCCGATCTGCGTGTGTCGCGCGGCGCGGCGTTCGGCGATTTGGACAACGACGGACAAATTGATGTCGTCGTCGAAGATTTGGACGCATCGCCGATGATTCTGCACAATGAAGGCGATAAATCCAATCATTGGATAACTTTAGAACTCGGCGCGAAACAGGGAAATCCGCTCGCCATCGGCGCGAGAGTAAAAGTAACGACCGGAAAAATCGTCCAAACCGAAGAAATCAGAAGCGGCGGAAGTTATCTGTCGCAAAACGATCTGCGCGTTCATTTCGGTTTGGGCAAAGCGACGAAAGCCGATTCCGTCGAAATCCGCTGGAATTCCGGGAAAGTCGAAACTATCAAAGATGTCGCGGCGGATAAATTTTACGCGGTCTCAGAAGGCGAAGGCATCGTACCGTTTGAAAAAATTCGCCCGAAAATAAAGAGGAATTAACCGCTGATGAACGCAGATAAACGCGGATAAGAATTGATAAAAATGATTTGAAATAAAATCAGACAAATCTGCGTTTATCCGCGTTTATCTGCGGTAAAAATTTTCCCGAAAAATGCGACTTTTATTTGCTGCAATTTTTATTCTTCTGGCGCAAAATTTGATTTTAGCGCAGAAATCCGCCATTTCTTTCAAAGACGTTTCGGCGGACAGCGGCATCAACATTTCACATATTTCAACGCCCGAAAATCGTTACATCATCGAATCAATGAGCGGCGGCGCGGCGGTTTTCGATTGCGACGGCGATGGTTTTTTGGACGTAGCGACGGTCAACGGTTCGTCGGTCGAAAATTTCAAAAAAGGCGGCGATTTATTTTTGACGCTTTACCGGCAGATTGACGGCGCGATGAGCGCGACACCGAAATTTGAAAACATTACCGAACAGGCGAATTTGACGCGCAAAGGTTGGGGAATGGGGATCACGGCGGTTGATTACGATGGCGACGGCATCACGGATTTGTTCATCACCGGTTTCGACGGCAACGCCGTTTATCGCGGCAAAGGCGGCTGTAAATACGAAGATATGACGGAAAAAACGGGTTTGAAAGGCATCGGTTTTCAAACCGGCGCGGCGTGGGCTGATTACGACCGCGACGGCGATCTGGACGTTTTCGTTGCTGGTTACGTTGCGCTCGATTTGAATAATCTGCCCGTTTTCGGCAGCGCGAAAACCTGTTATTACAAAGCGATTCGCGTTCAGTGCGGACCGCGCGGACTGCCTGGCGAGCGCGATTATTTTTACCGCAATAAGGGCGACGGAACTTTCGAGGAAATCGCCGAAAAAATCGGAGTCGGCGACAAGGAAAAATACTTCGGTCTCGGCGCGGTTTTCGGCGATTACGACAACGACGGCTGGCTCGATTTGTTCGTCGCCAACGACAGTTCGCCGAATTATCTGTATAAAAATAACCGCGACGGCACATTTTCTGATGTCAGTTTTGAGTCGGGAACGGCTTACAGCGGCGACGGCGGCGAACAAGCCTCGATGGGCGCGGCGTTCGGCGATTACGATAACGACGGCAACCTTGATATTTTTGTCACCAATTTTGAAAACGAACAGAACACGCTTTATCGAAACCTGGGCGGCAAAGGATTTTTAGATGTTTCCGTCGAGTCGAAAATCGCGCAGCCCGCCAAACCGTTCGTCGGCTGGGGAACCGGGTTCGTTGATTTCGACAACGACGGACTGCTCGATTTGCTGGTGGTCAACGGTCACGTTTACCCGCAGATGGAATTCGTCAAAAACGACACGGAAGCCGGATTCAAACAGCATTTTCTGCTTCAGAGAAATACCGGCGACGGCAAATTTGACGACGTAACTAAAGATTCCGGCTTGCGCGATCTGCCTTTGAAATCAAGACGCGGCGCGGCGTTCGGCGATTTAAATAACGACGGTTTGATTGATGTCGTCGTCACGAATTTGGGCGAACCGCCGACGGTTTTGCTGAATACGACGGAAAATAACAATCAGAAAGTGATGTTCAAATTGATTCAAAACGGCAAAAATAAAGATGCTGTCGGCGCGCGCGTCACTTTGAAAACCGACAAACGCTCGATGATGCGCGAAGTCGAAGCTGGATCGAGTTATTTGTCGCAAAATGATTTCCGACTTCATTTCGGACTCGGACAAAACGAAAAAATCGGAGCGGTCGAAGTTCGCTGGAGCGACGGCAAAACCGAAACGATTTCCGGCGTGACGGCAAATCGAATTTTGTCCGTTACGCAAAATAAAGGAATAACCGACGCGGCAAATTTTCGCCGCGCGCCGAAATAATTGTTATAATCTAATAAATTTTGGAGGTAAATAAGATGAAAAAGTTGTTTATTTTAATCGCGCTCATCGGTTTGACGGCGATTTATTCAAATGTTGACGCGCAGCAAATCGCGCCGCCCGGAGCGAGCGACAAAGATTTAGGCGATAAAAATATCAAAACGCGTTCAATAGAACTCGAACGCGTTGACCGCGACGCTCACAAAACGGATAACGGGACGACTAATAACGCTGCGCCCAACAACAGCGGCAGTTCGCCGGAAGACAAGTTAGCGGCAAAATACGGCGAAATCAAAACGGATTACGAACAAATGCAACTGTCGGAGGACGCAATTATTAAAGCGTATCAAGGCAGCGGCAATGTTGATTACGCGCAAATCGGCAAATCCGCGCTGGAAATACACAAAAGCGCGATGCGGCTGAATGTCAATTTATTTCCGCCGCCGATTGCCTTAGGCGATGAAGAAAAGGCTGCGCCAAAGCCGACAAAAGAAACTAAAACTACTAAAAGCGTCAGAGATTTGATCGTCGAATTGGATACTGCAATAGGCAGTTTTACGACGAGTTCGATGTTTCAAAATTTACGTTTAATTGATCCGAAAGTTGCTATCAAAGCGCAGTCTGATCTGAAAAAAATCACCGAATTGAGCGCAACACTGAACACGGAAGCGAAAAAAATGGCGAATCAAGGAAAATAAAAATTCGGAATATATGACAATATAAATTTTGCGATTTTTATTGAATGTGATAGATTATGGGGCAAGAAATTTTTATCGAAGGTTAGATTTTCGCTCAGGAAAGAGAGGAGTTTCTATGAAAACTTTAATTTTTTGTATCATACTTTTCGCGGGTTTCGTTGATGTTTCCGCGCAGGATGTTCCCGGCGTTCCAAACGGTTCGATTGGGAAAGATTCGCGCGACGATTATGACAACGGAATCAGAATTCGTTCGATTGAAATGGAACGAATCAAGCAGGACAGTTACCGTTCTGCCATTCTCGAAAGAGCTATCGAAAACCGGAAAATAAATTATTCGCAAATCCAAAAAGATTTTGAATTCGTTCAAAAACTGCAAAACGAAATAGTCAAAACTTACGTTACCGGAAAACAAATCAATTACGGGCGCATCGGCGAACTTGCCGCAAAATTAAATGAATGCGCCGAACGCCTCGATAATAATCTCTTGCTTTCCGTCGAAAAACCGATAAAAAAATCGGAGAAGAAAACATCAATTCCCCAAGATGTTAAAGATTTAATCGTTATTCTCGATAAAACAATCGGCAAATTCGTAACAAATCACATTTTTGAAAATTTGAGTATATTTGAAACTAAAGATGCCGAAAATGCTACATTTGAATTGCAAAATATTATTAAATTAAGTGATTTTCTGGCAAAACAAGCTGAAAAACAAAAATAATTTTTTGAGTTTTAACTTCGATTTCAAAATTTCAATTCGCGCAAATTTTTCAAACTCACTTTCACACTTTCCAGCGGTTCGGCGGGCGTTTCGTCCTGTTCGATAAAATAATGTTTGATTCCCGCAACGCTTGCTTTAGCGAAGATTTTTTTGAAATCAATCGTGCCGCGACCGACTTCGGTGAAGTATTTTTTCGGCGTGTCGTCCATATCTTTGACGTGAACGAGCGGAAATCGTCCGGGATATTTTTCAAAATAAGCGACCGGATCGTAACCGGCTTTGGTAATCCAGTATAAATCCATCTCCATTTGCACTTTTTGCGCGTCGGTTTCCGCCAAAATCAAATCGTATGGAATTTTGTCCGCCATCTTTAGGAACTCGAAATCGTGGTTGTGATAAGCGAACTGCAAACCGGCTTTTCGGCATTCTTCGCCCGATTTGTTGAGCAGTTCGATGAGTTTTTTGTAATCGTCAAAAGTTTTTCGCTCTTCTTCAGGCAAATAACCCAAAACCAGATATTTATGTCCGATGATTTTCGCGTAGCCGATTGCCTGCGACAGATTTTTACGCAGAGTTTCCGTGCTGACGTGCGCTGACGGCGCGGCGAGTTTGAGATTTTTGAGAATCTGCTTTATTTGTTCGGGCGCGTGACAGAAATATCCGGCAAATTCGACTTCGCTGATGCCGAGCGCGGCGACTTTTCGCAGAGTTCCTTCAAAATCTGTTTCCAAATCGCGCCGAACGGTATAGAGCTGCAAGCCGATTTTCGATAAAGTTTTACCGGCAATTTTCGCGGGAAAACTCATATTGTTCAACAACAGCGCGCCTCCGATTCCGTAAGCCAAATTTTGCAAAAGCGTTCTTCGATTCATAAATTTTTTACCGTTTGATTTGCGTATTGCTGACAAAAGCGACGCGTTTGCCGTCCGGCGACCACGACGGGACGTTGATCGTGCCTTGTCCCCCGTAAACATAAGCGATTGTTTTCGGTTTTCCGCCGCCGACCGGCATCAGGCGCAGAAAAACTTGTTTATAAAACGGATGATCGGCGGGCGCGACATCGCCTTTGCGGTAGGAAATCATTATAATCCATTTTCCGTCGGGCGAAATGTGCGGAAACCAGTTGTTAAATTCGTCGTCGGTAAGCTGCGTCTGCTCGTTTCCGTCGGGTTTCATTCGCCAGATTTGCATTAAACCGCTGCGCGTCGAGTTGAAATAAATGTATTTTCCGTCGGGCGAAAATTCCGAGCCGTCGTCCAAACCCGGCGCGTCGGTCAGGCGCATTTCTTCGCCGCCGTCTATGGAAATTTTGTAAATATCGAAATTATCAGCTCTGCCGCCCGTGTAAACGAGCCATTTTCCGTCGGGCGAAAATCCGTGCAGATAAGAAGGTGATTTTGACGTGATTCTTTTCGGCACGCCGCCGCTCGCAGGCAGCACGTAAACGACCGATTGATTGTCGTCGTCCCGGCTGTGATTGCTGATGCCGAGCCGTTTTCCGTCGAACGATAAAACGTGATCGTTATTGTTGCTCGCGGCGAAATCCGTGTTTATTTCCGTCGGCGAACTTTTTGCCAAATCGAAACGATAAAGTTTTCCGCTGCGATTGTAAATCAGAGCTTTTCCGTCTTTCGTCCAGTTCGGTGCTTGGAGAGAATCTTCAACCGTGTAAATAATTTTCCGCGTACCGCTCGCCACGTCCAAAATTTCGAGATTGCTGCCGATGTAATCACGATACGGAACGAAATCGTCTTTGGCGGGAATCGTCATTCGCACATCTTTGAAAATCGCCTTTTCGCTGACATTCTGGTTATGCGAACAAACAAATAATCCGGCGTAAACGACTTCGCCGAGCGCAATATCGGAAACTTCCGTCGTCACGAAAGGCTCGCCGAAACGCGCGGCGGACATAATAAATTTATCGCCCTTGCGCTGCAACTTGATGACATCGGCGGCGTTTATTCCCGATTTTATTTCTTCGGCATCAACGCCTTTTTCCCGGCGAAATTGCAGCGCGGTCAAACCGTCGCCGTGAACGACCGCGCTCGCCTGCGTCGAATCCGCATCGAGCGTCGAACGAACGATCAAACCCATTTTCCGGTGCGGATCAACGCCTTTGCCGACGAATTCGGCGCGCGCCGTCAAAATAAAATCGCCCGACATTTTCTTCCAGACAAAATGAAAATCGTCGCGCTTAAACCACATATTCGTCCCCGAACCGACCAGCGAATACTGTCCGCTCGCTTCATCAAAAGTCGCGCTTCCGGCTTTTTCGACTTCGCCGACATCGCTGTTTCCATCAAACAAACCGAGCGGTTTCTGTTGAGCGTAAATGCCTGCGGACAGAGAAATTACAAGCGTTAGAACGAACAAAATAGTTTTGAGATTCATAATTTTTTGCGATGGCGAACCGCCGATTTTAGAAAAAATCTGCTTTCAGTAAAAAACTAAAATTTGATAAGTTTTAAAAATTTTAACACATCCGGTTTAGTTTGTTGTATAACTTTACAAAAGTATTATAAAATTGCCGAATTCACCGGTAAATCTATCTTTTGCGAACCGAATTTGGAGAAAAATTCTGAATCTTTTCAAATAAGCGAAAAGTTAATTTTTTCGAGAACAAACAAGACTGAAACGTAAGACTGGAGCGCAATCCGTCCCGGTTGCAATGAGCGCGGAGCGCGAAAAAACGATTATTATCAAATTACATTCGAGTTATCGCAGGCTTTTTCGCGCCGAAGCGACGCTCAATGGCAACCGGGACGGATTGCGCTCCAGTCCGCTTCGCGTTGTAATGAAAAAATGATGTCATCGGTCACAAAAATTATGAAAAATTATCAATCGAAAATTTTGCTTTGGTCGGTTTTGATTCTCGTTTTTGCAGCTTGTGCCGCCGCGCAGAAGTTTGAAAATCTGGCGCAAACGCCGCCGATGGGCTGGAATTCGTGGAACGGTTTCGGCTGTAACGTCAACGAAAAATTAATTCGGGAAGCCGCCGACAAAATCGTTTCGAGCGGAATGAAAGACGCGGGTTACGAATACGTCGTGATTGACGATTGCTGGCACGGGACGCGCGATAAAAACGGATTTATTCAGCCGAACGCCGAACATTTTCCGTCGGGAATGAAGGCGTTGGGCGATTATATTCATTCGAAAGGCTTGAAATTCGGCATTTATTCCGATGTCGGCGCGAAAACCTGCGGCGGCAAACCCGGCAGTCGCGGACACGAATATCAGGACGCGGCAACTTACGCGAGCTGGGGCGTTGATTATTTGAAATACGACTGGTGCAACAACGAAGGTTTGAACGCGGTCGGCGCATATACGACGATGCGCGACGCGCTTTATGCGACGGGGCGACCGATTGTTTTCAGCATCTGCGAATGGGGCGACAACAAGCCCTGGGAATGGGCGAAACCAATCGGACATTTGTGGCGGACGACCGGCGACATCACGCATTGCTGGGACTGCGAAGAAAATCACGGAACGTGGTCGAGTTGGGGAATTATGCGGATTTTGGATAAGCAGAAAGGCTTGCGAATTCACGCCGCGCCCGGACATTGGAACGACCCGGATATGTTGGAAGTCGGCAACGGAATGACTTTCAACGAAGACAAAGCGCATTTTTCGCTGTGGGCGATGCTCGCCGCGCCTTTAATTGCGGGAAACGATGTGCGCGAAATGAGCAAAGAAACGCAGGACATTTTGACGAATAAAGATGTCATCGCCGTCAATCAGGACGCGCTCGGCATCGAAGCGTTTCCGGCGATTTCCGCCGATAATCTGGAAGTTTGGGCGAAACCGCTATCAAACGGCGATTGGGCGATCTGCTTTCTCAATCGCGGCGACGCGCCGAAAAACGTCAATTTCGACTGGCGGGAAAACTTCATCAAAGACGATTTTTCCCAGAAACAGCTTGACGCTAAAAATACGGTTTACAAAATCCGCGATTTATGGACGAAAAAAGATTTGAGCGATACGAATTCGGCTTTGAAAATGACAATTCCGGGACGTGATGTTTTGATGGTTAGATTAGCGAAATAATATTTCAGTCAAATTGAAATAGTGGAAAAACAAAACAAACAATTTTCTGTTGGACAACGAGTAAAAATTTCTTCCGACGGTGCTTTTTCAAAGGGAACTACGGGAAAAGTATCAAATGCTCCAAATCAGATTTTGTCCTTTAGCGGTGGTTGGATATGCAGTTATAAACGAGAAATGATTATTCCGATGAAAGGCAAAAAGATATTTTACTGGATTGTTTTCGATTCGCCGCAGTTTGATGAGGTAGGAGATGGTCCTTACAAAGAAGCTGAAATTGAAGTTTCTTATCTTGAACCGATTCTTTAAATAAATACTTTATATTGCGTGTTTGCCGCCTGCTGTCAAACAACGGAAACGACGATTCCGGCGTATGATATTTTGATGGTTAAATTGACAAAATAATCTTTCGATTTCCGGCGGCAATTCAATTCATTTCAAACGCGCCGAGGTCGTAACCGTTTCCCTGCGGACGCGGATTTGAGTCGAAATCCTGGTTCGGCACGCGCAGACTTTTTCCGCGGTCAATCGCCGGGCTGTTCGGTTTTAATTTGAAGTTTCCGCTGTCCGCATCAACAAACTGCGGATTGCCCTGAAGATAAATTTTCCCCCGCTGCTCTTTTTGATGGTTGGCGGCGTAACCGCGATAAGCGTCGAATAAATTATGGTCAATCGTTACTTTTACCGCTTTATCGTTGACTGCTATCTGCCAGAGTTTGTTTTGGCTGAGAACGTTGTTGCGAATCACGACGTTTCGCGCATTGGCGGTTTCGACGGCGATTCCGCCGCCGTAATCATACTGACCTTCGACGTGAACGCCGTTATTGAAAATTGTGTTATTGATGATTTCGATGTCTTCGCGCACGCCGTTTGTCGCCCACGCGGAAATGATTACGCCGTTGTCGCGGTTGTTGAAAAGGACGTTGTTATATATCTTAATCTGCCGCGCCGTGCCGCCGTTTTCCGACGAAACCGCGATGCCGTCGGCGCAGTTATAAACTTTATTGGCGTAAACCGTGATGTTTTCGACGATTTGATCCCAACTGTCAACGTAAATTCCGAGCCGCACCAAATCGTGAACCGTGTTGTGATGAATCGTGCCGTTTTTTGAGCCGGTTTTCGCGTCAATGCCTTCGCCGCCGTTGCCGCCGTTTTGAATTCCGCCGTTAAAAACGGTGTTGTGGTCAATCTCGAAACCGTCAACGCCGGACAGCGAGATGATTTCCTGCGTGTCAATCGTCGTGTCGGGCGAAATGCAATTCCTTTCGAGCGTGTTGCCGCGAACAGTGATATTTTGACTTTGCAGTCCCAAAATGCCTGAACCTTTCGTGTTATAGACGTAATTGTTTTCGACGCGGATGTTTTGCGCTTTGTAAATTTTAATGCCGAACCACGCCGAATTTTCCAGACGAAAACCGCGAATCACAATATCGTGAATCGTTCCCGTCGCGTTCTGCTCTCCGCTGATTTCAAAAATCCCGCTGAAATTCGCCACGCCGCCGTCGCCTTTGATCGTCACCTCGCCGACGGCTTCAAATGTAATCGGATTGTCCGGCGCGCCGGAACGCCGAAAAATAATCATTCCGCGATTGGGCGCAGCGTTTTGCGGAATATAAATTCCCGCCGCAACTTTGACCGTATCGCCCGCGCCCGCCGTGTCCGCCGCTTTCTGAATCGTGGCGAAAGGCGCGGCTTGCGTTCCCGCATTATTATCGCTGCCGTCGTTTGAAACGTAAAAAACACTCGCCGCCGAAACGTGCAGAGCGGCTGACGAAATAATAATTAAAAGCACAAACCAAAAAGCGTTAAGTCGTTTCATTTTTTACTTACTTATCATCTTCCCGACTTTATTCGCTTTCCGGGGATTTTCCATATTGTTCGTCGCTGACTTTTTCCAGCCATTCGACGACTTTGCCGTCGAGGGCTTCCTGAATGGCGATGTGCGTCATCGCCGTGTGCGGTGACGCGCCGTGCCAGTGTTTTTCGCCGGGCGCGAACCAAATCACGTCGCCCGGTCGAATTTCTTCGATTTCGCCGTCCCAACGCTGCGCCAGTCCGCAGCCGGAGGTGACGATCAAAGTCTGTCCGAGCGGGTGCGTGTGCCACGCGGTTCGCGCGCCGGGTTCAAATGTGACGCTCGCGCCGCGCGCCCGCGCCGGTGCGGGTGCTTCAAACAGCGGATCGAGGCGGACGGTGCCGGTAAAATATTCTACCGGTGGTTTGACGGAAGGCTGCGTGCCGTTTTTTTTGATTTCCATTCTTCTTTTCTCCGATCTGACTTTCGTTTTGTAATTTCGCTTCTTCTTTTGTGGTTAGCGGTTAATCATCTTTTGCGCGTTTTCCGAATAGCGCGCGCCCTGCACGTCAATCTCGGCGGTCAGATTTTCAAGTTCGCGCAAATCGTCAGCCGAAAGTTCGACCTCAGCCGCGCCGAGATTTTCTTCCAGCCGATGCAGTTTCGTCGTTCCCGGAATCGGCACGA
The DNA here is from genome assembly GCA_965217575.1 of Pyrinomonadaceae bacterium. Classification (GTDB taxonomy): domain Bacteria; phylum Acidobacteriota; class Blastocatellia; order Pyrinomonadales; family Pyrinomonadaceae. The sequence goes on along the minus strand of OZ244558.1, from coordinate 1,764,317 downwards.
TCCAGTCTTTTTGCGCCAGAACCCAGGCGAGCGCGATTTGCGCCGGAGTCGCGTTTTTCTGCGCGGCGAATTTTCCGATCAAATCAACCAACGCCTGATTCGCTTTGCGGTTTTCTTCGGAAAATCGCGGCACTGTATTTCTAAAATCGTTTTTATCGAATTCGGTATTTTCGTCAATTTTTCCGGTCAGAAAACCTTTGCCGAGCGGCGAAAACGGCACGAATCCGATGCCGAGTTCTTCCAAAACGGGAAAAATTTCCGCTTCCGGTTCGCGCCACCACAACGAATACTCGCTCTGCAAAGCCGTCACCGGCTGAACCGAATGGGCGCGGCGAATCACGTCAACGCCGGCTTCCGACAGACCGAAATGTTTGACTTTGCCCGCGTCAATTAGTTCTTTGACCGCGCCCGCGACCTCTTCAATCGGCACGTTCGGATCAACGCGGTGTTGATAAAATAAATCAATGTAATCGGTTTTGAGCCGTTTGAGCGAAGCGTCGCAAACTTCTTTGATATGTTCCGGTCGGCTGTCGAGTGCCGATATTCCGGGTTGTGCCGTATCGAAGCCAAATTTCGTGGCGATGACGACCGTTTCGCGCATCGGCGCGAGTGCTTCGCCGACGAGTTTTTCGTTCGTAAACGGTCCGTAAACTTCCGCCGTATCGAAAAAAGTCACGCCTTTTTCGACCGCCGCGCGAATCAGCGCGATCATTTCCTGCTCATCTTTCGCCGGACCCAAACCGAAACTCATTCCCATACAGCCGAGACCGAGTGCCGAAACTTCCAAATCACTTTTTCCGAGTTTTCTTTTTTGCATAAATACTCCTTAAATTTGTTCTTTCGCCGACGGAACGCGAACTTCAGTTCGCGTTCCGTTTGGAAAATTACCCTTACCAATACTGATGAACCTGCGGCTTGATTTTGCTTTCGTATAAATCCCGAATCGCTTTCATCGTCGCCTCCGACAGCGGCGGAAAATCGGCGGCGTTCGCGTTGTCTTTTTCCTGCGAAGGACGTTTCGCGCCGGGAATCGTGCAGGTTACAGCGTCGAACATCAGAATCCAGCGCAGCGCGAACTGCGCCATCGTCATATCCGAAGGGACGAGTTTTTTCAGTTCTTCGACCGCCGCCAAACCCGTTTCAAAATCCACGCCGGAGAAGGTTTCGCCGACATCAAATTCTTCGCCGTTTCGATTAAAATTGCGGTGATCGTCTTTTTCAAACGTCGAATCTACCGACATTTTTCCCGTCAGCATTCCCGACGAGAGCGGCACACGCGCCAAAATGCCGATGTTTTTTTCTTTCGCCAAATCGAAAAAATGATCCGCCGGACGCTGGCGGAAAATATTGAAGATAATCTGCACGGTTTGGACGTTCGGATATTCGACGGCTTTCAACGCTTCTTCGACTTTTTCGACGCTCACACCGTAATATTTTATTTTTCCGTCTTTGACGAAATCGTCCATCATCCCGAAGATTTCCGGGTGATAATAAGCGTCCTGCGGCGGACAGTGAAGCTGCACCAAGTCTAAACAATCGGTTTCGAGATTTTTCAAATTGCGCTCGATAAACGCCGTCAAATTTTCGCGGTTGTAACCCGCGACGGTTTGTTCGGGAAGCCTGCGCCCGATTTTGGTGGCGATGATAATTTCTTCGCCGGCGCGGTCTTTTTTCAGTTTGGCGAGCAACTTTTCGCTGTGTCCGTCGCCGTAAACGTCCGCCGTATCAAAGAAATTTACGCCGTTGTCAAGTGCCGTATACAGCGCAGCGATTGATTCGTCGTCGTCAACTTCGCCCCAAGTTCCGCCAATCGCCCACGCGCCGAAACTCACTTCCGAAACTTTGTAATCCGTTTTCCCCAATTTTCTGTATTTCATAATTTTCTCTGTTCGATAAGCTTGAGATTAGGTTATTTTGAGTCGTAAAGCAAAAATCCGTTTGTTAGACACGGACTTTTTAAAAGCCAAATTATTTATCTTTTAGCGAAAATTGAGAAGTAATAGTTATTGTTCCAAGAATATCCGAATTTAAGATGAATTTGCATTAGTGATTAAAGCGAATCTATGCTATTTATTAACATTTTCCCGCCTTCAAAAAGTAAAATCAGAGCGGGAGTTATGAATTTTATGCAGGAAATGATACAGCAGGAAAGCGGCGAAGAAATCGGCGAAGATGTTTCATTCGCTCAGTTTGACTTAAGCGATGAATTATTAAAAGCGGTCAATGATGTCGGTTACGAATCAGCGTCGCCGATTCAGTTGCGGACGATTCCGGTACTGCTCGCCGGAAAAGATGTTATCGGACAGGCGCAGACCGGAACGGGCAAAACGGCGGCGTTCGCCTTGCCGATGCTCCAAAAAATTGATGTCAAAAGCAAAAAAGTTCAGGCGTTGGTGCTGACACCGACGCGAGAACTGGCGATTCAGGTCGCCGAAGCGTTTCATTCTTACGCCAAATATCTCGGCGGCGTGCGCGTGTTGCCGGTTTACGGCGGGCAGTCAATTTCGCAGCAGTTTCGCCATTTGAAAAACGGCGCGCAGGTTATTGTCGGCACGCCCGGGCGCGTGATGGATCACATTCGGCGCGAAACGATTGATTTGTCGAATCTGAAAATTTTAACGCTCGACGAAGCCGACGAAATGCTGCGGATGGGATTTCAGGAAGATGTCGAATGGATTTTGTCGCACACGCCCGCAGAACGGCAGACGGCTCTGTTTTCGGCGACTTTGCCGCGCCAGATTCGGCGGCTTGCCGAGAAATATTTGAATGAGCCGGTGAGCATCGAAATCGAACGCAAGACGATGACCGTGCCGACCATCAAACAATTTTACGTCAATGTTTCCGAAGGGCAGAAAACCGACGCGCTGACGCGGCTGCTGGAAGTCGAATCGGCGACGGGCGAAGCGGTGCTGATTTTTCACCGCACAAAAATCGGCGCGGCTGATTTGACCGACAAACTTCAGGCGCGCGGTTACGCGGCGGAAGCGATGCACGGCGATTTGAATCAGAATCAGCGCGAAGCATTGATTAAAAGACTGCGAAACGGTCAGGTCGAAATCGTCGTCGCCACCGATGTCGCCGCCCGCGGGCTGGATGTCGAACGAATTTCGTCGGTTATCAATTACGATATGCCGTCCGACACCGAATCCTACGTTCACCGCATCGGGCGCACCGGACGCGCGGGGCGCGAAGGCAAAGCCGTATTGTTCGTCACGCCGCGCCAACAGCGGATGAAGCGCGACATCGAACAATATACCAAACAGAAAATCGAGCCGATGAAACTGCCGACGCAGGCGGATGTCGCCTCGCGCCGGATGACGATGTTCAAAGAGCGGATTCTCAAAACGCTGGTTGACGAAGAACTCGATTTATATTTGTCGCTGGTCGAAGAACTCGCCGAAGAGAGCGGCAGCGACATCGCCGAAATCGCCGCCGCCGCCGCATTTTTGGGCGCGGGCGACAAACCGCTGGAAATCGTCGTCGAACCGAAAGCCGAATATCTGTCGCAGCAGTCGGACGGAATGGTGCGGCTGTTTCTCGATGTCGGGCGCAATCACAACATCGGTCCCGGCGATATTGTCGGAGCCATCGCCAACGAAGGCAACGTCCCGGGCAAAGCCATCGGCGCGATTGATGTCTATGACCGCTTCACGCTGGTTGATATTCCGGCGGAGTTCATACAGCAAGTCGTCGAAGGAATGAGCAACACGCGCATTCGAAAGCAAAAAGCCAATGTTCGTCTCGCCGCGCCGCAGGAAATTCCCGAAGAGAAACCGAACCGCGCCGAGCCTTTTGATCGCAAAAGAATTTTCAACCGCCGCGATAAAAGAGATAAAAAGGTGAAAAAAACGGGACGTAAAGTCAGGAAGAAAGCCCCGAAAAACTGAGACTGAAATTCGTCGCTAAACAAAAAGTAATATTTGTTTTAAAGTGGCTAAATTAAAATTCCGAATCAATATCGGTTCTCGCGCGCCGCGCCACGCCGGAAGTGTAGGCGGCTTCTTCGACTTTGGCGGCGACCGCTTCGCCGACCCGTTTGTCGAAAACCGACGGGATAATATAGTCGGGGTGCAGTTCGTTGTCCGAGATGATTTCCGCAATCGCATTGGCGGCGGCGAGTTTCATTTCTTCGTTGATGCGCGAGGCGCGGCAGTTCAACGCGCCGCGAAAAATGCCGGGAAAACAGAGAACGTTGTTGATCTGGTTTGGATAATCGGAGCGTCCGGTCGCCATCACCGCGACGTGTCCGGCGGCATCTTCCGGCATAATTTCGGGAACCGGATTCGCCATAGCGAAAATAATCGGGTCTTTCGCCATATTTTTAAGGTCGTTTTCGTCAATCACATTCGGCACGCTCAAACCGAGAAAAACATCCGCGCCTTTGATGACCTCGTGAATCGAGCCTTTTTCCAGATTCGGATTGGTGTTGCGCGCGTACCAATCTTTGACCCAGTTCATATTTTCCGCGCGTCCGGCGTAAAGCGCGCCGGTTTGATCGCAGCCGACGATGTTTTTTACGCCCGCCGCCATCACGATTTTGGAACACGCCACGCCCGCCGCGCCGACTCCGTTGACGACGATTTTGACATCTTCGATATTCTTGCCGACGATTTTCAGCGCGTTGATTAAAGCGGCGAGAACGACGACCGCCGTGCCGTGCTGATCGTCGTGAAAAACCGGAATGTCGAGTTCTTCCTTCAGACGATCTTCGATTTCAAAACAGCGCGGTGCGGAAATGTCTTCGAGATTGATGCCGCCGAAGCCGACGGCGATGTTTTTTACCGTTTCGATAATTTCGTGCGGGTCTTTCGTGTTCAGACAAATCGGAAACGCGTCAACTTCGCCGAATTCTTTGAAAAGCTGACATTTTCCTTCCATCACCGGCATCGCGGCGGCGGGTCCGATGTCCCCTAAACCTAAAACCGCCGTGCCGTCGGTAATGACGGCGACCGTGTTTTTCTTGATCGTCAGCGTATAGGCTTTTTCCGGGTCTTTGGCAATCGCTTCGCACACCCGCGCCACGCCGGGCGTATATGCCATTGACAAATCGGAGCGCGTTTTCAGCGGAACTTTGGAAATCACTTCGATTTTGCCGCCCAAGTGCATTAGAAAAGTGCGGTCGGAAATATTGACAACTTCTACGCCGTCAATATCTTCCAAAGACTGCGCGATTTCTTCATCGTGCTTTTCGGATGCGGCGTTGACGGTGATGTCGCGGATTAGAAAATCTTTGCCGACGCTGACAATATCAATGCCTTCGATGTCGCCGCCCGCTTTTCCGATAGCGGTTGTAATTTGACCGAGTTTGCCCGGCTGGTTCTGAATTTTGACGCGTAAAGTTACGCTGTAACTCGCATTTGGTGTTGGTGTATTTGACATAAAAATTAGTGATGAGTGATGAGCAGGGAGTGATGAACACACTTTTTTTCACCACTTAACGCTCGTCACTAAAAACTAATTCAGCTTACCTTTTTAATTTAACTGACGCAAAATGCCGCACAAAATACCCTGCACTGAAATTTTGTCGGCGGGAAGTATAATCGAAACATAATGCGGGTTTGCCGGACGCAGTTCGACGTTCGCGCCCTGTCGAAAAATTTTCTTCAAAACGACTTTTTTATTTTGCGTCAGTGCTGCGACAATATCACCGTCACGCGCGTAAGATTTTTTGTGAATCAAGGCAATATCGCCCTCACAGATATGTTCTCCAATCATTGAATCATTCGGCACAAGAAAAGCCCGCAAATTTTCGGGCGTTCGATGACCGATTAAATTTCTCGGCACGAACAGCGGCTCGTTTTCCCAATTTTCGTCGGAAGATTTATTCGCCGCGCCGGTCAGCCATTCAATTTGACAGACAAATTCGTCACGCAGATTACTGCTCGGCAGTTCCAGATTAAAATTGCCGTTTTCGGTTCGGCGAACCAGTAACCCTTGTTTTTCCAGTGCCGTAATGTGTTTGGCAATGCCGCCTTTGGAAGCGATGCCGAGCGCGCGGGCGATTTGCTGATAAGAAGGTTTATGACCGTATCTTTCGATAAATCCCGTAATGTATTCCAACACATCTTTCTGTCTTTTCGTGCGCGGCTGCATCGTTCGATTGTATGAATGCCGATTCGGTCAAGTCAAATCAACTCGGTTTTGCCTAACGAATGCTCAAACTTCTCTGATTTTCGTCAACACTTATTTTTTCCGAATGTTTTCAGGATATTTAAGAACAATTGCTTTTTTTTTTAAGGATTAAAATTTTATATTTTTGTAAGTCATCATAATCATTTATCAAAAACGTAGTTTTAATACTTTGATCAAAATTACAGAATTGCTAACGATCTTCCAAAATCTGCAAAAGACATAAAATAGCATTCCGGGCAAAATAGGACGGTTTGCAGCCGAATCTGCGCGGACGGCAAAGGATTACGGCGACGATTCACCGCTTTACAGCGCAATGGGTTTTGTCAGAAAATCAGACTGCGCTGTCAGGCTTAACCGGAAAGACGAAAACGCCGAAGAACGGTTAATCCGTCAACTGCGGCTAAAATAATAAACCGTTAAAGGCGCGACCACGTTTGCGCCGCTTAACCGCTTCCGTTATTATTTTCGGAACAAATCAGCGCGAAAACCGGATGTTCGGGATAAACCTCTGCACAGTCAAGTTTTTCCAATATTTAATTGGACTTTTTGCCTCCTACTTAATGAAAAACCACAATGAAAACATACATAGTAAAAACACAAGCAATTATAAAGTACGCGCTGCTCGCCCTCTTTGCGAGCCTTTTTCTAGCCTTCAGCTACACGACGGCATAGGCGCAGGACGTGCCTGACGGCTTTGACCCAAATGCCAGCAGCGATGTCTATTCAATCGTGGTGCAGACGGACGGAAAGATTCTCATCGGCGGATTGTTCACGACACTCAACGGCGGGATGGTATCGCGCAACCGCATCGCCCGTCTCGGATTCACACCGACGGCGGCAGGCGTATCGGTGGCGGGCAGAGTCAGAACGCCGAACGGCAGAGGTTTGAGTAACGCTTACGTTACTTTGACCGATGCAGACGGCAATCAGCGTTTGGCGCGAACGACGGCGTTCGGCTATTTTCATTTTGAAGATGTCGCGGCGGGCGAAACTTATATTGTTGGCGTTTCTTCCAAACGCTACCGCTTCGCACCGCAGGTTTTGTCAATCAATCAGGACATCTCGGACGTGGAATTGACGGGAGAAGATATTTTCGGAAGTTCGCGCTGAACTATCCGAAAGCGGCAACAGCGAGCGTCGGCAGTTAGCTTTTACAGTCAGACTGCCGACCTCGCTGTCAATGACTTTTATCTTTAAAAACCGGATATGATATAATAAATTCAGTGCAAAACAGCATTCGGAGGTATTGTTTATCAACAGCATTCACGGTTTTACGCAAGGATTAAAGCACAACCAGTTAAAGCGCATCGAAAGACTTTCCACGCGGCGCGTTACTCCCGAACAAATCGTCTCGCCCGAACTCGCCAGACAATTATCGGAAATTTCCTTTGAAACAGGCAGACAAATCGGCGTTCTTCTCAATCGTAAAGGACAAGTCGAATATGTGATGGTCGGCACGGCGAAACGCATCGAAATGCCGGATTTCGGTCGCGCCCGCGTGTCGCAAGACCGTTTTCGCGGGCTGCGCTGTATTCACACACAACTATTAAATGAAAAGTTGACGCAGGACGATTTGACTGATCTCGCGCTGCTGCGGCTCGATTTGATGTCGGTGATTCAGGTTGATTCCGAGACGGGATTGCCGAATTCGGTTTATTCGGCACATCTTTTGCCGACGACCGCTGATGAACTAACGTCCGCAAGCGCAGCCGTCCCGTATGAATTTTTAGAGCCGAATATTCCGTCACAGCTCGACACGAATTTCATCCAGTTGATAAATTCGCTCGAAAACGAGATGGCGCGAAACCGTCTGACGGCGCGTTCGCGGCAGACCAATCGTGACCGCGTGATTTTGGTCAGCGTTCCGACCGGGCATCTGTCGGAAGCGGAAGAATCAATGGACGAACTCGAAGAACTCGCGCTGTCGGCGGATGTCGTCGTGTTGGACAAAATCATTCAGCGGCGGCAAAAAATTGATCCAAAAACCGTTCTCGGTCGCGGCAAACTGGAGGAATTATTGATTCGTGCGATGCGTTTGGGGGCGGATTTGATCGTTTTCGACGCGGAATTATCCCCGGCGCAGGTGCGTTCGCTGTCGGAAGCGACGGAACTGAAAGTAATTGACCGACCGCAATTGATTCTCGACATTTTCGCTCAGCGCGCCCAATCGCGTGAAGGAAAATTGCAGGTTGAACTCGCCCAGTTGAAGTATCTGCTGCCGCGTCTGGCGCAGGGGCAGAACGTCGCGCTGTCGCGGCTGGCGGGCGGCATCGGCGGACGCGGACCCGGCGAATCGAAGCTCGAAACCGACCGCCGCCGCGCCCGCGATAAAATTTCACAGCTTGAAAAACAGGTTGACAATCTGAGCCGTCAAAGACAGGAACGGCGCAAAAGCCGTCTTAGCCGCAATGTGCCGATAATTTCGCTGGTCGGTTACACGAATGCCGGTAAGTCCACTTTGCTCAACACTTTGACCGACAGCAAAGTTTTCGCGGAAAAGAAGATGTTTGCCACGCTCGACCCGACATCGCGCCGTCTGCGGCTGCCGATTGAACAGGAAATTATCATCAACGATACGGTCGGTTTTATCCGCGATTTGCCGGAAACTCTGGTCGCCGCGTTCCGCGCGACGCTCGAAGAAATCAGCGACAGCGATCTGCTCGTTCACGTCGTTGACGCGTCAAGCCCGCAAGCCGCGCAGCAAATCGAATCGGTTGATAAAATTCTGCTCGAACTCGAACTCAATCATATTCCGCGTTTAATCGTCCTGAATAAAGCGGATTTGGTGGACGAAATGTCGCTGCAAGCCTTAGAACGCGGTATTTTATTTGACAAAGACTGTCAAAGTGTGGCAGTTTCAGCTATCAACCAAAAAAGTTTATCGCCGCTGCTGGAGAAGATCGGTGAAGCGGTCGCCAAGGATTTAACCAAATTTGCCGCGCATACCGCTTAAATTCAGCGACTTAATTTTAGATTGACGATCAAAACTTTGAGCAATCCAATGTCGTTAATCTAAAATCTAAATCATAATGAGCAAGCGCATCCAAGATTTAAAGATCAATCTGGAAAAATTTCGCCAAACGGCGACGGGCTTTTTTTCGCGCCCGTTTAAGAAATTGTCCGCCGATCAAAAATTTTGGCTGGGTTTTGTCGCTCTCTGTCTGCTGACGACTTTTTTTATCAACAATCCGTTTTGGCGTTCTGCCGCCGAGCAGTATAAAGAAGGAGATGTCGCCCGCCAAAGCATTATCGCGCCCGCCGACATTACCGTGACCGACACCGACGCGACCGAAAAAATCAAACAGGATGCGCTCGACAGCGTATTGCCGATTTTTACCTACGAGCCGAACCGCGCGGACGAAGCCGTTCAGAGTTTCCGGTCGGCGTGGGAAAATTTGACGAGAAAATCCGAAAACCCGAACACGAACGCCAATTCAAAAGCTAATTCCGCTGCCAAAGCTGACGTTCAGTGGACGGGCGCGGGCGGCGCGGAACTCGGCGGCGTTTTTGCCGCGCGGCGTTTCAGCAATAACGAACTTGATTCAATCACCAGAGTCCTGCGGGAAAATGCCGAAGGAATGATTTACGGCGATCAGGATAAACAGTATTTTCGTGATGAAGTTACGCTCAACGACCGTCTGAAACCGAATCAGCAATCGGTGATAAAGTTTCCCGAAAGCAGTATGACGGCTCTTTCCGCCGCGCGCAATAGTCTGGAGGAAGGATTAGAACAGATTCGCAGTCTTTCCGATAAAGAAGTTGCCGCGTTTAATTCCGCGCTCGCGCCGCTGATTCAGCCGAGCGTGGTTTATGACAGCGTGGCGACCGACAACGCACAGGAAGCGATGGTCAAAAGCGTTCAGCCGATCACGATTTCGCTCAAGCGTTCGCAGAAAATTGTTGGCGAAGGCGATATGATTACCGACAAAACACTGTCGCAAATCGCCGCTATCCGCAGTTACAGCGATTCGAGCCGCCAGGCAAATCGGTTTTTCGGCTTGCTCGCATTAATTTCCGCGCTTTACTGGATCGCCTGGAAATACATTCAGCATCGCGGAAATGTTTCGCGCATCGTTCTTTCCGAAGAAAAAACTTTCGCCCTGTTCGGCTTTATCGCGCTGGTGCAAACGGCTTTGATGGCGATATTTTTCCGGCTTGCCGAATTTACCGCCGCGCAAAATATCAAAGCTCCGCTCAATGACCCGACGCTCTGGTCTTACGCAATTCCGTTCGCTTTCGGCAGTCTTTTGATGACTTTGCTCGCCGACCGCCGCACCGCGCTGTTTACCGGACTTTTTCTCGCGCTGCTGGCGGGACTTCTGGCACCGAAAGGATTGGAATTTTCTATTTACGCCGTGATTATTTCAGCGGTCGCGGTTTACGGCATCGGACGTTACCGCTCGCGCCAATCCGTGACCATCGCCGGTGTGCTGGTCGGTTTGGCGAGCGTCGCGGCGGCGGTCGCTCTGATCGGCTATACGCAACAGCCGTTTATTTTGAATACGATACTTTTAGCCGTCGGCTGCGGTTTGACCGGCGGTTTGATTACGGCGGCGATTACCGCGATGTTTCTGCCGCTGTGCGAAACATTTTTCGGGATTTTAACCGATGTCAAACTGCTCGAACTTTCCAACGCCGATCTGCCCGCGCTCGGACAACTCGCGTTGCGCGCTCCCGGCACCAATCAGCATTCGCACGCCGTCGGGCAGTTGGCGGAAGAAGCCTGCCGCGTCGTCGGCGCGAACGGTCTGCTGTCTCGCATCGGCGCACTCTATCACGACATCGGCAAAACCGCCGCGCCCGAACATTTTGTCGAAAATCAGCACGGCAAAAATCCGCACGACCGTCTGAAACCGACGCAGAGCGCGAAAATCATCATCAGCCACGTTACTTACGGAACTAAATTGGCGAAAGAGATGGGTTTGCCCGCGCGCATTGTGGATTTTATTCCGCAGCATCACGGCACGCGAACGCTGCATTATTTTCTCAAAAAGGCGCAAGCCGAAGCCCGTCCCGACGAAAGAATATCTGAGAACGATTTTCGTTATCCGGGACCAAAACCGCAGTTTAAGGAATCGGCGATTATGATGATCGCCGACAGTTGCGAAGCGGCGGCGCGTTCACTGAGCGAGCCGACACCGGAGAATATTCGTTTTATCGTGACGAAAATTATTGACGCGATTGTCGCCGACGATCAATTGGACGAATGCGATTTAACTTTACGCGAATTGACGCAGATTCGGGAATCAATGATTAAATCACTCGTTTCCATTTACCATTCGCGCGTTGATTATCCCGGTTACGTGCCGCCGAGTACCGTTCAAAAATTGTTTGTCTCCGCCGATGAAGAAGACGAAAACTTCGGCGTTCTCTATGATGACCCCGCCGATATTCCGATCAGCAAAGGCGGGGAAGTCGAAGACGAAGCGATTGACCGTTCATTTCAGCCGAACAAAGCCGGAGTGGAAACGATCAGCTAGAAAACGGCGGAGAGGAATTCTTTGCGGATGTCAGCGCAAATACTTTATAATCTTTGCTGATAATTGATTTTATATTTTCCCTTTCAGCTTTGCGTAAGTGGTCGTCAGCGATTCCGGGATCGTTCTGGTTTCACCGATGGCGGTCATAAAATTTGCATCGCCGACCCAGCGCGGCAAAATGTGCAGATGGAAATGCTCCGCCACGCCCGCGCCCGCCGCTCTGCCGAAATTCATACCCAAATTGAAACCGTCCGGCTGATAAACTTCGCGCAGAGCGGTCTGGCAGCGTTTGGTCAAATCCATTAATTCGTCGGTGATGACTTTCGCGGCGCGATCCAAATCGGCGAGATGCGAGTAGGGAACTACCATCAAATGACCGCTGATATATGGGTAAACGTTCAAAATAACAAAGTTATGTGCGGCGCGATGAAGTATAAATTTTTCTTCATCGCTCGCCGAACTCTCCAGAATATCGCAGAACACACAGCCGTTTAAATTCGCCTCGGTCGTTAATTTTTCGGCACCCTTAATATAATCGTATCGCCAGGGACTCCATAAAACATCCATAAAATCTGCGCTTGCCGCCGGTCGTCCAACTTTAACCTTTAGTTACTGTTAAATAAATTCTCGCGCCGCTTCACGCGCCATCAAATTATTATCTCAATTACTAATTCGATGAAACGAAAAAGCGGCATTTTCGGAAATCAGCTCAGATTACTGCGGTTTTTTTCCGATCATATCAAGACCGACCGCCGCGACTAAAATCGAACCTTTCACGATGTCCTGCATATAATCCCTGACATTGAGCAGCGACATTCCGTTATCTAAGCTCGCCATAATTAATGCGCCCAGACACGCGCCGAAAACCGTACCGCGTCCGCCCATCAAACTCGCGCCGCCGATGACACACGCCGCGATTGCATCCAGTTCCTTGAGCGTTCCGGCATCGGGCGCGGCGGAACCGACCCGCGCCGTGAAAATCAAAGCCGCCACGCCGGTCAACGCTCCTAAAAGCGCGAAAACTTTTAGAATATTCTGTTTGTTGTTGATGCCCGAAAGCCGCGCCGCGTCGGGATTGCCGCCAATCGCGTAAAGATAACGCCCGAAAGTGGTGAAATTCGTGATAAAAACGCCGAGCAAAGCGACCGCCAGCAGAATCAAAACCGGAATCGGAATGCCCGCGTAAGAATTCATCACATAAATAAAAATGACGATGACGGCGATGGTCGGAATCGCTTTGAGAATCTCACCGCTGTAATTGGCTTCGCCAAGTCCGTAAGTTTTCTGCGCCTGAGCGCGGCGAAAAGCGATTCCGATCACCAGCAAAATCGCCACCGCCGCCAAAATCCAGCCGATATTCGGGGCGACATACTGCTGTCCGATGGCTTTGAAAATCGGATTGGCGATGGGAATCGTCTCCGATTCGGTGATCGCTTTGACCGCGCCGCGCCACGCCAGCAGCCCGCCGAGAGTAACAATAAACGCCGGAATATTGAGATATGCCGTCAAAGCTCCCTGCGCGAGTCCGATCAAACTGCCGACGATGACTGCCGAAAGCAGTGCCGCCGGCAACCCCAGTTCCCAGCGCGCCAGCGCGATGGCGGCAACCGCGCCCGCAAATCCTAAAACCGAACCGACTGACAAATCAATCTGTCCGGCGATAATCACCATCAGCATTCCGACCGCGATAATTCCGGTCACGGAAGTTTGCAGCATCAAATTTGACAGGTTGCGCGAGGTTAAAAATATCGAACCGGTCGCCCAGTGAAAATATATCCAAATCAAGGCAAGCGCGGCGATCATCGTATAAGCCCGCAGAGAAGATGTTTCTATTTTGAAAAGTTTGTCTTTTGTTTCGCTCATATTTTCTTCTGGTTTTTTCAATTGTTAAAAAATTAATTTTTGATTTCTACCTTGTCTTCAACTCTCCGCCTCAGATATTGCCCGTCGCCGCCGCCATCACTTTTTCCGGCGTAACATTCACGCGCGTAAATTCGCCGGTTAGTTTTCCTTCGTGCAAAACTAAAATTCTGTCCGAAAGTCCGATAATTTCCGGCAGTTCGCTTGAAACCATCACGATTGCCAAACCTTCTTTGGCTAATTCGTTGATATTGGCGTAGATTTCTTGTTTCGCGCCGACATCAATGCCGCGCGTCGGTTCGTCGAGAAAAAGGACTTTCGGCTTGGTTAAAAGCCATTTTCCCAGCACCACTTTTTGCTGATTGCCGCCCGACAGCGTTCCGGTAATCGTCAGCGGGGAATTGGCTTTAACGTGCAAAGCGGTCATTGACTGCCGTGCCGCGACGCTTTCGCGGGCGCGATGAATCAAAAACGCGCCGCTGATTTGTTTGAGTCCGGCGAGCGTCATATTGTCGAGAATCGTCTGGTCTAAAATCAAACCGAAACGCTTGCGGTCTTCGGTTACGAAACCGATGCCGTTTTTGATTGCGTCGGACGGATTGGAAATTGCAATTTGCCGTCCTTCGACCCAAATTTCGCCGGAAACTTTGCCGCGCCACGCGCCGAAAATCGCCATCAAAAGTTCACTGCGTCCCGCGCCCATCAACCCGGAAATTCCCAGAACTTCGCCTCTTTTGACGCTGAATGAAACATTATCAACCAATATTTTATCGGTTTCCGCCTGATGAACGGTCAGATTTTTAACTTCCAGAGCCGTTTCGCCGAATTCGTGGTGGCTCGTCGGAAAAATATCGCCGACATCGCGCCCGACCATCTGCGCGATCACTTTTTCGACCGACAAATCTTTTGCATTGTTCGTTCCGACCGTTTTTCCGTCGCGCAAAACCGTGATGCGGTCGGACATTTCAAAAACTTCGCCCAGTTTGTGCGAAATGTAAATCATTCCGACTCCGCGCGCTTTTAAGTTTCGCAAAATATTAAACAAGGTTTCGACTTCTGATTCAGTGAGCGCGGCGGTCGGTTCGTCGAGAACCAGAATTTTCGCTTTTTGCGACAGAGCTTTGGCGATTTCGACCAGTTGCTGTGAACCGATTCCCAAATTTCCGACCGGCGTTTTCGCGCTGATCGGCAAATTTAAATCCCTCAAAAGTTGTCCGGCTTTCTGATAAAGTTCTGTCCAGTTGATTACGCCGAAGCGCGACGGTTCGCGCCCCAAAAAAATGTTTTCGGCGACGGTTAATTCCTTCACCAACGAAAGTTCCTGAAAAATGATGGCGATTCCGGCATTTTCCGCATCGCGGACGGTTTTGAATTGTTTGACATCGCCTTCGACGACAATGTCGCCGCCGTAAGTTCCGTATGGATAAACGCCCGATAAAACCTTCATCAAAGTAGATTTACCCGCGCCGTTTTCGCCGACGAGCGAGTGAAATTCACCCGCGAATAAGTCAAATGTTACGCCGTCTAAAGCCTTTACGCCGGGAAATTCTTTGGTGATCGAACGCATTTCAAGAATTGGAGTCATAAAATTTGATTGTTTACTGGACGAACTTAATTATACATTCGTTTGAGGAAAAATAAATCGTAATGAAACGGAAAACACTAACCAATATCTGGAATTTCAGCCTTATGTAATCGAAGACAAAGCGAATTTGTCGGTTAAAATGAGACTGAACGCGCCCATCAGTGTCGGGTAGTTGCCGAGTGTCGAAGGAATAATTTTCACCGTCGGATAACCCTGACACAGCGCGGATTCGGCTCCCGCCATAATATCTTCGACAATCAGCGACCAGACGCGAACGATTTTTCCTGTCACGATAGCGACTTCCGGCGACAAACCCTGAAACAAATTAGCGATACCGATGCCGATGTAATGCGCCGTTTCTTTTAACGCTGCCCGCGCTTTATCGTCGCCTGCGAGGGCGAGATTGATTAACTCTGTGAAACTTATCTTGCTCGCGCCGTTTTGTTTGTTTGCCAATTTGACGTAACGCGCGACGGCGGCGCGCTCGGATGCGAACGCTTCCCAACAGTTGTATTTGCCCGCCGCGCAAGCGATTGGCGCATCGCTGCCGATGGTCATATGTCCGAATTCGCCGGCGATGCCGCCTTTGCCGCGATAAATCTGCCCGTCGAAAACGATGCCCGTGCCGATTCCGTTTTCAATTAAAACCAATATGAAATCGCGCACCTGCGTAATTTCCGGGCGACCGAACCAGAGTTCGGCGAGCGCAGCGGCGTTGGCATCATTATCAATTTTCACTGGCAGTCCGGTGGCAATTTTTAACCTCTCGGCAAATTGCGGGTCGTTCCAGTTCAGATGCGGGACCAGCAAAACCTTGCCGCTGCGCGGTTCGACCAATGCCGGCACGGTCATTCCGATGCCTTCGATGGTGCCGCCATTTTTGTTAATAAAACGGTTGACCGAACTGATAATTCGAGTGATTGTTTTTTCAAAATCCTGTTCGGTCGCAAATTCTTCCTGTTCGAGAATTCTTCCGGCTAAATCACTGGCGGCGACAATCGTGCGCTTTTTTCCGAAATCAACGCCGATGGCGACGGCGTGCGCGGTTCGCAGAGACAGCAGTTGCGGCGGTCGCCCGCCGGAAGATTCGCCCTCGATTTCTTCGATCAGCCCGATGTCCTTTAATTCTTCGGCGATCAGCGAAACGGTTGAACGCTGCAAATTTGTGACGCGAGCGATTTCCGCCCGCGAAATCGGACTTTTTTCGCGGATGTGATTTAGAATAATTTGCCGATTTATATCACGAATCGTACTTGACCGTGCCACATTCGCGCTTTTCAGATTGATGCGTCTGACCATATTTACACTGATTGCCGAAGTTTTCCAGAACTGGTGAAATCATTAAAGGTATATTTCAACATCTGTCTCAGTAAATTTCAAATCTCAAAATAGTTAGTCATTTAACAACCACTTTTCAACCTTCATTATTATCATATACGAATTTACTAAATCGTTTTAGCCGGTAAAAAATTTTTACCGGCTAAATTTTGACCTCTTTCGATATTTCCATCTTTTTCCGGTAAATCCATCTCATCAAAGGCGGAAAAACGCCCGATTAATAAGTTTTAACCGTCCGCCGCCTGATATTTCTTGTCTTTGCACAGCATTAGTAATTTTTACACGACATATTTAGGTTCATCCGGCGCGCCGAATGAAATTCCGATGTCGCGCGCTGTTTGCACTAATTGTCCTTCCAGCGTTACTCTTTTGATGTCAACAATCGCCTCTTCAAGCGGAACTGTGATGACCAGCGAAGATTTCAAAGCGACCATTTTACCCAACTCGCCTTCCGCCAGCGCGTGAACCGCCCGCGCTCCGAAATTGGTCGCCAGCATTCGGTCGAAAGAATTCGGACTGCCGCCGCGCTGCAAGTGTCCAAGCACAACCGTCCGCGATTCCTTGCCCGTTTTTTCTTCGATTTGCTGTCGCAGATATTCGCCGATACCGCCGAGCCGTTTGACTTTAACGGCGGTGCCGCCTTCCAGATAAATTTCTTCGCCGCCGAGTTCGCTCGCCCCTTCAGCGACGACGATATTGGTAAAACGCGAACCGCTCGCGTCACGCGCCTTGACCGCTTCGACGATCTTTTCCATTACGAACGGTATTTCCGGGATCAAAATCACATCCGCGCTGCCGGTTAGTCCGGCGTGAAGCGCGATCCAGCCGGTGTTGCGACCCATCACTTCCAAAATCATCACGCGATTATGCGATTCGGCGGTCGTGTGCAGCCGGTCGAGAGCTTCGGTCGCAATATCAATCGCCGTCATAAATCCGAACGTCAATTCGGTAGCGGCTAAATCGTTGTCAATAGTTTTCGGTACGCCGACAATCGGAAAACCGCGTTTGTGAAACTGTTCGGCGATGCCCAAAGTACCTTCGCCACCGAGAACGACGAGAGCTTCGATGCCGAGCCGCCGCATATTTTCCAGCGATTTTTCAAACGGATCGGGCGGATAAATTACCTTACCTTCCGACGAATAACGGCAAAAATTTCCCGTGTTGCAAGTTCCCAAAATCGTCCCGCCGCGCGGCAGCAGTCCGATCACATCCGCCGTTTTCAATTCGCGGATCATCGAATCGTCGAGCAAACCTTCAAAGCTGTTCTCAATGCCGTAAACCTGCATTCCGTATTGCCTGACTCCAGTTCTAACCACTGCGCGAATGACCGCGTTTAAGCCGGGCGCATCGCCGCCGCCCGTTAATATTCCGATTTTTTTGTACATATAAAGATAAAGACTCGTGTAAATGTTGAACTGACTAACTTGCCAATTTATTATGAAAGCTGCTTTGAAATAGCAGAAAGATGTTAAATAATGATGCCGAATATAAATATAATCAGCCTTTGCCGTCCGACTGTTGGTTATTTCAATCAGCTTAAATTAACCTTCCTAAACTTTGACACACTACCAAAGTTTTGACCAAAAAGCATCTTTTGAAGTACAAATTTTTAGTTTTTGTAAAAGTCCGATGTTTCAGAAAGCGTCAGTCAGCGAGCGAACTTTCAGCTTTTGCCGAAATTCCTCTGCGCTCATTTTATCGGCGGTTCGATATTTGATTTCCAACGGTTTGCCCGGAATCAGATCGAAATAATTGTCGGCGAAAAATCCTTCGGTGAAACCGGAAAGATAAACGTCTTTCGCAACTTTGTCGGCAGAAATTTTGATTTTGAAACCATTCGCGTCCGGTGAAACTTCGGTTTTGATATTCGGTTTTGTAAACGCCATCTCTTTGAACGGTTTGAAGAAATATTCGTTTTGCGAAATGGTTTCGCCGTTTATTTTCAGTTCGACGAGCAGAAAAGTGTTTTCCGCGTCCACGCCGTTCAGCAATTCGTCAACCGACTGCGAAAAATATGATTTTCCTTTGAGCGGTTCGATGTTCGCGTCAATGGTTTTATTCATCAAAGTTTTGCCGCTCAAATCCATCAAAGTCATCACAATCCGCGCCGGTTTCGCGTCGGGAGAATCGTTGACGACGTAGATGTTCATTTTGTTATCTTCGACGTGCGGCGAAATTAAAATGGGCGCGTAAAACCTTTTCGTGTAATACATTAGAGCTTTCCAGCGACCGAAATAATCCATCGCCGACCACGACGCGACCTGCCAGCAATCGTTCGCCTGCCAGTAGAGCGAACCCATATTGCGCGGCATAATCCGCCGCAGATGTTCCGCGCCGAGTTTGATGCCTTCCGCCTGCAAAACCTGGCTGACATATAAAAACGACTCGAAATCTTTCGGCTCTTTGTATTCGCGGAGCATATAAGTTCGCACCAGTTGATTGCCGCGCGGATGGCGTTGATGGGCGAGCATCACCGGCGTTTCGATTGATTTGCGGTCTGCTTCGGTCGTGTAAGTTCGCACCGTTTCGGCTTCGGGAAACGACTGAAAACCGTATTCGCTCATAAAACGCGGAAACTGTTTTTCATATTCCGAAAAAGGTTTTTCGGCGTGCCAAACCTGCCAGTAATGCGTGTCGCCGATGCCCTGAAATTCCGAATCAGCCTGAAAATTTGAACTCGGTGAACTCTGCCAATACGGGCGCGACGGATCGTATTCTTCCAAAACTTCGGGCAGCAGCCGCAGAAAAATCTTTTGATAATCTTCCCACACGAAAGCCGGATTTTTATCTTTCCAGCCGCCCCAGTGCTGCCACGCCGTTTCGATTTCGTTGTTGCCGACCCAAATCACGATTGACGGATGATTTCGCAGACGTTTGACGTTATCAATCGCTTCGTGTTTGACGTTATCCAAAAACGCCGCGTCGCCCGGATACATCGAACAGGCGAACATAAAATCCTGCCAGACGAGCAAGCCCATTTCGTCCGCCGTATCGTAATAATAATCGTCTTCGTAAATGCCGCCGCCCCAGACGCGCACCATATTCATATTGGCGTTTTTGATGGAAGTCAGCAGATTTTTGTATTTTTCTTTCGTGATGCGCGTCGGGAAAATGTCCGCCGGAATCCAATTCGCGCCGCGTCCGAAAACCGGAATGCCGTTGACGACGAATTCAAAACTGATGCCGTATTCGTCCGGTTTCTGCCGCAGTTCAATCGTCCGCAAACCCGTCCGTTTCGTCTGTTCGTCAATTTGTTTTTTGTTGACCGACAATTTCGCTTTGAACGTGTAAAGCGATTGTTCGCCCAAGCCAATCGGATACCAGAGTTTCGGATTCGCCAACGCGAAATCGAGCGCGATTTTATTCACGCCGGAATTTAATTTGACCTGTTTCGTCGCCGCGATTTTACCGTCGTTAGTGTTTTCTATTTCAATCGTCGCGTCCGTCGCGCCGTTTGAAACGACTTCGACGACCGCGCTCAAATCGGCGTTTTCTTTGGACAATTTATTCTGTTTAATCTGTAAATCTGCGATCCGTGCGTTGTCCCAAGCGACCAGATTGACGGGTTTCCAAACGCCGCTCGTGACGAATCGCGGTCCCCAATCCCAGCCGTATTGATACGGAGCTTTGCGCGTATAGGGCGAAGTTTTTTCGCCCTGATCGTTGATTGCCGGAAGTTCGTAATTGAGTTTCGCCATTCGCGGCAAAACCTCGTTAATCGGCGAGCGAAACTTGATTCGCAGAACATTCGCGCCCGCCTGCAAAGCGTTTTTGACATCAACACGCCACGTCCGAAACATATTATCAGCATCGAGAATCGGTTTATCATTCAAGAAAGCATTGGCGTAAGTGTCCAATCCGTTAAAGACGATTTCGAGATTCTGCCTTTTCAGCATTTCCGGCGAAATTTGAAACGTCGTTTCATATTCCCAATCGGTTTTCCCGATCCACTGCTGATTTTTTTCGTTGTCGCGGTAATATGGGTCTTCGATTTTTTTATTGGCGAGCAAATCCGTATGCACACAGCCCGGAACCGTCGCCGGCAGCCACTCGCCTTTGTTAAATTCGCGGAATTTCCAATTTCCGTTGAGCGTGACGTTAGTTTTTGCCGCGCCGGTCTGCGCGCCGACACTGATCGTCACAAAAAAAATCGAAATCAGAGCGAGATAAAAAAATTTCATCATTGGAAAACCTCAAAAAGGCGGCAGTTTTAGCGGTTGTAAACGCGAACGTAATCAATCAGCATTTCGCCCGGAAAAACGGTCGTCGCGTCGGGATTGCCGCCCCACGGTCCGCCGACGGCGAGATTCAAAATCGTAAAAAACGAATGATTGTAAACCCACTGCGTTCCCGCCGGTAAATCATTGGGCGTAATGGTTTTATACAGTTTTCCGTCCACGTAAAACTGAATTTTATTCGCGCTCCATTCGGTCGCGTAAACGTGATAATCGTCTGCAAAACTTTGATTAGTCGGCAAATCAAACAGCGAACTGATGCCGTTCGCGCCCGAATAGCCGGGACCGTGAATCGTGCCGTGAACTGTCGAAGGTTCGCGTCCGATGTTCTCCATAATGTCAACTTCGCCGCACTGCGACCAGCCGACCGTATCAATATTGCTGCCGAGCATCCAGAACGCCGACCACATTCCCTGACCGCGCGGAATTTTGATTCGCGCCTCAAAACGCCCGTAGGTGCGCTCGAATTTTCCCTTCGTAATCAGCCGCGCCGAAGTGTATTGACACGGACCGTACCAACAGGTTAAATTCAACGGCGGATTGAGTTTAATCGCCTTGATAACCAGATTGCCCTGACCGTCGTGATAGGCGTTTTCGATGGAATTCGTGTAATATTCCAGTTCCTGATTGCCCCAGCCGCCGCCGCCGGTTTCCGCCGTCCATTTCGACGAATCAACCGGCGTGTTCGCCGCTTTGTTAAATTCGTCACGAAACGCCAGTTTGCGGTAAATCACCTGCGCCTGCGCCGAAATCGTGTCGCCGAGCAGCAGCGCGACCATCAAAAAAATCGCTGATTTCAATATTTTTCGCTTCATAAAATTCTCCTTAAAAAGCCGGAATCAATTTCAGACAAACCGGCGACGGAACGGCGACCGGATTTCCGATTGGCGTTAATTTTCCGGTTTTCTCGTCAATGCGAAACACGACGACCGAATCGGAATTTTGATTCGCCGCGAGCAGCAGTTTGCCGTTCGGCGCGATTTCAAAATTGCGCGGCGTTTTGCCCTGCGTCGAAGTGCGTTCGACGAAATCCAGTCTGCCGGTTCGCTCGTCAATTTTGAAAGCGGCGATGCTGTCGTCGCCGCGATTTGAGCCGTAGAGAAATTTTCCGTTCGGCGCGATCTGAATTTCCGCGCAGGTGTTTTCGCCTTTGAAATCGGCGGGCAGGGTCGAAAAACTTTCGATTTCCTTCAGCGTTCCCTGATTTTCGTCGTAAGCCAGCGCGGTCACGCTCGACGCGAGTTCGTTGATGACGTAGGCGAATTTTCCGCTTCGGTGAAACGCCAGATGACGCGGACCGACTCCGGCTTTCGCCTGAAAGAAATTCTGCGCCGGATTCGGCTTTAATTTGCCGGTTTTACCGTCGAATTCGGAGATGTAAATTTTATCCGCGCCCAGATCGCACGAATAAGCGAACCGATTTTTATCGTCGAGATTGATCGAATGCGCGTGCGCCGCTTCCTGTCGGTCTTTGTTCGGACCGCCGCCGCTGTGCTGCGACAAATCAACCGCCGCGCCGAGTTTTCCGCCCGCGTCAACCGGCAAAACCGCAACATTGCCGCCGAGATAATTGGCGACCAGCACGAATTTCTCGTTGTCCGACGCGATCAGGTAACACGGCGCGCCGCCCAAACTCGGCTGTTTGTTCGCAAACGTCAAATCGCCCGTTTTCTGGTCAATCGCAAACGCGCTGACCGCGCCCGATTTTTTGCCTTCGTAAACTTCGGTTTCGTTGACGGCGTAGAGATGTTTGCGATCTTTATCAATCGTCAGATACGACGGTTCGATGACGTTTTTGACCGTTTTATAAGCGGTCAGCGCGCCTGATTCGAGATTTAATTTGTAAATGTAAATCCCTTCGCTTTTGCTTTTGCCGGAAGTGTAAGTTCCGATGTAAACCAGCATTTCTTTGGTGTTTTTACTCATCGCGCCGCCGAAAATCGAATCGGCGAACGTCAGCGCAGTCGTTCCGGCGGCGGCGATTTTCAAAAAATCGCGCCGCGTGTAATTGTTGTTTTTGTCAGATTGCATAAGATTTTTCGGCAGCCTGCGCCGCTTTTTTCGCCAGCACCAACGCGCCGCACACGCCGCTTTCGCCGCCGAGTTCCGCCGGAATGATGTTGATTTTGTCCGCCGGAATCATCGAAACGAACTGCGGCAACAACCGGCGCAGCGGTTCAAATAACAAATCGCCCGCCATCGAAATTCCGCCGCCGATGATCACCGCTTCCGGCGCAAGCGTCGTGATGATATTGCCGATGCCGATGGCGAGAAAACGGCACGTTTCGTCCCAGATTTCGACTGCTGATTGGTCGTTTTGCCGCACCGCGTCAATCACCGTTTCCGCCGTTATTTCATTGATATTAGGTGACATTTCGCGCATCAAACTCGGTTCGCCCGCCGCCAATCTTTCCTTCGCCCGCCGCGCAATGTGAACGCCCGCGCAAATCGTTTCGAGACAGCCGACCGAACCGCAGTTACAGCGAACGCCGTCGGGTTTGACAATCGCGTGTCCGAGTTCGCCCGCGCCCGCCGCGACCCCGTGAAAAATCTCGCCGTTGATGATGATTCCGCCGCCGATGCCGGTCGAAACCGTGACGTAAACGACGTTTTTGTAACCGCGCCCCGCGCCGTAAACGTATTCGCCGAGAGCCGCCGCGTTCGCGTCGTTGTCGAGCGCGACGGGAACTTTGAAACGCTCGGCAAAAAGTTTGACGATGGGAAAATTGTCCCAATCGCGCAGATTGGAAGGCGACATCACCAGACCGTTTTCGATGTCGAGCGGCGACGGACAGCCGATGCCGATTGACGTTAATCGCGCCTGATTTTCTTCGAGCATCTGCTCAATCGCCTGAAAAATCCGTCCGACGGTTTCATCACCGTCGGCGAGCGTCGGCAATCGCCGCGCCGCGATTTTTTCGCCGCGCGAATTTTCGAGCGCAATGGCGGTTTTCGTTCCGCCGATGTCTATTCCGGCAACGACTTCGTTCATAATTTTCGGGCAAACCGTTTAATCTCAAAGGCTTAATTCTGTTCGGGATAATTCAAAAACCTTTGCGTCCTTTGCGTGAACCTTTGCGTCCTTTGCGGGTAAAAAATTTCCACCGCAAAGGACGCAAAGGTCAGCGCAAAGGGCGCGAAGAAGAATTTTCAAATCATCGTAAAAGTTTATTTCTTAGCCGGAAAAGCGATGCTTCTAATGCGTTCGCGTCTTTCCGTCGGCGATAAATCCTTTAGATTCGACATTTCGCTCGCCGCGACGATCAACATTTTCACGCTTCCGACGACGGGAAATTCGAGCGCGGCTTTCGATTTGCTGATCGGCGCGAGCGCGGCAAACTGCGCGTCGCGCCAGTCGGCGGGCGGCGCGATGCCTTTTTCCAGATATGAAAGTGCGTCCAGACCGATGACGCTCAAATTTTTCCAGTCTTCGGCGAGCGGTTTCGCTTCCGCCAGCGCCGGCGCGTTTTCCATCTGCGGCTGAAGTTTCGTCGCCGTTTCGCGCCAGTCGGTCAGCATCTGCCGGATTTTTTCGGCATCTGCCGCCGAATTATTCGCAATCAAATCGTCAACCGTGTTATTGAACATTCGCGCGTCCGGCGCGTCCGCCTGCGCCGCATCAACGAGTCCGGTCAGCGGCGACAGCATATTTTGCGGGCGAACCTGATAACGCCGGTATTCTTTGACCGGTTCGATGACGGCGACGAGTTTTTGCAGATTGGAAATGTCCTGACCGTTCGCCAGACGGCGCAGCAGCATCGCCTGATTTTTGCGGTGCGTTAAGCCGAGTTCTTCCAAATCAACATTTACCGCCGCAAGCCGCCGATACATATCGTCAACTTGATTGACCGACTGCGGCGACCAAAAGCGTTCGGCAATTGCCGCCGTGCGCGTCCAGATGCGTGAATCAATCGTTTCGGGCGAAACCCATTCGCTCCACATCGTCGCTTCGCCGCCCAAAATCCGCGTCTGTTCTTCGGGTGTCAGCGTCGTGTCGGCGGGCAAAGGGTCAACGACGTAATGCTGCGAGGCGGGAAACATCAGGTCAATGTAATAACCGTTCGACAAAATGCCGCGATAACCGAGCCGAGCGGCTTCGGCGAGAGCTTTTTGCCCGCGCCACGACTGAATGACGATATCTTTCGGCAAATCGGGCTGTAAAATCTCGTCCCAACCCATCATAATTTTGCCGTCTTTCTGAAGAAATTTTAAGATGCGCTGATTGAAATAAGTTTGCAGTCCGTGTTTGTCGGCGATGCCTTTTTCCTTCATAAACGCCTGTATTTTCGCGTTCGCCGCCCATTGTTTGCCCTCGTTTTCGTCGCCGCCGATGTGCATATAATTATCGGGAAAAAGGTCGGACATTTCCTTGAAAAACACTTCGAGAATTTTATAAGTCTGCTCGTTCGTCGGGTCGAGCGTCGGGTCGAAAATTCCCGGCAGACGTTCGATTTTGTAAGTTTCGCCGGGCGCGCCGCCGCCGATTTCCGGGTGCGAAACGAGCCACGCCGTCGCGTGTCCGGGCATATCGAATTCCGGCATCACGCGAATTCCGCGCTCCGCCGCGTAGCTGATGATTTCCCGCGCGTCGTCCTGCGTGTAAAAATCTCCGTCGGAACCGAGCGCGGTCAGTTCGGGAAATTTTTTGACCTGAATGCGAAACCCTTGATTATCAGTCAGATGCCAGTGCAGAATGTTCAGTTTGACTGCCGCCATCGCGTCCAGATTGCGCTCGATAACTTCCATCGGCATAAAATGACGCGCCGAATCAATCATCAAACCGCGCCATTCAAAACGCGGTTTATCGTTGATCGAAACCGCCGGAAAATAAAATCCGTCCTTGTCGCTTTCCATTAATTGCAGCAAAGTTTCGAGTCCGCGCATCGCGCCCACAGTATTCGGCGCAATTATTTTCGCCTGATTTCCGGTGATTTCGAGACGATAAGATTCGTCGTCGCCGAGTCGCGGAATTGGGTTTCCGGTTGAATTCGTGTCAATCAAAAGCGTCGCGCCGTTTGAATCGTTCGACAATTCACGCGAAAATTCCAAAACCGTGCGACCTTCCAGCCGCTTGATTACGCGGTCAATATAAGATTTCAAACGCGCGTCGGTCTGACCTTTGACGGCGACCGTGAAATTTTTGGTGACGGGCAATCTGCCGTCTTTCCAACTGACATTTGCCGGAACAGGCATTAAATTATGCCGCTCTTTTTGCAAATCAACGCTCTGCGCCCGAATTGTGAAAAACGCGGAAATTATTAAGAATGACGTAAATAAAAATTTGGTAAACATTTTATATGCAGTAACAAAATTAGCGCGACGCTCAATCTAAACCTTCCAAACATCACCGCGCTTCCAGTAACTTTTAGCAATCCTTTTAGCTTTAACTCTTTTTACTTTTCCATTGCAGGAAGATAAAAATTAATACAAACAGCACAAATTCGATTAAAAATATACCGGTCCAACTGCCGGTTGCCGCCCCAATCCCGCTGCCTTGTTGATTACTCATCATCACAATTACAAGCGGATAAAAAATATAAACTGCCGCTGTGAAAAAAGTGAGAATAAGCGAAAATAGCAGAGCCAATAAAATATTTTTACCTGTCATAATAATTTTGCTCTCAACATTTCATAAGAAAAATCAATACAACAATTATTTGGCAGACGAGATTAAATTTGTTTGTAACGGACGACGTATTTTTTCTTTTATTTCGGCGCGTCAAACAAACCAATCGCGTTTCGCATACACGGCGTAATTTTCGTCGTGCCTTTCTCGAACATATTGAAACCGCCGTCCCATTCCCACCACGCGTTCGGGATGTTTAATTTTCCGAGCGCGTGGTAAACCGTCGCGGCGTGGCGGCAGCGGTCGGCGGGCGCGGCAAATTTTGAAAAAGAGCCGAATTCCCCTAGAAAAACCGGCACGTCGTATTTCACCGACCAGTCTTTGACGGCTTTCAAATCGGCGAAAATTTTCTCCGCGCTCGAATCTTTCTCGTAATTGGCGATCAACTTTTCTTCCCATTTCCCGCGCAACGCGTCGGGCGTTTTAATCGGGCGTTTCGCGTCGTATGGAAACGGCACGTTTTTCACTTGCGCCAAACCTTCGCTCGACCACGTTGCGCCCTGATGCGTGAAAATAAACGGGTCGTAATAATGAAAAGTGTAGATGATATTTTTATCGGCGAACGGTTTGGCATTAACCAGCGCGGTCGGCGAATTCCAGTCTTGAAAACCGACGATTAACGTGTGATGCGGCGCGATTTCCCGAATCGCTTTGATGATCGCTTCGGCTTGCACGCGCCACTGTTCGGCGTTGACATCGTGCGGTTCGTTGCGAATTTCAAAGAAAACTTTTTCCGGGTTAGTATTTTTATAACGTTCCGCGATTTGCCGCCACAGCCAGACGATGCGTTCGGTCGCCGCCGCGTTCGGAATCGAATTATCGAATTCCGTGTGATGTAGATCAATAATCGCGTTCAAATCGTTCGCCGAAGCCCATTTGACAAACGAATCGGCGGTTTTCAAACCGGCTTCGTTTTCCCAATGATACGGTGCGTCAATGCTCGCCCACGCGCTGAAATCTACCGGAATTCGCACGGTTTTAAAGCCCGCTTTGGCGATGTCGGCGAACATCTGCTCGCGCTTCGCCGCCTCTTTCGGCACGACGAAATCGCTGAAATGCTTCGCTTTGGTGCCGCCCCAGAAATTATCCAGATAAGACAGATTCATCCCGATTTTCATTCGCGCGGCGCGTTGCTGCGCGGCATTCTGCGCGGCGGCGATTTGCGCGGTGAATATTAAAATCAGCAAAAAGTAAAGCGTCTTTTTCATTGAAATATGAAATTTATTTTCAGGAAATTTTAGCCACAGATTCGCACAGATAAACACCGATAAAAATTAACTTACTAAAAATAATTTCGTGTCTTTTCGTGTTTGTTCGTGGCTAAAACTTCTTCCGGCTGTCAATTATTGAAGCGTAAATTTATCGCTCAAACCGCCGATCATCACGGTAAAATCGCCCGCTTCGACGGTCGGTTTATTGTCCGCGCCGATGAATGAAAAATCGTCGCGGTTTAATTTGAACGTCAAAGTTTTCGTTTGATTCGCATCGAGCGCGATTTTCGCAAAGCGTTTGACGCGTTTTCCCGGCGGCGAAACGCTCGCCACTTCGTCGCGCAAATATAAAATCGCCGTCTCCTTGCCGGCGCGTTGTCCGGTGTTTTTGACATCCACGCTGACGGTGATTTCGCCGTTTGCGGGAATTGTGTTCGACGACAATTTCAGATTGCTGTAAGCGTAACTGGTGTAACTCAAACCCGTGCCGAATTCAAATTGCGGTTGAGTTGCCGCGTTGACGGCGACGTTTTCCGAATTTTCAAACAGTTTGTAATCGTAAGTCAGCAGATTATTCGGGTTGCGCGGATAGGTGAACGGCAGTTTGCCGTTCGGGTTGTAATCGCCGAACAGCACGTCGGCGATTGCCGTGCCGCCTTCGCTCGAAGGATTTAAGGCGAGCATAATTCCCGGAACCTGGTCGGCGATGCGGCTGATGACGCGCGGACGACCTTCGACCAGCACCAGCACGACGGGTTTTCCGGCGGCGATAATCTGTTCGGCGAATTTCAACTGCGTTTCCGGCAAAGTCAAATCCACGATGCTGCCCGGCGTTTCCGTGTAAGAACCTTCGCCGAGACACAGCACGACGACATCGGAATTTTTCGCCGCCGCGACTGCTTCCGCGACGTTGACTTCTTCGTTGACATCGGTCGGCACGGAATTTGAAGGCGAATTCGGCGGGCGCGTGAGGCGCGTTCCCTGCACGAAATTGAAATTTCCCGCGCCGACTTTCGCCTTGACCGCTTCCTGAATCGTCATCTTGTCTTTCGGATAGAGCGACGGCTCCGATCCCTGCCAAACCCAAGTCCAGCCGTTGTTTAACGAAATTAACGAATCTGCCGTCGGACCCGTCACAAGAACTTTTTTGTTTTTCGCCAGCGGCAAAGTGTTGGCGTTATTTTTCAATAAAACGAGCGATTCGCGCGCCGCTTGCAAACTGACCTGCGCGTATTCCGGCTTGCCGAAATTTTCCTTCGCCGCGGACGCGCCGCGCATCGGGTCTTCAAACAATCCGAGATCGTATTTGGTTTTCAAAATGCGCGTCACCGATTCGTCAATCCGCGACATCGGCACTTTTTTCTCTTTGACGAGCTGAATTAAAAGATCGGCGAAACTGTAATCGAGCGGCACCATACTCATATCAATGCCGGCGTTAATCGCCATCATCGTCGCTTCTTTTTCGTCTTTGGCGACGTGCCACTGCGTGACGAGTTTTTTAATATCTTCCCAATCGGAAACCGCCAAACCGTCAAAATTCATTTCGCCGCGCAGAATGTCGGTCAGGAGTTTTTTGTTGGCGTGTCCGGGCGTGCCGTTGATCGCCGCCGAATTAATCATCGTCGTGTGCGCTCCGGCTTTGAAGGCGGCGGCGAACGTCGGTTCGACGTATTCGCGCAGATAAATTTCGGGAATCAGCGCGTCGGTGCGGTCGCGTCCCGACAGCGGCAGACTGTAACCCATATAATGTTTCAGACACGCCGCGACGTGCTGCGGACTGCTCACGTCGTCGCCTTCCAAGCCGCGCACGAACGACACGCCCATCACTTTCGCCAAATACGGGTCTTCGCCGAAAGTTTCCCAAAACCGCGCCCACAACGGTTGCCTGCCGATGTCCAAAACCGGCGAAAAACTCCAGGGAATCGCCGCCGCGCGCGTTTCCATCGCCGTAATTTCCGAAGCCCGCTGCATCAATGCCGGATTCCACGTTGCCGCCATCCCGATTTCCTGCGGAAAAAGCGTCGCGCCCTGCACGTAATTCGCGCCGTGAATCGAATCAATGCCGTAGAGATTCGGAATTTTCAAGCGCGTTTTCATCGAAACTTCCTGAATTCGCCCGATAATTTCGTGCCATTTATCAATCGGCAGAGCCTGATCGTTGACGTTTAAAAACGAACCGACACCGTATTTATTAATCGCTTTGTCGAGTTTCTCTTCATTAATCCGCACGTCTTGATCTCTGCCGTCAACGAACATTCCCATCGTCAACTGCGTCATCTGACCGACTTTTTCCTCCAAAGTCATCTGTCTGAGCAACGCCTGCGCGCGAGCCGTGTTGTCCTGTTTCAGCGGCGAATGACGCATCATTTCACGATAAAAGGTGTCGCTGTCGGTGATTTCGCGCGTTACTAAATCACGATTGTTCGCCGTTTGCGCGAAACTTTGTTGTAGTGGCGTGCAAAAGGTTGCGATAAACAGCGCGATATTTAATAATAAAGCTGTAAATTTCATTAGATTTTAAATGTCCTTTAGAAAAAGTCGGGATTGGAAAACTTCCAAGTATTTTATTTTATTAGTCAAAATACTGCAAGTATAATAAATTGGGTCAGCCAACAAATAAAGTTTCGGAGAAAAATATATGAATTTCAGATTTTCAAAATACACCAAATTATTGATATTCGCGGCGTTTCTATGCGCCTTGAACCTGACGGCGACCGCGCAGGAAAAGTCCGCGCCGGAAGTTTTAAACGAAAAAGATGCCGCCGTTATCGTCCCGTCGAGTTTTTATTTCGCCGGACAGAGCGCGCCGACGCAAATGCGAAACTCGGCGGTCGCGCGGCTCGGCAAAGACCGCCGCGTCATCGCCGGACTCGTTGACACTTCCGGTTATTCGACCGAAATCAGCGGCAAATACGAAGGTTTTTTAATCACCGATTCGCCGATTAATATCGGCGATAAAACGCTTGACGTTGGCGCGTATGGCTTCGGATTTTCCGCCGACGGCAAACTGCGAATTTTCGATTTGAGCAGCAGGGAAATTTTCTCAATTGACACGATGAACGACAAAGAAATGAAACGCCCGCGACCGCTGATGATGACGAGCAACGCGAACGGAGTGCGATTTTACAAAGGAAAAAATTACGCGCTGATCGCGGCGAAATAAAATTTCCCAACCGTAAATTTTGTTGTTTCCGGGTCTCTGCGGTGAAAAATTCAGCCGATATTTTCCCATTTCCCCGATTCGGCGGCGCGGAAAATCGCGTCAATAACCGTCATATTTTTCACCGAATCTTCGAGCGAAATTGGTTGTTCGGAATTTTCCAGAATCGCTTTTGAAAATAAATCGCCCTGAATCGTATATTGATCGGCGGCGGGAATTTCGATTGTTTCGGTGTTTTTTCCGTATAAATCGCCCGTGTTGTCAATAAAAATTCGCGTCGGCGTGTCCGGCGGAATATTGACCGGAATTTCGACTTCGAGGCGACCTTGCGCGCCGAAAAACTGCATTCTTTGAAAGGGAATAAGCTGTGTCGAACAGGTGAAAGCTGCTTGACAAGACGGAAAATCGAGCATCGCCGACGTTAATTTATCAATTCCCGAATTTTCGTCGCGCGCAATCAAAGCGGCGACACGGCGCGGTTCTTCGCCGAGAATAAAGCGCGAAAGATTGACGCAGTAACAGCCGATGTCCATCAGCGCGCCGCCGCCGTTTTCCGGTTTGTTGCGAATGTTTGACTGGTCGTCGTTGAAATAACTGAAAAACATCGTGATCGCTTCGACTTTGCCGATTTTTCCCGACGCGATTAAATCACGAATTTTCAGCCATTGCGGATGCGTTCTGACCATAAACGCTTCCTGAATTTTCACGCCGGTTTGATCACGAATTTCGATTAATTTCCGCGCTTCTGCCGCCGACATCGCCAGCGGTTTTTCGCACAAAACGTGCTTTCCTTTTTCGGCGGCTTTCGTCGTCCATTCGACGTGCAGATCGTTCGGCAGCGGATTATAAACCGCGTCAATTTCCGCGTCGTCCAATAATTCATCGTAAGAGCCGTAAAATTTCGGAATTTCTAAATCTTCGGCGGTTTTTTTCGCTTTATCCAAACTTCTCGAAGCAATCGCCGCGATTTCGCAAAATTCCCCGGCTTGCATCGCCGGAATAACCTTTTTAACGGCGATGTTTGCCGCGCCTAAAATTCCCCAGCGGATTTTTTTCGTCATAAATTTAATGTGTCAATTGGTTAATTCAAACTGAACCCATTGAGTCGCTAATTTTCGCCTGCCTTTGGCGAGATTGTCAACGACGACGATTTGCAGAACGTAATCGCCGGTTTTCATTTCACTGCCCAAAGCTATCGCGCCGCCAAATTCGAGTTTCGTCGAACTGTTGCGTTCGTCCGCCTCAAACGGATTTTGTTTGCCGTCTAAAATCAGTTTCCCGTCGCGGAAAATTCTGATCTGCGTCTGCATTTGCGCTTTTTGCGCCGAATCGAGTCTGGCGTTGTAAATTTCGGTGTTGTAACGCAAAACCGTGCCGCGTTTGAACTGTCGAAGCGAGGTGTCAATCATCGAATCGGTTTGATTTTGATTCGCCTTTTGCGCCGGATTTTGATCTTTCCATTGTTCGGCGGTCAAATTTTCCAGCACGATGCCGGAGAGTGTCAAACCTTCTTTTTTGAGATCGGGAATTTCGATAAACTGGCTCGCCGAACCGACTTTCGCGCTTGCCGCGTCCCGCAGAGACACGCGCATTTGATACGCGCCCGGTTTTTTGACCGGAAAAACAAAATTGTAAACGAAACCGTCTTTTAGAAGATTTTGATAATTGTTGTTTTTGACGGTAATCGTGTAACTTTTCCCGACTTGATCAACAATCTCGCCGTTTTCGCCGTAGCTGATCGCCAATATATCAAAAGTCGCCTGTTTCGTGCCGTCGGGCGCGTCGGTAAATTTCAAGTCGTGCGCGTCAATATGCAGAAAAGAATGAATAAAAGAGCCGTTTTTATCGTCTTTTCCGAACAGAGCGTTTAATTTCAGATTGATTTCGCTGACGGTGAAAGGCGAAGTCAAAGGTTTGAGAATTTGCTGCAAAGGCGTTTCTTTTTTGGTTTCACCGGCGCGTTTCAAGTCCGCGTCGGCAACGCCGAAAAATCCGCTTCGATAACGAACATTCAAGTTATCTTGTTTTATTTTGACGATCAATTTATTAAAGCGGCGCGTTTTCGCATCGAAAGTTTCCGAATCCGGCTGATAACCGATCAGATAAAAACCTTTCGTATCTTCGAGCATTTTTTCCAGACCGAGATTGAGATTGTTGCTGTTGAAAGTCGCGCGTCCGCCGGTTTCGTTCGCCAAAAACGATAAACCCTGCTGCTTGTCGCGCAGTTCGTCAATGCGATTGCCGACTTCATCTTCGAGTTTTTGAGTCGTCAGCGAGATATTATCCTGCGCGGTCATTCCGACGTAAGTCAAGCCGCGCGCGTCCTGCGTGTAAATCGTCACCGCCGCGCGGTTGCTGAGATCGGTCAGCCGCTGGAGCGCGTCGCGCATCCGGTCGCAGCGTCCGACATCTTTTTTCATATCCGTATCGGTGCAGATCGAAAAACCGTCGGAAAAAAGCATAATTGATTTTCTGCCCGGCAGTTCGTTCATTCCTTTGACGACGTAATTGATCGCGCCCAAAGTTCCGATTGAAAAAATGTCTTCACGCAGTTCGGTAAAAGCGGTCGTCCGGTCTTTTTCGGCTTGAATTTGTGCGTCGGTCGTCTCGGTCGTATTCGTTCGCGGAGTCGCGCCCGTCGCTGCGATTTGTTCCTGCAAAGTCGGCTCGACCGGAGTAAACGCACTGATTCCGGCGCGTCCAATCGGATTCCAGCGCACTTTTTCAATCGCCGCGTAAAGTATGTTTTTATCCGAAGTGAACTGCTGAAGCGATCCCGTTCCGCTGCCGGTGCGGATAATCGCCACCAAATCGTTCGGCTGCATTTGTTCGTCAATAAACTTTTTCAAAGCTCGCTGCACCGCGTAAATACTTTCATACGACAAACCCAAATCGTCAACGACGAGCGCGATTGTCCGGCGCACTTGTTCGGGACGCATCTGCACCGGCGGAAGCGGCGCGCGGACTTCATTTTTGTCCAATTTCGGCGTTGGCGCGGCTTGCGCTTCCGGCGCGGAACCGACGAACGAAAAATTTGTAATCGCCTGCTTTTTGTCGTTTTCGTAAATTTCAAAATCTTCCGGCTTCAAATCCCTGACGATTTTACCGTTTTTATCCGTCACCGTTACATCTACCTGAATCAGATTAGTGGAAATTTTAACTACGTCATCTTCGCCGGGAGTCGGCGCGGGCGTTTGGGCGAAACTGAAAACTACTGAAACGGTCAGCAAGAAAACGACGAAAATAATTTTTCTCATAACGACACCTGAATTGTTCAATATAATGAAATAATAACATAAATTTGTTTGATGGCGAACATTTGCGGAGACCGACTTGTTATAATAAAAATATGGCTGATAAAGACAAGAAAAAGAAAAAAATAAATTACTCGAGCGCGTGGCAGGAAGCCAAAGTTCTGATTTGGAATTATCGTCACCGGCTGGCAATCGGCGGTGTGCTGATGATTATGAGCCGCGCGGCGGGACTTGTTTTGCCCGCGTCTTCAAAATATCTGGTTGATAATGTGATCGGTAAACAGCAGTATCAATTGCTCAAATGGATCGCGCTCGCCGTCGGCGTTTCGACGCTCGTGCAGGCTTTCACATCGTTCGCCTTATCGCAAATTCTCGGCGTGGCGGCGCAGCGGGCGATTACCGAAATGCGAATGCGGGTGCAGACACAAATCGAAAAACTGCCGATTTCCTATTTTGATTCAACGCAGTCGGGACAGCTTATTTCGCGGATTATGAACGACGCGGAAGGCATCCGCAATCTCGTCGGAACTGGACTAGTCCAGCTTGTCGGCAGCGTCGTCACCGCGCTGATTTCCGTCATCGTGTTGTTCTACATCAACTGGCGTTTGACGAGCGTTACATTGGTCGTTCTCGCGGCGTTCGGCGGCGTTCTGGCGTATGCGTTCAAAAAATTGCGCCCGATTTTCCGCGAGCGCAATGTCATCAACGCCGAAGTTACCGGCAGACTCGGCGAAAGTTTGGGCGGCATCCGCATTGTCAAAGCGTACACGGCGGAAAAGCGGGAAGAGTTGATTTTCGCGCGCGGCGCGCACCGGCTTTTGCGAAACGTCGCCAAATCAATGACCGGAGTTTCGGCGGTAACGGCGTTTTCGTCCCTGATCGTCGGGGCGATCAGCGTTGTGATGATTTTCGTCGGCGGAAATTCCGTCATCAGCGGCGCGATGACCATCGGCGATTTGTTTATGTATATCTTTTTCACCAGTTTGATGGCGTTTCCGATCATCGAACTGACCTCAATCGGCACACAAATCACCGACGCGCTCGCCGGTTTAGACCGCATCCGCGAAATTCTCGCCAAACCGACCGAAGACCAGGAAGACGAAAGCAAAATGCCTTTGCCGCAGGTCGATGGCAGCGTTACATTTAAAGATGTGCATTTTGAGTACGAATCCGACGCGCTGGTTCTGCACGGGATTTCCTTCGATTCGGAAGCCGGAACGACGACCGCGCTTGTCGGCTCGTCCGGTTCGGGTAAGTCAACGATTTTAAGTTTGGTATTAAATTTTATACAGCCGACTTCCGGCAGAATTTTGGTTGACGGCAAAGACTTGCAAAACCTGAAACTGCGCGATTACCGCCGTTATCTGGGCGTTGTTTTGCAGGACGATTTCTTATTTGACGGGACGATTTTGGAAAACGTCAGATTTTCAAATCCGCAGGCGACTCTAGCCGATATTAAAGAAGCCTGCCGCGTCGCTTACTGTGACGAATTTATCGAAAAGTTTGAAAAAGGCTATGAAACGATTGTCGGCGAACGCGGCGTGAAACTTTCCGGCGGGCAGCGTCAGCGGCTGGCAATCGCGCGGGCGGTTCTCGCCGATCCGAAAATTCTGATTCTGGACGAAGCGACCTCCAGCCTCGATTCCGAAAGCGAACAAAAAATTCAGGAAGGGTTAAACACGCTGCGAAAAGGTCGCACGACGTTCGTCATCGCGCACCGCCTTTCAACCATCCGCAGCGCGGACAAAATTCTGGTCATCGAAGCCGGCAAAATCGTCGAAAGCGGCACACACGAAGAACTCCTCGCGCTCAACGGTCGCTATCGCCAGCTTTACGATAAACAATATCAATTCGAAAAAAATCTTTTCATCAATCCGGGCGAAGATTTCACACCCGACGCTTCAAAGCTGGAAAAAGAAAGACAAATTTCGGCGAATTTGTCGCGGTTGTGAATTAAAAATGATAAACAGATTAATTTTTATTTTGTTCACCGAATGGCTTTTCTTATTATCCGTTTTTACCGTGATCGTTTTCTTCTTTGATGTCAGTTGCTGATTCTAAAATTAATCGAAAAGGTGAACTTCGTTTGACTGAAAATTTTTTAATTTGCGCTTGATGTCCGAATTTTTCTAATTCACCTACTTTGAACGCGCGCAAAATCGAAAGTAATCCGTCTTCGCGTACCAGCGGGCTGATGCGAAAGGCGGCGCAGAAAAGTTTGTAAAGTTGGTAAGCGGCGCGGTGACGGTGAAGGTCAATGACGAAGATGCCGCGCCGCGCCACACGGTTCATTTCGGATAAAATTCGCACGACGTTTTCATCCGTAAAATGATGGGTAAACAGCGAACAAAGCGCGTAATCAAACGAATCGTCGGCAAACGGCAAGGTCAGCGCGTCACCGCGAATCGCGGCGATTTCCGCGTAATCTTTCGATTCCTTCAAAATCGCGTTGGCGGAAACCTCATTCAACTCCAAACCGAGCAGGCGCGCCTGACGGTTTTGTTTTCGGGCGAATGCGGCAATGGCGCGAAGCAGTTCGCCGGAACCCGCGCCGACATCCAGCACGGAGAAATTTTGCAGGTTTTTTGCTCTAATTTCTCGCAAAAGCGTCTTTTTTAAGGCTCGGTTGTCGCCGATGACGCGGTTGATAAAGGCGATTTCGCGCAAAAAACGCTCGTATTCTTCCGCCGTATAATCGCCGGTGTCTATTCTTTCAAGTTGATAACTTCGATTTCTGAACACACAAAAGCATAGCAAAACGAACATTGAACTAAAAGTAAAACCGGAATATTTGCGGGATTTGAAATTTTTAATCGTAATTCGATTAGCAAAATCAATGCGTTGCGATCACCGATTTGTGGCACCGAATTTTTTTAGATGTGATGTTTTTCAGCTTGTAAATGCAACACTCAATAAAAAACAATCGGCAGTTGTTTTATCAACTACCGATTGTTTTTGAATTTCACCGACTGATTTTAAGAACAAAACAAATATTGTCTAATCGTTGATCAATTCCTTCAAATCCTTACCAGGCTTGAAATAAGCGACCCGTTTGGCAGGAATATTAACCGCCGCGCCGGTTTTCGGATTGCGTCCTTTTCGGGCGTTGCGGTGCCGTACGCGAAAACTTCCAAAACCGCGCAGTTCGATTTTTTCGCCTTTGTTCAAGGTGCTGATAATGCTGTCGAAAATAATCTCGACCAATTGCTCGGCATCTTTTTTGGTCATTTCGGCTTCTTTGGCAACATTTTCTACTAAATCCGCTTTCGTCATTTTATCTTTTCCTCGATTAACTTAATTTTGCGGCTAAGAATCAGCTTGAGCCGATTTTTCTGTCTCTTGTTCCGGTGTTTCGGTATTGGCAGATTTATTTTGAGGTTCGCCGGCAGAAATCTCCGCCGCGTCATTATCTCTCGGCGCGGAACTGTCAGAAGCGGCTTTGGCTTCACCTTCTATGTCGTTCAACAGCGGAATTTCTTCATCTTGCGCGGATGATTCGTTTTCGGAAACTGTTGGAACGACAGCTTCCGGCGCGGCGGCAGTTTCAGATGATTCTTCGTCAACTTTATTTTCCGCCGCATCGTCTTTGACATCGGCAGTTTCAGTAGTTTCGGCGGTTTCCGCCGCCGGTTCTTGATCGCCGCTTTCCATTTCTTCAGCCGAAACTTCATTATCGTCAGAATCAGCTTCCGGCTGATCCTGTTGTTCGGCTCTTTCTTTGGCGCGGATGGCTTTTCTTTCTTTTTTCGATAATTTCGGTTCTTCGGTAATCTCTTCGTCGTTGGTAACGCCGCGTTTCAAGTTCATCAGTTCGCCCAATGAAGCCATTCCGCCTTTCGCTTCGGAAGAGTAATTTTTCGTATCAACGGTCGGTTCTTCATTTTTTCCGACGGCGCGATGTGAAAGACCGATTTTCTGGTCGTCATACTCGATCCGCAAAATTTTGAAGTCAACTTCCTGTCCGATGGATACTACGTCTTCAGGTTTTTCAACCCGTTCGTCGGCGAGTTCGGAAATATGACACAAACCTTCCAATCCGCCGCCCAGTTCGACGAAAACGCCGAACCCGGCAAAGCGCGAAATTTTCCCACGCACGATGTCGCCGGTTTTATGACTTGTCACGAAGCTGTCCCACGCGCTCGGCGTGGTGTCTTTAATCGAAAGCGACATCCGATGACCTTCAGTGTCAATACTGGTAATCACGGCTTCGACTTCCTGATCTTTTTTCAAAACGTCTTTCGGATGTTTGATTTTCTTTGAATGAGAAATATCCGAAATATGTACCAATCCGTCAACTCCTTCTTCAACTTCGATAAACGCGCCGAAATCGGTCAAATTACGCACCTTGCCGTGAATTGTCTGACCGATATGATAACGTCCCGTGATTGTCTCCCACGGATTGTCCTGAAGCTGCTTCATTCCGAGACTGATACGCCGTTCTTCCGTGTCAACGCCGAGAACCTGAACTTCAACATCTTCGCCGTTGTTGAGCAGTTTTCGCGGACTCTTGGAACGCTTTGACCAGGACATCTCCGAAACGTGAACTAAACCTTCCACGCCCGGTTCGAGTTCAATAAACGCGCCGTAATCGGTTAAACTCGAAACTTTTCCGTTTATCTTCGCGCCCACCGGATAAACTTCGATAACAGTTGACCAGGGATCGGGCAAAAGCTGTTTGTAGCCGAGTGAAACCTTTTCTTTTTTGCGGTCTAATTTCAGAATCTTAACTTGAATATGATCGTTGACTCTAAATAATTCATTAGGATTTTGCAGTCTGCCCCACGACATATCAGTCACGTGAAGCAGCCCATCAATGCCGCCGATGTCAACAAACGCGCCGTATTCGGTCAAATTTCTGACCACGCCTTCGACTACATAACCTTCCTCTATCTGATTTAGAGTTTCGGCTTTTCTGGCGTTTTCAACTTCGTCGGTCAGGGCTTTACGCGAAATGACGATGTTGTTGCGCTTGCGGCTGAACTTGATGACTTTGGCTTCAATATCCTGATTTTTAAATGAATCGAGATTGCGAATCGGGCGTGAATCCACCTGCGAACCCGGCAAAAACGCTTCTACGCCGTCAATATCAACGCGCAGACCGCCTTTGGTTTTTTCGATGACGCGACCGATGATCGGCTGTTCTTCGTTAAACGCCTTTTCGATTTTGTCCCACGATTTGCGGTTGACGGCATCAATTCTGGAAAGCACGGGCGGCGAATCGCCGGAGTGCATTTTTCGGATCACGACTTCAACATCGTCGCCTTTTTTAACCGTTATCTCGCCTTCGGGAGAAGTAAATTCTTCAATCGGAATGACACCTTCGGATTTATGACCGAAATCTACCAAAATTCCGCGCTCCGAAACGCCGACCACTTTGCCTTCGACCAGTTCGCCGGTGTGATAAGTGGTTTGATCCTGCTCAAATTCTTCGAGAATCGCGCCAAAATCCATTTCGCCGGAAATCGGTCTATCTTCCGATGTAACTGGAGCTTCGTCTGAAGCCGGTTTTTCACTCGCCGCGTTACCGGAAGTTTCCGGGTTTGATTGTGTTGTAACTGTCGGGTCGGCGGCTACCGACTCTTCAGTTTTGTTAATAACCTCGTTAATCATTTAAATTATGTTAATATTCCTTGTTAAAAGTAGCTACTTAATAATGAAGCGCGTTCCGCTGTTATCCAAATCAGGCAGTTAAATAAATGGTTTCGCGGAATAACCAAACACAACCTTTTTAAAGCGCGACGATTGAGAAGGAAGTTTCAAAGTGGCTGACAGCTTTTGTGAGAAATCTATTTGAAAAGAGAACAAAGGCATCTACTTTTAGCTTCAATTCCGAAATCGTACGTTTAACGGATAAACATAGAATTTACACGCCATCGGATATGAATGTCAAGACCGTAAAGTCTCGAATCGAAAATAATACGGCAGTTTGAAGGTTATTTCGCCAGTTTTTATCTGGCGGCAATTTTCTGTCTCGATTTTATTTGGATTCCTTCACAGCGCGAACTGACACGCACTTTGCGCGTTTCTCCGAAAGGCGATTCGGCAATCGGATTTTTCGGCGTGTAAGTTATGACATAGTTTGAATCAACCGCATTGGCGATTTCGGCGGCAAACTCAAACATCGTTTGATATTCTTCCGGTGCTTGAAATACTCCGCCCGTGTCTTCTGCAAGATTTTGCAATTTTGTTTCGCTCGTTTGCCACTCTTCGCGTTTGTTTCGAATAGTTCGTAACATTTCGTTGTCCAAATTTACGATGACGATTCTCTGCGCTTCGTTCATAACTTTCAGAAATGCTTTCTGTTCAAAGGTCAAATTCCCTGAGAGAAATATCATTTCAAAAATATCAGGAGGAACGCGCGGCTTGGTTTTTCCGTCGCCGAGATTGATCCTCCGCGCCGCTTTTCGGGTGCGTTGTTCTTCGAGCTGCGTATAGCTGATGACGTGAACTGTAATGTTGGCGGCGAGCAGATTTTGCAGTGCCGTTTGCTGTGCGGCAGCATCAGCGACGCTTTCCAAACCGTCCGAGATTAAAACCAGATGCCGATTTTCAAGCGGGCGCGATTTAAACATTTCGACGGCGGCGTTCAACGCTTCGGAAAAACGCGAGCGTTTGCCGCTCAAAAGCTTTCCGTCCATTGCTTTCATCGCCGAATTAAAATCGTCTGTCCAATCGTAAATAGTTTCTATTTTATCGTTATACTGCATCATCGCCAGCGTGTCTTTCGGCGATAGATATTTGACAAAAACTTTTGCCGCGATGCCGGTCGCCGCTTTGTTTTTGGCGTAATTAAGATTTCCGCCCGTATCGAGAAGCAGTAGAACATTGGCGGGAACGCGCCGCATACTCGTAATCGTCTGCGGATCGCCGCTTTCGACAACCAGCAAATCATCTTTGGTCAGCGTCGGCACGAATTTTCCATTGTCATCCTGCGCCGAAACATTCAAATGAACTTCTTCGGTGAGAATTTTCACCGGTTCGTCCGGCGGAGTCGGCGACGTTTCTTGTGCCAAAACGCATAATGTAAACAAATACAACAAAAAAGCCGCGAAAAACCATTTTTTAAAATCAATATACATCAATCTCATTGATTTACATTTTGAGAATTAGAAGCGAAAGCCCAAGCCGGTGCTGAATTGTAAAGTATGGCGCGTAAATGCCGGATTAAATTGTTTCGGTTCTTGAGCAGAGTAACGAATTATCGTATCGCCGATGTCAAATCGCAAAACCGTGTGCTTTGACGGATATAATTCGACAACTCCGCCGACATCCGTTGAGAAAAAAACGGTTTTATTCTCGCTTGCAGCAACACCAATAATTGGGAGCGAAAGCGATAACCGTTCAATCACCGGCAATCTTTCGACATAAAACAAACCCGGTCTAACCTTTCCGAACAAACCTATTTTTTTCCACCGATAACCGATTTTCGGTCCCGCAACCGCTTGAAACTTTCTTCCCTGAGGTTCGAGAAAAACTCTAAAAAATTCATTTGTTCCAATAATTCGCTCGCTTTCTCTTCCCGTCCGCGCCAATCTGTCAGTCGGAAAATAATTAGCTTCAGCTTCTACCGCGACGTTTTTGTTAAAGTTGTAAGTGAACCTCCCGCCGAATCCAAATTCGGTCTGATGAGAATCAGCTAGCGGTTGGTATCTAAAACCACTTGTACCAACTACGACAGGATAAATTATATCAAACACTTGTGAATCATCCTGATAACTTTTTTGTCGTAAAACCGTTACCTGACCGCCGATTTCAAATCTTTTGACTTTTAAATTATCCGAATCTTCAGATGACTGCGCTAAAACCATCAGATTCAAAATAATTATTGAAATAACGCTAAAAGCAATAACTAAACATTTGTTTATCATAATTCTCCATAAAGTAATCTAGAGGAAATCGCCATTCACTTTCCGACACGATCTTTAATCATATCCGCCGTCGAACCGCGCAATTGGTCTTCATAACCTGACAAACTTAAAGTTTCGCCGACTAATTCTTTGGCGGCGGCAAAATCGCCATTGCGGGCGTTTTTAGCTTTTTGATTTAGAACTGCAAACGGATGTAGAGTTTCTGCGTTACTTTGCGCTTCGGCTGTTTTATTTTGTGAAAGCCAAAACAATCCGATGCCTAAGATCATAATGAGACTCAGGCTCAAAATGAATAACATTTTTCTTTTCATTTTTTGTAACCTTTTTATTGGGGTATGAAGAACAAAAGAGAGATGACGGGCAGATTTTCAACATCAGAATAATTGATTAAAAATCTTTTTTACTCATAAACCTTTTGTTCTTTTGCCTTGAGTTGAGCCTTTATCATGATTGCGTTATGATGTTTTTGGGCATTTCGCATCATTTGCCCGAATCGTGGCAAAGACTGTGAAAAAAGCAATAGCCCAATCGTCATCTCAAACATGATGATTGGGCTTAACTGCTTTAGC
Organism: Pyrinomonadaceae bacterium; assembly: GCA_965217575.1. Taxonomy (GTDB): domain Bacteria; phylum Acidobacteriota; class Blastocatellia; order Pyrinomonadales; family Pyrinomonadaceae. Next base: position 1,721,999 of record OZ244558.1, on the reverse strand, counting down.
GAAAATCTTTGATTTCTTTGATTTAAAGAGGTTGTTCTTCGGCACAATTTTTTGCCCTCTCCCACAATTAAAAAAAACAGTAGGTTTCGTCGCCTTTTCAATTGCAAGGTATTCTTTTAGAGAGTAAAAATCATTATTCTGAGAGAACATTTTTGTAACCTCTTAAACTTGCTAATCAGATCCAAAAATTTGTGTGAAGAATTGAAGCTACTTTAGTTGTCCATAACTGTCAAGCTATTTTGAACAAACGGTTAATATGAGTTTTAGAGAATTTGAGCCTGAATATAAAAATTGAATACTCGCGGTTGGATTTGAACCAACGGCTTCTTCCTTCGGAGGGAAGCACTCTATCCACTGAGCTACGCGAGCATAAACTACATTAAAAACGAAATTTCGTAAAAAGTAAATAGCATTGAGATTCAGCCTCAAAAAAACTATCGCGGCTGAATTGTTATCTGCTTTATTTTCACATCGTCGAGCGGACGTTCTGGCATTCGCGCGTCGGAAACGCTTGCGCCGGTCGGTACGCCGGAAATCGTTCGCACGTTGTTCATTCCTTCAATCACTTTGCCGAAAACCGTGTAGCGTTTGTCAAAACCCGGTTCGGGTTTGAGCATAATAAAAAATTGCGAATTCGCCGAATTATTGTCCATTCCGCGCGCCGCGCCGACGATTCCCGTGTCAAACGGAATGTCGGAAAATTCCGCCGGAACATTCGGTTTGTCGGAGTTGCCCGATCCGTCGTTGGTCGGGTCATCGTCTTTTGAATTCGGATCGCCGCCCTGTATGACCGATTGGTTGATGCGGTGGAAAGTCGTGCCGTTGTAAATACCTTCTTTGGCGAGTTCTTTGAATTGCGCGACCATTTTCGGGGCGATATTTGAATAAAGTTCAATTTTTATCGTTCCGAAAACCGGCTTTTCCATTTCGATAACGGCGATTTCGTTGTCGGCGACCGGCGCGACCCCGGTTTTGATTTCAGGGAGGCTGATGGTTGAATTTTTCGCGTTTTTGTTGGCGGCGGTGTCGCACGATAAAAACGCGAAAAGCGAAACAACAACAAATAAAATTGAAAATTTTCTAAACATATATTTGATAATTTCCTCAAAAAAGTTTCGTGCTGTCAAGCAGAATCGTCACCGGACCGGCGTTGACGAGTTCAACATCCATCATCGCCTGAAAACGTCCGGTTTCGACTTTTTTAATATTTTTACGCGCTTCCGACACGAAAAACTCGTAAATTTCGTTAGCTTTTTCCGGTGACGCGGCTTCAATAAAAGAAGGTCGGCGACCTTTTCGCGCGTCGCCATAAAGCGTAAACTGCGAAACAACGAGCAGTTCACCTTCGATGTCGAGCAGCGACAGATTCATTCTGTCGTCTGCGTCCTCGAAAATACGCAGATTGAGCGTTTTTTCCAAAAGATAAATCGCCTTTTTTTCCGTATCTTCACGCGAAATGCCGAGCAAAATTAAAATTCCTTTGCCGATTTCGCCGACAATCTCGTTATCAACCGAAACTTTGGCGCGGGAAACTCTCTGAATTACCGCTCTCATAATTTCAATTGTAAAATCAACAGGATGGACAGGATTTGACAGGATTATAAATGATTTTTCGCAACAAATTTCTTTGAGTCTCTTAAAAAATACTAAAATGCTTTATCCTGCCAATCTTGTCCATCTTGTAGTAAATTAACCTTCAATCGTAACTTTTTCCATCACGACCGGCTCAAGCGGTTTGTCGTTCGCGTTAGTTTTCACTTCGGCGATTTCGTCAACAACGTCCTGTCCTTCCGTTATTTGTCCGAATTTCGTATAGCTCGGCGGCAGCGGATAATCGTTGTGCATTATAAAAAACTGCGAACCGTTGGTATTCGGTCCCGAATTTGCCATCGCTATGGTTCCTCTATTGTAAGGACCTTGATAAAGCGCGGATGATTTGTTGATTTCGTCGTTAAATTTTCCTCCCCACGCCGATTCGCCGCCGTAGCCTTCGCCGAGCGGATCGCCGCCCTGCACCATAAAATTTTTAATCACGCGATGGAAAATCACGCCGTCGTAATAACCTTTTTCCGCCAAAAGCCGGAAATTCTCCGTCGTTTTCGGCGCGTCTTCTTCCAAAAGTTCAAATTTGATCGTTCCCTTATTCGTTTCGATCACTGCTGTTCTGTTTGCCATTAAATTCTCCTTGTAAAATAATAAAATGAAAGATTATCACATCAGATTAAAATCAATAAATTGAGATGGATCGCTATTTTATTTTGACCACCGGCTGATCAGGATGCGCGGGATTCGGGATAAGTTTTCGATTGTTGCAGTCAATCAGCATATCAATAACTTCCAAAATCGTTTGCCCGATGATAACCTCGTCGCCTAAAACCATCGCGTTTTCCGACGTGATTCTGCCAATGATGCTAAAGGTAATCGGTTCAGTTAAATGAACAGTATCTTTTCGACCGTCAGCATATTCAGCGACCCGTGTGCCGATTGATAAAACGCCAAGCTGTTCCATCACGTTTCGCGGCACGACCGAAGAAACCGCACCTGTGTCAACCAGCGCGTCGGCTTCGTAAGTGCGAATTTCGCTTTTCTCGATTTTGCCGCGTCTCGCTAAACTTTCATCAAAAGCATTGGTCAATTTTACTTTTACTCTTACTTCACCCATTTTCCTGCGCCTCCAAAATAAATTTCTCGATAGCTAATGCTACACCGCTTTCGTCGTTCGACAAAGTTTGATGATATTTCGGATTTTCAAGCAGCGGTGGCGCGGCGTTGCCCATTATAACGGGCGTTCCGGCGTATTCGAGCATTTCCAAATCGTTAAAATTATCGCCCATCACCATCACATTTTCGGCGGTCAAATTATTTAACAAAGCAAGTTTTTCGACACCGATTCCTTTCGATGCGTCGGGCGGCAGAATATCAACCAGCGTGAAATCGAGACGCGGATAGACGGTCGTCAGAATGTTGACCGAATCTTTTAATTCAGTCTGCAAAACCGCTTCCAGATCAGCCATCGCCGCGCACGCGCCGGAAAATGAGATGTGAACCGTTTCGTGATCGGCGATCATCTTCGACAAATTTTCGACGTGGTGAACGGCGTTTTCCGCCTCCGCGCCGTGCAGCCGTTTTGACCACGCGATATATTTTTGCAGCGGAATATTATCTTTTGAAACCGTATCGTAAAGCAAAACGCCTTTGCCGCGCGGATCGGCACTCAAAAGCGCGTCGCCGCCGTGCATTTTGCCGACACGCAAAATTTCTCCGACCGTTTCTTTCAATAAAATCGAAACGGCGACGGTTTCGAGCGATTCCGCATACTTCAAAAGCGCGCCGTTATGACAAATCACCGGCGCGTTCAAATTCAACTGAAAAGCGACCGGCAGCGCGTCACGAAAACGTCTGCCCGTCGCAATCGTCACTAAAACGCCGCGTTGTTCAGCTTTCTGAATCGCTTCGATGTTTTTTTCTGATATTTCGCCGCGCGAATTCAGCAGCGTTCCGTCGAGGTCTAAAGCGAGAAGTTTTATCATCTAGGACAAATTTTAACTTGAAAATTACTAATCGCAAAATCTCTTAGATGAAGGTAATATCAAACACAAAATAAATGAATTGTCCAAATCCTCTGACTGATAAAATTGATGGCAAATATTTACACTTCTATTTAAAGAAAGGTTAATCAAGATGAATTTGATTTTTTAAAACACGCTTTGTTTGAGCTTGCGGACGAAAACTTTTCACTTCCTGATGTTGAGACAGTTATTCTTAAACCTTTCAACTATTTTCGATTCACAGACGATGAAAGTCATACCAGATACGCCTTTGAAGGTTATACGAAAAAAGGTAGAATGTTACGGGTAATTGTGTTTCTGCAAAACGGCAGAGTAAAAATAAAAACAGGTTATGAAATCTTTGAATAGTTGTCGTTGCGAAAATTTAGTAAAAAAGAAAGTTACCGACAAAATTCCAATCGGCGGACATCTGGTGGAAGTTATAGACGCGCCGGCACGGGTTTGCCAGGATTGCGGTGAAATTCATTTTGAGGGCAGACACCTTTTAAATCTGGAAAAAGAAATTGAAGAACGCGTTAAAAAAGCGGCGTAATGTTTTAGCTTGCTATTAATGCGTTTTTAGTGCATTCTTATAAAGACATTCCACATCTTTTCATCAACGGTGAGTTCGTCAGCAATAAATAAAGTTTGCGGCGTTTTGGATAGAATGAGATTTGGTTGGTTTTTATTTGTCAGAAGCGGTTCTTTTCCAGAACCTTCAAACGCAAGCCTTCTACTGCATACCGTTACACTGAAGCACACTTTCGTAGGAAACTTCTTTGACTCCTTAGTTTAGGAGCGAAGCATTATTTTGTTTGTACTTAAAAGCAATTTCCGGCTTCACAATTTCGGCGAAGATTTGAGCAAAATTTTTTCATAAACCGACGCGATCAAATCGGCGGCAAACGTTGCTGTCGAATATACTCTTGTCTTTTTACAAATCACGCTATCAAAATTTACAAAATGCTCCCGAAGAATTTCGGTCGAGCTAAAAGATATTAATTACAATTTATATGAGTTTTAAAGATTTAGGCTTGCAGTCTGCTTTGTTAAGCAAATGCGAGTCGCTCGGCTATGAAGAGCCGACACCGATACAAGAAAAAGCCATTCCGGTCGTTCTGGAAGGCGGAGATGTAATGGCTTGTGCCGAAACCGGCACTGGCAAAACGGCGGCTTTTTTGCTGCCGATTTTACAAAATTTGGACGTTAAGGGAAAAGGAACGAAAGTTTTGATTCTCGCGCCGACGCGCGAACTCGCCAATCAAACCGAAGCCTCCTGCCGTGAACTCGCGCCGAAGAAAATTCGCTGCGTTTCGATCATCGGCGGCGCGGGCTACAAAAAACAAGCCGACGCTTTGCGAACCGGCGCACATATTATCGTCGCCACGCCCGGACGTTTGATGGATTTTATGCAGCAGGGCGCGGTTGATTTTTCACAACTGACGACGCTCGTTTTGGACGAAGCCGACCGGATGCTCGATATGGGTTTTCTGCCTTCGATCAAAAAAATCGTCAGCGTCATTCCGAGTGAAAGACAGACATTATTTTTCTCGGCAACGATGTCGTTTGAAATCGAAAAGATCGCGCGTTCGATAATGAAAGACCCGCAGGTCATCGGCATCAAACAGCAGGGTAAACCTGCCGAAACCATCAAACAGACGGCATATCCGGTCGCGCTCGCTTCAAAAACGGGACTGTTGCTGGATTTGCTCGAACGTGAAAAATTCGAGCGCGTTTTAGTTTTCACGCGCACCAAACGCGGCGCGGATCGTCTGTCGCACATTTTGGAAAAGCGTTCGCATTCGGCGACGCGCATTCACGGTGACCGCTCGCAGTCACAGCGTGAAACGGCTCTGCGAAGTTTCAAAAACGGGCAAACGCGCGTTTTGGTGGCGACCGACGTGGCGGCTCGCGGCATAGATGTAGATTTGGTCTCGCATGTGATAAACTATGATGTGCCGGAAGTGCCGGAGGATTATGTTCACCGTATCGGTCGAACGGGACGCGCCGGAAACGAAGGACGCGCCATCACTCTTTTAACCGCCGCCGATGAACATACGATGCGGGCGATTGAAAAACTGACGGGACAAAGAGTCGAGCGCGTTTTGCTTCCCGGTTTCGGCGGCACTTTGTCAGTCGCGCCGAACCCTGCAAAAAAAATCGAGCCGAACAAAAAGAAAACATTCCGTTCTTTCGGTCGGCGACGTTCCAGATAGTTCCAGAATATTGAAGGAGAATTTATGAAAGATACAAAATTTGAACTCGGTCAAACAGTCGAAATGCCTTGTTCGGTCTGCGATGGCGAACAAAATCACACGGCGGAATCCGTCACCAAACTCGGCAAAATGACCAAAGCGGTGTGTGATGTCTGCGGCACGGTCAGCGCGTTTCGGCGCGGCAAAAAAGTGTCCATTGACAGCGGCAAAACAAAAGCCGGCACGCCGTATGACCAAACGCAGAAATACAAAAAAGGTCAGGCGATGATGCACTCGACTTTCGGTCAGGGCGAGGTGACGGCGGTCGTTGACGCGCAGAAAATTGACGTGCTTTTCGGCGACCAGACGCGGCGTTTGATTCACGCCCGCGAAACGGTCAACTAAAATTTTGTTGAATAACAAAAAGGCGATTCAAATATTTGAATCGCCTTTTTACTTTCAAGTTGAGCTAATAATTTCTATTTTTTCCCGCCGCGCAAAAGCAATCCGAGAACCAAACCGGCAGCCGCCGAAATAAGCAGTGCCTGTCCGGGTTTTTGACGCGCGTAATCCTTGGCGTTATCAACTAATTCCTGCGGGTCTTTCTGCTGTAATTCCTTGAATTTATCACTTGCCTGGGCGATTTTTTCGCTGGCGTAATCTTTAGCTTTGCCGGCTGCATCCTGAAACTTTTGCTGAAATTCCTGCGCCTGTCCTTTAAAATCGTCCATATATTCGTTCGCTGTTTTGTCTTCGCCGTTCGGCATTTCCTTTTTTACCAAACTGTTTTCGTTATTTGTTTCCGTCATTTTTAAAATCTCCTTTTTCAAATTTGAATTAACCGCTTTAAAAACAACTCGGCGGTTTCGGCTTTGATGCCTTTTCATTTCAAAAAGTTTATACGGTTTTATTGTTAAAAAGTTCACATTCGGGAACTTGACAAATAATCCTCTGAAATGAGAAAGTAAGTAAGCACTTACTTATCAAGTGGACGGAGTGAATATTTGGATATTAAGACGGAAATAACGACGCGGATGGCGGGCGACGAACGCCGCGAACAGATTTGTGAGATTGCGATGCGGCTGTTTTCCAATCGCGGATTCAGCGGCACGACGACCAGAGAAATAGCTTGCACGGCGGGCGTTTCGGAGGCGACGGTTTTTAAACATTTTTCCAATAAGGAAGAATTGTATGCGGAAATTCTCGACATCAAAGCGTGCAACCACGGACTTGATAATCCGTTTGCCGGTATCGCCGATAAAATGGAGAAAAAAGACGATTTCGGAGTGTTTTACGGAATGGCGTTAAATTCGCTGAATAAACACAAGGAAGACGGAGATTTTTTGCGTCTGATGTTGCATTCGGCACTCGAAGGACACGAACTCGCCAGCGGATTTTTTGAAAATTTCATCACGCGTATTTACGATAATCTCAGTTCTTATATTCGTCAGAGACAAATTGACGGAGCGTTTCGTGAAGTTGAACCGCGCGTGGTCGTGCGGGCTTTTATCGGAATGTTTTTTCAGCATTCGCTTCATAACATTCTTTGGGATAAAGAGCAAAAACTGCTGAAAGTTTCCAATGAAGACGCGGCGCGCGAGTTCGCCGAAATTTTGCTGAGAGGAATCAAAAAACGCGAGGATGATTGATTTTATCAAGGGTGTTCGCCGCCGAATGCTGTTCGGCGAATAGGGTTTATCAATAGGGAACAAATTTTACAAGCGATTTATGACCAGGCAATTATTTTTAGGATTTGTGATTTTTCTGATACTCGGCGGCGCGGTGAAAGCGCAGGACGGAACGCCTTTGCCGACTCCAACGCCGTTTCAAATTTTAACGCCGACGCAGGTTTTGGAACCGACACCGATTCCGACACCGACGGTTGATGATTCGCAAAACGTCCAGCCGGAAAATTTACAAAACGTGCCGCGCATCGCGCCGAATTATCAGTCGGACGATAAATCTCTGCCGGATTTAGGAATCGTCGGCGTTGATATGACGCGCCAGCAACCACTGTCGCTGAAGGAAGCGATCACGATGGCTTTGGAAAATAACAAGGACATAGAAGTTTCGCGCCAGAATGTGCGGCTCGCCGAGTTTGATCTGCGGTCGGCAAACGGTTTTTACGATCCGAAGTTTGCCGGACAAACTTACTACGAACGCGCGACTCTGCCGAACGCCAGCATTTTCACCAGTATCGAAAAGATAACGACCAGTTCGATTGTCGGAAACGTCGGTTTTCAGGATTATATCAAAAAGTCCGGCACGGTTTTTAACGTCAACGCCAGCAACCAGGAAGTTTCATCCTTCAATCCGCTTTCGGTTCTGAGTCCGCAATATAATTCGAGTTTGGTGTTCAGCGTCGCGCAGCCGCTTTTTCGCGGTCGGCGTTTTGACCAGCCGCGCCGGACAATCGAAATCGCCAAACGAAATTTGTCGCTCACGGATACGCAGTTTCGCCAGCGTTCCATCGAAATTATCACCAGTGTTCAGCGCGCTTACTGGGATTTAACTTACGCGCTGAGAAATTTGCAGGTTCAGCGCGATTCGGTCAAAGACGCGAAAGACCAGCTTACGCACAATCAGCGGCTGGTTGAAGAAGGACAGCTCGCGCCGATTGATATTGTCGCGGCGCAAACGCAGGTGGCAAATTTCGAGCAGAATGTTTATGCGGTTTTGGATGATGTCAGCCGCGCCGAAAACACGCTCAAAAATCTGGTCGCGCAAAACCAAACCGCGCCGATTTGGAGCGTTTCGATTGTCCCGACCGATTCGGTTGATTTGAATGCGCCGAATACGACGCTGCCGGAAGCTCTTGATTTGGCTCTGCAAAATCGCCCTGAAATCGAAATCAATAATGTTCGCAAAGACATCAACGCGATTGACCAGAAATATTACAGGGAACAGGCAAAACCGCAGATTGATTTGGCGGCGAGCTATACATCGGCGGGAATTGCGGGATCGTTAAATCCGAATGTGATTGATATTTTCTCTTTTAACAATGCGACGGCAGCGGCGGTCAATCAAATTATTCCATTGGTGAACGCCAATAATCCGACTTTGCCGCCGGTCAGTTTGGTGACGATTCCGCCGCCGCAAACTTTATCCGGCAATTTAACGGGCAATGTTTTCAGTTCTTTTACCGACGTTTTCGCCAACCGTTACCCGACGTTTCGCGCCGGAGTGCAGTTTAACATTCCTCTGCATAACGAAATCGCCAAAGCGCAGCTCGGCAGATCGCTGGTCGAAGGCGAACAGCTTCAAACCCAGCGCGAACAGGCGACACAAAACATCGAAGTTGACGTGCGAAACGCTCTGCAATCGGTCAGAACCGCCGAAGCGCGTCTGCGGGCGGCAGCGATTTCGCGTGAAAACAGTCAAAAACAGTACGAATCCGAACAAAGAAAGCTCGACGCGGGAGAATCGAATATTTATATGGTTTTAGACCGCCAGACAGCTTTAACTGTCGCTAAAAGCACCGAACTGCGCGCGCAAACCGAACTCAACAAAGCGATTGCCGAATTACAGCGAGCGACCGGAAATTCGCTGAAAGCCAACAATGTCGAAGCGCGTTTGAGAAAATAATTTACGAAGATAAAAAATAATTTGCAGGGACAACAGAATAAATTGGGATCAGCAGAAATACATTGTGGTTTTTAATCTCAACAAAATTTCGTTTCTGTAAATAAATACTTCCGTTTTGCTCTTTAGCGCGAAAACCGACATAATAAAAACTTGTATGAAGTGGTAAAAACCAATGAAATTTATTTCTGATATAAGGCTTTTGTTAGTCGGTTTATGGCTCGGCGCGGCGATTTTTTTTGTCGCGGTGGCGCAGAGCGCGTTTGCCGTTCTGCCGTCGCGTGAATTGGCGGGTTCGGTGGTTTCGCGGACACTGATGATTTTAAATGTCGGCGGTTTGATAATCGGTTTGATTCTGTTGGCGACTTCATTCTTTAAACGACTGGATATAAAACCCTTGTGGTTGTGGACGGAAAGAATTTTGCTGGTTGTTTTTGCCGCCGCGTGCGCTGTCGGGCAATTCGTCATCGGGTTGTGGATGTCGTGGATTCGCGCTCAAATCGGTCGTCCGATTGATGAAGTCGCGGTTGACGATCCGCTGCGAATCCAATTTAATAATCTGCATCAATACTCGGAATGGGTTTTGATGGCGGCGATGTTCGCGACACTGATTTTATTCTTTTTGATCGCGCGCAAATCGGTCGTCAAGATCGTGGAAAAGAAAAACGATTTTGGTATTGATCCGAATTTATTTAAAACTCCGCAATAATAAATAATGTTAAATTCAATCAGAGAAAACATCGAACGACGTTTGGGCATTGCCGGTCGTCCCGCGCCGGTCTTAAATAACAGAATTGTCGAAAATGCGAACGATTTTTCGGGACGCTTTAAGAATTGGCGGGCAAACGACGGTTTGGCTAATTATCCGTTCGTCGAAAACATCAACGCGCCTTTTACGCCGATGCGCCGTGCGCTTCCGATGCTAAATCTGGCGTTAATTTCTTCGGCGGGCGCGTTTATCAACGGCACGGAATCCTTCGACATCAATGTACGCGATGGCGACGCGAGTTTTCGGGAAATTCCGATTGAAGTCGAAGCGGCAGATTTGCTTTTCGCCGCTCGCGGTTATGATCCGGCGGCGATTTTGATGGACATCAACGCGCAAATTCCCATCGCGCGGCTTTTAGAATACGAAGCAAACGCGGTCATCGGCAGACTAAATCACGTTTGGTGGAGCGTGAGCAGTTATATTCCGAACGCGCGGCTCGTCGCCGACCAACTCGCGCCCCGCATTGCCGAGCGAATCGCGCGTTATGAAGTGCAAGCCGCGCTGCTGGTTCCGGCTTCGCGGCTGTGTCATCAGACGCTCGGCATCGTCGCGCGGGAACTCGAACAAAAAGGCGTTCCGACGATTATGTTGGCGGTTGACCGCGCGATTACCGACAAAGTTCGTCCTCCGCGCACGGCTTTTTACGCCGGAGAATTCGGCGCGGTCGTCGGCAAGCCGAACTGGAAACAATATCAACTGCGCGTTTTAGACGAAACTCTGCGTTGGATCGAAACCTTTGACCAGCCGGGCGCGAAGCGTTTGGTCGTTAATTTGGAAACCGAAGTTGAACAGGCGCGCGGCGAAAGATAAAACCGAAGGTCGGGAAAACTAATAAAATTAAAAGTTAAAAATTAAAAGTTAAAAATTAATAAAACGAAGTTCGATAGTCATCCATTTAGTGAGGCGAGACTTTTGAATATAGATCAACCTTCTTCTTTTTTTAATTTTAACTTTTAATTTTTAACTTTTTTTATGAATAAACCGAATGTTTTGGTCGTCGAGGACGAAGAATTGATGCGCTCGATTTTGCGGCAACTGTTGGAAGGCGAAGATTATAATATTTTCACCGCCGACAGCGCGGAAAACGCGCTTGAAATTTTTTCGAGCAATGAAATCGCCGCCACTTTAACCGATATAAAAATGTCGGGAATGGACGGCATTGAACTGCTCGATCAACTGAAAACGATTGATAATGAAGCGATTGTGATAATTATGACGGCGTATTCGTCGGTTGATTCGGCAGTCGCCGCGCTTCGCAAAGGCGCGTATGATTATGTAACCAAACCTTTTATCAACGCCGATTTACTGCAAACGATCAAAAACGCGATTCGCACGAAAGAGTTGTTCAGCGAAAATCGCGCTCTGCGTCGTGAACTAAATCAAAAATACGTTTTTTCTGAAATTATTGGCAAAAGCGAATCTTTACAAAAGATTTTTCGCATTGTCGAAAAAATTGCCGACACCAACGCGGGCGTTTTAATTCAGGGTGAAAGCGGCACGGGCAAAGAACTGATCGCCCGCGCGATCCATTTCAACAGCCGCCGCGCCGGAAAACCTTTTCTCGCCGTCAACTGCGGCGCGCTGCCGGAATCGCTGCTCGAAAGCGAACTTTTCGGACACACGAAAGGTGCATTTACGGGCGCGACGAGCGAAAAAAGAGGTCTTTTTCGTTCTGCCGACGGTGGCACCTTACTGCTCGACGAAATCGGCGAAATGCCGCTGAATTTGCAGGTCAAACTGTTGCGCGTTTTGCAGGAACAGGAAGTTACGCCCGTCGGTTCGAGCGTCGCCGTCAAATTTGACACGCGGATTATCGCGGCGACGAATAAAAATTTGGAAGTTGAAGCGGCGGAAAGTCGTTTCCGCGAAGATTTGTTTTATCGGCTCAACGTCATTGAAATAAATCTGCCGCCGCTGCGTGAAAGACGCGAAGATATTCCGCTGTTGGTTAAAAGTTTCATCACCAAAACCGCGCGTGAACAGCAGACGGAGGAAAAATCGGTCGCCAAAGAAGTAATGTCGGCACTCGTTAATCATAACTGGCAGGGAAATATCCGCGAACTGCAAAATGCGGTTGGACGGGCGTTTATTTTGTCCGGCGCGGAAATTGATCTCGAAAGTCTGCCGCCGAAAATCAAAAATAATGCCGATCACAGTTATGAAATGCGTGACCCCGAAGGTTTGCGCCTGACGCTTGAGGAAATTGAACGCCGCTACATCTTTGAAATTTTGAAATCCGTCAATGACGATAAAACCGCCGCCGCCGAAATTTTAGACATTGATTTATCAACGCTTTACCGCAAACTCAAACGCTTTGAGGAAATCGGCGAACGATGAATTATGATCCGTCGTTCGCGCCCCGGTCCTTATTTTCGCTGCCGTTGACGGGCTGGAGGGCGCGAATGTTTTCGAGAAGTTCTTTATCGGCGATTTTCAAGTTCAAATCGCGCTGCGGGAACGGAATTTCCACTTCGGCATCGCGCAGTGCCGCGTTCATCGCAATCGCCAGATCGCTCTGCACAACCACCCACTGTGAATTGCGGCTCGTCCAAGCGCGAACCTGAAAATCGAGCGAATTGTCGCCGAAGCCGAGAAATAGACAGTTTGGCGCGGGTTCCTTCAGAATGTCCGGGTGATTTGACACTGATTTCGTCAAAATTGCGATAATTTCTTCCGGGTCATTGCCATAAGCGACACCGACGTTTATATCAAGCCGCCGCTGCTGGTCGGAAAAAGTCCAGTTGATGACCTTTTCGGAAATCAACTGCCCGTTTGGAACGATCACTTCCGAACCCTGCAAAGTACGCACGACGCTCGCCCGCAAGCCGATGCGTTTAAGATTTCCCTGATGTTCGCCGAGCTGCAAGACATCGCCGACTTTGACGGGACGCTCGAATAATAAAATCAAGCCGGAAACAAAATTATTGACGATATTTTGCAGACCGAAACCCAGACCGACACCGAACGCACCGGCGAGAATCGTAAACTTTGTCAAATCCACGCCCAGTGCCGCGATTGCCATAAAAAAACCGATGATTAAAATAACGTAATGCGTCATCGTGGTAATCGCGTAGGGAATGCCGCCCGCCAGAGTAACCCGCGGATAGACATCTTCTTCCAATACAAAACGCACCAACCGCGAAATCAAAAAAGCCAGCCACACGGTAACTGCGAAGGCGATCACGTCGCCGAGAGAGATGTGAAAAGAACCGAGAGTCAGTTGCGCGGAGAAAATTTCCCTGAAAAAGTTAAAAACCGGCTCGCGGACGGAAAGCGCGTTAAGTGTTAAAACCACCCACGCGATCACTGCCGCCCAGCGCAAAACCCGCATAATTTTATCCTGAAACACGCGCCGGTGAGTTTTGACCATTCCGAGCCACGAAAATGGGCGCACGCGGACGGCAAAAACTAAAAGACTTTCAGCGATTCGCAGAGCGGTGTATAAAATCAAGGCGATATACGCGCTGCTTAAAATCCCGTTTCCGACGATGCGCGCCAGACTGACAAATCCCAATATGTTGGCGATCAGCGCGCCGGTAAAAACTGCCAGCGCGAATGGGATTATCTTTTTGATAATCGTAAATATCCGCTGATGTTTGACCTGAATTTTGTCGGTTAAACGTTTCGAGCGCAAAACCCAGACGAGAAAAAGTATCGCGCCGAGCATTTCCGTTAAAAACAAAACGCGCGTAATGAACGGCAGCGAAGATGTTACTTCGCGCAGACGATCAATAAAATAAAAGATCATCAGCGCGTTGAGAATCGGAAAAAGCGATTTTTCTATCAGGCTGCGGAGGATAATAATGCCGGGAATTAACGCGGCGGCTCCGAGCAGAGAACTTAAAATTCGCGGTGCCTGCGGATAAAGCCAGCCGCTGGCGAGGATCGTCAGTATTAACGCGGTTGAAAGCGGATATTCAAATATCACCGTCGCCTGTTTGAGTTTCGGCTCTTCGGCAACTTTCGGTCGAACGCCCTGACGCGCCCAATACAAGCTGCCGATTATCAAAATCAGAATGAAACCGTGCAGAAAAAACCGGCTGCTGTTCTGGTAAGCATATGTGTTCAAAGTTTGGGCTTGCGCGGCAAAGGAATCTTCCGTCTGCTGAACCAATCCCTTTGTCGAATCTATCTCGCTCCGCATATTCCAAATCGCCGGACTGTCTTTGATAAAAAGATGCGTTAAGGCTTCTTCACGCACTTGTTTGACGGTTTCGAGCGTTTGATTAATTCGTGATTCCTGTTCGCTGATGCGAGTTTGCAAAGTCAATAGTTCGCCGCGTTTTTCCTCAACCTTTTTCTGCGTCTGCTGAATGGCGGCGATGACGTTTCGGACGCGCTGTAAAACTTCGGCTGGCACGGCGGTTGGGCTATTTGAAGCAATTTCCGAATCAGTATTTGAGGAAGACGAAATCTCTGTATTGCTATTTGAAAAAACTGAGTTTTCCGCGTTTGCTTCCGGCGAAGAAGGGGGCGAATTTTTTAACGCTTGCAGTGTTTTCTGCCAGAGCGAATTCAGATTTTTGAGTTCATCCAGTTGTTTATCAAGCAGATCCGCCTGTTTTTGCAAATCGTCTTTCCACTCAGGGATGTTTGAAGTCAGCGATCTCCAATCCTGGTCAATTTTGCGAAGCGTTTCCAGCGAAGGCTGCGCCGCCAGCACTTGATTCGTTTCCTGTGACCGCGTGTTTAACTGTTCGACTAATTGAGGAAGCTGCTGTCCGACAGTATTTACGGCGGAATTGCCGGAAATTTCCGTCTGAATTTCCTTCAATCTCGTAGAAGCCTTCTCCGCTCGTGGAATCACGTCCGAAAGTGGAATCGGCGTGGGCGCGGGTGCTGGTGTCGGGTTTGGCGAGGCTGCCGCTTGATTGGTGTTTGGCAAACTTCCCAACTGCGCGTTGACGGAAAAATCAGACAGAAACAGGCTGATCAATGTCACTAAAAAGAACGCGGCGAAAAGACGCGGCAGGTAACAATTCTCCATAAATAATTCTTCTCGGTAAAATCTAAACGCCGTCGTTGACGAAAAGCGTTGCGAAAAGCGGGGAAATCTCAGTAATAAATAACATTTGAAGGAATATATGCTGTCAAAGTTGTTCGCAAATCCGCACCGGTCGGCGACAAACTCCGCAAAAAATTAATTTAGATTCGCTTATTCGTATGAATCTTAACCGATGTAAATGCAATTTGTCTTGTCGCACTTTTTTAATCATCAGTTTTATCATTCTCAACCTTAAAACCAAAAAGCCAAAGCCCCGTCAAATTTCGACGGGGCTTTGGCTGGTTTTTATACAAAACTTTTCTAAAACTATCTGTAAATGTTTTCACCGCGATAGTTGCGCCATTCATTTTCAAAGTAGTCAGCATCTTCGGCATTGCGCGGCTGTACACCGACGACAATTCCGCCGTCATTAATGCCGCTTTCGTAATGCTGCGCCGTTTCTTCAGGGATACCCGAACCGACCAACGCGCCGACTAATCCGCCCGTCAAACCACCGGCTCCGGCTCCGGCTAATGCCGCTGCCAAAGGTCCGGCAACTAACAAGCCGATCCCCGGCAATAATACGCTGGTTCCGATAGCCGCGATGCCGGCGATGACCGCGCCGAGAGTTCCGCCGATTGCTGAACCGACACCAGCACCTTCCAGAGCTTTGCTGCCCATTTCAGTATCCGCGCCGTCGGCAAATTGGGTTTCGCGCGTTTTATCGGACATCAAAAGATTAATATCATCTTTATTGTAACCACGGCTGGTGACGGAATTGTAAGCTCTTTCGGCATCTTCACGGGTTCTAAACATTCCCGTTACCATTCTGCCGCTTCCCGCAGTGGCGGCGGTTCCTGTGGTGACGGCTCCCGTGTTTGAACCGAAAACGTCATTGTTTTCCTGTCTCGCATTGCCGAGGCTATTTTGAGCGGCACCCGCGTTCTCAAGCGAACGATCTCCTGTTACCGCGCCGGTCGCTTCTTTGACACCACCGACAACTCTATCCTTCAATCCGCCTACTTCTTCACTAAATGTTCCGTCGTTATTCATAATATATCTCCTTAATTAAATTAAAATTGTTAGCTCTGACAGCTTATAATTGTATAGGTGCAATAGACGTGCCAAAAAGACAAAAGCCGTTAAATCGGCAGAAAATAGAATAATACTTCCTTTTTGCCCAACATATTGATTCCGAAAATAAGAATAATGTTCTAAATTAGAACACAATAGGGGATTTTGGTTTATCACCGTTTGTCTTTGTTTAGAACATTATTTCAGTAGCGATCAGGCGGGAAATAATGATTGCAAGCCGCTTGCGCCTTTATTTATTTGCGCTAAACTCTAATTTATATCAATTAGTACATTCTGAAAATAAGATGATTAAGGTATTGACAGTATTTAGCTTTATATTTTTAATGACCAACACACTTTTCGCTCAAATTTCCGACGCTGATTACCGAATTTACGACGCGCACGGAAATTCGGCGACGTTAAATCAAATTATTGACGCTGCCGGAAAATCGGACGTAATTTTTCTCGGCGAAAACCACGACGATGCGGCAGCGCACTATCTTCAATTGGAAATATTTAAAAAGACGGCGGAGAATTTCGGTAAGACTCGAAAAGTTGCGCTTTCGCTAGAAATGTTTGAGCGCGACGTGCAGATCGTTTTGGATGAATACTTGAAAGATTTAATCACCGAAAAGAAATTTACCGACGACAGCCGCCCGTGGAATAATTACCAAACCGATTATCGCCCGCTCGTCGAATACGCCAAACAGAATAAGCTCGACGTGATCGCCGCCAACGCGCCGCGCCGTTATGTCAATATGGTTTCGCGCGGCGGACGCGACTCGCTCGATCAACTTTCGCCGGACGCGAAAAAATGGCTCGCGCCGCTGCCGTATCCGCAACCTTCGGACGCTTACGCCAAAAAATTTACCGATTTGATGGGCGGAATGGGCGGCGAAAATCACGGCTTGACAAAAATTCTCGATTCGCAGACGCTGTGGGACGCGACGATGGCTTTTTCGATTGCCGAATATCTGAAAAACAACAAAAGCGCACTTGTTGTTCATCTCAACGGCAGTTTTCACACCGAAAACCGTCTCGGAACGGCGGAACAGCTTTTGAAAATTAATCCAAAGTTGAAAATAACGGTCGTGACGATAAAATATGAAGACGATTTCACTAAATTTGAAAAAACGAAATACGAAAATCTCGGAGATTACATTATTTTGACCGATGCGAAAGTCCCGCGCAGCTTTAAAAGCGGAAACTAAAAGTTTTCATACTTGCCAAAATCATCCTCAGACCGCAAAATTTCCAATAGTGATTCACAGTTACGAAAAAGTCGTCGAATTGTTAAATCTCGAAGCCAAATCAATCGAGCAGGCAGCGGCGCGTCTCGAAATAGCGATTGTTAGAAAAACCATCAAAATTTTAGAAGAATGTCGGGGAAAAATTGTCGTCATCGGTGTCGGTAAATCGGGAATTATCGCGCAGAAAATCGCGCAGACGCTGACCAGTACGGGAACGGTGGCGGTTTTTCTGCATCCGTCGGACGCGCTGCACGGCGGTTTGGGCATTATTACTAAAGGCGATGTTGTCATCGCGCTTTCAAATTCTGGCGAAACCGAAGAAATTCTGCTACTGCTGCCGCCGCTCAAAGCGCGCAAAATTTGTATCGTTTCGATTGTCGGTGATGTTAATTCGACTTTGGCAAGACAATCAGATGCGGTTTTAGACGCATCGGTTGACAAAGAAGCGTGTCCGCTGAATCTCGCGCCGACGGCTTCGACGACCGTCGCGCTTGCGCTCGGCGACGCGATTGCGATGACTTTAATGCAGTCAAAAGGTAAAACTACTGAGGATTTCGCCTCAAATCATCCGGCGGGTCGTTTGGGCAAACGGCTGACGCTTAAAGTTTCTAATTTAATGCACGAAAGTCCGAACGTCGCGCCCGACGCTTCGTGGCTTGAAGTCGTCAGGGAAATTTCCAAACATTCGCTCGGCGCGGTCAACGTTACAAATAAAGATAAAAAACTTATCGGCATCATCACCGACGGAGATTTGCGGCGCACAATTGAAAAAACCGCCGCCGAAAATTTGGGAAACTTAAAAGCCGAACAAATGATGACCGAAAATCCGACAAATGCCGCGCCGGAAATGCTCGCTTTCGACGCGCTACAATTGATGGAAAATCGCCCGATGCAGATTTCCGTGCTGCCTGTCGTTGACGAAAAAGGCTGTTGCTGCGGTCTGCTTCGGCTACACGACGTGGTGCGAAGCGGGTTATGATTCCAGATTCCAAATTCCAAATTTCAGATTTGTGATTTTTAATTTTGAAGGTAAAATTTGAAACTCAAGCATTAAAAATTTGGAATCTGCAATCTGCAATCTGCAATTACAAGCTATGGACAATCGAATACACCGCGAAGTCATCGGCGGGCATCTGCTCGTTATCGGCGGCGCGGAAGATAAATACAATGAACGGCGTATTTTACGCAAATTTCTTTCGCTCGCGGGCGGCGATGAAGCGGAAGTTTTAATCGTGCCGGTCGCGTCGGATTTTCCCGAATTCGCGGCGGACGTTTACGTTCAGGCGTTTCGCAATCTCGGCGTGGCGAATCCGCGCGTGCTGCGCGCGACTTCGCGGCAGGACGTTTTTCAAGCCGACGCGGATGAACTGCTCGACGGCGTAACCGGCGTTTTTATCACCGGCGGCGATCAGATGCGGCTGGTTTCGCTGCTCGGCGGCACAAATTTATCGCAGAAATTGCGGCAAATGATTACCGAAACCGATATTGTCGTCGCCGGTACGAGCGCGGGCGCGGCGGGAATGAGTTCGGCGATGATCGTGCGCGGCGAATCAACGCCGCATCCGCACAAAAACTCCGTCAGACTTTCGCCCGGTCTCGGTTTTCTCAAAAACATCATCATTGACCAGCATTTTACCGAACGCGGACGCATCAGCCGCCTGATTACGGCGGTTTCCTACAATCCGTATAATCTCGGCATCGGAATTGACGAAAATACGGCGATTATTTTGGACAACGAAGGAGTTTTGGAAGTTTTCGGCTCCGGCGCGGTAACAATTGTTGACGGTTCAGGCATCACTTACAATGAAATCGCCGAAGTTGACGATTTCCAATCTTTCAGCGTGTGCGGCGTGCAACTACATATCTTGGGCGACGGTTTGATTTACGACTATTTCGCGCGAACTCCGCTTCAGCCGCCGAATGAATTTTTACTTCCCGATATTGAATAATTACGAATGATAAATTTGTGATTGGAGATTTACACTTTTGTTTTCTACATTTTTGATTTGAAGTTCGTAATTGATATATATGGAAATTCTGGAAATCAGAACACTGCGCGGACCGAACTACTGGAGCGGTTATTGGAAAAAGTTAATCATAATGCGTCTCGACATCGGCGATTACGAGCAACAGCCGACCGATAAAATCGAAGGATTTTACGACCGAATGCGGGAAGTGATGCCGAGTTTGCAGTCGCACGGTTGCAGTTATCAGGAAGAAGGCGGTTTTCTCAGGCGCGTCAAAGACGGAACTTGGGCGGGACACGTTATCGAACATTTCGCGCTTGAACTGCAAACGCTCGCCGGAATGGATGTCGGTTACGGGCGAACGCGGGAAACGGGCGAGCCGGGAATCTACAATGTCGTGTTCGCGTATTTTGAAGAAGAAGTCGGGCGTTACGCGGCGCGGGCGGCGGTCAGACTTTTTCTCGAACTGGCGGAAGGGAAACCGATTGACGAGATAAAACAGACGCTCGCCGATGAAGTTCAGGAAATGCGCGAAATTCGTGAGCGAGTGCGTTTCGGACCAAGCACCGGCTCGATTGTCGAAGAAGCCGAAGCGCGCGATATTCCGTATATTCGCCTGAACGACCAATCGCTCGTCCAACTCGGCTACGGCGTTCACCAACAGCGAATTCAGGCGACAGTGACGGCGCGAACGGGAATGATTTCGGTGGACATCGCCGGAAATAAGGACGCGACGAAAAAACTTTTGGGCGAAATGGGCGTTCCCGTACCGAAAGGTTATAAAATCCGCGATGAAGACGAAATCGAAGGCGCGGTCAAATCGCTCGGTTTTCCGCTTGTTGTCAAACCGCTCGACGGGAATCACGGCAAAGGCGCGACCGTCGGACTGGAAAATTTGGAAGAAGTCATCACCGCGTTTCACAAAGCCAAAGATTATTCGAGATATGTAATTATCGAAAAAATGCTGACCGGCGCGGATTTTCGCGCTCTGGTCGTCAATAATCAAATCGTGGCGATTGCCGAACGAACTCCGGCGCACGTCGTCGGCGACGGCGAACACACGATTCAGCAGTTGATTGATAAAATTAACGAAGACCCGCGGCGCGGTTTCGGTCACGAAAATGTTTTGACGCTGATTGATGTTGACGCACAGACCGAAAGAATTTTAAGGGCGAAAAATTACACGCTCGAAACAATTCTGCCGAAAGACGAAATTTTACATTTAAAAACGACGGCGAACATTTCGACCGGCGGCACGGCGATTGACCGGACGGACGAAACGCATCCTGAAAATATTTTTCTTTTTGAACGAATCGCCAAAATCGTCGGTTTGGACATCGCGGGCATTGATATTATCGCGCCGAATATCACCGAACCGCTGCGTGTCAACGGCGGCGGCATCATCGAAGTCAACGCCGCGCCGGGATTTCGGATGCACCTCGCGCCGAGCGAAGGCATCGGCAGAAACGTCGCCGAACACGTTCTCAATATGCTTTTTCCGCCCGGAACTCCGTCGCGGATTCCGATTTTCGCCATTACCGGAACGAACGGGAAAACGACGACGACGCGGCTCATCGCGCATATTTTAAAGGTCAGCGGCTGCGCGGTCGGCTTTACGACGACCGACGGAACTTATATTCAAAACAACCAGATAGTTTCCGGCGACAACACCGGTCCGGTTTCCGCGCAGCTTGTTCTTAAAGACCCGTCCGTGCAGGTTGCTGTTTTGGAAACGGCGCGCGGCGGCATTATTCGTTCCGGTTTGGGTTACGATCATTGCGACATCGCGGTTGTTACCAACGTCGCCGCCGATCATCTCGGACTCAAAGACATCAACACGCTGGAAGATTTGGCGCGTGTCAAAGCGGTCGTGCCGCGTTCGGTTTCGCCGAAAGGTTTCGCCGTTCTCAATGCGGAAGACGAAAATGTTTACCGAATGAGAAAAGAGGTCGAAGGCAAAGTCGTGTTGTTTTCGATGGATGAAAACAACGAAAACATTCGGCGCAACGCCAGACGCGGCGGGATTTCCTGCGTTTATGAAAACGGCTACATCACGATTTTAAAGGGCAAATGGAAAGTGCGCGTCGAAAAGGCGATTGATATTCCACTGACTTACGGCGGACGCGCGGATTTTATGATTCAAAACGTGCTGGCGGCGACGCTCGCGTGTTTCGTTCACGGCGTATCTTTGGAAGATATTCGCGGCGGTTTAACTTCATTTGCACCATCGGTCGCGCAAACGCCCGGACGTATAAACTTTATTGAAATGGGCGATTTTACAGTTCTGATGGATTTCGCCCACAATCCGGCAGGATTAATCGGTTTGAGCAATTTTATCAATAAACTTTCTTACGATAAAAGGACTGCTGTTTTGACCGGAGTCGGCGACCGGCGCGATGAAGATTTGCGCGAAGTCGGGAAATTGTGCGCCGATGTCTTCGATAAAATCATTATTCGGCGCGGCGATTATCTGCGTGGTCGAACTGAAGAAGAAGTTTTCAAACTTCTGCGCGAAGGAATTGAAGAAAGCGGCAAAAATCCTGATGTCGAAATAATTCACGAATCGAAAGACGCGATATTTAACGCTTTTGACAACGCCGTCAAAGGCGAATTGGTCGTGGTTTTAGCCGATACGGTCAGCAAAGATATTGATTACGTTAATCAATATCGGGATAAATTACAAAAAATTTAAGTGAACTATCTCCGAAATCATAAATTCCGATTTGATCGCTTAATTTGTAAGTTCGTCAGTTTTAGCTTTGATTTTTATTCGATAATGAACGACACTTATTAAAATTTATCATCAATTTTGCGTTGAGTTGTTTTACACGCATAATTTCCAAAAAAAATTAAATCCAGGAGAAAAAAATGTCTTTGCGTCAACTTTCCGCAATTATTTTTGTATTTTTAAGCGTCGGTTTTGTTTTCGGACAATCGAAATCAAATCCGAGCGATAAGTTTCGCCAACTGGAAGAAATTCTTCCGACACCGAACGAATATCGCACGGCGAGCGGCGCGCCCGGATATAAATATTGGCAGCAGCGCGCCGATTATGTGATTGATGTTGAACTTGATGATGTTAATCAGAGAATCAACGGCAAAGAAACGATCACTTATAAAAATGTGTCGCCCGACACTTTAAATTATGTCTGGCTGCAAATTGACCAAAACATTCACGCCAAAGATTCCGATTCGGTGAAAACGCAAACCGCGCCGTCTTTTGACAAAGGAATTCCGTTAAACCAACTGGAACAGCAAGTTGCGCGAACTTACGAAGGCAAAGTCAATATCACTTCGGTTCGTGACGCGAAAGGCAATCCGCTGAAAAATACGCTGAACAACACAATGCTGCGTATTGATTTGCCGACTCCGCTCGCTTCCGGCGGAACTTACGTTTTTTCGCTCGACTGGAATTACGCGATTAATAACCAGCGCGTTTTCGGCGGCAGATCGGGCTACGAATATTTTCCGCGCGACAAAAATTATATTTACGAAATCGCGCAGTGGTTTCCGCGAATGGCGGCTTATTACGACGTTTACGGCTGGCAGCACAAACAGTTTTTGGGAAGCGGCGAATTCACGCTCGAATTCGGCGATTATCTGGTCAGAATTACCGCGCCGAACGATCACGTCGTTTCCGGGACGGGCGTTCTGCAAAATCCGAAAGACGTTTTGACGAAAGCGCAGATTGACCGTTTAAAAGAAGCGGCGACGGCGAAAGAGCCGGTCAAAATTATCACCGCCGCTGAAGCCAAAACCAACGAATCGAACCAGCCGACGGGCAAGAAGACCTGGATTTTTAAAGCCGACAATGTGCGCGATTTTTCCTTCGCCACATCGCGCAAATTTATCTGGGACGCGCAGGGACACAACGTTGGCGGCAATAACGTGATGGCGATGTCGTTTTATCCGAACGAGGGCAATCCGCTGTGGGAAAAATATTCGACGCAGGCGATTATTCACACTTTGAATGTTTATTCGCGTTATTCGTTCGATTATCCGTATCCGGTCGCGCAGAGCATCAACGGTCCGGTCGGCGGAATGGAATACCCGATGATTTGCTTTAACGGACCGCGCCCGAACGCCGACGGAACTTATTCCGCCGGAACAAAATACGGGTTGATTTCGGTCGTCATTCACGAAGTCGGACACAATTATTTTCCGATGACAGTCAATTCCGACGAACGCCAGTGGACGTGGATGGATGAAGGTTTGAATTCGTTTTTGCAGTTTTTAGCCGAGCAGGAATGGCAGAAAGATTATCCGTCGCGGCGCGGCGAACCGCAGAATATCGCCGATTATATGGCGAGCGAAAATCAAGTTCCGATTATGACACAATCAGATTCGGTTTTGCAGTTCGGCAACAACGCTTACGGCAAACCGGCGACTGCGCTCAATATTTTGCGCGAAACCGTGATGGGACGCGACCTTTTTGATTTCGCTTTTAAACAATATGCCGAACGCTGGAAATTCAAACGTCCGACACCGGCGGATTTTTTCAGAACGATGGAAGACGCGTCCGGCGTTGATCTCGATTGGTTTTTTCGCGGCTGGTTTTACACGACCGACAATGTTGATATTTCCATCGAAAACGTGCGTCTTTACCAAATAAATACAAACAATCCGAGCGTTGAAAAAGAACTTCTGCGAAAACAGGAAAACGCGCGTCCGCAGACGCTTTCGCAACAGCGCAACGAAGCTCTGCCGAAACGCATTGACCAATTTCCTTCGCTGCGCGATTATTACAACGAATATGACCGCTACAAGGTCAGCGATTTGGAACAGCAGGATTACAAAAATTTTGTCGGAACGCTGGATGAAACCGAGCGAGGAATTCTCAACGCCGGTTATTATTTCTACGTCGTTGATTTGAAAAACGTCGGCGGACTCGTGATGCCGGTGATTTTCCAGGTCGAATATATGGACGGAACGAGCGAAGAAATTCGCATTCCGGCGGAAATTTGGCGTTACAACAATTTCAATGTCTCCAAATTAATCGTCACTAAAAAAGAAGCGAAAGCGATTGTTTTGGATCCGCATCTGGAAACTGCCGATACCGATTTGAACAACAATTTCTTTCCGCGCCGTTTTGTGCCGACGCGTTTTCAGGTTTTCAAAGCCGGACAGCGCGGAAACGTCCAGCCGGTGCCGAATCAAATGCGAACTCCTGCTGCTTCGTCAAATCCGAACGCGAGTTTGACTGGAAAATGGAACGTCGCCGTTGACGCGGGCGGGCAAACGATTGCTTTCGTTTTGAATTTAACGCAGGTCGAAAATACCGTGACCGGAACGCTCGAATCGGAGCAGGGAACGCTTCAAATTTCGAGCGGAAGCTATAAAGACGGCGTTTTGACGCTCAAAACAACGTCGCCGATTGAATTAACGCTCGTCGGTCAGGTGAGCGGCAGTTCAATGAGCGGAAATTTCACCGCCCCGCAAGGAACGACGACTTTCAGCGGCTCGAAAACACCCTGAAGCAGTGCAAATAGTGCAAAGATGCAAAGTTGGATTGAGAAAATGGTTAAGCAGTGAGTAATGAAAACAGTTTTGAGTAATTTCCATAAACAGTTTAGCGTGTATTTCAGAGAATTTTTTATTTCCGTTTCTCCACTTTGCACTTTGCACTTTGCACTCTGCACTATCTTTGCACTCTGCGTTTTTCCGGCGGCGGCGCACACTTTTCACACTTCGCTGACGCGGATTGACTACGATGAAAAGGAAAAACTTGCCGAAATATCAATGCAGCTTTTCACGCACGATCTTGTTTCCGTTCTCGAAAAACAATCGAAAGACAGCGTAAATCTTGAAAAAACGCCGAATATTGACAAACTGATCTTCAATTATTTGAGCGAAAATTTTGTTCTCAAGGACAAAAATGACCGCGTAAAAAAATTAAATTGGGTCGGCAAGGAAGTTCAGGCGGATACGATTTATGTTTATTTGGAGATTCCTTTAACTGAAGATTTCAATGGTTTTAACTTGGAGAATACGATATTTTTCGAGAGTTACCCGGAACAGACAAACTTGGTAATCGCTCGCGCGGGAGAAGAAAAATTCAACTTATTTTTTAAGGTTGGCGATAAATTTAAAGAGTTAGCGGCAATAAAGGCGGCGGAAAACAAGTGAAAAAAAACCGCGAAAATCTAGCGGAAAACAAGGGAACTTTGGAAAATTAAAACGCGTAAAAGGTGAAACTCCGAAGTTTTCGCCTTTATTTTTTTGTGATTTCCCGTGATACAATTCCCCGAACAGCAATAATTATCTGTAAAATTCAGGAGCAATAATGAAAATAGCATTAAACGGCGCGACGACGATGCGTGCCGATTTGGAAACCGACATTAAAGCCGCGAGTAAAGCCGGGTTTGAACTGATTGAAATTTGGGCGGCGAAACTTTACGAATATTTGAAATCAAATACGCCCGCTGATCTGAAGAAACTTTTGGACGCAAACAATATCGAACCGTATTCGATCAATTCAATCGAACACATTACTTTTCGCAGCGATGAAGATTACGCGAAAATCAAAGCCGAAACGGAGAGACTTTCAAAAATTGCGAACGAAATCGGCTGTCCGTATGTCGTCGTCGTGCCGGGAAAATTGCCGGAAAACGCGACGAAAGAGGAAATTATCGAAGAATCGGTCAGCGTTTTGAACGAACTCGCTGACATCGCCGAAAATTATAATGTTTCACTGGCATTTGAGTTTCTGGGACAACCCGATTGTTCCGTGCAGACGCTTGATTTTTGCAGTGAAATCGTCGAAAAAGTGAACCGCACGAATGTCGGTAATGTTATTGATACGTTTCATTTTTACGCCGGCAACTCGACATTTGAAGCGATTGAAAATCTCAAACCCGAAAAACTTTTCATTTTTCACATCAACGACGCGGAAGATTTGCCGAAGGCGGAATTAACCGACGCGCACCGGCTTTATCCGGGCGAGGGAATTTTGCCGATTGAAGAAATCAAAAAAAGGTTTGACCGAATCGGCTATGACCGGATGGTTTCAATCGAGATTTTTCGCCCTGAATATTGGAGCGAAAACCCGTTTGAAGTGGCGAAAAAGGCGAAAGCGGCGACGGAGAAAGTTTTAGGATTGACACCGAAAAGTTATGGAAAAAGTTAGAATCGGAATTATCGGAACGGGTTACATCGGCAATGTTCACGCGCGTATTTACGCCCGTGACGAACGCGCTGAAGTCGCCGCGCTTTTCGACATTAAAGCGGAAAAAGCGGAAAAAACCGCAAAATCGGTCGGCGGGAAAGTTTGTCGCTCGCGCGAAGAGTTATTTGAAAACTGCGACGCGGTTCTAGTGACCGCGCCGAATAAAACACACACGGAAATCGCGTCCGACGCGGTTCAGCATAATAAACACGTTTTTTGCGAAAAACCTTTTTCAATCGGACTCCCGGACGCGCAAAAACTGCTCGCAATCGCTCAAAAAAGTAAAAAAGTTTTTCAGGTCGGGCATAATCGCCGCTACGCGCCGGTTTACGCGAAACTCAAGGAATTATTAAGAGATGACAAAGCGCATTCGGCGCAAATCAAGATGAATCGCGGCGAACTTTTGAATCCGGTTTGGACGGGCGACACCGATGTCACCGGCGGTTTTTTGTATGAAACGACCATTCATTTGTTTGATATGATGCGGTTTCAGTTCGGCGAAATTGCCGAACTCGTCGCTTACGGCTCACAGCACGAATATCCCGAAATTGACGAATTTTCGATAATTTTCAAATTCAAAAACGGTTTTCACTGCACGTTCGCGTCTTCGTCAGACGCAAGCTGGCATTTTCCGTTTGAACGCATCGAAGTTTTCTGTCATCATCGGACGCTGATAACGCAGGAAATGGAGCATTTGATTGATTCAAAAGGTTACGACGCGAATTTTGAAACTCTGTCGTGGGCGATGACCGAAAAGGAAGAGCGTTGGGGTTATGTGCAGGAAGATAAAGCGTTTATCGGCGCGATTCTAAGCAGAACAGAGCCGCCCGTGACCGCCCGCGATGGTTTCAAATCGGTTGAACTTGTGGAATCGGTTTATCGAGCGATCAAAACGGGCGAGAAAGTTAAATTTGAATAAATTTCGATTTTTTAGTTACTGAAAAGAGAACTTTTTCTGCTATGATTCGTTAAAATGTCGGGAAATATTTTCTCTTCATTTTAGCGAGGCTCTTATGATTGAATGTCAAAATTGCGGACAGGTTAATACTCAAACAAGTAATTTTTGTCGTTTCTGCGGCACGAAATTTTTGCCAAGCCAATTCACAAACGGCGAAAACTATGATTTCGCCCCGCCGCGTCCGTATTCCTGGAAAACTGATGAATTTCAGATTTCGGACAATAAAATACGAAAAACTCAGCAGATCAATCGGGTTCAGCCGCTGATTAATCCGCCGATGCCGTCGCGCCCGCAACCGCTTCTTTATCAGCAGCCGAATTATATGGCTCATAACGCACGCTGTCCACGCTGTTCGGCGCAGCTTTTTCCGCGTTACGAAAGAAGAATTTCAACCGCCGGCTGGATTGTTTTCGCTGTTTTACTGGTGGTTTTCTTTCCGCTGTTCTGGATTGGTCTATTAATCAAAGAAGATGTTAGAGTTTGCCCGGTGTGTAATTTAAGAATCAGCTAACCGGCAAAATTAAAAAGAATGACTGCAAAATATGATGCAAAATAGAACTGTTTTCGGTTCTATTTTACTTTTTAAAGGCATTATCTAAAGGCATTTAATAAAATTTGTTTCAATTTTCTCCGCGCCGCCAAATTTTTCAGCTCCCAAAAATATCTTCGGTCAAATTGAATTTTTATTCATTCAATTTGACTGATGTCATCGGTCAAGATAGACACTGAGTTCTCAAAAATTTTTCTTATGTCCAATAATTATAAGGATTTGCAAGAGCGATTTGTGATGGCACGTTTTTTGACAAGTAGAAAGCGGAAGACAGTTCCTTAAAATAAATTCAGGGGAGATTATGAAACAAAACAAAATAACTACTTCAATCGTGACACTTGCTTTATTGCTGCAAATGCTCACTTCAGTTGCTTTTGCACAAACCGTTTCGATGAATCAAACATCATCAAATACGTCAAAAAATGAAGGGAAAAATAACTTTTCTTCAAAATACATTCAAGACATTGCCCAACTTGTCAAAGAAGGCAAAATGAGTTTAGCGGATGGTTTCGATCAGGAAACCAAAAAAGTTGAAACCGCCCTCGCTTCCAACGGAAAGGGAGTCATTGTCGTTGACCGATCTAACACGAAAAACGCTCCGGTTATCGAAAATCTCGCGGCGTGGCTGGATTCGGAAGAAGTTTCGCAAAATTTGCGCGGTAAAAGACTGTTGAAACTGGATTTAGGCGCGATTTTAGCCGATGCGAAAGACGCGCAACAGGTCGAAGCGCGGCTGAACACGGTTCTAAAGCAGGTTGAAGGCGTTAAAGATAACGTAATTTTATATGTTGAAGACATCGCCGCCTTTTCAAAAATGAATCCGATTTTCGGCGCGGACATTGCCAGAAATCTGCGTCAGCATTTGGCGGAAGGAAAAATTCGCGTCATCAGTTCCGCCACTTCCGACGCTTTCAGCGAAGAAATCGCGGCTGATACACAACTTAAAAACCGCTTCAAAAAAGTAGATTTGAGTGATATTGAAAATGATTCGGACGATTCGTTTGTCGGCGATAAAATCTCTCCTGATTTGCGCGATTTGATGGCAAACGCCGCGCCGGATCAAAAAGTAAAAGTTATTTTGCAGTCGGACGATATTAACAATCCTGAATTGCTGGCGGTTCTTCAACGCAACAATGTGAAAATAGAAGACCGCGCGGAAAGCCTGAATATGCTGATTGTTGAATTGCCGGTTGCCGCCGCCGAACAAGTCGCGGCGATCAGCGGCGCGAAACATCTTTCGCTGGACAGAAAAACGATTTCTCTCGGACATCTTGAAACGACGACCGGCGCGTCACTGGTTCGCAGTATGCTGCCGAGCATCACGACTCAACTCGACGGTACGGGAATCGGCATCGCCATTGTGGATTCCAGTGTCCGCGACGACCACCGTTCGTTTTTGGACAATAACGGCGCGAAACGAATCAGCTACAAAATTGATTTTTCAGGCGATGATAAATTGCCGGAAGACAAATACGGACACGGAACACACGTTGCTTCAATTGCCGCAGGCAACGGCGGAAAAATCACTGATCCGAATGACATCAAATATTTATCTAGCTATGAAGGAATCGCGCCGAATGCGAAAATAATCAATGTCCGCGTTTTAGATAATGACGGTGTCGGAACCACTGCTCGCCTGATAAACGCGCTTGACTGGATTTACAACAATCGAACGCAGCAGAATATTCGGGTTGTCAATATGAGTTTGGGAACGCCGGCAATTGAATCATACAAAAATGATCCGCTGTGCCGCGCCGCCAGAAAGTTGGTTGATGCCGGAATCGTGGTGGTCGCCGCCGCTGGAAACAACGGAAAAAACGCCGCTGGACAAAAGATTTATGGCGCAATTCATTCACCGGGCAACGAACCGTCAGTGATTACCGTCGGCGCGACCAACACTTTCGGAACGGATGCCAGAAACGATGACGGCATCGCCACTTACAGTTCACGCGGTCCGACGCGTTCTTTCTACACCGACGCGTCAGGAGTTAAACAATACGATCACGTTATCAAGCCTGATTTGGTTGCGCCCGGCAATAAAATTATCGGGGCGAATTCCAAAGATAACGAAATTGCTGATGCGTACAAAACTCTGGCGGTGTCCAACGGTGCCGATGATAAGAGAAAGATGATGTATTTGTCGGGAACTTCGATGGCAACGCCGGTTGTCAGCGGTGCCGCTGCTCTGCTGCTGCAAGCCAACCCGAAACTCACGCCAAATATGGTCAAGATGATTCTTCAATACACGGCGCAGCGACTTCGCGGCTTTAATACCTTAGAGCAAGGCGCGGGCGAAGTAAATATCGAAGGCGCGGTTCGTCTCGCCCTGAAAGTTCGTCAGGATTTAACCGCTTCGACACCACTTAATACCCCGATGTTGACGACAACTACATTGCCGACACCATCTTCAAATATCGCCGGTCAAACAGTCGGCTGGTCTCAGGGAATTCTTTTCGATAAAGGTTACGGTCAGAGTACAAAACTCATCACCAATTATCAAAAAATTTACGGTTTGGGAATGATGATGAGCGACGGGATGATGATGAGCGACGGGATGATGATGAGCGACGGGATGATGATGAGCGACGGGATGATGATGAGCGACGGGATGATGATGAGCGACGGGATGATGATGAGCGACGGCACATTATTCTGTGATTACAGTGATTTATTCGGTAGTGGAATGATGATGAGTGACGGAATGATGATGAGCGACGGAATGATGATGAGTGACGGAATGATGATGAGTGACGGAATGATGATGAGTGATACTATATTCAGCAGTAACTCTCCAATGATTGCCGGAGACAATACAACGGCTATGCAGTAAAAATCATTTTCTCTTCAAGATTAAACACATCGTCGAATTTTTTTCGACGATGTGTTTTTTTTGTAGAAATTCAACATTGTTTAATGTATAATAATTTCAGCTGGAAATATTTATTTTAGCTGCCATTAGTAATCGAACGATACACGCCTAATTTTTACATCTCAATAAGCTGAATGAAAGATCAGAACCCCAAAAATAACACTTTAATAAATTTATATTTATGTGTTTTGACTATTACCGGTGTCGCATTTTGTTTAGCCGCCGCGATGAAAGTAATTAAAGAGGATATTGACATCGGTTTTTTTATCTTAGCGTCTATAACAATTTTTATCAGTTCATATTTACGCATTCAACTGCCGCGTACTAAAATTCACTTATCATTTTCAGAAGTTTTAATTATTTATATATTTCTTATATATGGAAGCGGTGCCGCCGTTTTGGTCGCAACATTAGAGCCTTTATATACTTCATTAAATTGCCGGTTCAGAAAAAATATAACTATTAAGAATAAAACAATTTTATTCAACGTAATGATAGGTTCAATTTCAGCCTTTCTGATGACTTTAACAACAAATCTGTTTTTTCCCCACTCAATGCAGAATATTGCGGAGGAAAGCATTTCGGCATTTATCGTTATGCTGACTTGTATGGGAATTGTGCTTTTTCTGTACAATTCAATCGGCATTGCGATATGGGCAGGATTAAAAACGGAAAAATTTTTGAAAGGTATTTGGAATGCGTGGTTTGATTATTGTACAAACGCCTTAATAATTTATGTGGCTGCCGCGCTGATTGCCGGTCTAGCCGTCAAATCTCAGAACAACACCTTGTTTATTCTTGCGGTCATCGTTTCAGTAGTCATTTACTTTACTTATCGGCGATATGTTGACGATGTTAAAATAACTTCCGCCAAAGCCGAGCAAGCTGAACGCGAACGCGCCGAGCAAGCTGAAAAACACGTTGAAGAGTTGCAGCATCACATCGCCGAACAAGACCGCATCGGGCAGGCTTTGCGCGAAAGCAAAGAACGCTTTCGCCACGCTGCGTTTCACGATGCTCTGACGGATTTGCCGAATCGCAATTTGTTTATGGAAACGCTTAAATTTGCGCTTGAAAAATCTAAACAAAAGCCTGAATTTAAATTTGCCGTCTTATTTCTTGACATCAATCGGTTTAAAACGATCAACGACAGTCTTGGACACTCAACCGGTGACCGTCTCATTTTGCAGGTTGCCAAGCGTCTGGCAAATTCTGTTCGGGAAAATGATTTGGTAGCTCGATTCGGCGGTGACGAATTTGCTTTTATTTTGAACAAAGTTACGAATGTTCAGGACGCGATCAAGTTTGCCGAACGTATCAAAGATAGAATCTCCGCGCCTTTTAACCTTAACGGCAGACAGGTTTTTACAAGTTTCAGCATCGGTATAGCGATGGGAAGCGCGGATTACGAAGCGGCGGAAGATGTTTTGCGCGATGCCGATATTGCGATGTATCACGCGAAAGAAGCCGGCAAAGAATATGTTATTTTTGATAATAAAATGCACACTCGCGCCGTGACGCTGCTACAGCTTGAAACTGATTTGCGGCTGGCTTTGGAACGCAGCGAGTTGACGATGTATTATCAGCCGATAATTAATCTTGATTCGATGGAATTGTACGGTTTTGAGTCGCTGGTTCGTTGGAATCATCCGCAGCGCGGGCTTGTTCCGCCCAACGAATTTATTCCTGTCAGCGAGGAAACCGGCTTGATTATACCGATGACGCTTTGGATTTTGCGAACTTCGTGCCGCCAGATAGTTGAATGGCAGCGTAACTTCCCGGAAAATAAGAATTTAGTCGTTAGCGTTAATCTTTCCGGCAAGCATTTTGCCGAAAAAAATCTGGTTGAGCAAATATACCGAATTTTGGTCGAAACCGGAATCAATCCGGCTTGCTTAAAACTGGAATTAACGGAAAGCGCGATGATGGAGAATGCTGAAAACGTCATTAAGATGTTATCTCAAATCAGAGAATTGGGCATCAAACTCAGCATTGACGATTTCGGAACGGGTTATTCTTCGCTCAGTTATCTGCACCGATTTCCGATAAATACCTTGAAGGTTGACCGTTCATTTGTCAGCACGATGGAAAACGGGAGTGAAAACGGTGAAATTGTCCGTACAGTCATCGCCCTCGCCAAAACCCTGAAATTAGATGTGGTGGCAGAAGGCATCGAAACAATCCACCAGCTTCATCAACTGCGTATTTTAGGTTGTGAATACGGGCAGGGTTATCTTTTTTCCCGTCCGGTTGCGGTGGATGAGGCGGAAAAAATTCTGCTTGATAAGATGCGCTGGGAAAATATCATTCCGAATAAAAATCTCGTTCTGCCGTCGGCGAAATCAGAATTTTCACATTTAAGATTAGCCAAATAATTTGTTTCACTGACTATCAGCCATTAAATTGGGCTTCGCATTGAACGGAAATTCCTTTTCATAGAGGTTCGCCAAATTCAGCAAGACATTTTCCGACCAGTTTTTCCCGACAAGCTGTAACCCAATCGGCAAACCCTCCGAAGATAACCCGCACGGAACGGAAATTCCCGGAATTCCGACCAAATTTGCCGAGCAAGTGTAAATATCGCTCAGATACATCGCCAGCGGATCGTCCGATTTCTCGCCGATCTTAAAGGCGACGTGCGGCGCGGTCGGCGTGATAATCGCGTCGCATTTTTCAAAAGCGCGAAAATAATCGTTTTTCAAAAGCGTCCGAACTTTTTGCGCCTTTGAATAGTAAGCGTCGTAATAACCGCTGGAAAGAACGTAAGTTCCGAGCATAATGCGGCGTTTGACTTCCGCGCCGAAACCTTCTTCGCGCGTTTTCATATACATTTCGCGTAGTTCGTGTGTATCCTCCGCCCGAAAACCGTAGCGCACGCCGTCAAAACGTGCCAGATTGGACGAGGCTTCGGCGGTGGCGAGAATGTAGTAAACGGCGATGGCATAGTTTGAGTTCGGCAGTTCGACATCAACGATTTCCGCGCCCAGATTGCGGTAATTTTCAATCGAATTTTCGACTGCGTTTCTCACTTCATCGTTCAAACCTTCGCCGAAAAGCGCGCGCGGAACGCCGATTTTTTTGCCTTTAATGTCATTTTCAAGCTCGGCGGCGTAATTTGGAACCGCGACTTCCGCCGTGGTCGAATCGTTGACATCGCGTCCGGCAATGACGCTCAAAACGTCGGCGATGTCCTTTGAGGTTTGTCCGAAGATGCCGATTTGGTCGAGCGACGAAGCGAACGCCACCAAACCGTAGCGCGAAATTCTGCCGTAAGTTGGTTTTAAGCCGACGATGCCGCAGAACGAAGCCGGCTGGCGCACCGAACCGCCGGTTTCTGAACCGAGCGCGGCGCGAACCACGCCGGAAGCGACTGCGACTGCCGAACCGCCGGAACTTCCGCCGGGAACGCGCGTCGTGTCCCAGGGATTTTTGACCACCCCGAATGCCGAATTTTCGTTGGAAGAACCCATCGCAAATTCATCCATATTCGTTTTGCCGATGATCACCGCGCCCGCGTCAATCAATTTTTCAACCGCTGTTGCATTATATTGAGGCTGATAATTGCCCAAAATGCGCGAACCGCACGACGTTTGTGTCCAACTTGTGCAGATATTATCTTTAACGGCAATGGTCAAACCGCGCGAAGACTGATTTTCGGGGGAATTTTTCTCTAATTCTTCCGCCCTCTTAACTGCGTATTCGCGCTCGATGGACAGAAAGGAATTTAATGTTTCATTCAGTTTTTCCGCGCTGTCTAAGGTTTTTTCAACTTTCGATTTTATTTCGCTCATTATTTAGTTGCTGCTTGATCTATCAGCCATTCGTTGTTTTCTTTGACGACTTCGACGTAAATTTCCTTCTGTTCGCTGCCGGCTTCTGACTTCCAAAAAAACACGACCTGCATCTCGGTTTTCTGATCCGGTTCGATAATTTTGCAGCTTCCGACCCGAAACGCCTTTGGATAATTTTCCGTTGCCGTAAAATAATCAACCGCGCTTTCCGGTTGGTTTTCCAATTCCTGCTGTAATTTCGCGGTGAGAAATTTTTCGCGCTTTTTCAAATTTTCTTTGGTAAATTTCATATCGTTTCCAAAATGATACGAATAAAATTCCCGCACCGCGTCACGCGCTTCGGAGCATTGCCGGTTTTCCAAATTCGGAATACTGCAGCCGCTGAAAATTAAAAATACGAAATTAAAAATGCCGAATATAAACAGCCAATTTTTTATCCTGAATCTTGAACCCTGAATTTTTAATCTTAAATTTTGCATCTTAAAGAACTTTCGGAACCCGAAAATGTCCGTCGGAAGCCGCCGGAGCCTGGTCGAGCGCGAGTTTCTGTCCCAATGACGGGCGCGGCACGTCGGCACGCCGCGTCGCGGTCGCTTCGCCTTCTTTGGTCAATCCGCCCGTAGCGGGTTCGATGTTTTCCGTGTCGAGTTCGTTTAACTGTTCGACGTAATCAACAATGCTCGCCATCTGCGGCGTATAAAGCGCGACTTCTGCATCGGTAATTTCCAAATGCGCGAGTTTAGCGATTTTCTTTATCTCTTCTTTTGTAATTGCCATAAAATCTTTGAAAACTTACGATTTTTTCATCTTTTCTTTGCGTGCCAAACAACTTCCCGCCGCCAGTAAAAATTGGTAGCGCAAATTATCGTCTCTGATCGCGTCAGCCGAATGACGAAGTTTCGGGGTAACTTTTTCGAGCGCAATTTCGATCAGTTCTTCATCCGTAAACATTGAATTTCCTGAATTTTTATTTTCCCGCAAAACAGTTTCTTCATCAATTCGAAATTCGATAAACCTCACCAAACTGTCGCCGAGAGAGTAATTGATTTTGAAAATCATTTGTTCGCTCAACGTTTCCAGATGTCGTTTCCAAGTATTATCACGAACGGCGACGATCAGATTTTTTTTGAATAAATGAAACGGAACGGTGTGTTTTCGCAGCAATTCGCCCGCGACTTTACGCCACGCCGCGAACACGACTGCTTCGCGCACATCTGCGTTGTCTTTGAATTCCGTAATTAATTTGGGCAGCGCGCGAAAAAGTTCATCCATAACTCATTTACCATTTGCCGTTTATCATTTATCATCAAAAACTTAATGTTAAATGGTAAACGATAAATGAGCAATGATACGACTTCCAAAATTAATTTTAGCTTCAGGCAGTCCGCGGCGGGCGGAAATTTTAACGTCGGTCGGCTGGGAATTTGAAAAACAGGCTGCCGACATTGACGAAACCGAATTGGCGAACGAAAAACCGGACGATTATGTGCAGCGGCTGGCGCAGGAAAAAGCCGCCGCCGTCGCCGAAAATTACGAAAACGCCTGGATTTTAGGCGCGGACACGATTGTCGTCATTGACGATAAAATCATCGGCAAACCGAAAGATTTGGACGATGCGGGAAAAATGCTGGAAACGCTTTCGGGCAAATGGCACGAAGTTTTAACCGGCGCGGCGATTATCAAAGTTGACAAAAACAAACGCGAAACACGAGTTGATCTGCAAAAAACCCAGGTTAAATTTGCCGAACTTTCCGGCGCGGAAATTAAGTATTTAGTCGAAAATGGCGCGCCGCTCGACAAAGCCGGAGCTTACGCCGTGCAAGCGCAAGCCGCTCTATTTATTGAAGAAATAAAGGGCGATTACTGGAACGTCGTCGGTTTGCCAGTAAATCTGATTTACCGGATGCTCAATTCTTTCAAATAAAAAACCGGACGGTTGATGCCGTCCGGTTTCGCTGCTCGCGGTTGTCAAAATTTTTACAGTATTTTATCAATTTCCTGTGAAATCGGAATTGAAATATCGCTCTTGGGATCAATTCCACTAAAAGGCGGAGCGGCAATCTTGCCGTTTTTATCCAAAATTACAAACGACGGCAACTGGTCAATATTGAAAGTTTTCAGGGAAACTGCGCCGTCCGAATCGCGCAGAATCGAAACTGACAATTTATTAGTCGCCGCGAATTTGCGAAGGTCTTCGTCGCTCGCGTAGTTTTTTGATTTCGGCGACACCGAATCAGCGGAAATAAAGTAAAACACCACATCTTTTCCGGTATATTTTTTGGCAAGTTTATTGATGTAAACAGCCTGCTGGCTGGAAAGCGGGAGCCACTGCGCGCCGATTGCCAGCACGACAACTTTGCCTCTCTCCGCTTCCAAATTAATTTTTTGTCCGTCAATCGAGGTAAAGGTCACGCTTTGCGCCGCCGCCGCCATTGAAAACGCGAAGACGAAAGTTAAGACCGCTAAAAATAATTTGATGTTTTTCATAATTTCTCCCTGCCTAAACTTGGCAATACAACAATTTAGATGCAGCTTTAGTGCCAGTTTACTGCTTGCTGCCGATCAGCGTATTATCAATCAGGCGAATTTTCCCAAACCGGACGGCAACGGCAATTAAAGCGGGCTTTTCGCCGACTTTTTCCAGCGGTTCGAGCGTTTCGTTATCAACGACCGCGACGTAATCAATATTTGCCAGCGGCTCGTTTTGAATTATTTGCCGCACTGTTTCGGCAATTTTCGCGGCATTTCGTTCACCGTTTTTGATTATAATTTTAGCTTCGCGCAATGCCCGATAAATTACTGACGCTTTTTGTCTTTCTTCGACACTCAAACGCGTGTTGCGTGACGACATCGCCAATCCCGATTCTTCACGCACAATCGGCGCGGTAATAATCTCCGTGTCAAAACCTAAATCCTGTGTCAGACGTTTGATAATTCCGACCTGTTGCGCGTCTTTTTGTCCGAAAACCGCAAAATCGGGACGAATCGTGTTAAACAAAATCGTCACCACCGTCGCCACGCCGCGAAAATGTCCGGGGCGCGCCGCGCCTTCCAGAGTTTCGGTCAAATCTTCAACGTAAACGTAAGTCGAAAAATTATCACCGTAAATTTCCTGGGAATCGGGAGCGAAAATGTAATCCACTTGGTATTGACTGAGCAGCGCGGCATCAGCGGTTAAATCGCGCGGATACTGCTCAAAATCGCTCTGTTCGTTGAACTGCGTCGGATTAACAAAAATTGAAACGATCACAATATCAGACATTTGCCGCGCTTCTCTAACGAGTGCCAGGTGACCTTCGTGCAGCGCGCCCATTGTCGGTACAAAACCGATTGTTTTATTTTCCCGCCGCAGTTTTCGGGCAAGCGATGCCATTCTTTGGCGGCGATTGATGATTTCCATTATTATTTTGAAATTTAAGTTTTTAAGTGTCTTTGATATTTTTCATATCAAAATCTTTCGGCAAACCGTAAGATTCCCCGTCGCCCGGATAATTTTCGTTTTTTACGTCTTCCATCCAATTCGTAATCGCTTCGGTCATCACTTCTCGAATATTCGCATACGAACGAACAAACCGCGGCAGTCTGCCGAAACTCATTCCAACCATATCGTGCGTGACCAGAACCTGAATGTCGCAATCGGTTCCCGCGCCGATTCCGACGGTTGGAATTGATAGACTTTCAGTGATGATTTTGGCGATTTCACGCGGAACGAGTTCCAGAACGACCGCGAACGCGCCCGCCGCTTCGAGCATTTTAGCGTCTTCGATCAAGCGTCGCGCGTCTTCAAAAGTTTTGCCCTGCACCGCATAACCGCCGAGTTTGTGAACGGACTGCGGAGTTAAACCGATATGTCCCATTACCGGAATTTCTTCGTCAACTAATCTTTTGACGAGTTCGACCCGATTGCGTCCGCCTTCGAGCTTGACGGCTTCCGCGCCGCCTTCCTTCATTAATTTCAAGGCGTTTCGCACGCTTTCATCAGCATTGATATGATAAGTTCCATACGGCATATCGGCAACCAGCAGAGCGCGGCTCGCACCGCGTTTGACGGCTTTCAAAGCGGATAGAATTTCGTCCAGCGTGACGGGAATTGTATTTCCGTAACCGTGAATAACATTGCCGATGCTGTCGCCGACCAGTATAATATCAACGCCCGCTTCGTCAACAATACGCGCCGTCGGATAATCGTAAGCTGTCAGACAGACGAGTTTTTCACCTTTTTCCTTCGCCGCCCGCAGCGCGGGAACGTAAACTTTTTCGGGCTTGTCGGGTTTTAAATATGCCATAGTTTTTAGTTTGGAAAATTCGGGGAATCTCGAAAGTTTAAGAAGTTAGGGAAGTTGATCTTCTTTGACTTTCCAGACTTCTCAAACTTTTTCGATTAGGATTCCACCGCTTCACTTCCGAATCATCTTTGACTGTATCTAAGAGTTCCTGAATGGTTTTGGCTAAAACCGGATGCTCAAGATGAGGCGCGATTTCAGCCAGCGGCACCAGAACAAAACGCCGCTCGTGCAGACGCGGGTGCGGTAAAATCAAAAACTCGCTCTGTCGCTGAATGTCGCTGAAAAGCAGTAAATCCAAGTCAACCGTACGCGGCTTCTTAACATTTTTGTCGCGGCGACCGAGCAGATATTCAATTCGCAACATTCGCGCCAGCATCTGCGAAGGTGAAATTCCGGTAACGCGAATTTCCGCCGCCATATTCAGATACGGCGCGTGATTTTCCACTTCAACCGGCTCGGTTTCATAGACGGCGGAAAGTTTGCACACGGTAAAACTCGCTTCCATTAAACCGCGCACGGCAAGCAAAAGATTGCCCGCTCTATCGCCCAAATTTGAGCCGAGACCGATGTAGGCTGTAATGACTTCGGTTTCCACTTGATTAAACTATTGCCAGATTAATTGAGATAAGTTTGCGAAAAAAAAAGGCAAAGCGCAAACTCGATTTAGTATTTTACACTTTCTTTTACTTTTTCGCAGTGAAATGTTTCAATAGAAGTGTTTGAAAATTCCAGTAATGCGTTTTCTGCAAAACTCATTCGGGCGGAATAACGCGTGTTCCGTCTTGACAAAAATCACACGCCGAAACGGATGCCACGAAGAAAATTTCGCAACAGCCAGCGGTTTGAATCGCCGAACGAACGTTCTTTCCAGGAATATATTACGAACCAGCCCGCGCCGCAAACTTCGCGGTCGGAACTGCTGCGTTTAATTCGCGGCGGCGAAGACACTTATCTCGAACTCAAAGTAAAACTTTCAAATTCCGATAAAATCGCCAAAGGCATCGTCGCGCTCGCCAACACTGACGGCGGCACGATGATTTTCGGCGTAACCGATCAACTGCGTATTGAAGGTGTTCGAGATGCGGAAGAAGTTCAGGCGGAACTGGCGCGAATTTGCCGCGAAGAAATTTATCCGCCGATTCTGCCGCTGCTCGACTGTATTTCTTTTGATAACGCCAGACAACTCGTCGTGCTTGACATCGAAGGCAAACGCCGCCCGTATCGAACCCGCGAAGGCAGATTTTACCTGCGTTTCGGTTCGGAAAAAAGGGAAGTTGCCCGCGAGGAATTGTCCATTTGGCTCAATGAAATTCGCCCGCTTGTCTATGAAAACATTCCGCTGCAAAATGTTCGTGAAGAAGATTTTGACGACGCGCTTTTATGGAGTTTCGCCAACGCTTTTGATGATGACACGCTCAATAAAAACTTATATCAAACCGGCGATTTTTTGAAAAAGGATTTGCTGATGGCAATCGGCGGCGCGGACGAATTTATGCCGACGATTGCCGCCGTTCTGCTTTTCGGGAAAAATGAAAGAGTCGCCGAACTGATTCCGCAGTCGAAAGTGACGGCGGCGCGTTACAGCGGCGAAAACGGTAACGCGCAGATCGTCGAAAAGGTTGAACTGACCGGAAATCTGCTTTCACTTTATGAATCTTCGCTGAGATTTGTCAAGCTCTACGGCGATTTGTCGCGCGATAAGCCGAAAAAAACGCCGGTCAACAAAAAAACGCCGGTTCAGGCGCGGCGCAGTTATCATATTTATTCCGTCTGGGAAGCGATAGCCAACGCGCTGATTCACCGTGATCTGGCTCTGCGCGATATTCCGACGCGTATTTTGATTTACGATAATGCGATTGAAATTATCAATCCGCGTCGCACCAGCGGTTTTGTTCCGCCCGCTTCAAGAGCGATTCGCTACGGCATAACGCAGCGGCTCAATCCGCAAATCGCCGCTGTTTTCAGCAAACGCGAATACGGAACAAATGTTCCAAAAGGCGGTTTGCCGATGCTTCTGCGCCAGTCGGGACTTTTTTCGGGACAGCGGGTTGAACTTTACACTTCAAATGACGAATTTAAGCTGAAAATACACGGAGTTTGAAAGTTTAAAGGTGCAAAAGTACAAAAGTTTAAAAATAAGAAAGGCGGCTCAAATATAATTAAGCCGCCTTCTTCGCTTTTCACTTTTTCACTTTTTCACTTCTTTCGGTGTCGTATAAAAAGGACGATGCTGAACTATGTAATCTTTGTCGTCGTAAACGCCGTCGCCGTTGACATCAACCTTGACTTCGAGTTTGTATTTTTTGCCCGGTTCGCGCTTTTCGCCCGCGTCGTAAGCGATGCTGTACTGATTTCTCAGCATCGCGTTGATTGATTCCAGATAACCCGGCAGTTCGCCTTCAAAAGTCATTGGATAATGTTTTCCGCCGGATTCTTTGGCAAAGGTGTTCATCGCGTTTTGCGCCTGCAAAAAAGTCAGTCTGCCGGGCGAACCGTCAATGCCGTCCGTTGGCGGAAGCTGGCTTTCATATTTTTTATAAAACAAATTGCCGGTGCTGATAATGTAAATCGGAATGCCGGAATTCTGCACGATTTTTCGTATTTCGTCGTAATTTGTTCGGCTGAACGTGTCAATGCCGGAAGCGACCAGAATAATCGCGCGACGTTTCGCCTGCACATCAACCATTCCGCCGTAAATTGCCGAACTTTCTTTGGAATTTTCCAAGACCACCGAATCGCCTTTGCCACCGACCAGCGCGAATTTCAGCGCGTCGAACAGATTGCTTTCCCGAAAAGCCGGACTGTTTCGCAAAAGTATATCAACGGTTTGGCGCAAACGATTCGGATCGTTGGTAAAATCCGTAATCGGTGTCGGGCGCATATCAAACGCGATCACCGAAGCGTAATCGTCGGGAGCTTTGATAAATTTCGAGAGAAAATAAGCGACGGGACGCACGACTTCAAGTTTTCCGGCTTCAAATCCGCCGCTGCCGTACAAGCCGAAAATTTCCGACCATTTGCTGTATTCAACCACCAGCGTTACCGTAATTGGAGCTTCCGGCGTGGCAAAATTCGTTATATCCTGTTTCACGCCATTTTCAAAAACGGCAAAATTTTCCTTTTTCAAACCGGTAATGATCTGTCCGGTTTTTTTGTTGTAAACAACCGCGTCAACATTAACGATATTCGTCTTAATTTTAACGACTTCATCTTCAACAACGGCGTTTTTTTCCTCTTCTTTTTGTTTGCGAAGTTCTTCCTGTTTTTTATCTTCTTCCTGTTGTTGTTTAACTTCTTCTTCGGTTTTCGGAATCGGGCGTTGATTTTTTCTTTGATCGCCCGGCAGCGTGTCAGGCTTTTGCGGGCGCGACTGTGCCGAAGAAATACTGTTGAACGTCAGGAAAAATAAAATCGCTAAAACGGATAACTTCAAAAAACGGAGCGACGAAACGGTCATCATAAATTTTGCCTCTTTTAGAATCTTTTAGCCTTTAGATACCAATTGTCGGCTTTTAGTTGGAATAAATCAAGGAAAATCAAAAACATCAAAGGCAAAGTGTCGAGCGCGAAATAAAAACGCTTAACATTTTGCCTTTCATTGACTGTTCGTGGATTTAATTTCCGATTTCCGGGTAAACTTCAATTTTCACATCAAACGCACCGGAATTGTCGGTTAAATTTCCTTCATTGACACCCAGAAACAGCGCGCCGTCGCGGGCGGCGACAAATTCTATGGAATCGCCGACGAAAATAAAGTCGTTGTTATCATCGCCGATCACCGCGATTAATCCGCCGGTCGGCTGGTTTTTCAATAATTTGTCCGTGTCCGGCAGCGAAGCGATTCCGCCGGGAGCGGCGAAACGTCCGCTGCCGAGAGAAATACGACCACTGCCGACAATTTTGATTTTTTGACCCTGCCGCACCACCCAGCCGGAATTTGTCCAGCCGTTGGAAGTGTTGTCCGCCAAAACTTTGACATTGATCAAAATCGGTTTGGGCGTGATCGGAGACGTGTTCGGAGCGGTATAAGTCGGATTCGCTCGCGGCGAAGAAGTTTGCGGAGTAGAATTTCTGCCCGTTTGTCCGACAGTGATAATCGTATTGTTATTGACTTTTGAGGTGTCGTTCGGAATTTGATTGGAAGTTTTAACATTGTTCGCCGCCGACCCGGAATCGAACGCGATTGATTCAATTTCGTCAGCGGAATAAGTCATTTGCCGCTCGCGCGTGCCGTCGTCAAACATCACGACAAATTTTCCGCCGTCAAAACTGACGATTTTGCCCTTGACTATTCTCCCGTCTTTTAACCGAATCGTATCGGCAAAAGCCAACGCCGACAAAGAGGCTACTAAAGCCAGAACCAATGCAAACTTGGATATTTTGGATATAAAACTCATACTTCCTCCGCGAATTAATTGATATTTCAGGATTTAACGACTAAACGCCGCTTTGACGCTGGAAATATTTTGAGAGAGCAGCGCGTGTCAGCTAAAAAATAGATGCGCGTTCAGCTCAAAAAGATGACCGAAATTTCCAGATGCGCGATACGAATCGAATTATACACAAATTATCTAAGGTTGTGAATTAAGTTTTCACATTTAAATATCGCTCGAATTTAGCTTTAAGAAGAATTTGGAAACCGGTGGAAGCGAGATCTGGAAACAGACGCTTAGGAAAAGCGCGGAAACTGAAAATTATCCGCGCTTTTGCGATTTAAGAAACTAAATTTGGCGGAAAGGGCTTTTTGTCCGATCCGGTCAAGTCAATATCTACAGCTTCCGCAAATATTGAAAACTGTAAATTCCCGTATTGTGTCCGTCCGAGAATTGAAAATTAAGCGCGTAATTGCCGACGATTGAAATGTTTGAAAAGCTCAGATCATCCGCCACATTTTCGTCTTTTAAAACCTTTTCGCCCGTCCATTCGTTGACGCAGCTCGCGCACGGACAGGCTTTTCTGAGTTGCGCGGCGTTGTAATCGGTCGCTTGGTTATCCGACCAATTGATCGAGAGTTCGCGGTCGCTTTCTTCGAGAATTTGCGTCGGTCTAATCATTACGATTGCAGACTTTTTTCCACTTCATCGGCTGACACGTCGTAATGCGAAGCGTGATAAATGGGCTTTTCGTCTTTAATAACGATTGCCTGCGGCGATTCGTGGCGAATACCCGTTTTTTCGGCGAGCGCGTTGGAAACATTTTTTGAGTGCTGCATCACGATTATATTAATATCGGCATCAGCATTGGAAATTTCCCGGTAG
The DNA here is from genome assembly GCA_965217575.1 of Pyrinomonadaceae bacterium. Classification (GTDB taxonomy): domain Bacteria; phylum Acidobacteriota; class Blastocatellia; order Pyrinomonadales; family Pyrinomonadaceae. Next base: position 1,677,753 of record OZ244558.1, on the reverse strand, counting down.
ACCCCGGAACTTATCGGACAGGTCAGACTGTGTTTGAAAAGCGCGACCGGCTTTTCGTTCGATTTTTGGAAGAGTTCGTTTAATTCTTCGGTTGATTTTATTTCGTTGAATCTTGCTTTCATATTTTAATTATAGCTTCCCGCGCCGCGAAAAGCACTCGGCGGCGGCGGTTGATTGTGAAATTGATTGTTTGCCGACGGAAAAACGCGGCGGTAAGCGACCAACACTCCGGCGAACATTAGCGGAAAAACCAAATAAAGCCCGATGAAAAAAACCAGATAACCGATAATGCCGAGCGCGAATTCGATTAAAATGATGCCGATTACGCCCGACAAATTTGCCCAAACCGCTTTTGCGCTCAGTTTGAAAGCGTCAAAACCGCCGAGACTGCGCTCGACAATCAGCGGATAAGCGAACATCATCAACGCTTGCAGACAGCCGAGAACGAGGGCGATGATTACGCCTTCGACAAAAAAAGTTCCGAACATTCCCCAGATAATTCCCGGATTCAAATTTCCGCGCGAATCCATCGAAGCGAAAAGCATCGCCATCATTGAACCGTAAACCGCGATCAGACAAATGACGGCGGGAACGATAATTATCAAAGTAACAACCAAACCCGGCACAAAATATTCAAAACCTTTGAAAAGCTCGCCGAATTCGACCCGCTGACCATTTATTTTCTGGAAAAGGACGTAATAAATTCCGCAATACATCGCGCCCATTCCGATACCGAAAGGAATTAACCCGGCGATCAGCATTCCGACCGTCGTGATCGCAAAAATCAGCCAGTATTGATCTTTAATCAATTGCCAGCCTTCTTTAAAACATTCGACCGGACGGATCACGCCGGTTTGAAATTCAGCCTCGTACATCGCGCTTTCTCCTTTATCTATTGTATTTTAAACGATACCAAGCGAATAACATTTTCAATTTCTTGATTTTAATTATCCTCTTTTTGTTTGTCGCTGTAAATAAATTTTTTCGATGTAATCTTTCAACATTCTGTCGCTTGAAAATTGCGGCGTTAAGGTAATCAGCGCGTTTTTCATCCGCCGAATCCATTCGCTCTGCGAAGCGTTTTCGTCCTTTTCGTAATAAGCCGGAATGATTTCCGTTTCCAAAACTCGATACAGCGATTCGGCATCTTCCGCGTCAATCGTTTCCGGCGATTTTTCCGCATCGTCGCGCAAAACGCCGATGGAAAAACCGTTGATTTCGTTGTAGCCTTCAATCCACCAACCGTCGAGAATCGAAAAATTCAAACCACCGTTCATCGCCACCTTCTGCCCACTCGTGCCGCTGGCTTCAAGCGGACGGCGCGGAACATTCATCCAAACATCAACGCCCTGAACTAAATACCGCGCCACTTCCTGATCGTAATCTTCAATAAAGACGGCGCGTTTTTGCCAATCGGAATTTTTATCCAGACTCAGCAGATTCTGTAAAAGTTTTTTCGCGCCGCGATCCTGCGGATGCGCTTTGCCGGCGAAAACAAACTGCACGGGTTTTTCAGCATCGCTGATTATTTTCGACAATCTCTCCAAATCAGACAAAATCAGATTCCAGCGTTTGTAAGCCGCGATGCGCCGCGCGAAACCGATTGTCAAAACGTCGGGCGAAAAAAGTTTGCCGGTGTTATCACGTTCGTTGATCGTATTTTGCAGTCCGGTTTGCGGCGAAAATGTTTTCAGACGAATGAAAGAAATCAGCAGATTTTTGACTAAAAGATGCGCGTTCCAGATTTCAGCGTCGGGAATTTTCTCAATCGCCGCGCGCCACGCCGCCGCGTCGCGCAGAATTTCCGCCCAATTTTTGCCGACGTATTTTTCATAAAGCGTCTGAAAAACCGGCGCGACCCACGTCGGCGCGTGAACGCCGTTGGTGACATACGTGATCGGAACATCTTCGCTTTCGGTATCTTCGGGAAACATTTTCAGCCATAATTCGCGCGAAACTTCGCCGTGTTTTTCGCTCACGCCGTTTGCCGAGCGCGTCATCCGAATCGCCAGCGGAGTCATTCCGAACCATTCCTGCGAATCGTCCGGGTCGGTGCGTCCGAGCGCGAACAGTTCTTCTTCCGAAATTTTAAGCGATTCGATAAATTGCGGATCGAAACAGCTTCTGATTTGTTCGGGCGGAAACGTGTCGTTGCCCGCCGCGACCGGCGTATGCGTCGTGAAAACGCATTTTTCTTTGACGACAACAACCGCGTCGGTAAAACTCGCGTTCTCGTTTGCCGCGAGAAATTCCCGCGCCAGTTCGAGCGTCAAAAACGCCGAATGCCCTTCATTTAAATGAAAAACCGACGGCTCAACGCCGAGTTTTCGCAGCAGCCGAACGCCGCCGATGCCGAGAATTTTCTCCTGAACGATGCGCGTTTCCGTATCGCCGCCGTAAAGATGTCCGGTAATTAAACGGTCAATTTCGTCATTTTTGGAAACATTCGTGTCGAGCAGGTAAAGCGAAATTCTGCCGATTTGCGCGAGCCACGCCTGCGCGAAAACTTCGCGCCCGCGAATGTGCATCATTATCAAAATGCGCTCGCCGTTTTCATTTAAAACGGGCTGCAATGCCAGTTCGGTGTCAAAGGAGTCGAGATATTTTTCTTCCTGAAATCCGTCGTGGGCGATTTTCTGCCGAAAATATCCGTAGCGATAAAAAAGTCCGACGGCGACGAGCGGAACATTCATATCGCTCGCCGATTTCAAATGATCGCCCGCCAAAATGCCGAGACCGCCCGAATAAATCGGCAGGGAACTGTGAACGCCGTATTCGGCACAAAAATACGCGACCGGATTTTCCGCCGTGATTTTTCCGAAACTTTTCGGCGACGGCGACTGATAATTTTCAAATTCGGCGGCAAATCTCTCCAATCGCGCGACGTAATCAGCATCGTTAGCTTTCTGCCAAAGCTGTAAACCGCCCATTTCCTTTAACAGAACACGTGGATTTTGTTCGTGTTTTTCCCAGAGAACCGGATTCAAATCGCGGAAAAGATTAATTCCGTCCGGTTTCCAAGACCAAAAAAAATTCCACGAAAGCGTGTCTAAAAATCGAAGATTTTCGGGGATTTCGCGGCTGAAGTAAAAACTGTTTTTAAGATTTTGTTCGGGTTGTACGCCGAAAGCTGTCTGCATATCTGTAATTGTTTCAGGTGAAATTTCTTTCATACCTTTTGTGTTCGTTAAATTTCGCTTTTCGGTTTCTTTGAATTATTCAGACAAAACTGTTGAAAATTTAATAGAAAAGTCCGCTTATTATTACCAATTTGAATGAGAATAGCAATTATTAAGCGGTTAAATAGAAAAATCCTGATGTTTCAAAAACTTTTCGGCATCGGCGGACGAAAAGAAAATGAGGTTGATCTGTTTGATATTTTCATTGCGCGCGAGAAAGTTTTCGATAGTTTGCGAGGCGATTACCGCCGCTTCGTGTTTCGGATAACCGAACGCGCCGATCGAAATTGACGGGAACGAAATTGTTTCCAAACCATTTTCGGCGGCTAGTTCGAGCGACTTTTGGTAGCAGTTTCCCAGCAATCGCGCTTCTTCTTCCTTATTTTTACCGTAAATCGGTCCGACCGTGTGAATGACAAAATTTGCCGGTAAATTTCCGCCCGAAGTAATAACGGCTTCGCCGGTCGGCAAACCTCTGGGAAATTTATCGCGGCGGATTTCTCGGCATTCTTCCAAAATGCGCGCTCCGCCCGCGTCGTGAATCGCGCCGTCAACGCCGCCGCCGCCGAGCAGAGTCGAATTTGCCGCGTTGACAATCGCGTCCGTTTTTTCTTTGGTAATATCGCCGACTTTGATAATTACGCGACCGTTCAAAAATTCTTGCTTCATCAATTTTAACTGAAATCTGAAATTATTTCCTAACCACGACCCGCGCGCTTCCGACATTTCCGCTCGCGTCAAAAACGCGCAGCGCAATCGTATATTCGCCCGGTGTTTTGAGCGGAACGTCCAAATTATACCGCTCCTGCGGACTGTCGGAAATTCCGTCGGCGGCGAAAACCGTCTGCCATTCGCCGCCATTAACGCTGTATTCGGCGCGGCTTAAATAACTCGCCGCGTCGCGGGCTTCAAAGACGATGCGCGCGGTGTCGCCGGAAATTTGCGGGCTGCCAGCGGCGGCAGCCGTCGGCGGTGTGTTGTCAATGTCAACCGGTTCGCTGATTCTTTCGCCCGTCAAAGCCAGTGCCGACGGATTTGACGGCGCATCTTTCGCCGTGATTTTGAAAATATAACGTCCGTCGGCGAGTGCCGCGCCGTCAATCGTGAAAAAATTATCCGTTAAATTTTCGCGCAGCAATTTAAAGTTCGTTTCGCCGACTTCACGATAATAAACGTCATATAAAAGTTTGTCGCCGTTGCGGTCTTCCGCCGTCCATTGCAGCGAACGCGCCCCGCGCAGGTAAACTCGGCGCGGGGCGATAGTGGTGGTCGCGGGCAAGCCGAAATCAACCGGATTAAGTCCCGAAAGTTCAATGTTCGGGTCAATCTGCGCCGGCGGATTGGCGAGCAAACCGACGTTGGTCGGCAAAATCTGAATCGCAAGGACTTCCGGCGCGATATTTCTCGTTAAATAAGAAACATTGACTTCGCTCAAACTCGCGTTCGCCTTCAAAATCGCCCGCCATTGCAGATATTTCGCCTTCGGACTCGAAACCTGCGCGCCTTTTTGATCGGCGTAATTCGCGCTCCAGCCGCTCCAGGTTTCGTCGGGCTGATTGGTATTTCCGCTACGCGTCTGCAAAACGACATCGCCGCTCGAACGCCACCAGATTCTGCCCCAGCTCGCGCTCGCTTTGGCATTTAAAACAGATGATTCGTAACTCCCTTCGGCTTCCGTTTCCGCGCCGAAACGATAAAGTTTGCCCTGATTGCTGGAAGTGGCGAAAACCTGACTGCCGCGCGTCAGCATTGTCGAAATTTGTCCTTCATTCGATTGCAGAAGCAGCGTTTCGCGTCCGTCATTCGTGACCGAATAAACTCTGCCTTTATCGGAAGTGCCGATTAAAACGCCGTTTCCGTTCGGATTCACCGCGATTGAAAATGCCGTAACGGTCGGCGAATTCCAGATAATATTATTCCCGCCGTCGGGAAAAATGCGATAAACCGCCGCTTTCGCGGTTGATAAATCGTAGCGGCTTTTCGGTGCCGGTTCGGGTGTCGGAGTCGCGCTTGCTTCCGTATTTTCGGGCGCAGGAGTAGTCGTCGGCGCGGGTGTCGCGGAAGCTGAAGCTGCATCGCTTACTGCCAGCGCGTAGATCGAACCGTCCGCGCCGATGGCAAGATCGTGAATTTCTCTTAAACTTGAATCGAGCAAAGCGAACGGTTTTCCGTCGGGCGTAAAGCGCAAAACCAAGCCGTCGGCATCAGTTCCGGCGTAGAGATTTCCCTGCTGATCGGCTGCCAGCGAAATGATATGCGTTTCGCTCGTATCAAAAAATAACGAAGAAGCGGGCGCGGCGTTGGCAGTTTTGACGCGGTAAATTTTGCCGTTTTCGCCCGTTCCGACGGTTAAACTGCCGTCATTCAAAATTGCCAGCGACCAGATATATTTTTCCTTCGGTTCAAAATAAACTTCCGCCACGCCGTTTTGAGAAATGCGGTAAACTTTGCCGTCGGGCGAAGTTCCGGCGTAAAGTTCGCCGTTTTTGCCGACTGCCAAAGCCGAAACATTCAATTCGTTGGTATCGTAAAAAAGCGCGCTTTTGCCGCCCGCGTCAACTTTGTAAATTTTGCCGTCGCCGCCCGTTCCCAAAAAAACATTGCCGCCCGCGTCAATCGCGCTCGACCAAACGTAAGATTGTTCGGTGTTGACAACCTGCGACAATTTCGGCGCGAGCGTAATCGTCCCGTTTTCATTGATGGAAACGCCTTTCGCGTTGCCTTTTAAAACTTCACCGCGCGTGTTGACCGACCAAATCTCCGGTTCGCTCGCTTTTATCGCAAAAGCGCACCAAAACACTATCAAAACAAAACTGATGATTTTTTTCATTGAATATTATTTATTGCCGTATAAACCAGATTTTCTTCGCCTTTGTAAATTTCGATGCCGCGTTTCGTGAACCCGATTTTTTCCAAAACTTTCCGCGAAGCGAGGTTTTCCAAATCGGTCAGCGCGATTATTTCACGAAAATTTAATTTGTCGAAACCGTAAATCATCGCGGCTTCAGCGGTTTCCGTCGCGTAACCGTTGCCCCAAAATTTTCGCGCCAAAAGATAGCCGAGTTCGATTTCATTCGTTTCGGCGATGCGACCAAAACCGCAGCTTCAGATAATTTCGCCGCCTGCTTTTTCAATTACTTTCCAGCGGCAAAAACCGTTTTCAGTGCGCGATTTTTCCATCGTTTTCAGAAACTTTTGCGTTTTTTCAAAATCAAAAGGCTTTCCGTCGTCAACGTGCCGCACGACTTCCGCATCGCGCAAAATTTCAAATAGCGCGTTCGCATCTCTGTGCGCCCAAGTTCGCAGGATTAAACGGTTTGTTTCGAGAATTGTTTCGCTTTCTTTTGATTCAGACGCGTTCGGATTTTTCACTTTCGACATCCTTTTGCGGATTTTCCCCTAAGATTTGCGTGCGCGGATTGGCTTCGATAAATTGCAGCGCGTTTTCCATTTCGGCGGCATCGCCCGTAATTAATCGCGCGCTTCGTTCGCGCGTCAAATACGCCCAAAACCATTCGCTGACGACATATAAACGATTTTTGAAACCGATTAACGACAGAATATGAACGAACAGCCACGCCAGCCACGCCAGAAATCCGGTCAACTTAAATTTCCCGACCTCGACAATCGCTTTGCTTTTTCCGATAGTCGCCATCGAACCTTTGTCCCAATATTTGAAATTTTGGCGCGGTTCATTTTTCAAGTCGCGCAAAATATTTTCACCGGCGTTTTCCGCCATTTGAATCGCGGCGGGCGCGACTCCGGGAACGGGTTCGCCGTCGTCCATTTTCAGCGAAGCCATATCGCCGATCACGAAAATATTTTTGTGGTTCGGAATCGTTAAATCCTGATTGACGAAAACGCGCCCGGCTTTGTCGGTCGCCACACCCAAATCTTTGCCGAGAGGCGAAGCTGCCACGCCGGTCGCCCACACCGCGACATCGCAACTGATCCATTTCCCGCCGACTTTGACGCGCCCTTCTTCAACGTCGGTGACAAAACTGTTGAGATAAACTTCCACGCCCAAACCTTCCAAATCTTTTTTCGCGTGTTCGGAAAGTGACGGCGCGAAAGTGCTTAAAATCCGGTCGCCGCCTTCAAAGAGTTGGACAAGAGCGCGGCGCGTATCAATCAAATTAAAATCTCCCGCCAACGCCTGCCGCGCGATTCCGGCAATCGCGCCCGCCATTTCAACGCCCGTCGGACCGCCGCCGACGACGACGAAATTCAGATGTTTTTTAACTCCGGTCAGATACGCTTCGCGTTCGGCAAGTTCAAAAGCCAACAGGACGCGCCGCCGAATTTCCACCGCGTCTTCGATGGTTTTCAGTCCCGGCGCGGCTTTTTCCCATTCGTCGTGTCCGAAATAAGAATGACGCGCTCCGGCGGCGACAATCAAATAATCAAACCCGATGAGCGAACCGTCGTGCAGTTTTACCTGGTGATTTTCCACATCAAAACCCGCCGCTTCGCCTAAAATGACTTCGATATTTTTGTATTGACGCAGAATGCGCCGAATCGGTGACGCGATTTCGCCCGGCGACAAAACCGCCGTTGCGACTTGGTAAAGCAAAGGCTGAAATGTGTGGTGATTTTTTTTATCAATCAGCGCGACTTCAACCGGCTGCTTCGCTAGTGTTTTCGCCGCTTCGAGTCCGCCGAAACCGCCGCCGATAATCACCACTTTCGGTTTGTTTTTCATCAGTTTATTCCCGCCGAATTAAATAAAAAATCGTTTGTGAAAATTATCTCATAAACCGATGTATTTCGCATAAATCGAACGCGCCGCCGAAATATCGTCGGTTCCGCGAATAATCGCGCGGGCATCGCGGAAAATTGTCAGGTCGTAATTTTCAACCGTCAGCCGCAGCAAGTATTCGTTGATCTTGATTTCACCGACATTTTTTAATTTCTCCGCGAGATTCGGCAAATCAATCGCCGAAGCGTTTCGGGCAGGCTGAATCTGCACCGCGTCGCGCCCGCACAAAACGGCGGCGAAATCGGCGTTTTCCGCGTCGAGCAGGGCAAAAATTTTCTCTCCGCAAACGGCGCAGTCGGGATTCGGTTTTCCCAGTTTAATCTTGCGCCAATCGTTTTGCCACACGTCGAACTGCATAAGAGATTTATGCAGCGCGTCGGTTTTTCCGATTAAAATTTTCAACGCTTCCGTTACCTGCGCGGCGGAAATCGTCGCAATAATCGGCATAATTACGCCCGCCGTGTCGCACGTCGCCGCGCTTCCCGCTGACGGCATTTCTTCAAAAATACAGCGCAGACACGGCGTTTTATTCGGAATGATCGTCATCGTCGCGCCGTAACTCGACACCGCCGCGCCGTAAATCCAGATTTTATCGTGTTTGACACACGCTTCGTTCAGCAAATACCGCACCTGAAAATTATCCGTGCCGTCAACCACCAGATCAACGTCTTTGATAAAACTTTCGACGTTTGAATGATTTATATCGGCGATTATCGCCTCGACTTCGATTTCCGAATTGATTTCGCCGAGGCGATTTTTCGCCGCGATCACCTTCGGCAGACGATTCGCCGCGTCCGCTTCGGAATATAAAGTTTGTCTTTGCAGATTGGTAAATTCCACAAAATCGCGGTCAACGATTCGCAAAAACCCGACACCGGCGCGTGCCAGCATTTCCGCGTGAGCCGCGCCCAGCGCGCCGCAGCCAACGAGCAAAATCCTAGCATTTAATAACTTTTCCTGCCCGTCTCTGCCGATTTCGCGGAATAAAATTTGGCGGCTGTATCTTTGATTCATTTAATTTTAGAGTCTAACAAAATTAAAGCATTACCTTACAAAATTAAAGTAACACTTTACAAACCAAGTGTGTTTCAATAAATTATTGTGTATAGGCATTCTTTGCCGAAATTTATAATGACTATCGAAACGACACAAAAAGTTCCGCTGACGCTTTGGAAAGACGGCACGATTCGTGTTAAAGGCACTCGTTTGCTGATTGATATGATCGTCAACGCGCACAATCGCGGAACTTGCCCGGAAGAAATTTTTGAGTCGTTTCCTTCCGACATTTATACAGTTGCAGATATTTATTCGATAATTGCTTATTATTTGAAAAATAAGCCGAAGATTGATAAATACCTGGTAAAACGTGAAAAGGAAGCCGAAAAATTCTGGAAGAATCTTGAAAGTGATAAAAATTATCAGGCAAGAATAAATGAACTGCATAATTTTAGAGAAAACAGGTAAGAAAGGCGAAACATTGTTGAAGTTGAGGACGATTTTAGGCTAACCTGAAACCGTCTTTTTTATGATCAAAATTCTCGCCGACCAAAATTTTAACGGAAAAATCTTGCGCGGAATCAAATTGCGTATTCCTGAACTTGACTGCCTCGCAACCTAAGAAATCGGACTGCAAAAATATACCGATCCAAAACTTCTGGAATGGGCGGCAAATGAAAATCGGGTAATTTTGACGCACGACGCAAAAACTTTTCCAGTTTTCGCTTACGAAAAAATGTCAAAAGGCGAGAAAATGAGCGGCGTAATCGTTGTTTCCGATCAAACACCGATTGGCAGAGCAATCGAAGATTTGGAAGTTATTATTCTCGGCAAATTTGAAAATGAATGGGAAAGCACTATAACGAGAATTCCGTTTTGAATTCCAAAATCTTATCAATTTTTTGCAAAACATCGCTAACTTCAACGCTCAAAATACATTTCGGTTCACCAAATTCTTTACAGAAATAACCGGCACACGGCTGGCACGGCATTGGTTTGTAAACGATTTCCGATTTTCCGTCCGTCCAGGGTTTCCAATGATTGATGTTTGATGAACCGAAAATGACGACGCTCGGCGTTTGGACGGCGGCGGCGATGTGAGCGATTCCCGAATCATTTCCGATGAAGATTTCGGCGCGTGAAGCTGAAAATGTTATTTCCGGCAAAGTTAAATCGTCGAAAGTTAGGATTGGAACTTTAGAAAATTTTTTGAGATTTTCCAATACTTCGCGTTCTTTCGGTGTCGCCACTGCAATCGTCGCCAAACCTTTTTCATACAAAAATTCGGCAATCCGCGCAAAATTTTCCGTCGCCCATTGTTTCGTGTCAAAAGCGGCAGTCGGGTGAATCAGCGCGAATTTGGAATTTGGAATTTGGAATTTGGAATTTGGAATTACAGCCAGACGACTTTTCGGTTTATCGTCAACCGGAACGCCGACAAAACCTAAAAGCGCGAGCTGCTGTTCGGCAGAATGCGTGTGTTTTTGCCGCCAAAAATCGGAAGCCGACGAAAGCAGGTGATTGTATAAAAAATTATATTGATATTCGGAATAGCCGACGCGATGTTTCGCTCCGCTGGCGCGCACGAAAAACGTCGCCGTCGTGCCGCCGTGCAGATTAAAGGCGACATCATATTTATTGCGGCGAATTTGCCAAGCGGTTTCGATACGCGATTTTTGACTTTTACGCGAAACGGTTAAAACATTATCAACCGCGTCAAAGCCTTCTAAAACCGGCGCGACCCAATCTTCGAGCAGAATATCAATTCGCGCTTCAGGCAAAAATCTTCGCAGCGCGATGAGCGACGGCGTTGCCAAAACCGTATCGCCAATCGAACGCAGACGCACGACCAAAACGCGCTTTACTTTTGTCCAATCTATCATTGAGTCTGGGAAGTCTGGGAAGTCTGGGAAGTTTAGGAAGTCGAATGAGGTTCTAAAAGCTCGGTCGAATCTAGTCTTCTTGCTTCCCAGACTTCCCAGACCTCCTAAACTTGTCCTTCCACCGTCGCCTCTTCAATAATCATTACGGGAATTTCGTCGCGGATCGGATAAACCAGCGCGCATTCCGGGTTTTCGCATTTCAAACCGCTTTCGTCCGGCTTTATTTTAACTTTTGATTTACACTTCGGACATCTGAGAATTTCTAAAAGTTCGGGGCTGATCGCCATAAGTTTGTTCTCCAAAATAATATTAAATTACTGTTCAATTACCGCCGATAGTGATTCACTTCTCAAAAACTAATCAAGTCGGTTCAACTTTCATATCTTATTATATTTTAACGGTTAAAGGTAAAATCCGAAAGTTTTCGCCGCGCCTTTTTCCTTTTTATCGTTTTATCTGTATAATTCGGAAGTTTGTTGAACGGATTCTGTAACAAGGCAACCAAGACTTTATTCACCGAATCAAAGTTCGCGTATTTACCCAACTTGAAAAAGCCCAATTTATTACGAAGTTATTTTTGATTTTTAAGGGCGAAGAATTTTTATAAGGCTGCTTAAAGCCAAACAAACTGCAATTATAAGGAATTGGTTTATGCAAAATTTTCGTGCTTTCGGGCTTATTTTATTATTTTCGATCTTTTTGGCGGTGCCGACGCTCGCCGAAAATGACGGAAAAACGAAAGATAGTCCGAAAACTGAAACGGTTACGCAACAGCAATTGGTTGAAACTGTTGATATTCAGGGAAATCGTCGCCTCCGCGATGAAGATTTGCTTTATTATATCAAAACTCGTCCGGGCGACGTTTACAGTCAGACGCAGGTGGAAAACGATCTACAACAGCTTTTATCGCTCAATTTTTTCGATAAAGTTGAAACTCGCGTTTTAACCGAACCCGGTGTGCGCGGCGGCGTAAATGTCATTTTTGAAGTCAAAGAACTGCCGATTATCCGCGATCTGCAATTTAAAGGATTGGATGCCGTTCCCGAATCGGATATTTTGAAGGCGTTCCGCGAACAGCGCGTCGGTATTTCAAAAGAAGCCGTTTTTAATCCGGTCAACGCCCAAAAGGGAATTCGCGTGATCCGCGAACAGCTTGCCACGAAAGGTTATCCGAACGCCAAAGTAACGGTCAATGAAGAAGAGGTTTCGGCAACTTCGACGGCGATTACCTTCAATATAGATCAGGGTAATCGTTCGCGCATCGTTGACATTGAATTTGAAGGCAACAAAGTTTTCTCCAACAGCGAGCTTCGCAACCAACTTCAATATGTCAAAGAAACCGGAATTATTACGCGATTTCAGGGACAGGATATTCTCGATTTGCTAAAGTTAGAAGCCGACCTAAAAAGAAATGTGACCTCGTATATGTTCTCGAAAGGTTATTTCCAAGCCCGCGTCGGCGAACCGCAAGTCGTCGGTCTCGGTTATAAACGCACCGGACTGCCGCTTTTAAAGGAATTTCCGCTGCCGCTGGTGACTTCAAAAGACGATACCCTGAAAATAATTATTCCCATTAATGAAGGGAAACTTTACCGCGTCGGCGATCTGAAAGTCGAAGGCAATTCCATTTTTTCCGAACAGCAGATTTTAGCCGGACTCGGTTTGAAAAAAGGCGATATTGCCGACGGAAAACGGCTGATTAACGGAGTCAACGAAGATTTGAAAAAAGCCTATGGTTCGCAGGGCTTTGTGCTTTATAATGCCGAGTTTGATCCTGAATTTAAGGATAATCCGAATAATCCGAACGAAGGCATCGTTGATATTACGATTACGATTGACGAAGGAAAACAGTTTCGTCTGCGCCGTTTGGAATTTACCGGCAACACGTTTACGCGCGACCGTGTTTTGCGGCGTGAATTTTTAATTAACGAAGGCGATATTTACAACCAGAACGCGCTCGAAATTTCCGTTCTGCGGCTCAACCAAACGGCGTATTTCGATCCGATTGACAAAGATAAAGACGTTGAAATTCGCACTGACGACGATCAGGGCGACGTTGATTTAATCGTCAAGGTCAGGGAAAAAGGCAGACAGCAGATTTCCTTAAACGGCGGCGTTTCGGGCATCGGCGGATCGTTTTTCGGTTTGGAATATTCGACCAATAACCTTTTAGGACGCGGTGAAAACCTGTCATTTCAATTCGGGTTGGGAAATATCCAGCAAAGTCTTCAGTTTACGTTTCAGGAACCGTATTTCCGCGACCGTCCGATTTCAGTCGGATTTTCCCTGATTGCCAGCCGTTATAAATATTTAGGCGAAGGAACCACGCTGACTCAGAATCAAACTTTGCTGAACAGTTTGTATGATCCGAACGCGATTTACACGACTGACGAAAAAAATCTGTTCACTAGCACGACTTACGGCGCGACTGTTTTCGCCACCGCTCCGCTTTCGGAATTTTTGCCGAAAAGAGCCTTTTCCAGACTTTCGCGCATCGGGCTAACTTATCAGCTTACGGCGACGAGCATCACGGAACCAGCAGTCAACAGTTCGGGCGACGCGAGCCAGTTTATTCCGGTTATTTTTTCACAGCCGAATATTCTGACCAGCCGCATCACGCCGACATTTGTTTACGATTCGCGGCAGCCTTCGGCAAACGGCATTGATACTTTGAAAGGTTCGCAGCTTTCCGCTTCGTTCGCTTTAGCTGGATTAGGCGGCGATGTCAGAACATATCAGCCGACTATCTCTTTCACGCAGTATATTCCGGTCAGACGCAGAAAATCGAAGAACGCCGAAGTTTTCGGTTATCGTCTGCTTGCCGGAACGGTCGGCAGTTACTCGACCACCGATAAAATCAGAAACGCCAATTCACTGTCATTTATCGGTGGCGTTCCTTATTACGAGCGGTATTCTTTAGGCAGCGAATACGACATTCGCGGTTATAATTATCGTTCAATCGGACCGCTTGCGCCGTATCAAACTTATGTTACCAGTCAAAATGTCGTCACTGCCAGTAACGTCTCCGGCACACCGGTCGCGGTTCCGGGGCTATCAAGCGATTTAAGCAGTCAATTGGCGCAGCTTGGAACTTTTACCGGCGCGAGCGGAACGAATTCGGCATTGGTTTCTTCAACTTACCGAATTATTCCGGGAGATACGGAACTTTTGGGAAATTTTGAATATCGCATTCCGATCTTCGGTCCTGTTTCACTCGCCGCTTATGCCGACATCGGTTCGTCATTTAATCTGCGAAAAACGGGAATTGAAACCATTAACAGCGGATTCGTATCGGATGAGTCATTAATCGGTGCCGGAACCTTGAGCCAGCTTGTTCTGGTCAACAATCCGGGACTCGCCAATGCTTTTGGAACTCCGTTATTATTTAACGACCGGCTGCTGACCGCTTCGGAATTTCTGACCAACTATTGTCGGGGTAATCGTTTTGGCTGTCCGGTCAGTCTTCCGCAGGGCGTGCAGGCGATCAATTTGCGCGGCGACGTGCAGACAAATTCGCTTTTGCGGGTTAATGACAGCGTTTTAGACGGCATCGGAGACTTTCGTTCAAGCGTCGGCTTTGAACTGCGGGTGCAGGTTCCGGTCGTCAATGTGCCGTTTCGTATAATTTACTATTACAATCCGAACGCCAAAATCGGCGAGATTGACGGCGCGTCGGGAATCTTCCTGCCTGAAAAGAGAAGCGGTTTTCGATTTACGGTCGGAAGAACATTCTAAGTTAGTGAATAATTAGCGGTTATCGGTTTGCGTTGAGAAACATAAACCAGCAAATTATCAATTGATAACTGTTGACTGCCAGCCGATAACTGTTTACTATTGCTTATTTTTATTATTTGTGAAAAGACAGACAACAATTTTGAAAAAATCAGATTCTAAAAAGACACAAATCAAAAAGCTACACAGCCTTTTATAAAAGTTTAAGGAGTATTAGAAATAAAATGAGAACATTTCGTTTAACCGCCTTCAGTTTAATTTTCGCGGCGATTTTCGCAGTATCGGCATTTGCCCAGGCACCGGCACCCGGTAAAGTCGGGTTGGTCAACACGCTCGCCTTTGACGATAAAGACGGCATTACCAAATATGTTAGTGTATTAACCAGTCTTGAGGCTGAATTCAAACAACCTCAAACGGATTTAAATACTTCAATTACCAAATATCAAGCTCTTCAAAAAGAACTTCAGAATTACCAGGATATGATTTCCAAAGGAACGAAAATTCCTATTTCCGATGCTGATGTTCAGAAAAAAGCTGATGATCTTGAAAAATTAGGTCGTGACATTAAATTTAAGCAGGAAGACTTAAAAGCGCAGTATCAAAAGCGTTATCAAGTGGTAGTCGGTCCGATTTATCAGGACATTATGAAGGCTTTGCAGGATTTTACCAAACAAAAAGGTTATGCGGTAATTTTTGACGGAGCCAAATTGGAGGAAGCCGGAATTTTGATGGGATTTGACGACAAATATGACGTTACCAAAGAATTCATCACCTATTACAACACGCGTCCGGCAGGCACGGCAAGCACCGTCCAACCTAAATAAACAAACGAACAAATCAACAGTCAGCAAGCCGGTTGAAGAAATTCTTCCGGCTTCTGACTTCTGTATTTATAGATTGTGAATTATTATGACTATTCTTGATTCACGCGCCATTCAGGAAATTCTGCCGCATCGCTATCCGTTTTTGCTGGTTGATAAAATCATCGAACTCGTTCCGCGTATAAAGATTGTCGGCATCAAACAGGTTACGATCAACGAACATTTTTTTCAGGGGCATTTTCCCGACGCGCCCGTAATGCCGGGCGTTTTGCAGATTGAAGCGTTGGCGCAGGTCGGCGCGATTCTCGCGCTTCGTGAATTTGAAAATCGCGCCGGTAAAATTCCGTTTTTCAGCGGCATTGACCAAGCCAAATTCCGTCGTCCGGTTGTTCCGGGTGACACACTTATTTTGGAAGTTACAGCAATCAGAATTGGAAGCAAAGTTCAAAAAATGCGCGGCGAAGCGAAAGTTGACGGCAAAATCACCGCCGAAGCCGAAATTATGTGCATCATTGCTGATCGTGATTCGGCGGAGGCAAAATAACTATGGAACAATTTAACTTAACTTATACTCAAGCGATAATATATATTGCTTTGATAGGATTGGTAATCGGTATCCTGTTAGGTTTAATTCCTTTGATTTCGGGCATTAAAAGGGGAAATCGAACTTACGGCTATTATGGTTTTACCGCTTCTGCTCTGCTCGGTTTAGTTTCGCCTATTTTGTCAATTGTCACCGTCGCTGTATTTACCTGGCTGATATTGAGAAAGCCAAAACCGACCGAAGCGGTCGTTGTCAACGAAAAACCCGTTGATGTTTCAATCAACAATCCTGAAAGTTTGTAAATACGCCTTCCTTTATGTCTTCTTTCATTCACGAAAGCGCGCTCGTCAGTTCAAAAGCCGAAATCGGCGCAAATTGTTACATCGGAGCATTTTCGAGTGTTGGCGATGAAGTCGTTTTGGGCGATGATGTGCGTCTCGAATCGCACGTCGTTATTGACGGAAAAACTTCAATCGGCGATGAAACGCGCGTTTTTCCGTTCGTTTCCATCGGACTCGCGCCGCAGGATTTGAAATACGCGGGCGAACCGACGGCGACCGAAATCGGCAAGCGCAATCACATCCGCGAATTTGTCACGATTCATCGCGGCACGAGCGGCGGCGGCGGTTTGACGCGCATCGGCGACGACAATCTGCTGATGGCGCAGGCGCACGTCGCGCACGATTGCCAATTAGGAAACGAAATTATAATGGCGAACGCGGCGACGCTTGCCGGACACGTCGAAATCGCCGACCGCGCCAACATCGGCGCGTATTCGGGCGTTCACCAATTTTGTAGAATTGGTTTGGAAGCGTTTGTCGGAGGTTATTCGGTCGTCGTCAAAGACGCACTGCCGTTTGCCACGATTCAAGGGAATCACGCGAAATGCTTCGGCTTAAACCGCGTCGGAATGAAACGGCGCGGCTATCCAAAAGAGACGATTTCCAAGCTGCATCACGCTTTTCATCTGCTGCTTTCATCAAAACTCAACACCAAACAAGCCGTTGAAAAAATTAAAGATGAAATTAAGGATTGCGTGGAAGTTGATCTGCTGGTTGATTTTATCGAAACCACGACGCGCGGCGTTGTCAAGTAAACCGGGAGCGCGGACAGCTTGTCCGCCCAACGACGGCGAAGCAAGGTGCTGGACTGCGCTTGTTTATCAGATACTCTCTAATAACGCTTGCAACATCGCTTCGCTCGTTGGGCGGGCAAGCTGTCCGCGCTCCATATTTATAACCGAAATAACTTCATCAAAGCTGATTCTTCCGGCTCGAATTCATCTTTTATTTTCGTAATTTTGCGCTTTTTTTTCGGCTTAAATTCGTCAATCGTCACGCCGCTTTCGTAAGATTTAATCACCTTTGGATGAATGTATGAAGCCCTACACACGGTCGGCGTGTTGCCGAGTTGTTCGGAAACATTTTTGATTGCTTTGCAAATATTTTTCTTCAAAATTTTCTTACCATCAGCTTTCCCGATTTCCGCCAGTTCCTGCGCGGCGAGCAGCGTTCCGCCCCACGTGCGAAAATCTTTGGCGGAAAATTCCGGCGCGATTACTTGTTTGAGATATTTGTTGATGTCGCTCGCTTTAATCGGATGCGGTTTGCCCGTTTCGTCCAGATAATTAAACAGTTTTCGCGCGCCGCCGATTGCTTTCAAATCCTGCATCACGGCGGCGAGTTCTTTATCAACGAAAACCTTTCGATGTTTGATGTGATGTTTGCCGACGAAATTGAAAATAAGCTTGCCGCCGCTTTTTATTTCGAGATGCCGATTTTGCAAAGTCGTGATGCCGAAGGTTTTATAGCGTTTGACGCTGTTCGGCGAACCCATCCGAATATACAGAGAATTGATCAGCCGCGTCATCAGCGCGAGAACTTTTTCGCGCGGGAAACCTTCTAATTCCAGATGTTCGTTGGTAATTTGCCGCAGTTTCGGCAGATGTTCGCCGAATTTTTCGATTTTCGCAAACTTCTTATTTTCCTGTTTTTTCCTGAATTTCGGGTTGTAAAGATACTGCACGCGCCCGCTCGTGTCCATTCCGATTGCCTGCAAATTACTGCGTTCCGAAGGCGCAATACGGACGTATTTCCACGCCGGCGGAATGACCAGTGATTTGATTCTCGCCAGATGCTTTTCGTCTTTTATTTGTTTTCCTTCGACATCAACATAGCGAAAACCGCTTTTCTTTCCGCCTTTTCTCTGCCACCATTTCGCGCGTTTGCCTTTGGTGATTGATTCGAAAACTTTTTCTTTGTCAAAATCCTGATTCTTTTTTGTCATAATACATTCCCTTTTTCGTTCTTTTACCAAAATATAATTTCTGATTTTTATTTACAAGTGAAAATGTTTTGTGCTTTCTGCAAATCGTTATAAATAAAGACATTAGTCGAGACAAAATATTCTATTTTAATTGATTAAAAAGCAACTTGTTTCATTGATGAAACATCTTAAAAATATTATAATAAAAGGTGTAGGAAAAGAGCAAAAATATGAATAAAACATTGTTTGAAATGGAAGAACAGGCAACGATTACGACCAAAAAAGATATGATTTTGTCGCTGTTTAATTCCGGCACGAAGGAAGTCGAAACAATTGCGGCGATTTCCGGCGCGAAAACGAGTTACGTCGGTTCGGTGTTGCAGAAAGAAGGTTTGATTGACAATTATTTCGATCTCTACACTTCGACGGCGCACCCAATGAATGTTTATTCCAAACATTTTCAGGGCAAACTCGGTTTCAAAGACGTTTTCACGGCGCGTCGCAGCGTGCGAAATCTCGAAGAATCTTATAATTTTTTTGCCGACAATCAAGACCGCGCCGGACAGCATCACACGCTCGAAATGGGTTTGACGATGCTCGACCGCGCGCGCTGGACGGGAAAACTCGAAGAAGCCGAAGTTTATCGCCGCTGGCTGGTCAATAAACTCGCCGCGCCGCTCGTTAAAGTCGGCGATTCGCAAAAATTGAAAGCGGTTGCAAATGATGTCGCTGAAAATGAAGAAAACAAAGAACAAGTTCAATTAAAACTCGCCGCTTAATTTTTTTGAGATGCGCGTTTCACAGTTGAAACAAATTTGCAGGTAAATAAATTATGCAGAAGTCCGCACGAAGTAAGGACGTAAATCTGCGTCCTTACTTCGTGCGGACTTCTGCATAAAAAAGGAGAGATAATGGCTTTAGAATTAGTGGAAAGTCCCGTGCGGCAAAACGGTCTGATTGTCGGGCAGGCAACGATTGAAGACGTTTCGGCGGAACAAAGTCTGCGCCCGCAGCGACTGACGGAATATATCGGGCAGGCGAAAATCGTCAATAATTTAAAGATTTTTCTAAAAGCGGCACTGCGGCGCGGCGAAGCGTTGGATCACGTTTTGCTGTTCGGACCGCCGGGACTCGGCAAAACGAGTTTGGCGATCATCATCGCCAACGAACTCGGCGCGAATTTGAAAACTGTTCACGCGCCGTCGGTCGAAAAAGCGGGCGATTTGGCGGCGATTTTGACGAATCTAGAAGAAGGCGACGTGCTTTTTATTGATGAAATTCACCGCCTGAAACCGCAAATCGAGGAAATTCTCTATCCGGCGATGGAAGATTACAGTCTGGATTTAATGATCGGCGAAGGCGCGGCGGCGCGTTCGATAAGAATCGAACTTCCTAAGTTTACGCTCGTCGGCGCGACGACTCGCGCGGGAATGATTTCCGCACCGTTGCGCGGGCGTTTCGGCATCGTCAATCATCTGGATTTTTACTCGAAAAAGGATTTGGAAATTATCATTCACCGTTCGGCGGAAATTTTAAGGGTCGAAATCGAAGCGACCGGCGCGGACGAACTCGCCAGACGTTCACGCGGAACGCCGCGCATCGCCAATCGTCTGCTGCGCCGAATAAGAGATTACGCGGAAGTTTTGGGCGACGGGCGAATCACGGGAAAATTGGCACAGCGCGCGCTTGATGAAATGGAAGTTGATCGTTTTGGATTAGACGAAGTTGACCGCAAACTGCTGCTGTCAATCATCGAAAAATTCGACGGCGGACCAGTTGGAGTCGGCACAATCGCCGCTTCGATCAGCGAAGACCGCGAATCTATCGAAGAAGTCATCGAACCGTATTTGATTCAGGTGGGATTTTTGAACCGCACACCGCGCGGCAGAATCGTCACCGACGCGGCTTACAAACATTTCGGGTTTGAACCGCCGTTCGTTGAGCAAATTGCGATGGCTGGTTAGAAATTATTTGCAGGGATAACAGGATAAACAGGGATAAATCTTTATATAGAAAATAAAATTATCCCATTTATCCTGTTATCCCTGCGAATTTCTTATTTAAGCTGATTTCCATCAGCGTCCAAATAAACAATCGAATCGCCCAAACCTTTGATTTCTTTCAGTTTCGGTTCGATCACTTTTCTATCGCCGACAATCAAAATCGCCATTTTATCCGGCGTTAAGTATTTGTTGGCGACGCGGTTCACGTCGTTCAAAGTGACGGCGTTGATGCGCGTAATGTAATCGTTGAAATATGTGTCGGGCAAATCGTAAGTAACGACGTTTCCGAGCTGCGAAGCGATTTGATCAACCGTTTCAAAACCTGATGGAAAGCGTCGAATCAGACTTTGTTTATTGTAGTCCAATTCGGTTTGCGTAACGGGAATTTCGCCGCGTACGCCGTTGATTTCCTTCAAAAACTCGATGACCGCTTCGGCAGTAACGGCGGTTTGCACAGGTGCAGATGCCGTAAAAGGTCCTGCGCCGCGCCGGAACGCGAAGCCGGAGCGCGCGCCGTAAGTGTAACCTTTATCTTCGCGCAAATTCATATTGATGCGCGACGTGAATTGTCCGCCGAGCAAACTGTTCATCACCTGCAAAGGAAAATAATCCGGCGAATCGCGCGACACGCCGATTTGACCGATGTCAATGACCGACTGCGCCGCGCCGGGTTTATCAACCACATAAATTAACGCTTTATCTTGTACCGGCGCGTCGGGCAGCGTGACCTGCGAAATGTCGCCCGCTTTCCAGTCTTTGAACGAACTTTCGAGTTTCGGTTTCAAAGTTTTCAAATCCGTATCGCCGACGACGACTAAAACCGCGTTGTTCGGACGATAAAAAGCGTCGTGAAATTTTACTATATCTTCGCGTTTAATCGCTTTCGCGGATTTTTCGGTCAGAGCCACGCCGTACGGATGCGCCGCGCCGTAAAGAATTTTGTTATAGACGAGATTGGCAATCGCGTTCGGGTTGTCGCGCCGCTGCAAAAGCCCGACGAGCTGGCGTTTGCGGTAAGTTTCAACTTCTTCGGTCGGAAATTCGGGATTTTGAACCACGTCAGAGAAAATATCCAACGCCTGATCGAAGTTTTTGGTCAGCGTCGCCATTCTGACGCTCGAAGCGTCGTCGTTACCGCCCGCGAAAAGCTGCGCGCCGATTGACTGGACTTCGTTGGCGATTTCGACCGCCGACCGTTTTTTCGTGCCTTCGTCGAGCAGTCCGGCGGTAAAATCGCTGACTCCGCTCAGATTGCCCGGATCGTTGGTCGAGCCGGTTTTGAAAACCATATTCATCGAAACAATCGGCAATTCATTCTGTTTGACGAGCCAAACTTCCAAACCGTTCGATAATTTGGTTTTTTCGATAGTCGGCAAAGTAAATTTCGGATCGGCTTTCGGCGCGGGCTGTTTGTAAAGCGGATCGGTTTGCGCCATTTTGTCGGAATTCATCTCGCCCGTTTTTTCCATTTTATCGGAAGCGGGTTTAGAAGTCGGACGATTTGATTCGCTTGAAGCAACCGATTTCGCGCCTTTTGCACGCGGCGTAACCGTCAAAACTAATTTTTTGTCGGTCAAATATTGCTTGGCGACACGCTGCACGTCGGCGGGCGTTACTTTGGCGTAACGGTCGAGATCGCCCTGAAAATAATCGGGTTTATTCAAAAATGTGTTGTAGCCGTTCAACTGATTGGCTTTGCCCAAAACGGTCTGCAAACTGAAAATCGTCTGCGATTCGATGCCGTTTAAAGCCCGCGTCATCTCTTCGGCGGTCGGCGGTTCCTGTTTGATTTTTTCGATCTGCGCGACGATTTCCTTTTCGATTTCGTCGGTCGTTTTGTTCGGTTTGGCGATTGACGAAATTTGAAATTGTCCGGCGATTTCGCGGGTGGCGTTAAACGCGCCGATGTTTTGCGAAATTTGTTTGTCGTAAACCAGACTGCTTTGCAGACGCGAACCTCTGCCTGACGACAGAACGCGTCCGAGCATATCGAGCGCGGGTTCGTCCGGCGTGTATTGCGGAACGCCGTTCCAGACCATATAAATCGCCGGAAGCTGGACGGAATCTTCCATCGAATAGCGAATTTCCTTGTCTAATTTCGGCTGCGGCGGATTCGGGCGTTTGATGTCCGCGCCTTTCGGAATCGGTTCAAAATACTTTTTCACCATCGCTTCGGCTTCTTTCGGATCGAAATCGCCCGCAATCGTCAGCGAAGTGTTGTTCGGCACGTAATATTGCCGGAAAAACGCCTTCACATCGTCTTCGGATGCCGCCGTCAAATCGTCGAGCGAACCGATAGTTGTCCAATGATACGGATGATTTGCCGGATACATCAACTCGGCGATTTTTTCCGAAACATTGCCGTAAGGTACGTTGTCGTAACGCTGTCGTTTTTCATTTTTCACGACATCGCGCTGATTATTAAGTTTGTCGAGCGTCAGCGCGTCCGGCAAATACGCCATTCGGTCGGATTCGAGCCACAGCGCGAGTTCGAGAAAATTCGACGGCACGACTTCGTAATAATTCGTGCGGTCGGAATTGGTCGAACCGTTAATGTTCGCGCCGGCTTCCTGAAGCGGTCCGAAATAATCTTTGTCGTAATGTTTCGAGCCTTGAAACATCATATGTTCAAACAGATGCGCGAAGCCGGTTTTTCCTTCGACTTCGTTTTTCGAGCCGACGTGATACCACAGATTAACCGCGACAATCGGTGTCGAATGATCTTCGTGCATAATCACGCGCAGACCGTTTTTCAGCGTTATTTCCTTATATTTAATCGGCGGCAGTTTTTCGCTTTTTTGAGCGGAAACAATTGATGTCATAAATAAAACAATGACGAATAGAAAAGCAAATATTCTTTTAAAATTCATCGAAAACTCCTTATTTACTTAGTTATTTAATTACAATTTTTGTTTGGCAGTTATTTGATTGTAGATTTTGTTGATAAGTAAGGCAAACGGGAAAAGTTTTGAATACGAATGAAAGTTAAATGTAATGACGTTGCTTGTTTTATATTCGCCGAACTTTTATTGCGTTTTTCAAATCAAATTACTCGTTCAATGGATTTCTTGAAACTTTGCCTTGCGCCTTTATTTGCTTTATCGCTAAACTCATTAGGTGGAGTTTGAGTGGGACGAGAATAAGCGAGTGGAAAATATTGGCAAGCACGAGTTAGATTTTGTTGATGCCTGGCAAGTCTTTGACGCGCCGATGATCGTTGATATTGATAATCGAGAAAATTATGGGGAAATACGCTTCATCGGATTCGGCTTTTTGAAAAACATTGTCGTCGCCATTGTTTTCGCTAACCGGACGACAAAACGATTCGTATTATCTCTTTACGCAGAGCATTAAAATATGAGCGACAACAATTTAAAGAATACATCGCAAACGAATTGGGCGAAACTTGAAACAATGACGGACGAGGAAATTGACACTTCCGATATTCCGCCGTTGAACGAAAATTTTTTCGCCAACGCCCGCCTGCGAATGCCGCGCGACAAAGTTACAGTAACGGTCAGCGTAGAAAAAGACGTAAATGATTGGTTCCAAGCGCAGGGCGAAGAATCAAAAGCGTTGATGAGCGCGGCATTGAAAATCTATGCTGAAGCGCATCGGGAAATACGCCGCTGACAATCCTGATCGTTAATGTTTCCGCAAAACCAAAGCCGAATTTTTCGAGCCGAAACCGATGCAGTTGCACAGCGCAAATTGCACGTCGGCGTTTTCTTGGGCGATATTCGGCGTGTAATTCAAATCACAATTCTCATCGGGAACATCTAGATTTATCGTCGGCGCGATGATGTTTTCGTTCATTGCAAGAAGTGTCGCGCCGATTCCTGCCGCGCCGCTCGCGCCCTGCGGATGTCCGATTTGGGATTTCGTGCCGGACATCGGAATCTTGTAAGCGCAGTCGCCAAAAGCGTTTTTGACGGCTTGCGTTTCGATGCGGTCGTTTAACTGGGTCGAAGTTCCGTGCAGATTGATGTAGTCAATTTGTTCCGGCGAGATTCCCGCGTCGTCCATCGCAATCTGCATTGCGCGCGCCGGTTCAACACCATTTTCTTCCAGACGAACACGGTGATACGCGTCGCACGTCGAACCGTAACCGGCGATTTCGGCGTAGATTTTCGCATTTCTGTTTTGTGCATTTTCCAGTGTTTCTAAAACGTAAATCCACGCGCCTTCGCCGAGAACGATGCCCGAACGATCTTTGGAGAACGGGCGCGAAGCGCGTTCCGGCGCGTCGTTCCAGTCGTCGGTCAAAACGGTCATCAAGTTAAAACCTTCGAGAATCCCGCGGGCAATCGGCGCGTCAACGCCGCCGGTCAGCATCATATTTTGTCGTCCGAGCGCGACGTGCTGCGCGGCGTAAAATATCGCGTCGGTCGAACTGGTGCAGCCGGTCGAGATGATGTGCGAAAGCCCGTGCAAGCCGAAAATCATCGAAAGTTCTGACGATAAACCGCCGTGCGTTGATGAAGGAATCGTATAAACGCTCGCCTGTTTTGCATTTTCGCGCGTGAACCAGAGTTTATATTGTTTTTCCGTGAATTCGAGTCCGCCGCCGCCGGTTCCCAAAACTACACCGAAATTTTGTCTCTGGTGTAAATCGAGGTTTTGGATGTTAATTTGCGAATCTGTAACCGCTTCACGCGCCGCCGCGAGCGCGAGCGGAACGGTGCGCGAAACGTGTTTGCGGTCTTTTGGATTTAATTCAGCTTCCCAGTCAAAATCCTTGATTTCCGCTGCGATTTTTACTTTTGAATCGGAGACATCGAAACTTTCGATTTTGGACACGCCGCTCACGCCGTCTTTGAGTGATTCCCAGTAATTTTCGCGCCCGATGCCGATTGGCGTAACGCAGCCGAAACCCGTAATCACCACGCGGCGCGGCTTAATTTGATTTTGAAACATAAATTATTTGTGGGAGAAACATTGTTTTTTGTGCGGAAGCCCGCGCGAAGCAAGGGCGTATGTTGAATAACGCCCTTGCTTCGCGCGGGCTTCCGCATATTGTGGATTTTTACGCGCGTTCCAAAAAAATATCTTCTAATTCTTCGAGCCGAATCGGGCGGTAATTCAATTTATCGTCTTCGGCGTAAATTTCGACCAAACTTTCGCCGCTCAATTCGCCCTGAATCAACGCTTCGGAAAGTTCGTCTTCGACATTTTTTTGCAGTGCGCGTTTTAACGGTCGCGCTCCGTAACTTCTGTCCACACAGGTTTTGGCGATCAGCCATCGTTTTGCGTCTTCCGTCAGACGAATCTGCAACGCGCGGCTGGTCAAAATCTCGTTCAATTTCCCGATTTGCAAATCAATAATCTGCATTAAATCCTCGTCGGCGAGTTCGTCGAAAATGATTATTTCGTCAAGGCGATTGATAAATTCGGGCGCGAAGGTTTTTTTGACTTCGCTCATCACCTGATCTTCCATTTTCTGCCGCGAAGAATCCGCGCCGGTTTGAAAACCGAGCGTCGCGCGTTTTTGAATAAATCTCGCGCCGATATTCGAGGTCATTATAAAAATTGCGTTTTTACAGTCAATCGAATTGCCTTGCGCGTCGGTCAAAATGCCGTCTTCGAAAACTTGCAGTAAAATATTGAACAAATCCGGGTGCGCTTTTTCAACTTCGTCGAAAAGCACAACCGAATAAGGCGAACGGCGCAGTTTTTCGGTCAATTGTCCGCCTTCTTCGTGTCCGACGTATCCGGGCGGCGAACCGATAAATTTGGCGACCGTGTGTTTTTCCATATATTCCGACATATCGAATCGAATCAAAGCGCGTTCCGAACCGAATAAGTATTCCGCTAAAGTTCGCGCGACTTCCGTTTTGCCGACTCCGGTCGGACCTAAAAAAAGAAACGAACCGACGGGTTTGTTCGGATTTTTCAGTCCGGCGCGTGATCGCCGAATCGCCCGCGCCAGCGCGGAAATCGCCGGTCGCTGTGAAATTATGCGTTTATGGAGTTCTTTTTCGATCTCTAAAAGTTTTTTCGCTTCTTCCTGTTTGATTGACTGCACCGGAATTCCCGTCCACCGCGCGATCACCTCTTCGACATCTTCTTTGGAAACCTCGACTGCAAAAAACGAATCTTCCAAAGTTTTCAGTTCGTAAGAAATAAGCTGATCTTCATTGGCGGCGGCGCGTTTCCAATTTTCGACCGTCTCCTTCCACGAAGGTTCGGACGCGGCGTTTTGCTGATAGCGAAGTTTGGCGCGCGAGCCGGCTTCGTCCAAAACGTCAATCGCTTTGTCGGGCAAAAATCGGTCGGGAATATAGCGATTCGTTTGATAAACGGCGGTTTCAAGAGCTTCTTTGGAATAGCGAATCTGGTGAAACGCTTCATATCTTTCGGCTAAACCTTCGACGATTCGCAACGCTTCTTCTTCGTTCGGCGGCACGACTTTGACCGATTGGAAACGTCTTTCTAATGCGCGATCTTTTTCGATTGATTTGCGGAATTCGTTCGGTGTCGTCGCGCCGACGCACTGGATTTCGCCCCGTGAAAGCGCGGGTTTCAAAATATTCGCCGCGTCCAAAGTCCCTTCCGCCGAACCTGCGCCGACCAACGTGTGAAGTTCGTCAATAAACACGATGAATTGCTTGTGTTCCTTGAGTTCGCTCATAATTTTTTTCAAGCGTTCTTCAAACTGTCCGCGATATTTCGTGCCGGCGACGACGAGCGACAAATCGAGCGACAAAATGCGTTTGTTTTCGAGAAAAGTCGGGACGTTTCGTTCAATAATTCGCTGCGCCAAACCTTCAATAATCGCCGTTTTGCCGACACCGGATTCGCCGATTAAAACCGGATTATTTTTCGTCCGGCGGCACAAAATTTCGATAATTCTTTCGACTTCATTTTCGCGTCCGATCAGCGGATCGAGTTTTCCTTCCGCCGCTTCGGTGGTTAAATCGCGCGTAAATTCCTGCAAATGCGGCGTTTCCGATTTTTCTTTGCCAATCGAATAAAAGTTTGTAAAACCGTTCTGCCGCGCGATTTCTTCCCGCGCGTCCTGCAAACGCAGACCGAAATGATAGAGAATTTCCGCCGCAATCGAGCGTTCTTCGCGCATCAAACCCATCAAAAGATGTTCGGGTCCGATGTGACGATTCTGCAATTGACGGCTTTCTTCGTTGGCAAACGCCAGAATTCGCTTGCTTTCCTGCGCCAGATGCAGTTCGGCGGATTGCGGAATCCGGTCGCGCAAAACGATGCGTTCTTCGACTTCGCGCCGAATCGCCTCGACCGTCAAATTATTGCGAAAAGGGAAAAATCGCGCGGAAATTGTTTTATCCTCGCGCATCAACCCTAAAAGAATGTGTTCCGGCGAAATAACCTGCGAACCGTATTGCAGTGCTTCATAACGGGCGAAAAAAATTACGCGCCGCGCCTTTTCCGTGTAGCGTTCAAACATAAAATAATTGCTTTGACTTTTTAAAAACTAAAAAATGTATGATGCTTAAAGTCTGAACTTTATTGCCGAATTTTTCAAGTGTTAAAAATTTTGAGTCAATTTAATATAGTCCGAAAGGACGCGTAAATCCATAATTTTCTTGACAGTTAGCGGGGAAAAGAACAAAATTCAAAAATAAAATAAGTTCACTCGATACAACACTAAACTCAGCAGTTGAATCCGCCCAAGTAAAAATTTATAACGACTGGAGCGCAAGCGGCTTGCTTGCCCCATTCGCTAACTAAGATTCCAGCCGAAACGCAAACTTTAGTTCGTAGGTCAAAGGCGAACCAAAGTTCGCGTTCCATTGAGTATTCAGTGAATTTATAAAATTGTTTTGTCCGGCTGCTTAGATTTGAAACCTTATAAATTCGCTTGTTTGTCTCATCTCGACTTTATTTAATTTGAAAATTGATATTTGAAAATAGAATACCGAACAGGCAGGTTCAGTTTGATGTTTTTTGATCTTCCGTCTAAATCGGATAAAGTTGAGATGAGATTGAAACAATTTTACAATTCTCACGTTTTAATAACAAAATTATTCGGGTGCTGATCCACAAATTAAAGTAAATGAGGAAAAATATATTTTTGATCTTTTTTATATTGCTCGCGGGCATCAATGTTTACGCGCAGCAATTGTATATGCCGCGCGACGTACGGCGAGCTTTTGTAAACGGGACGCGGGCGGCGGATGGGCAGCCGGGCGCGAATTACTGGCAGAATACCGCCGTTTACAACATCCGCATCAGCGTCGCGCCGCCGAACCGGACGGTGACGGGAACCGAGGAAATCGTTTACAAAAACAACAGTCCGAACGCGCTCGACAATATCGTTTTTCGGCTGACGATGAATTCGCACGCGCCGAACGCGCCGCGCGAAGAAGAAGTTTCGCCCGATTACCTGACGAGCGGCATTCACATTGACGAATACCGCGAAAACGGCAAAGTCAAAGATTGGCGGCAGCGCACGGGCAACACCGTGCAGGCGGTTAAATTAGACAAAAAATTGGCGGCAGGCGATTCCGTAAAGCTCTCATTCAAATGGCATTACGACGTTGCCGTCCAGAGCGGGCGCGAAGGCGCGATTGATCCGACAACTTTTTTCATCGCTTATTTTTATCCGCGCGTCGCCGTTTACGACGACACGGACGGCTGGGACACGCAGAATTTTACCGAAGGTCACGAATTTTACAACGATTTTTGCGATTATAATTTTGAAGTCAGCGTGCCGAAAAATTACGTCGTCTGGGCGACCGGCGATTTGCTGAACGCGGACGAAACTTTGCAGCCGAAATACGCGGAGCGTCTGAGAAATTCGATGACGAGCGACGACGTGATTCACATCGCCACGCTCGACGAATTGAAAAATAATCAGGTGACGGCGCAGAAAGATACGGTGACTTGGAAATGGAAAGCCGAAAACGTGACGGAAGTCGCGCTGGCGTTGAGCGATCATTTCATCTGGGACGGCGGCAGCGTCGTCGTTGATAAAACGACCAATCGCCGCGCGAGCGTGCAGGCGGCTTACAATTCGGAGGCGAAAGATTTTCAAAAAATGGTCGAATACGGCAAACACACGCTCGACTGGACATCGAATAATTATCCGGGAACGCCGTATCCGTATCAAAAAACGACGATGGTGCGCGGTTTCGCCGATATGGAATATCCGATGATGATTAACGACAGTTCGCAAAAAGACCCGAATTTCACCAAATTCATCGCCGAACACGAACTCCTTCATACTTGGTTTCCGTTTTATATGGGCATCAACGAACGCCGTTACGGATTTATGGACGAAGGCTGGACGACGGCGTTTGAACTGCTGATTGGCAGAAACGATTTCGGCGACGCGGCGGCGGACAATCTTTTCAAACTTTTCCGCGTCGCCAGTTGGATCAAAACGCCGTCCGCCGACGGCGATATTCCGATTATCACGGCGGGCGACGCGCTCACCGGAGCGGGTTTCGGCAACAACGAATACGGCAAAGCCGCGCTCGGTTATCTGGCGACGAAAGATTTATTGGGCGACGCGCTGTTCAAAAAATCGCTGCACGAATTTATCAGCCGCTGGCACGGCAAACATCCGCTGCCGTGGGATATGTTCAACAGTTTCAACAGCGCGTCGGGCAGAGATTTAAACTGGTTTTTCAACAACTGGTATTTCACAAATGGTTATATTGATCTGGCAGTGCAGAATGTCGCGCCTTCGAGCGACGGCTATGCGCTGACGATTCAAAACATCGGCGGTTTCGACGCGCCGGTTGATGTCGTCGTCAAATACGATGATGGAACGACGCAGACGCTGCACCAAACGCCGGAAATCTGGTTTGCAAATCAGCAGCAGGCGACGGTCAATATTCCGACGAAAAAGAAAATAAAATCGCTGAATTTGGACGGCGGAATTTTTATGGATGCCGACGAAAGCAACAATAAATGGATAAGCAAATAAACCGAATTATTCCAGATTCCAGATTCTAATGTAATATTGAGCCGTCTGCCGACGCTGACGGTTCTGAGTTATTGCGTTCGCAGATTTTCCAGTGGTTTGATGCGGCTGGCTTTATATGCGGGAAAAATTGTCGCCGCCAAACAAAGCAGAAAAGCGATAAAAATTATCAGCAAAACATTTGCCAAATGTGGGCGAAACGGAATAAACGAAAGCGAATAAACTTCCGCCGAAAGGTTGATGATCTTGAAATAATTGCCTAAAAAACAGCCGAGCAAACCGCAAAAAACGCCGGAAATTATTCCGATAAAAGCCAGCAGTAAACCTTCGATCAGAAAAATAAATATCAGACTTTTCGTTTTCGCGCCGCACGTTCGCAGAATCGCAATGTCCAGTCTGCGTTCATTGACGAGCAGTGCGAGCGTCGTCGTGATGTTTAGTGCGGCGATAAAAATTATCAGCGAAATAATCGCCAGCGCGGTTTTGCGTTCTAAACTGAGCGCGGCGAAAAGCGGCTGATTCGCTTCCTGCCAATCTAAAACCTTAAAATTTTCGCCCAGTGCAGCGCGGATTTTATCGGCGGTTTGGTTCGCGCTGTAAATATCATCAACGGCGACGCTCAAAATTGTCGGCGTAAATTGCTTTTGCCCGTTCATTTTGGCGAAATTTTCGGGCGAAATATAAATCCACGTCGAATCGTATTCGTAAAGTCCGGTTTGAAATGTTCCGGCAATCGTCACCGCCGAACGGCGCGGCTCGATTTGATTGCCGAGCGTGACAATTTCCGCTTGATCGCCCGCTTTCAAATGTGTTTTTTCAGCAAGTTTCGCTCCGAGCGCAACGCTTATTTCTCCAACGGCGGCTGAGTTTGAGTTTTGAATTTTGAATTTTGAATTCGGAATTCTCAAAACGGTGTAATTCGGTTCGCCGGCGACGAGCAAAAACGCGCTTTCGTAAATTGTGGCGGAAACTTCCCGAACATTATCAAGCGTTTCGAGGCTTTTTTTGGTTTCGCGCCAGTTGGAAATTTCCGCGCCGTCACCCGCAAAAATTGTAATGTGCGCCGTATTCGACAAAATTTTATCCTGCATCTCGTCGCTGAAACCGCGCGCCAGCGCATTGGCGATAATCAAACTCGCCACGCCCGCCGCGATGCCGACGACGGCAGCCAGCGACGTAAAACGCGCTAGACTTTTACGTCCGGCGCGAAAATATGTCCACGCAAGTTTCAGTTCAAAAGACATCATCTGAAATTTAAAGTGAAAAACTGAAAATGGAAAATTGTAAAAACTTCAGCGATAAAAATTTTACATAGCCGCCTGATAACCACTAAAAAACTTTTCGCCGAAAACGCTTTCTTGGAGGAGCGTTTTCGGCGAAAAGTTTTTCGTTTTCAGTGTGATATTTTACCTTATTGTTTTTTATTGTTTTTTGGTAAAATACATTTCCATAGTTTGCGAGCCGCGCGGCGATTCGCTGCTGCGGGTGATTTTCAAAGTTTTGCCGCTGTCCGCTAATTCCCAGGTGTCTTTGGTCGTCAGCGTCATTTCGCCCGCCTGTCCGTTAAAAGTGCGGCTTGAAGACAACTGTAGTTTGCCGTCTTTTTCCGCTTTTGCCTTTAAGGTCGCGCTCGCGCCCGGAATTCCGGGTGTTTCGACTTTGGTTTCCTTTCCGTCAAGGCTGTAGGTGACGGTTTGCGTTCCGTCCATCATTCCGCGACCTCCCATACCACCGCCGCCGCCCATTCGACCTGTACCGCTGCCCATTGCCGCCGCGCCGCTGCCGTCGGCACTTTTTTGTTCGGTCGGCGCGCTGTGTTTGGTCGTCGTTTCGACTTTCAATTCGTTGCCGGTTTGCGTGACGTTCATTGACATTGATTCGATCCGCATTCTTTCAGGCATTTTACTTTTCGCCGTGTCCAATTCCCAGGTTCCCGCAAAATTGCCCGCCGCTTTCATTTGATCCTGCGCGAATACCGCGCCGGTCGCCAGCAATAAACAAAAAAAAGCCGTCAAAACAGTTGTTTTTCTCATAAATTTATACTCCTGCAATCTAAAGTTGGAATGTTTCCGCGAGTTTAGACGTTTTATTTTTTCAATTGGTTTCACAGAATTGTAAAGTTTTGTAAATTATATTGAAAAGCACTTTCTGCCGAAAACCGGCGGGCGTAATCCCGCGCTGATGTGCAGGATTACGTCCGCTCGATGTTTTTATCAGATTTCCGCCGCCGCTTCTTCCCGATTGTGCAATTTGCTATGTTGATAGCCGTAAAGAAAATAAACGATCAATCCGACGATCAGCCAGACGGCGAAACGAATCCAGTTGGTAATGCCGAGTTCGCTCATCAAATAGGTGCAGAACATAATTCCGAGAACGGGAATCAGCGAAAGTTTTTTAGCGAAACTTAGACCTGCCATTATCAGCGCGAAGATGATAAATGCGAAATACGGAATTTTGTGGCTGAAACCGCTTTCTTCGGTCGAGGTAAAATCGGTAAAAAACTTGACGACCGCATCGCCGTTAAAATAGATAATCGCCGTCATTACGATCACGAACAAAATCGGCACGATCCACTGCGAATTAATATACGGAACGTAGCGCGGCTGTCCGGCAAATTCCTTGTCTTTGACCAAAACTCCGGCGCAGACAATCGTAAATGCGAACAGCGTTCCGATCACCGAAAGTTCGGTTACTTCCGACAGATTCATAAATAGCGCGGGAATTGCGACCATAAATCCGGTTAAAATCGTCGAAAACCAGGGCGTTCTGTATTTCGGATGAATAGACGAAAATATTTTCGGCAGCAGTCCGTCGCGGCTCATCGCCATCCACAAGCGCGGCTGTCCGAGTTGAAAAACCAGCAAAACCGTCGCCAGCGCGATCACCGCGCTGACGGCGATAATTCCCGAAACCCACGGTAGATTCGCGCCCGCCGGACCGAACACATACGCCAGCGGATCGCCGACCGCCAGCAATTTATAATTGACCATTCCGGTCAAAACCAGCGCGAGAACGACATATAAAACCGTGCAGATAATCAGCGAATAAATCATTCCGCGCGGCAGCGTTTTATACGGGTCTTTACATTCTTCGGCGGTCGTCGAAAGCGCGTCGAAACCGATATAGGCGAAGAAAACCGCCGCCACGCCCGACATCACGCCGCCAAAACCGTTCGGCATAAACGGATTCCAATTTTCCGTTTTCACGTAGAACGCGCCGAGAATAATAACGAGAAAAATGATGCCGAGTTTGATCGCCACCATTATATTTGACGCGGTTTTCGACTCCCGAATGCCGACGTAAACCAGACAGGTGATGATGAAAACAATGCCGAGCGCGGGCAAATCGGCGATCAAAGGAATGCCGCCGATATGCGGCGCGGTCGTCCACGCCGTGTACGCTTCGATGATCGAAGGATTCAGTTTGCTAGAGATCGCCGTCAGTTGGTCGCCGGTCATTCGTCCGAGTTCCTGCAGGTTTTGTCCCTGCGCCAAAACCGCTTCGACGGCTTCGTGATTTTGTGAAAAGCCGCGCGACGCGCTCAGGTAATCCATCGAATAATTTGCCGGAACGTAAATGCCGTTCGATGCCAGCAGACGCGTAAAATAATCGCTCCACGAAATGGCGACGGCGATGTTGCCGATGGCGTATTCGACCAGCAAATCCCAGCCGATAATCCACGCCAGCAGTTCGCCGAAACTCGCGTAAGCGTAAGTGTAAGCCGAACCCGCAATCGGGATTTTCGAGGCGAATTCCGCGTAGCACAAAGCGGAAAATCCGCAGGCGACCGCCGCGAAAATGAACAGCAGAATGACTGCCGGACCGCCGGCGTTCGACGCTTCGCCGACCATTGCGAAAATTCCCGCCCCGACGATTGCCGCGATGCCGAGCATCGTCAAATCGAACGTGCCGAGTGAACGACGCAAACCGCCGCCATCAACGCCGCCCGCGTGATCGCTCAATCCGGCGGCGGCATCGGCTTGAATCTGCGCGATAGATTTTTTGCGTAACAAAGATTTAATCATAGTTTTCAATATTCCAAATTCAAAAAATTCGCCTGTCGGAAAGATTTTCGTGGGAGTTATAACTGCGCGTTTTGCGAATTTTGACTGAAAATGAAAAAAGATGCAATAGAAATAATGCAGAATTAAACAATTTTCTACAAAACATAGAAAAAAGTTTCGGAAATTGCGCTTGATTTAGCAATTTATTAAAATTGCCGGAGAAATTATTTTAAACTGCAAATTTCCATCTTTCGCCCGAAAATTCAATGAAAAATCGCCCGATTCACGAGAATTTAGATACGTCGTTTGTTAATCTGTCAGCGTTGGTCAAATATCTGCGGCGGCGGCAGTTTATCGGCGGCGTGCGCGTCGAATTGAGCGGTTATGATGCCGAAATTGTTTTAACGGCGGAAAATCAAATCGAGGCGCGTGAACACGACCGCATCGCCGGACGCAGCGCGGAAGGCGAAGAAGCTCTGCGGAGAATTTTGATTCGCGCCCGCGAACCTGGCGGAATAATCAATGTTTATCAGAATATTGAAGAAGCGGGTAATTCCGTCGCCGAGAAAATCGAACAGCCAGCCGGCGCGGAGCAAATACCGGTGCGGACGAATTTTTTATCGCCGCTGCCAAATGTCGAAACGAAAACAATTTCGGCGGAAGATTTGCCGAAACCGAATACAAAACTGCCGCCGCTTCCGTTTGAACTGAGCAACAGAGTTGAAGCCAGAGCGAAACAAAACGAGGTTTCCGCTTCTGACTGGCAGACGCTGATTGAGTTAATGTCCGAATTAATCAGCGTGATTGACAACAGTTTGAGCGACGCTAATCTTGATTTTTCGTCGGCTTTTGAAAAAGCGCGGCTCGAAATTTCAGGCGATTACCCGTTTCTCAATCCGGTTTCGGGAATTTTCAGTTATCGGGATGGAAGAATTTCGATGAGTGAACAAATCAGCGCGACGCTGTTTGTCGCCAGTCTCAGCGAAACGCTGCGCCGCATCTTGGAAAAACTCGGAAATAATCCGAAATTCAGCAATGTTCACCGCGCCGCGACGCAAAATATTCTCGCCCTGATTCGTCAAAGAAAAACATTTTATGATAAATTTTTCATTACGCCGCCGCTCGAAAAAATTATCGGAGTTTAGAATTGCGATTCCAGATTTCAAATTCTAAACCGGCAGAAACAGCCCGAACGCAGAATGTTTGGAATCTGTAATTTTGAATCGGCAATTTGTATGAATCGTTTTATCACCGAACGAAAAAATAACTGGCAAAGGCTGGAAGATTTGCTTTCAATTTTGGATACTTCTTCCCTGCGCGGACTTTCGCGTTTGGAAGTGCGCGAATTCGGCGAACTTTACCGCCGCGCCGCGTCCGATTTGGCGATTGCCCGCGCTGAAACGCGCGACCCGAAACTCGTTAATTATCTCAACAGTCTGGTTATTCGGGCGCACGGCAAAATCTACCGCGCGGAAAGTCAGGGCGCAAATCTGGTTTGGAAATTTTTTGCGGAAGATTTTCCCCGCGCGTTCCGCCGAAATTGGAAATTCATCGCGCTGGCTTTCGCGGTTTTCACCTTTTTCAGTGTCGCGTCATTCGTTTTGTGCTACAACGACCTAAAGTTTGCCGACAGCATCGGTTTAACGCAAATTCAATACGCCGCGCAGTCGAACGAAAAATGGTGGCTCGGTTTGAACGATGCCAACCAAATCGGCTCAAGCCAAATTTTAACCAACAATATTTTAGTTTCCCTGATGGCTTTCGCCTACGGCGCGTTTTTCGGTATCGGCACCATCTATGTGTTGATAATGAACGGTTTGAGCATCGGCGGCGCATTGGGCGTGTGCTATAAAGTCAATCCGGCTTTCGGCAATTCGCTAGTAACTTTTATGGTCGGACACGGCGTAATCGAACTTTCGTGCATTTTTATCGCGGCGGGCGCGGGAATGCTGATCGGTTACGCGCTGATTAATCCGGGTGATTTGACGCGCGTTCAAGCCTTGAAAAAAAACGGACTCGAAGCCGTCCGTTTAGCCATCGGCTGCGCGTGTCTGCTCGTTTTGGCGGGAATTATCGAGGGTTTCTTGTCGCCTTCCAATCTGCCGGTTTACGTTAAAGTCAGCACCGGAATTTTGACCGGAATTGCGATGTATTCCTATTTATTTCTGGTCGGCGGCAATGTCGGCGCGATTCAGGCAAGAAATATGTGATTTGGTTTTTTGTTTATTGCCCGATAAGCACCGCAGCATCCATTTCGCCAGTTTTGAAAGTCGCGGCGGCACATCAAATATACTTTTATTCTTTACTCCGACCTGTTTTCAGAGATATTATTTTCTGATAAGTGTTGAACCATTTCGGATTTTGTTCGTAACTTGAATATTATGTTTTGCCAAAAATGCGGGACAAAAAATCCTGACAACGGAAAATATTGCAGAAACTGCGGAACGGATTTGAATCCGGTGTCTAACGATTTGGTGGAAAATTTCAACAATCAAATTGGAAATTTCAGCAAAAAAGTCAATCGGTTTGGAATGATGCCGCCGATTGATCCGCTGCAACTGCGGGATAAAAAGGGCAAGCCGGTGCATTGGGAAAGCGCGATGACGAAACTTTTTACCGGCATCGCTTTTGTTGTCATTTCGATTGGGCTGGCTATTTCGGGAAGAGGAACCGGCTGGTGGTTTTGGATGTTGATTCCGGCTTTTTCGTGTCTCGGCGCGGGTGTCGCGCAGATTATCCAGTTGAAAAGCGCGGGAAAACAGGGAATTTTGCCCGCTTCAAACGTCGGCGAACGTGAAAACTTTTCGTCGCTCAACGACATTCCCGCCAATCGCTCCGGCGATGAGTGGATCAAAGAACTCGTGCAGTCGGGCAACAAATCTCTGGCGGTCAAGATTTATCGGGAAACCTACGGTGTCGGGCGCAGAGAAGCGGCGGCGGCGGTTGACAGAATTTCCGCCGGACAAACGCTGTCTGATTTTCAAACCGTGCCGGCGGAAGAATACGTCAAACCGAAACATTCGATTTACGACACGGGCGATCTCGTCGCGCCGCCGAGCGTGACCGAAGGAACGACGCGGCATCTCCAAATGGATTCCGAAGGCAAAACGATGACGCTGCCGAAAAAAGATTAAAATTTATTATTCCAAAGGTTCGACGGAAATTTCATCAAACATCGCCTGCCGCCGCAAAGTTTCCGCCAGCATTTCGGCTTTGCGTTCGGTCAGCACGAGCGACGAACTTTTACAGGAAATTTCAAAAACTTCTTCTTCAACCATTTCAATTTCCAAATCGCCGAGCGAAATTCCGCTCGTTACTTTAATATCTTCAAAGTTTTGTATCCGAAATTTCCCGTTTTCCTCGACGTAATCTTCGATAAAAGGGTCTTGCAAAGCGTGTTTCGCCTCTTCGATATTTTCGTAATTGCCTTCGGCGATCAAACGAAATTCGGTTGATTTTTTATTTTCCATAATGTTTGAGTCAAATAAGTTTCTCATAATTTTGCAATGAAAAAACGAAAAATTCAAATTTCTCAAATAAGAAAGACGGTCTTTGCGTCTTGTCGTTTAATTTCTTATCATTTCAACAAAATCTTATAAAAGGAAAAATAATTTACAAAATGATAATACCCGTAAAATGGAGCGACGAAGGCGTTTTGATGCTCGATCAACGCCTTTTGCCGACCGAAGAAAAATGGCTGACGCTGAAGAGTTTCACGGAAGTCGCTGACGGCATTAGAGATATGGTCGTACGCGGCGCGCCGGCGATTGGCGTGTCCGCCGCTTACGGCATTGCGCTGGGCGCAAAAAATTTCGTCGGCACGAATGTTGACGATTTGGAAGAAGAACTCGATTACATTTGCGACGTGATGAGCAAAACGCGCCCGACCGCTGTTAATCTTTTCTGGGCGATTGACCGGATGAAACGCACTTTTGCCAAGGCGAAGGAAGACGGCAAATCGGTTTCGGAAATTA
This sequence comes from Pyrinomonadaceae bacterium, assembly GCA_965217575.1. Taxonomy (GTDB): domain Bacteria; phylum Acidobacteriota; class Blastocatellia; order Pyrinomonadales; family Pyrinomonadaceae. The sequence goes on along the minus strand of OZ244558.1, from coordinate 1,639,689 downwards.
AACAAATTTTGATTCAGGACGCGAAAGACATTCACGAAGAAGATATTGAATCGCAAAGACTTATCGCCAAATTCGGCGGCGAATTGTTAGAAGACGATTCGACGGTTTTGACGCACTGCAACGCGGGCGCGCTGGCAACGGGCGGCGTTTGGGGAACTGCGCTCGGCGTGATTCGCGGCGCAGTTGACCAAGGGAAAAAAGTTTCCGTTTACGCCGACGAAACGCGCCCTTACCTGCAAGGCGCGCGGCTGACGGCGTGGGAACTTTTGCAGGATGACATTCCGGTTACGCTGATTACCGACAATATGAGCGGTCACGTAATGAAAAAAGGGAAAATTCACGCGGTCGTCGTCGGTTCGGACAGAATCGCGGCGAACGGCGATGTCGCCAACAAAATCGGAACTTATATGGTCGCCGTTCTCGCGCGGCGGCATAACATTCCGTTTTACGTCGCCGCGCCGCTGTCAACGGTTGATATGAAATGTCCGACGGGCGAAGAAATTCCGATTGAAGAACGCAACATCCGCGAAATTACACATATTCAGGACATTCAACTTTCGCCCGAAGGAATTGATGTCAGCAATTACGCTTTTGATGTCACGCCCAACGATTTGGTGACGGCGATCATCACCGAAAAAGGCGTGGCGCGCGCGCCTTACACGGAAAGTTTGCGAAAGATGTTCGACGAATAATATCAATCATAACTTGCAGGTTTGGAATATTATTTCACTTGATGCGAGATACGAAACAAAAAAGCCTTTGACAGTTAAGTCAAAGGCTTTTTCTGATTAATTAGCTAAAATCTTACCAGCGCGAACCGCCGCCGCCGCCGTAACCGCCGCCGCCGCCGCCGCCGCGATTTCCGCCGCCGCTGCGACCGCCGCCGCCGCCGCCGTAACCGCCGCGACCGCCGCCGCCGCCGCCGCGACTTTCACGCGGTTTGGCTTCGTTGACTTTTAATTCACGACCATCAACTTCTTTGCCGTTGAATTGGTCAATCGCCTGTTCCGCTTCTTCTTTGGAAGACATTTCGATAAAACCGAAGCCGCGCGAGCGTCCGGTGTCACGGTCTTCAATCACGGAAGCTGATTCGACCGTGCCGACTTGTCCGAACAATTCTTCCAAATCCTGGCTGGAAGTATCAAAGGAAAGATTTCCTACATAAAGTTTTGTTGACATAAAAATATACCTTTTCCCGTTTTCCGGGAATTTCAAAAGAAGCGTCGAATCGAAGGGCTTCGGAGAAACGGTCTGTAACGCGAAGGGTCGGTTTCGGATACTCAAAATCTTGAGCGACTTCTGCAACTAAATAACAACCTAATCTCGAACTATCCAAAACGCCTTATTAGAACCGGGCGTATCACCGTTGACACGCGAGAGAAGGATTAACAATTTTCTATTAATGCACAGTTCGGGCGGTTGTGGCAAGCAGATTTTTATCATTTATTAGAGCATCACCACAAAAATTGCGAAAAAGCGTTTTGATAAACGCGCGCGCGCCATTGATAATTGACTTTTTTGAATTACAAAATTTAATGATTCCAACACCTGATTCAAATCGCCGCTTTATTCGGCGGGTTCTGATAACCGCTGCCGTTCTCACCGCCGCGCTGTCATTGATCGCGTTTATTTATTACGCCTTTGACGTGCTGCTGCTGTTTTTTGCCGGAGTTTTGCTGGCGATTTTTCTGCGCGGTCTGGCGGATTTGACGCGCCGCTACACTAAACTTTCAGAAGGTTTGTCGGTGCTGCTCGTGTCGCTGATTTTACTGGTGATTTTGGGCGGCGCGATTGCGCTGCTCGCGCCGAGCGTCGCCGAACAAGCGCGGCATCTGCGCGACGAATTGCCCAAATCGGCGCGGCAGGCGAGCGCGTATATTTCTCAATTCGGCTGGGGCAGAGCGATTATCGAACAAATGCCAAGCACTGACGAAATCGCCGACAACATTGACGCTTCCACTTTTTTATCTCGCGTCGGCGGTTATTTTTCTTCAACCATCGGCTCGCTCGGCAACTTTTTTATCGTCATTCTGCTGGCGATTTATCTGGCAGTCGAGCCGCAGTTTTACGCCGCCGGTTTCGTCAAACTTTTTCCTTTTGACAAACGCGAACGAACGCGGCAGGTTTTGTATGAAATCAACGACACGCTCGGCTGGTGGCTGATCGGAAAAGCCGCCTCGATGATTTTCATCGGCTTGCTGACGTGGATCGGATTGTATTTTTTGGGCATTCCGTTATCATTAACGCTCGGTCTGATCGCCGGACTTTTGTCTTTTATTCCGAATTTCGGTCCGATTTTATCCGCTGTTCCGGCGATTTTGCTGGGTTTTATCGAAAGCCCGATCAATGCGCTCTATGTTTTGATTTTATTTATCGTGGTGCAGATTATCGAATCGAATCTGGTTACACCGATGATTGAGCGGCGCACGGTCGAACTGCCGCCCGCGCTGACGATAATCTCGCAGTTGGCTCTGGGAGTTTTAATCGGCGGATTGGGACTCGTTCTGGCAACTCCTTTGCTCGCGGTGATAATGGTTTTAGTGCAGATGATTTATATTCAAGACGTTTTAGGCGATAATGATACGGAAGTTGTCAAAGAAAATGAAGAACAATTAACCGTAGAGAACGCGGAGAAAATTGAAATCGGACAAAAATAAAGACAAATTTATGAATTGTTCATAAAAAAACTCTGTGTCCTCCGTGTTCTCTGCGGTTTAAAATAAAAAATGATAGAAAGATACACACTGCCCGAAATGGGAGCGATTTGGTCGCTGAAAAATAAGTTTCAAAAATGGCTCGATGTTGAAATTGCCGTTTGCAAAGTTCACGCCGAAGACGGAATTATTCCAAACTATGCGCTTGAACAAATAAAATCGAAAGCGTCTTTTACGGTTGAAAGAATCAACGAAATCGAAAAAACGACTGACCACGATGTCATCGCTTTTACGACAAACTTGGCGGAAAACATCGGCGACGCGGCGCGTTTCGTCCATTATGGCTTGACTTCGAGCGATGTCGTGGACACGGCGAACGCGCTTTTATTGAAAGAAGCGTGCGAGATTTTACTGCCGAAAGTTGACGCGCTGTTGGAAGTTTTAAAACGCCGCGCCTTTGAGTTTAAAGACACGCCGCAAATCGGACGCACGCACGGAATTCACGCCGAACCGACGAGTTTCGGAATGACTTTCGCGCTCTGGTTTTCGGAAATGCGGCGAAATAAGACTCGTCTGGAAAAAGTTAAAGAGATAATTTCCGTCGGCAAAATCTCCGGCGCGGTCGGCGCGTTCGCGCATCTCGACCCGGATGTCGAAGAAAGAGTTTGCGAAAAACTCGGTTTGAAAGCGGCGGACATTTCGACACAGATCATTCAGCGCGACCGTTACGCCGAATATCTCTGTACGCTGGCGATTATCGCTTCGAGTCTGGAAAAATTCGCGCTGCAAGTTCGTCATTGGCAGCGCACGGAAGTCCGCGAAGCGCAGGAAAAATTCAAAACCGGACAAAAAGGGTCGTCGGCGATGCCGCACAAACGCAATCCGATTTTGTCGGAAAGAATCTGCGGAATGGCGCGGACGATTCGCGCTAATTCGATTGTCGGACTCGAAAACGTCGCGCTCTGGCACGAACGCGACATTTCGCACTCGTCGGCGGAACGCATCGTGCTGCCCGATTCTTCAGCGGCACTCGATTATATGCTGGCAAAAACGACTTCGCTTTTGGATACGCTGGTCGTTTATCCCGAAAATATGCTGAAAAATCTGAATTTAACGCGCGGTTTGGTGTTCAGCGGACAATTACTTTTGGCGTTGACACAAAAAGGAGTTTCTCGTGAAGACGCTTATGTTTACGCGCAGCGAAACGCGATGAAAGTTTGGGACGACGGCGGCGAATTTAAAGATTTGGTGATGAATGACGCGGACATTTCCGCGCAATTATCGAAAGATGAGATCGAGAAAGTTTTCTCTTACGAACATTATTTGCGAAACGTCGGGAAAGTTTTCGAGCGAGTTTTCGATCAATCGGTTTGAAACGAAATTAATAAATATAAATGAAAAGCGAGAGCCGCAACTCTCGCCGCGTTTTAAATGCGAGTTAATCTAATTTGACCATTTATCAGCCAAATCGCCGATGACGGGTAATTTAAATAACTGTCCTTGAAACGCTTTGACGGCGCAAAAGATAACTGCTATCAGAACAACTAAGCCGACAAGCGACGCGATAAGTGAAAATAAAGTTACTAAAATGCTTGATCTGGCGGCGACACCGATAAAAACGAAGGCATAAACAAAAATACCGATAACCAAACCGACGGCGGACAACATAATTGACTGAAAAGCGTGAAATCTGGCTAACTTATTGGTTTTATCCTGAATAATAACAATCACGCTGTAAATCAAACCGAGCGGCAGACAGCACGGAATAAAATTTGCGACATAACATAGCAAAGCACCGATATTCGCATCTAAGCCGAACGCGGTTTTTCCACTGTTCGTATTTTGCATAAATTAAAAAATCTCCTTTTTTTGATTACGAAAAATTAGTTAAAGTGGAAGTTATAACTTACTTTAACTGGCAATTTACCATAACGACGTTGCGAAAAACAAGAAATTGCGTAAGAATTTATAATTTGTTTTGGAGAACTATAATGAAAGCAAAAGTTTATGTAACATTGAAACCGAGTGTGCTTGATCCGCAGGGGAAGGCGATCCATCATTCGGTTGAACTGCTGGGTTTTGAAAACGTCGCCGACATACGGCAGGGCAAGTATTTTGAAATCTCCTTGAACGCCGATTTGCCGGAAGCGGAAGCGCAAGCCGAAGCTGAAAAAATCGCCAAAAATATTCTGGCAAATCCGGTGATTGAAGATTATCGTGTAGAAATCAGTCATTAATCATTTGTTTTTTGTCCTTTTGTTTTTAAGATCGAAACGTGAAGTTTTAACCGAAGGATTTTAACGAGGGACAAATGACCGATAACCGATGACTAAGGACAAAGCAATGAAATTTGGAGTAATAGTTTTTCCCGGTTCAAACTGCGACCACGACGCGTATCACGTCATTTCAAAGCACGTCGGGCAGCCGGTCGAGTTCGTCTGGCATCAGGAAACCGATTTGAGCGGTTACGATGCCGTGATCGTGCCGGGCGGATTTTCCTACGGCGATTATCTGCGCGCCGGAGCGTTGGCGCATTTTTCGCCGGTTATTCAATCGGTGAAAGAGTTTGCGAAAAAAGGGAAGTTTGTTTTCGGCATCTGTAACGGTTTCCAGATTTTGTGTGAATCCGGGCTGCTTCCCGGCGCGCTGATGCGAAATCGCGGACTGCATTTTGTCTGCCGGCATATCAATATCAAGGTTGAAAACGACCGTACGCCTTACACCGGCGAACTCAAAAACGGTGAAGTTCTTTCAATTCCGATTGCCCACGCCGAAGGAAATTACGTTTGCAACGACGCGACCCTGGCGGAATTAGAAGACAACAATCAAATTATTTTTCGCTACTGCGACGAAAACGGCGCGGCGACGGACGCGGCGAATCCGAACGGTTCGCTTAATAATATCGCCGGAATCAGCAATAAAGAAGGAAATGTTTTAGGTATGATGCCACACCCGGAGCGCGCCTGCGACGAACTGCTCGGCTCGGACGACGGACGCGACATTTTTCGTTCTTTGACCGCCGCGATTCAATCGAAAAAATAAATTTACGGCATTGTCGGAAATCTTGCCGCGCAACGCCGTAAAAATTATCAATATTTTAATCCTGACAATAAATATTTCAGCAAGATTTACTGCCAGCTAACTTCCAACTGATATTCACGCGCTCCGCCGTCGCTGTCTTTGATTTCGATGATGGCGGTGTAATTATTGTTTCGCCCCGGCTGCTGAATCACATTGACATCACCGCGTCCGCTTTTTTTATTGACCTGAATATTGACATCACGTCTCGGCAACGTTGATGTAAAGCTGTAATTTCCTTCAGGATAAGGTCTGCCGGACATTGTTGTAACATTTAATCTTCTCCCTTGAATGGTCAGCCGAACGCGGTCATCAACTGTGCCGCGCCACATCACACTTCCAGCTCCTGAATTTTCGCTGTTGCCGCCGTAACCGCCGTTACCATTGCCGTAACCGCCGTTATTCCCGTAACCGCCGTTGTTATTTCCGCTGCCAATTTCACGATTGATGTCGTTAATGGAGTTTTGCGCGCCGCGCCACAAATTGTTGTCAGAACCGTTGCTTGGGGCGCGGCGCGCCAAATCGGTCAGAATCGCGGCGGCATCACGCAGGTCGGACGCGCGATTGTTGTTATTACGCGTCATTTGCTGAAAAAGTCCGGCACTCGCGTCCAATTGCTGCGCTAAAAAAGCCGCTTCGATGTTACTCCGATTGCGCGTATTGCCGCGAAGTAAATCTTCCGATGTGCGGTTAGCTAAATCAACCGTATTTCGTTTAAGATCGGCTGCCAGACTGTCGAGGCGCGACGATGAATAGCGGTCGGTTTGAATCTGCGCCTGAGCCGCGAAACTAAAAGCGAAAATCGCCAGAATCGCCAAAAGAATATTTTTTTTCATAATTTTTGTCTCCAGTTTGAAATCTAAGGAAAAGACGAACGCTTTCCGTCAAAAGACAGAAAAATCGCTTTGCCGACAAAACTTATAGAATTATTTTTCCCGAATAGTCAATCCCGCTTCGCATAAATTCCAGCTCAGAACTTCCGTTTCCGCTTCTTCGGCTAAGGCTTTTTCGACCGTTTGTTTTTGCCCGTCTTCGCAAAAGAAAGCGATACAGCCGCCGCCGCCCGCGCCGCAGACTTTGGCGGCAATCGCGCCGTTGGACATCGCTTTGTTAATCAGTAAATCCATTTGCGGAGTCGTAATATTCGGCGACAAACTGCGGCGGCGCGGATGAGCGGCTTTTAAGATTTCGCCGACGCTCTGCCAGTCGCTTTTCAAAAGCGCGGCTCGCAAATTGAGCGATGTGTCACGAATGCCTTCAAAAACCGCGAAAACTTTGACATCGCCGTCAATATGATTTTTGGTGATTTCCCAATTATTGATCCCGGAATTGCGCGGCTCGCCCGTGTAGCAAATGACGATTCTTTTTTCGAGCGTTTTCGTATCAATGTCCAACGCTTCGCGCTCGATGCCGTCCGAACGAAAATGAATGCACGCCGCGCCGCCGAACTGCGCCGAATAATAATCCTGAAAACCGGCGGGAACTTTGATGACCTGCGTTTCAATATTCGCCGCAATCGGAATAAATTGTTCGGGCGTGTAGCGGTGTCCGACCAGCACATTTAACGCGCCGATACAGGCGATGTTAAGCGTCGAAGAACCGGCAAGCCCCGCGCCCGCCGGGGCTTCCGAGTTGGTGGTCATTGAAAACCCGACTTCCGGTTTGAAAAAATAGACGAGTTTTGACAGCAGTTCCAGACGCGGTTCGTTTTTTAATTCGCCGATTTTGTCGAGAGAAGTCTCAATTTTTTCGGCGCGGTCAATTGATTCGATGACGATTCGGTCGTCGCCGCGCGTTTCGATGCGGCAGCGCGCCATCAAATCAACGGCGAAATTCACCGTCGCCGCCCCTTCGTGAAAAAGAAAAAGCGGCGGAATGTCAATTGTTCCGCCTGCCAAATCAACTCTGGTCGGAGCGGACGATTCGATTATCATATTTTAATTTAACTGGTTTTTTAACTGGTTGATTACTAATGAATTAGTTGTTAAATATCGCTAATATTAGCATTAACTTTTCCCGATTGACAGTCAGCGCGGTTTAATCTTCGGCGGCTTTGACCATTTCCTTTTTGACCTTTTCCGCTTCTTCCGAATTCGGCGAACTCGTCAGGTGCAGGCGTTCGCCGAGATGATGAAGTTTGCCCTGCGCGGCTTCTTCCATATTATGTATTCTCTCTTCGATTTTGAGGATCGTTTCGGGTTTGACTTCTTCGACTTTCTGCGACAAATAATAGCGTTCGACCACGTAAAAGACGATGATTCCGGCTAGAACGATAAAAAACAGCGCAACACCGATTTGTTTGAAGTCGCCGATGATGCCGGTAATCGCGCCGCTGAAAAAATAAGCGATACCCGACAGCAAAACCGCCCAAATCGCGCAGCTAATCGTGTCGAGAAATAAAAATCGCGGATAAGACATTCTGCCGATGCCGTAAAACAGACACATCGCCGCCCGAATGCCATAGATATATTTGGAAATAACAATCGCAAAGCCGCCGAACTTTTCGATCAAACGTTCGATGCGCGGACGCGCCATCTCGTAAAAACGATAATGACTAATGGTTGTTCTAAACAATCGCCCGATAAAATAAGCGACATTATCGCCGACCATTCCGCCGAATGTTCCTGCCAGAAATACTTTGAAAAAACTGTAATTGCCGAAAAATGAACTGTGCGCCATCACGCCCGAAAGAAGCAAAGTAATATCTCCCTCAATAGTGCAGAGAGCGAAAACCGCGTAAATTCCGTATTGTTCAATGATTTCGGATATGTGTTCCATCGGTGAAAAATTTTACTACAAAATAACTATCAAAGAGTAGCTTTCAAAACTATTTCAGTCAAACGATTTAAGATTTTGAAATTGTATTTTTATCGCTGATTTTAGTTTGACAGTTTCAAACTGAGTGTCTAAAATCGCGTTAGTTTCAAAGCTAATCAGTTAAAAAATAATTTCTCAAAAGCAATGAGTGAAGACGGCGCGAACGCGGAAAAACTTGTCGGTGTGGAAATTTCCGAATCCGCGCTGAAGGCGGTCTGCATCAATAAAAACGGCACTTTAACCGATGTTTATAATGTGGCGACGATTAAAGAATACGGCACGTTTGAACAGCTCCTCGGTTTTATCGGAGAACTGAAAAATCAGTTCGGCAATTTTGCAAATCTCGGCATCGCCATTCCCGGACTGGTTCACGCGCAGACGAAAAGAGTTGCCTTTTCAACTTTTGTTCCCGAACACGAGCAGATTGATCTTTTAATCGAACTTGAAAACGCCACCGGATTAAAGACAACGATTGAAAATGATGCCAACGCCGCCGCTTACGGCGAATTTGTCATCGGCGCGGGACGCGATTCAAAAAGTATGTTTTACGCGACGCTCGGCACGGGCATCGGCGGCGCGTTGATATTTGACGGTCGCATTTGGCGCGGCGCGTCGGGGTTCGCCGGTGAGTTCGGACATCTCGCTGTGAATGCCGACGGGCTGAAATTGGAAAACGTCGCTTCGTCAGCCAATATCGTACGGCGCACCCGCAGCCGTTTTCATCAGGATCAAACTTCTTCGCTGAGCCGGCTCGACCGGGAAATAAAATTATCCGATGTCGTTCTGGCGGCGCAAAATGAAGACGAATTTGCCCAAATGATGCTTGAAAGAACGGGAAATTATATCGGTACCGCGCTTGCCGGCGTGATTAATTTGCTGAACATCGAGAAAATCGTCATCGGCGGGGAAATTATGCAAGCTAAAAACCTGGTTTTGGACGCGATTACGCGGCGCGCGCGGGAACTGTCTTTCGCGCCTTCGTTTGTGACGACGGAGATTGTCGAAGGCGAACTCGGCGCGAACGCGGCGGCAATCGGTGCCGCGCTGGTTTCGGTCGCCGCGTAATTGTTTCAAAAATTGGAAAGTTTAATCAGCTTTATGAGCTAAACTTATTTAGTGAAAACTTGCACAAAGTCTGAAAAGAAATTATTTTCGTTATAGAATTTGCGGAATTTATTAGATTCTGTAAAATCAAATTTAGATTTTGCAGTTCGTTCTTAATATTAAAAGTTTAATATTTCTTAATTATCGCTTAGAGGTCTTTCATCTAGGACTCGGAGAGCTATAAATGTCGGCAAATTTCGGAAAGTCGCAGACTTCAGATTTAGGATAAAAATGGCACAGATATTTAATCGCGGAGCAAATAATGTTGCGAAAATAAGTATAGTCGTGGCGATACTTTTGGGCGGCGCGGCGTTTTTCGTTTATACGCAGATTGCGCGGTCATCATATTTGACCGGCAGGTATATGGAAAAGCAGCAGCCCGTCCAGTTCAGCCATAAACATCACGCCGGCGACGACGGTATTGACTGCCGATACTGCCACACGTCGGTCGAAACTTCATACACGGCGGGAATTCCGCCGACGCAGACGTGTATGAACTGCCACAGCCAGATTTGGTCGGACAGTCCGTATCTGGAGCCGGTGCGCGAAAGCTACCGGACGGGCAAGCCGATAGAATGGGAGCGCGTTCACGATTTGCCGGAATTCGCTTATTTCAATCACAGCATTCACGTCGCCAAAGGAGTCGGCTGTTCGACCTGTCACGGGCAGATTGACACAATGCCCGCCGTTTTCCAGGAAAATACTTTGCAGATGGAATGGTGTCTGTCGTGTCACCGCGAGCCGGAAAAATATATTCGCCCGAAATCGGAAATTTTCAATATGGCGTGGGACGATAATGATTTGACGTGGGCGGAAAGGGAGCAGCTAAAGGTTGATTATAAAATTCGCAGCAAAGAAATGCTGACAAGTTGTTCGACCTGTCATCGGTAGGATCAAGTTAATGACTGAAATTAAAAATGCAAATGATCGGCAGATTTAATTTTTAACTTTGAATGTCTAATTTTTAATTGAGGAATAATGAATGCCAAGCAAAGACAGTAAAACTAACTTTGCGTTATTGCGAGATAAAATTCTCCAAAAAAGCGGAAAAGAATATTGGCGGAGCGTCGAAGAATTTGTTGACGCGCCGGAATTTGAAGAATTCGTCAAAGAAGAGTATCCGGCGCACGCCGAAGAATGGGACGATACTTTAAGCCGCCGCAATTTCGTCAAAGTGATGGGCGCGTCGCTGGCATTTGCCGGTTTGAGCGGGTGCGTCATTCAGCCGGCGGAAAAAATCGTCCCGTATGTGCGCCAGCCGGAAGAATTAGTTCCCGGAAAACCGCTTTTTTACGCGACGGCGATGACGCTCGGCGGAACGGCAACCGGACTTTTGGCGCAATCGCACGAAGGTCGTCCGACGAAAATCGAAGGCAATCCCGATCAGCCGCAAAGTCTCGGCGCGACGGACGTTTTCGCCCAAGCCTCGCTTTTGTCAATGTATGACCCGGATCGCTCGAAAGAAGTTTCCTATCGCAACACGCCGCAGACCTGGCAAAATTTTGTGAATGCCATTCGCGGCGTAATTGACGAAAATCGCGCGGATGGCGGCGCGGGCATCCGGTTTCTCGCCGAAACCGTGACTTCACCGACGCTGATCGGTCAATTTAACCAAATTCTTTCCGAACTTCCGAACGCCAAATTATATCAATATGAGCCGATCAACGGCGATAACGCGCTGACCGGGGCGAAGATGGCTTTCGGTACGCCCGTCAACGCGGTTTACAAATTTGATCAGGCGCAGCGTATTTTATCGCTCGATGCCGATATTTTCTCAGGATTTAACGTTCGCTACATCAAAGATTTCAATAAAGGTCGCGCCTATTCCGAAGAAAATACGAATATGAACCGGCTGTATGCCATCGAAACGACGATGAGTTTGATGGGCGCGAAAGCCGATCATCGCCTTGCCGTCAAGCCGAGTCAAATGCCGGAAATCGCCAAAGCGATTGCGGCGGCGGTCGGTGTGGCGGGCGCAAATTCGACTTACACGGAAAACGCGTCGTGGATCAGCGTGATGGCGAAAGATTTACTGGCGAACAGAGGCAAGTCGCTCGTCATCGTCGGCGCGAATCAGCCGCCGGTCGTTCACGCTCTGGCTCACGCGATGAATTCCGCGCTCGGAAACATCGGCACGACCGTCACTTATATCGAACCTTTTCAGCCGAATGCGGATGTCGCGCAAATTGACCAGCTCCGTCAGCTTATTCAGGAAATTGATGGCGGCGCGGTCAAAACGCTCGTTATTCTCAGCGGAAATCCGGTTTACAACACGCCGATTGATTTGAGATTGAGCGAAGAAAGAATGGCAAAAATTCCGCTTCGCATCCATCTCGGACAGCATTTTGACGAAACTGCCGAGCTTTGCCAGTGGCATATTTCGGAAAAGCATTATCTCGAAATGTGGAGCGATTCGCGGGCTTACGACGGCACGGTGACGCTTATTCAGCCGCTGATCGCGCCGCTTTACGACAGCAAGAGCAGTCACGAACTGGTGCAGGTTTTCGCCAAAGAAAATTACGATAAAAAAGACCTCGATATTGTTAAAGAGTTTTGGCAAAAACAGGGTTTAGCCAACGCGTCGAGAGCAACGGCAGGAAATAATCAGACAAAAGTTCAGGCGGCAACCATCAACGGCAGTCAGGCGGCGGCGACATCGCCAAGTTCGGTCAACTTAGCGACGGCGAGCAATGCGGCTCCGCCGAAAAGTTTTGAAGATGATTGGCGCAAAGCCGTTCATAACGGTTTTATTTCAAATTCGGCGGCGGCAGCGAGAGCGATGTCGGTCAATGCCGCTTTTGCCAGTCAGCCCTTAACCAATCCGGCGGTCGGCGGTGACGTGGAAGTTTCCATTTTGCCCGATCCGACGATTTATGACGGGCGTTTCAATAACAACGGCTGGCTGCAGGAACTTCCGAAACCGCTGACCAAAGTAACCTGGGATAACGTGGGTTTAATCAGCCCGAATACCGCTAAACGGCTCGGTCTCAATCAGGGCGTTGACAAAGAAGAATTGGTCGGCGGCTCCCAGGGAACAACCTTTGTCAATACCAAAGGCGGAAATTTGTTTTCCGATTTGGTGACTTTAACTTATCAGGGCGCGGAACTCGATAAGCCGGTGCCGATGTGGATCGCGCCCGGTCAGCCGGACGACGTGATTACGATTTTTATGGGTTACGGGCGCAGTCGTTCCGGGCGCATCGGAACCGGCATCGGTTACAGCGCGTTTAACGCTCAACACTCCGGCGCAATGTGGTTTGGCGCGGGAAATGTCAACAAAACCGGCGAACAGGCGACCATTGCTTCGACGCAAATCCACTTCAATATGGAAGGACGCGACCTGCTGCGTGTCTGGAACATCAACGATTACGAAAACGAAGTTAAATACGGACATCAGCACGATGAAGCTGACGCTTCGCTGTATCCGGGTTTCAAATATAACGGCAGCAAGTGGGGAATGACGATTGATCTGAATTCCTGCGTCGGCTGCAATGCGTGTGTTATTGCCTGTCAATCCGAGAACAATATTCCGGTGGTCGGCAAGGAACAGGTCGAGCGCAGCCGTGAAATGCACTGGATGAGAATTGACGCTTATTACAGCGGCGATGATGTCAATAACCCGGACGGTCCTCATTTTCAGCCGGTTTTGTGCCAACAGTGTGAAAACGCGCCGTGCGAAGTCGTCTGTCCGGTTCACGCGACGGTTCACAGCGCGGAAGGCTTGAACGATATGGTTTATAACCGCTGTATCGGAACGCGTTACTGTTCAAATAACTGTCCTTATAAGGTTCGACGATTTAATTTCCTGCTGTATCAGGATTGGAATACGCCGCAGTATAAATTGATGCGAAACCCGGAAGTGACGATTCGCAGTCGCGGCGTGATGGAAAAATGCACTTACTGTGTCCAGCGCATCGCTTCGGCGCGCATCGAAGCCGAAAAAGATCAGCGCGACATCCGCGACGGTGAAATTATCACGGCGTGTCAGGCGGTTTGTCCGGCAGACGCGATTGTTTTCGGTGATTTAAACAATAAGGACAGTCAAGTGGCGAAATTGAAAGATAATCATCGCAACTATCGGCTGCTTAACGATTTGGATACGCAGCCGCGGACGAGTTATCTCGCGGCTCTGAGAAATCAAAGCAGAGAAATGCCGGATTACATTCAGCCGAAAGTAATGGAAAGTGCGGAAGAAGAATAAAAAAATGCGGACAAGATGTGAGCGAAAGGAAAAAAGGCTGAATCGGAAGACTGAATAGGGTAAATGCTATGCAAAAGGTAGAAGAAGTTCAAAGACGAGACTTGGAAGAAGTTAAACAAAGGATTTATCCGTCGATGGTTGAAGGCGCGCACACCTTTGGAACGGCAAGCGACCGAATCGGCGATTTAACTCTGAAGAAACGTACGCCGTTCGGCTGGTTTATCGGATTTGGAATCGGGTTTATTCTTTTGCAGATTTTAATGATAACGGTGACTTACCTGGTTTTTACCGGTGTCGGCATTTTCGGCAACAACCAGCCGGTCGGTTGGGCATTTCCTATTATCAATTTCGTCTGGTGGATCGGAATCGGACACGCGGGAACGCTGATTTCGGCGATTTTGCTGCTGCTCAATCAAAAATGGCGCACATCAATCAATCGTTTCGCCGAAGCGATGACGCTCTTCGCCGTCGCCTGCGCGGGAATGTATCCGCTACTGCACACTGGTCGTCCGTGGCTCGCTTTCTGGATGTTTCCCTATCCGAATACGATGGGAATGTGGCCTCAATTTCGCAGCCCGTTGATTTGGGACGTTTTTGCAGTTTCCACTTATGCGACGGTTTCGGCGTTGTTCTGGTTTGTCGGCTTGATTCCCGATATTGCGACTTTGCGCGACCGGGCGAAAAATAAATATTTCAAGGTTATTTACGGCATACTTTCGCTGGGCTGGCGCGGTTCGGCGCGGCATTGGCATCGCTACGAAATTATCTATTTGCTGCTTGCCGGGCTTTCTACGCCGCTCGTACTGTCGGTACACTCGGTCGTTAGTTTGGACTTTACGGCGGGTATCGTTCCGGGCTGGCACGCGACGATTTTTCCGCCGTATTTTGTGGCGGGCGCGATTTTCGCCGGGTTTGCGATGGTTTTGATTCTGTGTATTCCGCTTCGCGTCTGGTATAACCTAAAGGATTTTATTACAGACACCCATCTTATCTATATGGGTAAAGTAATGTTGGCGACGGGGCTGATCGTCGTTTACGGTTACGCGACGGAAGCGTTTTTCGGTTGGTACAGTGCCGGTATTTACGAAAGATTCGTTTTTTACAATCGCATCTGGGGAGGTCCCTACTGGTGGTTTTACTGGCTCTTGATTTTGTGCAACGGCGTCTCGATTCAATTTTTATGGTTTAAGCGGTTTCGTGAAAGTCCATTTTGGCTGTTTATTATTTCGTTGGTCGTCAGCGTCGGGATGTGGCTGGAGCGATTCGTTATTATCGTGACGAGTCTGCACCGCGATTACCTGCCTTCTTCGTGGGCGATGTACGCGCCGACGATTTGGGATTGGTCAATGTTTCTCGGCACCATCGGATTATTTATCACTTTGATTTTTCTTTTTGTGAGATTCCTGCCGGTTATTTCGATTTTTGAAGTCAGGACGCTTTTGCCGGCGGCGCAGGTCGCGCCCGAACACGCGATTCACGAAGAGGTTCATCATCGTCCCGACGCTTTTACTGAAACGACTAATGCCGTGCAGAAGGATTTAGACGAACGATAGAATTTAGTAAACTTGAAATTGCAGTCAGTCGAAGACGCGTCCGCCGTCGGATTATCAGGGCAACTCACCCATGTCAAACCGTCTGCCAGCGCGAAACGACTGACTGCAAGCTATTAGAAAGATTATGGACAGACAAATTTACGGGTTATTAGCCGAATTTGATACGCCGACGCAAATGGTTGAGGCGGCGCGTCAAGTCCGTGATGCGGGCTACACAAAAACCGACGCTTTTTCGCCTTTTCCGCTGCACGAAATTGATGAAGCACTCGGCATTAAAAAGAGTATTCTGCCCTATCTTGTTTTATGCGGCGGAATTGTGGGCTTGCTGACCGGACTTGGTTTGACAACCTTCGTTCACGTTATCACATATCCGATCATCGTCGGCGGTCGTCCGTATTTTAGTTTGCCGTCTTTTATTCCGCCGACATTTGAGCTGACCATTTTATTTTCGGCTTTTACGGCGGTTTTCGGAATGATTTTATTAAATGGGCTGCCGCAGCCGTATCATCCGGTTTTTAATGTGCCGCGTTTCGCGCTGGCGACCAGAGAAAAGTTTTTTCTGCTGATTGAAACGAAAGACCCGAAATTTGATTATGAAGCGACGAGAAGTTTTATGGAAAGTCTGAATCCGCAGGAGGTATTTGATGTTGAACCGTAAAATCTTGTGGATCACATTAGTAAGCCTGGTGATTTTAAGCGTCGGCTGTCGTTACGATATGCAGGATCAGCCGCGTTATAAAGCCTTCAAGAAAAGTGATTTTTTCAGGGATGATAAAGCGATGCGGGAGTTGCCGGAAGGGACGGTGGCGCGCGGATTTCTGCGCGAAGATAAAGTTTTTTACCAGGGCAAAAAGGAAAATGCCGACAGCAGTGCAGCAGCAGCTCCGACGACAACCGACGCGTCCGGCAACGCGGTCGTTTCCAGTTTTCCGAACGACATCGAAAAAAGTCCCGTCCCGCTGACCAAAGAATTGCTGGCGCGGGGCGAGCAAAGATACAAAATATTTTGTATCGTCTGTCACGGTCCGGTCGGAAATGGCGACGGAATGATCGTCAGGCGCGGATTTTCGCCGCCGCCGACTTATAACGACGACCGTTTGCGAAATGCGCCGGACGGACATTTTTTTGACGTAATGACTAACGGCTGGGGCAAAATGAACAGCTACGCTTCGCAAGTTCCGCCGGCTGACCGCTGGGCAATTGTGGCGTATATCAGAGCCTTGCAAATCAGCCAGAATCCGAATGGAATTACCGCGCTGCCGGCGGGAAAAACAAACACCGTGAGCGCGGTGGGCAGGACGGCGGCACCGTCCGTATCACCGCTTCCCAATCAACAGGGAGGCGCAAAATAGATGATAAATTCTAAACATAACGCGGCGGATTTTCTGGCACCGGCGGAAGTCAATCGGTGGCGCACACTGGCACTCGGAATCGGCGGCATTTTTACGGTAATTTGGGCAATCGGCTGTTTTTTTAATGTCGAACAGGGACTGCGTTCCTGGCTGTTGGGTTTTATTTTTTGGGGCGGCATCGGAATCGGCAGTCTAGGAATTTTACTGCTGCAATATTTGACCGGCGGGGCGTGGGCGATAGTTATTCGACGCTTTGTCGAAGCCGGTTCGCGGACCATCCCGATTATTTTCGTATTGTTTTTGCCGATTTTGGTTGGTGTGTCCTCAATGTATTCGTGGACGCATATGTTGAGTGACCCGATTATTCAGAAAAGACAGCCTTATTTGAGCGTCGAGTGGTGGATTTTCCGCGCAATTTTATACTTTATACTTTGGTATTTGATGGCGTATTTTCTCAATAAATGGTCGTGGCAGCAAGATCACGCCGACAATTATGAGGATGCCGCCAAATATTTGGGAGACGCGACTAAATTTTCCGGTCCGACGATGGTATTCTTCGTGCTGGTCGTTAGTTTTGCGACGATTGATTGGGTAATGACGCTTGATCCGCACTGGTATTCGACGATTTGGGGATTTCTTTTCGTCGCCGGATGGGCTTTAAGCTGTTTCTGTTTTATGGTAGCGGTGATGGCATCGCTCATTGACAGAGCGCCGATGAATCGAGTCTTAAATCCGCGTCATTTTCACGACATCGGCAAATTGATGCTGGCACTGGTGATGGTTTGGGCGTATTTCAATTTTTCCCAGTATTTAATTATCTGGTCGGGCAATCTGCCGGAAGAAACGAAATTTTATATTCCGCGACAGGAAGGAGTCTGGGGAGCCGTCGGGTTGATTTTAATCGTTTTCCATTTCGCATTCCCGTTTCTCGTTTTGCTGTCGCGCGATATTAAACGAAACGCCAGATGGCTGAAGCGCATAGCGATTTTTATTCTGGTTCTCAGGCTGGTTGATATGTATTACATTATCGGTCCGAGTCCGAGAATTGCAACGCACGCGCAAAACGTGCCGTTTTCACTGAGTTTCAGTTGGATGGATTTGGTCGCTCCGGTCGCGGTCGGCGGCATCTGGCTGTGGTGGTTTTTCGGAGAATTAATGAAGCGTCCGCTGGTGCCGGTTAATGATCCGTTCCTGCAGAATGCGATTGAACACGGAAAACATTAGAAAATTCCAGATTCAAAAATTTCCGACAGGAAATTCCGAACTTAGAAGTTGAACGATTATGGCTATACACAAAAAAGATACCGCCCACGAAAAAAGTTATGTGGATTTTGACAAACCGTATGAAACAAATCTTATCGGCTTGCGCGGAGTCGCTTTCTTTGCCGGCGGATTGTTTCTGTTAGTTATCTTTACTTTCGGACTGATGTATGTTTTGGAGAATATAATGGAACAACAGGCGGCGGAGTCAAAAGATCAAAAAAGTCCGCTGGCGATGACTTCGGGAGAAAGGCTGCCGCCCGAACCGCGATTGCAGGCGGCACCTGGTTTCGGTGTTCAGTCGCCGAACGGTTTTGTTAATCTGGAATTAAAAGCTCCACAGTCGGAATATCGGGAATTACACGAACAGTGGGAAAAAAATTGGGCGCAGGGGCAAAGAGACCCGCAAACCGGTACGATTATTTCGCTACCGATTGCCGAAGCCGAAAAGGAACTGCTTCAGGCAAATCCACCGTCCGCCGTCAACGCGGAAGGACAGAAACTGAAAGATTCACGTTCGTTTATGTCATATTCAAGTTCCGGGCGCGTCGCTTCGGATATTAGAAGATAGATTAATAAAAGCGGAATAAGCCGGGAAAGGCGATTCCGCATTTGAGGTAAAAAATGAAAAAGAGTTCAGGTATTTCAGCGGTTTTGAAACTGACACTTTTAATGAGTTTGAGTATTTTGCTGTTGCCGGCGATAATTTTGGCACAAAAATCGGAACATTATAATTCGCCGCTTTATTCGCCGAAAACTTACGATCCGAGCCAGCCGGGAACGAGCAATGGAATGCCGCCGATTCTACAAAAGGTTGGGATTGAACAAAAACTTAACGGACAGTTGCCGCTCGACGCGCAGTTTAGAGATGAAAACGGCAATATCGTCAAGCTCGGCGATTATTTTAATAAGGGCAAGCCGGTAATTCTAGCTCTGGTTTACTACGAATGTCCGATGCTGTGCAACGAAGTTTTAAACGGTTTGACAGGTTCGCTGAAAGGCATTTCGTTTGACGCGGGCAAAGATTACGATGTGATCGCCATCAGTTTCGACGCGCGGGAAAACGAAAAGCCGGATTTGGCAAAAAATAAAAAAGCCAGTTATTTGGCACGATACGGACGTGAAGGCGCGGAAAACGGCTGGCATTTTTTAACCGGAACGCAGCCGGAAATTGACAAAGTAACAAAAGCCGTCGGCTACAATTATCAGTTTGACGAAGCGACCAATCAGTTTGCCCACGCCGGCGGAATTATGATCGCCACGCCGGAAGGCAGGCTTTCAAGATACTTTTACGGCATTGATTACGCCCCGAAAGATTTGAAATTCGGCATTATGGATTCAGCGCAGAGCAAGATCGGCAATCCGGCTGAACAACTGTATTTATATTGCTTTCATTACGATCCGGCGACGGGGAAATACGGTTTGGTAATTCTGCGGGTGATTCGGCTGTTGGGAGTTTTAACTCTGATCGGTATGGCGGCGATGTTTTTCGGTTTTTGGCGTTACAACAAAAGAAAATCGGCAGATTTGATATAGATTCCAAATTTGGGTTTGAGGTTTAAGCATTTGAGACTTGAATTTCAAATCTTGAATCTAAGATTTTGAGAAGATTATGCAACAGAATTCGTGGATTCCATTATTTCCCGAACAGGCTTCCAGCTTTGCGTGGCAGGTAGATGCTTTGTATTTTTATCTGATTGCCATCAGCGCGTTTTTTACCATCGGAATTGTCGCGGGAATAATATTTTTCTTTATTAAATATCGTGAAAAGGAAAAGTTCGCAACCGGGGCGGAAATTCACGGCTCAATTGCTTTGGAAACTACCTGGTCAATAATTCCTTTTATTATTTCGATGTCCATTTTTCTGGGCGGCGCGGTTGTTTATTACAATCAATATCGTCCACCGGCGGAATCAATGGAGATTTACGTCGTCGGCAAACAGTGGATGTGGAAATTTCAGCACGGAACGGGACAGCGGGAAATCAATGAACTGCACGTTCCCGTCGGACGCAACGTCAAATTGACGATGACGACCGAAGACGTGCTGCACGACGTTTATATTCCGGCATTTCGCACGAAAGCGGATGTCATTCCGGGACGTTATTCCACCATTTGGTTTAACGCCACGAAACCGGGGAAATATCATTTGTTCTGCGCGGAATACTGCGGTTTGAACCATTCGGGAATGGGCGGCTGGGTTTACGTAATGGAACAGCACGATTTTGACAGTTGGTTAAGCGGTAATGTTTCAGGACAAACACCGGTCGAAGCGGGAAAAGATTTATTTGAAAATAAATTAGGATGCGCTTCTTGTCACGAAGGCGGAAAAGGTCAACGCGGCGCGGTTCTCGAAGGTTTATTCGGTTCGCAGGTTAAATTAACCAACGGACAGACGGTAACGGCGGATGATGAATATATTCGTAATTCGATATTAAATCCGGCGAGCCAGATTGTGGAAGGTTATCAGCCGATAATGCCGACTTTCAAAGGTCAGGTGACGGAAGAGCAGTTGGTTCAGCTTATTGCCTACGTCAAATCTTTAAGTGCCGGCAAGAGCGGCGCGACCGGCGGCGGTACTTCTGCTCCGGCGGCGACCGCTCCAAACGCCCCTGCCTCCAGTGTGCCGAACAGTGCGACCAATACCGCAAATGTTGATAAACTGGCGAGCAATCCGAACGCGCCCAACAACCGACCGGAACCGACGGGGCAGAAAAAATAGGAGTTTGAGGGAAGTAAAAAGCATAAAAAGGTAGTAAATATTTATGGAAAATGTGAATGCTCTAAATGTTGGAAATATCAGACCCGAACCAAAAGTCAATTATTTGACAAACGGAACGACGGCGTGGTCCTGGCTTTTGACGAAAGATCACAAGAGAATTGCGATTCTTTATTTGCTGACGGTTTCATCATTCTTTGCTTTAGGCGGTGTTTATGCTTCACTAATTCGTTTGGAACTGCTCACGCCGGCAAGCGATTTGCTGGAATCGGCAACTTATAATCGAGTGTTTACACAGCACGGGATCATTATGGTTTTCTTTTTCCTGATTCCGTCAATTCCGGCGATTCTGGGAAATTTTCTGATACCGCTGATGATCGGCGCAAAGGATTTGGCGTTTCCGCGCATCAATCTGCTGAGTTGGTATTTGTATATCGCAGGCGGCAGTTTGACACTTTTCGCGCTGATGCAGGGCGGCGTTGACACGGGCTGGACTTTCTACACGCCGTACAGCACGACCTTCTCGAACGGATATGTGATGCTGGTCGGGATGGGAATTTTTATCAACGGTTTTTCATCAATTCTCACCGGCTTAAATTTCATCGTTACCATTCATACGATGCGCGCACCAGGAATGACCTGGTTTAGAATGCCGCTGTTCGTCTGGGCGCACTATGCGACTTCGCTGGTGATGATTTTAGGAACGCCGGTAATCGCCGTGACGATTTTGCTGATGGCTTTGGAACGTCTGGCGCACGTCGGAATTTTTGATCCGGCAATCGGCGGCGACCCGATTCTGTTTCAGCATCTATTCTGGTTCTACTCGCATCCGGCGGTGTACATTATGATTCTGCCGGGAATGGGCGTGATTTCGGAATTAATTTCAAATTTCTCGCGTAAAAAGATTTTCGGCTACGAATTTATCGCTTTTTCATCGCTGGCGATTGCCGTTTTCGGTTTTCTCGTCTGGGGACATCATATGTTCGTCAGCGGTCAGTCGGTTTACGCCGGATTGGTTTTTTCATTTCTGTCAATGGCAGTGGCGATTCCATCGGCGATCAAAGTGTTTAACTGGGCGGCGACTCTTTACAAAGGGCAGATTTCCTACGATACTCCGATGCTTTACGGATTGTTTTTCATCGGCTTGTTTTTAATCGGCGGTTTGACCGGTTTGTTTCTCGGTTCGATGGGACTTGATGTTCATTTGACCGACACCTATTTTGTGGTCGCTCATTTCCATTACGTGATGGTCGGCGGTCAGGTCTTGGCATATCTCGGCGGACTGCACTTCTGGTGGTCAAAAATTACGGGCAAAATGTATTCGGAATTCTGGAGCAAAATCGCGGCGATTATTATATTTGTCGGGTTTAACCTGACGTTTTTTCCGCAGTTTATTTTAGGATATATGGGAATGCCGCGCCGTTACGCTTCATATCCGCCGGAATTTCAGGTGTTGAATATTTTTTCGACGGCGGGCGCGTCAATTCTGGCGATTGGTTTGGTGATGCCTTTAATCTATTTTACTTATTCAATCTTTTTCGGCGAAAAAGCTCCTGCGAATCCGTGGTTGCTGCCCGGACTCGAATGGCGCACGTCGTCGCCGCCGCCGACTGAAAATTTTGAAGAAACTCCGATTGTTTATTGGGAAGCCTACGACTTTACGGAAGAAAGCGGTTTGGATTTGGAAGACGCGAGAAATAAATACAGGATTACAGTTTAAGAATTTTGGATTTCGGATTTCGGATTGCGGATTTGCCGCGCTCAGAACAACCTGTGGTAAATTTTTTCAAATCCAAAATCCGAAATCCGAAATTTAAAATAAAAATGGCACACGACATACACGAACACGAACATTATCATCCGCCCGGTCTTCAGCATCAGTTTGAAGATATGGGACAACAGGCAGAATCCGACACAATTGGAATGTGGATGTTTCTGGTCCAAGAAATTATGTTTTTTGGCGGACTCTTTACGGTTTACCTTGTTTTCCGTTCCAGATACCCGATGGCGTTCGCCGCCGGAAGTAATCATTTGAATGAGTGGCTCGGAATGGCGAACACGCTCGTTTTGATCGTCAGTAGTTTAACGATGGCTTTGGCGGTTCACTTCGCGCAACTCGGAAAACGCAACGCGCAGGTCATTTTCATTATTATTACGATGCTTTTCGGCGTGACGTTTTTAGGCGTTAAAGCGTATGAATACGCGGAAAAATACGAAGACGGCATCGTTCCCATAACAGGCTTGAACGCGCGAACCGACCGAGCGGCGATTCCGGCAGATGAGCGATATTCGGTTGATCCCGAATCGGTCAGAAGAAATTCGCTGTCTTTTCCGGGCGATGTTGAAAATAACCCGCAAATTCCCACCGAAAACGACACGGCTAAAACGGGCGAAAAAGAGGAAAAATACGTTAATCCGCGCGGCGATTTTATTTGGAAAGATACTTCTTTAGCCAATAAAGCTCTTGCCGAGGGTTATTTAACCGACAGTGAAAAAATCGGTTATATGAGCAATGGTGAAATAAGCCAGGCGAAGTTTCAGGATAAAGTTCGTATTTTCTTTTATATTTATTTTGCGATGACCGCGCTCCACGCGCTGCATATGATAATCGGACTCGGCATTATGTGCTGGCTGTTATTTAAGGCGTGGCGATTCACATTCATACCGGAATATTACGCGCCGGTGGAAATGGTCGGTTTATACTGGCATTTTGTAGATATTGTCTGGATTTTTCTTTTCCCGTTGCTTTATTTGCTCGGCAGACATTTTTTACACAGTGGAGGAGGACATTAGAAAATGGCAGAGTACAGAGATTTAGATAATCACGAAGATTACAGAGATCACGATCTCGCTCACGAACATCATATTGTTTCGATTCCGTTATATTTGCTGGTTTTCGGCGTTTTAGTGGTGGGAACAATTCTAACCTCGCTGGTCGCGCGTTTTGATCTGGACTGGATTTTCGCCGGTGCAAACACGCTGCTGGCATTGCTGATCGCTTTCACCAAAATGATGTTTGTCGCGCTGATTTTTATGCACGTTAAATACAGTTCGCGGCTGATCTGGCTGACGGCGATTGCCGGATTTTTCTGGCTGGCGATAATGTTCGCTTTTACGATGCAGGATTATTTAACACGCGGCGCGGGAGTTTTCGTCAGGTAATTTTGCAAAATTAAAATATCTGAAACGCGGAGCGGGAAGCTAATTGCTTTCTTTTCCGCGTCTTTTGCTTGTTAGGATAAAACCAAAACGCGTGATATTATTTTCGTTTTGGTTTGATTCTAAGCATTTATAAAGATTTATGAGAGTATTTTCAGGACAACAGAGCATTATCCGAAAACATCTCACTCGACTGATGTTGAAACAAAGCTATTCATTAAAATTATATATATTTATCCTGATTTTATTCACATTGATAATGAGCGGATGCAGCGGCGGAATTATCAAAACAAAAGACAATCGGGCAACTCTGCTGAAATCTGAAAACGCGAGCAAAGCGCAATTGATTGAACAAATAAACAATTTTGCCAAAGTCAATTCGCTGCGCGCCAAAATGGATTTGAAATTTGAAGACAATTCTTACGCTGAACTGGGCATCGCGGAAAAATACCGAACCGTTCCCGGCGACATCGTGGTTCAGCGTCCGGCAAATATACTGCTGAAGATTCAGGCACCGATTATTTCTTCCGACATTGTGCAGATGAGTTCGGACGGCGAAAAGTTTCGCGTGGCGATTTTAGAAGACGGCGCGGGCGGAAAATACAAAAAATTTGTCTTAGGAACCAATAATGCGGATTATTCTTCTTTGCAGGAAGAAGTCAGTAAGATGGATTTTGATAAGCAGGGCAGAGCACTCAAACAAAACGTCAACGCTTTTTCAAATCTGCGCCCACAGCATTTTACTGACGCGATGCTGATGCGTCCGATTGATGAAACCGCTAACGTTTACGTGCAGAGTACCATTCTTCAAGAGGAAGAAACGCCCGACGTGGCGAAAAAATCACCGCTGGCAAAAGTTTTGCGTGGTTATTATCTGCTTGACGAACTGCACAAAAACACTGATGGAAGTTTAACTATTTCGCGCCGTTTCTGGTTTGATCGGGTTGGCAAAGTCAGACTCGCCAGACAGCAGATTTTTGACGATAAAGGTGAAATTGATTCGGATATTGTTTACGGCGACACGGGAAATTTGACCGACACGGGCGAATATAATAATTTGCCTTTGCGAATTGAAGTGACGCGTCCGAAGGAAAAATACAAGATGCGGCTGACTTATCAATCGCCGGAATCCGTTTCAATCGGGGAAAGTTATCCGAAAGAGGCGTTTGTTCTGGAAAATCGCTGGAATCTTGAAGAAGTTGACCTGGACAAAAAGTTGGAGAACGCGAAAAATCAAAAAAACGCCGGTGAAATTCATAATACCGTGCGGCAGCAGTAAAACATTTTATCGTCGGTCGTTAATCGTCAATCATAAATTTCCGCCAATCGGGACTAAAACACATTTTGACTTGTGATTCAAAAGACGAATAATTGACAATGATTGACGACTGACGGCTTGAATGTGATGAAGACAATCTTACAAACCGATAATCTAACCAAAACCTACAAGATCGGCAAAGTTGAAACACACGCTTTAAGCGGCGTTTCGCTGGATATAAAACAGGGCGAATTTGTCGCGGTGATGGGACAATCCGGCTGCGGCAAATCTACGCTTCTCCATCTTTTAGGCGGACTTCTTTCACCGACGAGCGGAAAAATTATCATTGACGGCGAAGATTTATCAAAGGTTTCCGACGCGCAGCGCACCGATATTCGCCGCCGCAAAATCGGCTTTGTCTTTCAGCGATTTAATCTTTTTCCGACTTTGACGGCGGACGGAAATCTGCGTCTGGCGGAAAGAATTCATTCGGGAAACGGCGGAAACGCCGAAAGACGGCGCGAAGTTTTGGGTCTTTTGAAACTCGAAAACAAAATGAACAACAAACCGCTCGAATTGTCCGGCGGCGAACAGCAGCGAGTAGCATTAGCGCGGGCGATTATCAACAGTCCGGCGATTATTTTGGCTGATGAACCGACCGGAAATCTCGACACGGAAAATTCAAACATCGTTCTCGATATGTTCAAAGAATTAAACCAACGTTACGGGCAAACGATTATAATGATTACACATAACCCGGAAGCGGCAGAAAACTGCAACCGCATTATCAATATGCTCGACGGCAGAATTGTTGATAATTAAGTGAAAATTCCAGATTCCAAATTTCAAATTCCAAATTAGAAAATTATTTTGTGTTAAAATCTGGAATCTGGAATCTTTAGTTGAAAAATGCTTGGAACATTCAAAAAAATTATTCTCTGGGAGTATGACCGCGAATCAACGCCGTATCTGATTTTTTGTTTGCTGATCGTCGCATTTATATTTCTCACGCCGAAAGCGTGGTTTGAAAAACGGGAAAAACTGGCAACCCAAACGGCGCGCTTAATCGTCAAAGCCAAAGATTTTTCGCCTGACGAAAGCGTAATGGCGCGGCGGGTGAAAGATTTGAGCGGAAATCCGAACGCCGAGATTTTGGACTGGCAAGAGAAGAAAAATGCCGACGGCGAAACTATCTACGAAATTGAAATCCGCTGAGTTTATTCCAAGTTTTGAATTCCAAATTTAGTGACGAAAAATCATTGATTTGGAATTTGAAGTATGAAAGCCGGAATTTCACAGGGAGTTATAAATTTTTTATGAAAATATTTTCAAGATCGGGTTTTACGGCAGTCGCGCTCATTCTGCTTTTCAGCGCATTCGCCGTCACCGAAACAAAAGCGCAGCAGCTAAATGAAATTCTCAAGCGAATGGAAGTTAGCCATAATAATATTAAATCGCTTCGTTCCAGTGTAAGGATGGTTAAATACGATTCGATTTTGAAGGTTTCCGACACGACAGACGGGACTTCAATTTATTTGCCGTTAAAAGGACGCGACGCGCTCGTGCGGATTGACTGGACAAAACCGGCGCAGGAAACTTTATCAGTGGTCAACGGTAAATATGTTATTTATCGTCCCCGCTTGAACCAGGCGATTATCGGCAACGTCAAAGATGCAAAAGGCAGCGGCAAGGCAAACGGCGCGTTAAGTTTTATGAATATGTCAAAAGCGCAGCTCAAAGCTAATTACGACATTAAATACCTTGGTCAGGAGAATGTCAACGGCGGAACTCCGACGTGGCATTTGGAACTTACTCCAAAAACGCCGCAAAATTACAAATCAGCCGAACTGTGGGTTGATGGAGACGGAATGCCGATTCAGGCGAAAATAATCGAAAAAAATAACGATGCGACAACGATTCTGCTTTCCAATATTAAAAAGAACGAAACGATAAATGCTGAAGCGTTTAACGTTAATCTGCCGGAAAATGTCAAGCGTATCAAAGGTTAAAGTTTCCAATCGCTTTAAAATTACCAGGGCTTCGGCGCGGAAAAAAGCCGAAGCCTTTTGTTTGAAATTTGAAAAGATGGCGGATAAAAACTATAATCTCAAGTTTAATATAGATATTAAGAGGTTTTCAGGAGTTAATTAATAATGCCAAAGGCAAACAGTTTCAGCCGTTTTACGCGCGGCGTGAAACACACGATCAAGGCGTTCGCTTCGACCAAACATCCGGTTTTGGTTCACATTGTCCCGATGCGGCGGTGCAATCTCGCCTGCACTTACTGTAATGAATACGACAAAACGAGCAATCCGGTGGAAATCGGCGAAATGCTCAAACGCATTGATAAACTCGCCGAATTCGGCTCGTCCGTTATTACGATTTCCGGCGGCGAACCGATGATGCACCCGCAGATTTACGAAATTATTGACCGAATTCGTCATCACGGGATGATCGCCGGTCTGATTTCCAACGGTTATTACTTTCAGCCGGAAAAAATCAAAAAACTTAACGAAGTCGGCTTGGATTATCTGCAAATTTCGATTGATAACGTCAACCCGGACGATGTTTCCAAAAAGAGTCTGAAAGTTCTTGACGGCAAACTAAAAAATCTCGCTGAACACGCGAAATTCAAAGTCAATATCAATTCGGTCGTCGGCGGCGGTGTGGCGAACCCGGAAGACGCGCTGATTATCGCCAATCGCGCTATCGAACTGGGATTTTCCTCGACCGTCGGCGTAATTCACGACGGCGACGGGTTGAATAAAGGTTTAACCGTCCGCGAAAAGGAAGTTTATAAGGAAATCAAAGCCAAAGGTACGAGCAGTTACGCGCGCTGGAACTGGTTTCAGGACAAATTGGTTGACGGCGGCGAATACGACTGGAAATGTCGCGCCGGCGCGCGTTATTTGTATGTTGACGAGCAGGGAATCGTCAGTTGGTGTTCGCAGCAACGCGGCACGCCGGGAATATCCTTGCACGAATACACGCATTCCGATATGCGCCGCGAATACATCACCGAAAAATGGTGCGCTCCGACCTGCACGATTCAGTGCGTTCATCAGGTCGGACACCTCGACGCGTGGCGCGATCCGCAAATTTCACTGAGCGATTACAACAAGAAAAGCGGGAAAGGTCTTAAAAAGGAAACTGTCGCGCAGGTTTTGAGCGCGGAGTAATCAAATTGTCAAAGCGTCGGCTTCGGACAAACTGCGTGAAAATTAAAAGTTAATTACTCTTTGTTTGATCGCTTTCCGGCACGACAATCAGTTTGCGGTGCGCCTGAACGATTAAATTCGGACGGCGCGAGGTAACTTCGATGTCGCGGACTTCGCCTGACGGTGAATCTATCAAAGGACGTTTCGGCGTGTAATTAACGACATAACTCGAATCAATAATCTGCGCGACGAGTGCCGTTTTATCAATCATTTCCTCTTTCGATTCGGGCAGAATAATTTCGCCGTTGGTATCTTTGGCGAGTTCGGCGAGATATTTTTCGCTGTCAACTAAATCCTGTTTTCTCTCGCGCATCTTTTTCAAAAAAGCCCGGTCCGTGTTGATCGTCATAATTCGGCTGCCGCGATTCATCGCAATAATGCCGGGCGGCATCTGCGCGGCTACTTCGTCGGGCAGTGATTTCGGCGGCGCGGTATTTGAAACGCCCTTGGTACGCGGCTCAATGTCGGCGAGTTCAAGCGTCGTATAGCTGATAACGTGAACGTTGACATCAGTTGAAAGAAGATTTTTCATTACGGAAGTTCTTTCTGCTGAATTATTTTGCGTGTCCGTGCCGTCCGTAATCAGAACGAGATGGCGGTTGTCGAGCGAAGATTTCTGCAAAAATTTGGTCGCCGTTTCCAGCGCGTCGAGAAAAACCGAGCGTCTGCCGAAATTAGCTTTGTTTTTGAGAAGTTTCAGTGCTTCTTCCTTATTCGTCCATTCGGCGATGATGTCAACTTTGTCGTTATACTGCATTATCGCTACCGAATCTTCCGGCTGCAGCGAATTGATAAAACTTTCCGTCGTTTTGACCGTCTGCTGAAAACTTTTGACCTGCCGCATTTCGCCGCCCGTATCCATCACAATCAGAACATTAGCGGGAACGCGCTTGATGCTGTTCGCCTGATTAAGTCGCCCGTCTTCCATAATTACCAAATCATCTTTTTTTACATCGGGAACAAATTTTCCGTCAACGTCGGTGGCAAAAACATTAAGTTTTATTTCTTCGGTAAAAACTTTTTCCGCATCTTCGGTCGGAGCCGGGGTCGGCGTTTGTGCGCGGACGGAAATGGCGAAAGAAATGGCGAGAAAAAGCGTCGCAAGTGAAAATTTGATTGGCGATATTGACATCATAACTCCTTAAAAAACGGGCGAATTTACGGGTTTGATGCGCGGGTTAAGGGTATAGTTGTAGTTTCGCCAATGAAAGTTTAGAGTAAAACTCAATTATAAAATCGAAGATCGCATTATAAGCGCGAAATATTTCAAATAAGTGAAAATTATGAATCTTGAATATCGTTACAAAGAAGCGGAAGTAACCGGCGCAGAGAATAAAAAATCGCCGCTTTTGCTGCTGCTGCACGGTTTAGGCGCGGACGAAAATGATCTTTTCGGACTCGCGCCGTATTTGGATGAGCGGTTTTTTATCGCCAGCCCGCGCGCGCCGTTCGCGCTGCCTTACGGCGGTTTCGCCTGGTTTGAATTGGTGATTCAGCCGAATAACATCGGTTTCAGCGTCAAAGAATTTGAACAAAGCCGCGAAATGATACTAAAATTCGTTGATGAATTAATCGCCGAATACAATCTGGACGCGGAAAATGTTTATTTGTGCGGCTTTAGTCAGGGCGCGATAATGAGTTTGAGTTGTTTGATGAGCAAACCGGAAAAATTTGCCGGAGTCGCGGCGATGAGCGGTCGCGCAATGCCGGAAATGCTGCCCGATCAAAAATATTACGCCGCGCTCAAAGATTTTCCGATTCTCGTCACGCACGGAATTTATGATCCGGTTTTGCCGATTGCCAACGGTCGCGCCGCCAAAGAAATTTTGTCGCGGCTGCCGGTTGATTTGGAATACAAGGAATATCCGATGGCGCACGAAATTTCTCAAGAAAGTTTGCAAGATGTAACGAGTTGGTTTCGTTCTAGACTTGATGAAAAATAATTGGATTTGAAAAACGAGTAAATTTGTGGATTCAAATGCCAAAATTCGATCACTGAGAAACACTATGAAAATAGATAAATTTGTCGTCATTGCACTGTTCGCTGTTTTAATTACCGCCTGTTCGCAAGCAGTTCCGTCAACTTCACAATCGGAGAAAGTAAATACTGTTTCGCAAGATTCTGAAAAAGGCGGCGGCGGCGGCGGCGGCGGCGGTATCTTGAGCGGCACGGGAAAAGGCAGCGGAAGCAGTGAAAATCAAACTGCACAAAAAATCTCGCTCGAAGAAACAGAGCAAAACCAAACCGCGCCGACCGTCGAACGCAAAATCATCCGCAACGCCGATTTGACTTTGGAGGCGAATTCGCCGGAAGAGGCGCAGCAGAAAATCAGTGCGATTGCCGAAAGTAAAAAAGGTTTCGTCGTCGAATCAACACAGAGCAGCAGCGACGCGCAGGCGACGACGCGCGAGACGGTGGCGATGACGATTCGCGTTCCCGCCGAAAAATTTGACGAAACTTTGAATGAAATTCGTCAAAATGCAAGCCGCGTCATCGTCGAAACGGTCAAAGGCGAAGATGTAACCGAAGAATTTATAGACATCGAAGCGCGTTTGAAAGCGAAAAAAGCTCTCGAACAACAATTTCTCGAAATTATGAAGCGGTCGAATTCGGTCGAAGACGCGCTGAACGTGCAGCGCGAACTCGCCGAAGTGCGCGGGGAAATCGAACAAATCGAAGGCAGAAAGCGATTTTTGGAAAATCAGGCGAGTCTTTCGACGATCAAAATTACATTGCAGTCGCCGACGGCGTTTTCCGCCAATTCGTCCGGCTTTTTTTATCAATTGAAAGAATCAGTCGGCAGCGGTTACAGCGCGGCACTGAATTTTATTCTCATTTTGATAACCATTATAATCGCGCTTTTGCCGGTTCTTTTGCTAGTGGTTTTGCCAATTTACTTAATTTTGCGATACTTTTGGAGAAAGCGCGAAAAACAAAATCTGGCGAACGAGATTGCGCGTGACGAACTTAAAATCGAATAAATAAAATGGAAAGAATTTTTCAAATTATCTCGGTGATTCTGATCGGAGTTGCCGTATTTTTTTTGTGGAAAGGCAATAACGACGCGATGTTTATTTCAACCGTCGGCGGCGCGGTCTGCTTTTTTCTGAGTTATCGTTTTCAGGTCAAAGAGAGAATGGAACAACGGGAAAGAGAGAAAAATGCGCTGGCAGTAAAGTCCGTGAACGAGGGCGATTAGACGCGATTCTCAAAAGTCTGCACAAAAAATGTCAAAAATATTGTTAGCGACTTTCGGCTCACTCGGCGATCTGCATCCGATGTTGGCGTTGGCGATTGAACTGCGGCGGCGCGGACACGAAATTTCGATCAATACGATGGAAGTTTACCGCGAAAAAATTGATCTGCTGAATTTTGAATTTTTTCCGCTGCGACCAGATGTTGATCCTGAAAACGACCGTCATCTGGCGCGGGAAATAATGGACGCGAAAGGCGGCACAGAAAAACTTCTTCGTGAAATACTGCTGCCGAATGTGCGGGCGATGTATGAAGATTTGATGAAAGCGGTTACGAACGCGGATTGTTTAATTACCGGCGAAGTTCTTTTTCCCGCCGCCTCCGTCGTTGAAAAAACAAATGTCAAATGGATTACGACGAGTCTCGCGCCCGCCTCTTTTCTGTCGCCGCACGACCCGTTTGTGCCGCCGACGGCACAGTGGCTCAAACATTTTCGCTTTCTCGGAGCGGCGTTTCATCGCGGAATTTATTCGCTGGTTCATCAAAGAGTTGATTCGTGGCTTAAACCTTACAAAGATTTTCGGCGCGAAATCGGTTTAAGCGAAAATCACGATCCTGTTTTCAAAAATAAATTTTCAAATCTGCTGCATCTCGCAATGTTTTCCAAAGTTCTTGGCAAACCGCAACCCGACTGGCATTCGCCGACGCTGCAAACCGGATTTTGTTTTTACGACGGGCAAAATGATTTGGGCGTAATGCCTGAAGATTTGAGCAATTTTTTGGACGCGGGCGAGCCGCCGATTATTTTCACATTGGGAAGCGCGGCGGTGATGGACGCGCGGGATTTTTTTGAAGAAAGCGGGCGCGCCGCGCGAACACTCAATCGCCGCGCCGTTTTGCTCTACGGAATTTACAACGAACCTCCGAAAATTACCGATAAAAAGATTGCCGCGTTTGATTACGCGCCGTATTCGCTGGTTTTTCCGCGTGCCGCGTGTGTCGTGCATCAGGGCGGAATCGGCACGACGGCGCAGGTTCTCCGCGCTGGAGTTCCGCATTTGATAATGCCGTATTCGCACGATCAGCCGGATAATGCGGCGCGCTGCGAAAGAATCGGTGTCGGGCGCACGATTGCGCGTGAAAAATATACGGCGGAAAACGCCGCCGCCCAATTACGCGAATTATTAAAAGATGCGAGTTATGAGACAAATGCGATTGAAGCGGGCAAAATTGTCAGAGCCGAACACGGAACACGGATGGCTTGCGACGCGATTGAAGCGGCTTTGAAAAAAACGTGAAATTCCGCGAGAAATGGCGTAAAATGGTCAAAGATAAGGAGAATTTGAAAATGGAAAAGACAATTACATTTGAAATAACCGAAAGTCAGGCGCAGAAAATTGAAAAATTGCTTGACGATACTTTGGAAATCCTAAACAGAATGGAAAAAGAAAGTCCCGAACGCGATGCACGTTTTGATAAACGTCACGAAGAAATAATGCAAAGATTGGCTGAAACTGGAGAAGCGATGGAACAAACGTCAAAGCGAATGGCTAAATGGGGAATTCCTTTGGAGAAATAAAATGTGGGAAAAATTATTCGACTTGATGGCGAAAGTTTTTACATTAACCTCAAGGTCTGATCGAATGGAAAAAGATATTGAGAAAATTCAAAAGGAAGTTGATAACCTGACAATTCTGGTGAATCAACAATCCGCCAAAATTGACGTTTTGGTTTACGCCGTGCAAAGCGAAAGCGACAAAACCAGAATGTGGGTTGAAAAAGAAATGGCGAAATTTGAACGTCGTTTGCCGACGGGCAAAACTGATAAACAATAACAACACACAGATTGCAAAAAATCTGCATCTCAAAACGCTCACCAAACGTCAGAAAATCGGAATATGAAGATTACGAATCACGAATTACGAACGACGAATTATTTTTTAGTCGGCTTACTGCTGACGGCTTTTTGGCTGCCGCTGAACAATTACGGGCAAATGTCGCGGAAACCTTCGCCGACGCGTGAACCGACAGGCGCGATGGGTAAAACGCTGGATTCGGCGAAACGCGCTCTAAACGTCATAAATTCACGCGCGGATTTCGACTCGATGGCGCGGGTTTATCATCAGGGAACTCCGTATGCGCTGCCGCACGCGATGTTTATTATTGACCGCCGCAACAAAAATAAAATCTATTACGTCAACTCGCAAAAATTTCGTTTTCACAAAGATTTTCTGCTGGCAAATTATCTCGTCGCGCGCGGCGAAGATGTTTACGACCCGATTTATATTCGTCAAGACCGCCGTTTTATCGTCGGCACGGTCGCCTGGCAAACGCCGATTGAGAAATTTACGTTTGAACTTTACGAAGGCGATTTGGCGAATCCCGATTTGATAAATCTGGCTTACCACACGATCAACAAAACTTTTTTCGCGCCGGTCGCCTTCAAGCCAAATTCGACTTTGCAGGACGAAAATTCGGAAAATCTCGGAATTGACCGCATTTCGGCGGACGAAATTCAGAAAAATCAGTCCTACCTCGCCCTCAACACAGGCGAAGCCGTCGGGCGTATTCACATTATCGAAAAACTCGATGACACGGTGGAAATCGGCGATAACGAAATTTTGGTTCTCAAAGATTTGCCGCCGACTTTGCCACAGGTACGCGGCATTATCGTCGCTGAACCTTCAACTCCGCTGTCGCACGTCAATATTTTGGCGAAAGGTTGGGGAATTCCGAATATTTACATCAAAGATGCCGATAAACTGTTAAAACAATATGATAATCGCTGGGTGCGGCTGACCGCTGAATTGGACGACCGGCAAATTGTTCCGGCGAGCCGCGAAGATTTGATCGAAAATCCTTCGACCGCGCCGACCGCCGCGCCCGGAAATCTGGAAGTCAAAAAACTCGCTTCACTCAGCGAAATGCGAAAGAAAGACAGCATTATTTACGGCTCAAAATCCGCCAATCTGGGCGAAATGATGAACGCCAAAATTCCGAACACGATTGTTCCCGCCGGTTTCACCGTGCCGTTTTATTGGTATGAAAAATATATGGCGGACAACGGTTTTGATAAAATCATTGACGATTTGATGGACGATAACGATTTTGTTCATAATCCGCGCGTCCGGCGGGCGAAGCTAGAAAACTTTCGCGTGATGCTGCAAAACGGCAAGTTTGATCAAAAACTGAAAGCCGAAATAATTCAGAAATGGAACACCGAACTCGGCGAACGCGCCGTTTTTGTTCGCAGTTCGTCAAACGCGGAAGATTTGCCGAATTTTTCGGGCGCGGGACTTTACGAAACCGTAAAAAACGTGAAAACGGACGAGAAAATCATCGAAGCGGTCAAAACCGTCTGGGCTTCGCTGTGGAATTTCGACGCTTACGAATCGCGCGTTCGCAATTACGTCAATCAGGACACGGTTTATATGTCGGCGTTGATTCAGGTTGGTGTTAATATGGACAGCGGCGGCGTAATGTTTACAACTGATCCGTTTGACAGCGAAAACAAGGGCGCGGTTTACATCAGCGCGGTGTGGGGACACAACGATCCGATCACCGCCAATAAATTTGTTCCCGAACAGGTTCTTTACAATCCGAAGTCGAACGCCGTCCAGGTTTTGACGCTTTCGCAGCAGGACAGCGTGTTGAAATTCGGCGAAAACGGCGACTTGGTTGAGTCTAAAGAAACTTTTGATCGCCGCGTTTTGACCGACCAAAACGTGCGCGAACTGGTCAAAGTCGCTTCAACCGTCAAAAAGATGTTCGGCAACAAAAAAGATCAGGACATCGAGTGGGGAATTATGGACGGCAAAATTTATCTGCTCCAGTCGCGTCCGTATATTGACAATAATAAATAAAATGAAAAAAATCGCAATTATCACTTTTTCGGTAATATTTTCAATCGGCTGTGCGAGCGCGGCGCGGCAAACGGCAAATGTTAACGCCGCGTCGCCCAATGCGAGTGATCCGATGCTGGTTTCAAGTCATTCGGAAACTGCCGACAATTCGGCGCAGAATTCGATGATAGTGCCGAAATCAGAGACAAAAACCAAGTGGAAACAGAGCGGAACGCCGATTGACGTGACAGCTTACAACGCGGAAATCGCCAAAGCCGAAAAGAACTTAAAAGCTAAACCGAAAGACGAAGCCGCGAAAAAAGCTCTGGCTGACGCTTACACCAAACGCGGTGTCGCGCTGACCGAAGCGCGGCAATACGCTTCCGCGCTCGGCGATTATCGGCGTGCCGTCAAATACGATGCGAATAATGAGGAAGCGAAGGACGGAATGGAAGTAATTCTCAGCATTTACAACAGTATGAACCGCGAATCACCGCCGGAAGGAGAAGAACCGCCGCCGCTGCCGTTCGGTAATCAAACTTCCGTCGAGCCGTCGAATTCCGCCGAAAAAATCGAATTCGCTCCGGGCGCGACTTCCGCCGCTGTAACCGGCAAATTGAAAAATTACCAAGATTCAAAAAACTTTTCGATCTCCGTCGGGCAAGGTCAAACACTGCGAACCGAACAGGTCAAAGATGATAATTCCCTGAAATATGTCACGGTGGCGATTTCCGATCCAGACGGCAAATTGGTCGGTGATTCGGACGCATCGTGCAACAATCGTAAGGAAATTAAACCGACGGCTGCCGGTGATTATCACATAAATGTTACCGAATGTATGAAAGCCAACGAATGGAGCGGCGAATTTAAGTTGAAGGTTTCAGCCGAATAATTTTTCGACACCGGATTTCAAAACAAAGAGAATTTTGTATTGCAGCGGATTGGCAAACTTGTTCTGACAAATTTAATTTTTCAAATGAGCCGTCTTAAAATTTTTCAGACGGCTTTTCGACATTTTGTTTTTCAATTTTCGTTTCGCTCAAAAGCGATTCGGTTTTCTCAACATCAATTTTGCCGTCTAAAACTCGCGCGGCGTGTTGAGCGTCAAATTCGCCTTCCCATTTTGACACGACGACGGTTGCCACGCCGTTGCCGATGAGATTGGTTACCGAACGCATTTCCGACATAAATCTGTCAACACCGAGAATCAGTGCGATGCCGGCGACGGGAATGGTGCTGACGCTGGAAAGCGTTGCGGCGAGCGTGATAAAACCGCTGCCGGTCACGCCCGCCGCGCCTTTTGAAGTAAGCATCAAAATCAGCAGAATTTTCAATTCGTCGTAAAGCGTCAGATTGGTATTGGTCGCCTGCGCGATAAACACGGCGGCAATCGTCAGATAAATCGCCGTGCCGTCGAGATTAAACGAATAGCCGGAAGGAATTACCAGACCGACGACGGATTTCGAGCAGCCTAATTCTTCGAGTTTGACCATCATTCGCGGCAGCACCGATTCGCTCGAAGATGTGCCGAGAACGATGAAAATTTCCTCTTTGATGTAGAGCAGAAACTTGAAAATACTGAAATTGTGAAAATACGCGATTAAGCCGAGAACGACGAATACGAAAAACGCCGCCGTCAGATAAACGCAGAGCATTAACTTTCCGAGCGGCAGCAGCGTTCTGATGCCGTATTTGCCGATGGTAAAAGCCATCGCGCCGAACGCTCCGACGGGAGCGGCGCGCATAATTATTGAAATAATGCCGAAAAAAACGTGCGCCAGCGAATCGAAAACGCGGACGAGCGGTTTGCCTTTCTCGCCGAACATCGTCAGCGCGATGCCGAACAAAATCGCAATAAACAAAACCTGCAAAATCTCGCCGCTGGTGAACGCGCCGACCACCGAGTCGGGAATAATTTTCAGTAAATGGTC
The DNA here is from genome assembly GCA_965217575.1 of Pyrinomonadaceae bacterium. Taxonomy (GTDB): domain Bacteria; phylum Acidobacteriota; class Blastocatellia; order Pyrinomonadales; family Pyrinomonadaceae. Next base: position 1,602,350 of record OZ244558.1, on the reverse strand, counting down.
AACCGCTGACAATTCCTGCGCCTGCTGAACATACTGCGCGGTTTGTCCGGCGTTTAAAGATTCGGTAGTCGCGTTGATTCCGGCTCCGGGCTGGAAAAAACGCACGACGAGCAAGCCGATAACGAGCGCAAGAGTGCTGACGACTTCAAAATAAAGCAATGCTTTTAAGCCGACGCGTCCAAGTTTTTTGAGATCGCCGATGCCCGCGATGCCGGTCACGACCGTCAGAAAAATAATCGGCGCGATGAGCATTTTAATCAGCTTGATGAACGCGTCGCCGAGCGGTTTCATCTGTTCGCCGAACGACGGATAAAGCGCGCCGAGCGCAACGCCGAGGATAATGCCGATGATAACTTTAAAGTACAAACTGCGAAAAAAGCCGTGTTTCGGCGATTTTTGCGGCGTTTCAAAATTTGCCATAGCGTGATTTTACTGTCGGTTTTCAGACCAGTTTTAGTTTCATAATTTAAACAAAAAAAAGATAGCGAACCGCCAAAGCATTATCCGCTATCCATCGTTAATTGTTCAACCGAAATTTTACAGATTGATTTTTTCGTTTTCGCCGCCGTCGGCGCGTTCGCCCGTCACCAAGGCTTTTAGAAATCCGGCGACCTGAACAAAGGTGCTGGAAGTCGAATCCCAATATTCAGCCTGTTCAACATTAACTTTCAGCAGAATAATATTCGGATCGTCCAAACCTTTCGGAAACCACGCTTTCAGAATCGGATTCCAAAGTTCTTCCATTTTCGCCCTGTCTTTTATTAACTCCGCCGTTCCCGAAACGGAAATATATGTGTTATCGCTCGGCGCGGCGTAAGAAACGTTGACCCGATTGTCCTTTTCGATTTCATCCGCTTTGTGCGTTTCGGAACTGGTGAAAAACCACAAATCTCCGTCAAATTCCGTTTCCTGCGTTCCCATCGGACGCGAACGCAATACGCCGCCGTCAATCGTTGTCAGCATCGCCGTCTTTACGTCTTTGATTAAACTTCTTAATTTTTCAATTGATTCTTGTTTTTTGTTTTCCATAAATTTTCTTCCCTGATTAATTGGTGTTCTTTAACTTTACTTCTTTAGACAGTAGAATTTCAAATTCAAATTTTGGATTGCACTATGCGGGCAGTAAAATTTACCGGATTTTACAAAAACGTCCTGTCAGCCGATCAAACAACTTCAACTTTTTTTGTTTGACTCATTAACCACCTGCGCGTGTCCGAGAGCTGCCACCAGCGAAACGCCGCCGATGATATTGCCGACCAGCGTCGGAATCATCCATCTCCCAAAGTAGTCTGACCATTCGCCAGCACCGGTCAGTATCGCGTAAAATACCTCAACCGAACCGGCGATGATGTGCGCGTAGCCGCCGAGCGCGACGAGATAAGTCATTATAATAATTACCCAGATACGAGCGGATTCGGCGGCGGGAAGCAGCCAAACCATCAGCGCGATCAGCCATCCGGCGAAAATTGCGCGCAGCAAGATGGTCAGCCATTCGCCCTGCATCGCTTCGTGTCCGATTTCGCCGAAAACTTGTTTGATTTCAGGTTTGAAAACATTTGTGTGGGCGATCACGAATGCGAATATAAAAGCTCCGACCAGGTTGGCGACCAGCACCGACGACCACAGCCGCAGAACGCACAGCAGTGTTTTCAGATTTTTTTGCAACAGCAGAGGCAGAATGACGGTCAGCGTATTTTCCGTAAACAACTGTTGGCGACCCAGAATAACTATCAAAAATCCGGCGGCGTAACCGAATTTGGAAATCAGCGGTCGCCATTCGGTATCAGGCAGATGTGAGCGCAGCAATCCTTCGGCAACCAGCGAAAACCCCATTGAAAGACCGGCGGCGAGACCTGACCAGAGCAGTGAAGAAACACAGCGGGTCATTTCATATTCGCCCTCTTCACGCACCGTTTGATAAACGACCGCCGCTCGCGGAGTCGCGCGTTTTTCAACTTCTTTTTCTTCCTGCTTCGTTAATTCCGGTTTGTATTCTTCGCCCGCGTCTTTCTCTATTTGATCGGCTTTTTTCATAAATTGACTGTCGTCTATTTTGTCGGGATATAAAAATTAGGAGGTGTGGTCGTGAATAATTTTCCAGCCGTCCTTAAATTTGCGAAAAATTAACGTAAATTTTCCGTGCGGATTATCGCCTTCTCTCTGCAAAGACCAATTTCCCAAAACGACCGCCGCGTCTTTTGATAAAACGTCAACCTCCAAGTCGGAAAATGTCAGAACGCCCATTTTAGCTTTTGAATCGTAAGTTTTTTTATAGCGGTCGAGCGTCGGCTGCCAGCCTCTGGTGACATTCGCGCCTGAAACAAAAACGAGTTCCGGCGAATTCCAGTAACCCTGCATAAAACCTTCGACCTCACCGCGATTCCACGCCGCCGTCTGTTCATCCATCACCCGCCGAATGTCATCGGCGATTTTGGTTTTCTGTTTTTCCATCTGTGCGAAATCCGCGCCAGCCGCTAATAAAATCAGCGAAAAACACAATAATAATTTTTTCATAGCGAAATAAAAATAACACATCAGCCTGATGTGTTAAAGGTAAAGCCATTTTTGCAGATTTGGATCGTCAAAAACGGCATTTTTCGTTTGAAAATAAAATTTCTGCTTATGATTGCGCTACCGGCAAATTAGCGAAACGACTGTCCTTCCACCAATCAATCGTTTTCTGCAAACCTTCTTCCAATCCGACAAGTTTTTCGTAGCCGAGCCATTCGACCGCTCTCATATTGTCGGCTTGGGAATGTTTCACGTCGCCTTTTCTTTCCGGCTGATACTCTGCTTTGACGTTTTCTTTGCCGATAATTTTCTTCAAAACTTCCAGCAGTTCATTCAGCGAAATGCGCTCACCGTTGGCGGCGTTGATAATTTTGCCGATGCCGTGCGAAGTCTGCGCGGCTTTTATATTGGCATCAACGACGTTAGCGACATAAGTGAAATCGCGCGACTGTTCGCCGTCGCCGAAAATAACCGGCGTTTGGTCACTCATCAGCGCATCAATAAAACGGGAAATGACTCCCGAATACATCGAAGACGGATTTTGACGCGGACCGAAAACATTGAAATAGCGCAGACAGACAGTTTCCAGACCATAAACACGGGAAAAAACCTGGCAGTAATACTCGCCCATCAATTTCGCCGCCGCATATGGCGAAAGCGGTTCGGGAAGCATCGTTTCAACTTTCGGCAAAGTTTTCTGATCGCCGTAAGCGGAACTCGACGCGGCGTAAATCAATCGCCGCACTTTCTGGTCTTTAGCTTTCAACAAAAGATTAAAAGTTCCGTTGACACAAGCCTGATGAGTTTCAACCGGATTTTCAACCGACCGCGGAACCGACGGAAGCGCGGCTTGATGAAAAACCACGTCAACTCCTTCGAGCGATTTAATAAGCGATTTGTCGTCATTTAAATCGCCTTCGATAAAGTCGAAATCGCCGTTAATTTCCTCTAAATTTTCACGAAATCCGGTGACCAGATTATCAAGAATAGTCACTTTCGCACCATTTTTGATCAGCTCGTCAGCAATGTTTGAGCCGATAAAACCCGCGCCGCCCGTAACCAAACATTTTGTAGTTAATGACATATTTTTTGAAAGCAAAAACTAAAGGATAAAATTAAAATTTAACTTTATCCTTTGCCTTTGAAAATTTATCCTTTGTTCAGCGTCCGACACCGATGTATTCAAAACCCATCTCGCGCATATCCTTCGGTTCGTAAATATTTCGCAGATCGGCAATTTTCGGCGATTTCAAAAGTTCCTTCACCCGCTTCATATCAAGCGCGCGAAATTGATTCCATTCCGTTAAAAAGACCAGCACGTCCGAACCTTCAATCGCTTCGTATTCATCTTTGACGTATTCGATGTCGGGCAGATAATGTTTGGCTTCTTCCATCGCCACCGGATCGAACGCCTTTATTTTCGCGCCGCGTTTTTGCATTTCCTTAATAATATCAGTCGCCGGTGATTCGCGCATATCGTCGGTTTCCGGCTTAAATGAAAGTCCTAGCACGCCAATTTGCTTTCCGGCAAAATCCCCGATGAGATTCTCGATTTTCGGAATCATCGCCAGCCGCTGAAGTTCGTTTACTTCGATAACCGTGTCAACGATGCGCGATTCCGTGCCGAATTGTTTGGCGACAGTGGAAAGCGCGCGGGTGTCCTTTGGAAAACACGAACCGCCGAAACCCGGTCCGGGATGGAGAAACTTGCTTCCGATGCGTTTATCCATTCCCATTCCTCGCGCCACATCGTGAACATCACAGCCGATTTTATCACACAGGTTGGCGATTTCGTTGATGAATGAAATTTTAGTGGCGAGAAAAGCGTTTGCCGCGTATTTAATAAGTTCCGCCGCTTCTAATGAGGTGATAACAATCGGCGTTTCGATAAGATATAACGGGCGATATAAATCCTTCATTATCGCAATTGCATCTTCTTCGTTACTGCCGATCACCACTCTGTCAGGGCGCATAAAGTCTGCAATCGCCGCGCCTTCACGCAAAAATTCAGGATTAGAAGCCACGCCGAAATTCGTTTTGGATGTTTGATTTTCTGACACAAACTCCCGCAGCCATTTGCCGGTGCCGACCGGAACGGTGGATTTTGTCACCAAAACCTTGTAACCGTTCATACATTCGGCAATATCCTTTGCCGCCGATTGATAAAAACTCATATCGGGTGAACCGTCTTCCTTTGGCGGAGTGCCAACTGCCAAAAAAATAACCAATGCCTGTTCAACGGCGGATTTTATGTCGGTTGTAAAATGAAGTCGTCCGGCTTTTGAGTTTTTTTCAACGATATTATCGAGACCAGGTTCATAAATCGGAATAATCCCCTGATTCAGCCGTTCAATTTTATTTTTATCAACGTCAACGCAGGTTACTTCCACTCCGAACTCCGCGAAGCAAGCACCTGTGACCAATCCGACATAACCCGTTCCAATTACTGCAATATGCATATCTAATTAATTGTTTTATAAAAATATTTTGTCAATGATTTAACTAAGCGAACAAAATTTTTACGGGTCACGTTTTAGAAACATGACCCGTAAAAATTAGTCGCTATATAATATAACTCGGTAATTAAATTAACGAGTAGGGCTGACCACGATGACATTACCGCCACCGAGATCAACATTGCCGCCGGTTGATCCGAAATAGATCGCTGTTCCGACCGCTCCGGCAGCCGCGATTAAAATGGCGGCTAAAGCACCGGCACCGATTCCGGCAATCGGAAGCGGTGTATTTACGCCGGGACGCAGACACGGTTTGCAGCCTGTTTGCGAAGGATTACCAAATGTCGCGTCAGTTCCGGCAACAACCTGTTTATCGGTCGTTCCGCTTCTCAGATTTACCAAACCGCTGATTGTTTCAACGTAAGTTTGTGTACATCTGGCTTCATCAGCGCATCCGACATCAACGCCAAAAGTGTCGGCTTGTCCGGCATCAGCAACTACCGTCGCGTTTCTGGTGTTGACGGAAGTGGCGACACCGGCACTGTTGGAAACACGAACCTTACCGGCGGAAAGCATTCCGACAATACTATTGGTGTTAAATTTCAAATCGAAACTTGAATCGGAAAGCAGTTCAACGCGTCCGTTTTTGCCCAGGTTGATAACCGCAGTAGAATTTGTTCCGGTGACAATCGTGCTGCCGGAAGTAATGGTTGAATTGGAAACAGCGGGCTGACCGTTGACCGTTACTTGTCCGGTAACTGTAATCTCACCCATTGTATCAGTTTGAGCAGCCATTGCCGCCATTGAGAAAACACTCCATACGGCGATAGCGGTAAGAAATGTTACAGATTTATAAATCAAATTTTTGCCAAGCATCTTAATTATTCTCCTTTATTATAAAAGCTATGATGTCAGTAAACCTTTTTATTACTTCTTAAACAATTCTCAAGCGGGAAATGATTTAACAGTTCAAAATAAGGTTTTCAATACAATTAAGTATATTAACGAGTCGGGCTGACTACTGTTGTGCCGCCGCCCAAGGAAACTTTATTGTTGTTTGTGGTCGCGGCGATGATAATTCCTGCTGCCGCGCCGCCGAGAACTAATGCCCAAATCAAATAAGCACCGCCGGCTTTGGTCGTGGTAGTGTCATCTTGCGCCTTGCTGTTAGCAGCGGCGGATTCACCGGCATTTAACTTTGCCAAATCACCGTTGGGCGTTGTGATATTAACACTGTCGGAAGCACTTAAAACAGTGACCTGACCTTCGGCTAAATCACCGCTGATGCCTTTCTCGTCAAAATTAAGAGCCAGGGTCGTGTTCGGCGCGAGTTCGATTTTACCGAGTTTTCCAAGGTTGATAACCGCATTCGCATTTTCCGGCGTGGCAATTGTGCTTGAGGAAAAGACTGAACGACCGCTTTGTGCCGCTTCACCATTAACTTTAACAAACGGAGCTTCGCCGTTGATGTTTTTTCCGGTAATTAAAAGCTCTCCGGCGACTCTCTCCGAGCCTGCCAGAGCAACCATTGAGTAAGTTGCAATTGTTGCAACGACTAAGCACGTTGAAAGTGCTTTACGAAACCATACTTTGCTATTCATAGTTCTCCTCTTGTATCGCATTGAATAATAATTTCAAAAAAAATCAAACCTTTGAATCTTTTACACGAATTACTTCTTGATGTCAATAAAAATTGGAAAGAAGTGTAAAAAAATAGAGGTCAAGTGTTATTTGAGTTTATCAAATTCAATAAACCCAAATTCAGTCTATTATTTATATCACAGAAGCAACTGATTTTGAAAGTTATATTTTCAAAAAATTTCGCGCCGTTTCTTTTTTGAAACATATTTGAAACATAATTGCCGCATAATTCGGCAAAATTAGTTTCCACCCGGTTTCCGACATTCCAAAAACTGTTAAATCAATCTATGGCTTTGATGCTTTGTTATTGAAGTCAGCTTTGCAATAATATAAATTTAAAGAGTTTTCAGATTAAATAATTAAATTGAAATACTGATAAAAAATTATTTCGCAATATTTCATTGCTGACTTAACTAAATTACGAATTTACAGACTACAGGGAGTAAAAAATGGCGATTAGACTTGGCGATACGGCACCGGATTTTACGGCGCAAACGACGGAAGGCGAGGTTAATTTTCACGAATGGCTGGGCGACAGTTGGGCAGTTTTGTTTTCGCACCCGAAAGATTACACGCCGGTTTGCACGACCGAACTCGGAACGGCGGCGAAACTCAAACCGGAATTTGATAAACGCGGCGTGAAAATCATCGGTTTGAGCGTTGATCCGCTTGATTCGCACAAAAGCTGGGCGAAAGACATCGAAGAAACACAGGGCGCGGCGGTTAATTTTCCGATGATCGCCGACGGCGACCGCAAAATCGCCGATCTCTACGATATGATTCACCCGAACGCCAGCGACACGGCGACGGTGCGTTCGGTTTTTGTCATTGATCCGAACAAAAAAGTTCGGCTGACGCTGACTTACCCGGCGAGTGCCGGACGCAACTTCAACGAAATTCTGCGGGTCATTGATTCGCTGCAACTGACGACCGATTACAGCGTGGCAACACCCGCAAATTGGGAAAACGGCGATGACTGCATCGTTTCCCCGTCGCTTTCCGACGACGAAGCGCGCGCGAAATTTCCCGCCGGATTCAAAACTCTAAAACCATATCTGCGCGTTACGCCGCAGCCGAATAATGTCGGCGAATAAAACAAAACACCTATGAAAATTTTAAGCGGTAAAATCCACGGCTATCTCGATTTCCTGACGGTCATAATTTTCGCCGTCGCGCCGACCGTTCTCGGTTTCGGCGGTTTGCCCGCATATATTTCCTACATTTTAGCCGTCGTTCACATTAGTTTGACGTTAGTTACGGCTTTTCCAAAAGGAATTATCGGCATCGTGCCTTTTCCGATTCACGGCGGCATCGAACTCATCATTTCGATTGTTCTGGTAATTCTGCCGTTCATTTTAGGCTTTGCGGAAACGCCGCGAAATTTCTTCATCGGCATCGGCATCGTTATTTTCGTCGTTTGGCTGCTTACCGATTATCGAAAACCGGTCGCGGCGGAAGTTTAACTTATTCGTTTTTCCCGCGAAGATTTTTAACACGGATATTTGATTGTGAAAATCGAAATCCGTGTTATTTTTTATAAAATGATTGACGAACAGGAAAAACCGGAAACCAAAATCTGTGAAGTGTGCGGCGCGAAATTTTCCTGCGGTGCGAACATCGGTAAATGCTGGTGTTTCGAGATTGAACTAAAAACTGAAACTTTGACGGAGTTGCGCGAAGATTATAAAAATTGTTTGTGTGAAAATTGTTTGGGCAAAGTGAAAAATGAAATTCAATTTATCTGACAAATTATTGCTGCTGAGAACGAAAGGTTTCATAGTGTATGTTCCGGCAATCTTTTCAATGATGATGATTTTGCTCGGTTTGGTGGATTTGGCAGTTGATTTTTTTATGTTGGGGACATTTGATCTTCAAATGTTTATCTTTCAAGATTTTCCTATTAACATTTTGGCGAGTTTTCTGGTCGCGTTTAGCGGTTGGTTTTTATATGGCAAACGATTGAAGCTAAAATCGAATATTACTGAAATAAATTTAAACGAAAAAAATGTCAAAAAAGAAAAGTAAATTTTTGAGCGGTAAGTAGATAATTTATTTACCATCTATACATTTTATCACTATCAATTCCAAAACCGTTTCCCATACCAAAGCCATCGAGGTCAGGAAATAATGTAACAAATCTCAAATCGAATAATCTTTCAAGTATTATCTCTGTTTTAGCTTTTAATTTTGGTGTTATTGCAATAAATGTATTTGATTTTTTTTTATTCGAAATGAATAAACTACCTGTTTTTTGACTCGATATTTTACTAAATACCAATTGAGCATGTTGAGCGGCTATCCTTGCTGAAACATTAGTTGGTTCAAAAGTTAAAGGATGATTACAATTATTACAGTCTTCAACTATACTTTTGTAACTGTCCCATAAAGTAACACTCTCGTAACCACCAAGATAATCAGTATGTAATCCTAATAACAATCCTGTTTTATCTTGATTGGACGTTACACAAAACCAAAGAGCAACTAATGAACTTCTTGAGAAATCTACTAATCTAGTTGCCGCTCCATGATGTTGTAATCTAGCTAATAATTCTAAATCGTCTAAAATTCTTCCATCTTGAATCCGAAAACCTTTATGTGTTGCCTGTTTAAGCAGTGACTCTTCATAATGTATCAAATCAATATCGGTTACACTTGAGAATCGTTTGCTTGCCAGAAGTCTTCTAAATGCAGAACTATCAATTCCCCAATCTATATTACTTTGCCCTCTCCACATATTTACATTACGGGATCCAAAGGAGTTATCAATTGTAAACAAACTAATTAATTCATTAAAACTTTCTGGTTGGGGAATATCTCCAAATTTATCGCTCTTGTAAATTTTCGCAATAAGTTTTTCATTTGTTATTATTGTAGCTATTGACTGCTGTTTTTCAGAAAATTTTACATCAAAAAGACAAATTTCAACGGTTTGACACAAAAGAGTTTATAGTTTTTACTTAATTTTATTCGTAAATTTTATGTTATTTCTTGGTTAAATTATCATGGCAAAAAAGAAAAGTAAATTTCTGAGCGGCAAACGCATTGACCCCACACCGATTGATGAAAATACCGCGCTCGCGGATTTGATTGACGAATCTTTTATGGCGTATAACGCGGCGCGGATTCGGGAAGCGTGTCAGCTTTTTACGAAAAAAATGCTCGAACCGGACACGACCGTCGGCGTAACTTTGACCGGCGCGTTGACTCCGGCGGGACTTGGAATTTCCGCGCTGATTCCGCTGATTAAAGCCGGATTTATTGACTGGATCATCTCGACCGGCGCGAATCTTTATCACGATACGCATTTCGGCATCGGTCTCGCGCTTCATCAGGGCGACGCGAAACTCGACGACCGGATTTTGCGCGAAGAAGAAGTCGTGCGAATTTTCGACATCTTTTTCGATTATTCCGTTTTGCTCGACACCGACGAATTTTTTCGCCGTTTGATCGAACACGAAGAATTTCAAAAAACGATGTCGTCCGCCGAATTTCATTATCTCGCCGGAAAATATATCAGAGAAAGAGAAAAAAAACTCGGTATTACGGACAAATCTCTGCTCGCCGTTTGTTACGAATACGCCGTTCCGGTTTACACTTCAAGTCCGGGCGATTCGTCAATCGGAATGAACATCGCCGCCAAAGAATTACAGGGTGGCAAGCTGATTTTGAATCCGAATCTGGATGTCAACGAAACCGCTTCGATAGTTTTAGCGGCAAAACGCGGCGTAATTCAAAACGGCAAAAAATCGAAAAAAGGCGGCAAATCCGCGATATTTATTCTCGGCGGCGGCAGTCCGAAAAACTTCGCGTTGCAAACCGAACCTCAGATTCAGGAAGTTCTCGGCATTGACGAAAAAGGTCACGATTATTTCTTGCAGGTGACAGACGCGCGTCCCGACACTGGCGGACTTAGCGGCGCAACTCCTTCAGAGGCAGTCAGTTGGGGGAAAATTGATCCCGATCAATTGCCCGGAACAGTCGTCGCTTACGTTGATTCGACGGTCGCGCTGCCGCTGATTACGGCTTACGCGCTGGCGCGGCACGAACCGCGCGAACCGAAAAGATTATATGATCGGCGCGAAGAATTTATGACGCTTTTACAGGGCGAATACGAGAAATCTACCCGGAAATAGGAATTTGCAGGAATGACAGGATGAACGGGATATTTTTTATTTTGTTTTATCCCTTTTTATCCTGTTATCCCTGCAAATAATTTTTATGAAATTACAAGCCGAACTGAACAACGAAAAGCACGAAATCGAGATCAGGCGCGATGGCGCAAAGATTTTCGCGCGGGTTGATGATCGTGAGTATAATCTGGAAGCGTCGGAAGTCGAGCCGAATGTTTATTTATTGAAAAATGACAATCAAATTTATCAAATTTATGTCGCGCCGAACGGAATGGTGAATATCGGCAATCATCAACTTGAAATAAATTTGATTGACCCGAAACGTCTGCGCGGCTCGCATTCTTCGGGCGCGAACGCTGACGAAATTTCAGAAATCAAAACGGCGATGCCGGGAAAACTCGTGCGCGTGCTGGTCGAAGTCGGCGCGGAAATCAAGCAGGGCGACGGCGTTTTAGTGGTCGAAGCGATGAAAATGCAGAACGAAATGAAATCGCCGAAGGACGGAACGGTTAAAGAAATACGTTTTGCCGAAGGCGCGACCGTCAATGCCGGCGACGTACTGGCGATTATCGAATAAATTAGCGTGAAACCGGTTGATTACATTTGGAATTAGACCGAATATTGCATTATATTTAAATCTCAGTGATAAACAAATATTTGTGAGTGAAGAGTCAATATAATGGACAAGATTTGCCAAAACTGCGGTCAGCCAAATTCAGCCGACGCGATGTTTTGCCGCCACTGCGCGACACCGTTTGCGCCGAATGCCGGACAAGCATTCGGAGCGAATCAACCGCAATTCGGAAATCAGCCGCCGCCGCCGAGTCCGCAGAATTTCGGCGGGCAGGCGGCGCAGAACTTTGCGCCGCCCGCCGCCAAAGCGAGCGGTCGGGCGATTGCCGCGACGGTTTTGGCGGTTTGCGGGCTGTTTTTGTGCTGCGGTCCTTTTACGGGAATTCCGGGAGCAATTCTCGGCTGGATGGAAATGAACGCGATTAAAGAAGGAAAAGCCTCGCCGAGCGGAATGATGTGGGCGCAAATCGGTTTGTGGGGCGGCATCGCTTCTTCCATTGTCGGCGGAATAATCAATATTTTTATGTTTCTGTCAGCTCTCAGCGGCGGAATGAATCGCTGAATTTTTTCGGGAAATCAAAATTCGGAAATTATTTAAGCCTGATTTGAAAAAACATAGTTTCTGCCAATTTACAGCCGCTCGTGATGAAAAATATGATTTATTCACTCCAAAATTTGAACACTGAAACAAACAATTTCAGTCGAGCAGAGATCAGATGATTTGCCGAAACGGACATCAACAGCCGAATCCCGATTCCAAGTTCTGCATATATTGCGGCACGTCATTAGCCGCCGCGCCCGTCCCGCCAAATCAAAATCAGCCGCCGCGCGAACAAGTTCCGCCAAATCAATATCCGGCAAATATTCAGCCGCCGCCGCATTCTGAGCCGGTTCAGCCGCCGCCGGACAATCAAATCCGGCAAAACCCGCCGGTTTCAAATCAGCCGTCTTTCAACAACGCGCCGCCGCAATATGCTCCAAATTTCCCGCCGCCGCCGCCGCCTCAAGTTCAACAAATTCAACAATATCAGAATCAGCCGCCGATGCAGTATATTCAGCCGACGCGCTGTTTTACCTGCGGCGGAAACGGGGAAAATCTTGACGCGGAAACGATTATTTGTAAGGAATGTCACTGGCTGAGACCATTGGTTCCGGGTTACGGCATTGACACTTCAGCTTTTCAGTGGGCGGCGGACGGCAAAGCGATGAGCGTTCTGCGCGCGATGAAACCTTTGAACATCGCCGCCAAAGCCGTTTCCGAAAAAGTCGGGCGGCGTTGGATCGAATCAACCTTTAACGGCGTTTTGCTCGGTGAAAATCAATTGCCGGAAATTTATTGGCAAGCCGTTAAAGCGGCGCGAATACTCGGAATGTCGCATATTCCCGATATTTATCTGTCCGGCGAACGGTCTTGGGATTGTTTGACATTCGGCACTGATCGGGATTCATTCGTGATTGTCGGTTCGGCTCTGGCGAGTAATTTTCAGGGCGATGAAATGTTGTTTCTGCTCGCCCGCGAGATGGGACACTGCCGCGTCGGTCACGCGCTCTGGAATACGGTCGCGCGGTTTTTGCTCGGTGAACAGGGACCGCAAAAGGGAATTATGGCGGGCGGGATTTTTAACGCGATCATCAATCCGACTTCCTTGATTGAAGGCGCGATTGAAGTTCCGCTGCTGGCGTGGGCGCGGCAGTCGGAAATTACCGCTGACCGCGCCGGACTTTTGACCGTCGGCGACGAGAAAATCGCGCGGCGCGTGCTGCTCACCTGGTCGCTGAAATCCGCCTTTATTTACAAACAAATTAATATCGAAGCGTGGCTTGAACAGCAGGCGGCGGACGACAGTAATTTCTCGAAACTTTCGGAATTGACGACTTCTTCGACTCCGTATATCACGCGACGGCTCAAATCATTAAATGAATTTGCCGAAAGTCGGGAATTACAGCGTTGGCGGCAACTGATTTCCGGTTTTATCGAAAAATCCGCGCCGCCGGAAACTCAGACGAAAACGGCGGCGCGACTGGAAACGACGGAAAAAGAGGAAAAACCGGCGGCGGAAAAAGAAGAAGTGATAAAAATCAAATGTTCCGCCTGTCAAACTCCGATGCGCGTGCCGCTGAAAGTTCTGGAAGGAAAAAATGAATTGCCGGTTAAGTGTCCGAACGCAAATTGCGGCAAAATCACCCGTCTTAAAAAAAATGTCAAACCGGCGGACAGCGCGGCGGGGTCGGCGGACGAGCCGGAAAAAACTTGAGGAGGATATACAAATTATGGTGAATGAAGAAACTGTAACAATCACGGAAATTACGCCCGACGGCACGGAAACGGTCATTGAAATTACGACTGCGGCGGACGATGGCTCCGTAACGGATGCCGATAATTATTCGTCCGAAGATGTTATTGAAGCGTTTTTTGATGATAATGCGGCGGCTGACGATTCGTTGGCTGAAAATAATATTGACAATACGGGATTTGCAAATGCCGAAGGCGATTACGCGATGCAAAATGGCGGGGCTGATTTCGCCGGCGAAACAGATAATTTATACGCCGCGCCGTTTGATGTTCAGGAAAATCCGCTGACCGAGAACGCGTCCGCGCCGACTACTGAAACTGGCGGAGCCGATTACAGCGCGGCGAACGAAACCGCAACAGATGGAGATCCCGAACAGCAAGCACATTATCAAGCTGCGGTTGATGCCCAGCAAGCCGCCGACCAATTCGTTGCGTCCGGTGATTACGCCGCCGCCGCGCAGTCGCGTGAAACGGCTGAAAATGAATCCTGGGCGGCAGGTGACGATTCGATGTTGAGTGCGTATGATTCATCGGATTTGAGCTATGCCGCTGAAAAACAAGAAGATGCCGCCAACTACGATCAACAGGAAACGGCGCACGCCCGGCAGGGCGATTACGAAGCGGCGCGTGATGACGCAAATAACGCGGCTTATGCCAATTCATACGCCGATTCTTCAGCCGGCGGCGATGACCACACCGGACAGGCGGATGCCGAAAAACAAGAAATGGACTGGGCGGTTTCCGAAGAAAAACAGGCGGATTACAACGCGCAGAATGCTGACGCTTACGCGGCGGACGGCGATTTTAACAATGCCGAAACATACGCCGCCGCCGCCGATCATCAAACCGCCGCCGATCATTACGGCGATTTAGGCGAACACGGCAGCGAAATGGCGGTTCACGACTCTTCTTCCGAAGTTGAAACGGGCGGCAGTTACGATTCATCTTACGATTCGCATCTTGCCGATACGACGGCGGATGTCGGCTATAATTCGGGAACGGATGATGTGTAGCCGGATGTTTTATCGAGCAAAAAAGGGGAGCAGACGTGAATATCGCCCCTGCTCCCCTTTGCGGTAATATTGAATTTCACCGCTTCCGTCAATCTTTTTTCTTGACCAAAATCACTGTTTTCAAAGATTCAGCGGCGACTTTTTGCGGAATGCTGCCGAACAGAAATTTTTTGAAACGCTGACGGGTCGCGCCGAGCATAATCGCGTCGAAATTTCTCGATTCCTGCAAAATTCCGTCAACGACCGATTGGTTTTCGACGATTTCACTGCTGACTTTGAAATTATTTTTTTGACTGACGCGTTCGACCGCGCTCCCGATGATTTTTTTCAGTTCGGTGCGGAAAGATTCGTCTTGCTTCGGCGTGACGATGCCGCAAAAAGTCAGCGAACCTTGGTTGGCGCGGGCGATGGAGGCGGCGTATTCTTCGGCGCGGATCGAATGTCCGCCGCCGACGGTCGGCAGCAGCCAGTTTTCCAGACGACTGCCGGCGACTAATTTAACCAGCATCAAATCGGTCGGCGCGTTGGCGACCACGCTGTCGGCGACTTCGCCCAAAATTCGTTCGCGCGTCGTCGAAAAACCTTTCCAGCCCATAATTATCAAATCGCATCCGAGTTCGCGCGCCGAATTGATGATCGTATGCGCCGGATTATGTCCGACTTCGAGTTGTGATTTGAAAGGAATGTTGTTTTCGGCGGCGTAGCGATTCGCCATTTCCAAAATCGGGCGTTCGCGCGTGAAGAAAAATTCGTTGTGAAAATCGGCGCGATTCGGCGAAAGCTGTTCGGGAACGGTGGCGACGCGCAAACCGATCACTTCGCCGCCGCGTTCGGCGGCGATGTCGTGCGCCAGACTGAGAAGCTGCGGCAGATTCGCCGGATTCGACAGCGTGACCATCACGCGAAATCCCTGTTTCTGCGGGAGTTTCGACGAATGAATCGCCGACGCGTGAATCAGCGATTCTTCGGAAACTTCGCTCGGTGCGCCTTTTGCGCCGACCAGAACGAAGGCGACCAGCCCGATTAAAAGCGAACCGAACGCCAGCGCGACCGGCAGAATTCCGTAAAATCCGTCGTTCGTCCACAGTTCGACCGAACTTTGAATTAACAGGTAAAGATTCGATAAAATTCCCAGAATCGGCACGAGCGGCACGAGCGGCACGCGGAACGGGCGTTCGATATTCGGATATTTGCGGCGGTGAAAAATCAGCGCGGCGTTGACCAGAATCAGCGCGATCAGCAGCACCGCGTTGGCGAAATTCGCCGTGCCGGTCAAGGATAAGCCGAGCAGAAACGCGAGAATCGCCGCGCTGATCAGGGCGAGCGACGTAATCGGCGTTTTCGTGCGCTGGTTGATACTGCTGAAAATTTTCGGCAGATGTCCGAGCTGGCTCATCGCAAAAGCCACGCGCGAACCCGCCATAATCGAAGCGTTGGTCGCCGAAACCATCGAAAACAATCCGCCCGCGACGATCACCAAACCGCCGATGCCGCCGAGAAACAATTCCGCCGCGCGTCCCATCGCCGCTTCGTCATAAACTTTCAGATTCGCCGCCAGAATCACTAGAATCACCGCGATATACAGCACGGTGACGATCCCCATCGAAAGAAAAATCGCGCGCGGAATCGTTTTGACCGGATTAACCACTTCGCCCGCCGAAGCCGCGATTGCCGAAAAACCGAAAAACGTCACGAAAACGAGCGTCGCCGTGCTGGTGATTTTGCCGAAATCGGTGCTGAATTTCGCCATCACTTCCTGCGGATTGACGCTGCTGATGCCGCCGATGACCAGCCAAATCAGCAGTATAACCTTGGTGATTGTCACGACGACCTGAAACGCTCCGCTTTCCTTGGTGCCTTTGACATTCAGCAGCGTCAGCAGAATCAAGGCGACGATGCCGGCGATTGTCGGATACGATAAATGATAGACGAATTCGATAAAATAACTGGAAAACGTGGCGAGATAAAAACCGCACGACGACGCGTAGCCCAAAAACAACGCCCAGCCGACGAGAAAAGCGAGCGGCGGGGAAAATGTTTTGCGGGCGTAGAGATAACCCTCGCCGGAGTTCGGGTAAATCGAAACGAACTCGCAGTAAGTCAGTGCCGTGAAAAGCGCGACAAAAGCGGCGATCAAAAACGATGCAATCGCCGCCGAACCGACGTTTTTAATCGCCAGACCGGACAGCGAAAAAATTCCGGCGGCAATCATCGTCCCGACTCCGATTGCCAACGCCGAAATCAATCCCAAATCGCGGCTCAGTTCCGCTTCGATATGTGTGTTTTCCGTATTCACGATAAGTTTTTTCTCCGTGTTTCCAAGATAATTAGCAAGCGATTAATTGACCGCATTGGTCAGCCGCACGTCAATCGTCGGCGTTTCGACCAGATGGAACGTCGCCGAAGCGAACGCTACTTTGCCATCGGTTTTTTCAAATTCGTCCAATATTCTGGTGAACAGCGCGTCTTTCGTGCCGCGCCTTTTTTTGAAACTGACGACGTAGCGCACCGTAAATTCCATCCAGTTGTCATTGGCGACGAGCGACACAATCGGCTCGACTCCGGCATCTTCCAACAGATATTTTTTGACCATTTCGTTCCACGCGACGATTGCCGATTTCGCGTAATCGCCGATCACTTCGGCGGCGACATCATTCAAAATGCGGCGCGCCAGATTGTGATCGCTGCCGTATTTGACGGGAATGGTGATTTCGTCCCACAAAAAAGGAAAATCGCCGGAATAATTGAAAACCGGCTCTTTAAAGACGAAACTGTTGGCGATTAAAACGACGCGTCCGGTGTATAAATCGCCTTTCACCCATTCGCCGATTTCCATCACGGTCGTTCGCAGAAAACTGACATCAATCACGTCGCCCTTGATGCCGCCGAGCTGCACGCGGTCGCCGGGCGTGTAAAAACCGGCGAAAGTGATGGCGAACCAGCCCGCGAAACTGGCGATCACTTCCTGCAAAGCGAACGCGATGCCCGCGCCCGCCACCCCGAACGCGACGGTCAAACCGCCGAGCCGGTCGCTGAAAATCACCGTCAGCAAAAACGCGCCGACGATGTAGCTGAGAAAAGTAACGAATTTTTTCAGCCGGTAACGCGTATCAACCGCGCCGACATAGCGCGTAATCGAGGCTTTGACGAGCCGCGCGACGAAAACCACGATAATCAGCGCGAAGATGCCCGCAACAATTTTGCCGACCGTCGGATCGTAAAGCCATAGCTTTATTGTATTTTCCATTTCGTTTTCAAGATTACCCTGCATATTTTCTTTGCCTCAAAATTCAAATCAGCGATAACTTCCGTGTTTTTTCGTCGTCTTTCAACAGGTTAAACAAGTATTTTTAAATTTGCGGCGAGTCTAACTTACGGTAATTTGTCTTTTTTTTGCAACTCAATCGAGCGGATTTGAACAGACTTGTAAAAAGTTCGTTTTGGGATTTTATCATTAAGCGAGCGCGTTTTCATCGCCCGAATCGCGGACGAAAATACAGGTTGAGCCAGTGGCTTCGACCATTTGGCGCGCGAAGTCAAAATCAACTTCGTCCGGCAGCCCGAAAATATTCAAATCGGCTTGCGGCGCGTGCCGGACGTTTTCCGCGAAACTTCCGTTAAAGGCTTTCACGCTCGCGTCAGGAAGCCGCGACGTAACGACCAGATTTTCCAGATATTTTTCGGCGGCGGCGATGTTTTCGGCATCATTAACCGCCGTCAAAAGATTAATTTTGCCTTCCCAATTGCGTTCGATTTGATAAGCGAGCAGCAACGCCAGATCAATATTGCTCATTCCCTGAACGATGTCCCAGTTCGCGCTTTGGTCGCGCACCCAAATATTTATTTTGCGTTTTTGTCCGAGACCTGATTGCCGGTGATCGCCGAACAAAACCACCCCGAGCCGGCATTCGGCGGAATGTTCAATGACCATTTTCAGATCGTTTTCACGCGGCGCGTCGGAAAACGGCGGCAGCGACAGAAAAAGAATGTTCGGATTCAAAAAAGCCGCGCCCATCGTACTCATACTCGTCAGCAGATTGCGCCCGAAATCAGTTTTTTGAATCAAAGTAGAATAGGCGAAAACGTCTTCTTCGCGCAGTGATTCGGTCAATTTCGGCAGCTCGACTTTCAAAGTCGAATTGATGTGATCTTCGGTGAATCCGAGCAGATGAATCGAACCTTTCGGATAAGCGATGTCGTAAATCAGGCGAAAAGTTCCGCGCAGATCGCGGGCATCTTCGACCGGAATCAACAAATTCGGCTTCCAGGCGCGCGCTTTGGAAGTCGAAAGCTGCGTCATCCGCCGCGCCGCCCATTCCGCCAGCGAAATAAACAAACCGCTTCGCACATCGCCGAACGGCGCGCTTAAATGCCGCTTGGTCAGGAAAATATAAATAGCGAAAACAATCGCCAGCGAAACCAAACTGAAAACCGGATTAACGATGAACATTACGAACAGACAGCCGATGGTGCCGACCAGCGAAACCGTCTGCGGAATCCGCAAACTCGGACGAAAACTGATTAAACCGAGACTCTGCTCGATTAAAACGACGATATTTATCATCGCGTAAGTAATCAGAAAAAACATCGTCACCAGCACGGCGATTGCCGTCAGATCGCGCAGGAATAATGCCAGCAGAACGATTACGCCGGTCAGCAGCAGTGCATTGCGCGGTTCGCCTTTCGCCGACTTTTTCGCCAGGTATTTTTTCCCGAAGATAATTTTGTGTTCGGAAAGTGCCTGCAAAATGCGCGGCGCGCCGACCAGCGACGATAAACCGGAAGAAAACGTCGCGCCTAGTAATCCGGCGATGATGGCGGGTTTCCAAAGTGAACGTTCGAGCGCGATATTGTAGTTAGAAACCAATTCCTGCGGCGAGGCGGCGGAGGCGAACCAGTAGGCGAGAACCATATACACCACATAGCTGACCGCAATCGCCGCCAGCGTTCCGAGCGGAATGCTGTTGCGCGGGCTTTTCAGTTCGCCTGACATATTCGCGCCCGCCATAATACCGGTTGCCGCCGGAAAAAACAGCGCGAAAACAAACCAGAAATTCGTGCCGCGAAAACCGCTTTCGGGAAAACCGGGATAGCTTCCCCAAAAAGTCGGCTGATACTGCGTCGCGCCGGTGTAAAAAGTTCCCAAAATGCAAACCAGCGAGACGAGAATTATCGCCATTATCAAATATTGAATGCGAAAAGCCAGATTCGTGCTGATAAACGCGATGCTGAAAATTACCGCGAAAGTCAATAAATCAACGATAATCGGCGGATGATTCGGAAAAATACTCAGCCAACCTTCACGAAAACCGAAAATATACATCGCTGTCGCCAAACCCTGCGACAAGTAAAATGGAATTCCGATGCTGCCGCCGACTTCCAAACCGAGCGACTGCGAAATGATCGAATACGCGCCGCCCGCGCCGATGCGGATGTTCGTCGTAATCGAAGACATCGAAAGTGCCGTGCTGGTCGTAATAACAAAAGCAATCGAAATAATTATCCAACTGCCGAAAAGTCCGGCGTTGCCAACCACCGCGCCAACGCGCAGATACATAATTACGCCTAAAATCGTCAGCAGAGTCGGCACGAACACGCCCTGAAAAGTTCCGAATTTTTTCAAAACCGGGACATTTTCCGAAGCCGGATTTGCACCCGCCGAATCGGTATTTTTTAAATCAAAAATGCCCATATAGATTTGATTAAATTCTAATGTAATGATTTTGGAAATTTTGAGAGCAAAGCCATCATATAGACAATTGTCGAAAATTAAAAGCGGTTTGAACGGAAAAAGCGGTCAAAAAAGCTGCCGATTCAGAATTATCAGCGGTCACGGTCGGTTATTTTCGCATTTTTAACTTTTAAGTTTGCGCTCAAGTGCGATGAAAACCGCGCTCGATGTCTTTCATTGTCAAACGCAAAATCACCGGTCGCCCGTGCGGGCAGGTCGTCGGCGACGAAGTAATCAGCAGGCGGTCAATGAGCCACTGCATTTTCTCCGGCGTGAGTTTCATATTGATTTTGACGGCGGCTTTGCAGGCGAGCGTCGCGGCGATGTCGTCGCGCAGCGTTTCCCGCGCGTTGCCGCGTTTTACGCTGTCGAGCGAATCCAAAATTTCCGCCAGCAGATTTCTGACTTCCGACGGCGGCAAATCGGTCGGTACGGCTTTGATCGCAATCGTTCTGCCGGACAGACGCATCAGCGCGAAGCCGACGTTTTCGAGTTCCGCTTCGACCAGATCAAAAGCGACGGCTTGCGCGGGCGTTAAATCAAAAGTTTCGGGCAATAAAAGATTTTGCGATTCGATTTTTCGTTCGTGTTCTTTTTTGCGAAATTTGTCAAATAAAATTCGTTCGTGCGCGACGTGCTGGTCAATCAATAACATTCCTTCATCGTCAACGGCGATGATATAACTGTTGTGAAGCTGTGAAATCGGGCGAATTTTTGAAGACGAAAGCTGTTCCGGTTCAATCGCTTTCGGCAGTTTTTCGGCGGAATTGACCGGCGGCAGAATTTCGTAAGTGTTTTGTCCTTTGTCCTTTGTCCTTTGTCCTTCGCTTTTTGAATAATCTATATCATTCGACATTTGCGGATATAATGATTCGGCAGAACGGTTTTGGGCGGATTGCTCGAAATCGTTTGAGAGAATAGCCAAATTTTGTTCTGTTTGAATATTTTCATCCGTTTTTTCACCGGCTGAAATTTCTGACGCTTCAAAGGAGTTCTCCAATTCAGCGACGGCATTTTCGATTTCTTCGGAAAAATCAATTTGAGGTTTATTTTCGGAAATTTGAAATTCGATTTGCGATTGTTCAAAAGAATTTTTGGTCGAACTTAAATCAGCAGTCGCCGGAGTTATTTCATCCGAGTTCTGGAATTTGGAATCTGGAATTTGGAATCTGGAATCTGGAATTTCTTCGCGCACAATGCCCGCGCTTTGCAGCGCGGCGCGAATCGCTTCGCTGATGACTTCTTTGACCGCTTGCGAACGGCGAAAACGGACTTCGGTTTTTGACGGGTGGACGTTGACATCAATTTCTTCGGGCGGAATGTCCAAAAACAAAAACGCCACCGGATAAACGCCGTGCGGCAAAACGGCGCGAAAACCTTCTAATAAACCGCCGGCGATGATTTTATCGCGCACGAATCGCCCGTTGATAAAGAAATATTGTCCGTCGCGCGTCGTCCGGCGTTCGCGCGGCGCGGACACAAAGCCGGTGATTTTAGCGATGAATTCGCGCCCGCCGTCAACCGGCAGAAGACTTTCAATCATATTCGCGCCGAAAATTTGGTAGGCTCTTTCGCGCAAATGTTTGGCGGGCGCGAACCGCATACTTTCGCGTCCGTTGCCGGTCAAAGTAAAAGCGATTTCCGGGTGCGCGAGCGCATAATGCGTGACGATATTTGTGATGTGATAATTTTCCGTCGCTTCCGAGCGCATAAATTTGCGCCGCGCCGGAGTGTTGAAAAACAGATCACGGACGGAAATCGTCGTGCCGGTCGGACGCGCGAAATCTTTGACATCGCGCAGTTTGCCGCCTTCGATGGAAACGCGCGTCGCCGCTTCGTCGTCCGCCGTTTTCGTAATTAGTTCAATTTTGGCGACGGACGCGATGGAAGCCAACGCCTCGCCGCGAAAACCGAGCGTGCTGATCGCGCCCAAATCTTCGAGCGTTTTTATTTTAGAAGTTGCGTGGCGTTCAAACGCCAAAACCGCGTCGTCGCGCAGCATTCCTTCGCCGTCGTCGCTGACGCGCATCAAGCGTCTGCCGCCGAGTTCCACATCAATCTGAATCCGTTTTGCGCCCGCGTCAATCGAATTTTCAACCAATTCTTTAATAACTGAAGCCGGACGTTCGACGACTTCGCCCGCCGCGATTTGATTTGCCAGATTATCGGGTAAAATTTTAATTTTGTTCATTGGTAGTTCGTTTTTTTGTAGATATTTTATTATCGGTGAAAATTAGTCAAATTCAAAAGACGAACCAAAGGAACGCGAACTTCAGTTCGCAACGCTGACCGGCGAACTGAAGTTCGCGTTCTTTTTGAAAAGAGTGCGACAAATTTCACAAGCGATCTTTGCGTTTCAATCGCCGAATGTGATATTCTTTCTCCTTTGTTATCATACCTTTTTAACAGTCTATTACTGAGGAGCAAATTTTAAAATGGCTAATGAAGGAAACGGTCAAATCGGACATATCGCGCAGATTATCGGTCCGGTTGTTGACGTGGAATTTTCAGAAAATTATTTACCGCCGATTTATCAGGCGTTGCGAATCACGTCGGAAGGATTTGACGTTGAAACGCCGATTGAGGTGATCGTCGAAGTTCAACAGCATTTGGGCGAAGGTCGCGTCCGCGCGGTTTCGATGCTGCCGACTGACGGAATGGTGCGCGGAATGAAAGTGATTGACACGGGCGGACCGATTTCCGTGCCGGTCGGCGAAGCGACTTTGGGGCGCGTGATGAATGTCATCGGCGATTCGGTTGACGAACTCGGTCCGGTCAATTCGACCGAGCGCGATTCGATTCACCGCCACGCGCCGACGTTTGACGAACAGGCGACGGAACTCGAAATGTTTGAAACGGGAATCAAGGTGATTGACCTGATTCAGCCGTTCAAACGCGGCGGAAAAATCGGTCTGTTCGGCGGCGCGGGCGTTGGTAAAACGGTTTTGATTCAAGAACTTATCACCAATATCGCTACGGAACACAGCGGTTATTCGGTCTTCGCCGGTGTCGGCGAACGCACACGCGAGGGCAACGATTTGTTGCGCGAATTTGTTGAATCGGGAGTTATTTCATACGGACAGGAATTTCTCAAAAGTTTTGAGGAAACCGGCGTTTTTGATATGACGAAAGTTGACAAAAACTCGTTGAAAGATTCAAAAGTAGCGTTAATTTACGGGCAGATGACCGAACCGCCGGGAGCGCGTCTGCGCGTCGCGCTGTCGGGTTTGACGGTCGCCGAATATTTCCGCGATCAGGGGAATGACGTGCTTTTCTTCGTTGACAATATTTTCCGCTTTACGCAAGCCGGTTCGGAAGTTTCCGCGCTTTTAGGGAGAATGCCGTCGGCGGTTGGTTATCAGCCGACGTTGGCGACGGAAATGGGCGAAATGCAGGAACGCATTACATCAACCAAAACGGGCGCGATCACTTCGATTCAAGCCGTTTACGTTCCGGCGGACGATTACACCGATCCGGCTCCGGCGACAACTTTCGCGCATTTGGACGCGGTAACGGCTTTGTCGCGCCAAATCGTCGAACTCGGAATTTATCCGGCGGTTGATCCGCTGACTTCTAATTCGACGATTTTGACTCCTGATATTGTCGGCGAAGAACATTATAATACGGCGCAGGAAGTCAAACGTATCCTACAACGTTATAAGGATTTACAAGATATTATCGCCATTCTCGGACTCGATGAATTGAGTGAAGATGACAAATTAACCGTCGCCAGAGCGCGTAAAGTTCAAAGATTTTTCTCGCAGCCGTTTTTCGTCGGCGAGCAGTTCACGGGCTTAAAAGGCGAATACGTCAAAGTCGAAGACACGATCAAGGGCTTCCGCGAACTGCTCGACGGAAAATGCGACGATATGCCCGAACAGGCGTTTTATATGGTCGGCACCATTGAACAGGCGAAGGAAAAAGCCAAGAAAATGGCGGCGACGGCTTAGGAAGTTTTTAGTTTTGGTCTTTGATTTTTAGTCTTCAGCTAATCAAAACCAAAAACTAAAAATTAGAAACTAAAAGTAATGTTAAATTTAGAAATTGTTACACCGGAAAAAAAAGTTCTAAGCGAGTCGGTTGATTCGGTAAATGTGCCGACGACGACGGGTGAAGTCGGGATTTTGGACAACCACGCGCCGCTTATCTCAACTCTCAAACCGGGCATTTTGTCTTATGCGAAAGGCGGAGTCACTGAGAAAATGGTGGTTTCCGGCGGTTTTGTTGAAGTCAGCGCGGATAATGTTTCGATTCTGGCGGATGTTGCCGAAACTTCCGGCGATATTAACATTGAAGCGGCGCGGACGGAACGCGACGCGGCGGAAAACGAATTGAAAGACTGGAAAGGCACGGAAGAAGAATTTGCCGTCGAAACGGAGCGGCTTGAAAGAGCGCAGTCGCGTCTGCAACTGGCGGCGAATAAATAGACAATTTTATAGTAAACAGAAAAAAGGCGGTCGAAACTTTAAGTTTCGACCGCCCTTTTCTTTTTGCCGACTTAAATAATTAAGCACCGGCTTTTGAAACTTCCTGTACGACTTCCGCCGTTTTATTGTCGTTGGCGTTGATGGCGATGTCAGCTTGCGCGACCATTCCGCAGCAGCAGCCGTTTTCGTCAACGACGGCAATACGGCGAATTTGATTGTCTTCCATCATATTGCAGCAATCTTCGACCGAGGTGTCTGCCGTTACCGTGACAACATTCTTGCTCATCACTTTACCCGCCGTCAAATCAAGCGGATTTTTTCCTTCGGCAACCGTCCGAATCGTAATATCACGGTCAGTAATCATTCCGATAGGTTTATTGTTTGCCATATCTTCGACCACCGGAATACATCCGCAGTCGTTCGTCACCATCATTTTGGCAACTTCCTGTAAATTCGTGTCCGCCGTGCAGCAGGCGGGGTTTTCCGTCATTATTTCATTAACTAACATTATTCTCGTTCTCCTTTTTGATTAAATATATAAATACAAATAAATGTATGACTTTCAAACACCTGACTGTGTTTTTGACCTTAACTTTATGATACGCAAAGAGCATACCAACTTTCACCGGCGCGATTTTTAACAAATCGCCGCCGTTGAATAATTAACATTTATTTAATAATGACTTTACAAGTTAGTAACCTCTCGAAATTAAGATTACAGATTGAAATTACAAATATCAATTTAAAATTATTCAAAAGCCGAATTTCAGAGACAAATTTTCAAAGACTTTTCGGCTTTAACACAAATCTATATCAAACACAGCGCAATTAAATGTTCTTTAAGGAGAATTTCTATGAATTTAACCGAAAGCGGAAAAATAAAGTATATTTCGTTCATCATTGCATTCGCTCTTTTACTGACCACCGTCAATTACGGACAGGCGGATTACGCCAAAGTGGTCGGGACGATCAGTGATTCTCTCGGCGCGGTGATTCCCAATGCCGCGATTATCATTAGAAATGAAAAGACCGGTGAGGAAAGAACGGTAACTTCCAACAGCGAAGGCGGTTACATCGTTACCAATTTGAGACCTTCATTCTACACAATTAAAATTACCGCGCCGGGTTTTACCGATTCGGAACAGAAAAATATTCAGCTTTCCGTCAGTCAGGAATTGACTTACAGCGCGCAGTTGCAGCCCGCCGGAACGAGCGCGGTGGTTAATGTTATCAGCGCGACTGACGCGCCTTTGAACACGGCTTCGGCGAGTTTGGGCGCGAACGTCAACCAGCGCGAAGTCGAAGGTTTGCCGATCAACGGTCGCCAGCTTTCGCAGCTTTATTTGCAGGCTCCGGGCGCGGTTAATTCCGGTTCGGGAACTTTTAACGACATCCGATTTTCGGGTCGCGCCGTGGATCAAAACGTCATTCGCTACGACGGCGTTGAGGGAACGGGAATTATTGACAGCTCGCCGGGAGTTTTGAACGGCGAAGTCGCCTCGCCGTTTCGTTTGCAGACGAGTCTCGAAAACATCCAGGAATTTCGCGTCGAATCGAGCAATTTCACGGCGGAATTGGGAACGGGAACGGGCGGACAAATCAGCGTCGTCAGCAAATCGGGCGGCAATGAATTTCACGGTTCGGCATTTGAATATCTGCGCCGCAGCGGACTTGATTCGAGAAACTATTTTGACAATATCACGTCGGGCATTCCGAAAAGTGATTTGAAACTCGACCAATTCGGCGGTTCAATCGGCGGTCCGATTGTTAAAGATAAATTCTTCTTTTTCGGCAGCTACGAAGGTTATCGCGTGCGTTCCGGGTTAAACTTTGTCGAAGCCGCGCCGAGTTTGGCTTTGGCGCAGCCGGGCGCATTGATTCCGGGAACGACCACGCCGGTCAATCCGGCGATTCGACCGTTTATCGCGGCTTTTCGTTCATCGGGCGCGGTTGTCGTACCCAACGCGGCGGTTACGCCGGGTTTTGAAATTCTCCAGCTTCAGGACAGTGAAAAAACCGATGAAAACGCTTTCGGTTTGCGTCTCGACTTGAAAGCGACTGCCAATAACAGTGTTTATTTGCGTTATTACCGCGATCAGGCGACGGACAACACGCCCGAAGGAATTACGGGTCGCCGCACGCTGATTACCGCCACCCCGCAAAATGCCGTTTTCGGCTGGACTTCGGTTATCGGGTCAAATCAGGTTAATGAATTTCGACTCGGTTTCAACGGCGCGAAAACCCGCATTAACGGTTCCGCGCCGACCGTCAACGGATTTGATTTGTCCGCCGTAACGATCAATATTTCCGGCAGTGTCGCCAATTCGGGCATCGCCGGACAGGGAACTTCATCGGGCATTGCCATTCCGGGCGGATTGGTTCGCGCCAACAGCGCGACCAACGGACGCGGCGCGCCCTACACGCCGTATTCGGTTTCGTTTATTGACAGCTACAGTTGGACGCGGGGCAATCACAACATCAAATTCGGCGGCGAATTGCGTTTGATCCGTCTCTATACCGACCGTCAGGGCGGAACGACTTACACATTTTCAAATCTCGCCGCTTTTCTTAATGATGCGCCATCTTCAATTCAATATCTGGGCGATGTGAGTGCGCCAAGTCCGTTTAACAACGGTTTGAGCGGTCAGCCATTGGCGAAACAGGAATATTACATCGGTTACGGGCAGGACGAATGGAAGATTCGACCGAATTTTACGTTAAGCTACGGCTTGCGCTACGAATACTACACGCCGCTGCGCGAACAGAACAATAAACAGGTGTTGTTCAATATTGACACCGGCACACTGAAACCTTCCGATTCGCCGGCGTTCAAATCTTCCAAAACGAATTTTGGTCCGCGCGTCGCCTTCACCTGGTCGCCGAATCCGAACGGGAACGGACTGTTTGCCGGCGGCAGAACGCTCTTGCGCGGCGGTTTCGGCGTTTATTACGGTCCGGGACAAACCGAAGACCAGATTCAGCCGATTGAAAGCGACCGCATTTCTTCAACGATTACGAGCGGTTCGTTGCTCGCTTTTCCAGCAAATATTCAGGGAATCGTTGACAACTTCAACAACAATCCGCTGAATCGGCAATTTCAGCCGCGCGCTTATTCAAACAACTACAAAATTCCCGAACAGGTGTTTCAATACACGTTTTCCTGGCAGCAGGAATTGCCTTATAAGTTAGTTTCAACGGTCGCGTATGTCGGCAGTCAGGGACGCAATCTATTTTTGCGAAGCGTCACCAACCAGGTTCTGTCGGGACAAACGACGATCACCGACGGCGCAAATTTGCCTACCGGAGTCGGAGTTGTCAACCGCGTTAATGCCGCCGGACGAGTGATTGGAGTAAATACGATTCGTCAGTTTGATATTCTCTCCGGCACAACGCAAAACCGTCCGTATGCCGAAATTGACTACAAAACTTCGGGCGGCGACGACCGCTACGATGGCTTGCAGCTTTCGTTGGCTCGCAGATTTCAGCAGGGTTTAACCCTCAACGCGCAGTACACTTACGGTTACAGTCGCGGAACATCCGGCGGTTCAAACGAAGCGCGCACGTCGGCGCAGCTTGATAATTTTGAAGCGGATCGCGGCGCGAATAATTTTGATGTCAGACATTCCTTCAATCTCAGCGCTTTGTATGATTTGCCGGTCGGCAAGGGCAGACTGGCGGATTTGGGCAAAGGCGCGAATTATATTTTGGGCGGCTGGACAATCGGCGGAATCGTCAATGCCAGAAGCGGTTTGCCGATTGAAGTCGGCATCGTGCGCCCGGATGTCGTGATTCAATGCACGAACGCGGCGGCGGGCTGCACGGCGGGCGAAGTTCGCAGTCTTCCCGGCACGATCAACGCGGCGAATCCGCTTCCCGCCGGATTTACGGCAGTCGTCAACGTTCCTGGCGGCGGCGCGTCGCGCAACGTGCGCCGACCGGATTTGATTGCCGGTGTCAGTCCGTATTTGAACAATGACCGTAACTTTCTGAATCCGGCGGCATTTGCGACACCCGCGCCGGGAACTTTCGGCAACTTGGAGCGCAACGCTCTGAAAGGTCCGAATTTCAGTCAGATTGATTTGGTTCTGTCAAAACGATTTGTCATCAAAGAACAGATGAATTTTGAATTTCGCACGGAGATTTTCAATATTTTCAATTTCACGAATTTTGCCAATCCTTCCGCGACATTAAGCAATTCGCTCGGCACGCTCCAGCCCGGACAGCCCTATACGCAAAGCACCGCCGGTTCAACCTTCGGTCTGCTTCGTTCGACGGTGGCAAGAACGGTCGGTTTGGGAACTAACAGACAGATTCAATTTGCTTTTAGATTCAATTTCTAAAACAAAACTGAAAATAAATTTGCAGGGATAATAGGATAAACAGAGATAAAACAATATCTATATTGCTTTGAAAATCCCATTCATCCTGTTATCCCTGCAAATAATTTTGATCCAAATTTTAACCGGCAGCTTCCTTCGTTTTGTAAGACGGCAGCGAAACCCGCGCGTTCGGTTCTTTTTTGAGTCCTAAAGCCCAATCCGCCTGCATCAGCGTGTGAATATCGCGAGTTCCTTCATAAATAATCGCAGCTTTGCAGTTCCGCAAATAGCGTTCGACCGGATAATCATTGATATAACCGTTCGCGCCGTGAATTTCAATTGCCATCGAAGCCGCTTTTTCCGAGCGCGTCGTCGCCTGCCATTTTGCCAGAGAAGCCGCCTTCGTCGAAGATTCGCCGATATTTTTCAGCCAGCCGGCTTTTAGCCAGAGCAGATGACACATTTCATAATCCGCCTGCATTTCGGCGATTTTCTGTTTGACAAGCTGGAAGTTGGCAATCGTTTGTCCCTGAACTTCGCGCGTATTGGCATAAGCGACCGAAGCGTCACGCGCCGCGCGAATCACGCCCGTCGCGCCGGAAGCGACCGTATAACGCCCGTTTTCCAGCGAAAACATCGCAATCTTAAAACCTTCACCTTCCTTGCCGAGCATATTCGCCTGCGGAACTCTGACATCCTGCAAAGTAAAATATCCGGTATCACCCGCGCGAATGCCCATTTTCCCGTGCAGCGTCCCGGACGAAAAACCTTCCATCGCGCGTTCGACAATAAAACAGCTCAACCCGGAATGATCGCGTTTTTTGCGTTTTTCTTCATCCGTCCAGCAGAAAAACAAAAAATTATCGGCGGTATTTCCGAGTGAAATCCACATCTTTTCGCCGTTCAAAATCCAGTCGTCACCATCGCGTTTCGCTGACGAACGCATTCCTATCACATCACTTCCGGCATTTGGTTCAGTCAGCCCGAATGTCGCCAGTTTTTCGCCTTTCGCCTGCGGCACGAGATATTTCTGCTTCTGCTCTTCATTGCCCCAAGTCAATAAAGACAAACAATTTAACCCGACGTGAACGCTCATCGCCACGCGCAGAAACGTGTCGCACGCTTCGAGTTCTTCGCAGACTAACCCAAGCGAAACGTAATCAAACCCCGCGCCGCCGTATTGTTCGGGAATGCAAACTCCAAGAAGTCCGAGTTCGCCCATTTTGGTAAAAACGGATTTTTCAAAATGCTGTTTTTCGTCCCATTCTTTTATATAAGGCGCAACTTCGCCCGCGACAAATTCGCGCACGGTTTTTTTCAGTGCTTCGTGTTCTTCGGTCAATTCAAAATCAATCACGTTATCTAATTTTCCTCTCTTAAAAGTTTGATATAATAAAATTCCAGGCGCAAAGAAAAGTTTACCATTTTGTTAGATTCCGCGCTAAATTCATTTATGATTTCAATTTCTGAAGCCCTAAAAATTGTCAAGCGCGAGAGTTTTCCTTTGAAAGGCGAAACGATTGGCTTGGAAAAGTCCGTCGGCAGAATTTTAGCCGGAGAAATTCGCGCAGATATGGATTTGCCGCCGTTTGATCGGTCGCAGATGGACGGTTTCGCGGTCAAAAATGAAAATGTCGAAAACGCGCCTGTGAAGTTGCGAATTATCGGCGAATCGGCGGCGGGAAAGGGTTTTGGCGGTGAACTGCATTCGGGCGAAGCCGTCAGAATTATGACCGGCGCGCCGGTTCCGTCGGGCGCGGACGCGGTGCAGAAAGTTGAACTGACGCGGGAAGAAAACGGTTTTATTACGATTTTGGAGAAGACGAAAGAGCGGCAAAATATCAACGCTTTCGCTTCGGAAATTACGAAAGATACACAAATATTCTCCGCCGGGGAAATCATCACGGAAAATATGATCGCGGCGATGGCTTCATTCGGTTACGTGAAAGTCGAAGTTTACCGAAAGCCGCGTGTCGGAATTCTTTCGACGGGCAGCGAGATCGTCGAAATTTCGGAAACGCCGCGAAAAGATCAGATTCGCAATTCAAATTCGATGATGCTCAAAGTTTTCGCCGACCGATTTGCCGACGCGAAAATTTTGCCGTCGGTCGGAGACGACATCCAAAATCTGAAATCCACAATTCAAAATGCCGCCGAAAAATACGATGTTTTAATCACGACGGGCGGCGTTTCAGTTGGCGATTACGATTTTACAAAGCCAGTTTTGCGTGAACTCGGCGCGGAGGTTTTTTTTGAAAAAGTCAGTTTGAAACCGGGAAAGCCGACGGTTTTCGCCAAATTAAACGAGTGTCTGATTTTTGGACTTCCGGGCAATCCGGTTTCGTCGGCGGTGACGTTTTACTTGTTCGCGCGAACCGCTCTGCTGAAAATGCAGAGCGCGAAAAACTGTGAATTGAAACGCGGTTTTGCCGTCGCGCCGCGTAAATTAAAGTGCGCGGCGGAACGCGATTCGGTTTTGCCGGCATTAGTCGAAACGGACGAGACGGGAAAATTAATCATCGAATCGCTGCGCTTTAACGGTTCGTCAAACTTTATCGCTTTTTCACGCGCCAACGCGCTCGTTTTCGTGCCGCGCGGGAAAAATATCGAAGCCGGCGAAGTCGCTGAAATATACTTTTTGTGAATTTTGCTCGAAATAGTTCCTGTGAAATACACGAAAAATTTGCAGAATAAAAATCTTATGGAAAAATTTTCACATTTTGACGAGCAGGGTAAAATAAAAATGGTTGACGTGAGCGAAAAGCCGGAAACCGCGCGCCGCGCCATCGCTTCGGGCAAGGTTTTGCTGAACGCGGAAACGTTAAAAATTCTCAAATCAAATGAGAATCCGAAAGGAAATCCGCTCGAAATCGCGCAAATCGCCGGAATTATGGCGGCAAAACAAACTTCCGCGCTAATTCCACTGTGTCATCAAATAAATTTATCGAAAGTGAATGTCAATGTTGAATTGAAAGATTACGGCGTTTTCATCGAAGCCGAAGCGAAAACGAATTCGCAAACCGGCGTGGAAATGGAAGCGTTGACCGCCGTTTCAGTCGCCGCGCTGACCGTTTACGATATGTGCAAAGCGGTGCAGAAAGATATTGTAATTACGGAAATCAGGCTGGAATCCAAAACCGGCGGCAAGAGCGATTTCGTGAATCGTCAATCGTAAATCGTTTTTACGATGTCGCGGAGGTTTTGCTCAGATTTAAGGATACAGCCTTTTTATTTTGGGCAATTTCTTAAACGATTGACGATTTACGATTTACGACCAAAGAACTTTATTGTAAAATCGAACGTAAAATATGGTAAGATTAGGTTGAGAAATTTATAAGGAGTTTTTGGAAAAATGAAATACAAAGTTGCCGAAGATGCCAAGCCGCAAATTTATCTTTTATTGATTGCGACCGTGATTACAATTGCTCTGTGGTTTATTCCATACACCGAATATCTGGTTTATCCGGTGCGTTTGTTCACGACGTTTATTCACGAATCGAGCCACGCGCTGGTCGGATTGCTGACCGGCGGTTCGGTGCAGAGTTTGACCATCGCTTCGGACGGAAGCGGCGTTGTTTATTCGGTTCCGTCGGGATTTTTCGGCGCGATTCTGACTTCGAGCGCGGGTTATCTCGGCACGACGGCGTTCGGCGTTTTGCTGCTCTTGCTGATTCGCCGCGTCGTTTCCGCCAAACATATTTTAATGGCGTGCGGCGTTTTCATCGGTTTAATCACGCTGTTTTTCGGCGTTTTGAGTCCGGTTTTCAATGTATTTTCATTGCAGGTCGGAATTTCCAGCATCGCTTTTACGGTTATTTCGGGAATTCTTTTGACCGCCGGACTTATCGGGCTGGGAAAATATTCGAGCGTCAAAGTCGCCAACTTTTCCGTCGCGTTTCTCGCCGTGCAATGTTTGCTTAACGCTTTTCTCGATTTGAAAACGCTGTTTTTTATCAACGCGCCGGGTTTTGGTTCGGATATGCAGACAGATGCGGGAAATATGGCGGCGGCGACCGGACTTCCGGGAATCGTCTGGGTTTTGGTTTGGATCGGCATTTCGATTTTAATGATTTCCGTCGGTCTGCGCGTTTACGCCGTCAGCCAAAAGCCCAACAAAAATCACGATTTGCCATTTGTTGATTAAAATATTTGTGAATTAAAACCACGAAGAACACAAAATGCGATTTTGTGTTCTTCGTGGTTTTTCAGCTTTTTGCGGCAATGAGAAAAATTACATTTCTTTTTTTAACAATAATCTTGCTGGGCGTTAATATTCAGGCGCAGAAAACTTTGCTTTCCGCATCTCGGCAGGCAATCGTCGTAACGACCAAAAACTGGACGGAAATTCAGGGACAGGCGCAGATGTTTGAACGCGAAAATACAAAATCACCGTGGCAGCCGGTCGGCGCGAGTTTTCCGGTCGTTGTCGGCAAAAACGGTTTGGCGTGGAGCGACGACGCGCGAATGATGGCGGAAACCGAGCCGCACAAGGTCGAGGGCGACGGCAAAGCTCCGGCGGGAATTTTTAATCTGACGAGCGCGTTCGGCTCAGTCACCAAACCGGATTTTGTAAATTTGCCATATACACAATTGGAAGAATCAACCGAATGCGTGGACGATGTGAAATCCGCCGTCTATAATCGGATCGTTGATAAAAATAAAGTCAATAATTTCGATTGGAACAGCTCGGAAAAAATGCTGGCAGTCGGAGCGCAATATGATTTGGGCGTTTTCGTCGCGCATAACTCGTCTCCGCCGCAAAAGGGAAAAGGTTCGTGCATTTTTCTGCACATTTGGAAAAGCGAAAACACGGGAACGGCGGGCTGTACGGCGATGAAGCGCGAAAATATCGAAGCGGTTTTGGGTCGTTTAGACGCGAAAAAAAATCCGATTTTAATCCAGTTGCCGCAGAAAACTTATCAAACTTACCAAAAACTTTGGAAACTCCCGACACTCAAATAACTCTGCGCGATTTACCGATTGGCGCGCGGCTGATTGTTCGCACCAAAAAAGACTGGCGTTTTGCGGTTGTTTCGAGATTTGACGATGAAAAAGCGACGCTGATAATTTGTTCGCCTTCGGGCAGAACTTACCGTTTGCGCCGCCTTTTAGACGCGGAAATTATTTTCGACGGTGAAATTCCGATTCTCAGGATCGAAATCGCCGAAAACTGGCGCGAAAATTTTTCGAGATACGATTTTCGCTGGTGAAATATCAAAGAAATTTGCAGAGATAACAAGATAAATGGGATGATTAAATCAGTTAAAAGATTTGATTTATCCCTTTTTATCCTGTTATCCCTGCAAATTTTGTTTTTATAAACTGACTCGGTTGACACCCAAAATTTTGCGGCTGCCGTTTTCCTGCACGAACACGACAAATTTTAGATTTTCCTTTTTCCAATTCGGCTGTAACTGCACGGCGACGGAATTGTCAAAACCATTTTGTTCCGCCGTAATCATTCCGATGGATTTCAGTTCGCGGACGACGGATGTGTGGTCGAGTTTGCGCCCGGAATTTTCGCCGCCTTTGACGCTGGTGCTGAGATTATCTTCGGCAATCGCCAAAAATACGGAGGCGTTTTCGTGTTTCGGAAGGTCGGAAATTTTTATTTTCAAGTTGTTTTCCGCGTTGGCGAGTTCGACTTTCGCCTTTTTATCTTTCGCGCTTTCGGTGATCGCCTTGTTCGCTTCCGACAGATTGCTTCCGACGAACTGTTTTTCTCCGTCAACGACCATTTGCGGCGTGTAAATCTGTCCGATTTTAAACGCCTGCCCGTAAACATTCTGCCGCTGGCTGTATAAAGCCGATGAATATTCGTCTTTCCAGCCGATGTTGTCCCAATAATCAACGTGCAGCGCGAGCGTGATAATTTTCGCATTCGGATTCGGCTGTTCGGATTCCAATTGAGCCAAAACGCGGTCGGCAGGCGGGCAGCTTGAACATCCTTCGCTGGTAAAAAGCTCGACCAGAACAGGCGTTTTATCTTTATTATTCACATTTTCGGGCTTCGGATTCGCATTAATTTGCGGCGCGTCGGCTGATTCGGCTGCCGCCGGATTGTTTTGCATAGTGCAAGCGAAAAAAGCTGACAAAATTGATAAAAACCCGATTAAAAATAGCTGTTTCATAAAAAACTCCTTCGCCATCATATAACATTCTGCGGCGCAATTACATCAGTTTCGTTCTGTCCAACGCGAAAACTTTTTTCGACTGTTTGCCCTGCGCGAAAACGACGAATTTCAGATTTTTCTTGTTCCAGTTCGGCTGAAGATTGACGGCGGTTTCGATATTGAAACTTTTATCGGCGGGCAGCAGATTTCCGATCAGTTTCAATTCGCGCACGACCGACGTGTGCGACAAAGTTCTGCCCGCGTTTTCGCCGCGACTGACATTGTTTGTCAAATTATCTTCCGTCACCGCCAGCCAAATATATGATTCGTCGTGTTTTGAAACATCCGCGCTTTTTATTTTGAAATTGATTTTTTTGCCTGAAATTTCAGGCGAAATTTCAACCGCCGCTTTGTCATTTTTGATCGCCGCCGCAATTGCATTCGTCGCATTTTTATAATTGCTGCCGACAAATTCTTTCTGTCCGTCAACGACCATTTGCGGCGTGTAATTTGAATCCAGTCCGAAAAAACTTTCGTAACCGCCCTGCCGTTCGCCGAAATGCGGAATTGAAAATTCGTCTCTCCAGCCCAAATAATTCCAGTAATCAACGTGCATTTCAAGCGTGATAATTTCCGCGCCGCCGTTCGGCTGTTCCTTTTCAAGTTTTGTCAGAACGCGGTCGGCGGGCGGACAGCTCGAACAGCCTTCCGACGTGAAAAGCTCGACTAAAACCGGCGTTTTATTTTTCGCCGCCGGATTTTCTTTAGTTTGTGCCATCGTCGAAGAAATGCCGAGAAAACCGATCAAAGCGAACGTTAATAAAGTTGATTTCATTTTTACCTCTCAAAAAATTTCCGATTACTTTTGTTTTAATAATGTTTCAGCCAAAGTTTTTTATTCCGCTTTTGTGTCGCGGCTTGAATTTGATAAAATAAAATTTTGCTCGAATGACGGAAAATTTCATCTATGCAAGCAGCCAAAACCAAAGAAGAAGTTATCGAAGTACGCGGCGCGCGCGTTCACAATTTGAAAAATATTTCATTTCATTTGCCGCTCGAAAAACTGACGGTCGTCACCGGCGTTTCCGGTTCGGGCAAATCTTCGCTCGCCTTTGACACGATTTACGCCGAAGGTCAGCGGCGTTACGTCGAATCTTTGTCGGCGTACGCGCGACAGTTTTTAGAGCGAATGGATAAACCGGACGTTGACGAAATTTTGGGAATCGCGCCGGCGATTGCGATTCGGCAAAAGAATCAGACGCGAAATCCGCGTTCGACGGTTGCCACGCAAACCGAAATTTACGATTATCTGCGGCTTTTATATGCGCGTGTCGGTCAAACTTTCTGCCACGTCTGCGGGCGCGAAGTCGTCAAAGATTCGCCCGAATCAGCCGCGACCGAGATTTTATCAACTTTGGAAAAAGGAACGCGATTTTACGTTTTATTTCCCGCTGAACACCAGGAAGAAGTCCAAAGTGCAGCTTCTAAAGTCCAAAATCCGATTCCGCATCTGATGAGTTTGATGCAGCAGGGATTTACACGTTTTTGGCGAAATGGTGAAACATTTGATTTGCAGAAACCGGAAGATTATTCGTTTGCGGATTTTGAAAATACTTTCGTTTTGATTGATCGTTTGAAAGCCGACGAAGAAATTCGGCAAAGACTGGTTGATTCGCTCGAAATATGTTTTCGTGAAAACGGTTCGGCAGTAATTCGTACTGCAAGCGTCCCGCTTGCCGTCTCGGATGCGTCCCGCTTCCGAGACAAAAATTCCGAGAAGACAGAAGAAGAGAAGATAAAAGAAGAAAAGACGGAAGATGAGAGCGCGGGACGCACTCTCGACGGCAGTCGGGACGACTGCGGTACGCTGAACTTTTCGGAAAAATTTATCTGCAAATACGACGGAACGGTTTACGACGAACCGGAACCGCAGCTTTTCAGTTTCAATTCGCCGTTCGGCGCGTGTCCGACGTGTCAGGGTTTCGGCAATACTGTGGGGATTGATTACGATTTGGTCGTTTCAAATCCGCTACTTTCGCTGAAAAAAAACGCGGTCGAGCCGTTTTCGCGTCCGAGTTACGCGTGGGCGAAAAAGGAATTGATGCTTTTCGCGCAGGAAAACGGCGTTTCGGCTGATGTGCCGTTTGTTGACCTTGAAGATTGGCAGAAAAACGCGATTCTGCACGGAAGAGGGAAATTTCGCGGCGTTGACGGATTTTTCAAATGGCTGGAAACGAAAAAATATAAACTGCACGTTCGCGTTTTCCTGTCGAAATTTCGCGGTTACGCATTGTGTCCCGACTGCGGCGGCGCGCGGCTCAGGCAGGCGGCGCGTGATGTCAAGATCGCCGAACAATCGCTGCCGGAAATCGCCGCGCTTTCGATAAAAAACGCGCAAAAGTTTTTTGACGAGCTGAAAATGAGCGAAGAACGCGAGCAGATCGCCGAAAAACTTCTGCTCGAAATTCGCCGCCGTATCAAATTTCTGGTTGATGTCGGCTTGGATTATTTGACGCTCGACCGGCTTGCCGCGACTTTGAGCGGCGGCGAAGCACAGAGAATTCAACTGGCAACAAACTTAGGCTCGTCGCTCGTCGGCGCGTTGTATGTACTGGACGAACCTTCCATCGGACTTCACCCGCGCGACAACACGCGGCTGATTAAAATTCTCGAAAATCTGCGCGACATCGGCAATACCGTTTTGGTCGTCGAACACGACGAAGAAATGATGCGCGTCGCCGATTATATTCTCGACATCGGCGTTTACGCGGGCGAACTCGGCGGAAATCTCGTTTACGCGGGCGATTATAAAAATCTGCTGAAAGACGAAGATTCGCTGACGGCGAAATATCTGCGCGGCGAAGCGGAAATCAAAATCCCGCACAAACGGCGCGAAGCCGGCAAGCGTAAACTGGAAATAATCGGGGCGCGTGAACACAATCTGAAAAATATTGATGTTGAAATTCCGCTCGATATGCTCGTCTGCGTGACCGGCGTTTCCGGTTCGGGCAAATCAACTTTGATTCACGATGTAATTTACGCCGGACTGAAAAAACAGCGCGGCGAATGGCAGGCGAAAGTCGGACTTTTTCAGGAAATTGTCGGCGGAAAATTTGTTGACGACGTGATTTTGGTTGACCAATCGCCAATCGGCAGAACGCCGCGCTCGAATCCGGTAACTTATATCAAGGCTTACGACGCAATTCGTGAAGTTTTCGCGGCGACGAATATGTCGAAAACGAAAGGCTTCACGCCGTCGCACTTTTCGTTCAATGTTCCCGGCGGACGCTGCGAAACCTGTCAGGGTAGCGGCACGGTGACGGTCGAAATGCAGTTTCTCGCCGATGTCGAACTGACCTGCGAAGACTGTCGCGGCACACGCTTTAAAAATGAAATTCTCGACGTGCATTACAAAGGCAAAAACATCGCCGAAGTTTTGCAGTTGACGATTCGGGAAGCGATTCTTTTTTTCAAAGATGTCAACAAACTGACGAGCAAATTAAAAGTTCTCGAAGATGTCGGACTTGGCTATCTGCGGCTCGGACAATCGGCGACGACATTGAGCGGCGGTGAAGCCCAGCGCGTCAAACTCGCCGCGCATCTCGCGCAGAAAACGAAGTCGAAAACACTGTTTATATTCGACGAACCGACAACCGGGTTGCATTTTGAAGACATCAACAAACTTTTGTCAGCATTTCGCGCATTGATCGAAAACGGCGGAAGTTTGCTGGTGATCGAACACAATCTCGACGTGATAAAAACCGCCGATTACATCATTGATTTAGGTCCCGAGGGCGGCACCGGCGGCGGCGAAATCGTGGCGACGGGAACGCCAGAAGAAATCG
Organism: Pyrinomonadaceae bacterium; assembly: GCA_965217575.1. GTDB lineage: Bacteria > Acidobacteriota > Blastocatellia > Pyrinomonadales > Pyrinomonadaceae. Next base: position 1,563,298 of record OZ244558.1, on the reverse strand, counting down.
TCAACGCTGAAAATTCGCACACCGGAGAATATTTGAAAAGTTATTTGAAAAATTGAATCCGTCGCTGAAACGCCCGAAAATTTTATTTGCGGTTTTAACTCTCAAAAGATACACATTGCGAAATTTTTTGGTATTGTCTTAAATTTGTGTTGCTGTAAACAATCTGTAAATTCTGAAATAGATACTTTCAAAATTACCGCAAATTTATAAATGGAGCCTGATAATTAATGAGTTCTGTTGAGCCAGCCGATTTCGACGATGAAATAACGCCGCAGGATAAAATTGACGCGGCATCGGCGACCGTCAAAAAACGTAACGAAAGCACAACGCGCCACGCTTTTCTGGTCGGCGCGGGTATTTTAATCAGCCGGATTATCGGCGTTTTGCGGCAGCGGATTTTCGCTTATTATTTCGGCACGTCGGACGCGGCGGACGTTTTCGCGCAGGCGTTTAAGATTCCCAATTTTCTCCAGAATGTTTTCGGCGAAGGCGCGCTTTCGGCTTCTCTGATTCCCGTCTACGCGAAATTGCTGGCGCAGGGCGACGATAAAGAAGCCAACCGCGTGGCGAATGCGATTTTGACGATTCTGGCTCTGCTCACGTCCGTTCTGGTTCTGCTCGGCGTTTTGCTGACACCGTATATGATCGGTTTTATCGCGCCCGGTTTTGAAGGTGAAAAGCGCGAATTGACGATTCGCCTCGTCAAAATCCTGTTTCCGGGCGCGGGTTTGCTCGTGATGTCGGCGTGGTGTCTGGGAATCCTCAACAGTCACCGCAAATTTTTTCTTTCATACACCGCGCCCGTCATCTGGAACTGCGCGATTATCGCGGCGATGGTGTTTTACGGCAATCGCGTCGCGCAAAGCGATCTCGCCGCGATTACGGCGTGGGGTTCGGTCGTCGGCAGCGCGCTGCAATTTATCGTGCAGCTTCCGACCGTCTTTTTTTTAATCAAAAAGATTCAGCCGATTTTCGATTTTTCGTCGGTCAATGTCCGCACGGTCATACGAAACTTTTTTCCGGTTTTTTTCAGTCGCGGCGTGGTGCAGATCAGCGCGTATGTTGATTCGATTATCGCCAGTTTTCTGGGAACCGGACCGTCCGCGCTGCTGCAATACACGCAGAGTCTTTACACGCTGCCGGTCAGCCTGTTCGGAATGTCAATTTCGGCGGCGGAACTGCCCGCGATGGCGAGCGCGCTCGGCGACGATGTGGAAGTTTCATCACAGCTTCGCAGTCGGCTCGATGCCGGATTAAAACGCATCGCGGTATTCATCGTGCCGTCGTCAATGGCTTTTCTCGCGTTCGGCGACGTGCTGGCGGCTTCGGTTTATAAAACGGGAAAATTCGGCGACCGCGATGTGCTGTTCGTCTGGGGAACGCTCGCCGGCGCGTCGGTCGGGCTGATGGCTTCGACGCTCGGAAGGCTTTATTCGTCAACATTTTACGCGCTCAAAGACACGCGCACGCCGCTCAAATTCGCCGTCATCAGAGTCGCGCTGACGACCGTTCTCGGCTATTTTTGCGCGGTTTATGTGCCGCCGCTGCTCGGACTCGAAATTCAATGGGGAACGGTCGGCTTAACATTGACGGCGGGCATCGCGGGCTGGGTCGAATTTTTGCTGCTGCGTCGTTCGCTCAACGGAAAAATCGGCAAAACCGGACTTCCTTTTGATTTTGTCGTCAAACTCTGGACGGCGGCGATCCTTGCGGCGGCATTAGGCTGGGCGATTAAACTGGCAATCGGCGCATCGCTGCACCCGATTTTAATCGCGCTTCTCGTCGCCGCGCCTTACGGCATCACTTACTTTTTAATCGCGGCGTTATTTCGCGTCAAAGAAGCGCAGGATATTATAAATCGGGTTTTGCGAATGATTCCGGGTCGAAAATAATTAATCACGTTGTGTAAAGATTTAAGTCTTTGCGGCTGTGCCGCCCGATGTGCGGAAAGGCTGTGCCTTTCCAGTTAGAGTTTCAGGAAAGTGAAAAGTAACTACACGGAAAGGCACAGCCTTTCCGCACATCGGCGGGCGAAGCCCTTGAAGATACATTTTGCGTAACATCAGTAATTACACAGAACAAATTAGCCTTTGCGGAAGCCCGCACAAAGTAAGGGCGAATTCACTCACGCCCTTACTTTGTGCGGGCTTCCGTATTCGTCAAAAAAATCTCCCGTTTGCTATCAATTTCGCGTGAATGATAAGATTATCGTTTGCATTTATATACTTGAAAATAATTATTTATGGAATTAGCAGTCGAAAAATACAAAGTTGAAAACGAACCTTATTATTTACCCGTCGGGCAGGAAGTCGGGCTTTTTGAGGCGGCTTACGCGGCGAAATTGCCGGTGATGCTGAAAGGTCCGACGGGCTGCGGGAAAACGCGGTTTGTCGAATATATGGCGTATCAGATGAATCGCCCGCTGATTACGGTCGCGTGTCACGAAGATTTATCTTCGACCGATTTGGTCGGCAGATTTCTGCTTGAAGGCGACGAAACCGTCTGGCACGACGGACCGCTGACGACCGCCGTTCGCGCCGGCGCGATTTGTTATTTGGACGAGGTGGTCGAAGCCAGAAAAGATACCGTCGTGATTATTCATCCGCTGACTGACGACCGGCGGCGTTTGCCGATTGAAAAGCGCGGCACGGTGATCGAAGCTCCGCCGGAATTTATGCTCGTCGTCTCGTATAATCCGGGTTATCAGTCAATTTTGAAAGATTTGAAACAATCCACGCGTCAGCGGTTCGTGGCAATGGAATTTGATTATCCGAATGCCGAAGCCGAAGCGGAAATCGTCGCCAAAGAAGGCGGAATCGAACTAAATATGGCGCAGGATTTGGTGAAAATCGGGCAAAAAGTGAGAAATCTGCGCGGTCACGGCTTGGAAGAAGGCGTTTCAACGCGCCTGTTAATTTACGCGGCGCAGATGATCGCACAGGGCATCGCGCCCGTTGACGCGGCGGAAGTCGCCCTCGTCGCGCCGATTACCGATGACCGCGATTTACAGCGCAGCATTCGGGAAATTGTGACGACGATTATTTGATTTTTCTGTGAATGTAAAGTTTTATGTGGTTTTAACAGAAAATATTTCTTGCTTTTAAATTATTCACAGCCGATAATTTAAACTATGAACTATCGAGATTACATCACGATTGAACCGAACAAACGCGGGGGCAAACCTTGTGTGCGCGGTTTGAGAATTACAGTTTATGAAGTTCTCGAATATCTAGCTTCGGAAATGACCCTCGAAGAAATACTCGATGATTTTCCTGATTTGACGCGCGAAGATTTGAAAGCCTGCATCGCTTATGCCGCCGACCGTGAGCGGCGGCTGATGACTGCTCCCGTGACAGCCGCGTGAAATTACTCTTTGACGAAAATTTGTCGCCCAAATTACCGCGCCTTTTAGCAGACATTTTCCCGGACTCGCTTCACGTCAGAGATGTCGGTATGAAAGCAACAAATGACCCGATTGTTTGGGATTACGCGAAAGACAATGATTTAATAATCGTATCGAAAGATGCGGATATGCACGACCTGAGTTTAGTATTCGGGAATCCGCCGAAAGTCGTTTGGCTGCAACTCGGAAACTGTTCGACACGACAGGTGGAAGAACTTCTGCGGCAGGATTTTGAGGTCATTAAATTATTTTACGAAGACGAGCAAGTGTCGCTGCTTGTTTTGCCGTAACAACGCACTTGTTTTTTCCGCTCACAGATGACCGCGATTTACAGAGAAGCATTCGGGAAATTGTGACAACGATTATTTAGGAAAAAGCTGTATGAAAAATATTTCGTTTAAAACAATTGTTGCAATTATTACTTTTGTTGTAGGTGTTACATTTGTAATTTTTTGCTTTAAATTGCTAAATCAAACATCAGTAGAATCAAATATTTCTAAAGTTTCACAAGAATCTGAGGATTATGAGATTTACTCAGTTGCTTTGAAAAAATTGTTTATTGATTACAGCGGCGAGTTGCTTATAATTTCAAATACAACTTCTGACAAATCCTCTACTAAACTTAAACCTGAATTTAAGATTCCAATTAAGTATGTTTTTATTGATGAGGAAAAATATTCCGACGAAATTCTTGCCGACGAAACCGATTCTAAACAAAAAAGCAATAAACCGAACATCTTGGAATTCTTCAAAGAACACCCAAAGGCGTTGGGCATAGTCAGGCTTTCCAGTGTTGAATATAACGAAGATAAAACAAAAGCCGATGTTTATGTTGAGTTAACTAATTGTCCCTTATGCGGTTTTGGCACAAATGTTTCTTTGGAAAAGAGCGAAGGTTCTTGGAAAATAAAGAATGCTTCTAGTTCACGGGTTTCTTAATACAATTCATAGTATCACTCATAAAATGCTCAGAATCTCCGAAATAAAATTGCCGCTTGACCACGCGGACGACGCTTTGCGAAGTGCAATTGTCGCTAAACTGCAAATTTCGGATGACGAAGTAAGAGATTTTACCATCTTCAAACGCAGTTACGACGCGCGGAAAAAAAGCGCGATTGTTTTTGTGTACATCGTTGATGTCGAAACGACGAAAGACGACGAACTAATCAAAAAATTTCAATCTGATCCGCATATTGCGGAAACTCCCGACACGCATTACAAATCGGTCGCCGCCGCGCCGAAAGATTTGAAAATTCGTCCGGTTGTCATCGGCACGGGACCGTGCGGACTTTTTGCCGGATTGATGCTCGCAAAAATGGGTTTTCGCCCGATCATTTTGGAGCGCGGAAAATCGGTGCGCGAACGCAGCGCGGATACATTTGGTTTTTGGCGAAACGGCAATTTGAATCCCGAGTCGAACGCGCAGTTCGGCGAAGGCGGCGCGGGAACTTTTTCCGACGGAAAACTTTATTCGCAGGTCAAAGATTCCAAATATCTCGGTCGCAAAGTTTTGACCGAACTCGTCGAAGCGGGCGCGAATCCTGAAATCTTGTTCGTCAATAAACCGCACATCGGAACTTATAAACTCATCAAAATCGTCGAAAAAATGCGAGCCGTCATTGAAAATTTGGGCGGCGAAATTCGTTTTCAAACCCGCGTTGAAAGTTTGGAAATCGAGAATAATAAAGTGCGCGGCGTAACATTGGAAAGCGGCGAATTTATCGAAAGTTCGCACGTCGTTCTCGCCGTCGGACACAGCGCGCGCGACACTTTTGAAATGCTTTTTTCTCGCGGCGTGTATATCGAACCGAAACCGTTTTCCATCGGTTTTCGCATCGAACATCCGCAAAATTTGATTGACGAATGCCGTTTCGGAGATTTTGCGGGCAACAAACTGCTCGGCGCGGCGGATTATAAACTCGTTCATCACTGCACAAACGGGCGTTCGGTGTACAGTTTTTGTATGTGTCCGGGCGGAATGGTCGTCGCGGCAGCGTCGGAAGCCGGAAAACTCGTGACCAACGGAATGTCGCAGTATTCGCGCAATGAAAAAAACGCCAACAGCGCAATCGTCGTCGGCATCACGCCTGAAATTGATTATCCTGAAAACGCGCTCGCCGGAATCGAATTGCAGCGCAGATTGGAAGAAAAAGCATTTAAGTTGGGCGGCGAAAATTATCACGCGCCGGGACAGCTTGTCGGCGATTTTCTCAAAGGTCGCGCATCAAAAGAACTCGGTGCGGTCAAACCTTCCTACACGCCGGGAATTCATTTAACGAATTTGAGCGAAGCCTTGCCGAAATACGCGATTGACGCGATTCGGGAAGCGATTCCGGCTTTTGATAAACAAATCACAGGGTTTGCAATGAACGACGCTTTATTGACCGGCATCGAAACGCGCACGTCATCGCCGATTCGCATCAAACGCGGTGCGGACGGGCAAAGTTTGAACACAAAAGGACTTTTTCCGGCGGGTGAAGGCGCGGGTTACGCGGGCGGAATTTTGTCAGCCGGAATTGACGGCATCAAAGCGGCGGAAGCGGTCGCGCTGAATATTCTCAACACGATGAATTGAATTTTTATGAAGAACTGATGTTTCGTCAAAATAGAGAAAAAAGACTGGAGCGCAACCCGTCCCGTTTGCAGTGAGCGCAAAGCGCGAAAAAGCGTTTCGACAGCTTTCAACTCGAATATTAACAAGAGATTTTTCGCGTCGAAGCGACGACTCAACTGCAACCGGGACGGATTGCGCTCTAGTCAAAGATGCGTAATTTGGTAAATAAATTTAATTATTTGGCGGTATTTGAATTCGCCGCTGCTTGTTTGACGGCTTGAAAGTCAGGACTTTCGTTGGTCATTTTCCATTCGCCGTTTTCTTTGACGAATTTGATGACGATGCCGTTCGGATAACTGCCGCCGCTCATTCTGGCAACTGCCGTGTCGCCGTCAATTTTTTCGTTTCGCAGTTCAAAAGGTGTGGCGGGAACCGGCTCCAGTTCGGTAATAAATTTGACGAGCGAGGTTTGCTTTTCATCTTTCATATCGGATTCCAGCGATTTCAAGGTTTCCCGCGAATAAACTTTTCGCAGTGCCGCGTCGTCTCTATTTTTTAACGCTTCGTAATAGGCTTGAACGACCGGCGAAAGCGTCGGCGCGTCGTTGGTCGTGGCGATTTCCGGCGTGGCAGTCGTCGAAAGCGGATTGTTGGTATTAACGGCTGCGGCGTTGGCGTTTTTATTGGTTGTTTCGGTTGTATTGACGGGGACTTCGGTTTTTGTACAGCCGAATAAAAAACTCGCCGCGACGATTGTTAAAAGTGTAATTTGATAACGCATTTTGTATATTTAGACCTCTGATATTGAAGTTGGAAATAAAAAAGTATAAAACAATTGAGGAAAAAAACAAGCAAACGATGACGGATAAAGATTATCAAACCGAACTGCGCCGCGTTTTTTTAATTCAGGATTTGCCCGAACCGCTGACGCGGGCGAGCAATCATCTGCAAATTTTTGATAATTACATCGAAAATACGCGGCTGCGGTTGCGTTCAACGCGCGCGCCGGACACGAACGAATGGACGTGGATTTTGGAACAGCGGATTCCGCTCGAAGATTTGACGCGGTGGCAAGTGTCAAAAATTTATCTCGATGAAGCCGAACACGCCGTTTTTGAACAATTTGAAGGCAGACAAATTCGCCGAAACGAAAGGGCGGAAAGCAATGAAATTCGCAAAAACCGTTATTTTTACGAAGGCGGCGGCGTGAAAATGGAATTGGATGTCTTTTTGGGAAAACTTTGGGGATTAAATCTGGCAAAAGTTTTTTTTGACGATATTGATGAATTGAAAAATTACCAGATTCCGGCGTTTGTAATCAGAGAAGTTTCCGACCGGCAATTTTTTACGGGAGCGAATTTAGTCGGCAAAAGTTTCGCCGATGTGCGGGCGGAATTTGAAAAAATAGATTAAATGACTGAAAACAGGTCCGGCAAACGGAATGCGAAATATAGCCGCGCGTCTAATTATGAAGCATCTTAAATCGGTTGAATAACATCAATAAATTTAGCCTTGCAGCGGTAAAATTACAATGATTAGTCAGTTTGTGCTACAATCCGCTGATTAAAAAAAATAAAAATTTCGAGGAGAATTACCAGTGTTTTTTCGTTTCAATACCTTTAGATTATTTGCGTTTCTCGTTTTAGCAAGCGTTTGGACGGTTTCGGCGCAGGAAGTAACGCCGCCGCCGGACAAAACGGAAAATAAAGCGGCGACGGTTGAAGTCGGCAATAAAAACGTCACTGCCGAACAAATTGCCGAATCCGTCGTGGTTATTTACGGCGGATTGGGCGGCAGGCAGAACATCAACCAAATTCGCAAAACGACTCTTGAACGCGGGAAGGTCAGTTTGGTCAATACCGACGGCAAAACCGAACAGGCGAATTACGAACGATGGATTTTGCGCGCCGATAATTTGGATAAAGAACACATTCGGGTTGACGAAGAATTTCCCAGTGCTAAATACGCCCTGATTTACAACGGTGATAAAATTTTCGGGCTTTACAACGACTCCGTTTTTACGCCGCGCGCGGACGCTTCCAAAGGATTTGAAAATCAAATCTGGCACGGACTCGAAGCCCTTCTTCGTTATAAGGAAAACGATTCCAAACTGGAACTCGGCGGTCGAGATAAATTAATGGGCGTGGAATATTTTGTCATTGACGTGACGGATAAACAAAATCGTCAGACGCGCTTTTATATCAGCACCAAAACTTACCGCGTGATGATGCTCGAATACACCGATGAAGGCATCAAATATAAACGAAAATTTTATGATTACAATTACGCGCAAGGTACGCTCGTTCCTTATCGCACGGTGCTTTGGGCGAACGGCAAGCAAGTCGAAGAAACCGAAATCCAAACCATCAGTTTCGGACAAAAGATCGAAGATAATCTTTTTCAGGGCAGTTAAATTTTACGTTTCAGATTCCAGATTCCAGATTCCAGATTTTTTAATTTGTGGTCTGGAATTTTTATTTTAAATAAATTTTGCAACTTTAACGCCGCTTGATTGTTGAATAGAACACTTTCCCGATAAAAAAACTTACAGGAGAAAATCTATGAACAAAACGAAAATTCTTTTTGCCGTCACTTTTATTTGTCTGCTCAGTTCGACAAATATTTTCGCCCAGACACAAAATCAACCGCAGATAACCGATATGAGTTACGATGTCATTCTGCACATTTTAACCTCGTCGAAAAATTCAGCGGGAAAATCTTCCGTTCCGCAATCGCTGTCAAATGTGGTTAAAAAGCTGAAAAACATTTATTCATATTCTAATTACAATTTGGACTCAACTTACTTTGAGAGAGTCGGGAATACGGGAAATCTCGAGTTTAAAAGCATTTCCAATGAATTAGAGCAAAATCAAGAAAATTACACACCGATTTTTTCCGAATGGACTCTGGGCGGACTGCAAAATTTACCGAACGGACAAGGAAAAAATTTGCTTCAATTTCAGTCTTTTAGATTTGGTCAAAGAGTTCCGGTAAAATCCGGTGCTGTCAAAAATGTCGGCGAAAAAGCAGGCAATATTGTTAATTATGATCAAATTGGACTGACGATAAAAAATTTAAGTTTGTCTGAAAATGTTCCGACCGTTATTGGCAGTTTATCAACTTCTCAGCCCGGAGAGTTGATGTTTTTGATTTTGACCGTCAAACCCGCCGAACAGTGAAAAAATGAATTATACGAAAATTTAATTTTTCACTCTTAATTTTTAATTTTTTACTTTTTTGCAACCTTTCCAGCCGCCGCGCGTGTTTCAAACAACCGGCGGCTTTTGTATTGGCGGAAATATAATGTAAAAATTTATGTGTGTATGGCATTGGACAAATTCGAGAAACGGAGCGCGGAGGTATTGGAAACCATCGTGCCGCTTAAAAATTTGTCCGACCACGAACTCGTAGATTCCGCCAAAAGCGGCGACGAAGCGGCATTTGCCGAAATCGTCCGCCGCTACCGGAACCCGATTACGAATTATCTTTATCGTTTTTTGAACGATTACGAAGAAGGCGTTGACTTGGCGCAGGAAACTTTTGTGCGCGTCTATTTCGCTCTGGATCGCTATCACACGGAATATGCGTTTTCGACTTATATTTACCGGATTGCGACGAATCTGGCGATTAGCGAACTCCGCAAACGAAAACGGCGCAAACTCGTTTCACTGACCGGCTTTTTTCATTATGGTGACGATGAAGAAGAAGATTTTCAGCCGCCTGACGAAAAACCTTTGCCGGATGTGAATTTGGTGGAAAACGAGCAGAGCAAAATGATCGCGCGGGCGATTGCGACGCTGCCGGAAAAATATCGCGCGCCGATTGTACTACGCGAAATCGAAGGCAAAACTTATGAAGAAGTCGCCGCGATTTTAGAACTCGGTTTAGGGACGACCAAATCGCGTATCAGCCGCGCGCGCGGCTTGCTGAAAGAAAAACTGAAGAATTTAGTTTAACTTTAAAATGATGAACAACAAAGACTTACACAATTTGTCCGAAGACGAAATACTAAGCGTCGGCGACGAAAAAATTCAGCGGATGATAAAAAATCTGCATCGAGTTGACGCGCCGAAGGATTTCGATTTTCGGCTCAAAGCGCGAATCGCCAACGCGCCGCCGCCGAATTACAAACCGCGCTTTCTGCCCACGCTGCGCTACGTTTTGCCGTTTAGCGCAATCATCCTGATTTTCACTTTTGTCATTATCAGCAGCGTTTATTTTGGCGGAAATAATGGGCAAGTGGCGGAAATCGTTGCGCCAACGCCAGTCAAAAATAGAATCGCGCCGTCGGATGTTTTGCAAACCGCTGTGCCGGAAACATCGGCGGAATCTGTGCCGAATATGATTTTGGCTGATTCGACTCAGCCGAAAATTCAAGCGAAAAAAAAGAAAACGATTTCTTTTGAAGATTCAAAGTTTATCGCGGCTAGATCGCCGAAAAGAAATCGAAATGACTTGCCGAAAGGAATAATAGCTGATGACGAAGAAGGCGGCGGTTCACGAACAACTGATTTGGGTGTCGCTCCGAAGGTGAAAACTCCGATTGGCATTCCCTCATTTGGTGTCACTGAAATTGCGCCGAATAACGAAAACAAAAACGACATTATTACCAAACAGATACTTTTGCCGCGCGGCATTGAAATCATTTCGGAAAACGGCAATCGGCGCGTTACGGCAGTTAAAAAAGACAGCATTGCCGAGCGTTCAAAAGTACAAGTCGGCGATTTGATTGAAGCCATTGACGGGGAAAAAGTTTCCGGCGATGCCGTTCGCAGTAAACCGCTCGAAGGAAAACGAATTACGGTTTTACGCGGCGCGGAAAAAATCGAAATCAGCTTGAATAAGTAATAAGTGATGCGTGATAAGCGATGAGTTAAAGACGGTCAACAACTCAAATTTTTATTACTCATATTTGTCTTAAAATCTCGTTTTCAGATATTTTTTCGCGTCGGTTATTGATTCGTTATATTCGTTAATATAATCAGGATTGGGTTTCATATTCATCACAAATTCAAACTGTTTTTTGGCATCAGCTTTGCGGTTTGCCGCCAGATATGCTTCTCCTAAATGCAAATGAAGAAATGAGTTATCATTATCAATCGTGATCGCTTTTTCCAGGTATTCCACCGCCTTTTCAGGTTTTCCGCCCGCCAGTCCGGTGCTTAGTTCGATTTGCGCGAGCGCGTCATAAGCACTCGCGCCCTGATAATCGGGCTGCATTTCGATAACTTTATTCATCGCCGTTCGGATGTCGTCAATCGAAGCCAAGCCTTTCGTCAAAGGCGAACGCCGCGCCTGTTCACCGAGATTTGCCGCATACCAAAAATAACCTTCCGGTTTATCCGGTTCGATTCGGGAAGCGATTTGCCCCGCGTTTTCACCGTCTTCCAAATACTTTGCGCTCTCCTTGTCATTTTCGATTTGTTCGCCGAGAAAATAATTATATTTGGCGTATTTCCATTCGACTTCAAAATTTCGATCATCGGGATTTCGCGCTTGAGCGAGCAGCTCAACGCATTGGCGCAGATTGGCTAAATCTTCGTGCTGTCGGCATTGTTTATCGGTTTGCGCGATATTTTCCGCGATCAGATTGGCATTCACCGGCGTTGACGGTTCAGCTATTTCAGCTTGAGAGGCACACGAGACGATAAAAATAGAGAGCAGCCCGATGGTCAGCAAACTGTAAAAGTTATGTATTTTCATTTCGTCAAATTATTCAAAGTGTTAAAATTTTGCTATATTTGATGTTTTTATGAGCGCAGGAAATCTAATAAATATAGCACAAAAAAGCGGAAGATGAAAAAAAACGGACAAGCGGCATCGTTTTACGATTTGGAAGGAACATTAGTCAGCACCAATCTCGTGCATACGCTCGGATTTTACGCGCAACGTCAGCCGGGTTTGTTTGCCACTATCAAAAAAAGCGCGGCGACGCTGGCGAAACTGCCGCTGTTCGGCATTACGGATTTTTATTCGCGCAATGTTTTCAACGAACTTTTTTTTCAAAGCTACAAAGGCGAATCCGAAGACCGGCTGCGATTTTTCTCCGAAGACTTGTTTGAAAAAGTCTTAAAGCCCGCCATTTTCGACGGCACACCCGAACTGATCGCCGCGTCGAAAAAAATCGGGCAAAAACAAATCGTCATCACCGGCGCGCTGGATTTTACGATTGACCGCCTGATGACGTATCTCGGCATTGACGAATACAAAGCGAACCGTCTCGAATTCGTCAACGGCTACGCGACCGGGCGAATTTTGCCGCCCGTGATGGCTTCGGCGACAAAAGCCAAATGGATGCGCGAATACGCCGAGCGCAACGACATCAGCTTGAGCGAATCTTACGCGTATTCCGACTCGATTTCCGATCTGCCGATGCTGTCAATCGTCGGTCATCCGGTCGCCGTCAATCCCGATTTTCGCCTGAAACAAACAGCGATTCAACACGATTGGGCGATTTTAGATTTGAAATAATTCGACCGGGTGAAACTTGGGCTGATTGACTACGGAGGCAAACTGTTTTTGAGCGGTTACGGTGAACACAAATGAAAATAGTTCGAGCGAAAGATGTTGAATCTACAACAAATGAAATTTGTGAACATTTTGCGGATTCAGGCGCAAAACTTACGGTTACATTATTGGAAAAAACTGAAGTTTTGATCGAAGGCGATGCTAATTCTTTGGAGTTTCTGGCGAATTACATTCTTGCCTATGTGAATGGAGAAGAACACGCTCGAAATATAAATCCTAAATCGGCAGGAAACATTTTCTTCAATCAAGATTCTACGAAAGGCTTGTATATTCATATTTTGCCGTGCCGACACGGACACGAAAAAGAGTAATTTACGGCTTTGCAATTACGCAGAAACACACACGAATCAAAATGATTATGGAAAAGCAATTTTCCCAAAACGAAATTTTTGGAATGACGGTTAATGAAAGATTGTTTCATAAGGACTTATTAGAAGATTTTGACAAAGCTATTGAAGAACAAGATAAAACTAAGTTGACAAACATTTTAGAGAAAATATTTCTCAGTCGAGAAAATATTGAAGTAATTATTGAGAAACACATAAAAGATTAAAATAAAATGGCATTACAGCTAAGACGAAAAACACACGAATCAATCATTTACATTGATAAAGACAGCGCGCCGCGCATTATGCCGTTTGGCGAGGATTTTATTATTAACGATCTGCCGGTCGGGACGCGGGTGATTTATCCGAATCCGCCGATTAAGGGTTTGCCGAACCGGGAAGCGGCGATTCGGTATGCGGTGAATCATCCGATTGACGCAAAACCGCTTTACGCGCAACTTGAGCCGGGAATGCGCGTGACGATTGCGATGGACGATATTTCGCTGCCGCTGCCGCCGATGCAAACGCCGGATTTGCGCCAGACGATGCTCGAAGTCGTGCTGGATTTGTGCGCGGCGAACGGCGTGGACGACGTGCATTTGATTATCGCCAATTCGCTGCACCGCAAAATGACGGCGTGGGAAATGGAGCGAATGGTCGGTTCGGCGATCTTTAACGAATTTTATCCCGACCGTTATTATAATCACGACGCGGAAGACGACGAAAATCTGATCAACATCGGACAGACGCGCCACGACGAGCCTTTGCGAGTCAACAAACGCGCCATCGAAAGCGATATTTTAATTTATTTGAATCTCAATCTCGTGCCGATGGACGGCGGACATAAATCGGTCGCGGTCGGGCTGTGCGATTACGAAAGTTTGCGTTCGCATCACGAACCGCAGACGATTCGGGATTCAAATTCGTATATGGATCCGCCGAAATCGGTGCTGAATCACAAGGTTATCAAACTCGGAAAACTGGTTGACGAACACTGCAACGTCTTTCACATCGAGACGGCGATCAACAACAAAATGTTTCCCGAAGGCTACGACATTCTGACGCGCAACGAAGACGAATTTTCGTTTGCGGATCGTTTCAAATGGGAAGCGATGAAGCGCACGTTCGGCAACCTGCCGCGCGGCGCGAGACGGAAATTACTGCACAAAATTCCCGCACAATACGAACTTATCGGCTGTTTTGCGGGCGAAACGGAGAAAGTTCACGAGAAAATTCTCGAATTAAATTATCGCCAATACGAAATTCCGGTCAAAGGTCAGTGCGACATTTTGATTTCCGGCATTCCCGACATTTCGCCGTATAACGTCTATTCCGCCTTAAATCCGATTCTCGTGCAGGTGATGGCTCTCGGCTATCATTTCAATATGTATCGCAACCAGCCGCTGCTCCGAAAAGGCGGCGTAATGATTATCACGCACCCGTGTTTCGACGAATTCGACCCGAAATTTCATCCGAGTTACATCGAATTTTTTCACCGCTTACTGCCCGAATCACGCGACGCATTTTATTTACGCGAAAAATACGAACGCGAATTCGCCGAAAATCCCGCCTACATCGAAATGTATCGGCGCGGCAACGCCTATCACGGCGCGCACGCCTTTTTTATGTGGTATTGGGGCGAAAACGGTCGCCAGCACGTCGGCAAAGTAATCGTCGCCGGCGCAGAAAACGCGCACGTTCCCGCGATGTTAGGCTGGGAACGCGCCGATAATTTAACCGAGGCGATTGCGATGGCAAAAAGCTACACAAACCGAAATGCCGAAATCACGATGCTTCATCAGCCGATTATCGGGCTTTGTAATGTGAGCGATTAAGCATCATAAAATTGGTTCGGGAGAAATAAATGTCGAGCAACCTTAGATTAATTCCAACGAATACGCAGTTTTATGAACGAGATGGCATAAAAATAGAATATGCCGATTCGCTGACACGCTATGATTCTTGGCAATCGCCAACGGTGATTGTCAGCGATGGCGCGTATGGGCTAGATTTATTTCCGGGCGACTTAAACAGCCACGAAGGATTACAAAATTGGTATGCGCCGCATATCGCCGCTTGGACGAAAAAGGCTTTGCCGGAAACGACTTTATGGTTTTGGGCGACGGAAATCGGTTGGGCGACGGTTCATCCGATTATGGAATTATACAGTTGGGAATATAAAACTCTTCACGTTTGGGACAAAGGAATCGGTCACATTGCCGGAAATGTCAATAGCAAAACTATTCGAGGTTATCCGGTTGTTACTGAAGTTTGCGCTCAATATGTTCGGAAAGCGACGATTAAGAATTCTGATGGCGAAACTGTTGAAATGAAACAATGGCTGCGCGATGAGTGGCAACGTTCGGGACTTCCACTCTCAAAAACCAACGAAGCCTGCGGTGTAAAAAACGCGGCAACTCGCAAATATTTTACCCAGTGTCATCTTTGGTATTTTCCGCCGCCGGAGATGATGGAAAAACTTGCGGCATTTGCGATAAAATTTGGAAGACCGACTGAAATCCCATATTTTTCGTTAGATGGAAAAACGCCTCTGACGGCTGAAAATTGGCAGAAAATGCGAGCCAAATGGAATCACGAACACGGCATTACAAATGTTTGGAATGAGCCTGCCGTGAGGGGCAAAGAAAGATTCAAAACAGACAAGTTAAAGTCTGCTCACGCCAACCAAAAACCTTTGAAACTCATTTCACGTTTGATTCAAGCCTCAAGCGATGTCGGCGATGTTGTTTGGGAACCGTTCGGCGGTTTGTGTTCGACAGCTATCGCGGCACTGCATACTAATCGCAGATGTTACAGCGCAGAATTTAACGAAAATTATTATCTGCTTTCTGAGGCTCGATTAAAACAGGAGGAATTACGTTTTGCCAAATCCGTTGCAGCCTGAAGAACAAGAAATTCAAAATCAATCGTTAGTAAAGGAACAAATTCAATCGCCAATTTATTTGCCGCCGGAAAATAGTCATTGGGATGAGACTCGAGAACGCGAAAAGTGGAATCATATTGATTTATATAAAGCGGTTTACGACACGCTTTTCGCTTTGCCCGGATTTTTTAAGTCCGAGTTAAAAATAACCGGAGTTTTGGCAACAGACCTTTATACATTTAACTCTGCGCTCGGAGCGACAATTGAAAATCAAATCGTTGACTCGCTTAATGAGTTGCGCGAAGAGTGGGACAGAGACAATCGCTATCGCACTTATCGCTTCATTCGACAGGCACAGCGATTTCCAGATGTAATTTTACGAGGCTCAACGCCGGAAAAAGAAAACGACGTTATTTTAGGAATTGAATTAAAAGGTTGGTATGCGTTGGCAAAAGAGCGTGAACCGAGCTTTAGATTTACCGCTTCGCCGAATGTTTGTGCGCCTTGGGATTTGTTGTGTGTTTTTCCCTGGACTTTGTCCGAAGTAATTTCAGGAACTCCTCAACTTTTCAATCCTTTTGTTACCGGTGCGAAATACGCGGCTGAATACCGAAACTGGTATTGGCAACACGGTATGAGCGGCAAAAGCGACAAGACAATAAATTTTGCCGCTTTAAATCAATTTTATCCTGCTTCAAAGTCAGAAATGAATGACCAACCCCTTAGCGATAGCGGAAATAACTTCGGTCGTCTCGCCAGATATGGAATTTTAGATGAATATATGAATCAACTGAGGCAAGAGAAATTATCAGGAATTCCAATTGATGCTTGGCAAAGATTTTTAAGTTTTTTCAAAGAGGAAAGACAGGACGAAAATATTTCAAGAGATATAGATCGTCTTTTATTTGAAGTCGGAAAAGCTACACCAGCTTTGGCAGCCGAAGAAATTATTCAAATCCGAGAAAATGTTTCTCAAATATTTGCAATTTTAGAGAAGCAAAACTGAAATGAAATTATCACCAACTGAAATATTTAAAAATAAAAACATCTTTTTCATCGGCGGCACGGGCTTTGTGGGCAAGGTGACGCTTTCGATGCTGTTGTGTAATTTTCCTGATGTCGGGAAAGTTTACGCGACGGTGCGAGCCAGGAATTTGGAGGAGTCGAATAATCGTTTTTGGGCGAGTATTGTCACGAGTCCGACGTTTGACCCTTTGCGGGAGAAATACGGCGACGGGTTTGAGGAGTTTATTCGTGCGAAGGTTGTTCCCGTGAACGGAGATGTCGGGAATGAGTTTTTGGGGATGGCGGAAGATGAGGCGCGGGCGATTCTTGAAGATTGCGATGTAATTATTAACGGCGCGGGAAATGTGACGTTCAATCCGCCGCTGGAGTCGGCTTTGCGGACGAATGTCGTCGGGTCGCATAATATTTTGCAGTTGGCGCGGATGATGAAGCGTCCGGCTTTGGTTCACGTCTCGACTTGTTTTGTGGCGGGCAAACGGTCGGGCGCGATTTGGGAGAATGAGCCGGTGGTCGGGTATTTTCCGCGTAAAAATGAATTGATCGGGACGACTTTTGATGTCAATAAGGAGATCGAAGACTGCGCGAGATTGTCGGAACAAGCCAGGCAGGAAGCGGACGACGCGGTGCAGATGGCGAAGTTCAGAGAGCAGGCGCGGGATCGTTTCGAGGAAGAAGGGCGCGACCCGGACGACGAATCGGAACTGAAATCGGCGATTTTCCGCGAGCGCAAAATGTGGATTCGGGAGCGCACGACGGAACTCGGCGCGGAACGGGCGGAATATTGGGGCTGGACGAATATCTACACTTATTCCAAGAGTTTAGCCGAACAGATTATCGCGCAGCAGGACGATGTGGTGAAGGTAATTTTGCGTCCGTCGGTCGTCGAATCCGCCAACAAATATCCGTTTCCCGGCTGGAACGAAGGTTTTACGACGACCGCGCCGCTGATTTTGATCGCGCTGCGCGGACAGCCGATTTTTCCCGTTAATGAAAATCTCGTTTTGGATATTATTCCGGTTGATATGGTCGCGGGCGCAATTCTCGGCGCGGCGATGAACGCGCTCGCGGATGACCATCCACCGCTCGTTTTTCAGGCGTGTTCGGGCGATGTCAACCCGAACGATATGAAGCGGATGGTCGGGCTGGTCGGGCTTTACAAACGCGAGTATTACAAGGAAAAAGAGACGGGCAACAAGTTAATTAACAGCGTCGCGGCGGTCATCGAAGCCGCGCCGGTCAAACAGCGCACTTACGAATTAACGTCTGCGCCGATGTTCAATAAACTGGCGAAAACGGCGAATTCATTTTTGGAAAAAGCCAAGCCGAATTGGGCGGGCGGACGACTCGGAAATATCGTGACGGATTTGCAGAAATCGGTCGAGAAATTCGAGAACACGACGCAGGAAACGATGAACGCTTTTGCGATGTTCAAACCGTTCACCGTGGACAACGAATATCTCTATCGCGCCGATAATCTGCGGGCTTTGATGTCGCTGGTCAAAGAAAAGGAAAAAAATCTGCTGCCGTGGTATCCCGAAAAACTGGACTGGTATGATTACTGGCTGAAAGTGCATTTTCCGGGAATGCGGAAATGGGTTTTGCCGCAGCTCGAAGAAGATTTGAAGATTCAGGAACGCCGCGCCTACACCTACAAAGATTTGCTGGATTTGTTCGACACTTCGGTCAAAAGATTTCCGACGCGCGTCGCTTTGAAAATCGAGCGCAACGGCAAAAAAGAGCAATATACGTTTGAAGATGTCAGGGAATTAACCTTGCGCGCCGCCGGATTTATCGCCGAAAAGGGCATCAAACAAAACGACCGCGTGATTTTGTTTTCCGGCAATATGCCCGAATGGGGAATTTCCTATTTCGCCATTTTGAAGACGGGCGCGACGGCGATTCCGATTGATCCGGCGAGTTCGATTGACGAAATAATCGCGTTCGCCAGAGCGGGCGAAGCATCGGCGATAATGATTTCGCCGAAGTTGACGAGCGAAAATGCGGATTTAGCCGAGCGTCTGAAAGCGGCGAATCTGGATTTGCAGGTGTTCGTGTTCGACGAAGTTTTCGAGATGAAATCGGAAATCGAAGAAGCGCAGCGAATCGCGCTTTTGCCGCCGAAAATTCTGTCGAATTCGGTCGCGTCGCTGATTTTCACATCGGGAACGACCGGCACGCCGAAAGCCGTGATGCTGTCGCACAAAAATTTCGTCAATATGATTTCGATGCTGTCGTCCGTTCTCGAAATGGACATTACCGACGGCGTTTTGTCGGTTTTGCCGATGCACCACACATTTGAATTTTCGGCGGGTTTTCTGACACCGTTTTCCAACGGCACGCAGATCACCTATTTGGACGAATTATCGAGCGAAGAACTCGTCCGCGCCATCGAAAACAACCTCGTGACCGGAATGGTCGGCGTTCCCGCGCTGTGGGAAATGCTGCACCGGCGCATCAAAACCCGCCTGCGCGAACGCGGCGACTGGTTCGCCGATCTCGCCGATAACGTCATCGAATTTAACGCCTGGATACGCGATAACACGCCGTTTAATTTCGGTCCGATCATCTTTTTCCCGATTCACGAAGGAATGGGCGGGCGAATGCGCTACCTGATTTCCGGCGGTTCGGCGTTATCTGAAAAAGTCCAGAAAGACTTGCACGGGCTTGGTTTTACGGTTCTCGAAGGCTACGGTTTGACCGAATCCGCGCCGGTTTTGACCGTCGCGCGTCCGGGCAATAAACTTTTGCGCGGCAGCGTCGGCAAACCGCTTCCGGGCGTGGAAGTGAAAATCGAATCGCCCGACGAAAACGGTGTCGGCGAAGTTCTCGCGCGCGGGCAGAATATAATGCTCGGCTATTTCAATAACGACGCGGCGACCGAAGCCGTTTTGCAGGATCGCTGGCTGAAAACGGGCGATTTGGGCAAGCTCGACGACGACGGAAATTTGTATATCGTCGGACGCTCGAAAGATGTCATCATTGACTCGAACGGCAAAAACATTTACCCCGACGAAATCGAAGATTTATACGGCAAGTCCGAATTTATCAAGGAATTAAGCGTCGTCGGTTTGCCGGATGAAGACGGCGGCGAGAAAATCGCCGCGCTCGTCGTGCCGGATTACGAACACGACATCGCGCTTTCGCGCAGCGACACGAACAAAAAAGTCGAAACGCATTTCCGCGAAATTTCCGCCGGTCTGCCGTTTTTCAAGCGCGTCAAAATTTTGCATCTGACACCGTTTGAACTGCCCAGAACGGCGACGCGCAAAGTCAAACGTCCCGAAGTCGTCGAATTTTTGCAGAATCTCGAAGCGAAATCGAAAAACAAAACCAAAGTTTCCGCCGATTCCAAAGGCGACGACACGGCTTTGTGGATTCGCAAAATCGTCGCGGCGGTTTCCAATCGCCCGCTGTCCGACATCGCGCTCGAAGACAAATTAGCCGATTTGGGCTTTGATTCATTGATGTTCGTCGAACTGCAAGCCGCCGTCGAAGACGCGGGCGGGCGCGTCATTTCGCCTGACACGCTGAACGAAGTCCAGACGGTGCGCGAACTTTTGACCGCCGCGCAGCGCGTTGATAAATCGAAAAAAATCGTTGACGCGCCTGCCGCCGAAGAGAAAAAAGACGACGAAATTTTCATTCCGTCAATCGTCCGCAGAGTCGGAAATTCCATCGTAGATTTCGCGCAGGAACAGCTTTACGACACGGTTTTAAACACCAGAATCGAAGGCGAATCGAACGTCCCGGTTCACACGAATTTCATCGTCGCGCCCAATCACACCTCGCACATTGACACAGGATTAGTTAAAAAAGCCTTAGGCGCAGCCGCCGAACAAACCGTCGCCGTCGCCGCCGCCGATTACTGGTTCGACACGAAATACAAACGCGCGTATATGAACAATTTCACGACGCTCGTCCCGATTGAAAGAACGGGAAGTTTGCGCCAATCGCTGCGCCACGTCACGGAAATCCTCAACGAAGGCTACAACGCGCTGATTTTCCCCGAAGGCGGCAGACAAACAAACGGCGTAATCGCCGAGTTCAAACCGATCATCGGCTACCTCGCCGTCAACCAAAAAATCGGCATCCTGCCAATTTATCTCTGGGGAACTTACGAAGCCTTCCCGAAAGGCACGATCATCCCGAAAACCGACAGTTTAGGCGCAAAAGTCGGCGCGAAAGTCGGCAGATTTCTCGAATACGAAGAACTTTTAGAAATGACCAAAGGCGTGCCGAACACCGAAGCATACAGATTAATCGCTGCCCGAGTCCAACACGAAATCGAAAATATGCGCGACGGCACGCGCGGCAAATTCGATGTCGCCGCCGTCCGCAAAAAATGGCGCGCCGAACGCCGGAAAGCGCGGAAGAAAGAGCCGATTATTGATGAGTAAATTTCCTTGACAAAACTAAACTGCGTAATTACATTGTAGCTATGAAAACGAATATCGTAACCATCGGAAATTCGCAGGGAATCAGAATTCCGAAAATTTTACTTGAACAAAGCAAGTTAAGCGGCGAAGTGGAATTAAAGGTCAAAGGCGACAGCATCGTTATTCTGCCGTCGAAAAAGCCGCGCGAAAATTGGGACGAAGCGTTTCGAAAAGCATTGTCGGAAAATAATGATGAAATAATCGGCGGCGAGGTGCAGAATGATTTCGACGAGGAAGAATGGGAATGGTAAAACGCTTTGAAGTTTATCTGACCGATCTGAATCCGACCGTCGGCGTTGAAATCCAAAAATGCCGACCGTGTTTAATTATCTCGCCCGACGAAATAAACCGCAACGTCAAAACCGTTATTGTTGCGCCGATGACCACCAAAAGCCGAAATTTCCCGACGCGCATCGCCTGTGAATTTGAGGGCAAGAACGGCTACGTCGTGCTTGACCAAATTCGTTCGGTTGATAAAGTTCGACTGACAAGAAAACTCGGCGAAATTGACGAAGAAACGCAAGTCAAAGTGTTAGAAAAATTACAGGAAATCTTTTCACCGTAATATTTCAGGATTCCGCAAAAAATCAAAGAGCCGCAAAGCGAAAACGCGACCCAGCCGATTATTGATGAATAATTAGAAGCGTTGAATTAAAATTTCAGCGAACTCGAAATATAAATGTCTGACGAAATTTCCGGTATTTTAGATACGATTCCAAAGCGGTTAAATTGCCGTGAGTTTCAGTTGGATAACAATCAGAAGTTTTTGCTGTAATAAAATGCGAGATTTGATTTATTACGAAACTCTTACAATCAAACTGCCCGCAAGCGAGTTATAATTACATCTAAATAAACCGTAAATCGAAAGGGTTTACGGCTTTTTTATTTTTAACGAGAAAATAACGAAAAAAGGAATTCAATTTTGCAAAATATTATCGAGTTGGAAAATTCAAAAACGAAAGGCATTCAGTGGGTCACGTCAATCGCTATCGTCAGCTTTCACATATTGGCGATTTGGGCGTTGTTTACGTTTAGCTGGCAAAATTTATTTGCCGCCGTAATTATCTGGTGGATGACGGGAAGTTTAGGAATCGGGCTGGGCTATCATCGGCTGCTGACGCACGGCGGATTTAAAACGCCGAAGGCAATTGAATATTTTCTGACCGTTTGCGGAACGCTCGCCTTGCAGTCAGGACCGCTGCAATGGGTGACGACGCACCGCATTCATCACGCTTTTACCGAAACCGAAAACGATCCGCATTCGCCGCGCGACGGAACTTTTTGGGCGCATATCGGCTGGCTGATGCACGGCACCGCGCTGTCGCACGATGAGGCGACGATGCGGCGTTACGCGCCCGATCTGCTCAAAGATAAAGTTCACGTTTTCATCTCGAAATACTTTTTTATGACGACGCTGATCGTCGGCGTGCTGCTGTATTTTATCGGCGGTTGGTCAATGGTTTTGTGGGGAATTTTTCTGCGGCAGGTGTTCGGCTGGCATATGACTTTTCTCGTCAATTCGGCGACGCATCTGTGGGGAACGCGCCGTTTTGAAACGCACGACGATTCGCGCAACAACGGTTTGATCGCCGCGCTCACCTTTGGCGAAGGCTGGCACAATAACCACCACGCCAACCCGCGTTCGGCGCGGCACGGTCTGACGTGGAAGGAAATTGACATCAACTGGATTCAGATAAAAATACTGGAAAAACTCGGACTGGCGACGAAAGTTCACGCTTTTGAACTCGACAAATAAAGGTTAAATCCGCGATTTCATAAAGTTAAATTATTTCGGCGAAAAATCTGGACAAATTCAGGTTTTTCGCCGAAACTTTTTGTGAGATTTTAGAATTCAAAATTCAAAAATCACGCATCATCTGATAAAGTTTCCAATTGAAATCTTTTGACTGAAAAAATAGGAAAAGAAATTCAGGGAAAACGCGAATTGATGAATAAAGTTAAATTTTACGCGGCGATCTTTTTGCCGTTGATCTTTGTTTCGACGATTTTCAGCCAGCCGAAAGTTGATAAAAAACAAATGGCGGCGCAGGTCAAAACCGAATTTCTGCACGCCTGGAACGGTTACAAAAAATACGCGTGGGGACACGACGATTTGAAGCCGGTTTCTAAAACTTACCGCGATTGGTATGGACAGCCGGTTTTGATGACTCCGGTTGATTCGCTCGATTCGCTGTATTTGCTCGGATTCAAAAAGGAAGCCGACGCGACGCGGAAATATATCACGGCGAATCTGTCGTTTGACAAAGACATTACGGTGCAGAATTTCGAGGTGACGATTCGGCTTTTGGGCGGTTTGCTGTCGGCTTATCAAATCACGAAAGACAAAAAACTGCTCGCGCTCGCCGATGATTTGGGAACGCGGCTGCTGCCCGTCTTTAACTCGTCGACGGGTTTGCCGTATCGTTTCGTCAATTTGAAAACGGGCAAAACGCGCGATCCGGTCACGGGTCCGGCGGAAGCGGGAACGCTTTTAATCGAATTCGGAACGCTGTCGAAATTATCGAATAAACCGATTTATTACGAAAAAGCGAAACGCGCGTTGGTTGAAATTTACAAACGCCGTTCGCCTATCGGTTTGGTGGGCGAAAGCATTAACGCCGACACGGGCGAATGGACGGACACCGACAGCTACATCGGTTCGGGAATTGATTCTTATTACGAATATCTTTTGAAATGCGCGATTTTATTTGATGATAAAGATTGCCGCAAAATGTATGACGATTCGATTGCCGCGATCAATAAATACCACGCCGACGAAGTGCGCGGCGAGCTTTGGTACGGTCACAACGATATGTTTACAGGGCAAAGAAAAGCGACGACCTACGGCGCGTTGGATGCTTTTTTTCCGGCGGTTTTGGCTTTAGGCGGCGATCTCGACCGCGCGAAACGCTTGCAGGATTCGGGCTATCAAATGTGGACGGCGAACGGCATCGAACCCGAAGAATACAATTACGTCACGCGTAAAACCGGCGATCCGGGTTACGCGCTGCGCCCGGAAATCGTCGAATCGGCGTATTATCTTTACCATTACACCAACGACGAAAAATATCTGCGAATGGGCGTAACTTTTTTCGACGATACGGTCAAATACTGCCGCACCGATGTCGCTTATACAGGCTTGAAAAGCGTCATCACGAAAGAGAAAAACGATTATATGCACAGCTTTTTGTTCGCCGAAACATTCAAATATTATTACTTATTGTTCGCGCCGCCGAAAACACTGGATTTTAAGAAAGTCGTTTTTAACACGGAAGCGCATCCGATTAAAAAAACCTGGTAAAATAGCTTATAATCGAGCGCGAGAGGTAAATTGAAATGCTGCAAACTTTTAAGGCGATATTGAACGGTAATCAACTGGAATGGAACGGCGAAGTTCCCGAAGAAGCGAAAAATAACGAATCGGTCAGCGTGATCGTGACAATTTTGGAGGAAGAGATAAGCGTGAAAAATCCGCGTCCGTTCGGCTTGAGCAAAAACGAATTTACAGTTCCCGAAGATTTTGACGCGCCGCTGCCCGAAGAAATTTTGGCAGACTTTGAAAACTAATGAAATTGTTGTTGGATACGCATATTTTTCTTTGGTATATTACCGCCGATTCGCGTTTGCCGATGCTTTTTCGTGAAGCAATCTGCGAACCGAAAAATGATGTGTTTTTGAGCGTTGCTTCGCTTTGGGAAATAGTTGTTAAATATAATCTCGGCAAACTTCCGCTGCTGCAAAAGCCTGAAATTTATATTCCGGCGCAGCGCAGACTACATCAAATTAAAAGTCTTTCATTAAACGAAAACGCAGTTAAAGCCTTTAGTAGTTTGCCGTTACTGCATCGTGACCCTTTTGACCGCATTCTAATTTGTCAGGTCTTTGACGAATAATTTGACAATTGTTACCGTTGACGCGCAAATACAAAATTATAACCTGGTTTATTTGAAATAATGGCAGAGAAGAAAACAAAAGCAATATTAAAAAAGGCGGAAAAGAAAATTTTAATCACAGGCGGCACGGGTTTTCTCGGAACGCATCTCGTCCGTCAATTTTTGGATGCAGGCGCGAAAAATCTGCGCGTGATGGCTTCAAGTGTTCCCGAATGGATGACCGATGCGGGAGTTGAAGCGTTCGCCGGTTCGGTGACGCGCCGGGAAGATGTCGCGGCGGCGACGAAAAATTGCGAGGCGATTTATCATCTGGCGGGAAAAGTTTCGTTCGCGTATGAAGGTGCGATTGAAATGAATAAAATCCACGTCGAAGGCACACGGCTTTTATGCGGCGCGGCAAAGGAAAATAAAGTCAAAAATTTTATTCTCGCGTCGTCTTCCGGCACTTCGGCGATTTCGGAAACGCCCGAAATGTTGGACGAAACTTACCCGCAGCCGGTCGAGATTTTGACGAAGTGGGCGTATTACGCCTCAAAATATTATCAGGAAAAAACGGCGCGGCAGATTTTCAAAGACAAAGGCGAACGGCTCGTAATTTTGAATCCGTCGCTGCTTTTGGGAAGCGGCGACGAGCGTCTGAGTTCCACCAAAGTCGTGCTGGATTTTATGGCGAAAAAACTGCCGATTACGCCGTCGGGCGGTTTGAATTTCGTTGACGCGGCGGACGCGGCGCACGCTTTTCTCAACGCTTTAGATAAGGGAAGACATAATGAAAGATATTTGCTCGGCGCGGTTAATTGGACGTTCGCGGAATTTTTCGGACGACTCGAAAGATTGACCGGAATCAACGCGCCGCTTCTCAAAGTGCCGAAATCAGTCGCGGTCTTCGGCGCGAATTTTATTGATTCGATTTATAAAACTTTCGATAAAACCGCGCCGTTTGAAGCCTCCGAAGTCGAAATGGGCGAATATTTCTGGTATTTCGATTCGAGCAAAGCCGAAGCTGAACTAAATTTCACGACGCGCGATCCGCAGGAAACTTTGCAGGACACAATCAAATATCTGCGCGAAAACTTTTTAGGCGAAGACGTTTTCAAATAAGCCGATAAAAGTAAAATAGTAAACTGAAAGTGTTAGCTAGAATATGTGCAATTATTGATGTCCAGATCGAATTTGTTTTGTGATAAACAATCGCTAAAATTATTCCGGCGATAAAAATTGCGGCGAAATAAAAAGCTCCCATTGTGATAAAAGCGGTAAAATGTATCAGCGTAAAAAGAAATGCTGAAAAAATAATTCCTGTTTTAACATAACCGTATTGGCGGAATACAACGAACAAAGCTCGACGAAATAGAATTTCTTCGCAAACCGGCGCGATTAACGATACTAAAATTGCAAAGAATATTTTATAGAGCGGAGAAAAAGATAAAAGCCGTTCTATGATCGGGTCTTTCAAATCCCCGTAAATTATTTTTGTCCAATAACTAAATAAAACTGAAACTCCCATCAAAAAAATTCCGCCTGCAACTCCGAAATAAATTGCTTTGACTTTTGGCAAAGTCAAATGTTGAAAAAAACGAATGTCTTGAATGCTAAAACGAAAACATATCCAAGCAGTTAAAATAACTGCTAATTCATTAAAAATATAGGCGAAAAGCCAAAACGCATCATTCGACGGTTGAAGACTTAAAAAAGAAGTTTTTTGAAAAACCAAACGTAAAAGAGAAACGCCGAGCGCAACTGCAACGCCGGAGATAATTGAGAGAATTAAATATAAAATAAGGTAAGCAGATGTAACTAAAACCAACCGTTTTTGTGATGGCAGAGTAACTGAAGAATCCATAAAATTATTCGTAAAAGATTAACCTCATTTTTTATTTTTTATATTATTGGTCAAAACATTCCAGATATTTCACGCCCGCGCCGGTGTTGAAAATCACGACGGTTTCGTTTTCGGCGACGAGATTTTGTTCGATCATCACGCGCAGAGCGGGCAGACACGCCGCGCCTTCGGGAGCGCAGAATAAACCTTCCGCCGCGCCGATTTCTTTGACGGCGGCGATTAAATCTTCGTCGGAAACCGCGATTGCCGTGCCGCCGGATTCGTGCAGCGCATCAATAATTAAAAAATCGCCGATGGCTTTCGGGACGCGCAAACCCGACGCTTGCGTGTGGGCGTTCGGAAATTCGTCGGCAAAGCGCGTCCCGTCGTGAAACGCTTTAACGATTGGCGCGCAGCCGATTGATTGGACGGAAACCATTCGCGGACGTTTGCCGTCAATCCAACCCATTTGCTCCATTTCGTCGAACGCTTTCCACATTCCGATCAAACCCGTGCCGCCGCCGGTCGGATATAAAATCACGTCGGGCAATTTCCAGTCGAATTGTTCGGCGAGTTCGTAACCCATCGTTTTTTTGCCTTCGACGCGATATGGTTCTTTCAGCGTCGAAACGTCAAACCAGCCTTCTTTTTCCTTGCGTTCGGCGACGATTTTTCCGCAGTCGGTGATTAAACCGTCAACCAACGTGACGTTCGCGCCGGTTTGTTCGCATTCGACAATATTTGCTTGCGGCGTGTCTTGCGGCATAAATAAAAACGCTTCCATTCCGGCACGCGCGGCATAAACCGAAAGTGCGCCCGCCGCGTTTCCGGCGGACGGCGCGGCGACTTTGCTCACTCCCAATTCCTTCGCCATCGAAACCGCTGCCGCCATTCCGCGCGCTTTGAAACTCTGCGTCGGATTGGTTGATTCGTCTTTGATATACAAATTTAATTTGACCGGCAGCGTCGCGGCGAGTCGTTCGGTTTTCAAAAGAGGCGTGAACCCTTCGCCGAGACAAACGACGTTTCCGGCATTTTCGACCGGCAGAACTTCCGCGTAACGCCACAAATTTTCCGGGCGCGTTTTCAACGATTCTTTGGTTAAAGTTTCCGCCGCTTTCGCCAAATCGTAGCGGACGAGCAGCGGTTTTCCGCATTCGACGCATAGATTGTGCAGTTTTCCGGCTTCGTAATTTTTATGGCAATTGGCGCATTCGAGATGTGTTACGTTCATTTATTTTTAATTTCCTTCGTCTGGAATTCTAGAATATAACTTTTTGACTATTTTTTCAGCGGCTTTATCTGATTTATCAAGGACTTCTTTCGAGCAAATTTCGGGAAACAAAAAAACGACACTGAACCTTTGATTTTTTTGAAAAATAAATTACCATCGTGTTACGAAAATCAAAATAGTAACACAACGCAGGATAATTTATATGAATTTCAAAGTGCAGAAATATTTACCGCAAATCGCCGGAGCATTTATTTTGGCGTTTTTGCTTGTTGGAATCAGCAGCGGACAGTCGGCTCTGGCGAGTTTGAGCGGGAGCGTGACGGACGAACATGGCGCGGTGATTGCCGGAGCGAAAATTAAAATTACCGATGTTAAAAAAGCATTTGAACGCGCGGTGATGACGAATGGCGAAGGATATTTCATTTTTCCGCAGCTTGCGCCGAGCGATTATGAAATAACGGTCGAGCAAAACGGATTTGCCGGCTGGCGTTCAAATTTGACTTTGAATGTCAACGATCAAAATGCAGTGCGAATTCAGTTAAAAGTTGCCGGTGTCGGCGCGACGGTTGACGTAACCGAGACGGCGGCGTTGACGGACGAATCGCCGGCGGTCAAAACGATTGTTGATCGGCAGTTTATCGAGAATCAGCCGCTCAACGGCAGAAGTTTTCAAACGCTGGTCGAACTGTCGCCGGGTGTAGTTTTAACGCAGTCAACTCTGCCGACACCCGGACAATTTTCGGTCAACGGTCAGCGCGCCGGTTCAAATTATTTTACGGTTGACGGCGTTTCAGCGAATTTCGGTTCGACGGCTTCGGTTACTTTGTATGAAACGGCGGGCGGCGGCGTGCCGTCATATTCAGCTTTGGGAACGACTTCGAGCCTCGCTTCGGTTGACGCGGTGCAGGAATTTTCGATTCAAACTTCGACTTACGCGCCGGAATTCGGTCGCCAGCCCGGAGCGCAGGTTTCTCTGGTGACGAGAAGCGGCACGAACGAATATCACGGCAGCGTGTTTGATTACGTTCGCAATAATGTTTTCGATGCCAATAATTTTTTCGCCAACGCGAACGGTTTAGCCAGACAACCGCTGCGCCAGAACGATTTCGGCGGCACATTCGGCGGCGCACTGCCGTTTCTGAATTTCGGCGAAGGCGACAAAGTCGTCAATTCCGGCAAAAATCAAACGTTTTTCTTTCTCAGTTACGAAGGCTTGAGATTAAGACAGCCGTTCGTGACCGATCCTTTGGAAGTTCCGTCGGTGTCGGCGCGAAACCGTTCGACGGGCGTTATTCGTGATTTGCTGAACGCTTTTCCGCTGCCGAATCAGCCGATTCCGGCGGGAAATCCCGATGTCGTGCCGTATATCACGAATTTTACCAATCCTTCGACTTTGAACGCGACGAGTTTTCGGATTGACCACACGATTAACGACAAAATTTCAATTTTCGGCAGATTTAATTACGCGCCGTCGGAAGATAAACAACGCGCCAGATTTTGCGCGGCAAGCTGTGTCGCCGATTTGAATTACAAGACGCAAACTTTCACCGTCGGTTCGACGCAGATTCTTACCTCGAAACTGACGAACGATCTGCGCGTGAATTTTTCAAAATCGAAAGTTAATCAAACTTATTTTATAGACACTTACGGCGGCGCGATTGTTCCGCCGCAAGCGAGTCTTTACCCAAGTTTTACCAGCGGAAATAACGGTTATATTTACATCGAACTCAACGCTTCCGGCTCGAACACATTGAGCGACGGTTTGTTTTCGGATAACAAACAGCGGCAGTTCAACATCGTCAATTCGACTTCTTACACGACCGGCGGACACGCCGTAAAATTCGGCGTTGATTATCGGCGATTGACTCCGATTTCGTTCAGCGGCAATTATAAACGCTCGTTTCTACCCGACAGTTTGCAGGATTTAATCGCCAACACACCGACATCGGCGACGATTGTCGCGCCGCAGGTAACTTTAAAGCCGATTTATAAAAATCTTTCGCTTTTTGCTCAAGACACCTGGCAAGCGACGAATCGCTTAACTTTAACTTACGGTTTACGTTACGAAGTCGTTCCCGCGCCTGATGAAGAAAACGGAAATTTGCCTTTGTCGGTCAGCGGATTGCAGGAAAATTCGTATAATCTGGCGAATATCTCGTTAAATTCGACGCGCCAAAAATTTTATAAAACCACTTACAACAATTTCGCGCCGCGCATCGGAGCGGCTTATCAATTATTTTCGGGAACGACTTTGCGCGGCGGTTTCGGTGTTTTTTACGATTTGGGCTACGGTTTTACGGGTTCGGCGTTCAGCACGGGAATCGTTCCGTTCGCTTCGACGCTGAGTTTGCCGAGCGTTACATATGCTTCGGCGGATTTTCGGCAGCAGGTTCCGCCCGTCAATCTCAATCCGCCATACGCCAGAGTTTTCGCGTATCAGCCGAATTTCAAACTGCCGTATTCACTGCAATATAATTTTACCGTCGAGCAGAGTTTCAGCGCGAATAATACGGTTTCGATTGCGTATGTCGGCGCGAAAGGCGAACGGCTCGGACGAGTCGAAACGCTGCGGGCGACAACGGGAAATTTTCGGCGGCTGGATTTGGTGACAAACGGCGGTTATTCAAATTACAACGCTTTGCAGGCGCAGTTTCAGCGGCGTTTGACGCGCGGTTTTCAGGCGTTGGTTTCTTACACATTTGCCAAATCGCTCGACAATGTTTCGGAAGAATCGCAGAATAATCTGCAATCGCCGACCGGAAAATTTACGCCGAATCTCGATTACGCGCCGTCGAATTTTGATGTTCGCCACGCGGTCAACGGCGCGGTCAGCTACGAAATTCCGTCGCTGTTTGAAAACGGATTGGCGCGAAAAATTTTCGGCGGTTTCGGCGTTGACGCGATTTTTCGGGCGCGAACGGCAACGCCGGTCAATCTCGTTTCCGGCGCAAATTCGCTCGGTTTAGGCGTGACGACGATTTTGCGTCCCGATCTCGTGGCGAATCAGCCGCTTTACATTGACGATCAAAATGCTCCCGGCGGCAGACGATTTAATCCGCTCGCTTTCGACCGCGCGACACCGCTCGCACAGGGCAGACAGGGAACTTTGGGCAGAAACGTTCTGCGCGGATTTCCGGCGCGACAGCTCGATTTATCTCTGCGCCGCCAATTTAATTTGACCGAACGCTTGAATTTACAGCTTCGCGCCGACGCATTTAATATTTTCAACACGGCAAATTTTGCGAATCCGTCGGGCGTTCTCGGCACGACTTATTTGACAAATGCGACGTTCGGCAGAGCGACACAGCTTTTGAGTTCCGGCTTGGGCGGTTTGAGTTCGCTGTATCAAATCGGCGGACCGCGCTCGTTTCAATTGTCGGCAAAATTACGATTTTAAAGGCGTTCTTTGTGATCCTCCTGAGAATTGCCTTATGAGAGGTGCGCCGGGTTTGAGTGTTGCCTGACGCACTTCATTTTATTCCAAAATTTTGAATTTATTTACCGGTAAAACTATGAAAATTAAACTTTTATCCATTTTGACTTTTACTTTTCTGCTTACAGCGAATATTTGCGCGCACGAATATTGGTTTGAGCCGGATACGTTTTTTCCCGCGCCGAATACAAAAACGGCGATTCATCTCTACGTCGGCGACGGTTTAGTCAAAGACCGCGAGGAAAGAATTTTTCAACTGGAAAAAACGCCGGTTTTCAATCTTTTTTCGGTTGGTAAAACGTTCGATTTAAAAACTTCGATTAACGAAGGCGCGATGCCGATTTACAATTTTTCGGCTGACAAAGCGGGAAATTATCTTTTGGGAATGGAGCGCAATTGGTCTTACATCAAACTCGATGCCGCCAAATTTGAAGATTATCTGTGCGAAGACGGGATCGAATACGTTATCTCCGAACGCGAAAAACTCGGCGAACGACAAAAGGAAGGGCGCGAACGTTACAGCCGTTTTATCAAATCACTTTTGCAGGTCGGCGACAAACGCGATGCGACTTATAAGAAAAAACTCGGAATGAAGCTCGAAATTATGCCGCTTGAAAATCCTTATTCAAAAAAACTCGGCGATAACTTGAGTTTTCAGATTTTTTTCGACGGCAAACCGCTGGTCAATCGCGTCGTTTTCGCCGACAACCGCGACAGTCAAACACAGAAAATGACGACTGATAAAGACGGAAAAATCTCGATGAAGATTGACAAAACCGGCTTGTGGCTGGTGCGGCTGGTCAATATGCATAGATGCGCGGCGGATTGCGGAGAAGCCGATTGGGAAAGTTTCTGGGGGGCGATTACTTTCGGCGTGAAATAATTATCTGTAAAAAAGACGATTAAAATTTCTAATCGCCTTTTTTGTCAATCATCGGTTTCAACGCCTTGTAAATATTATCGGTCATAATAATTTCGCCTTTCGCATTCGGATGAATACCGTCGCCTTGATTTAAATCTTTGTTGAGCGCGACGTTTTCGAGCAAAAACGGCAGAAAATTTACTTTGTATTCACTCGCCAAATCGGGAAAAGTGTTGACGTAATCGCGCTGATACCGCGCGCCCATTGTCGGCGGGGCGAGCATTCCGCACAGCAAAACTCTGATGTTCTTCGACTTCGCTTTTTTGATAATCGTACTCAAATTTTCCTTCATTTTAGCGACCGGCAAACCGCGTAAAAGATCGTTTGCGCCGAGTTCGAGAACTAAAATCTGCACATTTTCCTGTTCCAAAACCCAATCAACTCTCTCCAGACCGCCGAGCGAAGTTTCGCCCGAAACTCCGGCGTTGACGACTTCGTAATTGAAACCGTCGGCTTCGAGCTTTTTCTGCAAAAGATACGGGTAAGATTCCTTTTCTTCGAGACCGAAACCGGCGGTCAGACTGTCGCCGAACGCGACGATTTTCGGTTTATCCGAAGTCGTCTGAATTGACGGGCGCGGTTTCGCCATATTTTCGTTTATTTTTTGCTCCGCCGTCGAAACTCCGCACGCCGAAAAGATAATTGTTGAATAAATGAAACTTATAAGTGCTGCAAATCGAATTAACTTTGTCATAATTTTAAAAAATCTGAAATAAAATCAATTTTTATGATGCAAAAATCATCAAACTTGTTCGCGCCTTTTTCGCAAGATATGATGGAATGTAAATCGCAAATCGTAAATCGTCAATAGAAAGAATAAAAATCACATCTAATCTATATGATTTACGATTTACGATTCGCAATTTACGATTTACGTTCCGCAAAATATGATAATTCTTCAAAATGTCACAAAAACCGTGCAGTCCGGCGCGGAAGCTTTAACGATTTTGGACGACGTTTCGTTTGAAATTCCCGACGGTCAGTTTGTCGCCGTGACGGGCGCGTCCGGCAGCGGAAAATCAACGCTGCTCGGATTGATCGCCGGACTCGACGCGCCGAGTTCGGGTGCTATTCTAGTTGACGGCGCAAATGTGACGACGATGCGCGAAGACGAACTCGCCGAACTTCGCAGCGAAAAAATCGGCTTTATTTTCCAGTCATTTCATCTGATTCCGAGTTTAACGGCGTTTGAAAATATTTTGATTCCGATGGAAATTCTCGGTTTGAAAGATGCCCGCCAACGCGCCGAACAACTTCTCTCCGACGTTGAACTTTCCAATCGCGGACACCATTATCCGACCGAACTTTCCGGCGGCGAACAGCAGCGCATCGCCATTGCCCGCGCGTTTGCCAATCAGCCGAAAATTCTGCTCGCCGATGAACCGACGGGAAATTTGGACTCGAAAAACGGCGAACATATTTTCGATTTGATGACGA
The DNA here is from genome assembly GCA_965217575.1 of Pyrinomonadaceae bacterium. Taxonomy (GTDB): domain Bacteria; phylum Acidobacteriota; class Blastocatellia; order Pyrinomonadales; family Pyrinomonadaceae. The sequence goes on along the minus strand of OZ244558.1, from coordinate 1,529,400 downwards.
ACCTGCACGACCAAAACAACGTCACGCTCGTTCTCGTCACACACGATCAAAGTCTGGCGAACAGAGCCGAACGGCAAGTCGTCTTGAAAGACGGACGCGTTTTGAGCGACGAAAATAATTTACAGGGATAAACAGGATTCACAGGGATTTTTTTTAATATCCGTCTTTATCCTGGTATCCCTGCAAATTTTTTATGAATTTTATTTTTAATTTAACTTTTCGGGAAATTCGTTCGTCGTGGCGCAGACTGTTGTTTTTCTTTCTGTGCATCGCCATCGGTGTCGGTTCGATTGTCGCGCTGCGGTCGCTGATTCAGAATTTGAGCCGCGCGGTCGGCGGCGACGCGCGGGAACTTTTGACGGCGGATTTTGTTATCAATTCGACGAATGATTTTTCGCCGACTGATGTTTCCGCTATCGAATCGGTCATCGGCAAGTCGGCAATTGTCGAAGCGCGAAACGAAGTGATCGAAACTTCGGCGATGGCGCGTCCGGCGGATGCGGAAAATAAAAATTTCAGCTTCGTCGAACTCAAAGGCATTGCGACAGGATTTCCGCTCGTCGGAAATTTCACGCTTTCGGGCGGCAAACCGTTTGATTTTGCGCTGCTCGAAAATCAAGGCGCGGTTGTCGCGCCGATTTTGCTGGACAATTTAAATGTAAAAATCGGCGACAAAATCCGCATCGGCGAATCGGAATTCCAAATTCGCGCGACATTTGACGAAGAACCCGGCGGCACGGGCGGTTTTCGTTTGGGGGCGCGCGTTTTCGTTGATAAAAACGCCTTTGAAACTGCCGGCATCACGCAAAATCGCAGTCGTGTACGCCGCCGGATTTTATATCGCACATCGGACAACCCGACCGAACTGGTCAAACAACTGCGCGAAGCGTTAAAAGGCACGACGATCACCGTCCAGTCTTACCGCGAAACGCAGGAACGGCTCGGCGAGCAGTTCGAGCGCACGGAAAATTATCTGTCGCTGACCGGACTTTTGATTCTCGTTCTCGGCGGTGTCGGCGTGTGGAACGTCGCGCGGGTTTTCGTCGAGCAAAAACGCCGGAGCGTTGCCGTTTTGAAATGTTTGGGCGCAAGCGGCAACCGGATTATTACCGTTTATCTTTTGCAGATTTTAACGCTCGGATTTCTGGGAAGTCTCTTCGGCGTTCTGCTCGCGCAACTCGGTTTGTGGCTTGCCGAATGGCGTTATCACGAAGTTTTGCCCGCGAAAATGAGTTACGCCGTACATTTTTCAATCGCGTGGCAGGGCGTTCTTCTCGGCGTTTTGATTTCGCTGCTTTTTTCCGCGCTGCCGCTGCTTCAGGTTCGCAACATCAAGCCGCGTCTGCTGCTGCACGACGCGGGCGGCGAAAAAGCTCGGCGACTGGATTTGACGAAAACAATTTTCGGCGCGATTTCGCTCGCCGGTTTGCTCGCGCTGGCGGTTTGGCAAGCCGGTTCGGTGAAAGTCGGCGCATTTTTTCTCGTCGGTCTTGGTTTAACTTCGCTTTGTCTTTATCTGACGGCGATTATTCTTACTTTGCTGCTCAAAAAGATCAAAAATTTCGGTTCTTTTTCAGTTCGGCAGGCGATAAATTCGTTATATCGTCCGGGAAATCAGACGCGCATTATTCTGCTCGCCGTCGGTTTGGGCGCGTTTGTCGTGCTTGCTGTGCAGTCTTTACAAATAAACTTGGTGCGCGAATTCGATTTTACGCGCAACGCCAAATTGCCGAGTTTGTTTTTTATTGACATTCAGAAAAGTCAGGTTGACGAATTGAAAAGCATTGTACAAAACGCGACAAATGAAAACGTGCAGCTCGTGCCGACGATTCGCGCCCGCATTGCTTTTGTCAACGGCAAGGCGTTTGATTATGAAAACCGCGAAACGCGCCAGGAGCAAGGCGTAATCGGGCGTGAATTTGCCGTGACATACCGCCCGGAAATGGACGAAAATGAAACTTTGCTCGCCGGAAATTGGTGGAACGGCGCGGCGACAAATCCCGACGAAGCGCAGGTTTCGGTCGAAGAAGGAATGAGCAAATCGCTCGGCGTGAGCGTCGGCGACTGGCTGACTTTCGATATTTCGGGCAGAAAAATTCAGGTTCAAGTCGCCAATATTCGTAAACTCGATCTGCGAAATACGCGCACGGCGTTTGTTTTCGTTTTTCGTCCGGGCGTTCTGGAATCTGCGCCGCAAACCTTTGTCGCCACAGTTTTGAAAAAAATTCCCGCCGTCGAACGCGCCAAACTTCAGCGCGAAATAATTGATAAATTTCCGAATGTACAGATTTTTGATGTCGCCGATATTGTCGCCGCCGTGCAGAAACTCGTCAATAATTTCGTGCTGGCGATTTCATTCGTCGGCAGTTTCGTCATTTTAAGCGGCATTTTGATTCTCATCGGCTCAATCGCGCTGACTAAATCACAGCGGATTTACGAAAACGCAATTTTGAAAACGCTCGGCGCAAAACGTCCGACTTTGGCGGCGATTCTGCTCGCCGAATACGGACTTCTCGGACTTTTAGCCGGAATTATCGGCACTGTTTTTGCCACCGCGCTCTCGTTCGGCGTTTCCAAATTTCTTTTTGATATTGAGTGGGAATTCGATTTTACGCTGACGATTCTGGGCGTTTTAATTACGACAATTTTAGTGATGACGGTCGGCACAATCGCCAGTTTTGACGTGCTTTTCAGAAAACCTCTGGTAACTTTGCGCTCGCAATAAATATAAAAAAATAATAAAAGGAAAAATATTATTGTTTTGAGCGTTGAAAATATTATATGTAAAAGAGAATCAGACCAAATGATTTCAATTTACTCTGTCGATTTTCATTTCAATATTTTAACGGCAAAAATTTATTTTTTGTAATTCATTTTTAGAAACAACTTTTTTTGCAGTTCGAGAATCCGACCGCATTCTCAAATGCTAAGAAAGGTGAAAATTTATTTCGATGATAGATTTTCTGGAAAAATAATTTCCGAGTAATCGTGAAGAATCATTTTTATTTTTTCCGCTCGGCATTTTGGGATATTTTAACAAATTAAATTTTTACAAAAAAACAAATTATGAAACAAAATATTACAAAACATATAATTTCACTAAGCCTTTTACTGACGATATTCATATCGCAGACAGGCTTAGTATTAGCCCAAGATGCTTTTACATCAGCCGGAAAATCGCTATACACGCTTCCTGACAATGCAGTTGAAGGTTCGACTGACGAGCGCAGAAATGCCTATAACAATCTTTCCACTGCGGAACAGGCGCAAGTTAGGCAAATGGCTCAAGATTTTGTCAACAATGCAACGCCAACTCAAGAAGCAAATAGATCGTTAAATTTGTCTTTCGTAGATAAACTTGGCAATAACAGCGAAATAACTACTGAAGCAAGCGTGGAAGATTCATCGGATTTTTACGGTAAACTTTACACTAAAGCACCTGCACCTATAATTGTCTTCAGCCGGTTCCAAATAATGATGACTTGGACAATGACGGATTGCTTGACGTTTTTGAAAATAGTTTGGCGGACGGATTTACGCCATTTTATTATGTGTCGGGCGGAGAAAACGCCGGAACGGGTTTTGCGAGATTTAACAATTCAGTTCCGCAAACTGTCAGTCAGGTTTTCGGTCCGACTCCGCCGATCAGTCATTTTCGGGTAAAGCCTTTAGGATTTTACAATAGAACCAACGGAAACGGTATTCGATACGGACTTGTCCAAATAAATTATCACACGCTTTGGAATAAGGATGATGGGCTTGTTGGTAGTCCTTATTGCTTTTACGATCCGATTATTGATGTAACATCGTTAGGTAATCACAACTTGGACAATGAATACTCGATGATATTAGTCGCAGCACCGATGGTTAACTCGACGTATGATTCAAATATACAAAATTACAAACTTTACGAAGTATACACTGCCGCACACGAAGGAACTTTTTTTGACCAAAGCAGATATTACAATTTATCAAATCCTTTTCCTTTTGGCAGTCATATAAAACTTGCACTTTCAAAATCCAAACACGCAACTTATGCTTTTAATCCAAATTACTATCCATTATTTCCTCGATATGTTATTGCTTCAGCATATGCCAGTGTCGCCGCTTCTTATGCTAATGGATCAATAAACATTTATAGATACCTTGCGCTTCTCGCAGTTCTTGATTCAAATTTTTTTGGTTGCATAATAGATCGTTTTCAAGATCAAGGTGGAGTATTCGCAACCACAAAAATCAATGTAGGTGAATTAAACCGACCTATCAATGGTTCAAGTTTTATTCAAGACACCGAGTTGTCAGAACAACTCGGTCGTCTTTTTTATTAAGGAGATGAAAATGAAAAAAATAATATCATTGACACTTATCACACTTTTGATGCAAATGTCTTTTATTCATTCGGCTTTTGCCGGAACTAAGGAAGAAAAGTTCACTGCGAAAGTTAAAACGGAAATCGCCAAACTTGGCACGGGAACAGATGCTAAAATAAAGCTAAAGTTAAAGGACGGAACGAAAATCAAAGGCTATATAATGGAAGCTAATGCAAATCAGTTTGTCGTGATGGACTCGAAAACAGGTCAAGCCGTGCCGGTGGCTTATCCGCAAGTAGGTCAAGCAAAAGGTAATAATCTTTCTAGCGGAACTATCATTGTTTTAGGTGTTATTGGTCTTGTAATTTTGTCTATAATTCTTGCAAGCAATATAAGTTAATTATGTAATGCTGAAAGATTTATGATTCTGATAAAAAGACGACTGAATTTTTATAGCTCAGTCGTCTTTTTTATTAAATTGAAAAGATAAAAATAAAAAGAATATTCAATTACGGCAAAAAAGAAAATGAATTTAGAAGGAAAAACAGCATTAATTGTCGGCGCGTCGCGCGGCATCGGACGCGCTTCGGCGGAACTTTTTGCAAGCGCGGGCGCAAACGTCGTCATCAGCGCGCGCAATGAAAGCGAATTGATGGAAGCGGAATTTGCGCTCAACAATATCGGCGGCGAAGTTTTGGCGTTGGCGGCTGATGCTTCAATTGCCGCCGACGTGCGAAATTTGGTTGACGAATCAATCAGTAAATTCGGCGCAATTGATTATCTGATTCACGCGGCAGGCGCGGGAATTTTAAAGCCGTTCGCTGAATTGACAGCCGAAGATTTGGATTTTTTATTGACCGCAAATGTGAAAACCGCGTTCAATGTTTTGCAGGCGGTTCTGCCGAAAATGGCGGAGAAAAAATTCGGGCGCGTCATCGCCATTCCGGGAATTTTGGGCAAAGCACCGATGATGCAGGCTTCGGCATACTGCGCGGCGAAATACGCGCTGACGGGAATGATTAAATGTCTCAAAGACGAATACAAACGCTTCGGCATCCGGTTCAGTTTGATGCACTTCGGCGGCGTTGATTCGCCGTTTTGGAACGACATTTCAATGAAAGTCCAGCGCGACAAAATGCTGTCAGTCGAAGCGGCGGCAAATGCGGTGTTTTTTGCGGCAACTCAAGAAGGCGAAGGCGTTTTGTCGGAAATTGTGCTGATGCCGGAAAATCATCAGTTGGTGTGAGTTTTAAAATTATTGTTTTCGTCAACATTTTACGCTATTCTTGCAATATAAACGGAAAGGTAAAAATTATGCAAAATACGATTCAGGAAGTTTACCGCGAGCAGATTTTATTATTTGATGAAAAGGAACGTCTGAAACTCGCCGCGCTGATTATCAACGATATTTCCAACCAACCGGAAACCAACGGCGAAGCGAAAAACGCGGGCGGCATCAGGGAAATGTTCGGCACCTGGAACAGCGGAAATCCGAGTTCGTCAGATAACGAACAGATTGATGCCGATTTAGCCCGCGCTTATGCCGACACTCAAGATGATGAATAAAATTTTGGTTGATACTTCCGGCTTTTTCATTCTTTATGACGAAGCCGACGCATTTCACGAACAGGCAGTTTTATTTTACGACACGGCGCAAAAGCGTTTGACAACAAATTACGTTTTAGCCGAATATACTGCACTCGCGCATATTCGCGGAGTTCCGCGAGATGAAATAATAAAATTCAGCAGTCGAATTCTAGGCGACGAATCATTTGAAATAATTTGGATTGACGAAAATCTGCACCGTCGCGCCGTCGCATTGATGATGGAGAGAGCCGACAAAAATTATTCGCTCTGTGATGCCGCAAGTTTCGTCATAATGCGAATGCGCGGAATTGCCGAATCTTTAATCACCGATAAACATTTCCGTCAGGAAGGTTTTGTTAGACTTTTGGAGAAATAAATCCTGTGGTAATCCACATTGAAACACGCAAGAACTATATAAATAATACAAATTGCTCCTATCAAACTTTTGGAGAAATAAACTCATGCGTCGCTACACTTTTTGATTTATCAATCGCGCTCGCTGGGATATTCCTGTTTCTAAATATTTCAACAATATCTTCGCTCTTTATAGATTGTTCAATTTCAATCTCAAATTTTTCCCCACTCCAACTTTTGATCTCCAAAATTCTAAACTTTACATTGTCAAATTCAGATCTACGGATGCCATAGCTTTGTATTTGCTGATATGGGGTTTGATAAACATCACCGAGGAAAAAGTTAATTTGCATGTATTCTTCACCAAAGAAAATTGTTCGCGAATTTGAGCCATTACTATAACCTTGAATCCAACCGACGAATGCAAAAACTAAACCGACAGCTAGAAATATCAGGAATAAAAATGCTGTGTTCTTATCAACATAGAATCCGTGACGATAACTGACAAAAATATAAAATATTAATGCAATAATAAAACTGCCGATTACAAATTTAATCGCATAGACAGCAAAAGATAAAGCAATATCTTTCCAGGTTATTTGATTTTTAGCGGCTTTCAGAGCATTTTGAGGCTCTTTCCATTTCAATAAAGTTTTGTATGTAAACATAAATTTGAAAATGACATTATAAAATAAATGCAGGCAAATGATTTCGTATAAGAAATCATTTTATAATGTACATCCCAATCTTTGTTAACTTGAAATCGAAATTGCTGCATGAAGTTCTATTAAATTTGGAAAAATCAGCATTATTTGGTAGGCTTAACCTTGATTGGCTGCATCAAAACACGAAAATTTTTATTCAAAATCTTATAGACGAAAAATATTATGTTCAGCGACAATTTCAGACGAGGGGAAGGAAAGGAAAAAGGGAAAACCGGCTCGAAAGCGGCTTCAAAACTGGCGGATTTGAGTTGGAAGGCGTTTCAGGCGGTCAATAAAACTCTGCCGGAAGGCGAATCTATTACGCCGAATTGGGCGGCGGAACCGCTGCTTAAATCTTATGAACGCACCGCGCCGCCGCTGGGGTTTCCGCGTGAGACGGATTCGCTGTGTCCGATGTGCGTGAAAAATGTGCGGAACGGCGTGATTGATAAGACGATTCCGCTGGAAATACTGATGAATTCGCATCCGGGCGAGATTAAGGCGCAGATCGTCGAGGAAAACGGGCAGGTTTTGATGAAAAAAACTTGTCCGACGCACGGCGATTTTGTGGATGTGATGGCGACCGACGCGAAGTTTTTGGAGCGCATCGAATCGCTGTTTTACGGGCGCGATTTCAAGGCGGCGGAAGACAAACACGTTCATCATCACGGCACTTCCGACATCAAATTCGGGCGCGGCGCGGTGTTGACGGTTGATTTGACGAACCGCTGCAATATGATGTGCAACCCGTGTTTTATGGACGCGAATCAGGTCGGCTACGTTCACGAACCGACGTTTGAAGATACGAAAATCATTCTCGACAACGCGATTTCGTTCAAGCCGCGCCGTCAAATCATCATTTTATTTTCCGGCGGCGAACCGACCATCGCGCCGCACTTTTTGGAATCGGTCGCCTACGCGAAAAAGATCGGATTTTACCGCATTTTAGCCGCGACGAACGGCATCCGTTACGCCGAAGACATCGAATTCTGCAAAGCCGCGAAAGCGGCGGGACAGCACGGCGTTTATTTGCAGTTTGACGGCACATCGGAAGAGAAAAACAAGCATCGCGGCGTGGGAAATCTTTTCGACGTTAAATTAAAAGCCATCGAAAATCTCGCGTCGGTCGGCATCAAAGTCACGCTCGTGACGACGATTGTCAACACGATCAACAACGATGCCATCGGCAGTATCGTCAAATTCGCGGCGGAAAACATTGATAAAGTGCAGACCATCGCGTTTCAGCCGGTTTCGTTCACCGGACGCGACGAGGATGTTTCCGACAAAGACCGCATCGAGCAAAGATACACGCTCGCCGGAATGACACACGATTTGAAAGATCAGCTCGACGGAACATTACAGCCGCTGCGCGATTGGTTTCCGCTAAGTTCTTATTCCGCTTTTACTTCCGTGATGGATATGCTGCAGGGCGCGGATGCTCCTTGGGGTTGGTCGTCCTGCAACTGTCACCCGAACTGCGGGATTTTTACGCTGATTGTCGTCAACAAAAAGACGAATCAGATGACCTCGCTTTTCGACTTTTTCAATTACGAACAGTTCACGAGAGATGTCGCCGTGATTACCGACACGGCGCGCGGCAAAAAATTGACGATGGCGCAGTTGGGAATGGCGATTATGCGAAATTACGACGCGTCGAAAGCACCCGACGGCTTTCCCGTTTCGCAGATTCTAAACTTGTTCAAACCGTCATCCGCCGATTCAAATTCGGATCGCAACGACCGGATGAAAACGCGCGAAGACGAAGACGTGTGGCGCGTGCTGTGCGTCGAAGGAATGTGGTTTCAGGATTTGTTCAACTATGATTTCCGCCGCACGGAAATGTGCGTCATTCCATACGGCACGCAGGAAGGCGAAATTTCGTTCTGCGCCTACAACACCGGAGTCGGCTGGCGGCAAATCGTCGAAGAAATGAACAAAACCGCCAGTTTGGGCGAATGGTATAAAGAAAACGGTCGCCACGCCGTTTACGCGGCTGGAAAAGCCGTCCCGAATATCGCCAAAACCCGCAGTTTGAGTTTGCCGGTCATCGCCAAGATTGTCGCCGAAGATAACGACGCGCCGACAGTTTCGCCGTATTTGATTGAAGAAGAAAATGAATTGAAAGTTATGTAAAACTTAAGGTGCGGAGTTTTACCCAGAAAAACGCCGCAAATAAGGAAAAAGGAAAATGAAGCGAAATAGTTTCGCCGATAAATCAGGAAAAGCGTTCAGGTTTGGTCAAACCTGAACGCTTTTTTATTTTGTTAGCTGACTGTGTAAATATTCCCCGGCTAACGACAAAATAGCGGGGAATATTGACCATAGCTGAATCTGACAACAGTCATATATCACGAAAAAATTGACTTTTAGATGAAATTTTTAAAAATATCGGTGAATAACCAAGTGGCACGATGTTTGTAAAGGTTTAGTTATAATAACTGTGATCTAAATAGGAACGCTCGGTTCGGCTAACTAAATCTACACAAAAAAGGAACGAAATGAACAGGAAAATTTTATTTGTTGATGACGATTCAAATATTTTGCAGGGTTATAAAAGAGTTTTGCGAAAGAACTTTGATATTCACATCGCGCTCAACGGCGACGAAGCGATTGACAGCATAATGCGTGAAGGGAATTTTGCCGTGATAGTTTCCGATATGAAAATGCCGGAAATGGACGGCGTGGAATTTTTGGCAATCGCTAAAGAAATCGCGCCTGAAAGCGTGCGCGTAATGCTGACCGGAGATGCCGAACAACAGACGGCGATGAATGCCGTCAACGAAGGAATGATATTTCGGTTTCTGAACAAACCCTGTGCGGTTGAAGCGATTGCCAAAACGATTACCGCCGCTATCGAACAGCATCTTTTAATCATCGCTGAAAAGCGGCTGCTCGAAGAAACACTCAGCCAAACTCTGGAAGTATTAGTTGACGTGCTGGGAATGGTCAACTCGGCGGCGTTCAGTCGTTCGATTCGCGTCAAACGGCTGGCGAAAGATGTAGCGAGGCGGCTTGACGTTGAAAATCTTTGGGAAATTGAAGTCGCGGCAATGCTTTCGCAAATCGGATGCGTGACCGTGCCGGAAAATGTTCTGCGGAAAATCGCCAATTGTATTCCGCTTTCCGGCGACGAATTGAGTTTATACCACCGGCATCCGCAGGTTGGCTATGACCTGGTGGCGAAAATTCCGCGAATGAAAACGGTCGCGGAAATTATCGCTCATCAAAATTTTCGGCTGACTGATTACGAATTCAAGAAAACCCAGTTTTTGGGAAGCCGGACGATTAAATGCGCGCAAATTCTCAAGGCGGTACTCGATTTTGACAAGCTGCTTTGTTTGGGAAATTCGCCGCACGAAGCCTTCCGCAATGTCTTTTCGCACAAGGATTGGTACGATCCGGCGGTGTTGGCAGCGATTGAAAATCTGCTGGCTGAAAAAGTCAGCGAATATAAATCCGAAAGAATTTACGTCGAAAATTTGAAACCGGGAATGATTCTTGACGAAGACATTTGGATTATTGACAGCGGAGAAATTATCGAACAGGGGCAGGAAATAAATTTATTTTTACTGGCGCGGCTGAACGGTTATGCGGAAAAAGAGTATATTCCGGCGGAAATTTCGGTTAAATTGCCGATTGACCGAAGTTTTGAAGATTCATTCCGGCTGATGATCGAAGATTTTGGAGCGGGCGCGACGCACGCGTTTTTTGCTAATCCACACTGAAAAAAAAAGTTTCCAAATCGTCAAAAGTTTGGAGGTGAGCCGATTACTTACATCGGTTTATTTCACTCACAATGAAAAAGCAAACTGTTCAAAATGAGGAATCTTATCACCGCTTTGTCGAGCAGTCTGAAGAAAATATTGCCGTCATCGAACTTGAAACTCTACGGATAATTGACTGCACTGAATCGTTTGCTGATTTACTCGGATACGATTCGGTCGAAGATATAAAAACTTTAACCGAATATGATTTTAATATTGATGAGCATTGGCGCAGCAATTATCTCATCAGACAAAGAGGCGCGCAGAAAATATATTACGGCGGAGAAAAAAAATATCGCCGCCGCAGCGGTAAAATCATCACGGTGGAAGTCGCCGCCAATTTCATTTCTTCAAATGACACGCAATTTTTTTGCATCAACGTCAAGGACATCACCGAGCGCAAGCGAACCGAAGACCAACTGATGCGGCTGGCGATTGTCGCTCAAAAAACACAGAACGCCGTTATTATTACGGATGCCGAAGGTTATATTCAGTGGGTCAACGCAGGATTCACAAATCTGACCGGTTATCAATACGAAGAAATCGTCGGCAATCTCGGATATTTTTTGCAGGGCGAAGAAACAAACGCGGAAATGGTCGAAACCATCCGGCTGACGATGTGGGCGCGGCAGCCGTTTTCAGGTGAAATTTATGTTTATGCCAAAAACGGTGCCGGATTGTGGGTTTCAGTTTCGATTACGCCGACCTTTGACGAGAAAGGCGCAGTCCAGGGATTTGTCGCTCTTCAAATGGATATTACCGAGCGTAAAGCGATGGAGGAAGAACTTCGCCGCGCTCAGGGCGAACTGGAAGTTCGCGTCGTCGAACGCACTGCTGAACTGCTTTCGGCAAACCAGGCGTTGAAAAATGAAATCAGCGAGCGAAAGCGGGCGGAAAACGAACTCGGCGAATCACGACAGTTTCTCCGCAAGGTAATTGACAGCGTACCGAATATGATTTTCGTCAAAAACCAAACCGGACACTTTACGCTGGCGAATAAATCTCTCGCCGAAATATACGGCACGACGACGGCAGAAATAATCGGCAAAACCGATGCGGACTTCAGCCAAGACCTCAGCCGCATTAATAAAATCGCCGGCGACGAACGACAAGTTATGGAAAACCTCAAAGAAAAAATTATTTATGAAGAAACGTTGACCGATGTCGCCGGTAAAGTCCACTGGCTGCAAACCGTCAAACGACCGCTGATTTTCGGCGATGAGAACGCGACCCACGTTCTTGGCATTGCGACGGATTTGACCGAGCGGAAAATTTTGGAAAATAAACTGCGCCACGCCCAGAAAATGGAATCAATCGGGCAACTCGCCGCCGGAATCGCTCACGAAATCAACACCCCGACACAGTTTGTCAGCGACAATATTAATTTTATCCGCAATGGTTTCGCTGATGTTGCCGGGATTCTGCTTGATTACCGCGAATTGATCGAAAACCTGAATTCCGAAGGTTTGAATTCGTTGGAAATCAAAAAGCTCGAAAAATTATTTGAAGACCATGACATCAATTATTTGCTCGAAGAAATTCCGAAAGCTATCGAACAATCTCTCGAAGGCGTTTCCAGAATTTCTAAAATTGTCGGCTCGATGCGGACTTTCGCGCATCCGGGAGCGGGCGAAATGAAACCCGCTGACATTAACCAAGCGATTGAAAGCACCGTTGCCGTCGCGCATAACGAATGGAAATACATCGCCGATTTGGAAACTGTTTTCGATGAAAATCTGCCGTCCGTGCCGTGTCTGCTCGACGAATTTAATCAGGTGATTTTAAATATCATAATCAACGCCGCGCACTCCATCGCCGATGTTCTCGGCGGCACTCACGGCAGGGGAAAAATTAAGATTACCACCGCCTGTGTTGATCGGCAGTGGGCGGAAATACGTGTCAGCGACACCGGCGCGGGAATTCCGGTCGAAGTTCAAAGCCGCATTTTCGACCCGTTTTTCACCACTAAAGAAGTCGGCAAAGGAACCGGACAGGGCTTGGCGATTTCACACAACGTAATCGTTGAAAAGCATCAGGGTCAGCTTTCATTTGAAACGGAATTGGAACAGGGAACGACGTTTATCATTCGACTGCCTTTAGAAAATGATTGTTTGGCGAATTTAGCGGAATCCGGTTAGATTCGCCGCGAAATGACTGATATAATCGGCAGCAGGAAATTATAAAAATTACATCGAATCAGTAAGGAGAAAAACAAAATGCCGGATAAAAGAAATGTTGCTCACGATAAAAAAGTGATGGACGAAGAAAAGGTTTCGGATTTAGAGTTGACGGGCGAACATCCCGAACACGCGCCGCAGCCGGGCAAAAAAACGCCACAGGAACACGTTGATAAAGACGCGATTGATGAAAGCGGAAATTTGATTTACGACGGAGGAAAAGATGAAGAATAAACCGCTGATATTTGAATAAGAAAGCAGAAATGCCATATACTCTTTATCAGCGGAATTTTTAACAAATCAAATCAGCAAAAAGGAGAAAATTATGTCAGTAGCGAAAAATATCGAAATTTCATCAACCTCAACGCAGAGTTTTGAAGATGCGATCAAAAAAGGTGTTCAAAAAGCCTCGCAAACAATTAAAAATATCAAAGGCGCGTGGATAAAAGAACAGGAAGTCGGCGTTGACGGCGGAAGTATAAAAGAATACAAAGTCGTAATGGTTTTGACTTTCGTTTTGGGCGGCGATGAAAGTGTTGATGAATAAATAATACCTGCGAAAGTGGGCAGCCTTGCGCTTCAAAAGAGAAAATAAAATTTACCTTAAATCAAGTTAAAAATGATGAACGCCGAAATTCGCGTTCATCATTTTTCTTTTGGCGCATTGTAGCCTTTGCGCGTTCTGATATTGAGATTCGGGCGTGCGACGCGCAATTCGATTGAGTGCCATTTGCCGTCTTTTTTCGCGTTTAACGGCTGATAACCCAGTGTGTATTGCGTTCCGAGTTCTTCGACGATGCTCTTAAAAGCATCGCGCATTGCCGCCCCGCCCGGAGTTGCCACAAAATAACCGCCGCTTTTTTCGGCGAAATTCTTGAGCGCGCTCTGACTCTGCATCCGGTCGCGCGGGTTAATATTGACTGCCGACATATCAACCGTGTAAATTACCGCGTTGGCGGCGAGCGCGGCTTTCAGAGCTTTACCGGCGGAAAGTTTGCTTTGCGTGTCTGCGCCGTCGGAAAGCACGATAATTGCCTTCCTTTTTTCGGGGCGTTTTCCGAGTTCCCGCGCCGCTTGATCTATCGCGTCATTTAAAACGGTCGAACCGTCGGCTCTCAAGTCGAACGCTTGTTCCGCGATGTCCCGGCTGTTGGAAAAATCCTGTACGAGCGAAACTTTTGTATCGAAATTATAAATCGCGGCGACATCAGCGGTTCGCAGTCCGTCTAAAAAGTTGATCGCGGCGGAGCGCGCCATCGAAACGCGCGCTTCCATACTACCGGAAGTGTCGAGCAGGATAATGGCGGCGAAAGGAGTTTCTTCCGCTTGAAAAAAGTCAATTTTCTGCTCTTTTCCGTCTTCAAAAATCTTAAACTGCGCCTGCTTTAACCCGGCGACGCTTTTGCCGCTGTCGTCGCTGACCGCCGCGTTGATAATCACGACCGAAGAATCAATATTGACAACTTCATCATTAGCCTGAGCGCAAACCCGCGTCGAAAAACACGCCGAGATCAGAAAAAACAGTAAAAAGTTTAACCGGAACCGCTTCATAAAATATCAAGCTAATTGCCGCTGAACCGAAGATAGCGGACGATTTTCAACACCACATTTGAACTCTCAATCGTCGCCACGGAAACACTGTAACGGGTATTGGTTTTTATCATCTCAGCCAAATTCGAGGTCGTTTCCTGTAAGTTTTTGACGGCGACGGAAATGGAAGAAATTTTGTTTTCCTCAGCGTCATCATCATCGCCGCCCAATTCGCTGCGAATTTTTTTGGCGAGTTTCTCCAAACGATCCAGCTTTTTCTGGTCTTCGGCAGAAAATTTGTTTTGTTTGGCGAAGGATTTGCTGAGTTCGTCGCTGATTTTCGCCGCTTCTTCGCCGCGTTCAACCAACTCTTGATAATCTTTTTTTTCACGTTCAAGACGACTTTTGGCAAGCGTTTCCTGAACATTTTTAGGATAATCTTCTTTGGAATCGGCGGATTTCCCAATTCCAGATGCGGCATCGGGAAAATTAATTTGCGCGTTGACACAAACAATTGCCGCCGAAATCAAAAAAAACGCAAAAATTAAACGAAAAAAATTGAAAAACATACTCTTTTCCTAAAAATTCTTACTGATTGTCAACTGGGGCATCGGGCGAAGTTCCCGTAATCAATCCGACTAATTTCACCAAAAATTCATCTTCCGCTTCGCCCGAACTTTGCAGCGTCGTCCATTCGGAACGCAGACCGCTTTCTGAGCGACCTTCTACTTTCGCCGTCACGGAAACATTGTTTTGAATGCCGTCAATTGACTGAACTTCAATCGTTAGGGTAAATCTTCCGCGCGTCCAGATGGTGTCTGAATTCGGCAGCGTCGCGTAACGATTGAGTTCATTGCCGGTAATTACCGCGCCTTTGGCAAAAACAAACGGATCAGTCACGATGATTCCGTCCTTCATTTTCGAAGCGGCTTCATCAACAATAATTTTCTGATCCGCCAGTACATTCACAATATCGCTGATTAAAATATCGCGCCGCGCGTTGATGCGATACGGATTCGCCAGCGGCAGTCGGGTTTTCGTCTTGCCTTTTCCCCAATCAATCGAACGACTGGTCGGATTATTGGTTTGATTGGATTGCTGAGTGGATTTTGTTCCCTCTTCCTTAATTTTTTGCGTTTGCGTATCAATGCCTTTTTGCGCGAAAGAAACGGTCGAAAAAATAATGACGGCGAAAAACAGAAAGATTAAATTTTTCATAAAATAATGACATCCCGAACTAGTTCAGACAAATTAAATATAACGCAAAATGCGGTGAAACCAAAGGTTTGATGTTTGGAAAAATTTTATAGTTGCCGCTGCGAAAATATCACGCCCCGCCCAAATATGTGTTATCAAAATCGAAAATATAATCGGTAACTCAATAATTCAGTCAATTAAGTTTTTGTAAAATTACGAAAACTTAATTGACTGAATCAGTGAATGCGAGAAATGAATATGAGTCCGGTCAAAACTCGATAAACAGGCTTAATTGTTTGACGGCGCGGTCAGTGTGTAACTTCGTTAATTAGCTCAAAATTTATGTTTTCCGCGTCCGGCGACATTGGTGAAGCGGGAAAAACGGAGCCGATCAGTTCGGCGGCTTGTTCGGCTCTGACCGGTTTGGAATATAAAAAACCCTGCCCGTAATCGCAGTCGAGACTTCTCAGGAAATCAGCCTGTTCAGGGGTTTCGATGCCTTCGGCGATGACTTTGAGATTTAAGTTCTTCGCCAGCATAATGATCGTGCGAACAATTTCAAAATTTTCCGCATTGCTCTGCATTTGGCTGACGAATGAACGATCAATCTTCAAATAATTAATCGGCAGACGATGGAGATAACTCAAGCTGGAATAACCCGTGCCGAAGTCGTCAATCGAAAGTTTGATGGCGAGCGAACGCAGCTTTTTCATAATTGCAATCGCTGCGTCGCTGTCGTTCATCAAATAACTTTCGGTAATTTCAAGCCGCAAATTGTTGGGTTCGACTTTTGTCTCACGGACGATTTCAAAAATTCGTTCAAACAAATCACTTTGCATAAACTGCTTGCACGACAAATTAACGCTCATCGTCAGATTCTGATTAGACGAATTTGTGCTTTGCCAGTAGCGCAGTTGGTGACAGCTTTCGCGCAAAATCCATTCGCCGAGCGGCACGATTATTCCGGTTTCTTCAGCAATCGGGATGAATTCGAGCGGCGAAACGATGCCGCGCTTCGGGTGCCGCCAGCGAACGAGCGATTCAAAACCTTTGATGCGGTTGGTTTTCAGGTTGATAATCGGCTGATAGTAAAGGCAGAATTCGTTGTTTTTCAATGCGTGACGCAGCTCAGTTTCGACTTGCAGACGATAATTCGCCTGTTCGTGCATCGTTTGATCGAATATTTGATGCCGCGCTTTGCCGTTCGCTTTGGCGCGGTACATTGCAATATCAGCATCGCGCAGCATATTTTCGGGGTTGGTGTAATTCGTGTCGTTGAGGGCGATGCCGATGCTGGCACTGGTGTAAACCTCGCTTCCGCGTAAATTAAAAGGCGATTTCAGACTGTTTTGAATACGTTCGACAATTTGAATTACGTCGCCGGATTCGCCGAGATCGTCGAGCAGAATCGTAAACTCATCACCGCCGATGCGCGAAACGATGTCGCCCGGACGCAGACAGTTATTCAGACGCTGGGCGATAATACATAGTAAATTGTCGCCTTCGAGATGTCCGAGCGAATCATTAATAATTTTGAAATGATCGAGGTCGAGAAACAGCACGGCGAAGGCTTTTTTCCCGCGCGTCCCGTTGCGCTCGATGGCGTGGCGCAAATGTTCCAGAAACAGGGCGCGATTCGGCAAGCCGGTCAGCCCGTCGTGCAGCGCGTTGTGCAGCAACTGTTCTTCGGCGCGTTTGCGTTCGGTAACATCCTGAAACGTGCTGAGCATCCCGATAATGTCGCCCTGCGCGTCGCGGAGCGGAACTTTATTTGTGTTCAGCCAATCTACCGAACCGTCTGGATTAGTATGAGTTTCGCTGATATCATACTGCGGCATTCCGGTTTCGATTACCTGGTTGTCGCAGAGCTGATGCGCTTCGGCTTCCGCGCTGTCCACACTAAAATCCAATTCGTTTTTTCCGACGATTTCCGACGGATCATTTAAGCCCATCAACTTCGCCATATAGCGATTGCAGCCGAGAAAATTGAGGTCTTTATCTTTCCAGAAAACCGCGTTCGGAATCGTGTCCAATACCATTTGCAGTATCTGCCGCGATTCATAGAGTTCTTCCTGCGCTTTTTTTCGATCAGTAATGTCGCGGTTGATGCTCAGAACAACTTTTCGCCCCTGATATTCGATAATTGAGCAATTAATAAATAAACTAATCGGCGTGCCGTCCGCGCGAAACTGCACAGTTTCAAAAGATTGGCTGTTGCCATCGTCGAATAGTTCCTGCAACCGAACTGCGCCGCGTTCGGGATTTTGCGAGATGTCCTTAAGGCTTTTTCCGATAAATTCATCGCGTTCGAGGCGGTATATTTCACAAGCCTTTTCGTTGATGTCAATGACGACTTCCGTGTCCATCTCGAAAAGCAAAATCGCGTCGTTCGCGTTTTGAAACAGGTTGCGGTATTCCGCCGTTTCGCGGGCGGTTTTTTCCGCCATTTTCCGGTCGTGGATGTCTGTGTTCGTGCCGAACCACTTGATAATTGTGCCGTCATCGTCAAACATCGGCTTGGCTTGCGCCAGATGCCAGCGATATTCGCCGTCGCTGCGGCGCAGACGATATTCGGTTTCGTAATGTTCGCCGGTTTTGACCGAGTGTTTCCAGCGCGCCTCGGTGTGCGTTAAATCGTCGGGATGAATGATTTTTTCCCACTTCATTCCGTACAGTTCGTCTTTTATCTTTTGTCCGAAATATTCGACTGTCCGGTAATTGCCGTAATTGATTAATCCGTCGGGGCGTGCCGTCCAAACCTGCTGCGGAACGGATTCCGAGAGAAAACGATAGCGTTTTTCGCTCGCCTGCAGCTTCGCTTCGGCGATCTGCCGTTCGGTTATATCGCGCATTATGCCGGTGAAAAGCCGTTTGTCGTTTTGACGATACTCGCCGAAGGAAACCTCCAACTGAATTTCCCGACCGCCGCGCCTGAGAGCAGGCAAATTGATTCCGCTCCACGGAATGTTTTCTTGCCCGCTTTCCATATAACGACGCATTTCGGCGGAATGCGCGGCGCGCATCCGCTCCGGCACGATCATTGTCATCTGATTACCGATTAATTCTTCCGTTTTGTAACCGAAAACCCTTTCGGCAGCGGCATTGACATAGATTATTCGGCTTTCTTCATCAATCGTAATAATCACATCTGATGCCGATTCGCTGACGATGCGATAATTTTCTTCGCTCGCTTTAAGTTTTTCATTAGCCTGTGTTAGTTTCTTCGATTCATCTCGCAGTTTGAACAACCGCATCGCCTGCCGCGCCAGAGCTTCAAGTGCTTCTTTTTGTGCGGGAAGAAGTTCGCGCGGAGTTTTATCAATGACGCACAAACTGCCGAGGGCGTGTCCTGTATCAGTAATCAACGGCACGCCCGCGTAAAAACGAATGCTCGGATCGCCCGTTACCAGCGGATTTTCGGCAAATCGCTTATCGTCGAGCGCGTTCGGCACTATAAAAACTTCGTTTCCGAGAATCGTATGCGCGCAGAAAGCCTGTTCGCGCGGAGTTTCGCTGACCTCTAACCCGAATTTTGATTTGAACCACTGTCGTTCGCTATCAATCAAACTGACCAGCGCAATCGGTACGCTGCAAATCTGCGCTGCGAGCCGCGTCAAATCATCAAATTCTCGCTCCGCTTCGGTATCGAGAATTTGTAAGGATTCAAGTTCTTTTAATCTGTCCGTTTCATTATGAGCAATTGGAAATGACATTTGATATTTCTCCTCTGTAAGTAAGTAAGCATAAATGTAGTAAGCTGTAATTGGCTGATAAAATTAGGTTTAGTGAAGTCAAATAAGTATTGTGCCGGAAAACTCGAAATTATTTGCAAGAGCGGATCGGAAGCCGCGCATATGAGCTTACCGTAAAACAAGAATAGCAAAATTTTACTCCAAAAAACAAGTTTTAAATCATTGTACTGATTGAATTAAGATTTACTCTATTTAATGATAAATGCCTAAAAAATAGCTTTTACTATCCGTTCTTGGACAATTTGCCTTCAATTTTTTCGTTTTCCTGTATTTCCCATAACAGGAGATGTTTCAAAAAAGCGTGGTGCGCGGCGAAGCGGGAAATGGAAAAACCCGCCAACCCGTCCAAAAATCCGGCTTTTAGAATATAAGTCTGCAAAAATGCGGTCAGTCCGGCGGTATAAATTTTCGGGGCGGAAGTTCGTCGCCCGCGATCAAACATTTGTCGGGCGGCAAGCGGCGCATAGCGCGCGCCGATCATTTGGTGATGATAAGCGGCATTCTCAATGCTGTAATGAAAAATGTCGGCTTTTAATTTTTTGATGGCGGCGTTTTCCATCATTTCGACGGATTCGTGAATCAAAACATCTTTCCATTTTCCTTTCCGGCGATCAAAAAGCCGCAACTGCCAATCGGGATACCAACCGCCGTGGCGAATCGGGCGATTCATATAAAAAGACAGCCGCGAAATTCTATAGCCATCGGCTAAGGCGGTTTCACTCGCGGTTTTTAATTGCAGAATCTCGGCTTTCAAGTCATCGGAAACCCGCTCGTCGGCATCGAGACTGAAAATCCAATCGTATGCGGCACTATCGGCGGCGAACTGTTTTTGTTTGGAAAAGCCCTGCCATTTTTTAATGAATACTTTTGCGCCGAGCGAGGCGGCAATTTCCCTGGTGCGGTCGGTGCTTTCCGAATCAACAACTAAAATTTCATCCGCCCAATCAACGCACTTTACCGCTTCGGCGATATTTTTTTCCTCATTGAACGCGATGATGACGGCGGAGATTTTCATATTACTAAAGGGCGAATCAACGGAAAAATTTGATAGGATAGTGAAAAAAGAATCAAAAAATTATTCTCAAATAAAATTATTATGGTTGCAAATAATCCGAAAACCAAAAAAATGACTTGGTTCAACAGCAAAATTTTAGGAACTGTCCTCATTACAAAAATTTTGGGTTTTTGTTTTGCCGTTCAAAGTTATCAAATTATTACCGATCAGCCAATCAACAGTTTTTACGATTATTTCGGAAACTGGATTCCGGGACGCGTTACATTATTTAACTATCGCTCAAAACAGCTATGCGGCGACAAGTGATGACCGATTTTTGATCGCCTTTTTTACGTATATCATTGACCTTGTTTCCGCTGTTTATTTTGATGAGTTTGGCGGCGGTCAGACATTGGTGGGCGAACACGCTGCTGACGGTTTGGTCAATTTTGTTTCTTGCGGTTTTTTCGTTTCAATTTTTTAGAGGATGGTGGGCGTTTTAATGAAAGACCAGGGGATAAGTATAGAAAAAATTTATTTTTGTCCGTGATCTTCTACTTTTGATCAATTGTCGGCGAATCAACTTCAATATTATTTAAGCGAAAAGTAGTAGAAGTCGCTCGCTGTAAATCCGACAGAGATTTTGTATAGTCGGTCTCGGCGCGAATCTCGGCGTTTCGCGCGTTGGTCAAAGTGTTTTCGCGCTGGAAAAGCAGAAACGTGGTCGAGCGTCCGACATCGAAAAGTTTTTGTTCGCCGGCGAGTTGAATTTCGGCGTTTTCCCGCGCGCGGCGCGCCGTAAACACGCGCAGCCGGGCGGTTTCGACGGCTTGCACGGCATTGCGAACTTCGGCGATCACTGTTTGTTCCTGAGAACGCATTTGAGCATTAGTCTGCTGTTCCTGAATGCGCGCGCCCGCTAAATTCGCTTTGGCGGTGCGGTTTCTCAAAGGCAGTGAAAAGGACACGCCGACCGAATAATTTGGCGCGTCGCTGCGAAAAAGATTGCCCAGAGACTGAAACGTGCCGCCGTTGAGAAAACCGGGGCTTGACGACAAAGCAACCGCCGGAATATCCGTAAAAGGTTGTAAACCTAGCTGTTGGCGTGTTTGATTGAGACGATTGAACAGATAAACACTGGAACTGAGATTTTCGTCACCGATAATCAAGGGAGTCGTCGTGCCGCTCACTAAATTTCCGCCCGATAACGCCAGACCGCCGAGCGAAAATGACGAAACAAGATCAATCTGTGGCTTTGTCTGATTTTTGAAGTAATCAATGTCAATCGCGTTGACTTCCTTTTCCAAGCGCAGGCGGCTGAGTTCAGGACGATTTTCAATCGCGTCCTTGATCGCCTCGGCAACGATAATTTTTTCGTCCGTGATTATCGGTTTATCGGTCGGCACCAGCGATTGCGACCATTCCGGCGCGTTCGGATCACGCAGAAGCAGAGTTTTTAATGTGTTTTCCGTAATCGAAACCTGCTGCGTGGCAAGCAAAACATCACCTTCGCGGCTGGCGAGTTCAGTGGCGACTTCGGCACGCGCGAGCGGAGCGGAAACACCGGCTTCGATTTTCGCTTCAATCTGGCGCAGATTTTCCTTTGACAAATTTAAGTTTGCCAGGCGATTTTGCTGGTCGCGCAGAGCAAAAACCAAATCCCAGTACGCGCTTTGCACCTGCGAAATAATTTCTATCGTCTGGCGGCGGAAATCGGCATCCGACTGCTGAAGTCGTTTGCGCTGAATTTTGATCTGCCGCCGCGTATTGTCAACGCTGAAATTGCGAAACAGCGGCTGCGTGTAATTAATACCCAGATTGCTGAAATAAGTGGTGCTGGCGGAAGTTCCGAGCGACGCGGTTTGATTGAAAGTTGTGTTGTTCTGCGAATTTCTGCCGGTTTGACTGTTGTTGAAAAACGAACTGATTCTGCCGCCGCCGGGACGAATTAATTGATCAAATCCGGTGTTCAGACGAAAATCATTGGAAGCGGTCGAACCGGTGGTCGAACTGCGCGAAAAGGTCGGAGTCGCGGAAAGAACCGGATCGTAATTTCCGAGCAGTGAACGCAGTTGAGCTTCCTGAATTTTCACATCGTCCCGCGCTACTTCGATATTATTGTTGTTTTCCAACGCTTTACGAATCGCCTCGTTGAGCGACAGCGGCACCGTTTGGCTGGTCTGCACGCCGGCGCGATCCAAAATATTTGAATAATCATTCGCGGCGTTGCCGGCGATTTTTGGGGCGGCGACAAGAGAATTTTCAGCTTCAACCTGAGAAGAATTTTCTTCCGGCTCGACTTTATTTTTAGAAATTGGCGGCTTTGACTCTTCTGCCTGGGCAAAAATTTCTAAAGGTTGAAAGCCGAATACTAAAACGGATAAACAATATAAAAAAATAAAACTTTTTGCTGGTTTCATTAGAAATGACTCCGAGTTTTTGAAATATTTGAAAACGAATGATGCCAAACTCAATGTTTTTTTACGCTGAAAAGATTTTGATTGTTTCATTTATTTGGATTCGGCTGAGATTAACCAAAATTCGACCAATCGTCTATAATAACACAAGAAATTGTAACGCAATTGTCTCGACTAAGTTACAAACTTTGTGAAACTTTGAACTTTGAACGGAGATAAGCTATCTTCAATTTTTATTTTGTAAAATTATTTCAGGAGAAATCTAAAAATGGCAATTAAAGTGGGAATCAACGGTTTCGGGCGTATCGGGCGTAATGTGATGCGAACCGCGCTCGGCAACAAGGATTTTGATTTTGTGGCGGTCAATGATTTGACCGATACGAAAACTCTGGCGCATTTATTGAAATACGATTCGATAATGGGCAATCTCAAAGAAGAAATTTCGGCGGACGGCGACACGATCAAAGTCGAAGGTGAAAGTTTTAAGGTTTTCAGCGAAAAAGACCCGGCGTTGATTGACTGGAATTCAGTCGGCGCGGAAATCATCATCGAATCAACCGGACGCTTCACCAAAGCGGAAGACGCGAAAAAACATCTCGGCGGCAGCGTAAAAAAAGTGATTATTTCCGCGCCCGCCAAAGGCGAAGATGTGACGATTGTTCTCGGCGTGAACGAAGAAGTTTACGATCCGGCGAAGCACAATATCATTTCAAATGCTTCCTGCACGACGAATTGTCTCGCGCCCGTCGCCAAAGTGATTCACGAAAAATTCGGCATCAAAAACGCGCTGATGAACACGATTCATTCTTACACGAACGACCAGCAATTATTGGATTTACCGCACAAAGATTTGCGCCGCGCCCGTGCCGCCGCGCTTTCGATGATTCCGACTTCCACCGGCGCGGCGAAAGCCGTCGCGCTCGTCATTCCCGAACTGAAAGGGAAGTTTGACGGAATTTCCGTCCGCGTTCCGACCCCGAACGTTTCGCTCGTAGATGTTGTGATGAATCTCGAAAAAGAAACCTCGGTTGAAGAAGTGAATCAGGTGTTGAAGGACGCGGCAAACGAAGAATTAAAGGGAATTCTCGCTTTTTCCGAAGACCCGCTCGTTTCGACCGATTTTCGCGGCAATCCGAATTCTTCGATTGTTGACGCGGAAAATACGAAAGTGATTGACGGCACGATGGTCAAAATTCTTTCTTGGTACGACAACGAATGGGGATATTCGTGCCGCGTACGCGATTTGATTAAATTTATCGCGGATAAAGGTTTATGAACATAAGTTGAAGTAAAACGGGCAGATATTCAGGATTTAAGATCAAGGCTCAAATTGATTTATCCTAAATATTCCGCCCGTTTTTTTTAGAACAGGTTGCAAATTAATAATCGTATGGATAAGAAAACAATTAAAGATATAGACATCAAAGGAAAGCGTGTTTTTATTCGCGTGGATTTCAATGTGCCGATCAAAAACGGAAAAATCGAAGACGACACGCGCATTGTCGGCGCGCTGCCGACGATTAAATACGCGATAAAACAGGGTGCGAAAGTAATTCTGGCATCGCATCTCGGCAGACCGATCAAAGATAAAAAGAAAGCCGAAGAAAAAGGAATGCCGTATGATGAAAGCAAATATTCGCTCGAACCAGTGTATGAATATTTGCGCCAAATGCCGAAATTTCAGAGAAAAGACGAAGCCAAAAACGACAAAATCCTTTTCGCCGATGATTGCATCGGTAAAAAAGTTAAAGAAAAAGTTAATCAACTAAAAGAAGGAGAAGTTTTACTTTTAGAAAATCTGCGTCTCTACGCCGGAGAAGAAGCTAACGACGAGGATTTTGCCAAACAACTCGCCGAACTCGCCGATGTTTACGTCAATGACGCATTCGGCACGGCGCATCGCGCACACGCTTCGACCGTCGGAATTACAAAATACGTCGAAGATTCGGCTGCCGGATTATTGATGGAAAAGGAATTAAACTTTCTCGGCAAGGCGTTAAACGATCCTGAACGTCCGTTCGTGGCGATTTTGGGCGGCGCGAAAGTTTCCGATAAAATTCCCGTTATTGAATCTTTAATCAAGCGGAAAGTTGATAAATTACTGATCGGCGGCGCGATGGCTTATACGTTTTTCAAAGCGAACGGTTATACCGTCGGCAAATCGCTGGTTGAAAACGAGATGATGCCGAAGGCTTTGGAAATGGAAAAACTTGCTAAAGAACAAAATGTTGAACTGATTTTACCGACCGATCATCAGGTCGTTGATTCTTACGAACCTTTAACTTCCTGCAAAACGATTCCGATTGATTTTACCAACACGGGTTTGGTTGGTTTGGACATCGGCGCGGAAACTGTGGCAATTTTCAAAAAAGCGTTGGAAGGCGCGAAAACAATTGTCTGGAACGGTCCGATGGGAATGTTTGAGGAAAAACCGTTTGACGAAGGGACTATTGCCATCGCCGAAGCCGTCGCCGAAGCGACAGAAAACGGCGCGACATCAATCGTCGGCGGCGGCGATTCGGTTTCGGCAATTAACCAAGCCGGACTCGCCGACAAAATCTCACACATTTCAACCGGCGGCGGCGCAACTCTCGAATTTTTAGCCGGAGACGCGCTGCCCGGAGTTGACGCTTTGGATGAAAAATAAGCGTCGGCTGTCAATCCGTAAAAAAGCAAATCCGCGTTTCTGGTGAGGCGCGGATTTGCTTTTTGTAATCAGAAACAGATGCCGTCTTCTGCCGCATTTATACAATCCACCGCTGGCAGTTTTGATTTGTGATGTTATAAACCACACTCATCCAACATCTCTAATAAAAAAGAAACCCGACTGCATCACTGCAATCGGGTTTCTAATCCTATTCGGTTTTTATACCGAAAACTTTACTGCTGGCTAGCCGGAGTGAAAACCAATGTGTCAGTAGCAGCACCGAAAGAAAGTGCTTTGAAACTTCCATCGTTGCTGTTTAACCAATACCAGTTTCCTGCTCTGAAGACTGCGATGTCATCTTTGCCGTCGCCGTCAAGATCAGCCGGAACCGGTTTATCGGTTGCCATACCAAACGCCACACCGGTAAATCCGTCACGTGATTGTAACAGATACCAGGTTCCGTCACGATAGACTGCCGGATCGGTTTTGCCGTCGCCGTCATAATCAGCCGCAACCGGGACATCCGTAGAAATTCCGAATTGAACAGCTTTGAATCCATCGTGTGATCCTAACATATACCACACACCGTTTGACGGACGATAAACCGCCGCATCCATTATTTTATCGCCATCATAGTCGCCGACAACCGGTTTGTCGCCTTTCGCGCCTAATTGAATAGTGCGGAAGTCAACGCTCGGGTCACTTGACGGACGATAGAAAATGTAGCTGGCAGCACCGGCAGTCGCTCCGTCACGGTAAACCGCGACATCCGCTTTGCCGTCTCCGTCCCAGTCTCCCGGAACCGGAATATCAGTGCCGATACCAAATTGGACTTCTTTGAAAGCACCATTCTGGCTATTAAGGATATAGAAATATCCCTTCGCCGGATTGGTTCCGCGGAAGACCGCGACATCCGCTCTACCGTCGCCGTCATAGTCGGCTGGAACGAGTTTGTCGCCCGCTTGACCAAACTGAGTGGCGGAGAAGCCTGATGTTGAATTGTTGATATACCAATTGCCATTGCGGAACACCGAAATATCAGCTTTTTTGTCGCCGTCAAAATCGAATGCCGTGCTGGATCTTCCAACACTGTTGCTTACCGCATTGACAAATTCAATTTCAGTAATTCCAGGTTGATAAACGCCGTTGTTAGTAGTTCCTCTAACGATAGACAACGTTCCTGTTCTACCGCTCAAATTAGGAGCGATGGTACCGCCGCTCGTGGTTCTGATGCTGCTGACCGATACGCCCGTCGCCGCTCTTTCGGTAACTGTTATGCTTGTTCCGGCATTAAAAGTCGCGTAGCCGTTGATTCCAGCCGTGCCGCTAAAAGCACCATCTACAAATGTACAGATACCGCCCTGTGCTGCCGGACCAGCCGCAACGCTGACCGTTCTGGTGACCATATTCGGAGTATTCGGGAATATACCTTGATTTCTGTCATATGTGACATCAAAAGTATAGAAAGTTCCGACCGCCACACCGTTACCGGCAACTTTACAAATCTTCAATTGTCCGGCTGAGAAGACGAAGTTGGTGTATTCTACTTCAACTACTTCTCTGACAACCGGCACAGTCACGGATGTAACCAGACCGTTCGGCGGATAATAAACATTTCCGGCGATGGCAGGTGAAACGAAACCAGATGTTGAAGCAACTCTCGCCACTCTAACATCATTACCCGGATTCGGAATTGTTAATCCCGTTTCGGTGATGGTTACATTGGTGCCGACAACGAATTGTTCAGCAACCAAAGGATTACCCGGAACAGGAACAAACGCGCAGAAACCGCTTTGCGTCGCTGTCACCGGACCAGCCGGCACTGAAAGTGTGCGGGTGATCGCTTGGGTGGTAAAAGTGCCGTCAGCGGCGACAACCGGACCGGTTCCGGTAACTGAGAAATCAAAGAGAGTTCCTTCAGTGATACCAGGTCCGGCAACTTTACAAATCTTGACGCGTCCCGGATTGGAACGGTTAAAGAAGTTGATTGTCGTCTGGTTAGAAGTACTGCCTGATTCGTAAACTGTTGCGGTAACAATACCGGCTGTGGTCGTATTGTTAACAACTGTAGTCGTCAACAGTCTGTCTGCCGGATTGGTGGTCGCGCTGTCAAATCTGAAGCCAACCTGAGCCAATTCAGTTACTGTAACAACGCCTGAGCGCGGAGTTCCGGTGCCGTTGCTGGGAACTGTTACGGCGACAGGACCGACACAAGCACCAACATTAGTGGTGAACACTTGAGCTGCTTCTGCCGGAAGACTGGTTTGTTGCGGAACACCACCGACAGTGAATCTGAAGAATCCTGCCACACCACTATCCAATGCTTGTTTACAAATTTCAATGTAAGCAACAACAGCGAATTGGTTGGTGAACTGAAGTGTAACTTGTGATTCAACGCCGCCCGCCGGAACAGTAACGGTCGCGGTGCGTAACGGCAAATTGTATGCTGTAACGGCATTAGCGGCACCCGGCTGACGGTTGATTTGTGCAACTGCTGTCAACTGGAAGTTACCTGTGCGAAGCGTGGTCGAGTTAGGTAAACGGCTGGTATTTTGTTCCGTTACAACGATATTTGAACCGGCGGTTACAGTGAAAGGATTTGAACATCCGTTTGCCGGTGCTTCAATCGTTAATCCCTGAACTGTAAACTGGAAAATTCTGCCGGTTAAATCAGCGTTGCCAGGGGCGGTCGCGTCAACAACTTTACAAATTTCCAATGTTCCGTCAGCTAACGCAACGGTCGCTCCGTCTAAAGCAACATCACCTTTCAGTGATAACGCTCTGCCGGAAACTGTCGCTCCGCTGTCAACTCTGATGGTGTTCTGCGCCAAAATGCTTCCTTTAAAGTCAGAATTGCTTCCAACGCTAACGGAATCACCGGCGACAAAGAACACATTAGGAGCCTGCGCGCCATTGACAAGTGAAATTCCCGAACCGCTCTTGGTGTTAAGCGAACCGGCTACTCTGAAAATAAAAGTAGCATCAGGATTGTTTTCGCCGTCAAGAACCATTTGATTGGCTATTCTGGCTGAAGAGACACAATAGACACCCGCCGCGAATTTTTTTCCGCCGAGTTCTGAGTCGGCTAAATCCGTGCAGGGTAATTGATTGATTGCATTAAACGCGCTTGTCAAATCACTCTGCGCCCGCATCGCGTCATCGCCTTGAGCGGCGTAAGTTCCCTGAACGCTGGCGCGTTCAAGTTTAATTTCTGCGCTCTGACCGGCAACGCCAACGTTGCCTTTGATCTTGGAATTTCCGGTATCGGCAATTCCTCTGTCAGCAAAAACAGCAAAACCGGATGCTGATTTAAAGTCCAAAGCGATGGAAAGCATGTCAGATGATGCTTTGTCTGAACTGACTCTATCTTGAGCTGAAACCGTTCCTGTACTAGAAGACGGTACAACTAAGAAGCTCGCCGCCACTGCCGCCGCCAAGGCGAACAGTGCCACGAGATAAAAAGTTTTTCTGCTTATACTCTGCAGAAAAGTCTTTCGAATATTCTTTTTCATTTGGTAATCCTTCCTTATTTATTTTGATTTACTGGTCACAATATGCTGGTCCAAAAACTTGCACTGGCTAATGTTAGTGCAATAGTACCAATTCCTGCAAAATTTCAAAATAATTTTCTGAAACACTGAAATCGGTCTGGGACAAACAGTTAATTTATGATTGAAATTGGTAGATGATAAGGTTTTATGGCACGGTAGGAAAATTAAATCAAATTTATTACCACAAATACTTATTTAATCTGCCAATAGACATTTGCCCAACTTAAATACTCATTTCCATAAGCTAAAAGTTCGCAAATCTAGCAAAAAAATTTTTGGCTACATACATCGTCCGAAAATTAAATAAAACATATACGACTTTTTAGAAAAAAGCAAAGAAAAATTTTAATTTTTTCCCATTTATTTCGTAAGCTATTGCTTTTATTGAAAACAATTGCTTTTATTCGATAAAGTTTCTTCGGAAGACTAATGTTAGTTGAAAAAAGAAAATTTAGTCAAGCCGGAAAAAGTTGAAATGCTTTCCTTCATTCGTCAAAGTCGCCGGAAAGGGAAAATCGAAGGTTTATCTGACTTTTAAAATAGTTTTTCCTTGTATTTTCCTTGTATTACGAACAGAAGAACTCCAACGGTATGGGTTTTGCGGTGAAAAGTTGTTGGTCCGACCGAAAAAGGAGTTTTATGAAAAATATGAAAAAATTATCAACAATCGCTGCGGCACTTGTTCTGAGTTTAATGCTTTTCCAGAATATAACCGCTCAAAGTCGAACCGACCGTGTTTTGATCGGTGAAGCTCAGAGAATCACCGGCGATTCATTTTATATGTCGGGTCAAACGCCCGCCGGCGCGCGAGTTTATTCTGTTCAAAAGCCGGATTCAAAAATGTTGAACGCGATTGATAACGGACTGACGGAACTGTTCGCGGTCGCGCGCAAGCACAATTATCTAAATCGGTTAAATTATTCCGATTACACAATTTTTATCGCCGAACCTGATCGAACAAAGGATTCTAACAAACAATATTCACCGGATATTGCGGTTTCGGCGGCGCAGTATGCCGGAACAACTTACGATCAGGGCGGATTTATTTACGCGGCGGGAATGGTGTTGGCTTATAATCCGTGCGCCTTTATCATCGCGAAACATACAAAAGATTTTCAACGCGTTTCCAATGTCGTTCGTTATGAAGGCGAACATCTTATTCTTTATAATAATGACCGCCGACTTTATAACAAAACCGCCGATCACAGCAAAGGCGGCGGTCATCCCATTTTGAACTAGCGTCATAAATTTGCAATCAAAACATATCATTAACAAAGAGCAAGGCAGAATGTTGGTTAGGAATCAAAGATTTAGAAGTAGAAAACCAAATCTACCCGATATGGTGCAAATGATAAACCATAATGTAAATATTCGGCGATAGACAATTTGCCGCGTCTCTGTGTAGAATGACAAAAAACCCGTATTAACAGGGGATTTCAATATTCTGAAAAACATTGGCACAGACATTGCCATAATAATTCGCGGATGGTCTGGTTTGAAAAAATCCGCGAAGACGGAGGTTAGATATGAACTTTTGGCGATTAGCGACCAAAGTCTTTGCGATTTTTTCCTTGTTCTTTGTCAGTTTTGTTCCAGCGGAAGCGCAGTCTAATTCGATTTATCAGCTTCCAGCCGGAACGAAAATTCGGGTTCAGATGGATAACGAAATTAATTCCAAAGTCTCCGGCGTGAATGATACTTTTACGACGACGATTGTCGAACCTGTCGAAGTTCGTGAAGCGGTTGTGCTGCCAATCGGCACGATAATTGAAGGAAGAATAATAAATGTAAAACGCGCCGCGACCGGCGGGCAAAACGGAGATTTAACGATTTCTTTTGAAACAATGCGCTTTGATAACGGTGATAAAAGAGCAATCGAAGGCGTTTTAGTAAATAAATTGAAAGCCGAATCGTCATCATCAGCCGCCAATGTATTAACGATTGCCGGCGGAACGGTATTAGGCGGAATTTTTGGCGCAGTTTCAAAAACAGGCAGCGGGGCGTTAATCGGCGCGGGAGTCGGCGCGGGAATCGGAACGGGCATCGTATTTTTGAAAAAAGGCGGTGAAGTCAGAATAAAAGCTGATGAGGAATTTGAAATTGAACTAACAAAGAATGTTACTTTGCCGGTTCGGGATTATTAAAAATTTTACAAGTTTGGTCGTTGACAAAAGAGCTTTGGCGACCATTATAGAAGTCCGACGCGAAGGGGAGAGCGCGTCGGACTTCTTATTTTAAATAATTAAGCGCAACTACGAAATTATTTAAGTTTGTTCTAAATTTTTTATCTCACGCGATTCGATATTTTGATTTTTTTTCATTCAGCATCGCCCGGCTAACGCTTTTCCCCGCTTCACTTTCTTCATTTACAACACATTTAAAAACATATAAATTTTGCGAACAAAAGGATTTTTCCATCGTAACCAATCGTGATAACCTTTTATTTCACAATTTATGAACGAATCAAACATTACATTGCGCGTCGAAAACGTGACGAAGAGTTACGATAATTTTACGGCGGTTCAAGATTTGAGTTTCAGCGTTAAGGCGGGCAGAGTTTTCGGGTTTTTGGGTCCGAACGGGGCGGGAAAAACGACGACGATTCGGATGATCGTCGGCATAAATTTTCCCGACGAAGGCAAAATTGAGCTTTTCGGGCGGAAGGTTTCACCGGAACTGCAAAACCGCATCGGTTATCTGCCGGAAGAGCGCGGACTTTATAAAAAAATGAAAATCGTTGACCAACTGCGATATTTCGCCGCGCTCAAAGGGGTTTCGCAAACCGAAGCCGACAAACGAATTGATTTTTGGCTCGACCGAATGAACCTTTCCGAATGGAAAACCAAGAAAACGACCGATTTGTCAAAAGGAATGCAACAGAAAATACAGTTTATCTCAACCGTGCTGCACGATCCCGATTTGTTGATTTTGGACGAGCCGTTTTCCGGTCTCGATCCCGTCAATGTCGAATTTATGATGGATGTGATTGACGAATTCAAAACGCGGGAAAAAACCATTATTTTCTCGACGCACTTGATGGAAACCGCTGAAAGACTCTGCAATGACATACTTTTAATCAACAGATCGCGCAAAGTTATATCGGGAACTCTGCGCGAAGTGAAGGCGAGTTTCGGCAAAAACTTGATCGCTTTGCGCGCCGATGGCGGCGAAAATGTTTTGCGGGACGAAACTCTGGTCGCTAAAATTACGGAACACGCCGACGAAAAAGAAATCGTTCTCGCCGAAAATGCGGATTCGCATGTTTTACTCAGAAAATTGATTGAAAACGGCGCGAACATCACAAAATTTGAACAAATCGAACCGAGTTTAAATGATATTTTTATCGAAAAGATAACAGGAAACTAATGAAAAAATTTCTCGCCGTCGTCAGACACGAATACAAAAAAATCGTCCTAAAATGGTCGTTTTTAATTGCGACGCTGCTGTTTCCGCTGCTTGCGGGAGCGTTTGCCGTTGTTCCCGCACTGATTTTTTCCATCAAAGGCGACGCGACGCGAATTGTTCTGGTTGACCAGAGCGGCAAACTCGCGCCGCGCGTCAAAGCGAATCTGGCGGATCAAAAAACACCGCAAGAAAACGCTTCGCCGACCAATTCGATCAACGATTTATCCGCATCGCGCGAAGAACAAATGAAGCGCGGAGCGGAACAGCTCGGCGCGAATTTTGTTTTTGTTGATTACGGCGCGGACGGAAAATCGCCTGAGCAAATTAAAAGGGAACTCAACGGCAAAATTACCGACAAGGAAATTGACGCGTATTTAATTATTCCGCCGGATTACGAGTCGCCCGCCGCCAAATTTGAATTTTTCTCGCGTAAAGCCGGTGATTTTGTGGCAAATTCGACCGTTGAAAGAGCCGTTAATTCCGCCTTGCGCTCGCAAAAACTGGCGGATGCCGACATCAGCGAAGATAAGTTGAAAGATTTGAGCCAAAATGTTGATTTGTCGGTCAAGAAAATCAGCGAACAGGGCAACGAAAAAGACAGCGAGGGAAGTTCCGTCGCGGGTTTCGTCATCGGTTTTATGATTTACATCACGCTTTTGATTTACGGTCAGCAGATTATGTCGGCGGTCGTCGAAGAAAAAGAAACGCGCATCGCCGAAATACTTTTTTCATCGGCAAAACCGTTTCAGTTGATGATGGGAAAACTCGTCGGAGTCGGTTTGGCGGGGTTGACGCAGCTTGCGATTTGGATGATTTCCGCGCTGCTGCTGGTCGGTTTCGGTTTGGCGCAGATGAGTGCCGCCGGAGTCAACATCTCGATACCTGACATTACCGCGCTGACCGTCGTTTATTTTTTCGTTTTCTTTTTGCTCGGCTTCTTTATTTACGCGACGATTTACGCTCTGATCGGTTCGATGGTGACGACCGTGCAGGAAGGCGGACAATTTGCGATGTTTCCGGTGGCGATTCTGGTGATCGGGTTTTATCTGAGTTT
Organism: Pyrinomonadaceae bacterium; assembly: GCA_965217575.1. Lineage (GTDB taxonomy): Bacteria > Acidobacteriota > Blastocatellia > Pyrinomonadales > Pyrinomonadaceae. Next base: position 1,495,957 of record OZ244558.1, on the reverse strand, counting down.
CGCCGTCATCCGCGATCCGAATTCGAGTCTGGCTTTTTGGACTTCAATCGCGCCATTTTTCGCGCCGATTGTAATGCCGGTGCGGATTTTATCGGAAACGCCTCCGTTCTGGCAAATCGCCCTCTCGATTTCGCTTAATGCTTTGGCAATCGCTGGACTGATCTGGCTGGCGGCGCGGGTTTATCGCGTCGGAATGCTGATGTACGGAAAACGCGCGACGATTCCTGAAGTTTGGAAATGGATTCGTCAGGCGTAACTCGGCAAAACGGGGAAATATTATTTAAAGTTGTTAATTTGCTGTGAACTGAGTATTTATTTAGTATTTTCGATTGACGATTGGCGATTTACGATTTACGATTTATTTCTTTGAAGCAGAAAAAATTATGAATCATATCCAAAAAATATCCGATCCGTGTGTGATGGTAATTTTCGGCGCGACCGGCGATCTAACCAAGCGAAAACTTTTTCCGGCACTTTATAATCTGGCGAAGGAAAAGTTTTTGCCGGAAAGTTTCGCCGTCGTCGGTGTCGGGCGGCAGGAATTTACCGTCGAGGAATTTCGCGCCAAAATCAGAGCGGACTTAAAGGAATTTATCGGCGATTCGATTGATAGAAAACTGGTGGATTGGTTTGTCGAGCGAACATATTATGTCGGCGGTGATTTCGGCGAGGAAAAAACCTTCAAAAATCTGCAAAAGACGCTTGCCGAAGTCGCCAAAAATCACGACGCGCCGCGTAATTATTTCTTTTATCTCGCCACGCCGCCGACGCTTTTCGCGCCGGTCGCCAAAAAAGTTTGTGAAATCGGGATGTGCAGTGAGGAAAACGGCTGGCGGCGATTCATTTTTGAAAAACCGTTCGGGCGCGACCTCGAAAGTGCAAAAAAACTCAACGAAGAGTTGGCGAAAATTCTCGACGAATCGCAAATTTACCGCATTGACCATTATCTCGGTAAAGAAACCGTGCAGAATATTTTAGTTTTTCGTTTCGGCAACAGCATTTTCGAGCCGATTTGGAATCGCAATTACATAGATCACGTTCAAATGACGGTCTCTGAAGAACTCGGCGTTGAACAGCGCGGCGGCTATTACGATACGGCGGGCGCGCTGCGCGATATGATTCCGAATCATATTTTTCAGCTGATAACGTTAGTTACGATGGAGCCGCCGGTTTCGTTTCAAGCCGATGCGGTACGCGACGAACAGTCGAAAATTCTGTGCGCGATGCAGCCGTTCTCGCCCGAAGACGTTTTGCATAAAGCCGTCCGCGGACAATACGGGGCGGGAACGATTGACGATAAAAAAGTTGTCGGGTATCGGAGCGAGCAGGACGTTCCGCCGAATTCCAACACCGAAACTTACGCCGCGCTGAAAATGTCAATTGATAATTGGCGTTGGGCGGACGTGCCTTTTTATATTCGGACGGGAAAACGTCTGCCGGAAAAACATACGACGATCAATATTCAGTTCAAAAAAGCCCCGCTGATGCTGTTCCGCGATACGCCGGTCGAAAAATTGACGACCAATCGGATTGTCATTCACATCCAGCCCGACGAAGGAATTACGCTGTATTTCGGCGCGAAAATTCCGGGTCCGATTGTCAATATGGGCGCGGTTGATATGGATTTTAATTACGTTGACCATTTCGGCGAACAACTCAGCACGGGTTACGAAAGGCTTTTGTTCGATTGTATGATCGGCGACGCGACGCTGTTTCAACGCGCCGATATGGTCGAATCAAGCTGGAGCATCGTCTCGCCGATTCTCGACGTTTGGAGCGCGATTCCGGCGCGTGATTTTCCAAATTACGCGGCTGGAACCTGGGGACCCGAAGAAGCGGACGAACTTCTGCGGGCGGACGGCAGAAAATGGCGAAATTCGATTGATTAAATATTACGATTGATTAAATATTAAATGAAGACCGAAGTAAAAATTTTACCCGATCTGTCCGCTATTAGTCGCACCGCCGCCGAGTTGTTTATTGCTCTCGGTAATCACGCAATTAGTGAAAATAAGAGGTTTACAATCGCACTGGCGGGCGGTTCAACACCGAAATCGCTGTATCGGCTGTTGGCGGCGGACGAATACCGAAATCAAATAGACTGGAAAAAAATTTTCTTTTTTTTCGGCGATGAACGCAACGTCGCGCCGGACGACGATGAAAGCAATTTTCGGATGGCGAATGAAAATTTGCTCGAACTGCTGGAAATTTCGCCGGAAAATATCTTTCGCTGGCAGACAGAACTCGGCGGTGCTGAAGAAATCGCGGAAGGTTATGAGAAAACTATCACGAAATTTTTTGATTTACCGGAAAATGAGTTCCCGCGTTTCGATTTAATTCTGCTTGGAATGGGCGACGACGGACACACGGCTTCGCTTTTTCCGTTTTCAAAGGCTTTGCGTGACACCGGAAAAATCGCCGCTGCAAACTACGTCGAAAAATTTGACACAACCCGCCTGACGCTCACTTTTCCCGCGATAAACAACGCTTCAAACATAATTTTTCTCATCGGCGGCGCAGCCAAAGCCGACGCTTTGCGCGAAGTTCTGGAAGGCGAACCGCAGCCGGAAAAATTTCCGTCGCAAAATATAAACCCGAAAAACGGCAACTTATTCTGGCTGATTGACGCTCCCGCCGCGCGGCTTCTCGCATAAAAACTCAATCCAAACATTTACCAATTGTCATTTAACATTTAACATTAGACGAATATGGAAGTAGAAATAGCCGTCGCCGTTTTGATTTTGCTGATTCTGACGTTTCTGGCAACGATTGATATGGCGTTTTCCCAGTTGAGCGATGTCGGTTTGCGCCGTATCTCAACTGAATGGGATGAAAATTCAGCGGCGAATTCAGCGGCGTTTTTGCGCGAAATATTGGGAAATCGTCCGCGTTTCCGGTTCGCACTGTCTTCGGCGATTCAAATTTTATTGATCTGTTTTTCCGTGCTGGTAACGCTGGTGACGTTCGGGTTTGAGCTGTCGCACTGGAAAGTTTTAATCATTTCCTTAATCGTCGGTTTGGTCGCTTCGATTACTTTTCGGCAGATAATTCCGCGTTTTCTGACGTGGCAGAACCCGGAAACGAAATTGCTCTTTCTGCTTCCGGTGATTCGTCCGTTTTATAGTTTCTTTTCGATGATGGCAGACCCGTTTCATTTTTTTACCAAAGACAATTCGCCGCCGGAAGCCACGGTTGTTCCCAATCAAACCGCTGAAGAGGAGCGGGAAGATTACGCGGAAGATATTCAGGCGTTAATCGAAATGGGCGAAGCCGAAGGGATTTTAGAGGAAAAAGAGCGCGTTTTAATCGAAACGATGGTCGAATTCAGCGAAACGCGGGCGGGCGACATTATGACCCCGCGCACGGAAATTGTCGCTTTGCCGATTAAATCAACCGTCAAAGATGTGCGCGATTTGATAATAGAAGAAAAATTTTCGCGGCTGCCCGTTTACCGCGACACGATTGACAACATCGAAGGCGTGATTTTTGTCCGCGATTTGCTGAACGCCTGGTCGGAAGGCAATGAAAATCAGACGATTGAAGGAATGCTGCGTCCGGCGAATTTCGTTCCCGAAACAAAATTCGCCGCTGAACTTTTACAGAATATGCAGAGCAGTCACATTCAAATCGCGATTGTGATTGATGAATACGGCGGCGTGGCGGGACTTTTAACGGTCGAAGATATTCTCGAAGAAATTGTCGGTGAAATCGAGGACGAAGACATCGAAGAGGAAGTTTTTGAAATTATCGAAGGTTTGGATAAAAGTTATTATGACGTTTTAGGTTCGACCGAAATCGGCAAAATCGAGCGATTATTTGAAACGGAAATTGAGGACGATGATTTTACGACCATCGCCGGTTTGGTGACGAGCGATGCCGGTTATGTTCCGAAAATCGGTGAAAAATTGGACATTCGCGGTCTCAGCGTCGAGATTTTACAGGCTGACGAAAAGAAAATTTCTCTTCTGCGCTTGAGAAAGCCGCCGCCGGAAACAGGTTATCAGGAAAATGGCGGCTGAAAAGCGCAAATTCGCCGAGTTTCGTCTTTGACGAGTTTAGAATGTTCCAAACTTACATCTTACAGCTTCAGGAATCTTCGCCGGTGTTGGCAGTTCTCGCCACTTTGGTCTGCGTTTTGATCGTCGGAACGTCATCACAAATTTTGGCGGAGCGGTTTCGCATTCCCGCGACCGGACCGCTTTTGATAGCCGGTTTATTGTTCGGTCCCGATATTCTCGGCTTAATTCAGCCGCCGGTTTTGAAGGAAGGTTTCAGTTTGATAATTAAAACGGCGGTCGCCATCGTCGTTTTTGAAGGCGGCTTGCTGCTGAATATTTACGATTTGCGGCATACTTCCCGCGCCGTCGCCGGTCTAATCAGTGTCGGACTTATCATCACCACTGTTTTGAGTGCGATTTTAGCGCATTATGTAGTCGGCATTTCGTGGTCAATCAGCGTCCTGTTCGGCGCGTTGATTTCTGTTACCGGTCCGACGGTCATCACGCCAATTTTAGATAAAGTTAAAGTAAATCTGCGCGTTCGTTCGACGCTCGAAAGCGAATCCGTCATCGCTGACCCGCTCGGCGTGATTCTCGCGGCGATAATCTTTACCGCCATCACCAATAAGGGCGAATGGACTTATATCGCCACGCACGCGATTGGAACCATCGCAGCGGGAACGATTGTCGGAATTTTGGTGGCGGTATTTATCTGGCTGATTTCCAGCCGCTTTCAATTGTTGCCCGCGAAATTTGCGCGTTTGGTGATTTTAGGCAGCGCGCTCTTTGCTTATACGGCGGCGGAATTGTTCGCGCACGAATCGGGAGTTTTGGCGGCGGCAATCGCCGGAGTCGCCATCGGTTCGCTGGACATTCCGCATAAAGAAGAAGTCGAGGAATTCAAGGGCGATTTGGCTTCGATTGCGATTTCCGCCGTTTTTATTCTGCTCGCTGCCAGTCTGCGTTTGAATGATCTCGCCGCCATCGGCTGGCGCGGTATTTTGTTGGTGATTTTGATAATGGTCGCAGTGCGTCCGGCGCGCGTTTTTCTTTCAACTTACGGTTCGGAACTAAAGCGCAACGAAAAATTTTTTATTTCATTTTTGGGTCCGCGCGGAATCGTCGCCGCTTCCGTCGCTACTTTTTTCGCGCTGGAATTGCCGCAATACGGTTATACGGAAGACAAAATTTTGGTTTCGCTCGTCTTCGCCGTCGTTTTGGGAACAGTCTTAATTGAAGGAACCGCCGCCGGCAGGCTGGCGAAATTTTTTAAAGTTATGCCGCGACACACATTAATTATCGGAGCTGATGAAACGGCACGAATACTTGCCGAAAAACTTATCGAAGCCGGAAAAACCATTTCGATTATTGATACTGACGAAGAAAATTGCGCCGCCGCGCAGTTGCTGAAAGGCGCGAGCGTCTTTTGTGCCGATGCCGCCGATGCCGATGTGTTAAAGAAATCGGGAATTGAAGACGCTAAAACCGTCATCGTCGCTACGTCGAGCGATAAGGTCAATCTTTTGGTCAGCCAGGTTATCCGCTCAAATTTCGGCGACAAGCGCATCGTCGCCCGCGCCAATACCACTTCCAATTTTTCCGCTTTTACTGAAGCCGGAATCGAAACGATGAGTCCGGTTCACGCGGCGGCGGCAATTTTAGAAAATATGGTTTTGCGTCCGAGTCTTTTCAAACTTTTGTCAACTCGCAGCGGCGGCAAAGATGAAATGATTGATGAAGTTCGGGTAACATCAAAAAATAAACTCGGAATGACGCTGGCAAAAATACAATTGCGCGGCTGTCTGGTCGTCGCTCTGCGGCGCGACGGGAAATTGATTCCGCCGAACGGCGCGACGCTTATTCGCTACAACGATATTTTGACGCTTTTGGGCGACGAAAATTCACTGCAAACCGCGAAAAAACGATTGCAGGTTACTGATTAAAATGCCTGAGTCGGCGCAGACGTGCTTACCTGGCGAATATTCTCGTTTTTTAGTTTATCGTTTCGCGTCTTTGCGTTAAAATCAAATTTTACAACTTGAAATTCAAACGGAGAAAACTATGAAAACAGTAGCGGTTACGCCGAAAACGGTAAATTCGGTGCGGCTTCAGGAAATGGAAAAACCGAATCCTGCGGTAATAATAAACGGGCGCGGAGTTTTGGTCGAAGTTCTGCGCGTCGGCGCGTGCGGAACCGACCGGGAAATCAACAACGGCGAATACGGAGTCGCGCCAAAAGGTTATGATTTTCTCGTTTTGGGACACGAAAATTTCGGTCGCGTCGTCGAAGTCGGCGCGAATGTCAAAGAGTTAGCGGTCGGTGATTTCGTCGTCGCCACCGTGCGTCGTCCCGGACACAGCTTTTATGACGAAATCGGCGAGCAGGATTTTACGACCGACAGCGAATATTACGAGCGCGGCATTTCCCGTCTGCACGGTTATATGTCGGAATTTTACGTCGAAAATGCCGATTACATCGTCAAAATTCCGCCGGCGATTAAAGAGGTCGCCGTTTTGCTCGAACCGCTTTCGATCATTGAAAAAGGATTGAAACAGGCGTTGGATATTCAGGAACGCTTAAAAATTTGGCGACCGCAAACGGCGGCGGTTTTAGGAACGGGAAACGTCGGACTTTTAACGGCGATGGCTTTGCGGCTGCGCGGCTACGAAGTTCACGGTTTCGGCAAAGACGCGCCCGCCGGTTATTTGAACGCCGAACTGCTCAAAGAAATCGGCGTAACTTATGATTCGACGCTGGAAACTTCGGTCGTCGCTTCGGTGGAAAAATACGGGCAGTATGATTTAATTTTTGAATGCACCGGATATTCGCCGATTATTTTCGACGCGATGCAGAGTTTGAATGAAAACGGCGTGCTGATTCTCGCCTCCGTCACCGGCGGCGAGCGCAAAACCGATACGGTTCCGTCCGATAAAATCAATCAGGAATTCGTGTTGGGAAATCGCGTAATGTTCGGCACAGTCAATGCCAACCGCGAACATTTTCAATACGGCGTGCAGGATTTGGCGTTATGCGAAGCGATGTATCAAGGCTGGCTGCCGAAAATGCTGACGCACAAAATCGAAGGTTTGGAAAATTACGAAAAAGTTTTCGACATTTTAAATAACGCCGCGCGTTACAATGCGATAAAGGTTTATTTTGAAGTAAATAAAATGTGAGAAGCACAAACCAATCAGCGGTAAACAGTTAAAATCAAAGTTCACCGCTGATCGTTTACACTTCACAGTTAAAAATTATGTCTGATTTTCCCGATAGCGAATATGACGGCGCGGTTTTGACCGAAAGCGAAACTAAAATCGAAAAGCCGAAACTTTTCAAAGTTCTGCTGCACAACGACGATTTCACGACGATGGAATTTGTTGTTTTCGTACTGGTTCAGGTTTTTATGCGCTCGGAAACCGAAGCCTTTGCGATAATGCTCAAAGTTCACAACGAAGGTATTGGTTTGGCGGGCATTTATTCGTTTGAAGTCGCCAATATGAAATCCGAAAAGGCGATGAATCTCGCTCGCGTCCACGAATATCCGCTACTGTGTACGGTTGAGGAAGAGTAAGTTTTTAGAAAAAACAACCTTGTAATGAAATTTTTCAACAGGGGCTAATCTTTTGCCATCACATTTTTTGTTTCGTCGGTATAAGCGGTTAGAACCGTTCCGGCTTTGATGACGGCTTCCTTGCCTTTGCGTAAAAGACCGATTGGTCCAAACAAAACGGTTAAAGCCACCGTCGAACCCATATTATCGCCGCCTTTTCCACTTTTGGACGCGCGAAGTTTTAACTTTTGATCGTCAACCGTCTGTGTAGATTCAATGCGGACACTCAATTCTCCGCCTTTACCCATAAACCCTTTTTTCTTGGCAGTAGAAACTGTTCCTTTAACGAGAGTGTCTTTGGCGATAACGGTTTTACCATTGACTTTTATATCTTCCGCGACTTTGAAGTTTAAAGGATCGCCTTCGACCACTTTTTGACCGCTGATGTCTTCCGTGGTAACAATTTTGATTTCCGTTCCGTCTGGAACCGTTACGCCTTCAGAATTATCGCTTGATTTGTCATTAGCGGAAGTTGCGGTTTCGATGCCGGCGGCTTTCTGCACCATCGCCAGGATTACGGAATCAGTAACTCCGGCTTTTTTTAATTGCTGTAAAGCTGCTGACGAAGTGTCAAAAGAATTTTTTGAAGATTTGATTTTCGCAATAATAATTTCATTTGAAATTCCGGTTTTGACCATTTCCACAACTTTTTCATTGGTCAATGTTTCCTGAGTTTGCGCCGAAACATTGGCAGGCGACAGAATAAAGCAAAACGCGCTCTGCAACAAAAGTAGAGTAAGAGATAAAGATATGATTTTTTTCATTTTGATTCTCCGAAAGATTAAGATTTAGTTATTTTGTGTTTAAGAGAAAAAGAAGAGCCGTAGCGACTCGAAATCAAATGATGCTAACATTCTCGCTTAAATCTTGCAAGCGAATAATTTTATCGCGCGGCTTTTTGATACGGCAAATTTATCGGCTTAGAGAAGGTTTTCGCCGGTCAATCTTTCAAAATATTTTCAAAAGACGCGCGAATATTAAGGCGGTGAAGCGTGAGCTTTTCAAGCAAATTACTGACTGTTTTCAGTTTCATTCGCTCGACAATGATATTCAAAACGCTTTGGTTAGCAATCGGCAAATGCGTCGAACGTCCGATGGTTAAGCGCAGATTGTGGTCGAGTTCTTTGAGGAAAGCGTAGCCTTCAGAGAAATTTTGATAATTTTCCGCCGAAATAGAATTGTTTTCGTAAAGTTTTTTGAGTGTGAAAAGCGTCGAACGATTTTCGTCGTCGTCGGGAAGGTTATCGCGCAACTGCAAAAATCTGACGGCGAAATAAACGTCGAGCATTCCGCCTTCGCCATATTTAATGTCAATTTCGCGGCTTTTTCGCGCCTTAGATTCTCGCAGTTTTTCCCGTACGCGACGCGTTTCTTCGATTAAAATTTGAAATTTGGAATCTGCAATTTGAAGTCGGCGTGCGTTTTCGTGAATTATTTTTCGGGCTTCGCGCTCAGTTGACCGTGCCAATTCCATATCGCCCGCCACGCCGCGCAACTTGACCTGCGCCAGCCATTCCCACATTGCCGAGCGATTTTCCAAGTAATTGAGAAAACCCGTTTTACTCAAAATCGGCGCGCCGTTTTTTCCGTCGGGACGCAGCCGCAAATCAACGCGGTAAAGATGTCCGTTGCGTGTCAGGCTGGAAAGCGCGGTGACAAAAATTTCAACCGCCCGCGAATAAAATTCGGCGTGTGTTAAATTGTTGAACGGCAAAGGCTTTTCGTCATCATAGACGAGAATTAAATCCAAATCAGAACCGTAATCCATTCCGCCGCCGCCGAGTTTTCCAAGTCCCAAAACTCCCAAATGTAATTGATAATCTGCCGTGTGTAACTCGTCATATTTCCGCGCTAGTTCTTTTTTAACGATCAAAAGTGTTGCTTCAACGCTCGCTTCGGCTAACTTGGTTTGCTGAGTTCGCGCCTCGTTCGGCGTAATTCGGCGCGTCGCGTCAAAAATGACGATTTCAAGTAGAAATTTCGACCAAATTCTTCGCAGCATCGCCAGTTCATTGGCAAAACTGCTTTTCTTTTCAATTTTGGAAAGAAAAATTTTGCGGTAATCTTTTTCAGCAAATTCTTCGTCCGGTTTCGGTAAATCCTTAATCAAAACCGGATTGGCGGTCAGCAGCGCGGTAAAATCGGGGGAAATTTCGGAAAACAGTTTGATCGCCGACGAATTTTCCGCGATGTGATTTGTTTGTGAATCGAACTTTTCGAGTGATGAAATTAATTGTAAAGTTCGATTTTGATCGCCGGAATTTCGTGTCAAAATCAATTTCCGCGATTGATTGTTTGGTGGGAATATTGACAATTGATTATCTCGCCGCAGTATTTCAGATTCCGTAAGTTCTATTTTGTCAACTTTTGCAGAATTCTCCAGCGTCCCGAACAGACGCGAGAAAACGCGGCTGACATTTGCAGTGTGAAAATCTAACATTTCGTCAAACTCGCTTAGATCGGCGAAATTCATTTGTTTCGCCGCTAACAACCTTTTTTCTGTTTCATTGGGAACGAGATGCGTCTGCAAACCGTTTTCCATTTGCAGGCGGTGTTCCAGACGGCGTAAAAAAGCGTAAGCGTCGAAAAGTTCGGTCAATTCGGTTTCGGTTAGTAATTTCCGGTCGGTGAGCCGCGTCAAACTGATTAAAGTGTGCGGCGCGCGCAGCCATTTATCATTTCCGCCGTAAGCGATTTGCAGAGCCTGCGCGATAAATTCGATTTCGCGGATGCCGCCGTTTCCCAGTTTGACGTTAAAACCGTTGCCGGAAGTTTTTTCGAGATTAATTTTTTCTTTGGAAAGCCGCACGTTTCGCAAAGCGTTTTCGATTGTTTCATCCTTTGAAAAAACATTCGATTTAATTTTTTCAAAAAACTCATGAAAAAGTTTGACATCGCCCGCGCCCGCCCGCGAGCGAATCAAAACCTGACGTTCCCAGCTTTGCGCCGAATTTTGATAGTAGCCGACCGCTTCGTTCAGCGAAACCGCCAGCGCGCCGACTCGCCCGTGCGGACGCAGCCGCAAATCTACGCGATACGCCGCGCCTTCACCGCCGTTTCCGCCGACAAGTTTAGTGATAAATTCAGCTAATTTAACGAAATATTCGCGGTTCGTCACCGCGCCGCGCGAACCTTGTCCCGAAGTCGTGCCGTCGCCGGAATAAAGATAAAGCAAATCAATATCGGAAGCGTAATTCAGTTCGTTAGAGCCAAGTTTGCCAAGCGCGACGATGCAGAACCGGGCTTGCGCGGCGCGTTTCTTTCGGTCAATTTCGAGCGGAATTCCGTAACGATTATCAAGTTCCTGGCGCGATTGGCGGAGCGCATACTCCAAAATTGCATCCGCCAGATTGGAGATTTCCTCCGTGATTTCGGCAATCGTGCCGAGATTGCGAATGTCGCGCAGATAAATCCGCAACAGTTCGCGGCGGCGAAAACGCGCGAGCAAAATATTATTTTCGATCTGTGAATTGGTCAGCGCGAAACGCGCCAGAGATTCGAGAATTTCTTCTTTTCCGCGTACTTTGGCGGAACTTCGCTGACGGTTAAGCCACCAAATATAATCAGGATGCTGCAAAAGCGTCGCCGCCAACAGCGGACTAAAGGCGGCGAGCGTCAAAATGTCGGAAAGCAAACCTTCATTTTTAGCGAGTTTTTTTTCCTGCAAAGGGAATTTTTCGATTAGTTGAGAATAAAAGTTTTCCGCGCTTTTTGAATCGGGAAGATTTTTAACGATTGTCTGAATTTTTTCGCTTAACATTTTCAGTCAGACTGGTTTTAGAGTTGAAATCAAAGAATAAATTAGACGCGGATTTGCGCTGATCGGGCAGATTTCCGCGAATCGTTTGAAATGAACTTTCAGCAAATTGATAAATAATTTTCATAAAATCGGCGAACGTCAGTCAAACCCGCGTCTGATTTCTTACTAATTTTCAATTTAGGAATCGGATTTAATTACGCTTCGATAATTTCCACTTTTGTTTCAATTAAATGTTTTGGAATCAAGGCGGGAAAATAAGCCATAATTTCTTCCACTTTCGGTCTGCCGCCGGCAAATCCGGTGACTCCGGGCGGTCCGGTCAAAATCAGCGGCGCAAGTTCTTTGGTAAACCGCGCAACATCCTCTTTGCTCTGCCCGCGCACGCCGAAACGAAGCTGAACTTCGGGAATATCGGAACGCGGTTCGCCGGAAAGATGCCCGTGCGTGGCGTTGACACCGACGAATTCGGTTAAAATAACATCAAATTTCAAACCCAATTTATCGAGCCGCGAACGCAGAATCGAATCCGCCTTTTTCGCTTTTTCGTAAGCGTTCGGGTAAGAATAAATCAGCGTTCCGACCGCTTTCCAACCGCCCGAATAAGCGATAGAAATTTTGTAAAAATCAGTTTTCGGCTTGCCTTCGATGCCAAAAACTTTAACGCGGTTTTCGCCGTCGTTCTGTAAATGAACGGTCGTAAAATCGGCGACGACATCCGGCGTAATATATTCGCGCGGATCGCCCATTTCATACAAAAGTTGTTCCTTGACCGATTGAATATTAATTCGCCCGCCGGTTCCTTCGTGTTTGGTGATGACAAAATCGCCGTTCGGGAACGCTTCGACAATCGGGAAACCGATATTTGCCAGATCGGGAATATTCTGCCAATCGTATTGACAGTTTCCGCCGGAACACTGCCCGCCGCATTCGATAATGTGTCCGGCAATCGTGCCGGTCGCCACTTTGTCCCAGTCCTCAAATTTCCAACCGAATTCGTACATCAGCGGCGCGAGCGTCAAACCTGTGTCGGTTAAACGCCCGCCGACGATAATTTGCGCGCCTTTGTTCAAGGCTTCCACCAGCGGCGGCGCGCCGAGATAAACATTCGCGCTTTGAACTTTGTCCAAAATATCTGACAGCGGTTCGCCCGTGTCCATATTGTTTATTTCAACACCGCGATCAATAAATTCCTGAAGACGCGGCAAAATATCGTCGCCGGTAATCACGCCGATTTTTACTTTTCCGCTCAAACCCAAATCTCGCGCGACATTTTTAACCGCTTCGGCGCAGCCTTCGACATTGACTCCGCCCGCGTTTGATAAAACTTTTACGTTTTTTTCGACGCAATCGGGCAAAATTTCCTTCATCAGTGAAATAAAATCGCGGGCGAAACCAGCTTGCGGGTCACGCTGTTTCTGCTTCTGCAAAATAGACATCGTAACTTCCGCCAGATAATCGAGCATTAGATAATCAATCGGTCCGCCGCGCACCTGATCAACCGGCGCAGTCAGTAAATCGCCCCAAAAACCCTGACCGCCGGCAACTCTTACTTTTTCTTTCATACTTGACTTCAATTAAAAAACAAAAACAGAAGACGGTCAACAATCAATTATTTATTTTGATCGTTAACCGTCTCGATAAGACTTGGATTTCGGTGAGTTTAGTTGACTACTTCGTTCGTTTTGCCGACCGCTTTCTTGGTGAAAACCCAAACTTTGTTAGAAACCCACTTCGTTCCGTCCCAAGTGGTAACGACCACCTGTTTGCCGGCATCATAGCCGAGTTTGGCAAAATCAGCCGCTTTGTCGCCAGTGTAATAAACGGCGGTTTTCGTGCCTTTTACGGTCGCGTCCCAAACATCGGAAGCGACATTACTGGATTTATCATAAACGCCGACCGTTCCCTGAGCCGCGTCGCCGGCTACATCGGCAGTTTTTTTCGCCGCGTCAACCGTTACGTCTTTTGTTTTGTCAACGATGTCTGAAGTGACATCAGCCGTTTTTTTCGCCGCGTCAACCGTCACATCTTTTGTTTTCTGAGCTGCGTCCTTAACCGCATCTACCACCTGCGCGTGAGCCGCGCCGTATGAAAACAATACTACCGCTAGTAATAATCCCAAACAATTTAAGCCTTTTAATTTCATAATAATCCTCCTTTTGAATATATTTAAATATTTACGGCTTAAACTTGCATTTAGCGTGCCAAAAAAGGTCAAAGCGATCATCTTTGACGCAAATAATCGTTCTAACCTTTTTTATGAAACTGATTTTGGCAATTATTGCAAAATTTTCTTCGTGCGGCTGATGACCGATCTGGTGCCTTTGGTAGTTTTACGCAACGCGTATTTTGTTCCTTTAACAGTCTTTTTGGTCGCGTATTTGCCGCCCTGATAAGCTTTTTTGCCGACATAAACCGTGCCTTTGGCAGTTTTGCGATACACATAAACCACGCCGTTCTTGGCTTTTCGATAGATATATTTACCGCCGCGATAAGTTCTCGACGCGATGCCGTTTTTCCTTTTCTTAACCGTTACCTGCCCGCCCTGATTTTGCGCCTGCACTGAAAACGGACTGTTTTCCGAAACGGCGTTGCTGATAAAAGCGATAGAAAACAGCATTGCGATAGCCATTAATAAACTTGATAATTTCTTCATATTTTAACTCCTTACCGATGATAATTTCTGTAATCTTTTGATTTATGCGATTTTCATAAAATGATTTAAGCATATTTCAAAAATTTGATGATAGAACATCTATAACGCGGTAAGCAACTTAATTTTCACTTCTGACATTTTGTCGAATAAAACTTACGATGTCTTCGGTGGAGGTTCCGGGCAGAAAGATTTCCGAAACGCCGTTTGATTTTAGTGCCGCAATATCTTCCTGCGGCACGATTCCGCCGACCAGAACGAGTGTGTCGTCCATTCCGTTAGCGCGCAGCAGGTTGACGATGCGCGGACAGAGCGTGTTATGCGCTCCCGACAAAATCGAAATGCCAACCGCGTCAACATCTTCCTGCAACGCCGCCGCCGCGATCATCTCCGGCGTTTGGCGCAATCCGGTATAAATAACTTCCATTCCCGCGTCGCGCAGAGCGCGGGCGATAACCTTTGCGCCGCGGTCGTGTCCGTCGAGTCCGGGTTTGGCGACGAGAACTCTGATTTTTCTTTCGCTCATAATGTTTTACAGTATATTAGCGAATAAACTTTTCAAGCAAACTGCCGCGTTTGATAAACGGTTTAATTTGCGCCCAACTGAAAAAATACCTTCCGTCCGGCTGAAGTGCCTGAATAACGTGCGGAAAATCGTAATCATAAATAAAAGTTACGCCTTTATCGCTAACGGAGAATTCGTCGAGATTTTTGACCGTGTAATTTGTGTTGGCGAAAAGAGTTTCGGGATTTTCTTCTTCCGGCTCATTCTTTTTAATATCAATAATCGCTTTTTTTATCTCATTTTGCTGGGCGGCTCTGATTTTTGCCGTCAGTCCTTGGAGATTGGTAAAAACGCTCGCCGGCGTAACCTGATTGCCGGTTTTCGTATCAATGACGACCTCTTTGCTGAACGAAGACGGATACGCCGCAGAACCTTCGCTCATTAAAGTGATGTCGAGCAAACCGTTTTTATTGTAATTTACTTCATAGCTCGCCTCTTCGAGCCATTGATATTCGCCTAGTTCATCTTTCAGCTTAAAATTATTATTTTTTTCATAGCTGATTGCCGTTTCGATTTTTTTTGAAAGTGCGGGCGTTGCCGCTTTGACCTGCGGACGAGTTACGATAAATGTTTTCTTAAAATCCTGAATCGGTTTTGGACGTTTGTAAACGATTTTTTTCGGCGTGATAACGATGCTTTGCGAAAAGGCGAACGATGAAACGCATAATACAAAGAACAAAGCGAACAGTAATTTTATTTTCATATTTGTTTTTCAAGCGTGGCAGTCTGGATTATTTTTTCCTCGAAATCCATATTCGGAGACCCGAAAACGCAGCGGATTTTGCCGAACCAGGTTCGTTTGGTTTTTATTGTTTCGCACATTTCAAACCAACCGTGCGAATTTATCCAGAGCGGATTGTAGCTTTTCAGAGGTTTGATCGTTCCGTAACGCGGCGCATCGGTCTCTTCGGTAAAAGTGCCGAATAGTTTGTCCCACACAACAAAAATCCCCGCGTAATTTCGGTCGAGATAAATCTCATCCGAACCGTGATGAACGCGATGATGCGACGGCGTATTCAAAAAATTTTCAAGAAAACCGAGTTTCCCGACCAATTTGGTGTGAATCCAGAACTGATAAAGCAAATTTAATCCGTGCATCGCCGCAAACGACCAAAACGGAAATCCGAGCAGCGCGACCGGAATGTAAAAAATCCAGTGTGCGATGCCCGAAAACCAGCTTTGCCGGACGGCAACGCTCAAATTATATTGATTTGACGAATGATGCACGACGTGGAAATTCCAGAAAAATCTGACTTCGTGGCTGATGCGGTGAAACCAGTAATAAGCGAAATCGTCGGCAACAAGCAAAATTATCCACGCCCAGACCGTATCCATCGGCATTTTATACGGCGCGAATTCGTAAGCCAGAAGATAAAAATAAACATTTAACAAACCGAAAATCGCGCCCCAAACGAGACTCGCCAAACCGATAAAAATATTCGTCCAGGTATCCTGGCGATCAAAGTTTTCACGATTTTCGCGGATCACAAAATACGATTCGAGCGCGATCAAAAGCGCGAAAACAGGAACGGCGATGAAGATCGGTTTGAGCATTTACGGTTTCTTAAAACAAACTTCGGTTAATCTGTCGTCTTCAAAAGTTACGCGATACATTTTATGTTCGGCTTCTTTGCCTTCGCCCGTGTAAACGTCTATATGTTTGCCGTGAACGGTCACGCCGACATCGTTGGCGATGAATGTTTCCTTGCCGAATTCACCGGGCAAAGCGGGAATTTTGACGGTGCTGTCAGTTGGAATAACGGAATTATCAACCGCCACCGAATTCGTTTTCAGCGCGGAATTATTCGCGTCGAGCGGCGCGTCGGCTTTGTGCCAGTGTCCGTTGTAATTTCCCAGATACCAGCCGAAACGGGTTTTGCCCCAACCTTCGCCGAAACCCGCGTCTTCGTCAAAAACCGTGTTCAAAAAATCCACGTTAAACGTCATTTTACCGACATTTTTGATTTCTATTTCGCGCGTTTCGGTCGAATCGTAATCGGTTTCAATCGGCGTAAAATATCCGGTGATTCTCCATCCGTCGGAGCAGTCGTAATCGGCAAAATTATCGGTTTTTTCGGAATTTATTGGCATCATTGTTTGTTTTGACTCCGAGAAAATTTCCGTCTCTCCGCAAAATATAAAACCCGCCAAAAATACACCGAAAGTAAAAACTAAAATTAACTTCTTCATAAACTTCAATGAAAAACTTTTTTGAATAATAACCAATCTACGATTCAATCCAACTTCGCGCGGTTTGCCGTCGGTTTTCAGTTGCCCGAATTTTATTCTCAGACAGCAGTTATTGTATCAAAAAGTTACATAACTTTTCCCATTCATCAAGCGTCAAACTTTCCGCGCGGCGGCTTTCTGCAATTTGCACTTTTGCGAGAATGTTTTTTATTCCGCCTCGGTTTTCAAAAATTTCCGACAAAAATTCACTGCCGTTTTTCAAATTGTTGTGGATCGTCTTGCGCTTTTGGCGAAAGCCCAAACTGATAATTTCCCTGAATAATTTTTCATCGGCAATTTCCGTCTCTTTTTTCGGTTTTAATTTTACCACCGAACTCCAAACTTTCGGCGCGGGGCGAAAAGCATTCGGCGGCGCGTCGAAAAGTTTTTCGGTTTCAAGATATGTCTGTACCAAAACCGACAAAAACCCGCGCTCTTTGCCGCCCTCTTGCGCCGTAATACGCTCGACGACTTCGCGCTGAAACATCAGAATCATCTCGGAAAAATAATCTCTCTGTTCAATCAATTTCTGCAAAATCGCGGTCGAGATATAATAAGGCAAATTGGCGACAAGTTTTAATTTGGAATTTGGAATTTGGAATTTGGAATAATCAATTTTTAGCGCGTCGGCTTCAATAAGCTGAAAATTTTCGTTTTCCGCAAATTTCTCGCGCAAAACCGCAATCATCTCGCGTTCGAGTTCAATCGCAACGACATTCGCGCCCGATTCGACGAGTTTTTCCGTCAACGCGCCGCGCCCCGCGCCAATTTCAACAATCGTTTCGCCGATTTGCGGATCGAGCGCGCGGATTATTTTACTGATGTAATTGCCGTCAACGAGAAAATTCTGCCCGAATGATTTTTTGGCGTAAACCGTCCGATTATTGGTTGTTTTGCTGTTCACTGCAAAAATTTTCTAACCCGATATTGTAAATTTCCGTCGCCATCATCGCATACAAAACGACGTTTTCGGGAATGATAAACTGACTTGCCAAACTGCTCTGAAATAGCACGGCGGTGAATTGATTGACAAATTTTTCTTCAGTTAAAATCTCCTTACGACTAATTTCCACGATCATTTCGCAGATTTTGTCTGAAATTTTTTTCTGCCTCAATAATTCTCTGGCTTCCTGTGCAAATCCTGTGTAATTTCTCTTGCGCTTTTCGCGTCCAAGAATTTTGCCGACAAACAAATCAGCGAACACCGAAAACGGAGCGACTAAACATCCTTTTCTATATTTCTCACGGCTCTCATTTATTCGAACTGAACTTCTTTTCAGACTCTTAATCAACTCATATTCGGCGAATACTTTCTTTTGATAATTATTCAATTCATTTTTTGTTTCTTTCATAACCCCCTCACAAAGCAATTAACGTAAGTGCGTTCTATTAGTTTCATAATCAAGCCGGATAACTCGTAAATTCGTAATCTTCGCCGTGTTTAATAATTTTCAAATCTCTCAAACGCATTACATTTTCCAACGAATTCGTGCCGCGTCAGCCGATAATAAGCGGCGCGACGATGTAAGTCTGGCGATTTGATGATTCACGAACCAAACCACTGTAAACCGTTCGGCAATTCCAGAGATGAAAATTCAAAGTGAATCACGCGCCGGTGAATCGCGTTAATCGCCGCCGACGAAGCGTGTAATAATAGCGGTCGCATCAGCATCGCGCCGCCTTTTTTGACGGGACAGTTGACGATTTCGTTTTCATTTTTCAGTTTTTCGATACGTTCCGCGCTCAAACGTCCGAGCTGATGCGAACCGGCGATAACGCGCAGTGCGCCGTTTGATTCGTCCGTGTCGTCAAGATGAACGCGCAACGCCGCGATATTTTCGCTGACCGATGCGGGCGGCTGAACGTGCCAAATATTCGCTTTCGTTGACCACGAAACAAAACCGTCCGTGTCACGTCGTTCTTTGACGGCAATCGTCAAATCCTGATGAAACGGCACTTTCCAATTGGCTTCGGGCGTTTTGTCAAAGTAAATCGCCCGCACAATCCGCGCTTTTTTTCCGGCAATCCGTTCGATAATTTGGCGAATCGCGGCGGAATCGGAAAATTCTTTAATCACGGGCGCGACGTTTAGAAGATTTCTCACGCCGAAAGCGACGGAACGGCGTTTTTTGGCGGTTTTATCGAAATCAATTCCTGAAAGTTCAGCGATTAAGCGATCAATTGTCGCCATTTCAAACGCGTTTTCGATTATTTCAAAGCCGCGCTCGTTAAAAATCTCCGTTCTCATAATTCGTTTTTATCGGCGTTTATCGGCGAAAGTCGGCGATTAAAATTCCTGCGGATAGCCGGTAAATTCGTAGTCTTCGCCGTGTTTAATAATTTCCAAATCGCGCAGTTTCAGCACATCTTCCAATGAATTTGCGCCTTTTCCACTAATAGCGACGGGCGCGGAATGTCCTCCGATGATGAACGGCGCGACGATAAAAGTTAATTTGTCAACGAGTTTCGCGTCAACGAACGCGCCCGCGATTTCCGCGCCGCCTTCGACCAGAACGCTCTGCAAATCGCGTTTTTTCAGTTCGCCTGTAACTTTTAGCAAATCACGGGCGTTTTCGCGGATTATTTCCACGCCGTTTTCGATTAATTCGGCGATTTTCGCTTCGTCTTTGGAATTTGAAATGATCAAAGTCAGCGTATTTTCGGCGGTTTTAACCAAATTCGATTCGAGCGGAATTCGCAGGCGATTATCCAAAACGACGCGCGCCAATTTGCGCCGCCGCGTCTTTCCGCTTCTGTCCGTCAAATTCGGATTGTCAACGAAAGCCGTGTTGCCGCCGACCAAAATCGCGTCGTATTCGTGGCGCAAATTCTGCACTTTTAACGCCGATTCGCTACCCGAAATAGTTGTCGAAACTGAATTGTTGAGCGAAATGCGCCCGTCCAGACTCAGCGCCAGTTTCAAATGCACGAACGGACGATTTTGCTGATGCCAGACGCAGAATTTTTCGTTCAGACGCGCCGCTTCATCGCGCAGAATTCCCGTTGTAACTTCGATGCCATTTTCCCGTAAAATCTGAAAACCTTTGTCCGAAACGCGCGGATTCGGGTCTTCAATCGGACAGACAACTCGTTTAATTCCCGCATTTATCAACGCCGTCGTGCAGGGTTTCGTGCGCCCTTGATAGGAATGTGGTTCGAGCGAAACATACGCCGTCGCGCCGTTCGCCCGTGCGCCCGCCTGATTGAGCGCGAGAATTTCGGCGTGAATTTTATTCTCGTAAAGATAAAAACCTTCGCCGACAATTTCGCCGTTTTCGGAGGCGATGACGCAGCCGACGAGCGGACTCGGTGAAACTTGTCCGATGCCGTTCGCCGCTAATTCCAAAGCACGGCGCGTCATTTTTATATCGAATTCGCTGTAATTTTCGCTCAAAATAAACTCGTCAGAAATAAATGTAACCGCCGATGAACCCTGATTAACGCGGATAAAAACAAAAAAATAAATCTGCGCTTATCTGCGTTAATCTGCGGTTAAATTGTCTTTACAAATTGCCGTTCAAAATATATTTTCGCTCGCTGTAAACCTTCAAAATCATCTCGCCGAAAATCGTATTCGCCCACGCGAACCACTTGCGCGTGAAGTCGTTCGGATCGTCGGGATTGAAAGATTCGTGCATAAAACCCATTCCGGCGTGCGTGTTTTTCAGCATCGAAAGCGCGTTTTTTATTTCCGCGTCGTCGGTCGAAGTCAGCGCGCGCATAATAATTCCGAGATGCCAGATTTTGCCCAAACCCGTGTGCGGACTCGAAATTCCTTCGGCGAATTTGCCGCGCGTGAAATACGGATTGTTTTCGCTCAAGACGAATTTGCGCGTGTTTTGATAAACCGGATCGTTCGCCTTTTTGTAACCCAAATACGGAATCGAAAGCAGATTCGGCACGTTCGCGTCGTCCATCAAAATTCTGCCGCCGAAACCGTCAATCTCGTAAGCGTATATTTTACCGTGATTTGCCACGTCAAAAATCGCATATTTTTGAATCGCCGCGTCAACTTCGTTCGCCAAATCGCGGCATTCTTTGGCGAACATATCGTCTTTGAAAACCGTCTGAAAAATTTCCGCCAAATGTTTCAATTCGACGACGGCGAACATATTCGACGGAATCAAAAACTGTAAATCGGTCGAATCATCCGACGGACGAAACGCCGAACGAATCAGCCCGACAGGTTTCACCGGTCGCCCCGCGCCGAGAAACGGCGATGCGTCAATCATCCAATCGGTCTTGCGAATAAACCGATACGGCGATTTTCCGTTTTTCAACTGCTCGGTCTTAAAAGTCTCGACGATCAGGCGCATCGCGCGTTTCCATTCATCGTCAAAAGCCGTCTGGTCGTTCGTCGCTTTCCAATATTGATACGACAAACGCAGCACGTAACACAGCGAATCAATTTCGTATTTCCGCTCGAAAACGCCGGGTTTATTCAGCGGTTTGTCGTCCTCGTGTCCGATGGAATCGTCTTTATTAAAAGCGTTCGCATACGGATCAATCAAAACGCTCATCGCCTGCCGGTGAATCAAACCTTTGATCAAATTCCGCAAATCCGCATCGTCTTTGACCAGCGAAAGATACGGTGTCACCTGCGCCGTCGAATCGCGCAGCCACAGCGCGTGAATGTCGCCCGTTATCACAAAGGAATCGAGCTTCCCCACACGCATTCCCGTTTCAACCGTCGTATCGAGCGTGTTCGGATAACAATTTTTAAACATCCACGCGAGTTCTTTATCTTTAATGTTCGCTTTTACTTCCGCGATTTTCGCTTCAACCGCTTTGGAAAAAAACTTGCGATCTTTGAGCGGCGGACGCTGGCTGATAAAAGTTTGATTTTGCCCGAATACGTTCAAATTGTTCGACAAAATAATTCCCGAAACCGCCAAACTCGAATTTTTGATGAAATCGCGTCTTTTCATAAGTTAATCAAAACTAAAAGTTGATATTACGCAGCCGGACTGGAGCGCAATCCGTCCCGGTTGCAGTTGAGCGTCGCTTCGATGCGAAAAATCTCTCGTTGATATTCAGTTTAAATGATAGTGAGACGCTTTTTCGCGCTCTGCGCTCATTGCAACCGGGACGGGTTGCGCTCCAGTCTTTTTTCCTCCGGTCTTTTTTCGATCTCGCGTAATGATCTGTCAAAAGTGTCTTAAAATCACAAATTTCAAAGTTTTCAATGACGATTTGTATTTTACTCTTTTGAAGATTTATCTTGTTCAAATTCCTCGATTGGATTGATTGTAAGTAGCACTTTTTGACCTTCTTCAATTTGAATTTTTATCGGTTCCAAAGGTTTAATCTAAAAGAATTCCCCGTCTGCTTGCAGCGTGGGTTTCCTTGCTAGCCCTGAAAGGGCGTTACTTCTTGTTCTTAGAAAATTCGTGGTAGTCGGTGCTTTGACCGACTAATTTTTGGGCGAATGCCCCGTCAGCTTGCTGCGGGGTAGTCCAAAAATAACGAATTTTCAATTTACTAACTCCGTTTTGATAAATCGCTTTAATTGTTTGCGTCATTTTTATCTCTTAATTAAACAACCCGTTCACATAATTTTCCGCGTCGAAGACCATTAAATCGTCAACTTGTTCGCCGATTCCGACGTAGCGGATCGGCAGGTTTAATTCTTTGGCGATGGCGACGGCGATGCCGCCTTTTGCCGTGCCGTCGAGTTTGGTTAAAACAATTCCCGTGACATCGGCGACTTTTAAGAATTGGCGGGCTTGTTCGAGTCCGTTTTGTCCGGTGACGGCATCAATGACCAGAAGCGTTTCGTGCGGTGCTTTTTCAACTTCGCGTCCGGCGATGCGTTTCATTTTTTCCAGTTCCGCCATCAAATTTGATTTGTTGTGCAGTCGTCCGGCGGTATCAACGATTAAAACGTCGGCGTTGCGCGCTTTCGCAGCTTTGAGCGCGTCGAACAACACCGCCGCCGGATCGGTGCCTTGTTTTTGTTGAATTAATGGTACGCCCGCGCGCTGTGACCAGATTTCAAGCTGCTCGGAAGCGGCGGCGCGGAATGTGTCGGCGGCGCAGATTAAAATTTCGTTGCCTTCGTTTTTAATGCGCTGCGCGAGTTTTCCGATAGTCGTTGTTTTTCCCACGCCGTTTACGCCGACGACCATTAAAACATACGGTTTGATCGCAGTTGAAACTTCCATTTCAGAAGCCACGCCTTTGTTTTCGGAACTGTGCAGAATTTGCAGAAGTTCGTTTTTCATCGCCCGCTTTAACGCGTCTAAATCGTTAATTTCCTGACGTTTAACGCCGCGCCGCACCGCGTCCAAAATCTGCATCGTCGTTGAAACGCCGATGTCGGTCGAAATCAGCATTTCTTCGAGTTCGTCAAGAAATGCTTCGTCAATCTTTTTGCGGTTTTCAAAGATCGTGTCGAGTTTGTTGTTGATCGAATGCCTGGTTTTCTCAATCGCCTTGCTGAAACGCACGCGCACTTCGCGTTCGACCGCTTCTTCCTGCGCCTTGAGTTCTTCCATTGACTTATCTAAACCCAAAGTGGAAATCGAAAATTTGTCTTTGTCTTTATTTCTGCGCCAAAATGCCATATATAATTGTTTTGTAAGTAAATCCTTCTGAAAATTATGAAAGTCATTGAATTTTTTAACTCAATGACGAAAAATATATTATTAAATTTAACTTGGACGGCGGCTTATATCAAGTTCCTGATTTTGGCAGCTTTTGGTGTTTCACGCCGCCGCGATGAAATTGCTAATTGCTTTCGACTTTTCTATGATTGAAATATTATGAAAATCACAAAATATATTCACTCGTGTCTGCTGCTCGAAAAAGAATCGGACAAGATTTTATTTGATCCCGGTTTGTTCACTTTCGCCGAAGGAAAGGTCAAGCCGAGCCAATTTGCAGATTTGACGGCGATTATTCTCACGCATTGTCATCCCGACCACATTGATGATGCTTCGCTCAAGCAAATCATTGAAAACAACCCGGATGCGGTTGTTTTGGCGAACGCCGAAATTCAGGGAAAACTCGCTGAAAAAGATATTAAAGTCGAAGTTTTTGAAGAGGGAACGCGGCAAGCCGGCATTTTTACACTGGAAGCGATTGACGCGCCGCACGAAAAACTGCTCGCCGACGAACTTCCGCAAAACACGGCGTATGTTGTGAACGACGCTTTTTTGCATCCGGGCGATTCGCTCGCCGAAACTCTGCTCAGGAGAAAAAACACGCAGGTTTTGGCACTGCCGATGATGGCTCCGTGGGAGACGGAACTGCAAACTTTTGAATTCGCCAAAAAAATGTCGCCGCGCAAAGTCATCCCGATTCACGACGGCTACGCCAAAGATTTTTTTGTCGAATCGCGTTATCAAACTTTTTTGAAATTTCTCAAAAGGGAAGACATCGAATTTCTCTGGATGAGCAAACCGGGCGATTTTACGGAAATTATCGAAAATTAAATTTTTTATGATTTTTCAAGTTCGCGCATAATCGCGGCGGCGGCACGTTTTGACGCGCCGCCGCGTCCGAGAGTTTCGACGACGGCAGACAATTTTTCGCGCATCTGCCGGTTGGTTTCCGGTTCGAGCAGCCGAAAAAGTTCTGCCGATAAAATTTGCGGCGTAAAATCGTCCTGGATAAATTCTTTGGCGAGCCGTTCCTGCGCGATCAGATTCACCAAACCGAAATGTTCGACTTTAATCAGCGGGCGCAAAAGTTTGTAGTTGAGCGGGGAACTTTTATAGACGATTGCCAGCGGCGTGCCGATAATCGCCGTTTCGAGCGTCGCCGTGCCGCTCGTGACGGCGGCAGCGTCCGCCGCGTTTAAGGCTTCGCGCGTTTCATTCTGCACGGTCAAAAGAACTTTCGGCAGATTCAAGCCTTTTTCCCGCGCTTCGTTAATCGCCGTTTCGACTTCCGCCAATTTACGCGTCGTCGGAATCGGAATGACGAACTGCAAATCTTGATTTTTTTCCGTCATCAAACTTGCCGCTGCCAGCATTACGGGCAGAATTCGCGCGATTTCCTTGTGGCGGCTGCCCGCTAAAAGCGCGATCAGCGGTTTTGCGGAATCAAGCCGGTGTTTTTCGCAAAATTCATTTTTGGTCAAATCCGAATGAACTTCCATTGCCAGCGGATTGCCGACGTATTCAACGTGAAAAACGCCGCGTTTTTGATACCAGTTTTTTTCAAACGGCAGAATCGTCAGCAATAAATCAACATATTTCGCAATTATTTTGACGCGATATTCGCGCCACGCCCAAAGTTGCGGCGAAATATAATAAATTACTTTCAAGCCTTGTTTTTTTAAGGCTTTGGCAAGTTTCAGGTTGAAATCGGGAAAATCCACCAGAATCACCGCGTCCGGTTTTTTTTCGACCGCTTCTTTTTTCAGTTTTTGAAACGCGCTCCAAAACATTGGCAGCGCGCGGGCGATTTCCGGCAGCCCGACAATCGAAAAATCGTCGGCATTGACGATTTGTTCAACCTGCGCCTCGCGCAGTTGATGACTGACCGCGCCGAAAAACTCAAAATTTGTCGCGGGAAAATCGCCTCGCAGCGCATTGACCAATTTGGCGGCGTGCGCGTCGCCCGACGCTTCGCCGACCACCATCATTATTTTCATAAATTTGAAATTCCAGATTCCAAATTTAATGCAAGCGTTAAAAAATTGGAATCTGGAATTTCAAATTTAATTTCCTTTGAGTCAACCATTTTTGATAGACGGCGCATCAAAGCTAGTTGTTTCAGAGAATAAAATTCAATTAAATCAATCAGTTGCTTGCCAGACGCGTCTTTTACCTTTAAAATGCAATGTTTTGTGTCTCAGGCAATTTTTTATTTTTTGATAACTTTTTATTATATGTCCTTTTTTTTAGCTTGGAGGAGTTTGTGAAATCTCGCATCATTATTTTATCGGCTATTATTGCTTTATTTGGTAGTTTTTCGCTTGTTTCGGCACAGACTGATTCGGCTATCGGTCAGATTTCCGATTCCGCGTCGGAATCATTTGCCGGAGGAATCAGCGGCGACGGGCGGCTGGTCGTTTTTGAATCAACCGGCGATGTCGCCACCGAAAATCCGCGAAACGCCGACGGCAACCGCGAAATTTTTGTCTTTGATTACGCCCAGCGGCGCATTTTCCAAATTACCGACACCAAGAGTCTGCTGACCGACACAACTTTAGCCGCAACTTTCGATAATATCAAAGTCGAAATTTCCAATTTGCGCCCAACGATCAGCAACGACGGACGCTGGATCGCTTTTGGGTCAAATGTTAATTCGGTGGCAACGCCCGCCGCCGGTGTTACGCCGGGCAGTTTTGATGCCGCGTCATTGACCGATTCGTCCGGCAATAATCCTTTAACCAGCGATGGTAATACGGAAATTTGGCTTTATCAGGTTCCGGCGGTAGCTTCAGTTAATTTATCTTCGGGCGCAGAAATTCCGGTGACGAATTTGAGTTCCGGAACTTTTACCAGAGTGACCGATACGCCCGCCAGCCGAACGCCGTTTGCCGGAACCAGCACGAGCGGACCGATTATCGCCGATGATAACCGCAGCGCGAGCATTAACGATAACGGCAATTATCTCGCCTTCGTTTCCAACCGCGATTTAGTTCCGAGCGTCGGCAACGCTGCGCCGGACAATAACGATGAAATTTTTACTTACGTTCGACTGTCCAATGTTATCGGGCAGGTGACGAAAACGCCGCGCGGAACGCTCGCCGCGCCGATTTTTAACCAGAATCCGTCAATTTCCGGCAACGGTCTGCGCGTCGCATTTCTCAGCAAAGGAAATAATCCAATCGTCGGGATGAGCGGCGGAAGCAATGCCGACAATAACATCGAGATTTTTTATTCCGATCTGAACGCTGCCGGAACGCCGAGCGGGGCGAATCAAAAACAAATCACCGCGACGACCCAAACCAGTCTGGCAGACACCATCAACGTCTTTGACATCGGGAGAAGAATGAGCCGCGACGGACGTTACATCGCGTTTGATTCCTATGCCGATTTAGCCGGTGAAAACGGCGGCGCAAATTATACTTCGTTCGCGCTTTATCTCTATGACACGACGACAAGCGCGTTTCGGCGCATTACGCCGCGAAGCGATGCCGACGCGACCGCGAGCGGCGGCGATCTCAGTCATTATCCGGGTTTCACCGACACGGACACGAACGGTACTCCGCAGACTCTGGTTCTGGAAACGCGCCTCAATATTATTCCCGCCGGAACGGTCGCTGCCAATAATGACGACGGTTTGAACACCGACGCGGGTCGTCCGGCGCAGGTTTATTCGTATCCGTTAAACGTCGCTTCAACGGCGGCGACGTTTACTCGTCTGACGAAATTTCCGCCGCCGAGTTTTACAGGTTTTACCGCTTCCACCCAACCGATTCCGAGCAATTCGTTCCGACGAATGACTTTTACTTTCGCGCTGACGCAGCTTGGAACCGGAAATCTGGATTTTGCCAACGAAACCTATTATCTTTTAGTCCCGACGGTCGCTTCGGCGACGGACGCGGCGTTGAGTTTTGTCACTGGCGCAAGCAAAATTCCGGTTTCCAATTCGCCCGTTCCGACACCCAGCGTTACGCCTTCGCCGACTCCGCAAACGCCCGCCGCCGTGCAGGGAATTTCTCCCGGAATGTTGGCGATTGTTGATTATACGGCGGCATCAAATCCCGTTATTACGACGCAGACGGCAGTCGGTTCGGTCAGCCGAAGATTTACGCTGCCGATAGAATTAGGCGGCGTGACGATGACGATTAACGGCGCGGCTTGCGGATTGAAAACCGTCAGCCAAAATCAAATTACTTTCGTCGCCCCGCCCGGACTTTTTCCGCCGGGAGCCGACAATATTTTATATCCCGTCGTCATCAACAATAACGGTGTGGTCAGCAAGGGAAACATTACAATTGTCAACGCCCGACCGGATATTTTTACGTTCAGTCCCGTTCCCGGACCCAACGGACGCGCGAAGATTTATAACGTGACGAATATCGTTTTCCGAACCGAGCCGTTTCCCGTTACAACCGTGAAAATAAAGGGCGGTGTGCGCGCGCCGACCGTTTTGAGAGTTTATTTGACGGGCGCGGAAATCGTTAATTCTTCAGATGTTTCAATTCGCGTGGGAAGCACCGTCATCAGCGGAACTCAGATTACAACCAGTTCCGTCACTCGCGAGCCGGGTGTCAATACGTTTGATTTCACGCTTCCGGCAACGCTTGACGGAGCGGGCGACGTGCCGATAATTATTACCATTACTTTAAATGGCGTAGCGTATCAGAGTCGGCTCGACGATACCGCGCCGGTTTTCAGGATTCTTTAAAACGAAAAAAACTTGAAACTGAGAAGTGATTAAATATTTGATAAAAGCTAAAGGATTCTTCAAATTTTCACTTTCAGTTTTTGATTTTTGAGGGTATTTACAAAAAATTATGACAGCAAAAGACGAAAAAAAAATGCAGATTGCGCCGAAAGTGTGGCGCAACGGTGAATTTATCGAATGGAATGATGCTCGCGTCCACGTAATGACGCACGCGATTCATTACGGTTCGAGTGTTTTTGAAGGCATTCGCGCCTATCAAACCGAACGCGGCGCGGCGGTTTTCCGGCTCACCGAGCATATTCAGCGTCTTTTAAATTCAGCAAAAGTGTATCGAATGGAAGTCAGCCAGACGCGCGAAGATTTTTGTCAGGCGACGGTTGAATTGGTGCGGGACGGCGGAATGGATGAATGTTATATTCGTCCGATTATTTTTCGCGGCTTAAACGAAGAAAAACCGGCGTTTGGCGTAAATCCGTTTCCGAATCCGGTTGACTGTTACATCGCGGCATGGGATTGGGGAAAATATCTCGGCGAAGAAGCATTGGAGAAAGGCGTGGAAGTCTGCGTTTCGAGCTGGACGCGAACGCCGTCAAATTCGCTTCCGGCGGTCGCCAAAGCGGGCGCGAATTATATGAATTCGCAGCTTATTAAAATGGAAGCGATTCTCAACGGTTTCAGCGAAGGCATCGCGCTCGATGATCGCGGCTATATCTCCGAAGGTTCGGGCGAAAATCTGTTTTTGGTCAACAACGGCAAATTGATTACGCCGCCGCTCGGAGCTTCGATTCTGCCGGGAATTACGCGCGACACAGTGATTAAAATCGCCGGCGAACTCGGCATCGAAGTCGAAGAAACCAATGTCCAGCGCGCCGCTCTGTATTTGGCGGACGAACTTTTTTTCACCGGCACCGCCGCCGAAATCACGCCGATCAGCAAAGTTGACCGCATCACCGTCGGCAGCGGCAGGCGCGGCGACATCACGAAAAAATTGCAGGACGAATTTTTCGCCATCATTCACGGCGAACGCCCCGCGCCCGACAATGCGCCGTGGCTGACTTACGTTAATGAAGCGGCTGAAAATAAATCCGCCGCCGCCGTCAATGACAAATAAAACGGTTTGACAATCAAGCGCAATCAAGTAAAACTCGCATTATATTACAATGGCGAGTTTTGCTTTTTTGGCGATGAATTTTAGAAAATTTATTCTCGAAATAACCGTCTTCGTCTGCGGCGCGCTGGTGATGATTTACGAAATCATCGGCTCGCGT
Organism: Pyrinomonadaceae bacterium; assembly: GCA_965217575.1. Classification (GTDB taxonomy): domain Bacteria; phylum Acidobacteriota; class Blastocatellia; order Pyrinomonadales; family Pyrinomonadaceae. Next base: position 1,466,566 of record OZ244558.1, on the reverse strand, counting down.
CTGCTTTCGCCGTATCTCGGCGCGTCAACTTACGTCTGGACGAGTTTAATCGGCGTGATTCTCGGCGCGTTGAGCTTGGGCTATTGGCTCGGCGGCAGATTGGCGGACAAAAAACCGGACGTGAAAATTCTCGCCTCAGTGATATTTCTCGCGGGCGGTGCAGTTTCGCTGACGATTTTGCTGAAAGATATAATTCTCGCGCTGATTGCCGAAAGTTCGGCAATTTTAGAGATCAAATCGCTGTTCGCCGCCGTTTTGCTGTTCGCTCCGGCAAGCGTGCTGCTCGGTTTTGTCACGCCTTACGCCGTCAAACTGAAAATGTCTTCGCTCAACGATGCGGGCAAAACTATCGGCAGACTTTACGCGCTTTCGACCGTCGGCAGCATTTTGGGAACATTTTCCGCCGGATTTTTTTTGATTCCGTTCGTCGGCAGCGAAAAAACGCTTTATTTGATCGGTGTGAGTCTGATCGGTTTATCAATTCTACTCGCGCCGTTCGCCTTACAGCCGTTTAATCTGATGATTTTGATTTTATTCGTTTTCGGGATCGGCGTTAATGAATTGAAGAGTTATTATCTTCTGAAAACCGATGATTTACACGATATTGACACCGAATACAGTCGTGTTCAGATATTCAACGCCAAAGATAATCACGGCAATCCGATTCGCGCGATGGCGATTGATCCGTTTTTCGTGCAGTCGGCGATTTTTCCCGGCAGCGACGAACTCGTTTTCGATTACGCCAAATATTATCATTTGATTCGATATTTCAAACCCGATTTTCAAAATACGCTGATGATCGGCGGCGCGGGCTATTCGTTTCCGAAAGATTATTTGCGAACGTATCCGAACGCGAAAATAGAGGTCGTCGAAATTGATCCGCAGATGACGAAAATCGCCAAAAAATATTTTCGTCTGGAAGAGAGTCCGCGTCTGAAAATAATTCATCAGGACGGCAGATTTTTTCTCAACCACGCCGAACCGGGCAAATACGACGCGGTTTTAATGGACGCGTTCGGTTCGCTTTTTTCCGTGCCGTTTCAACTGACGACCATCGAAGCCGTCCGGCAAATCAATCGCGTTTTGAATGATGACGGCATCGTTATTTTCAATCTCGGCGGCGCGATTTCCGGCGACGCAAGCAAATTTCTGCAAGCTGAATATCAAACTTACGCGCAGGCTTTTCCGCAAATTTATTTGTTTAAAGTCAACGCTGACTACACCGATACTCAGTTGCAGAATTTGATCATCGTCGCCTGCAAATCAAAAAATCCGGTTAAATTTGCAAGCGGCGATCCGCAAATTGCCGATCTTTTGAAACATTTATACCAGCCGAATTTAACGGCGGAGGTGGAAATTTTAACCGACGACCGCGCGCCCGTCGAATATTACAATTCGTTCGCGCAGAGCGTTTACCGGAAAACGCGTCAGCGCAGACCCTGACCGATCTGCTGAGTTCCGAAGGTGCCGATGCCGTTGAGCCGAAAACTGAAAACAAGGCGGTTTTCGCGGCGCACGCCGACGTTAAAAGTATAATACTGCGCCGTCACCGCGCAGCAGTCGGAAGCGTAGCCGAGCGTAAAAAGCGAGCTGATGAGCGGCGACGAATTCAGCGCGCGGCGGTTTTCAAAGTCGAAGAAAAGGGAAGTTCCGCCGTAAAGACCTTTATCGCGGTTGCCGAGAAAAATTGACGGGCTGTATTGCGAACCGCGCAGCGTTCCGGCTTCCTTGCCGTTGAGATTGCTGAATTGCTGAAGCGACGGAATTAGGGTGACGGCACGGGTATAATAAAAGGTCTGGAAAAATTTAACGAGCTTCGTATCGTAGCCGACGGTCGCGGAAATATCGCGCAAACCGTCGTTCTGTACGCCCAAATCCATTCGTGAATTGACAAAGATCGTTTTGCGCGGGCGATATGTCGCGTCAATATTGAGCGGCGAAAAACGACGCGCCACGCCGCCGAAAGTGTAAAATGAAAGTGCCGTAATCGGCGCGATCTGGTTGCGTTGTCCGGGAATCAGCGCGCCGCCGAAATACGGGTCAAAAAAATATTTGCCTCGCACCGTTAACGTAAAAAGTTCATACGGCTGAATTGATAACGGGTCTTTCTTTTCCAAATCGGGGTTATCGCGCAAAAGATTTTGTGATTTTTTCGTGACGGCTTCGGTATATTTGCGCGTGTAAACACGGTTGGTCACGCCGTATTCGACTTCGTTGGTGTCGCTTTGCGTGTCAGCGTAATCAAAACGGATGATTTTGTTGAAATTATCCACGCCTCTGATCAGCCGATAAGTCAAAAAAGGTTCTATGACGTGGCGAAAACGAAACGCGCCGTTCTCTTTGTAATAATTTTTGGCGAGCGCGACCGGGCGCAGATCGAGTTCAAATTCGCCGTATTTACGAATCACGTCGCGCCCCGTCACCTGCCGGAAAAGATTGAACGAATTTGAATAATAAGTAACGCGCGTGCCGCCGGTCGCCGTTAAATTGAAATATTTGAAATAAAACGGAATCGAGATTTGCGGGTGAATGTCGAAACGCTGTCCGAGCGCGGGCGTAACGACCGGATCGCTGCCGGTTTGCTGCCGGTAAAGCACCGCGTCGTCCACTTCTTCGCGTCTTGATACGCCTTCCAAACTCGTCTTAAACGAAAAATAAGAACTTTTCCAAAACGAAAGCGGCGACGGACGTTTATCAAAATTGATGCTCGGCAGATTCTTGGTTTTGACGCGCACGTTGGGAATCGAAATCACCTGCGAACGCGCTAAAAGATTGAGCGTGTAATTATTCCAGCTTTTGTTGACGAAGGCTTGCGAAACTTCAATCGGCGAAATAATCTGCTGAATGCCGTCGGAAAAAACCTGTCGAAAAGCGAGATTTGAAGTCAGCCGCACATCGGCGACGGCGGTAAACCCGTTGGAAAAATACTGCACTCCGTCGGCATAAACAATCGAGCCGCCCTGATCCGGGTGGTCGGCATCCGCGCTGTGTCCGAAAATGCGATCTTTGACGGCGTAAAATCCGAAATTAAAAAATGAACGGGAATTGGCGCGAGTGCGAAAATCCAAACCGTAGCCGAGTCCGCGCGCCGAATAAATATCGCCGCGAAACGTCACATCGGCGGAACGTCCGAGCGTTTGATAATACGCCGTTGAAAGACGCGCGCCTTTATTACCGGAAAATCCGAAGGCGGGTGTCAGAAAACCCGAAGCGCGGTCGCGTTTTTTGATCGGAATCGAAGCGTAGGGAAGCGGCACAATCGGAATATCTCTGACGCGAAACTTGGCATTTTTCAATTTGATGCGGTCATTTTGTGAAATTCGCGCCTCACTCGCCGTAAAACTCCAATTCGGCACCGCATCTTCGCAGGCGGTAAATTTTCCGTTTTCGACGACGACTTCGTTCAACCCGACTCGTTCGACGCGATCAGCCGTAAAATAAATGACCGTACCGTCGTTCGTTTGATTGGTAAAACCCGTCGAATCTTCAAAAAAACCGAGCTTCGTTTTATAATTAAATTCGCCGCGCGTTCCGGTGATGCGCTCGTCGTCGCCCTGATCGAAAACGACGCTTCCTTCGGCAATCATCAAACCGACTTCTTCGAGAACCGTAATTTTATCGGCTTGCAGACGATAAATTCCGTAATGCACGTCAACATTTCCCTCGTGGATGACAATGCGCTTGTCGCCTTCGCCTTCCGAAGTTACTTTATTCGAAATAACTTCAAGTTCGCCGTCTTTTTGAACATAGTTTGAATTCTGTCTGCTCTTCGGTGCTTTAATTTCCTGCTGCGGCGCGACCGGATTGATATTCGGCGTGTCCGTCAGCGGATTGGCAACCTGCCGTTCGACCGGATTTGTCGTCTGCGCCCGAACGAACGTCGCCGACAGTAAGATGGTAAAAAAAATAAATTTTAGTGAATTGTAAAAACGCATCGGAAGTTACTGCAAAAGCAATATCTGATGCTAACACGAATCCGAGGTGTTTATAAAGTATTAGATTAATTTGCGGCGTTATTTTATTTCGCCTTGTCTTCAGATAAAAGCCGATCTATTTCGCCGGACAGATTTGTAATCGTGTCTTTACTGAATCCCCACTTGTGATAAGTTACCAAACCGTTTTGGTCAATCACCAGATGGGTCGGCAAAAGCATCATAAAGCCGCCCTTCTTTTTCGGATCGTCGCTTTGTTTGTGCGGCGCGTAGTTTCTAATGACGCTGAAAGCATTTGGAAGAACCTGATAACTGAACGGATGTTTTTGCAGAAAATCTTCTAAAACTGCTTTTTCATCAGGTGCAGGCGCGAGAAAAACGACATCTTTTCCTTTGTATTTTTCAACCACAGAGTTTAGTTTCGGCATTTCCTCAAGACACGGCGGGCAAAATGTTCCCCATAAATTGATGACGACGATTTTGCCGCGCAGATTTTCGAGGTTATATTCCGTTCCGTTCATTGCCGGAAGCGCAAACGCGGGAGCGGTTTCGCCTTTTAATCCGACTAAATTATCCAAATCGAGCGGTGGTGCTTTTTTTGATTCCGCTTCCGGCTGTTTGACGATTAGCGGCGCGGGACTTGTTTGTCCGAAAACAATTCCAAAAGCGAAAAGATTGAATAGTATCGGCAAGATTATTTTTTTCATTGGTTTTGTATTTCTCCTTCAAAAAGTGAATTATTAACTTCTCGAAGTTTGGCATAAACAGAAGGAATTTAGTTAAGCAGAAGTAAAAATATTGTAAAGGATGTAAAATCTGCCGTAAAACCGTTGTTTATTAAAATTCCTTGCTTAATAATGAAATCTGTGAACCAATCTCGGACATTAATTTTACTAATCGGCGGACTTTTTGTAATGCTCATTTTGCTGGCAGCAATGCAGTATATTTGGCTTGGGCAAATAAGTGCCGCCGAACGCGAACATTTGCAAAAGAATTTGCAGACGAATACGCAAAATTTTGCAGCAGATTTTAATAAAGAAATTCGCGGCGCGTATTTTACTTTTCAGATTGATCCGGGCGATTGGCTCAAAAAAGATTGGGGCGGGTTCAGCGACAGATATAAACTTTGGCAATCGCAAACCGCTTATCCGCAGCTAATTGAAGATTTTTACTTTGTCAGGAAAGATTCGCTGCCGCTCCGATACGATGCGGTCGCGCAAGATTTCAAATCGGCAGAATGGACGGAGGAACTGCAAAAAATCAAATCAAAGATTGATAATGAAAAAGATGATTACGTCAAACCCGTCGTCCTGAATACGTTCACGCTTTTAATGCCGAATTACGCGTCGGGAATGCAAACGTCAGTCAACGAAAATAATATTCCCGCTATCAAAGCGGATTTGTCGGGTTATTTGGTGATAAAACTCAACGAAACGGCTGTCAATCAACTGCTGGAAGATTTGAAAGTGCGTTATTTCCCTGACGAAGTGACAAGTTACAATATCGTGATTTCAAACAAAGCAGATTCAAAAATTATCTATCCGAAAAACCAAAATTTGATAATGATGTGGGAAGTGAGCGATTCGGACGTGTCTTTATTCGATTTGTCAATGAGTAGTTTCAAGATGGTTACAAACAGTAACATTTTTTCGTCAAATAAAAAAGTTACCCGAAACAACACGCAAAACGTAATTAAGAATCCTCCGCCGACACCCAAAATGACAAAAGACGATACGGTCAAAATACAGATGACCGACAGTCGGGAATCTAAACCAAAAGAAGTGGAAACAAAAGGTTTATGGCTTTTGAGTGTGCGGCACACTGACGGTTCGCTCGAACGGTTTGTGACCAACACGCGCCGCAAAAATCTGGCGATCAGTTTTGGCATTCTGGGACTTCTGGCAGTCAGCATAATTTTAATTTTTGTTTCCGTGCGCCGCGCACAGGTTCTCGCGCAGCGACAGCTAGATTTTGTATCGGCGGTTTCGCACGAATTTAGAACGCCGCTTGCCGTAATTTATTCGGCGGGAGAAAATTTGTCGGACGGCGTGATTCGCGGTGAAAATAAAATCACCGATTACGGCGATTTGATCAAAGTCGAAGGCAAAAAACTTTCGGCGATGGTCGAGCAGATTCTGGAATTTGCGGGCGCGAATTCCGGCAGGAAAAAGTATGATCTGCGCGAAACTGATGTCAAAAATATTATTGAAAACGCGATTGCCGAATGTCAGCCGCTATTGAAGGAAAAAGATTTCACCGTCGAAGAAAATATCGCCGCGAATCTGCCGAAAATTTCTGCGGATCGAAATGCTTTGAGCGGCGCGATTCAAAATTTAATTGTCAACGCGGTGAAATACGGAAACGACAACAAATGGTTGAGAATCTCAGCGGAAAACGGCGCAGAAAATATTAAAATCATCATCGAAGATCAAGGCATCGGCATAGAGAAAAGGGAAATTAGCAAAATTTTTGAGCCGTTCTACCGCTCGAAATCGGTCGTTGACGCGCAAATTCACGGTAACGGTTTGGGTTTGAGTCTGGTTAAACAAACCGTCGCGGCGCACGGCGGAAAAGTTTCGGCGGAAAGCGAAATCGGAAAGGGAAGCCGGTTTGTTGTTCATTTGCCGTTGAACATTTAACATCTATTCGGCTTGACTGAAATGAATAAAGTTTTACTGATTGAAGATGAAAAAGGTCTGATTATCACGCTGACCGACCGTTTGCAGAGCGAAGGTTTTGATGTCAAAAGCGCGACCGACGGCGAACAGGGTTTGGCTTTCGCGCTCGCCGACTTTTTTGATTTGATTATTCTTGACGTGATGCTGCCAAAGAAAAACGGCTTGGATGTGTGCCGCGATTTGCGTCAAAAATCAATCGCCGCGCCGATTTTAATGCTCACGGCGAAAGGTGAAACGATTGATAAGGTTCTCGGTTTGAAACTCGGCGCGGACGATTATTTGACGAAACCTTTCGAAATTATCGAACTAATGGCGCGGATCGAAGCGTTGTTGAGACGAAATCAGAAGAATTCCACAAATTCCGCCGGAAGGTTCAGTTTCGGCGATGTTTCGATAGACGTTAAGCGCGCGGAAATTTCCAAAAACGGCGAAAAAATCGAACTTTCGGCGATGGAATTCAAACTGCTGCAATTTCTCATCGAAAATCAGGACGCGGTGCATTCGCGCGACAAACTGCTCGACGAAGTTTGGGGTTACGACGCAATGCCTTCGACGCGAACGGTTGATGTTCATATCGCGTGGCTGCGTCAGAAACTCGAAGACAATCCGCGTCATCCGCAATTTATTCAAACTGTTCACGGTTTCGGCTATAAATTTGTCGCTGGACATTTTCACCTCAAAACCATTTAAGAAGTAAGTAGCAAAGGTTAATAAAAGTAAAATCAAAACTTGTTAATATCAGACAAGTCGTTAAAATGTTTGGCGGGAGACATAAATCTAACTTTTATATTTTTTTATGCGTGATATTCCGGTCGGCAACGGTTCGTTGCTGGTAACTTTTGACGATAAATATCAAATCCGTGACGTTTATTTTCCGCACGTCGGACAGGAAAATCACACCGAAGGCTTTCCGTTTCGCTTCGGCGTGTGGGCGGACGGCGAATTTTCTTGGGTTTACGAAGATGAATGGCGGCGCGAACTTCGCTATCTGTCCGAAACTTTGGTGACAGATGTCACATTGACCAATGAAAAACTCGGCATCCAAATCGTCTGCAACGATACGGTGGCGAGTCACGAAAATATCTTTCTGCGGCGCGTTCGCGTCAGTAATTTACGGGACAAACCGCGCGATATTCGCGTTTTTCTGCATCACGATTTTCGAATTTCCGAAAATAAAATCGGCGATACGGCGTTTTACGACCCGGAAAGTTTTGCGCTCGTCCACTACAAAAAGCACCGCTATTTTCTGATTAATTCCGAACCGCATTTTGATTTTTTCGCCACCGGACGCAAGGCTTTCCGCGATCAGGAAGGAACGTGGCGCGACGCGGAAGACGGTGTTTTAAACGGCGGCGCGATTACGGAAGGTTCGGTTGATTCGACGATTCAGCTTAATTTTTTGCTTCCGGCGCAGGACACTTTCGAGTTTTTTTACTGGATCGCGGCGGGCATCTCGCACGAAGAAGTGTGCCGTTTGAATCAGCACGTTTTAGAGCAGCGACCGCAGCAATACATCAAATACACGGAAAATTACTGGCGCGTTTGGGTCAATAAAAACGAGCGCGATTTCGACGGTTTATCGCCGGAAATTGTTGATCTTTACAAGCGTTCGCTGTTGATTGTCCGCACTCAGTTTGACAACGACGGCGCGATTCTGGCGGCGAATGATTCCGATGTTACCGAACGCGCGACCGACCATTATAGCTATCTCTGGACGCGCGACGGCGCGTTTGTCGCCCACGCGCTCGATCTCGCAGGTTATCCTTATTTTACGCGCAAGTTTTTTGAATTATGTGCCGAAATCGTTCACCCGGAAGGTTATTTTCTGCAAAAATATAATGCCGACGGAACGGTCGCTTCCGGCTGGCACGCGGCGTGGGATGTGTGGGCGAAAAAAAAGCTCGTGCCGATTCAGGAAGACGAAACCGCGCTGGTTTTGTGGGCATTGTGGGGACATTACGATAAATACCGCGAAGTTGAATTTATCCGCAAACTTTATCATCCGCTCGTGACCAAATGCGCGGATTTTATGCTGAATTTCCGGGACGAAAATTTGAAACTGCCGAATTCGTCGTGGAATCTGTGGGAAGACCGCCGCGGAATTCACACGTTCACCTGCGCTTCGGTCGTCGGCGGATTACGCGCGGCGGCAAAGTTCGCCTATCTTTTTGCTGAAGACGAACGCGCGAAAAACTACGAAAACGCGGCAGACGAAATTGTTGCGGCGATGCGCGAACATCTTTACAGCGAAAAATTAGGCAGATTTATCCGTTCAGTGCAGTTCAACGGCGACGGGCAACTTGAAAGCGACACGACGATTGACGCGTCGCTGTTCGGGACGTTTTACTTCGGCGCGTTTGAGGCAAATGATAAAATGGTTGTCAACACGATGCGGGCGATTGAGAAAAAACTTTGGATTGACACGAAAATCGGCGGCGTGGCGCGATTTGAAAACGACGGCTATATGCGTGTGTCCAAACAAGTTACGGGAAACGTCTGGTTTCTCTGCACACTTTGGCTGGCTGATTACCGAATCGCCGTGGCGAAAAGGAAAAAGGACTTGAAAGGTGTCATCGAAATACTGGAATGGACGACTAAACACGCTCATACGTCGGGCGTTTTGGCGGAACAGGTCAATCCATTAACCGGCGAATCCGCCTCAGTTTCGCCGCTCACCTGGTCGCATTCAACTTTTGTGGCGACGGTGGCGAATTATTTAATCAAGCTCAAAACATTGAACAAGTAAACGATAAAAGATTTCGAGTAATCAAACGAAATCACATAAACTAAAATTACTTGTCGAACGACGGCTGCGCCCGTTTCTGCGTGCAAGACCGGACGCAGCCGTCGCTCAACGATAACTTAACTGTTTTCAAATAGTTATAATTGTAATCAGAATATGGCGCGAAACTGGACGGAAGCGAAATTACGAAATTATATTAACGGCGAAATTGAAGAATCTTTGACGCTCGAATACAAATCCGCCGAAGCACTCGACCGCAGCGATTACAAAAAGAAGGAAATTACGAAGGACGTTTCGGCGATGGCGAACGCAGCGGGCGGGATTTTAATTTACGGCATCAGCGAATTTTCCGTATCGGACAAGCGGTATCTGCCGGAAAAAATCACGCCCGTTGACCGCGCCAAGTTTCCGCGCGAATGGGTTGAACAGATCATTAACGCGATTCGCCCGCGCATTGACGGCATCGTTATTCATTCGGTCAATTTGAGTTCGGGCGAAAACGATGTCGTTTACATCATCGAAATTCCGCAGAGCAACACCGCGCATCAAGCGTCGGATCATCGTTATTACAAACGCTTTAATTTTCAGTCGGTTCCGATGGAAGATTACGAAGTGCGCGACGTGATGTTTCGGGAACAAACGCCGGATATTGTGCTTAATTTCCTCATTGAAGTAAGGTCTGATGAAAATCAATTTTTTTGCAATTTAATCGTCCAGTCGAGAAACGTCGGTTCGGCGTTCGCGCAGTATGTAGCGTGTCTTTTGGATGTTCCGGTAGCGGTTTTGCGCGAGATAAAAAACAAAATCAACGTCAAGGACGGCGGGAAATATTATCGTCACCGGCTGTTTAATCTCAATCAGGAATTCGGCGACGAGAATTTCAAAGCGAGTTTTCCGCTGCTCAGAAATATGTCAATGAGCTGGAAAATCCCGCTCAAAGAAGATTTTGCGAAATTTGACACAAACAGTTTGGAAATAAAATGGACGGTTTACGCCGACAACGCGCCGCCGAAAGAAGGCAGAATAAATTTCAGCGAAATCGAGATCGTTGATTTGAGAAGTAAAATTAATAAGTGAACAAATGTTTTTATTCGTTTGAATAGTTATTTGGGACAAAATCAATAATTTTAAAAAAGTTATCCGCTGCGAAAAATAAAGTTCATTTTTAATAGACTAAACCAGTGCCGAAAGTATAAAATTTTGACATAGCATTTTTGCTTTTAACAGCAAACCGAAAGTGATTTCCTGCCGGCAGGAAACTGCTTTACTTTCTTTATCACTGAGAACTTTCTACCGCTGAAGGTCGAAAGTTTCCTTTTGATCCGACGTTTTTAACTAATCACCGGCATATAAAGTTTTAAACTTGGATTGAAGCCGAAAATTGAAATTTTTGTTTAATCACGTCGAAATATGCGGCGACGTGAAAAATTATCGAATAAGGGAGATTTATGTCAGAACATAAAAATATAAAACAAACGGACGAAGTTGACGCTGATCGGGCGCAACTGAAAGACCGCCGGACGTTTTTAAAACTTGGCGGCACGGGACTCGCGGCTCTCGCTCTCAGTCAAACGGCGAAGGCGGCGACATTTGTCAATCCATCATCGGATCAGACGACACAAGTGACACAAACAATAGACCTCGGTTCAGGCGATGTCGGAGTTTTGAATTTCGCGTATCTTCTGGAACAGCTCGAAGCGCAATTTTACGCGATGGTCTCTTCGCACGGTTTTTACAGCGGCGCGACGGCGGAAGAACAACAGGTTTTGAGCGATTTGCGCGATCACGAAAGCATTCACCGGCAGTTTTTCCGAGCGGTAATCACCGCCGCCGCGCCGACTGCGATTATTCCCGACATCACCTTTAATTTTGCTGGCGTTGATTTCAACAGCCGCGACAGTGTTTTGACGACCTCGCAGGTTCTCGAAGACACGGGCGTTTCGGCTTATAACGGCGCGGGACAACTTATCCAAAATACCGATTATCTAGCTTTGGCAGGCAAAATCGTTTCGGTCGAAGCCCGCCACGCGTCGGCAATTCGTGATTTGCGAGTTCCGAAAACCGGGTTTTTCGCCGACAGCGGAGCCGATTTCGCGCTTGATCCGTTGTCTGTCTTAACATTAGCCAGCCCGTTTCTGCCAACCGGCTTACAGGTAACGGCTAACAATTTACCGCGATTAATCGTCGTTTAACAAGGAGGAAAAAATGCAAGATTTATTTGATGGAATAGATTCCGCAACGGTCGAAAAATTCAGTGACCGCCCGGAAGCACTCTCTGATGAAAAATTTGTCAAAGCGGCGGTTGCCGTGCAAACCGACACAGGCGGCGCGTTTGACCCGCGCAGCCGCACGCCGATTGACCTCGCGCTCACGCCGTCAGTCATTTACGCGCTGAATCTCGGTTTGATGGCGGAGTATTTTGAAACCGAACTCTACAGTCGCGGACTCAATATTCCCGGCTTGATTCCGAACGAACTGCGTCAGGTTTTCGTGCGAATTTTGCTGAACGAGGTGATGCAGCGCGAAACTCTGCTGACCGTTTTGGGCAGCAATTCGATTATCAAACCGAATTTTGATTTTACGGCGCGGCGCAGACTCTACAGTGTTTTTTCGCTGTTTGATTCATTCATCGGATTGGCACAGTCATCCGAAGATTTAGGCGTTCGCGCTTACAAGGGACAAGCCGGAAACGTGCAGGCAAATAATTTCGCGCTCGTGACCGCGCTGCGTTTTCATTCAGTCGAAGCCCGCCACGCCTCGGAACTGCGCCGGATTCGCGGCGAAAAAGGCTGGATAACGCTCAACTCGCGCGGCACGCTTCCGTCTCTCTCGCAGCCGATTTATGACGGCGAAGAACAGACCGTGCAGGGCGGCATTGATTTGGTCGCGCTGACCGGATTTCCGGCAACGACGGTCAGCGAATCTTTTGACGAACCGCTGACCGGACCTGCCGTTTTGAACATTATAAGTAATTTTATACGCGGAGGATTTGATTTTCCGCCCGCACCTGCCGGTTAAATTGATGATGAAACTTTGAATAAGCTGCAAAATATCAAAAAGAGATATTTAATGTTTTGCAAATTATTATTTTGATCGCGTAAAACCGCTCGGACACATCGGCAATTTAGTTGAAATAACTTTTTGCCGGAGGGTTCGAGCGGTTTTTTATTACATTCTTGAAATCAATTCCGAAACATTGCCGACGCTGCTGGTTTTTTCCATTTCTTCTTTGGCTTGTCCGGTCGTGTTTTGAATTCCGGCGAGCCGCAGACGAAATTCGTCCGGGTTGGTCGCGCCGCGCAACGCTTCTTCGAGCGTGATTAATTCTGATTGATAAAGATAAAAAAGCGATTGGTCGAACGTCTGCATTCCGTATTGCGAAGTTCCGGCGGCAATCGCGTCGCGCACCTGCGAAGTTTTTTCTTCGTGCAGAATATAATCACGAATCAGCGGCGTGGAAATTAAAACTTCGACGGCGGGAATACGACTGTTGCCGCGCGCGGATTTCATCAAACGCTGTGAAACGACGGCTTTTAAGAGTCCGGCGAGCTGAATACGGATTGATCGCTGCTGAAACGGCGGAAATGCCGAAAGAATGCGCGTCAAAGTTTCCGAAGCATCTAAAGTGTGCAGCGTCGAAAATACGAGATGTCCGGTTTCCGCCGCGACGAGCGCGGTTTCAATCGTTTCCATATCACGCATTTCGCCGACTAAAATCACGTCCGGGTCTTGTCTGAGCGAACCGCGCAGGGCTTCGGCAAACGTGCGCGTGTCAACGTCAACTTCACGCTGAGTGATATAAGATTTTTTATCTTTGTGCAGAAATTCAATCGGGTCTTCAATGGTTACAATGTGCGAATTGCGCGTTTGATTGATGTGGTCAATCATCGCCGAAAGCGTTGTTGATTTGCCTGATCCGGTCGTTCCTGTAACGAGAATCAAGCCGCGCTGTTCGTCGGCAATTTTGCTCAAAACCGGCGGCAGACCGAGTTCGCTGAAAGATTTTATCGTGTCGGAAATAACGCGGGCGACGATGCCGATGGAATTTCGCTGCTGAAAAATATTGACACGAAAACGTCCCAAACCGGAAACGCCGTAACCGATGTCAACTTCGTAAGCCTCTTTGAAGTGCTGTTTCTGCCGATTCGACATCATCGAAAAAGCCATTTCCAGCGTTTCGTCCTGCGACATTCGGTTGACCCCGGCGACGGGGCGCAGTTCGCCGTTGACGCGAATAACGGGAAAAGAACCGGCACGCAGATGCAAGTCCGACGCGCCGAAGCTCATCGCCATCCGCAATAAATCATCAATTCTACTTGGCATATCGAGATACTAAAGGAGTTTATACTTTTAACTGAAGAATTTTAACCTTGGGAAATCGGCAAATAAAAATTGTCCGACTATGAGTTTAGCTTTTCCCGAACGCCTGCGTCAACAAAAATTATTTTGTTCAAAATTGATTAATATATTTTGTCGCCTGGTATATTATAATTGCAATAAATTTACAACTTATTACTGACTCGCAAACTTTCACGGTTGTTTAGCCTTTCGCACCGACCAAACAACTTCAACCATTATTTCCGACAGCTTCTTAAGCACAAGTAAAGGAGAACTTTATGCCAAACAAAAAGAATTCATTAGTGTTGATTATTTCAATACTTTTCATAAGTGCGCCATTTTTGGTGATACTTCAGGGGCAGACCTCACAAGAAACTTATCCAAAAAAAGAATCGAAAATCTCACAAGATTCAATTTCGGATATTAAAAAGAATTTTCCTCGTGTTGGGTATTCAAATGACCAAGTTACTGATGAAGTTAGGGCGATTAGGAGTGAAAAATATGATAAATATAAGACACTGGAACCAAATATTATAGAAGACAATAAAGAAGTTTTATTTGCCGATTGGTTAACCACTAATTCACCGTTACCAATCGAAGAAAGTCAAATTATAGTGCTTGGTAAAGTAATCAATGCCAATGCATATTTGTCCAACAATAAAAATTCTGTTTATTCTGATTTCGAAATAGAAATCAAAAAAATATTTAAAGAGAGTGATCTAAAGCAAGTTCAGAATGGAACAGTCATACACGCAGAGCGTGAGGGTGGAATTGTTCGTTATCCATCAGGTAAAGAAACTTGGTATTCAGTTTCAGGTCAAAGAATGCCTAAAGTCGGGAGCGAATATTTGTTTTTTTTGACACACAATTTTCCTTTGTACGGTTATCAAAAAAAAGACTTATTTCTTTTGACTGCATACGAATTAAGTGATGGCTTGGTATTTCCCCTCGACAGTCCCAATGGAGGAACGCATCCAATCGCTACTTTTTACAAAGAAAAAAAAGAATCTATTTTATTAAGTGATTTACAAAACGCGCTTAAAAATTTCACAAATATTCTTCCAAATGAATGAGGAAAGTATGAGAAAAATTTTTAATTTTCTTTTTTGCGTAACTTTATTCATCCTTTTGCATAATTTTTACAACTATATCAGTGACTCTACAACATTTGTTGAGGCTGAGTCAGGATGTGTAAATCCACCCACCGATGCAACTGGTCCCAGATGGAATGGAGGAAATGTGGTAGCAGTAAAAATTCATAGTGCCTTCACAAACGTTGAGCAAAATTCAATTATAGCTGCACTTGAAAATTGGAATACACAGAAATCATTAAATTGTTCAAATGTTACGTTTGGTAGTTTTGAAGTAGTAGATGAGCAGCCAGCCAGACAAGCAAATATATACTGGGTAGGATATGACTCCAATCCTGATGCAAATCAAGGCATAACCCTAATTGGCTCAGATCAATTTGCTAGAACTTATCTTAGCGGAAGAATTAAAATATGCCAGCCACAATATTGTGTAGGTTATGTTAAAGAACTAATGCTGCATGAGATAGGTCATACTTTTGGATTGGCTAATGCCGGAAGTTGTAGAACGTCAGTTATGTGTGCTCCAGGTGGAGGATCAAATTCTACTGTGACATCTTGTGACAGTGATGCTGTCGGAAAACTATATTGTCAGCCAACCCCAACCCTTGAGCAGTATTGTTTACCTGACCCGCATCATTTTCATCGTTGCCTAAATTGCGAAACAGAAATGTCAACGTGCGGTAATTGGGATTACGAAATGTGTTCGTGTAAGGATACCGACCAACCGCCACCTTCCCCAGTTTTAATAGACGTATTAGGTGATGGCTTTAGTTTAACCAACGCAGTTGAAGGAGTAAACTTTGATCTTGATAGTAACGGTATTAGAGAACATCTTTCCTGGACATCTGCTAATTCTGATGATGCGTGGCTTGCTCTTGACCGCAACGGCAACGGCACAATTGATGACGGAACGGAATTGTTCGGCAATTTCACAGCGCAGCCTGAACCGCCGGCAGGAGTCGAAAAGAATGGTTTTCTCGCCCTCGCCGAGTTTGACAAGCCGGAAAACGGCGGCAACGGTGACGGCATTATCAGTAAGCGAGAGGCGATTTTTGCAAGTTTGCGGCTATGGCAAGACACCAATCACAACGGCATCTCCGAAGCGAGTGAATTGAAAACAGTGCCGGAGTTAGGATTGAGAAAAATTGAACTCGATTATAAAAAATCACGGCAGGTTGATGAGTTCGGCAATCAATTTCGGTATCGGGCAAAAGTTAAGGACGCGAAAGACGCGCAACTTGGACGCTGGGCGTGGGATGTGTTTCTTCAAACAACGCCGTCGGGAAATTAGCTGATAAACGCGATTTACTGCATTAAAAAAAGCCGTAACAATTTCTGTTGCGGCTTTTTTCGATTGCGATTTAAATTCTGCGCCCGACGAAATACATTTGCGAATCGAATTCGTCGTTTTTAGATTTCGCCTTTAGTTTTTCGTAGGTTCCGTCAGATTTTAAGATGCGCGCGTTGGTGTTGTCTTTGAGATACGCGCCGAGAACTTCGTCTTTGATATAGTTTTTGATTTTCTCGTCTTTGATCGGCGTGACCGCTTCGACACGGCGGTCGAGATTCCGGTGCATCCAATCCGCGCTGCCGATGTAAATTTCTTCGCTGCCGCCGTTGGCAAAATAAAAAACGCGGCTGTGTTCGAGAAATCTGCCGATAATCGAAACGACGCGGATGTTTTCCGAAAGTCCTTTGATGCCCGGACGCAAAACGCAGATTCCGCGCACGATTAAATCAACATTTACGCCGGCTTGCGAAGCGCGATACAACGCGCGAATAATTATATCGTCGGTTAAACTGTTGATTTTAACGATAATGCGCGCTTCTTTGCCGTTTAATTTATTTTCGGTTTCGCGGTTAATCATTTCAATCATTCGTTCACGGAGATTGATCGGCGCGACGAGCAGTTGGCGATATTCGGTTTGATAAGAATAGCCGGTCAGAAAGTTAAACAAATCGGTAATATCCGCGCCGATTTCCGCGTCGGCGGTCAGCAGCCCTAAATCGGTGTAAATACGCGAAGTCGTCGGGTTGTAATTTCCGGTCGCCAAGTGAACGTAACGCTGTAATTCGTTGTTTTCGCGGCGCACGACGAGCGTGATTTTAGAATGCGTTTTCAGTCCGCGCATTCCGTAAATGACGTGAACGCCCTCGTTTTCCAGCCGCCGCGCCCATTCGATATTGTTTTCTTCATCAAATCGCGCTTTGAGTTCGACGAGCGCGGCAACCTGTTTGCCGTTCTGACTCGCTTTGATCAAAGAACTTACAATCGGCGAATTTTTCCCCGTCCGATACAGACAAATTTTGATCGCGCTGACGTTTTCGTCTTCCGCCGCCGCATTGACAAAATCCGTCACGGTGCTGAACGCCGTGTAAGGATGATGAAGCAGAATATCTTGTTTTTTCAGAATCTCAAAAACATTTTTTTCCTTTCGCAGCGGAGTCGGAATCGAATAAGCAATCGGTTTATCTTTCAAATCGGGACGATCAATCGAATAAAACCGCATCAAATCGGGAACATTCAAAAAACCGTCTATCCGGTAAACGTCTTTGTCCGTCATTCCGATTGAGCCGGTCAAATGCTGAATCATTTTTTCCGGCATCGAAGCGGCAACTTCGAGCCGCGCCGGAAAACTGAATCGGCGGCGATGATGCAGTTCCTGTTCCATCGTTCGCAGCAGATCGCCCGCTTCGTCTTCCCGCAATTCGAGGTCGGCATCGCGCGTCAAACGAAACAAATGACACCGGTTCGGCTTCATATTCGGAAAAAGATGGCGCGTGTTCGCCGCGACGAGTTCGTCCAACAAAGCGAACTGCGTTTCTTCCTTATTTACCGGAATCAGGCGCGAAATGCTCGGCGGCAGTTTTATTCGCACAAAACGACTGTGGTTGTAAAGATAGGCAATTTTGCCGTGACTCAAACTTCGGTCGGGTTCGACCATCAACCCAAGATTCAGGCTTAGATTAGAAACATACGGAAACGGATGACTTTCATCAACCGCCTGCGGCGTTAAAACCGGAAAGACGTTTTTCAAAAAATATTCGTCCAGTTTCGTCTTTTCACCGGCTTTTAAATCTTTATAAGAACAAATTTTAATTCCTTCGTCGGCAAGCTGCGGCAAAACTTCATTATGCAGACAAATCATCTGCTGATCAACCATCGGACGCACCAATTCCCGAATCTCGCGCAGTTGTTCCGCCGCGCTCATCCCGTCCGCCGAAGGATTATGAATGCCTTCGGCGATTTGTTCTTTCAATCCCGCCACGCGAATCATAAAAAATTCATCGAGATTGGTCGAGAAAATCGAAAGAAATTTGAGCCTTTCAAGCAGCGGAGTTTGATCGTCGAGTGCTTCTTCTAAAACACGACGATTAAATTCCAGCCAACTGAGTTCACGATTGGTTAAAAAACGCGGATCGCCGACGGAAAGAAGATTCTCCGTTTTTTCCTGAGCAATTTTAGTCTTTTGGGCTATTGGGTTCATAATAAAGGCTTAATAACTGACCTAAAGTTTAAACTCTTATTGTACGAAAGGCAATAATTTTGATGTTAAATTTTAAAGTTAATTTTTATAAAAGATCACACTTTATCCAAACAATTGGAAATGATCGCTTGCACTTTTATCTCAAAGTAAAGATAAAAGCTGTTAACATATCAGCGGTTTCGGTCATCTGCGCGATGGACAAAAAATGCTTTGCTAACGACAGCTTTTAGTTTATTATCAGTAATAAATGACAATCTCTGTTGTATGAGGTAAATAATGTTTCATAAATTGAACACTGCAAAAAATGCTATTTTCATCGCTGCCAAATTATTATTTGCTTTATTGCTGACGACAACTCCGGCATCGCCGCAAACTCCGCAGATCGGCTGTGTGAGTCAGCAACCGCCATTGATAATGGATTCGAGATCAAAAAAAATATTTGAGGAAGCTCAAAAAGAAATCGTCAAATTTGATGAGCAGATCAGGAAAAATCCATTTGACGGAATTGCCTTTTATCGAAGAGGTATTGCGGATTCAAATGCTGGGATGGAAGAAGCCGCGATTGAAGATTTTACCCACGCGCTCAAATTGCTTGGCGACCACGCCGGAAGCTGTTATTATCGCGGACGAACCAATTATTATGAGAAAGAATACGAAAAAGCACTCGCCGATCTCAACAAGTCAATTGAATTGAAAAACGATTACGCGGAATCATTCGTGATGCGCGGACTGGCGTTTCAGGAACTCGCTAAGGACAAGGAGGCTTTTCAGGACTTTACGCGGGCGATTGAATTAGACCCAAAAAACGCCAAAGCCTACGAATGGCGTTCGATGCTTTATGACGATGACCGCGAAGCCGAAGCCAATGCCGATTACCAAAAATATCTCCAATTCACTAACGATCCTTAGATAAATTCTGGCATCTGTTTTATTTGGGCAGAAACTACATCAACATCAAGATCGGATTCTCCAACATTTGCTTGAACGTCTGCAAAAATTTCGCGCCCGTCGCGCCGTCAATGACGCGGTGATCGCAGGACATCGTAACGGACATTACATTTTTGACGACGATTTCGCCGTTTTCGACAACTGCCGTCGGTTTCGCCGCGCCGATGGCGAAATTCGCGGCTTCGGGCGGGTTGATGATCGCCGTAAACTCTTTGATGCCGAACATTCCCAAGTTTGAAATCGAAAACGTCGCGCCGGTATATTCTTCGGGCTGGAGTTTTTTATTTCGCGCTTTTTCGGCTAATGCTTTTATTTCTCTGGAAATTTCCGCGATGCCTTTTTTGTTCGCGCCGCGAATGACCGGCGTGATTAAACCTTCGTCAATCGCCACGGCGACACCGACATCGGCATCTTCGTAAAAACGAATTTTGTCGTCGCGGTAAGACGAATTGACAAACGGATGTTTGAGCGAAGCCATCGCCGCGACTTTGACGATCACATCGTTGACGGAAACTTTTTCGGGCGCGATGCCGTCGTTTATTTGCCTGCGAAATTCGAGCGCGTTGTCCATCTCGATTTCGACCTTTAGATAAAACGTCGGAATCGGACCGATTGACTGCGTGAGACGCTGCGCGATAATTTGCCGCATTTTTGAAGTGTTTTCTTCACGATACGCGCTCGCGCCGTGCGATTGCGGAGCCGAAAAACTCGGCGCAATCCGGGATTCTTCTTTGGAATCTGGAATCTGCGAGCTGGAATCCGAAATCGCAGATTCGATGTCGCGCTTGATGATTCGTCCGCCCGGACCTGAACCGTTGATTGATTTCAAATCAACATTATTTTCCGCCGCCATCCGCGCCGCAATCGGCGACACGATTAAACGCCCGTTTTCCGATTTGGAATTTGGAATTTGGAATTTGGGATCTGCGTTCCGAGCATCTTCCTTCGCTTCCGGGCGTTCGTAATCGTAACTGCGACCTTCGGTTTCGGCGATTTCTTCGTCTAATTCTTCATTGCCTTCTTTGGCGACGGCGTTCGGTTTTTCGCGCGTCGGAACTCTTTCTTCGACTTTTTCCGTCGTTTCCCCGCGTTTTTCCTCTTTCGCCGACGCGCCGTTTGAAGACGCTTCATCGAGCAGCGCGGAAAAGTCTTCGCCTTTTTCGCCGATAATTCCGATAGTTTGACCGAGTTTCGCGTTCTCGCCGCTGGGAACGATAATCTTCAAAAGCGTTCCGGCTTCGAGCGAAGTCATTTCCATCGTCGCTTTGTCGGTGTCAACTTCGGCAATCGTCTCGTTCGCTTCGATTTCGTCGCCTTCGTTTTTGATCCAGCGCGCGATTTGTCCTTCTTCCATCGTCGGAGAAAGTTTCGGCATTAAAATTTTGTTCGCCATAATTAAAAATTAAATTCTTTGCAAAAAGCTGCTTGTTACAAATATTTTCCGAATCCGAAAATTTAACGGACTTTCGACAATCGCCGTCGCTTTCAGATTTTCGAAACCGGCGACGAAAAACGGTTTTTCGCAAGCCGGAACATTTTTCGTCCATTCCGGCGTGTCGAGCGATAATTCCCGACACAAAACTTCGACCGTCGAAGCCAAAAGCGCGTTGAATTTATCATTTGCCGCCGGAGAAAATTTATCTACCGCCTGCAGATTCCGGTGAAAACGAAAATCATCCACAAAATCGTAAAAGTAAACTTTCCACCATTTTTCGTCGCGGTTTATTTTTTCGGATGTTTCCTCAACTGTTATCATTTCAGATTTTCAAAAATTTCTTCCAACTGAAACTGCGTTTCGGTTTTGATTTGTTTTTGCGGATAATAGTCGGCGACGATTCGCCAAATTTCATCCGTGTTTTTCAAATTCAAATGTTTTATCAAAAATTCCACATCATCGGAATCGAAACTTTCCGCTCTCAAAGCCAAAACCTTCATTGCCAAAAGATAATCAGCGGTCGGCACGAAAACTTTGAGATTCGGAAAATCAAAAAGTATCTGTTTTTCGTGTTCGACGACAAACATTTTAACGGCGAAATTCAGCCAGCCTTCGTTTAATCCGTATTTTTCGGCGATTTTGGTAATCGCGCCGCGAATAATTTTTACGGGTTCAAATATCGCGTCAACATCTTTCGTCGCCGGTCGCGCCTTAAAAGCCAGACACATCGCCGCGCCGCCGTAAATACAAATTTCGCCGATGACAGCTTTGGCGGCTAATTCTTCGTTTATTTCCGATAAATATTTTTCAATTTCTTCGGCGGTCATCGCATATAATTTTAAGCCGCGAGTTTCTCTCTTAATCTGTTGACAAACTCTTTATCTTCAAGCAATTCGTTAGATAATTTTCTTTTTTCCATTTCCTTTCGCAAAACCGCATTTATTTTTTCCGAATCGGACTCGAAAAATTCTAAAACTTCCGCGTCGAGTGTTAATGAAATTTCGACAAAACAATCTTTGAGCGTCATTCCTTTAGGAACTTGTGGACGTTCTTCACGGGAAATACGTCTTAAGCCCAACGCTTTTGCTTCTTTTGGTGTTTCCATATCAATATCTTTTGTTGCTCTCTCGATAAAAACGAACCATCCATTTTTCCGCCCTTCTGGCGGTAATAAATTTCAAATCGTTTTTCCCAACCGGCGCGTAAACCAAATAAATCAGCCCATATACGGCGGTTTTCCCGATTATTGCATAACGAATTTCATCATCTGTTGAATGTTCTTCGTCAATAAAGTCAACGCTAAAATCATCATCAAAAACGTCGCTCAGTTTTTCAAATTCAACTTTATGTTCGATGCGGACTTTTGTTGCTTTTTCTGTTTCCCATTTAAATTTCATCACAAATAACAAACTTCTTTGACCGCCGCGATGATTTTCGGAACGTCCGGCAACGCCAGTTCTTCGAGATTTTTCGCGTATGGCATCGGTGTTTCGGCGGTTGAAATCCGCTTGATCGGCGCGTCGAGATAGTCGAAAGCGTTTTCCATCACCTGATACGAAATTTCCGCGCCGACCGACGCGAAAGCGTGCGATTCTTCGGCGATGACGAGACGATTTGTCTTTTTCACAGATTTGACAATCGTGTCTATATCGAGCGGTTTGATCGTGCGCGGGTCAACGACTTCGACCGACACGTCAAAATCTTTTTGGATTTGTTCGGCGGCTTGCATTGCCAGCGGAACAGTCATCGAACGCGCAACGATGGTGCAGTCTTTGCCTTCGCGTTTGACATCCGCCACGCCGAGCGGAATCGTAAAATCATCGCCTTCGGGAACTTCGCCTTTCAAGCCGTACATTCTTTCCTGTTCGAGAAAAATCACCGGATTGTTGTCGCGGATCGAAGATTTCAAAAGACCTTTCGCGTCGGCGGCGGTTGACGGCATCACGACTTTTAAGCCGGGAAAATTCGCGTAAAACGCTTCAAACGCCTGCGAATGCTGCGACGAAACCTGATAAGCCGAACCGTTCGGACCGCGAAAAACAATCGGCACGTTAAATTGTCCGCCCGACATATAATACATTTTCGCCGCGTGATTGATAATTTGGTCAGCCGCGAGAATCGAAAAATTAAACGTCATAAATTCGATCACCGGACGCAGACCAGCCATCGCCGCGCCGACCCCGACCGCCGCGAAACCGAGTTCGGTAATCGGCGTGTCAACGACGCGCTTATCGCCGAATTCCTTCCAAAGCCCGCGCGTTACTTTATACGCGCCGTCATATTCGGCGACTTCTTCGCCCATTATAAAGACGTTTTCATCTCTCAAAATTTCTTCGCGCAACGCTTCATTCAGCGCGTCGCGGATTGTCAAAATTGCCATAATTTATGCTAAAGCCAGTTCCGTTTTTTCCAATTTTTTTGAAATGTTTTCAGGAAACTTAATCGGCAAGAACCACTCAATCGGGCAAGCCAAAGTTTCGCCTGTTTCATCTTTTACTGTGCAGGTTTTCAAATGTGAATGAAAAATCACGCGGTAAATTTTCATTGGAATAAGTTCTTCATCTTCATTTGTCAGACAAATTGCAAAACTTCTCGCGTTTGAAGAATTTTGCGGCAAATCGTTTTTAACAACAAATTCACGGCTTGCGCTAATTTCGCCTTTCTCCATTAAGCCGACTTCTTTGACGCTTTCAAGCAATTCTTCAAAATCCTTTTCGTTCATTCCAACCACTCCTCAACTTGCTCCGCCAATCTTTTCAACTGGTTTTTGTCCAAATCCGTTTTTTTACTTTTTCCGTAAATATCCAACAAATAAATGCAACCTTTTTCGGAAGCAAAATAATAAATAATCCGCACGCCACCGCGTTTTCCGGTATCTCGTGTGCGCCAGCGAATTTTTCTCAAACCGTTTCCGCCCGGAATTACATCACCCAAATTATAATTTTCCCGCAAATAATTCTGAAAAGCAAAATAACTTTCTTCTGACAATAGAGATGAAATGTTTTTTGTGAAATTTTTTGTTTCTCTAAAACTGTAAAGTTTATGCATCTCTCAAAATTTCTTCACGCAACTTTTCGTTCAGCGCGTCACAGATTGTCAAAATTGCCATAAAATTTTTATAAATCGTTTTCGCTCAATTCGGCTAATTTCAAAAAATGTCTTAACAGCCCAACTTTCAAACTTTGATTTTTGTGAATCGGAACGGAAATTCTCGCCTCGTTTCCGCTTTTGCCGTAAATGTGATGACTGCCCTGAACTCTCAATAATTTCCAGCCGTTTTCTCAAGCAGTTTAGCAAATTCTTTTCCCGAAACTGTTTTCATATCGCAATTTCGACAATTCTTTCATTGTTCGTGATTTGCGCCGGAGAAATGTCAACTGACAAACAGCCTTCGATTGCTTCGTAAAGATTTTGCAAAAGTTCTTCAAAAGTCTCACCCTGCGTCGCACAGCCTCGAATTGCGGGAACTTCCGCCCAAAATCCGCCTTCTTCAGCTTCGTGAACTATTACTTTTAATTTCATAAAAATTGTCAGGCTAATTTTTAAGCAAATACATCGGTAAATAATTCGCTTTCATCGGGAAACGGACTTTGTTCGGCGAATTCAACCGCTTTTTGTGTCGCTTCTTTCGCCTGATTTTCGATTTCTTCAAAATCCTTGTCGGTGAAAACTTTCGCTTCTTTTAATGAATCTTTGAACAGTACAATCGGGTCGCGTTCCTGATATTTTTTGATTTCTTCGGTCGTGCGATATTTTCCCGGATCGCTCATCGAATGTCCCATATAACGATACGCACGGATTTCGAGAAGCGTCGGCGAACCGTCTTTTCTGGCTCTTTCAATCGCCCGCAAAGTGGCTTCGCGGACAGCCATCACGTCCATTCCGTCAACGAATTCGCCGTGCATTCCGTAACCTTCGGCTTTTTTCGCAATGCTCGAAATTGACATCGCGCGCGCCTGCGACGTTCCCATTCCGTATTTGTTGTTTTCGCAAATATAAATGCACGGCAGTTTCCACAACTGCGCCATATTCAGCGATTCGTGAAAAATTCCCTG
This sequence comes from Pyrinomonadaceae bacterium, assembly GCA_965217575.1. Classification (GTDB taxonomy): domain Bacteria; phylum Acidobacteriota; class Blastocatellia; order Pyrinomonadales; family Pyrinomonadaceae. The sequence continues at coordinate 1,441,858 of OZ244558.1, read as the reverse complement.
ATTGACCGCCGCTTCGCCGAAAAAGCAGAGCGTTACATTGTCCGTTTCCTTGTATTTCTGCGCGTAAGCCATTCCCGTGCCGACACCGATTTGTCCGCCGACGATGCCGTGTCCGCCGAAAAAGTTTTTCTCTTTGGAAAACATATGCATCGAGCCGCCTTTGCCGCCGACGATGCCGCCTTCCTTGCCGTAAAGTTCGGCTAAAACCTGTTCGGGCGCGATGCCGGCGACCATCGCCTGCACGTGATCGCGGTAGCTGGTAACGACGTAATCGCCTTCTTTGAGTGCCATCATCGCGCCGACGGCAATCGCTTCCTGACCGATATACAGATGACAAAAGCCGCCGATTTTCCCGATGCGGTAAACTTCCGCGCATTTCTGCTCGAAAATTCTCCCGAGAACCATTTCGTAAAGCATTTCTCTGAGAAGTTCTTTATCGAGTTTTTTAATCGCCGCCGATTGCGATTTGCGGCGTTTGTCGTATTCGGCTTTCGCTTCCGATAAATCTACCGTATCCGTCAGAACTTTTTCGGCTTCTTCCGCTTTCGGAGAAGCGGTTTTGCTATTTCTGTTGGTCGAACTTTTAGTCGTTTTGGCTGTTGTTTTTTGGCGAGTCGCTGTTTTTGACAAAATTATATAATCCTCCGCGCCGATGAAATTATTTGAATAAATTTATTAAAATTAAATGTTGAACTACTTAAAAATTATAAGCGACAAAGTGGGAATTGTGCAAAACGACAACTAAATTAGGAATAAATCGCCGCAATTTTCGCATTTTAAGGTCGAATGATGGTAAAATTTCGCATTGAATTCCTGTGATAAATATGTTCCGAAACCTGCGCTTAACAACTTTTACAATTCTTTTGGCGACGATTTTGTTTCTGCCTGCAAGTTCCTTCGCTCAAAATCCGGTTTCGTGGTCGCTCGAATCGGGCGCGAAAGGCAAAACTTTGAAAGCGGATGAGAAAATAAACGCCAAACTGAAAGCGAACATCGAAGGCGACTGGCATCTCTACGCCGTCGAACAGCCGGAAGGCGGACCTTTTCCGACGAAAATTACGATTGCCGAAAATTCGCCTTTTGCGATTGACGGCAAACCCGCGTCGCCCGCGCCAATTACGAAATTAGACCCGAATTTCAATCTGGAAACCAAGTTTTTCAATGGTCAAGCCGAATTTGATTTGCCGCTCAAAGCGACGAACGAAGCGACCGGCGACGATTTAGCCGTCAATGTCAAATATCAGGTGTGCGACGACCGCGTTTGTTTGCCGCCGAAAACCGTCAAGGTTTCGTTCGACGGATTTGAAGACGTGAAAAGACAGTCGGCGGTCAGCAGCCAGTCGGAAATTTCAAATTCCAAATCCCCAATCACAAATTTAGAAACTAAAGACCAAAATCCAAAATCTAAAACCCCAAATCCCAACGATTTGCCGCTCGCGTCCTTCCTTTGGCTGGCGATTACTTTGGGCGCGCTGTCGCTTTTAACGCCGTGCGTTTTTCCGATGATTCCGATTACGGTGTCGTATTTCACCAATCATTCGAGCCAGAATCGCGCCAAAGCCGTTAAAATGGCGAGCGTTTATTCGTTTGGCATCATCGCCACTTTTACGATTTTGGGAATGCTGATCGCGGTTTTCGTCGGCGCGGCGGGAATCAATCTGTTCGCGGCGAATCCGTATGTTAATTTGCTGATAACGTTCATTTTTCTGTTTTTCGCGTTCAATCTGTTCGGCGCGTATGAAATCACGATTCCGACCGGCATTTTAACGAAACTCGACGGTTTGACGCGCAGCAAAGAAGGCGACGGTTCGGGCATTGTCGGCGCGCTTTTAATGGGTTTGACGTTTACGCTGACGAGTTTTACCTGCACTTCGCCGTTCGTCGGTACGATTTTGGTGTCGGCTTCGCAGGGCAGTTGGCAGATGCCGCTCGTTGGAATGCTGGCGTATTCGACCGTTTTCGCGCTGCCGTTTTTCGTTCTCGCGCTGCTGCCGCAATACGTTTCGTCGCTGCCGCGCGCGGGCGGCTGGATGAATTCGGTCAAGGTGGCGATGGGATTTTTGGAAGTCGCGGCGGCGATGAAATTCATATCGAACGTGGATTTGATCTGGAAATGGGGAATTTTCACGCGCCCGGTCGTGCTGGCGATTTGGATCGCGCTGTTCGGCGTGCTGGCGGTTTATCTGCTCGGTAAATTTCAACTGCCGCACGACTCGAAACCCGAACGCATCGGCGCGTTTCGTCTGATGTCGGCAGTTGTCAGTTTGGCGATCAGTTTCTTTTTACTAACCGGACTTTTCGGCGCGAAACTCGGCGAACTCGAATCTTTTCTGCCGCCCGATACGGATAATTCTGCGGCGCGAATGTTCGACGGAAAAGAGGAAAAAATCAACTGGATTGAAAACGATTTGAACAAAGCTCTGGCGCGGGCGAAAGCGGAAAATAAGCAGGTTTTCATTGATTTCACCGGCTATACCTGCACAAATTGCCGCTGGATGGAAGCGAATGTTTTCCCGAAAACAGAAGTCAGAAATGAGTTGTCGAAATTCGTTTTAGCCCGACTTTACACCGACGACGGCAGTGAGAATAACACGCGGCAGCAGGAATATCAGGAGAAAAATTTTCAAACCGTCGCGCTGCCTTTCTACGCGATTTTAGACGCGAATGGCGAAACCGTGGCGACATTTCCCGGATTGACGAGAAATACTCAAGAATTCGTTGATTTTTTGCAGAAAACGGAGAAAAATTAGCCGTCTAATTTCTGTTTTTTGATGATTATTTAAGTTTTTATTTGAGATAAATCTGTGATAATCTGTGGCTGAGGTCTTATGAAAACAGTCAAAATCGAAAACTTAATCGAAGGCTTGCGCGAAATTCCCGACACGCGCTTTAAATGCGATGATATTTATCAGTTTCTCGCCGAAAATCCGATTGATGTTGATACGATTGCCGGATATTTTCACTGGAGCGAAAAATTTTATACGCGCAATTTGATTTACAAAGACGCGCGTTTTGAATTGATGGCTTTATGCTGGAGCAAAGGTCAGGTTTCAAAAATTCACAACCACGCCGACCAAATGTGCTGGATGACCGTTCCGGTCGGCAAACTTCGCGGGCAAAATTTCCGCGCCGTCGAGATTGACGAAGCGAAATCGTTCTGCAAATTGGAGGAAACCGATAATTTTGACCTGTCCGATTGTCTCGCCGCTAAAGTTGAACTCGAACAACCGATTCACCAAATCTTGAATTTGCCCGAATTTAACGAACGCGCCGTCAGCCTGCACATCTATTCCAAACCTTTCGACAAATGCCTTTCATACTGCCGCGAAACCGACAAATTCGCCGAAGTTCCGTTGTTTTATTCGAGCGTTAAAGGCAAACTCTGCGACGGCATCAAACTGTAAAACCGCCAATGCTGCTACAGGAAAATATCCGAATTCTCGCCGATCAAGGCACTTTCACAGCGGTCGAAGAAACCATTTTCGCCATCGTTCAATGGCTGCGGCTCGGCGTTGAAGCCGTCGGCGCGACCGTCATCGGTGTCGGCGCGCTGTTCGCAATTTTTCAATTATTCGTCCACTTTAAAGATCAGCAGCCGACAAATTTTAACCGTGTGCGGCTGACTTTGGGAAAATATCTGACGCTGGCTCTGGAATTTGAATTGGGCGCGGATATTTTGTCAACCGCGATTGCGCCGAGCTGGGAACAAATCGGCAAACTCGCCGCCATCGCCGCCATTCGCACCGTTCTCAATTATTTTCTCACCAAAGAATTAGTCAACGAGCAAAAACGTGAAGAACAAGCCGCTTCCGACAAACTGAATGTGCCGATTGATGAAAAAATATAAAAAACAACCGATAATTAAAGTCAGCTTTTTAAGTCAGCCGAAATAGACCAATTAATTGCCGAGTTAGCGAAATATTCTACAAAATTGTTATATCTGTAAAAAATATACGACAATTTTGTAGTTGTTGAAAAAGCGTTTTGAAGTTTTTGAGGAGTGTTGTAGAATTTCAATGAAATTTGCGTATGAAATAAAACGCGCTAATTGACATATATTTTTTATCAAAAACAGGAGATTTAATGAACGCGAAAAATGTTTTGACATATGCCGCCGACCAGGGCGCGAAATTTGTTTCCGTGCGATTCACGGACTTGCCCGGCGCGTGGCATCACTTAACTTTTCCAATTGAACAACTGAGCGAAGATTCATTTGAAGAAGGCTTCGGTTTTGACGCGTCGAGTCTGCGCGGCTGGGCAGCGATTAACGAATCGGATATGCTGCTCGTCCCCGACGCGGAACGCTGCTGGCTCGACCCGTTTACGGAAGAGCCGACGATTTGTTTGATCGCCAACGTCGTCGAACCGATCACGAAAGAAGGTTACGGGCTTGACCCGCGTTCGGTCGCGGTGCGCGCCGAAAGTTACCTGAAATTTACGGGTCTCGCCGACACGGTTTTCGTCGGACCGGAAGCCGAATTTTTCGTTTTTGACGAAGTTTCATACCACAACGATCAGCAGTCGGCAGGATATTCGCTTAATTCGGAAGAAGGACACTGGAACACCGGGCGCAGCGGCGGAAACGATATGTCGCCGAACAACGGTTATCACATTCGCCCGAAAGAAGGTTACGTCCCGCTCGCGCCGATGGACACGCTGATTGATTTGCGAAACGCGATTTCGCTGATTTTGGGCGAAGTCGGAATTAACGTCGAATGTCATCATCACGAAGTGGCGACCGGCGGACAGTGCGAGATTGACTTTAAATTTTCAAATCTGCTGCACACGGCGGACAATTTACAGCTTTTCAAATACATCGTCAAAAACACGTCGGCATCTTACGGAAAAACGGCGACCTTTATGCCGAAACCGCTCTACGGCGACAACGGTTCGGGAATGCACGTTCACCAATCGCTGTGGAAAGACGGCAATCCGCTGTTTGCCGGCGAAGAATACGCCGGACTTTCCGAAATGGCAAAATTTTATATCGGCGGTTTGCTCAAACACGCGCCCGCGCTGATCGCGCTCGCCGCGCCGACGACGAACAGTTACAAACGGCTCGTGCCGGGTTTTGAAGCTCCGGTCAATCTGGCATATTCCGCCAGAAATCGCTCCGCCGCCGTGCGAATTCCGATGTTTTCGCCGTCGCCGAAAGCCAAACGGCTCGAATTTCGTCCGCCCGATCCGTCGTGCAATCCGTACATCACTTTTGCCGCGCTGCTGATGGCGGGACTTGACGGCGTGCAAAATCGCATTGATCCGGGCGAACCGCTCGATAAAGATATTTACGATTTATCGCCGGAAGAATTAAAAGACGTGCCGAATTTGCCCGGAAGTTTGGAAGAAGCGTTAAATGCCCTCGAAGCCGATCACGAATTTCTGCTCAAAGGCGACGTTTTCTCGACAGATATGATCGAACGCTGGATCAAATACAAACGCGAAAATGAAGTTAACAAACTTCGTTTGCGCCCGCATCCGCTGGAATTTTCGATGTATTATGACGTTTAAATGTGAAAAAGTGAAAATGTGAAAAAGGGAAAAGCGGTTGGCGAAAGCGGCTGCTTTTCTCTTTTTTAAATTTGTCTAATATCGTCCAAAATAAAAACAATGACTGGAGCGCAACCTGTTCCGGTTGCAATCAGCGCGGAAGCTCGAAAAAGCGTTTCACTAACTTTTAAATTTCTAATAAGCGAGTACCTTTTCGCATCGAAGCGATGCTCAATGGCAACCGGGACGCATTGCGTTCCAGTCCGGGCAATTGTAAAATTTTTCAAAATATGAATGTTGAACCGACAACTTTGGAAGGCGCATTTGTCAGGCTTGAACCGCTGCAAATCGAGCATTTAAGCGCGTTGGGCGAGATTGCGTTTGATGATTCGATCTGGCGTTGGACGACGAATATCGTTAAAAGACCGGGCGATTTGCGGCGTTACGTCGAAACTGCGCTCGATGATTTTGCGAGAAAAGTGTCGCTGCCGTTTGTGACGATTGAAAAATCGTCGAATAAAATCGTCGGTTCGACTCGTTTCGGCAATATTGACGCGAAAAATCGCCGCGCGGAAATCGGCTGGACGTGGCTCAATCCGCGCTGGCAGCAAACGGCAATCAACACGGAAGCGAAACTTTTGATGCTGACCCACGCTTTTGAAAAGTGGCATTGTATTCGCGTTGAACTAAAAACCGATGTTTTGAATGAAAAGTCGAGAAATGCAATTATTCGTCTCGGCGCGACGGAAGAAGGAATTTTGCGGCGACATTTCATTACCGAATCCGGGCGGGTTCGTGATACGGTTTATTTCAGTATTGTTGATGCGGAATGGCACGACGTAAAAGCCGCTCTGACGGCGAAACTGAGAGGTGTTTAATGAAAAAGTTAGCAGGTTGGGCAGTTTTTTTGATGTTTGTCGGCAGTTGTTCGCGGGCGACTAATGAAAACGTCAGCACTCGTAATTCAGATGTAAGCGATAAAAACATCGTTGTCAATAATTCAAATGTCAATGATTCATTGACTCAAACGCCAAATACGAATACTCACAATTCTGCGAATATAACGATGAAAGAATTTATGAACGCCAACAATGTCCCGCCCGCCGCGAATAATACAGTCAATGCCGCCAATTCTCCAAATATCAGAAGTGCCGAATCGCTGATGGACGCGCTGCGGAAAAGAGGTCAGGGAAAGCGCGGCAGTGTCGCCCCGATTGACCCGAACGCCCGCCGGATTTTGACCGCCGCGCCGGATAATTCGGAAATTTCGACCGAAATGAACAAAGAGGGTCAGCCCATCGAAACTCGTGTTTTCAACAATAACGCGCTTCTGGCGAAAGTTGAAAGAATTTATGTAAGTTTGGATAATCCGACAATCAAGATTTATCTTAAAAACGGCAAAATTGTTGATCTGCGGCAGGGTAAACTTGATAATATTTTGACGGCTTCGGCGGACGAAATTTTGAAAGCCGCCGGAATCACCCCGCAAAAATCTGCTTCTGCGTCTAAAAAATAAACTTAAATGTGTTGAAAAAAGTTTTTAGTTTTCTTTTTAAAATTCCCGGATTTTTCAATAAATTCCAGTCAAGCGGGACAAAAACCAAAAACCAAAGACCAAAAACTAAAACCAATTCACAATCTCCAATCGTTGAGTTATAATTCAAACCGTTATGGAAAAGTTAAATGTAATTTGTCCGTGCTGTGAAACGAATTTAACGATTGACGCGAACACCGGCGCGATTTTGGCGCACGAAGAAAAGAAAAAAGCGCACGGCTCGTTTGATGATTTGAAAAACGAACTCGGCAAACAGAAAGAACTGCGCGATCAGCTTTTCAATCAGGAAATGTCGTCGCAGAAAGACCGCGAACGGCTGTTGGAAGCAAAATTTCAGGAAGCCAAAAAACGCGCGCAGGATGAACCGAATACGCCGTTTAAAAATCCGCTGGATTTGGATTGATTTGTTAATCGTTAATCGTCAATTGTTGAGTTTAGATTTTGGAAAAAATTTCACATTATTGTCAAAAATGCAGTGCCGCCAATGAAATCGGCGAGTCGAACTGCCGACGCTGCGGAACGCGTTTGATGCTGGTTATTTTTCCGCCCGCGATTCGGCACGACGACGGAATTGTTCCGTCATTTTATGAAGATCATCTGCTCGAGAGGGTTTCGCTGCTCGAACTGCGGCTCGCCCAAGTAACCGAACAATTGGCGATGGCGTATGAATTTATCAGCCGCGAGGCGAAATCGTTTCAGAAAGATCACACGCTGCTGCAAGCATTTTTTGAAACGATTCAAAAAATAAACCCTGATTTATCGGATTTAATCAGCAAAAATACGCTCGAAATTTTTGACGAAAAAGAAGGCAAATACCAGTCGGAAAACAGGCACGAACAAATTTTGCGGGAAATTCTCGCCTCAGCCGACGGTAAACAGAGGGAACTTTTATCGCATTTGTTCAGAGAAAGCGTCAAATTACTGGAAAAAGACGAAGAAAAACAAGCCTTTTCAACGCTTGAACGCGCCGCGCTGATTACGCCGAAAAATGTTCCGCTGTTAATTTACATCGCCGGTAAACTTTTTCGCGCCGATAAACTCGGCGACGCGCGAACAAATCTCGAAAAAGCGTTTGAATTCGCGCCGCAAAATGAAAAACTACTGCTCCTGCTCGGCGCGATTTACGCCGACGCAGCCGAAACGGAAAAGGCGCGAAGAATGTTGAGCGTGTTGGTCAATATTCCCGAAAAAAGTTTGTGCATCAATTATATTTGGGGAATGCTGGCGGCGTTTGAAGGAAAATGGACGGAATCGCTCGCCGCTTTCCAACAGTCTTTGGGAAACGAAGAAATTCCTGAACTCCATTATTTGACCGGCTGCGTTTATTTTCAACTGCAAAATCATAAATCCGCCTTACATCATCTGCAAAAAGCCGCTTCTCTCGACGCGAAATACGCCGACGCGTGGTTTATGCAGAGTTTGATTGAAGATATTTCCGGCAATCAGGAAAGCGCGAAAACTTCGATGCAGGGGGCGTTTGAAGCAAAGGAAGCGGGCGCGCAGTGTCTGAATTTTTTGCAGGGAAAACAGCCGCCGAATTACGAAACGGCACTGCCTTTTCTGCATTTTACCGGCGCGAATCATTTGCTGACCAAAGGTTCCGTAAGATTGAATAAATTTTTCCGCGGGCAGATTTTCAAATTTATTGATTAACGGACTGGAGCGCAACCCGTCCCGGTTGCAGTGAGCGCGAGAGTGCGAAAAAACGTTCGCTAAGTTTCAAATTTCTAGATAAACGAGTATCTTTTCGCATCGAAGCGATACTCAATGGCAATCGGGACGGACCCGCGCTCCAGTCTTTTTTAGTATTACGGATATTTGTTAATGACTAATACCAACTCAAACGGATACGTCATTTTTGTTTTAAATCGGTATAAGATGTTTTTAGTAATCCGCCGCTTATGATAAAAAATGCGGCAAATATTCAGAAAAAAAGTATTAATTTAATAAATGAACAAATCAGAAAAAATTATCGTCGCGCTCGACGTAGAAACCGCCGCCGAAGCGCGTGAAATTATTGCGGAACTGCGCGGGGAAGTCGGCGCGTTTAAGATCGGGCTGCAACTATTTACCGCGGTCGGCGCATCTTTTGTTCGTGAAGTAGTCGAACAAAATGTGAAAATTTTTCTCGATGTAAAATTTCACGACATTCCGAATACGGTTTCAAAAGCGGCAGTCGAAGTCGCGCGGCTCGGCGTGTGGATGTTTAATGTTCACACGCTCGGCGGCGGCGAAATGATGGAGAAAACAGTTGAAAGCGCGCGCGAAGTTTGTGAAAAAGAAAGTTTGACACAGCCGAAAATTATCGGTGTCACCGTTTTGACGAGTTCCGATCAGGAAACTCTGCGCGAAGTCGGCATCGAAACGGAAATTGACACGCAGGTCGTAAATTTGGCGCGACTCGCGGCAAAATGTGGTTTGGACGGCGTGGTCAGTTCGCCGCGCGAAGTGGCATTAATCAGGGAAAACGTCAAAAATGAAGATTTTCTGATCGTTACGCCGGGAATCAGAAGTGCGAAGCGCGAAGCGCAAAACGCAAAGTTGGAAGACGAAAACCAAAAACTAAACACCAAAGACCAAAAACCGAATACCGATCACCAATTTGCAACAAACGACGACCAGCGACGTGTAATGACTCCGGGCGAAGCGATGGTGGCGGGCGCGGATTATTTGGTCATCGGTCGCCCGATTACGCAGAGCGAAGATAGAATTGCGGCGGTTTGTGAAATTCTGCGGGAAATTGATGCCGCCCGCGACGCTTAAATTATTAAATTCAATTGATGAGTAAATTACCACTTCAAATTTCTAATCTCACAAGTAAAACCGTATTTTTCCGCTTTAGTTCGCGGTTGCTTTGCTCTTTATTTTTGTTCGCGGCGGCTTTCGCCGTTGTGCGTAACACTGCGGCGCAGGAGCCGGTCAAAGCACCAACGCTTCCGCCAACGCCTTTTCGCATCGGCGAAAGGCTGACTTACAACATCACTTTTGAAAAATACAACAACGCCGGATACGCGGAAACCTACGTTGTTTCGCGCGGGAAATTAGGCGATAAAGATGTGGTTGAACTGCATTCCAAAATCAAAACCAGCGATTTTGTCAGCGCGGCTTTTTATATGGTTGATGAAACGCGGACGACCTTCGCTTCCGCCGAAAGCGGTTTGCCGCTGTATGTCAAAAAAGTTTCCAACGCGGGCATTTTGCCAAGTGAAACGATTGCTAATTATTTGGTCGCGCCGACCGCTAATTACGATTGGCTGACGCTTATTTACCAAACCCGCAACACGGGCGGCATCGGCAATTTTCTTCTTCAGGAAGACGAGCGCAATTACGTCGTCAATCTGGTCAATACGGGAAGCGAAAAAGTGACGACCGGCGCGGGCAATTTCGTCACCAGTATTTCATCCGTTCAAAGTCAGTATCTGACCGAAAAAGGCATCACCGAGATGCGGATTGATTACAGCGTTGACGAGGCGCATTTGCCGGTGTTAGTTCGGTTTAAAACCGCTAAAGGAGATTTTCGCGTCGAACTCGCCAGCATTCAGGTGATCGAAGAAGAAACTTCCGCCGAACTGACTCCGGTTCCTATTCAAACTCCGCGTCCGGCGGCGACTCCGAAACCGATTCCGACCCCGACCCCGTATGTCGAAAATCAGCCGTTGCTGCCCGAATTGCCGTTTAAGCTGGGCGAAACACTGGATTATCAAGTTTCGACCGGCGGAAAATTTCTCGGCATCGTCACGCTGCAAGCCGCCGAGCGCAAACAGTTTGCCGGAAAAGACAGTCTGCTTTTAACCGCCAAAGTTACCGAAACGCAGCCGAATCAGCAGATTTTAAATCTGAACGACAGCATCACCGCGCACGTCAATCCTGATTCGCTCGCGCCGCAGCAAATCGAATTCAAATTCAGCGGACTTTTCAGCGCGAACAATCAGATTACGCAGTTTAATCAAAAAGCGGGAACGGCGACATTTAGCGGCGCAAACACTATTTCGATTCCGGTCGGAACGCACAGCATTTTGTCGCTCGCGTATGCGATTCGCTCATTTAATTTGAAGCCGAGCAAAGACCCGACAAATCCGGTCAACGACACGCGCGTCGCCGTCTTTTTCGGTGCGGATGCCAATATCTTTATTCTCCGACCTTCAACTGCCGAAATAATCAACCTGAAAGGCGAGAAAATTCCGGCGCAGCTTATCACCATAACTACCGGAAATCCGCAGATTGATTCGTTAAATGTGCGTTTATATCTCAGTCTCGACGAAAAACGTCTGCCGCTGCGGATGACGCTCGGCAGTTATCAAGCCGACCTTGCTGCCGAAAAGCAAATTCAGCCAAAGTAAATAACTTTAGTTTCGAGTACGCTGAAAAAATGTTTGAATAACCATTTATTGAAATTGAAATTTGATTTCAATTAGCTTACAATTCTTTCTATCTTATAAATATGGAAATAATTGCCAAAGAGATGAATTTAACAGATTTGCCAATCGGCGCGACAGCAAAAGTCGTCGCCGTCAACGGGAACAACGCGATCACCCGGCGTTTGATGGAAATGGGCGTGGTTCCGGGCGTTTCCGTCAGAGTAATTAAGTGCGCGCCGTTCGGCGATCCGCTCGAAATTCGGGTGCGCGGCTATCATCTGGCGATGCGAAAAAACGAAGCTGATACGATAGAAGTTAATGAAATCTAAAATTCCAGATTCAAAATTCCAGATTCCGAATTCTGAAACGGCGGTCGTCAATTCAATCAGCGGACGGCGGACGGCGAACGATGGACAACTGATAATCGCGCTGGCGGGAAATCCGAACGCCGGTAAAACTACTCTTTTCAACGCTTTGACCGGAATGCGGCAAAAAGTCGCTAACTATTCCGGCGTAACGGTTGAGCGGAAAGAAGGATTTTGGCGATTAAACGGCGGCAAAAATACGGCGCGGCTGATTGATTTGCCCGGACTTTACAGCCTCGACGCGACTTCGCTCGACGAACAAATCGCCCGCGACGTGCTGCTCGGAAAAGTCGCCGATCTGCCGAAACCGGACGCGATTATCGCCGTCGTGGACGCGACCAATCTCGAACGAAATCTCTATCTCGTCACCCAGCTTTTAGAGTTCAAAATTCCCGTCGTGATTGCCCTGACGATGGTTGATACCGCCGAAAAACAAAGTCTCGAAATTAACACCGAAAAACTTTCGCGCCTGTTGCAAATTCCCGTCATCGGAGTTAAAGCGACGCAGAAACAGGGAATTAAAGAATTAGCTGAAAAAGTGTTGGAAGCGGCGAAAACCGAAGCGACACCAAATTTCGTCTGGCTTTCCAACAACGATTTTACCGGTCAAATTGACGAAGAAGACCTTGATTTGAGTTTGTCGGACGACAAAGCGGCGAATAAAAAAATCTTCGCGCGCTATAATTTTATTTCCGACGTTTATCAGGAAGCGGTTAAACCGAAAGACACGCTGGAAAGAAGCGTGTCGGAGAAGATTGACCGCGTTTTGACGCATAAATTTTTCGGTTTGATAATTTTGATCGGCATTTTGCTGCTCGTTTTTCAGACGATTTTTTCGTGGGCGAACCTGCCGATGGATTTGCTCGATAAAGGTTTCGGCGCGTTGGGCGATTTCGTTCGCGCCGAAATGCCCGCCGGAATTTTAACCGATTTGCTGGTTGACGGCGTGATCGCCGGAGTCGGCGGCGTGGTCGTTTTTCTGCCGCAGATTCTGCTGCTTTTTCTGTTTCTTTCAATTTTGGAAGACACCGGATATATGGCGCGGGCGGCGTTTCTGCTCGACAAACTGATGTCGCGCGTCGGTCTGCACGGCAAGGCTTTTCTGCCGCTCTTGTCGAGTTTCGCCTGCGCGATTCCGGGAATTATGGCGGCGCGGACGATTGAAAATCCGAAAGACCGGCTCGCAACCATAATGATCGCGCCGTTTATGAGCTGTTCGGCGCGGTTGCCGGTTTACACTTTGATGATCGCGGCGTTTTTCGCCGGACAAAAGATTTTCGGGTTTTTGTCGCTCGGCGCGGTTTTGATTTTGGCGATGTACGCGCTCGGAATGATCGTCGCGGTGATCGTCGCATTTATCTTAAAACGGACAATTTTGAAATCGCCGACACCGCCGTTTGTGATGGAGCTGCCGCCGTATCGTCTGCCGAATTTTCGCACGGTTTTCCAAAATATGTTGACCCGCGCCGGACTTTTTCTCAAACGAGCCGGAACGGTGATTTTAGCGATTTCTATTATTTTGTGGGCGTTGACATACTTTCCCCGAAGCGCGGAAAACGTCCAAAATCCAAAATCTAACGTCCAGAGTCAAGAACAGGTTAAGACGGACGAAGGAGAAATAACCGGCGACGAAGGACAGCAGTTGCGAAACAGTTACGCCGGAAAACTCGGACACGTCATTGAGCCGGTCATTCAACCGCTCGGTTTCGACTGGAAAATCGGCGTGGCGTTAATCGCTTCGTTCGCCGCGCGGGAAGTTTTGGTTTCGACTTTGAGCATTATCTACAACGTCGGTAAAGATGCCGACGCGGAAAGTCCGTCATTGATTACCGCCGTCCGCGACGCGAAAAACGACGACGGCACGAAAGCCTGGACACCTTTGACGGCGTTGACGCTGATGGTTTTTTTCGTGCTGGCGATGCAGTGTATGTCAACCGTCGCGGTCGTCCGGCGCGAAACAAATTCCTGGACGTGGGCTTTATTTATGGTCGGTTATATGACCGGTTTGGCATATCTCGCGGCGTTTTTAACTTATCAGGGCGGCAGACTTTTGGGCTTCGGGTAAATTATGAGTTTTCAAACGATAATTGTCGGGTTAATGATTCTCGCCGCGCTTTTTTACGTCGGCGCGAATGTGTGGCGCAAGGTTAAGTCTTTCTCCGGCAAATCTTCTTGCGGCACGGGCGATTGCGGTTGCGGAACAAAATCAAAAAGTGAAAATTCATTTGTGCGGATCGGTAAATCGTAGTTTTTGTGACGAATTATCTCAAAACTTTCTTTGAAATCTAAAACAGTTGGCAAATTTTGTGTGGCAACTTGCAGAAACGGATAAAAAAGCGTTAGCCTTTAAAAAATTCAAAAAAAGGGAGTTAGTGATGATCAAAATACTAAAAATTAAAAACTTGCTTTGGGCTGGTTCAGCGGTTTTCGCGCTCGGCAGTTTTGCGTGTCAGCAGCCGGTCGCCAACAGCAACGCTGTCGTAACTAATGTCAACATCAATACCAACGCCAATTTTAACGCGAATCTGAGCAGCGCGAATATTTCAAATGCGAATATGGCGAATGAAACGGGCGCGATGGTTGACACGAAAGAGCCGGATCAGTATCAGGCGACGGTCGCGCTGCGTCTGGAAACTTCCGGCGACCAGAAAATGACGATGCCGCCGATCAGCGCGGAAGTGGCGCGCAGCGGCGAAGACCGGCGACTGGAAATAACCGCGCCGAACGGTGAAAAAGTTATCTATTTGCAGGCGAACGGAAAAAACTATATTATCGCCCCGCAGCGCAAACAATACGGCGAATTGAATAAAGAATCGCTCGGTTTTGACATCCAAAATTTGATGATGCCCGATCAAATTATCAGTCGCCTGAAAAACGTGAAAGGCGTTGAAAAAGTCGGAGAAGAAAAGGTTGACGGGCGCGACGCGATCAAATACAGTTACGGCGCGACGACCAACACGCAGACGAAAGCGGGCAATGTCGAAACCAATTCTTACATTTTGGTTGATAAGGAAACGGGTTTGCCGCTGCGTTCCTACACAAATTCACAGGCGCAGGGCAGTAGTGTGCAGGGAATTAACGGTTTGAGTCTGGTTACTGAAATGAGCAATATCAAGACGACCTCCGATCCAAGTTTGTTCACCGTTCCGACCGACTTCAAACAGGTCGAACCGGAACAAATCAAACAGCAGGTCAACCAGCTTTTCACCCTTGCAATGGCGGTCATCGGACAGTTGATGAAAACCGCTCAACCGGCGGCAACGCCGATGATGATGACTCCGACTCCGTAAGTTTAAGAGTTAAGAAATTTGCAGGGATGACAGGATAAAAGGGATAAAATTATTTTTTATAATTATCCCTGTGAATCCTGTCATCCCTGCAAATTTTTGTCTTGTTTTGGTTATTTTGCCAGACGAATGCCGGTGAATTGCCAGCGCAGCGGCGTTTGAAAAAAGTTGCGGTAAGTTTTGCGGCTGTGATTCGGCGGAGTCGCCACGCTCGCGCCGCGCAGAACCATCTGGTTTATCATAAATTTGCCGTTATATTCGCCGAGCGCGCCTTCCGCTTTTGAAAAATTCGGATACGGCAGATACGCCGAATTTGTCCATTCCCAGCGCAAACCCCAATCAAATTTGTCCGCCGCCGTTTCCCATTCAAATTCGGTCGGCAAACGCATTTTTTTCCATTCTGCGAATGCGCTCGCTTCGTAAAAAGAAACGTGACAGACGGCGTTTTCCGGTCTGATTTTTCGCAGTCCGGCGAGCGTAAAATTCATCCATTCGCCGTCAATTTTGTGCCAGTAAAGCGGCGAATTTATTTCGTTGGTTTTTACCCAATCTAAACCTTCGGCGTGCCACAGCAGATGATTTTCGTAGCCGCCGGCTTCGATAAATTCGATAAATTCGCCGTTGGTGACGAGATTTTTGGCGATTTGAAAATCTTCGAGATAAACTTTATGCCGTCCGAGTTCGTTGTCAAAATGAAAACCTTCTCCCTGAAAACCGATTTCGTGAATTCCTCCCGCGACTTCGGCGTAACCTTTTTCACCGATTTCGCCTTTTTCGACCAGCGCGTAATTTTCCCGGTAAACCGGAAAAGTCGGATTGACGCTGAATGTATATTTCAAATCGGTGATTAAAAGTTCCTGGTGCTGCTGTTCGTGATTGAATCCTAAAATCAGCAGTTCGCGCAGTTCGTCGGATAAATCTCCTTTAAGCAATTCGCTCATTTTCGCGTCAACATATTTCCGATATTCGTAAACCTGTTTGACCGTCGGACGTGCCAAGTCGCCGCGATTGTCGCGCAGCGTTCGCTCGCCGATTGAGTTGTAATAACTGTTGAACAGAAAGCCGAATTTCGCGTCAAACTCCTTATAATCGGGCGCGAATTGTTTGAGAATCATTTCTTCAAAAAACCACGTCGTATGCGCGATGTTCCATTTCGGCGGCGAAACGTCAACAACCGGCTGCGGAATGTAATCTTCCACTTCCAGCGGTTCACAAATTTCTTCAGTGTAATTGCGAACGTAAGAATAAAGCGTTTCGAGTTCCTGCGACGTGATTATTTGTGTTTGTGTTCCCTGCATAACTCTATTTAACCAAAAAACGGAGCGAAAATAAAATCAAAACGCGTACCGCAGTCGTCCCGACTGCCATCCGGCGGGCATCTTGCCTACCGGACTCTTGATCTAAGTTTTTGTTTTTAGGAAATAACTATTGTGCTTAGGAAGCGCAGAAGCGAGACGCTCCTGCGACGGCAGTCGGGACGACTGCATTACTGTTTTTGCCGCAAATACTGGACAAACTGAATTTTTCTCAAAGATTCTTTGGCGATTTCCCCCAAATAATAATCTTCGTCGTTCAAATACGTCTGCAAAATCGGACTCGCCGATTCTTCGCCGATTGCGCCGAGCGCGAAGGCGGCTTCGCGTCTGGTGTTCGGCGACTCACGCGGATTTCGCAAAGTTTGAATTAAAACAGTGTTCGCGCCGAGAAAAATCGGCAGATTGCGCGACAGAAAAAGAAAATTCGGCGGCGTTAAATTCACATATTTGTCGGGCAGAAAATCTTGCGGTGTCCAAACTTCGATTTTGCCGGTTTGCGTGATCTGCGCGATTTGTCCGATGGCGCGCGCCGCGCTGCGCCGCGCAAAATCGTCGGCTGGGTTGTCCTTTTTCGGTTTTTTCTGCAAAATTTGCGTCAAAAAATCAACCGCCGAAACGTCGCCGATTTCGCCGAGCGCGACAATCGCCGCGTTTTTAACTTCGTCCGATTTGTCTTTTTGAAAAATTTGAATTAAATAATTTATCGCCTGCGGATTGCGAACTCTGCCGAGCGCGTAAGCCGCCTCGCGTCTGACGAGTTCTTTTTTATCGTTCAAAAGCGGCAGCAAAACCTGCAACGCTTCGTCTTTCGGCAAATAAATCACCGAAAACGTGGCGGTCGCGCGGACAATTTCCGACGAATCGCGCAAAGCCGGCGCGGCGATTTGTGAAGATTTTTCGGTTTTGAAATCCCTCAGCCGCAAAAGCGCGTCGCGTTTTTCTTCGACGCTTCCGTTTTCTATTTTCCCGATAAAATAAAGTTCGAGATCGGTTTGCGCGTAAGAATTTTCCGCAAAGACGGACAGAGCGCAAACTAATACAAAGCACCAAATTAGGAAATATAAATCTGGAATCTGGAATCTGGAATCTGGAATCAATTTTCTCACGCGGCGCGCTGGACGTTTTGCCGCCGAGCCTTTTCCCACTCAAAAACCTGGCGGGCGCGTTTATTTTCGTAAGTATCTGAAAGCGAGATAATTACGTCGTCATTATTTGCTGAATTTTCCGCATTTTTGGAAAGGCGTTTGGAAAGAATTTGGGAAATGTAGGTGGCAACGGCTTGCGTTTCGCTGTCATTTAATTTGTCAATTTCACCGGCGATATTATGTTTTGCTTGTTTAATCATTGTCCTGTCTCCGAATTTTCAGCAGACAGTCAAAGATAAACTAAAATATTCAAGTTTCGACGGTCTGCAAAATTGTTTTTCTCATCATTTATTTTTTATTTCGTCACTCAACCCGTGAACTTTAAATGAAAGCCGGTAAAAAGATTAACACGAGTTTTATTTCAAATCAATATGATTAAACGGCTGACCGAAAAAAATTTAAATCCGTTTTCTTTTTCTCTGCGAACTTTATTTTTGCAGTTCTTTATAGAAAAAACTGTCAATTAAACGAATAAGGGAGATAAAAAAATGAACTTAGATTCTGATATGAAAGCAGTCGTTGACCAACTGAAAAAATTCAACTCGCCGCCGATTGAAAGTTTGGATTACGGCAACGCGCGCAACGCGCCGACTTTTAAAAACGCCGTTGAGGAGATGGCTTCCAACAGCGCGGCGACCCGCGCGATGAACGTCGCAATGCCGGCGATGCCGGAGCCGGTCGCCAAACTCGAACATATTTTAATTCCGACGCGCGAAAATGAAGTTTTAGCGCGCGTGTATCATCCGAGCGATGACGAAAATCTGCCGGTTGTAGTTTATTTTCACGGCGGCGGCTGGGTGATCGCCAATCTCGACGTTTATGAGCCGTCGTGCCGCGCATTATGCAACGCGGCGGAAGCGATTATCGTTTCGGTAGCGTATCGCCAATCGCCGGAAGCGAAATATCCGGCGGCGGTCAACGACGCTTACGACGCGACGCAGTGGGTTTTGCAAAACGCGGCGCAGCTCGGCGGCGATCCGAACCGCGTCGCGGTGGCAGGAGAAAGCGCGGGCGGCAATTTAGCAGCGGTAACTTGTTTGCAGGCAAAGGATAAAGGCGGAATAATGCCGGTCGCGCAACTGCTCGTTTATCCTGTGACCGATACTTCGATGTCGCAACCGTCGTATGCCGAAAACACGGATTCACAGCCGCTACACACGTCAATGATGCCGTGGTTTTGGAATTATTACCTCGAAAACGAATCGCAGAAAAGTGATAAATACGTCGCGCCGCTGCTCGCCGAAGATGTGAGCGGTCTGCCGCCCGCCATCGTCATTACGGCGGAAAACGATCCGCTGCGTGATGAGGGCAAACAATATGCGGTGAAACTGGCGGATGCCGGAGTTTCCGTGAACGCGCAGACGTTCAGCGGCGTGACGCACGAATTTTTCGGACTCGCCGGCGCGGTTTCCAAAGCGAAAGCCGCGATGACCTTCGCGGCTGACGGATTAAAGGAAGTTTTCAAACAGACTCCCAGTTCACGCGCGGCTTAATTTACTGTTTTTTTATCCGAATCGCGCCGCTGACAGTGGTGAGTTTCAGCATCGCGCCGCCCTCGCCGATTTGCGCCGAAAGGCTTTGCAGTCGTGATGGCGGCGCGTTTCTTTCGATATTTTGCAGTAGAATCTCGGAATTAAACGCGCCGTAACCGTAGGAAGCGTTTATTTTCAGCGATGAAGCCGCAGGAATTAACAGATTTATCGAGCCGTTCGAGGTGCCGAAACTATATTGACCGCCGTTTAATAAATTTCCGTTAAAATTTATCGAACCCGTATTTGAACCGGCTTCAAGCTGTCTTTGCGAGATATTTTTCAGCGTGATCGCACCGTTGCCGGTTTTGGCTTTGAAAATGTCGCCGATTTCGCCGGGACTGACATCAAAGGCGATAATATTTCCGGTAGTGGTTTGAAGAGACATCGCGCCGCTGGAATTTTCAACCGTCACATCGCCTTCGTAAGTGCGGACTTCGATGCCGCGCGTGATATTGCTCAGAAAAACATCGCCGCCGCTGTTTTCGACCGTCGCTTTGGCAACCGTATCAATCAGCATTTCGCTGACATTGCTTTTGACATTAACGGTCGCTCCGCGCGGCACGTCAATTTCGATCAAATCGCCCGCCAGACATTCATCAGGATTATTTTCTTTGTTCGCTGACGGATCGTAACCCAAAACTTTTATCCAAATCGGAGCGGCGTTTTCTTTGCTTTTCTCGATAATTGTGAAACCGACCTGACTGCCGTCGCTGACATAGGCGCGAACTTCGTTTCGTTCCCAACCGTTGATTTTGAGATTGCCGTCGGAAACACACAGCGAAATATTGACATTCGCGCTGACCGCGATTGATTTTTCGGCGGGCGTGTCGCCTTCGTTTCTGATCCGATTAGCGTTTTTCCAAACCGGCTTCGGGGCTTCAATTTTAGACGGAATTTTCGGCGGCGCAGTCTGACCAAAAACGGCTGAGAAAAACGCAAATGTTAAAAGTGAAATCGCCAAAAACCCAAATTTCAGCGAGATTGGGCAACGGCGATTCATCTTTTCTTTTTCACTTTTAAAAATTTTCACCTTTTCACTTTAAGCTCGCCATCAGTTCCGATTTTTCCGTCACTGAATTGAGTAGATCAATTTTATTTTGATACGATGAGCGAAGCATTTCTTTGGCAGTTTCGTCTTTCGGATTTTTCTTCACCTCCGCCTGCATTTTTCCGATGGCATCGTCAATCACCGCCAAATCTTTCTCGAAAGCGAACCGCGCCGACGGTTTTAAAGTTTCGTCTTTTCGGTTGTCAACCGTTTTCGTCAAAGCCGCAATCGTCTTCAAATAACTGTCCTCGCCCGGTAATTCGTCATTCGTCATTCGTAATTCGTAGTTCGTTTCAGCATTTTGTGTTTCAGGATTTACTCTTGGCTGTTTGATAATTTTCTGGCTTTTTTCCGCTTTGATAAATTTAGTTTTATCAATTTGATAATACTTTTTTTCCTGTTTTGTTTCGACAATATTTATTTCGGGCGAATCATCAATTGACGGCGTTTGAGCGGTATTTGTTTCAGATTTAGAAACGGGCAAAATTATATTTTGTTTTTCGGCAGCAACTCGCGCGACGGAATTTTCGGTTTCATTTGATCGCTGCCAGTTCAAAATTCCGACGAAAACTCCAAAAATAATCAGCCCACTCGCAAAAGCGACGGAAGTCGAATTTGAAACGAAAGCGTAAACTTTTTCCCAAAATGTCTTTTCCTTTTTCTCAATCGAATCGTTGATTTTCAGCCATAATCGCTGGGTTGGAACAAGCGTATTTAATTCGCTTTCGAGTGCTGAAAATGCCATCGCCGTTTCGTCTTCGGCTTCTGCCAGCAAAACAGCGCAATCATCGCAGTCGGCAACGTGCCGCGCGACGTTTTCCGACAAATCGGACGTGAGTTCGCCGTCTAAAAAGGCTTGAATTGTCCCGATTTCAAAACAGTTATCTTTCATAAAACTTTCCCGATTTTGTCGTAATGGCGGACAAATTCCTTTCGCGCCCGTGCGACGAAAGTGCCGATGCTCGATTCGGTCAGCGACAGACTTTCGGCGATTTCCCGATACGACAAACCTTGCTGTTTCAGCACCAGACAACTTCGCAGAGGTTCTTTGATCAAACTCAGCGCGCGGTGAACTTCCTTCGCCTGTTCGCGCTGTTCGAGTTCCTTTTCCGCCGTCAAATTCGACACGTCATCTGTTTCTTTGACGTAATTATCTTCGCGCGTGTTGGCTCTGATATTCCCGCGCAAAGTGTTTCGCGCCACATTTAACGCTACGCGAATCAGCCACGGACGCAGCATTTCACCGTCTGCAATCGAATCCAAATTATGATAAAGCCGCAAAAAAACTTCCTGCGTCACATCTTCGGCAAGCATCGCGTCGCGCACGACCGAATTCGCCGTGCGAAAGACAGTTCGATGGTGAAGCGTAAACGCCTCATCAAATACAATTTTATCTTTCGCCGCCGCCGCTGCTTGTTCGGACATCGCGTCCACAAAGTTTCTCACGCCTTCTATCATTTTTTCAGCATCAATTCAGTGCTTCTGTGATAAATACACCGCCGATTTTGTTTTTGTGACAACATTTTTGAAAGAAATTTGCAGGGATAACAGGATAAACAGGGATAATTTAAATATTTTTCAGTTGAAACTGAACCAAAACAGTTATTTGAGAATTTCGTCAGAAAATAAAAATCCCTGTAAATCCTGTTATCCCTGCAAATTTGCTTTTCCTGAAATTTAATATTTTATCAATTTTGTCATTTGAACCAATTCATTCGGCAAATCGTTTTCCTGCACAGTCGAGATTAAAAAATTGTGGCTATTATCTCTTTCATCGAGGATTTCAGCAAGACTTTCTTCATAATTATCGCCTCTGAAATGTTCGACAAATTTCGCTTCGACCGTCGCCAGACGCGCCAGACACGAATGAAGATGTTCTCTGCCGATGCCGAATTCGCCTTTGTCTACGTCAATTATCAGACGAATTTCGGCTTGTTCTTCGGTAAAATAATTTAGCAGTGAAGCCGTTTTGCTGACTCCGATTTCAAAGCGTTCGGTCGAATTTCTTGCGCCTCTCTGCTCGTCTTCGAGACGTTCGCGCAGGGATTTTGTTTTTTCGTTCTGGTTTTTAATCAGGCGCGAATCAAAAAAAAACGTGATTCTTTTATCATCTTCGGCAGAAAATTCACGGATAATCAAACGATTCGTCCGCGCCGTCGCTTTCCAGTCAACGCGGCGCAAATCGTCCATCGGCTGATAATCGCGCAAGGCGAGCAAATCTTGTCCGAGTCCGCGTTTGTTGGCGACGAGTTTGCCGACTTCGAGCGGCAAATCGGCGAGTTCTTCTTCAATCGGCGTGATGCGCGGAAAAATTATAATCTCCGCTTCCTGCGCGGAAAGCCGTCGGCGATGGCGAAAAAAACCGAACGGAAATTTGGTCGAAAGTTCAAAATCTTTGATGATAAAACGTCCGCGGCGCGGAAAAATATGCTCGACTTTGTTTTCCACCGTATCGCGGCGCGGAACATTGACGAAATAATCCAGAGTGTACTTGATAACCGGCGGACGCGTGAATTTTTCGGCTAATTTGGCGGGCAGAATTTTCTTGATCTCATCTGCTAAAACTGAACTTTCGTGTTCCTTCCCGCGCACTTCGGCGATCACGGAGAATGTCGGAAAAATACGTTTGCGATTGTGCAGACTGACGATAATCGGCGTTGGTTCGGCGGTGAAAATCGTTTCGGGAAACCTCATTTTGACATCGAGTTTTTTTAAGCAAAGATTACCGATAAAAAAGCCGACGACGAGCGACGAAGCGAGAAAGGAAAGCACGAGAAAAAGCAGATTGTTGCCGGTATTCCAAGCGGAAAAGCCGACGATCATCATCAAACCGAAAATCATCGCGCCGCCGACGGTCAATTCAAACGGCAAATTCATCTGCGACGCTTCCGCGCTGGCGTTTCGCGCGAGCGGCGGAATCACAAAAACGATAATCACGAGAACAAAAACCAGCGACGCGCCCGCCGCGTATCCGGCATAACGATAATTGCCGACTTGCTGAAGCCAGATGGTCGTGATCGCCAGCCCGACACCGCCGACCACGACCAGAAAACCGATGATCGCATTGCGAATGTCGCGTAAACTGAAAAGCTGGCTCAATGCTTTTAAATTCATTCTTTCTGCGACGTTTGAAGTCGTCAATCGTGTCAGAGTTTTCACTCCAAATGATAAATTGATTGCGGAAAAATGTCTCTCAACGAAAAACGAATAACGACTTTCAAACAGGCACGGATGTTTTCGTTAAAATGTCCTGCAAAATTTGTTCGGCTTCAAAAGTTTGGCGTTTCGTGCTGGCGGATTGGCGCGCGTTGACGATGACGCGGTGCGCGAAAACCGGCAGAACCAGATTTTTAATGTCGTCGGCGATGCAGTAATCGCGCCCGTCAATTAAGGCGAATGCCTGCGCCGCACGAAACAGCGCGAGCGTGCCGCGCGGACTAATGCCGAGTTCGAGCGCGTCGTTTTCGCGTGTTTGGGCGACGATCTTCAATAAATAATCCACCAAACTTTCGTCAACGCGCACTGCTGTCGCTAATTGCTGCAATTCTAAAATATCTTCGCGCGACATCACCGGACGGACGAACTTGAGCGGGTTTTCACGTTTGCGGTCGCGCAAAATCATTCTTTCATCATCAATATTCGGATAGCCGACGTGCAGCCGCAGCATAAATCTGTCCAGTTGCGATTCGGGCAGCGGATACGTTCCGTGATGTTCCGCCGGGTTTTGCGTGGCGACGACCATAAACGGCACCGGCAGCGGGCGCGACACGCCTTCGATGGTGATTTGCTCTTCCGACATCGCCTCCAGCAGCGCGGACTGCGTTTTCGGCGTGGCGCGGTTGATTTCGTCCGCCAGCACGATATTGGCGAAAATCGGTCCCGCGTTCCACTCGAAATTTCCGGTTTGCTGATTGAAAATCGAAAGCCCGATAACGTCCGACGGCAGCAGATCAGACGTAAACTGCACGCGCTGAAAAGATAAATCGAGCGCGCGCGCCAGCGCGTTGGCGAGCGTCGTTTTGCCGATGCCCGGAACGTCTTCGATCAAAAGATGTCCTTTGGCGAGCAGCGCGACGAGCGCGAATTTCACCGTTTGCGTTTTGCCTCTGATGACGCTTTCGATTTCCGTCTGAAGCCGATTGATTTTTTCGGCGGCATTGAAATCGGAAACCATATTCGATTCGCTCATTCCGCTCGTTTCGGTCGTTTGAGTTCTTATCCAATCTCTCATCATTTTTTATTCAAAAACATAGTTTATCAAATCTATTCTACAAAATTGTCAGGGCATTTCGCATTAAAAAAATGAAAAACTTATTTCGCCGCCGATGTCCGCTGCGGCGAAAAAATCTAAAAAGTTTTCTTTCGCTTGCAAATGCGGGGCAAAAGAAATTAAACTTTTGAAACTTCTATTACAATTTTTCGTGAAAGAAAATTGGAGGAATGATTTAACTTTATGAAAAATTTACATCGAAACTTTAAAAAACAAGCCGGTTTCAACTTGATCGAACTGATGATTGTGATTGCGATTATCGCCTTGCTGATCGGAATCGGAATTCCGGCATATAAAGCGATGGTCAACAGCGGAAACGAAACATCCGCCATTCAATCTATCAATACGATCAAGGTTCTGCAAACCAGTTACGCCTCAAAACACCAGGGGAAATTTGCCCAAAATTTTGACGAACTGATAAAATCCGTGCAGCTTGACGAAAGATTCGCCGGTGAAAACCCGGTCGTCAACGGTTATATTTTCAAATTAACGGTTCAGGAACCATCCGGCACCACTCCGGCATTTTACGCCGTCAACGCCGATCCGCAGGTTTCCGAAGGCATTCAAGCGACTGGAACGCGGCATTTTTATTTTGATTCAACGCTCGGCGTAACCAAACAAACCGAAGAAAATCGTCCCGCCAAAGCTGACGATCCTTCGATGTAATAGGATTTCAAATTCCAGATTATCGGAACATCAAATTTTCTCAATTTGAAATTTCATAAGCCGACTTAGCTCAGTGGTAGAGCATCCGCTTCACACGCGGGAGGTCACAAGTTCAAATCTTGTAGTCGGTATTCTCAAAATTAAAAAGGCAGTCCGAATTTTCGGGCTGCCTTTTTTTGCATTAACTTTTTAAGCGAAATATATTTCTATTTTATTTTCCAAAAGATAAAACACCATTTCCGGTTTTTTTTTGTTATTGTTGTTATCGTTTTTCGGTTTTTCGTCTTTCGGCTTTTTCGGTTCAACCGGAACCACCGGCGGTTCTTTTTTGGGAGGCGGTTTTTGATTGTCCTGATTTTGCGCTGATGCCACCATTGAAAAGCAAAACATCACGGTGATTGTGAATAATAATTTTTTGAAGGTTTTCATTCTTTGATTTTCCTCTCTCCGCTGAATTTGTCAGGCACGTCGGGAAAGATTAAAAATGCGCCGCCTTTTATTAAGGCAATAATAATGCCATAACTGTTATTACTTGCCGTTTTTATAAAAATCGCGCAAAATCTAAGCTCCAACAGCTTTGATTCACCGGCGGCGCGATACGTTTTCCGTCAACTTTATACGAAATCGTGAAAAATACTTAAAATGCGGTTTTAATATTGCCTTGTGAAGAAAAAAAGACGGTCACTTTTTATTCGTTAATCACTTTGTCGGCAGTTTCCTGCAATTGACTCATAACTTTTGGTCCGCCGCCGGTGAAAACGCCGCGCAGTTTTCCGTCGCGGTCAATCATATAACTTTGCGGAATGCCGTTGAATTTACTGATTTTTAACAGTTCACTCATCAATTTGCTGTCCGCCCAGGCGAGCGTGTAGTTTAATTTCATCTTGTCGGCGAAATCCTTGATTTCTTCCGCGCTTTCATCATCGGAATCAAGACCGATAATTTCAAAATCTTTATCTTTATACTTATTTTGCAGGGCGATCAATTCGGGCATTTCGGCGCGGCACGGACCGCACCAGGTCGCCCATAAATTCAGCAGAATCACTTTGCCTTTTTTGTCTTCAACCTTAAAACTGCCGCCGTCAACGGTTTTAATTTCCGCCTGTGAAACCGCCGCCGGCGCGGGCGGATAATCATTGTTTTTCGCTTCGGTCGCAGTTTTTTCCGTCGCGGTCGGCGCGCCTTTTTCGCCCGTCTGATCCGATTGAGTGGTCGTCGCCGTCTTGGTGCAAGCCGTGAAATTTGAAAGCGCGATGCTCAAACCGACGAATAAAAATGCCATCTTAAATATTTTTTTCATTAAATCCTCTTAACTAATATCCTTTATCCGCAAAACAATCAGCGTTGCGATCACCAGCATCAAAAACATTAACATTAAAACAAACTGATTTAAAATCCCGTTCATCCACGGATGCAGAAAATTCACATAACGGCTCAAATCCGGCGGAACTTTCACCGCAGCGGGAATCGTCGGCGGTTCGCCGAGCGGCGGCGCGGCGGGATTTTCACCGCGACTCAGGGCGAATTTGAAATCGTCCAGCTTTTTTTCCGAATCTTTCCGATAATCGTCCAAATCCCTTTTCGCGTCGCTGATTATTTTATCATTTTTCGTCTCCACATACTTGTAAAGTCCTTTGCCGCCGGTGATGCCGTCGGGTTGCGCGCCTTCTTCCTGCAAAGTGTCGAGCGTCGAAAATCGCTTCATCGCGTCAAACGACCAGGTGGTCGGCATTATCAAACCCGCCGCTTTATTAATACCGGAAGGCACACCGATTAATCCTGAAAACAAAATTTGCGGTATCAAAATCAGCGGCACCAGGCTCGTCGCCAGTTCCGAAGTTTTCACTACGGCGGAAATCAGCAATCCGAGCGCGATGCCGGCGGCGGCGGTCAAAAGCATCGTCCAAAACTGCGGAATTCCGAAGAATTCGCCCGGCATCGGCATCAAACCGGTCAGATCAAAAAATTTGAGCGGCAAAAACAGTAATAAACACTGGATGCCGACGATAATGCCGAGAACGAAAATTTTGGAGAACAGATACGGCGCGAGTCCCAGATTAACCATTCGTTCGCGCTGATAAATCGGACGTTCGCGGACGATTTCCCGCGCCGACACGCTCGTTCCGAACCAGACGGACACCAGCGACAGGATAAAATAAACAAAGTCGCGCGGTTGGTTCGCGCCCATCACGAAATACGTCAAAACAGCGATAATCGGAGCCTGCGCGAATAGAATAAACAGATTAAGTTTGTCGCGCGAAAGGACGGCGGCATACCGTTTTGAAAGCGTCAGCCACTGCCGAAACGCGCCGAACAAACCTAAGCGACCGCTTTTTTTGACGCTGCGCGACGGCGTTTTGCCAAGTTTTCTGAGCGGTTCAGAAACATTTCTCTGATATTGCGGCGTTTTGGTGAATCGGTTTTTCCAGTCTTCGGCGACCTCTTCGACGATTTGATGCCGATTACCGTTGCCGTGCCGCCTGATTTTTTGCTCAATTGGTTCTTCGAGTTTATCGTAAAGTTCTTTGAAACTCGCCGCGTTCAAATAATTCAAAGCCTCGTCCGGCGTACCGTAAAACGCTAGTTTTCCGCGCATCAGGACGACGATTTTGTCGAAAAGTTTGACGTTTTCCATCGCGTGGGTCGTCAAAATCACCGTTCTGCCGGATTCGGCGATTTGCCGGAAGAGCTTCATAATTTTCTCTTCGGTCGCCGGATCGAGTCCCGATGTCGGTTCGTCGAGAAAAATCACCGCCGGTTTGGTAATCAGTTCGACGGCGATGGAAACACGTTTGCGCTGTCCGCCGGAAAGTTCTTTGATCGGCACGTCGCGGCGTTCCGCAAGTCCGGTCACATCAAGCACTTCGTCAATAATCTGCTCGATTTCCGCCGCTGAAACATCGCTCGACAAGCGCAGTTTGGCGACGTAATAAAGCGTTCGCCAAACGGTCAGTTCGCGGTGAATAATATCGTCCTGCGGAACGTAGCCGATTGATTGTTTCAGCGAATCCAAATGGTCGTAAAGATCGAGATTATTGATTAAAACGCTGCCGCCGGAAGCTGGACGCATTCCATTGAGCGCGTCCATCAGCGTAGATTTTCCCGCCCCGGAAGGTCCGAGCAGACCGACAAATTCATTTGGCTGAACTGACAGCGAAATATTGTCGAGCAGACGCAGACTGCCGTCGCGCGCCCGATTTTTCACATCTTTCGTAATATTTACTGCGTCAATCCGCGTTTTTGAGCGCGTGTCAAAAACGCGGATATTGCCGGTTTCGTCAATTCTGATGAGAAACGCGCCGATCTGCGCCGCGTCGTCCGGCGTAATCATTTGGCGCGCAACGCGATTGCCGTTGATGTAAACGCCGTTGGTCGAGTTGAGGTCTTCGATAAAAACGCCGGAATTGGTCTGCGAAAGACGAGCGTGGCGATTGGAAATCTGCAATCCGTCAATTTTGATGTCGCTCGTCTCGCTGCGTCCGATGATTAATTCTTTTTTGCCGCCGAACGTCAGCGACATCAAAAGCTGCGGCTGTGCCGACGGCTCTTTCGACGCTTTCGGCGAAATCGAATTGAGATTAAAAGCGATGGTTGGCGAACCGGCTTTTTCCGGCGATTCCGCCAGTTGTCCGACGGCGATTGAACGCTGACCGGCAAGCTGTGCGCCTTCCGGCGCAATTTTTGAAAGCGCGTTAAGCCGCAAAACCGGTCCGCCCAAGCCGAGTTGAATCTCGTCCTGATGATAAAGCGGTGTCGGCGTGGAGATACGCTGTTCGTTGACCAGTGTGCCGTTAAAACTTCCGTTGTCGGTGATGACAAAATCGTTATTTTGCCGCCGAATTTCCGCGTGTTTGCGCGAAACCATCGCGGCGGAAGATTCAAAAACGATGTCGCCGCGCGGGTCGCGTCCCAAACTGATAATGTCTTTGGTGATCTTAAACGGAACTGTCGGAGAATCGCCGCCGACGAATTCAAGTTGAGCAGCGGCGGCTTGATTCTGTTGATTGACGGCGTTGGGCGGAGCTGGTAAATTATTTGGAGCCGGTTTAAGCGGCTGGCTTGGAAAAGGATTAACTGCCGGAATTGACGGCGAATTAACGCTCATTTCAAACCAAATGACGCGTAAAACAGGTCCATCCTTGCCGAATTGCAGACCGCTTCCGACACCGAAGGGCTGCGGCGCGGTAATTTTTTGTCCGTTAATAAAAGTGCCGAAAGTAGAATTTAAATCGTGCAGAAACCATTGTCCGCCGCGCCACTGTAATTCGGCGTGGCGGCGCGAAACCATCGGAAACTGCGTGTTGTCAAAAACTATCTGACAATCGTTCGGGTCGCGCCCGATGCGGACAATTTCTTGATTAAAAGATTGTTCGGGCGTTGATCTGCCGTTTCGTTCTTCTGCTAAAACAATTTTCATCGGTCGAAATTGCGAAATGAAAACAGGACGCTGTATTTAATTGATTTTAACTTAATATTCCAAAAACAAAAAGCGTCAGAAAAACTTCCGTACGCTTTTTTCAAATGTCGTTAGACGGCTTTCTAAAAATTTTGATTCGGCTCAAAACTTTCCAAAATCGGCGAAAGTTCGCCTTTCACGCCGACATCATCAACATTTTTGACATCGGGCGACAGGGAAGTGGCAAGCATCGTAATGACATAGCCGTTTTTCATTCCGGGACGCGCCGGCGGAATAAACAGCCGTTTGCCCCAGAGCGTGATGTTTTCGCCTTTGGCAGTTTTGCCCGCACCCGTAAATTTTACTTCATACCCCTGCCAGCCGTTGTTGACGGTTTTTTTACCTTCAGAAACCATTTCATAATTCGGCACGATCTCTTTCAAAGTCTCGTTGGTTTCTTTGACCAGCGACGGGAAAGACGCGGTGTCTTCAGTAAAAGTTCCTTTGCTGTCATAGTAGCTGACGAGCATTTGCTCAACCGGCGTGCCGCTCGCCGCGTTTTTTGAAATGTCCAAAAATTTGCCCTTGGCATCATTTTGTTTCCAATCCTTTGGATAATAAAGCGAGAAGCCGAGAAAATTTTTCGCCAATTCGCCTTTCATTTCATCTTTACTGTTTTGATAATAAACGGAATTTGGCGGCTGAGGAATGGCGCGCGGCAGCGGCGGTACTTCAATATCAGCAAGTTTCGGGGCAGAAATATTGGCGTTTATTTCTTCCGTCGGGAAAACGGACTGCGCGGGCAGTTCGACTGCCTGCGGTTCCGGCGGGCGATTTAAAACCAGCATCCACAACGCCCAAACGCCGACCACCAACAGTAGAATGCCGAGAATCGAGACGATAAAAAAGTTGCGGCTCGAAGTTTTGACCGGCTCTGACGAGCGTTTTTCCCAGGTCAACTCGTCCGATTTCAGCGTTTTTTCGATTTTCAGCGTTTTTTCGATTTTGCCGTCAGCCGGCGGATTTTCCGCCACGGTCGGAACAAATTCCGTCTGAGAAATTTCCGGCGCGACTGTCCGCAATTCAGACCTTACAAATTCAGGTTTGACCAGCGGAAGAAACGGCATCGAAATTTCGTCGGGCGGATTTCCATTATCGACTATCGCGGCTGCCTGGTCAGCTTCGAGACTCTCAGAAGGCGCGTCCGTTTTCAACGAATTAAACAGCGCGTCGCCGAAATCACGCGCTTTCGGGTAGCGGTCGGACGGATTAAAAGCCAACGCCTTTTCCAGAATACTATCAACCGCCGACGGCAAATCCGGGCGCAGATTGGTCGCGGCAACGCTCAAACCGACGCGCTGCGAATTGAGCAGTTCGTTCGCTGTCGAACCGCTGAAGGGCAGTCGTCCGGTCAGCATTTGATAGGCGATGACGGCTAATGAATAAATATCGCTGGCGTAGTTTGCCAGCTTGCCGTCAAGCTGTTCCGGCGATTTGTAAGCGACATTCGCCGCGTTTAAGGTATCTTTTGAAATTCCGAAATTGGTCAATTTGACCTGTTCATTGCCGATTTCGGAAACGGTTAAAACGACGTTTTCGGGTTTCAAGCTGCGGTGCAGAACGCCGTTTTGGTGCGCCGCGCTCAACGCGTCGGCGGCTTGACTGATGATGCGCGAAGTTCGCAGCGCGTTAAACTGCTTCGTTTTCTCCAGCATTTCTTTAACCGATTCGCCTTCCGCAAATTCGCTGACGATAAACGGTTTGCCTTCCAGCAATTCGCCGGAATCTAAAATTCTCGCAATATTCGGATGGTTAATGAGCGAGGATGAAACTCTTTCTTCGGCGAAAATTTTCCCGGTGAAGTGGTCATTTTCATCTTCGTTCATTAAAACCCGCACGGTAACTTTTTTATAAGGCGCGATTTTGTCTTCCGCCGCGTAAGTAATCGTTGTTTCATCCTGTCCGACTTTTTTGACGATTTGATACCGATTTTTGATTAACTGCCCGATCAAAACGTCGGGGTTAGCCCAGCTCAAAGCTAATCTTCCGGTCGGATTTGTCTGGCGGTTGCCGAGCTGCGCCTGACTTGGCGGAATATCGGTTTGTTTGATAATACGCGGCAAAGGTTTTTGCGGCGGTGTTTGAACGGCGGTAATCGAATCGGTTTCAGGCGCGATTTTGAAATGCGGATCGGCGTTAGCGGAAAGAAAATCCGGCAAAGCGTTTTGCGGCGGTTCAACCTGGACAAAATTCGAGATTGGCGGAACTCGCTCGCCGTTTCTATTGGCAGACGCGATTGTACCTAGAAGATGTGTAAAAACGCCTCCCGACTGATTGACGGATTTTCCTGAAACCGGCGACGGAAGAAGTCTGCCGCCGTCGCGCAGGCAGAATCTTTGAATTCCTTCATCGTATGTTTGTTGACATTTTGGACAATAAAGCATTTTATTTGATTTTCGTCTGGAAGACGCTGAAAGTGATTTTCGTCGAATGATAAACGCCTAAAAACTGTAATTGACGAGGATACCTGTAGAAAATTCGGCGAATTTCAACCGCCCTGAACTTTAGCCAGCTTTTCTGCCAAAGCCGTTCTGCCCGTATTCAGTGTGATCGCCTGCCGGTAAACGCGCGCGGCATCTTTATTTTTACCGGCTTTTTGATAACCGTCGCCGACCGCTTCAAATTCCTGCGCCAGTCGAACTTTTTCATTTGGCGAGACCATATTTAACGCTTTCATCAAATATTTTTCCGCTTCGTTAAACTGTTCGCGCCGCACATACAGCGAACCCAAAAGCGCGTAGGCGACAAAACTGTTCGGGCTGACGCTCGCGCTTTTTTTCAATACTTTTTCCGCTTCATCGAAACTGCCGCGCGTCGTCAAAGCGCGTCCGAGCAGATAAAGCGCGGTCGGATTTTTCGGGTCTTCGCGCAGTGCCTGACGCAGAAGCTGTTCGGATTCGACATATCGCTGTTGCGACTGCATCACGTCCGCCACCAAAATCATCGTCGGCACATCGGTCGAAAGCTGAATCGCGGTGCGGTAGGCGGCGGAAGATTCGTTAATCAAACCTCTGCGCCGCAAAAGTCTGCCGAGATGAGCGTAAGCCAGCGCGAATTTCGGATCAATTTGAATGGCTTTTTTATAAGCGTTCTGAGTTTCGTCGGCAATTTTGCCCTGAAGTTCGAGCGCGACTCCCAATTGATCGTAACCGACCGCATTTGCCGGATCAAGTTTGATCGCCTGCCGCGCCAATTTTTCCGCTTCCGCGTATCTGCCGCCCAAATCAGTTCCGATAATCGGCTGCGTCAGAACAAAACTCAACGCGATATAAGATTCCGGCGCGTTCGGTTCAAATTCAATCGCCGTCCGGTAAGCTCTTTCGGCTTCTTCCCAACGCTGCTGGTCGCTGAACAGATTCCCCAAACCGTAAATGGCGCGGGCATCTTTCAATTGCAGACTCTGCGCGCGCAGATAAGCGGCTTCGGCTTTCGCATATTCGCGTTCGTCGCGCGCCGCGTTTCCGTCGGCAATCGCCTGCTCAAAAAGTTCGTTGACCTGACTTTTGGTCAAAGGCGTTTTCACCGCTGCCGCCGCCGGTTTTTCCTCTTTGACGGGAATCGTTTTTTCTTTATTTTTTTCCGGCAGAGGTTTTCCAACCGTTATGATGACATTGTTTGCCGCCGGTTGTTTTGGTTTTTGACCGGGCGTTTTTCCCTGAACAGCGTCAGGTTTGGCGGCGGATTTCGGCTGATTCGCCCCGACGACGGTTTTGGCGGCGGGCGGCTTGGAAACGGTTTTTTTGGCGGCGGGCACAGATGTGCTTTTCGACTTGGAAACGGGCTTTTTGGCGGTTGCTTTGGCGGTCTTTGTTTTGGCGGCGGGGGCGTTAAAAAGCGCGTTGCTGCTTCCCAAATCCTGCCCGAAGCTGTTGCCCGCCGCGCAAACAAAAATTGCCGGTAACAATCCGTACTTATAAAATCTTAAATATTTCATTACAAATTACAAAAAACTCACTGCGCCGACCGCACTAAACGAAAACCCAATTGCGCGTCGCGCTGGGTCGGGGCGACGAATCCGCGAAAAGTTGACGAAACGGGATTTTTGCCGGTGGATTTATTGAAAGCCGAACCGCCGCGAATAACGAAGGTGTTCTTAAATTTTTCGTCAACTTCTTTTGGATTTCCCGGATAAGAATTGGTTTCGGTGCTGGTCCATTCGTAAACATTGCCGATCAGGTCAAGAACGCCCCATTTATCTGCCCCGCACGGGTCGGAGCCGACATTTTCCGGTTTCGGGTCGGGCTGGTCAACGACCGCGCAGCCGAGCTTAAATTCATTGCCCCACGGATAGAAATTGTCGTCCGCGCCGTTGCGTGCCGCGTATTCCCACTCGCTTTCAGTCGGCAGCCGGTAAATTTCCCGGTCGCGTTTGGAACGCCACTCGGCGAACGCTCTGACATCATTCATATTAACATAACGCACCGGCAATCGGGTTTCCGTCGCCAGCGGTTTGCCGTCTTCCCAATACGGCGGGGTCGGTTTATAATCGGTGGCTTTGACAAAATCGTAATATTCTCCGGCGGTTACTTCCGTCTTGTCCATCCAGAAATCTTTCACGTCAATTTCGTGTTCGGGATAGGACGGATCGTTTTTGGGGTCTGTGCCGTCGCTGCGTCCCATCTTGTATTTTCCGCCGGGTATTTTAATCATTTCGGCTTTGGATGGCGCGGGCGAAACCTGCTGATTGACGGCGGCATTTGAGTTGTTCGGCACGACGATAATATTTTTGTTGCCGTTTGAAACCTCCGTGCGACCGATGAAACCCGTCAGATACGCGCCGCCGACTCCTATTATAGCAAGTAATAATAAACCCGAAATTCCAATAACCGCCAGAAATAAAGGCGACAGAAAAACGGATTTTTTCGGCGCGTCGGCAGCGAACTCGTTTGGCGGCAAAACCGTCTGATGATTTGGCGGCGGCAAATTCGGCACGGCGGTCGGCGCGGCGGAAATATTTTGCGGCGTATTTTGCAAAAAAGTTTGCGCCGCCGGCGACATCGTGACTTCCGGTTTCGGAATCGCTCCGGTGTCCATTTTCCGATCTGTCTTGAGTTCGGCGACGACTTGTTTCGGTTTGCCGTCGAACGCGATGCTGTTTTCCCAATCCTCAAAACCCGTGTGGCTGATGCGAAGGGAATGATTGCCGCTCTGCAAACCGTCGAGCGTCAGCCAGCCGTCCGCCCGGCTCTGCCCGACCGGAATATTATCCACAAAAATTTCCGACTGTGGCGGATTCGTCAAAATACTCAGCGCGGAGACGGGCTGCGCGCCGCTCGTTCCAAAATTGCTGATGTGAATATTTGGAGAAGTCGCGCCGATTGCCATTCGCAGTTCCGCAATTAGTTGTTCAACCGAAGAAGTCCGGTTGTTCGGTTCTTTTTCAAGCGAATGACGGATCGCCTGTTCAACTTGCGGAGTAACTTTTACGTTGAAATTGCTGATCGGCGGCGGCGCATCCGACAAATGTTTTTTCATAATTGCCGGAATTGAAGAGCCTTTAAACGGCACGTCGCCGGCAATCATTTGATAGAGCATTATGCCGAGCGAATAAACATCCGAACGCGCGTCGGGGTCTTCGTCCGCCCACTGTTCAGGAGCCATATAATAAGGCGAACCCATCAAGCCAGTCGTCTGCGCCTGAATAAAAGAGCCGAGCAGTTCGCCCGATTTGATTTTCGCCAGACCGAAATCGAGAATTTTTATTGATTCCGAAAGATTCGATTTGCCTTTGAGAATCATCACGTTCAAAGGTTTCAAATCGCGGTGAACGATTCCCTGACGGTGCGCCGCGCCGACTCCGGCGGCAATCGCCGACATTATTTCCAGACCTCGTTCGGGCGTGACAATATTTTCACGCGCCAGCAGATCGTGCAGCGATTCGCCC
Organism: Pyrinomonadaceae bacterium; assembly: GCA_965217575.1. Taxonomy (GTDB): domain Bacteria; phylum Acidobacteriota; class Blastocatellia; order Pyrinomonadales; family Pyrinomonadaceae. The sequence goes on along the minus strand of OZ244558.1, from coordinate 1,406,489 downwards.
TCGACATATTCCATCACGAGAAACGGCATCGTCCCCTGCGCGACTCCGTAATCGGAAACGCCGACGACGTTTTGATGCCGAATCGCCGCCGCCGCCAACGCTTCCTGACGAAAGCGCGTAACGAGTTCCGGGTCGTTGCCGACCAAATCCGGCAGAATGACTTTTATCGCGTGGGAAGTTTTCAGATAAGCGTGCCGCGCCTTGTAAACCACGCCCATTCCGCCCTGTCCGACGCGGCATTCGAGATGATACTTTCCCTCCAAAACGGGTTCGCCGCTCAACGAATGAAAAGTCGGCATTCCGTCATTCGGACAGGTATTAACATCGTCGGTAAAGCAGTTTTTACAAAGTTGACATTCTTTCATTTTGATTTTCGGATTTTATTGCAAATCTGTCGGCAGATTTTATATCGCAATGAAACAAAAATTTGAAATATGGCTAAACGAATTATCGTTTTTTGATTTTAGTTCGTTTATCGTTGGCAATCAAGGCTTAAACGGTAAAGAACTTAAAGTTTTCGGTTGTTAAACTTAACCCGACGGTTCTTAAAATCTGAAGATGATTTTGCACGGAAGCAAAAATTTTTAAGATGAAAATTTCATTTTGTTTGCCTGTTTATGAGTTTTCAAATAGATTTTTATTCGCCGGATTGACGTAACGGAAAAAATATTTTGCGGAGGGAAAACTGTGAATGTTCGTTCAAGTGACCGAGCCGAACTAAAATTCAACTCGCAACAGGTGATAATTGACGGACGAAAAATGGAACGTCAGAACGCTCCGAAGCCGTTAATTATCACCTGTTCCGAATTTTTTTGTTTTTGTTCGACCGCTTGATTTTAATAACTGGCAAATGATTTTGCAGCTTATTTAATTACGATATTTACCAGACGTTTCGGCACGACGATGACTTTTACGATTTGCTTGCCGTCGGTATATTCCTTTATCTTGTCGTTTTCCAGTGCCAATTCTTCCAAATCCTTTTGCGAAATTTCGGGCGAAACCAAAACGCGCGAACGCAGTTTGCCGTTGATTTGAATCGGAATTTCCAGTTCGTCGGCTTTCGCCAGAGATTCGTCGGCGACGGGAAACTTCACGCCGGAAACCAAAATTCCCTCTGAACTGCCGGTCAAAATTTCCCACATTTCTTCCGCAAAATGCGGCGCGTATGGCGCGAGCATCAAAATCAAACTCTGTAACGCTTCGCTGACGGCAAATAATTTTTCTTCACTCGCCGATTTCGGCTCGATTTTGAAATCTCCCAAAGAGTTTGAAAGTTCCATCAAAGCCGCGACCGGCGTGTTGAATTGATGACTTTCAAAGTTTTCCGTAATTCGTTTAATCGTCTGATGCGTTTTTCGCCGCAGGTTTCGCGCCGTGCCGCTCGTTTCGACTTCGGCGGAAGATTTGCCGAACTTTCCGCTTTTGCTCAAAACTTCGTGCCAGCGATAAACGAAACGATAAACGCGCTGCAAAAATCTGACCGCGCCTTCGATGCCGGTTTCCATCCAAACCAGTTCGTTTTCGGCGGGCGCGGCGAACAATGCGAAAATTCGCGCCGCGTCCGCGCCGTAAATCAAAACCATATCGTCCGGGTCAACGCCGTTATATTTCGATTTCGACATTTTTTCGACCGCGACTTTGATCGGCGAATTGTCGGCTTTTAACTTCGCGCTCGTAATCTTGCCGCGTTCGTCGCGTTCGATTCTGACTTCATCGAGCGGAACGTAACTCGATTTTTCGTCCGAATAATAAGATTCGCCGACGACCATTCCCTGCGTCAGCAAGTTTTTTACTGGCTCGTCAAAATTTACTAAATCAATATCCTGCATCACTTTCGTCCAAAAGCGCGTGTAAAGCAGGTGCATCACGGCGTGGTCAACGCCGCCGATATACTGGTCAACCGGCATCCAGTATTTGACGATTTCAGGATCGAACGGCATTTCCGCGTTGTGCGGGTCGGTATAGCGAAAATAATACCAGCTCGAATCAACAAAAGTGTCCATCGTATCGGTTTCACGTTTCGCATTTTCACCGCCGCACTGCGGGCAAATCGTGTTCACAAAATCGGGAACTTTCGCCAGCGGCGATTCGCCGACTCCGGTAAACGGCGCGGATTCGGGCAGTTCGACGGGCAAATTTTCATACGGAACGGGAACTGTGCCGCACGTTTCGCAGTAAATAATCGGGATCGGCGCGCCCCAAAATCTCTGCCGCGAAATTCCCCAATCGCGCAGACGATACGTCGTCGCCGCTTCGCCGAAATTATTTTCTTCGGCAAATTTCGTCATTTGATTTTTCGCATTTTCGGAAGTTTTACCAGACCATTCGCCGGAATTTATAACAACTCCGTAATCTGTAAATGCTTCTTCGATTTGATTTTCGCTTTCTGAACTTTGAACTTTGAACTTTGAACTTTGAACTACTTCCCGAATTGGTAAATCGAATTTTCGAGCGAATTCAAAATCGCGTTCGTCGTGTGCCGGAACGCTCATCACCGCGCCCGTGCCGTATTCCATCATCACGTAATTGCCGATCCAAACCGGAATTTCTTCGCCCGAAAACGGATTGATCGCTTTTAATCCGGTGTCAATTCCGTCTTTTTCGACTTCTTCGCCGTAATCCGTCGGTTTGGCTTTCTCGACTTTGATTTCTTCGATTTTCGCCTTTACTTTGTCAGATAAATCATCAAAATGCGCTTCGATAATCGGATGTTCCGCCGCGACGACGAGCGCGTTCGCGCCGTAAATCGTATCAATCCGCGTCGTAAAAACTTTTATATTGTCATTTGATTTATTGACTTTGAACTCGACAAACGCGCCTTCGCTTTTGCCAATCCAGTGTTTCTGCATCGTCAGAACGCGCTCCGCCCAGCCGTTTTCGATTTCGTTCATTCCCTGCAAAAGTTCTTCGGCGTAAGCGGTGATTCGCAAAAACCACTGCGCGATGTCTTTCTTCTCGACCGGCGTTCCGCACCGCCAGCACACGCCGCCGCTCGCCTGTTCGTTTGACAGCGTGGTTTCGTCTTTCGGACACCAATTGACCTGCGTCATTTTTTTATACGCCAGACCGCGTTCGAGCATTTTGAGAAAAAACCACTGATCGAATTTGTAATATTCGGGACGATGCGCGGCGATTTCGCGCGACCAATCGTAGCTGATGCCGAGCCTTTGCAGTTGTTCGCGCATCTGCACGATATTATCTTCCGTCCAATCGCGCGGATTGACACCTTTTTTGATCGCGGCTTGTTCGGCGGGTTGCCCGAATGAATCCCAGCCAATCGGGTGCAGCACATTGTAGCCTTGCAGACGTTTATACCACGCGAGCGCGTCGCCGATTGAATAGTTGCGAACGTGTCCCATATGCAGTCGCCCCGACGGATACGGCAGCATTTCGAGCGCGTAAAATTTTTCGCGTTCGTCGTCAATTGCGGTTTCAAACGTCTTATTTTCCGCCCAACGCCGCTGCCATTTCTGTTCAATCTTCTGTGCAAAATATTTCTCGTCCATAATTTTTCGAGTTTGATGTTCAAAACTCAATTTTCCAAAGTTCTTTGAACATCAAGAAAAAAGCTAATTCTAGCGGATAAACAATAATTCATCCACTTTTTAATTTTGAATTTATGATGTTGAATTGAAAGGTTCGCCACACGCGCCGGGAAGTTCGGTGGGTGGCTATCTAAGGCGGAGTTTGGTTTGATGAAAGTTCATAAAGTTTGATCTACCGTTGATTTTAATGTTTTAAAAGATGATTGACAAGTCGTTTGAGATGTTTCGGGGGGTGAATTTTGGAAAGTTTCGAGCAAATAAGTTATGATGAGTTAAAAAACAAATAATTTTTATTTTGACGGATCGCATTAAGGAGAAATTTCAATGGACAAAAGACCGCCGCCGTATTTTCCGCAAACTTCGCTGTCGCCGACGGACGAAAATCGCTACAAAAAATTCAAACTCATCGTCGGACTGGCAATTTTCGGATTAGTGCTGGTTTTGATCGGCGCAGGATTTGGAATTTACTATTTAATCGCTAAATTTTTTTGAATATGATGCAGACGTTATAAAAAGAAAACGGAGCGGTAATTTTCATCGCTCCGTTTCCTTTTACATTATCGAATTACGTTGCCGAAATTTCAGCGGTTCAGACTGTTATTTTCCTTTTTGGCGTTGGCTTTCGCGGCATTAGCTTTCGCGCCTTCGAGAGCGAGTTGTTTGGCTTCGGGAAGCAGTTGGATGGATTTTTGGAGTTGCGTGTCATAATTGTTGAAAACCTGAAACGCGGTGGTCGAACCGTAAGCGGCGGTGACAAGTTCGGTTCGCAGAGCGCGTTCGATGAATTCGCGTTCGCGGTCAACTTGCGCGGGCGTAAAATTGTATTTTTCGGTGGCGAATTTTCTGAAATCCTGAAAAATCGCATCGGTAATCGGAAAATCCGACGGTTTCAAATCGTAGCCAAACTTAATCGGGCGATCAACCTGATAATTCGGGAAACTACTGTTTTTTCCATAAACCAGGTCAAGCGCGAAGGCAAAAATCGGGTCGCTCAGTTTGGCTTGAAATTCCGCCTTTTCTCTGGTAATCGTCTGCGGCTTCAGAGCTTCGTCAGGATTGATGCCGCCGCCGCTGTAAACCGCTCTGCCGGAATCGGTTCGGCTTTCCGCACCGGTCGGTTTTTGCGGAATCGTATCATCTTTTAAAGTGCCGCCTTTGGTGTAATAATCATAGAGATTGCCGTTTGAATAATCGCGCTGAATCAAGCGTCCGGCGGGCGTTTCATACTTGGCTATCGTCAGCAAAAGCATCGAGCCGTAATCTAGAATAAAGGGATTCTGCACCAAACCTTTGCCGAAAGTGCTTTCGCCGACGATCAGGGCGCGGTCGTGATCCTGAAGCGCGCCCGCGAGAATTTCCGAAGCCGAAGCCGTGTTGCGGTTGACCATTACGACGAGCGGCGTGTCGTCGGGATTTTTGTTATCGGAGCGATACGGGTCACCCGTTCCGCCGACTCTGCCCTTTTGGGTGAAAATAGTTTGTCCGGCGGAAAGAAAAGTGTTCGCCACGCGATACGACTGGCTGACCAAACCCCCGCCGTTATCGCGTAAATCCAGCACCAGTTGTTTCATTCCCTGTGCTTTAAGTTCCTGCATCGCCTGTGCGAATTCGGCGTAAGTCGTTTGATTGAATCCGCCTCTCATCGCCATATAACCGACACCCGGACTGATTATATAGGCTTCGGAAATCGAAGGCTGCGGCACGGCATCACGAATAATATCCACTTCTTCGCGCTTGCCCGTGCCGAATCTTTCGACTAAAAGTTTAACGGGTGTGCCGCGCGGACCGCGCAGAAAATTGCGAACGTCAACGTATGATTTCCCGATCATCGAAACGCCGTTGACTTCAACGATTTTATCGCCGTAGCGCAGTCCGGCGCGGTTGGCGGGCGAACCTTCAAACGTCGCTTTGATATAAGTGGCGATGACATTATCGTTTTTATCGCTCAGATCGCCGATGGTCGCGCCGATGCCGAAATACTGTGAACTCTGGTCGGTGCGAAACTGTTCAAATTCCTTCGGGTCAAAATAATTCGAGTGCGGATCAAGCGTGTGGAGCATCGAGTCAATCGAGGTTTTGAAAAGGTCGTTGTAATCAATCTTTTTCGCCCCGACATAATTATCCTGAATCAGCGTCAACGCTTCGGCAACATCGTTCCCGATGTTTTCGGTCGTCACCGGCTTAACGGATTTTGATGTTTTAGCTGCGTCGGAGGTTTTGGGATTGATTTTGGAAGCGGTTTCGTTTTGGGCAAAAACGCCGGAAACAAGTAAAATGGACAAGAGCAGACTGCCGAAAAAATTTAAACGTATTTTCACTGGAAAAATCTCCTGAATTAATTACTGCAAAATACAGATTTGCGAAAAAATGATAACATTTCTTTGAAGTCAAAGCGATTAAATTAGTTGCACGATTAGAAAATATTGTTCGACTCTTTTTATTGTTCGATAATCTAAAACTCAAAAAAATATGCAGGAAAAATTATGTTAAAAATAGCTTTTACAATAATTTCGCTTTTCGTCTTTAATTTGCCGGTTTTTTCGCAGACTGCAAAATATTCAACTCCAACCGTTTGGGAAAATTATTCTGTCAAAGATAAAAATGTGTCGGTTCTGATGCCGAAACTTCCCGTTTATCTCAATAATTCGAATCTTTGTCGAGGCGAAGAAAGTTCGATGTTTTACGCTTACAGCGACGGAGTCGTCTATGTTCTGATTATTACTTCAAAAGTAAAAGTTTCGAGTTTTTGCCCCGAGAAAAAAAAATTCGATGAAAAAAGTTTTTATGAAAGAGTCGAAAGCCTGAAAAATCAAAATAAAACATTAAAAGCAACAGAGAGCAGGAATGAAATAAAACTTACTGACGAAGACAAAACTTATAAATTTTTAAATGACTATGAAAATAATAGATGGTTTGAATTGCAGGTTTTCGGAGCGAATGAATCGAAAACAGAAGTAGAGAACTTTTTCGCTTCACTGAAAATTGAAAAACAACCAAACGGAAAGGAAATCGGTAAAGGCGCGCTGCGAAACTACGGTGACGAAAATACGGCGGAAGCGGGAAAAATCAAGCCTGATGTAAATTCCACCGACGCGAAAAATTCTGAAGCCACAACTGAAGATTTGAAAGTTGTAATCAAACCGCGAGCGAGTTACACGGACGCGGCGCGGCAAGCCAACATTCAGGGAACTGTCAGGCTCAGGGTAACATTTTTAGCTAATGGCGGCATCGGAAGTATCGAACCAATTTCAAATTTGCCTTATGGTTTGACCGAACAGTCCGTCGTTGCCGCCGCCAAAATATTTTTCATTCCAATGAAAAAAAACGGAGTGCCGTTTTCAGTATCAAAAATTGTCGAATATAACTTTGTGATTTATTAAAATTAATGCCGCATCTTCTCGAAATAAACAATTTACAGACGCATTTTCCGACCCGCGCCGGACTCGTCAAAGCCGTTGACGACGTAAGTTTTCACATTGATGAAGGCGAGCTTTTAGGTTTAGTCGGCGAATCCGGCAGCGGAAAATCAATCACCGCGCTTTCGATTATGCGGCTGATTTCGCCGCCGGGAAAAATTGTCGGCGGTTCGATAAAATTCCAAGGCGAAGAATTAACGAAGGCGAACGAAACGAAGATGCGCGAGATTCGCGGCAATGATGTGGCGATGATTTTTCAAGACCCGATGACCTCCTTGAATCCGGTTTACACGATTGGCGAACAAATCGCCGAAGCGTTGCGCCTGCATCGAAATTTGAACAAAAAAGACGCGCTCGACGCGGCAATCGAAGCGATGAAAGAAGTGGCGATGCCCGCGCCCGAACGCCGAATAAGAGATTATCCGCACCAATTGAGCGGCGGAATGCGCCAGCGCGTGATGATTGCGATGGCTTTGGCGTGTAATCCCGAACTTTTAATCGCCGACGAACCGACGACCGCGCTTGATGTGACGATTCAGGCGCAGATTTTGGAATTGTTAGACGAATTGCGAAAAACGCGCCGACTCGCCGTGCTTTTAATTACGCACGATTTGGGCGTAGTCGCCGAAGTCGCCGACCGCGTGTGCGTAATGTACACTGGGAAAATCGTCGAACAATCGCCGGTTGAAGAATTATTTGAAAACCCGAAACATCCTTACACACAAGGTTTACTGCGTTCCGTCCCGAAACTGCGCGGCATCGGCGAAGCCAAAGCGACGCGCCTTTCGACGATTGAAGGAACCGTGCCGAGTCCGACAAATCTGCCCGACGGCTGCGATTTCGCGCCGCGCTGCGAATTTTGTATGGAAGGAATCTGCACGCGCGGCGAAATTCCGCTTTATCAATTGGAAAATAATATAAAAGTGCGCTGTGTTTTGTACGATGAAAAACGAAAATTTGAAATTGCGCGGCACAAAACTTTATCTGCTATATCCGACTGAAAACGATTTATTTGAACCGGCAACTTTGACTATTTCCAGTTGCGGTCTTGCGAAAAAACAGCTTCATTCAAAGAATAATTTTCGCGCAAGTACTCAAAAGTCGGCGGAAAACGGAGCGACCACGAACGCTGGGCGATAATTGCGGAAGATTGGAGAAACAAAAAATGAATCAAGCAGCGGCGGAAAAATTAATGTCGGAACAGGAATATCTGGCGTTTGAACAAAAGTCAAAAATTAAGCACGAATTTATGGACGGCGAGATTTTTATTATGGCTGACGGAACGCGCCTTCACAGTTTGATGATTAGCAATATTGCGCGTCATCTTGGTAATCAGCTTGAAAATGAACCGTGTGAAGTTCACACCAGCGATTTGCGGGTCAAAACAAAATCGGCAAATTATGTCTATCCCGATGTGGTTGTTGCCTGTCGTCCGAAACTTGTTCCGAATATTTTCGACACGCTTGAAAATCCGCAAGTGATATTTGAAGTTCTGTCCAAATCAACAATTTACCGTGACAGAACAGATAAACGCATTGATTATCTTGATATTGAAAGTTTAACGGATTATGTGATTGTTCATCAGCTTGAGATAAGAGTCGAACATTACGAGCGTGTTTCTCAAAAAGAGTGGACTTTGCGAATTTATGACCAGTCGAAACAGGAAGTCAAATTAAACTCAATTAAATGCCGAATTGAACTGAAAAAAATTTACCAAAATATTGAATTTCCGTCTAAACCGAAACTAAAACTCGTATCTCCGAAAAAATAAATGGAAAACAGCGCGGTTAAATCCGAAAAACAAAAACTCGTCCAGGTCAGAAATTTGGTGAAACATTTTCCTGTCGAAAACAGCGACGACGTGGTTCGCGCCGTGGACGATGTTTCGTTTGATATTTTCGCGGGCGAAACGCTCGGTTTAGTCGGCGAATCGGGCTGCGGAAAATCAACCGTCGGGCGGTGTTTAATCAGACTTTACGAGCCGACAAGCGGCGAAATATTTTTTGAAGATCAAAATATTATCGGTTTGCCGAACCGCGAAATGCAGAAGCTGCGCCGCGAAATGCAGATTATTTTTCAAGACCCGTACGCGTCGCTCAATCCGCGTTTGAATATTTATTCGATTGTCTCCGAACCGCTGAAAATTCACGGCATCGGCGATAAAACCGAACAGCGCGACCGCGTGGCGGATTTGCTCAAAAAAGTCGGTTTGGACGCGGATTATATGTTTCGCTACCCGCACGAATTTTCCGGCGGACAGCGACAGCGCATCGGCATCGCGCGAGCTTTGGCGTTGAATCCGAAACTGATTATCGCCGACGAACCCGTTTCCGCGCTCGACGTTTCCGTGCAGGCGCAGGTCGTCAATCTTTTGCAGGATTTACAGAACGAATTCGGTTTGACTTATCTGTTTATTTCACACGGTTTGGCGGTCGTCGAACATATTTCGCAGCGCGTCGCCGTGATGTATCTCGGAAAAATCGTCGAAATTGCCGATGGAGATGAACTTTACGAAAATCCGCTTCATCCTTATACCAAAGCATTATTATCTGCGATTCCGATTCCCGATCCGAAGAAAAAGCGCGAACGCATCGTCTTGCAGGGCGACGTGCCGACTCCGATCAATCCGCCGTCCGGCTGTCGTTTTCGCACGCGCTGTCCGCTGGCGATTGAAGATTGTGCGCGCATCGTTCCCGAATTACGTGAAATCGAAAAAGGACATTTCGCGGCGTGTATTCGCATCGCAGGTTATGAAAAAGTTATGTCTTTTGAACAAACAGTTGAAACAAATTCTTCGACTTCGCCGTAAGATATTCTGCTTTACAAAATAAAATAATTCAAAGGAAGATATGAATCTAATTGCCGGAATAATCGTTGCTGTTATCGGTTTGATTATAGTTGTTTTGAGCGTTTTAAAAGTTGTACCATTGACTTCGACCGGAGTGAGTTTGATGTTGCTCGGTGCTTTGATTATCGGGTTAAGTTTTGTCAAAAAGCCGGACACCGAAGAAACTCCGAGAATGTCCACGCCGCAATCTTTGACAAACATTTTCTTTTCGCCAACCGAAGTATTTCTTAACTTGCGTCGTCATCCTCGTTGGTTTGTCGCAGTTTTGATAATGTCGGTTCTCTCTACCGTTTATCTGAATGCTTTTGTCTATCGTTTGACACCGGAAAGAGTGGCTAACTATACGATTGATAAAACCAAAGAGATGTCAATGATGAACGACGAAGCGCGTGCCAAAGTTGAAGAAGGTCGCGCAGATGCAATTGAAGCCAATAAAGATCCGGTTCGACGCGCCGGACAAGCGATTAACGGTTTTGTCGGACAGACGTTTTTATATGCTTTCTTCGGAGCTGTTTATCTTCTGTTTGCATTGGCAATGGGCGGGAAAATAAACTACTGGCAAGCATTTGCTTCTTCCGTTTATGTCGCATTTCCGATTGCCGTTATCAGGTTTGCTCTGAATATAATCGTTTTGTTTATCAAAGACCCGACTGACATACATCCGATTCTGGGGCAAGGTTCGGTAATTCAGGACAGCTTGAATTTTTTAATTACGCCCGCTCAAAGTCCGGTATTATACAGTTTGTTGAGCGCGTTTAGTTTATTCACAATTTTTTGGATTTGGTTAAATGTTACCGGCTTAAAAAATACAGGTGAAAAAGTTTCGCCAACAATCGCGTGGTCGGCAACTTTAGGAGTTTTCTTAATCGGTGTTGTGCTTTCGGTTGTTGCCGCACTGATTTTTCCAAGTTTTATAAGTTGAAATCATACAGAAATGATGAATTCAAAAATCTATTGGGCGCGTTCCTCTTCGTCAAAGTGATGACCGACAGAGCGGGAATACATCGCAGCACGCGGCTGAAAATTAGCCGCGCAACTTGAACTCGAACATCTATCGTGTGTTTGAAACTCTGAAAGCGGTTCAACGCGACAGTCATCGAAGCTGTTAGGTCATATTTGGCAGACGGCTCACGAGTGAAAAAAACAACATTTTGCGGTTGGCATTATAATCTACCAACCTAAATTATTTCTGTATTAAATCGCTCGCTGACGCAGATGGTTCTTAATCGGCAAAAACGATTACAAACAGTTTCGGTATAAATCAGACACAACGACACTCAGCTTTTGTCCAACAATAAAAGCGCATTGCTGAAGTTTGCGTTGAGCAAATACGGCAATGCGCTAAATTTTATGCGGTAAAATTTTAGGCTGACGGAATTTTCAATTCCTGACCGACTTGAATTTTGTCTGGGTCGTCAAGTATGTCGCGGTTGGCATCATAAATTTTCTGCCAACTGACACCGTGATTCTGACCGATTTTGCTCAACGTGTCGCCTGATTGAACGGTGTAAGTTCCGCCGCCTGACGAAGTTGAACCGGAAACGGTATCGCCTTCCGGCGCGGAAACATTCATTACGAGGTCGCCCGAACGATATTCGGGATCAATGCGGTTATATTCGTCCCAAAGCTGCTGTTTCGCCTGCGCGCTTCCGGCAACGCCGTCAATTTTCAAAACTCCGTCGCTTTCGCGTACATCCAAACCGGAAACTCCGAGTTGTCTCGCCATATCAATCAGTGATTGGTATTTTTCTGTTACAGACATTTAAATTTTCTCCTTATTCTTGTAAATTACTTTTCGGTTAATTCGTTTTTAACCGGCTTCCTACCCGCTTCCTGAGCAGTTTGAACGGCTTCCGCCATTTTGCCTTTGGCAACGGTTCCGCGCAGGGTTACGCCAGTCATCGTCGCGTCCACCGTTACATCGGTGAAGCCCTTTTTCGTCAAAGCGTCTTTGACGGTAGTGGCGGTTGCCGTGTCGGTTGCCGGCATCATCGGAGTCGCCGTCGTCATATTTACCACATTTGTATTGGCGTTCATTCTGTTCACCAGATTCGCATTAGTGGTGGTTTCACTTTTGCAGGCTCCTAAAAACAACATTGCCGCCAAACCGGTAATCGTTAAAATTTTTATTTTCATTTTTCCTCCTGAAAACTTTCCTATCCTAAAAAATCTGTCGGTATATTAAATTATGTTTCATTTTATGACTTAAAGCGCGAAAATATCTTCAGTTAAATTTTGAAACATCCGCCTTGTAAGCTGACTTAATATATTTTGTGAAGTTACTAGTATCGTTGGGGTTTGTCAATGCAGTGAGCAATGATTCTCCGAACATTTCAGTTAAATTTCATCGAAAAAACTTCTTCGGCGATTTGTTTGGCGATTTCAAACGAAGTTAGTTCGGGTTTGACGATAAAATGCCAATCTGCCAGACAATAAAAATTTCTTCTTTCGTCAAAAAGCCGACGGGTTTGCGCTTTATCCGGCGCGAGCGGGCGGACGCGTTTCGACAGCGAAATGTTTCGCCAGCAATGCTGAAAAGTTGATTCGAGCCAGATACTGGTCAGATTTTGAGATTTGATGAGACGGCGATTTTCTTCGATAGTCCACGCGCCGCCGCCGAGCGCAATAATCAGCGCGTCGCTTTCAAGCAAAACTTTTTGTAAATTTTCGGTTTCAATTTCCCGAAAACGAAGAATGCCGTCGGATAAAATAATGTCGGCGATTTTTCTTTTTTCGCTGGCTTCGATCACGAAATCAAGATCAACCGTCCGGCATTTCAGTAAATAGCTGAGAAAACGAGCGACGGTTGATTTGCCGACACCCATAAAACCTGTGAGAACAATTCTTTGACCTGAGTTATCCATTTAAGAATCATTATGCACAATGTTGGCAAAAATTTAAATTTTGAAGAAAGCGAATCTGCAATTTTAAGGTTCCGAATACCGCCGTACACACTGAAAAATCGGCTGAAAATATAAATTTATTTTCAGCCGATTGGTTTATAATTTCGTTTTAAAAATATATTTGCAGGTCTTTGCAGGTCTTTAATGAACTTCCGGGCGACAGTAATTAGCGATATTGGTGTAACAGGAACACGAGGTTTTTTCCAGTTCCGCACGATTTAAGATGGAAATTTTTCCGCGCGAGTATTTGATGATTTCCTTATCCCGCAAAAATTGCGCCGCGTGTGTAATACTCGGACGATAAACGCCGAGAAAGTGCGCGAGCTGTTCCTGAGTCATTGCAAAATTATCGTTTCGGCAGCGGTCGTAAAGCATCAGCAGCCAGCAGGAGAGGCGTTTTTCGATGTTATGATGCGCGTTGCAGACGGCGCGCTGAGAAATTTGATTGAAATATTGATCAATTGATTCAAAAATCCCGGTCTGCACCGCTCCGCCCCGACAAACTTCTCGTCTGACGAGTTCGGTTCTGATTTTCAAAGCACTGCCGGCAAAAGATACATTTATCCAATTCGTTGCCTTCGCCGAGCCGAAGATCGCCTGGATGCCGGCGATCTCTTTTTTCCCGATCATCGCAATTTCGATGGTTTCGCCTTCTTCAAGAATTTGCAGTTCGGACAATATCGCCGATTCGGGAAAATAAATATATTTGATATGTTCACCCGGTTTATAGACATAATCACCGGTTTCGAGAAATACTCTCTCCGAAGAGGGAAGCAACGACTGCAAAAATTTTTTTGCCGGCAGCGGATTAATGTTTTCGGCAAGCGCGGATTTTACATTATTGTTGTAGGATTGATTGCCGATATTTCGATAACTGCCAGCGGCGAGGTCGCCGCGCGGAAAACTTCGATTTTGAAAATTAATTTCCAAATCTGCCGCAAAGTGGTTTTTTCCATTTACTTTCATAAAACTTCTCCCAACGGAAAATTGACGGTAAATATTTACACGAACATCGCCTTATCGTCACGGAACGATTTTTTTACAGCTTCGGTAAATGAAATTATCAAATACGTCATAACGCGACCTAACCGCGATTGCTTGATAATCTCTTTCATATTTTCAGATTGGTTGATTTTTAGGACGCGTCGTTTTTGGGCTTTCAGAAAGTCGCGCGGTAAAATTCGCGCCTCAAATTGTTTACCGACGACTTTAACAAGTGATTGAAATTTAGCGGTAAAATTGTGTGAAAGCGCACGTGTCTTCGTGAAGAATTTTCGCGCTGAAAATAGCCTTGTCATAAATTTAAGAAAACCGATGACCCTACAAAAATCGCTCCGTTTAATTTATTAAATGGAGCGCAGCTCGAAATTCCCGTTCCGAGCCGCGCCGCCTGCCCCCTTGTTCGTTCCGAGTCATTTGATTAACCCAGAAATTCTTGTTAATAACTGGTTTTCGCCATACCAAAAACCAAAGTCATCTAACTGTTTATTAGTAATTTGACACAATGATAATCGCTTTAGAATAAGGAGTGTGGAAAAAAATTATCGGGGAAATCCCTAATCGAATCAGAAGGGAGAAATAACGGAGGGCGCAAAGCGAAAGGATGAAGGATAAAGGACGAAGAATGAAATACCTTCTGATTCTTCTCATTTCTCCGTTTGCCTTTCGCTTTACGCCCTTGTTCACAGGCGGGCTTCCACCATTGAATTTTAAACCATATACTCATCTCAAATTTGCTCTAGCTATCTTGCAGCCAGCCTTTAAGAATCGCATAACGGACAATATCTGTGCGGTTGCCGATGTCGAGTTTTCGCATCGCGTTGGCTTTGTGAGCTTCGACGGTTTTGACGCTGACGGCAATCTGAGCGGCGATTTCTTTATTGCTGTAACCCCACGCGACCAAGCGCAAAACTTCGGCTTCGCGGTCGGTAATGTCGGTTTTTCTCTCGCCGCTCGGCGATGACGCGCGGCGGACGTAACCGCTCATTACTTTTTTGGTTAAAGCCGCGTCGAGATAGTGATTGCCGTCGCCGACGGCGCGAATCGCGCCGATTAATTCTGTCGGCGCGCTTTGTTTAAGCATATAACCGTTGACTCCGGCTTGGATAAGCTGTTGTAGATAACCGTCGTCGGTGTGGCGTGTCAAAGTCAAAATTTTTATTTGAGGACAAACTTTTTTGAGCTTTTGGGTCGCTTTCAGTCCGTTGACTTCCGGCATCGAAATATCCAGCAGGATGATGTCGGGATTAAGTTCCTGCGCTTTTTTGACAACGACCGCGCCGTTGTCCGCTTCGCCGACGACTTCCATATCAGTTTGCGAATTAATCAGCAATTTAATTCCTTCACGAACGGTTAAATGATCTTCGGCAAGTAAAATGCGTAGTTTGTCCACCACTTTTATTCTCCCGTTTTCTTCGGCAGTGCCGAAATGCGGACAAAACAGTTGTTCCGCGATCTTTTTCCAATTCAGTTTTGAGTTCGCCGCCCGCAATCGCGGCGCGTTCGCTCATTCCGATTACGATTGACGATTAGCGCAGTCAAATATCCAGTTTCTTTTTGCTATGACCGTTGGTTTTGGAAATTTTATGAATTTCCGCGCTTTCTTCCATTTTTCCGACGGTTTGCCGCAGAATCTCGCGCAGCCGCGTCAGGCGCTCAATCGTCGAGCGCGTTTCCAGTAATTGATATTTCAAAGACGGTTCGAGATTAAACGCCGCCGTCACCAGAAAGGAAAGCGATGGCGCGTCAGTCTGCTGAACGTCGGGAAAAGTGCCGCGCTCGCCGCTGAGTTTATGCGCGGCTTTGGCGACCCGCCGAAAAAGTTCGTAAACTTCGTCCGCCAACGGATTAAGCGCAATTTCGTCTTCCGCCTCGTCTTCAAAAAATTCAACATCGCCGACTAAGTAAGGTTCGCCCGCTTCGACGTAATCAAGCAGCCGGTAGCGAATCACGCCGATAGTCAAGATATTCGAGCGTCCGTCGGGCAGCGTCTGCGATTCGCGCACTTCCGCCGCGCAGCCGATGCTTCCTGTTTCGGGTTGTTGAATGAATGCTTCTTTCGGTTCAAAATATGAAACACCGAACAAATTTTTATCGAGCGCGACATCTTCCATCATTTGCCGGTAGCGCGGCTCGAAAATATGGAGCGGCAAAAGCTCGTTCGGCAGCAGCACGAGCGGCAGTGGAAACAGCGGCAAATGTTTGATGCCGCTAACTTTTTCTAATAATTCTGACATAATCTTTAAGTCTCGGAAGTCTCGGAAGTCTCGGAAGTCTCGGAAGTCTCGGAAGTTGGAAAACTGATTTCCTTCTCAGACTTCCGAGACTTTCTAAACTTTCCAGACTTACGAGACTTTCTAAACTATCTTCAGCGCGATAAAATCCGCAATTTTATCGGGCGCGTCGTCGCTCAGAGCCATTCGTTTAGCACCGATGACGGCATCAGAAATATCTTCGACGCGCGTTTTGTAGCGATTGTCTCGACCAATTAAATCTTCGACGACACGGCGTTCGAGCTTTTCGCGCGAAACGTCTTCGCCGACATCCGCCGCGAGCGCGTATTCAATCGGCGCGGTGTTGTTTTTCAGGCGAATATGCAGCGCGTCGGTTAATTTTTGCGCTTCCTCGCGGATTTTTTGGAGTTCGAGACTCGAATTCGGAAAACCGAGATGACCGCGCAGAGTTATTTCGATAATTGGCTGCGGCTGATTTTCTTCGGCAGGTCGCGCTTCGTTTCTGACCTTATTTAAAACGCCGTTGGTCACTTCTTTCGCTTCGACACATTTCGTTACATCGTAACCCAAACGCTGAAATGAACGCTGGCGATAATCGGCAACGTGCTTTGCCGTAAGTTGATTGTTTTCATCAACTTCGACAAGCCACGCGCCGCGCGTTTCGCGGTATTCGTCAATGCTCGTCACTTCGAGCGAACCGGGATTAAACGCCCAATTATCTATTTCGTAGCATTTATGCGTGTGTCCGAGTCCGACGTAATCGGTAACGGATTTCAATTCGTTGAGATTGGCAATCGTCAGCGCGGGAATCGGGTGCGTTTGATGTCCTTCAACGTCGGTGTGCAGCAGCAGAATATGAAACGCGCCTTCGCGCTGATTTTCTTTAATTCCTTCGGTCAGCATCGGAATCGCCCAATTCGCCGACGCGCCGTACCAATCCGAACCGAAAATCCGCGCGCGTCCGATGTCAATAAATCCGCCTTGCTTATCGCCATCGTCCCAAGGTTCATAAACAAACTTGCCGTCAATGTTTTTCGGCTCGATCAAATACACCAGATTCCAGTTCGACAGCGAACGCAGCCAACTGTAATCGCTGTCTTTGTGTTTCTGATCGTGATTTCCTTCGATGGAAACAACCGGAATTCCGGCAGTTTTCAGCAAACTCAATCCGGCAAAAGCGTAATTCATCGTCTCCGGCGGCACGTTGCGTTTGTGAAAAAAATCGCCGCACATTATGACGAAATCAACATTTTCGTCAATCGCGTATTTACGCAGAACGTCAATCCACGCATCAAAAAAATCGCGCGGCGATTCATTTAATTGATAACGCGTGCAGCCGAGATGCACGTCGGAAATGTGTAAAAACTTCATACGAACATTTTAACATTTAACATTTAACATTTACCATTGAGCTTGCGAAATAGTGAACAAGCGATATGAAAATTCATAATTTAGAAGTTATCGGCACAAATATTGACGCGCAGACGCGGTGCGCTCATTACCACAGCGAAATTGACATTATCGCCATCAAGTTTAAATGCTGCGAAAAGTGGTTTCCGTGTTATCAATGCCACGCTGAAAACACAAATCATTCGCCGGAAGTCTGGGCTGTCGGTGAAAGAGATGAATCAGCAATTTTGTGCGGAAAATGCGGACATCAATTATCAATAAACGAATATTTCAATTGTGATTCAATTTGCCCGAAATGCCGCAGTCAATTTAATCCGGGCTGCGCCAATCATTACGATTTGTATTTTGAAATATAAAAAACGAAAATGACTGTGCCGCTTTACTTTTACCGCTAATTTTTCACGCGCAGTCTGCCCAATTCATTTAACAGCGGTTTTAATTTTTCAATCGCCAGAATATGCGAAACGCCGCTACTCGCCAGCACGCCGTTGTAATTATGCACGTCGGGCGTATTGTAAATGATTTGCGCGCCGAAAAGATCGGTCATTGCGCCGCCGGCTTCGCGCAGAATAATCTCCGGCGCGCAGGTGTCCCAATGCTTTGTGCGCGGCGACAGATGGATGTAGAAATCAGCAAACTGCCGCGTGATTAAACCGACTTTCAACCCGACGCTACCGCGCTGAATTTCCTTTTTTAAGCCTAATTCGGCGACCACGCGGCTCATTCGCGGACTGCGGTGATTGCGGCTCGACGCGAGAATCATTTCGCTGAAATCGGCTTTTTCGGAAACGCGCAGCGGCTCCGGCGGCGCGTCGCTCTTAACATAAAACGCGCCGCTGCCGTAACTCGCAAAGTACAAAAGGTTTTCCAGCGGCAGAAAAACCACGCCCAAAATGCTCGCGCCGTATTCGGCTAAACCGATCTGGACGGCAAAATCGCCGTTTCGTTCGATAAATCCTGAAGTTCCGTCGAGCGGATCAATAATCCAAACGCGTTTCCTGCCCAATCTCTGCTGGTCGTCGTATTCTTCTTCGGACAAAATCCCGTCGTCGGGAAACGCTTCGGTCAATCCTTTGACGATCAGTTCGCTCGCCGCGCGGTCGGCAATCGTCACCGGTTCGGAAAAATTGTCGGCGGAGATTTTTTCTTCAATTTCAAAGCCTTTTTCGTAAAAATCTAAGATTATCGCGCCCGCCTGACGCGCCAGCGCAATAGCGGTTTCAAGTTCTTTTTCTAACATTAGCATTGAATTTATCACAAAAACGATTGACGGAATAAACCGTTGATAAGAAAATTCGCAGGTGATTTTACGACTTCGGCGAAAATCAAAATAAAAGATATATTTTCGGCAAAAAACGAAAAACACCGCGTCCTAACTAAAAAATATTCTTTAAAAATTCGCATTCAAAAATAAAGAGGAAAAAAACAAAATATGTCAGTTCCAGACGCGTGGGGATTAAAATATCAGGAAGTAGTCGGTTTGTCGTGGTTGGCTTACAGAGGAAAAGGCGATGTCGGAAGGTGGAGATTTCCGAATGTCGGCAGCGTCTGGAACGTCACCAAAGTCTATCAGGTTCTCAATTTTCGGGCGGTTTTGATCGAAGGCGAACGTAAAATATTATCCTATTCGGGAACCGATCAGATTTCCGATTGGGGCGACAATATTTCGCAGGGCTTACTCGGCGCGTCGCCGCAGTATCTCGGCGCGCTCGCGCTTGCCAGACGAACCAAACCCGATCTTGTCGTCGGACATTCGCTCGGCGGCGGTCTGGCTTCTTACGTGAGCATTTATCAGGGAAAACACGGGGCGACCGTTAATCCGGCACCGCTGAACATCAATCCGGTCAGCGGTATTCCGATGATTCTCCATAACAAGCGGGTGATAAACTATGTCGTGCGCGGCGAAGCCTTGGATATATTGAAAAAAGCGGCTCCGATCATGAGAAGAATCGGGGAAACTTATTACGTTACCTCGCGCGGAGCCAATCCGGTTCAGAAACATTTGTTGCCGAATCTGGATGGATTCGTAACTCCCGTGAAAATCTAAAAGGGAAGTAACCGATATTCGATACGGCGATTGTTTAACTGTAAAATTGATAAAATTATCTAAAATTTTCAGTCATAATTTATAATTCAGGTAAAAATGCCACAACAGCCGCGCCGCGACCGCGCGCTGCGGCTGCCATTTTTCCGCGATTTGCTGAAACTCGTCGGAAGTCGGGCGATGTTCCGATTTTTTGAGTTTTTGCCACGCGATATGCAGAGCCAGATCGCCTTTCGGCATTACGTCCGGGCGCAGCATCGCCATTAAAAGATAAATATCCGCAGTCCATTCGCCGATGCCTTTGATTTTTTTCAGTTCGGTTTTGACCGTCGCGTCCGGCAGATTTTCGAGCGATGCTAAATTCAAACTTCCATCTAAAATCGCTTTTGCCAAATCCCGCGCGTAAACTGTTTTCTGCCGCGAGAAATACGCTGCTTTCATTTCCGCGTCGGTCAGCGATAAAACGCCTGCGGGCGTGATTTCGCCGAGTTTTTCCTGTAATTTATTAAACGCCGCCAGTGCCGAAGCGAGTGAAACCTGCTGTTCGAGAATGATGTGCAGAAGCGTCGGAAAATTCGGCGCGCGCGACCACAGCGGCGGCGTGCCGTAAGTTTGAAAAATAAACGCCAAATCCTGATCGCGCTCCGCTAAATATTGGCAGCCGGCAATCAGTCTCTTTTCGTTCAGAGTTTCAATTTTCATAAGTTTTCCAAATTCCGCCGCGTAATTTGAGGGGAAATTTCAATTTGGAATCTGGAATTCGGAATTTGGAATGTGCTGCGCGACGATTTCGCCGATTTTATCGCTCACTTTGGTCAGACCGTCAAAACCGGGCAGTGTCTGAATGCGCCGTGAAACATTCTTGTCAATCCAGTCCAAACCGTTTTCGCCGCTGAACAGCGTGCCAATCGTATAATCCGATTCTTCGGTCGGTTTCGCGCCGCTGCCGACCGGAGTCCAAAAATTTTTGATGAGAAAACGCGAAAGTTTCTGCGCGAATTCACTTTTTTGCAATTCGATGCGAGCGACGCTTCGATAAAAAGTCGTGTGCGCTGATTCCTCGCGGATGATGCCGCGCAGAATTTCGGTTAGAATCGGATGATCGGCAAGTTCGGTCAAACGCCGGTAGCCCTGCGTCGTGGACATTTCGTGAATCGCGCCGAACGCCATGTGCGTCGCCGTAAATCTTTTGCCGACGAGATTTGTCAACGTCCCGATCAGATAATTATTGACCGTGTAAAAGGTGGAAACGGCGTGTCTGACCTGATTGTGCCATTTTTCGTCGGTTTCAACCCCGGCTTCGTTCAAAAAGCGGTTGAGCAGTTCGCCGTGCGTCTGTTCTTCGACGCTCCACCGCTCCATAAATTTGCTGATAATCGGGTCTTTGCCGGTCGGCGTGCGGCGCAGTTCTTCGTAATACATATCGGTTAAGGCTTCGACATCGCGCATATACAGCAGAACCGGCACGAATTTTTTATCGAGCGGATGCTTTTTGACCTCGTTCCAGTTGATGCCGCCGATAAATTCGGCGGTCAAAGTTCGCGGCTGTTTTTCATACCAATCGAGAACGTCTTTGTTCGTTTCAAATGTCATAATCTCTTTTCCTGTGTTTTTTATTCGCCGCCGAGTGTTTTTCAGATGCGCCGGATTTGACAAACTTTTGGTGAATGGTGAAAGACGGCAAAAACACTTTATAAACGGGATTACTTGTGAAACGCGGCAAATTTACGGTTTAATAAATGTAGTGTTTAATTTGCAGTCGCCAGTTTATTTTTTTGATTCAGGTTGAAATTTATGAAACTCGCTCTTGAAAGACAAATACAATTAGCTTTTATTTTCGCCTTGATAATGCTTTCGCTGATCGGATTTTTCGCGTATCAAAGCGTGACTTCGCTGACCGAAGCGTTGGGCTGGGAAAAACACACGCAGGAAGTGCTTTTGCAGTTAGACGAAACGCTGCTTTCGGTCGTCAATGCGGAAACCGCTGGACGCGGATTTTTAATTACGGCGGATGATTCTTATCTGGAACCATATACGCAAACCGGGCAAAATATCAACGGCACGCTGGCGCATCTGCGTCTGCTGACTGCCGACAATCCGTCGCAGACGCAGCGGATTGAACGGCTGGAAGGTTTGATTAATGAAAAATATGCGCTGTTGACACAAGTCATTGAACTGCGCCGCACGCAGAATCTGGAGACGGTCAGAGATCAGGTGGCGAAAAATCGCGGCAGAGATTTGATGCTGCAAATTCGCGTGCTGATCGGCGAAATGAAAGACCAGGAAAGAAATCTGCTGTTGCGGCGCGAAGGCGATTTGGACGGCAGCGTCAAAACGACTTACCGAATGCTTCTGCTGGCGAGCGTCGCCGGAATTATATTTTTGGGCATCGCCGATTTCGCCATTTTTCGAGAAGTCGGCAAGCGTCGCGTGGCGGAAAATGAAATCCGCGACGCGAACAAAAATTTGGAAAAGCGGGTTGATCAAAGAACGCGCGAAATTTCGGAGAAAAACAAAGAATTAGAAGAGCAGATCAAACAGCGCGAACAAGCTGAAATTCGCCGCCGTACCGCTCTCGAAGCCGGAAATTTGGGAACCTGGACGTTAGACCCGAAAAACAACAAAGCCGAAATAGACGAACGAAGTTTGACTCTTTTCGGCTTTGGCGCGGAAGATTTCGACGGTTCGCACGAAAAAGTTTTCAGCCGGATTTATGAAGAAGATTATCCGCAGATAGAAGAATTGTATCAAAAATCGCTCGCTGAACGCGCCAGTTTTAATGCGAAATTTCGCGTCAAAATGCCGGACGGTTCGATGCGCTGGAATCACTGCATCGGACAGCCGCAGTATGATGAAAACGGCGAAATTGTCAACATCGTCGGGCATTGCAGCGACATCACTGAGAACAAAGAATACGAATCCGTTTTGATGGAAAGCGGCGTTTTCAACCGAGCGATTCTCGATTCGCTGTCGGCGCACATCGCCGTCATTGACAGAGCCGGAAAGATTATCGCCGTCAACGAAGCGTGGGAGCGTTTCGCGCAGGGAAACTGTGTCGAAGAACAGCAGATTTCCGCAACCGGAGTCGGACAGAATTATTTGCGGGTTTGCGAGAGATCGGCGGCTTTTGAAGAAGATACGAAAAAAATCGTCGCGCATTTACAGGCGATTTTGGACGGCGGAGAAAAAAGTTTCGCGTTTGAATATCCGTGTCATTCGCCGCAGGAAGAACGCTGGTTTTTGCTTCAGGTCAGCGCGATGCGCGGGTCAAACGGCGGCGCGGTCATCTCGCACATTGATATTTCCGACCGCAAACGCGCCGAAGCCGACCGCGAAGAATTTCTCAAACGCGAACAAGCCGCCCGCAAAGAAGCGGAAATCGCCAACCGGATGCGCGATGAATTTCTCGCCACCGTTTCGCACGAACTGCGCGCGCCGCTGAATTCGATTTTGGGCTGGGGCAGGCTTTTGGAAAAGGGAAATCTCAACGAACCGACGACGGAAAAAGCGATCAACACGATTGTTCGCAACGCCGAATCGCAAAACCGTCTGATCGAAGATTTGCTCGACGTGTCGCGCATCATCTCCGGCAAATTGCGGCTCGAAGTAATCACCGTTAAACCGATCAACATCGTCGAATCCGCGCTTGAAACGGTGCGTCCGGCGGCGGAAGCCAAAGGCATCAAACTCGAAATAAAAGAAGGCGTGGACATCAGCCATATTTCTGGCGACCCGAACCGTTTGCAGCAGGTGATTTGGAATCTGCTCTCGAACGCCATCAAATTTACGCCGAACGACGGCAGAGTAACGCTGGAAATCGAGCGTTCCGATGATTACGTCGAACTGCGCGTCAAAGATACCGGAGTCGGCATCAAAGAAGAATTTCTGCCGCACGTTTTCGACCGTTTTCGGCAGGCGGACGCTTCGAGTATTCGCAAATTCGGCGGACTCGGACTCGGTTTGGCGATTGTCCGGCACATTACCGAAATGCACGGCGGCACGGTCGAAGTTTACAGCGCGGGCGAGGACAAAGGCTCGACATTCGTCGTCAAACTGCCGTTGGTTACTTCGCCGACCGACGATGAATCTGAAAAGGATGCGAGCGGAAAATCAACGGCTAAAAATAATATTCCCGAAATAAGTTTGGACGGACTGCTCGTGTTAGTCGTTGATGATGAAGAAGATACGCGCCAGCTTTTGGTGCAGTCGCTGACGTTTCACGGCGCAACCGTCATCAGCGCGGATTCGGCGGAAAACGCGCTCGAAGAAATTGAAGAAAAAAGTCCCGACATAATGGTTTCCGACATCGGAATGCCGAACGAGGACGGTTATTCTCTGATTCGCAAAGTTCGCCTCTTGCCCGACGAGCAGCATCGCAACATTCCGGCAATCGCGCTGACGGCGTTCACCCGCGCCCAAGACCGAATGCGCGCGCTGTCGAGCGGTTTTCAAAATCACGTCTCAAAACCGGTCGAACCCGACGAATTAACCACTGTCATCGCCAGTCTGACCGGGCGTTTAAATATCGGCGAGTAACGTAGTCTGGACGACTACGCTACGGCGTTACTTTGCGCGTTTTCTTATGTCGTCCAAACCGTCGTCAATCAACATTTCGCCGTTTTCGTAAACGCTTCGCAATTGTGAATTTTCGGCTGAAAGCGTTTCCGCGCCTTCGATTTTGACCGTTTGATATTCGCCGTTTTCGTCTTTTGTCAAATCGAGCCGACCTTTTTTGCTGTTTTTCCCGCTGTCGGTGATCGGCTGTTTGTAAACGTCGCGCCATTCGCCGTCGGTGACGATTGCCGAGCATTTGTAAGCGAATTTCAAAGTGTCGCGGCTGATTTTTTGCAGCAGCGAGCCGCCGATGCCGAACGCGATGTTTGACGCGCTGAAACCTTCCGATTTTAATCTCTCCAAAATCGCGCGGATTGATTCCTGATTCACGCCGTCGCCCTGAATGATTCGGACGTTTTTCAAAACTTTGAAGCCTTTCGAGTTCGTCGTCGTGCCGAATTTTTCGCCTAAAATCGCGGCGATTTTCGAGACGACTTCCAGCGGTTCGCCCGAATCGGGACGAATCACAATCGTCGCGCCCGAATCAATAACTTCCTGTTTCAACTGTTCGCCCCAGATTTTTTCGACCGCGCGATAGATGTTCCACGAATCGGAAACTATTGCTACCGTTGAGTTTGGCTTGGCGAATTGTTTCAACATATTGCGATACGCTTCGATTTCGTCGTTGCGTCCCCAGGATGTAATCGTCGAATGTTCCGCCGCCGGAATCGAAAAACCAGCCGTCGGCGCGTGATAAAATTCGCGGTGCAGAAGCAGAGCCGCCATCGTGTCCGAACCGAGAAAATTCACCAGATGCGCCGCGCCGCCAATCGCCGCCGTTTCCTGCGAAGACACGCCGCGCGAACCGAAATCGTGAACCTTGAAATCAATTTCCGCATCGGCATCGTCCGCCGTTTCGCGCAAAAATCGGTAAACGTCGCGCTTGATGTAAAACGACTGCGTTGCAACAGTTATCGGGTACCAAATTCGCATCAACTGCGTTTCAAACCAACTGCCGAGCCACGCAAATTCGTCGTCCGTCGTCTCGACCGTCATCAACACATTGTGCAAAGGCACGACCGAACCTTCCGCGACGGCGCGAATCCGCAGCGGCAATCTGCCTTTATGCTTTGTAATTAAACTCGTCCAGCCGTCATAGTTAAAAGGCAAACCGTGTTTCGTGATAACTTCCCGCGCTTCTTCAACCATTTCCTGCGTAAACGGCGCGAGAAAATAATTTTTCAGCAAATACTGCAAACCGAAAAAAACGGTTTCCGTATAATCCCGTTCCGAACCGCGCGATTCGAGATAGAAAAAAGCCCGCGTCGTCTTCGGCGGGTATTGCAGCCAGTGACTCGCTTTATACGAATCCGTATCAATTATTCTGTTAATTTCAAACATATTTTATTTCTCCATTTTCGGCTTTCTACCCGAAAGCCTAATTTTTATTTACCGCAGAGACACAGAGAACACAGAGTTTTTTAGAAAATCTGTTTTTCTTTTTGTGAACCGTCTGCTAAATCGGTAATTAAACTATTTAAATTTACTTGCCATCTTTCATTTTCTTTATGAATTCTTGAAATATGAGTATCCAAATTACTAAGTTGAGACGAAATAATAATTTCTTCGTAACCGCTCGAATCTTTTATATGACACATCCAAGATTTTCCTTTATCAAAAAATTGAGTTCTGCTATTTTTTTCAATCTTCGTTTCAGTTATCTGAATCTCAGTCCACTCAAGTTTTTCTATCGCAACATCCAAATATTCTTCAGCGTGATTAAATTTTGGAATGCCGTCATCTTCAAAGTTTTCATTTCCATCCAAAGGATCAAAATATTCTTCGGGAGTTAATTGAGCAAATCTTTCTGATTGATTTTTAACCTGGTAAACAATTCTTATTTTCATAAAAAGTTTCTCGTGTTCTCCGCGCCTCTGCGGTGAATTTCCTACACTTTTCCGGCGATAAAATCAACGACAACCCGCGCTAATTCCTCGCCTTTGTCTTCCTGCAAAAAATGTCCCGCGTTTTTGATAATCGTGTGCGGCTGATTTTTCGCGCCCGGAATTAATTTTCGCAGAACTTCGTCCGCGCCGCGCGTGATCGGGTCGCCGTCGCTGAAAGCGGTTAAAAATGGTTTTTCCCAATGGCGCAAAACTTCCCACGCTTTTCGATTCGCTTCGGATGCCGGATCAGCGGGCGTTATCGGCACGAGCGTCGGAAAAACTCTGGCGGCGGTTTTGTAAGTTTCGTCGGGAAAAGGCGCGTCGTAAGCGTCAATAATTTCCTGTTTGAGTTTCATTCGGCAGCCCGTTTCGACAAATTTTCCAACCGGAAAATCCGGCGTTGTCTGCGAAAATTCCAACCAAATTTTGAACGCCTGCGGAACTTTTTCGTCGCCGGTCGGCAAAAATGTATTCGCCGCGACGACGCGCGAAAATCGCGCCGAATTTTCCGCCGCGACGCGCAAACCGATCAATCCGCCCCAATCCTGACAGACGAGCGTGATATTTTTTAGATCAAGACTTTCGATCAGTGTTTGAACGCTCTCGACGTGCATCGCGTAAGTGTATTTTTCCGCATCGCGGTATTTGTCGGATTTCCCGAAACCGATTAGATCCGGCGCGATCACGCGATGTCCTGCGTCTCGAATTATCGGAATCATTCGGCGATACAAAAAGCTCCACGAAGGCTCGCCGTGCAGCATCAAAACCGTTTCGCCCGCCGACTTTTCGCCCTCGTCAACGTAATGAATGCGCGCTCCGTCAAATTCCGTATAATGCGGCGCGAACGGGTAATCGGGCAAATTCTCAAATCTTTCTTCGGGTGTTCGTAAAATCATTTTATTTTCCCCCTTTGGTGATTAAATTTCATTGTTTAATTCCTTTTCAATTTCCGCAATCGTCGGCAGACTGCCTTTCAAATTTTCGGGCAGGGCTTCCGCCAACTGCATTTCGGACACGCCGATTGGACTGTTGATGTTTTGCAGCGCGTATTCGGCGACGAGTTTGTTTTTCGTTTTGCACAAAATCATCCCGATAGTCGGCGCGTCCGTTTCGTGTTTCAAAATTTTGTCGGTCGCCGTCAGATAAAAGCTCATTTTGCCCGCGTCTTCGGGTTTGAAGTCGCGCATCTTCAAATCAATGACGACAAACGCGCGCAGTTTCAGATGATAAAAAAGCAGATCAATATAAAAATCCTGCTCGCCGACTTCGAGATGATATTGACTGCCGACGAACGCGAAACCGACTCCGAGTTCGATCAAAAACTTTCGCAGATTTTGCAGCAGCGCGTTTTCCAAATCTCGTTCAATCGCCGCGTCGTGCAGTGTCAGAAAATCAAAATTATACGGGTCTTTCAAAAGCTGCGTCGCCAAATCCGACTGCGCGGACGGCAAAGTCATCTCGAAATTCGTCACCGCTTTGCCCTGTCGCTCGTAAAGTCTGCTTTCGATTTGCAGCACCAAAACATTGCGGCTCCAGCCGTTTTCAATCGTTTTACGAATGTAAAATTCGCGCTGTTTCGCATCTTTTACTTTGTCTAAAATACGAACATTGTGTCCCCACGGAATTTGTCCAACAAGCTGTTGGACAATTTGCTCATCAGGATAGCTTTCCGCAAAACTACGCATATACAACAAGTTAGCGCGTGAAAGTCCTTTCATCTGCGGAAACTCCGAACGCAAATCTTTCGATAATTGTTCGATAACTTTCGCGCCCCAACCTTGCGCTTTTTGGCGTTCCAATATTTCGTGCCCGATGTGCCAGTAAAGCAAAATGAGTTCACGATTAACCGCCAACGCCGCTTTGATTTGCGCCTGCTGAATCCGCGTCTTTAACGACTGCAAAAAATCGCCGTATTCTTTCGTCAAACTTAAAATTTCTTCGCTCATAATTTTATTTTGTCATTGTGCAGCAAACTGTTGGACAAATTATAAACCCAAAAAATACTTGATAATGTGCAGATGATCTTCAAAAAATTCGTCTTCCTTTTCGCCGAGCGCGGACAACGGCAGCCAGAAGGCTTTTGCCGCGTCGTCGCCGCCTTTGACGCGCGGCAAACCGTCTTTTAAGTCGGGCGCAAGTTCGATTAAATAGGCGAAAGTTATCGTGCGCCCGCGCTGCGAGCGTTCGGGATAATCAAAGGCGTGTGAATTTTTGATGCTGCCGCGCAAAACATGCGCCGGGACTTTGATTTGTGTTTCTTCCTTTAATTCCCGAATCATCGAATCTTCGAGCGTCGCGTCGGGCGCGAGAAATCCGCCCGGCAGCGCGAGCAAACCTTTTCCCGGCTGAAATCCGCGCCGGATGACGAGAACGTGTCCGCTTTGCACGACGACGGCATCGGTCGTGATAAAAACCGGCGCGAACGGCACGCCGACGAATTTCGTATCTTGTTTATATTTTTGCAGATAAGCGAATTCACTTTGCAGGCGCGGAAAAAATTCCGTCGTTTTGAAAACATTCAAATATGTTTCCGCCGTTTTCGGCACGAGCTTGCGCCAAATATCGTCTTCCGTAAAAAAACTTTCGCGCACTTTGGTCGCGTTGATGCTCAAAAGTTTTTTGTCGGAAGTGTAAAATTCCTCGAAATTCCACTGCGGAAAAAGATTCAAATAATACGAACTTTTATCTTTGAAAAACCCGAAAATCGCCGTTTTCGCGTGTTCCGTTTCAATTTCTTCGGTTATTTCGCCGACGATATTCTGAACTTCCGCCGTCCAAACGTGATCGTTATACGGATAATCACGCACGGCGCGAAAAAGCAGACGCTCGTTTTCATTCGGAAAACAAGCGCGAATAATCTCCTCGCGCATCGCCGGCGTGAACGGATTTTTCACGTCGGGCGCACTTCTAGCCGAGCCGAGAATCACGATGACTTTTTCGGCGAGCGACAAACTGTATTCGATTAATTTTTGATGTGTTAAATGGAAGGGCTGAAACCGTCCGATGACGATTCCGAAATCATATTTCTTATTCATTTTCTCAACACTCTCCGTGTTCTAAATTTTCGCCGTTCTTCCTGAACGACTATGTTCTCAACATAAATCTTTACGACAATTTATGCAAATCGGTTCACAATAATTGTGTTTTGATTATGTGTATATTTTAGATTATTATGTGTGTTACCGATCAAACAGAGAAATATATGAACTTAACAACAGAGAAAAAAAGAAAACATTTAATTTTAAATCAGTCAAAATTGAGCTTGGCAAAGAAAATTCCCGGCACACGCACCGAAACCGAAACGATTGAAAAAACTCTCGATTCGATAATCTCCGAAGCCGAGAAAAACAAAATGGCGTTTGAGGCAACGGAAAGATTATTTAAAAGCGGAGCAAAAGTAATAGACGTTTTTGGAAATCTGGAAGATTATTCGTTGTAAGGGCTTAGATACAATATTTGTTCGTACTCAACTAGTCCAATTTTGAGAACTTGTAAAAATCCCCGTCTTCCTAATACATTTACCGGAAAACTTTCATCTTGAGCAAAGTAAACAGTTGTAGTCCACTCAATATCTAAACAGCTTAGATTAACTTCGTGACCGAAAGCGGTAAAACTGCCTTTAGCAGTTCTAATTGATTCCTTTTCACCATCTTCCACTTTTAATTTTAGAGCCTCTGCAAAACGTCTTTGAAAAATACAGAATGTACTGCCTGTATCTAATTTTGCATTAACCCCAATAAAATCCGTTTTGTTAATTGAAAGAATAACATCTATTTCTATTGCAGATTCACTGTGAGGATAATTAATGTGTTTGTTAAAAGTGAGAGAATACACTTACAACCAACCTCCGGTAAAAGGTTTTGAATCGTCCTCAATAAATTTCATAAAAGGGACTTTAATACCTTCTTTTCGCGCATCTTCGACGAAAGGTATTGGGTCTTCACCAGCCCCAATAAGTTTATCTCCATTTAATACCACCCATTTTCCAACATAGTTGTGTTTGTTTTCTTGCAACCATTTTTTTGCTGATTCAAGATTAATAATTTCCTCTGTTTTTCGAATTACAGGAACTTCCTTATTTTCAGCGGCTTTTTTGTTGCATTCTTTTCTAATCTCATCTATTAGTTGATTAACAGGAGTATCATTAGTTTTTGATTCAATTGAAATTTGTTGCACAATTTTCGTTATGAATTCTGACTGTGAAGATTTTACATCTTTAAATTTTTCACTTTTTATAAAGTTACGAGGATTTTGTATTTCCTCTTCTTTTAGGATGTATTTAACATTTTTAGTTGCTGAGTCGGTTACAAACTGATTTACATAAGAAATATCTACGTCCGCAAACTGATCTATTCCCTCAAAATTTTTCAGTTTTGAATTAAAGTAAAAAGTTTCTGTAAGCATTTTTCTTTTATTCATTTTCATTATCAATCTCATCCTCCTCTGTTTTTTCTTCCATACTATTGGAAAAATTATTCAAATCTTCTACAAATTCCTCGAAATTATCAATAGAGAAAATAATTCTACTGACGCATCTTGCTTGTACTTCAAATGAAGTATTTTCAGAAACAGGTGGAACTACCTGCATAAAGGTTAAAATGGCTTCATCTTTTCTAGCAGCAAAATTTGCATAATGAACGTAGTTGAGGGGAACATCAGGAAAAGGTTCTGATTTTATTCTCGTTGAATGTAAATTTTTAGTTTTCTTTTTTCTTAGCGTCATATTATTTATTCAAAATGAGCGTATTATCCATTTAAATTGTCTGTAATTATTGTATATTGTCAAGTATTTATAGCACTTCTTTTCTCAACTAGCATTTTCATCCCGAATTTCGGGCGCAGAGTAATCAGCGGATTGAGCGCAATCTTTTGTTCGGGCATCAAACTCAATTTCCATTTTCTACCCAAAATCGCCAGTAAAAGCACGCCTTCCATCCACGCGAAACTTTCGCCGATGCAGCTTCGTACGCCTTTGCTGAACGGGAAATAGACGAATTTGTTGCCGGCTTCTTTGATTGACATTTTTTCCCAGCGTTCGGGAATAAATTCTTCGGCGTTTTCCCAAAAACGCGCGTCGCGGTGCATTACGAATTGACTCGCCAGAACAAGCGATTTCGGCGAAATCTGAAAATTATTAAACTCGTGCGCTTCCGTCGCCAATCTGCCGAGCGTCCACGCGGGCGGAAACAGCCGCATTGATTCGGCGAGAACACATTCGGTGTATTTCAAACGCGGATAATCTTCGGGCGTTAGATTTTTACTGCTCAAAACGTCATCCAATTCGGCGTGAAATTTGCGTTCGCTTGCAGGGTTTTGCGACAGCAGATAAAACGTCCACGTCAGTGCGTTCGCCGTCGTTTCGTGTCCGGCGAGAAAAAGTGTCAGACATTCGTCGCGGACTTGTTTGTCAGTCATCGCGCCGCCGGTTTCTTCGTCCTGCGCCGTCAGCAGCGTCGAAAGCAGATCACCTTTGTCTTCGCCCGTTTTGCGCCGCTCGTCAATGATTTTGTACATCACTTCGTCGAGCGTTTTTCGCGCGTTTTTGAGTTTTTTAATCGGCGGCAGCGGCAGTTTTTCGAGCAGTTCGGCAAACGGGAACAGCATAAAATTAAACATCGAAACAATCGTCGTCATCGCTTCGCCGACCTGCATCGCTTCGTCTTCGACGTTTGCGCTGAACAAAGTTTTCCCGACAATCCACAGTGTCAAACGCATCATTTCCTTATCAATATCGCGCACGTCGCCGTCGCGCCACTCGTCCGCCATTCGCGTACCGAATTCGATCATCGAATTGGCGTAATCGTTGATTCGATTGCGATGAAACGCCGGTTGGATCATTCGCCGCTGGCGCAGATGAAATTCGCGTTCACTTGTCAAAAGTCCTTCGCCCAAAAGACCTTTTGCGCGCTGCAATGCGCGACCTTTGACGAATTTTGAATGATTTGTCACGAGCAAATCACGAATCAAATCAGGATGATTGAGCAAAAACGCCTGCGCTCCGGCGATTTTGAAAGTCGAAACGTCGCCGAGTTTTGAAAGGCGCGTCAAAAATTCCGTCGGACGCTTGCGAAATGAGCGCAGATGTCCGCCGATAAAATCGGTTTTCACGGTCGGCGGTGTTCGTTCTGAAGCAGGTTTCGTCATTTTTTTTCAAATCATATAATAAAGTTTGTTTGAAAATAGGTTATCAGATTTTTGAATTTATGATAGACACAAGATGTGCGGTTATTTCTTCAATTCCGGTAAACTCTTTTAACCGTTCGACTTTCATCAAAGGATGATAAATAATTTCGACTTTTCCGGGACGCGGAAATTTCAAATCCTGCGCCCAGACAAGATTTCCGCCGCGCACCGTGACCGGCAAAATCGGCACATTGGCTTCGATTGCCAAACGCGCCGCGCCGGTTTTGAATTCCAACATTCTGCCGTCGGAAAATCCGCGCGAACCTTCCGGGAAAATCACCAGAGTTGCCCCGCCGCGCAACGCCGCGAGCGTTTGTTTGAGCGTTTTCACCGTGCCGCCGCGTTCCAAACTGACCGGAAACGCGCCGAGATAACGAATAAATTTACCGATTAAAAACCAATCAAATGCTTTATCCCAAGCCATAAAACGAAATTTTCTGTGAATTTTCAAACAAATCCAGAACGGATCGAAATAAGTTTGATGATTAGCGACGATAATCAAACCGCCTTTCATATTTTGCGGAATATTTTCCAAATTACGAAATTTTATCCGCCACAAAATCTTGCTGATAAAAAGTCCGGCAAACTGCACGGCTTTGACAACAAATGTCGGCGGATATTTGATCGGTTCTATTCTCACTCGAAAATTATAATTCAGTTTTACATATTTTAGTTTATGCTCGTTGAAATTCTGCAAAAATAAGGCAGAAGACTGCGCGTGAGCAAGGGCGCAGTTGATGTCCGCCGTGAACGCCCTTGCTCACGCGCGGGCTTCTGCCATTTTTTCGTAATAATTAATCGTAACTTTTCCGCTTTTCGTGAAAATAGTTATCGGGAAAAACAAAAATCGCTTTCGTTCGTGAAGAAAAATTGAACAGACAAATCGAACAACATTTGATAGAAAAAGCCGCGCAAGGCGACGCGGCGGCGTTCAGTGAAATTTATTACGCGCTGTGCGATTCGATTTACGGTTTTGCTTATCGAATGACGAATAAAAATTCCGTCGCCGAAGACATCACGCAGGAAGTTTTTATGTTTTTTGTCGAATATCCCGAAAAATACGATGCGGAACGCGGAACGCTTTTTTCTTTTTTGTGCGGCGTGGCGCGAAATCGGATTTTGAATTACTTGAAGAAAAGCGGAACGCGGCTCGAAACGAACAATTTTGAAGTCAGAGACATTGAAAATCTGTCAAACGGCAGCGGAAAATCTCCATTGAAAGTTTTATTGGACAAAGAATTTTCCGCCAAAATCGAAAAATATGTCGCCGAACTTTCGCCTTTTCAGCGCGAAGTGTTGATTTTGCGCGAGTTGGAAGATTTGTCTTACGAAGA
Source organism: Pyrinomonadaceae bacterium (assembly GCA_965217575.1). Taxonomy (GTDB): domain Bacteria; phylum Acidobacteriota; class Blastocatellia; order Pyrinomonadales; family Pyrinomonadaceae. The sequence continues at coordinate 1,373,073 of OZ244558.1, read as the reverse complement.
AATCGCCGCAATTACGGAAACCGACATCGGCGTTGTCAAAAGCCGTCTGTATCGCGCCCGTCGAAATCTGGCGCGGGAACTTACGCCGTATTTGGCGGACGAAAAGGAAAAATATTATGAAGTGCATTGAAGTGGAAAAAAATCTGGACGCTTTTTTCGATGGCGAAATCTCTCAACCGAAAGAAATCGCGGCGCATTTGGAAAACTGTGTTTCCTGTCAAACGATTTTTGAGAATCTCGGCACGATGCGCCGAACTTTGAAGCAGAATTTTACAGTTTCTGCACCGTCTTTGCTCGGCGTGAATATGTTAAGCGCGTTTCAAAATCATCACGAAGCCAAACGTCGGGAAAAAGTCGAGACAAAACAGTCAACAGAAAAAGTCGGCTGGTTCGGCATTCCGCGCTTTGCTTTTGCGGCGGCATTGATTTTGTTCACTTTGGGCATAATTTCGGCATTTCAAATCGGCAAAATGTCGGTCGGTGAACGAATGGTTTTAGTACCGCAAAATCAGGAAAATCTTTTGACGAATGAATCGGCGAAAGATAAAAATCCGGTTCAAATTAAATACGTGGAAGTTCCTGTCGTTCAAGAGAAAATCGTGAAAGTTCCCGTTGTTCGGGAAAAAATTTTCACGCGCATAATTTACAAAAACATTAATGTTGAAGACACGAAAAAAAATGATGTGAAAAGCGGCTTTCCGTCGTCAGGTAAAGCGGAAAATTCTGCGGTCAGCAGTCGGCTCAAAGATAACCGATATTCGACACAGGTAAACTTGAAAAACTTTCAAATTGTTTCGGATTTGAAACCAAAAATAATTAAAGGAGAAAATAATGAAAAATAAGTATTTTGTATATCTGTTGGCGACTGTGTTGTTTGGCGTTTTAGCGCAAACTGTCAGCGCGCAACAGGGAGAAATCGGTTTTGAAAATGGAATTAACGTTATCTTCCAAGTAGAAAAAACCGGGGAAAATCAAACTCTGTCAAATATGTTCAGTTCTTCGGGAGCGAATGAAAATATTGTTCACCGCGTGATGATTGACAGGAAAAATAAATTGTATGTCGGTTACGATCTGGAAATATTGCCGACATCCGACACCAAACAATTTAATGTTTCGATAAAACCGCTGACGGTCAATGAAGATATGGCTAAAACGATAAATAAATTGGGCGATTCAAACAATTTATTTCTGCGTTCTATTCCCAAATATCCGGGTATGATAACTGTCCGGGACGGCGATACGATTGCTCTGGATGTTCTCGAAAATTTACAAACTAAAGAGAAAATTTCCGATTTAATAAAAATTACCAGAACCAAGCAAAAATCGGGAAATTATATTTCCGACGACAATAAGATTACTGCCGGTGTAAGTAAGATAAAGAACTTTACGATTGATGATGTGCAGATGTCGTTGCTCGGATTCGACGTTTACGTCAACGACGAAAAAGTAAAATTCGGCGGCGGCGGAATGAACGGTGCAGTTTTGTGGATTTATTTCCCGAACAAAGGACGCTTTATTTTCTCTCCGATTGAACAGTCAAACGCCGGATTTCAAAAAATCGGCGTGATTGACGACAAAACTATTTCCTTTGATTACGCGGGCGTAAATTACAAATTCGTCTCCAATAAACCTGTCTTAGGTTCGGGCGGAAAATGGAATTTGTGGGTGATGTTTGACGAAACTTATAAACCGTCAACAAATTTATCTTCCGAAACGCCGTTTTCATTCGGCGCGGCGGGTAAAGTTGATTATCTGTTTGATAACAGATAATTCAGTCAAATAACTTTTACAAAAAGACTTTGCATTTTGAATGTGCGAAGTCTTTTTAGTTTGCAAGTTATTAATTTTTTTCATCAACTATTGTATGGGCAAATTTTAAGCATCCGCCGGAGCAGAAGAATTTTATTGACACAACCTGAAGTTGAGCCTACGATGAAATTAATTTGTTGTGCAAATTTGACACGGGAGAAATAAATATATGGCTTTCATCACCAACAGCGTCGGCTTGGGCGGCAAAAACTCACCGCCCGATGTCAGCATTATTCAATGGATGCTCGTTCGGGCGCAGAATAATTACGGATTAAATCTTTTCGATGCCGTTTTTGGAATCGGGAACGATTGACAATCAAACCGGATTGGCGATTAAAGTGATCATTAAATACGGTAAAAGCGGTGCCGGTTTTTCGATTTTGACTCCTAAACCGACGAGTGGTATTTTAATTACAAGTCCGTTTTTAGACCATAACTCAATCATCTTTCCTATGACGCAAATTATAGATTTCTGCTGAAATGTTCGCTTGTGCTGATTTGCCTGATTCCGGGAACACAGGAAAAGATAGATTTCAACACTGGAAAAACATCCGCCACACATTCATATTAAATTTAAGTAATAAAATCTGTGAAAAACATATTACATATATTTTTACTTTCCCTCTTGACAATGTTTTTCGGTGGTTGTGAGCTAAATCACTCAGCAGCTTCCAGTGATTATTCCGTAAATAATCAACCGACTGTTGAACCGACGACAAAAATCAATAGCGAAACCACGCAGGCAAAGGCAGACGGTAAAAGTTCATTTGAATGCGTTCGTCCCGAACCTGAACCTATCATCAAAAAGGAAGTTTTTCCTGACACGACTTTTCGGCTTGAAAAAAATAAAGAATTTCCCTTTCAACATTTAGGATATGAAACAGTCGAGTTTAAAAACGGCGACAAATTGCTGATCGAAAACGTCGGGTGTGAAAATTTCACTCTAATTTTACATTTTGAAGTTGCCGGATTTCCGGACAAAATGGACGATACCCGATTTTGGTACAAAAAATCCGCCGACTTGATTGCACAAGCGAATAAAGGCATTAATGACATCTATTTAATTAACGGCGGGCTAAAAGCCCTGAATTCTTATATCAAAAAAAACAAACAACTCGAATTCAAAAAAGAAATTGATTTCGGCGGAAGTGAAATAAAATATGTCGTATCACTTGATGAAGTTGAAAAATTAAAAGACAACAGAGTTGAAATTACTGTATCTTTTGGTGCAGGAGCATTATAATTTCATAGTTAGAAACTCAAACCCCGAAAATAATTTGATTTGCTGTTCTCCGACAAATGCCGTCGGTGATTATATTTACACGGCAACCGAGACTAAACGCAAAAAAAATGAGTTTTCCGAGATAAGCAACAAATTTTTGATTTGCTGTGACGGAAATAATTTTTTCAATAAAAGAAATATCATTTTTTTAACTCCTCAATTCGCCAGCCGAATTCTTCCAAAAGTTTGTCGCTGCCGCCGATTTGCGTGTAGATGATTTTTCCCTGACGATCAATAAACCACGTTGTCGGAAAGGCGTTGATATTATTGGCTTCGAGATAATTTTCGCCGCGCAAAACCGGAAATTCCAGTTTTTTACTCGCCGTAAATTGTTTTAATTTTGCCGGTTCGTCGTTGTTGTCATCAATCGTCAAAATCACCACATCTTTGTCGTTTTGATATTTTTTATAAAGTTCCTGAAGTTCCGGCATTTCACGAACGCACGGACTGCACCACAACGCCCAAATGTTGACGACAATGATTTTACCGCTCAAATCATTTGAAGAAATTGTTTTGGCATTTAAATCTTTCAGCACAAAAGGCGCAACAGTTTTCGCATCTTTTATTTTCGCCGCAAGAAGACGATTTTTCCGCGTCTCGCGTTCGATATTATTTATTTTTTCAAAATATTTTTCGATGCCGGTTTTGCCGCCGTTTCGTTTTTCGTAAAGTTTTTCGATTGATGCGCGATTCAGTTGATTTGCCGACGGATATGATGCAAAGCCTTTGATATAAGCGTTTTCGGCTTCGTCCAACTTGTTTTCGGCTTCGTCAATTTGTCCCAAACGATTGAAAATAACAAAATTACCGTTATCAAGCGCGGCGGCGGTTTTGAGTTCTTCTGCAGCTTCGTCCAAGCGATTTTCTTTGAACAAAAGCCAGCCATTCGCGCTGTGCAGACTGGCGTTCATTTCATCGGCATTTTTCTTGATTTCTTGTTCGTCTTTGATAAAATCGCGTTGCGCTGCGCTTTCTTTTTTGACTTTTTCAAAGCCGAGACCGACAAATTTTTCGCCTTCACGAAACATTTTTCGGTCAGCGAACGCCTCAACAATTATTGAATACACTTTATCGGTTTGAATGCGCTGCGAACGGTCTATGTCTTCGGCGATTTTCAAAAGTTCCGCGTCCGAAATATTTTTATTATTTTTGATGTGGAAAAAAAGATTGGTGTAAGATTCGCCGAGAAAGTCAGTGTTGAAATGCTGCGGGCGACTGATGAAATCCCGAAGCATTTCGATAAGCTGCGAGCGTTTTTTCTCGTCAGATTTCTTGTCGTCGCCGAAATAACTGAACTTTTTGATTTGTCTGATTAAAACATTTTCAGCCTGAACCGATTGCGGAAATTTTTTGAGAATTTGCGCGTCAATTTCCTGTCTTTTTTCAGGCAACGCGAAAGCACCGCAAAAAGCGGAAATTGTTTCCAGATTTTTCACCGAATCCGGTCGCCGTTTGATTAAATCATCAATATTCGCCAGAACTTCGTTCTTTTTCTGCGTCTCGGTTTTCGCCGGCTGACCCTGCAAAATCGTTTTCCAGAAATCTTGTCGAACGGAAGCGACGGCGGGCGACAGCGCGGCGGCATTTTTCAGCGGCAAATAAGCATCGGCGTAGCGATTATCATAAATCAGATATACGCCGTCAACATAATTGGTATTTACCGAATCGGGGCTGATTTCCCGCGCTTCGGTGAAGTTTTTAAAAGCGATTTTCTTCTTTTCCTGATCCTTTTTCTCGTCAACCGCCTGCCGGCACTGAGCTTCCGCCTTCATCACGAGCAGGCGCGAGCGATCTTTTATTTTCGATGAATTTCTATCCAAAAACGCGTAAATTTCATCGTATTTTCTCTGCATCAGCAGCGCGGAAGCGTAAAGCATAATAAAATCTTCATCGTCGGGATTAAGTTTTAATGCGTTTTCGGCGGCTTCAGCGGCTTCGGGTTTCTGCAAATTGCGAATATACGCGTTGGCGAGGGCAAACCACGCCCAGGAATTTTCCCGGTTTTTTTCGACCATCCGGCGGGCGGCTTCGACGGCTTCCGCGCTCATCTCGTTCCGCGCCATATTGACGATAAACCACGCCCGCAATTCGATATTGTCGGGAAATTTTTCGGTTAAATTTCGTCCGAGTTCGTAACCGGCTTCGTAATCGCGGTTTTGATAAAGTTCGCGGAGCTTTTCAACGCCGTTCCGCGCGGCGGCGATTTTATCGGGAGCTGCCAGCGATTCGACCGATTGCGAACTGACGTTAAAAGACAACCATAAAATGACGACAAGCGAACAGATGCCGAGGTGAGTTTTCATTTTGAATTTCTCCATAATTAGCGCGAATTAAAGTGCGCCGGAATGACACGCGCCTGTAAAACATTGACGCGGAGAGACGGCGGACAAAGCAATTTCAGGAATTAATTTGCGCCCGACTTATCTATTCGATTTTTCGCAACGAAACCCGCGCCGAGCATCAGCAAACCGAAAATGACCAGATAAATATTGATGTTTTTATAAAACAGATAAATAAAAAGCGATATGGAAAACACGATTATCGCCGCGATACTGCTGAGAATGTAAATCAGTTCAACGTAATCTTCTTTCATCTTTTTTATTTCCCTGAAAATATTCTAATTCTTTTCGGAATCAAGCATTTCCTGTAAATGCGCTTCATCAAGCGTGTAAATTTCGTTGCAGAAACCGCACGTCATTTTCGCGCCTTTGTCTTCTGCCAGCATTGACGCGACTTCTTCGCGTCCGAGCGATGAAATCAATGTTACGGCGCGTTCAAACGAACAGTTGCATTCAAATTTGATTTCCTTTTCTTCTAAAATTTCAAAATCAATGTCGCCCAACGCCAATTTTACGAGGTCTTCGGCGTTCGCGCCGTCGCTGATAACGCTGGTCACGTGCGGCGCGTGATTGATCGTATCTTCAATCATTGTGATAATATGCTCGTTCGCGCCGGGCAGCATTTGAAGCATTACGCCGCCGGAGGCTTTGACGAAAGGCTGGGAATTTTCCTCCGAACTGTTCATCAGAACGCCGAGCAGCACGGCAGACGGAATTTGCTCTGATTTTGCCAGATAATATGCGAAATCTTCGGCAATTTCGCCCGACACAATCGGCACCGAGCCGACATACGGTTCGCGGTGCAGCCCGATCTCAAAGCCGGATTCGCGGATCACGTAAAACATTCCCTTGCCGACGATGCCCGCGACATCAAATTTCCCGTTGTCATTCGGCGGCAGTTCAATATCTGGATTTTTAACATAACCGCGCACACTGCCGTCCGCGTCCGCTTCGGCAGTGATGCCGCCGACCGCGCCGTCACCCTCGATTTTGACGGTTAAACGGTCAAATTCCTTGTGACTCGACGCGAGCAGAAGAGTACCGGTCATCACGCGCCCCAGAGCGGCGGTGACGGTCAGCGAGGTTTGATGGCGGCGCATCGCTTCGTTCGCAATATCGGTAGTTATCGCCGCCATAAATCTGACTGTTCCGTCGGCGGCTGTTCCGGTGATAAGTTTGTCCATAATTAATAGTTTCGACAAATCGGCGATCAAAAGTCAAATATATCACCCGGTTGAAATTTTAAAATAAAATTATAAAATTATTTTCCGCGAAAAGTTAAGGAATTACTTTAACTTGCGCGATATTTTGGTTAAAATTTTATGACAGCCACAACATATTGTGTATTTTTTTATTGACAACACAATTTGAATTCGGTTATATTGCTTCTCACTTGAGAGAAAAAACAAAGCCGAACGCTTAGAATTAAAGTTCGGCAACAGTTCTTCCAAACGCGTTTCTGTGATGCGGAAAACGAACGAAAAAGCTAAAATTTAAAAAAACAAATTAAAAATGTCTTTTGCGAAAGACAGAAAGGGAGAGATGAGCCAAATGAGTACAGTCTTTGAGCCGGCGGTAACGGATGCGGTCGCCGAAAGCGGAAAGTCGAATGGAAACGGGACGGGAACTTCCCGCAAACGCGAAATCAAACCAGTTGGTTTGAACGGTCAAAAAGTCATCGGCAAACGCTACTCGCTGAAAGACGCGAAGGGCGAACCGCTGGAAACGTGGGACGACATCGTGCGCCGCGTCGTCGGTCACGTCGCCGCTGCCGAAAAAGACGGTGTGACGCGAGATTATTTCTACAATTCGATGACGGAAATAATGCTCAACCGCGAATTCGTGCCGAACACGCCGTGTCTCGTCAACGCCGGCAAACCGAAAGGACAGCTCGCCGCCTGTTTCGTTTTGAATGTTCCCGATTCGATCAACGGCATTATGGAACACGCGCAAGCCGCTGCAATCATTCATCAAACCGGCGGCGGTACGGGAATGACCTACGAATTTATCCGTCCGATGGGCGCGATGGTCAATTCGACGCGCGGCGTGGCTTCGGGTCCGGTGTCGTTTATGAACATCGTCAACACGATGACCGAAGTCGTCAAACAGGGCGGCGTGCGGCGCGGCGCAAATATGGGAATGATGCGATGCAGTCATCCTGATGTTCTGCGCTTTATTCACGTGAAGAACGACCAGCATTCGCTGACGAATTTTAATATTTCCGTCAACGTCACCGACAAATTTATGGAAGCCGTTGATAAAAAAGAATGGTTTCAGACCGAATTTGACGGCGAGAAATGGGGGCAGGCGGTTTTCGATCCGCTGACCGGAGAAGATTACGCTGTTTATCGAGACAAAAACGGCGAAACCGTCACATTTGCCGACAAACTCGCGTTTGAAACGGCTGATTTGTCGGATTGCGCGATTGAACAGCCGCCGAGCGCGGGAATGATTTACGCGCCCGACATCTGGAACAGAATTATCGCTTCGGCGCACAAATACGCCGAACCCGGAATCGCGTTTATTGATCAGGTGAATCGTCATAATCATATGATGAATTCGATGGGACAAATTTACGCCAGTAATCCGTGCGTAACGGGCGAAACGGTGGTGGCGACAGCCGACGGGCGCGGCAATGTGCCGATCAAAGAACTCGCTGAAGCGGGGAAAGATGTGCCGGTTTACGCGTTAAATGAGCGCGGCAAACTCGTCGTCCGCACGATGCGAAATCCGCGCATTACCGGACACGACAAAGCGGTTTATAAAGTTACTTTAGATGACGGCTCGACGATCAGAGCGACGGCTAATCATAAACTTTTGATTAGAAACGGCGGTTATAAACGGGTGGACGAACTGCAAAAAGGCGATAGTCTGCATATTATGACGCGGTTTCATTCTTCGCTCCACGAGATGTTTCCCGATAACGCGCCGACACAGGATTATGTTTGGGTCAATAACGGTGGGCAAGCTGCCAATAGAGCAGAACATCGGTATATTGCCGAGTTCCATCAAAATTTGAACGGTATTCCGAAAGGTTATGTCGTCCACCACAAAGATTTTAACGGGCTTAATAATAGCCCGGAAAATTTGCAAGCGATGTCCGTTGAAGACCACAATCGTCTGCACGGCGACCTGATGAAAGGCGAAAATAATCCGATGGTGCGCGCTCAAAACGAATGGAGCGCGGAAAAATGGGCGGCTTATCGTCAAAATATGTCTGATGCGGTGAGCGGAGAGAAAAACAGCAGATTCAGCGGTTTCAGCAACGAAGAGTTGAGAACGTGCGCTTTGGAACTGACCGAACAATTAGGCAGAAGATTTTCCCCCAAAGAATGGGCAAAATATGCCGGCGAGAGAGGTTTGCCGCAGCAGTTTTCCAAATGGCGCGACGATCATTTGGGCGGCATCGTCGGTTTGGGAAAATGGGCGGCGGCGGAATTGGGTTTGGAACACGGCGACAAAGACCCGCGTTCCGCGCAGCTTTATTTAGATTTGACGGCGCAGGGCTACGATTGCATTTTTACTGACGGCTGCGTTCACATCAACAAAAACTGCGAAGTCTGCGGAAATTCTTTTGTCACCATCCCGTTTCGCCGTGAAAGCGGCGTTTGTTCATCGCGCTGCGCTCTGAATTCCTATCGAAATACCGTTCCGAATTGGGAAGCCGATAGAATCGCCAATGTCAAAGCGGGACACGAAAGAAGAAAGGAAAAACTTCGCGCCGAACAGGTAGATGTATTCTTGGAATGTAAATCTCTCGGCAAAATATACAAAAAAGATTGGGTGCAAGCGTGTCAGGCTAAAGGAATCAGTTTTGAAATTTCCCGAAAAACGAGTCCGTTCCGCACCTACGCCGCTCTGAAGGAAACCGCCGCGATGACCAATCACAAAGTCATCTCAATCGAATTCGACGGCGAAGAAACCGTCTATAACGGCACGGTTGACGAGTTCCACAACTTCTTTATCGGCGGCTTTGAATCGGTCACGGAAACCGGAAAGTCAATGTTTTCATATATTTGCAGCAAAAATTGCGGCGAGCAGTTCCTGCATTTCTCCAACTCGTGCAACCTCGGCAGCATTGATTTATCAAAGTTTTACAAGCAAGTCGGCGACGGCAAAAATCTTGATGAATCGGTCGAATGGGAACGGCTGGCGCGGGCGACGCAGTTGAGTACACAGTTTTTGGATAATGTGATTGATGCCGGATATTTCCCGCTTGATGATATTGACGATGTGGTCAAAAGAACGCGTCCGGTCGGACTCGGAATTATGGGTTTTGCTGATTTGTGTCTGAAACTGCAAATCACTTACGGCTCGCCCGAATCAATTGATTTGATGGATAAAGTGATGGGTTTTGTGCGCCGCGAATCGTGGAAAGCGTCGCTTAAATTGGGCGCGGAAAAAGGCGCGTTTCCCGAATTTGAAGGCAACCGCGAATCTTACGCGAAATTTTTGTATGACGAAATCGGCATTTCGCGCGACACGCCGCTGACTCCGCGCAATTACGAAACGACGACTATCGCGCCGACCGGCACGATCTCGTTGGTCGCCGAAACTTCGAGCGGCTGTGAACCGAATTTTTCGTGGGCTTATGTACGACAGGACACGATTGGAACGCGAACTTACGTTCACACTTTGGCGGCGGCGGCGTTGGGAATTGAAGTTGACCAAACCGACGAAGAATCAATCAAAAACGCCGCGCAGTACGTCGTTGACCACGAAAGCGAATTGCCGCCGTATTTTATTTCGGCGTTAAATATCACGTCGAAACAGCACGTTCAGGTTCTCGCGGCGGCGCAGCGCAATGTTGACAATTCCGTGTCGAAAACCTGCAACGGCGCAAAAGACGACACGATTGAATCGGTTGACGAACTTTACCGGCTCGCCAAAGATTTGGGCTGTAAATGCGTTTCTTATTACCGCGACGGTTCGCGCGAAGGTCAGGTTTTGACTTCGATGAAAGCCGAAGAAAAGAAACCGGAAAACATCGAACAAATCGAAGTCGGTGAATGCGGCGAACTGGAAACGATTGAAATCGCAAGTCCGGCTAAATCCGAAACAAAAGCGAAACAAAAAACTGAAACCGCGCACGTCGAACGACCGCGCGAATTGCAAGGCTCGACGTGGCGCATTCCGTTTGACGGCGCGAATCTTTACGTTACCGTCAATCACAACGGCGAATGTGTGATGGAAGTTTTCGCCACCGGACCGATTTCCGAAGGTGTCGGTCTGCTCGCTTCAAAAATGCTGCGCGGCGGTTTCGATGTCAAAGAAGTGGCGCGAAGTCTGAACAAAGTCACCGCGACGCACGCCGTCTGGTTTAACGAAAGACTTTTGACATCGCCCGAACAGGCGATTGCCGAATGTTTGTTATTAATTGATCGCCGTTTGAAAAATCTGCCGGGTTCGGAAAGACAAATAAGCAAAGCGGCGACTTCGGAAAATGAAAATTTAGCCGAAAAACAGTCGAAAATGTCGAATATGATCGGAACTTGTCCCGAATGCAAAGGACAACTCGAACACGCTTCGGGCTGTGATTTCTGCCGCGACTGCGGTTATTCAAAATGCAAATAAGCGAAATTTGTAATTCCAAATTTCAGATTCCAAATTACAGAATTTTTGGGGTTTCAATGATTCGCGGAATTGTGATGATTGTTTAGTAAGGCAAAGTTTACAATGATGTTGAACCTCTGATTTTTGCGAAAGAATTAGAGGTTCAATTTTTATATTCACTGACCGGAAAAACGTTGAAAATTTTTCTAAATTTCACATCGTTAATTCTAAATATTCTCGCATTACTGGCGGTCGTCTGGGTTATTATTCCCGCGCCGGCTTACGACATTTGGCTTTTTTCAGTCGCCGTCAGCGAATGGAGTTTGTGGTTTGGCGTGTTGGCTTTGATCGGGATTTCCGGCACGGTATTATCTCGCGTTTTTTACAAAAGCGGCAATTTGTGGATCGTTTCCGTCATTATCGGCGGCATCGCGTTGATAATCGCGCTTTATCCGCTTTTGAGCGTTATTTCGTTGGCGCAAAGTCAAAACGCCGCGCTTTCGCTGAAAACTTATTTCGGCGGATTTTGGAAGGGAAATAACGCTGCGGAAGAAGATTTAAAAGAAAGTTTTACAACTTATACTTTTGAGCGGATCGGCGATAAAGAATTGAAACTTGATGTTTATTCGCCGCCGGACGAGGCGAAAAATAACGGCGCGAGCGTGATAGTCGTTCACGGCGGTTCGTGGAACGGCGGCAGGCGCAGCGATTTTCCGCAATGGAATCGGTGGCTGGCGGACGAAGGTTTTACGGTTTTTGACGTTGATTACAGAATCGCGCCGCAACCGAATTGGCGGACGGCGACCGGCGATGTCAAATGCGCCGTCGTTTGGATTAAAGAACACGCAGCGGAATTTAAAATCGCGCCGGAAAAAATCGCGCTTTTCGGACGTTCTGCCGGAGCGCATCTCGCTTTGCTGGCAGCGTATTCCGCCGGTGACGCGCAACTTCCGCCAAATTGCGGAGAAAATGAACTGGACGAAAGCGTTCGCGCCGTCATTTCGTTCTACGCGCCGACCGATTTGCTTTGGGATTACGATCATCCGGCGAATCAATTTGTCATCAACGGACCGCAAACGCTCGCCGATTTTCTCGGCGGAAGTCCGCGCGAATCGGACGAAATCCGCAATCGCTATCTTATCGCGTCGCCGACCGCGCGCGTTTCGGCACAAACGCCGCCGACTTTGCTCGTTCACGGCAGACAGGATCAATTGGTCAAAAGCGAAAATATGTTTCTGCTTGCCGAGCAATTAAAAAATTCTAATATTTCACACGAAACGATTTTAATTCCTTACGCGCAGCACGGTTTCGATTACAACTTTTACGGCTGGGGCGCGCAAATCGTCAAACCCGCAATGCTCAAATTTCTGCGCGAAAATGTGAAATAGTGCAAAGTGCAAAATGTCGAACTGGAAGTTATAACTCTTTTCTTCACGGTTGACGATTTCACGATTTCACGATTCGCGCCCGCCGTAATTGCAAATTTATCAATAAAAAGCTACCTTTAACAGAATTATGAACATCGAAAAATTTCTCGTGCCGGAAGGCAAAAAGTTAAAACTGAAAAATTACGAAACCGATTTTACCGGCGATTATGAAGATAAAAAAGTGGCGGTGAAAGATTTGGTGACGAATATCGAGCGAATGACGGAACTGCAAAACGTGCTTTACGCGGAGAATCAGCACGCGCTTTTGATAATTTTTCAGGCGATGGACGCGGCGGGCAAAGACAGCGCGATCAAACACGTAATGAGCGGTTTGAATCCGCAGGGCTGCGAAGTTACGTCGTTCAAACAGCCTTCGAGCGAAGAATTAGACCACGATTATCTGTGGCGTTCGATGCGAAAATTGCCGGAACGCGGAAAAATCGGAATTTTCAACCGTTCGTATTATGAAGAAGTTCTGGTCGTCCGCGTGCATCCCGAAATCCTGCAATTGCAGCAGTTACCGAAAAAAATAAAGGACGACAAAGATATTTGGAAAGAGCGTTTCGAGCAGATCAGAAATTTTGAAACTTATCTGTCGGAAAACGGTATTCACGTTCTGAAATTTTTCCTCAATGTTTCCAAAGAAGAGCAAAAAGAGAGATTTTTGGAACGCATCAACCGACCCGAAAAAAACTGGAAATTTTCCGCCACCGATGCCAAAGAGCGCGGTTTTTGGGACGATTATATGAAGGCGTACGAAGACGCGATGGAAAAAACCAGCACCAAAGACGCGCCGTGGTTTATCGTTCCCGCCGACCACAAATGGTTCACGCGCATCGTCGTTTCAAACATTATTATCGAAAAAATGGAATCGCTGAAGATGGAATATCCGAAAGTTAGCGAATCGCATCTGGAAAGTCTGATGGAAGCGAAAAAATTGCTTGAAAACGAAAGTCAAGAAGAAAATTGCAGGGATAACAGGATTTAAAGGGATAATTTTTTTAACTATCAAAAGATTTATCCGTTTTTATCCTGTTATCCCTGCAAATATTCTTCGATTATTGATCTTCCGGTTCGATTTTCTTGAAATTATAGCGCAGCAAAACGCGCATCGGCAACGGTTTTTCGTCGCGGTCGGCGGGTTTCCAGTTCATTCGGCGAATGGTTTTTTCGACCGATTCGTCTAAACCGAAACCAGCCCAGCGGACGATTTCCGTTCGCGCGATTTTTCCCGTTTCGTCAACGTCAATTTCAATATCAACGGTCGCCTCGACGCTGTAAAGATACGCTGTTCGCGTGTATGGCGGCTTGATGCGCTGATACGGCAGCGGCGGGCGAAAATGTTCGGCGGCGGGCGAATTTTCGGTGGGCAGTTCTTCAATTTTGGGCGGCGATTTTTCGTTCAGTTCGTCTTTGGCGACGATTTTTAATCGCTCTGAAATACGTACCGTTAAATCTTTTATTGAATCGAACAATTGCTTTTCGGCTTCGTCCGTTTTTTTCGCTTCGCCGTTAATCAGTTGCCAAAAAACGAGTCGTCCGGTGCGCGAACTGACGACGTAAACGGCGGCGTAAGATTCCTGATATTCTTTTTTCTCGAACGAATAACGCATCAGAGTTTCGGCTTTGACCAGCAAAAAGTAATCACAGCCGATTGCCGCGCCGATGTTTTTTGATTCTTCCGTTGAAAGGTTGAAGGGCGTTTTATGTTCGGTTGAAAGAAACGCGGATTCGCTCAGAGAATCGTCCGTAATTTTGAAATCCGGCGCGAGCGCGTCTTCAAGTTTTTCAACAAATACCCGATTAAGCGCGTTTTTTTCGGGCGCGATCACGGCGATTTTCGATTGGGCGAGGGAAGAGGAAAACGAAGATATTAACAAACCGCAGATAAACGCGGATAAACGCAGATATTTTTTGATTTTTATCTTGTTCATCCTGTAAATCCCTGCAAATTTCTTTTGTTCATCGGTGATAAATCTTCGCAATTTCCTCTTTTAATTCGGGCGGAAAACAGACGCGGTGAATTTGGTAACTTTTTTGCAGCCCGCGCACCGCCGCGCTGACTTCGGAAATTTCCTTGATTTGCGGATGCGAAAAACCTTCTTCGACATAAATTAGATTTTTCGGTTCGGTCGCGTTTTTCGTGTAAAAATAATACGGTACGTCGCCGGCGCGGTCTTCGATAAAATAATAATTCGCGTCAAATCCGGCGTTTTCGACGAGTTTGCGCGCTTCGTCCAGAAAATTTTGCCGTTCGTTTTCCGGCATATCGAGATCGAAAATCTTAAAAAGCCGGCGATTCAGAAAACGATTCGATAAATCAGACAAAATTTTATCGTCCGATTTTTGCCATTGTTTGATGTGAAACATTACGTCCGCGTCGTCTAATTCGAGATGTTCTTTCAGAGATAATCTTTCGCCTTTCAAAATCTTTTCAAACGGCGTATCTTCAGCGAACCAGACGAATTTTCCGCCCTGAAAAAGTTCCAGTGAGCGGCGCAAAAGCGAGCGCAGAACTGTTTCCGCCGACCGCAGTGTCCGGTGAAAATAAACCTGCCGGAACATATAATATCGCGCCTGCAAATAATCTTCGACGGCGAAAATGCCCCGCGCCGAAACGTACAGCCGGTCGTTTTCCTCGTCAATTTCGAGCGATTTGATAATCCATTCGACATCGTAAATGCCGTATTTCGCGCCCGTCATCAAAGAGTCGCGCAATAAATAATCCATCCGGTCAACATCTAACTGCGACGAAACGAGCTGCGCCAAAGCCATCGGGCGAAAATTTCCGCGGATAATATCGGCGACATCTTCGGCGATGCGCGGCGAAAACTCTTTCAAAACGCGTCCGACTTCGGTTTCGTCGCTCAACACGGCTTCAATCGTAAAATTTTCGTGATGAAAATCTAAAATCGTTTCGATAACGTGCGAAAACGCGCCGTGTCCGATGTCGTGCAATAGTGCGGCGACTCTCACGGCGGTTCGCGCTTCGTCTGAAATTTCGTATTTCGAGCCGAGTTTGTCGAGCGTCCGCGTCGCCAAATGCAGCGCGCCGAGCGAATGTGTAAAACGAGAATGCTCCGCCGCCTGATACGCAAACAGGGCGAGACCGAGTTGTTTAATGCGCCGCATCCGCTGAAATTCCGCCGTATCAATCAGCCGCACGAGCAGTTTGCCTTCGTCGCTGTCGGTTTTCAGGCGAATGATGTTATGAACCGAATCACGATAAATTTTTTCCGGCAAATTGTTTCTCCAAATATTTAGCTTGACGTTATAAAATTTTCTAACAGTTCGCCGGTTTCTTCAAATCGTTTTGAACTAAAGTTAATTCTGAAAATCGAACGCGGATGACTTTATCAACTGTTTTCTTGGCGAAATATGTGGCAAAATATATGCAATGAGCGATTTTATTCTCGATAAATTTCACGATGAATGCGGCGTTTTCGGTGTTTTCGGGCAGCGCGAAGCCTCGACCCTGACACAGTTGGGGCTTTTCGCCTTGCAGCATCGCGGACAGGAAGCCTGCGGCATCGTTTCCAGCGACGGCGCGGAGCTTTATCAGTTTCGTTCGATGGGACTCGTTGCCGATGTTTTGGATGAGGACGCTTTGAGGAAATTAAAAGGCAGAAGTGCCATCGGACACACGCGCTACTCGACGGCGGGGAAAAGTACGATCAAGGAAGTGCAGCCGTTTTCCGTCACCTGTCAGCACGGAAAAATCGCCGTCTGCCATAACGGGAATTTACCGTTTGCCAATCAAAAACGCCTTGAATTGGAGAAAACCGGCGCGATTTTTTCTTCGACCTCCGACACCGAAACGATTCTGCATTCAATCGCCCGCACGGAGGCGAAAGATGCGACCGAAGCGATTGCCAAAGTTTTACGCGAAACGGAAGGCGCGTTTTCGCTGCTGTTTTTAACGCCCGACGCGTTGATCGCCGTACGCGACCCGCGCGGATTTCGCCCGCTGAATTTGGGGCGATTGAAAGATGCGTGGTGCGTCGCGTCGGAAACGTGCGCGTTCGACTTGATTGACGCGGAATATGTGCGCGAAATCAAGGCGGGCGAAATGCTCGTCATTGACAAAGACGGCATTCACTCGTTTTTTCCGCTCGAAGAAAAGCCGCGCTCGGTCTGCGCGTTTGAACACGTTTATTTTTCGCGCCCGGATTCGATAATTTTCGGGAAATCGGTCAACCAGTCGCGCCACCAAATGGGCAAACAACTGGCAATTGAACATCCGGTGGAAGCCGATCTGGTTGTTCCCGTTCCCGATTCCGGTGTGGCGGCGGCAATCGGATACGCCAGGGAATCGGGAATTAATTACCGGCAGGCGATCATCAGAAATCATTACATCGGGCGAACTTTTATCGAGCCGTCGCAGTCAATCCGCTCGTTCGGCGTGCGGTTAAAGCTCAATCCGATCCGCGATTTAATCGAGGGCAGACGCGTCGTGCTGGTTGACGATTCAATCGTGCGCGGCACGACCTCGAAAAAAATCGTCGAAATGGTGCGTGATGCCGGAGCGCGGGAAGTACATATGCGGATTAGCTGTCCGCCAACCGTTTCGCCGTGTTATTATGGAGTTGACACGCCGCGCAAAGCCGATTTGATCGCCGCGCAAATGTCGGTTGACGAAGTTTGCCGCTACATCGAAGCCGACACGCTCGGCTATCTTTCGATGGACGGAATGCTCGGCGCGATCAAGTTTGACAAAGATTCGACGTGCGCTGCCTGCTGGAACGGAGAATATCCGACACCGATTGCCGGCGGCGAACCGACGATAGATAATAGTTAGGATCGTCAACCGTGAATCGTAAATCGGAAGAACGTAGTTAGTCAGCCGCAATTCGTATTTATGCTGACGTTTTCACGATGGACGATTGACGAACGACGAACACATTCTTGGAGGTAAAAAATGAAATTTATATTAACAATGTTTTTGATAACGACATTTGGCGCGGCGTTCCAGACTTGTTCAAAGTCCGGTGCGGCAACATCAACACCTAATGTCGTTAAGACAACTACGAATACTGCAAACACGAACACGACTACGACCACACCCGCACCGACAGCGGTTCCCGACGACGCGCCGCGCATCAGCTTGGAAGATGCGAAAAAGGATTTCGACAAGGGAAACGCGGTTTTTATTGACACCCGCGGCGAAGAATCTTACAACGTCGAACACGTTAAAGGCTCGCTGAACATTCCGCTTAATTCAATGGAAACCCGTTACAAAGAACTTCCGAAAGACAAAAAAATCATCGCGTATTGTTCCTGACCGTCGGAACATACCAGCGCCCGTGCGGTGCAGATTTTGAAAGAAAAAGGTTACACGAATGCGTATGCTTTGCTCGGCGGAACGGCGGCTTGGAAAAATGCCGGTTATCCGATGGAACAGGCTAAATAATTGAGAATTTTAAACTTATGCAGAAAATTGAAAGAACTGTCAGAAATTCTGTCTTAAAAATTTCCGCGCTGTTGTGTGTCAGTTTTTGTATGGCAGCGTTAGTCTTATTCTTCGGTCAAAAAACCGTTGTCGCAACTTATGTAAGTCCCGAAATCCCTACTCTTGAATCCGAAGCCAAACCGGAAGTCCGCTGCGGCTGGTTCAGCAATCCGACACCTGCCAATGCTTGGTTGCGCGACAAAGACGGAGAATGGTTGGTTGGAGAACAGGGCGGTTATCAGGCAGATGGAGATTGGGCAGATTTTAAGCCTAACCAATGGGTAGAAACAAATGGGAATTACGGCTACGGCTGTACTTGTATGACAGTCACAACCGATAAAAAGAAACAGCGCATTCTGACTATTATAAAAGCTGCGGCGCGCCCACTTTCTGCTTGCCGGAAGGACAAGAAATTAAAAGAACCGAAATAATTTTTGACTTCAAATTCTTAGTTTTTTTCTTGATTTAACAGTGCGTCACATATTCGTTCCGCTGCTTTACCATCCCAGAGCGGCGGAATTTTTCCGTTTTGCATTTGATTTTCTTTATCTAAAATTTCAAATGCGGCGGCGGTGATTACAGGCGGGTTTGTGCCGACCAAATTATTTGTCCCCATCTCAATCGTAATCGGGCGTTCGGTATTTTCGCGCAAAGTCAGACAGGGAATTGAAAGCGCGGTCGTTTCCTCCTGCAAACCGCCGGAATCAGTGAGAACTAATTTCGCGCCCGAATACAAATTCATAAAATCGAGATAACCGAGCGGTTCGATGAGTTTGATATTTGAATTGGCGACTCGTTCGGCGAAACCGAATTTTTCGATATTTGCTTTCGTGCGCGGATGTGCGGGGAAAATTATCGGGATTTTTTCGCTGATTTCGACGAGCGCGTCGAGCAAGCCGCTGAAAACTTCTTTTTCGTCAACATTCGACGGACGATGCAGAGTCAAAACCGCATAATCTTTTGCAGTCAAATTTAAATCCTCACGAATCGTCGAATTTTCCGCGATTTTCAAGCTGTAAAACAGCGAATCAATCATCACATTGCCGACAAGTTTAATTTTTTCGGGCGCGATTCCTTCCTTTAACAAATTTTCGTCGCCGTCGGGCGAAGGCGTGAGCAGCAAATCTGAAATTCTGTCGGTCAAAAGACGATTGATTTCCTCCGGCATTGTCAAATCGCCCGAACGCAGTCCGGCTTCGACGTGCGCGACCTTTACGCCGAGTTTTGAACAAACCAGCGCGCACGCAATCGTCGAATTGACATCGCCGACGACCAGCACCCAATCCGGCTTTTCCTGCATAACGACCAGCTCAAACGCCGTCATAATCCGCGCCGTCTGCACTGCGTGGGATGCCGAACCGATTTCGAGATGAAAATCGGGTTTTGGAATGTCCAAATCGGCAAAAAAAGAATCGGACATCGCCGCGTCGTAATGCTGTCCGGTGTGAACGATGAGCGGCAGAAATTCATCGCTGCGCCGCTTCATTTCGCGGACAATCGGCGCGATCTTCATAAAATTAGGACGCGCCCCGACGATGTTTAGGATTTTTAACATTTCAGATTCCAGATTTCGGATTCCAGATTCCGCCTAAGCTTGGAATTTGAAATCTGAAATCCGGCATTTGCTACAAGCGCACAATTTTTGCCTTACTTCCGCTGCGAATTTCTTCCGAAAGCGCGTTGCGCGTGTCAACGATGACACTTGACAATTCGCAAACGCGCCTGTAATCAACTCCCGAATGTTCGGTACAGATGACGACACAATCGGATGAAGTAATTAATTCGTCGGTTAAATCTTTATTATAAAGCGGTTCGCCGTCGCCGATGGTGTAAGCGTGATCGAAAGTTACTTCCGGCACAAACGCGTCGTGATAGAAGACTTCCGCACCTTGCGCGCGAAGCAGATCAATAACCGATAATGCCGGCGATTCGCGCATATCGTCAATGTCTTTTTTGTAAGCTACGCCCAAAATTAAAATTTTCGCGCTCTTAACCGATTTTTCATTCTCGTTCAGCGCGTCGCGCACCAGACCGACCACGTATTTCGGCATTCCTGAATTTACCTGCTCGGCAAGCGTAATAAATTGTGAATCGAAACCGTGCTGCCGCGCTTTCCAGCTCAAATAATGCGGGTCGAGCGGAATGCAGTGTCCGCCGATTCCGGGTCCCGGATAAAACGCCATAAAACCGAACGGTTTGGTCGCCGCCGCGCGGACGACTTCCCAGGTGTCAATGCCAAGCGCGTTGCAGACTTTCGCCATTTCATTCGCCATTCCGATATTGATGGCGCGAAAAGTGTTTTCCCAAAGTTTCGCCGCTTCCGCCACTCTCGCCGAAGAAACGAGATGAACACTACCGACGATTTGAGAATAAAGAAACGAGGCGCTTTCCCCCGAATCTTTCGATACGCCGCCAACCACTTTCGGGATATTGTGCGTTTGAAACTGCGGATTGCCCGGATCAACTCTTTCGGGCGAAAAAGCGAGCAGAAAATCTTCATCAAGTTTGAAACCGGCTTTTTCAAACATCGGCTGTAAAACTTCGTCGGTCGTTCCCGGATAAGTCGTGGATTCTAAAATGACGAGTTGCCCGCGCCGCATATATTTTTGAATCTGTTCGCCGGACGCTAAAATATAAGACATATCCGGGTCTTTCGTTTTCCGCAGCGGGGTCGGGACGCAGATGATAATGACATCGCAATTTTTTAACTCCGAAAAATCGGTGGTCGCGGTTAAATTCCCGCTTTCGACGCATTTCTTTAGATTTTCGTCGGACACATCTACAATATAGGAATGACCGGCGTTGATTTGTTCAACCTTTTTGGCATCAACTTCAAACCCGATGCCTTTGAAATCCTTTAATCCGAATTCTACTATGAGCGGTAATCCGACATAACCGAGTCCGATCACGCCGATCCGCGCGGTTTTTTCCGCAATAAGATTTTTTATATCGTCTGTTATCATAATTTCTGGTTTGGTATTAATTTTTTGCTTTATAAATTGAGATTTAAGAATGACCGCATTGCCGTTTAGTGCAATTTGTTAGCTTAATTTAAGCCCGTCTGATAGTCAAGAAAGGCGATTATTTCAATAATTTTATGTTATGATATTCAATTGAACACTAAGAATTTTTAGTGTTCCAAATATCTGTAAACTTTCAATCAAATTAATCTTCCTGCTAATATTATGAATTTTGAAGTGAATTCGTTGAATCCGGTCGTCAAAGCGATTGTCGGCGGAACGGCTCCGCGACCGGCGCAGCTTGCTGCGGCGCGCGGAATTTTGCCGCTGCCGCAAAGCGATTTGCTGGAAGTTTTGGTCGCGCTTTCGCAAAGCGTTGACGCTGAACTGGCGGAGAGTGCCGCAAAAACGCTCGCCGCTCAAGATCAAAATGAACTTGGAAACACGATCAAATCAAGTGAAATCGCGCCGCCGGTGCTGGCTTATTTTGCCGGACGGGAAAATATGCCGTCGGAAATTCACGAAACGATTCTGGCGAATCCGAAAACGCCGTCCGCAGCGATTATTCAATTTGCCCGCCAGACGAAAAAAGGCGAACTGCTCGAACTCATCTCATTTAATCAGCAGCTTCTGATTCGCACACCGCAGATAATGGACGCGATTATCGCCAATCCGTATCGAACGGCGGAAGCCGAAAGACGGGCGGCAGAAATCAAACGCGAATTTTTTGAAAAATCGCGCGGCGCGCAGCAAATTGCCAACGAACTGCGGGCGCAGGGAAAAACGGCGGCGGCGGAATTTATCGAACAGGCGGAATTTACCGCCGATTTATCGGCGACGAATTCAGACCAAACATTAAGTTTTGAAGATGCGATTCTGCTCGCCGAACATATCGAAGTCCCGGACAGCGAAACTGACGATTCGTGGCTGTCGCTTGAATATATCGAGGAATTTTACGAAGAAACAGCGGAAGAACGCGAAATGATCATCAATAAAATTTTGGGCGACTTGCGTGACGAAAGCGATGAAATTTCCGGCGAGCGCATTTCGATGATTAACCGTATTATGCGGATGGGAATGAAAGATCGCGTGAAATTGGCGATGAAAGGCGACCGTGAAGCCCGCAATATTCTGATCCGCGATCCGAACCGCATCGTTTCTCAAGCTGTCGTCAATAACGCGCGAATCACCGATCAGGAAGTCGAAAAAATCGCGGCGATGCGCTCGGTTCCCGAAGATGTGCTGCGGCAGATCGCCATCAATCGCAAATGGGCGCGAAATTATGCGACCGCTCATAATCTGGCGCGCAATCCGCGCACGCCAATTGCCAACGTCATCAGCATCCTCGTTCGCCTGCAAATGAAAGACTTAAACGCGCTCACCAAAAATCGCAATGTTCCCGATGCCGTTCGCCGTCATTCGCTGCGGCTGGTCAATACGAGAGGAGGGAAATGAATTCGATTGTGGATTTTAGATTTTGGATTGGAAGAAAAATCTCGAATTCACACTATTGGCAATTTTAAATATTTCATCTCAAATTTGAATTTGGAATTCGCAGCCTGAAATTAAAACGGTTCCATAATGCGTCCGTGTTTGATAAACGAACCAGCCATATCAGTTAGCGTGTGGCTTGCCGCGCCGAGCCACAATCCGATAAAAAGCGACGGAAACGCGTATTCGCCGAAGTATTGGCGGATTGACTTCCCGATTGTAGTCCACGTTTTTGTAAACTCCAACAAATTCGGCAACTCGCCGCCGTCGTAAAAAGTGATTATAAAAGTCAGCAGGAATGATAAAAGCGTCATTACGCCCATAAAATAAACGACTCTCAAAAATGTGCCGAAAATCAAACCGTGCGACCAGCGCGAACGGTGCTTAAAAAAAGCCTGATACGGATACCACAAATAGCAAAAAAAACTCCAGCGCGTGTATTGTTTCGACTGCGTATCCAAATCCGGTCCGAACATCAAACCGCCGAACAGAAATGCCGCCGTCACGATTAAAGCCAGCGGAAAACTGCGCGTGAACTGCCACGCCGCCGCGAAAGTGGGCGCGACCAAGAGAAATGTAAGCGCGTCGTGTGTTTTTCCTGAAGGCATTTCTAAATTTTTGGACTTCCGATTTTAGATTTTGAATTTCCCGAATAAGAGAGAATTTCCAGTGAAAAATTATATCGCATTTTGCCATTTGAAAACTTATAAATTTGCAATTTGCCGAAGAAAACTGCAAACAATCGCCGATTTTGTTAGAATTGCTTTTCGGCATCAGCTTTGCTTAATTTGAAATTTGAAACCTGGAATTTAGAATTTTTGATGAACGGCTTTTGGAAAAAACTTAAAACAACGCTCGAAATGATTAAGTTCGAGCATACTTTGTTCGCGCTTCCGTTTGCTTTTCTCGGCGCGGTTTTGGCGGCGGACGGTTTGCCGACGATTTGGCAGATAATTTGGATTACCGCCGCGATGTTCGGGGCGCGTTCGGCGGCGATGACTTTTAACCGTATTATTGACCGCCGATACGACGCGGAAAATCCGCGCACGGCGAAACGCGAACTGCCGAGCGGAAAACTTTCCGTCAGTTTCGCCTGGTCATTTTTTATCGCGGCGGTAATTTTGTTTGAAATCGCCGCCTATGAACTAAACTGGCTGACGCTGACGCTTTCGCCAATCGCGCTTCTGAGTGTTCTCGGCTATTCATACGCGAAAAGATTTACCAGCTTCGCGCATTTGATTTTAGGCTGGAGTTTGGCGATTTCGCCGACAGCGGCGTGGATTGCCGTGCGCGGCGCGCTCGATTCAGAAGTTCCGCTGCTTCTTTCGCTGCTCGTGATGATGTGGACGGCGGGTTTTGATGTTTTATACGCCTGTCAGGATTTTGAATACGATAAAAGTGCCGGACTGCGTTCGATTCCGACGCGTTTCGGCATCAAAAAATCGCTCTATATCGCGCGGCTTTTTCACCTTCAGGCATTTATCGTTTTGGTTCTGCTTTATTTATTCACCGGTTTGGGATGGCTGGCTTTAGTTGGAGTTTTCGCCGTCGGCGCGTTGATGATTTATCAGCACACACTCGTTAAACCCAATGATCTCACCCGAATGAACGCCGCTTTTTTTACGACGAACGCGTTTGTCAGCGTCATTTTATTTTTCACCTTCGGCGGTGCGGTTCTTTTATCAAAATTATGAAAATACCGACTGTTCAGGGAATTATTAAACGCCGAATTTTGGTAAACTATCGCGTCGAACCGAGCATTATCCAGAAAATTCTACCGGCGCGTTTTCGTCCGAAACTTCATAGAGAAAAAGCGATTGCGGGAATTTGCCTGATCCGACTGGAACATATTCGCCCGAAATTAATGCCGGAATTCATCGGCATTTCAAGTGAAAACGCCGCGCATCGCATTGCCGTTTTGTGGGAAGATGAAACGGGTGAAACGCGAGAAGGCGTTTTTGTTCCGCGCCGCGATACCGATTCTTTGATTAACACGTCAATCGGCGGCAAAATTTTTTCAGGCGAATATCAGAAAGCCGATTTTGAAGTCAAAGAATTCGGAGGCAATATAGATTTTGCGATGAAATCAAAGGATGGAAAAGCCTCCGTCGAATTAAAAGGCGCGACGACGCAAATTTTCCCGAAAGATTCTGTTTTTTCTTCGTTAGAAGAAGCGTCAATTTTCTTTGAAAAAGGTTCTCTTGGCTATTCAGTAGCAAAAAATCCGAGATTACTGGACGGAATAAAGCTGCAAATAAAAAATTGGGAAGTTTCAGCATTTGAGTTGAGTTCAATTTATTCAAGTTTTTACGATAACAAAAGCATTTTTTCTAATCATTCTATTGAATTCGACCACGCTTTGCTGATGCGAAATATTTTGCACGAATGGCACAATACAGTAAGTTTTCGCCTTTGACGAAAACCCGTTTAATTTTTGTATCAAATTCATACGAAAATTATTTGCAATGAAGCCTTATTCAGAACAAAGCTGGTCATTCGGCAGTAATTTATTGACTTTTTATTATTCAAAGAAATTGGCACAACGTTTGCTTTATACACAATTGAAAGGTTACAACCTATGAGACACGGAGCAAGGTTGAAAAACATCAGGTTGTTTACATAAATTAGATCAAAAGGAGAATGGAGAAAAGAGATGCTTATTTCAATAATTGTTTGGATAGTTGTAGGATTCATAGCAGGATATTTGGCGAAATTGATTATGCCGGGTCCTGACGGCGGTGGATTTATCTTAACCACAATTTTAGGTATTGTTGGGGCGATGGTCGGCGGTTTTATCGGCAGGGCTTTATTTAACACCAATGCCGGCAACGACACGTTCAGCATTGTAGGTTTGATATTCGCAGTAGTCGGCGCGATTATCGTTCTGGCGATTTATCGCCTGGCAACCGGACGTAGTTTGAGTGCTTAATTTGAATTATATAATTTCAAAATTTAAGGCTAACCATTTTTTGGTTAGCCTTTTTTTATTGATGAACAAAAATTGTGTATAGCGACCGCGACCAATTTGGCGGTTCGATGATCAATATCGTAATGCGGATTGACTTCGGTAAATTCGACAATTTTTGTTCTTTCGTCTTTTCCGGCAAATTTTGCCAGTTCGACAAATTCTTCCGCCGACAAACCAATCGGACTCGGCGCGGAAACTCCCGGCGCGTCTGACGAGCGAACCGAATCAACGTCAAATCCGAAAAATAAATACAACGGTTTTTCTTCAACGGGCAGAAACAGCAATGTTTCCAGATAGGAGAACAAATTTTGGGCAACAGAACAGATAATTTGTTTGATTTCAGCCAGTTCCAGCAAATGCGCGCCCAAGTTTTTCAAATATTCAAAATAAATCGGAGAATTGCTTTGCGGCTGAAAAGCGAATTCGTAAAATAATTCGGGCTTGAGAAGTTTTTCTTCCAAAAGCTGACGATAAGGCGTTCCGCTGTTGCGCGGTGAATCGGCGCGAACGTCGAAATGCGCGTCAATATTCAGCGCGAGCCAATTTTCGCAGCCGAAAACTTCTGCCATCGCTTTGCCGTCGGCGTATGAAATATCATTGCCGCCGCCGAGAACGATCAGTTTTTTATCGTCCCGCAAAACCTGTTCGACAATTTGCTCGTGAAAATCGTGGGTTTCTTCTAAATTGTCCTGAATTAACACGTCTCCCAAATCAAATATTTTGACCTTTAATCCAAAATTAGAAAGTTTATAAAATTGAGCGCGAATCGCGTCTGGAGCAAGTTTCGCGCCGATTCTGCCGCCGTTTCGCCGAACGCCCTCGTCCTGCGGACAGCCGAGAATAACAATTTCCGACGCTTCGTAATCATCAATTTCAGACGAAACAATTTCACCCAAACGAACATCGCTGGCATCATTTCTGCGAAAAAATAAGTTGCGGTCGGGTCGCGCCGCTAGCTGGAAAATATCGCTCATAAATTTGCTAAAATTTCGACGTTAAGTTATAAATATCTTAACGCAGATATTAAAAGTCAATCCGTCATTATGGAAAATAAACACCAATTGAATCAGAATTCTTTGAATTGGCGAGTGTGCGTTTTGGTTTTCTAAAATGCGCGAAATTTAGATCATTGGCAAATAATCGAAATTTTTAGAAGACCTGCTGCTTGAAAAAATATTTTCGCGGCGGGTTTTTGTCATTTTATGGAAGAATCTGAAATATACAATGCAAAACGTCCGGCGTGGCTGCTTCCGACACCCAAACGGATTGACGAACCGCCGACTCAGGGCTTGCGCGGATTACTGCTGAATTTAATGCGGGGGGAAAATTTGAATCGCGGCGAAGCTGCCGATTTGCTGAATTATTTATTGGACGGCGAAGCGACCGACGCGCAGATTTCCGCCGCGCTCGTCGCGCTCGCCGTCAAAGGCGAAACAATCGAAGAACTGGCGGGAATGGCGGAAGCGATGCGGGCGCATTCGGTCAAAATTAATTCGATACACACGCATTTTATTGATACGGCGGGAACCGGATCGAGCAAAGTAAAAACTTTTAATATTTCAACCGCCGCCGCCTTCGTCATCGCCGGCGCGGGTTTACCGGTCGCCAAACACGGCAGCCGCGCGGCGACTTCAAAGTCGGGCAGCGCGGACGTTTTGGAAAAACTCGGCGTAAATGTTTCGGTCAGCCGCGAAATTTCCGAAAAGTGCCTGAATGAAATCGGCATTTGCTTTATGTTCGCGCCGCTCTATCACGCTTCGACAGCGCGTGTGGCGAAAATCCGCCGTGAACTCGGCGTTCACACGACCTTCAATTTGCTCGGTCCGATGACGAATCCGGCAAACGCGCCGTTTCAAATTATGGGCGTTTGGCACAAAGAATTAGTCGAACCGATTGCCCGTACACACGCCGCGCTAAATACGAAAAAAGCGTGGATCGTTCACGGCTCGGACGGTTTGGACGAAATCACTGTCAGCGACAAAACTATCGTCGCGGAAGTTGAAAACGGCGAAGTAAAACTTTTTGAAATCTCGCCCGAAGAATTTGGTTTTACAAGAGTTTCGGTAAAAGATTTAGAAGATTTGCGCGGCGGAAATGCTGAACAAAACGCCGAGATTATCAGGCAAATCTTAAAAAACGAAAGAAAAGACGCGGCGCGTGATTTAGTTTTATTAAACGCGGCGGCGGCACTTTTCGTCGGTGGAAAAGCGGATACTTTACAAGAATCCGTCAATCTTGCGAAAGAAAGTTTAGAAAGCGAAAATGCCCTGCGTAAATTGGAAAGTTTGATTAAAACGACAACGGAACGCGAACTTTAATTCGCTGGCGACGGCGAACTAAAGTTCGCGTTCCATCGTCCCCCCCTTATAAAAATGTTTTTAACAGAAATTATCGAATTAAAGAAAAAACGTTTGGAATCTGCCAAACAAAAACACGATTTCGACGAACTGAAAAAATCTGCTATTGCCAAAAGAGAAAATGCGGAAAAACATCGTTTGCGGGCGGCTTTGCAAAAAAATCAAATCAACATCATCGCCGAAATCAAACGCGCGTCGCCGTCGAAAGGCGTGATAAATGATAAAATTGATGTCGCCCAAGTCGCGCGAGATTATGAAATCGGCGGCGCGTGCGCGATTTCGGTTTTGACGGAAGAAGATCTTTTTAAAGGAAGTTTGGAAGATTTAAAAACAGCGCGAAATGCTGTAAAATTACCGATTTTACGAAAGGATTTTATCTTTGACGAATTTCAAATCTACGAAGCTGCCGAAGCCGGCGCAGATGTGATTCTGCTGATCGCGGCGATGCTCGACGACACGCAATTGCGGCAATTACACAATTTAGCCGAAAATGATTTAGGATTAGACGCGCTCGTCGAAGTTCACACTTTGGAAGAGTTGGAAAGAGTAAAAAAAATAAACGCGAAAATCATCGGAATCAACAACCGCGATTTGCACACTTTCAAAGTATCGCTCGACGTGTCGCGCGAATTGATAAAACACGCACCCGAAAATGCTTTGATGATTACCGAAAGCGGAATTTCGACAAAAGAAGAGATTATAGAATTGCGCGAACTCGGCTTTGCCGGATTTCTGATCGGCGAAACTTTGATGCGAAGCGGAAATGCGGCGGAAGAATTGAAGAAACTAAACACATAGGGACATAGAAAACATAGCCAAAAAACTAAAAAAACTATGTTTTCTAAGTTCCTATGTGTTTCAAAAATATGACGAAGGTTAAAATTTGCGGCATTACAAATTTGGAAGACGCGCTTTTGTCGGCGAAATTCGGCGCGGACGCGCTCGGCTTTAATTTTTACGGGAAAAGTCCGCGCTATATCGCGCCGGAAAAAGCGCGTGAGATTATCGAACAGTTACCGGAAAAAATTTTGAAAGTCGGCGTTTTCGTCAATGAAAATTTGGAAAAAATTATCGAAATTGCAAAAGCTGCCAAACTCGACGCGCTCCAACTTCACGGCGAAGAATCGCCGGAATACGCGTGTGAATTAAAACAAAAAACGAATCTGGAAATTATCAAAGCCTTTCGAGTTTCGCCCGATTTCGCGCCGGAAGATGTTTTGAAATATGAAACGGACGCAGTTTTGCTCGACGCTCATTCGCCCAAAGAACACGGCGGAACGGGCGAAACTTTCGATTGGGAAATTGCGAAAAAAGTGCAGGAAATTTTTCCGAAAATGTATCTCGCGGGCGGATTGACACACGAAAATATTAGTCGAGCGATTTATAAAACTAAATCTTTTGCTGTTGATATTTGTAGCGGAGTTGAAGAAACAAAGGGTAGAAAAGATAGAGTGCAATTAATTAATTTTCTCACAAAAACTAAAACCAATTTAAAGGATGCACCAATAAATTTTTACAATTTTTTATCAGCGATACATCAAAGACCGTTAATGTATTTAAACAAAAAGTCTTTAATTGACTTCAATAACCTACTTTATGGCTTTAAAATGGCTCTGAAGTTGAGCGAGTCACATTTTAATACTGGATTTTTTTTTACGGATGAAATTAGAAGTTCCGCTGAGATATTTTTTAATGAAAGAATTCCAGGCGCAATGGGATTACATACTTTTATTTTAAACAAATATAAGAATGATGAAGAAAAATCATTCGATGCCTTTTTTGCTTTTTTAGAAGAATTTAAGTTAGAAAAAGAAAACTTAGAAAATGAATAATTTTGAACCAAACGAATTAGGTTATTGGGGCGAATTCGGCGGGCGGTTTGTTCCCGAAACGCTGATGTCGCCGATTGAGGAATTGACCGACGCTTATTTTGCCGTGCGCGACGATGCGGATTTTCAGGCGGAATTTTCGCAGTTACTGAAAGATTTTTCCGGTCGTCCGACACCGCTTTTTTACGCGAAAAGATTGTCGGAAAAATTGGGCGGCGCGAAGATTTATTTGAAGCGCGAAGATTTGGGACACACGGGTTCGCATAAAATAAATAACGCGCTCGGACAGATTTTGCTGGCGCGGAAAATGGGCAAAAAGCGAATTATCGCGGAAACCGGCGCGGGACAGCACGGCGTGGCGACGGCGACGGTGTGTGCGCTATTCGGTTTAGAATGTGTGGTTTATATGGGAACCGAAGATATGCGGCGGCAGGCGTTGAATGTTTTTCGGATGGAACTGCTCGGCGCGGAAGTGCGCGGCGTTGATGCGGGTGCGAAGACGCTCAAAGATGCGATAAATGAGGCTCTGCGCGATTGGGTGACGAATGTTGATGAGACTTATTATCTGCTTGGTTCAGCGTTGGGTCCGCATCCGTATCCGTTGATGGTTAGAGATTTTCAATCAATAATCGGACGCGAGGCGCGTGAACAAATCATCGAAAAAGAAGATCGTTTGCCGGATTTGCTGGTCGCGTGTGTCGGCGGCGGTTCAAATTCGATTGGGTTGTTTTATCCGTTTCTGAATGACGAAAATGTCAAAATGGTCGGCGTGGAAGCGGGCGGAAAAAGTTCAAAATTGGGCGAACACGCGGCACGATTTAACAAAGCGGGCGGCGGGAAGATCGGCGTTTTACAGGGAACGAAAAGCTGGCTTTTGCAGGATGAGAACGGGCAAATCGCCGCGACGCATTCGATTTCGGCGGGACTCGATTACGCTTCAGTCGGACCGGAACACGCGTTTTTGCAGTCAATCGGGCGCATTGATTACGCTTTTGCGACGGACGATGAAGCACTTTCGGCGTTTCAGGTTTTATCGCAAACCGAAGGCATAATTCCCGCGCTCGAAAGTTCGCATGGCATCGCGCACGTTTTGAAAATCGCGCCGGAAATGTCGGCGAAAGAGATTATTATCGTTAATCTTTCGGGACGCGGCGATAAAGATGTGGATCAGGTTCAGAAAATGCTTAATGAAACACCGTCATCCTGACGGCGTTCCGATTTTCCTTTCGCCTTTTCCCTGTCCTCTGCGCCTTTAACTCCGTGCGGGCTTCGGCGAAAGCACAGTAGTTCAAATTAAAGTTTCGGTTTCGGCAACAATGGCGGCGGCGGTTGTGGTGCGAGCGGCAGCGGCGGTTTTATGATGCTTTTATCATTTCGATTTTTCCACAAATATTCGACTTCCGAACTGACCTGCAGTTCGTCGAGCAGTTTTCCGCCCTGCGCCATTCGCCAGCGTTCAAACCACGAAATTCCCGCTTTGCCGTAGAAATTTTCGGGCGTTTGATAAGCCGGATCGGAAAGCGCGTCTTCCATCGAAACGAATTTGTAGCCGCGTTTTTCTATTATTCCAAACAACTCGTCAAACGAATCGCCGACCAAAGAACTTGGCGTTAAAACCATCGTTTGCGCGATTTTGCGTCCAAACATTTCCTGTGAATACGTTTCGTAATGGTCGAACATTTTCGACATATATTCGATAATTCGGCGCGAATTTTCTTCGTCGCTTCATCATCGCGGTTGAGTTTAGCCACATTATAAGCGAAAGAATACATCCATTCCTGATTATCAATCGTATATTTAACCGGCGTTATGCCGCGCGATGCCAGCCACGCTTCAAAACGATTGCGCTCTTCCGCATTTTTGCCCGTGTTCAAATACGGATAACTGAAATAGCGAAGCGGCAGATTCTTTTCCGCCAAAATTTCTCTCGCAACGGCTTCGTTTTTCTCGACTCCGGCGACATATTCGTCATACGGCGTGTCGTAAAACCAAATGTGATCATAGTTTCCGATGCCGATTTCCATTCCGGCATCTCGCCAAGAATGCAAAAGGTGCGGATTAAGTGAATTGAGTTTTTCATCGCCGGAAATTTTCGAGCCTTGCAGAAAACTGATTGCCGGAACTTTGTGCCGTGCTAATTTTGACAGTATTTGCATCGTCGCCGCGAGCGACATCGCTTGTCCAATTTTTTCTCGTGTCGTCGAATCAACATTCTTTGCCAAACTAATCGGACTGGAATTCAACGGAATCGAAACGAAACCGACGGCTATTTTTTTATTTTTCATTTTTGTTTGAGCATTGACAAAATTGTCCGTTTTGAATGAAAATACCGTTAGCAAAACTGCCGAGAGCAAAGCCAACGCCAACATCGCCGACCAAGCTGAATTGACGCGCTTTCTCCCGGTATTTTTTTGTAAAATTTTCGTTATTCTCTGCATCAAGTTACCTCCGTTTGCCGCCACCAAAACAGGCGACGCGAGTATTTTCGTCGTTTGACGAATTTCCTCATTGAATGCAGCAGTGCTCAACCGAGACTTTCGACGATGTTTGAGTTGATAAATTTTTCAAAATTCATTTGTTTTTCTTCTCCGCTTCTTCAATCAATTTGCGAATCTCTTTTAATTCCTTCGCGCTCGTCGGTTTCGTTTCCAAAACGTGCTGTACGAGCTTTAATGCAGAACCGCGAAACGCTTTTTCGATCAAATCCGACACGAGATTTTTCTGGGTTTGTTCCTTCGGCTGCTTTGCTTTGTAAATATGCGCTTTGCTCGAACTGTCGCGCTTGACCAGATTTTTTTCAGTCATTATTTGCAGCATTTTCAAAACAGTCGTATAAGCCGTCGGCTTGCGCTCGTTCAAAATGTCGTGAACTTCGCGCACCGTCGCCTGATCTAATTCCCAAAGTACATTGAGAATGTTTAGTTCTGATTTTGTCGGTTTATTTTGCATTGTTAATTCTATCTACGAAAAACTTAGTATGAATGATACTAAGTTTTTCGTAGATGTCAAAGGCACAAATAAAATTTTCGCACCAATTTAGTCTTAAATAAAAAAGCGGAATGTTTGGAAACATTCCGCTTGATCTTGTAAAAATAGGTGAAAACAACTCTTTCGGTCTTCAGCCGACTTTCAAAATTCTTTTTTGCTTGCTGGTATTTTCGTTTTTGGCTGACTTGCCAGTTCCGTTTGCGAACATATAATCTACCGATGAAATCTGAAAATTTCTCCCAGCAGAAGAATACCGAAGCCGCCGATAAAACTAAGACACAATTGATTTTCAGCAACTTCGGCGGGTTGAGAATTCTTTATCAGTGAATTGTCTTTTTCCAAAGTGGATAGTGGATTTGCCAAATTGTTTTCGATGGTTGCAGAAGATGGCTCAAGAAGTTTTATATTAACTGGTTGTCCTGTCGCCGGATCGAAAAGAAATCTGCGGTCTTCAAAAGTAGTTACCGAATAATATCCGTTTTCGTCCAAACCAAACATTTTACACCAAGCGTAATGCGAAACGGTGCGCGGCATCTGTGCGAAATTTTCGATCAGTTGATTAAACTTAACTTGTTGAAATAACTCACCTTTTCGGTAAAATGACAACATAATTTGGTCAGGTTTATAGTTGGTTTCGACAAGATTGCGCCAATCATTGCCGATAATTAAATGTTCGCCGTCATTTGCCAAAGAAGCATTATAAAACCAACCCGGCATTTCCCATATTTTGGTGCGTTTTTCCTTTTTGCCTTGCTTGTTAATTTGATAAGCTGTCGTCTGCTTATCTTCGTAATCCATATCAACGCAGAATTTCCGATTAGGCGAGCAAATTATTTTGTCTGCCGGTTTTTCAAGTGGTTCGTCAGCAAAAATCACGCTGAAACATCCAAACAAAATTGCCGCGCCGATACAAAATTTTATAATGTTATTTTTTCTCACCTAAATATCTCAACTATGGTATTGAAACCGAAAAAGTACAATTTGGAACCAGTCCATTTAATTCTTTGAGAATTAAACGTAAGTGCCGCGCTCTGACTTGCTGACCGACATTCATCAAACTGCCGGTGTCGGGATTGTGCGGACTGGTCGAATTATATTCATCGTCATTGTCAGTGTTATGACCGAATTCGTGCGGAATAGCGTAAAAATCGCCGCCGCCTGCATTGTAAGAATCAACGTCGGCAGAATCCAGAAACATCTGCCGCGTAGCAGAGTCAACGTGGCTGATATAAATAGTCGGCGAGCTGCCGGGAGGCATTTTATAAACATTCACGAGCCAATGATATGGCGGCTTTAAAATCCACTGCACATCAAAGTTAATCGGTATGCCGCGATTTCTGAATCGCGTAACGAAAGGTGCCGTCCCGCTGACATTCAAGCGAACTCGGTTGCTCCAAACACGCCAAATCTGGCGGTCGGCACGAAAATGAAAACGCTGTTTTTCCCGCAACGTCCACGCCGCCGTAACACCGGTATATAGTTGCCAGTGATAAAACCACTTATGCCGAAAGAAAACGCTTCCCTGCGTAAAGTTTAAGTCAATATCGCCCCAAGATTGTCGAGAACTTAAATGTTAATCAGGCATAATCATCTCCTTTCAATCAAAATCAACAAGGTTATCTTACTTGACTTACCAAATTGCCGTTAAGATTTCTTCGGTCTTTCATTCGCCTTCAAAAATCTCTTCCGCAATCGAATCGCTTTCGGCGTGGCTTCGACTAATTCATCATCAGCAATAAATTCCAACGCTTCTTCGAGCGATAAATCTTTGACGGGAACGAGGCGCATCGCTTCGTCGGTCGAAGTGGTTCGCATATTCGTCAGCTTTTTCTCTTTGACGGCGTTCACGTCCAAGTCAACGGCGCGGGTGTTTTCGCCGATCAACATTCCTTCGTAAACTTTGGTTTGCGGATTGACGAAAAGTTTGCCGCGTTCCTGTAAAGCGTAGAGCGCGTAAGTCGTCGTTTCCCCCATTCGGTCGGAGACGAGCGAACCTGTGCCGCGTCCTTTCATTTCGCCCTGCCATTTATCGAAGCGCAAAAACAGCGTATTTAACAAACCCGTGCCTTTCGTTTCGGTTAAAAATTCGCCGCGAAAACCGATCAGACCGCGTGACGGAACTTCGTATTCCATTCGTACGCGACCGGTGCCGTTGTTGATCATTTTCGTCATCTGACCTTTTCTGCGTCCGAGTGCTTCGGTGACAACGCCGATAAATTCTTCGGGGCAGTCAACGACGACCTGTTCAATCGGTTCCTGCAATTGTCCGTTTTCGTCTTTTTTCGTGATGACTTCGGGTTTGGAAACCTGCACTTCGTAACCTTCGCGGCGCATCATTTCGATTAAAATTGATAATTGCAGTTCGCCGCGCCCGGAAACTCTGAATTGGTCGGGCGAATCGGTTTCGGCAACTCGCAGCGCGACATTTCCGAGAAGTTCTTTTTGAAGCCGTTCCTTAATTTGGCGCGACGTGACGAATTTTCCGTCAATGCCGGAAAACGGCGAATTGTTCACGCCGAAAATCATTGAAATCGTCGGTTCGTCAACATTTATCACGGGTAGCGGTTTCGGATTATCAACCAGCGTGATCGTTTCGCCGATGTTGATGTCGTCAAATCCGGCGAGCGCGACGATTTCACCGACACCGGCGCGTTCGACCGGCTCGCGCTTCATTCCTTCAAAAACGTAAAGTTCTTTGACGCGAGTTTTCTGCGTCGAACCGTCGCGTTTGGCAACAATGACTTCCTGATTTTTAGCGATTTCGCCCGAATAAATTCTGCCGATTCCCAGTCTTCCGACAAAAGCGTTGTATTCAATATTGGCGACGAGAATCTGTAATGAATCGTCGCGCAGAGCGTGCGGCGCGGGAATCGTTTCGATAATCTGATCGAACAGTGGTTTCAGATTTTTCGACTCTTCTTCCAGTGTTTTTTTGGCGATGCCGTCGCGCGAAATTGAATACAGCACCGGAAAATCAATCTGCTTGTCGTCCGCGCCCAAATCAATAAAAAGGTCGTAAATTTCGTCCAAAACTTCTTCGGGGCGCGAATCCTGACGGTCAATTTTATTGACGAGCGCGATTGCCGGCAGTCCGAGTTCGAGAGCTTTGCGAAGCACGAAACGGGTTTGCGGCAGACATCCTTCCGCCGCGTCAACGAGTAAAACGATGCCGTCAACCATTTTCAAAACGCGCTCGACCTCGCCGCCGAAATCGGCGTGACCCGGTGTGTCCAAAATGTTGATTTTGTAATCGCCGTAATGTACCGAGGCGTTTTTCGCCATAATCGTAATGCCGCGTTCGCGTTCCAAATCCATCGAATCCATCACGCGGTCGGCGACCGCTTCGTTGTCGCGGAAAGTCCCGGATTGTTTGAGCATCGCGTCAACCAAAGTCGTTTTGCCGTGGTCAACGTGCGCGATAATAGCGATATTTCTGATATTTTCTGTGTTAATCATAATGATAATAAATAATGAATTTAAAATAAACGAATATAATGACGGTTTAGAATGATAAATGCAACCTGAAAACAAAAAGACCGAGCGTTTTCGCTCGGTCTTTTGTTAATTTATTTGTTAAACGCGCCGATTTATCTAGCTGACGCGCTTTTCAACCTGTAAATTGTTATCTACGCTGAAAACGCCGAATATCTCTTTGGCGGCAATGCCCGCCAGATTTTTGTCCGTTTCATCCGACACGATTCCTTCGAGCGAAACGTGACCGTTGTTGACGATGATCCGAATTGCCGGATTGGTGCCGAGCAGGTAACGATAAAGGCTGCCCTGGTCGGCAATCGCCCGGTACGTGCGGATGCGAATGCGGTCATCCAGCGGCGACAGCGGCAAAACCTTGATGTTGTTGACGACGTTAGTCACTCCGTCAACATCTTTCACCGACGCTTCTGCGTCGCTTTTGGTGATCGGACGAACGACATAACCGTTTAATGTTACGGTGTCGCCGTTTAGCTGATAGCCGATAGCATCAAAAACGCCGTAATAAGGCAGCGAAAGAATT
Source organism: Pyrinomonadaceae bacterium (assembly GCA_965217575.1). Classification (GTDB taxonomy): domain Bacteria; phylum Acidobacteriota; class Blastocatellia; order Pyrinomonadales; family Pyrinomonadaceae. Next base: position 1,336,609 of record OZ244558.1, on the reverse strand, counting down.
TCCTTGCGGATATTCCGCTCGGTTTTCGTGTTGGCGACGCTCATCACACCGGATGACATCTGCGCAAAAACCGCGCTGCCTGAAAATAGAAACAAACCAAAAACCAAAGTTGAGAATAAAAATATTTTCTTTGACATATTTCCCTCCTTGAAAAAATCTATGCAAATATAATAGAAATAACTGTTTGAGATGTCAAAAATTTTGGCATCTCTGCAAATGAAAAAGCCGAATAATTTTCAGCATTCGACTTTTTCTCTATCGAAAAAACGATCAGCGCGACATTTCGCGTCCGATCACTAAATTATTTTTCACGCTGAAAACTCCGGGAACGCCGTTCGCCAAAATATTGGCTAAATTGGCATCGCCTTTATTGTCAACATAACCGTCGAGAGCAACGTGACCGTTATCAACGATAATTCTCACCGAAGGATTCGGACCTTGCAGATAACGGTAAAAAGCTCCGCCGCTACGGGCGAATGTCCGCACCAATTGAAATCGAATCGAATCATCAAAGCTCGAAAGCGGCAGAACCTCGATGTTATTGACGATATTCGTTACGCCTTTGACATCTTTGACGTATCTTTCGGCATCGGTTTTGTTAATAGCGTTTCTGACCTGACCGAATAAAGTGACGGTATTTCCGTCAACCTTAAACGAAATATTATCGAATAAACCGTAATATGGCATCGTCAGGATTTCTTTGAAAACCTTCTGTTCAACCGCCGACCGCGGAGCGTCTCCAGAATCGGAAAAACTTCGAGCCGGAACATTGAGCGAAGAAAAACCTAAAATTGCGACGACCGATAAAATTAAAAAACTCTTTAAGAATCTCATCTCTTTGTTTCTCCTGCAAGTAAATTTAACAAAGCGTTATTGCTTTTGTTGTTATGTAAATAAGATGATTTTGAGCTTTAAAAAGATGGAAAAGTTAGAGCCAATAAATGTAAATTTTTGTAAATGAAATCAACGGTTTAGCGATAAAACACGGGAAAATTAAGCGGTCGGAAAAATGGCGAAAAAATTTATTTTATCTGGCGGGAAAACCGATTTGCCGCAACGCTTCATAAAGCACGATTCCGGCACTCGTGGCGAGATTTAAGCTGCGAACATTTTCGTTCGGCATCGGAATCGTCAAACAATTTTCCCAATTCGCTTTCAACAAATCTTCGGGAAGTCCGCGCGTTTCACGACCGAAAATCAGACAGTCTTCATCCTGAAAGTGAAAATCCGCGTAAATTTTTTTACTTTTAGTGGTCAAATAAAGAAAACGCGAGCGGGGAAGTGCGTGGTAGAGATTTTCCAAATCGAAATGACGATGAACCTTAACTTCGTCCCAATAATCTAAACCGGCACGGCGGACGGCTTTTTCGTCAAGTCGAAATCCGGCAACGCCGACGATATGCAGATCGGTAAATGTCGCCGCGCACAAACGCGCGATGTTGCCCGTGTTGGGCGGAATTTCAGGTTCAACTAAACAGATGTGAAGCATTTTTTTATCGTAAACTCGTCTGTTGTCAATCGTCAACCGTCTTTCAGCAGATATTGATGTTGCTAAAATTCCGAATGACATTGATTGCAGAATGTCGGCGACTTCAAACGACTTCGCCGCGTGAATTGTAAAACCAGCGTAATTGCAATTATTTTGCAATTTCTAATACAATGACTTTATGAAAAGTTCTTCGACCAAACTAATTCCGCTAATAATTTTTGTAACTTTTATAATTAGCGGCTGCGGAGTCAATAAAAACGACAACGCGAATATTTCGGCGGCAAATAATCAGGCTGTCGAAAATGATAATAAAAACATTCCAAAAGATGATGTTGAAGGACTCGAAAGAATTGTAAAATTGCCGATTCAGCCGGAAGAAGCGACGTGGCGAGAAGATAATTCGGACAATCAGAGCGGAAATAATAATTTGTCCGCGCCGCCGGGCGGAAAACTTACCGCCGTTTTGAAATTCTCGGCGGAAGACGCGCAAAAACTCGTCGAACAGATTGATAAAAGCCAGCCTCCGACAGCGGCGGAAGTGGACGCGGAAAGCTGGTTTCCGCCAGAACTCATCGCCAAAAGTCAGGAATCAGGCGATGAAAGTCTCAAGGGAACGGCTTTTTCCGTCAGTGATTTTTTGCAGGAACCTTATAAAAATGGAAAGATGATTCGCATTAACGAGACAGATTATTTTGTATTGGAACTGACTTCATTTTAGTTTTTGGTTTTTAGTTTTTGGAGTCAAGTGATTAACAAATTCGTTTTTTTGCGTCGCAAAAATTCGGCAAAATAAATTTAAAAGTTTGAATTATTTATCAACAGGCTCTTTGACAGCTAAAAACTAAAAACTAAAATCAACCCCGCCCGATAACTTTCGGCGTGTCGCCCCGAAAAATATAAGCCAGCGATTTATAAACTAATTTGGCGCAGAGAAAAGCGGGCGCGTCCGAGTTTTCCATTTTTGCGAACTCGACCAAATCCATCCCGACGACGCGGCGTTTTTCCGCCAGTTTTTTGATCAAATACAAAACTTCATACCACCCGAAGCCGCCCGGTTCAGGTGTTCCGGTGGACGGCATAATGCTCGGATCAAGACCGTCAACGTCAATTGTCAAATAAACATTTTCCGTCAAATTGCTGATCGCGTCGTTTATCCAATCGGTTCTGCCGACCACATCTTTCGCCCAGTAAACTTTGGTCGGCAAACCATTGCTCAGTAACCTGACTTCATCCGCCGAAATTGAGCGAATGCCGATTTGCACTGACGGAATGCGTAAGTCTTTAACGACGCGCGCCATTACCGAAGCGTGCGAATGCGGCGTTCCGTCATAATTTTCGCGCAAATCGGCATGCGCGTCTATCTGCAAAACAGACAAATTATGATATTTTTCGGCGTGCGCTCGAATGATCGGCGCGCTGATCGAATGTTCGCCGCCGAGCGTAAACAAAAAACTGTCGTTTTTCAGTAATCGTCTGGAATATTCGTAAAGTTCGCCGCTCATCGCTTCGGGAGTTTCGCGCGGCTTGAATTCGTCGAGCGTGTGGATGCCGATTTTATAAACCTCCGCATCGGTTTCTTCTTCATAAAGTTCCATATTGCGCGACGCGTTAATGATCGCCATCGCGCCTGCGCCCGTTCCCGCGCCGTAAGAAACCGTTCCTTCGTATGAAACAGGCAGAATGAAAATCCGTGCGGTATCGAAAGAAGAATATTTTTCTTCGTCAATGCCGCCGAAGTTCATCGGTAAAAGTGCTGAAGCAGACATAGGTTCTTTATCTTTCGTCGGACGAAGGACAGAAGACTATTAATTTAAGGAACTTCGATTCCCAAATCTTTTCCGCTGAACGAGAAAGTCGGGCGTTTGCGACCTTTCATAAATTTGGCGGCGGTTTGTGAAAGCGCGGTGACGATCATCGGCAGCGCAATTGAAGGATCGCTCGGAACATACGCGGTGGTCGCGTTTTTCAATAGTTTTCCGAAAACCTGCGTGTGATTTCCGCCGAACGAAGGCGTGCGCGTGTCGAGCGGCACGGAATCGGTCGTGATCGAAACGGCGTATTTATGACCGCGCGGCGTGGTGCGCGTGATGTAAGACGAGATTTCCGCCATATTGACCATATTTTGACTGCACACGCTACCCAGAGTGATAATTCCCGAATTGCGCGTTTTGTTGGAAATCATCATCATTTCCATCGTGTCCTGCGTAATGTCGAAATTAAACTGGATTTTCTTTTCAAACCGGCAGCGCGCGATACCGACCGACAGCGGACTCGCCAGGATGTCGGGACAGTAAACCGGCACGCGCGATTTGAACGCCGAGGTTAAAATGCCGTCTTCGTGAGCGATTTCCGAAAGTTCGCGCCCCAGCAAATGCAGAAATTCGCGCACCGAATAAGAGCGCGTGTTGTCCAGTTGGTTGATGACGCTGCCGACCCATTCGTCGGCTTCCCGATATTCGTCCTGGTTGGCGAGCAAATCGCCGATGCGCGATACGTCGGAGGATTCCAGTTCCTCATCATTCATACTCGGATGCGCCTGATAATGATTGCGTCCGAGAATTTCGTGAATGTCGTGAAACAGCACCGCGCCGGACATCACCAAAACGTCAACAAACCGATTTTTGATGACGTAGGCGAGCAGTCTTCGCATTCCGGCGGGAATCAAATTGCCCGAACCGCACATATAAATCGTCGAATTGTCATCCAGCATATCGAGCCAGATGCGATGCGCTTCCGCCAGTTGTTTCGCGCCGAATCCCGCGCCTTCCATTTTCTCCAAAAGCCCCGCCACCGAACGGTCGCGGTCAACCGGAATCGGTCGCGTCGGAACCGTTAAAAATTTTGAAGCTTTTGATTTTTTTTGAGCTACCATATAATCTCCGTGTAATAATTTTATAAAAATATCTGTTAAATGTTAAAAACTCGCTAAGTTTATTCGCTGCCGTTGGGCGATAAATAAGTGTAGCTTTCCACCTGACTTTCGTAATATTCGATCAGTTCGTTGCCCTGTTTATTTGTCAATTCGCCGTCTTTTATTCTTTGCACCACAGTTCTGCGAAACTGGTCGTTGAGCTGTTCAGCATCAAAGCGGACAGTTGACAGCGCATCGCCGAGCGTCGCGCCCTGAATAACTTTTTTTATGATGTAACCATCCTCGCCGATATGAATATGCGCTTCGTGCGGCACGCCGAACAGATTGTGATTGTTGCCCATTACTTCCTGATACGCGCCGACCAGCATCACCGCCAGATAATAGGGTTTTCCGGCTTCCAGCTTGTGCAGTTCTAAAACCGGTTTGACATCGTGTAAATCCACAAATTTTTCGACAATACCGTCAGAATCGCAGGTTATATCACACAGAGTAGCATATTCCGTCGGTTTTTTGTTGAGCTTGTGAATTGGAATAATCGGAAAAAGCTGTTCCAAAGCCCAATTGTCCGGTATCGAACGAAAGACTGAGAAGTTCGCCAAATATTTCGCGCATAACAGACGGCGAAGTTCGTCAAACTCTTCGGCGACATACTTTTTCTGCTGCGCGAACTCATCGGCTTTTTCGCAAACATCCCAGAACAGAACTTCGCCTTTACCACGATCTTCAAGAGAAATCAAGCCCAGATTAAACATCGTAAAAAGTTCTTCGCGGTGTTCGAGCGCGTCGTGATAGTATTCGCGGTAGTTTTTCGCCGTAATGCTTTTACGTAAATCGTGCAGTTCTTTGACGACCTGCGGGTCGTCTTCATCTAACGTCATCGGCGTTAAATCTTCGACGACAGTTTCGATTTCGTCCTGCACATTCGTCACCAAAATCGCGTGATAAGCGGTTAAATAACGCCCCGATTCCTGAATGATCGTCGGATGCGTCACGTCTTCGTCGTCGCAAACCGTTTTAATCATATAAATTACGTCGTTGGCGAATTCCTGCGCGTTGTAATTTGCCGAAGATTCGTAAGAAGTGCGCGAGCCGTCGTAATCAACCGCCATTCCGCCGCCGACATCGAGATACTGAATCGGAATATTCATCTGCCGGATTTTGGCGTAAGTCCGCGCCGCTTCGCGCATCGCGTTTTTGATGCGTTTAATGTCGGTCAACTGCGAACCGATGTGAAAATGCAGAAGCTGAAGCATTTCGGTGCGTCCGGCTTCGTTCAGACGGCGGATGACTTCCAAAATTTCCGTCGTCGTCAAACCGAACTTTGCCGCTTCGCCGCCTGATTTTTCCCATTTCCCCGAACCTTTCGAGTAGAGTTTGACGCGCACGCCGAGCATCGGCAGTTTCGCGTTGGGACTTTCAACGGACATTTTTTCGGCGAGCCGCAGCGTGTGATCTAATTCGCTGAGTTTTTCGATGACGATAACGACGTTTTTTCCCGCCTGCGCGCCGGCAAATGCCAGCTTTATAAAGTCCCGGTCTTTAAAACCGTTCAGCACCAGCAAACTTTCCGCCGATTGTTCCATAGCGAGAGCGGCGTATAATTCCGCTTTGGAACCGGCTTCCAAACCGAAATTGTAGCGTTTGCCTTCGCGCAGGTATTCTTCGACGACCGAGCGGTTTTGGTTGACCTTCATCGGATAGACGCACATATGTCCGCCTTGATAGCCGAATTCTTTGATGGAATTTTTGAAGGATTTTTGTAACTTGCGTATTTGTCCGAACAAAAGTTGGGGAAAACGCAGTAAAACCGGCGTATTAATGCCGCGTTTTTGTAAATCATCAATGATTTCTTTAACATCAGCCGAAAGATTGTCATTTTCGCCGGCGCGAACGGTTAAATGTCCTTTCCGGTTGACACCGAAATAATCCGCGCCCCAATTTTCAATTCCGTATGTTTCAATAGTCTGCTCAATTACTGCGCTCAAATTGTCATTCTCCAAAAATAAAATATTTATTTAGTATAACTTATAAAACGAATAAAAATTTATAGTCTATAAAAAATTTATCAAAAAATAAATACCGAAACAACATCTTTTTTCGGAGCAGGCTAAAAACCTCAGAATCTGCGGTGCGCGGCGAGTCTGAGAAGCCGATTAGCGGCGGTTTTTTGGCATACGTCTTGCAGAAATATGGCGGAAGTCGAATTGCAATTTCGTCTAACTCATTAAGATACAGCTTATTGGAAAGATTTGAACTCACAAAATTATTTATCAAAATAGATTAAAAGTGTCAAAACTTGTCAACTGTTTGTGCCGTAATTTGTCACCACGAATAAATTTGCCCGCTTTGACGCGAAATAAATTTTATGCGTAAAAATAATCAAATTTTTTTTCATCCTAAACAAGCCATTGAATATTTACCTCAAATTTTCAAGTAACCACTGCTATTTTCCTGAAAAATCTATGAATATATTTGAAGACCTGATTGATGAATTGAAAGAAGAGCATTTGCTTGAAACAACTATCATCGAACAAAATAAGGCTGAAAATGTCGAAGATATATTTGCCGCGGAAGATATAATCGTAGCTCAGACCGCTTTGGAAAATAACGAAGCGACGAAAGTTGTCGTTGATGACATCCAAACTCCGACAAACGAAAATCTCTTATTAAACAACAATACCGCCGCTGAATTTTCTCCTTTTTCCGCCGCCGGCGAGAAAAACGCCTTTCCGCCGCCGACTTCGGTGAATTCAAATAATTTGTCGGACAAAGCCGAATTTTATCGAGGGCGGGCGACGCTCGAAGTTTCCAGTTTGCAGATGGTCGAACACGTTCTGTCGGGAATCGAGCGCGAGCAGATGAAAATTCTGCCGAAATCATACAACGATCTGGAAGTTAAAAAGGCTCTGCATTCGTTTTTGCAGGTTTCTTACGATGCAAATCCGGCGGAACACGCCCAATCGGAATTTCAATTGATGCAGGAAACCGAAAGCTGGTATTCGTCGCTCTCCCACCGCGACCGGCACATCTCGGTTGCTAACCTGCGCCGCTACTGTGAAAATACGCGACCCGCGCTGAGTTCTCAGGCACTGACTTCGCTGGCAAGATTTTATCGAAATTCTCCTTATTCCGAATCAGTCAGAAATAAATTTGATCTGATCATCACCCGACTTTTTTCCAAGGAAATCGGCAGCGACAAAAGAAGGGTTTTCTTCAAGCGCGAGGAAATGATTGAAAAATTGATCGGACTTTATGAAGAATGGTCGAGCATTTCGCTTTATTCAACCGACGAAGAAAACTCGGACATCCTGCTGACGGCGTTTAAGTTTGAAGATTTTATGGCGGAAGCCGCCAACGCGGAAAGTTTCGATGAATTGATCCAAAACGATTTTTTCAATCGTCTGCGAATTTTCAAGGAAAGCACCAACGAACAGTTTTTCGCCCCATTGATTACGGCGGCGGCGATTGAAAGCAATATTCGAATCGGCAATCGGTATGTTGAACTGCTGGAATTTGAACGGGCAAAAGGCGAAGCCGAGAAACTAGAAAATAAATACGGATTTTTGCACGACCAGGTGATTTCAGACGCGACCAGCAAGACTCTGCAACTCGTCGAACTGCTGAAGGAAAAGAAAGAATTAACCGAACTGGTAAAAGAAAAAGCTGTTGAAAAGACTGAAACCCTCAGGCAAAAGCCGGTTGAAAAGATAAAAGAGAATTCCGGCGCGGCAAAACAAACTCGCAAGGCAGACAAGTTTTCGACCCAATCTGAAAATGAAAGTCAAGTGTTATTTACCATCAATAAAAGCGTGCTGCTGTCGGCAATTTTTATAATCATCGCCTGTTTGGGATTTTATTTCCTGACCGGTTCTTCTTCTGAAGACGTGTCTTCCAATGTCAACAGAATGAACCTGGAAAATTCCTCGCTCAAAGAATACATCAAGGAAAATCAAATTAATAACCAAACTTTTTTCGGAGTCGTCAAAACTTCCTGGGAAGATTTAAGCCCGGAAAAAAAGGAGGAAATTTTGAAAAAAATTTTATCGGTCGGCGGCGATAAAGGTTTCGATAATGTTTCTCTCCAAAACGAAGCGGGCATCACCGTCGGCACGGCGCAGGCGGATAAAGTTAAAATTTTCTAAATTTTGAAATTCTCGATTCAATCTCAAAGCCGTCAAATATCAATCAAACATTCGCCACTTGGCGAAAAACATCGGGCAACTTTCGAGTTGCCCTTTTTATCTATTTAAGCGGCGAATCGGCGGCAGCGCGAAAGCCAAAGAGATGTTTTAACCTCACTAATTTCAGGTGTAGAATGATTTGGCTGAATTATTGACGGCATAGTAATTTGCGAACTAATAAAATAATGAAAAAAGTATTGAATTTGATTTTGACCGTTTTGATATTGGCGACGTTGGCAAAAGCGCAGACGGCGGAAGTGACCGTTTCGCTCAACGAACAGTTTTTCGACGCGCTGCTTGACGCGATATTTAAAAATTTTAATCCGCCCGAATTTCCGCTGGCGCGCAATGATTCCAGATTCCAGATTCCAGATTCCAAAGCCAAAACACAGTCGCCGGTGACGGCGGCGAGTTTTCGAGAAAACGCCGCCGAAATCGGCAGTTGCGATCAATCCATTCGTCTCCAGCGGGAGATTAACGGAGTTCGCACGGCGGTTCGTTTCCGCGAAGGAAAGATTTACGCGCCAATCGCCTTTGCCGGTTCATACAATCCGCCGCTGATCGGCTGTGTTGATTTTCAGGGCTGGGCGGAAACAAATATTGATCTCGAATATGACAAGCAAGCCCGCAAACTTATCGGCAGAATCCGCGTTTTGAATGTTCAGCTCGCCGGTACCGGCGGCATCGGCAGTAATTTTATCACCCAACTGGTGCAGAGTTCGATTGATAAGAAGGTAAATCCCATCGAAATCCTGCCAGCCGATAAACTCTCTTTCGTCGTTCCAATCCAAAATGCCGGTGGTTCTCTGCAAATGAAATCCGTCGGCATACGAACGGAATTGGGAAACGGGGTTTTAAATGTTTACATCGCTTACCAATTTTCAAAAGGCAATTGAATTTGATCTGGTGATGAGCAGTAGGCGGCACAATCTTTAAATTGTGAACGGCAAAGCTCCGATGATAAGCAAATATTTATTATCGGAGCTTTGCCGTTTTTTATTCATTCAAACCAATATGAACATTCTTTAAATGAATATCATCATTTAAAGATACCGAGGGAACCGAGCGGCGTATCTCCGGCATCGCCCCATTTTTGCGCTCCGAACGAACCATTCGCGCTGCTGATGTAATAGAACGTCTGGCTACTCGCCCGCCAGACGGCAATATCTTGTCTGCCATCGCCGTCATAATCGCCGCGCACTTGAATATCGCCTCTGACGGTCGTGTCGGCAATCCCGAAAGTCGTTCCGGTCGTCGTGTTGGCTGCCGAATTATTGATATACCAAATCTGTCCGGCGGATGCTTGACGCACCACCACCAAATCGGCAATTTTGTCGCCGGTATAATCGGCTGGCGTAACCAAATAATCGCTGTTGAAGTCACCGAACTGGCGGGTGAAAACACCGGCTCCGGTAACTATGTCGCCGGCATACCAGGTGACGATATTATCCGCATCCAGTGAAATGAAAACGACCTCATCTCTGCCGTCGCCGTTAAAATCGGCACCGTTGACAACGGCATAGCTGTCAGTGGTCGCCGACACTCCGAAACTGACGGTTTTCATCGTGTTGGTACTGCTGCTCATCGCGTACCAGGTCAGAACGCCGTTGTTATTAAGCCGCGCAACTGCATAATCTATTTTCCCGTCACCATCGTAATCGCCGACGGCATTGACACTGTCGCCGTTTGTTCCGAACGGAACTGCCCGATCAAGCATAATGCCGCCGGTGGCGGTTGGAAACTGCGCCACGTAAAAAACTCCGTTTGCGCCCGGTCGCCAGACAGTCGGTTCGGTTTTCGCATCTCCGTCGTAATCCTGCGGAACGATGACATCGTTCGTGGCGGCTGCACCGGTGCGAACGCCGTAGTCGAACACGCGGATAAACGCCTGATTCGCGCCGGCGGCAGCCGGATTACCGGCGATTTTCCAGGTGATCGGACCGGATGTCGGGATTTTCAATGTCGTCCAGTCGGTTCTGCCGTTGCCGGTGAAATCATACAAAGTTCCGCGCGCCGCCGCCGGTGTGGTGCCGCCGCCGGCAGCGGAAATGTTGATGTCATCTATGCCAACCCATTCATCGCTGCCGGCGGCATTGGTGGTCATCACTCTGATTTCGACGAGTGCTTTATTGTCGGCGGCAGCGGGCAAAGTTAAATTTAACGCAGTAACCTGGGTCGCCGCGCTCGCCGTCGTCGCGTCGGCGATGTAGCCGCCCGCGACAGAAACATAGTTGCCCGTTCCGCCGACGCGATACTGCACGTCAATTTGCTGCGCGGCATCGTCGGCTGAAGCGTCAATGTCGCGGATATTGCAGGCGAATTTAATTCCCGTTTTTCCGGTCGTGTTGAGGGAAATAATAATATACGGCGCGTCCGCCGTTGCCGAACCCTGTAAGGCAATCGTCGGATTGGCAATGCCGTCAAATTCCGCCACGCCGCCGCTTGCCAGCGTATCGGGATTTGTTTGATTAGCTATCACATCAATCGCCGAAACCGTTGAATAATCAGACAAAAGAGTTCGCGGATCAACATTGGTAGTTGACGTTGAGGCAATATCGCCGAGATAGCCGACAATGCCCGGCACCGCGCTCCAGTCGTCATTGGTCGTAATTAAACTTGTGGTCGTCCAGTTTTGGCTAAAGGGAAGTGTCTGCGCCGTATTGTTGGCTTGCACGCGCGCGCTGCCGCTGCCGAAACCGATTAAACCAACCGCCAAGAACAAACTTAAACCCAGAATGGCGGGTTTTTCCCGTCCATCTAAAATCTTTTTCATTATTTTCTCCTGTAAAATTTAAAGTTTCTGCATATTTAATGGGAGTGCAAGGAAAATGCTTTCACACTTCTAAAAGGAAAAATATGCGGTGAATGTTTGATTTAGAACCCAACGGTCAAAAATCATATCACATAAAGATTTTTACGGCGTTGTTAATTTCAAAAAGAAGAAAAAAAGGCGACATTCGCCGGAAATTGTCGTGTATTCAAAGCGAGTTTTTGCTACAATCGAAAATAAATCACAATAAAGAGGTTTGTTAATGAGATTAAAAATTTTTTTTCCGATTTTGATAGTGTGTCTGGGTATTTCCACCAATTTTTACGCTCAGGACAAAAAAAATAATGATGATGAAGTGGTGCGAATTGATACGCAGTTGATTGATGTGCCGGTGGTCATAACGGACAAAAGCGGGAAACCTTTGGTTGATCTCAAACAGAGCAATTTTGTTCTTTACGAAGACGGTAAAAAGCAGGAGATTACGGATTTTAACGCCACCAGCGCACCGTTTGAAGTCGCGCTTTTGCTGGATACGTCAGGATCAACACGCTCGGATTTACAGCTTATTCAACGCGCCGCCGCCGGTTTCATCGCATCTCTGCGTCCCGGCGACAAAGTTTCCGTGATCGCTTTTCGGAGCAGCCAGGAGAACGGCAAATCAATCAACGCCAGTGAAATTTTAACGCCGCTGACCGACGACCGCAGCAAATTGAAAAATGCTCTCGAAGATGTCAAAACAAGTTTCGGTACGCCGTATTACGATGGACTTTTGCAGGTCGTCGAAAAGGTTTTCAGCGAAAAGCCAAAGGACGATTTTCGCGGCAGACGCGCGCTGGTCGCTTTGACCGACGGCGTTGATTCGACCAGTGCCGCTGATTTCGGTGAAGTTCGTGATGATTTTGAAAGGGCGGGAATTATTTCGTATTTTATCGAAGTTGATACGCGCGAATTTTTTGAGGAAAACTTACTGGGCGACTGTAACGGCGCAATGCGGTTTTCGCAGTCGCAAATTCGGCGTTACTATCGGACGTACTATCCGAAATCGAACATCGAAAAAGTGTTTAATTTTTGTGATCTCGGCGATTTTGAACGGCTCGACATCAGCAAAAAACTTTACGAATTAGCCGACGCGCAGATGCAGAGTTTGGCGAAAATGTCGGGCGGCAAGGTTTTTCCTGCCGCCGATTTGAGCGAGGCGCGAAACGCTTTCGCCAAAGTCGCGCAGGAAATCGGCACGAAATACAGTCTCGGCTATTATTCTTCCAACGAAAAACGCGACGGCAGTTATCGTAAAATTAAAATCGAACTGAAAGGAATGCCCGCCGGAGTGGAAATTCGGGCGCGTGAAGGTTACACCGCGCCGGTGAATTAAAGTAAAAAGGCACAATTAAAAAGGCACAAGTGAGAAACTAAAAACGGATTTTTTACTTGTGCCTTTTTAATTTTTAGCCTTACAACTCATATTCGCGCAGTCTCCGGTAAAGTGTCGAAGATGAAATGCCGAGCAGTTCGGCGGTTTTGCCGCGATGCCAGCCGGTTTGTTCCAAAGCGCGCAGAATTTGCTGTTTCTCGACCTCGTGCAGAGCTGTCGGACTGGCGTTTTGAAATGAAGCGGGCGCGTTTTCCTTCAGCGTGTTGTAGCTGACGGAAACATTCGGCTCATTTGATTTATAGACCACTTCGGGCGGCAGTTCTTTGACGGTAATTCTGCCGTTGTCGGCGAGCAGAATCGCCCGCTCCAGACAATTGCGAAGCTGGCGGACGTTGCCCGTCCAACTGTATGTAGATAAAGCATCAACGGCTGGCGGCGCGAGTTCGGGCGCGTTCGCTCCGGCAATTTTTTGCAGCAGATAATTCGCCAGCGGTTCGATATCTTCGCGTCTCTGGCGCAGCGGCGGGATGTGGATTTCAAAACTGTTGATGCGATAGAGCAGATCGGCGCGAAATGTTCCGTCGTTGACGGATTGCGCCGCATTGCGATTGGTCGCGGCGACGAGACGCACGTCAACTTCAACTTTTTTTACGCCGCCGACGCGGAAAAAAGTCCGCGTCTCCAATGCGCGAAGCAATTTTGACTGAAGCTGCGCGGGCATTTCCATCACTTCATCGAGAAACAGCGTGCCGCTGTCGGCGATCTCAAAAAGTCCGAGTTTGCGCGCCCGCGCGCCGGAAAACGCGCCGGCTTCATGTCCGAAAAGTTCGCTTTCAAGTAGTGAATCCTGCAATGCGGCGCAGTTTAAATCAATAAATGTTTTTTCGCTGCGGCGGCTCAACCGATGCACCGCCTGCGCGATCAGTTCCTTTCCCGTGCCGCTTTCGCCGGTGATTAAAACGGACGTGTCGGACGGCGCGACGCGTTGCACGAGCCGCAAAACTTCCTTCATTTCCGGCGATTCGGCGACGATTTCCGGCATATTCTGATGTGACCGTTCGATTTGCGCGCGCAGCCGCTGATTGTCAATTTTGAGTTTCTGCTTTTCGGCAGCCTGCGTGACCAGCGCGGAAAGTTCGGTAATGCGGTAAGGTTTCGTTAGGTAATCATACGCGCCGAGTTTCATCGCTTCGATGGCGGATTCGACCGTCGCCTGTCCGGTCAGCATTATCACTTCGGGCGGATTCTGACTTTTTTCGCGCAGTCGCCGAAGCAGGGAAATGCCGTCTAATCGCGGCATATTGATGTCGCACAGCAGAACATCAAAGTCCTGCCGTTCAAGCAGTTCCCAAGCCGCTTCGCCGTCTGAAGCCGTCGCTACTTCGTGTCCCTGACGGCTCATCTCTTTCTGCACGACCATCCGCAAATTATTTTCATCATCAACTACTAGGATTTTTGCCATAAGTTATTTAGTTTGTTGAGTCCAGAGAGTTTCAGAATTTCGAGTGTAAATATCAAGTTTTGGTATTTTTCTAAACTCTCCAGACTTCCGAATTTCTCTTGACTCATAGAGAAACAGACTCTTCACAAACGGGAAGAAATATCGAAAAAGTTGTTCCGACACCGATGTTTGAACGGACGCTGAGCCGCCCGCCGTGTTCGGTAATAATTCCGTAACAGACGGCTAAACCGAGTCCGGTACCTTTGCCGACTTCTTTGGTCGTGTAAAAAGGCTCGAAAATTTTCGACACTTCTTCAACCGCGATGCCGATTCCGGTGTCTTTGATTTCGATCACAATCCGGCTGCTTTGCGAAAACGCGCTGAACGTCAGCGTTCCGCCAGTCGGCATCGCGTCAATGGCGTTGGTCGCAAGGGCGATGACCGCCTGCTGAATCTGTCCTTCATCGGCTTCGACCGGCGGCATCTCAGATTCCAGTTCAATTTTGATTTCGATATTTTCGCCGCGTTTTTGATGCGCGACTAACCGGGCGGAAGATTTCAGAACTTCGGAAATGTCCGTTGAAAACCGATTTCCGGTGCGTCCGCGACTAAAATCCAACAAACCGTTGGTGATTGATTTACAGCGAAAGGCTTCGCTTCTGATTAATCCGAGATATTCCCGCAAATCGTCAACATCCGCCGATTCCCCGAAAACGCCTTCCGTCACCCGCGCTTCCAGCGATTCTGAACAGGCGGAAATCGTCGCCAGCGGATTGTTTATTTCGTGAACCACGCCAGCGGCAAGTCTGCCGATGGCGGCGAGTTTTTCGGCGCGTCCGGCGGCGTGAATCGCTTCGACGCGCGTTGTTACGTCTTCGCCGACCGTAATGACGTGCGTAATCTCACTGGTTTCTTTGTCGCGCATCGGAATTTTGCTGACCATCCAATGTTTGGTCTTGCCGTTTTCGCCGGTGGTGCGCTGTTCGATGCGTTCGATTCTGCCGGTGCGAAACGCCCGTTCAAATTCCTGCTGTAATTTTCCGTTCGGATATTTTGCTAAAACCTCAAAAACATTGCGACCGATGACCGAATCGCGCGGAATTCCCTGAACGCCGATTTCACGATGGCGATTCCAGGTGACAATCCGGTAATTGCGGTCAATCACATACAGAGAAATCGGCAAAGTGTCCAAAACCGCTTCGGTGAAACGGCGATGTTCTTCTTTCGCCCGATTTATTGAAGTGTTTAGCGCGGCTTCGTAATGCGCCGTCAGATTGATACTCATCGCCGCCATTTGAGTCGCCGCGTCAATCAATCGCTGTGTTGATTCGGCGCAATCGGCATTTTCCCCGAAACCGACGATCAGCGCGCCTTTAACTTTGCCGTTGATATGCAGCGGCGAAACGTATTCAAATTTGTGGGAATTGCTTTTGAGCAGAAAATCTTTCTCAACTTCCGTCTGGAAGGAAATTTGCGCCGGTAAAAAATTCAGCCACTGCTTCAATCTGACTTTATTTAAAAAATCCTGCTCAAGTTCGCCTTCTGCTGCCGAAAAACCGCAACTGACCAGACCAATCTGTTCGAGTTCAACGACCACCGCGCAAATGTCCGCCGCCGCCGCCTGCCTGACGGCTTCGGCGACCCGCAACGCTACTTTTTTCGGATGCACAGTAAAAAGCAGGCTTTTTCCGAGTTCCGTGATAAATTTTAATTCGCTGTTCGCTTCCGCGTTCATCTTTGCTGAAGAATGACTTGGCGATTGGCTTTTAGAGCGTTTCGGAGCTAACATTTGATTTTTAATTGTAATCCGACAAACTTTGATCGTAAGTTTTCATCTGAGAGGTTAGGCTTAATTTTAGAAACGAGAAATTCTCGGTTTCTTTTATCAATTAGAAAAGATTTTAAACATTTTGTCAATAGTTTTAACGAGTTTAATTACATAGTATCCGCAACGGATGATATTTTATTCAACAGTCGAAAAGTTATAAAAAAGTTTTATGACAGGGAAAAAATCCACAATTAAAAAAGTTTTGGTCGGGTTTTGCGCGGTGCTGATTTTCGGTGTGTTATCGGCGGAAATAAAAGCGCAGACAGTGGTTGATAAAACAGTGGCGACGGTCGGCGACGGTGTGGGAGTTCCCCAGTTGATTACTTATTCCGATTTGCTGTGGCAGCTCGCGCTGATTCCGAACGCGCCGCTTAATCCGCCGAATTCGGACGATCTCAACCGCGCGCTCCAGCTTCTCATCAACCAGCGTCTGTTTGCTTTGGAAGCGGAAAGAGTTCCGCGCGCCGCGCCGACGCAGGCGGAAATTGACGCGAAAATTAAAGATGTTTTGGCACTTTTCCCCTCGACCGCCGATTTTATTAAACGCTTAAATACCGTCGGGTTTGATTCGATCAACGACGACAATTTTCAGCGGATAATGGCGCAGCGCGTGGCGATTGAAAAATATCTCGATTTTCGGTTTCGGTCTTTCGTCGTGATTACGCCGACGGATGAGGAAAAATATTACAACGACACTTACAAACCGGAATTCAGACGCAAAAATCCGGGACTTTTAACGCCCGAACTTGATGAAAAACTGCGCTTGCAAATCAGACAGACATTGATCGAAGATCGCGTCGCCGCCGATATTGAAAAATTTCTGGACGATGCGAAAAGCCGCTCGGAAATAGTTGTTTTAAGCGAAGTTTGAGAAGGGAATTTGAATGCCGCATTATTCGTAACCGTTCGGATTTGCCGAATGCCACGCCCACGCGCTTTCGATGATTGATTTAATATCCGAGTAACGCGGATTCCAGCCCAAAATCTCGCGCGCTTTTGTCGCGTCGCCGATCAAGCGCGACGGATCACCGGCGCGGCGCGGCGCGATTTTTACTTCGATGTTTTTGCCGGTTACATTCCGCGCTGT
Organism: Pyrinomonadaceae bacterium; assembly: GCA_965217575.1. Lineage (GTDB taxonomy): Bacteria > Acidobacteriota > Blastocatellia > Pyrinomonadales > Pyrinomonadaceae. Next base: position 1,319,569 of record OZ244558.1, on the reverse strand, counting down.
TTCGATAATTTCCCTGACCGAAAAACCCTGTCCGTTGCCCAAATTGATAAATTCCGAATTCTTGTTCTGCCGTAAATGTTCGAGTGCCAGCAAATGCGCCTGACTCAAATCCGTGATGTGTATGTAATCTCGAATCGCCGTCCCGTCCGGCGTTGGATAATCGTCGCCGAAAATCGAAATGTGGGGAATTTTGCCCTGCGCCGCAAACAGCACGAGCGGAATCAGGTGAGTTTCCGGGTTGTGATCTTCGCCGCATTTATCGCTCGCGCCGCAGGCGTTGAAATAGCGCAGAGCGACGAATTTCAAGCCGTAAGCCGCATCGTAGCTTTCCAAAACGCGTTCGACCATAAACTTTGACCAGCCGTAAGGATTCGTCGGATTTTGCGGATGCGTTTCATCAATCGGAACTTTTCGCGGTTCGCCGTAAGTCGCGCAGGTTGATGAAAAAACAAATTTTTTGACGTTGTTTTGAATCAGCACATCGAGCAGACGGAGCGTTTGTTCGACGTTGTTTTCGTAATAAATTTTCGGATTCTCAACCGATTCGCCGACGAACGCGAAGGCGGAAAAATGAAAACAGGCTTCGATTGCGTGGTCTTTGATAATTTGCGAAACCAGTTTTTCATCGCCGATATTTCCGCGATAGAAAGTCACGGTTTCATCAATCGCCTGTTCGTGTCCGTAAGACAGATTGTCCAAAACCACCACCGTTTCCCCCTGCCCGCGTAAATCTTCAACGACGACGCTTCCGATATAGCCCGCGCCGCCGGTTACAAGTATTGCCATAATTTACAAACGAAATTCTAATCTCGAAAACCTACTTTAAAATAAAAAATCGTAAACCGCCAATATAATTTTCGTTGACGATTTACGATTTTCTTTGAAGAGTTGTTTTAATAGACCTCTTGCGAAATTAAATTCTGATGGTTTTTCTTTCAAAGTTGTAAATGCCTGAAATTAGATTGAATCGCAGTCCGAGTCGTCTTCTCCGATTTCTATAACGCTCTCCCAAGATGCGAAATATCTTCAATCTTCTGATGACATTTTCAACTTTGACTCGTTTTCGAGCTAACTCTCGATTCGCTCGTTTGTCTTCTTTTGTCAATTTGTGCAATTTACTGTTCTTCTTTGGTATCAATACTTTATATTGTTCTTTCTGTAACCCTTGATAACCGCTGTCCGCTTTCAGTTCGATACTTTTCAGCAATTTTACGCCGCTCTTTTCATACATTTTCTTGTCGTGTGTTTTGCCTTTCCCGAAATATGTGGCAATCACTTGTTCGCTTTCTTGACAGATTATCAACTGACATTTTAAGCTGTGCCGCTTCTTTTTTCCCGAATAATATCTTCGTTGTTTTTTTTCGGTCTCTCAATTAGCATTTCCGTCACATCAACTATCGTGTAATGCAACTCATCGTCTTCTAATAATCGTCTTTTGCTCGGCAATGAAAACTTTCCGCTCTTGATTAAAATATCTTCAATCTTCTGAATTGTCCGCGATACATTCGATTCGTGAATCCCGTAATCTTGTCCCAAATGAAACATCGTCCGATATTCCCGCCAATAGTTAAGTGCAAGTAATACTTGATCTTCTATTGATAAATCGGAATTTCTGCCTCTGGTTTCCTGACTCATAACTTCTTTGACAACTTCACACATTGTTTCAAATGTTCCTTTCTTGACCCCAAAGAATCGCTTGAAATCTTTGTCTTTTAAATCTTTGGTTTTCTCGTATCTCATCAGATTTGCTCCTTTGAAATATTTGTGCCATCTTTATCAAAAGTTTTCAAATATCTCTTTTATTTCGCAAGAGGTCTAATAAAGAACTCTCGGCGCGATGCCGCCGGAAAATGAAGAAACTGTGGTGCGCGCCGCGCCGGTCGCAATTTCTAGAACCGTCTGCCCGACACTTTTCTTAGCTTTATCAACTATCACAATATCTTCGGGTTGGAGAATAACATCTTGCTGTTTACCTTTTTTTATCAAATCGTAATTGACCGAAATTAATTCTCTGTCTTTTGAGTTGTCTTTCAAACGCTGAATAACCACGTCTTTTGTTTTCGCCTGTTGATTTACGCCGCCGGCTTGGGTGATCGCTTCCATCAATGATAAACCTTTTTCACCGATGGAAATTTCTCTCAGCGCATTAACTTGTCCGATTACATAAACGGGCGGAGCCGTTTTTACAACAATCAAATCGCCCGGATAAATTAATGGATTGGCTTGTTCATCACCTGATTTGAGGTTGCTTAAAGTGTAAATTCGTGAAGGAATATCAGCGGATTGATTTGGATCGGATTTCCAGTCAGCATCCTGATTTCCGTCACTGCACATCGGCGGTGTCGGACGAAAAACCTGAACGGTTCCGCTCGCGGCTTTCGTTTGACCGCCTGAATATGAAATCAATTCGAGCAAGGTCGCCTTTCGCCGCAAATCAAACTGCTGCGGACTTCGCACTTCTCCCGAAACCGTTACCAGCGGACGGTTGCGCTTGACGACGTTGACGCTAACCAGCGGATTTTTTAAGTATTTCTTTAAAATCTCCGTAACGTTTTCTTTCAACTGTTTTTCAGTCAGGCATTTAGCCATCACGCCTTGGTCAACAAACGGAACTTGAAATTTGCCGTTTTCGTCAACGGTCACTCGAAAATTAAAATCCGGCTCGCCCTGCACTCTGCCTTCGACTTCATCGCCGGGTCCGACCAAATAACCGTCTTTTTGTTCGTTCGTCAGCGATTCGTTCGCGGCGACTGTTTGCCCGAAGGCAATTTGAAACAAAGCGAATGACAAAACGAATAACATTAAAACTTTTATCTTCATATCAAAACCTCTTTATTTAATATCTTTATCTTTATTCAATATCTTTATCTTTTGCAGAGAATAATTTGCGTTTGAATAACTGTCCAATCTTAAAGTCGGAATTGAAAAAGTTATTGGTTTGCTGTCAACGCCAATCATCTGCATCTGCCGATGATTAACGATTTGTCAAGAATAACCTACAATGGCTTCTGATTCAACCTTTTACTTAATCGGTTGCCTGTTAAAAGTCGGCGCGGCGGAATTTAATCTGATATTTCGGGAAAAGTGCAGATTTTAACCGTCTGATAAGATACGCGGTTTTAATATTTGACAGTTCTGCTCGTTCAAAGTAATTTCAGATGTAAAGGTAATCAATTCTCAAGATGGCTAATTCGCTTCAAAATAATCAAAAACAGGAACGTTTGTGGCATCTGCGTCGTCCGGTGCAGGTACTGGCGGATATTTCCGTGTTGTGCGGCGCGTTCTTTTTGGCGTATCTGTTCCGTTTCGATTTCCAGCTTCAGGAATATTATCTCGATAATGCGCTCAATCAGCTTCCGTTTGTTGTTTTCGTGCAGTTCGCTTCGCTTTTCATCGTCGGTTCATATTCGATAATCTGGCGTTATGTCAGTCTTGAAGATATAAAATCTTTTACTAAGGCAGCATTTATTTCAGGCGTTATTTTGATTTTGGTGAGACTTCTGCTGGAACCGGAAAAGTTTATTCGCTGGCAGGTTCCGCTGTCTATTATTTTGATGGATACGTTCTTTGCTTTCGGCGGACTGCTCGCGCTTCGCGTGGCGCGGCGTTCGGTTTACGAAATCAGCGAAAAGCAGACTTATCAAATCGGCAGACGACGCAAAGTTCGTAAACAGACCCTGATTGTCGGCGCGGGAAGGCTGGGCGCGGCAACCATCAAAGAAGTTGTCGGACGTGCCGACACCGAACTTGACGTAAAAGGTTTTGTTGACGACGACCGACGCAAAAAAGGCGGAAGCGTCGGCGGCATTAAGGTTTTAGGAACTACCGACGATTTAGCGCGGCTGGCTGATGAACTGCATATTGATCAGGTAGTGCTGGCGATTGATCAAACCAACACCAAACATATTCGCCGTATTTTAGATATTTGCCGGGCGATTCCGGTCAAAGCGCAGATCGTGCCGAGTTTGAATGAAATCGCGCACGGTCGCGTTGCCGTCAACCGGATTCGAGACGTGCAGATCGAAGACCTTTTGGGGCGCGAACCCGTTCAGCTTGATAATCAAAATCTGCACGATTTTTTGACCGGCAAAACGGTGATGATTACCGGCGCGGGCGGTTCCATCGGTTCGGAACTGGTCAGACAAATTGCCGATTTTAATCCGCGATTGATTCTTTTGGTCGAAAGAACGGAGTTTATGCTTTTTCAGATCGAGCGTGAACTCGCTGGAAATTATCCCGAAGTGAAATTTGTTCCGCTGCTCGCCGACATCGGCGACGAACCGCGAATGCGGGAGATTTTCGGCGGCTATCAGCCGGAAGTTATTTTCCACGCCGCCGCCCACAAACACGTTTCTCTAATGGAACTGAATCCGTCAGAAGCGATAAAAAACAATGTGTTTGCCACCAAATTGATCGGCGAACTCGCCGGTGAATTTGCCGTCAAAGATTTCGTGTTGATTTCGACGGATAAAGCCGTTAATCCGACTTCGATAATGGGCGCGTCAAAGCGCGTCGCGGAAATTGTTTTACAGCATTTGAACCAAATTTTTCCGACAAATTATATGGCGGTACGTTTCGGCAACGTCCTTGGTTCGACCGGTTCGGTGATTCCGATTTTCCGCGAACAAATCAAAGAAGGTACCGCCGTGACCGTCACCGACCCGCAGATGACCCGTTATTTTATGACGATTCCCGAAGCTGCACAGCTTGTTCTGCAAGCCGGCGCGCTCGGCACGGGCGGCGAGATTTTTATCCTTGATATGGGCGAACCGGTCAAAATTTTAGACCTCGCGGAAGATATGATCAGACTTTCCGGTCTTCAGCCTTATGAAGATATTGATATAGTTTTTACAGGCATCAAACAGGGTGAAAAACTTTTTGAAGAACTGGAAATTACCGGCGAAAATCTTCTGAATACAACACATCCGAAAATTTTCATCGGCAAAATCGCTACTTATTCCGGCGATGAAGTGGTAAATATTTTGAGTAACTTCCGCCAGTCGCTGGAAAAAAATGATACGGCGAAAATCCGCGCGCTGTTCAACCATTTTCTGCCGGAAGCGACGATTTGCGAGGAATTGCCGGAAACTGAACTGGTGACGAATTTCGCCAAAAACGCCAATCCAAAAAAACTTATTCGCACATCCGGTCTGACGAAAGATACGTCATAGATTTTTTGTCCTCCAATAATTGGTCTGACTTTTCAGAATCAAGCGTGATTTCTTAATCAGATTCACTGCAAATAAGGTCAAACAAATATTAAATGAGGTTTTTCGAAAAGAAAAATCGCCGTCGAATGTTGATTCGGCGGCGATTTCGTCCCTGCTTGATTTAACTTCCCTTGTTCGGCAATCTTACCTGCTATGAGCGGTTTGAGCGATTATGATATTAACTAATACATCAAAAGTCAATTCCGACAATCGGGAATTTAACGTTAAAATGATTAAAGTAAAGTGTCATGTCAATACAATTGAAGTATATAACAGTTAAATAAAAATTTATGTATGGTATATTACATAAATACTAAAAAATCGCTTGTGCGATTTGTGCGATTTAGATAGAATAAATTTTATCTCCTCCCATAAATATTTTAATTTTTTGCAAAAGATGACTAACTTAAAACGTTTAACAACCAAAGAAGTCGCGCGAATATGTCGGGTTAGTGACGCGACGGTCAAGCGATGGGACGATTCGGGAATCTTGAAATCCGAGCGAACCAGCGGCGGACACCGCCGTTTTCGCGCGGAAGAAGTAGTTCGTTTTCAGCGTGAACAGGAACTCGGACTAAAACAGTTTCACGGCGACGAATCCGTTCAAATGGCGGCGCAGCGACCGCGTGAGAACAAAAATCATTCAAATTTATCAATATTTCATTCATTAATTGCGGGTTGTGAAGAATCGGTTTCAAACATATTAATCAGCGCGCACCTAGACGGACAACCGCTGGCAAAAATTTTTGACGATTTAATTTGTCCGGCGATGCGGCGAATCGGCGAACTCTGGTATAACGGGGAACTCAGCATTACCAAAGAACATCTGGCAACGCGGGTCGCGCAGAATGCCGTCTATAAACTTCGCAGTACGTTGCCCGTTCCGAAAATGAACGACCAACTGGCAATATGCTGCGCGATGGAAAGCGATCTTCACGAGCTTCCGACTCATCTAGTGCAGATCACCCTTGAAAATGCAGGTTGGGAAGTGATAAATTTCGGCGCAAATACGCCATTCTACTGTTTGCTGGAAGAGATTTTACAACATTTACCGAAACTGGTCTGTCTTTCCGGCACGGTTTTGGGCGACATTGATCGTCTGGCGAGAGATTATCAATATTTTACGGAACAAATATCAAAATTAAAAATTCCGATCATCGCCGGCGGCTTGGTGTTTGCGGACGAGCAAATTCGCCGCCGTTTTCCGGCTGCCTTTTACACGCGCAGTTTCACCGAACTCGCCGATTTTACAGCCAAATTGCTACCGAATGTGCCAATATCACCACCCAATTAGTGCAGTCAATTTTTATCTTCAACTTCGTTTGCCAGAGCGTTCTCATATTTGATACCGACGCGCAAACGGCGATAAACGCTCATCAATTGATTTGCCAGCCACGGAATCGCAAAAAAAGCCAGCACATAACCGCGCCAGTCGTCAATCAATAACTGAAAACCCGTCAAAACCAAAACCAAAAGCGTGATCCAGTGACTGAAACAATATTCGCAGGTGAAAACGTAAAAAAATTTGCGTTTCGGTAAGGTTTCGCAGCTTTCGCACCGACCTTTACAATAGTTGCGCCATTCGCTGAAAATTTCTTCCTGCGTCACCGTCCAGGCGATTGACGCGACGACCATCGAAAGGATTAAAAGCCAAAAAATTTGATTTGAAATAAACATATTTGATAATAAAAACTCAGTCAAATAATTCATCAACGGTAATGTTCCAATTCGGCAAAGCGAGTTCGACATCGGCAATTTCGCCGCGCCGAAAAATTTTCGGTTGATCGGGATGATCGCGGTGAAACGATTTGATCACGTCATTATTCAACAGATCAACATCCCAGACGATTTCAGTTCCGGCGGCAAAATAATCGGCGCGTTTTTCGCTGATCTCCTTTTCCGCCTTTTTGCCGTAATCTTTTTCGCTTCTGACTTCGACGGCAAAAATCGGCGCGCCCTGCAAAAACTTCATTCCCCTTCTTTCACCGATAAAAAAAGAAGCGTCAGGGGAAAATGATTTTCGATTCGGCAAATCAATCAGAAAGCCGGCGTTATTCGTATAAGCTCGACCAAACCTGACTTTTTGCTGATAAAGTTTTAAACTTACGGCAATATTAAATGCCGCGCTGGATGGTTCATCGCCGGTTGACATAAATTTTGTAAGTTCTCCGTTGACAATCTCCGCTTCACCTTCGGTTTGATAAAGTTTTTGAATTAATTTCTCAGTTGTTACAATCGGTTCATCCAAAACTAAAGTTCCCATAACTTTTCTCCCAAAAACAATTTTGCGGCTTGCAACTGCAAAAAGCAATCACAAGCCGCAAGTTTCAAATAGTAATTTTAAATTACTGTTTTCCTTCCAAAAACGCTTTCAACCGGCGCGAACGCGACGGGTGGCGCAGTTTACGCAGTGCTTTGGCTTCGATCTGCCGAATGCGTTCGCGGGTAACGGCAAAATGCTGTCCGACTTCTTCGAGAGTGTGTTCCGAACCGGTGTTGCCGAGACCGAAACGCATTTTAATCACTTTTTCCTCGCGCGGCGTAAGCGTCGCCAGAACTTCGTCGGTGATTTCCCGCAAATTTGAAAACGTCACCGATTCCGCCGGATTCAAAATGGACTTGTCTTCGATAAAATCGCCAAGATGCGAATCTTCTTCTTCGCCAATCGGCGTTTCGAGCGAAATCGGTTCCTGCGCGATTTTCAAAACCTTTCGCACTTTGGAAACCGGAATGTCCATTTTCTTGGCGATTTCTTCCGAAGTCGGTTCGCGTCCGAGTTCCTGAACGAGGGCGCGCGACGTACGAATCAGTTTGTTGATCGTTTCAATCATATGCACGGGAATACGGATCGTCCGCGCTTGGTCGGCGATTGCCCGCGTGATCGCCTGACGAATCCACCACGTCGCATACGTCGAAAACTTGTAGCCGCGCCGCCATTCAAATTTGTCAACGGCTTTCATCAAACCGATGTTGCCTTCCTGAATCAAATCTAAAAACTGCAAACCGCGATTGGTATATTTTTTCGCAATCGAAACGACCAGCCGCAAATTCGCCTCGACCAGTTCGCGTTTCGCCTGTCCGGTCGCCTGTTCGCCGATCAGAATCGTCTGCAGCGAGCGTTTGATTTCGACCGGCGTGAGGTAATATTTTTCTTCGATGTCCGCCAGCTTTTTGCGTCCGTCAGCGATTTTTTGATTGATTTCTTTCTTCGTTTCGGGGGAAACTTTGCCTTCAAGTTTTTCCTCCGCTTTGTTAATGTCGCGTTCGGCTTTGCGAATTTCATCGGCGACTTTGCGAATCGCGCCGATTAATCTCTGCATCGCCAGTTCGGTCAAACTCAGGTTTCTGATTTCCTGTGAAACTTCCAGGCGAAGCCGCGCGACCTGGCGGCGGGCGGCAACTAATTTTTTGCCCGGTTTATCTTTCGATTTCTTTTGTTCTTCACGATAATTATTCAAAGCCTTCACCGCTTTCTTGTAATTCGTGTTGATGTTTTCGATGCCTTCCATCGTCCAGCGCAGATATTCTTCCGCCTTATCTTCTTCGCCGGTCAATTCCGCCTGTTCTGAAAATGTCACTGTTTCCCGAATACTCGCCTGATTATTGGCAAGGTCTTCGCCCATTTGCAGAAGTCTTTCAATCGCAATCGGAGAACGCGAAATCGCTTTGCGCGTCTTTATTTGTCCGCGTTCGATGCGTTGGGCAATCGTTACTTCGCCCTGCCGCGTGAGTAGCGGAACAATGCCCATTTCGCGCAGATAAAGCCGCACCGGATCGTTCGATTTGTCGAGCGTTCCCGCCGAAAGGTCTAAATCCAAATCCTCATCATCGTCATCGGAATCATCATCGTCGAGCAGTAAAGTCGCGGCTTGTTCCAATAACTGCGCGTCGGAATCAGCCACCGAAATATTCGCGCCTTCAAGTCTATTTAAAACGTCTTCGATGTCGTCGGGCGACATCATTTTATTGGGGATTTCCTTGTTCAGCTCGTCAAAACTCAAGAATTTCTTGCGTCTGCCGAGTGCCACCAGGCGATCCATTAAATCTTCTTTTTCGTCGTAGTCTGCCATATATTTATAAATAAAGTTTGATTAAATATTTGTCTCAATCGTTGTTTTTAAAATGATACTAACGGAGTAAACTTGCAAAAAGTTTCAGCCGACATCACCGTTTTAAGCGAAAATTAATAGATAAACGCCGAAATACGCGCGAAGTAAGTGTGAAATTTGTCTCACTTCGCGCGGACTTTCGCCTTTTTCGTCAAAAAATTTCGGTTACTGTATTTTTCTGCAAATTATTTCCTATTTAATAACGTCCGTTTTATGAACAATTTAGATATAACTTTTTTAATTTCCCGTGATTTTATTTTCCAAATCGCGTTTTATTCTTTCAAGCCTTATTTGCTCACTAGAGAGTTGAATCTTTAATTCATCATCTCCGCTTTCTTGCGCCATAAACAAGTTTTGACTTATTTCTAAAATTCTTTCGTTTATCGCCATCTTTCTCAAGGCGATAACTTGATTTTCAGCTTTGATTAATACTTCATCAATCGCTTCGTCTGCCTCCCGCAACGGTTCGCTTAACAAGAGAATCGAGACAAAATCGCTCGTGGCTTCGTCATCCTCAACCATTTTTAATAAATTTTCGCTCGTCGTTTCACTACCTATTTCTCTCAAAGCGATTAAAGCCTTAAAAATTTCGGCGGTTGCCAAATGTTCATAATCGGTTTCTTCGAGTATCGGCAGAATTATCTCACGTAGTTCTGTATCGTAAATAATAAGTTCGAGCAAAAGTTGTTCGGCGACGGTAATTTTCGCCCGATTTCTCTTAACGAGAAAGTTTTTTACATCAGTTTTGTTCTTGGCAAATGCGTTTTCGTCATTTCGCTTGTTAAAATTAGTAAAATCCTTTTCGTTGTTCTGAATTTGTTTCCAGAGATAACCTTCGGTAACTTTGTCGTCAAGCTGAAAAAAACGAAGAATCTGTTTCAGCGTCTCGCGTCTTTCGATGACGTTGTTAATCACGCTCAACAGCGGCAAAACTTCCTCGACGGCTTCGGCTTTCGCCTTTGGTAAACTCAGATTTTTTTCGTTCGCCAGATTTTGCAGAACAAATTGTAAATAACTGACGGCATTAGTTTTATGCTGTTTTTTATACGCCGCAAATCCGTTGGCGCGAACAAAATCGTCAGGGTCTTGTCCGTTTGGCAACACCAAAATCTTTATTTCAAAATCTTCCGCCAGCAAAGTTTCAATCGCTCGTCGCGCCGCTTTGATTCCCGCCGTATCTCCATCATAATTGACAACTACTTTCTTCGCAAACCTGCCTAATAACTTGGCTTGCTGTTCGGTAAAAGCCGTTCCCAAACTCGCCGCGCAATTGGTTACGCCAAACTGATAAAGCGCGATTAAATCGAGATAACCTTCGACCAGAATCGCGTATTTTTTCTTACGAATTTCCTCTTTCGACTGAAAAAGTCCGTAGAGATGTTCGCCTTTAATATACGCCGGAGTTTCGGGAGAATTGAGATATTTCGGCTCGCCGCTCGCCAAAATCCGCGCACCGAACGCCACCGGATTTCCTTCAAAATTCAAAACCGGAAACATAATGCGCCCCCGAAATCTATCGTAAACTTTTTTCTTTTCTTCATTTACCGAGACCAAACCGCTCGTTTCAATCAATTTGTCGTCCGCGCCTTTTTCCTTCAAAAGCGTCATCACCGCATCCCAACTGTCGGGCGCAAAACCGATGTGAAATTTTTTGATAATTTCATCGGAAATCTCGCGTTTTTCCAAATATTCCCGCGCCGCTTTTGAATGCGCGTTATTTTCCTGTAAATGATTTTCCCAAAATTCGAGCGCGTAACGATTAAGTTCGATAACTTCATCAGCAACCGCCTTTTTTTCCTGCCAACGCTTTTTATTTTCTTCGTATTTCTGATCGTCAACCGGCTCCGGCAGCGGAATTCCCGAAATTTCCGCGACGCGTTTGATCGCTTCGGGAAAGTTCAAGCCTTCAATTTCCATCACGAAATTAAAAGCCGTTCCGCCCTTGCCGCAGCCGAAACATTTATAGAAACCCTTCGACGGATTAACCGAAAACGACGGCGTTTTTTCCTGATGAAACGGACAGCAGCCCATCCAATTCGCGCCCTTTTTCTTGAGCGGCGTGTATGGTTCGATAATCCGCACGAGATCGGCGCGGTTTTTCAATTCGTCAATAAAATGTTGCTCGTAAAGCATTAAACGGTTTGTAAAAAATGCGGAAAATCGGTCGGTGAATAAATTTTGACAGTTGAGTTTTTATAATCCTTAGCGTTTCGCGTCACAATCGCGCCGAGATTTTCTGCCATTGCCGAAGCGCATTGCACGGCATCTTCAAAATCGGAAAAGCCGAGTCTGAAAGCATTCTGCAAAACTGATTTATCCGTTCGGCAAACTTCGACAAGTTTCAATAATCCTTCGACTGATTTGAAGGCAGTATCTTTTCCTTTTTCTTTGCGTGTCGTGTAAAAAGCGTTGATTGGAGTAATCGTAGAAATATAAGCATCAAACTCTTTATTTTGAAGCCGGACGAAAATTTTATCGGCTTCGGCAAAAAACGGCTGTCTTGTTAATAGAAAATCTAACACCACATCATTGTCGAGCAAGACGCGCATTATTTATATTTCTCCATTAGATAATTCGTATAATCTTCTCTGATTTCTTCATCCGTCGGCGGCGTTTTGCCTTCGACGGCGGCAATTCCGCGCAGACTGTCAACGATTTTTTTTCTCTCTTCAATCGAAAGTTCGTCGCTATTTCCTGCTTTTTCTTCTAAATCTTCTTCAAATATTCGCAAAAGCTGTCTTATGACAACTGATTTTTGCGCCTTCGGATAACTTTTAAATTCTTGAACAAACTGCTGTTGTGTCATTCGATTTACCTCTTTTTATTGCATCACTATTATTGTTTGAATCTAATTCTTCGCAAAAAGGCGGAGCAATTTCAGACTTCCCAAATTTTAATTATTTAATTGCTGTTTTTTGCTTGTCTGTAAATTTCTGCAAAATCAATATCATCATCCAAGTCTGCTTCTAATTTTTCAATTCTTTTCAAAAGATTAATTTGAGGCTTTAATTTTTGAGCTAGTTTTGCGAAGTACTTTTTTATATCCTCCTGAAATTCTTCGTGAGAATCAAAATTTTTTACTAAGCCCTTTAAATATTGTTCCTCCTTAAAACTTTTGAGCTTTTCATACTGGACATTATCAATTTCATTTTGATGTTTCGGCAAATCTGAAAAATACAGTGACACTGGCTTTTCAAGGGCAATAAGTTCTTCAATTTCTTCAATAGTTCCCGATTTTGCCTTTCCGGTCGAACTCCCGATGCGCGTCCAAAACATAGCTATCAAAGCATCACAACTTCTAACAAACTGTTTATTGAGAAGTTCTTGAGAACGACCACCCATTTTTGGAATCGAATGCGTTTTCCAACTTACTGGTAAAAATACAATTTCAAAGTATTTAGAATACAGCGAATTCCACTTATTAATTTCCTCAAAAACAATTCTGCCTTCTTCAATTACAGCACTCGGTGAAGAAATAAGAATCTGATAAACTTCAGTTTGATAAGACATCCAATATCTCCTATTTATGTTTTGATTCCACAATTGTAGCACCGTTTCTACTTTAATTTTGATGGCGCAAAAAGAGTTTTTTGACACGCTTTCTGGATCAAATTTATTTATTTTCTAAAAACTTTTCTTTTAATATCGGCGAAATGCGGAAATCTGCATTTTCTAATTTTTCCAAAATAATCTCAATCGAATCAATCAAACCTTTTTCTTTTGCTTTCAAAATCACGCCGAGCGTTCCGATAATTTTCAGATTTAGTTCCTGAGCAATTCGGCGACCCTTTTTTTCATCAATAATCAAAACACTTTCTGGAATTTCCAAACACAAAGCAATCGAATCGGCTTCGCCTTTGTCCAGAATCAAATTCAGCGCGTCCGCTCTGGAATGGCTTTTGATTTCCAAAACTTTTATCCATTCTGGCAAATCACGTCCGAATTCATTCTTTACGCTTTGAGTTATAAAAATTTTACCGAACAATTTTTGCAGAAGCGGTAATTCTCGAATATTTTCAAGCACAATCAGGCAGCTTGAATCGGAAACGATTGTTTTCGCGCTCATAGATTTTTCAAATCTTCTTCTAATTCGCCCGCATCATAACCGAAAACGGAAACATTAAATTTGCCCAGAAGTTCCAGGAACGCGCGTTTTGACAAACCTGCAACTTCGGCGGCTTGTCCCGAAGAAAGTTTGCCGAGTTCGTAAAGTTTGGAGGCGACGATCATTTTTATTTCAAAATCGCTGACATCTACACTTTTCGGCAGAGATAATTCGATTGTCGAGTTCATAGTTAAATTTTCCGCAACATCAAAGTTTTTGTCAATAAATTATTGTTTCAACTCGGCAATCGTCGCGCCTTGTCCGCCTTGATTGGACGGCGCGAAGCCGAATTTTTCGACGTGCGGATGTCCTTTTAAGAAATGATGGACGAAATTTTTCAACGCGCCCGTGCCGAAGCCGTGAATGATTCGCACACGCGGCAGGGCGGCGATGTATGATTCGTCTAAAAAGCGGTCAACTTCGTATTCGGCATCGGAGGTCGTTTTGCCGATCAAATTTAATTCGGCGTTTGCATCTTCCGCGTCTAAGCGCAAAGTTGTTTCTTTCGCCTGATTTTGCAGTTTTTCGCCAAGTGTCTGTTTCGATTGTGTTTCCTGATTGGCGACGGCTTTTAAATTTTCAAGTTTTTCGCGCAGACGCATCGAACCGACGAGAACTTCCGCATTTTCCTTGTCAATTTTTTCGACCGTGCCGACGTTGCCGAATTTCGTCAAAACTTTTGTGCCGATTTCAATCGGTTTGTCAGTCGTTTGCAGTTCGGCTTCGACTTCAAAAGTCTGATTTTGGAGTTTCGGTTTTGAACCCAAAATTCTCGAAGGCATTTGAACTTTGGCGACAACGGCGCGATTTAGTTCGGCTTTGCGGGCGATGCGTTCTTTTTCGAGTTTGTTTTTCAACGCTTTGTCTTCAATAGTTTTGACGAAGGCTTTCGACTGGCGTTCAAAACCTTCGATGGTTTCCGACAATTCGCGCTCGAATTGTTTTTGCCGTTCGCGTTCTTTTTTGCCCGCTTCGATGTCCAAAAGCGCGTATTTATTGGCGACGACTTCGCGTTCTTCTTCGAGCGCGACGCGCAAATCTTCCGCCTGGCGCGTTTCGGTCTGCAATTTTCGCAGATAACTTTCGGCTTCCTGCGCGGAAATATCGAGATTTTCCCGCGCCGTTTCGATCACGTCGTCACGAATGCCGAACCGCCGCGCGATTTCGATTCCCGATGACGCGCCCGCCAGTCCGACTAATAAACGATACGTCGGCTGTAAAGTTTTTTCGTTAAATTCAACGCTTGCGTTGATGACGTTTTCATCGTTCGCCGCGTAGATTTTCAATCCGCGATAATGCGTCGAAGCGACGACTTGAGCGCGGCAATTTCGCCGAAAATAATCCACAATCGCCACGCCCAACGCCGAACCTTCGTCCGGGTCGGTTCCCGTGCCGACTTCATCGAGCAAAACGAGCGACGGCGCAACGCAGTTTTTCATCATTCCGGCGATATTTGAAATGTGTGACGAAAACGTCGAAAGATTCGCCGCCAAACTTTGGTGATCGCCGATGTCTGCCAAAACCGATTTGTAAAAGGGAACTCGCGCACTTCGCGCCGGAACGGGCAAACCGGAAATCGCCATCAGCGACAATAATCCCGCCGTTTTCATCACCACCGTTTTCCCGCCCGCGTTTGCGCCGGAAATTATCATCACGGAATTTTGTTTTGTTAATTTGAATGAAACGGGAACGATTTCCTTTTTTTGGTCCTTGTTTTCAAATCCGTGTTTATCTGTGTCAATCTGTGGTTTCAAATTGATTTGATTTTGTTCGTGTAAATTTTCTTCTAAAATCGGATGCCGCGCTTCGACTAAATCAAGCGTTTCGTCGTCGGAAATCTGCGGCACAATCGCGTTGAATTTGCGCGCGAATAACACTTTCGCTTTGACGAAATCGAGTTCGGCGACGGTTTCGACCGCCGCTTCGACCGCCGGAAGCTGTTCGCGCAAATCTTCGGTCAATGAAAATAAAATCCGCGCGATTTCGCGTTCTTCCTTGCCTTTCAGATTTTGCAGTTCGTTGTTTGCCTCAATCGCTTCGAGCGGTTCGATGAAAACCGTCGCGCCGCTCGACGAAAATCCGTGCGCCACGCCGCCGACTTTGCCGCGAAAATCCGCTTTGACCGGAATCACGAACCGTTCATTTCTCTGCGTCACAATCGCGTCCTGAATCGCCGCGCCGGAGTTTCGCATCACCGATTCCAGCGATTTTTGCAGTCGTCCGCGTTGCAAATTTATTTCGCGTCTTAATCTCGCCAACTCCGGTGAAGCCGAATCATTAATTTCGCCGCCCGGAAGCAGTTTTTTGTTGATTTTGCCGATCACTTCAAACAGCGTCGGCGGCAGATTTTCGACGATTTGCCACAACGTCGGCGCAGAATCTTTTTCGGGCGCAATCGCCGAACGTGCGAAAAGTGCCTGATTGCACAGCCGCGTAATTTCCAAAAGCGCAAGCGGTTCGAGCGTCGCATTTTGAATCTTCAAAACCGCAATCGCGTCCGACGGTTCAAAAATCTCGCTGAAACTCCAATTGACATCTTTTTGAGCCAGCGCAATCGTTTCACCAATCGCCCGCAGATCATTTTCAAGCAGCCGCCGATCAGTCAGCGGCTGCAAATCTTCCAGCGCATCTCTGCCCATCGGCGTTTGTGCGTAACGAGCGACGAGCGTGAGCATTTTTCCGTATTCTAAAGTTATTAAGGACTGCATTTTGAATCTTTATTTTACTGAACAACTCGGACATTCTTTGACGATAACCGTTTTAGTGATTGATTTACCGCAAAGTCCGCAACCGTCGTCAACTGCTGCCGTGATTGAATAAGTTCCGGGTTTAACGTCTGACAAATCCCAAACCACATTTGCGCCTTGTCCGATTACTTTACCGCCGGTGATTTGATAATTGTAAAGTAAAACATCATTTCCGGGAGCAATAGCTTTGGTGAAAATTGCGATTTGCTTTACGTTGTGCGAACAATTTTTATTCTTTGTATCATCAACAGAAAAACAATCAGATATAATTTCAGTTCGATTTAACGTAAGATTGGCAACATAACTAACGTAATTTCTGGTATCAATTATTACAATTCTGTCTTTCAATTTGTCCGCAAAAATGCTTTCGCCCAAATATCTTTTTCTTACGGCATCTTTATTGCACAATAAAGAATAATTTTCTTTTGGCGGAAAATAAGTAATTTCATAAACTTCATTTTCCTTGACATCAACGGCAATTCCTAAATTTTTGTTGTGATAAATATACTCGTTGGGAAGATTTTTAAACTTTTTCTCTCTTTGAAACTTTGAATAATCGAATCCTAAATCTTTAAATTCCACTGAGTTAATGGGCGAAACTACTATTTCAGTAACCGTTAGTTTCGGAACATTCCATTCTTCATGTCCTACTGAACAATCTCCGCGCGAATACCAAATTTCAATATGAGCATTTTCCGTAGAAAACTTGTCGTTGCGGTGTGAATTGTTCGCAACCTCCAGAGTATAATCGGCTAAAATTCTTCTCGCATCATTCTGCGTAGATTCGAGAAGTTTTATTTCTTTAATTTTTTCCAGTTCGGCAAGCGGCGATTGAGCGAATGTAAAACCGCACATTGCTAAACCAAAAACGATGAGAAAAATGATCTTTTTCATTTTAATAAGTCCGTTCGTTGCGCTTGGCAACACGCAAAACGCTGACGAGCAAAATATTATCTCGGACATCGTAAATAACGCGAAAATCGCCAACTTTTATTCGGTATAATCCGCCCTCATCAACTAATTTCTTATATCCGAACGGGCGCGGATTCTCGCCCAGAGCTTCGGCGGCGGCAACGATTTTTAATTGCCATTTTTTGTCAATGCGGCGCAGTTGTTTGGCAATATTCGCCGCAAAGACAACTTCGTAGTTCGTATTCCGAGTTCCGTTTTCAACTCTTCCAAGCTGATAAATTCGCCTTTTTCGCGAGCGCGTTTGGCGGCGCGGATGTCGGCTAAATCTTCGGCGGTTAATTTCTCGGAATCGTCTTCGACACGCCGCGCCGTATTTTGCAGAGTCGCCAGCAATTCGTTGGCTGATTCCACATCGTCAATTTTGTAATGCCGCTTGACGCGCACCGGCAGATCAATAATTATTTGTCCCATATTTTACCTCGAAAAAAAATTATAACATCCATTTCTTTCTGTTGATTAAAGAATTGTCACATCGCAATTTCAACCGCTTTCCATAATGTGACGTAGTTTTTGACTTTCTAAAAATACCGGCGACACATATTTACTTTTCAAAAATTGACTGAGGTTCGTTATATTTTCTACTGAAAATTAGCCAAGGCTTTAAAAGACTATCATTAACAAATGAACATAATAACCATCCAACTAAGGCATAAACAAAATCTATTACGAAACATAATGTCAGTTCCCAAAACGTGGGGATTTTTCTATGTACGACGGCATTAAGAAAACCGCCGAAAAAAAATACTGCAAAAATTGTAAATGGAATATAAATGAACAAAGCAACAAAAAATTTAAAGATAATCTTCACTATACTTCCTTGTCGAGCATAATTAAATCCGCTTATCACAATCAAAATCAGCGGAATTGCAAAAGCTGACAAAATCCAAATGAGGACAATAAATAATTCCATAAATACTCTAATTTAAAGATAATTTATTTAAATTTTTCAGATATTTTAAGCCGCGACTTCAACGCCTTTCCAAAAAGCGACGTGATTTTCGATGTTTTTCGCGTCTTCTTTCGCGTCGGGATAAAACCACGCCGCGTCTTTGTTGGTTTGATTGTCAGCGACGACATCATAATAACTCGCGGTGCCTTTCCACGGGCAGACGGTGTGCGTTTCGCTCGGTTTGAAAAATTCTTTGTTGATCGAATCGGCGGGGAAATAATGATTTCCTTCGACGACAATCGTGTCGTTTGATTCGGCTAATATTTCGTTGTTCCAAATTGCTTTCATAATTTTTTTGTGGTGAACGTTGAGTTATAAGCGGTGAGTTGAAGAATCTTTCGTTCACAACTCATAACTTATCGTTAGAATCAATTATCTTCGACTTTCATAAAATATCGCTTCAATTCCTCAATCGCGCCCGGCACAATCGAAGCCTGAACGTCGGGTTCGTCTTTCATTTTTTCGCCCGCGCATTCGATACAGCACGGTTTGAGATTTTTGTTGCCTTTCATCGCCTTTTGTCCCGAAGCCGAAACCCACACGGGCGATTGGCATTCCAGACAATCGGCGCGGACGCTGCCGTAAACCGGGCGCGGCATTCCTTCGGTTTTGGCGCAGACTAAAATGTCTATTTCTTCGTTATTTTCTTCCATAAAAACTCCATTTTAATTGATAAATCGCGCACGCATTGCCGGTGTCGGCATCAGACACGCGTCGGTTTTGCCGAAAAAACGGTAGCGATTTTTCGCAAAAAGTTTGTAAAAATGATCTCTGATGAATATCGGCACGACGATCAAAGTGTAAATTAGAGACCACGCGCCGCCCAATTTTCGCGCGATTCGCAGCGCGGCGGTCGAATGCGTGTAAGCCGTATCGTTTTCAATCAAAATTACCGAATCGGTTTCAGCGCGGTTTATTTGATATTTGTCCAACAGTTTTTGCGCGATTTCCGATTGCAGCGGCGCGAATTTGAAATAATTTCCCGCGTCGCGTTCGATAATAAAATTCACCGAACCATTGCAGAAATTACAAACTCCGTCAAATAAAACAATTTCGCTCATAACATCTATTATAGCGCAAAACGGTCAATATAATATAAACTTTGTTTATTATGATTAATTTATTTCATTTGGCTTTTCCCGTGAAAAATTTGGAGGAATCGCGGCGTTTTTATGGTGAAGTTCTAGGCTGCGAAGAAGGCAGAAGTTCGAGCGAATGGATTGATTTCAATCTTTTCGGACATCAAATCGTCGTCCATCTCGCGCCGGAAGCGGCGGGAATCAAACACCAAAACGAAGTTGATGCCGATCACGTTCCCGTGCCGCATTTCGGCATCGTTTTGCCGATGGACGAATTTAAAAACTTCGCCGAAAAGCTGAAAAATGAAGGCGTAAAATTTATTATCGAACCGAAAATTCGTTTTCAGGGCGAAGTCGGCGAACAGGCGACGATGTTTTTTCTCGATCCGAGCGGCAACGCGCTCGAATTCAAAGCGTTCGCCGATTTTTCGCAGGTTTTCGCTAAATAAAACTATCGAATTAGTGATTGATTTTTTAGTCGAAACATTGTTCCGGCACGTTTTCCATCGTGTTTTTGACCAGCATATCAACGACCGGAATGAAATCGTGGTTGTTTTCTTCCCAAACTTTCAATTGCTCGTCGGCGGAAGTTCCGCGTTCCAGAATCGTGTGAATATGTTCAATTTCTTTGCGCGAACCGAGATCATCAACTACTTCGTCAACAAAATCAAGCAGTTCACGAATCAAATCTTTGACCGGAACTTCTTTCTGTTTGCCCAAATCGAGCAGATTGCCTTCCAGACCGTAACGAATCGCCCGCCATTTATTTTCCTGAATCAAGCGACGGTGATAAAGTCTGAAACCGAGATTTTTATCAATCAAAACCGTGATTTTGGCGACAATCGCCTGAAAAAGCGCGGCAATCGCAATTGTGTCGTCAACGCGCGTCGGAATGTCGCAGATGCGAAATTCGAGCGTCGGAAATTTCGGATGCGGGCGAATGTCCCACCAAATCTTGGTCGCGTCCTGAATGCAGTTCATCTTGACGAGCAGATCAACGTAACTTTGATACTGCTGATAAGATTCAAAATGGTCGGGAATATCGGTGCGCGGAAATTTTTTGAAAACTTCGGAGCGGTAACTTTTCAGTCCGGTGTTAAAACCCAACCAGAACGGCGAAGAAGTCGTCATCGCCAAAACGTGCGGCAGAAAATAGCGCGCGGCGTTCATAATGTGAATGCGGCGTTCCAAATCTTCGATGCCGACGTGAACGTGAACGCCGAAAATCAGCAGCGAACGGGCGACCATTTGCAGTTCCTGAACCAGCAATTTATAGCGGTCGTGTTCGTAAATCGTTTGTTCCGACCATTTGGAAAACGGATGTGTCGAAGCGGCGACAATTTCCATTCCTTTTTTACGCGCCAGCCACGAAATAATACAGCGCAGTTTCGTGATGTCTTCGCGCGCTTCCTGAATGTTGGCGCACACGCCGGTGCCGACTTCGATCATTGACTGAATCATTTCGGGCTTGATTTTTTCGCCCAACAGCAGTCTGCCTTCGTCTAAAATTTCCGAAACGTGTGATTTCAACTCGCGCGATTTCGGGTCAATAATCTGAAATTCCTCTTCGATTCCGAGCGTAAACTGATCAAACATAGTTTTCTTTTTTAATGGTGAACAGTGAGTGATTAACGCTGAATGAGATTTGATTTCAACCCGCCGTTAATCACTCGCCGCTATTCCAAATGTAATTCTTTTTTCAATATCGCTTCATTTTTTTCCGAAACAGCCTGAAAACGAATGCCGACTCCGTGTCCGGGATCAACGTAAGTTACCACGCCGTCCAGCGCGATTTCCTCGCCGCCGATGGACATATTCATAAAAAGCGGCGTTCCGACTTCAAAAAGAGCGTTGGTAATCATATACAATCCGCCGATTCCGATGTCGCGCGTGTTGGCGATAGCCGTCGCGTCGCCGTCGCTGTATTTTATGTTGACAATCAATTTTTTGCGGTCTGAACCGCGTCTTTCTGCCGGCGAAAGTGCTTCGTCTGCGTCTTTTGGTAACATTTTTACCTCTCCGATTTTATATTTGGAAAAACTTCACTTCCATTCTAACTATTTTTCGCAGATTTGAAAGAACACTTTCAAAGTTTTTGGTTTTTAGTTTTGGTCTTTCGTTTTTAGTCTTTGGTTTTTAGTTTTTGGTTTTTCTTTTTAATGTCTTTCGCCGCATTTTTTCCGCCGAAAAATGGAAATTAGAAAAACCGTAAACCGTAAACTGTAAACTAAAAACCATCTTATTATTTATCAATCCCGACCTGAGTCAACGCGTAAGCGTAATCAAAGGCGATTTCTTTCAAACGATCATAACGCCCCGATGAACCGCCGTGACCCGCGCCCATATTGGTTTTGAGCAAAATTACGTTGTCGTCGGTTTTCATCGCGCGAAGTTTGGCGGCGAATTTCGCGCCTTCCCAATACGGAACCTGCGAATCGTTCAAGGAGATTTCGATCAGCATATTCGGATAATTCTGCGCTTTTACGTTGTCATACGGCGAATATTGAATCATATAATCGAACGCTTTTTTCTCGTTCGGGTTGCCCCATTCGATCCATTCTTCAGTCGTCAGCGGCAAACTCGCGTCCATCATCGTATTTATCACGTCAACAAACGGAACCTGCGCGATTGCCGCGTGGAAAGTTTCCGGCGACATATTGACCACGCCGCCCATCAACATTCCGCCCGCGCTGCCGCCCTGAATCACCAATTTATCGCTCGACGTATATTTGTTGGCGACCAGCCACTTCGCCGAATCAATAAAATCGTAAAAGGTGTTCAGTTTCTTGAACATTCTGCCTTCGAGCCGCCAATTTTCGCCGAGTTCGCTGCCGCCGCGAATGTGCGCGATGGCGTAAATCATTCCGCGATCAACCAGACTGAGCCGCGCGGTCGAAAAATTCGGAGTCATTGACGCGCCGTAAGAGCCGTAAGCGTAAAGCAGCATCGGCGATTTTCCGTCCAGTTTCGTGCCTTTTTTCATCACAATCGAGACCGGAACTTTCACGCCGTCACGCGCCGTCGCCCACACGCGCGTCGTTTCGTATTTCGTTTTGTCGTAGCCGCTCGGAATTTCCTGCTGTTTCAATAACTCACTTTCGCGCGTTTTGAAATTGTATTCGTAAGTCGAAACCGGCGTAATCATCGAAGCGTAATTGTAGCGAATAACGGGCGTGTCAAATTCCGCGTTCGTTCCCAAACTCATCGTGTAAACATTCTCCGGCGTGGCGATCCGCGCCGACGCGCGTTTGGTTTTCAAATCCATCACTTTGAGATATTCCAAACCGTTTTCGAGTTCGGCGACGACGGCGTAATCTTTGAAAAACTCGACATCTTCGATTTTTATCGCCGGATTATATGGAATAAAATCCTTCCAGTTTTTCTCCGACGGATCGGAAACGGGAGCGCGGACGACGCGAAAATTTTCGGCGTTTTTGTTGGTCGTAATGTAAAATTCGTCGCCGTAATGGTCAACCGAATATTCGTGTCCTTCCGAACGCGGCACGACGATTTTCCAATCGCTCGACGGTTTATCCGCGGGAATATACTGATATTCGCGCGAAGTTTTCGCAAATGACGCGAGCATTATCATCTTGTCATCGCGCGTTTTCGTCACGCCGATATTGTAAAGCGGGTCTTTTTCTTCGATAATCAAATCATTTTTATCAGTGCCGACTTCGTGCCGAAACATTTTATCGGAACGCTTTTCAACTTCTTCTTCGACGACGTAAAAAACGGTTTTATTGTCGTTCGCCCACGCGACGCTCGTCACGCGCTCGATTTTTTCCGGGTAAATTTTTCCCGTCCGCAAATCCTTAAATTGCAGTGTATATTGACGATAGCCGGTCGTGTCGGTCGCAAACGCCAAAATATTTCCGTCGTCGGACACGTCAAATTCACCGACGGCGAAATATTTATAACCTTTCGCCATCTCGTTTTGATCGAGCAGAACTTCCGCATCTTTGCCGTCTTTCGTCTTGCTGCGAAAATAAACCGGATATTGTTTGCCTTCTTCGGTCTGCGTAAAATACCAGAAATCGCCTTTTTTATACGGCACGGAAGTATCGTCCTGCTTGATGCGTCCGAGCATTTCCTGGTAAAGATTATCAACAAAGCCTTTATGCTGATCCATAAAGCCGTTCGTGTAAGTATTTTCGGCGTTCAAATAATCAATAATCGCCGGATTTTTCTCTTTATTGCGGTCGCGCAGCCAGTAATAATCGTCTTTCAGCTCAACGCCGTTGACCTTTGTAATTTTCGTTTCTTTTTTCGCAATCGGTGGTTTCATATCTTTTTGAGCAACAATCACAATGTTGCCGATAACAATAATTATAAATGTAAATGTCAAAACGGACAGCATTTTTCTCATTTTGCGTAGCTCCTTTTTGTAACGTTGTTTAGGAATTAATCAACTATCTTAACACGATATTTCAATTTTTTTTTACAAATCAGTCAATAAGTTCGAGAATCGCATCAAAGAATTTTTGATTTTTTCGATTAAGCGTTTTCCGTCCATTTTGTTTCACGTTATCCGATTCATTCTGCTTTCAGGCAAGTCTTTATAATGGTGAGTGGTAAATGGTAAGCGGTAAATTTTTTCCTCTGTTTACCATTTACCACTCACCATTTACCATTAAATTTATTTTTTCGTTAACATTTTCGTTTTCAATTCGTCTATATTAACGGCGACAGTTTAACAGCCGATTCCGAACAAATTAAAAATGCCCGAAAGCGAAATGACAGGGAATGCTTTTTTATTCGCCAAAAGCGAAATACGCGATGATGCCGCGCCGATTTCTGAACAGATTAAGGCGCAGACGCGGCTGGTCGAGCGGGTTCGCGCGGGCGACGAGGAGGCGTTTGGCGAACTTTATAAGTTTTTCGCGCCGATGGTTCACGGCATCATTTTGGCGCGCGTGCCGCGTGATGAAGTCGCCGACATCGTGCAGGAAGTTTTTTTGAGCGCGTATCGCAATCTGGATTCGCTGCGCGAGGCAGCGAAAATCGGCGCGTGGCTGGCGATGATTGCCAGAAATCGCGCGACGGAGTTTTACCGCAATTTGAAACCGACTGAAGAACTTTCGGAAAATTTGCGCGACAAGAAAGACGTGAACGCGGAAGCGCGGGAGATTTTGACGGCGATTCGCGCGCTGCCGGAAACTTACCGGGAAACTTTGATTTTGCGGCTCGTCGAAGGAATGAGCGGACAGGAAATCGCCGAAAGATGCGGCTTGAAACCCGAATCGGTGCGCGTCAATCTCCATCGCGGGATGAAAATACTGCGGAATAAACTCGGAATTGCGGAGTAAAAAAGATGAAAGAAGATTATCTGTGGGATAAAACCGGCTCGGACGCGGAAATTGAAGGATTGGAAAACGCGCTGAAAGCGTTTCGCTGGCAGGAATTCGCGCCGCCGGAACTTCCGGCGAAAGTTGTTCCTTTTGAAAAGAAAACTCGACGCGGATTTTTCCGATTATCGTTTGGTTTTGCAGCTTTCGCGGCAGTTTTGATCGTTTGTCTGGGAGTTTGGTTTCAATTTTACGGTGACAAAACAGAAATGGCAAAAGACGCGCCGAAAATCATCGCGCCGCCGATGAGGGAAAATGCGGCGGTAGAAAATCCGATTAGAAAACCGGCGGATTTGTTCGTCGAAACCGTCGAAACGCCAAAAAAAAGTGTTGAATCGAAAGCCGTCAAAGTTAAAAAATTCGTTCCGCAAGCGATTCGTCGAGACAAATCAAACGAACGAAATACAGAAATTAACAAACCGGATAATTTAGTCGCCAAGAATATCGAAACTAAAAAACCGACGGTTAAATTAACCAAAGAGGAAGTTTACGCTTACAACCAACTGATGCTCGCGCTTTCGATTACGAGTTCAAAATTGAAATTAGTGCAGGACAAAGTTGACGGAATCGAAGAAAAAACCGCCGTTCTCGAAAACGAAAGATAAATATTACGGGAGAAAAAACTATGAAATCATTAAAAGTTTACACGTCGAAATTCGCGCTGATTCTGCTCGGTTTGTTCGCGGCAATCAACGCCAACGCGCAGGACGCGCATTTGCGATTTGAAAATCTCAACGGACTTGAAACGAAGGCGCAGGATGTCGTCGAAGTCAATATTGACGGGAAACTGCTCGATTTGGCGAAGCGCGTGCTGGCGAAAAACGACGACGGAGACGCGAAAACAGTCGCGCAGGCGATCAGCGGTTTGAAAGGAATTTACGTCAGAGTTTACAATTTTGCCAATGAAAACGAATACAATGTCGCCGACGTTGACCAGATTCGCGCCCAATTAGCCGCGCCCGGATGGGAAAAACTGGCGAATGTTCGCAGCAAGAAAAACAATCAAAAAGTAGATGTTTTCACGATGTTCGCCGGCGACGTGATGAGCGGCGTGGCGGTCGTCGTGTCCGACTCGAAAAGCATCGCGCTCGTCAACGTCATCGGTCCGATTGATATTGACACGCTCGCCGAAATGAGCGGAAAAATGAACATTCCGAAAATTGACATCGAAACGAGCAAAGACAATCAGCCGAAACCGAAAAATCAATAAGGAGAAAAAATAATGATAATCAAAAAGAAAATCATCGCGGCGGCTCTCCTGTTGTTAGCGTTCACTTTTACCGCGCCTGAAATAAAAGCGAAAAGCGGCGAATACGACAAAATCGTCAATCATCTGAAAACAAAATATCAGGCGAAAAAGGTCAAAATTCCGATGATCTGGCTGGCGCGGCTCGCCGTCAGCGTTGCGCGTCCGGCGGGCGTAAAAAGTTTCAGTGTGACGCTATTTGAAGATTTGAAATTTTCCAAAGAATCGTTCGACAAAGAGATGCAGACGGCGATGCGAAATTCGTTCGACGCGAACTGGAGTCCAATTTTTCACGTCCGTTCACGCGACGGACAGCAGGTGTATATGTATATGCGCGAAGCGGGAAACAGCGTAAAAATCGCGCTCGTCACGATTGACAAAGACCAAGCCGCCGTTATTCGCGCCACTTTCAGCCCCGAAAAACTCGCGGAATTTATCAACGATCCGAAAATTTTCGGTATTTCTTTGAATGATAATGAGAAGCAGGTGAAAAATAAGGTTTCCGAACCAAAGGAAACTGTCAACCCGGAAGAAAATAAAAATAGATAAAAATTCAGACATAAAAATTCAACAAGAATTAGAAGGCGAATTAGCCAACTGACATTTGAAATGCTTTTGCTACGTGCCAGACTGGAGCGCAATCCGTCCCGGTTGCAATGAGCGCGAGAGCGCGAAAAAGTGTTTCATCTACTTTTAACTTAAATCTTGACGAGAGATTTTTCGCGTCGAAGCGACGTTCAACTGTAACCGGGACGGATTGCGCTCCAGTCAGCTCCGCGCGTAACTTCAATAAGAATTCAAAAATAAAAAGGCGAGTGAATTGCTCACTCGCCTCTTCGCACGAAATTTTCACCCTTGCTCACGCGCGGGTTTCCGTCTTAGCGGTCGCCAATCGGCGTATATTTCAAATCTCTTTCGCCGATATATTCCGCTCTTGGGCGAATCAATTTATTGTTGCCGTATTGCTCTAAAATATGTCCCGTCCAGCCGGAAACGCGCGAGATGGCGAAGATCGGCGTGTATTGGTCGAGCGGAATGTCCATCAGATAATATGCCGAAGCCGAGTAAAAATCTACGTTCGGATACATTCCTTTTTTGTCGAGCATCGCTTTTTCGATTTTCTGCGACATATTGAACCATTTCATTTCGCCTTTCTTTTCGCCCAATTGTTTCGAGAATTTACGCAGCCATGTCGCGCGCGGGTCTTCGGTTTTATAGACGGCGTGACCGATGCCCATAATTTTGCGTTTTTCGCTCAACGCTTTGTCGAGCCATTCGTCAACTTTGTCTTCGCTGCCGATTTCTTTCAGCATTTTCATCACATTCGTGTTTGCGCCGCCGTGCAGCGGTCCGGCGAGTGCGGCGATGCCGCCCGTTACCGCGCCGTAAATGTCGGCGAGCGTTCCGGCGATGACTCTGGTCGTAAACGTCGAAGCATTTAATTCGTGATCCGCGTGCAGAATCAGCGCAACATCAAACATTCGCGCTTCTTCGGCAGCGGGTTTTTCGCCCGTGAACATATACAGAAAATTTTCCGCGATGCTCAGAGTCGTGTCGGGCGCGACAATCACTTTATCGGTGCGAATGCGTTCCCACGCGGCGACCAGTGTGCCGATCTGCGCGGTCAGTTTGACGGCAGTTCGCACAGCGGTTTCGCGGTCGGTGCCGTGTCCGTCTTTGTCGTAAAAGCCGAGCGCGGAAATGCTTGTACGAAGCACGTCCATCGGATTCGCGTCTTTCGGAAATGTTTCCATCATCTCCAAAATCTGATCGGGAACCGCGTAATTCGCCTGAAATTGTTTCTGCAAATCCGCTAACTCACGCGCCTGCGGCAGTTTACCGTTCCACAGCAGATAGACGACTTCTTCAAACGTCGAATTCTCCGCCAAATCGTGAATGTCGTAGCCTTGATAAATTAAAACGCCTTTTTCACCGTTGACATCACCGATTTTGCTTTGCGCGGCGACGACACCGCGCAGCCCGGCAGTCGCGGCGGTTGATTCTGTTGCTGTACTCATTATATTTTTTCCTTATGCTGATAAATTTTTGGTTATTTAAATTTATCAAAACGATTTGCAACTGACAAGTGGCGGCTTAATAACAAAAATTCGCGCCGAATAGTGACTGTTGAAACGTCGCCTGAAAGTTTCGGAAATATCTGCCGCCGGCAAAATCGTTCAGCCGTCAGCAATTTGTTTGAAAATAAAGATTTGCCGGATTTCACAGTGTGTTGAAAAGACGAATTTCCGGTGATAATCATTCATTTTGACTGACCGGTACCGCACTCTGAAGAAAAAAATGTCATATTGCGTTAAACTTTGTAAAAAGTTGTTGACAATAATTAATCGCTAATGTAACTTTATTAAGTAACAACGCAAACAGTGTTGTTTCCTATCGCCACCTAAAGCGAAAAGTTTTCATAAACTGAGCAAATTCAAAGCGTTATCAATGCTCAAAAAACAAAACGAAACGGGTTTTCGGCTCCGCAACTGGATTAGAACCTGTCAAAATAAAGCCCTGCCTTTGCTGTTGATCTGATGAGGTGGCAAAAACTTCAAATTGCTGGAAACCCGAATCGTTGAGTAAATGAAAACTGAAACTTGCAAAAACGAAAACAAAAAAAGTTAGGCGCGAAAGCGTAAAGGAGTGAGAGAAAATGCTGTTCGGTAAAAAGAAAAGCGTTGCCGGTTTAGATGTCGGTTCGAGTTCGATCAAAATAGTCGAACTCGACGGTAAACTCAATAATCTAAGTCTCGTCGGGTTAGGTTTTGAAAATTTGCCCGACAACACGATTGTTGACGGACAAATTATGGAGCTGAACACGGTTTCGGACGTAATTAACAATATTTGCGCCAACCACCAAATCAATACGAATCAGGTTGTAACCGGAGTCAGCGGACATTCGGTCATCATCAAAAATATTATTCTCCCGCCGATGACCCGCGAAGAACTTGAAGAATCAATTGACTGGCACGCCGAAGAACATATTCCATATGATTTGTCCGATGTCAGTTTGGATTATCAAATTACGGGCGAAACGGCGGAGGCAACTTCCGTTTTAATCGCAGCTTGCAAGCGCGAAAGGATTGACAATATTAAACAGGCGGTGCAGCTTGCGGGCAAAATTCCGGTGGTCATTGATGTTGATACTTTCGCGCTGCAAAACTGTTATGAAATTAATTATCAGCCGGACGATTCGCAGGTTGTCACCTTGCTTAACATCGGCGCGTCAACGATGAACGTCAATCTCGTGCAGGGAACCCGTTCGTTATTCAGCCGCGATATTACGGTCGGCGGCAGTCAGTTCACCGACGTTCTGCAAAGAAATCTCGGACTCACGTTTCAGGAAGCCGAAGCCGTCAAACGCGGCGTAGTGGAAGCGGCGGATGGAATTGAAGAAAAATCAATCGTGCCGCTGATGAACGATGTGACGGAAATCGTTTCGCTGGAAATTCAGAAAACCTTCGACTTTTACCGCGCGACGACCGAGGACAGCGACATCGTGGTTCAAAAAATTCTGATCTCCGGCGGCGGCTCAAAACTCGCCGGATTAGCGGAAGAACTTTCCAGACGACTCGAACTGCCGGTCGAAGTTTTAGACCCGTTTCGCAGTATCAAAGTGGACACCAGAAAATTTGACCCTGATTATTTGAGTGAAATTATGCCCGAAATGGCGGTTGCCGTCGGTTTGGCAGTAAGGGGAGTAGAACTAAGATGATTAAAATAAATCTTTTAGATTCGGTGACGGAAAGACAGGGCGGAGCGGTGATTGCCGTCGAGCGCAAAATTTCCAGCCCGACATCGAAACTTTTATTGATGTCGCTGGCAGTATTTTTCCTGCTGGCGGCGGTGATCGGCTGGGATGTCATCAGTACGCAGATGGCGAAAGATGAAGCGGAGCGTCAGCTTGAAGAACAAAAACAAGTTGCCACCGAACTCGAAGCCGTCACCAAAGAGATGAAGGATTTGGAGGCGAAAATCCAAAATATTGACTCGCGCATTGAACTAATTAAAAAATTACGTGCATCACAAGCCGGTCCGAGCGCAGTTTTAGAGGCGATGCGCGAACGAATTGCGATGGTTCCCGGCATTTATCTCGAAAGTATCGAACAAACCGGCGATCAACTGACGATTAAAGGTAATTCGCCGGATGAAGCGGCAGTTACTCAATTCGGGCGCAGTCTGGAATTTTCCAACGGACTTTTCTCAAATTTGAACATCGAAACACAGAGAAAAGATTCACCCAACCAGCCGGCGATGGCTTCCGCCAATCCCGATTCGCCGAAAGATACGATTGTCGGGTTTACCATTCGGTGCGCTTACACGCCTTCTAAAGCGGAAGCGTCGAAAAATTCGATGCCGACCACCGCTTCAAATATAATGCCGCCGCCTAACGCTGCTAATCCTAATATCGTGCCGAATCCGCCAAACAGCGGAACTTCGCAATCGGACGGCGCGACTCCGCCGCAGGTCGCCAAAAATTAAAATCAGCAATTTCATTTAACTTATCGGCTGAAAAGAATTACGCATAAAAGAAGGAAATCACAATGTTAGAAAAATTTAAGTCATTAGCCTGGCAAATGCAGCTTTTAGTTTTAGTCGGTGTCGCGTCGCTGATTTACTTTATGGTTTGGTATTTCGTGACCAGCGAAACGCGCGCCGAAGTTCAGACATTAAATGACCAGGTGACGCAGTTAAAAATCCAGAATGAAGCGGCAAAAGTCGCCACCCAGCGCATTAATGAATTTCGCACGCTTTACGCCAGCAAATCACAGGAATATGACGAACTGAAAGTTTTGCTGCCGGAAGAGCGCGAAATTACTAATGTTTTGCAGGGTTTGCAAAACACGGCGAGCGAAAGCCGTCTGATTGTGATGAGATTTTCGCCGCGCGACGACACGCAGCAGGATTTTATTATGGCGAAGCCGGTGGAAATTGAAGTTGACAGCAATTTTAACAATTTGCGGACGTTTTTTGACCAAATGGCGAAGTTGCAGCGCATCGTTTCAATTACGGATTTCAAGTTGAATCAGTTGGATAAGCAAGCCGGTAATCGCACGCTGCACGCCTCGTTTCTCCTGACGGCATACTACTCCGCTCCCGAATCCGCCGTTCCCGCCACAGCTCCGGCGACTCCGGGCGCGCCCGTTCCCGGCGGAGCCGCGCCGCCCGTGCTGAATCCGCCCGCGCCAAATCAACCCGCGCCGCCGGTCGCCCAGTAAAGCTGCCGAATAATTGTGAAGATTCCCTAAGTTGAGATGAAACAGTAATGATGAATAAATCTAAAATAATACGCTTTCTGAGTTTAAGCTTTGCCATTGTCGGTTTCGCCGCCGCGAGCGGAATTTTGACGACGGTGAACGCGCAGCAAAGTCGTGATCCGTTTGATAAACCGAATTGGGCAAAGCCGCGAACGGGAAATCCCGGCACCGGCACCAGACCAGCCAGAGCGGAAAAGCCGAAACCGCCGCCGCCGCCGCCGGTCGTCGCCGTCGCTGCTCCGCCAATCGAACAGCGCATTGATTATTACAAGCGGCTGCGTGAACAGGCGGCGATAAACGGAGAAGAAATCCCGAAAGTGACCAGTGTTTTAACATTGGATGAAATGTCGGTAACAGGAATTTTCCGCACGCCACGCGGTTACGCTGCAATGGTCGAAGCGAAGCCGATAAAATTATCTTATACGATTTATCCGGGCGAGAAATTTTTTGACGGACAGCTCGTCGCAGTTGAAGAAAATCGGCTGGTTTTTCGCAAAGTGGTCAAAATGACCGACGGAAAATTTATCTCGGCGGTGGAAAACAAAACTCTGCGTCAATATACGGTTCAGGAAGAAGTTCAGGGAACCGCGCCGGTGCAGCCGGTTTCCGGCAGAACTGAAGAAGCGAGCAATACGGTCATCGTTCCGAAAGACGCGCCGCCAACGACGGTCATTGCCCCTTCGGTTATTATTTCACCGCTCGATGAAATGAATCGTCAGCCCGTCGCAGTGCCGAAGGACGCGGCGAAGGAAAAGACCGACAAAAATAGTAAAAAGAAAAGCGCGGCGAAAGGAAAAACCGACAAAAAGCCGGTAAAAGTTGCTGCCAATAAAGACAATTAACATCCCTGAACCAGCGGCGCGGTCAAATTCATCGGCTGCGCCTTCATTCAAATCAAAACGAAAAAATTTAATATTTAAAAGTATCTCTTTTCCTGAAAAAGAAGGGACCAATTTGCAACGGAGGAAAAATGAATTCTCTTGAAAAAGTAAGCGGTTACGGCAAAATACTTGTCGCTGCGCTAATGATAATCAGTATTTTAACCTTGAGCGCGGCGGCGCAGAAAATCGCTCCGCAACAACAGGGAAAACTGTATGGCGATCCCGGTTTTCGCGGCGAACCGATCAATCTGAATGTCGTTAACGCGGACATCCGCGAAATTCTTAACTACATTACCGAACAATACGGAGTCAATTTCGTCATAGATAAGTCGGTCAAAGCGATTCCCGTCACGGTCAATGTCAGCGATGTGCCGTGGAATGTCGCGCTCGATTCGATCTTACAGTCGCAGGATTTAGGTTCGCAGGTCAACGGAAATATCCTGCGGATCGCCGACCGCAAAACGCTCGCCGACGAACAGGCGGTGGCGCAGCGCATCAGAGAAAACCAACTTGACACTTCGCCGCTCTACACCGAATTTGTTCGTTTGAATTACGCGCGGGCATCGGGAACGCTTCCGCAGGGAACGACGACGAGTGGAACGGACAGTTCAGTCGGGGGCGCGGTTTCCGGCGGCGCGGGTCAGACCGCTGGCGGCGAAGGACTGCTGCCGATTATCAAACGTCGTTTGTCGCGGCGCGGCGCGATTGAAGTTGACGGGCGCAGCAATACATTGATTATTACCGATGTTCGTGAAAATATTGACGCGATTCGTCAGCTTGTGTCTCTGCTTGACCAGCCTGAACCGCAAATAGAAATTGAAGCCCGCATTGTCGTCGCCACCCGCAGTTTTAGCCGTGATGTCGGCGTTCAGCTTTCCGCACTTTTACTGGGAACGCGCGGCAGCGGAGGTTCTCTGTCAACGATTGGAAATTCAACGACCAGCAGCACGACTGGCACCGGAAGCACGACCGGATCAGCCGGATTTGTCCCGAACGGCATTCCAACCGGCATCGGAACGCCGTCGAACGGCAGTTTGGTTTCTCAAATTCCGAACACGGTTCTCGGTTTGACGACGGGTGTTTTCGGAACCGCGCAAATCAGCTTATTATTGACGGCGGGCGAACAAAAAGGAGAAGCCAAAACAATTGCGACTCCGCGCGTCTCAACTTTGAACAACCGCACTGCCAAAGTTGAAAGCAAAGTGCAGATTCCCGTTCTCAACGCCCAGCCGACCGGCGGCGGCGCGATTGCGACAACACAGTATGTTGATGTTCCGTTAAGTTTGGAAATTACTCCGCAGATCAGTGATACGGGCAATGTAATTTTGAGTATTGTAGCGGAAAACAGTTCGCTTGCCGGCGGCGGCGCGATCAACAGTCAGAGCGTAAAAACGCAGGTGATGGTTCCCGATGGCGGAACAACGGTAATCGGCGGAGTTTTATCCGACGACGAACGCGAAAGCCAAGACCGCACACCGGGACTTTCAGGCATTCCGTTTTTGGGCAATTTGTTCAAACGCAAAGGCGTTTCGCGCAACACCAATGAATTAATTTTCTTCATCACGCCCCGTATTTCCCGCCCGGATGCGCTGGCAGCACCGAATTCGAGCAAAATGAACGACGTGATGCGAACGACGACGATTATTCAACCCGTGCCGCTCGGCAATCCGCCTTCAAATTCAGACCTGCCGACTAATACTTTGCCGACTGATCGAAATCCGTTAGTTCCGGTGACTCCGGTTACGCCGACTGCGCCGGTCACGCCGACGGAAGTTTTGCCCGGTGCTGGAGTTAAACTGCCTTAAATCAATATTTAGATTGAAATTTGTGGGTCAAATGCGCGGGTTGTCGTAAATTGAGTTGATTCTTTCAAAACTGAACTGATTATTATGAAAAACCTGATTTAAAGTTCCTTCCTTTGTTTCCCGCCGGTTGTTTGGTCACGCCGGCGGGGTTTTTTTATCAAATGAAAGGCACTCTCCACATTTCTTTCGGGTAATTCATCTTTCAATCTACTGTTTTTCTTCACCGAAAAAAATTTTAGTTATAGGATTAAAAAACATTGTTTTTTCTGAAATAACAAAGTTATTTTCCCTTTTGTGTAATAGAGAATTTTTCTCAACCGTTTTTAATCGGTGAATAAAATGGATTGCAGGGAAAAAGAGCAACTGAAAATGAATATTCAAAAAAAACTCCAAAAAAATCAAAATGGTTTCAGCCTTCCTGAATTGGTGATAGTTTTGCTGGTTATTTCGATTTTGGTGGTGCTTGCGCTACCGCAGGTGATTGCGTCGCGCCGTCTGCTCAGATTTACCGGAATGCAGCGGCAGGTCGCTTCAACGCTGACCGATGTGCGGCAGGAAGCGATGGCGCAGCGAAAGCCGGTGACGTTTCGTTACGATAATCAGAAAAAGGATTTGATAATTTACGGCGGGAGTTTCGGCGCGATTGGCGATTCAAAAAACAGGCTGGTCGAATTGACCGGATCGGGTTTGGAACCGGACGATTTGGTTTACGACCGTCCGAGCGGCGCGCCGAATTCCGCGCTTTCCGACAGTTCAAATATGTCGCCGCTGACCGGCAATGTCGTTGATATAACATTTCAGTCCGACGGCTCGGTGATTGACGCGGCGAACAATCCGGTTAATAACGCGCTGTTTTTCTATCATAAAAAGTACTCACAGGACACGGCGTTTGCGATTTCGGTTTTAGGCGCGGGCGGACGGGTGAAAATCTGGCGTTACAGCAAAGGAATAAACGCGTATGTCGAATAAAGACGTTCAAAAATTTGTCAAAAAAAACGAGGATGGTTTCACAATGGTTGAAGCCATCGTCGCTATTTTGATTTTAACCGTCGGACTGATCGGAACCGTCGCCGCGATCACATACGCGTTGGAATTCGGGACGATCAGCCGCAATGTGACGAGCGCGAAATCAGTCATCGTCGCTACGATTGAGGAAATTGAAACTTTAAGAAACGCGCGGCGGCTCGACTTTAAGCAAATCGCTAATGTCGGCGGCGTTGACAACTTGAACTCCGCCAATCAGTTTCGCGGCTTCAGCGTCGGTTTTAATCCGGTTTCACTTAGTCCCGGCAGCGATGGAGTCAGCGGAACCGACGACGATATTTCAACCGCGCCGGGAGCGGACGGAAATTACGGAACTCCCGACGATGTGGTTGATCCGTCTTTAATCAGAAGCGGTTTTGAACGGCAGATTACCATCACCAATTTGAGCAATTCGCTGAAAAAAATTGAAATAAAAGTCAAATATTTTTCAACCGCCGGCAAAGTCGGTGAAATAACCGGAGTCAGTTATCTCAATAATGATGCGCGGGTAACGAGATAAAATTTTGTAAATCTGGAGAAAGTTATGTCGGTCAGGAAAGTTAAAGACGAAAAACGGCGGCGCGAGGAACGCGGAGCGGCTCTCGCCATCGCCGTCATTACGCTGGTGATTTTGATGGTGGTCGGTTTAACCGCGCTGGCTTTCTCTTCGACCGAAGCGCGCATTGCCGGCAGCGACTTGCAGCGGACACAGACTTTCTACGCGACTACTTCCGCGCTGGAAAAGATGACTAATGATTTCAGCAATCTGTTTCAGATAAAAATGTATCCGACGACCGCTGATTTGAATACGATTGCCGCCGATTATCCGGTGCCGCTCAGAGCGGAAGGGTTTGAGTTTGACCAAACATTGGGCGAAGATTCCGACCGATTGGCGCAACTGCGCGGCATTCAGGGTTTGCCGAACACCGTCTATCCGCGCGTCAACATTCCCGAAGGACCTTACGCCGGTCTTTACGCGACGATTATTCCTTATAAAATGACTTCGATGGCGACGATGGCGACCACCCGCACGCAGGTCAAACTTGAACGCGAATTTAACAATTATCTGGTGCCGCTGTTTCAGTTCGGCATCTTCAGCAATGAAGATTTGGAGTTTTCTCCCGGTCCGGTGATGACTTTTAACGGCAGAGTTCACAGCAACGCGAATATTTACGCGCTCCGCAATATCCGATTTTTAAATCGCGTGTCAATGGCTGGCGAATTGGTGCGCGATGCGGATCGCGGCGGCGCGCCGAATACGTTAGCCGGAGCGGATCAGGTTTATTTCGGAGTCAACGGATTAAATATTCAAAGCACGAAGGGAAGCGTTCAGGCGGGCGGCGGAACCGTCGGCGGACCAAATTTTGCGGGAACGGTCAGCGGGCAGCGCGGTTATTTTCCGGGCAGTCCGAATGGGATTGCCAATCCGAATTGGGAAACGGAATCGGTCAAGTCGCCGTCTTCGGGAACGCCGGATCGGTTCGGCGGAGAGGTTTTAACCAACACGACGGGTGCCAGCGAACTTAAAACTCCGCTGGAACTGGCGGGTAATTCACCGGCGGAAATTATCAAACGTTCACTGCCGTCGGATACGGACATTCTTTCAACCTCGCGTTATCAAAACAAATCGCAGATCAGAATTTTAGTTGACGATTATAATGCCGGCAGTGAAGCGAGCAATGTCGCCGGAATTCCGGCGGGAAAAGGTGTGCAGTTAGATAGTTTCATCCCGTCAGTGTTAGGCGGCGGCAATGTTCTGCGCGTGATTTCCGACACCGGCGCGGTCGGCGGCGCGGTTGTTAAACAGAAAAATCCCGATAATTCGGTGGCGGCGAACGCCGGAGTCGCGCGCGGCACGAAAAGTTCGGGACAGATGGTCGGCGCGTTTTATTCGCCGCGCGGCGCGGGCATCAAAGGCAGAATTCTCATCGAAGTGACTAAACCCGACGGCACGACGGTTGATGTCACTCAGCAGGTTTTAAGTATGGGCGTAACCGAAGGCGAGCCGAACGGCATCGTTTACATTCAGCGTCCGCTGTGGGCGGCGGCGGCGCAGGGAAGCCGCGACCGAAACGGCAATGGTTTTGATCTGGTCAGTTTAACCAACGCCAACCCGCAAGTTATCGCCGACGGCGAAATTACGTCAAATCCTTCGCCGTTTTTGGACACCACGCGAAATTTAATCAGCGGAAATCCAAGCGCGGTTGATGATGACGGCGGCAATCTCGTCCGCGAAGCCGATCCCGGCAGCAGTTACAATAAAATTGTGCCGATTAATGTTTACAACGTCCGCGAAGGCTGGGTGAGAAATACTTTATCGAAAAACAGCGTCTATTACCAGCGCGGTTTAACCAGCGTCGTCGAACTGAATATGCGAAATCTGGCGCGCTGGGTGGACGGCGTTTACGACGCGAATCTGCTGGCGGGAACGAACGCCGTCAGCACCAATATCAAGGGCGACGAAGGTTATGTCGTTTACGTTTCCGACCGGCGCGGCGACGCGCGAAAATCCGAGTATTTAAGCGACGGTTCAGTTTACACCAGCACCAACGGCACGGTTGACAACGAAGATATTTACGGTCCGAACGGGATTTTGGACGCGGGCGAAGATGTCATTGATTTCGGCTGGGATTCGACCAAAGGCGGCGCGAGCAAAAAGGGAACTTTGCAGCACGACACCTCCGAACTACCCGATGTCGGCGCGTCTTATGCCATTGATGACAGCAACCGCCTGACCATCGGAATGAGCCTGATGAGTATTGACACGACATTTTTCCGCCGTTCGGTGCGTCTTTTCAACGGCGAAAGATTGAGCGTCAGCGGCGCGGCGGGAAAACTTTCGCCGACCAAAGGCATTACGGTCGCTTCGGAAAATATGGTTTATATTTGGGGAAATTACAATACGACCGGCATTACGGGAGTATTAACCAGCGGTTCGACTCTCAATGACGGCGGTTACACGGGAGCGCAGGTTCCCGCGTCAATTGTTGGCGACGCGATTTTTCCGCTTTCCAAAACGTGGTTTGACGGTTTAAGCGCGATGTTTCCCGAAGGGAGCAGCGACGCGGATAATCAAACCGGCGAGGCGTATCGAATGGCGGACGAAAATTTATCCTCTGTATCGGACAGCACTTCCGTCCGCGCCGGAATCATCGCCGGCACGACCATTTCAGAGACGACCGCCGCGCCGGGAAGAAATGCCGCCGGATTGAGAAGAAGCGGCGGTATTATCAATTATCCGCGCTTTTTGGAAATCTGGAACATCAACGGAAACGAGCGAACCTGGAATTACACCGGCTCGTTTATTCCGCTTTTTCATTCGACTCAGGCGTTATCACAATGGGAAAATGACACTTCGGTAATTTATATGCCGCCGCGCCGCAATTGGAGTTTCGACCAAACTTTCCTCGATCCGAACAAATTACCTCCGGGAACACCCTTTTTCCAATACGTGCAGGCGACCGGATTCCGCCAAAGTCTGCGTTAAGCGATGAACAAAACCAATATGATAACGACCAAGCGTAATAATCAAGCCGGTTTTTCGATGATGGAATTAATGATCGTAATGGTTGTGATGCTCATCGTAATGGGGGCGACCTTTTCGCTTTTGCGCGGTTCGATTATCACCGCCAACTCCAATTACGAGATGACGACCGCCAATCAGGGACTTCGCAATTCGCAGGAATATCTGACGCGCGATATTTTAGTGGCGGGCGACGGTTTTAAGGGAATCGCCAATGTTTGGCTGCCGACAAACTTTGTCACCAGTTATCTGACAGTGCGAACGGCGGCGGCGATTGATCCGACAAACCTGGGTTATGTGAGCGTCGGCGCAGTTATTTCCGACGATAACGTTCCGGCGGGTGTCACGGTTAAAAACGCCAATCCGCCGACGACCGTTCACGCGACCACCGACCGAATCACGATGCTGGCGGTTGATACGAGTTTTGACGCGATTGACATACCTGCGAAATCAATTGACCTGAATACCGGACAAATAAATATTCCGGCTTCCCGCATCGCCGATTTTACCGTCGGCGAAGTTTACTATATCACCAGCGGCGGAACCGGCACGTTCGGCACAGTTACCGCTGTTAATACCGGTGCCAATCAAATTTTTTGGGGCGAAGGCGACGCGCTCGGATTAAACCGCTACGGCGCGACCGGCTCGCTCGGAGTCGGAACCGGCGGTGGCGCGAATCCGTCACTGCTCAGACGCGTCAATATTATTCATTATTTCGTTGATGCGGACGGGAAATTGACGCGGCGGGTTTTCGGCGTGCAAAAATCCGCTTTTATTGACAGCGTGATTGCCGAGCATCTGGTTACTTTACAATTTTTTTACACTTTAAAACCGGCGGTCGCGGGAATGATCTTAGACCAGCCGAAATCACAGATTCAACTGGACGAATCCGCCCTGGTGAGAATAATTGAGCCGCGAATGTCGGTCGAAACCGCGTATCCGCTTCAGGACGGCGTAAAACATCAAATAGAAGGCATTACACAAATCGGCGTTCGCAATATCCAATTTTTAGAAGCTCCCGTGCCGGTGGATTCACAGGGAAACTCAAAACTGCCGAATCCCGGCGCGACTCCTAAAATTACGCCGACCCCAACGCCGACACCCGTGCCGACCCCGACACCCGTGCCGACCCCAACGCCGACACCAACGCCGACACCGACACCAACGCCGGTGCCGACAGCGACACCAACGCCGACGGGAACGCCGTCGCCGACCCCGACACCCGTGCCGACAGCGACCCCGACTCCGACCCCCGAAGTTACGCCCACGCCGAAGAAAACGCCGAAGCCAACCCCCACGCCCAAGAAAACACCGACTCCGGGCAATGGCGACGGGTAATTTTAAGGGTGAAGGATATTCGTAAAGGATGAAGGATAAAGTAATGAGGCTTTTGCTCAAGATAAAATCGCGCCATCATTAAGATAACTGATTTTTTCCTAAATTTTATCCTTCATCCTTCATCCTTATTCTCAAGGAACCGGCACGTCGTCGCTCGCGCCGAAGGACACGGCGTAGAAAGAATTATCGGAACTTCGCAGCAGATACCACGCGCCGTCCGCCGGACGATAAACGGCGATGTCGGCTTTGCCGTCGCCGTCGTAGTCAGCGGGAACGGGTTTGTCGGCGGACGCGCCGAACTGAACTCCGGTAAAACCGTCGCGGCTTCTCTGCAAATACCACGAACCGTTTGACGGACGAAAAACCGCCACATCGGTTTTGCCGTCGCCGTCGTAATCGGCGGGAACGGGTTTGTCTTCCGCCGCGCCGAACTTGACCGCCGCGAAACCATCGCGGCTTTTTTGGATATACCACGCGCCGTCTGCCGGACGATAAACGGCGATGTCGGTTTTGCCGTCGCCGTCGTAATCGCCCGCCGCGACTTTATCGGTTGAAATTCCGAATTGTCTCGACTGAAAACTGCCGTCGGAACTGCGAATAATATACCAAACGCCGTTTGACGGTCGGTAAACAGCGTAATCCGCTTTCAAATCGCCGTCGAAATCCCCGACGACCGGAATATCGCCGCTGATGCCGAATTGAAAAGCCGTAAATCCGGCGGTGCTTCTGTTCACATAAAAAGTTCCGTTAGAAGGTCGCCAAACCGCGTAATCGGTGATGCCGTCGCCATCGTAATCGCCCGCGACCACCTGGTCGCCGCTCGCGCCGAACTGCGCGCTTTTTAAGTTGCCGCCGGTGCTGTTAAGACTGTACCAAGTTCCGTTGGACGGACGAAAAACGGCAATATCGCTTTTGCCGTCGTTGTCGAAATTGGAAATCGCCGTTCCCGTCAGCGAACTTTTGGAAGCGGTGTAAATAAAATCGCCGGAAGTCGCCCCGTCGCTGTTGGCAGCGTTGCCTGCCACATAAAAACTGATTTTCCCGACTCTTTCCGCCGGTGCTTTCCAGGTAAAAGTCCAGGTTTTACTGCCGAACACGGTCGGCACGATCCCGTCAATCGTGTGTTCCACATATTTTCGCTGATTGCCGCCGACCGTCCCGTTGACTATTTGCAGTTGCTGCGGCGATTGCGTCGGCACCGTAAAAGTTCCCGCCTGTTTGCCCTGACTGTCCACCGCCGTCAATTGAAATCCGTAAATAACAGCATCCGACTGGCTGACCGTCGTCGTCACCGAGATTTGTTGATTCGGCAGATAATTTGCCGGAACGCCGGCGATTGAAACGCTGCCCGAACCGCCGTTGACCGGCGTTCCCGTGTGACATTCGGTGCAGTTGCTTTCGCCCGGCGCGTTCGTATGCGAAGCCGACGGACCGGAAGCCGACGCGCTGACCTTTTCGTATTTATTAACAAAAAAACTCTGAAAACAAAAAATCGCTAAAACGGTGGCAGCGGCGATAACGAATAATTTGGCGAAAACGACTTTTCGGGAAACGATCTTCATTTTGATGGCGACTCCTTATATACCGGCGGAAAATTCTCTGGACGTTTGACGCTTTTCGTTGGCTGAAAGTCGAAAAAATGCGTCTATTTTGAAAATATGTTTTACTTTTAACAAAGTCAAAAACATACTTTAATAAATGATGAAAACGTTTCATTTAGCGACGAACTTGCCGATAACCGTGATTATCAAAAATCATCGTTTCGTGACAAATCACCACTGATAAATCACGTCTCTCAACAAACAGTTATATTTACTTCTGCGTGAGTGCTTAAATGCGATATTTTCTTAAATTAGAAAAAAACTATTACTACGGCTTGCTATTTTTTTTTTCTGTGATATGAAATTTATTTAAGGACAAAAACTGGAAAATTACGGATTATTTCTCGCTCAATTTTGCCCTTTCCATCTCGCGGCACGGGTGCAAAAGAAATAATCTTCAGTGTTTTCCTTTCACATTCACGTTCTAAAAGGAGATCAATATGAAAACCAGAAATCTGACTGTTTTAACAGCAGTGTTGACCTTGGTCGCAATAACTCTAATCGGAAATTTTATCTTAGCTCAAATGGTCACGGCTCAAAAAAATGATAAAATTCAAGACTCAAATAATCAAATCGAACTCGCCAAGTTTTCAAAAATAGAAAATAAAGCGGCACAACAAATTCCCGATAAAGTAGCTTACGAACTTTTCTTTCGGGCAATTGCCGGAGCGAATACGTCGGGTTTGGTTAAACGCGCCGGATTGAGCGACAGCGAAGTTGAAAGAGTAGTAACCGAAGCTAAATCGTTTGATGAAATTCTTCAAACGACAGACAAAAGTTCGCGTGAAATAAAAGAAAATCAAAGCAAACTGTCTGAGTCCGAGAAGCAAAATGAATTATCAAAGCAGCAAGACTTCAAAGAGTTTGCTTTGACGCGAACCATTGATCGCTTTTTACCGCAGTTTTTGGATGAAGCAGCAATGAGTAAATTGCAAAACTTCATTTATACAGAGGTCAAAAGTAATATTCAGGTTGTTTCGATTGAAGACAATTCAAAACAGAAAAACAATACTTCACCGGATAACTTACAAGGCAAAATTCCTTCAAAAGGGTTAAGTCGCAACTATATTTACCTTTATAATGCGTCTTGGCACAATGATAGAAATGTTTATGGCTCAGGAGTCATCAGTGAAACATATCCAAGTGAAACAAGCTATCGCACAACGGTAACTATTACTTCACCGAGTGGACGCTCGAACACGGCGCAAAGTAGCTGGAACAGTGCAATTAAATTGCAAAGCTCAAGTCTTCCAATCGGCTTAGAAGATGGTGAATTTATTGTACAAATCACCTTTGAAAATCAAAGAGGTTATGAAAAGGGTAGTTCTATCATTGGATATTCGACAAATTCAGTTATGGTTGGTCCAACTGTTAATGTTGAGAGCGTAAGTCCTTCTCCTGCAACCGCTGCAACTCCATCTCCTGAACTTGTTCTTGGAAGTCTGGTACTGGAAAATTTACGGCAACTATTTCGATTACTGACAATGTTCCTGTAAACTC
Organism: Pyrinomonadaceae bacterium; assembly: GCA_965217575.1. Classification (GTDB taxonomy): domain Bacteria; phylum Acidobacteriota; class Blastocatellia; order Pyrinomonadales; family Pyrinomonadaceae. The sequence continues at coordinate 1,276,872 of OZ244558.1, read as the reverse complement.
TGAAGTATTTATTCTTATGACGAGAATTTCAACTCCGGCATTCTCTTATCAAGTTACTTCTGGTAGAACACAATCATTTATCGTGAAGGCAGAAGATCAAGGAGTTACTAAGGATGTAAGTTTTGATATAAGTATGAATCAAGGTACTCCTACCGGATCAAATACAATTTCTAGAGAAAGATTTCAGATTGATAAGGTTGTTGTGCCGCCAGGAGAATTAGCAGTTACCGCAGGGACGAATCAAGCTGTTGGGACTCTAAGATATATTTATACATCACCGGGCGGCGGTGTGGCGGTTCAGGTGGTTTGGAATGTGGTATCGAAGATAGATGTGCCGGCAGAGTTCAGTTAGATGGTAAAAATATTTTAGAAGATATTACGCCGGATAATATGATATCGTGCTGTCAAACCAGCCCGGTTCTCATTGATATTCTCGGCAACGGCTTTGCAATGACCGATGCCGCTGGCGGCGTGATGTTTGACTTCAACGGCGACGGCATCGCACATCGCATGCCGTGGACTGCCGCAGATTCTGATGATGCGTGGCTCGTGCTTGACCGCAACAATAACGGTTTGATTGACAGCTCACGCGAGATATTCGGCAATATGACGGCGCAGCCTGATTCAAATGATAAAAACGGCTTTCTTGCTCTCGCCGAGTTTGACAAATTAGAAAACGGAGGGAACGGAGATGGTGTGATTAGCAGTCAAGACTCAATATTTGCAAGTTTACGATTGTGGCAAGATACCAATCACAACGGCATCTCGGAGGCGAACGAACTGCACACATTGCCGTCGCTGAACATCGTCAAGATGGATTTGAAATACAAACAATCAAAAAAGACGGACGAGTTCGGCAATGCGTTTCGGTATCGGGCGAAAGTGCTGGATGCCAAGGGAGCGCAGGCAGGACGCTGGGCGTGGGATGTGTTTTTGAACATTACTGAGTCAGGCGATTAGCCGACGAATTGAGATTTATTTTATCCGCCAACGCCGAAACAGCACTTGTTTCGGCGTTTTTTACATTGTGATAATATTTTGTTTTTCAATCATATTAGACAGTTTGGCTTTGGCAACGTAAAATCAAAGTTTCAAATTGGAGTAAAATAATGAACAAAGCAGGCAGAATTATCTCAATCAATCCGCCGTATGCGATTCCGGGCGGGGAAGTTGAAATCTTGTGCGAAGGATTTCAAATAAACGACGCTGATCGCTACGGCTGTTTTTTCGACGGTCAAGCGGCGCATCTGATCGGCGCGTCGGCGAATCGCGTTTTGGCGACGGTTCCCGATGGCTTTGAAACGACCGAAGTGGAAGTTTATCTGGAAAACGGCGGCGACCGCAGCGCATCGAAAAATATCGTCGTCGGGAAAAAACTGGCGGAAGATTTGCATATCGTCGCTAATCCGGCGGTTGATCCGAATGATGATTCGATTGTTTTAACGCGTTCCGGTTCGCGCGGACAAAAATTGCCGGCGACGCTTTTTCGGCTGGAAAAAGACGGTTATCTGAGCGAAATGGCTGCCGACGTGATGAATCCGACGGGGGTCGCTTTTGACCAAGCCGGACAACTTTACGTGACCGCGCGCGCCGACGGCGAAGTTTACCGCATTAACAATGATTCCGAAGTCGTGCCGTTCGCTTCGGAGTTGGGAATTGCGACGGGGTTGGCATTTGATAATCAAAACGAAATATTTGTCGGCGACCGCAGCGGAACAATTTATCGCGTACGGAGTTTCGGCGATTCCGATTCGTTTGCGATTCTCGAACCTTCCGTTTCGGCGTATCATCTGGCATTTGGAAATGATGAAAAACTTTACGTCACCGCGCCCGGCTTGTCGAGTTTTGATGCCGTTTATCGAATAGACCGGGAAGGTTATGACGAAATCTTTTTTCGCGGACTCGGCAGACCGCAGGGTTTGGCGTTTGACCGCGACGGGAATTTGTATGTCGCCGCGTGTCTGCGCGGGAAACACGGCATCGTCAAAATTGATCCGAACGGTGAAACGGCGGAAATTTTCGTTGCCGGAATGAATGTCGTCGGATTGTGTTTTACGCGGCGCGGCGAAATGGTGGCGGCGACTAACGACACAGTTTACAGTTTGCCAATCGGAATTTACGGCGTATTGCTCAAATAAAAAACACGCTTTGCATTCGGCAAAGCGTGTTCAAATTTAACAGGAAAAAAAGTTTTTAATTATCAGGAGTCGGAGTCGGGGTCGGTTCCGGCTCACCGCGTCTTTTCAATTGCGGCGGCGCGTCCTTTTTATCGGCACCGGAACTGGAATCACCGGAAGTATTGTCGGTTGAATCCGCATCCGGCTGACGACGTTTCAGCGTCGGTTTGCCCGGCTCGTTATCATCAATATCGCCGGTGACACCGGCTTTGGCGTTGGAAAGCCGCAGCAGATGGGCTTTGACCCGCTGAAATTCCGAAGTGCTGATAATGTATTCTTCTTTTTCAGGGAACCGCGCGACGAGTGACAAACTCGCGTCGCGCCGGTCGAGAGACTGCGGATGCGTCGAAAAAAGTTTGGTAACCGCACCCGGTTTTTTCTTGTTCTGCGCCGCTAGTTTTTCAAACATCGTCGCCATCGCCGTCGGATCGTAACCGGAAGCGTATAAATACTGCACGCCCAACCGGTCGGCTTCTTCTTCCGCGCTGCGTGAAAATTTCAACGAGGCGAGACCGGATAAAATTCCGCCGCCATTATACAAAACCTGACTGAGAATCGGACCGCCGAAAATGATTCCGGCTATCGAAGCGTAATTGATTAATGCGCCTTTTCCTTGATTTTCCATCGCGTGACGAGCCGCGACGTGACCGATTTCGTGCGCCATCACACCTGCCAGTTCCGCTTCGTTGTCGGCGGCGAGAATTAAACCTTTGTTGACGAAGAAATATCCGCCGGGCAGCGCAAAGGCGTTGACTTCATCGCTGTCAATAACTTTGATCGTGAACGGAACTTTCGCGTCCGAATGCAGAACCACGTTCTGCCCGACCCGATTGACATATTCCGTCACCATCGGGTCGTCAATCATTTTAGACTGCTGTTCAACTTCCGCCGCCATCTGTCTGCCGATGGCGGCTTCCTTTTCCTTTGAACCGCCCAGCCAGCCCGTAACTTTGTCGAAACCGCCGTTGATATTCCGACTGCCGATTTTTGACGGGTCTTCTTTTTCGGAAAGCGGTTTGCCGTTGCTGCCTGACGGCAACTGCGCCGTTTGCGCGGCAGCCGCCGTCTGATCCTGAGCGTCGGGTTTCTGGGTCGTCGGTGTCGGGGCGGTCTGCGTCTGCGCCGCGATATTTATCGGATAAAACGCTATCGCGCTTAAATAAATTGCCAACGCCGTAAAAAACGCGCTGAATTTGCGAACTGAATCTTTACGCATAACTATAACTCCTGAAAAATTTCTACTAACTGAACAAGCTGAATTTCAGCGTTTTATTAAGTTGTTAAAGTAACAAATTTATGATGCGCGATTCTTAAAAATAGTTGTGAATAACCGCCAAATATTTTGAGAAAATCTCTTTTTCCGGCAAAACTGTAAAAAAATGTTTTACTTGACGAAAAAAATTGCTAAAATAACAACCGCGCCACGTGTTTTTCGGCGTGAATTAACTTTTGCCTCATTACTAACGCATCTGCCGACTTAACGATTATATATTAGCTTGCCCGAATAAATGAAACGAATTCAAGAAAAAGTAAAAGACTTGGTTGAGGTTCGTCCTTACAAAATTCTCCAGGATTTTATCGCGGAACCGGCGCAGACGCTGGCAGTTTATCATTTCACCGATGTCACTGCGGATTTAATGGCGAAATGGCTGGACAGAATTGCGGCGATTCAGTTTCAAAACGGCGCGGCGTTCGCTTTGGCAGGTTATCGCGGCGTTGGCAAGAGTCATTTTTTGGCGACGCTCGGCGCGATTGTTTCGCACGTCGAACTTCGCTCGCGCGTGACCGATCCGCACGTCGCTGCCAGCGCACAGCGGCTCAAGCGCACACGCTACACGGTCGCGTATGTCCGGCGCGGAACGTACCGTACACTGCTTGAGGAATTGAAATCCGCGATTGCCGCCGCTTTCACGCTCGATCCGGCGACACTCAGCGATTCCGTGCCGGATTTGCTCAACGCGGCGACGGAGAAAACCGGCGAACTGCCGTTTATTTTAAGTATTGACACAGCTTTTGAACGCTCATCCCGCGTCGCGCGGGATGACGGCGCGCTGCTCGGCGAAATTGCCGAAATCGCCAAAATATCAAATATGTTCGTTGCCGTTGCGCTCGATGACGATATTGCCGGAGCCGACGGCATTAACGCGGCGATTGCGCGAAATTTTTCGATTGATTATCTCGACCAGGAACATCTTTACCGCATCGTTGATTCGCATATTTTCCCGAAATACCGGCAGATGATGCCGGTGCTGCACGATATTTACACAAATTTCAGGGAAATTCTGCCGAATTTTCGGTGGAGCGAACAGCGGTTCAGCGCGCTTTATCCGCTGCATCCGGTGACACTGGAAGTCGCGCCGTTTGTACGGCTTTATGAGCCGGCGTTCGCCCTGCTCGGATTCGCTGCGGAAGCGGGCGGCAAAATTCTCGGTCGTCCGGCAAATTCGCTGGTCGCGCTCGATGAAGTGTTCGACAATGTTGAAAATTCGCTTCGCAAAGTTGCCGATTTGCAGAAGGCGTTCGCCGTTTACGACCAACTCAACAGCAGCGTCATTTCGCAGATTCCGGTGATGCAACGGCTGCAAGCCAAGCTGGTTTTAAAGGCGTTGTTTCTTCTGTCTCTCGAAGGCGGCGGCACGACCGCCGGTGAAATCAGCGCGGCGATGCTGATTTATGACGAGAGCGATCCGCATAAATCCGCCAAAATGGTCGAGGATTTGCTGGAAAACTTTGCCGCCGCCCTGCCCGACGACGTTCGACAAAATGCCGAAGAAGGGCGGGAAACGCGCTATGGTTTGAAGATCAGCGACAAAGATAATCTCAACAATCTGCTGAATGAAACGGCGAAAACCGTGTCGTCTGCCGTCATTCCGAAAATCTTCCGGCGCGTGGCGCGCGAACGCTTCGCGGATTGGCTTTTAACGGATGAAAAAGATGCTGCCGACGCGGATTGGATGGACTGTCAGATTGTTTGGCGCGGCGGGCTGCGGCGCGGACGTTTGTTTTGGAATTTAGAAAATAAATCTCATCAGCAGCAATTTGCCGATAATGCGGAATTTGCCGATTTTCAGATAATTATCGGCAACCCGCCGACCGGCGCGGAAAATTCAGACGAAATTTCAAAAGTTTACTGGCAGCCCGCGCCGCTTCGCAAAGACGAAGCCGAAACCATTCTGCGCTACTACGTTCTGCTGACCGATACGACTCTGCGCGAAGAATACGGCGAACAGTTTCGCGCCGCCGGACACGCGCATACGCTGGCAATCGAAAAAATCTGGCATCGGCTGTTTTTAGAAGACGCGAAACTCGTGATTGACGGGTTTGATTACAAATTTTCGGACGCGGCGAAGGTCGCCCCCGGTTTATCGGAAATGTTTTCCGTGATGCTCGAACCGCTTTTTGAAGCGCGGTATCCGAATCATCCGCATTTTTCGCAGCCGCTCGGAATGACGGAAGTTTCCGCGCTGGTCAGAGACTTTTTCAGCGGCGCGCGGCAAACATTGGCGGAAGTTCAGCAATTGGCGGAAACCTTCGCGCTTCCGCTGCGGCTGGTGACGCGCCGCGAAAATCTGCTGGTCATCGAATCGGAAGAAAATCTGGCAAAACTGCCGCTGATCGGCGAAATTTTATCGCTCGTTATCGTCAATCGGGAAAAACCCGTTTCGCTTCAGACGATTTACAATCAACTGAAACAATCGCCGCACGGTTTGCCGCGCGAGGCGCAGCATTTAATTTTGACCGCTCTCGTCGCCCAGCGGCAGATCGAATTCGTCACCACCAAAGGCGACCGCATCAATCGCCGTTCGCTCGATTTGACGATTATCTGGGACGACATCGAAGGCATCGCCCGACCTTCGAGCGTTTTATACGGCAGAGAAAGATTGACCGAATGGGCGAAAATTTTGACCGGCGCGGACGGTTTTCATTCGATTACCGTGCCGGAAGACGCGCGAGAAATAAAAAATCACCTGAAAAATTGGTTGATGGATTGGCAGACGGCGCGGGTTTTGGAACGCTTTGACGAATTGCCCGACGAAATTCTCAACACAAAAATCTGGCGGCTTTCCGTTCACGCCGGAAAAACATTCGGGGTCGTCGCCGAAACGGTCAAAGCGGTTCTGGACGAGATGATTTCGCTGGAAGAAGGTCTGCACCGCGTCGCCGACGCTTTTTCCGATTCGGAACAGGAATTTTTCGGTTGCGCGCGCGAATTGATTATCCTGGAAGATTTCACCAACAGCGCAGGAAAACGCCGTAAAATCTGGACGTATCTGGCGGTTTGTGAAACCACGCCGGACGAAAAAATCGAATATTTTCGCGGTAAACTGCTCAAAATAATTGACGAAGATTACAAAAATCCGAGTGAAACGCTCAACCGGGAGACGGAAAGTTTATGGCAGTCGTTTCACGCCCGTTTTACCGAATACTTTGCCGTCAAACACGACACGATTATGAAATCGCACTATTTGCAGGAGCAGTTTGACGAGATTTTGCGAAGCGACGAATGGTGGGAATTTGAAAATCTTTCCCGTTTGGCGAGTTCCAAACAGCGTTACTGGGAAGAAGCGCAAATGATTTGCCGCCGCTTCAAAGAATTAAACTGCCGTTTCGACGCGCGGGAAATGCTTCAAACGCACCCGTTCTGCGCGTGTTCTTTCAGTCTGGCGAAAATTCGTGAATGGGAAAATCTACCGCAGACGCTTCAGCAAATAATCCGGCGCGGGCGCGAATCTTACCTATCCACCTTGCGAACCTTAACCGACACGTTGATTCCGCTGATTGAGCATTTCTCGGCGAAAAACAGAGATAACGAATTCTCCGAAGCTTCGCTGCATCTCATCAAAATACTGGAAGACGGCGCGGACACGCCTTTTTTGACCAACAACGAACTGATTATCCTGCGAAAGGTCTTTGAAAATCTGCCCGCCGCTTTGCCGCCGCTGCGAATGAACGCCGATGATGAAGATTTTGTGAACGCTGAAAATTTCGATTATCAACTTCAAATCTAAATTCAACTCCGCCGCCACCGCTTTCACCTGGCGAATTTGTTTTGGTAAAGATTTTCTGTTTAACTTTGAAGAATGAAAATCTCAATCGTCGGCATCGGCAGACTCGGCGGCGCGCTGGCGGGCGCGCTGGCGAAAAATGGGTTTGAAGTTGAAAATCTGGCGGCGCGAAAAAGAGAAACTGCTGATAAAATCGCTGCTATCATTGAGCCGCCGCCGAATATTTTATCGCCCGACGAGTTCGGTGAAATTACTTCCGATGTAATTTTTATCACCACGCAGGATTCTGAAATCGAGAACGCCGCTCGAAATTTGGCGGAAAATTTATCCGGCAAACCGTTTGTTTTTCACACCAGCGGCGCGCTTTCATCGAATATTTTGTGTAATTTACGGGAAATCGGCTGTCAAACCGGCTCGCTTCATCCGCTGGTTTCGATCAGTGAAGCGGTTTTGGGCGCGACGCGATTTGAAAACGCTTATTTTTGTGTCGAAGGCGACGCGGAAGCGGTTGAATTGGCGGAAAAAATAGTCGAAAGTTTGAGCGGCAAACCTTTTTCAATCGCCGCCGAATATAAAACGCTCTATCACGCTTCGGCGGTCACGGCGTGCGGACATTTGGTCGCGCTGGTTGATGTCGCTGTCGAAATGCTGACGAAATGCGGTTTGGATGAAGACGCGGCGCAAAAAATTTTACTGCCGCTGATTAAAAGCACGGTTGATAATCTTTCCGAACAAAAAACTGCCGCCGCGCTGACCGGAATTTTTGCGCGGGCGGACGTCGAAACGCTCGGTCAACATCTCGAAACTTTGCGGGAAAATGTTTCGCCCGAAGCTCTCGAAGTCTATCTGCAACTTGGAAATCGTTCCGCGCATCTAGCAGAAGTGCGCGGCGTGAACCCGGAGAAATTGAAAAAAATGCGAAAGCAAATTTCGTTGGCGAAAAAGAAACTCAAATGATAATATAAAATGATACAAAACAAGAGAAAATTTGTAAATTTTAGATATGGCGGGAAAGAAAAAGGAGTTCCAAAAAGAAAATCAAATTTTTTTGGAGCATATTCAAAAAAGCGGATTGCGGCGAACGGCGCAGAGAGATTTGATTTTAGAAATTTTTTTACGCACCGAAGAACATCTGTCGAGCGAAGATTTATACTGGCTCGTTCAAAAAGAAGACGCGGGTATCGGACATACGACGGTTTACCGAACTTTGAAACTGCTTACGGATGCCGGTTTAGCGCGTGAAGTGCGCTTTGGCGACGGCAAAACTTACTATGAACATCATTACGACCACGAACACCACGATCATATGATCTGTACGGAATGCGGTAAGGTGGTTGAATTTTTTTCGGCGGAAATCGAAGCTCTGCAAGTTGAAATGGCGGAAAAATTCGGTTTCAAACCGACGCATCATTCACTGCGGATTTTGGGATTATGTGAAGATTGTCAGAAAAAAGACGCGGAAATGGCGGCTTCGGGCGCGCAGCCGCGTGTTCGGGTCAAATCAGTGGTGGGAAGCTAAAAACAAAAAATGGCAGAAGTTGAACTTAAATTTGAAAATGCGAAGAGAAGCGGCATCGTTGCCGTCGGCACTTATTTATTTGACGGAGCGCGGCGGCTCGGCGTGGAAGTTCCGGCGGAATGCGGAAGACGCGGCGAATGCGAATCGTGCTTGATGACGATCACTGAGGGCGGCGAATTTTTATCCGCGCCGACGGCGGCTGAAATCAAACAGTTGGGCGAAGAGCGCATTGAAGCGGGCGAACGGCTTTCGTGCCAGACAAAACTTGAAAAAGCAGGAGAAATTGTCATTATGATTACCCAGAAAAACGAAGAAAACAAACCGGAAACCGAAGAGGAAAAAACCGCGCAGTATCGAAAGGAATTTGAAGAAATGCCGCTCGAAAAGAAAATTTCTTCACTGGTCGAACTCGAAGCTATCGCGCTCGGCGAAACATTTTCGTTCGTGCTTAATTCGCCGTATCTGATTTTCGGCAAAATTATGGATGTAATGGCAGAATTCGGCTTGAAACTCGAAGCCGAAGACAAACAAGCCAAACGTCCGCAGGAACATAAAAAAAAGGAAAAGTTCGATATTGACGAGGAAATTCCGTCCGTCAAGAACGAAAATAAATCCAAGAGCGCGACCAAAAAGGAATCGTCAAAAAACGCGACCGAGAAAACGACAACTGAAAAAAACGCATCTGAAAAAAACGCCGGCGGCGAAGAATCGTCCAAATAAACTCGCGTTTCCATTGCGGCTGTTGAGCGCGGCGCGAAATAAAACCGAATATTTATTATTGGCGGCAAACAAAAATTTGACTCTGTTAAATTCTGCGGATCAACTGAGCGGTTCGCCTCTGAAGATCAAAAGTGAGCGATAAAATTCAAAAAAAAGTTCCTGATTCTCTGAAAGAAAACACGCAGTATGTGCTGGCTTTCGGCTTAATTGCGACGATGCTGCTGGTCGCCGGTTTCCCGATGTTTGTTATATTTTTCTTTGGTATTTTCGCCTATTTTTTGTGGAAAACTTTTTCTCAGCCGTCGCGCAACGAAACGCGCGATATTTTCGAGTTTTATCTGGCGGCAAACGAAGTTTTGCGCGATGACGAGCGAAATTGGTTCGGGTTTGAAGTTCACGAAGTGATCGGGCGCGGCGAGCGGATTTTGCAGATGATTAACGGCGCGCCGCCGCTCGTCTATTTCACGCTCGGCGCGTTGTATAATAAAATCGGCGATCATAAATCCGCCGTCAATCACCTTTCATACATCATCGAAAACGAAAACGCGGTTGAATCAACTTACGTTTATCCGACCCCGGAACTGCGAAGCTACGTCAAAGTTTTGCGAAAAATCGAGCGTGAGCCGTCCGAAGCTCCGCAAACTTCCGCCGCGATTCGCGCCTTGGAAAGAGCGCGGCGCAATCGCGGAAAAGCCCTGCTCGAAAACAGCCGCGTTGAACTCAAGGAGATCAACCGGAAAAAACGCGAAATCACGCTCGAAGAAAAAAAACGCCGGGAAATTGCGGAAAGCAACGGCAGCAGCATTGTTTTGCCGCATAATTCCGATGAACCGGCGGAACAACCGGCGCGCGCCGTCAAATCATTTTTGGACGCGAACGATTCCCCGCACGAAAATGGCGAGCAAACTAAAAAGACCAAACAAAAAAAATCGAAGGAAGAACTTTTCGCCAACCGCCAGCCGATTTCCGAAGTTTTGCGCGATATTTACGATCAAAAATAGTGGTGAAATCGTTTTTGGCAAATGATTAATTGAAGACCTGGCTGCAATAATCAATTTTTTATTTACCATTTACCGATGAAACATTTACCATTATAAAAATATGCTTACTGCTGAAATTATCGCTATCGGTTCGGAACTTTTAACTCCCGCAAAAACGGATACCAACAGTCTTTGGCTAACGGAAAAACTCAACGAAATCGGCATTGAAGTCAAACTCAAAACGATTGTCGGCGACGATGAATCACGGCTGGAAGAAACGATCAAAGACGCGTTAAAGCGTTCGGATGTTGTGATTTCAACCGGCGGGTTAGGTCCGACTGAGGACGACATTACGCGGCGCGTCTCCGCTCTTGCCGTCGGGCGCGAACTGGTTTATCACGACGACATCGAAGCCGATCTGCGGGAGCGGTTCAAAAAATGGGGACGCGGAATGCCGGAAATAAATAAACGGCAGGCGTTTGTCATCGCAGGCGCGGAAATTCTGCCGAATCCGAACGGCTCGGCGGTTGGAATGGCGGTTGAAATCGAAGGGAAATTTTTCGTCATTTTGCCGGGTCCGCCGCGTGAAAATCAGCCGATGTTTGTTAATTTTATACTGCCGAAATTGCGCGAAAAAGCCGGTGAAATTTACGTCAAACGCAAAATTTTGCGAGTTTCGGGAATGGGCGAATCAGCGGTTGACGAAGCGATTGCGCCGATTTATAAGGAATATCAAACGGTTGAAACTTCGATTCTTTTTAATAAAAGCGAAATCGAAATTGATTTGGCGGCGAAAGCCGGTTCACTGGCGGAAGCCGACCGCATTCTCGATGAATTAACCGAAAAAATCGTCGAAAAACTGGGCATTGCCGTCTTTGCGACAAACGGCGAACTGATGGAAGAAATCGTCGGCAACTTATTGAAGAAAAACGGTCGAACGATTTCGGTTGCGGAAAGCTGCACGGGCGGTCTGATCGGACAAAGACTGACCGATGTGGCGGGTTCGTCCGCGTATTTTATTGAAGGTGTAGTGGCTTACGCGAACGAAGCGAAAATCAGAACTTTGAACGTCGCGCCCGAAATTATCGAAAAATACGGCGCGGTTTCCGGCGAAACAGCCGAAGCGATGGCGTGCGGAATGCGCGACGCGGCAAAAACCGATTACGCGATTTCCGTCACCGGAATCGCCGGACCGGACGGCGGCACGGCGGAAAAACCAGTCGGCACGGTTTTTGTCGGTTACGCCGACGATTCAAAAGTGAAATCTCTCAAAGTCGTGCTGCCCGGCGACCGCTTTTTGATTCGCTGGCGAGCGTCGCAAACCGCGCTTGATTACCTGCGGCGAAAAATTATGCAAACCGAATAATATCATACGTCCAACATCAGCAGAATTTTGTACGCTGAAGAAAATAAATGCCAAAACAACTTAAAAAATTGACAATTATCGCGTCAATTTCACTATTCGCATCAATTACGTGCGTCAAACCGCAAACTGAGGCGACGGCTTACAGTTATAATCCGGCGGCAAATACAGTCGTGTCGAACGATTCAAATATTTCCGTTCAGCCTGCCCAAACGAAAACCGCTGACCCGAATTCAAAAACATTTCTTGGATCTATTGACTATAAGCGCGTTCAGATAAATTTGACGCGCGACGGCGGCAATCTTTCGGGAACTTATCAATACGAAAAAATCGGCAAGGATTTAAGTCTTTCCGGCAAGATTGACGCGAAAGGAAATTTCACTTTGCAGGAAACCGATCAGGCGGGCAACAAAACCGGCGAATGGAAGGGAACCTGGAAGCAATCGGGCGGACGGGCGACGCTGACGGGTAATTGGAAAAGCCCGAAAGGAACGCCGGTTCTGCCGTTTTCCGCCGACGAGCAGGTTGTCGAATTTACCGGCGGCGCGAAACTCGTCACTAAATCCATCACCGAAAATAAGGCGAAGCGTTATGAAATTTCCGCCGAATATCCTGAATTGACCGGTGTTGAACCGGCGACGGCGGCGAATTTTAATCAAATTACCAAAAAAATCGTGACCGCCGCGAACAGCGAATTTAAGAGCGAAACCGCCGAGATGACCGATGAAGATTTGCGGGCATTTGCGGATAGCAAGAATACCGCGCCTTTGTATGACTATTTAACTTACGATACGCTGCTGGCAAACGACGATGTAATCAGCATATTGTTCGATGATGCGAATTTCACCGGCGGCGCGCACGGCAACTCCGGCAGCGCGACGGTTAATTTCGATCTGAAAAACAATCGTGAACTGAAACTCGCCGATATTTTCGCGCCGAATTCAAATTATCTGAAAATAATTTCCGCTTATTCGACGGCTGACCTGAAACCCCGGCTTCAGAAAGACGGCGTGTTGGACAATGAAATGCTCGGCGACGGCACCGCGCCGAAAGAGGAAAATTTCAAAAGCTGGAATTTGACGAAAAAAGGTTTGCAGATAAATTTCGACGCTTATCAGGTTGCGGCTTATGTGGAGGGACCGCAGGTCGTGGTTATTCCATACGGTAAACTGCAAAATATACTGCGGAAAGACGGCGTTGCCGTGAAACTGGCAAAATAAACGCTGAACCGCGATAATGTCGAGTTTGTTCTCGGATTTAATAAATTTAATTTTGAGAGGCAAAAATGAAAAATAAAATTTGGTTAATATTAACGCTGACGACTTTTATGGCGTGTTTGTCTGTCGGCGCGGCGGCGCAGTCAGTAGCTGGCACGGTTAAAACTACCGCCGTGAGATTCGCGGCGGGTAAAAATCAGGCGACAATCAGCGGCGCGGCTTCGTATGCAGCGAGCTACGTCTATAATTTTAAGGTGAAAAAAGGTCAGACGATCACCGTCAAAACCGGCTCAAAAGAACCAGCGTTGACTTTTTCGCTGTTCTCACCGAAGCCAAAAGAAGACGAACTGGCTTTTAACGCTAAAGATTGGACGGGAACCGCGCCGGATGCGGGAGTTTATTCGATTACGCTGGTGATGAACAACGAAAAGGCGAAAAAAGTTCCGTATAATCTGACGATCAAAGTTCAGTGAGATTTTTCGTTTGATTTTGCCAAAGCGCGTCCCAAATTATTTTTGCGGCGCGCTTAAAATTTGCCGGTAAGTTTCCGTGTCAACATTGCCGCCGCTGACGACCGCGCAGATTTTTTTGCCGCTAAATACCTCGCTGTTTTCCAAAATCGCGCCGAGCGTCAACGCGCCGGTCGGTTCGCACTTTAAGTTCGCCAGCGTGAACAGCAAACGGACGGCTTCTTTGATTTTTTCGTCGGAAACTTCGATAATTTCCGCCACCCCGTTTTTGATGATTTTCCAATTGTTTACGCCGAGCGAAATCGTGCGCGCGCCGTCGGCAATGGTCGGCGGTTCGGTTTCGTTCGGAACAATTTTTCCCGCTTTCAAAGATTTCGCCGCATCGTTTCCGAGCAAAGGTTCCGCGCCGAACAATGCGGCTTGATTCCCGTTGCGGCATAAACCTTTCGAAATTCCCGAAATTAAACCGCCGCCGCCGATTGGCGAAATCACCACGTCGAAATCTTTGGCGGAAAGTTCGTCGCCGAGCGTCGAATTTCCGTCAATCACCAGCATATCATCGTACGCCGAAGCAACGTAAAAGTTTGACATTTGCTCGGCTAACTGCAAAACGCGCTCGTTTCTGCCGACCTTTTTCGTGTCCACCAGATAAACCGCCGCGCCGTAATTTCTAACCGCCTCAATTTTCACTTTGGCAGAAGTTTCCGGCATCACAACCGTGCATTTTTTTTTCGTCAGTTGACACGCATACGCCAGAGCCTGTCCGAAATTGCCCGACGAAGCCGTTAAAATCCCGTCGTTTTCGACGTTTATCGCCAAATTGTAAGCCGCGCGAAATTTGAAACTTCCGGTGTGCTGAAAAGTTTCGGAGGCAACCGTCAAATCCAGATTCAGAAAAGTTTTCAATTTTTCCGATTCGATAAATGTCGTCGGGCGAATCGCTTCGTGTAAATTTTTCATTTGTTTAGAATCGGTCAAACAGGCTAAACTCGTCAAGATCAATGAATGAAAATTCGTTAAAAAATCTGCCGCCGCGATTCATTAAAAATATTTCAGGATTGTACGGCGCGCGCGGCGAAAAATGGCTGCTCAGTCTACCGCGCGCAATTAATGAAATTTGCGGTAAATGGTCGCTAGAAATCGAAACGGTTTTCCCGAATCTGTCGTTTAATTTCGTCGCCGCGTGCGTTACTCGCAGCGGTGAAAAATGCGTACTGAAAATCGGTGTTCCCGAAAAAGATTCGTCGCTCGTTTACGAAAAACGCGCTCTGCAGGCATTTAACGGGCGCGGCGCGGTCAGACTTTTCAAATCGGACGCGAAACTCGGCGCGCTGCTGATCGAACGCGCCGTCGAAGGAAAAACTCTGCACGAAGTTTGCGGCGAAGATTACGGACAAGCGGTCGAAATCGCCGCTGATGTGATGAAAAAACTGCCGCGCGACCCGCCGGATAAGCGTAAATTTATTAATCTCGAAACGTGGACTGCCGAGTTGAAACGCGCCGCCGCGATAAATTTTGAGGCTGAAAAAGTTGCCAGAGCGCGGAAGTTTTTCGCCGAACTCGCCAAACCGTCTGAAAAAAAGATGCTGCTGCACGGCGATATTCATTTCGACAATATTTTATCGGCGCGACGCGAGCCTTTCCTGTTGATTGATCCGAAAGGCATCGTCGGCGAAATCGGTTACGAAATCGCGGTTTTTCTCAATGATTTGGCGGATTGGACTTCGCATTTGAGCAATCGAAAAGACATTCTCGATGCCGCCGTCGCCAGTTTTTCCGAATCTTTTGCCGTCAGCGATCAAGATTTGCGAAAATGGGCGTATTCATTCGCCGTTCTGTCAGCGTGGTGGATGATGGAAGATTTTGCGGACAATCAGGAAAAACACATTTTACGAGCGGAAATTTGGCAAGTATAATCATAAAATTATGGAAAAAGCACAATTCGGAATGATCGGACTCGGAACGATGGGCAGAAATTTTCTTCTGAACGTCGCGGAACACGGTTTTAGCTGCGTCGGCTATGATTTGGATGAAAGCAAACGAAAACTTCTGCTTGAAGAAGGAGCGGATTACAAAATCGCGGCGGCTAACACGCCGGCGGAATTTTGCGAGATGCTCGAAACTCCGCGCAAAATTATGATGCTCGTTCCGGCGGGAAAAATTGTTGACGGCGTGGTCGAAAGTCTGCTGCCGCATCTGGAAAAGGGCGATATTTTGATTGACGGCGGCAATTCGCATTTTACCGATACGGAAGTGCGCGAAGCCTATCTCGCCAAACTGGGCATCGAATTTCTCGGTGTCGGCGTGTCGGGCGGCGAGGAAGGCGCGCGTCACGGCGCGAGCATTATGCCCGGTGGAAATAAGGAATCTTACGAACACGTCGCGCCGATTCTCGAAGCCGCGAGCGCGAAGGTCAACGGCGAACCGTGCGTCGCGTATATGGGAAAAGGCTCGGCGGGACATTTTGTAAAAATGGTTCATAACGGCATCGAATACGGCTTGATGCAAATTTTGGCGGAAACTTACGATTTTATGTTTCGCGTCCTAAAAATGAATTACAGCGAAATGAGTGAAACCTTCGCCAAATGGAACGACACCGAACTCAGTTCCTTTCTCGTCGAAATCACGAGCGAGGTGTTGCTGAAATGCGACGCTGAGACCGGCAATCCGCTGGTCGAAATGATTTTGGACAAAGCCGCGCAAAAAGGAACCGGCAAATGGACTTCGCAGGCGGCGATGGATTTCGGCGTACCGATTCCGACGATTGATTCCGCCGTTTCAATGCGTCAGATTTCCGCGCAAAAAGAGGTGCGTCTTTTGGTCGCCGAAAAATACGGCTCGCGTCTGCCGCACGTCAACGCTAAACTTCCGTCCGAAGGTCAAACGGTTTCAAGCCGTCTGGTCACTAGCGCAAAAGCCGCCCGCGCCGAATACGAAGTCGAAACCGCCGTCACCGAACAGCATAAAAAACATCTTAGCGAAGACGCATCAAAACACGTTGAGCAGACGGTGGAAAATCCGTCGGACGAGCAGCGCAACACCGAAATCCGCGAAGATAACGATTACAAGCAGTTGATCGAAGAACTAAAAAACGCCCTTTTGAGTTCGTTCATCGTCACTTACGCGCAGGGAATGTCGCTGTTGCAAACCGCTTCGACAGACAAGGATTACGGTCTGAATTTGTCTGAAATCGCCAAAATCTGGCGCGGCGGCTGTATTATTCGTTCCGCGCTGCTTGAAGAAATGCGCCGCGCCTACGCCGAAAATGAAAAGTTGCCGAATTTAATGCTCGACGATAAATTTGCCGAAATCTTAAATGACAACCGCGAACATTGGCGTTCAGTCAATGAAAAACTGCTCGACAGCCGTATTCCGTCGCTTTGTTTGTCGTCCGCGCTGGCATATTTCGACGCTTTCCGTTCCGAACGTCTGCCCGCAAATCTCATTCAGGCGCAGCGCGACTTTTTCGGCGCGCACACTTATCAGCGAATTGACAGGGAAGGCTCGTTCCATATGGAAGGTTGGAATAAATAAAAAATACAGCGGTCGGAATTGTTTGCATACAGCGGCGGTTTCGGCACTGCAAATTCACTTTTCCCGCGCGGTTAATTCTGTAAAATCGCGCGGGAAATTAATATTTGCCAGCAAATTTTCATCGCCGCCGAGAGTCGCCGCGTCAATAATTTTCGTTTGAACCGTCTCCAAAAAATCCCGCGCGGAAGCCGACCTGTTTTTCGATAAAATGATTTCTAGCGGCGAAAGACACCGATTTACTCGATAAACGGCGCAGAGCGGTTGTAATCTGCCGTCAAGTTGGCGCGGAACGACCGCCGCGAAATTTTCCGATTTGACAGCGGTTTGACCTAATTTTTCAATCGCTTCACTGGTCATCAGCGGCAAATCAACCGCTAAAATCATCGCATATTGAGTTTCGCAATCTCGCAGCGCGGCGTGAATTCCGCCGAGCGCGCCGCGATTTTCATAAAAGTCGAGAATATACGGAATTTCGGCGGGCAATTTTTTAACGAAATGCGTCTGCGATTGACTGAGGACGATTTTGACGCGGTTTTGACAAAAAACGGCGAGAATTTTGACGGCGCGTGACAGGAAAGTTTCGCCGCCGATTTCCAAAAACGCTTTATCGCGCTTCATTCGTGCGGATTTTCCGCCAGTCAGAACGTAACCGCTGAATAGATTTTGCATCGTGAATTTCAGATTTTAAGATTTGCTTTCCGGCACTGAAAAAGCGTCTCTGTTATCTTCGTCGAGCGGTCGGTCAACGCAGACGAAATCTTTCTCGACAATAATTTTCAGCGTCGCCAAATCGCCGATTGCCTGAGTTTCGTAAAGTCCGATTTGATCCGTGTCCGCCCAGTTTTCCGCCGTTTTGAGCGGCAGAAAAACTTCGATTTGATTGTCCATCATCTGCGCTCTTATTTCGGTTGCCTCGGCGGAAACGCGTAGTGAATAAGTCAAATTTTCCGTCGGATTAACGCCGAAAACAATCGTTTCGGAAACATTGCCGATTTCGCGCAACTGCCGGACTTCGCTTTGCAAAAGCCGCAGACGAATCGAATTTTCGCGGAGACGTAATTTCATAAAATTTAAGATTGAAGATTTAAGTTTTGAGATTCAAGATGCAGTCTTTCACCGCCGGTATAAATATTAAATCGCTGGTCGCGGGCAAATCCGAGCAGTGTGATATTAAAATCGCGCGCCGCTTCGACCGCCAGACTCGACGGCGCGCCGACCGCGCAAACCATCGGAATTCGCGCCATCACCGCTTTTTGAATCAGTTCAAAACTCGCGCGTCCGCTCAAAAACAAAATACTGTCGGAGAGCGGCAGTTGCTCCGCCAAAAAATTCGCGCCGATTAATTTATCAACGGCGTTGTGCCGCCCGACATCTTCGCGCAGATCGTGCAAGTTTCCTTCAGCATCAAAAAGCGCGGCGGCGTGCAGTCCGCCGGTTTGGTCGAAAATTTTCTGGCGGCGGCGCAGTTTTTCCGGGAAATCGTAAATAAGCGCGGCGGAAATTGGCGGAAAACCGGCATCTATCACCGCTTTCGCGCCGGTCGCCAACGCTTCGAGCGAGCTTTTGCCGCACACGCCGCAGCTTGAAGTAGTATAAAAATTGCGCTCTAACTTTTTGAAATTGATCGGCGTTTCCGGCGATAAATCGAGCCGGACGGTGTTTTGATTATTGGGAAATTTGCCGCAGTGTTTGATATTGGAAATTTGGCGCGGCGATTCTAAAATTCCTTCGGTGAAAAGAAATCCGGCGGCGAGTTCAAAATCGTTGCCAGGCGTTCGCATCGTGATCGAAATCGCTTTATGCGCCGGTTTGCCGTTTTCCGCGAAACCGAGACGAATTTCGAGCGGCTCTTCGACGGCGAGCGTGTCAAACTCTTTTTTCACCGCCGCGTCTGAAACGCGCAGGATCGGCATTTCAAACTTCTCAAATTTCATCCCGCCCGCCGATTTCACCATTTAATTATTGTAGCAAAAAAACTTAAAATTCGGCGTTTTAATCGCTGACGATTTCCCACGCCGATTCGGTTTTCAATAATTTTGACATCAGCGAAGCGTGAACGGAATGACCGCTTTTTTCGGCGGTTATTTTTCCGCGAATCGGCATTCCCAGAAGCGCGAAATCACCGATGATGTCGAGAATTTTGTGGCGCACAAATTCGTTTTTAAATCGCAGCGGATGTTCATTGAGCATTCCGTCGGGTGTCAGTACAATCGCGTTGTCGAGCGAACCGCCGAGCGCGAGATTAGCTTTGCGGAGCATTTCGATTTCGGTCGTGAAACCGAAAGTTCGCGCCGACGCGATTTCGCGCCCGAAAGAGTTATCGCTCAGAGTAAAATTAAACGTCTGCCGTTTGATAAACGGATGCGGAAAATCAATCAGACAGTCAATTTCGTAGCCGTCGGCGGGTTCGATGCTCATCTGCCGGTCGCCTTGTTCAAACTCAACTTTTTTCCTAATTTGTAGAAAATGACGCGGCGCATTCTGGGCGATAATCCCGGTTTTTTCAATCAGTTCGATAAAATTTTCGCTGGAGCCGTCCATAATCGGAATTTCGATATTGTCGAGTTCGATAAAACAATTATCCACGCCCGCGCCGCGCAGTGCCGCCAACAGATGTTCGCACGTTGATAACAGAACGCCTTTTCGCAAAAGCGTCGTCGCGTAGCTGCAATGCGAAATATATTCGACGCTCGCCGGAATTTCAAAATCGTCCAAATCGGTGCGGACAAAAATGTATCCCGTATTTTCCGGCGCGGGCTTCAGTGTCAAATTTACTTCAACGCCCGTGTGCAGCCCGATGCCGCCGGTTTTGATAATTTTGGCAATAGTCGTCTGTTTCATAAAATTTCGATTTATATAACAAAGATTGTGCCAAAATCAATCGGATACGCTAAATCTCTAAGATACAATAATTTAGAATTTAGAATTTGGAATTACGAATCTTTAACTGTGGAGTTTTCACCACAGTTTCGCGGCACAATTTACTATTCACGATTTACCATCTACAATTTAGAAAGTTATGGCAATTAAATTAGCAGGTTTGAAAACTGCGAAATCAAACGAAATAAAAATTGAAAACCAATCGAGCTTGACCTTGCCGAAAGGCGCGGAAGAAAATATTCGAAGCATCATCGCCTTTCTGCCGGTCGAGCAAACCAGAGGTTTGGAGAAAATTCGCCTGGTGGATTTTATCAATAACGCGCAGTTAAAAAACGCGTCCGTCCCGATCAAAGGCGATTTGCCGGGACTTTATCATCCGCGAGTGCAGAATAAAAACGCCTGGCTGGAAATTGCGATGGGCGCGCTTTTGCAGCCGACCGAAAATTTCGGTAAACGCTGGATGGCGAAAACTTCATTTAAGAGCAATCTTGCCGGTTTAATTTTTTCGCTCGTCGGACAGCACTATTTTTTTACGCTGCGGCAATCGGTCAAAAGACAAAATTACGAACCGCAAATTCGGCAGTACGCGCAGAAAAATTTGAAAATCTGGGGCGAAAAGCAATCCGAAGGCAGCAAACGCGCGAAATTTTTCAAACCGTTCCAACCGTATATGGAAAGATGGGCGAAATGGCTGAATAAAAAAGCGGCGGACGCGCAGAAAAAAGGTTAAATTGAAATTTAAGCGGTGAGCGTCGCCGAGCAATGACTGACGAAAACAAGGGGAATTTTAGCGAAAAGGTCAAAGAAGCCGTTGAAATAGCGGAAGATGCCGTTCATCATCCGTATATCATAAAACTTTCGCGGCTCGGATTTTATACGAAGGGATTTCTCTTTATCGTCATCGGAATTTTAGCGATTTTAGTCGCTTTCGGCATCAAAAACGGAGAACTAACGGCGGCAAACGGAGCTTTAGCGGCAATCGCTCAGATTCCTTTCGGCAAGGTCATTTTGATAATTTTTATCGTCGGCGCGCTCGGTCACGGACTGTGGAATATTTTGCGCGGCGTGGCGGATGTTGATCACGCGGGCGGCGGCGTGCGGGGAATCGGGGCGCGGATTATTTCAGCCGGTGTGGGTATCTTTTACCTGATTCTGGCGTGGACGGCGGGCAATTTGATTATCAAAGCGCGGTCTGATTTGACGAGCGGAGGAATGCAGAAAACGCTGACGGCGACTTTGCTGGAATTGCCGCTGGGCGCGATTTTAGTCAGTTTGGTCGGTCTCGGTGTGGTCGGCGCGGGCTTTCACGAAACTTACAGCGGCATCACGGGAAATTTCCAGAAAAATTTTCGGCTCCGCGAAATCAAAAGCGGTCAAAGAAAAATTATCACCATTCTCGGAATTCTCAGTTTTACGGCGCGGGCTTTGATTTTCTTTTTGATGGGTTATTATTTCATCACGGCGGCGATTGATTACAATCCGAATGAAGCCATTGGAATGGACGGCGCGCTGCTGGATTTGTCGCAGAGTTATTATGGGAAAACGCTGTTATTTGTCACGGCGGCAGGTTTGGTGTGTCACGGCGTTTTAGCATTTTACGAAGCGAAATATCGGCGTATTTATTAAATTATAATGAAATTTTGGCTGGTCAAACAGGAACCCGAAAAATATTCGTTCGACGATTTGCTCAGAGACGGCGCGACTGTTTGGGACGGCGTGCGAAATTATCAGGCGCGAAACAATTTGCGTGAGATGAAAACGGGCGACAAAGTTCTTTTTTATCATTCGGTTTCAGAAAAAGCGGTGGTCGGTCTGGCAGTAGTAACAACGGAAAATTTTCCCGATTCGACCGATGAAAAATGGACCGCAGTGGAAATAAAACCGCTTGAGAAATTTGCCAAATCCGTCACTTTAGACGAAATTAAAACGTGCGAAGATTTACGGAATATCGCGCTGATTAAACAATCGCGCCTTTCCGTAATGCCGCTCAGTAAAAAGGAATTTCAAATAATTACAGCGATGGCAGACGATTTGTAAAGGTATTTCGTTCGCATTTACTGTTTGTCTTTAACCAATAAAAATTATGTTAAAAGAAGCGGTTGAATATTATCATCAACTTTTGGAAGATTTCGACTTAGCCGAAGCGTCGCGGCAGGTTCTCGACGATGGTTTGGAAGGGGCGAAACTGATTTTCGGCGGTCGCCGCCTGTCGCCGTATCTGCGCCCGCATTTTGTGACCGAAACCGACTGGCTGAAAGTTTCGCAGATTTGCGAAATCATCTGGGGCGCGTTGCAAAAAGTCAAAGACGCGGCGGTGGCTGATGAAAAACTGCTCGATGAACTCGGCATCGTCGGTATCGAGCGCGAATTGGTGGCGATTGACCCGAAATACAAACAAGTTTCGGCTTCGGCGCGGCTCGATTCGTTTCTGACCGAAGACGCTTATTCCTTCGTCGAACTCAACGGCGAATCTCCGGCGGGCATCGCTTTTGCCGATTCCGCGACGGAAATTTTTCTGCAATTGCCCGTGATGCAAAAGTTCGCGGAAAAATATGAAGTGCGAGGTTTTGAAGGCAGTTCCAAACTGCTCGCCGTGCTGCTCGCTTCCTACGCGGAATTTCTCGGACATCAGCCGGAAAAAAATCCGGTTATCGCCATCGTTGACTTAAAAGGTTTGCCGACGGTCAAAGAATTTGAACTTTTCCGCGATTATTTTGAAGCCAACGGCTGCACTTCGCTGATCTGCTCGCCGGACGAACTTGAATTCGACGGCAAAAACCTGATTTGCAAAGGCGTGGTGATTGACATCGTTTATAAACGTCTGCTCGTCAACGAATATCTGCCGATTATTGAAGAATTTCCCGCGTTGCTCGACGCTTATCGCGCCGGGGTGATTTGTATGGCGAACAGTTTTCGCTCGAAACTGATTCATAAAAAAGCGGTTTTCGCCGTTTTGACCAGCGAAAAATACGCGCATCTTTTCAGCGAAGTAGAATTACGGGCGATCAAAGCGCACGTTCCCTGGACGCGAAAATTTCGTAACGAGCAGACCTTTTATCAGGACGGCGCGATTGATTTGATGGAATTTACGAAAAGCAATCAAAACAAATTAGTCTTAAAACCAAATGACGACTACGGCGGACACGGAATTTATATCGGTTGGGTTTTATCCGCCGAAGAATGGAACGACGCGATAAAATTCGCGCTCGAAAACGGCGATTATCTCATTCAGGAACGCGTCAAAACCAGCAAAGAAGTTTTCCCGATGCTGTTCGGCGCGCTGGGCAACGTGAAAATGGTCGAACAACTGGTTGACCTCGACCCGCTGCTGTTCGACGGCAAAGTCGGCTCGGCATTCACGCGCCTTTCATCCTCGGAACTCGCCAATGTCTCCAGCGGCGGGGGAATGGTTCCGACATTTATTATCAGTGAAAAAGAGTGAAAATTCGCCGACTACAACTAAAAAATATTGGCGTTTTCGATGATGAAACGATTGAATTTCAGCCTTGTCCGATGAAAGACAAAGCTGAAATTCACATTTTTACGGGACAAAACGGAAGCGGAAAGACGACAATTTTGACAGCGTTGGCAGGTGCTTTTGATAAATCCTTAACAAAAAATTCTTTACAAAAAAGATTTAATAAAGGAAAGAATGTTGAAGAGAATAATATTAATATCGAACTTGAGAATGGAGTTCAAATAAATATTAGTAACGGCAACGGATGGAGTATAGATTCAGAAATAATTAGTAAATTGAATAACGGAAACTGGATTCCTCTTCACGAATCTCTATTTGGTTATGTATCAGGATTGAACTATGTGTCGCCGCAAAAACTTTCGTCCGCAATTTTTGCTCTTTCAGGGTATCGGCATATACAATCCGAAATAATTGAAGCTCATAAAGAACTAAAGGGTTTTGCTCCTTTATCTCAATCACTTGATTTTATCAAAGATTACAGCCAAGAAAATCAGTTATCAATTAATCAATTAATCGTAAACAACATATCAAATCGTGCTTTGGCATTATCGGATGGTAGTTTTGAGGAAGCAGAAAAGTATGAAAAAGTTATGAAGGGGATTGAGAACGTAATTTTTGAAGTAACTGGAAATAAAATAGAATTTATTCTAAAAAGACAGCCGAATGAACTAAAGTTAAAAATAAATGGCGAAGAATCAGATTTTGATGTTTTACCCGATGGTTTGCGTTCGTTGATAAGTTGGATTGCGAATTTACTGGGCAGGGTTGATATGCTCAAATGGCAAGACGATTTGCCAATTTTAGAAAAGAAATTGATTTTACTGCTCGACGAAATCGAAGTACATCTGCATCCGGCTTGGCAGAGAAAAGTTTTACCCGTCGTGCAAAAACTTTTCAAAAATTCGCAGATTTTCGTTTCGACGCATTCGCCGTTTGTGGTTAATTCGATTGACGACGCTTGGGTTTACAAGTTAGAACTCGAAAACGGCAAGGCGAAAGTTGCGGAAGTTATAAAATCTGAGGATGCTTGGAGTTACAGCCGCGTTTTGAGTGAAATTTTTGACATTGACGAAGAATTCGGCATCGGAGTTCAAAAAGATTTGGCAAAATTCAAGGAATTGAGAAATAAAATAATTGCCGGTAAAAACGGTTCGGATAAAACTCAAAAAGAATTTTTACAATTGGCGAAAGATTTAGCGGTTCAAAGTGAAGAACTTCAAACAATTGTCCAGTTTGAACTCAGGCAATTGAACAACAGAACGGGGAAAAATCTGACGATATGATGAAAATCATAAAAACTTCCGCACCTGAATTTTTGCAAAGGAACTATAAAAAATGGGGAAAGAAATACAAGGCGAAAAGAGATGATCTAAACAAGGGCAACACGTTTATTTGGGCAACTTATCAAAAACAGAAGGTAAATAAACTGCTTTTGCCGTTTTTGAGAATCGAAACAAATTCTCATTGTTCATTTTGTGATGGTTTTCCTTTGGACGCGACGGGCGAGACTGTTAATCATTTTCGTCCGAAATCAAGATTTCCATTTCTTACATACGTTTGGAAGAATTTATTTTACTGTTCCAAATATTGTAATGAGTGTAAAGGCGAAAGTCCTGAACGAAATTTACTTAAACCTGACAGTATTAAATATAGCTTTGAAAAATATTTTTTGTTTGATTATGACTCGGGGAAAATTGATGTAAATCCTGCGCTAGCTCGCGCTGATAAAATTAAAGCCGACAATACGATCAAACTCTTTGGACTGAACGAATTCAATCGCCCTTTTCGCCGAAGGCAGTTTCTGAAAATATTTCAAAAGACGATGGAGCCAAATATAGAAGAATTTCCATACAGATTTATGTTTTTATGATTCAACAGATAAAAATAAAACTATTATTTGTTTTGTTTACTCTCATTTTCGGCGGTTGCGCTAAAACTGAAGATTCTCCGGTCAATAGTAATTCTCAGAATACCCATAGTTTGACGGTTTCAGCGGCGATTTCGTTGAAAGATGCGTTTGATGAAATCGGGAAAACTTATCAGGCGAAAAACGGCACGAAAATAAATTTTAATTACGGCGCGTCGGGGATATTACAGCAGCAAATCGAAAACGGCGCGCCGGTTGATATTTTTGCGAGCGCGGGCGAAGCGCAGATGGACGAACTCGAAAAGCGCGGGCTGATTGATGCGGCGGCGCGGCGTGATTTCGCGCGGAATTCACTGGTTTTGATCGTTCCGAATAATTCAATATTGAATATCACAAATTTTGATGATTTGAAAAAAAATGAAGTGAAAAAAATCGCCGTCGGCAATCCGAAAACCGTTCCGGCAGGGCAGTATGCGGAGGAAAGTTTGGCGAAAATGAATTTAGGCGATGTTTTGCGGGCAAAATTGATTACAGCGGAAAATGTGCGGCAGGTTTTGGATTACGTCGCGCGCGGCGAAGTTGACGCGGGAATCGTTTACGCGACCGATGCACAGGCGGCGCGAGAAAATGTGAAAGTCGCGGCAGCCGCCGATGAAAACAGTCATTCGCCGATTTCGTATCCACTGGCAATTATCAAAGATAGCCGGCAAACTCAAGCGGCGCGGGCATTTACGGGTTTTGTGTTGAGCGCGTCGGGACAGGATATTTTGCGAAAATACGGTTTTCAAGGCGCGGCGCAAAAATGATTCAGTCAGCTCTGCAATTGTCTTTGCTCATCGTTTTTTGCTCGACAATAATTGTCGGCGTTCTCGGTTTGGCGTGCGCTTTTCTGCTGGCAAAGCGCGAATTTCGCGGAAAAGAACTGCTCGACGCGATTTTGACGATGCCACTCGTTTTGCCGCCGACCGTCACCGGATATTATTTGATAATTTTGCTCGGAAGGCGCGGTTTAATCGGCAGTTATATTTATGATTTGACGGGTTTCACCTTCGTTTTTACCTGGCAGGGCGCGGTCATCGCCGCCGTGATTGTTTCGCTTCCGCTGATGATTCGCGCGGCGCGGGCGAGCATCGAATCGGTCAATCCGAACTACGAAATCGCTTCCTACACGCTCGGTAAAAGCGAATTGGAAACGTTTTTCCGCATCACTCTGCCGCTGGCGCGACGCGGAATTTTCGCCGGTTTGATTTTAAGTTTCGCGCGCGCACTCGGCGAATTCGGCGCGACGCTGATGATCGCCGGAAATATTCCCGGCAAAACGCAGACGATGCCGCTGGCGATTTACGAAGCGGTCGCGTCCGGCGATGATAAAAGAGCGCAGATTTTAGCTTTGATTTTAACGGCAATCTCGATTCTCGCGGTTTACGCAACCAATAAATTCAGCCGTTCTTACGTTTACGGGTGAAAATGCTGTTCGTCAAAATCAAAAAAGGGTTCGTCAAAAAAGGCAGTGAAGAATTTTCGCTTGACGTAAATTTTTGCGCCGCCGCCGGAATTACCATTTTGGCGGGCGCGTCGGGCGCGGGAAAAACGACGACTTTGCGTTTAATCGCCGGAATTCTCGCGCCGGACGAAGGAATTATCAAACTCGATTCGCAGATTTTTTTCGATTCAGCGAACAGTATAAATCTACCGATTCAAAAACGCCGCGTCGGTTACGTTTTTCAGGATTACGCGCTTTTTCCGCATCTGACGGCGGAACAGAATATCGCATACGGCGCGAAATTGGCGGATAAAAAAGCCAACCGCGAAAAAGCGCGGGAAATGCTGTCACTATTCCGCGTCGAATATGCTAAAAACAGAGTTCCGGCGGAAATGTCCGGCGGCGAACAGCAGCGCGTCGCGCTGGCGCGGGCTTTGGCTTCGGAACCGCAAATTGTGTTGCTGGACGAACCTTTATCGGCGGTTGATGTTGAAACACGCGCCAAACTGCTGGACGAAATCGAACTGGCGCAAACGCGAGCAAAAATTCCGTTTATCTACGTGACGCACAACGAAGCCGAAGCGATGCGTCTCGGCACACAGCGCGTCACGCTGCAAAACGGAAAAATATTCAAAGACGAAAATTCAAACAATACCGCGTCTCCGGCTTAACTCAAAAGTTATGTGATTTTTTTGCTGACGAAAAGATTTCAAACTGTCGGAAAATCAAAATTGCGAACTAATGAAAGCAACATTCACCTTTTTTTTCTTTCACTTCGCGCCTTCAAAAGTTGGTCGGCGACCGCAATTGTCACGACCCAAATAAATCCGACGATATAGCCCGCCAAAACGTCGCTCGGATAATGAACGCCGAGATAAATGCGCGAAATGCCGATTAAAAGTACGAGCAAAACGGCAAGCGTCCAGATGATAATTTTCAGCCAGAGTTTTTCGACGCGGTTGGTCAAAATCGCCGCCAGTGCGAAATAAAAGCAAAATGAGCCGAGCGAATGTCCGCTTGGAAAACTGTCTGACGCGGGCAAAATCGTATTGAAAAAAGGTTCGGGTCGGGCGCGGTGAAAAGCGCGTTTCAAAAGCGAAAGCAAAACGCCCGCGCCGACGGTGGTAATCGCAAATAAAATCCCGCCGCGCCGGTATTTTTTTACACAAAGCGCGGTGACAATCGCAATGCCCAGTAAAATCAGAAACAAAGTCGAGCCGACAAAACTCGCCGCCTGCATTACCGAAGTCAAAACCGGCGCGGCAAACGAATGAACAAAGGCGCGGACGGTTTCATCGTAACGCGCCGTGTCGCCTTTTGCCATTTCGTCGGCAAACCAGCCGAAGAAAAAAAGCGACCCGACGGCAAGGCTCAAACCGACAGACAACTCTAAACCGAGCGCGAGCCGCAAACTGCCGAAAAGTTTGATGAGTTGCCGTAAAAGCGTGTTGAGAAATGACATTTGTAAATTGTGTAAATTGTTGAAGTAAAAAATTATCTCCGAACGATTTTAACAGCGTTTTGGCGCGGCGAAAAATCTTGTGGTATGTTTATAGCGGTTCTCAAAATTATGCGACCGGTGCAGAAGCCCGCACGAAGTAAGGGCGTGATTGCTGACACGCCCTTACTTCGTGCGGGCTTCTGCATAATGATAGTCGCTCGAAACGGAAAACCGCTATAGATGTATAGACTTGTGCAAAATCTACCGACGTTTTTGCTCACATTTGCAAATTTAAGTTTTGTCGCCAAAAAATCCAACAACGGAGAAGAATGTATGAAAATATTTTACTCGAAATTTAGAAGTCGGATTGATGACTTTCGCGCTCGGTTTAGCAAGTGTTTTTGTGTTTAATGGAACACTGCAATTCTCAGATGAAATTCCTGTTAATTTACCACAAGTCCAATCAAGCGGAGTGTTTGAAATTATTACAAAAGAGAATTGGAAGGGCTTTGTGTTTGTCGCGCACGGCTGCGGAGGCAGAAATAAATACGGAGCCGAAAGTTCTGTAACAGGTTATCGAACGAGTGATTGGAAACACGTTTCAGTTGAATATAGCGGTTATAAATCAAAGAAAGATGCCAAAAATGAAATTTTATTAAGAATTAATGATTCCTCAAAAATAATCAAATCTGGTAAAAACTTGCTTATTCTGGAGTATCAGGAAGGCGAAGACAAATGGGTTGATTCAGTAAAGTATGATGGGAGACGTTCTATTGAAGTAATATCTTCATCTAATTTGGAATTAATAACTGAATTTGAGAAATGGGAAGAAATTGAAAATAGAAATTAAACTATATTGAATGAAAATATCCGAACAAAAATCACATCTGCGTGAATTGAGAAAAAAGTACGAACAGTTTATTTCAGAGTTTATGATAAAATTTCAGAAGGAGAAAAGTTATGCAGAATATATTTGTTGATGAACAGCTTTCAGCTCAAGAAACGGAAAAGATAAAAGCTGAGGTGCATAAAATTTTTGAGGAAGTTATAAAAAACAGGGAAAAAATGGACAATGCTCAGAAAGATATTGAAAAAATGAAAGTCCGAACCCGCGCAATGCTTGAACGATTGGAAAAAGCCGCTTAGATTTTATGTGGAAAGAAATTAATGAAACTCACGAGCGCGAAAAACTTGCTTTAAAACTTGAAAATGAGATGCTCAAATTTGAGCGCAGAATACCTTCCGGCGATAAAAAATAAAGTAGATAATTTGAATGAAAACATCCGAACAAAAATTACGACTGCGCGAACTGTCAGAAGAATACGAAAGATTATCAAAAAAACTCAAACTCGGCGGCGGCACGGCGAAAATCGAGAAGATCCACAAACAGGGAAAACTTACTGCCAGAGAAAGAATTGATCTGCTGTTTGATAAAGACGAATATCAACAGGAAATCGGCTTGCTCGTCGCTTATGACGAATACGATGGGAAAGCTCCGGCGGCAGCGGTCGTAACTTCAATCGGCAAAATTCACGGGCGCGAATGCGTTGTCGTCGCCAATGACGCGACGATCAAAGCGGGCGCGTGGTACCCGGAAACGATTAAAAAAATTCTGCGGGCGCAGGAAATTGCGATGCGAAATCACGTGCCGATTATTTATCTGGTTGATTCGGCGGGCGTGAATCTGCCGTATCAGGGCGGCGTTTTTCCCGGACAATACGGCGCGGCGCGGATTTTTTATTACAATTCGATTATGCGGCGTTATCTGAAAGTTCCGCAAATTTCCGCCGTGATGGGAATGTGCGTGGCGGGCGGCGCGTATCTGCCGGCGTTGTCGGACGTGATTTTGATGGTCGAAGGAACTTCGTTTATGGGTTTGGGCGGCGCGAATCTGGTGAAAGGCGCGACCGGACAGACGATTGATAATGAGAGTTTAGGCGGCGCGATGACGCACAATTCGATTTCCGGCGTGGCGCATTATCACACGAAAAATGAGGAAGAATGTGTCGAGAAAATTCGACAATTGGTTGCCGAACTGCCGAATAAATTTCAGACGAATGTTTCGATTATCGAACCGCGCGAACCGAAAAACGCGCCGGAAAAACTCTACGAAATTCTGCCCGAAGATCATCGCGCCGGTTATTTGATGCGCGAAGTTTTGGATTGTTTTCTCGACGCGGGCGAATTTGACGAATTTCAAGCCGATTACGCCAAAGAGATGATTTGCGGCACAGCGCGAATCGCCGGAATTTACTGCGGCATCATCACAAATTTTCGCGGAATGGTCGCCCAAAAAGGTAAGCCGCCCAAATTTGGCGGCATCGTTTACACGGAAAGTGCGGAAAAAACCGCGTATTTTATCGAAAACTGCAATCGGCACAACACGCCGATTCTATTCGTGCAGGACGTTTCCGGCTTTATGATCGGCGCGGAAGCCGAACATTCGGGAATCATCCGCGCGGGCGCGAGATTTGTCGAAGCGATGGCGACGGCAACCGTTCCGAAACTTGTTTTGACGATTAATCACGCTTCCGGCGCGGGTTATTACGCGATGGCTGGGCAGGGTTTCGATCCCGATTTTATTTTCAGTTTGCCGACGGGCAGAATGGGCGTGATGGAAGGTGATTCGGCGGCACAGGCGATTTTCGGTACGCAAATCGAAAAATTAAAACGCGAAGGCAAAGAAATTGATGCGGAAATCGAAGCCGAAATGGACAAAGTGCGCGAAACTTATGAAAAGGAATTAGACGCGAAATATGCGGCGGCACGCGGATTTGTGGATGCGATTGTTACGCCGGAAAACTTGCGCGACGCTTTGAAAATCGCGCTTGAAACGACTTTGAACACCGATAAACCGCATTTGGGAGCGTTCGTTTTGCCGAATAATTTATGAAATTTACAATTGAAGAATTTATAGCCAAATTGCCGCTGCCGGCGAACGACAAATGGAAGGACGGAGTTTATTATACGACCGCATACAGGCAGAAAAATATCAGTTTGGAGTTTTTTGCGCCGCGTGCGACTGATTATCAAACCTTTCACGAAGAGGACGAATTTTATTTCATAATCAAAGGCAGCAGCGATTTAATTATCAAAGGTGACCGGTTTTCCTGCGAATCAGGCGACTCTTTTTTCGTTCCCGCCAGAGCCGAACATCATTTTGAAAACTTTACCGATGATTTCGCAGCGTGGGCAATTTTCTTTTAGATTATACAATTTCTCAGATGCTTGAAAGCGAAACGCATCCAATTCGTGAAGAAAAAATCAGCGATGCGCTGGTCATTCGCTTTATTCGCCCAAATGCCAGAAATCCTTTATCCGTCGCTACTTTACAGTTTCTTGATCGAATTATCGGCATCGAATCGAAAAATGCCGACTTTGTGAAAATAATTTTTACCGGCGCGGCAGACGTTTTCGCTTCGGGCGCGGATTTGCGCGAGATCGCCGCGACGACGAAAGAGAAGGCGTGGGAATTTGCTCTGCGCGGACAGAATTTAATGAGAAAAATTGAAAACGCGCCGCAGATGACAATCGCTGCCGTCAACGGTTTTTGTTTCGGCGGCGCGTTGGATTTGGCGTTGGCTTGCAATGTGAGAATCGCTTCGCCAAAGGCGGTTTTTTGTCATGCGGGCGCGAATTTGGGGATCATTACGGGTTGGGGCGGAACGCAGAGATTGCCGCGTTTGATCGGCGAAGCCGCCGCGCTCGAAATGTTTTTGACGGCGAAAAAAGTTTCGGCGGATGAAGCGTTACGCATCGGTTTGATTGATAAAATTAGCGCACAACCGCTCACCGACGCTCTCAAAACGTCGTCTTCGGTTAAGTTGAATTAAAGATTATTTATCTCACTGTGCCGAACTGCATAAAACCAATTGCTTCGTTTTGCCTTCAATAAAGTAACAGTCAACAGCTTTATATTGGTCGGCTTGTAATTGATAATAATTGACTGTCTGTGATTTATCGCCTATCCCGGTTTTGAGAACAGTTTTGATTAAATCGAAGCCGCTTTTATCCGCGCTCGTCAGTATTTCCAAATGAGGAACTCGCGGATCGTCGGGATCGCCTTCGATAACGAAAATCGAATGCCATTGATCGTTTCGGCGAATAAAAATTTCGAGCAGCTCGACTTCGCCGCCGGTTTCCCCGCGCGAAAGAATGATTCGTTCGGCGGTGCCGTCGTGATTAAAATCGTATTCAGCCATTTTAATTTTGTATCTGTCGAAAGCCTTTAATTCTTCTTTGATATTGAAGTTCGGGTTCGACTGCTTTAGACGTTCGGGATCAAACGCTGCGACTTCTTTAATGATTTCCAAAGGCTGAGTGCCGAGCGTCGCCGCCCGCATCTTCCCATAATCAAATTTGGCAACGGTGTAATCGGCTTCGTTGACGGGCTGCCGGTCAACAACCGTTTTTGCCGGCGGAGTTAAAAGCGGCATCGGCGAATTGGAAGATTGATTGACTGTCGTCCGGTCTTTTACATTCTCCGAAGACAAATTAACGTCAATATCTTCGCTGTGTATCCGGCTGCAAGCGACAGTAATAAATACTAAAGCTCCGAATAATAAAATGGTTTTCATAAATTTTTACCGCCGTCGAAATTGAAAGTTGCCGGGAAGGATGTCAGCTTTTGTCTTACCAATTATTAACCAGCAGATAAGTAAATGTTTTATGATCGCTTTTAGCGGCAACTGCCAAAATTTTCTTGAATTCTTCAAAGTCCTCCATACGCATTGTCTGGCAACCTGCCGACCAGTATTGTCCGGTTGCTTGACTCTGCTCGCACGGTGAATATACATTGTGTATCCTTCATACATTGCGTTTTAATTTTTAATCATTACCTCATCCGCCTCCGTAAAGTTTCCGTCACGATTGGAATCTCGAAGAACTCTGATTCCGAGCGGGCTTTTCGCATTGTGAACCGGCTTAAATACCAAGCCGAGAACAGCATTTTTCGGCACGGACGGCACGGTATAATACTGATATGTTCCGGGCGGAAGCATTCCGAGGTCTATTTTGCCGTCACCGTCTGCATCATCACCATCATCCGGTCTTCCTTGGTCTGATTTGGTCTTTTTTGGCAACGCCGTCGTTTCACGCTGCATATATTGGAAAGAAGGATCGGTGTTGGCTCGAAAATTTACCATCTGATATAACTGTCGCCTTTGATGATGGTCGTCCACGCCACGAGTATAAAGTCAACGTCGCGCCTTTTTCCCTGAAGATGATTTTTGTTTTTTCATACCAGTCGGGTTCATCATTATTGTTAAAAAAAACATTTCTTTTAGCAGCATTGAATTAAAACTGGATATTGCTCAGATGTTTTACTTCGCAGAAAATTTTCCTGATAGTAAGCTAAAAACAGTTTCGAATCAACAAATTTATCTTACCGCTCACGCGCCTTCACTAATGTTGAGTCGGCGAGTTATTGAAGACGGAGCGAAAAATATTGCATTGTAAAAAGGTCGGGGCAAATTGTCTGGCAAATCTTTCCAGCGTTTCTTCATCACAGACAGATATGAAAAAATTCGTCATCGGTTTGGTTTCAGCAAAAATTGTTTTGCTTTCGGCATTTTTATTCGCCGCGTGTCAGAGCGCGCAGCTTGCGCCGACCGAAAATAACGCGTTGGTTTCACCGACCGTGACTCCGATCAAAACGGCTGACGACAATATCAATCGTCCGACGAGTGAACCTTACAAAGGCGATCTTTCGATTTTTGAGGATCAAGATCGCGCTAAAAACTTGCAGATTGACCGCGTGATGGATATTTTGAAAATTACGGGCGGAAAAACGGTCGCCGACATCGGCGCGGGTTCCGGCTGGTTCACTGTTCGCGCCGCGAAAAAAGTCGGCGACAAAGGTAAAGTTTACGCGGTCGAAGTCAACCCGGACGCGATAAAATATATTGACGAACGCGCCAAAAAAGAAAATTTCTCAAACATTACGACGATTCTCGGCACGGAAAACGACCCGAAACTGCCCGAAAATTCGGTGGACGCGGTGTTGATTTTGAAAACTTATCACGAAATCGGGCAGCCGATAAAAGTTTTGGAAAAAACGCGGCAATCACTGAAAAAAGATGCGCTGGTCGGTATAATTGACCGCAACGGCAACGGGCAGGATCACGGAATAAGCAAGGAAACTATCATCGAAGAAGCGCGAAAAGCTGGTTTTGTGCTGGCGGATCAATACGATTTCGTCAAACCGGACGGAGAAGATTATTTTTTGGTTTTTCGCGTCAAATAAAGTCTATTGAGCGGAATTCTATTTGTCCAAAAACTTGGCGATTCCGTTTTGACAATCTTGCGTCAAACGCGCAATCGTGTTGACTTGCGCGCCGGTTTCGAGTGCCGCGCGGAAATTCATTCCGTCCGTTTGATAAAGCAGTTTTTTCGACAGAACAACGGCGGAACGACTGACTTTCGCGTAACCGAAGGCGAATTCCGAAACTTCTTTTTCAAAAGTTTCATCCGCCAAAACGCGGTTTATCAAGCCGAATTTTTCAGCTTCGGCGGCGGAAAATTCAAATCCTCTGGTGATTAATTCAAATATTCGTTTCTCCGAAAGATTGCGCCGCAGAATCGCCATCACCATCGCCGGAACGAAACCGATTTTAACTTCGGGATAACCGAAACGCGCCGATTCGCTTGCCAAAACGACATCGCACGCCGTCGCCAAACCGCATCCGCCCGCTAAAGCGCGACCGTGAACCGCCGCGATGACCGGAATTTTGATTTTGCGAATCAACGAAAAAAGTTCCATTAAACTTTCCGCGTCTTCCAGGTTTTCCAGCACCGAACTGTCCGAAATTTTACGCAGAGCCGACAAATCCGCGCCCGAACAAAAATCCGTTCCCGCGCCGCTGATGATGATCGCCGACAAATTTTCGTCCCTGTCGGCTTCGCGCAAAGCTGTTTTCAAATCATCAATCAACGCCGCGTTCAGCGCATTGCGTTTTTCGGGACGATTGAGCGTGATGGTGAAAATTGAGTTTTCAGTTGAAGTTAAAATTTCAGGCATTTTCTTTTGATGGTTTGACGATGGAAGTCAGCAAATTTATCAGTTCGACGCAATCTTTATTTATTGAATGATACGGCTTTTCGTCAAGGAATTCGCCTTCGTGCAGAACCAGCAGCCAAAATTCCGTTTCCGACGCTTTTTTCAGCGCGATTTGCATATCGGCTGCCGAAAACTGTTTTGATTCGGCTTGATTGGCATCTTTAATAAACTTTGCGATATGCGTTCCAGACAGCAGAATTTGTTTGCTCAGAACGGATTCCTTTTTTTCTTCCGATAAATAACGGGATAATTTAACAATTCGCAAAGCAAATTTCACTGCTTTGTCCATCACCGGATTTTCACTCATATTTTCTTCCACATTCAGTTGATTATTGATCGTTCATTGTTATTCCAAGCGTTTTGACGACAAATATTAAAATAATTTCGCTGCTTTATCAATTTCCGCCGAAAAATTTTCGATGGTTTTAGAAACGTTTTCAATCTGTTGCGCGGCTTCCGTCCAGTTTCGCTGTTCAATCGCTTCGCGCACACCGGGCAGCGTTTTCACGCCGTAACCCGTGTAAAATCCGGGCGCGTAAATTTGATGTTTGAACCAATCGCGGCGCGGCAAACCGCCGCCACTGGTCAAAGTTCGTTCGGTTTTCATCAAAATCTCGTCGAGTTGTTTTTGCGTTTCGAGAGAAATTTGATCGTTGACCGAGGCTTTTTGATAATTTTTCGCGCTTTCCTGCAATTTGTCGAGGGCGTTTTTGAGCTTTGAAAAATCCAATTGTGGAACTTCGGATTTCGGCTGCGGCATCACAAATTTTTCAGTCGGGTCTTGAACGGCGAGCAAAGTTCCGTCTTTGATTATTTGATTCATCGTCGCGGTTTCTTCGCGCATCGTATCCGTAAATTTTTGAATTTCCTTGAAATACGTCCCGACGGTTTCGGAAAAATTGACAAATTCAAACGGCAGCACATCGGCATCGGCGAGCCGCATCGTCGCGCGTCCGCCAACCTGCGCGAGCGCGATGCCGTAATTGAAATTCGGATCGCCGAAACGCGTGTAATGGTCGAAAGAATCGTAAATTGAGTGATAGGAACCGCCGCTGTCTTCGCCGCCGAATCCGAGATTTAGCGAAGCGATGCCGAGATGCTGTAAAAACGGCGTGTAATCCGAACCGGAACCGAGCGCGGAAATCCGCAGGTCGGCGCGGTCTTTAATTTCCTTTTTAACCGTCGGTGAACCTTCGATCATTTGCTGAGCGCGACGGCGTTCCAAAACCGAGAGTTTGGTTTCCGGGTCGTTTACGTCGCGGGCGACTTCATTCATAAATTTTTCGAGCGTGTGCGAGCCGCCAATGCCGAGAAAACCGCGCCCGTTCGAGTCGGAATTGATATAGACGGCGGCTTTGTCCTTCAGCATTTCGGCGTGTGTTTCGACCCATTCGGTTGAGCCGAGCAAACCCGGTTCTTCGCCGTCCCACGCCGCGTAAACGATGGTTCGTTTCGGTTTCCAGCCGGTTTTGGCAAGTTCGGAAACGGCGCGCGCTTCTTCGAGCATCGCCACTTGTCCGCTCAAAGGATCGTCAGCGCCGTTGACCCACGCGTCGTGGTGATTGCCGCGAATAATCCATTCGTCGGGTCGGGTCGCGCCGTTTAATTTGGCGATCACGTCGTAAATCGGTTTGATG
Source organism: Pyrinomonadaceae bacterium (assembly GCA_965217575.1). Lineage (GTDB taxonomy): Bacteria > Acidobacteriota > Blastocatellia > Pyrinomonadales > Pyrinomonadaceae. Next base: position 1,240,043 of record OZ244558.1, on the reverse strand, counting down.
TCCCAATTAAATTCGAGTTTCAAATGAACTTTCAGCGCATTTGTTCCGCCGAGATGATAAGTAATCGGCAGCGCGCCGCGCCAACTCGCCGGTGCTATTACGCCGCCCAAATTTCGCAGCAACGGCAGCGCGTCGCCGTAAGAAATCGGCAGCACGGGAATTTTCATTATCGTCGGTGCATCCCTTAAAGCTAATCTTTTTGCGCCTTTAATCGCTCCGACGTTCGGTGTCAGCGGATCGCCGGGAAAAACCGGCATATCGGCGACCGAACCGCGCTGCACGCCGTTTTCGCCGCGATACGCGCCTTTCGGATAAACATCGCCCTGAAAATAACCGTCATCTTTCGGATCGGAATAAATCAAACACCCGATTGCGCCATGTTCCGCCGCGACTTTCGGTTTGATGCCGCGCCACGAGCCGCCGTATTTGGCGATGACGATTTTGCCTTGGACATCAATTCCGCGCTTGGCAAGTTCTTCATAATCGGCGGGAATGCCGTAGTTGACGAAAACCAGATCGCCGGTGACATCGCCGTCCGCCGAATAAGCGTTATAGGTCGGCAGTTGCTCGCTTTTTTGATTTGATGTCGCGTCTTCTTTTAAGGTCGGTTCTTCAAGTTTCGCCGTAAATTTTTCGGGCGAAATCATCTCCAAAAGACGCGTTTTCGGGGTTGGAAACAGAACGTCAAATTGTTCGATATTGGTTTCGTAACCCCACGATTTGAACAGGGAAGCGATAAATTCGGCGTTTTCTTTATCATACGGCGAGCCGACGTGATGCGGACGCGCTGACAGCCGCTTGAGCCATTCGCGTAAATTATCTTTTTGCAGCGACGCGTCAAATTGCGCTTCCAAAGCTCTCTGCTTCGCCGAATCTTCCGCTGAAAAGCCCATTAAATGTTTTTCGTTCGGCATCGTTTGGGCAAAAACTGAAAATGTTAAAAGAAATACAATTGAAAAGCGCAGAAATGTTTGACGCATATTTTGAAAGCTCCCAAAAATTTGAATTGTTAAAAAAGTGAGTCTATTGTAAAGCAAAGCGCGGAAAGTTGCTATTTGGTTAAAATAACAACGGAATTTCATTTGAAATACGATTTACTAATCTTTCTTAAAAATTTGTCCGGCTTCTTCCGCCGTCAGTTTATAATTTAAAATCTGCGCCGCGCGAGCTAAAACGGGATCACGTTTGTTGGCTAAATCAAGCGCGGTCGGGACAATCTTCTCATCGGGCGTTACACCGACTTTTTCCAATCACTGTCCGTCTTTCATAATCAGATCGGCGACGGTAACGCTGATTCCGTATGGAACAAGCGAATCTAAGCCGAAAGTGTGAGTCATAACAATTGACTGCATTACCGCGCCTGCTGACTGATCGCCGATGACAGCGGCGCGTTTTTCTAATTGGACTATTCGCGCGAAAATTTCGGCGGCGGATGCCGAATCACTGTTAATCAAGACGACTAATTTGCCGGTATATGGTTTTTTAATTTGAGATTTTATAAAGAAAGATTTGACTCCATTGCGTTGAATTACTTTGCCGACGTTGACTTCGTTATCAAAAAAATTATTGACAAGTTGTTCCAAAGAAACAAGATAATCGCCGCCGTTACCTCGCAAATCAAGAATCAAAGCGTTGCTGTTTTCAACTTTATCCATCATTTTATTGACTTTAATCGGCGTTAGATCAAAACTCGTTAACTTTAGGATTGACAATCCCGGAATTTTTTCATAGCCGTTAATCAACAGCAATTCCCAACCGTAGTCAACCTGGGCGGTTTTTCGCGGCGGGAGAAAATACAAAGTGCGAATCTTCAAAGAGCAAACAAAATCGAGCGATCAAATCCATCATTTCATCCGACGACGAAGCATTTTTAATCAAATCGCTCGTTTTTTTGAAATTCTCTTCCAGATCAACCCCGCGAAACTTAGGATCATAATATTTCTCTTTAATATCATTTTTAATATCTTTCAAAATATTTTGATGCAAAATGCTCTCCGCTTTGAGATTCTGCGCGGTCGTCGTTAAGGGAAGTAAAAGCAGAATAGAAATGAGCAGGATAGTTTTTTTATTCATAAGATTATTGCTGAATCAATTCAATATGGAAGTTAGAAAATTTTAAGACACAATTGAGCGCGAGATATGCAAAATACATAAAAAAGAGAGAAAATCTCTTTCTTTCATCTTTAATTTTAGCTTGTTTCGCGTCTTGGGTAAAATTTTTTATTGAATAAACAATAAATTGAGCTTATCGGGAAGATTGATAAAACTAAATAATGCCGAGTGTTTTCGCTTCATCGTCATCAATTTCCAACTGCATCCGCAATAGCCCGGTTGAAAAAGTTTTGCCTTGCGCGTCGGTCATCAAAGACAAAGTTCCGCCGCCGCCTAAACTTTCGTGCAGCAGGAAATTTAACGCCCCCAAATTCGGCAGTTCAAAGCGTTCGACTTCGCCTTTGACCATTTCGCCGAAATGCTTTTTGACTTTTTCCGTCGTAACTTCACGCGTCAGCAGCGGATAAAATTCTTCTTTGAGCGCGATTAAGCCGACGTTTGCCGTGTCGCCTTTGTCGCCGGAACGGGCGTGGGCGAGTTTTGTTAGTTCAATTTTCATAGTTTTTATTACAATTCTTTCGCGCAACACTTTAATAGTTGGCGTTTCGACCGTTCAAGTTATTTGTCAAACCTTCAATGTTAAATAGATGAATAATTAGACTTGCCGTTGGAATTTTCATAATTATTTCGCCGAATTTGCGCGGTCAGTCCGGTTTTGCATATTTTAATTTATAGCGATAAAAAGCCGTCAGCACCAGCGAGTGAGAAATGTCGCCGCGTTCGATATATTCATCAATTTCCGTCATTGAAGCGATTTTTGTCGTGATGCTTTCGTTTTCGTCAAAAGAGGTTTTAGCGTTTTTCTCGCAGTTAAAAGCGGCGTAATGATAAATCCAGTTGTTCTGAATCGCCGGATTTGGGCGCGATCTGCCGAGCAGAACAAATTCGTCGGAAGTAAATCCGGTTTCCTCGCGCAGTTCGCGCCGCGCCGCTTTTGCGGGCTGTTCGCCCTGATCAACCATTCCGCCGGGAATTTCTAAGACAGTTTCTTCGGTTCCGTGTCGAAATTGTTCGATTAAAACGACTTGCGTATCTTTAGTGAGAGCGATAATGTTGACCCAATCGGGGTTTTCAATGACGAAAAATGTTGCCTGCCCCTGTTCGCCGTGACGTTCGCACACATCTTCGCGCACCTTGAAAACACGGCAGTCGGCGATTTGCCGCGATGAAGTTTTTTTCCACGTTTCAGGTTTTTCGGTCATAAATTTGTTTCCATAACAATTAGAAATGTGTTTCAATAAGAAATCAAGTTCAATATTAATTTGAGGAAATTCTAATGCCAAAATTTATTTTGCGAAATGTAATATTCATCATCCTTTTTCTGCTGATCGGCGCGGTTTTCGTCTCCGCTCAGGAAGAAAGTCAGCCGAGTTTGGACACGATTTTAAAGAATGCCGCCGGGAAAACACAGGATTATCGTGAGGAGTTTAAAAATCTGCTTGCCGATGAAACTAAAACCTTTGAAATTTACGATAAAAACGGCGATCTGAAAAAGAGCAGCGTTGTCGAATCAAATTTTATCGTATTTCAATCGGCAAAAGATCAAAGCGTGGCGAGCGAATACCGCGACGTTCATAAAGTTGACGGCGAAATCGTCGGCGATAACCAAACACGTGCCAATGATTTGCTGAGTCAACTGGCAAAATCAAATTCCGTCGAAGATGAACTGAAAAAAATTCAAAAGGAAAGTTTGCGCTACGATAAAAATCTTGAAATCAGCGGCTTGACGCTTTTTCAATCGCCGATTTTGGAAGATTACGCGCGCCCGTATTTTGATTTTAAGCTCGACGGACGAGAAAATATTGATAATTCCGAAGTTTATGTAATTGAATATCAGCAGACCAAAACATCGCCCTACGTTTTGATTAACGATCCGAAAGCGTCAAGTAAGCGTTTATCGCTGAGTTTTGATTTTAATTTGCCGAAATCGCTGGACAAATCGAATGTCTTTCTGCGCGGCAAACTGTGGATTGACACCAAAACATTTCAAATTCGGCGCGAAGATCGGGAATTAGTCACTCAACCGCAAAATCCGCTGGTAATTTTGAAAACCGATTTTGAATATCAGCCGAGCGAATACGGAATTTTAGTTCCCAAAAAAATTACGCTCGTCCAAAACATCATTAAAAAAACTTCTAAGGGAAATCAGCTTTCCGCCGTCAAAAATACGCAAGTTGATTTCGCTTATTCAAAATTTAGAAAAGCTAACTCCGACGTGCAGATTATCGAAGATAATTAAGCATTCAAAAAGTTTGATTTCGGCTTTTTTTGTTGTTAGACGTATTTAAAATTGAAATGTTCGGATTAATAACAATTTAATAATTGAAAACAAACTTATCTATTTGACTTTGAACGAATTTCCACTTAAAAACAATATTTACAAAAATAACAGTTAATTATGAACAAATCAGAATCGGCTAATCTAATTTTGAAACTTTACGAACTGCGGCGTGAACCGAAAATGCGCGAGGCGCGAAGCTGGATGGGGTCTTTTTTTCCCGAAACGGCGGAAGATTTAATGAACGCGATGCAGAATGAAAAGTCGAGCGCGTATTTTCGAATGGTTTTGAGTTATTGGGATATGGCGGCTTCGTTCGTTAATCACGACGCGATTGACGAGGAAATGTTTAACGACGCGAATGGTGAACATCTTTTTATTTTTTCTAAGATCGAACCATTTTTGGAGCAATTTCGGCAGACGATTAACAATCCGAGTTTTCTGGCACATCTTGAAAAATTAATAATGAAGATGCCTGACGCAAAGGAAATGCTCGCCAAACGGCGCGAGGCATCGAAACGTATGCGGGACGCGAGAAAAGAAGCGGCGCAGAAAGCGTAAATCGGTATAAATCGTCAGTCGTCAATCGTCTTTAAATCTTAGTTTCTTCGTTTCAAATAATCATTTCTAAATTTAACAAAGCGACTAATGATTGACGATAAAAATAATGAAAATTACCTCTACCGAATTTACCAAAAGCGCGTTTAACGAAAGTCACTGGACGACCGACGGCTTGCCGGAAATCGCTTTTCTCGGACGTTCAAACGTCGGGAAATCGAGTTTGTTAAATTCGCTTTTGCAGCGGAAAGGCTTGGCGCGAACTTCCAACACGCCGGGCAGAACGCAGTCAATAAATTTTTTTCTCGTCAACGAAAGTTTTTATTTTGTAGATTTGCCGGGTTACGGTTACGCGAAAGTTTCAAAAACTATGCGGGCGGATTGGGGCAAGATGGCGGAGGAATATCTCGCCAACCGGCAGGAACTCGCGCTTTCAATCCATCTTGTTGATTCGCGGCATCAGCCGACGGAACTTGACCGGGAACTGCACGATTGGCTGGTTTTTCATCAGCGGAAACATATCGTTGTCGCTACCAAATCCGACAAACTTTCAGCCAATAAGTTGAAAACGAGTTTGCGGGAAATTGAAAACAGTTTGCCCGAAAGTGAAATAATCGCTTATTCTTCCGTCACCGGAGCTGGAAAAGACGCATTATGGCAGGAGATTTCCCGCGCGCTCGAAAAAAGATAAAAATATAGTTGATTTATTCAAGAAAAAAAAGTAATAATTAAATATTCCCAAAACTCAGGGGTTTTGAAAAAAGCTATGGAGCTTATATTTCAATTTCACCACGACGGAAATCCATACAATCTTTTCCAAGAGTTTAGTATTTCATTAAGATATAAGCGAGCTTAAATTCGTTCCTTTTCAGCAAACTCAGGTTATCTTTGCGAACTACATTAAAACTTCCAAAATTAAGAACAGACAAAAATAATGGCAACCAAAACGACACAAAGCAGAGCAAAAAAGGTTAGCAAACCGGAAGAAAACGGTTTTGAGAAAACGGAATCTGCGGAAGAAAAAAAATCCGCCCGGATTAAGGTTTCCAAGCCTGAAAAAGACGGAAATGAAGTTAATGACGGCGACCACGGCGACCACGAAAATGACGGTAAAGCGACCGCGCCCGCCAAAGAATCCGCCAAAGAAAACGCTCCGATCAAAGATGAAACTTTGGATTTGGCGGAACTCAAGGATATGTCAATTTCCGAACTGACGCATATCGCCAAATCTCTCGATGTGGAAGGCGCGTCAGGGATGCGTAAACAGGAGCTTATTTTCAAAGTTCTCGCCGCGCAGACCGAAAAAAGCGGTTTGATCTTTTCGCAGGGCGTTCTGGAAACTCTGCCCGACGGTTTCGGTTTTCTGCGCGCCCCGGAATACAACTATCTTCCGGGTCCCGATGATATTTACGTTTCGCCGTCGCAAATCCGCAAATTCGATCTGCGAACCGGCGACACGGTTTCCGGTCAAATTCGCCCGCCGAAAGAAGGCGAACGCTATTTCGCGCTGATAAAAGTCGAAGCGATCAATTTTGAAGCACCGGAACATTCGCGCGAAAAAATATTTTTCGACAATTTAACGCCGCTTTACCCGGACGAACAACTGCGAATGGAAACCACGCCCGACAAAGTTTCGGCGCGGGTGATTGATCTCGTTACGCCCATCGGAAAAGGACAGCGCGCGCTGATCGTCGCGCCGCCGCGCACCGGGAAAACGGTTCTGCTGCAAACGATGGCGAATTCCATCACGGAAAATCACCCGGAAGTTACGTTAATCGTTTTGCTGATTGACGAGCGACCGGAAGAAGTTACCGATATGCAGCGGTCGGTCAAAGGCGAAGTTATTTCGTCAACTTTCGACGAACCGCCGACGCGCCACGTTCAGGTCGCCGATATGGTCATCGAAAAAGCGAAAAGACTGGTCGAACACAAACGCGATGTCGTGATTCTGCTCGATTCGATCACGCGTTTGGCGCGAGCGCACAACGCGGTCGTTCCGCCGTCGGGCAAAATTCTCTCCGGCGGTATTGATTCCAACGCTTTGCAGCGTCCGAAACGCTTTTTCGGCGCGGCGCGCAACATCGAAGAAGGCGGCAGTTTAACGATTATCGCCACCGCTTTGATTGACACCGGATCAAGAATGGACGACGTGATCTTTGAAGAATTCAAAGGAACTGGTAACAGCGAAATCCATCTTGACCGCCGTTTGAGCGACAAACGCCTTTTCCCGGCGATAGATTTACAGCGTTCGGGAACGCGCAAAGAAGAACTGCTTCTCAGCCCCGAAGATTTAAATCGCGTCTGGGTGATGCGCCGCGTTCTCAACCCGCTTTCGCCGGTCGAACAAATGGAAGTCGTGCTGGAAAGATTGTCAAAATCGAAATCAAATGCGGAATTTCTCGCTTCGATGCAAAGTTAATTCTAGGGCGATTTATGTAGCATCCGCGCAGTAATCCGGCGAATAACGCTATGAGTTTTAATCCCCCATTTTCAGCTTATCAACATTTGTACGGGTTTGACGACAGCGTTAACCCGCACTGGCAAATGGTGCCGCTGAGCGGCGAAAAGTATATTTATTTATCAAATGCCGAAGGAATGACGGTGCAAGCCGTCAATTCAAACATCATTCAAGTTTCAGAGTCAACGGCTGATCCAATTGTTCAGACACCAAAAAAAAGATTGTTAAATATCAAAGGAAATTCTTACGGAACAACATTTTTGGAAGTTCGCAAGAACAATTTGTTGATGACCAAACTTGAAGTTGCCGTCAAAAAGCCAAAAATTGTTAGTTTAGCATTCAATTTTGTGTCGGATAAAACAGGACGCACGACAGACAAGAACGAAAGTTATGTAATCAAGTGGATAGAAGGACTCAATCTCATATTTGAGCCGCAGGCAAATATATCTTTTGTTCAACGCAGTGCAAATAAGCTCAAGATCGAAAATGATCTTGGTCCTGAAATTGATTCGGTAGATGCGAAAGGAAGCGAGTGGGAATGGGATGTTATCGTCGGTAAAAGAGACAATACTGCTGACATAAATTTATTTTTTGTCTGGAAACTTGTTTCTTTTTCTTCCGGCGAGGCACATTCTATAAAAGGCGAAACATTGAAAAAAGACTGTTTCATCAACGATAAATTTTTTATATCAAGGCAGACGGATCTGATTGTTATAGCACACGAAATTGGACACGCTCTCGGAATTCCGGCATATATGCATCTTTTTTACAAAAAAAATCGGAACAGATATATGATGTTCAACCGATCACTGTTTGCAGGAGAAGAGATTAAAAAAGTTGAAGTCAATGTTATGAATCTTTAAATTTCCAATGGCAATAACAACGGCAATTTATCTGCCGCAATCAGCAACATAAAAACACTTCTAAAACTCAATATTTTTGTAACATCGTGAAAAAGATTTTGTACAAATTTAGCTCACTAATATTGATTGTTATTTTGGCAACTCTATTTGTTGCCGCTCAAAGTAAAACACAAGATGATGCGAAAATTGCCGAAGAGGTAAGAATCGCATTTGAGCGGTCAGCCAAATATGATTTCAAAAAATTAGAAGAACTAAAACTTTACGGTAATAAAGTTATTCCTTATCTTGAGCCTTATTTAACGGGTTCCAATTTGGGTATTCGTTATCTGGCTTTGGATTTCCTTAAAAACGCCAGAGAAATACAATACATTCCATCATTTTTGACGGCTATACGCGATTCTGACCCCGAAACCTCCAGAGTTGCCGCGCAATACTTGTATGATAATTTCGATCATCAAACACTCGCTCAAAATGCCGCCGTCGGTGAAGCGTTGCGGCAGGGCGCGGCGAACGGTCATCATTCAATGTCTTTGATAATTCTGCTCGGGTATTTTCCCGAAGCGGAAACTGAAAAGGCATTATTACCAATTCGTGATAAAGAAAATCTCAAATACTGGACTGATAACAGGGAAATCTTTTTTGACGCGGAAATTCTTTCCAACGTGCCGGTTTATCTCTCCTTGTACCGAATAGACAAACAAAAATACTTCGCGCTGTTTAGCGATTTGATCAAAAAAGCCTCGTCCGGTGAGATCGAATTTCTTTTATTTACTCTCAATTATGTTGACGACAAGATTTTGCTCAAACAAATTTTCGACAAAGGAATCGTCAACCGCAAAATTCTCGCGTCGGAATATGGAATCGAAGGCGGACTGATGCCGAATCCGATGCGAATGGCTGATTTGACCGTCAATCAATTTGTTAGCAAACTCAACTTAAATCTTGGTTTCAAATTGCAGGAAACCAGATATTCACCGGCAAAAATCAATCTCGCCCGCCAAAAAATATCTGCGAAGCTCGCCGCAATGTGATTTTTAGGCTTATATTTGATTGGCAGTTTATTCTGAAACTAATCGCTGAAAACGATTCAATTTGATAGCTTCGGATGCAAACCCGACGAATATTGATGAAAATCAGCTTGTCTCTGCAAAGAAACTAATCCCAAACATATTGTTCGTCCTATTCAATTTCGTACTTGTTCAAAATCGCGCGGTATTCATCTTTGAAATCTTGCTTTTGTTGATGATCTTTCTGCCTTTTGATGTAATTGACGACCGTTTCAACCTGAGATTGCCCGATAGAAAACGCGCCGTAACCTTTTTGCCAATAGAAATTGTTAAATTGATTACCTTGCTTTTTCATCCAACTCAAAGAATCGCGTTTTTACCAAAAACAAACTAAATAAATTCTTTTGATTAGTAATTAATATTTAATTTTGATTAAGTAGCCTTGATTTTTGATCGGAGCCATTCAACAATAAATGCAATAAATTCGGTAGTGGGCATCTCATAAATATCTTTATCTTTAAATCCTTCTTTTCTTCTTTCAGCATCAAAATCTGCCATAAACTCATTGAAATCGTTCCAAATAACTGAGGGAGGTTTCAATTTTGTTAAGCCAACTGTTTCTACAAACCAATTTCTAACAACCTTGATTATGTCTTCAGCCTCATCACTGTGACTTTTAATATCAATGCCTGCTAAATCGGAAAGAGCTTTGGAGTAGTCATATCTTTCCTTTTCAAGAATTAAAAATTTCTTTTCAGCAAAATGATTCTCCGCAAACTTACGGATGCCGTAATCAATCCCTAATTCAAACGGCATATTATGACGGGCAAATTCATTTTTCTTCATTGATTTGAGTCTTGATAAATCGTGAATGCTGTATTTTGAGGATTTTATGAAGTCGCATATTTTGTCTATTCTTTGTTCCGCCGAGTCAGAGCGTTCGGAAGCGATTTTGGGATTAAAGTCAAAATAAAGAATCGTAAACAGTAAAGGACGAAGAAGCGATTTGTAGGCAGAGTCGAATGGGCAATTTATAAATACATTTTTCTCGAAATTTAGGTCAGGTGAGCTTGCCATATCGTTTTACATTTTACTTTATCCTTTGACTAAACGCAGGTTACTGCCGACGCAACTTCTTTCACTATCTCTTAGCGGATTTGGATCGCTGCCATAAGAATCTCTTTCTTTAATTCTACCGTCTTTCTCGTGTACAATAAGTTCTCCGCCACCGGATTTCATAACTAACTTCCTGGCGTTTGTAACAGCATCTCTTTGTGTGGCGAAAATTCCTGACGCGCGTTCAGCACCAGTTCTTTTTACGCTCCATTCACCATTTGATCGAGCTATTACGTGATATGATTTTTTTGCCATAATTACCTCACAATTTAAGATGAAACTATCATAACGGACGATGTTTTTCAATATTTTCGTCCAAAAATAAAAGAGAAATCAAAACGGACAAGCGAATAACGCGCCTCTGCCGAGAACTTTCTCCAAACTACGGATTGAGCTGTCGGCATATTTTTCTAATTATGCCTGTGCTTTCATAGGATTTTACGTTTCAGAACGCTAAATCTTCAAACGCCGCTACATCAAATTCCAATTTCTCAAATGTTTCCTCAAAGCAGATTTCTTATTATTGGATTATACTACAACTTTTATCGAGTCTTCAGGTTGAATTGTCGCAAATTAGACAAAACATTAAGCATTTAACAATTTGACATTTGATGCTAAAACCGTTGACCGCTAATTAGACGAATGCGGGAAGTCTTGTTAGAATCTCAATGGCTTTAACGACATTTCAAATAAAAGAGGAAAGATATTTTGCGCGTTGCGGTTTTATCTGCGGAAGCAGTTCCATATTCAAAAACGGGCGGTTTGGCGGATGTCGCGGGCGCGCTGCCGAAGGCTTTGCGGCGCGTCGGCGTGGACGCTTTTTTGATTACGCCGCTGTATTTGCAGACGAAAGGCAAAGATGTCGGGGATTTGGCGATTGATGATTTGAATGTCGAATGGCGCGGGGGAAATTTTCGCGCGAAGGCTTTTTATTCGGAAGCGAACGGTTCGCCGACGTTTTTGATTGACGCGCCGGAATATTTTCACCGGTCTTCGATTTACGGTTTTCGTGAAGATTACGAGCGGTTCGCGTTTTTTAATCAAGCCGCGCTCGCGTTAATCAAACGCGTCAGCACTCCGCCGGATATTGTGCATCTGAACGATTGGCACTGTGGTTTCGCGGCAGTGAAAATCGCGCATCTGCGGTTTTGGGATGCGTATTGGGCGAAGACGCGCACGGTTTTTTCGGTTCATAATCTCGCGTATCAGGGCGTTTTCGGCGCGGATGAACTTTGGAAGCTCGGCTTCGGCAGCGATTTTGAACGCAACGCTTTTATGTTTAATGGCGCGGCTTCGGCACTGAAAGCGGGTTTAGCGACCGCCGATATGCTTTCGACCGTTTCGCGCACTTACGCCAAAGAAGTGCAACAATCGGAAAACGGTTACGGACTCGATTGGCTGCTGCGGCAGCGCAGCGATAGATTTTTCGGCATCACCAACGGCGTTGATTACGATGTCTGGAATCCTGAAACCGATTCGGACACGCCCGCGAAATTTGACGCTTACAATCTCGACGGCAAGCGGCTGTGCAAGCGCGCTCTTTTGGAAAGATTTCTGCTGCCGATTGATCTGGAACGCCCGATTTTCGCCAGCGTTACGCGTCTGACGGCGCAGAAGGGTTTTGAACTGATTCAGCAAATCGCCGGTGAAATTTTAGCGACCGGCGCGTATTTTATCGCGCTCGGTTCGGGCGACAGCAGTTACGAAGATTTTTTGCAGAAACTGCGCGATTACGCGCCCGCGCAGGTCGGAGTTTACAAAGGCTACAACGAAGATTTGGCGCATTTAATCGAAGCCGGCGCGGATATGTTTCTGATGCCGTCGAAGTTCGAGCCGTGCGGTCTAAATCAAATGTATTCGCTGCGTTACGGCACAATTCCAATTGTTCGCGCCGTCGGCGGTTTGGAAGATACGGTGCGAAATTTCGATGTCGTGAACGGCAAAGGCAACGGTTTCAAATTTAACGAATTCAGCGCGGATAAATTTCTCGAAAAAATTTACGAAGCGTTATTCACCTATTACGAGCCGGAAGCGTGGCGCAAATTGCAGTGGAACGGAATGACCGAAGACAATTCGTGGGAAAACGCCGCGCGCAATTATGTCCGATTATATCAAATAGCGAAAAACATTTAGTTTATGATTATTGTCATCATCGGCGCGCAATGGGGCGACGAAGGAAAAGGAAAAGTTGTTGATTTGCTGGCTGACCGTTTTGATATTGTCGCCCGCTATCAAGGCGGACACAACGCCGGACATTCGGTTTACGTCGGCGATAAAGCGTTTGTTTTAAGGCTGCTTCCGTCGGGCATCATTCACGAAGGCAAAACGTGCGTTCTCGGCAACGGAATGGTGATTGACCCGAAGGCGTTTTTTGAGGAAGTTGACCAGATGGAAGCGCAGGGCATTTCGGTTTCGCCGGACAGATTAAAAGTCAGTTCGCGGGCGCATTTGATTATGCCGTATCATCGCGCTTTGGATCACACTTCCGAAGAACGTCTCGGAAACGAAAAAATCGGCACGACGCTGCGCGGCATCGGTCCCGCATACGAAGATAAAGCCGGACGGCGCGGCATTCGCGTGTCCGACGCGCTCGTTCCTGAACTTTTGAAATCACGCATCGAAAGAAATCTGGCGGAAGCCAACCGCGTGATCGTTTTATACGGACGCGAACCGCTGCGTTCCGATGAAATTTACGAGGAAATCTCCGCTTTAGCCGAACGTCTGCGCCCTTATGTTTCGGAAACATCGCATTTTTTGGCGGAAGCGGGTAAACAAAACAAAAAAATCTTGCTCGAAGGCGCGCAGGCGACGCTTTTGGACGTTGATCACGGAACTTATCCGTTCGTTACGTCGTCGAATCCGACGGCGGGCGGCGCGGCCGTCGGTGTCGGCATTCCGCCGCACCATATTTCGGGCGTTCTCGGCATCGTCCGAACTTACACGACGCGCGTCGGCGAAGGACCTTTCCCGACCGAAATGCTCGATGAGGAAGAAGACGTGGCGAATTTGATTCGCAAGCGCGGCAACGAATATGGTTCCGTCACGAAACGCCCGCGCCGCTGCGGTTGGTTCGACGCGGTGGCGACAAAATACGCGGCGGAATTAAACGGTTTCGATTCGGTCGCGCTGACAAAACTGGACGTTCTTGACGCTTTGGACGAAATAAAAGTCTGCGTCGGTTACGAAATTGACGGCGAAAAAGTGGACACATTTCCGGCGGTTTCGCTCGATCTGCGCCAAATCAAACCGATTTACGAAACGCTCGAAGGCTGGAAAAGCGAAACTTTAGGAACGACAAAGCTCGAAGATTTGCCAACAAAAGCGCGTGAATACGTCGAATTTCTGTCAAAATCAATCGGCGTGGAAATCGGTTTAATTTCCACCGGACCGGAACGCGATCAAACGATTATTTTGCCGGATTCGGTGATGGAAAGCTGGTTTAAAAATTAAAAAACTTGAGAAAAGTTTCATACGAAACTTGCCAACCACGCTTGAGATATGTAAAATAATTAATTCGGCTGCGAAATGCAAATTTTTCAGCCCGTGTGGTCCGATAGCTCAGTCGGTAGAGCAAATGGCTTTTAACCATTGGGTCGAAGGTTCGAGTCCTTCTCGGATCACCATTATTTTCAATAGTTTAGGGCAACCAAATAGGTTGCCTTTTTCTTGTTTGAGTGCCTAGTGAGTGCCAAACTGTTAAAATTACGTTCCAGACATTAACTTTTCCATTTTATTTGTTGCGTCTTTCTGCATTGATGGTAAAACGTGGCTGTAAGTGTCGAGAGTTAAAACGATGCTGGCGTGTCCTAATCTTTCCGAGACGACTTTTGGATTTTCACCGGCGGACAAAAGCAAAGTTGCCGTTGTGTGTCTCAGATCGTAAAGTCTGATTTTCGGAAGGTTGGCTTTGTCTCGAATCGGTTTGAAATGTCGGCGTAAAAGGTTGCCGTGAAGCAAAGGCGTTCCGATTTCAGACGCGAAAACTAAATCTAAAGTTTCGTATTCTGCACCAAGTTTCATCCTTTCTTCAAGTTGGTTGCGTCTGTGTGATTTCAAAGCATCAATCAAAGTGTTTGAAATCGGTATGCTTCGACGGCTTTTCTTTGTTTTCGGTTCGGTAAAGATAAAACCGCCGCCTTTTTTGACAACTAAAGCGCGTCTGACAGATAAAACTTCGTTCTTAAAATCAATATCTTTCCATTGCAAACCGAGATATTCTTCCGGGCGCATCCCTGTTTCGATTGCCAAAAGAAAGGTCGTAAAGTATTTATCATCTTTCGCCGCGTCAAGAAACTTTGCCGTTTGTTCTGGCGTGAAATACATCATTTCGGTTTTTTCCATTCTCGGAAGTTCGCAGAGATCACACGGATTTTGCATCAGCATTTTCCATTTGACCGCTTGCTTAAAAGCCGGTGAAAGGACGTTGTGAACGTGCCGAATCGTTTTCGGCGAATAGTTCGTCTTTTTCATATCGTTATAAAGTTTTTGAACTTCGTAGGCTTGAATATCCGAAAGGCGTTTCGCGCCGATTTTTTCGCGGACGTGGCAATTCAAAAGTGATTCATAATTGTCGAAAGTTCGCGCCCGAAGTTTGTTTCGGGCAATTTCTTCAAGCCAGCGATCAAGAAATTCATTCAAAGGCATCGAAGCCGGTTCAACAAAAACGCCCAAATCCTTTTCGCGTGTTTTCGCCGTCAAATACTTTTGCGCGTCCTTCTTTGTACCGTGAATCGTTTTGTTGAAATACTTTCGTTTGCCGTTGGCATCGCGTCCGAGAAAGATGCGAATATACCAAGTGTTTTCGCCGCGTTTTATTATTTGTCCTGTCATATTTTCCTTTTTTGAGATTTTGAACGGGCAACTTTTGGCGGTTGCCCTTTTTGTGATTTATGAAGTTTCGTTTAAGCGTTCCAACTTAAATCGAAATTTCAGCCAAAAGATTTTTGCGTCTTTCGGCACGATCTCAAGAAAAGAATCTATCTGCCTGATTACTGCGTTCCGTTCGCTTTGGTCGGCATTTCGATAGATGATAAGCATTTCGGCTTGTTGTTTGTCGAGAAACGCTTGTTTCGCGTCTTGTCGGGTTTGTGTTAAATTATTCATTAGTTACTCCAGTTAGTTTTTATTGATTGGATTTTTAGAGAGGCTTATCCGATTGCAGTCAGATAAGCCTTTCGTCATTATTGGGCGCGTTTCAAAGATTGCCGGTAAATGTTCGCCGTTGCGCCCGCGACGATGTGGTAACAAACCAAACCGCGTTCACTTGCTTTGCATTCGCATTGCCCGAACTTTTCACCGTCTTTAACGTCAAAAGAAACGTGATAAACATTCGAGTTATTAGCAGATGAAACGGCAAAGAAACGATCTTTGATGAATTGGACGCGCGGTTTTAATTGTCGGCATTTGGCGACGGCATTTTTTGTGTTTTCGTTCGTTAATTTAATCATTGTAGTTACTCCGTAAAAGTTAAGATTTGTTGTTTCCAACTATCTATGATTCTACCATTGGTAGTTACATAAGTCAACCGTTGGTAGATTAAATAATCAAATAAATCTAAAAATAATTTTGTCATTTCGCTAAACCGTTGGTAGAATCAAATTATGAATGCAAATGATTTAAAAGAACTTCGTGAGAAACTTGGATTGACGCAAGAGCAACTTGCTAAACTTTTGGACGTGGCAACCAATACGGTTTCGCGCTGGGAACTTGGAGAGCGAAGCATACCGTCGCTGTTGCCGCTTGCGATGGAAACGGTAGAAAATAATCTCAAGAAAAAGAAATAAAAAATATCGCTTCAATTTGTCGGCAATTCTAACGCTTCTCTGATCGCTTTGATTTCATCTTCCAATGTTTGAATTTTGTCGCCGCCGGTCGTTTCTTTTATTCGTTCTCTGACTTCATCTTCCGTGTAAGCTACCTCTCGCATAGTCTTTTCTTTCGCTTCCATCATTACGAAGGAAAACAAAAATGCCGACATTTCTTCATCGTAGTTCGGTCGCAATCCGAGTTCATCATTTAAGGTTTTCCAAGAATCCGTCGCGCGGACGTAGAGAAATGCCGACATCTTCATATCTTTTTCGAGCCGTTCGTATTTCTCCGTTTCATCGCCGTTTTCCAAAAACTCAATGCCCGATGAAGCGAGAAAATAATCATATTGCGTTATGTAACTCAACCTGACGATCAAATTACACAGGCGAAAAATCTTGATCTGTTCCAACAAATCTAAATAATCAACCTGACTGAAATGTTTGCGCGGACTCGCCGCAACTATCGCCTGCAATTCGTTTTCGTCATCGCGGGCAATCGCGTTATCGGCGAGCGACAACCTTTCGAGCATCGTTAAATTTTCGTAGCTTTTTCTCAAAGTTTTAATATTCATTCGTTTTGATCTTTTCTCAATTTCAAACTCTTTTTTTCGGTTGCAATTTGTTGCAGTTTTTCTTGTTTATGATTTGTTCTTTCTCATTTTCAGAGCCATTTCGACGGCTTCAAGTCTTGTTTCCATTTCGCCGACTTTGACGGCTTCGATGTAGCCGTGTGCAATCGCAACTAAAAGCCGCCCGCGCTGAATCGTATTCGGCAAAACAAGTGATTCTTGAAGTGCATAATCCAAAATAACCATCGCGTCATTGATCGAGCGCGTTTGTTTCGGCACAAGTTCCGCGTCGGCGACGTGCGGCGTGATGCGTTGCAGTCCGCCTTTGCGCCGTGCCATCGCCCGTTCTTTGGCTTTGGCAGCATCGTGCGTAAAACAGAAACCGCTTTCGCCAGCCGATGCGCGGCACGGTTCGCCGCGTTTATTGGTAGCTTCACATTTTTTTTTCGACATAAGCATTACTTAACTTTTCCTTTGCTTAACTTTTACCGATTCCGACGTATGACGTATTTAACGTATTTGTTCGTAAATCTTTGATAAAATCCGTTAAATACGTTGTGCGTAAGTTTTCGCCAGCCAAATTTCCGACGACTTTTTGGCGTTCTCCGTGTGTTCGGTTCGGCTTTCGATCAAATTCAATTCGAGCAAGATTTTCAATGCTTTGTTGATTTGTTTCACATTCAGATTCTTTTGAAAAACGTCGGTGTAAATTTCGGTTCGCGTCAAACCGTTTTCGGCATCGCGCAAAGCATCGAGCAGCGCGTCGGCGTTTTTGTCGCCGATTCGTTCGCCGAAAATATACTTCGCCGAATCTTCGCAGAATTGCCAGACGGCAAGCGCGGCTTCCAGATGTTCGCGCCCGATCAAACTTTGCGCGTCAAGCACGGCGAAGATGCACGAAAGGCGCAAAACATACGGCGAAGCCCGCTGGGTAACTTTTGCCACAAAACCGAAACGCGATGTTTCCAGATGTTGATAAACCGCAATCCAAAGTTCTTTTGCTTCGTCGGATAATTGGATTTGTGCAAGATTTTTAGCAAATTGAATCCGGCGTGAAATATCGGCATTGATGCACAGCAAATCTTTGAAATCCACGTCCGAGCCGAACGGCAGAAACTTTGACCGCCGAACGCAAATCCACAAAAAGCGGTTGGCGTAACCGTTCGCCGATTCGACTTCGGACAAACAGGTTAAAAGTTCGGTTTTCGTGATGTGTCCGATGATCGAAACGTGCGCGTCGGTCGTTTTCAGCGGCGAATTTTTCGTCAGACTGCGGGCGTTGCCGCTGTCCCACAAATTACGGATAAAAGCCGACAGCGTATTGCCTTCGCGCCCTTGAACGCGCAGCACGTTGGCAAATTCGCCTTCGACAATCAGCAAGCGTTTGTCGGTAACTCCGGCATCGGCGAGAATTTCTTCAAGTTCGCCGGTGTCTTTATTCTGTTTGGTTACAAAACAGGCATCGCGGACGTGATAAAGCAAACCTTCGCCGCTTGCCAAACCGCTGACGATACATTCTTTTTGGTGATGTTCGTCTAAATCGTGAAAGACTTCTTTGACGCGCCCGAACGATGTGCCTTTGCGCCCCGATGCCGTATCGCCGACTAATACGCAAAACAGATTCGTAAAATGTCGGTTGCCTTCGACTTTGTAGAAAGCGGAACGTCCGATGATGCTGCCGAAAAAAGCTAAAAACTGAATGAGCAAAGCCATTTTATCTGCTTCGGTGTGCGGTTCGATAAGGCGGACGTAATCACCGGCTAAACCGTGAAAGCATTTTTCGTTCGGTTCGGGAAACGGTTTGACTTCAATCGGTGTTTCGTCAACTTCGCCGGTTTCGGCGTTTTCTTCCGTTTCGCCGGTTGGTTGCCAAGCGTCCGCATTTTCGGCAAAGATGCCCAATCTTTCGGCGATTTCATCAGCGGTCAAACTTTCATCTCTGGCGCAAAGATTGATAAAGTCCGAAACGTCCGCGCCGTGTTTTTCCGGCAACGGCTCATTACTGAAAAGGTCAATCACTTTTAATGATGCGACATTGCCGAAAAGCATTTTCGCCGCGTCGCGTCCCTGTTTTAATCCGGCGCGGTCGTGGTCAATTAAAAGAATGACATCCGAATCTTTCACGAATTTGTTAAATTCATCTTTCCAATTCTTGAACGATGAAACGGTAAAACCGAGTTTTCGCAGATTGTCCGCGTCCTTTTCGCCTTCACACAGCCAGATTTCCGCCGCTTCTTTCACACCTTCGATCAGTTCCGGCAATCGGTAAGGAACGCGCCGCGTCCGGTTCAAATTCCAGATTTCCTTTCCGCTGACATCGAATCGCCGCTGGCGAAAGTCTTTCGGCTCAAACCTGACATTTTCATAAAGCAGTTCGCCGATTTCGTCGGTGTAATCGTAAGTTGCGACAATCCGTTTGGTTTGCGCCGTGCCGTTTGAATGAAAGCCATTTGATTTTTCAACGAATAAATCTTTGATTTCCAAACCGAGAGCCGAAACAATCGCCGACGCATCGCAGCCGGCAAAGCATTTGACTAAAATTTTCCCGTCCGCTTCTTTGATCGAAAGGCTTCGATTTCTATCTGAATGACTTGGACAAAGCGCGGTGAAACTTCCGCCGCGCTTTTTAACCTTATCCAGACGCGATATGATTTCATCAATTCTCATATTCGCCTCCGTAAAAATTTGTGAAAATTGTTCAAAGTCTTTTCGACAAAATTATTTTTGCCGATTGTGCCTTTGACCTGCGCCGCGTCGTAACATTCGCGGCAAACTGCCAGACAATTCGACATTTTATTCGCCGCGCGGTTTCGCTCACAGGCAAAGCATCGGTAAAGCCGAATCACTCTTTTGTTGCGCCGGAAATTCGCCGTCAAATTTGATTGCAATTCGTCGGTTTTTTCGGCATAATTGAAGTCGAAAAGCCGTTGATTGTGTGCTAAATAATCGAATGGATTTTTTGAGGCGATGTTACCAGCATCGCCTTTCCCGCTTTTATACATATTCGTTTACCTCGTTTTGTTCACGGTTTCCGCCGCCGTCAATCCAATTTTGCAAAGCGGATTTGCTAAACCGATATTGTCTTTGCCCGATCAAAATAAAAGGGAAGTTCTTGTCTTCCCGACATAATTCATAAATTCGCGCCGGTTTCAAATCAAGTAATTCGCCGACATCCGAAACTTTCAAAAGTTTTTCACTCATATTTAATCTCTCCTAAAATAAAAAAATCCTCACCGAATGAGATAGAACTCAGACGATAAGGACAATTTACAGGAGAAAAGTTTGATAATTTACAACTTTTTCAGTTTTACATAGAAGTTGGTTTTTTGCCGCGCTTAGATTTTCGTAATGGTAAGCCTATTAACTCAGCTAGTTCTTTGATTGCTTTTGATACTGCTTGAACTTCAATTGAGTTGCTTCTTTCGTCTTGCTCGGCAATTTTTTCGTGAGTTAAATTTTCGTCCATCTGCCATTTAGCTAACCAAATAAAGTGTAAATACTTACTCTTTTGCTTTGGCTTTATCATTCCGTTTTCTTTGGCGATTTTATCGCGTTCATCAAGAAATTCATTTAATTCCTTCTCAAAGGCTTCTCTAATAATTTCCTTTTCCTTACTTCGGAAACGAAATACTGGATAGAGTGATTTGTAACTAAAATTAAATACAGTATTCAAGCCGACAGGAATTGGCTGCATTTCCGTTTCGTAATTCCAAATGCGGTTTTCATAAAAACTATCAGACCGATACCACCATTCGATAGTTTCGTAAGCGCGGGCGCGACACCAAACTACGTCAAGATTATGCTTTTTTGACCAGCTAAAAATGCTTTTCTGTAATAACCTTGTATTTTCGTCGTAATTGACTTCGCTATTTTCAAATTGATTTTCCCAACGGGGATGATTCCAAGAATGTTGGTGTTCTATTTTTGCCTTTGCTCTTATGCCGTCGTAAAACTCTAAATTTTCAAATTCTTTTTCGTATCTTTTATAATCTAAAGCTAACCCTGCGGCTTTATAGAGTCGGTATGGATTTCCTGCTAAATCGTCTAAAACTTCAGGCGCAACTTCTTTAACAGCGTCAAGAAAATAGTCACGGGCATCTTTTACAGAAGCCGTTAATCCATTACTGCGTATATGCTCAAACTCGCCTTTTCCTAATTTAATTTTTCTTTGCCGCATTTCTAAAACTATTTAAATTTATTTCCCTTCGACAATCGCAATTTCGTCATCGGTCAAATCGTAGAGCCGATAAACGAGCCGGTCTATTTCATCTTCCAACGCTTGCGTGTCTTTGCCTGCTTTCTTTAATTCGAGAATTTGGTCAACCAGCGCGACGAATGGTTGTTGGTCTTTTTCCGATGGTTTGTAAATTGGAATTTCAAGAATTGGCTCTTTATCAAGCTGAAAAATATTTCCTTGCATTTTCCCTTTGTTTTTTAGCCAAAAACTAACCATCCGTGAATTTAATAAACCTGTTAAATACTTTAAGTTGATTCTCTGACTTTTTATTACATAGAATGTTTGTGAAACATAACAGGGAAAGTCTGTATAAGTAAAAATAGGCTCATTGGAACACTTTCTTAATACATTAATTTTTTCACCTTCAAAAAGATTTTGTTCTCTAGCTCTATGCAATCCATAAGGTTTGAAACTAGATGTAATCACGGACTGAAATTTATCCAGATGATTTTTGACAACTGGATAATTCTCAATAGGTGCTTTATTTGTTATTGGATCAATTTTATTTGTTTGGGAATTTGTGTAAATAAGCCAATAGTGATTTGACGGATTACCATAATATTTTTTCAATTGTTCGGTTGTATAATAAGGTTTTAGTATTTCTTTCTCTTTTTCAGAAAAGTTATAATTATTAAATTCGCTTTGTGATAAAACAAAAATTCCGTCGTCAACATTAACTTTGTGGTTCAATTTCTCGGCTGAACTTGCATTTACGAAGTCTTGCGGCGCGACAATTCCCTGACCAAGTTCGGATGGTAATTTGCGGTTTCGATCAGCTTTTTCACGCAGAAAGAAATTATGTTTTAATTGCATTTTATCAAGCAATTCAGAGTTTGTTTCACTATTAAAAATAAAAGTTTTATCAATAAAACTGTTTCTCTTAAATTCTGGATTTAAATATATTGCATCATCAATATCAATTTTATGTAGAAAAGATACAATCTTTTCTTTAGAAACCTTATTGTTTATAAGTTTTCTGTGGTCAAAATTATATTTGTTTGAATCAAAATTTTTCTCGAACAGCATAATCATTGTTTGAATAGAGGCATTATCAAAAATCATATAAGCCCCGAAATCAATCAATGTTAAAATTTTACTGTTTTTTACCACAGAGTTGCGAAAATTTGATGCGCCTGTATTCGTTATCCAATTGTTTGTTGCAATAAAACATAAATAGGAATTTGGCTTTAATAGAGACAAACCTAAAGCACCAAATAAATACCAAATATCCATCTTTCCTTGATAACAATCCAATTTTCTTAATCCATCAAAAGCGTAGCGATTTTCGTATTCTTTAATATACGGCGGATTTCCGATGACAACATCAAAGCCTGTAAAATTGCCGTCGTTGTCCAAAACTTCGGGAAATTCAAAACGCCACTCGAAAGCGTTTTTGTAAATCGCGTTTGATTTGATGTCGGCGATTTCCTGATTTAACGCGGCGATTTGTTTTTCCAGATTGCGCGATAAAACTTCGCGTTCGCCTTCCGAATACTTTTCAAACAAAGACGGCGAATTTATCTCGAAAAGCCTGCGTTCCTTTTTCGCCAGATCAACCATTTTCGGATCGTGTTTGAAAATCTCGGTTGTAAAATCGCCTTTTATTTCGTCAATTATCTCAAGCAATTTGCGCTTTTGATCGCGGTTTCGCTCGTTTTTATATCCGGCAACCGCATTTCGATAGTCGGCAATGATGTTCTTTTTATTCTTTAAGACTTCCTTCAAATCCGCATCCAAAGCGAACCGCGAAAGTAGCGAATTGCCTTCTTTGATATTGATGTCAATGTTCGGCAAAGTTTCCAGTTCGGCAAAGTTCGCGCTTTCTTTGTAATAAGCGTTTTTCAAAAGTTCAATCCACAGACGCAGACGGCAAATCTTGACCGAATTCGGGTTGATGTCCACGCCGAACAGACAGTTTTCGATCAGCGTCTGCTTTTCGTGAAACAGCGTTTTCTGCAATCTTTGCGCCTTCGCCGTCGGTTTGCCGTTTTCATTTATTTGATACTCGAAAATATCGCCGTTTTCGTCCGTGATAATCAGTTCGTCGTTTTCAATCGTGATTTGATATTCCGCAAGACGAACGCCGCCGCCGTCGGCAAGCAAACCCAATTCCGATTTAATCGCAATAATTTCATTAAGCGACGAAACGAGAAAATGCCCGCTGCCAACCGCCGGATCGCACAGATGCAGAGAATTAACAAGGGCGTTATATTCCCGAATTTGTTCGGTTTTATAAGTGCTTTTCGTAAAGTTTCGCAGTTCGTCAAAACCGTCAATGTCGAGTTCGTATTTATCTTTGAACTTTTGCACGACTGCCAGCCGAATCGCCTGCCGACACATATACATCGTGATAAATCCGGGCGTGAAAATCGAGCCGTCTTTGTAACCGTTGATTTTCTCGAAAACTTTGCCCAAAACCGATGCGTTTATCAAACTGCGGTTATCTTCCTGCACATCTTCCGCGCCTTCACTCGCAAAATCGTAAGCGTCCAGAAACTTAAAAAGATATTCGAGCGTTCCGAAACTCTGATTTTCCGCTTTCTGCCGTTTGAGAATTGTCGAATTGATAAACGGCAAATGCGCCGTGTCTTTCAAAGATTCAATCGAAATCGTCAAATCTTCCAATTCGCTAATCTCAAAAAGCGAACTGTTCAAATACGGCACGCGCTTATATTTTTCTCTGATATTGTCTTCGCGGTCGGCAAAAGTCTTGGCTAAAACCTGATGAAAAAGTGTAAAAAGTTCGTCAAAATCGGGAATCGTTTTGATGTTCAAAAACTTATATTCACGGTTTCCTTTGTGATAATTGACAAGCTGCGATTCGAGCAGCTTCAAAAATAAAATGCGGTTTATCCAAACAATACAGAGTTCGAGCGCGACGTTAAAATATCTTTCCTCGCTCGTTTCGCCGTAATCGGCAATGTTTTTGACGCGCCGCAAACTGTCTTTCGATTTCAGCATCGTAATTGCGTTTTCAAGCAAAGATGCCGCATTGCGATTGCCTTCTTCTTTGCGCCGAATGATTGATTTGGATTTTATTTTGACTTCTTCAAGTCCGATGATGTGCAAAAGTTCGTCGTAAAACGGTTTGTTCAACGAATTGCTGTCGTCGGCAAACGCCAATTTCAAAAGATGCGTCGGCGAAACTATCTTAAAAAGCGCGATTAACTCTTTATCATCTTCCAGATCGGCGTTGTTGAGAATCGTTTCATATTCCTTCAAATTGAAATATGTGCAAACGAGTTCTTCATCTAAATTGTCGAAAATCTTACGCAGTTCTTCATAAAAAAACGGATTGTCTTTTTTGTCGTTTATCTTTGTTTCGTAAAGTTTTCTGATCTGCGTGTTACGATAAATTTTCTTGTCAAAAACATTCGCGTCAAAAATAAACCATTCGTAAGCGTTGGTTACGACGAGATTTTTTAATTCGACATTGCCTTTCGCCTGTCGTTCGTCAAAGTAATACAAAACGAGTTCCTGCAAGGCTTTGGTGTTCGCCTTGTGGGTTTTGAGCATTTCCGCTTTGTTGTCCGGGCTTTTAGCTTCGACAATCACGCCGACATTCGACTCGTTCGTTTTGTCCAAATGAATCACAAGGTCTTTGCGGTCTTTCGTATTAACTTCGTAAATGCCTTTGTAATAAGTATCAAGCAAAAAATCGCGGACGTGATTCTTCTTGTTTTCTTCGGATTCTTTTGTTTGAACTTTGGAAAGCAAAGTTTTCAGATTATTTTTGAAAGTTTCAATTTCACTGCGGACAGGTCTTTGTTTGCGAAATGCGACATTGAGCGCGATTTTTGGTGTTTGAGTAATTAGTTTCATTTGTTTATTTTGAGCCGGAAAACAAGCTGACTGTCAAAGATTATAAATCTAAAACGGTTTAAGGAAAACTAAATTGAAAATATCCTAACACATCTGGAAAATACTGTCTTGTCTGTTATACAATGTTGCATAGCAGAATTTCATTAGAAAGGTAAAAATTTATGTGCGGAAGATTTTCAAACGATGCCAAGCCGGAACAAATCGAAAAAGAATTTAAGATCGGCAAATTGAATCCGAAACTTTTCACGCCGCGTTACAACATCGCGCCGACGCAGATGATTCCCGTTGTTTTAGAACAAAGCGGCGAAAGAATCATCGAATCTTTGCGCTGGGGTTTGATTCCGAGTTGGTCAAAAGATGAATCAATCGGCAGTAAAATGATAAATGCCCGCGCCGAAACTCTGGCGGAAAAGCCTTCGTTCCGTGATGCCTTCAAAAAACATCGCTGCATCGTTCCGGCTTCTGGTTTTTACGAATGGCAGAAACAAGCCAAAGGCGCGAAACAACCGTTTTATTTTCGGATGAAAGACAAAGATGTTTTCGGTTTTGCCGGTTTATATGAAGAATGGCTCGATAAGGAAACCGGCGAACAAATCGAAACTTTTACGATCATCACAACCGAAGCGAACAAAGTTTTAGAGCCGATACACGAAAGAATGCCGGTAATTCTCAAATCAAAAGACTACGATAAATGGTTAGACGCAAAAGAAAAAGACACAAGCAAACTGCAAAAGTTACTTGCGCCTTATCCTTCATCTGAAATGAAATCTTACGAAGTCAGCAAATCTGTAAATTCGCCCGGTAACGATTCGCCGGAATTGATTGAAAAAATCAGTTAATTTTTTTGAGTGCCAATTGAGTGCCAAGTGTGCCGGAAAGAGAAGAAAACAGGCGAAAAATTATTAACTAAAAGGTAACTAAAATCAATGAAAGTAAATCTAAGTGAAGTAAATAAAGATACTTAGAAAGACTTTTAACCATTGGGTCGAAGGTTCGAGTCCTTCTCGGATCACCATTATTTTATAAGGAAAAAGCGCATCATTCGAAATGCGCTTTTTTGTTTGAGTTCCTATTTTAGTTTCTATTCGGAGCCGCAAGTTATTTTTTCCGCTTCGCCCGCCGCCGCACCTTCAAATCACCGGCACTGCTTAAAGTTAGAAAATTCAGACGTGAGCTGTCGCGCTGCAAAATTTCGGTTTCGCCCCGCAGGACTTTGTTGCAAATGGTGTCGGCAATTACGCTGACCGCTTCACACGCGTCTTTTTGCCGGACGACGATGACGGAAAATCAGATCGAGTTTTTTTTTCGACGCGCTCCAATCGTTCGTTTTGACCGGTTGCGTCCGGCTCTGATTCGAGCAGTGTTTTTAGTGCTTCTTTGCGGTTCATAAAAGTTTATGATGCCGGGCGAAGACAAAAAAAGGTTGAGCTATTTTTTCCGTCTTCAGGTGAAGGACAAATAGAATAGCTCAACCAAAAATGATGTTAAATTAGGATTAGACGGTCTGTAAAGTCTCGATAATTTTTAACCGTGAATGGTCAAAATAACCGCTGAAAACAATATCGCTCCCAAAAGAAACAGTAAGAGCTTGCCGATTGAAAGCACCCCCGTTTTTAGACCGCGCTTTTTAAGAAGATAATAAATGAGGGTAAATATTCCGAAAATAATCATCAGCAGCGCAAAATGACGACTAAGTTGTTCGCCGCGACTCTGACTGTCGTAAAAGCACCATAGGAACATCAGCAGATTAAATCCGACCGTGAAAATAAGAATCAATCCCTGCTCAAAACCGCTACCTTTCGCTACGAGAACAGGAAGACACAAGCTAATAACCAGTCGAAACAAACGCGATCAGCAAAACTATTGTCTTAGGATTGCGAAGATTTGGTTTTAAAATTGACATATATTCGGAATTCTAAATATTTTTTTCATTTCACTTTATTTTTTCTGGCTGAACGCGATATATTTGCGACAATAATTAGAAGAGCAATAATTAGAATCTTTTATCATTCTATTGTTCGAGCGCAAATTTTAAGTCAAAAGGGAGAAATTTAAGGCAAACAGCGTAAAAAATCGCTTCAACAAGCGATAAAAAGTTAACCATTTGCCCTCTTTTTGAGCCAAGTGTAGATTGCATCGCAAAAAATTAACAATTAAATTCCGTAAAGAAAATTTAATCGTTGTCGGTCTTTTTAAAGTTTTCTCGCATACCGACTTGACGTTCGTCGAGAAAATCGAAAGATTTTAGTTCGCCGAGCGGGAGCAGCGCGATGAGTGCCAGCGCGTCGGCTTCAAATTCGTTTTTGTTATTGAGCAAATTGTAAACAAACGCCGATGCCGCGCCGCGCGTTTCGTGCGAAAAGTGATGCGCGATTTCGTGAAACATCACGAAGGTTTTCTTCAAACCTTTGAGCTTATTTGAAAGAATGATGAACGATTCGCTCGCCGCCGACATATAAAAAGATGTGGAAATCTGCATTTCCAGAACAGTGATCTCTTCCTTTTCACAAATGGCATAAAAATCAGTCGGTTAAAACGCGCCGGTTGAAATCAAAGTTTCCGCCAGCAGACAAAAACTCCATTTTTGCCTGCCGGCGGGAGTTGCCGAACATCTCATCGCCACCAGTTTGGTTTCAATCCGCCCGTCAATTTTCTTCTCTCTGAATTTAGTGTGCGCTCTGCCGCGTAAGGCAATGTCAAACACTTCTTCGACAAATCTTTTCCGTAACCGCGCAACAGTTCGCCTGCCCACTTTGTATTCGCGTCTGATTTCTTCATCGGTATTAGGCACATCTTCTTCAGTTGCGTCCAAACTCAACAAAACATACGCTCGTTTGACTATCTCAGACTTACTACTTATTTTATCACTTCGTTCAGTGTTTCTTGCTCTTCTTTGCCTAGTGTTACAATGTATTTTCCCACAATGCTTTTTCAATAATATGGGCTATTTTAACGTCAACTCATATTTGACTGAATACTAGCCGCTTGGGTTATTTAGCACCGCCGGCAAGTTTTCCGATCAGTGTAAATAACGGCAGATACATTGAAATAACGATAGAACCGATGGTTATTCCCAAAAATCCAATCAACGCGGGTTCGATCATCGCCAGTAAATCGGCGATTGCGGAATCAACTTCATCTTCGTAGAAGTCGGCGATTTTACCGAGCATCGCGTCAAGTGCGCCGGTTTGTTCGCCGACTCCGACCATTTGCCCGACCATATGCGGAAAAACTTCGGTGGCTTTGAGCGGTTCGACAAAATTTTCGCCACGTTCGACTCCGGCGCGAACCTGCAGAATCGCGTCTTCAATAATCACGTTTCCGGCAGTTTTTGCCGTGATTTCAAGCGACTGTAAAATCGGAACGCCCGACGATAAAAGCGTCGAGAGAATTCGCGCGAAACGGGCGACGGCGATCTTGCGAAGAATGCCGCCTAAAATCGGAGCTTTCAACATCAAAGCGTCAATGACGTGTCGTCCTTTCGGAGTTTTATAATAGTATTTAATCGCTACGGCACTGCCGATGAGCGCGACGAGCAGTGTTAAACCGCCCCAACCGGCGAGAAAATTACTGATCGCCATCACGATTCTGGTCGGCAGCGGCAAGGCTTCGCCCGGTCCGAGCAAGCCGAGAAAGATTTGCTGAAACTGCGGAATGACGACGACCATAATCACTGCCACCGCCGCAATTGCTACGAAAACGACTGCCGCCGGATAAATTGAGGCGGAAATAATACTGCGTTTCAATTTAACGATTTTTTCAATCAACGTCGCCAGTCTTTGCAGAATCAAATCCAGCACACCGCCCGCTTCACCGGCTTCGACCATATGCGTATAGAGCTGATCGAAAACTTTCGGATGCTGCTGAAGCGATGCGGCGAGCGTCGAGCCTTCTTCCACATTTTGCCGAACTTGGTGCAGAACTTCCTTGAAAAACACATTTTGCTGTTGTTCGGCTAAAATATCAATACACGAAACAAGCGGCAAACCGGCATCAATCATTACGGAAAACTGACGTGTGAAAACGGCTAATTCTTTGGCTTTGACCTTTTTCTTTCGTCCCAGTTTCGGAATAGCGATTTCGCGTCCTTTCTCCGAAACCTGCGTCATTATGATTTGTTCACGACGAAGCAGCGCGCGCAATTCATCCTGGCTGGCGGCGGTTTTTTCGCCGGAAACCATTTCATTTAAGCGATTACGACCTTTGTATGCGTATGTTGGCATTTCTTTTTTATGTTGCTCCTGATTTTTCTAAGTCTGGCAAGTCTGGGAAGTTTGGGAAGTCTGGGAAGAAACAATAAAGCTTTCGGGACTTTCAGGACTTTCCAGACTTCCCAGACTCTCTGGACTTTAACGAATCGGCGGGCGTTGTCCGACGGGGCGACCCTGGGCATACGGACTGCCTTTGCTGTTCGGCGGCATTGCCGGCTTGCCCTGTCCGCTGTAAGATTGGTTGAGACCTGAACCGCGTTCGATTAAATCTTTCAGTTCATCGGCGTTTGAGGAACGCTGCATTGCGGAATCGAGCGTGATCTGGCGTTTTTGATAAAGTGAGGCGAGAGCCTGGTTAAACGTCTGCATTCCGAATTTGTCCTGTCCGGTCTGCATCATCGAATATATTTGGTGAATTTTATCTTCGCGGATCAAATTGCGGATCGCGGAATTCGGAATCAAAATTTCGAGTGCCATCACGCGCCCGTCACCGGCGGCTTTCGGCAGCAGTGCCTGACACATAATACCTTCTAAAACTAATGAAAGCTGCGTTCTAATCTGCGATTGCTGACCGGACGGGAAAACGTCAATAATACGGTTGATCGTTGACGCGGCGGAATTTGTGTGGAGCGTGGCAAAGGTTAAATGTCCGGTTTCGGCGACGCGCAGAGCCATTTCGATGGTTTCGAGGTCACGAAGTTCGCCGACCAGCACAACATCGGGGTCTTGACGAAGCGCGGTGCGGAGCGCGTCGGAAAAGCCGTGCGTGTCGGAATTGACTTCGCGCTGATTGACGACACAATTTTTGTGGTTGTGCAGAAATTCTATCGGGTCTTCAATCGTTAAAATATGTTCGTGGCGGTCAATATTAATTTTATCAATCATCGAAGCCAACGTCGTTGATTTACCCGAACCCGTCGGACCGGTTACGAGAATCAATCCGCGCGGTTTTTTGCACATATCCAGAACGACGGGCGGCAGTCCGAGTGCTTCAAATGATTTTATTTCATACGGAATCGCGCGAAAAACCGCGCCGACCGCGCCTTTTTGATTGAAAAGATTGGCGCGAAAACGTGACATTCCTTTCAAACCGAACGAAAAATCAAGTTCGAGATTTTCTTCAAAACGATGTTTCTGCGCGTCGGTCAGAACCGAATAAGCGAGCCGTTTGGTGTCGGCGGGCGTAAACGACGGGAAACCGTCGAGCGGTTTGAGATGCCCGTGAACGCGCACCTGCGGCGGCGAATTGGTCGTCAAATGCAAATCCGAACCGCCCAAGTCAGTCATTTTGCGAAGCAGATCAGGCAGCGTCATCTGCGTTGCGGCATTTTCTTGTTGATCGAAGTTCATATTCTTTTTCGTAAATCGTGAATCGTGAATCGTAAATCGTTTTTTGGAGAGCGAATCGTAAATTGTCGGCGGTGAATCGTAAATCATAACTAAGCGAGAGCTACGATTTACGATTCACGATTCACGAATGTTTATCTAAGGTCCGCCTGTTGCGCTCCGTTGCGGTGTTGAAGTGAATTGACGACTCTTTCGGATTCCTGTTCGAGTTTCTTCGAGTTATCAACCGGCGCGTTGGTGGCGACGCTGTATATTTTTCCGTCAACTGCGGTGAAATAAAAAAGTCTCGATTGAACGACATTTCCCGCGCCGGGCGATTGGGCGACCACGACATAAACGCTTTTACCGCCGATTTCCTTTTCATAGTCATTGACTACCCAGCCTTCGTCTTTGACCATTTTGTCAATTACGGTGCGCCGCAGGGAACTGGTCGCCACGCCGCCGACGGTTTTATTGCGCGGATTGTCGTTTTGCGCGTTGAGTGCCGGTCCGACAATCGCAATCGAAGCCGAACCGATTTGCGAACCGCTGCCGTTATCAACCTGATACTGAAGTTCGTTATTGGCATTTTGTCCGCGCCGCCAGTCTTTCGGAGCCGCGTCGCCGGAAGGCAGAAATGCCCGCGCCGAATCAGAGACGGCTACTTTATGATTTAATTGAGCGGCGTTATCTTGATTTGAAGCACCGTTTTCAAGAGATTTTCGGGCATTGGCAAAACGGATTTGACGCAGACGAAGCGCGCGGCGGGTTTGAGCGCGGGCTTTTTTGCGTCTTTCCTGACGACGATAAAGCTGCCACCAGCGTTTGGAGTATTTTTTCACTCCAATCCATTCTCTTTTTTTCTTGTGCTTCTTCGGTCTTTGACCCGCCTCCGCGTAATGCGTCGCCAATGGGATAATCGTCCCGATTCCAATAAATAAAGTCAATGATAAAGCTATCGCTCGCAGCATAATTCCTCCGGTGTCTATAAAACAGTTTCCTTAACGACCTCTTCAATCGTTGTAATTCCTTCGCGTAATTTGAACAATCCCGAACCGCGCAAAGTTACCATTCCGAGTTCAACCGCCTTCTTTCGCAATTCGATGGCACTGGCTCCGATAATGATTAGTTCGCGGAGTTCATCGGTAATTTCCATTACTTCGTAAAGTCCGATTCTGCCTTTGTAACCCGTGCCGTTGCAGATGTTGCAGCCTTTGCCTTTAAAAGCTCTCATCGTGGCGGCTTCGGCGGGTGAAAAACCGATTTCGACGTAGGCTTCGGGGGGAAGTTTTTGTTCTTCTTTACAATTGTTGCAGATGCGCCGGATAAGTCTCTGCGCCTGAATAATATTGACGCTCGTGGCGACCAGAAATGGCTCAATTCCCATATTTACCATACGGGAAATGGTCGAAGGCGCGTCGTTGGTGTGCAGCGTTGATAACACAAGATGTCCGGTCAGCGCAGCTTTGATGGCGATTTCCGCCGTTTCAAAGTCGCGGATTTCGCCGACCAGGACGATATTCGGATCTTGACGAAGAAATGAACGAAGCGCGGCGGCGAAATTTAAGCCGATTTGCTCTTTCATCTGCACCTGGTTAATTCCCGGCAGATTAAATTCAACCGGGTCTTCCGCCGTCATAATATTTGTTTCCGACGTGTTCAAAGCCTGGAGCGCGGAATAAAGCGTGTTGGTTTTACCCGAACCGGTCGGACCCGTCACGAGAACCATTCCGTAAGGTTTGGCAATATTGCGCTGGAAAATCTCCAAACTTTTCTGCTCAAAACCGAGTTTGGTCATATCGAGCATCAGTTTGTCTTTATCAAGCAGACGAAGGACGATTTTTTCGCCGAAAAGCGTCGGCAATGAAGATACACGAAAATCGAGTTCGCGCGAACGATTGTCAATTTTGACCTTGATTTTGATGCGTCCGTCCTGCGGCAGGCGTTTCTCGGAAATGTCGAGTTTCGCCATAATTTTCAAGCGTGAAAGCAACGCGTCGCGCATTTTCATCGGCGGGTGCATCACATCATACAAAACGCCGTCAATACGAAAACGAATGCGAAAATCTTTTTCGTAAGGTTCGATGTGAATGTCGGACGCGCCGCGCCGCAGCGAATCAACCAGTAAAACATTGACCAGGCGAACAACCGGCGCGTCTTCGCTGGCTCTGGCAAGTTCCGCCAAATCAATTTCATCATTATCTTCGAGAACTTCCAGCTCTCCGGCATCCTGTTCGTTGAATTCAAAACGGTCAAGCGAAACATTCAAGTCGGATTCGACTAATCTTTGCTCGGTCGCCGCGCCGTTTTTCGCCGCGCCGTTGCCGTTGCTTCCAACACCGGCTCTCTCAAAATTTTCAAAAGCGGAAGTGTCGAAAACATCAATTTGTTTTGAACTGCTGAAATATTTTCCGATGGCGATTTGCAGCGAGGCTTCGGACGCAATGACCGGTTCGACGTTCAAGCCGGTCATAAATTTGATGTCGTCCATCGCAAAAACATTGGTCGGATCAGCCATCGCCAGCGTCAGCGTCGCGCCGACTTTGGAAATCGGCAGAACCGAATATTTGAGCGCGACTTCCTGCGAAATCAGTTTGATCGTGTCTTCATCAATTTGAAAAAGTTCTAAATTGATTGACGGCACGCCGTATTGACGCGATAAAACAGCCGTTATCACGTCGTCGGAAATAATTCCGAGTTTGACGAGATTTGAACCTAAACGTCCGCCGCTGCCGCGCTGATATTCCAACGCTTCGCGCAGTTGCTGCGAAGAGATTAAATTTTCACGAACCAGAATTTCTCCGAGTTTTGCTGACATTTGTTTATAGAAATCTCTCTGTTATCTAATTCAATTAAGAGAATTTTTGAAGTTTTGATGTAGAACTAACTGCTTGAGTGAATAGCATTCAAACGATGTTTATCATCGTTAAAATAAATAATAGACGTTTAACTAAAAAGTGTCAAGATTTCTTTTTATATTTGCCGCGGGCTTTCCCGCTCTCGGCGAACGAAAAATAAACCGGCGATAGTTGTTAAAAGCTGTAAAATGCGCCCAAAGACAGATTTATATTACACGAAAGCGGCAAAAACTTCATTGGAATACAAAAATCCTCTGGGCGTAAGTTTCAAAAATTTTTCGTCCCATTCGATTAATTCAGCTTCCCGCAAATATTTCAGATCGCTTTCGTATGCAGCCGTTAAACTTTCATTGAAACGCCGCCGGTAATCGGTAATATCAATGCCTTTATTCAGTCGTAATCCTAAAAATAGATATTCGGATTTAATGTTGACAAGAGTTTCTTCGACGATTGCCGAACCATCGTTTTCAATCAGTTTAACGTAACGCGTGGTATCGCGCTCATTTGATCGGCGCAAATTTTCGCCGTCAAATGAATGTGCCGAACAGCCGAAACCGTAAACCGCGTCGAGCGTCCAGTATTTTGAATTATGTCTCGATTCAAAATTCGGCAGAGAAAAATTTGAGATTTCGTATTGTTTGTAACCCGCGCCGGAAACTTTTTCGAGCATCATTTCATACATTTCAGCCGCTAAATCTTCATCCGGCTGCGGTTGTCGCCCGCTTCTAACTTGTTCGGCGAGCGGCGTTCCTTCGTGAATTTCCAGGAGATAAAGCGACAAATGTTCGGGTTTTAGTTTTAACGCTTCATCTAAATTTCGTTCCCAATCAGCCAATGTTTGGCGCGGCAAACCGGCGATTAAATCAAAACTGATATTGTCGAAATCCGCATCGCGCAATAATTTGATCGTTTCTCTTACATCCTGCGCCGAATGTCGTCTGCCGAGTCGTTTAAGTTCGGTATCATCAAAGGTTTGCGCTCCGAAACTGGCGCGATTTACGCCGAGATTTTTATATTCGCGCAACGAATCCGCCGAAACCGTCGCCGGATTCATTTCCATCGTGATTTCCGATTTTTCATCAACCGAAAACTTTTTGTAAATCGAACCGAGAATTTTTTCGAATTGATTCGGATTCAGCAGCGAAGGCGTTCCGCCGCCGAAATAAATTGTATCAATCTGGATTTTGGATTTTGATGGTTGAAAACTGACAATTTCTTTCGCCAGAGAACTTACATACTGGTCAACAACTTCCGCCGATTTGAAAACGTCGGTCGCAAAATCGCAGTAGGAACAGCGCGAACGGCAAAACGGAATATGTAAATAAACGCCGGCTTTATTCATAAAATTTTTAAGTCGGAAACTCGCGTTTGAACCGGGACTCGGTTTTTCGTCTTACTTATCAACCAGTTTATAAACTTTGTCGTTGGCAAAAGATTTTTCCCGGCGAAGCAGATTGTTGATTTGATTTTGTTTGATCTGCGCCAGATTGCGATAGACAAAATCGCTGCGTTTGAGAAGTTTTTTCACGCCGCTCGCTGAACCGCCGTTTTCGCGCGCGTCATTTTCATTTTCCCACTTTTCGACGTAATCGCTTTGTTGCGGCGTATTAGAAAAGGGAATGACACTCGCGGTTTTTTCGGCTAAAACCATCAAATAAGTCGGTTTATCATTGATTAATTCGACGCGTCCTTTAATTTCCTGCGGGTCGGCGACCTCATACCAATTTCCGCCGACTTCGGCGGCTATCATCCGCCGCACTTTAAAACCGTTTTCTTCGTTAAAAGCGCGATAAAAAAGTTCGGGCGAAAATTGATAAAAACCGTGTCCGAGAAAATTGTTGCCGCCCGTAATAATCATTAAGTGACCGCCAACTTCAACCATTTTCATCGTGTTGGCAAGCGCGACCGGAAAATTGAAAACGTGTTCGAGCGTACCGCCGTCCAATACGAAAGTGAATTTACCTTCGAGTTCCGCGCCGATTGGTTGATTTAAATCGTGTAGAATCGCCGCGCTTTCATAATCTGAAATATCCATCGCGGAAACTTCCTTCGCCCCCAGAAAATAGAAAAAATCGCCGCCCGTTTTAATTTGCTCAGTGTTTTTTAATGAAAACTTTTCGCTTAAAACCCTAAAATCGGCGTGGGTCAAATCAAATCTCTGATTCCCGAGCATCAGAGATTGTTGAAAATCAACATTTCGCTCACGCGCCGCCAGCAAAAATTTGGCAACATCTTTATCAATTCCCATAAATAAAAGTATAGCGATTCAGAAACTCATAGAGAATCGGCAGTTGCGGAAAAAACAATTTTGCGACACATAGATTACTTTAAACGTGTTCCCGCAAATCGTAATTCGTGATTCGTAAATTGCTGTTCAGCTTTGTTTCGAGTGAATTATTCCAGATATTTTCCAGTTCTTTAATTTCGGCGGAAATCTCTTCTTTGTCACTAACTTTTACTATCAAATCGCCGCCGCCGACTTTTCCAATCACTTCAAACGGAATATCGGAGGCAATTTTCTTCACTTTTTCCAAATTATCCGCCGCGAAACTGATGACGATGCGCGACGGCGATTCGCCGAAAAGCTGCGCTTCGGCGGATAAATTTTCGTCTTTAAGATCAATCTCCGCGCCGACAGCTTGGCGATTTAGCGACGAAAAACAACTTTCGGCAATCGTGACCGCCAAACCGCCGTCCGAACAATCGTGCGCTGAATTGATTAAAGAATCTTTTGCCAAATTAAGACAAGTTTGCTGAACTTTTTTCTCCAACTCTAAATTAATCACCGGAACTTCACCACTTTCAATCAATTCATCGGTCGAAAATCCTAGAATCGTCTGCGCGTGTTCGCTGACCGACAAATCGTTTTTCGTTTCGCCCAAAAGCGCGATGAGATCGCCTTCATTTTTAAAACCCTGCGTGATAATTTTGCGCGTATCTTCGATTAAACCGATCATTCCGATCACCGGAGTCGGCAGAATCCCGCGCCCGTCGGTTTCGTTATAAAAGGAAACATTTCCCGAAACGACCGGCGTTTCAAACGCTTCGCACGCTTCCTTCATTCCGTCAATCACATCGGAAAAAGAACGCATCACTTCAGGTCTTTCAGGCGAAGCGAAATTCAGACAATTCGTCACCGCAATCGGTTTCGCGCCGACGCAGACAACGTTTCGCGCGCCTTCGGCAACCGCCAATTTCGCGCCTTCCTTCGCATTTACCGCGACAAAACGCGCGTTGCCGTCCAGACACATCGCAATCGCCCGCCGCGTTTCCTTGACGCGCACGACCGCCGCGTCCGCGCCCGGCAAAATCGCCGTATTCGTCCGAACCATCGTGTCGTATTGCTCGTAAACCCAATGTTTTGAACAAATATTGGGCGAAGCCAACAACTTTCGTAAAACGTCGCTGCCGTTCATTTCAGATTCCAGATTCCTAATTTCAGACTTATTCTTTAATTTGGAATCTGGAATCTGCGGTTTGGAATTTGCCATCGGACGATGATATTTCGGAGCTTCGTCCGTCAGTTTATCAACCGGCAAATCGGCGACCATTTCGCCGTTATGAAAGATTTTCAAACGGTTTCCTTCAACGACGCGCCCGACGACAACCGCGTCCAATTCCCATTTGTTGAAAATTTCGACAATCTGTTTTTCGCGCCCTTTGTGCGCGACGATAATCATTCGTTCCTGCGATTCTGAAAGCAGCATTTCATACGCCGTCATTCCGGTTTCGCGCTGCGGAACGAGCGTCAAATCCAGCTCCAAACCAGTTCCGGCGCGCGCCGCCATTTCGACCGAAGACGACGTTAAACCCGCCGCGCCCATATCCTGGATTCCGGCAATCGCGCCCGAACGCATCGCTTCGAGACACGCTTCGAGCAATAATTTTTCCAAAAACGGATCGCCGACCTGCACCGTCGGACGTTTTTCTAATGCTTCTTCGTCAAATTCCGCGCTCGCCATCGTCGCGCCGTGAATTCCGTCGCGTCCGGTTTTCGCGCCGACATACAAAACCGGATTTCCGATGCCTTCTGCTTTGCCGAAAAATATCTGATCTTTGCGGACAATGCCGAGCGCAAACGCATTGACCAAAGGATTTAGATTGTATGCTTCGTCAAAAACGACTTCGCCGCCGACGGTCGCCGTGCCAAAACAATTGCCGTAATGCGCGATGCCGTCAACGCATCCTTTTAAGATTGATTTATTGCGATTCGCGTGTTTTACATCGTCCAAATTTCCGAATCTGAGCGAATTCATCAGCGCAATCGGACGCGCTCCCATCGTAAAAACATCGCGCAAAATGCCGCCGACTCCGGTCGCCGCGCCTTGAAACGGTTCGATAAACGACGGATGATTGTGCGATTCGACTTTAAAAGCGACGCACCAATCGTCGCCGATGTCCACGACTCCGGCATTTTCGCCCGGCGGCACGATTACTCTTTCGCCAGTCGTCGGCAGACGTTTCAGATGAACGCGCGAAGATTTGTAACTGCAATGTTCAGACCACATTACGGAAAATACGCCGAGTTCCGTGTAATTCGGTTCGCGTCCGAGAATTTGCTTGATTTTTTCGTATTCTTCGGCTGAAAGTCCGTGTTGGGCGATAATTTCGGGCGTGATTGCAATATTATTCATCGTTAATGCTCACTGAAAAGAAAATCTCATTTAAAACAAAGAAGAGAGTTTATGTTTTTCAGACTTGTTTTTCAAATCCGATTCAATAAACTCACTTTGATATTTTTGATTTTTGATTATTTCGCGTCTATATTCGGCAAAATCTTATCAATTTCCGCTCTGACGGTTTCCGTTTTGATTTTCCCCTGACGAACGTAAGCGATTTTGCCTTTTTCATTGAGCAAAACCGTGAAGGGAAGTCCGCCCTGCCAGTCTTTTGAAACTGCGGCGATTGCTGCTTCTTCATTATCGGTTTTCAAAAGATACGCCGGCATCGTCGCTTTCATATTGATTAAAAACTTCGGTACGTCGCGGTTGATTTCCGCCAAATCATCGAGAGAAATCGTGATGAAATCAATCTTTCCTTTATAATCCGCGTTGATTTTGACGAGTTCGGGAAATTCTTCGCGGCACGGATCGCACCACGTCGCCCAGAAATTTATCAACAGAGGTTTGGCATTTGCGCCTTCGCGTTTCAATAAATTTTTGAGCGCGATTTCATCAATTTGCGTAACTTTCGGCAGATTCGCGGCGACTGTTTTAACCGAAGCTTTTTTCGCCGGAGTTTTTGATTTTTGCGCGAAAGTTTCCGTAACAAAAACCTGAGCGAAAACAAAAATAAGTCCGAAAATAAGGACAACTTTTTCCATTTTCGCCTTGTTTGTAGAAGGTTTTTTCATATAAATTTACTAACAAAGTTTCTTAGCCGGAGCGCAGACGGCTCGTCCGCCAACGAGCGCAGCGATGTTGTAGACGCTTGTCGTCAATAGCGTAACTTGAGCGCGAAGGCTTGCTTCTTGCGCCATTGCGCTCGTTGGCGGACGAGCCGTCCGCGCTCCGGCTTTTGATACTATTCTTTTCTCTTGATGGAACAGCCGAAAGCATTCGCGCCGGTTTTGGCGATTGGTTTGCCGCTCAAAGTCGAATCAAAAGCGACGGTCAAATAATTTTCCGTGACGTTTTTCCCCGAACGGTCATTGTCAATCGCCCCGTGATACATCAAGACATTTTTGTCATTGAAATAAAACGCCTCGGGCGTGACATTCGCGCCGAGCCGGTCGGCTAAAACATTATTTTTATCAATCAAAACGGGGAATTTGTAATGTTCCGCCGCGTGTTTTTTCACTTCGTCCGGCGATTCGGTCGAATTGGAATTGATGCCGATAAAATTAATGCCTTTCGCCTGATAATCGGCGGCGATCTTGTTCATTCGGTCATTATAGCCGCGCACGACCGGACATTGAATTGACAAAAAAACCACGACCGCGCCGTTTTTTCCTTTCAAATCGTTGAACGACTGCTGGTTGCCGCTGACATCCGGCAAAGTGAAATTGTCCAAAGTTTTGCCGACGGCGAACCCGTCTTTCGCGCGGCTTTTTTCAGCGAACGAGACAAAGGCGATTAACGCCAGCAATGCGACGAATACGATACTTTTTTGTTTCATTGATTTTTACTCCTTTCATAACTTTTTCTAAGATTTATAATGTTCAAATTTGAAGAAATTATTCCATTACTCTCAGATGTTTCAGCGGCTGATTTTAGCCGCTATTTTTTTTTCAGATCAGCCGAACAATCGCGGCATTCTTTTGTTTAAATTTTTGGGCAGCAAAATTTCCATCGCGTCGTCAACCGTCACGATACCCGCAATTTCGCCGAGATCATCAACTATCGGCAGAGCCAGTAAATTGTATTCCGCAATGGTTTGCGCGACTTCTTCGGCATCATCATTCGGGTGCGCGTATTGAAATTTATCGCGCATCACCTGCGAAAGCTGAAAAGTCGGATCAGCTAAAATTAAACTTCGTAATGAAATGATACCGGCAATTTTCCACGAATTTTCCTCTTCGACGATGTAAAGATAATAAATCATATTGGGCGTTTCCGCCATTTCGCGCAGCCGCGCAATTGTCTCCGCGACGGTTAAATCTTTCGGGAAAGTAACAAATTCGGTCGTCATCAAACCGCCCGCCGTGTCGTGTTCAAACGGCATCAACTCGGCGACATCGGCTTTTTCCTGATCTTCCATCAAATCAAAAAGCTCCTGCGCCTTGTCTTCGTCCATTTCGCCGAGAACATCAACCGCGTCGTCCGGCGACATTTCTTCCAAAAGATCGGCGGCGCGTTCCCGTTCCATTTCTTCCAAAATTCGCGCCTGATTTTCCGTTGACATTTCTTCCAATGTATCGGCGGCGATTTCGTTGTCGAGCGATTCGACGATTTCCGTACGGTGAATCGGCGACAGCGTTTCGGCAAGCTGGGCGATTTCCACCGGATGTAGCCGCGAGAGTTTGTCTTTTGAAGACTTTAATTGCACCGCGACGCTCGATTTGTCAGTCGCCAGATAACCGACATCCGCCCAATCGAGAACTTCAACAATGCGGCTGCTGCCGTAGAATCCGACCGGCATCAAACGACGCAAAAAACCCTGCAAACTGACATCCGCGCCGGTCACGCGCCAGCGCGTCCCGACTTCGATAATCTGCACGTCGTTGACGCGCACGACGCGCTTGCCGTCAACATCAATTAATTGGTTGTCTAAAACGTCTTTCGCCAGCAAAACTTCGCTTTCGCGCCGGGTAAAAGGCTGCAAATTTAGAATCACCGAATTCATTGCGGCTCCGTTTTTGTCGAGCGTGGAAATTTTCGACTGCGGAATAAAAAAATTTCGGCGGCGATAACGCGCGACCAAACCGACGAGCGGCGGATAATCTTCTTCGCCGTAACGCACGATGACATCTTTGATGACGGCGATTTTTTCGCCTTCCGCGTCAATAATCGGACGACCGAGAATTTGCGACAAATACAACATTTCTTAATGATAGACGATGTTTCCGAAAGGTTACAACACGCGTTGAATTTTGTGAAAAATTCAAACCGCCAAATTTTTCGCCCCGCAAATCTTGTTGTTTATGATGTAGAAAGATGTTTAAAAATGTTCAAAAAATCGGAATGTCCGGTGTTTTGAGTCTTTTCTTTAAATAGACGCGCGAATATTTAGTTCAGGCGCGAAATTAAATAAAAAATAAATTTATCAAATAACTTAAATCGCAAACGCCTTTTGCTCGCATAATAATTACAAAGAATTCCGGCTATGAACAAATTGTTACCGTCTATTTTCGTTTTTCTTTTACTGACTGTTCCGACCGTCGCGCAGAATCGTTCGAGAGTTTTCGACAATTTTGACACGAAAAAAGGTGTCGAAGTCGTTACGCCGACGGTTCAGCCGCTGCTTGAACCCGGTAAAAAGCTGGTGAAAAAGACCGTTCAGAGTATGGCGGTCAACGAAGGTGTCAGTTCTAAAAGCCGAGTGTCGAAAATTTCTTACAGCCGAATGTCAATGGCGATGGAAAGAAGTTTGGGGAATTTTACGACCGGCGACAGCAAAATTGATTCTTATATTCTTGATTCCAGTCTCCGCTACGATATTGATCCGCTTTTGATTTACGCTCAGATGCACCAGGAATCATCATTTAAGGCAAAGGCGACTTCCAACAAAGGCGCGAGCGGACTGATGCAGTTGATGCCCGGAACCGCGAGAAGATTTGGTGTCGCGGATATTTATAATCCCAAACAAAACATTGAAGGTGGCGTAAAATATATGCGCTGGCTGCTCGACAGCTTCGGCGGCGATGTCGCGCTCGCGCTTGCCGGTTACAATGCCGGTGAAGGCGCGGTCATTAAATATCGCAATCAGATTCCGCCGTATCGTGAGACGCAGGAATATGTCCGGCGCATTTCCGAACGCTACAATTCGATTATTAATCCGAATTTGGCGAATGTCGCGTTCAAAGTTTCCAAAAAAGAAGCCGTCAAACTCGAAAAAATTGACTCTGTTCCGCTGACCGCTTACGAACCGAACGCGCTGACCATCCGCACACCTGACGGCAGATTACGACTCGTTAATCAGTAATTTATAAAAGTTTTTCGTTTGAACTCCTTTGATCTGAAAATGACTCGCGGCTGGAAATTACAGCCGCTTTTTTTTGTATGAAATTTTCGATTGCTGTATGATAATTTAATTGCAGTATAATGATTTAACTGTTCGAGATACGAGCTTTTGATTTTGATAATTGTCATTTCGCATATCGAATTCTAAATTTATGTTTTGCACAAAATGCGGCGCGAATAACGCGGACACGGCGGTTTACTGTCAAAAATGCGGCGCGCTGCTGGACGCGGAAGAAGAAACGAAACTGGCGCGTCCGGCGGCAAATCAAGTGTCTGATGACGATGAAAAACAGATTTTCTCGATTCATCCGACCTTATTATTCGTCAAACTCGGTTACGGATTGGCAGTGTGCGGTGCGTTTTTGCTGGTTGCTTTTTTCAGTCT
This sequence comes from Pyrinomonadaceae bacterium, assembly GCA_965217575.1. Lineage (GTDB taxonomy): Bacteria > Acidobacteriota > Blastocatellia > Pyrinomonadales > Pyrinomonadaceae. The sequence continues at coordinate 1,197,815 of OZ244558.1, read as the reverse complement.
TTATATAAAATCGGTAAATCCCTGGTATTCGATTATCGCGGGGCTTGCGCTGCTGTTGATTCCGGCGTATTTTCATCTGAAGCGAAAACTGGTTAGTTATACGCTAACCGACGCGAAAATCGAAATAGATGAAGGGTTAATCTCGCGCACCACCAAGAATATTCCGCTTCGCACCATTCAGGACGTAACCGTTTCCGCGACAGTGAGCCAGAGATTACTCGGATTCGGCGATCTCGTGATAGAAAACGCGGGCGAAAACAGCAATCGAATTATCTTGAAAAATATTAATTCTCCCAAAAAATACGCTGACGTTTTGCTCAAACAAATGAGAAGATTGACCAAATAATTAAATCACAGATACGCGGTCGGAAGTGGGAAAAACAATCAAAAACAGAAAAATTTGATCGTTATAAAAACTACCCCGCACCAAACACGAAATAGCGGAAAGGGAAGGCGGAAAAATAAATGAAAATTTTGATCACGGGCGCGAACGGAATGGTTGCTAAATCCGCGATTGATTATTGCCGTGCAATCGGCGATGAAGTGATCGCACTGACACGGCAAAATCTCGATATTGCTGATACGCAACAAGTTGAAGGCGTGTTGTCGCGTGAAAAACCGGATGCCGTCATCAATTGCGCGGCTTACACGGATGTTGACGGCGCGGAAACGAATCAGGAAATTTGCTATCTGGCGAACGCCGTCGGCGTGGAAAATCTCGCGCTGGCGGCAAAGAAAATTGACTGTGCGTTTGTGACGATTTCGACCGATTTTGTTTTCGACGGCACGAAAGATGGCTTTTACACGCAGCGCGACACGCCGAATCCGCAAAGTGTCTATGCTAAATCAAAACTCGAAGGCGAAATCCGCGCGCGAAACGCTTATGCGCGTTCGATAATCGTGCGTTCAGGCTGGATTTACGGCACGGACGGCACGAATTTTTTGAGCGTTTTGCCGAAACTTTTGGCTGACGGAAAACATCTGAAAGCGATCAACGATTCTTACGGAACGCCGACTTTTGCCGTCGATTTAGCAAAAAGGCTGCGCGAACTCGCCGAACTTGATTTGCCGGCGATCTTTCACACGACTAATTCCGGCGATGGAATTTCTTACGGAGATTTTGCGAGAAAAGTTTGCAAGATCAAAGGATTTGACCAAAATTTGCTGGAAAATGTTTCGACCAACGATTTAAAACGTCCCGCGCCGCGCCCGCAATTTTCGCGTCTGGCTTGTCTTTTCAGCGAAAAATTCGGACTTGAACCATTGCCGAATTGGGAAAAATCTCTCGAAAAATTTGTCGTGAATTTTAGAATTTAGAGTAGATTTGACAAAAAATACAGAAGAAATTTTGCAGGGGTAGCAGGATGAACACGGATGTTTTTTATATAAAAAAACCCTGTAAATCCTGCTACCCCTGCAAAATTCTCCGTTAACCTTTCGCCTTTTTAATTTCTTCAACCAAAACGGGCATCACGTCGAAAATGTCGCCGACGATGCCGTAATCGGCGATGTCGAAAATCGGTGCTTCCGCGTCTTTATTGACGGCGATGATCGTTCCGGCGTTTTTCATTCCGACGATATGCTGAATCGCGCCGGAAATGCCGAGCGCGAGATAAACTTTCGGCGCAACGGTTTGACCGCTCGATCCGATTTGACGGTCAATCGGCAGCCATTCGGCATCGCAGATTGGACGCGATGCGGCTAAATCCGCACCGAGTGCGTCGGCTAATTCCTGCGCTTTTTCGATGTTTTCCTGCGATTTAATGCCGCGACCGATGGCGACGATAATTCCCGATTTCGTTAAATCAACCGTTGCTTTCGCCTCCTGAAAAGGTTCTTCCGGCTTCATCCGAACTTCGCCGACTTCGACTTCCATCGTCTCGATTTCCGCGCTTCCTTTCGCCGCATTGTCGCCGCGAAACGCGCCCGATTGAAAAGTAACAAAATACGGCGCGTCGCCTTCGATGACGACATCCGCGTCCAATTTGCCCAAAAATATGCGGCGCGTGAAGACGAGTTTTCCGCCTTCGTTCCGATAACGAATACAGTCGCCGACTAATTCTTTGCCGAATCGCGCCGCCAGTTTCGGAGCGAAATCGCGCACCTGATAAGTGTGCGCCATAATTACATACTGCGGATTCGTCGCTTTGGTGACCTGTTCCCAAGCGTCGGTATAACCGTCAGGCGTATAGATTCCGAGCTTGTCATTTTTCGCCACAATGACTTTTTCCAAATCATACTGCGAAATTTCTTGTGCCAGAGCGCAGTCTTTGTCGCATGGAATGACGGCGGAAACCTTTAAACCCAAATCTTTGCCGATACTTTGCGCGGCAGTGATCGCCTCAAGCGAAGTTTTATTTAACGCGCAGTCTTTGTGTTCAATGAAAACCAGAATCATAAATCTTTAACCCCTAATTGTTTTTGTATAATTTGCAATTTTCGATAGAAATTCTTTGTGGGTGGCATTTTTGCCCGTCTGAATTAATTTGTTCAACTCACTGCTTTTCACTTTTGGCAGAGCTGAACTTTGCGATGATTCCCCGTAGTCGCCGCGTTTGAGCAAATAAATAATCAATTTTTCACCATCGTAACGCCAGACTTCGGGGATGCCGACTTCGGCGAAAATGCTCATTCTGTTCAGCGACGAATTTTTTATGTCAATTTCAATTGTTAAATCGGGCGGCGGATCAAAACTCAAATCTACGCTGTCTTTTCCGCGCATCAAGGCGGCATTTTGGACGTAATAACATTCGTCGGGTTCAAATCCGCGCGCTAAATCTTCACGCTGAAACGTTGTCGAACCGGCGGCAAATATCTCGATTTCAAGAATCTCGGCAAGTCTTTCAAAAAGCATCGCTAAAATTTTTTTCAAATTTTCGTGCTTCAGTGAAAGAACCATAATTTCCAATCTCCCGCGGTCAAAAGTAAAATGAGCAGACGTTTCGTTATGCAGCGCGTCGGTCATCTGTTTGTAAGAATTCCAACTGATGTTGTGCAAAACGACCGTTTGATTTTTTTCTAAAACCGCTTCCATAGAAATATTATAACACGCGAACTTCGGTTTTCAGTTTTTCGATTAGTTCCGCCGCGCCGCGTTTGGCATCGCCGCCGCCGAGCATTTGCGTCTGCTTGGTTTTCAGCGGCAGATATACTTTTTGAATTTGCTGCGCCGCGCCGAAATTATCAATCGTCGGCGTAACTTCTTTAATTTCTTTCTTTTTCGCCGCCATAATACCTTTTAAGGAAGCGTAGCGAATCTGCGAAATGCCCGATTGAATCGTCAACAGCGCGGGCAATTGATAGACAAACCACTGATACCAGCCGCTTTCGAGTTCGCGTTTGATTCGCAGACTGCCGTTTAGACTCGCGCGGTCGAGTTCGATCACAATGGTCGCGTGCGGAATGCCGAGCAGTTCGGCTAAAATCACGCCGGTTTGCCCGTAACTCGCGTCGTCGGACTGCAAACCGGTAAAAATTAAATCGGCATTTTCGTCTCGAATCGCGTCGGCGATTGTTTTGGCGATCTGATGCGGCGATAATTTATTGTCGTCTTCAACGACGATGTGAATCGCCCGATCCGCGCCGCGCGCCAACGCGTCTTTGATGACGGTTTTCGCGCTTTGTCCGCCGAGCGTGCAAACTACCACTTCGCCTTCGCCTTTCGCTTCTTTCAAGCGCAGAGCTTCTTCTAAACCGTAGCCGTCGGATTCGTTGGTTTGGTGGGAAATATTCGTTTCGTCAATCCATTTTTCGTCTTTGCCAATCCGCAAAACCGCGTCTTTGTTGGCGACTTGTTTCATTAATACGATGATTTTCATAAATTTATTTCTTTGAGAGCTTTTTGATAATTGATTTCGCTAAATTCTCATCTATTTCATTATGAGGCGGAAACAGTTGAGATTGCTTGGTCTTGAAATTAGAATACCAATCGTGATTTTCGCCGTATCGAGTAAATACACAACCTGGTTTTTCAAGTTTTTTTACCAAATCGCGTCTTTTCATTACGCAAATGCTAATTCTTCAACTTTTTTGATAAAAGGAACTTTTTCCGTTTCAATGTCGGCGAGGAAACTTTTCAAATTTTCTAAAAGTTCTTCTTTTAAAGATCTCTGTGTTTCATAATCGGGATAATCGTATAAGAATCCGATAAAAAATTCTTCGTTTTTCCAAAAGGTGTAGTTGATTGATCTCACACATCGCCGCAAACTCAATTTATCAATTTATTTACTCTCTTACCGATATTATCCGACACATTGAATAACTTCCGCAACGGCACCGCGCCGAATAATTCGTAATCGCCGACCGCCGCGAGTCCAGCAGAAGCGATGCAGCCGCACTGCGAACAATCGGGCGTTCCGCCAAATTGACACGGCACAACTTTAGTGTCCAGATTGGCGGTTAAATTAAGCGTCGTGCGCGCGAAAATACATTCTTCCGGTGATTTCGGCGGGTGACGATAGCCGCTGACGACTTGTTTGGGCAGATATAATTTCGGAAACCTGAAACTGAGCTGTTCGAGTTCGTCAATCACTTTAGTTCGTGTTTCCGGCGTTAGAATTTCCTCGCCTTCCGCGCCGATTTGCGGAGTGAACAAACTGAACCAAATCTTTTTAACTTCATCGCGGGCTGACCAAAACTCGACAAATTCCTCGTAGTAACCCGGACGATTCGCCGTCTGTCCCGTGACGGTGCAGTGAACCGTGATTTGCTGTCCGCTGATGTTTCGCAGAATGCGTTCGTAAGTGGCGGGTTTGCGCCGCGCGTCGTGTTCGGGCTGTAATCCGTCAATCGAAACGACCAGATGCAGATCTTTGATGTCATTCCACTCTTTCGGTATCTCGCGCACCGCGCTGGTGACAAGCTGCACGGCAACGCCCATTTCGCTTAACTGCGGCAGTAAAACATTGAGTTCACGAAACCGGACGAGAGGTTCGCCGCCAACTAATGAAAGGTGGAGCGGACGGTGTTCTCTGACGATTTCTAAAATTCGTTCGACGAGTTCGTCGCCTTTGTAATCGCTGACGGTTCGCAGCGTCTGTCCGCTGCCCTGCAAATGCTCAGGTTCATAAGCGTAACAGCCCGGACAGCGCAACGGACATTCGCGCGTAATTTCAATCGATAGCGACGGCTGCCGACCGGTGAGAATCTTTCCCCACGCCTTGAATACATCAGTCTTTTTCATAAACCCCGCTTTTCCTTTTTCCTCTTGTACGAACACTTTCAATGTCTCACGCTTCAACGCCAGATCCTAAAAGTGTAATTCTTAAATATTACTCTTCAAACCGTTTAAATATCAAACACGCGTTTGTTCCGCCAAAACCGAAACTGTTTGAAAGCGCGAATTCAAACTCCACTTTTCGCGCTTCGTTCGGCACATAATCCAGATCGCAGTCCGGGTCGGGAAACTCGTAATTCATCGTCGGCGGAATAATCTGATTTTGCAGTGCCAGAACGCTGAAAACCGCTTCGATTCCGCCCGCCGCGCCGAGCGCGTGTCCGGTCATTGATTTGGTCGAACTGACCGCCAGTTTGTAAGCGTGTTCGCCGAACGCCTGCTTGATCGCCATTGTTTCAAACTTGTCGTTATAGGGCGTTGAAGTTCCGTGCGCGTTGATGTAGCCGATTTGTTCAGGCGAAATTCCCGCGTCTTTAATCGCTTTGAGCATCACGCGGCGCGGTCCCGAACCCGTTTCATCGGGCGCGGTGATGTGAAAAGCGTCGCCGCTCATTCCGTAGCCGACGATTTCCGCGTAAATTTTCGCGCCGCGCGCCTGTGCGAAATCGAGTCCTTCCAAAATAAGCAGTCCCGCGCCTTCGCCGCAGACGAAGCCGTCGCGTTCCAAATCAAACGGGCGCGAAGCGTGTTTCGGATCGTCGTTGCGCGTCGAAAGCGCGCGCAGAGCGGCGAATCCGGCGACCGACATCGGCGTAATCGCCGATTCCGCGCCGCCGCAGATCATCGCGTCGGCATCGCCGCGTTCGATATATCTGAAACTGTCGCCAATCGCGTGCGCGCCAGCCGCACAAGCTGTCGCCGTCGCCGTGTTCGGACCTTTCAAACCGTGCCGGATCGAAACATTGCCCGACGCTAAATTGACGATTGACTGCGGAATAAAAAACGGCGAAACGCGGTCGGGTCCGCCCGAAAGCATCTTGTCGTGTTCGCGTTCAATCGCCCAAAAATCACCGATTCCCGAACTGATATACGTTCCGATCATTTCGGCGTTTGAATCGTCTATCTTCAAACCGCTGTGTCTGATCGCTTCGTCGGACGCGGCAATCGCAAAATGCGTGAACGCGCCCATTCGCCGCGCTTCTTTTTTCTCCAAGTAATTCAGCGGATCAAAATTTTTGACTTCCGCCGCGATTTTGACCGAAAATTTTTCCGTGTCGAATTTTTTTATATAGTCAACACCGCTTTCGCCGCGCAGCATCGCCGACCAAGTGGTTTCGACATCATTTCCGCACGGCGTGACCAATCCGAATCCGGTTACTACAACACGACGTTTCATAATATTTTGTAAATCGTCAATCGTGAATCGTCAATCGTTTTTCTTTATCTATTAGCGATTCACGATTCACGATTGACGAAATTAATCCTGCTTGTGCTGTTCAACGTAAGCGTAAGCGTCGCGGACAGCTTGAATTTTCTCCGCGTCTTCGTCTGGAATTTCGATGTCGAATTCCTCTTCAAAACGCATCACGAGTTCGACCAAATCCAGTGAATCCGCGCCCAAATCTTCGATAAAGCGCGCGTTTTCAGTAACTTCCGCTTCATCCACACCTAATTCGTCAACAATTATCTGTTTAATTTTATCTTGAACTTCTGACATAATTTCTCCTGATTCCTTTATAAATTATTTAATGTTTCTTTCAAACTATTTACATCTTCGACATTCAAACTGCGAACGTCACGGCTGATTTGTTTAACCAAACCCGACAAAATTTTTCCGCTTCCGACTTCGATAAAAGTATTAACTTCTTCGATGATCAAATTCTCGATTGATTGCGCCCAGCGTACCGGATTTGAAACCTGTTCGACTAAAGACTTTCGCGCCCGTTCACCGCCACCGTTCTTTTCGGCGGAAACATTTTCGATGATCGGAAAACGTAAATCCCGAAAAGTAGTGTCTGCTAGAACTTCCGCTAATTTTTTCTGTGCCGGAAGCATTAAATCGCAGTGAAAAGGCGCGGAAACGTTTAATTTGACGGCGCGTTTCGCGCCGCGTTCCTTCAAAATCTCGCAGGCGCGGTCAACCGCTTCGGCGTTTCCGGCGATGACGATCTGAGCGGGCGAATTGATATTCGCCGCACTGCAAACCTGATCTTCGGCGGCTTCGGCGCAGGCGATTTCCACCGTTTCGAGCGGCAAGCCCAAAATCGCCGCCATCGCGCCGACACCGACCGGCACGGCTTCCTGCATAAATCGTCCGCGTTTGCGAACAGTTTTAACGGCATCGGAAAAACTCACCGCGTGTGCGGCGACCAGCGCGGAATATTCGCCCAAACTATGTCCGGCGACAAAATCCGGCAGCGGAAACCCTTCGCTTGCCATCGCCCGAAACGCGGCGACGGAAGTCGTCAAAATCGCCGGCTGCGTATTTTCCGTCAACGCTAAATCTTCCGCCGTACCGCTGAAACACATTTCCGAAAGCGAAAATCCGAGCGCGTCGTCGGCTTCCTGAAAAACTTCACGCGAAGCGGGGAAGTGATCGAATAAATCTTTTCCCATTCCGACGGCTTGCGAACCTTGTCCGGGAAATATGTATGCTAATTTCGACATCAAACAGTTTATAAGTCAATTCTGGCAACCGTCAAAAATTCTTTGTGTAAATGATTAAAATCATTATCTGTCGTCAACAATGTTGCTTCCAAAACCGATGCCGTCGCCCCAATCCAAATATCATTTTTGCCCATATTTCTCGCGGTAAAAATTGACTTTTTGTTTTCCAGTCTGCCCTGGCTAAAGGCATCAATTTCTGCGTATCGGCGGATTATATCGTCGGTTTTAATGTCCGCAATTAAAAATCTTGAAAGAAAACTATCTAATTTTTGAAGTTTCGACTTTCCCCATTTATTCTGCAATGCAATAGATTTTAATTTGGCAACTGAAACAACTGTTTTCGACGACAAATCAAACGGCTTAAAATGCGTTTCGATGAACTCTACAATTAAAGAATCACGCAGATAGAGCAAAACAATTGTTTGTGTCAAAAATAAATATCACTTTTTAATCGTCTTCGAGAATTTGTAGAAATTCTTTGTCCGATATTTGCCAATCAAAATCTTTGATAATTTCCCGAATTTCTTCATTATTTGAAGGCTTCCAGTTTTGCTCTCTAATCAATTCATCAACATCAGTCTTTTTACGCATCGGCTTGGCTAATTTACTAAGCATTTCTAACTGTTTTTCCGTCGGTTGTGTTTCGACCGCTTCAACAGTTTCTTCGATTTTTTGCACAGCTTCATACTTGTCCAGCTTTGAAATGCGGACGATCAAATTTAACTTTTTGCTGTCTAGTGTTTTGCTCGTCATTCTAAAATCTTATCACCGTCGCGCCCCACGTTGCGCCGCCGCCGAAAGCGGTCAGTAAAACGAGATCGCCGGACTTTATTTTGCCCGACTGAATACATTCGTCAAGCGCAATCGGAATCGAAGCCGACGAGGTGTTTCCGTGTTCGGCGATGTTTGAATAAATTTTTTCTTCGGGAACGCTCAATCTCGAAGCCACCGCGTCGGTAATGCGCTGATTCGCCTGATGCGGCACGACCAAATCAATATCATCAATTGTGCAGCCGGCTTTTTCGAGCATTTCCGCTGAAATTTCTGCCATTGAACGGACGGCGACTTTGAAAAGCTCGTTACCTTTCATTTTGAAAAAATGGTCGCGGTTATCAATCGTTTCGTGCGTCGTTCCCAATTTCGTGCCGCCGCCGGGCGCGTAAAGAGCTTCTTCATAACGTCCGTCGGAACGAATTTTCGTCGCCAGAATTCCTTTGCCTTCGGGAACCGCGCCGATCACTGCCGCGCCCGCGCCGTCGCCGAAAATAACGCACGTTCCGCGATCCGTGTAATCAACGTATTTCGTCAAAATCTCCGCGCCGATGACCAGCGCGTATTTAACTTGTTCGGTGCGAATCATTGATTCGACCATCGTCAAACCGTATAAAAAACCCGAACAAGCCGCGAAAATGTCCATTCCGGCGGCGTTCGTCGCGCCAAGCTGCGCTTGAATCAGCGCGCCGGTCGAAGGCATTATTTGATCTGGAGTCGTCGTCGCGCAAACGATCAAATCAATATCTTCCGCCGTCAAACCGGCGCGTTCAATCGCCTGCCGCGCCGCCTGCGTACCGAACTGCGAAGTATATTCATCGGCGGCGGCTTTGTGACGCTGTTTGATTCCGGTGCGCGAAGTTATCCAATCGTCGGAAGTATCAACAAGTTTTTCCAAATCGGCATTAGACAAAATGCCGCTCGGATAAGCGTGTCCCATTCCGATTATTCCTGCGTTTTTCATTAATCTGGAGAAGTTTGGAGAGTTTGGAAAGTTTGAAGAGTCTGGAGTTTTTTTCAACTCTCGGAACTCTTTGAATCTCCAAACTCTCTCAACTATTCTGTTTCTTTGACGACGATAATTTGGCGACCTTTATACATTCCGGTTTTCGGATCAATACGGTGCGGCTTCATCGCTTCGCCGGTCGCTTCGTCAATATAGTATTGCGGAACTTTCAAATGATCGTGTGCGCGGCGTTGGCGTGTGCGTGAATGGGAATGTCTTCGTTTTGGATTTGGCATAATTTCCTCTTAAAAATTTTTGTTAAATTACCTTATATTATTATTCTAAAATTTCAAATCGCCCAATGCTTTCCAGCGCGGGTCAATTTCTTTTTCTTCGCATTTACAATCTATCAAATTTCGGTTCGCGCCGCACTTCGGACATAAACCCTGACAATCGTCTCGGCAAAAAATCTGCGTCGGCAGATTCAATAAAATCTGCTCGCGGACGAGTTCCGTCAAATCAATTCGGTCGTCTTCGATGATCGAAACTTCCAAATCGTCAACGCCGAGTTCGGCTTCTTTCGCTTCCGTGTAATTTTCCGGCGAAACGAAAACCACTTCAAAATGTGTTTCGAGTGAACTTCGCGCCGAAGTTAAACAGCGGCTGCATTCGACTTCGATTTCGGTGGAAATCTCGCCTTCGACATCGGTCTGCGCGATTCCTTTTTTCAAATTTCCGCTGACTTTGACGACATTTTTCAGCGTCGCTTCTTCGCTGTCGAGATTGATTTCCTCAGGTGTCAGCGTGAAATCGAACGCCAGCCGCGAATTTTTTAATGTCGTTAAATCAACTATCATCATTTGATAGAATAACTTTGTGTTTTAACAAGCGCAAAACACAAAAGAATTTATTATAGCGATTGAGCCGTCAGTGTCAAATTTTAGCGCGTTTGAAGCGAGATTTTTGTTTAATAAATCGCGCTTCAAACTTTACAACCGACTGCCTCGTCTAGATTTCTGAACCCATTTTTTGTTAAAATTTTACTTAATCCGGCGTTGATGTCGCGGGCAAAAGTCAAACCTTCGTAAACAAATCCGGTGTAAGCCTGAATCAGACACGCGCCCGAAGCGATTTTTTCAAAAGCATCTTCAGCCGTAAAGATTCCGCCGACACCGATAATCGGCAGTTTTCCTTTTGAATATTTATAGATTTTTGAAATCACTTCGTTCGATTTTTCGCGCACGGGTTTTCCGCTCAAACCGCCGATTTCGTTAATATTCGTCTTTAAATTTGATCTCGAAATCGTCGTGTTGGTTGCAATAATTCCCGCCAAATCTAATCTCAAAGCGATGTCAACAATCGCTTCGATCTCGTTTTCGATTAAATCCGGCGCGATTTTAACGAGCAGTGGTTTGGCGGAAAGTTCTTCGTTTCGTTTTTGCAGTGCGTCTAAAAGTTCTTCCAAATTTTCCGCTTTTTGCAGTTCGCGCAAATTCGGTGTGTTCGGCGACGAAACATTGACCGCGATATAATCGGCGACTTCGTGAGCCAAATCGAAACTTTTTAAATAATTTTCCGTCGCTTCTTCGTTCGGCACGTCTTTATTTTTGCCGATGTTCACGCCGAGAACGCAATTCGGCTGAATTTTACTCAATCTTTCGACGACTTTTTCAGTTCCTTCATTGTTAAATCCCAATCTGTTGATTAACGCTTCATCTTCGGGCAATCTGAACAAGCGCGGCTTCTCGTTGCCTTTTTGCGGGTTAAAAGTTACGGTTCCGACTTCGACGAATCCGAAACCGAGCGCGGCGAGTTGATTGACGACTACGCCGTTTTTGTCGAAACCGGCGGCGATGCCGAGCGGATTTTTAAATTTCAAACCGAATCTTTCGATGTCGCCGAAATTTTCCCGAGCAAATCTCTTCGCCGCCAAACCTCGAGCAAACGTGGAATTCAATCCGATTTTCAACGCTTCGATGCTGAATTCGTGCGCCGTTTCCGGCGGCAAATTAAACAGTATCGGGCGAATTATTTTTTCGTAGATTTTCGGCATCGCTAAAGTAAAAATGATAAATGATAAATGATAAATGTAAAAGAAACTTTGAACTTTAACACGGGCAATGCTACGATTTCGGCAATAGTTATGGCAGATGAATACGGCTTGGTCGAGAAATCGAAAATAATGGACGCGGCGCGGATGAAACGCGCGATGTCGCGTTTGGCATCGGAAATCGTTGAGGAAAATCACGGCGCGAAGGATTTGTATATCGTCGGAATCCGGCGGCGCGGCGTGCCGCTGGCGGAAAATCTGGTCGAAAAAATCGCCGCGCTCGAAGGCGAAAAACCGCTCTACGGCATCATTGACATCACGCTTTACCGCGACGATTTATCAACCGTCGGCGCAAACCCGATTGTCAATCGCACCGAACTCGGCGCGGACATCGAAGACAAAAAAATCATTCTCGTGGACGACGTTTTATACACCGGACGCACGATTCGCGCCGCAATGGATCAATTAATGGATTTCGGCAGACCGCGCAAAGTGCAGCTCGCCGTCTTGATTGATCGCGGCAAGGAACACCGCGAACTGCCGATTCAGGCGGATTACATCGGCAGAATCGTCCCGACGAAAAAAAGCGAAATCGTCAAAGTGATGCTCAAAGAATACGACGACGACGAAGCCGTCTGGATTTACGAAAAAGCCGCTGAATAATAAAATCAAGCAAGGTTTGAGTGCCTTGCTTTTTTTGCAAGTGTTTTATGAACAAACCGTTTCGCCGTCGTGATTTATTGGGAATCCGCGATCTGTCCGCCGAGGAAATCGTCGGGATTTTAAATACTGCCGAAAATTTCCGCGAGATCAATCAGCGCGAGATCAAAAAAGTTCCGACTTTGCGCGGGAAAACTATTATCAACCTTTTTTTTGAGAATTCGACGCGCACGCGCACCAGTTTTGAACTCGCCGCCAAACGTCTTTCGGCGGACGCGGTGAATATTTCGGTGTCGTCTTCGAGCGTGGCGAAAGGCGAAACGCTGATTGACACCGCGCTGAACCTCGATGCGATGTCGCCCGACTGCATCGTCGTCCGGCATTCGAGCGCGGGCGTGCCGCACCAGTTGGCGAAAGTGTCGAAAGCGGCAATCGTCAACGCCGGCGACGGCGCGAACGAACATCCGACCCAAGCACTGCTCGACGCGATGACGATCCGCGAACACAAAAAGAAAATCGAAGGCTTAAACGTGGCGATTGTCGGCGATATTCTCCATTCGAGAGTCGCGCGGTCGAACATTCATCTGCTGACCAAACTCGGCGCGAACGTGCGCGTCGCCGGACCGAAAACGCTCGTGCCGGACGACTTTAAATATCTGGTCGAAAACAACTTAACCGTCACCGATAAAATCGAACACGCCATCGAAGGCGCGGATGTCGTAATGATTCTGCGAATTCAGAAAGAGCGTCAGGATTCGGCGTATTTCCCGACTCTGCGCGAATATTCGATTCATTACGGCCTGACCAACGAACGCTTAAATCTCGCCAAATCCGACGCGATTGTGCTGCATCCGGGACCGATGAATCGCGGCATCGAAATCGCGTCCGAAGTCGCCGACAGCTCGCGCAGTTTGATTTTAGACCAGGTAAAATACGGCGTTGCCGTCAGAATGGCGGTTTTATATTTGGCGACCGGAGGCGCGCCAAGTAATGAATAAAACGGCAACTTTATATCGTCCCGTCGGCACTAAAGAACTTGCGTTGGTCGAGCAAAGCGGTTTCACAAAATTTCCGCCGCGTCTGCCCGAACAGCCGATTTTTTATCCGGTAACCAATGAAGAATACGCCGCACAAATCGCCCGCGACTGGAACGCGAAATATAACGAAGACAAGATCGGTTACGTCACGAAATTTGAAGTTCGTAAAGAGTTTTTAGATAAATACGAAACGAAAGTTGTCGGCGGCGCAACGCACGAAGAATATTGGATTCCGGCGGAAGATTTGCAAGAATTTAACCGTAATATCGTCGGTAAAATTGAAGTCATTGCAGAGTTTAGAGGTAAATGAATAATGTCTCAGCCACGTTATCAAATATTTGTTAGTTCAACTTTTCGTGATTTGCAGGAAGAACGACAAGCTGTTTTGAATGCGATCTTAAAATTGAATCAGTTTCCTGCCGGAATGGAAATCTTTCCTGCCGTCAATGATACTGCTTGGGAACACATTGAAAAAGTCATCAAAGATTCTAATTATTATGTTCTTATTATTGGCAGAAAGTATGGCTCAATTGATTCGGAGAGCGGTTTGAGTTATACCGAAAAAGAATATGATTTTGCAGTATCTCAAAATATACCTGTTTTAGCTTTTACTCACTCAGACGAAGAAAGTATTCCAATCGGCAAATCAGAAATAAATTCTGATGTTCGTGAAAAACTCCAAAATTTCAAGCAAAAAGTCGGAAATAAACTTCACTGGAATTATTGGAAAACGCTTGATGAATTAAAAGCTAATGTCATTGCAAGTTTAAGTATGGCTTTTGTGATGAATCCACAAAATGGTTGGGTAAAAGCGGGAGGAATTGACAATACAAAATTGTTAAGTATTTTAGCCGATTTGCAACAAAGATACGACAAGATTGTTGAAGAAAATACTAAAATTAAAAATTCTGCACTGTTTTTCGATATAGAAAATTTTTTACAAGTAAACGATATAGTAAACATAAAATTTTCTTTCTATGATGAGGATATAAAAAGTATCGAATTATCATTTGATCAGATTCTTTCTAGCATTGGAGAAATATTAGTCATTCAATGCGAGATTGATGAGATTAGAGCAAATTTAGAAGAAGTTATTTTCAACTTTTATAAAGAATCAAGTGAATACATTAAATTTAATCAAAATGAATCTGGAAAATATAAAAATTACTTTAGTGTTTCAATTAATTCAGAAAGTTTGCTAATGATAGAAGTTCAATTACAAGTCTTGGAACTTATAAATGTTTCAAGCATAGTTAAACAATATATAGGTGGAACTACAATTGGTCTAAGAAATATAAAAGGACAGAATCAAACTTATATCGAAAAGACGTGGCAATTTACTGATAAAGGACGCAAGTTTTACTTAAACCAAAAAGCCTTGCGACAAAAATACCATTAACTACTTTTAATGAAACTTTTAATCACGAACGGTCATTTGATTGACCCGAATGAAGGACAAAACAGCGGGAAAAATCTGCTGATCGAAAACGGACGAGTCATCGCGTGGCTTAATCAAAACGAATCTGCGCCGGAAGATGCGGAGGTTTTCGACGCTTCGGGAATGATCGTTGCGCCCGGATTTATTGATCTGCACGTTCATTTGCGCGAGCCGGGACAGGAGCATAAGGAGACGATTGCGTCGGGCTGCGCGGCGGCGGTCGCGGGCGGGTGGACGAGCGTCTGTCCGATGCCGAATACGCAGCCGATTAATGATAACGCGGCGATTACGCGGTATATGATCGAGCAGGCGGAACACGCGGGACTGGCGAATGTGTTTCCGATTGGGGCGATTACGAAAAGTTCGGACGGCAAGGAACTCGCCGAAATGGGCGAGATGAAGGCGGCGGGCGCGGTCGCCGTGTCGGACGACGGGCGACCCGTGCCGAACGCCGGAATGATGCGGCGGGCGATGCAGTATGCGCGAGATTTCGATTTGCCGGTGGTTGACCATTGCGAAGATAAATCGCTGTCGTCGGGCGGCGTGATGCACGAGGGGAAAATTTCCTTATTGTTGGGATTAAAAGGGATGCCCGCGCTCGCCGAAGAAATTGACGCGGTGCGCGATATTATTCTGGCATCGGAGACGGGAGCGCGAATTCACATCGCGCACGTTTCGACCAAAGGCGCGATTGAAGCCGTCCGCCGCGCGAAAAACGAAGGCATCAAAGTCACCTGCGAAGTTACCCCGCATCATTTTACGCTGACCGATAAAGTCGTCGAAGGCTACGACACGAATACGAAAATGTCGCCGCCCCTGCGTTCGGAAGAACATCTCGCAGCAATTTTGGAAGCGATCAAAGACGGCACGATTGACGCGATTGCGACCGACCACGCGCCGCATCACGCGGACGAAAAAGCTCTCGAATACGACCGCGCGCCGATGGGCATTATCGGTTTGGAAACGGCTGTCGGGCTGGCGTTTAACGAACTGGTTCACAAAGGTTTGATTGATTTGGTGCGCCTGGTGGAAATGTGTTCGACCAATCCGGCGCGGATTATTAATTTACAAAATCGCGGCACTCTGAAAGTCGGTTCCATCGCCGACGTGACGATTCTCGATCCCGATTTGAACTGGACTTACCGCAATGCCGATTCAAAGTCGAAATCAAAAAATTCGCCGTTTGATAACTGGAATTTCACCGGCGCGGCGGCGGCGACAATTGTCGGCGGGAAAATCGTCTATCGCCGCTGATTAAACTGCCTAAATTAAATAAAAAATAGGCGTTTAATTTAACGTTACGAATTTCTTAATTTGCAATTTTCTGGTCGGCAAGTTACCATAATGCCTCAATAATGCTAGTCTTTTTGTTAGCCTGATACCCCAAAAGTAAGTTAAAATAATCAAGGCTTTGAAATTTTTTTGGCAGTTTCTCTTTTCTATGGGTTTTTCAACAATCGCAATTCACGCCGGTAATGAGCCGGACAGCGCGACCGGCGCGGTCAGCGTTCCGATTTATCAAACTTCAACTTACGCGCAGGAAGCACTCGGCAGGCACAAAGGTTTTGAGTACGCACGAACGCAGAACCCGACGCGGCTCGCGCTCGAAGTAAATTTAGCGGCTCTTGAAGGAGCGCGTTACGGTTTCGCTTTCGCTTCGGGAATGGCAGCGATTGACGCGATTTTGAAACTTGTCAAAGCGGGCGATCACGTCATTTGCGGCGATAATACCTACGGCGGAACTTATCGGCTATTCAGTAAAATTTTATCCAATTACGGGATTGAGTTTGATTTTGTTGATACTTCCAACGTTTCAAACGTGGAAAAGGCTTTTCAAGCCAATACGAAAATGGTGTTCGTTGAAACGCCGACCAATCCGATAATGACGGTGACGGATTTGCAGGCGGTTTCCGATGCGGCTCACGCGCGCGGCATGCGCGTCGTATGCGACAATACGTTTATGTCGCCGTATTTGCAACAGCCGATGAAATTCGGCGTGGACATTGTGGTGCATTCGACGACCAAATATTTGAACGGTCATTCCGACAGCATCGGCGGATTTGTTGGCTTGAACAACGAAGAAGATGCCGAGTGGATAAAGTTTGTGCAAAACGGCATCGGAGCGATTCTCTCGCCGTTCGATTCATTTTTGGTTTTGCGCGGAACGAAGACTTTAGCCGTCAGAATGCAGGCGCACGATAAAAACGGGCGCGTCGTCGCCGGATTTTTAGCCGAACATCCGAATGTTGAAAAAGTTTACTATCCGGGATTGCTCGACCATCCGCAGTATGAATTGGCGAAACGCCAGCAAAACGGTTTCGGCGGAATGGTCGCTTTTGAAACCGGCTCGCTCGAAGCGGCAAAAAAGGTTTTGGAAAACGTCAAACTCTGCACGCTGGCTGAAAGTTTGGGCGGCGTTGAAAGTTTAATTTCGCACCCGGCAACGATGACCCACGCTTCCGTTCCGTTTGAAAAGCGGGAAGAATTGGGAATTACCGAAGGTTTGGTCAGAGTATCGGTGGGAATTGAGGATGTCGAAGATATTATTTCGGATTTAGATCAGGCACTTAGTTAGTCAGGGAAGTCGGGAAAGTCGGGAAAGTTTTGGAAGTTTGGAAAGCGGGAAAATCAGGTAAGTTAATCGGACTTTTTCCTAATAATTTGCCATCTTTTCAGACTTTTCCGGCGTTCCAGACTTCTCAGACTTCCCACACTTTTTAATTATGTTGATTGCTGAAACACACGCTACATCGCACATCGGGCGCGTTCGCAAAGGTAACGAAGATAATTATCTTCTTTTAAACATTAAGGATTCCAAAAAATGGACGAGTTCACAGGAACCGAACGATTTTATTATCGAATCGCAACAGTTTGAAATAGATGACAATGGCGTGGTTTTAGCCGTTTCAGACGGTATGGGCGGCGCGCTGGCGGGCGAGGTCGCCAGTCAAATGGCAGTTGAAACGGTGAGCCAAGTTTTTGTTGACGAAGACCCGGAACAAACCGTCGCGCCTGATAAATTTAACGATTCTTTGATCGGGAAACTCTACAACGCGACGCTTTACGCCAATCATTTGATTCATCAACAGGGACGTTCCGACCCGCAGTATAATGGAATGGGAGCGACATTTACGGGAATCGGCATTTCCGCCAAAGAAGTTGATTTGGTGCAGGTTGGCGACAGCCGCGCGTATCTGATTCGCAGTGATCGAATCGAACAATTAACCAAAGATCAATCGTTGGTGCAGCAATTAATTGATGCCGGACAGATTCAGCCGGAAGAAGCCGAAACTCACAGTCTTAAAAATGTGATCCTGCAAGCACTCGGCGCGCAGAACGAGATTTATCCGGTTGCTTCGCGTCTGATGCCCCGCCGGGGCGATATTCTGTTGTTGTGCAGCGACGGTTTATCAAACAAACTGAGCAGCGCGGATATGCGGAGAATCGTCACCGAAAATTCCGATAAACTTAGTTTAGCGGCGGCGGCACTCGTCAAATTAGCCAATGAAAAAGGCGGCGAAGACAATATCACTTTAATACTGGTCAAACTTTCAGGAGAAAATCTGCCCGAACCGGTCAATGAACCGACCGATCTGGAAGTATTAGATCTTGGAAATATTCACGATACGGCTGACCAAAATACCGGAGAGCTTTTGTAAATATCTGAGCAAAGCCCGCCAGGTGCCGCGTAGATCGGCTTCAAATCAGCCGCCCCTTCCTAGAGTTGGCGCGTCAAGTCGGCTTGCCACCGTCTATTTCCGTAATCGTTCATCTGACTTATTAACCGACCAAAAATCGAAACAATCAAGGCAGAACTTTGTAAGTCAGAACATTGAGGCTTTCCTGTAAAAAGAGAGCGAATTCGCCGCGTGTGAAGATGCGGTCGCCGGTTTTTATCTTTGTAAAATTGACTGGAACAGCCTCCGCACCGAAAATTTTTGTCCATAAATCAATCACTTCGTTTTGCGTCAAGGGGAGATTTCCGTTGAAATTTTTGCTGTCGTCAACGATGGCGATTTGATATTTATCCAAAAGGGCAGCGAGCGCGGCGAAATATGGGGATTTTTTCCTATCCGCGTCGTTTATTTGGTCGGCGGTGGTCAGGTTTTGCGGATTGTATGGATAAAAAAGTTCGATTTTAGACGGGTCTTTGTTAATAATTTTGGCGCGCTCGGAAAGCAGATTAAGCGTTAAATTTAGAAACTGTGCAAAATCGCCGCGCGTCAGCGGCGCGTCGGCGTGATAATTTTTGTCGGCGTAACCAAAAGCGAGCTGATAGTTTTCAGTTAGATTAAGAATCGCTTCGTAAAACGGTGAATCGCTCTTTACGTCAGTGAAATCTTCAACCTTTTCGGGCTTAAAATAACCATCTGTCATTATGGACGGAATAAAATTATAAATCAGCCAGCCGCTGACCGGCTGCGCCGTTCCATCACAGGTCGTCGGCGTGAATTTAACCTTGCGCGCCAGCGTCGCCGACGCGTTTTGCAGAATTTGGTTTCCCTCCGCGTTTTTTATTTCCGATACTTTTCCGGCTGCATCAATGCTGATGCTGACGACCACTGTTCCGCCGATTTGCGCCGCCTTTGCCTCCGGCGGATATTCCGGCTGTGCGGAAGCGGCGGGCGTTCCGAGAACGTAATTTTTACATTTGCCAACCAGCGTTTCCGTCGAGATGCGGGAAATCATTTCCACCCGTTCCTTTTTTTGCGCCGAAACTGAAAAAGTCAGAATGAAAAAAATGAGAACAGCAAAAAAGCAAAGAACTTTGACCGTCTTTTTTCTCATAATTTTATTTGACTTTGATTGATGTTTTAGATTTGCCGAATCACGAGGCACTTTCAACAGATCAGCATCGTGCCGGTGCCTTCGTCGGTGAAAACTTCGGAAAGCAGCGCGTTTCGCTTATTGCCGCTGATAATGTGCGCTGATTTCACTCCGCTCGCCAGAACTGCAATCAAACTTTCAAGTTTAGGAATCATTCCGCCGCTCGCTTTGCCGCTTTCGATCAGATTTTCGGCTTCACGCGCGGACAAACGTGAAAGTTTTGATGTTTCGTCGTTCGGATCGAGATAAATTCCGTTGACATCGGAAAGCACGACCAGTTTTTCAGCTTTTAACTGAACGGCGATTGCCGAAGCGATGGTGTCGGCGTTGATGTTGAAAACCGCGCCGTTCGCGTCCGCGCCGAGCGAAGAAACGACCGGCAGATAATTAGCATCAAGTAGCAAACTTAAAAGATTGGCGTTGATCTCCAGAATATCGCCGACATTGCCGAAATCAATTGTTTCGCTGATTCCCGTCTGGCGATTGACAATTTCTTTCGGCGGACGCTTTTCCGCCTGGATAATGTTGCCGTCAACACCGGAAAGCCCGACGGCGGCGATACCCAAACGACGCAGCGCGGCGAGAATATCCGTGTTAATTTTACCCGCAAAAATCATTTTTGCAAGGTCCAGCGTGTCGTCGTCCGTAACGCGCCTGCCTTCGATCACGGTTTGCGCGAAACCGAGTTTTTGGGCGAGTTCGGAAAGCTGTTTGCCGCCGCCGTGAACGACGCAGACTTTGATGCCGACCTGGTGCAGAAGTGCCAGTTCTTCCGCCAGCGACGCGAGATTTTCCCGATTTTCGGTGACTTTGCCGGAAAATTTAACGACAAATGTTTTGCCCTGAAATTTTTGAATATAGGGCAGAGCCTCGCGCAGTAAATTCAATTTTTCCTGGTTCATAAATTAACTGTTTTCAGATTACCCGAAAAATATCGAAAATCTGAAATCAATTTCTGAACAAAATTTCCATCGCCACCGAATTTACGATAAATTCGCCAAAAAAATTCTTTTATCCGGCACTTTTTTATGTTAATGTGATTTCTAAACAGTAGCTCCAAAAAAATACAATTGAGAAATAAGATGACGGAATTTTCAGGATTTCCAAAAAAGCAGGGATTATATTCTCCGCACTTTGAACACGATTCGTGCGGAGTCGGTTTTATCGCGGATATTTACGGGCGCAAATCACATCAAATTCTTACGGACGCGCTCGGTATTTTGTGCAAAATGGAACATCGCGGCGCGAACGGCGCGGAGGAAACGGTCGGCGACGGCGCGGGGATTTTGACGCAGCTTCCGCATCGTTTTTTTCAAAAAGAATGTGAAAAATTGCACATTGCGTTGCCGCCGCCGCCCGATTATGCGGTCGGAATGGTTTTCCTGCCGCAAAACGCTTCGCTGCGTGAAACCTGCGAGCGAAAATTGGCGGAAGTTGTTGAAGCCGAAGGAATGGAAATTTTGGGCTGGCGCGACGTGCCTTTCGATAATTCGTCGCTCGGCGGAGTCTCCAAAGAAGCGCAGCCGTATATTCGTCAGGTTTTCGTCGGAAAAACGACTGCCATCGGCGACACCGCGCATTTTGAGCGCAAACTTTTCGTGGCGCGGCGTTGGACGAAGGAACTTTTAACGCGCGAGAACGACGAACTGACCGAACAGTTTTATTTTGCGAGTTTGTCCGCTTCGACCATCGTTTTTAAAGGAATGCTGACGACCGATCAGCTTAAAGAATTTTATCTCGACTTTCAGGACGAAGATTTTGAAACCGCGCTCGCGCTCGTTCATTCGCGTTTCAGCACGAACACTTTCCCGAACTGGAATCGCGCCCAGCCGCTGCGCGCCATCGCGCACAACGGCGAAATAAACACTCTGCGCGGCAATATCAATTGGATGCTGGCGCGCGAACAGCGTTTGAAATCCGAACTGTTTGCGGAGGATTTCCCGAAAATTCTCAATGTCGTGGACGGCGACGCGAGCGATTCCGGCGCGTTTGACAATACTTTGGAAATGCTCAATCTCGCCGGACGGACGATGCCGCACGCAATGATGATGATGATTCCCGAACCGCTCGCCGAAGTTAATCAGATGAGCGACGCGAAACGCGCGTTTTATGAGTTTCATTCGCTGCTGCTCGAACCGTGGGACGGTCCGGCTTCGATTACTTTTACGGACGGCACGCTGATCGGCGCGGTTTTAGACCGCAACGGTTTGCGCCCGTCGCGCTATTATGTGACGAAAGACGGAATGGTCGTGATGGCTTCGGAAGTCGGCGTTTTGGAAATTGATCCGGCGAATATTTTGAAAAAAGGTCGTTTGCAGCCGGGAAAAATGTTTCTCGTTGACACGGACAAAGGCAGAATTATCGCCGACGAAGAGATCAAGGAAACGATTGCGAATGAAAAACCTTATCGCCGGTGGATCAATGAAAATATGATTCACATCAACGATATTCCGCGTCCGCCGTTCATTTATCAGGCGGATCACGAAACGGTTTTGCAGCGTCAAATCGCCTTCGGTTATATGGAAGAAGAACTGCGGATGATTCTCGCGCCGATGGCGACCGGCGGCGCGGAAGCGGTCGGTTCGATGGGCAACGACACGCCGCTCGCCGTTTTGTCGCGCAAACCGCAGCTTCTCTACAATTATTTCAAACAGCTTTTCGCGCAGGTGACAAATCCGCCGATTGACGCGATTCGTGAAGAACTCGTCACTTCCACCGACACGCTGATCGGCAGCGACGGCAATCTTTTTGAGCCGACACCGCAAGCCGCGCACCACATCAAACTGAATTCTTTTGTCCTGACCAATGAAGAACTCGAAAAAATCAGACTGCTGGGCGAATCCGCGTCGGAATTCGGCAAATTCGGATTCAAAACAATCACGTTGCCGATGCTTTTTGACCGCGAACACGGCGCGCAGGGTTTGGAATGGGCGTTGCAAGGTTTGTGTTATCAGGCGGATCAGGCGATCAAAGACGGTTACGATATTTTCATTTTGTCGGATCGGCAGATGAGCGAATACCGCGTTCCGATTCCGGCACTGCTGGCGGTGTCGGCGATTCATCATCATTTGATCCGGCAGGGAACGCGCACGCAGGTCGGTTTCGTTCTCGAAAGCGGCGAGCCGCGCGAGATTCACCATTTCGCGCTGCTGCTCGGCTACGGCGCGACGGCGATCAATCCGTATCTCGCTTTTGAGACGATCAACGACGAGATCAAACAAAATATCTGGCGCGTTGATGAAACCGCCGCCTTCAAAAATTACGTCAAAGCGATTAACAAAGGCGTGGTCAAAATCCTCTCGAAAATGGGCATTTCGACGATTCGCAGCTATATCGGCGCGCAGATTTTCGAGGCGTTGGGAATCAATGAAGATGTAATTGACAAATATTTCACGCGCACGCCGTCGCGCATCGGCGGAATCGGTCTGCGGGAAATCGCCGCCGAATCGCTGAAACGTCACGAAAAAGCCTTTTTTACCGATTTTTCAGTGGAAACGCTCGAAAGCGGCGGAAATTATCAGTGGCGAAAATCGGGCGAATTTCATCTTTTTAATCCCGCGACGATTCATAATTTGCAGAAGGCGACGCGTCACGGAGATTACGCGGCGTTCAAAACATACAGCCGTCTGATTAACGAACAAACGACGAATCAGGCGACTTTGCGCGGACTTTTGAAATTTAAGACAGACCGCCAGAGCATTCCGCTCGAAGAAGTCGAACCGCTCGAAGAAATTTTGAAGCGGTTCAAAACCGGCGCGGTTTCCTACGGTTCGATTTCAAAGGAAGCGCACGAAGCGATGGCGATTGCGATGAATCGCATCGGCGGCAAAAGCAACACGGGCGAAGGCGGTGAAGATTCCGCGCGTTTTGAAGTTTTGCCGAACGGCGACAGCCGAAAAAGCCGCATTAAACAGGTCGCCAGCGGCAGATTCGGCGTAACGAGCAATTATCTGGTCAGTGCCGACGAGATTCAAATTAAAATTGCACAAGGCGCGAAACCCGGCGAAGGCGGACAGCTTCCGGGCAATAAAGTTTATCCGTGGATTGCTAAAACGCGGCATTCTACGCCGGGCGTGGGTTTGATTTCGCCGCCGCCGCATCACGATATTTATTCGATTGAAGATTTGGCGCAGTTGATTTTCGATTTGAAAAATGCCAATGAAAACGCCCGCATCAGCGTCAAACTCGTCGCCGAAGCCGGTGTCGGAACGGTCGCGGCGGGCGTGGCAAAGGCAAAAGCCGACGTGATTTTAATCAGCGGACACGACGGCGGCACGGGCGCGGCGGCGCAGACCAGCATCAAACACGCCGGCACGCCCTGGGAAATCGGCGTGGCGGAAACGCATCAAACGCTGCTGTTAAACAATTTGCGAAGCCGCGTCCGGCTCGAAACCGACGGACAGCTAAAAACCGGCAAAGATGTCGTCATCGCCGCGCTGCTCGGCGCGGAAGAATACGGTTTTTCGACCGCGCCGCTCGTTTCGCTCGGTTGTATAATGATGCGCGTCTGTCATCTTAATACCTGTCCGGTCGGCGTGGCGACGCAGGACCCGCAGCTTCGGGCGAAATTTTCGGGCGATCCGCAGAACGTCGTCAATTTTATGCGCTTTGTCGCTCAGGAAATGCGCGAACTGATGGCGCAGATCGGTTTCCGCACCGTTGATGAAATGATCGGGCGCACCGATGTTTTGGAAGTTGACGAGGAAAATGAAAACCAGAAGACCAATAAACTCGACTTTTCCGCGATTCTTTACCAGCCGGAAGTTCCCGCGCATTACGGACGCTTTCAGCAAATTACGCAAAATCACGAACTCGAAAACGTACTGGATAAAAGCCGTCTGCTGAAAATCTGTCAACCGGCGTTGGCGAGCGGTGAAAAAGTCCGCGCGGAGTTGAAAATTAACAACACCGACCGCGCCGTCGGAACGCTTCTCGGAAGCGCGGTGACGCAAAAATTCGGCGAAAAAGGTTTGGCAGCCGACACCATTCAATTAAAATTTAACGGTTCTGCCGGACAAAGTTTCGGCGCGTTCGTGCCGCCGGGAATCAGTCTGACGCTCGAAGGCGATGCCAACGATTATCTCGGCAAAGGTCTGTCGGGCGGAAAAATCGTCGTGTTTCCGCCGAAGGAAGCTGATTTTGTTTCGCACGAAAATATCATCATCGGCAACACGGCGTTATACGGCGCGACCGGCGGTGAAGCGTTTATCTCCGGCATCGGCGGCGAAAGATTCGCCGTGCGGAACAGCGGTGTAAACGCCGTCATCGAAGGAGTCGGCGATCACGGATGCGAATATATGACGGGCGGCAGCGTAATCGTGCTGGGCAAAACGGGCAAGAATTTCGCCGCCGGAATGTCGGGCGGCATCGCCTACATTTTTGACGAAACCGGCGAATTTCCCGCGCTCTGCAATCAGGAAATGGTGAAACTTGAAAAAATCGAAACCGATGAAGACAGTGAATTCGTCAAAAATCAGGTTTTTCGTCACGTCGAATTAACCGAAAGCGCAATCGGCACGGATATTCTGCTCGATTGGGAAGAAAATGCGGCAAAATTCGTGCGGGTTATTCCGCGCGATTACCAGCGCATCATCGAATCGCAAAAACGTCTTCTGGCGGAAGGTTTATCGAAAGAAGAAGCGGAAATGGCGGCTTTTGAAGAAGCTGTCGCCGCGTAAAAAAATTCAACTCCAACGCCCGGAGATACAAAAAGTAAATTTATATGGGAAAAACAACGGGATTTATCGAATTTTCAAGAAGTTTGCCGATTTTGCGGAATGTTCAGACGCGCGTCGGAAATTGGGACGAATTTCACACGCCGCTGCCGGAAAGCGAGGTGAAAGAACAGGGCGCGCGCTGTATGAACTGCGGCATTCCGTTCTGTCATACGGGAGCGATGTATGAAGGCGCGAGTATCGGCTGCCCGCTCAATAATCTGATTCCCGAATGGAACGATCTCGTCTATCGCGGAAGCTGGCACGAGGCTTACCGGCGGCTCGCGCTGACCAATAATTTCCCCGAATTTACGGGCAGAGTGTGTCCCGCGCCGTGTGAATCTTCGTGCGTTCTCGGCATCAACGAAGAACCGGTAATGATTAAGGAAATCGAAGTTTCGATTGCTGATCGCGCCTTTGAAGAAGGTTGGATCACGCCAAATCCGCCGGAACATCGGACAACTAAGAAAATTGCCGTTATCGGTTCCGGTCCGGCGGGTTTGGCGTGCGCCGACGAACTGAACAAATTCGGGCATAACGTGACGGTTTTCGAGCGCGACGACCGCATCGGCGGGCTTTTGATTTACGGAATTCCGAATATGAAACTCGACAAAAAAATCGTCGCGCGGCGCGTGGATTTAATGCGCGAAGAAGGTGTCGAATTTCGCGCCGGTGTCAAAGTCGGCG
Organism: Pyrinomonadaceae bacterium; assembly: GCA_965217575.1. Taxonomy (GTDB): domain Bacteria; phylum Acidobacteriota; class Blastocatellia; order Pyrinomonadales; family Pyrinomonadaceae. Next base: position 1,171,902 of record OZ244558.1, on the reverse strand, counting down.
AAGATTTGTCCGCCGAAGACCTCAATCGTGAATTCGATTCGATTGTTTTAGCCTGCGGCGCGCCGCAACCGCGCGATTTAGCCATCGAAGGCAGAACTGCGAACGGAGTTCATTACGCGATGGAATTTTTGTCGAAAAATACGAAAAGTCTGCTCGATTCCGCGCATTCGGATCGGGAATTTATTGATGTCAAAGACAAAAACGTCATCGTCATCGGCGGCGGCGATACCGGAACTGACTGCATTGCGACTTCGCTGCGTCACGGCTGCCGAAGCGTCGCGCAATTTGAAATTATGCCGCAGCCGCAGGAGAAAAGTTACACGCACGACAGTTGGCTGAGCCGGATTCGCACGTTTCAGGTGGATTACGGACAGGAAGAAGCAAAGGAAATTTTTGGCAACGATCCGCGCGAATACTGCGTTTTAACGAAAAAATTCGTGGCTGACGACGAGGGAAATTTGACGGGTTTGGAAACCGTTAATGTCGAATGGATTGACGGAAAATTAAAGGAAATTCCCGATTCGGAAAATTTTTGGCAGGCTGACCGGGCATTTCTCGCAATGGGATTCAGCGGCGCGGAAAAAGCGCGATTATTTGCCGATTTGGGTGTTGCAATGACCGAAGTAAATACGATTGCCGTCAACGAAAATAAACAAACCAGCGTCGAAAAAATTTACGCGGCGGGCGACTGCGAACGCGGTCAGAGTTTAGTCGTCTGGGCAATCGCCGACGGCAGAAAAGCGGCGAAAAATGTCAATCAATTTTTGCGAAATTCGGTCAATAATTAAATTCACGGAGCGTCTGAAACCGACTTTCACCAGCGCGTTTCGGACGCTCCCGAATGATTGTAGATACTGCGCCCGTTTTCTTCCATTTTTTCGTAAGCCGATTGGACGGCGACGCGACCGGGACCGAACAGCCGCAGCCAGATGTGGCGATGCGTCCACGAATTCCAGAAACTCCAGACTCCGCCGCCCGCGTTCGGATATTCGATGTGCAACTGCATTCGCACGTTCGGGTCTTTGAAAAGCATCGAAGTCGGTTTGACGAGAATTGATTCGCCCTGCCGCAGATGACGAATAAAAGCGTTGCCGTGCGCGTGCAGCAAAAGCAAACCGGGTTTGTCGGGCGCGAAAAATCTGTCCATAAACATTCCGACCGGATAATGTGTTTCCGTATCGTCGCCGTTTTTCGTGGTGAACCAGACGTTCGTCGAAAACCAATCGTAAGTTACGCCGTGCGTCGCGGCTAAAAAAATATGCTCGCGCACGTCAACGGCTTGTCCGGGCTGAATCGGCAGCGCGATCATTTCGCCCGGCGCGTCGCGCGAAAAAGCGATGTGTCCGGGTCCGTCGGCTTGCGTCATAATCAGCGGCATTCCCGCAAACAGCCGTTTCCACGCGCCTTTAAGCGACATCGTGCTGACTTTAACCTGCGGATCAGACCACAGCAAAACGTGGTGCGTAAAATAAACCCCGTCGCCTCCCGCGAGTCCGAAATCGGCGACCGGAACGTATTCGCCTTCGATTTGCAGAAACGAATTGCCGAACTGAATTTTCGACATATCTTTGCGTCCCGGCATCTCGATCCAGCCGGATTTTGAAACGATTTTCCGCACGTCAATCGAAATGCCGCAGCCCGCGCACGCCAGCCGCGACGGATCGCTCGCCGTGCCACACCAATCGCAAATATAAGAACGCTCAATCGGAATGTTTGACATAACTTCTCATTTTGGATTTTAGATTTTGGATTTTGGATTAGTTTTCAATTGACGAGAATTCCTTATTCCAAAATTCCAAATCGTTCGCGCTTTTGTCCGACGGGCGGACTTTTGCTTCAAGAACCAACTTCAATCCAAAATCTAAAATCTAAAATCCAAAATCATTAATCCGTATTGTGGTGAACATACATTGACTGAATCCCGACTCGTCCGGGTCCGGTCATACGCGCCAGACTCATTCCCGTTCCGCCGAACCAGCCGGTCGTCAATTGCTGAAATTCAACGTCCATCGTCACGGTCGAATCTTTATACAAAAACGCGCCCGGCTCAAGCATTATGCTTTCGCCCGCCTTTAAAGTGCGCTCGAAAACATTGCCGTAACCGTGCAGAATGAGCAAGCCTTGTTCGCCGCCGGTAACGAATCTGTCCATAAACATTCCCTGACCGCCGAACAGAATATTTCGCAAACCTTTGATGCGGATAAACGAATAATTGATGTGATGCGAAGCGAGCAGAAAAGCGTGTTCGCGCACGTCCAATTCCATTCCCGGATGCAGCGGCAAAACGACCAATTCGCCGGTCGCGTCGCGCGAAAAAGCGACTCGTCCCGGACCGTTGGCAATCGAAATAACAAACGGCATTCCGGCGAGAGCGCGTTTGATTCCGCCCTGCAAAGTCATCACGCTCATCGCCGTCGCGTCGTCTTTCCAGAGCAAAACGTGATGCTCGAAAAAAATCGAATCGTTAGCCGCGAGATTGATTTCCGCGACCGGCACAATCTCGCCTTCGACCTGACAAGTGCTGCGCCCGAAACGAATTTCGGTCATATCCTTAATGCGCGGAGCTTCGCGCCAGCCGGATTCGCTGACCAGATTTTTGATGTCGAGCGGCGCGCCGCAAGCGCGACACGAAACCGCCGTTTTATCGTTCATCGCGTGACACCACTGACAGGTGATTCGCTCAATCGGCGCGTTGGGATCGGACGATTGATGCGGCGGATGTTGTGGTGTCGGTTGATGTTGCGCGGGCGGCGCAGTTTGCTGCTGTTGGTGAACCGGCGACGGGTAATTAGTCGGTGAAACCGGCGCGGGCGGCGTGGGCGCGGCGATTAACGGCGTTCCGTCTTTGCCGCAAAATTTGATATTATCATCGGCGATTTGATGACAAATCGGACAAATTTTCATTGCGATAAACTCCGGTTAAAAAGAATATGATAATGGAATTTATAACATATTTTTTACACATTTCGCAGCAATTTTTCCATAATCGCTTTTTGCGCGTGCAGACGATTTTCGGCTTCGTCAATGACAACCGAATTTGCCGAATCAATCACTGCGTCAGTCACAATCACGTTGCGGCGCACGGGTAAGCAGTGCATAAAAATCGCGTCGTTCGTTCGTCTCATTTTCGCTTCATCAACGATCCAATCGTTTCGCAAACCGGCGCGGTATTCGATGTCTTTTTGTAAATCCCCGTAAAAATTTTTACTTCCCCAGCTTTTTGCGTAAATCACTTCCGCGCCATCAAAAGCCGCGTTCACGTCGTTGACGATTTCCAGACTGCCGCCGTTTTCCCGCGCCTGATTTTCGATTTCGCCGATTAATTCCGCGTCAAGTTCGTAACCTTTCGGATGCGCGATGGTTAAATCGTGTCCGAATTGCGCGGCGGCGAGGGCGAATGAATTCGGCACCGCCATCGGCAAAGGTTTCGGATGAAACGCCCACGTCAGCGTCACTTTTTTCTTTTGCCTGCCGAACTTTTCCCGAATCGTCAGCATATCCGCCATCGCCTGACACGGATGGTGCATCGCCGATTCGAGATTGATAATCGGTTTCGTCGCGTATTTCGCAAACGCCGCCAAAATCGGATCGGTGCGCTCCAATTCCCAATCCTTCAATTCCGCAAAAGTTCGTACGCCGATTGCCGCGACGTATCTTTCCAAAACTCCGACAAATTCCTTCAAATGCTCGGTTTTGTTCGCGTCCATCGCCGCGCCTTCCCGATGTTCGAGCGTCCACGAAGTTCCGCCCGGCTCCAAAATCACGGCGTTGCCGCCGAGTTCGTAAATGCCGACCTGCATTGAAGCGCGTGTCCGCAAACTCGGATTAAAAAATACGAGCGCGACGGATTTTCCGCCCAAGATTTTTTCGGCATTCGCTCCGCTTTTGAATTGAACTGCCGATTCGATAATTTCTTCGAGTTCGGCTCGTGAAAAATCGGATGTTTTTAGGAAATTCATAAATTTTTCCCCTTCGCCGTCGTGCAGGCTTCTGCTCCGAAATTATCAATTTCGAGCAAATCGCCAATCCGCTCAATCGTCATATCAGCTGCCGGATATTTGGCAATTTCTTTTTCGTCGAAAGCGTAGTGTCCCTGCCGCGGGAAAATCGTCGTCACGCGGTCGCCCCAGATTTTTTTGATCGCGGCTAAAATCCGTAGTTTGTCGTCAATCAAGACGTAATTTTCCGCCGGATAACGCCGCTCGACATCTTCTAATTCAAATTCTTTGTGAATGTAAATCAAAACATTTCCTTCGACGGCTTGAAATAAACCGGAACGCTCGACTTTGCGCGGCTGAAAAACGACATCGCCGTCGGATAAAATCACGACTTTGCCGAATCTTTTGCAGTGTTCCAGAACGTCGAGCGAATTCGGGTAAAGACGATTCGCAAACGGATAATTTATCAGATAAGTCGAAACGGCGAGCAGATGCGTGTCGTAAGGATTTTCGACGCGGTAACGCTGCAATGCGCCGAGATAATCGGCGTAACCGAGTTCGGAGCGCAATTCTTCAAAAATTTTCCAGTAATGATTGCTGCGTCTTACGCCGACTTCTTTTTCCAAAAAATCGCGCAGATTCTGTGCCACGCGGTCGTTGTCGAGCAATGTATTGTCAACGTCAAAGAGAAAAACCGTCTTGTCCATAAAATATAATTTCGCGCTCTCGCCGAAGCGTAAATCGTTTGTTTTAAATTTTTAACTTTCTACTGTTTTGACACCTTCGGCATTAATTTCCGAAACGTAAATGTCAAAATCAATTTCAGTTTGAGAATAAATCTCGCGCATCGCTTTTTCAACTCTTTGAGCGGTTGCCGAAGTTTCGCTGAACATAAAAACGCTCGGACCGGAGCCGGAAATTCCGCCGCCGAGCGCGCCTGATTTTAAACTTTGGCTTTTGATTTCATCGTAATGCGGAATCAAATTTTTTCTGACGGGTTCGATGATGCAGTCCTGCAAACTGCGCGAAATCAGTTCATAATCGCCTTTTGAAAGTGCCGCGACGAGCGCGCCGACGTTTGCCCAACCCTGCACCGCGCTTTTCAGAGGAATGTGAGCGGGCAGTATTTTTCGCGCTTCGGATGTTTTAATTTCAATCTTCGGATGAATAATCGTAACGAACAACGGCGGAAATTCGAGCGCGATAATATCCAGCGGACTGACGGCGCGAACGAGTGTGAAGCCGCCGAACAGACACGGCGCGACGTTATCGGCGTGGCGCGACCGCGACGCGACAAATTCACCGGCGAGCGCGAATTCGGCGACTTCGAGCCGCGAAAATCTCTCATCTAAAAGTTTGTTCGCCGCCGCCGCCGCGCCGACTGCGCTCGCCGAACTCGAACCGATGCCGCTGCCGGGTTTGATTTGTTTGGTAATTTCCACTTCAAAACCGAAATTTTCGTCAATCGCCGCGAGCATTGCCAAAAGCGTTACGCCGGCGATATTTTCGGCGGCGTTGGCGGGCAGATTATAATCGTCGTGATGGATGACGCGTACGGTCTTTTCGTCAATGATCCTCACAATCATTTCGTCATTCGGCGATTGCAGCGCGAAACCCAAACAATCAAATCCGCAAACGACATTGGCGACGGTTGCGGGAGCTAAAATTTTTATTTCCCTCATAAATGATGTAAGATTTCAGATTTCAGATTCCAAATTCCAGATCAGACTCGGCGACTTGAATCTTTGCGTCAATGGACAATTTGAAATTTGGAATCTGACATCCGAAATCTGAAAATCAATGAAATACTTTAGCACAAATCGAAAATCCGCTCACGTTTCCTTTCGGGAAGCGACGCTGAACGGTCAGCCGTCCGACAAAGGCTTATATTTTCCCGAAAAAATCCCGCAGTTGAGCGGCGAATTTTGGGAAAATTTTCCAAATAAATCGAAGGAACAAATCGCCTTTGAAGTGATTAAACCGTACGTCGGCGGCGAAATTCCCGACGATTTGCTAGTTCAAATCTGCGGCGAAACTGTCAATTTTGAGTTTCCGCTCGTTAAAATTACGGAAAACATTGCGACGCTTGAACTTTTTCACGGCGCGACGCTCGCCTTTAAAGATGTCGGCGCGCGCTTTATGAGCCGCTGTCTGTGTTATTTTTCAAAGGGTAAACAGGAAAAAACCATCGTCATCGTCGCCACCTCCGGCGACACCGGCGGCGCGGTGGCGAACGGTTTTTTCGGAGTCGAAGATGTTGAAGTCGTGATACTTTATCCGTCCGGCAAGGTCAGCGAAGTTCAGGAATTGCAGTTGACGACGCTCGGACGAAACATCACGGCGTTGGAAGTGGCGGGAAATTTCGACGATTGTCAAACCTTGGCTAAAACCGCTCTGGCTGATGAAAATCTCAAAGAAAAAGTTTTTTTGACATCGGCAAACTCAATAAATATCGCGCGCTGGCTGCCGCAGCAATTTTACTATTTTTACGCGCTTCAGCAGTGGCAAAGCAGAATCCAAAATCCAGAATCTCAAATCCAAAATCCGGTGATTTGCGTCCCGAGCGGGAATTTCGGCAATATCTGCGCGGGAATTCTGGCGCATATTTCCGGGTTGCCCGCGAAAAAATTTATCGCCGCGACGAATGCCAATGATGTAATTCCGCGATTTTTTGAGTCGGGAAGTTTAGAGACGCGCCAATCGGTCGCCACGCTTTCTAATGCGATGGATGTCGGAAATCCGAGTAATTTCGCCAGAATTTTGGAAATTTTTGATAATGATTATCTAAATTTGAAAAAGATTTTGGATTCAGTCAGCGTTTCGGACGACGCAACCGCCGCAACGATGCGCGAGGTTTACAAAAAATACGATTACGTTTTAGACCCGCACGGCGCGGTCGGATTTTACGCACTGGCGGAATATCTGAAAAATAATCCGCAGGAAAAAGGATTTTTTCTCGAAACCGCGCATCCGGTAAAATTCGATTCGGTCGAAAAAATCGTCGGCACTCACGGCACAATACCGCAATCGGTCAAAGATTTATTTTCGCGTTCGAAAAATCGCGTCAAAATCGAAGCGGATTATGAACCATTGCGGAATATTTTGTTGAGCAAAATCAATTAAGATCGGTCATCTAACTTTTCGCGGAAGTTCGCGCGTGAATGACGTTTGAGCCGAAATAGTCGAATGTTTTTGAAAAATAACGTTCTTTGGCGAAACGATTCGACAAAAGTTTGACTTATGTAATTTCAATAAAAACTTTTCGCCGTGATATACTTTTTTTCGTTTTAATCAATAAAATTTACCGCGATTTACAAAAGGAGCAAAGAATTTGAGCATCTTAGTCAACAAAGACACACGCCTGATTGTGCAGGGCATTACCGGCAAAGAGGGAACTTTTCACACGCAGCAAATGGTCGAATACGGCACGAATGTCGTCGGCGGCGTAACGCCCGGAAAAGGCGGCACGACGCACGAAAATATTCCGGTTTTCAACACCGTCGCCGAAGCCGTTAAGGAAACCGGCGCGAACGCTTCGGTCATTTACGTGCCGCCGCCGTTTGCCGCCGACGCGATTATGGAAGCCGCTGAAGCCGGTCTGCCGCTCGTCGTCTGCATTACGGAAGGCATTCCGGTCGCCGATATGATTAAGGTCAAAGAATTTTTGAGCGATAAAAACACGCGCTTGATCGGTCCGAATTGTCCGGGAATTATCGCGCCCGGCAAATGCAAGATCGGAATTATGCCCGGACATATTCACAAAGAAGGCAGAATCGGCGTGGTGTCGCGTTCGGGAACTTTAACTTATGAAGCCGTCGGGCAATTGACTGCGCTCGGACTCGGACAATCAACCGCCATCGGCATCGGCGGCGACCCGATTATCGGCACGAATCACACGGATGCTTTGCGATTATTTCAGGACGACGACGAAACCGACGCGATTGTGATGATCGGCGAAATCGGCGGCACTGCCGAAGAAGACGCGGCGGCGTTTGCGAAAGAAAACGTCACCAAACCGATTGTCGCCTTCATCGCCGGACAAACCGCGCCGCCGGGACGCAGAATGGGACACGCCGGCGCGATTATTTCCGGCGGCAAAGGCACAGCCGCCGAGAAAATGAAGGCGTTGCGCGAAGCCGGAATCAAAGTCGTCGAATCGCCCGCCGACATCGGCAAAGCGATTCAGGAAGTTCTTGGTTCAAAAGCGTCAGCTTAAATGAAATTTTTTCATTCTTTCCGCGTTTCCGCCGCCGACATTGACGCGCAGGGTCACGTCAACAATGTCGCGTATGTGCGCTGGATTCAAGATGTTGCCGTCGCGCACTGGTTGGCGGCGACCAATGAAGAAACGCGCGAAAAACTGACCTGGCTCGTGATTCGCCACGAGATTGATTATAAAAAACAGGCGTTTGAAAACGAAGAAATTACGGCAATAACCTGGGTTGGCGAAGCGACAAAAGTTACTTTTGAAAGATTCACGGAAATAAAACGTGGTGAAGATTTGTTGGTCAAAGCGCGAAGTGTTTGGTGTTTGATTGACCGCGAAAAATCCCGACCGTCACGGATCACGGCGGAAATGATAAAACTTTTGAATTGATGTAAAAATATGAAAGTTTTGCAGATTTTGTTTTTGATTCTAAGTTTGGTTGGTGTTATAAACGCGCAAAAAACGATTTTGACTGGAACACTTTATGATGCCACCGGCGCAGTTATTCCAAAAGAGAAAGTTGTAGCTATAAATGACAAAGATGAAAAGTTTGAGGCGCAAACTAACAATAATGGTGTTTATTCATTGAGTCGCCCTTTTAATTCTCATGACGATAAAAAATCCTCTGCTGATTTCAGAATTGCAAAGTTTGAAATCTTTGTTGATTTGGAAAATCGAGGCTTTGAAAAGTTTGAAGTAAAAGGTTTTAAATTAGTTCCGGCAAATTCAGGAAAAATGATTTTTGACATCGCGTTAGATTCATTAACTCCAGAACCTTGCGGATATGCAGGCGCAGACTGTTTGCCGCAAATGGTTGTTGAAATGCAGCCAGTAAAGATAACAGATAAAGTTTTACCAATGCCTTTGAAGAAATCACCGAAGGCGCAAATAAAGAAGAGGAAAAATTAATAAAAAATGAGCAATTTAACATTTGGAATTATCAAACCGGATGCCGTCAAAAAAGGACATTCGGGAAAAATTATTGACAAAGTTTTGTCGAACGGCTTTGAGATTCGCGGGATGAAACTGATTCATCTGACGAAAAAAGAAGCCGAAGGTTTTTACGCGGTTCACGCCGAACGTCCGTTTTACGGCGAGTTGACGGAATTTATGTCGAGCGGCGCGTGTGTGGTAATGGCACTCGAAAAAGAAAATGCCGTCAAAGCGTGGCGCGATTTGATGGGCGCGACGAATCCGGCGGAAGCGGTGGAAGGCACGATTCGCAAAGATTTTGCCGGTTCAATCGGCGAAAATGCCGTCCACGGTTCTGATTCGGATGAGAACGCGGCGATTGAAATTTCATATTTTTTCAGCAAAATAGAGTTAGTTTAAGCGTCAGAGTAAGAAGGGAAGTCTGGGAAGTCTGGGAAATTTGGTAAGTTGAGGAGTTAAATGCTTTTCTTTTGCCTTGAACTTCCCAGACTTCCCAAAACCTCCCAGACTTCCCAGACTGTTAGAAAAAGGATGGAAAACGATGAAAAGATGTCCGACCTGTGGTAAAACTTTTGCCGACGGAATGAAATTTTGTCAAACTGACGGCACGTTGTTGGTTGAAGTCGCGGATGCCGCCAAAAACGATCCATTCAAAACGGTCGTAGCAAGTAGGGATGAAATAGCTTCGGCAGTTCCACCCGATCCTTTTAAAACGATGGTCGCGCCGCCGAAAAAAGCGGAGCAGGAAATTTCAGAATCGCCCGAAGAACCGGATTTGATGAAAACGATGGTTTCTCCGCCGTTTGGAAGCAGCAAAGAACCGGCGAATACCAATGATGAAAAGCCGGTCGCGCCGCCTGCGCCCTTCAACAACCCATTGCCGCAAACGCCGCTGAGCGCGGAAGTAAAACCTTTCGGCAGTGAGATCAGCTCTCTACCGGTCAGCGAAAGTCCGACACCTAAATCGAATCCTTTGCCAAATGAACACCAGTACAACCAAGCGGCAAAAGACGACATCCTGAATACTCCGATTCCGTCACCATTCGACGAATCTTTAATCGGTTATCAAGCACCTTCCAGACCGCTGCCGCCATTTAGTCAGTCTGAGCCGATTCCCCAGAGCGAACCCGATTCTTACAATCAATCTCCGTTTAACCAGCCGCCGGCGTTCAGAGAAGCAGAAATTAAAGCCGAAGCATTAAATACGCCGTTTGCGAGGGAAGTTGAAGTGGGAAATTATCCGGTTGAACAACCGAACTGGACACCGCCGCCCGCGCCTGATATGAATTGGCAAAATCAGGAGATCGGACAAAATACGCCGTTTCAGCCGCCGGTTGCCGGACAAGGGCAAAATAAAACGCTGGCAATTGTCTCAATCGTCTGCGGTATTTTGAGCTTACTCTGCTGTTTTTCAGTAGTTACCGGACCAGCGGGGATAGTTACCGGTGTTATGGGAAAGAAAAATGCGGAGCAAAATCCAAATGAATTCGGCGGGAGAAGTTTAGCTCTGGGCGGAATAATAACCGGAGCCATCGGAACTCTTCTGTTTATCGTTTTATTTGTTCTACAAGTTTTTTTTGGTATTCTTGGCGGCATCTTAGGAAGCCGATAGTTGTAATCTACAGATAATGTAAAATAAAAATCCGCTTTAGTTACGCGAAGGCGAACTTTGTGCGTTATAATTATCAATTGAAGTTTTTTAAAAAAGAGAAATAAATGTCATTAATCAGCGACGTAATTAATTCAACCAAAGCGATTATCAAAGGGATGAGCATCACGCTCGCCCAACTTCCGAAACAGAAATGGACGGTTCAGTATCCAGATGTTCCGGTGACGGTGCAGCCGCGATATCGCGGACAGCATCTGCTTCACGTTGACGAACTGGGGAAAGAAAAATGCGTGGCGTGTTATTTATGCGCGGCGGCGTGTCCGTCGGACTGTATTTATATCGAAGCCGAAACAGATTCGAGAACTTATGAAGAGCGGATCGGGCGCGACGAACGTTACGCGAAGGTTTATAATATTGATTACGGACGCTGTATCTTCTGCGGTTTCTGCGTCGAAGCGTGTCCGAAAGATGCGATTACGCACGGTTACAACTTTGAAATTTCGGTTTATAACCGTTCCGATCTGCTTAAAACAAAAGACGATTTGCTGATTACCAAACAAAAACAATCGAAAAATTATCGCGTCGCGCTGTCGAGCGAAGATGTTGACTCAGAATTTAAGGAAGTGTAATTGCCGGAGAAAATTTCAAAGTTTAACGGACAAGCAACATCGAACTCACCAATTTTGAAGAAGTTACGCGACGTTTGCAATCAATTCTCACGATAAAACTTTTTTTGATCGCCAGTAACTATTAACATTTAATATTTTTGATTGATTCGTGAACACCGAAGATTTACCACCGACCAGAAAGGGTAGGGAATATGAAATTCGCGCTATCGGTTTACGCGAATTCGCCGGTTTGCGCCATCACGAAGAGCGGCTGAATCCATTTGATTTGGCGCAGTATGCCAAGCTACTGGTCGCTTCATTTGAGCAGATCGAACCATTTTTAACCGAGGAAACAAGAGCGCATCTACTTGGCAACGGCAAAGATAAATGGTCGGGCGGCGCGTGTTCGCAAACTTTACACGACGGCAGAAAACTGATTATTCTCAACCCGACACACGGGACAAATCGGCAGAACGCGACGCTGATGGAAGAAGTCTGTCACGTTTTTCTCGGACATCAGCCGAGCCGTCTGGCAATCGAAAACGTCAACCGACACGGCAAACCGATTGCGCGCGATTATCGTGAAAACGATGAAGAAGCGGCTTATTCGGTCGGCGCGGCGGCACTTGTTCCATACGCGGGGTTGCGCCGGATGATAAATGAAGGTAAAACTTCAAGAGAGATCGCGCGGCACTTTAACGTCAGCCGCGAACTGGTCGAATACCGAATGAAAATCTCCAGACTTTGGGAAGATTATAAAACCAAAATGATTAGCGGTGAAATACCTGAATAAGCCAGTTGAGCCGCCCAATATGCCCGAAGAAACTCAAAAACCATCCGCGCCGAATCCAGACCTGACGGTTATTGATAAACTGCGTCTGTTGCTCGATATTACCAAAACAATCAGCCGCACACTTGATTTAGACGAAGTTTTAACGCTCGTGATGGACACGCTCGGCTCGCTGATTCCGTATGACGCGGCGGGAATTTATTTGATCGAAGCAGCGATTGAAAACGGCGAAAAACAGTACAGCTTCAAATCGAAGGCGATTCGCGGCTACCGAATAAATTTTGAAATAGCGGAACCGCGTCTTAAACTCGGCGAAGGATTTATCGGTTATGCGGCACGAACCGGAAAACCGCTGATTTCATCAGATGTCAGCCAGGATACACGGTATGTTCAAGCCAGAGAACACACTCAATCGGAAATGGTCGCGCCGATTATTGCCAATGAAAATGTAATCGGAGTTTTTGATCTCGAAAGCGACGCGCTGAACGCTTACACGCCGGACGATTTATCGGTTTTGCAACTTCTTGCCTCGCAAGTGGCGATTATTATCGAAAAAGTTGAGCTTCACGACCAGCTCGTCGAAAAGAAACGATTGCAGGCGCAGCTTGAAATCGCCCGTCAGGTGCAGCTCGAACTGCTTCCCAAAACCGATCCGCAATTAAAAGGTTTTGACATCAGCGCGTATGTTTTTCCGACCGAAGAAGTTTCCGGCGATTATTACGATTGGGTCACGATGTTTGAAGATCAAATCGGCATTGTAGTCGCCGACGCGGTTGGCAAAGGAATTCCCGCCGCGCTTTTAATGTCTTTTTTGCGAGCTTCGCTGCGTTCGGGAGTGCAGGTCGGCTACGCGCCGCACATCGCTCTGGCAAAGGTCGGAAATTTATTGTGGGATTCAATCAAGGATAATCAGTTTATTACGGCAATTTACGGGATTTTGGACGCGACGAACCGCACCTTTGTTTTTTCCAATGCCGGTCATAACCCGCCGCTGTTAATGAAACCAAACGGTGAATATAGATTCGTCGAATACGGAGATTTGCCGCTCGGAATGTTTCGTGACAGACATTATCACCAGCATTTTATTAAGTTTGAGCAAAATCAGGTATTGGTTTTATACACTGACGGAATTACCGAAAGCACCAATAGTTTCGGCGAAGAATATGGACAAGATCGTTTTTCTAAAAGAGTATTGGAAGGAATTGATTTGCCCGCCAAAGAAATGATTGATTTTATCCGCAAAGGCGTGTCCGATTTTACCGGCGAAAAATTTTTGAACGATGACGGAACGCTTTTCATTATTAAGGCTGTTTAGTCAATCGCATTTTTGATTTCACGATTTGTTTGATTGAAAAGCTGTGATAAAACCATTTTTACTGCCCGCGAAACACACTAAATGCACAAATACCGGCACTGATACAAAAAAACCGTCAAGTCTTGATCCAAGTCAAAACCGTCTAACTCAGCCCGCGGCAATGGTTTTGGTATAAGAATCAAAAACTGAAAATGCGGAAAACTTTTCAATTAAGAATCACCTTCCGCGTTCCTTCAGTTGTTGGGGACCTATATAAAATTAGTGTGCCGTCAAAGAACAGTGAACCACATCGCCGCCCGGCGCGATTGGGGCGCGATAATCACCGTAATTTATTTTTTCCTGGCTGTTTGAAAAAGCGTAAACGTCAAAGCCGAACGCATCTAAAAACTCCGCTAAATCAACTGAATTATCGGCATAAAGAACTTCCGCAAATCCAAGTTCGGCGCGAATTTCAAGTAATCTTTCAATTACTTCGAGCGGCGCGAAACAACTAATCGGGTCGTGAAATGTAGCCATAATGTTTCCCTTGTAAAATTGCCGAACAAATAATTTGTCGGACAGCTTTTGGATTACAATTGGGCTTCAAAGGTTGTTCGTTGTTTTTGACCGCGCGTTTAAAAGTTAATTCTTTTGAGAATTGATTTCCTGAAGATTGTAATTTCCAAAAAAAGATGTTAAAATGAACACTAATGATTTGCCTACATTATTTTAACTGTAAACGGTAAGAATTCTAAAATTTCACTTTTGATTTTCACTTTGGTAAGGAGCAACAATGAAAAAAAATCTTTTGTACATTTTCACAACCAGCGCACTTGTTTGTTTATCTTCCGTACTGGTTTTCGCGCAGAACAATCAATCAGTTTCTCCGGTTGGAAATCCGTATTTGATTTCGGCGAACGCGGGCGGTGTCAATTATATTGAAGGTAAAGTTTCCGTCACTCAAAACAACGGCAGAAGCGGATATTTGCTGAGGGGCGACAAATTAGAAGTCGGGGAAAAAGTTTCCACCGGGGCGGACGGAAAGGTGGAAGTTTTGTTAAATCCGGGTTCATATATTCGCTTGGCGGATAACTCCAGTTTTGAATTTGGGTCAACTTCCCTAGATGATTTGCAGTTAAAACTAAATCGCGGCAGCGCGATATTTGAAGTTATTACGGATGATGATTTCAATTTCGCGGTCAATACCCCGAAGGGAAAATTTAATATCGTCACATCGGGCGTTTACCGGATTGATGTGTTAGGCGACGGAAGCGGAAAAATCGAGGTTTGGAAAGGCAAAGCGGAAGTTGGTGAATCGAACGCGGTGGAAGTCAAAAGCGGACGGACAGCAACGGCGAACGGTAATCAGGTTGCCGTTGAAAAATTTGACCGTGATGATAAAGATGCACTCGAACTCTGGAGCAAAGACCGCGCCAAAGAGTTGGCAAAGGTTAATTCCCGGCTGCAGCGGGGAAATTTGAGAAACTCGCTGTTAAATTCTTTTAATCGTCGCGGGTGGAATATTTACAATTCTTACGGACTTTGGGTTTTAGACAGTTTTAGCGGAAATTACTGTTTTCTGCCTTTCGGCTACGGCTGGAGTTCGCCTTACGGTTACGGCTACGGACGCGATATTTGGTATCTGCGAATGCCGAACTATGTTTATTATCAACCGCCGACGAATCAAACGTCGCCGCCGCAAGTAGGGACATTGAGGTCGGGAGCCAGTGTGCCGTCGAGAATTAATAATACGAATCGCCGAGACGCGGTTCCGCCATTTCAAAAGGTTCAAAACGATGTCGGTATGAGACCTGTTTATCGAGACAGTAATCCGGCAGTTTTCGATAATTCGCCGCGTTTCCCGACGCAGGTTTCAACGCCGCAAGCTCCCCCGACTTTGATTTCGCCGACTACCGGGGCGATTGGTAAAGGCGGTCATTGAATAAGTTTATCTAGGTGGTTGTCAAGGCGGGAGAATTTTTTCTCTCGCCTTTTTAATTTAATGCTTAAATACTGTGTAAGTTGAGTTTTGTTTTCGTAATATAAAAAACATAGATCGTTAGGGTATTAAATATATTTAATTAAAAAATGAACGATTGAAGCGGTCTGTGATTTGGCGGTGTCAGATTCAAAATAAGGTTGTAAAAGCAGCATCAGCGACTGAATACCGTTGAAAAGTGTGTGCAGAACGATGCACGGAAGCAGATTTTTCGTGCGGTACCGAACCAAAGTTAAAACCAAACTGAGCAGGCAAATCAAAATAATCGTTCCCGGACTGCCCCAATATTGCGGAACGTGAACGAGGGCGAATAAAAACGTCGTAATCAAAATTCCCGTTAAAACTCCGGCACTTCTCTGAAAAGCCGAATACAAAATTCCGCGATAGACAACTTCTTCAACTAGCGGCGCGGTAAATGTTGCCAGAAATGCGACGAGGTACACTGCGTTGCGCGAACTTTTCAAAATTCGCAGTAAATCATTGTCCTGTTCGGGAATAAAGTATGAAACTATAAAAGTTACGACGAAAATGCCGACGAGAATTAAAGAACATTTCCAAAAGTTAAAACCATTCCACTGCCATCCCAATGTTTGACGAAAGGAAAAGTTTCTAAACCGCGTAACCACCAGCCACGCCAAAACCAGTGTAAAAATATGCGCGGGAATAATGGCGATTAATTGCAGCAAAACTGCCGTCGGGTCTGATTTGGCAAACTCGATAATTGCCGCGCGGTCGGAAAAATCAAGACTTTGCTTTGCCAGATAGGGAAGCAAAAGAACATTTGGAAAGACAACTATCAACGCGATGCTGGCGAACCATACGCCGACCGCCGCCCAACTGTTCCAAGGCGGATTATTTGGCGTAATCGGCAATGATTCTGATGCCGCAACATCTTTTTCTGTCAGCGATGAAGACAAGTTATCGGTTTGATCTGATTCGTAATTTTGCACGAAACGAGTTTAGCGAAAAAAGACGCAAGGTTCAAAGTTCAAAGTTAGGTCAACTGGAAAAACTGAATGATACTCTCAGTCAAAGAGTCAAGACATTTCATTGTGATTATAAACTTTGAGTTTTGAACCTTGAACTTTGAATCGAATAGATATACCCTAAAATCCCGTGGAGCAACACGGAAAAAACCAACAACAAAACGTCATCGCAATCATTCCGGCGCGTCTTTTTTCAACTCGACTGCCAAATAAATTACTTTTGCCGGTTGCCGGAAAACCGCTGATCTTGAGAACTTTGGAGCAGGCAAAAAAAGCGAAAAATATTTCTCGCGTGATCGTTGCCACTGACAGCCGGGAGATTTTACGCGCTGTTTATGAAAACGGTAACGAAGCGGTTTTGACTTCAGAAAATCATCAATCGGGCAGTGACCGAATCGCCGAAGTCGCCGAAAATCTGCCGGAAAATTCAATTATCGTCAACGTGCAAGGCGACGAACCGCTGATTTCGCCGTTCACAATCGAAAAGGCGGTTAAAGCGATTTTGCAGGATGATTCAATTAAAATGACCACGACCTGTGAGCCGATTCATAATGCGGAAGACGTTTTATCGCCTGATGTCGTTAAAGTTGTGACAGATGAAAACGAATTCGCTCTTTATTTTTCGCGCTCGCCGATTCCTTTTCCCCGCGATGCCGTGAAAAAGCACGGGAATTTGGGAAATGCTCTGCAAAACGAGCCGCATTTGATTTCGCTTTTTCGCAAACACACCGGACTTTACGTTTACCGGCGCGAATTTTTGCTTGCATACACTAAGTTGAAACAGACAAATTTGGAGAAAACGGAAATTCTCGAACAGCTCCGCGCATTGGAAAACGGTGTGAAAATAAAGGTTGTTGAAGTTGTGGAAAGTTCAATCGGCGTTGATACGCCGGAAGATTTTGAGAAAGTAAGGCGAATCATCGAGGATAAATAAAATGACAAAATATATTTTCGTAACCGGCGGCGTAGTTTCGAGTTTGGGAAGTTAAAATATTATGACTCAAGATGAAAAACCATCTTTGTTTGGTATAAAACACTCAAATAGAGATTTTTCTGACAGGGATGCCTGGGGAAAGAATCAGTTTAATTCTTCTTTTCCCGCCGCTTTGTCAGCGTATTTAGCGTACAAAAATCTGGACAATATTTATGTCAAACTCAACGAAAATTTGGAAACATTTCACGATTATATAAAAACAGAAGATTTATATGGGTTGCCGCCAAATTCAGAAAGCATTTTTTACTCTTTTGAATCACAGTTTTTGCCGTATCAAAAATTTATAATCGGCAATATTCCGCGAGTTGATTTGGTGACGCAAAATCTGGTTGGCGGCAGTATTTTGAAAGGGCTGGAAATAAAATTAACCGCACTGCCCGACAATTCAACTTGTAATTTGAGAGAGGAATTTTACGGCTGCGAAATTGTCATTCGTCCCGACACAATAGTTTATCTAGCTTGCAGTTTATTTTCGTTTTTCGAGGATCGAAAATCTGAACTGGAAACGATTATCGGGGACAGCTTTGAAGAGATAGGTGACTGGACAGAGCCGGGTATCGTCATCCCATATCTCGGAAATATGATCCGCGTTATTGATGAAATTTCGCTAGCGATGCTCGGTTTCCAGTCGCCTTTTGTAATGCAGCCAATTTGGAAAACGCAGGGTAAAACGCCAAAACTGGCTGAAAATTGTTTGGATGTTTTCGTTTGGAGCGATCTGGCATTTATTAGATTATTTGCAAAAGTTGCCGCCCGCGAAATCAAAGAACACCGAATTACCCGTCAATTGCGGACTTTAGTTTGGCTTTTTAAAATGCTTTATGACTTTAGTAAAAACGGACAAATTAATCACGCCCGAATTATTGATTCGCTTTCATATAACACAAAAAATGACAAGGCTTTTGCTTTAAGCGGGCGAGTTACCCATCAATTTATGAAAGATAATATTTTAAGGAAACCGCGTATTACGAAAGATGAAATTAAAAATATCATCTTAGGCGGTGGACAAAATCTTTTGAGTCCCGAAAGACGTTTTGACGCGATAATTTTCAACTCGCCCGATTTATTTTAGATATGAATACAATAGATTTATTTGCAGGTTGCGGCGGTCTGTCGCTCGGTTTTCAGAATGCCGGTTTTTGTATTAAAGCTGCTTTTGATAATTGGAAACCGGCAATCGAAATTTATCGGTCTAATTTTTCTCATCCGATTTTTGATTTAGATTTATCACAAAATTTTGATGTAAGTATTTTCAAGAAGTTTTCGCCGCAGATAATTATCGGCGGTGCGCCCTGCCAGGACTTTTCCAGCGCAGGCAAGAGAGATGAAACGCTTGGGCGCGCCGATTTAACTCTAGGTTTGGCAAACATTATCGCCGGAGTTTTGCCGGAGTGGTTTGTGATGGAAAATGTTCCGCGCATCGAAAAGAGCCTCATTTTACGAGATGCCAAAAAAGTTTTGGTCAATGCCGGTTATGGATTGACCGAAAAAGTTTTGGACGCAAGTTTTTGTGATGTGCCGCAGACCAGAAAAAGATTTTTTTTGATCGGGCATCTTAAATCTTCGGATAATTTTTTAGATGTGTATTTGAACAAAAATCAAAACTCACATCCGATGACGGTTTTTGACTATTTAGGAACAAGTTTGGACGTTGAATTTTACTACCGACATCCGCGAAGTTATCAACGGCGCGGGATTTTCAGTGTTCACGAACCAAGTCCGACGGTGCGCGGCGTAAATCGTCCGATTCCGAAAACATATATTAAACACATAAAAGACGGTTGTGAACCGGGCGGAAAAGTTCGCCCGTTGACCACCATCGAAAGAAGTTATTTACAGACTTTTCCGAAAGACTTTAATTTTTTCGGAAATAAATCGGATTTGGAACAAATGATCGGCAACGCAGTT
Organism: Pyrinomonadaceae bacterium; assembly: GCA_965217575.1. Lineage (GTDB taxonomy): Bacteria > Acidobacteriota > Blastocatellia > Pyrinomonadales > Pyrinomonadaceae. Next base: position 1,152,636 of record OZ244558.1, on the reverse strand, counting down.
CCGGTTAAACTGGCAGAATATGTTGCCAACTGTATTAATGAGTATCGAAAAGATTTGGCAGAAAACACGATTATTCAGACAAAACAGTTAGCTTTTCAATTTTGAGGATAAATAAAATGACAAAATATATTTTCGTAACCGGCGGCGTAGTTTCGAGTTTGGGCAAAGGTTTGGCGGCGAGTTCCATCGGCTGTCTTTTGGAGGCGCGGGGAATGAACGTGCAGATGATGAAACTTGATCCGTATATTAATGTTGATCCGGGAACGATGTCGCCGTTTCAGCACGGTGAATGTTACGTGACGGACGACGGCGCGGAAACCGATTTGGATTTGGGACATTACGAAAGATTTACGCACGCGAAATTAACGAAGGCGAATAATTGGACAAGCGGGCGGATTTATTTGAGCGTTATCGAAAAAGAGCGGCGCGGCGATTATTTGGGGAAAACCATTCAGGTCATTCCGCATATTACCGACGAAATCAAACAGGCGGTGCGAATTGTCGCCGAAAAAGACGCGCCCGATATTCTGATTGTCGAAATCGGCGGCACGGTCGGCGACATCGAATCGCTGCCTTTTTTGGAGGCGATTCGGCAAATCGGCAACGAAGAAGGCAGAAATAACGCGATTTTTATTCACGTTACATTAGTTCCGTATATCGCGGCGGCAGGCGAACTGAAAACCAAACCGACGCAGCATTCGGTCAAAGAACTGCGCGAAATCGGCATCGCGCCCGACGTTCTGCTGTGTCGTTCGGAGCATACTTTGTCGCTTGAATTGCGAAGAAAAATCGCTCTGTTTTGCAACGTGCAGGAAAACGCCGTCATTTCCGCGCTCGATGTGAAGACGATTTACGAAGTGCCGCTCGCCTTTCACGAACAGGGTTTGGACGATTTAATCGTGCAGAATCTGCATCTCGACGAAAAATTTCCGAACGCCGATTTGAGAAATTGGCGCGAACTCGTTTCAACAATCAAAGAGCCGAGCGACGGCGAAGTGAAAATTGCGATTGTCGGCAAATATGTCGAACTCGAAGATTCGTATAAATCACTGCGCGAGGCTTTGACGCACGCGGGCGTGGCGAATAATGTGAAGGTCAACGTCAATTGGATCGAATCGGAAGGTTTGGTTGACGACGAAAATTACGGATCGCGCCTTCAGGATTACGACGCGATTTTAGTTCCCGGCGGATTCGGCAAACGCGGCATTTCGGGAATGATTCGCGCCATTAAATACGCCCGCAAATCAGAAACGCCGTATTTCGGCATCTGTCTGGGAATGCAGACGGCGTGCATCGAATTCGCCCGCGATGTCTGCGGACTGCGCGATGCCGATTCGACGGAATTTAATCCTGATACGCCGTTTCCGATTATTTTCAAACTGCGCGATTTGGTAAACGTCGAAGAATACGGCGGCACAATGCGTTTGGGCGCGTGGCAATGCGAATTGAAAGAGGGAAGTTTGGTCAGGGAAATTTATCACGGCGCGGCGGAAATTGCGGAAAGACACCGGCACCGTTACGAATTTAACCCGGAATTCCGCGGTTTGCTGGAAAAAGAAGGATTAGTTTTCAGCGGAATGTCGCCGGACGGAAAATTTGTCGAGATGATCGAACTTCCCAGGGAAACACATCCGTTTTTTGTCGGCTGTCAATTTCACCCCGAATATAAATCCAAACCGCTCAACGCGCACCCGCTTTTTGTCGCTTTTGTGAAAGCCGCGCACGAAAATCGGCTGAGAAGCGAAAACCTAAAGGATGACGTGTCAAGCGACAGAAAAATCGAAATGCCAGAGCGCGTGACCGCCTCGGCGGAAGAATAATTGATGTTCTGACTGAAAAAGTCGTCGGTCATCGAAGTTCCATTCGATGACCGACGACTTTTTCGTTTTGACCAAAGCCTTAAATAATTAATCGGCGACCACTACCGGAACTTCAACCAAATGTTCGGAGATAAACCAAACCTGACGCTCGTTGGTGCGAATGACATTGCTGACGAACAAATCATTCGTCCCGTCATCGCCGGCATCATCGGCATCTTTGGCATATTTACGCGACTCTTTCAAAATAATTTCGTGCGCTTCGAGCAGCCGCGAAATCTGAACCGGTACTTCTTCACGTCCGCGCGGCGGGCGTTCGATGTTGGTTTCTTCGGCAATATCGCTCGCCATCGCCAGCGTGATGCCGCCCAGCCGTTGAATGCGTTCGGCAAGTAGATCAACCAGTTCGACTTGTTCCTCGTAATGTTTATCAAACAAAAGATGAAGCTGATAAAAAGTCGGTCCGGCAAGCTGCCAGTGATGTTTTTTATACATATCGCGGATGGTCATCGTATCCGCCAAAGTTTGATTGAGCATATTAACGCTCTTTGAACAAATATCCTCGCCCAAGGCAATCGGCATTTTGATAACCGTGCCGAATTCCTGCAAAATTTGCCCGCGCTGGTGCATAATCGGCTCGGCTGATTCGCCATTTGCCGAAGTGTTTTTCGATTTCGTTTCTGTTTTTTTTGTTGCTTCCTTACTCATAATGTCCCCTGTCAGTTAAATTTTTTACCCGCTATTTTTCCACTGTTACCAAAAAACAGTTTTTGAAAATAAAATAGTCGTGTAAAATAGAATACACTTCTCGGAGCGTGAATCAAATAATAATGACCAAAATGGAAACTTTAAGAGTAGAAAATGTAACTTTCGGCGACCGAAACTTGATGTTTGTTTTAAGTTTGAGCGTTATGGCAATTGGAAGAAAATTATGCAAGCGACAGTGAATTTATCGGAAAATGCGTATCAATATGTTTCGGCATTGCTCAGATGACGGAACAGACAATTGATAAAGTTGAGGTTTTGACGGAAATCGGCGAAGTAACGGCGTTCATTTACGGCTTTAATGATTTAGAAAGAATCGCGGAACGAAAATGTTTGATTGAATTTGGTCGATATTACATTTGAAGAGTTTCAGCGCATTGACGGATGAAATTTAGTGAAGATCAGAAAAGTTAAAATAGAAAATTTAAGGGAACTGCAAAAAATTGGCTTTGATTCCTACGCGCCGCATTACGCGCATCTTTGGAAACCGAATGGCATCGAATGGTATATGAATCGTTGTTTCGGCGAAGAATTTCTAAAAAAAGAGATAGTAAATCCGAATGTCGAATATTACATTGTCGAAAATGAAGACGAAAATATCGGAATGATGAAACTTGTTCTGAAAAAACCTGCGCCGAATTCGGATGTCGAAAATTCGCTGTTTCTTGAGAAAATATACTTTACAAAAAAATGGCTTGGCAAAGGAATCGGCAGAAAATTAATAGAATTTGCTTTGCGTCGCGCTGCGGAATTAAACCGCGATGGTGTTTGGCTAACGGCGATGGATACTTCCGATAAACCGATTGAAGCCTACAAAAAAAGCGGCTTTGCGATACAATCTTACACAAATCTCGGCGAAGAGTTTGAACTGATGAAAGAAGAATTTCGCGGAATGGTCGTGATGAAACATTGTTTGGAGAATATCGGAATTAATGAAATGAATTGTTTCAGTTTTGGATAACGAAACATAATGGAAAATACAGAAAAAATCAAGATTCGCAAACCTGAAGGCGTTTATGTGATGTGCGTTTTGCTGTTTCTTAATTTTGGAATCTACCAGTTTTTCAATGATTTCCGCGCTATGCGACAGACTGAAAGCGAAACACCGCCGCTCATCGCCGCGCTATTAATAGCTTTGGATGTATTTTCTGCGGCAACAGCAATTTGGGCTTTTTTCGGTGATAATCTGGCGCGAATCTTATTGCTGATATTTATCTCCCTGAATATGCTCTGGTCAATATTTGTTTTGATATTGGAAATTTCATACGCCAAACCAAATCCGAACGGATTTTATGATGTAAATACATTTTTATTCGGATTTAGCTTGTTGAAACCGTTAATCTTATTCGGACTTTGTTGGTGGTATTTTACTCAGAAAGAAGTAATCGAATATTACAAGCAGGAAAATAATAATGAATTCTTTTAATGTAGAAAATGTTACGTTCGGCGACGGAAGTTTATCTTTTATTTTAGGTCCGTGTGTCGTCGAAAATGAACAGCACACGCTTTATATGGCGCAGGAAATTAATGATATTTGCAAACACGTCGGCGTATCATTCGTCTATAAATCTTCTTTTGATAAAGCAAATCGCAGTTCAATCGAGAGTTTTCGCGGCGGCGGAATGGAATTCGGGTTGGAGATTCTCGCCAAAGTCAAAGAGGAAATCGGCGTTCCCGTGATTACCGACGTTCACGAAACCTGGCAGGTCGAAAAAGTCGCCGAAGTCGCCGATATGATTCAGATTCCGGCGTTTCTTTGCCGTCAAACAGATTTATTAGTTGAATCGGCGCGAACAAAAAAAGCCGTTAACGTTAAAAAAGGACAGTTTTTATCGCCGTGGGACGCAAAAAATATCGTTGATAAATTAAAAGAAGCGGGCGGCGAAAAAATTCTTTTGACCGAACGCGGCGCGAGTTTCGGCTACAATAATTTAGTTGTAGATTTGAGAAGTTTTCCGGTTATGAGAAGTTTCGGGGTGCCGGTCGTCTTTGATGTCACACATTCGCTCCAGCTTCCCGGCGGACTCGGTAAGGCAACGGGCGGACAAGCCGAATACATCGAATATTTTGCTCGTGCCGGTGTCGCCTGCGGCGTGGATGCGGTTTTTATGGAAGTTCACGATAATCCGAAAAACGCCCCGTCGGACGGTCCGAATCAATTGCCTTTGAATAAATTAGAGAAATTGCTGACGAAATTAAAGGCGATTCACGAGTTAGTAAACCATTGATGAAAAAATTACTGTTTATATTTACATTTGCATTTGTTCTTTATACTTTCGTCTTTTCAGCTTTCGCGCAGGATGAAAGCCGCGCTTTGATCACCTGGCAGGTGCTGAAATATGATCTTACGGCGACTTTGCCGCAAGTCGAAACGGATAGAAACTTAACGGTCAAAGCTATTTTGAACTTAAAAAATGTTTCTAACGACGCGGCTTCGACATTATCTTTGCGGATCAGTTCAAACGCGGATATTAATAATGTAAGCGTCAACGGCGCGAAGGCGGATTTCAGTAAACGTGAAGAAAGGATTAACACAAACGCCAATTTTCAAAAGATTGTCATTCGCGTTCCGGCAACTGCGTCCAGCCAAACTCTTTCAGCCACGATTGATTATAAAATTAATGTCAAGGAAAATTCGGGACTGAGCGCGCTGTCGCCGGTTGATTCACAATTTTTGCCGCTATCATTTTGGTATCCGACACCGAATAGTTGGTATTTCGCGCGCGGAGCCGATTACGCGCCGTTTGATATAAAGGTCATTGCACCGAACAATTTAGCGGTTTTGTCATCGGGAGTCGAAAATAACGGCGTTTTTGATCAGAAATTAAACGGACAGCCTTTTTTCGCGGCGGGAAATTGGGACAAAGTTGAATCGAACGGGATTTCCGTTTTTGTGCCGAAGGGAGTGGACGCGCAAAAACGCGCCGGTGAACTGGCGGCTTTAGTTTCGGAAGCGAAAACTTACACGACAAATCTGCTCGGAGCTGCGCCGGACGCGTCCTGGCGCGTCGCTGCCGTCAGGCGAGGAGCGGGATTTTCCGGCGGCGGCACGATTTTTGTTGATGACAGCGTGTTCCAGCGGCAGAAAATTGATTCGCAGACTGCGATGAACATCGCCGAAGCGGTGGTCAAAGTTTGGCTGGGAAATGCGGTTAAAATTGACGGCGACGCTTACGGCGTGATTCGGGAAGGTCTGACAAAATTTATCGCCACGCAATTTTTGGAGTCGAAATACGGAAAAGAAATCGCCGACATCGAACGAATGCGGCAGCGAACAGCTTATGCTTCGATTTCCAAACGCGATGCACCACTGACGATTGTTTCGCCGCTCGACGAATATTATTACACCGAAGTTGCCAACAAAGGCGCGATGGTCTGGCGAATTCTGGCGAAAAAAGTCGGCTCGGATGAATTTTTTAATATTCTGCGGGCGAATATGAAAAACGGTGAGCTGCGTTTGAGCGAGCTGCGTTCATCTTTTCCCGCGCAGAAAGATTTTCTTGATTACGCGTTTGACCAAGTTACCGATATGAATTTGTTGGTTGGTTTGCCGCAAGTCAGCGGCGCGGAAACTAAAGTCGCCCTGCGAAACACAGGTTCGATTGAAGCGGCGGTCAACGTCGCGGCGACCACGGCGAACGGCGAAAGATTAACAGCACAGGCAACAATTCCGGCAAAAAGTTTTGGTGCGGTAAACTTTAAAACCCCGAACAAAATAGTGCGGGCGGAAATTGACACGGATAAATTATATCCGCAAACGGAATACTCCGATGATGTCGCGCCGCGTGAATTTGATGACAGTGATTATTTATTAGCGGTTAAGCGCGCCTTTGATAAGCAGGATTACATTTCCGCCGAGAAAAACGCGCGAGTCATTCTTAAAACATCGCCTGAATATGACGATGTGAGGATTTTACTGGCTCGCGCACTGCTGGCGCAGGGTAAAAATACCGAAGCTGAAAACGAGTTTCGCGCTGTTTTAGATGAAAAACTGCCGACCGCGAGAAGTTTGGCTTGGGCGAATGAAGGTCTCGGCGAAATTGCCCTGAAAAGCGGTCAAACAACGCAGGCGGGAAGTTTTTTCAACGAAGCGATCAAAGCCGATGCCGAATACGGAGCGACTTTAGCGGCACGCGCCGGAAGAAATAAATCTAATTCTACAACTCCAATTGATGAAGGCATCAAAGATTTCTTCGCCAAATTTGATAAAGCGGCGATTTCGGGAAGTAAATCAAACATAGACCTTTTGATTGCCGGAGCCGAAATTCCAAGATTTTCCGGCGGCGTAGCGGGAGCGCAGGAATGGCAGACGAAAATTTTACAAGTTGATAGAATTGGCGCGAATAGCGCGCTGGTCGAAGCCGGTCTTAGTATTAAACTGCTTGGCAAGGAAGTCGAAACCGGAACAGCGGTTTTCAGATTGGTGAAAATCGGCAACGAGTGGAAATTAGACGGCGTGGAAATTTTTGAAGTCAGATAATTTAACGTCGTCGGCACAAATTCATTTAATCGGTGGTATCTTCTGTTTATGAACGAACAATGGTCAGACCAAGATATTCTGAAACGCGCCAAAAAAATCAAACTGCTTTTGATGGATTGTGACGGCGTTTTGACGGATGGAAGGCTTTACTTCACCGATAGAGGGGAAGAAATGAAGGTTTTTCACGTCCGCGACGGTCAAGGATTGGTGATGTGGCATCAGGCGGGATTTCGTTCAGGCATCATTTCGGGCAGAAAATCGAATATTGTTGTGAGGCGAGCGAAAGAACTCGGCGTTGATTTTATCAAACAAGGCTCGTCCAACAAAATATTATGCTTTGAGGAAATTTTGGAAAAAGCAAAAGTTTCAGCCGAAGAAGTTGCATATATTGGAGATGATATTCCAGACATCGTATTATTGGAAAAGGTCGGTTTTCCAATAACAGTTGCCGACGCGGAGGCGGATGTTTTCCCCTTTGTTACCTTCATCACTGAATCAAAAGGCGGTTGCGGAGCCGTTCGGGAAATAACTAATTTACTGCTCAAATCAAAAAAAATGGGGATTTCTGAGAAAA